>NZ_CP151951.1:115000-2515000 GCF_038592985.1 Paenibacillus sp. FSL R10-2782 | reverse complement strand
AGTCTGCAGGCGCAGTCCTGTTGCTGGTTCGGATATAGCTTGGCTTTCCTCCAGCCATACTTGTGCACGCTCCTGCAAGCCTGTTTGGGTCAGTAGCACCGTCGCGCCACTGTCCTCCAGCATGAAACGAATACGCTCCGACGGATAGTCTGCATCCAGCGGCACATATGCGCCTCCAGCCTTCCACACCGCCAGTACGCCCACCAGCATGTCCACCGATCGTTCGCTCAAGATGCCGACAATCGACTCGCGTCCAATGCCTTCATTTCGCAATCTACGAGCCAATTGGTTCGCACGCTCGTTGAGTTTGTGGTACGTAAGTTGTTGCTCCTCGTACACAACCGCCACGTGATCCGGTACAAGCTGCGCCTGTTCTTCCACATAGGCGTGGAACAACCACTCGACTTCCTTCGCATCACTCCAAGCAGACACGCCAACTGAACCAAAACCGTCGATGATCTTCGCTTTTTCCTCAGCAGTCACCAGTTCAAGCTCATCTACCAGCGCATCCGGTCTGTTAATCGCTTCCTCTACGATATGCAGCAAATGCTCGCGGATTTGCTCAATAGCTGCGCGTTCAAACACCAGCGCGTTGTATTCAAAATGAACACCGATTTCATCACCCGGCACAACTGTAATATTGAAATCATAGTTCGTTTGCTCCGACACGGAAGCATTCGCAATGGCAAAGCCGTTCGTGTTACGGTTGCCCATTTGCTCCATGCTCTGTTCCACCGGATAGTTTTCAAACACCATAATATGGTTTACCAAATCCTGCTTCTGCTCTGTCAGGGCCTGAATTTCATACAACGGATAGGTTTCATAGGCACGGGAAGCAAGCGCCTGCTCCTGTGTCTGCTTCATCAGCCCAGCGAACGTAACATCTTCCCCGCTGTGAATCCGTACAGGAACCGTATTAATGAACAAACCGATCATTTTATCGATGCCCGGAATATCCGCTGATCTACCGGATACAACACTGCCAAATACGACATCCCGACTATTGTTATATCGTTGCAGCACAACTCCCCATGCCGCTTGCAGCAGCGTATTGACCGTCACCTGCTGCTGCTTGACCAGCTTGTTCATCCGTTCCGTCACTTCACGGCTCAGCGTAAACGAAAGCTTGTCAGCTTCATATCCCTTGGTATGACCGTCCAACTGCTTCGCTTGCGGCAACACCGTCTGCTGTTCAAAGCCGGCAAAATAGTCACTCCAGAACCGTTCTGCTTCCGCGTTGTCCTGCCTTTCCAGCCATTCGATATATTCGCTATATGGCGTTACCGGGGCAAGCTCCGGCTTCTGATCTTCGAGCAATGCAAAATACGTATTGAAGGCTTCCCCGACAACCAGGAACAAGCACCAGCCGTCCATCAAAATATGGTGGAAGCTCCACACAAAACGGTACGATTCCTCGCCCGTACGTAATATAGATACTCGCATCAGCTCGCCTGCGCTAAAGTTAAACCCTTCCGCTTTGTCTCGCTCAGTAAAATCAGCAATGTACGCATCCAATTCTACTTGCTCCATCGAACGCACGTCTTCAAAACGGAAGCCCGCAGCTTTATGACGATACACCACCTGTAAAGGCTGCTCATTCCAGCCGCTATAAAAATTCGTTCTGAAGATTTGATGGCGATTCACCAGCAGATTCAGGCTTTCGGCAAAAGCGTCCACTTGAAAGCTGCCCTGCAAATCAAATGTTGCCTGCTCAAAATACGCCCCCGATTGCGGCTCCATCAAGCCGTGGAACAAGATCCCCTTTTGCATCGGCGTTAGCGAATAAATATTTTCCAGCTCTCCCGCAGTTGCGGTTTGCTCTACAATGTGCTCCAGTTCTCCAGCCGTTAGTCCCTGGAAGGACAGATCGCTTGGTGTCAACTCCGGCAGCTCTTTGTCTACACAATGAGCTAATACCTGGCGCAAGCTTTCCTGAAGCAAATCAGCTAGTCTTTTGATTGATTTTTTCATGAACGTTTTGCTGCTGTAGCTGATCGTCAGTTCCAGCACACCGTCTGTGACCATGCCGTTGATATCAAGGGCATACCGCTTGGTCAATGTGTCACTAATGGAAGCCCCGAGGGAATAAGGAGACATACGGAATGCATTATTTTTCAAATCCTGATCGAATTGTCCGAGATAGTTAAAGCTAATTTCCGGCTCGACGACAAAAGCTGCTTCCCCTTCTTCAGCAGCAGAAAGATATCTCAAAATCCCGTATCCAATTCCTTTATGCGGCAAACGGCGCAGCCCTTCCTTGACATCCTTGACACGCCGTCCCACATTCCGATCCTTGCCCATATCCAGCACAACTGGGAATTGGCTGGTAAACCAACCGACCGTACGTGTAATATCCACGTCTGGCAAAATAGCCTCCCGACCGTGCCCCTCCAGATTCACAAGCACCTGGCTGATGCCTGCCCACTCGTGAACCGCAGTTCCCAGAGCCGTCAGCAATAGATCGTTCGCTTCCGTATTATAAGCACGGTGTGCCTGCTTCAAAAATTGTTCTGTTTCTTCAACTGTCCACGCTACCGTAAGTGTGCGGTCATCGCGGAGACAAGGCTTGGCCTCGGATTTGCGAGTGTAGTCCTTGGGCAGAGCTGCTTGAGTAGCCCCGGCTTGCTCCAGCTCTTGCCAGTACGCACGTTCCTTCAGCAATGCTGTGCTGTTCGCATAAGCTGACAGCTGACCAGCCCACAGGCGGAAGGAATCCGTCTTATTCGGCAAACGGACAGACTCGCCCTGTAAGGCCTGCTCATATCCAGTTGCCAAATCCTCCAGCAAAATACGCCAAGACACGCCATCCACCACAAAATGGTGGATCGCCACCAGCAAATGATCTCCATCAGAGCAACGGAACAGACCCAGCTTCACCAGAGGACCTTCATCCAGACAGATGCTGCTTTGAATTTCGTTGGCTTTGGCTTCCAGCACGTGAGCAAAATCAGGCTCGTTCGTAAAATCTACGACTTCGAGACTGTAAAGCTCACCTGCTTGTACACCGCGGTTCCATGCTTCATACCCGCCGTCTGCATTCTGTCGGAAGACGATACGCAAAGCATCATGATGCTCAACAATACGTTGCAACGCCTGACGAAGCGCCGTTTCGTCCATACGATCCTCACGGTGCAGCATCAACGCCTGATTATAGTGCTCTGGCTTGGACGGCTGCTGCTCAATAAACCAATGCTGAATCGGCGTCAACGCCACGGCTCCACTAACTTCTCCCTGATCGGAAACGCGGCTCACCTGCTGCACCCGTCCATTCAGCTCAGCAATCGTCGGATATTGGAACAGTTCTCTCATTTCCAGTTTATAGCCGTTTTGCAGCAGTCTCGAAGACACCTGAATGGCCTTGATCGAGTCGCCTCCCAGATGGAAAAAGTTATCCAGTACACCGATATGCTCAATGCCTAGTACAGATTGCCATACCGATACCAGCGTCCGCTCCACATCCGTTCGTGCGGCTACATAATCCTCGCCGGAATCCACACTTCCCTCCGGCTGTGGCAACGCCCGCCGATCCACCTTGCCGTTAGGCGTCAGTGGCAATTGCTCCAGCTGTACAAAATACGACGGCACCATGTAGCCCGGCAGCTCCTGGCTCAAAGCGCTGCGCAGCTCGCTTGCCGCTACCTCCGTATCAGTCACCATATAAGCGCAGAGCTGCTTTTGCCCCTGCTCATCCTCTCGTGCAATTACGACCGCTTCTCGCACCGCCTCCAGCTTCAACAGCTGTGCTTCCACCTCGCCCAGCTCGATCCGATACCCACGGATTTTCACTTGGGCGTCGATCCGTCCCTTGTATTCCAGCGTCCCGTCCGCATTCCAGCGCACCAGGTCGCCTGTGCGATAGCACCGTTCTCCGCTGCGGAACGGACTGTCGATGAACTTTTCTGCCGTCAGGTCCGGGCGGTTCCGGTATCCACGTGCCACCCCGTCACCGCCGACGATCAGCTCTCCCCATGCTCCGACAGGCTGGAGCTGCATCGAACGATCCACGACATACGCCGTTGAGTTGTGGATCGGGCTGCCAATCGGCACCGATTCGGCTTGCACGCCAGTAATCGCATGTGTTGTGGAAAAGGTTGTGTTTTCCGTCGGACCGTAGCCATTGATGATCCGAAGAGTCGGATGGGCCTCCAGCACCCGGTTAATATGCGGGACGGACAGCACATCACCGCCAACCAGCAGCTCCCGGATCCCCTCGAACAGTTCCAGGTCCTGCTGGGACAGCTGGTTAAAGAGTGGCGCTGTCAGCCACATCGTCGTAATGCCATGACTGCGAACAGCTTCCTTGAGCTTCGGCGCATCCAAAATGACATCCTGACTCACCAGCACCAGCTGTCCACCGTTCAATAGCGCACCCCAAATTTCGAAGGTGGACGCGTCGAAGACAACAGCCCCGGTCTGCAAAATGCGGGTATCCGCATCCAGTTGCGAATAGTTTGTATTTTTCACCAGACGGACGACGTTACGGTGCTCTACCATAACCCCTTTCGGCTGGCCTGTTGTCCCTGAGGTGTACATCAAATAGGCGAGTCGATCCCCGAATGTACCCGTTTTTGAAATCTCATTTTTCGGATTTGTATAATGGGTATAATCCGCATGATAAGCCTCGTTTTGCTCCAAATGTACGGTATTTAAGCCTTGGTCAGCCACTGCCCCGTATACAGTAGCATCGCTCAGATCCAGCACAATTCCGCTGTAGTCATCCGGCTGCTGCTCCGCATGCTGCACCAGCAGCAGCTTCGCTCCTGAATCCTCCAGCAGGTAGCGTACACGCTCTGCCGGATAATCCGGGTCAATCGGCACATATGCGCCGCCAGCCTTGAGGATTGCCAGCATGCCGACGATCATATCTGTGGAACGCTCAGCGACGATGCCTACCGTTCGTTCCACAGTAACACCGTAACCGCGCAGCGTGTGAGCCAGTCTGTTGGCCTGTTCATTCAGTTGCCCATAGGTTAGACGACGGTTTCCAAACACAACCGCAGTCTGATCCGGCACACGCTCTGCCTGTTGCTCGAACAGTTCATGAATTCCTGCATCATGTGGATATGGCACTGCTGTAGCATTGAATACATCCACAATTTGCGTCCGCTCCTCATCACTAATCAGTGACAACTCCTGTATACGCTTCTGCGGACCTTTCACCATATGCTCAGCCACACTCAAGAATTGTCGAATAATTCGGGCAATCTCCTGTTCGCTGAACAGATCGGTACGATAATCCAGATGGAGTATAAACTTATCGTCATCCAGCATATCTACCATATGAATATCAAAGTCATTCACCGTATCTCCACAGAAATCAGTATCCACCTGCTGAACGGCTTCATCAAAGCGGGAGAAGCTCAGTGTACGATACTGAATTGAAACGCCAAAGAGACGCTGAATATCCAGACTGCTTTGCTGTTCACGCAAATCCTGAATAATTTTGTTGTACGGGTAACGCTGATGTCGCAAAATGGACGACTGCTCCTTGCCCACACCTTGCAGGAAGGTCAGCAGCTCGGATTCCGGCTCAACCAGCAGGCGCGTAGCCACGGTGCTGACGAACATGCCAATCGTATCCTTCTCCTTCTTCGACGTACGGTTAGCGTACAGCGTGCCTACGGTTAAATCCTGTTCTCCCGTCACTTTATGCAAATAAATATACAGGGCGGCCAGGAAGAACGTAAAAATACTGATTTTATGCTCCTCACAAAAAACCTTGACACCACGATACAGTTCAGTCTCCAGTGTATAGCTCTCCCGGCGTGCAGCTGTGCTCAGCGTTAACGGATTGTATGATTTTAAACCTGTCGTCTCTGGCAAATCGGCAAACTTTTCTGTCCAATATGTCTTGTCCTTCTGGTAACGGTCAGATTGCTCATAGCCTTGCTCCACCTGAATGAAATCCAGATATGGATTCGCTTTGGTCGGTGTAGCCTGACCTGTACCATGGACAATATCCATGTAATGCGTCGTAATTTCATTAATGGCCTGATTCATGGATACACCATCTGAAATAATATGGTGCATTGTGAAATTGTACCAGGTTTCTTCTGCTCCCAACCGCAAAATAACCAATTGGTAGAGCTGGGAATCCAACAATGAAAAGGGCTTGGAATTAAGACGGTTTACTAGTTGCTCGGCTTCCTCCGGGGTAACCTGGAGCGTTTCTATGCTTTGTGCAGCAAATGGCTCTACATATTGATACGGAATACCATCCTGAGCAGTGATTTTAATGCGAAAAGAATCGTTTTGTGCAATCACCTGATTCATTGCCTGCTGCAATGCATCTATGTGAACAGTTCCCTTGATTTTAACCGTTGTAATAAGCGTGGACGTGTTGCGATTGGGATATAAAAGCTCCGTGTACCAAATACGTTGCTGTGGCTGGCTTAATGCAAACAATTGAATATCGTGCTGAGTCATATGTCTCTCTCCTCGCAAAATAGATATTGTTAAAAAGAAACCTCGCATATTTATGCGGTTTGTTCCTCGGGATGCTTTCGAAACTGAAGCTCATACAGCTTCGCATAATGACCATCCTTGGCAAGGAGTTGGTCATGAGTACCCTGTTCTTTCAGCTCGCCTTCGGCAAGAACACAGATCGTATCCGCCCGCTCAATCGTAGACAATCGATGGGCAATGACTAATGTTGTACGATCCTTCATCAGCTCATTTAAGCCCTGCTGGACTTCATATTCCGATTCAGCATCCAGAGCCGAGGTCGCTTCATCCAGCAGCAAAATCGGTGCGTTTTTGAGCAAAGCGCGAGCAATCGCGAGCCGCTGTCTTTGACCACCGGATAAGTTGGCTCCGCGTTCACCGACAATCGTGTCGTAGCCCTCTGGCAGCTCGGCTATGAAGCCGCTCGCATAGGCTGTTTTGGCCGCAGCCTCTACTTCCTCATCCGTGGCATCCGGTGAGCCAAAGCGGATATTATCCGCTACTGTACCGTGGAACAACGTAGCCTCCTGTGGTACATAGGCCATCAAATCCCTGACCTCATCTAACCGAAGCTCTCCTGCCGAACGACCACGGACCCGCAGCACACCCTCATCCGGCGGATAAAAGCCTAGCAACAGCTTCATGACTGTGCTTTTTCCACCACCACTTGGGCCGACGAGCGCAGTGACCTGCCCTTCCGGTACGATCAGGTTCAGCCTTTGCAGCGTTGGACGGTCCGGTTGATAACCAAAGGTGATGTCGTGCAGCTCCAACGCAGCCGGAACTTGTTCAATGGCTTGGCCTAAACTCACAGTTTCGACATCACTATGAGATCCGCTAGGTTCACGAGCCGATAAAACTGCTGCCTCCGGGTCGATCAGCCCAGCCCGCAGTTCCTTCTGTTTCGACGCTGGAAAATGCTCCTCTTCCTTCGACTCATCCAGAATTTCGCGGATACGCGCCAAGCCCGCCAAAGAGTTTTGTAACAACGATACAGCCGCCCCCAGCTGCAAAAACACCGCGGAAATGCCGCCTTGCAGTTGCACAATCTGCCCCAGTACTCCCAGCTCCATCTGCTTCTGTGAAACCAGAATCAGTCCAGCGACAAGCACACCACCCAACGTAATGAATTCAATTACAAAATTATACATATCCTGCAAGCCCATATGGCGTCCCTGCCGTATGCTGATACGGTTAATGTCCTCGCTTGCATCGTTACAAAGTCCGCCTACCTTTGTCCGCAATCCAAACAGCTTCACCGTCTGCAAGCCGGACAGCAAATCACTTAACCGTTCCGTGAACCTGCTCATCCGTCCCTGTAACTCATCACTCGTCTGTCGCATCTTATTCGCGTAATGAGAATTTACCCAAGCTGAGGCCAGTCCAAGTAAAACCGCCATAATCCCAAATCGCCAATCCAGCACCATCATAATGACTAACGAGCCAAAGAAAAGCGAAACTTCCAGTATAATCGAGCGAATATGAACAGTGTAGGCCTGCTCCAACGTCTGCACATCGTTTGTCATGCGGGATACAAGATCACCTGAATGGCGTTTTTCTGCCTTTTCATAGGATAGCTTGACAATATGCCCGAATAGTCTTACCCGTACATTGGCAATCGCCAGCCTCACACATCGCTTATACATGTAGCTGCACAGCGGAGAAATAAGACTTAGTGCCAAAAATGTACCGCTGACCAAATAAACTGCCTGGTAAAGCCCCTGTACTTTCCCATCAACCGCAAAATTCAGCAAATAATGCACCACAAAGGAAAGTAAAATCGTGATGCTCGCATTGGTCAGACTGTTGCCAACCAACCCGATAAAATACCATTTTCGGTACGGCTTCATCAGGGACAGCAACTGCTTAAACTCATAAAACCCCTGCTTGAAGGTCACGTTTCTCACTCCTTTCCTCTGGCATCAAATTGCCGTTTTCCATCGTATGCGGTTCTTCTTCGAAATTTTGCAAATACAGCTTTCGATATTCACCGTCGCGACCCAGTAATTCCTCATGCGTACCCGATTCCACAATGCTCCCCTGATCAAGTACAATAATCCGGTTCGCCTGACGCACGGTTGACAATCGATGAGCAATCACCAGTACCGTCCGATTATGCATGGCTGCACTCATCGCGATCTGTACCTGAGCCTCCGACTGGCTATCAAGCGCTGAAGTTGGCTCATCCAGTAGAAGCAGCGGAGCATTTTTCAACAATGCTCTTGCTATGGAAATACGCTGCTTTTGTCCACCGGACAATCCTCCTCCCCTCTCGCTCAAAAGGGTCTCATAGCCCTCGGGAAGCTGAACAATAAAATCATGCGCATGCGCCGCCTTCGCCGCCTCGACAATCTCTTCACGGGTCGCCTCCAAACGTCCATATCCGATATTTTCTGCAATCGTGGCCGGAAAAAGCGAAGGCTCCTGAGATACCATCGAAATATGGCTGCGCAGGCTTGTTAAATTCCAATCTGTCAAACTCTTTCCAAATAGTTGAACCGTTCCAGCATGCTCTCCCGGTTCATTAAATCCGCAAAGCAGCTTAAAAATCGTGCTTTTGCCGCCACCGCTACCGCCGACAATCGCTACCGTTTCTCCTTGTCCTACCTGAAAGCTGATATCCTTGAGCACCGTGTTCCCTTCGTCGTAGCCAAAGGTCAAATGCTCAAGCCTGACTACAGCAGCGTCATCATCACCTTCTGCTCCGTCTATCTCGCTTTTACTTGCTTGACTAGCTTGGTTGGCTTTCCTTTCTGCATCGTCCTCAAAACGTAGGCCCTTATCCCCTCGGTCATCACCGAGTGAGGTGATATCACCACCTTGACGTTCATCCGGCCAATCCAATACCTCAAACAAATGCTTCGCAGCTCCCCCCGCTTCCTTCATTTGCGAGATAATCGTCGGCAGCATGGAAACAGGCTGCAATATGAACGAAATCAGATATAAAAATAGGACAATGCCTCCAGCATTCAGCTCGCCTTGTTGAATCAGGTATCCTCCATACGCAATGACCAAAATAATCGGTGTTGCCAGCATCATCACACCTACCGGAGTAATAGAAGCATAGCGCTTTTCCAGCCCCAGGCCGCGCCTGACGACCTCCTCCATCATCACCATATACTTCTTCAGTAGCACAGCCTGCATATTGAATGCCTTGACGATAGGAATTCCTCCAATTGCATCCTGACCGACCGCGTTCAAATGAGCCATTTTCTCCTGAAGCTGCTCGGAATATTTTTCAATCCGCCTGCTCATCAATGTTGTTACGATCATTCCTAAAGGCATAAGCGCAAGACTGGCCAAGATTAGCTTCCAGCTTGTCATTAAAAGCAACGTTAGTGATGCCGTAAACACAAGCGGTAAGTAAAACAGGTTGGCAAAATGCTCGATAAAAAAATTCTGTAACTTCGCCGTATTGTTCGTAAGCCGGGATACCAAATCTCCAGTGAACTTCCTCTCCACTCTGGAAACTGGTAAATCGCAAAACTTATGTACGAGGTCACCTCTCAAATCGCGCAGTGCGCTAACGCTAAATCGCGCCGAAGCGTACCTCATCACAAACTTACAGGGCATTCCAATTAGCGTCATACCAACAACTAGATAGATCATGTTCTGGGTGGAGGAGAAGGTCCCCTCTACCATTTGTTCAATGGCTTTACCCAAAATAATATCTATGGCTGCCAAACATAAGGAGGCGATCACTGTTATGAAAACCCATAGATTGTACGGTCTTACATAACGCGCGAGTCTTCGAAAAGCAGAATTCGATCGAAACAAGGACATCCCTCTTTTTCGTTGCTCACACTTTCGCAGTGCGAACTTTTTTAGTGAGGATTTTGCAAAATCCTGAAGCTGCATTGGACATGGTGGGATTGGCTCTGGCTCTGGACGTATGAGAATTTACATGGAATGTAATCATTATTGAATTATTCTGGGAATTGCATCATGGTGGTGGGTTGATAGTTGAGTAGTTGCCGAGTTGTTAATAACGTTGTGTATCGCGTGGTGTATCATGATGTGTGGGACTTTTAACTCTGTCTGAATCGTGGTTGTAGGGTATTGGTGCTGTAGGATGCATGAGCTGCGGCAGCGTGGTTCAGGGCTAAGGATGCGGACAAAATATTCACGACTGCGCTTAGAACTTCTTGCTCTTGTTCATGAATAAAAAAGTGATTGCCTTCGAACATTCGCACATCAATGGGCGATGTGGTGTGCTGCTGCCAGGCATGAAGTGACTCAGTGCTCACCTCATGATCCTTCATGCCACCCAAGATGGTCATTGGACAGGCCAAGGGGCTTCCTGGCTGATACACATACGTTTCGCACACCTTAAAATCCGCGCGCAGACGGGGCATAATAATTTGCATTAACTCTGCATTTTGCAGTACTTCTTCGGGTGTTCCCTGCATCAAGCGAAGCTCATCGGTGAATGGTTGGTCTGCTAAATCATGGAGTTGTTTTTTTGAATACGGACGATGTGGTGCGGATTTACCGGATACGATGATGTGGACAGGCAGTTTTCCGGTTTTGCTATACAATTGCCGTGCTGTTTCAAAAGCAATCAGCGCTCCCATACTGTGTCCAAAGAAAGCAAACGGCTTATGTACGTATGGAGCCATAGCAGGAAGTAGCGAGTGCACGATGTCCTGAATAGTATCCATTGGGGCCTCAGTTGAACGGCTTTCACGCCCTGGAAGTTGTACAGGCAACACCGTAATGTCAGGCGCAAGTCTAGACTTCCAGGAACTAAATATAGAAGCGCCACCACCGGCATAAGGGAAGCAAAATAGCTGGAGCTTCTCAGCCGGATGAACCGCTGCTTTCGCAAACCAAGATTGTGACCGAGTCGTCATATGAATTCCTCCATCCTCTATGCAGTTCATAATTTTACAATAAATCCTTATATCTCTTTTTTTCTTCCAACACTTTCTATCTGTTTTTAAATATACAAACTTTAAAACCGCTTGACATGGGACAAAAGTTCTAAATTGATAGAATTCATAAAAATAAAATAAAACCCATATTATGATATTTATTTCCAGTCTTTAAAAGCAAAAATCTCACTTTATTTATTAATTTCCTGCTGATAATGATCTATTAACTGGATTCAAAACGAGCTTTCAGATTTTCAGGAATTTTGTAAAATCAAAATGATGACGATTTGCAATAAAGCTAAAAAGCCTTGTACTACAATGATTATACCTTTACATGCCATTAACATAAATGTAACAAATTCAACCTGATATTATCCGACAAATTCCGCCTTTTTCCGCAATAGCCTTCGACCTCCTGTTTTATGGGATTAAATTTCTTCAAGCTCACATCCATCAAAATTAATAACTCTTTAATTTTTCAATAAATCACGTCATTTTATAGTCCTATAGAACTAATTTTCACGATTTTTTTTTGACTCTCTGTCTAAAAATTTTAGTTCAGATTGAATTTTTCTCCCTCAAAGCTATGAATTTTCTTTTCAAACTTTTATAGAAACGTTTTTATCTTCCTTCAAAAGTGCCGATTTTCAGGAATTTATATCTTTGGTTATGCCCCTTCTGCAATCGGTAAACGAACAGGAAACACCAAACAGCAAGTCTCCATAGGGTAAGAGACTTGCTGTTTTCATGCTGTATTATGACCTGGTCTTTGAGTTAGCTGTGGAGACCTAAGAGGATGCGGCTGCAGCGAGCGTACCCAAAGCGTCTGTTGTGTGGTGAATACTGCGCACGAAGCGAATCGTTTTTGTTTCCGAGTGCATCACGACCGAATGAGTTTCTGCTCTATGACCAGGAAGGGAACGAACTCCTTGCAGCCACTCGCCTGGCGTCACGCCAGTAGCCACAAACATCACACCTTGGCGTCCGACCATATCATCCATGGATAATAAAGCCCCAGGATCAGCAATGCCCATACGGTTGCACCGTTCGGTCTCTTCTTCACCATGAGGCAACAGGCGACCTTGAATCTCGCCACCCATGCATTTCAGCGCAGCAGCAGCCAGCACACCTTCAGGCGCTCCACCGGAGCCGATATGCAGATCAACACCGCTATCCAGGCATGTTTCAATAGCACCCATTACGTCTCCATGCCCAAGCAGCTTGATCCGAACGCCGCTCTCCCGCAGAAGCTTGATAATCCCGGCGTGACGTGTACGATCCAGAATAGACACGGTAAGTTCGGACAAGGATTTACCCAGTATCCGTGCGGCCTTTGAAAGGGTAGCCGGAATCGGATCATCCAGCGATAGCTTTCCAGCCAGTGCCGGGCCTACAGCCATTTTTTGCATATACATATCCGGAGCATGGAGCAGACCTCCACGGGGGGCAGCAGCAATGACCGATAGGGCATTGTTCAATCCGTTCGCCACCGTTTCGGTTCCCTCCAGCGGGTCGACGGCGATGTCTATGGCTGGCCCTCTGCGATTGCCTACTCTTTCCCCGATATACAGCATGGGGGCCTCATCCATTTCTCCTTCGCCAATGACGACCGTACCGTCCATAGATACCGCATTAAAATGAGTGCGGATGGCTACGGTAGCCGCCTCGTCCGCGCTGTTCTTATCTCCACGTCCTGTCCATTGCGCTGATTGCAGCGCTGCCGCCTCTGTAACCCGAACGAATTCCAATGCCAGTTGACTCTCCATACCTTCCCTCCACCTCTCCTATACATAATTGTTATCCTATGGAAAATCATTTTTATAGGGCAGCTATACTGCCTTTTTTATCTATAACACTCCTGTATCCTACAGCAACTATTATCTATTGAGCAGCTACGCTTCTATAACATCCTGATAATCAAACCTGCTGTTTCTTCAATCGCTTTATCGGTGACATCAATGATCGGGCAACCTAATTTCGTAAATAGAGATTGCGCATACGCAATCTCTTCCTCCACCCGCGTCGATGTAGCATATTGCACATTGTTAGGCAATCCCATCACCTTGAGTCGCTCACTGCGTATTTTTAACAGCAGCTCCGGCTGAATCGTCAACCCGAACACCCGACCATGCTGTACATCCTGCAACTGTGCAGGCGGTGTCAGCTCCGGTACGACGGGAATGTTGACCGTTTTATAACCTTTATGCGCCAAAAACATCGACAAAGGGGTTTTGGAAATACGTGATACGCCTAGCAATACAATATCTGCTTTGAGGATGGCGCTCACATCTTTGCCATCATCATATTGAACCGCAAAATCCACGGCTTCCACACGGCGAAAGTAATTGTCGTCCATCCGATGCAGCAAACCGGGCTTTTCCTTGGGATCATCATGGAACGTGTCAGCAAACGCCTGCATCATCGGGCCCATGATATCGACAGCCCGCACATTCAGTCGCACAGCCTCCTCTTTCATCGCTTCTCTCAATTCCGGCTGTACCAGCGTATAGGCTACAAAACCTTTACGCTCAGCCACCTCTTCCATCACCCGGCTCAGTTCGTCTTCATCTCTTACATTCATAAATCTCTTGATCTCTGTGTCCTGTAGCTCAAATTGGCGCATAGTGGCCTGAACGACAGCTTCCGCCGTCTCGCCAATCGAGTCTGAACAGATCGCTATAAAATGACTACGCGCCTGAACCATTCGATTCCTCCCATTAATCCTCTGCTACCATATCGAGCAACATTTTGATAATATTTGTTTTCGTAATGCGTCCCACGACTTTCCAGTGTTCCCCTGGTTTGTCGGAGTTGGAAGGGACGACGACGGGCAGACTGTCAATTTGACGAGCAATGATTTTGCGCGCTGCCTCCAGTACAGTGTCTTCCGGGGAAACAGTGACGACATTCGCCTGACGAGTCATCACGAGGCTGACAGGGATGGTCGCCGCATTCGGATTGCCTAACGTAACCTTGAGCAGATCCTTGCGGGAAGCTACTCCTGCCAGATTCCCTTCTTCATCGGTAACGATCAGGTTACTCACGTTCTCCAGAAAAAGAGCAACCACAGCTTCCTGAATCGTTGTTGTTTCACGTACGATGACTGGAACTCCGTGAAGATCGCCGACCTTCATTTGCATGAGCCGGAATTTTTCCTCCCGGTTCGGCGTGCCCCGTTTTCCGACAAAATAACCAACCTTGGGCTTCGCATCTATATAATTCAGAATGCCCAGCTTGGATAGGTCGGTCCGAATGGTCGCCTTGCTGAGATTGAGCATTTCTGCAATCTGATCACCGGTAATCGGGGCATGCTTTTGTACGATGTTTAAAATTTCCACTTGTCTTGCCGTAAGGTCGATGATGAACGCCCCTCCTTTTTTTTCCTTGCTATCTGATATTGAATATAATACGTCATATATAATTATAAATCAACCTTTAAAAGCATATAAAACATCACATATATAAAATTAAAGCGGTTATTGATGATTTTTTATCGTTTAAAGCACTTATACCACACCAAAAAAGCGGATACTTCACACCCTGCTCTTTCGAGTAAGACGAAGTATCCGCTTCTTTATTCGTATCTTAAAGCATCGATCGGACGCAGCTTGGACGCCTTCCGTGCCGGGTACACTCCAAACAGTACACCAACACCCATGCAGCACATAAAAGAGTACAACACCGGTTCCATCGTATACACAATCGGCATATGGACAAATTTCTCCAGCAGCTTCGCGCCCCCAAGACCCGCCATAACACCAACCAGTCCGCCCATCAGACTAAGAAAAACAGCCTCGGCCAGAAATTGCAGCATAATATCACTGCGCTGCGCACCAATCGCCTTGCGAATCCCGATCTCCCTCGTCCGTTCCGTGACGGACACCAGCATAATATTCATGATGCCAATGCCCCCAACACCGAGCGCAATCGCAGCAACGCCGAGCAACAGCATATTCATAACCTTGTCTACACCTGAGACCGTTTTTAGAATCTCCGTCTGGGTCGTGATTTGGAAATCATCGCCCTCTGATGGCTTCAGCTCATGCCGGGCGCGCAGCACCTGTCGGATTTCAGCACTCGCCTGGTCAATCTTCTCCTCCGTTGTTGCAGAAGCATTCACCTGCTGAATGCTCATATTCCCCAGCCGTTCCATCCCTGTTGTAATCGGCACATATACCTGCTGCCCGCTGTTACTCATATTGGAATTGGAATTCGTCAGTACCCCGACCACCTTAAAAGGAAGCTGCTTGATCATGATCGTTTCCCCCACCGCCTTGGAGGCATCCGGACCAAAAATATTACGGGCTGCATCGCTCCCTAGCACCACGACATTCAGTCTCTTTTCCACTTCATAGTGGGTAAAAGACCTGCCCTGAGCGAGCGACAGCTTTCTCACATGGATGAAAGCCAGCGAAGTCCCCTCAATCTGCCCGCTGACCTTATTGCGGCTCCACGTAATATCCGCATTGGTCATGGCACTTGGAGCTACCTCAGCTACGGCTTTTTGCTGCTCTAGCGCAGCGATATCCTCCAGAGATATTCCTTTCGTCTGACTGAACGACATGGAGCTGGACCCATCATATGGGGCATAAGGATAAATCATGAGCAAATTATTCCCCATACTGTTAATCTGCGACGTAATCGTGGCCGTAGAGCCTTTACCGATGGCTACAATCGCGATTACAGCAGCCACCCCAATAATAATGCCCAGCATGGTCAGCAAGGATCGCAGCATATTGGTTCGCAAACTGTTGAGCGATACCCGGATAATTTCCCGAAATTTCATGCCTTCACTTCCTCTGCCGCCATTCTTCGGTTCCCAACAGGCTGATCCTCTTCAATCCGTCCATCGCGAAAATGAATCAGACGCTTGGCGTATTCCGCAATTTCCTGATCATGCGTAACGAGCACAACCGTTTTCCCCCGATCGTTCAGGCGTTGGAAAATCTCCATAATTTCAACGCTCGTTTTGGAGTCCAGTGCGCCTGTCGGCTCATCCGCCAAGAGAATCACCGGATTGTTCACAAGTGCGCGCGCTATGGATACCCGTTGCTGCTGACCGCCTGACAACTCATTCGGCTTGTTGTTCATCCGATCGCTCAGCCCCACACTGGTCAGCGCCTCAATGGCCCGCAAGCGCCGCTCCTTGGCTGGTACGCCTGCATAAATCATCGGCAGCTCTACGTTCTCCAAAGCTGTGGCCCGCGGAAGCAAATGAAATTTTTGAAATACAAATCCGATTTTCTGATTACGGATAATAGCCAGCTCATCCTCACGAGCATCCAGTATGGAATAACCGTCCAAATAAAATTGTCCCGAGGTAGGCAGATCCAGACAGCCGATGACATTCATCATCGTGGACTTGCCTGATCCGGACGGGCCCATGATTGCCACAAAATCACCGTCAGCAATGTTGAGCTGCACATCACGCAGGGCATGAATTTCCTGATCCCCAACCTGGTACACCTTTTTCAAATCCTCAATTTGAATGACGTATCTCATACCCGTTTAAAAGCCTCCCTGCATGCCGCCCATAGCGGAAGGGTCCGGCGGAGGTTCAGGAGCAGGCACAATAAGAGTGTCACCCTCCTTCACACCCGACTTGAGCTCGACTCGATCTGGCGTGTAAAATCCGAGCTCTACGGGCTTGAATGTGCGCGCCCCTGGATTTGCCGGATTAGCAGCAAAATAGACGCCGTCCTGTCCACCTTCGGATCTCAGCGCAATCGCTGGAACAAACAGTACATTTTTGTGTACTCCCAAAATAACGGATACATTCATAACCATGCCGGTTTTCAGCTTGCCTTTCGGATCATGAACGGACAGCTCCATCAGATAGGTCGTCATGCCTTCATCTGTGGATGCTTCCGGTGAGACAAATTGCACCTTGCCCGGGAACGACTCACCCGGGTAAGCATTGGTGGATAACACCGCTGAAAGTCCTTTTTTCACCTTTACAATATCGTTCTGACTGATTTTTGCGCCAATCTTGAGATTGTTGGAGTCCGAGTTATTCATGACGATAAAAGGAGCCGTCGGACTGGTTCCGACATCCCCGTTCACCTTTAAAATGACTCCGTCCCACGGTGCCGTGACCTGAAGCTTGTTCAGGTCATTTTTTTTCTGCTCCAGCTCGGTGGCCAGTCTTCTAGCCTCAATCCGTGCGGATTGGATATTGGAGGCATCGGCTGGAACCTCTATTTTGCGAAGCTCAGCCATAGCCGATCGATAGCCGATTTCAGCCTCTGCGATAGCACGGCGCTTTTGCGACATGATTTTGCGGAATTGTAAATCCAGACCGTCATAATCCGTCTGTGCTTTATCCAGTGCTTGCTCTGCTTGCTCCATTTCACTGTTGGACACCGCTCCGGCATCATGTAAAAACTTTTGATCTTCATATGCCTTTCGCGCCTGCTCCAACTGCTTTTTGGAAGCCTTCTTCTGACTTTCCGCTTCTTCCAGCTCAAAGGATTCCTGCGCTGTATCGACAGCCATTTTAGCCCGAAGCACATTCGTCTTCTGAATTTCAATATCCTCCGCCTTCGGCCCCTTCTCCAATTCAGCCAGCTTGGATTTGGATATTTCCAAATTATCGGATGCGCTCTGGATTTGCATCTTAATTTCAGAACTGTCCAGAAGAGCCAGGACTTGTCCTTTTTTCACCTTATCTCCAGCCTTCACATTTACCGCCGCCAGCTTATTTTCGCCTGTACTTGTAAAATTCAGTTTTACTTCCTTGGAAGCCTGCACGGTACCAGACGTATCCAGCTTCTCGCTCACATCCCCGCGTTCCACTTTAAGCGTCTCGTCCTGAACCAATGGTACAGCCTGCTCTTTGGGCAGCTTCAAATATACTGCTGTTCCACCCCCACCTATTACCAGCAGCACAACCATGGTCCAGATCCACTTTTTTCTCCGTTTTCTTCGTAACTTTAATAAGGCGTCGTTTAAAACCGTTTCTGCCAACTTCGTTTCCTCCCTATGTGCTCCATGGCTTGCTCAACGTGTATTCATTCTGACTCAGCTCAATCGCCAGCTCTTCCATTTGCCGTTCAATCTGGTCCACCTTCAACTGACTATTTTTCAGCTCCAGCTCAATAATTAAGCCTCTGGCCCACTTTTTGCGGGACAAATCCAGCCCCTCTTTTGCCGTGCGCAGGCTTTCTTCCAGTTGAACGTATTTTTTTTGGTTTTCTTTGACCGTGGCATATAAATTGCGAAGCGATTCGGCAAAATCCTTTTGTCCCTTGTCCAGCTCCTCCTTGGCCGTATCCACGTCCATTTTGGCTAAATCGTAAGCACCTGCGCCGCTGTTAAAATCGAAATATCTCACATTGAGTTCCGAAGTCTTGATGCTATCCTCCAGCTTCCACAAGTTCGGATTCATATCCATCAGCTGTTGTATATGTATTTCGATATCCAGCTTCTTCGGTTCCTTGTATACGGGTCGATCCACCATTTCATAGGCTGTTCCGTTTGGCTGACCCATCAGAAAATTCAGAGCGTCACGCGATTTTTGCAGCGCAATTTTCCCCTGCTCGACTGTCTGCTCCGCCTGGCTTCTGGCCTGTGTACTCTCGTTTTTCGCATACTCAGACAGCTTGCCGCGTGCAAATTTGGCGAGTGCAATCTTTTCCTCCGCTTGAGCAATTTCAAGCGCTTCCAGATCATTTTTCACCTGATTCTCTGCCACGAACACACTCTGGTAGCTTTTCATCACATTAAAATATATCTGATCCTTGGCGAACTGCGCCTGCTTTTTGCTGGCTAGATAGGATAACGTCGAGGAACTGTAATTCTTCCAGGACGTTTCATCATCAACATACTCATTGTCTATAAAATCGACAGGTGAATTGCCCAGATCCTTTTCTGCATTTTTTAGTTCCATTCTTCGGCGCTCCACGTCCCGCTCAGCAGTACGCGTGTTGTAGCTATTCGTTTGTGCCCATTCCGCTGCCTGTTTGAGCGTTAATGGAGGTAAAGCCTGACCCGTTATGGAGGCGGTCTTCGATGTAACCACAGCAGACGAGGTTCCTGATATACTTGCCGACGTATTTCCTGTTGTGCTTCCTGCTGCACTGTCAGCCTGAACGGTGGAAATCAAGCCTGACGACATCGTCAATACGAGCAGCGTGGCAGCCGCTTTATACTTCATAGGATGAATCTCTCCCCTTTCGGTGTAATCTTTCAAATGATTTTCATAGATTTCGACATAAAATTCCACAGTCTATCCGCCATCTAATTGTACTTTCAGGTGAATGTTGGTACAAGGTGTCAAACCAATACATTTTTGTAACCTTTATTTCAGGATTGTCGATTCAAGCTGTTCTCCTGCAAATCAGATATAAAATGAACCTGTTTTTACCTGAACTTTACCTAAATTTCAGCTAATTTTAAGGAAACCAACAGCATCCATTAAGGTTAGGAGCATATAATAGAGAAAGAATAACAGCCGCTCACTGGGAGGGTTAATAGATGATAAAAGAATCTCGCATGACAACTACGAACGTACCGTCTGATTTGTGGATGACCCGATTTTTACGTGAATCCGAACAGCAAAAGAAGCAATTGATCCGGGAAGCCCGGAAAAATAACGATTTACCGCTTATAAACAGTATTTCTTTCCACCTTGCCCAACGGAATCAGCAGCATCTGATCAGCTAGGGATGATTTTAATAGAATTATATCTCGCTTCTAACCTAAAATGCCGATCAACGTCGCTTTGGATGCGTACGTGATCGGCATTTTAGGTTGCTTCTATTCGTCTTCTATCACCGCTTGAGAATCATACAGGTATTTTCCCAGTGAAATTCGTCCGTTCTTCATAAACTGTATACCTTCCGCTTCCAAAAGCAGCCTTTGTAAAGAGGCTCCTTCATCGTCCTGTAGCGCAATTTCTCCCAATCGGTTTACAACCCTGTGCCAGGGCAAGCGGTGCTTGCTGCTCAACGTATGCAAAATACGCACCACCTGACGCGCCCCTCTCGGACTGCCTGCTTCCGCTGCAATTTGTCCATAGGTCATGATTCTTCCCTCAGGGATGAACTTGATTATTTTTAATACACGAGCTGTAAAAGGCTGCATGTGATCGTCGGATCTCCTTTCCCCTAGCCGTAAACTGTGGTCTTCACGTCTCAAAACAGTGCTGACACCAGACAACAAAACCATTCCGGCTCTCGTGCTGTTTTTCTATCATTATAGCACCCACAGTCTTCAGTTGGCGAAGGCTAGAATCCGCTTAGACCCTGCCTTTTTAAATCCTTGGCTACTAGACGTGCCAGTTCCTTTGCTCCGGCAACATTCGGATGCAGCGTATCACCATTCATATACAGGGCGAGTGTGGCTTGCGGACCAATGGAGGTAAAATAAGCTGAGCTAAGCACGTTCAGATCGACCAAGGGCGTTTGTTCCTCTTGCGCCAGCGCTAAAATAGAGCCTCTGTACCATCTATTTTCAGCGGTGTGTACATTATTCGCGTTAAAATCAGTGGCTCGCCCCTGCGGTGTTGAAAGGATTACGGTTGCCCCTTTGGCCTTGACCTGCCGGATCATATCCCTCATCCAGTCCTTAAACTCCGCTTCGCTTTCGTTATGCTTCGGGTTGGTGTCATTAATGCCCAACTGGAGAATGAAATAATCCCCCGGTTTAATGTATTTGACGATCGCCTCTAGCTGACCGTCCTGATGGAAGCCCCTTGCAATTTGCCCCCCTGACGCCATGTTACGGATCTGGAATGTATTTGTGTTTACGAATTGCGGCAATAGCTGCCCCCAGCCGGCCTGCACGCTGCTATCCAGCGGATAGTAATTGCAGACGGTAGAATCCCCACCGATGTAAATCGTCCGATTCGTGACGGGATTGTTAGACAATCGCCTGATTTCCAATGCACTTATTGCAAAAGAGGTTCCCTCTTTACCTTCTGTAATTAGTAAATTCAATTGTCCATCGGTCACGGGAATTTGAAAACGGTCCTTTGCTCCGTCCCCCGTCATATTGATGACCTGATATACTCCCTCGGCAGCAACGCTCGCTCGGGTTGTATTCCCTAGCGTGACCGATACCTCATATAGCCCAGGAGCTAGATCCACATCAAATGTATTTTCGCTTTTCGTACCAGTCGTCAGAAAGCGTACTGCATCACTAGCGACACCAGTACCCGATGCACCCACATTGCGCACATTCTCGGGTGTACGAAATCCATAACCGCGGGTTGCATCGTATCGCAGGGATGCACTCACCCCAGTATAGCCAGATTCCACTGGACCCGCGCCAAAATCAAATTTGTAATCGCCAGCTGCTCCATATGCGGGCGTTGTCCCATTCAAGCCCGGCGTACTGCATAACAGAGCGACCAAAAGCATACTGGTCATTCCTTTTATCCACTTCATATCATCATTCCTCCTCCAAAATGTAGAATAGTCCAAAAGCCTTTCGATATTTGTAAGCGCATACAATAAGTTATATTCATTTACTTCATAGACACAGGTTTGTATCCATTGGATTTCTAAGCAGGCGAAGGCTTACTTAAAAATCCGGTCCCTCCTTTCAAATAAATCACACTCTTAAACATTATAGAATAAATGGTTATATTATGTAAATGAGTATTTTGCATAAATCCCAAGAGCGATTCCATAGCCCCTTTCATGTGGAATGAAAGTTCTTTTTTTGCCTTTCCTCATTAATTCTTAACAAAAGTTAAGAACTTCATAAGCGTTTCTTAAGCGCTCTCCTTCCGGGGTGTTAAGAACTTTAGCTTTTAATAGAGAGAGTTCATACAAGGACAGTTCACAGCCGAAAGGAAATGAAGCTTATGAAGCCCCTTATAAAGCCTACGACCAAAGAAATAATTCCCGAGTTGCAGTTGGTCCGAGCCATGGCGATTCTGGCCGTCATCATGGTACATGCCACCTCTTACGCAACCGTTCAACTTACAAATTCCAGCCTATATATTGTGTATAATGCGCTCAATGTGCTCATGAAGTACGGCACACCTGTATTTATCGCGCTAAGCAGCATGGTATTGTTCTACAACTATAAGGATCGTCCCATGGGACGAGAGCTGCTAATCCGCTTTTATAAAAAGAGACTACGGTACATCCTCCTGCCTTATATTATGTTTTCTCTATTTTATTTCGTCCTGTCCCTTGCGGCTGGCAGCTCCGAACCCTGGACTGTAACCGGACTGGCGGAAAGCTTTGCTGTGAAGCTGGCAACAGGTAAGGCGTATACGCATTTGTACTATATTTTTATCATGATGCAATTCTATCTGGTATTCCCATGGGTATTGTGGCTGCTCCAGCGTTACCGTCGTGCACCTCAATGGTCTGTGGCCATTGGACTGCTGGTGCAGTGGTCGTTCGTGATTGGCAACAAGTTCATATTCCAGGTGCAAAATAAAGGAAGCTGGGCTTTGTCATATATGGCCTGCTACATGCTGGGCGCTGTCCTTGGCTACTACTATCCGCAGCTCAAATCATGGTTTCTGATGAGCAAGAGAGAAAGACGCTCTACCGGGGCGCTGACCTGGATCGGCATATGGGCTGTATGGCTCATTTCCGCCACCGTGCATGTCTATATGTGGTACGAAAGAAGAAAATACGGAACGTCGTATAATTCCTTGATATTCGAGCTTGTGTACAATATGTACAGCTTGTCCAGCGTGTTGGTTTTGCTACAGGTCTCCTTTCTGATGTATCGGCAAAAACATACCTTTATTACCCGTAAACTGGATCACTTGGGCGCATTATCTTTTGGTGTGTACCTGATTCACCCGTTTTTCCTGCTGCTGTATCGTCAGTTCTCGCCGCATATCGGTTCACCATTGCTTATTCATGTATGGTATGCCGGGGAGTTTCTCTTTGCACTCATTTGTTCTTGGGTCGTCGTTGCGGTCACCGCACGCCTCCTTCCCTTCGCCTGGATATTCTTTGGTCAGTTGCCGGGAATGCGGAAAAAGAAAGTGGATCAGGGGAAACGCATGTCTTCACTGGAAACACTGCTGTCCAAAGGATGATCATGGAAAACAAGCGACCAGAGCAGCGGACGGAATGGCCTGCGTGTGCAAAAAGGTATATAATACGCCCATATTGTATACTGCTTGAAAGAAGAGAAAGGAAACCGCAATGATGCATAATGGAACGATTTTATTGGTTGACGATGAACCTGAAATCATTAAGCTGATGCAGATTTATTTGGAAAATGAAGGCTACCGCCTGCTGACCGCCCGTGACGGTCTCGAAGCCTTGGAGCAGGTCAGCCGGGAAACGGTGGATGTGATGGTGCTGGACATCATGATGCCCAATATGGACGGGATTGAAGCCTGTATGAAAATCAGGGAAACTGAGCATTTTCCGATTATTATGCTATCGGCCAAAGGACAAGACATGGACAAAATTACGGGCCTGAGCGTCGGAGCCGACGATTATGTGACCAAGCCATTTAGTCCGTTGGAGCTGGTAGCACGTGTCAAATCACAGTTGCGCAGAATACGCAAATACACCCAGCCTTCCGCTGTGCTGGAGCATGAAATGGTATTGGATGAATTATCCATTAACTCTGCCACTCACGAGGTTACTCTCGCTGGAGAGCCCATTAAGCTGACGCCGCGTGAATTTGCCATCGTTGAGCTATTGGCCCGTAATCGCGGTCAGGTGTTGAGCATGGAGCAGATTTATGAAAAAGTGTGGAAGGAGCAATATCTGGAATCCAATAACACGCTAATGGTTCATGTACGCAAAATTCGTGAGAAGATTGAGACGGACCCGAGAAAACCCAAATACCTGAAAACCGTGTGGGGTATCGGCTACAAAATGGAAAAATTCGATTAATGGAGGACTTATGTCTTGAAGGCAAAACGATACGATACGTTGGGATGGAAGCTGGCAGCCCTTAGCCTCGCCGCCTTTACTTTAACCGGACTGATTCTGATGGTATTTTACAATGGGGCATCTTTGCTATTGTGGCTGAACCCTTCACGTTCGTTTTTTGGCACTCGCCTGATTCGCTGGGCTGTGAACAACATTGGTTCTCCAGTGATCATGATCATGGGCGGATTGCCATTGTATGTGTATTTCTTTTTTCGCTTTTCCAAAAATACGATTGGTTATTTACGCGAAATTACGACCGGTATGCAGGAATTCGCAGACGGGCATCTGTCCTACTCGATTCCCGTTTCTTCGGCGGATGAGCTGGGGACGCTGGCAAAAAATATGAATACTATGGCGGACAAGCTCCGTCTCTCTATGGAAGAGGAACGGGCTTCCGCCAAAGCCAAAAGCGACCTGATTACGGGCGTATCCCATGATCTCCGCACCCCGCTAACATCTGTCATCGGTTTTCTGGAATATATCGAAACCGACCGCTACCGGGACGAAATTGAGCTGCGCTACTATGTGAACATTGCCTATGAAAAATCATTGACGCTTAAAAAGCTGATAGACGAGCTGTTTGAATATACACGCGTGAGCGGCGGCAGTCTGCCACTGGAACTGGAGCCTGTAGACCTTGGCAAATTGCTTACCCAGTTGGCCGAGGAATTTGTCCCTTCACTGGAACAGGCGGACATGACCTACCGCGTGCGAATAGTCGAGCCCGTGCGGATTTTGGCTGATACGGACGAGCTGGTGCGTCTGTATGAAAATCTGTTTTCCAACGCGATTCGATACGGAAAAGACGGCAAGCGCCTGGATATTACAGTGGGACGCGAGGGCGACGAGGCTGTGGTCATCTGCACCAATTACGGAACTCCGATTCCTTCAAAAGATGTGCCGCATCTTTTTGAACGTTTTTACCGGGTGGACAAATCACGTTCCAAGGAAACTGGAGGTACCGGGCTGGGGCTGGCGATTACGAAAAGCATTACCGAGCTGCACGATGGCAGTATTTCGGTTAGAAGCAGCCGCAGGCAGACGGATTTTGAAACTCGTTTCCCTCTCTACCATTCTCGCTAGTCCATATACAAACGAACCAGCCAAAGATCGTATCTCGGGCCGGTTCGTTCCTGACTTTTATGGAATTAAAGGATTGTACCCCTTTATTTTTTAGGATTCGAACAATACCTCCCCATTGGATTCAATAATCTTTTGGTACCAGTAGAAGCTGTTCTTTTTTCTTCTTTCCAGCGTACCCGTACCATCGTTGTTTTTGTCTACATAGATAAAGCCGTACCTTTTTTTCATTTCTCCCGTTCCCGCGCTGACAATGTCGATTGGACCCCACCAGGTATAGCCGAGCACTTCGCAGCCATCCTCAATAGCTTCATGCAGCTGGATCAGATGCTTGTTCAGATAGTCCACTCGCTCGGGATCATGAATTGAACCGTCTTCCAGAATTTCATCATGACTGCCGTAACCGTTCTCTACAACAAACAGAGGCTTCTGATATCGGTCGTACATTTCATTACATACATAGCGGAAGCCTTTCGGGTCAATCGGCCATCCCCATGGTGTTTTTTCCAAATAGGGATTGTCGAGTCCCATAATTCCACCTGTATTGCCCAGGATGGGCATACCTGCTTTATGCGTAGTACTCCGATAATAGCTAAATCCCAAATAATCAGCCGTATGCTCCCGCAGTAATTGTTCATCGCCAGGCTCCATTTGAATCATGATGTTATGCTCTTTCCAGATCCGTTTGGCATAGCTTGGATAGTAGCCTCTAAGGATCACATCGGAATAAAACAAGGATCTTCTTCTCAGCTCATAGGCGTCAAACACATCGTCCGGATTACAGGTATTTGGATAAATTGGACTCAGAGACAACATAGCACCCATCATTGCACCAGGGATAATTTCATGGCACAGTTTGGTAGCCAGCGCGCTGGCAACGAAAACATGGTGACTGGCCTGATAAATCGTCGGAAGCTTATGCTCATCGTCTTGAACGACAATGCCTCCTGCCGCCAAAGGAATCGTGTGAAAATGATTGATTTCGTTGAAGTTCATCCAATATTTCACTTTGTTTTTATAACGTTTGAAGACAACTTCCGCATACTTTACGTAGAATCCAATCAGCTCGCGGCTTTTCCAGCCTTCGTATTTGCGGATCAGATTCAGGGGCAGCTCAAAGTGGGAAATGGTGATGACCGGCTCAATTCCATACTTCAGCAGCTCATCAAACAGATCATCGTAAAATTGCAGCCCTTTTTCATTTGGCTCGGCATCATCCCCATTTGGGAAAATTCGGGACCATGCAATGGAGGTTCGAAAGCATTTCATACCCATCTCTGCGAACAGGGCGATATCTTCTTTATAACGATGATAAAAATCAATCGCTTCATGGCTGGCATAATACTTGTTCTCATCAATCGTCTCATCAAACGTTCCGCCTACAATGCCTCCCCGGAATGCATCGCTGATCGCTGGCCCTTTACCATCCTCGTTCCATGCCCCTTCGGCCTGATTCGCCGCTATAGCACCGCCCCATAGAAAATTCTCAGGAAAACTTTTGCCTATTTGTTCTGTCATGACTATCTTCCTCCTTTATTTAATGTATTGTGAGCAAAACACTTTGCAAATCTACGGATTTTTGCTGTGTTTGGGTAACCTTTTGGTAAGCAGTGCTGTTGGTAACAATAATCGGAGTGGTCAGGTCATAACCGGCTGCCTGGATTTTCGGAATATCAAATTCAAGCAGTAAGTCTCCCCTTTCAATCTGTTGCCCTTGCTCCACATGCTTTGTGAAATAATCGCCTTTCAGCTTAACCGTATCCAGTCCCACATGAATTAACAGGTCCAGATGGTTGTCAGAGGTGATGGCCACCGCATGGCCGGTTCGGAATACGAGCGAGACGACCCCGGAGACGGGTGAATATACCTTTCCTTCGCTCGGCAAAATGGCTATACCTTGACCCATCGCTTCCGTAGAGAACGCAGGATCAGGCACTTCATGAAGCGGAACAATTACGCCATTTATAGGAGCATAGACACTCTCAATGACTACGGTTTGTCCAGATTCTGTCTGTAAGGCAGGCCCGGATTTTTCTGGTTCCGTCTTTCCTGTCTCCGCATCCGTTGCCCCGTTACCTTCATTAAAGCCCAGAATATAAGTTAATACGGTAGTAATCACGAATGAAATGGTGATGCTGATCAAATAAAAAGCAATAGTATTCGTAAAGAACGCTGGAATAGTCGTTATGGCAGGGAACACATAAGCGAGCACGGTTGTCTGGAAATGCCCGGCAATGGCCCCACCGATCGTTCCCCCGATTACGGCGGCAATCATCGGTCTTTTCAGCTTCACGGACAGCCCATAAACGATAGGTTCCGTAATACCGGCGAACAGTGAAGGGAGAATAGATGACAGAGCGTAAGCTTTCAGCTTTTTGTCCTTGGCTTTCAGAAAGACCCCAAGAGCGACACCGGATTGGGCAAAGGTCGCGGAAGCCATCATGGGTCGGATCGTATCAAACCCTTTGAGGGAAAGATTGTTGATCATCGCAGGTGCAATCCCCCAATGTAAACCAAACATCACCAGGAAGGTCCAGCCGCCTCCCAGAATGGCCCCGGTCAAGAGACCGCTTTGTGTACTTAAAAATTCAATACCATCTGCAATGCCTTTACCGGTGTACACTCCCAGCGGACCGATCACAATGGCAGTAAGCGGAACCATAATTAATAAGGAAACGAGCGGAACCATAAATAATTCAATGCTTTTCGGAACCACTCGCTTCAGGAATCGTTCCAGATATGAATACAGCCAAATGGCTAAAATAGCAGGAATAATGGATGTCGTATAACTCATCAGGACAACGGGAATATGGATAAAGGATGATATATCCCCCGTGTTTTCCATCAGCTTGGTGAAGTTAGGCTCCAGCAAAGCGGCCATAATGGCGGCAGATACAATAGGCTGGGCCTTGAACGTTCTCGAAGCTGAAAATGCTAACATCAGTGGCAGGAAGTAAAACACACCGTTGCCTGCGGCAGCAAGGATAGCATAGGTGCTGGAGGCACTGTCCAGCCACTCTAACTGCGTAAGAATAACCAGGATAGCTTTCAGCATCCCTGCACCAGCCAAAGCAGGTACAATCGGCTGGAAGATCGAGCTCATGACGGTAAAGGCTCGACTGATAAAATTACCTTCCTTTGAATGGTCCTCTTTCTCATTGTTGCCGCTCTTTACCTGAAGGTTGTAATTCCCCGCAATCGCATCATAGACCTCGCTAACATGATTGCCGATCACCACCTGGTACTGTCCTCCGCTTTCGATCACGGAAATGACCCCGTCGGAATTTTCCAAAGCCTCTTTGTTGGCTTTTTTCTTGTCCTTGAGTGTAAATCTCAGACGGGTCATACAATGGTACAGATCACGGATATTTTCCTCTCCGCCTACATTTGTTACAATGAATTTCGCTAATTCATCATGCTTGCTCATAGCGCCTGCCTCCAATGCTCTCTGGTTGATATAAAAAAAACCTGAGTAATATCCGATACCAAAATGCACTTTAGTATCGAAATTACTCAGGTAATGCCCACGAATGGTAACACCCTGCTAGTTTTCTGTTCTGTTGACCAATCTGGAAATGTGGATCATAAGGTACATCATTTCATCATTGGTTAGTTTCTGTTCAAACTGCTTATTCACATAAACCCCTATTTTTTGTACGCATCTGTGCTCTTCCGGAAATTTGGTTTTCAGGTCTTCAAACAAATTCATGTACTGTGGATCTGCCGATTCATGGGCAAAAAGCCGCTGGGCAAAAAATTTAAGATGAGTTACAAATCGGTTATAGTTCCATGAATCTTCATCAAACTCAACATTGAAGTGATATTTTACAATATCCATAATATCCTTGATGACTTTTGACGTTTTTAGCGTCAGGTCTAGCTTCTGGTTATCCAGACGGGCGTTGACGAAATGCAGAGCAATAAATCCGGCTTCATTTTCATCGAACGTAATGTTGATCCTGTTACGGATCATCTCCAGCGCATGTTTTCCGATCGCGAATTCTTCGCGATAAAACCGCTTGATTTCCCATAGGAACCGGTTTTCAATCGGGGTTCCCCTTGCATGCCGTTCAATGGCAAATGAAATATGGTCAATCAAGGCCAGATAAATATAATCACTAATGTCTCCGGCCAATCTCGGTCTGGCATACTCCACGATTTCATCTGCAATTTCAATGCATTCCATCTTCACATCTTTCAGCAAATCCGCCAGCTTCGCGGATAGATCCTGAGTTTTGACTACAAACAGCTTCGTGATTTTCCGCTCATCGATGGTATCCCCCGGCTTCAGGTTGAATGCGATTCCATTCCCTGTCGCAATGACCTCTTGGGCGTCCTCTTCCTCTGCTAATACGACATTGTTGTTAAGCGCTTTCTTCAAAATCATGCGACCACCTGCTTTTATTTACTGGAAGGCCATTTTTTAAAGAGACTCTGTTAAAAAATGTGAACACACTAAAAAACCTGAACAGAACACCGCTTAATAGACGTTATCGCCCACTTACCGGAACTCCATTCAGGTTATGCCTAAAATAGTAACACCCTGAAATTATAAAATTCATTTCTGTAACCGTTTTCTTGACTTTATTATAATAGAGTTTCTTTTTTACTGTCAACCCTTTATTAAAAAAAGCCTTCCAGCCGCTTACTGCGACTTCGGAGTCCCTGAACGATTCACAATCCAGATGCCTGCCAGTACTAAAAAAATGCCAAGCAAGGTAGCAGCTTTGAGTTCCTCGTGAAGAAAAATCCAGCCGGATACAACACCGATGATGGGAACCAGCAACAGTGTAACAGAAGCTTTACTCGCTTCCATTCTGGTGAGAATATGGGTCCACAGCAGGAATGCCAGAGCCGACGCCACAATACCGGAAAATAAAATATAAAAGATCGACGCAGCGCTAAAATGCGGCTCCCATCGCTCAAACAACAGGGAATACAATAATAATCCGAACGCACCGAACGCCATCTGCCAGGTCGTGAACTGGATTTTATCACAATGCTGGAGCTTGAGCTTGATAATCAGGTTGGAAAGTGCCCATGCAATCGCCGAACTCACTCCAAGCAGCATGGCCCACAAATTGCCGCCCAAATGAATGTCCATAGCAAATAACAGCCCCATCATGCCTGTAGCAATTCCAATCGTTTTGCTTGTGTTGAGTCGCTCACCCGGAATAAGAAAATGCGCCATAATGGATACAAATAACGGCATGCTGTACGTAAGCACAGAGGTTAAGCCAGCATTAATGTAGTTCAGGGAAATCTGAATCGCAATATTAAAATAGGTAGTCTGGAGAATTCCGCAGAGTATAACCCATTTCATCGCGTGCCTGTCAGGATAGGGAACCCGCTTCCAAAAGAGAATTCCAAACAGAAACAGCGTGCCCGTGAGAAACCGGAAAGAGGCAAATTGGACAGGTTCAAAGGCTCCATTGCCCAATTTCATGATGACAAAATTAAAGCCCCAGATTAGGCATAAGAGCAGGCTCAAGCCTTTCATGCTTCATACGCCTCCGTTTAGAGCACTTCTCCGCCCGATTCTATCACTTTTTTATACCAGTCAAAGCTTTTTTTCTTGTAGCGGTTCAGTGTTCCGTTGCCCAGATCATCCTGATCGACGTAGACAAAGCCGTATCTCTTGGAGGCCTGTGAGGTTGAAGCACTGATCATGTCGATTGGGCCCCAGGCGGTATAGCCAAACAGGTCCACTCCATCCTCAATCGCTTCCCTCATTTGCTCGATATGTTTTTTCAGATAGTCGATACGGTAATCATCGTTAATCGTCCCGTCAGCATTCATTTGATCTGTCGCACCCACGCCGTTTTCCGAGATGAACAGCGGCTTCTGGTAGCGGTCATACAGGTTGTTCAGCGCATAGCGTAATCCTTTAGGATCAATCTGCCAGCCCCATTCGGACTGCTCCAGGTAAGGATTTTTCACACCACCAATCAAATTTCCGCTTGCTTTGGCATGCTGGTCGGCAGTGGCGCTGGCATTGTTGGACATATAGTAGCTCAAGGACACAAAGTCCACAAGGTTTTCGCGCAAAATCTCATCGTCGCCGGGTTCTTTATGCAGCACAACGCCTTTTTCCTTGAACATGCGTGCAGTATAGGACGGATAATATCCTCTGGTTTGTACATCACTGAAAAAGAAGGAAACACGTTCTTCCTTTTGGCATTCAAGCACATCATCCGGATTGCAGGTATTCGGATAAAGCAACAGATAGCTGATCATGCACCCAATCTGGGAGTTTGGTATAATCTCATGACAGGCTTTGACAGCCAGCGCGCTGGCTATAAACTGGTGATGGGCGGATTGATACTTGTCCTGCTCCAGATTCGGGTGATTCTCTTCAATGATCCCGGCGCTGACAAACGGATGGTGCTTGACACAGTTCATTTCGTTAAATGTAATCCAGTATTTCACCTTATTCTTGTAACGGGTAAATACGGTCTCGGCAAAACGGACGAAAAATTCAATCAGTTTCCGGTTTTTCCAGCCACCATACTCGGTGACAAGGTACAAAGGCATATCGTAATGGGTAAGCGAGATGACGGGTTCAATTCCTTTGGCCAGCAGGGCATCAAAAACCTTGTCATAGAATTGCAGCCCTTTCTCATTGGGTTCTGTCTCGTCGCCATTCGGGAAAATACGTGTCCAGGAAATGGAAGTGCGGAAGCATTTAAAACCCATCTCGGCCAGCAGATTAATATCTTCTTCATAACGGTGATAGAAATCATTTCCCCGGCGTTTGGGATAATTTTGGGTGCTGTTTGGGTCCAATGCTTCCTTGACTTGGGCGTGGGTCATCATATGCCACTGATCCAGCCAGTGCTTTTTGTCGAGTTCCGGATCAAAGGTAAATACATCAGAGATGGAGAGCCCTCTCCCATCTACATTGTAAGCCCCTTCAATCTGCATGGCAGCGGCTGCCCCGCCCCATAGAAAGTCCTTGGGAAATCCTTTTGCCTGTTCCATGTTGCATTCCTCCAGGTCGTATATAATTTGTGAAGAAGTATGACGGAACCCGTGCGCCTCAAATGCATTCCGGATTGCTGCATACGCTTTATGCTTTCATGCTACAATCTGGGATGCATTCCAGGTCAAGAACTAAATTTTTGGAGTTGAATTCTATGCATAATATTAAAAGAATTGCTGAAATCGCAGGGGTATCGACAAGTACTGTATCTCGGGTACTGAATCATCATCCTTATGTCAGTGAGGCTACGCGGACCAGGGTGATGGAAGTGATTCGGGAACTGGATTATATTCCGAATATTAATGCGGTACAGTTAAAAGTGGGCCGTACCAAGGTCATCGGGATCATGACTCCAACGATTAACAATTATTACATGCAAATCATCAAGGGAGTATCCAATGCGGGTAAAGAGCAGGATTATCAAGTTCTCATCTACCAGACGGAGGAAAAGCGGGATTTGGAGAGCGCGGCGTTAGAGTTATTGAGGCAGAAAAAAGTGGACGGGCTCGTCATTTTACGGCGTATGCTGGACTGGTCTGCTGTGAGGCGTTATACCCAATATGGGCCGATTGTGACCTGTGAGCCATTAAAAAATAAAGAGATTTCATCTATTTATCTCGATCATTATGAAGGATTTCGGATCGGATTAGAGCATTTGGCCGAGCTGGGATTTGAAAAAATCGCCTGCACCGTGGGCAGGAAAAACAGCATAAACAGCCAAAGAAGACTCCAGGCCTATTATGACCTGCATACGGCAAGGAAGCTGCCAGTAAATGAGGAATGGTTGCTCAGCGGTATCCATACGGTGCAGGACGGAATGCGGGCGTTCGCCAAGCTGGATTCATTAAAGGAACGTCCACATGCCATCATGACCACCAATGATTTTGTGGCCTGTGGTATTATCTCTGCCGCCCGCAGTAAGGGCTGGAATGTTCCAGGGGATTTGGCGGTGGTCGGTTTTGAAGCTGACGAAAGTCAGGTAGCCGACGCCATGGGACTGACCAATATTACGAATCCGTTGCAGCGCATCGGACAGGAAATGTTCCGTACGTTGTATCGACAGTTGAACAGCCAGCCTTTGGAGCCAACCTCCCTTGCTTTTGAGTTGAAGGTCCGCCAGTCTACCTGCTAACTCCATCCACAAACTAACCAATTAACAGCGTATAAACGATGCCGGGTCCGTGTACGCCAATGGTCAGATCATTTTCAATATCCGACGAACGGCTGGGTCCGGTAATAAAATGAATGCCTGCGGGCAGTTGCTCACGTCCTACTTCGTCAAAGCGGCTTAAAATTTCACCCAGCCGCGTCCGCAGACGCTCCAGCGGAAGGAGAATGATCAGCACCGTCGGCAGCAAACTGACTGCACGGCCCTTCTCCGGTGAGGACAGCACCGCCACCGATCCGGTGTAGGCGGCAGCTTCATCGGCGATGACGATGCCGATATCCGCCTCGGCTGCGCGTGCCTTCCAGTCCTCGACTGGATCGGTGTTCCACACCGATAGACGGGCTTCCGGCAGCGCCGATTCCAGCTGGAGCGCATCCAGGTCCGGCTCATTCTGCCGGATGATATAAGCCGCCCCCAGCTCTCGCGCCTTGCGCGCGATCCAGCCTGCCGTCTGCTCCAGATTCGGCAGACGCACGACATGCCCGCCAACACTGGTAAAGTTGGCGGTAAACTCTTCGATGCGCTGCTCCGCGCTCCAATCGAATTCATGCCAGAATGCAGGTGCGCCGCGAAACGGCTGCACGGGCGGCTCCGTCTGTCGCGGACGCTTGAGCTTCGTTGCAATGCTATCCATAAAGCGCACCTGCTTGGCGCGGGATTCGGCTTCCATTTGATGGAGCCACGCTTCATGGGCCGCCTTTGCTTGCGCAGAAGGTCTATTCTGTTCACTCATGCTGTCTGCCTCCTTTACTTCTATCTTCCAAAATCGTCTCCATTCGGCTGCGAACGTCAGGCTGCATCACGTTACGTTCCTGCTCCAGCTCACGTTCCAGTGTGTTCCATTGCTGACGGAAGGATTTTTTCGCCAGAGAGGGGGCCACGCGGTACGTATTCCAGCCCTTTAGGGGACCAAGCTTCAGCGTAATTTCTCCCTTACGGACAACCACCTTCTGGGCAATCTGCCCCAGCCGAATCGCCGCTGTGAATCGCTTCGAGCTGGAAACAACGGTCGCAAAGCCCTTCATCCCCGCCGCTTCCAGCTTATCTCCTTGTCCGGCCTCCACCTTGCGTCTGCGCAAATAGACCAGCATATCATGCAACGGTATTTTGACCGGACAGGCTTCATAGCACGCACCACACAGACTGGACGCACTTGCGATATCGTTCCACTCTTCGATGTTGCCATGCAAGGCAGGCGTAAGCACCGCACCGATAGGTCCGCTATAGGTCCCGCCATACGCATGTCCGCCAATGTGGCGATAAACCGGGCAGGCGTTCAGACACGCCCCGCAACGAATGCAATTCAGCAGCTCCTGAAACTCGGGATTGCCTAGCTGTAGCGAGCGCCCGTTATCTACGATGATGATATGCATTTCCTCAGGCCCATCGGCATCTTGACTGCGCCGTGGGCCTGAGATGCCGGACATATACATCGTCAGCTTCTGTCCGGTAGCGGAACGTGGCAGTAATGTAGCCATGACCTCCAAATCCGTCCATGATGGAATAATCCGTTCCATACCCATCAGCGTAATTTGTGTTCTAGGCAAAGTAGATACCATCCGCGCATTGCCTTCATTTTCGAACAGCACCATGGAACCCGTCTCCGCGATGGCAAAATTACAGCCAGTCATGCCAATATCCGCCTCCAGAAACTTTTCACGCAGCTTCTTGCGGACAAAACCAGCCAAAATCGTCGTATCCGCAGACAGTTCCTCGCCCGCTTCTTTGGACAGCAGTTCGGCAATCTGATAGCGGTTTTTGTGAATCGCCGGAATGACGATATGGGACGGGGCCTCACCTGCAAGCTGAATAATGTACTCTCCAAGATCGCTTTCAATAGTCTCGATATCCACGCCCTCCAGCGCCTGATTCAAGTGTAGCTCCTCCGACACCATCGACTTGGATTTAACAACAGACCGGGCCTGATTGTGAGCAGCAATATCCAGCGTAATTCGTACGGCATCTGCGGCTGTATCGGCAAAATGGATATGCACCCCGTTGGCCCGGGCATTGTCCACAAACAGGTTTAGATAATAGTCCAGATGGGCAATGGTATGCAGCCGAATTTGACGGCCCCGCTCACGCCATTCCTCCCAATTCCCATGCTGCTCTGAAGCCGCCTGCTTCCCGTTGCGCAAACGCTCGGTTGTGAAACGAACCGCATTCCGCAGAAAATCGTCGTTCAGGGCCAGCTCGGCGCGTTTTTTGACCTTTTCGCTCATCGAATGTGAATGTACAGCGGTCATGTGTGCTTCACCCCTTCATACAGCAGCTCGGCCAGGTGCATAACCCGAACCGGCTCTTCCCGGTACCGGAGATTTCCCGCAATGTTCATCAGGCAGGCCATATCCAGTCCAACCAGCACCTCGGCCTCCGTCTCCCTGATATGATCCACCTTTTCCGTCACCATGGCTCCCGAAATATCCGACATTTTTACCGCAAAAGTCCCGCCAAAGCCACAGCAATCCTCGGCAAAAGGAAGCGGCACCAGCTGCAAGCCCTTTACACTGCCAAGTAGCTGCATTGGCTCCTCCTTTACGCCTAACAAACGTGTGCCGTGGCAGGACGGATGGTAGGTTACGGTATACGGAAAAGACGCGCCCACATCGGTCACGCCAAGCACCTGCACCATAAATTGTGTAAACTCATACGTCTTTTGCTCCAATCGCCTCGCTGAGTCCAGCCATTCCGGCTCATCCTTGAACAACTCCGGGTAATGATGAATCATATAAGTGCAGGAACCGGAGGGCGATACGACAAAGTCGCTGTCGTCAAACGCTTTCAAAATCGTTTTCGCTGCTGCCCTCGTTTCATTCCAGTAGCCGCTGTTATAGGACGGCTGGCCGCAGCATGTCTGCACCTTCGGAAAATCCAGTTGAACACCATATCTGGCAAGCAAGCGTGCCATCGCTTCCCCCACCTTGGGATAAATCGCATCACTCAGGCAGGTAATAAATAAAGATACCTTCACACGAGACACCCCTTCCGTCCATGGAATAGCTATTACTTTATACATAAACTGAGCTGGAAAGCTACATATAGCGCCACTGCGCAGTCGGATGGTGCTTTCCATCGCCATCGCTTCGCTTGTACAGCACCATTCCGCCTACTCCGTTTTAATGTGAATTTTTCAAGTTCAGCTTATATAGATAGTAAAGCTTTCCAAAGGAAAGCTTTATCGTAAGCATAAGCTTGCAGCGGAATTCTCACCTATACATGTTCTACATCATCAGAGAATCCCGCTGCAACAGATCGTAAGATCAAATGAAACGCGGAGCGCCTTCCACCTCGACATCTTTAAATTTACACAACCGTTACCGGAATCGACAACTCTGCTAATTGACTGCGAATCGGGTCCGACAAACGCGCATCCGTAATAATCTCGGATACCTGCGACAGCTTCACGACATGCGTGAATGCCTGCTGCCCAAATTTGCTCGCATCTGCCAGTAAAATCACGCGGTCTGCAATACTGACCATTTTTTGCTTCAAACGGGCTTGCAGCTCATTCGATTCACTAATTCCCCGATCCAGATGCACCCCCTGGCTGGAGAAAAATAATTTATCCACATAATACGATTCCAACGAGCGCTCTGCGAGTGGGCCTACAAAGGACAATGAACGCTGTAGCAACTGTCCTCCGGTCGAAATAACCTCGATTTTTTCCTTACCCGCCAGCTCAGTAGCCACGCGGATCGAATTCGTCAGTATCGTCAGCGGAATATCCGGCAAAATCGACGCCATATACCAGGCCGTCGTGCTGGCATCCAGCAAAATACGATCATGGGGCTGAATCTGCTTGACCGCTTCCTCGGCAATACGGCGCTTTTCCTCTGCGTTCATAATTTCCCGTACCGCATACGGCGTTTCGGGCTGCTCATTTTTGACGCTGACTGCTCCACCATGTGAACGGCGTAGCCGTCCCGCCTGCTCCAAACGGTCCAGATCGCGGCGGATCGTTTCCTCCGTTACTTTGCACAGCTCACTCAACTCCGACACACGGATGCTTCCTTTTTCATTGACGAGCTGTACGATCATCTCATATCTTTCTGCGACCAGCATGGCAATCTCACTCCACATCTTTAATGTACAAAAAGTCCCGCCACACGCCGGAATCGTCCGTAGGCATCCTCCCACGCTTCCGACTCGGCAGGTTCATATACCTCTACGGAAGTAGAATCCGCGATGACCCGGCGTGCTTCCCATATATCGGCGAACTTTCCCTGTGCCATCCATTGTACCGCAAGATTGCCGATTGCGCTTGCTTCTGCGGGTCCAGCCCACACGGGTTTTTGAATCGAATTGGCCGTCCATTGGCACAACAGCCGATTTTGGATCCCCCCGCCGACCATATGCAGCCCGTTAAATCGTTGTCCTGACACACGCTCCGTAAGCTCTAGAACGTAACGGTATTTCAAGGCCAGACTTTCCAAAATACAGCGCGTAACCTCACCCGGTGTCTCCGGCAAAGGCTGCCCGGTATTGCGGCAATATTGGCGTATGCGTGTTCTCATATCCCCGGCATGCAGAAACAGATCATCGTCCGGATCGATCCAAGAAACGAACGCCGGAGCTTGCTCCGCCATGTGTACCAGCTCAGGGAAGGAATAAGAGGTTCCTTGACGCTCCCACTCTCTGCGTGCCTCCTGTAAAATCCACAAGCCCATAATATTTTTAAGCAGCCTGTAGGTCCGGCCTACCCCGCCTTCGTTCGTAAAATTAAATCTCAGCGTATCATCGTTGATCACCGGCTGCGGGGTTTCCGTTCCCATCAGGGACCACGTTCCGCAGCTTAAATAGGCAAATGACCGCTCCAACGCAGGCACCGCAGCCACAGCCGATCCCGTATCATGTTCCGCGACCGCAATGACAGGAATCGCCCCGATGCCCAGATCAGTCATGACCGAGGAACGGATCGTACCGGCGGCACTTCCCGGCTCCAGTACCTTTCCAAACCAGGAACGGGGAATGCTGATACCAGACAAAAGCTCATCATCCCAGTCCTGCTGCAAAGGATTATATAACTGCGTGCTGGTTGCATTGGAAAATTCATTAACCATTTCACCCGTCAGAAAATACCTCAGCAGATCGGGTATCATCAAGAAATGCTCTGCCTGCTCCAGCAACGGCGATCTCGCATTTCGCATAGCAGCCAACTGATACATCGTATTAAAGGTCAGAAACTGAATCCCTGTGCGCTGAAAAATAAACTCCTTGCCTAACTGGCCCTGTACTTCCTCCATCACCCCATGGGTATGCCAATCCCGATAATGATAAGGGTTACCCAGCAATTCTCCGGCTTCTCCAATCAATCCAAAATCGACCGACCAGGAATCAATCGCCAGACTGGACGGGTTGGCTCCCATGTGCTTGGCTTTGAGCAGCCCTTGCTGAACCTCGTGATACAGACGCAAAATATCCCAGTGCAGACGCTCCCCGACCTTGACTGGATCATTCGAAAAGCGATGGATTTCCTCCACCTCTATACGTGAATCCGTCAATCGACCGAGCAGAACCCTGCCGCTGCTTGCCCCCAGATCATATGCGAGGATGCTCACCAGCTTGCACCACCCTTGCCTCTTTGCAAAATCCGCGTGCCATACTCAGACGCTAAATAGGCTTTCATCGGATCAGCGGGTAGCCCTTGCTCCTCACGTATTGCCTTGAGCAATGGTGCAACGTCGAACTCAAACGCTTTGCGCACAGCATCCTCCGCACCCAGCACATCCTGACGGCTCGCCGCTTCCTCCACCTCTGCATGATTGATCAGCAACGCCTTCGCATATTGAGTCTGCACATTCAGCACCGAGCGAATCATCGCCGGAATTTTTTGTTCAATATTGTGCGACTGGTCGATCAAATAAGCAATTTTGTCCACCGTATGTCGGATATCCGTATCCACATCCTGAGCCGCATTTAAAATTTGATAAAATATCAAGAACAGCTCATATGGATTCGCGGAGCCTACGATCAGATCATCATCTGCATATTTGTAGCTATTAAAATGAAAACCGCCCAATCGCTTCTCATCAATTAAAAATGCCACAATATGCTCCACGTTGGCTCCCGGCAGATGATGCCCTGTATCCACCAGCACCTGTGCCTGCGGCCCCAGCTTGGTCGCGTAATTGTACGCCATGCCCCAGTCGGCAATATCCGTATGATAAAAGGCTGGCTCGAACGCCTTGTATTCAATCAGCATGCGCATATCAGGTGTAAGCGCCTTATACATTTCGCTGAGTGCTTCCAGCATCCAATTTTTCCGCTTGCGGATGTCTCCCTGACCCGGATAGTTTGTTCCGTCTGCAAACCACAGGCTAAAATCGTTGGAGCCCGTTTCCTTCGCAATGTCCACACATTCCAGCAAGTGGTTTGTTGCCTTGCGGCGGATGGCCGGGTCTACATTGGTGACGCTGCCGAGCATGTAATCTTCATCCTGAAACAGATTCGGATTAACCGCCCCAAGCTGCAGTCCCAGGCTTTCGGCATGACTGCGCAGCTTGCCGTAATGATCTACCTTATCCCATGGAATATGAATGGCGACCGATGGACACAATCCCGTTACGGCATGTACCTGTGCGGCATCCTCCAGCTTTTCGAACGGATCACGCGGCACGCCTGTTTTTTGAAAAACTTTAAACCGTGTACCTGAGTCGCCATAGCCCCAGGACGGGGTTTCTATGCTAAGCGCTTTCAGTTTTGTCTTTACTTGTTCCAGGTCAATGCCCCTTTGTTGCTGCTGTTCCTCGAATAAGGCGTACGCTTTGTCGCTCATCGTGGTTCCTCCTTGGAAAATAAAGTGAGTTACGGGGGAGGCCGCTTCACGTGCGGATTGTTCTTCCGATCGCTGTTATCCCCAGATTTTTTTATTTTATAGAACATATAAAGGTAAAAATCCGGGGATAAAGGCGAACGCTACGCTTCTTCAGAACAATTCCGCCCACTCCGCTGCTGACCACCCATAAAGTCACTTCTATTTTAAAGTGTTAGTGTGTATATTTTCTAAAAAACATAAAACACGAAACGTAAATAAGTTTCTATAACTTATTTACGTTTCTTTTATTCAAAAGAGCTGACTATCTTATAAGTCAGAGATTTATTTGAAAGTAGTCCAAGCTCATAACTTCCTATCTTGTAAAGGCTGCGGGGACGCCGCCGTCGATGGTGAGCATACAGCCTGTCGTTTTCTCCGCCTTGGATGAGGCGAAAAAGGCAATCCCCTCGGCGATATCCTGCGGGTAAATGTTTACCAGCAGCGTCGTCCGCTTGCGGTAGTGTTCTTCCAGTTGGTCTGGCTCGATGCCGTAGGCGGCGGCGCGTTCGTTGCGCCAGTTGGAGTTCCAGATGGCGGAGCCTTGCAGAATCGCGTCTGGCAAAATCGTATTCACCCGGATACCGTATTCGCCGCCTTCTGCGGCAATACAACGGGCGAGATGCGCTTCCAGCGCCTTGACCGAGCTGTAGGCCGTTACATTTTTACCTGCATAGACGGAGTTTTTCGAGCCGACGAACACCATGCTGCCGCCAAGTGTCTGCTCCTTCATCAGCTTGAACGCTTCCCGTGCTACCAGAAAATAACCTGTGCCCAGCACGTTGATGTTCAAATTCCATTCCTTTAATGATGTTTCGTCGAATGGACTGGAGGTTGCGAGCCCCGCATTGTTGACGATGATATCCACACCGCCATAGGTTAGCGCGGTTTCCGCATAGGCAGCCTGAATCTGTTCCTCCTGCGTTACATCCATTTTGACTGCAATAGCGCGGTTTTCTCCGTAGTGGTCATTCAGATCGGCGGCCACCTTTTGTGCGCCTTCCAGATTCAGGTCGGCCAACACGACATGTGCTCCTTCATCCACCAAACGGCGTGCGGTTGCACTGCCGATTCCGCCTGCACCGCCTGTAATGAGCGCGATTTTGCGTGAAAATTCCGCTTCTGCCGGAGCGAGTGACAGCTTATACAGCTCCAGCGGCCAGTACTCCACGTTATACGATTCATTTTCACTAAGCGAAACAAACTGTCCTAACGCCGTCGCACCCCGCATCACCGCGATAGCACGATGATACAAAGCGCCACTCACCTGTGCGTTACTCCAGCTTTTGCCTGTGTTAATCATGCCGATCCCCGGGATTAAAATAACCCGTGGCGCGGCCTCAAATATAACGTCTCCTTCATGCCGATTGCGTTCAAAATAAGCTTGGTATTGCTCCTTATAGGCTGCGATACCCTCTACGAGCTTTATTTTTAAACCCTCGACATCCTCTACGTCCGGTGTCCAGTCTACAAAAAACGGCACCACCTTGGTATGAACCAAATGATCCGGGCACGCGGCCCCGACCTGTGACAATACAGCAGAATCCTGACCATTTACAAACTCCAGCACGTCCTCTGCATCATCAAAGGTAAGGATCATCTTCTTCTCATCACTGACCGCTCCCCGAACGGATGGCATGACACGAGATGCAATACTACGGCGTTCCTCTTGAGTAAGCGCTTTATATCTTGCGCCTCCAAACGACTGTTTTTCCTCTTGACGAGCCTTAATATAGCTTTCTGCTTCCTGAATGATTTCAATGGTTTTCGCATAAGCTGCCTCGGATGTTTCTCCCCATGTAACCAGACCGTGCTTTTCCATCAATACCAATTCTGCTTGCGGATGATCGAGTACACCTTGAGCAATCATCTTGGACAGCTTAAAACCAGGACGAATATAAGGTACCCATACAAAACGGTCACCGAAAATCTCTTTCGCAATGTCCTTGCCGTTATGTGCACAGCACAAGCTGATAATGGCGTCCGGGTGGGTATGATCCACATGTCTAAAAGGTAAAAAAGCGTGCAATAGCGTCTCAATCGAAGCACGCGGATGCTTGGCATCTATCATACAATTCGCCAGATACGCGACCATATCCTCGTCAGACATATCTTCCCTTTCGAACAAGGGACGGATATCCTCCATACGAAGCCCTGTAAAGTTATGCGCTTTCATTGTAGCAAGATCAGAACCACTGCCCTTGACGTACATTATTTCTACTTCACGCCCGCGAAAATCCTGTATCGTCGTTTTGGCCGAAGTATTGCCGCCTCCCCAGTTACACACGCTCCTATCTGTGCCGATCAGGTTAGAACGATATACGAGCTGTTCCAGCGTACTTTTTTGCTCAGATGCTTGTGAAGAATTCCACAGACTTTGTACCATAGGAAAAAGACCTCCAAGTTCATTTTTATTTTTGAATCGCTTTATTAATGTGAGTATAATCGGTTTACGGAGACTATAACACTTTTGTTTTAATTTGAAAATACATAATACAAAAATAATCAAAAATAAATTTTAATTTTGAATAACCTGTAAAACGGATACATTGATCTGTAAAACGATAATTGCCATATGAAAAAGAAAGCGCTTTAATAAATGTAAGTTTGGAAGGCAATCCGGAGCCGCCTCATTCAACTTACAACATGACATACATCTTCAAGAAAGATGAGCTACTGAATTTTATCCTCTATCATGCCGTATCGGCGTCATAGGGATCTACGGAGGGATGAGTATGGTTACAAAGACAGGCATCTGGAAACAACGTCTTGGTTACGGAGTTGCCGATTTTGCGTGTAACTTGATTTGGCAAATGATCACGCTATATTTAATGTTTTTTTATACGGATGTCATGGGATTAGAGGTGCTTGCGGTCAGTGCGCTGCTGCTAGTTACTCGTATTGTGGACGGTGTCGCGGATGCGGTCATGGGGATCATCATTGACAAAACGCGTACACGCTGGGGCAAATCGCGGCCATACTTTCTGTTTGGTGCAATTCCATTCGGTCTTTTGGGTATCCTGACCTTTTATGTACCGGATATCGGTCCTGTGGGCAAATTAATCTACGCTTATATCACCTATATGGGGTTATCGCTTGCCTATACGATGGTAAATATTCCGATGGCCTCCATTTTGCCAAGCTTGACCCGTGATGGACAGGAACGCACGATGCTGGCAACCATCCGTATTATTTTCTCCTTTATTGGAGCTACGGCGGTCAGCGTTTTGACTATGCCCCTTGTCAAAATGCTGGGTAACGGCTCACAGGCGCAGGGCTTCTTTTGGACCATGGTTATCTTTTCGGTCGTCGGTATGATGATGTTTTTTGTAACCTTCAAAAATGTAGAGGAAAAGGTAAAACTCCAGCAGGAAAAAGTGACGGTTACCCAAACCTTTTCGGCGCTCAAAGGGAATAAGCCCTGGTACATCTTCGCAGCCAACATTATCTTTATGTTTGGAGGCATGTTTTTTCATCAAGGCAGCCTGATTTATTATTTTACGTATTATGTGAATCGCCCAGATCTGATCGGTCTGATTGCAGGGATCGGTTCATTAATTCCAATTATTGGAACTTTTATCGCCCCGCTGCTGGCACGTCATATGTACAAACGAAAGTTGTTTCAAATTGGGAGCGTTATCAATCTTGCAGGACTATTGATGATGCTCATTTCCGGTACCAACGTCTTTGGATTGATTGCGGGTGCAGTCATTGCAGGGTTGGGCAACGGTGTCCGAATGCCTATATATTTTTCTATGCAGGCAGACCCGGTTGACTATGGAGAATGGAAATCCGGCATTAGCGCAGGTGGCTTTATTTCTTCTATTAATGGTTTTATCGGAAAGGTAGCTATGGCGCTGGCTGGCGCTCTATCCGGTGTATTTTTGACTTGGGGACATTATATTCCCAACCAGACTCAAAGTGCCTCAGGGCTGTTTGCCATTCAGCTTAATTATCTCATCATTCCGATGATTCTCACTGTTATTTCGATTATGATGATGTTCTTTTATCGTCTGGATCACATTTTCCCGCAGATTCGCGCCGAACTTCAGGAGCGGAATCCGGAGCCGGATGATTCTTTAGACGAAGCAACACTGGCGGCTGGAAATAAACCATTCCCACATTCCGTTTAATTATTTTAAAGGAGGCATAACCATGTCAAATTCAATCCCTGTTCCTCAAGCTTTCACAACTACTACAATTGTGCGTAACGAAACCTTCATTCATAAGGCCACTGAGCTGAAGCCACAGTTAAATACTTCTACCGTCCAACCGCAACAAATGGTTGAGGTATTGCAGGATACGAACGCGATGCATGGCTGGTTAGCACGTCCGCTTCACTCTGCCGTTAGTTCTTCGGAGCAGCATTATGGCAAGGGGGATGAGTTCATTCTTGACTTTGGCATGCATCAGGTGGGGTACCTCTCCTTCTCTGTTAGCCCTGTGGGCAGTCCCCCAGACGCACCGCTGCATCTCAAGCTGACCTTTGGCGAAATGCCGGTTGAAGTCGGTGAACCTTTCGCCAATTATACAGGCTGGATCAGCAGTTCATGGCTACAGCAGGAAACGCTATATGTCGATGTACTGCCTGACGTCATTCGGTTGCCGCGCCGCTACAGCTTCCGATATGTTAAATTTGAAATTATAGATAGCTCTCAGAAATATCGGGTAGCCTTCGATAACATCCAGCTCCAGACCGTTACCTCTGGTGACGCTTCGCGTATAGTCCCATTGGAGCATCCTGACCCACTCTTGCAGGACATTGATCAAGTCAGCATCCGAACCTTGCAAAACTGTATGCAGGAAGTGTTCGAGGATGGCCCCAAACGGGATCGGCGGCTGTGGCTAGGTGATTTGCGCCTTCAAGCGCTGGCTAATTACGAAACCTTCGGCAATAATGATCTCGTCAAGCATTGCTTGTATTTATTTGCGGGGGTACCGAATCATCAAGGTCAAGTCGCAGCGAATCTGTTTATCGCTCCCACACTCATACCGGACGATACGCACTTGTTCGATTATTCCCTGCTATTTACAGTTTCCTTGTACGATTACTATGAGGCGACTCAGGACAGCGGCACTTTGCAGGAGCTGTGGCCGACCGCGTACCGACAGGTGGAACTGGCTCTGGAGCGTCTGAATGAGCAGCATCTTCCACCACACAGTGACGAATGGTGGTCTTTTATCGATTGGCAGGAAGAATTGGATAAGCAAGCCCCTTCACAAGCGATACTCATTTATACGTTAAAACGAACCATTCGATTAGCTGAACAGGTTGATCCCGACAAGCTTCCGTTCCTTAACCAGCGGCTGGAGGACGTTACGACCGCAACGCTTGCCCAACTATGGGATGAAGAACAAGGCTTCTTCGTCAGCGGTCCCAACCTCCAAATTTCGTGGGCCGGACAAATCTGGATGGCTTTGGCAGAAGTGCTGGATGCAGAGCAAAATGCAGCTCTTATGCAACGACTGCTGTCCGAGCAACCGGATATTGGCCTGACGACACCGTATATGCATCACTATTTGGTCGAAGCTTTGCTGATTACTGGAGACCGGGACGGGGCCGTAAAACACCTCAAATCCTACTGGGGAGGTATGCTGAGGGATGGAGCGGACACGTTCTGGGAATTGTACGATCCTCATAATAAATCCTTTTCACCCTACGGCAGTTATTTAATCAACAGCTACTGTCACGCGTGGAGCTGTACCCCAACCTATTTGATTCGCAAGTATAAGCTTTAAATGCCATAAGGCCGTGCCAGGATCAGGTTAAGAGAACCTTTTCCGGCACGGCCTTACTATGTGACTGTTCGCATCACTTGAGCAAGCAGCTCATACGACCGCAGACGCGCTGGATGATCATATATGGGATGTTGTAATTAGCTCAATGGCTCTCATCTGGTTCATTATAAAATCAAGCTTTTGTTTGACCGTATCAGGGCTCTGGTGCACTTTTTCTCTCATTCGAGTCTTGCTGTCAATGTCAAACATCATCCACCCGCCCTTGATACTCGCGATATTGACTGGGGGTATGTCCCGAATACTCCTTAAACTTCCGATAAAAAAATCCCAGGCTTTCATATCCCACCTCGTACGCTATTTCGCTGATACTGTGGTTTGTATGGCGAAGCAGTGTATCCGCGTGCTGCATACGTTGAGTTTGGACAAGCTCCCGAAAGGTTTTGCCTGTCTGCTCTTTAAGTAAATTCCCCAGATAATTAGGATTAAAATTAAACGTCGCCCCCAATTGAGGTAGCGTACAGTCGCGGTAATGCTGCTCAATGTATTGCAAAATATCAATAATGCTCGCTTTACCCGGCTTATGATCCAGCTCAAAATTCATATCCAGTTGATATACCCGCATCAGTTCGGTAAGCAGCAAAGGCACATAATGACTTAGCATTTGTTGAGCATAATCCTGGGGGGATAGAAATTCACACAGCATATTTTTAAAAATATACTGTACATTCTCATGCTGCTGGGAATGAAATAAAATATAACGGTTATGCCTTCTGTCCCGGGATACCGCGTTAGCCAGAAAATCAGCCACAATACCCGTATTGCTAAAACCTCCAAAAAAAGTGGTTGAGAACGTTTCCATTTTCATAATCAAATTAACCAATATATCATTTTCCCCAAGCGCATAAATGCTGTGCGGAACATTCGTATCCAAAATACATATCTGCCCCTGCTCCAGCCTGATTTCCCTACCATCAATAACCTGTGTGCATTCCCCGGAATACATATAATTCATTTCAATAAAATCATGATTGTGTGAGGGCATGTCCGCAAACCGATGGTGCTTGCTCATATAAATGGACCCGCTATCAAAAAAATACTTGCCTTGCATTCGAAGAACCTCATGCCCTATTTCGCTTTCCGTAATATGAAACCCTAAGTGTTCTAAATCGTTCACATTTTTCCCGGTGCGAATCTGTATTTGCTCAACAGCGTCCAGACTTCTGAGAAATTCATCCAATTGCTGATGGTTCATCGTTTTCCCTCCTGCTCTCTCTCAGATGACATACGATGAGATTGACAATACTTCCTGGTTCTCCTATGAAAACGAAAAAGTTTCCCTGCGTGCAAAATCTTTATCCACACTATACCTAACACCTGACGCTCGTGCAATGTCTACCTTTCCAGCCGGGCATTCAAAAGCTGATCGTATCCGAACTGCTTGCGCGTAAGCTCCTCCTTGCGCTGCTTTTCCAAAGCTTTTTCCCCCAGTTCCCATGCTTCCCCTGGCTTTACTACAAATACACCATCGTCATCACCCAAAATGAGATCACCTGGATGTACGCTGACCCCAAATAGGCTAATCGGGGTATTCACCTCTCCCTCCAGTTCCAGTGTACGTGTAGTCAAGGCGCTAATTCCTTTGGAAAAAATGGGGAATTGTAGCTGGTTCAAGACCCCCACATCTGTGACGCAACCGGAAACAATCACTCCAGCCAGTTGTTTTTTCATCGCCACATAAGCTCTGAATTCTCCCCAGCAAGCTCTGGCATCATCACCTGACATATCGACGACAAGCACATCACCCGCTTGTGCCAATTCCAGCGCATGACGTACAGCGGTGGAGTCCATATGGGGAAGCCTCACCGTAACTGCATTTCCCAGCAATCGAATGGGACGAAACAACGGCTGTACTCCCTGCATACATCCAAAATCCGTGAAATGCCCAAGGGTAGAAGCACTTACATGCTGATAAAGCTCCAGCAGTTCCGTCGTTATCCCCTGAACCCGAGGTTGAATGCGAAACATACAAACCAGCTCCTTTCGTGATATAACCCAACTCACATTAGCATATAGAAATCAAAGCAGGCGAAATGGCCGCTTAGGCAAAGTTTCAGTTCACTGTAGCCCAAGCATCGTAGCTTTTATTTAGCTCGTACAATGTATCTTCGGACAGGTAGGGCAATAGCTGCCCTTTTCCTTCATCTGGTAAAAATAGCAGCAGGTTTTGCGAACACGTACAGCTTTCACGGCCGCAGTGGGTGCGATGGATACAGATTCCGTTACAGGTACCGCCGCTCTCTCTGAACGGGGAGAGCCGAAATACCGGGCCAGTGGATTTTGCCGTTCACCAAACAAGTGAGCCGGAGCTTCACAGGTCAGATATTTAAAATCCTCCTCCATTCGTAGCCGATCCTCGCTCTTTAGCTCCTGACGGATGCGGTTTTCATATAGCGCATAGACATAGATGGCGGTGTTTTCCCATAATACCGTTCTTGAAATGGAAGCAACAGCGGATACAGATCGCCACACCAGAGCCAAATGCTCTGCAAATACATGCTGAATGACGTGATCACGCCAAGCATGACGCTGCTCCAGACTGATGTCTCCCCCATCCTCACCCTTCTTTCCGATGTCACATTCCGTAACCAGCAGTCTGTTCAAATGCAACCTTGGGAGCCAGGTATCCTTGACAAAAGCAGATTGAATTGTACATTCAGCAATCCCGACTTCCAGCATCTTGTTATACACCGACATGGCATGCAGTACCGGGGACACGATCAAAAAACCGTACCGCTTCGCCAAAACAGAGGCCGTCACCTTGCGTGAAGAAAAATCATGCAGCCCTGCCAGCCGATCCAGATACATAGCACATGGAGTTGCTTCCAGCAAATCAGCCGCAGGTAGATCATAACGTCCGGTTGGAGCTGGCTCTCCGCTGCTGCTTCGCAATTTTTCCGTCAGATACGACCATTCTGCAGGCTCAAACGAAGATCCTTTGGCGTACGGCATCCATTTTCCTCCCCTTTCCATGAGGAATAAACATCGGTGTTCCGTACAAGGGATCAGGAATGACTTGGCAGCGCAGTTGGAATACCTTTTCCACCGTCTCTGCCGTCATGATTTCTTCCGGCTTTCCCTGCACGTAAATACGTTTATCGTATACAGCAACCATATGGTGCGCATAGCGGCAAGCCAGATTCAGATCATGCAGCACCATGACAATGGTTCGCCCTTCTCGTTCATTCAAATCAAACAGCAGGTCCAAAATCTCAATTTGATGCGTCATGTCCAAATAGGTCGTCGGCTCATCCAGCAGGATCATATCTGTCCCCTGCGCCAAAGTCATGGAAATCCACGCACGCTGGCGCTGCCCGCCAGATAAGGAATCTACCGGACGATCCGCAAAAGCCTCCAATTGCGTCGCTTGCAGCGCGTTTTGCACCTGTGCTTCATCCTCTGCGGACCACTGCTTCAGCCAGCTCTGATGCGGATATCTACCCTGCTTGACCAACTGATACACGGTCAGTCCTTCCGGCGCTGACGGTCCCTGCGGCAAAATGGATAGCCTTTTGGCAATCTGCTTGGAGGGCAACTGGGCAATAGCCTGTCCATCCAGCAGTACCGCTCCCGCCGCAGGCTTCAATAGCCGCGCCATGGCACGCAAAATCGTCGATTTTCCACAGCCATTGCTGCCTACCAGCACCGTAATCTTTCCCTCCGGAATTTGCAGGTCCAGCTCTTGAATAACCGGGTCTGTCCCGTAGTTAATCATCAGGTTCTTTACCTCTAAACCCATGCAGCTTCCTCCCCTTTTATAAACTGCGAACTTAAGATCTTGTATATTCCATTTAAAAAAGATGAACCACTCATATAAATGTTCAAATAAGTGTTCAAAAAAAATTACAGCTCGACTTTAATACTGATTTCGGCGCTGGAGTAGCAAATACAGAAAAAATGGTGCACCCACCCCTGCTGTAAAAATACCTGCGGGAATATCAATCGGATAAAAAACCGTACGGGCCAGCAAATCGGCGAGATACACCAGCAATCCACCCACCAGCGCCGACACCAGCGTCAGGCTGCCCATGGATCTGCCTACCAATCGGCGCGCAATATGCGGCGCGATTAAACCCACGAAACCAATCGCTCCCGCAACTGCTACCGCAGTTCCAGCAAGGATCACACTGAGCAGCAGCAACATCACACGATGCCGCTGTACCTCCACCCCCAAGCCGGTAGCCACATCATCCCCCAGCTCCTGTGTGTTGAGGCTGCGGGAAAAGTAGAGAACCAAAGGTGTGCAGATCACAATAGCGATCAGCATCGTATATACGTTATTCCACGATGCTCCATACACGCTGCCCGTCAGCCAAATATAAGCCTTGCCGGCTGTGAAGGACGAGCTCATGACCAGCAGCAGCGTCGTAATCGAGCTCATAGCAGAAGCCAAACCAATCCCCACCAGCACCAGTCGGATTGGTGTCACACCATCCTTCCAGGCCAATGTATACACAAGCAGCGATACGACCAGCGCTCCGGCAACAGCCGCCACAGGCAGCCATTGAATGCTCAAAACAGCTCCCCCGTAAGCAATGAACGTAACTGCCGCTACGGATGCGCCGCCCGTAATCCCGAGAATGTCCGGGGATGCCAGCGGATTGCGGATAATCCCCTGAAGCACCGCTCCTGCGATGCCCAAAGCTGCTCCGACCAGCACTCCCGTAAGCGCCCGTGGAAACCGCAGCCTGTACAAAATAAAATCATAATCGCCTGAGCCACGCCCCCATATCGCTCGAAGCACTTCCCAAGGGTGCACATACGTATCCCCCCAGCCTACACTCATCACGCCAATGATCAGTAGCGCCAAGGCCAGTCCACACATCAACCATAGTGCTTTCTTTTCCAGTTGGATATGAAACCTGCCATTTCTGCTGCGCAGCGTCACATAACGCTTCGCATTCATGTCGTCTCTACCAGTCCCATGCTTCAAATTCACACGCTTCATTTCCACGCCACCCCTTTACGGGCAATGTAAACGAAAAAGGGAACCCCGATCAAAGCTGTAATGACGCCAATCGGAATTTCCTGCGGCGAAATCAGCATTCTGGCTGCGGTATCCGCCGACACCAATAGCAAAGCACCCAGTACCGCCGAAAAAGGGATTATCCAGCGGTAATCCGCACCAACCAAGGCACGCGCCACATGCGGAATGATCAGGCCAACGAAGCCAATGGCCCCCGCAATAGCAACAGAGCAACCAGCCAGCACCACAATAATCACGCCCATCGCGCATTTTACCCATAGGGTATTTTGTCCCAGTCCCTTCGCCACATCTTCCCCGGTCACAAGCAGGTTCACCGCTCTGCCCATACATATGGCTGAGATAGCCGCTACCAGCATAAAAGGAAATAATGGCTGTAGCATCTCCAATGAACGTCCGCTGACAGAGCCTGCCATCCAGAACAGTACATTTTGCATCCCCGTTTCATTCATCACCAAAATAATCTGGATCATCGACATGAACAAAGCGTGAATGGCTGAGCCTGACAGCACAATTTTGATCGGTGTCAAACCATCCCTGCCTAATGAACCGATGACGTACACCAGAATAGCCGCCAGTCCTGCGCCGATCAAGGCAAAGCCCATCAGAGACATCATGGACTCGACCGAAAACACGACCGCTGCGATAGAGACGAAGAACAAAGCACCCGCATTGATACCGAACGTACTGGGCGAAGCCAGCGGGTTGCGGGTAAGTGCCTGCATGAAGGCTCCTGCCATCGCCAAGCTCGCGCCTATAACAGCAGCAATGACCGTGCGCGGCAAACGTTCGGTATGTATCAGCACATGCTCTACATTTTGAGCATCATAATGCAGGAGGGAAGATATCATAAATTCCGGAGGAATCAGCGTTCTGCCCAGTAGCAAGCCAAGAAACAAAGACCCTGCCAATAGGATCAGACATACACCAAGTCCCGTCCATTTTCTTAGATTCGTTGTTAGCATCGTTGCATAGCCTCACTCTTCCAGCAGCATGGTACAACACAAAAGAAGGATGAGAGATATAGACCCCTCACCCCTCCTCTGCTGTATTTCCGTCTTGCTTTTGAAATATTTATTTATGATTTCAGATCATACAACGCATAAAGATCATCCAGCATCCGATTTGCGCTCAGATAGCCTCCAGCCAGATTCCAGTTCACTTCATCGACCTTGAAAATACTCTTTTTCTTGTATGCATCAAGGTTTTTCCACAAGGGATGGCTTGTCCAGGCTTCAACATTTTTTTCAATCGCTGCCTGATCCTTGCCCGAGTTAAAGACGAACAACGTATCTGCATTCATGTCCGGTATACTTTCCTTGCTGTTGACTTTAATTCCCCACTTGTCTCCTTCTTGTGCAGGAGGGCGGGTGAAGCCCAGTTCCTTCAAAATCTGTCCGGCAAAGCCCATATAGTAAATACGTGCATGGTCTGCCCGGAAATTAACGATGGAAGCCTTGATCGGCAGGCGATCGCCCATTTTTGTTTTGAAGTCCGCTACACGTTGATCCCAATCCGCCAGCAATTGTGTGCCCTTGTCTTCCTGATTCAGCACTTGTCCGATCAGCTTCACTGTATCCTTCCACTCATATAGCTGATCGACGGCAACCGTAGGTGCAATTTCCGACAATTGCTGATACGTTGCTTCGTTACGGAACTTGCTTGCAAGGATGACATCCGGCTTCAGCTTATAGATTTCCTCCATATTCGGCTGTGTCTCCAGACCAACGGTCGGAATCCCTTCAAGATCCTTTTTCAAATAATCGTATACCGGCTCCGTTCCACTTGCCTCCACAATCCCCACAGGCTTGACGCCGTAGGCGATCATGACGTCTGTAGCGCCGTTATACAGTGTTACGATCCGTTTGGGCGTACCTTTAATCTCGGTTTTCCCCAACACATGCTCAATGGTACGCACCGAATCGGTTGAAGTCGCTCCCTGCGTATCCGTCGTTCCTTTATCCGTTCCAGTCGCTTCACCGGAATTCGCACTCTTACCCGCGCCTCCAGCTCCGCAGCCGGATAAAAGCAGCAATACAACGATGAGCGCAACCCATATACTCCCCTTGCCTGAAGCTCGAAACATTTCTCTATTCCCCCTATTTAGATCGCCAATAATGATATTGATTCTCATTATTAATTATAGGGAGGGGGGCTATGATGAACATGGACGTTAGCGTCCTTTATTTGGACGAATCAGACAATAACAACGTGACCGTTTTGTCCAATAATAGGTCGTGGGACAACGAAGTATAGCATGTATACAGGTGTCGGCTATCACACATAGAGTGTACAGCTCCGCTTTGCACCGCCTTCAATTTCTGCCATACAGGGGAGCGCCACAGAGCCAGACATTCCTGCTGAATCGTCTGTTCTTCACAGGCATTTCCATAGTGACGGAAACAGGTCAATATGATGCGGTCCGCGTCATATTCAGCCAGATCGTCCAACGTCACCTCACGGTAATGGGCAATATCCTCCACTCCCACAGGCATAGACAGCTTTAAATCCCCATATAGCACCGTTCCCACATTCCGTTGTCCATACACACACATTTTCTGGTTCCCCACTCCCACGATTAGCACCGTCTCCCCGCCGAGCTTTTGCCTGAGCTTTCGAGAAATGGTCGCAGCCTTCGTTTCATACCGTTCCAGCCATTCCACCGCTTCTGCATCCTTGCCGACAATACGGGCAATGGACTGAAAATGAGTGCGCCAGTTTTGAAAAAAGGGCACGGTGACGGTGGGCGCAATCTGCTCGTACATTTTTTCCTTTTTCGACTTCTCAAAATCCCTGAACTCACAGGTTAAAATCAGATCAGGCCGGGCTGACATCAGCCTCTCCAGATCGGGCTGGACCTCACCCACCGAAATGGTATTGCGGAAGCCTTCGGTGACAGGATAAGCCTTGTTGATGACTGCCGCGTACGGCTCAATGCCCAATGCCACCAAATGTCCGGTTAACAGATGCTTGAGCGAAGCGATTTTATCCGAATACCTAATTGTATTCACGTAGGCTGAGGGAGAACGTCCAGTAGCGGCTTTAAATTTACGGCTAAAATAGAACTCATCGCTAAACCCGACACCGTGAGCAATAGAACGAAAGGAATCACGAGTGAGCACAAGCGCCTGCTTCGCATGATTAATACGAATGTCCGTCAAATATTCCATCGGGCTTTTGCCGATCAATTTTTTGAACATACGCGAATAATAATCAGCGCTCATCCCTGCCAGCTCCGCCAGCTTGTCCCGTGTAATATCGGAAGCATAGTGCTGCTCCATATAATGGAGGGTCAGCGTCACCGCCTGCTGCACATCGGGCTTCTGATCACGGCTGGTATGCTGAAACAAGGACATTAGCATTTCCTGAAATACAATGTTGGCCTTCATTTGGTCCCACACGCTATTACAATGATGCTTCCTCTTGATCTCCTCGACCATATCCATCACAAAACGAAAGTGGGAAATGATCCATTCATGTGGTCCAAGCGCTGGTGCGGGTATGTAACGGTCCGGCTCCCCGGACGGCTGTAATGCAAGAAAACGGATGATATAATAATCCGCCAGAGCGCCGGACAGCATATGGAGCTTCATGACTGCGCCGGGAGCGAGCATAAAGCCCTTTTGACGGTAAAGAGGATATATCATTCCATCAATGGCTATGTCCCCTTCGCCTTCATTGAATAATAACAAGGTATGAAAGGACGTTTCTTGCCGGGAGAAAGAGCGACCAGAGTACACATGCTGAATATCCTGCAGTTTATAAAGAAATGAAGTAAAAGATGGGTCTTGAGTATTCATGGCTCCCAGCCCTTCTATATATCGATAATTATTCTCATTTATGTGAGAACTCATTTCATTATATATAGACTGGGTCGGATTTTGCAAAATGGAATTGCGCTCAAGCTTATAAATGATGAAACGGGTTCTGTATGCGGCTTTGACCAGATGGCATGCTACCGGGTACCCCGGACTGCTCCAGTAAAGGTTTAACCAGCAGCTTGAGCGGCCAGTCCGACTTTTCAAATAAAATATGCTCGATTTCCTGACGAACGGCAGCCTTGAAGGGCACACGTTGGATCGCTTCTTCCAATTGATGCTTTAGTACAGACCACAAAGTGGACTCATCTATTCCATAAACATTGCTAAGAGTATCTATAATGGCGTACAGATTGACTTGAATGCCAAGGGTTTGCAGGTAGAACAGCAATTTCTTCGGTGTTTCATTATATAGGCTGTTGGAATAGCCGGGCCGGATTTGGTATTCAGGATCGGCAATCCCCTGCTCTGTCAGCCAGGGCAGATGCAGACGCACCGAGTCATGGTCACGCATCAAAATGTGCTCGATCTTGCCATTTTTCCAAACCAGTACACAGTTTTGTCCATGGATTTCAGGCATAAGCCCGATCCGATACAGGCGCAGCATGATTTCAAAAAATGTCGAGCACACTTCACCGAACAGTTGTTTTACCGATTCTGCCGTGTCTGGAAGTCCGCGCTCAGCCGCCCACTCCCGGAAAAAATGATGCTGTCCTGCGGCCAACGCAGACATGGGAATCAGGCGAACAGCAGGATCATGGATCAATTCGTGCGGATATATCCGCGCCATCGCTGCCAGGTGCCGGGGTGGATCATCATACAGGCTGCCATTTTCCGGCATATAGGCCCACCAGGAGCCTTCATCGCATAAAAATAAGCGTTCCTGAAGCTGCGGGTCACGGGTCTTGGCTTGCTGCAACATGGCTTGTCCGCGATCTCCGTTAATCAGCTTCACCGCAGGAAGATAACGGGATGCCCCCAGCGAAAATACGCCCAACGGGAGCTTCACATAATTCGGACCGCCCTCCTTGGGAGACAACGAGCGCACAGATGAGGTTGCCTGAAAAGCTCCTGCCTTCACTTCCAGTGGAATCCATACTTTGCCCACCAGCTCGGCGTGCAAATGCTGAGGTAGCATATACGTGAGCTGCCACGGATGCACGGGGATTGCAATATAATCCGCTGCTAATCCGCGTTCCTGCATCTCCTGCTCTACTAGCTGACGCTCGGAGATGGACAGAAGAAGATCGTCCGGCTGCTGTCCATCGTATGGGCGCTGTGTGTCCGATTCGACTGCCGCTGCTACTGTTTCTGTTTCTGTTTCTGTTTCTGTTTCTGTGTCCGTAAAATGAGGCCCTTGTGCGATTCCCACTCCGGTCATCACCGCATCCTTTCGGAGCGCCACCCAGTTCAACGTGATGGCTTGCCCAAATTCAGCGATATATTTGCGATAGTCCTCCTCGTTCAAGACCGTTTTGGCCTTGGATGCGGGGTGAAACGGACGATCACGCAGCGAAGAATACTGTTCCAATCGTTGAAAAGCCTCTGAGGGCGATTTCTCCAGTATATTTTCATCCGTCAGTCCGCTATCCAGCGACCATGTAGTCTGTTCAATGGCTTGCTCCAATAGCTGGACAAACCGTCCCACTCCCTCCTGTTGGCGGTATTTTTCATCCAGGCATCCCTCAATCACACGCTGCATCAGCGTTACGGGGTGAAGCAATACTGTATCAAACCCGCCACCCTCTGGCCACCGCCGAATTTCATACACGCCACTCGACTGTAGATAGCGATGGGGTTGAATCACCGCAGCTTGTACGGGAAAAATGAGACTGTGCTGCTGCTCCCGATCCACCCACCAGCGGTAAAGGCTTATAGAACGACCGTTTGGAAAGGTTTCCCCCTTTGGCTCAGCAATAGCTTCAGGATCGGCAAAAGAAAATAGCTCGTCTAATTCGGGATGGACGGTAGTACAGTAGCTTTGCCATTGCGGCATAGACAACAGTTCAACATCGGAATGCTCCCAAAATCCTTCTGCCAGCAATGTATTGATGAGATCCTGCATGACATGGTTTTCAGCCTGCTTTTTCTTCTGCAAAAGCGTTGTTTCTTCGGATGAAAGCACCGGGGTCGTGCTTGTTGTGTACTTCATATGGATTCCTCCTTCATGTTAATGCTGCTTTTACGGATTTCGACCCTGATCATAGGCTTTATTTTAGAAATCCGAGGGCGGGGCGATGGGAAGAACTTTCTGTTTGCGTAGTAGCGCTATAGATCACTCTCAATTTTGGTTTATATAGTAAAAATGTGGATGTGGATGACTGAGAAAGTCATGATGGGAAATCGTCCAGCCATAGGCTCCCGCAATATGGAACAGCAGAACATCGCCAATCCGTAAATGCTCCACATACACTTCATACGCAAGTACATCCTTGGGAGTACAAAGCTCACCCGCGATGGTCACCGCTGTTTGTCGCCGCTCTGTTCGCGGAAAAGGATAACGCCAATCTTCAACAGCAACCACCTCAAACGGCTGATTATGATGCCATGACACTGGCAATCGAAAATGATGGGTTCCCCCACGAATAATGGCATAATGCTGGTCATGATTCGTTTTGAGGTCGATTACTTCTGCCGCATAATACCCGCAGTGTGCCACCATATAGCGCCCGGATTCAAAAATGAGCTGGATGCCTGGAATACGGTATTCCTCCCACACTTGATGCAATTCTTCCATGAAATCATCCCATTCAAACCTGCGCTCCAGATCGGTATACGAAATGCCGAAGCCACCGCCCGCGTTTAGATAGCGGATAGATAGCTCATGCTCCTGAATCCAGCCCTGCACACACTGCAAATACGTAGCGACCATGCGAGCATGCAGCCGGGCATCCAGATTATTGGACAGAGAGTGCATATGGAAGCCCTCCAATTGAACATACGGCAGACTTTGGGCCAGTCGGATCGCTTCCGGCACCTGAATTTCGTCGATACCAAACTGAGTGGGCCGACCAGACATCGTGATGCTCGCCTCCGGCAAGGTACGCCGTAAATTAATGCGCAGCAAAATAGATACACGCTGTTGCCTGCGTTCCGCAATCCAGCCGATACGCTGCAACTCATGCAGACTTTCAGCATGAATCAGCATCACCTTCCGCTCCAACGCTTCCTCAATTTCGGCGTCCTTTTTCCCCGGACCTCCAAAAATAATCGGCACGTCGGCTGACACTTCACGAATGGTCCGAATCTCTCCAATAGATGCAGCTTCAAAGCCCTTTACGATGGGAAGTAGGCTAGCAATCAAATGAGGATCGGGATTAGCTTTGACCGCGTAAAACAAACTGCAATCGTCGGGCAAGTTGCTCACACAACGTTGTGCCCGTTCTCTCAGTGCGCCCAGGTCATATATATATGCGCATACCGGCTGCTGCTCTCGCTCCCGTGTTTGCTGGATAAGCTTTTTCAGATACGGAACGATCTGCCCTCCCGATAATGCTGTAACAAGCTGACTCATGTTCTTCCTCCTTTATGTTGAGAGCTGCTGTAGGTCAGACCTTCTTTTTTGCAAGGCGCGAAAAGCAATTCCCCGCTCATCACCCAGCACGAAGGCACGAACCCCTTGTTCTGTCCATGCGCCGTATTCCCCATCCCTGCGCGGAATGGCACAGTACGGAATACCTGCTTGCCGTGAAGCTTCAAAGACGCGCTGTAGCCCTTCCTGCACAATCGTTGCATCGGTCTGCCACGGCATCCCGTACGATTGGGACAAATCCGCTGCTCCCTCCAGCACCATACCCATACCCGGTACAGACAAAATATCCGCAACTCGCTCGACACCCAATTCGCTCTCAATCATTGGTACCAGCATGATCTGATCATTGGCCTGCTTCATATAATCCACCAGACTTCCTTTGCCAAATGCGGCAGGCCTGCCGCTGTTCAGGCTTCGTTTGCCCTCCGGGCTATATTTTGCAGCCTGCACCAGCATCTCCATCTGCTCCCTGCTCTCCACATGCGGAACGACAATTCCCTGCGCTCCGCTATCCAGCACACGCAGTATGTCCTTGGCATCGACCTCGGGCACACGCACCAAGGATGTGATTTGTGCGGCTTCCGCAGCACGGATCATATGCTCCACCGTCTCGGGATTGACCATGACATGCTCCATATCAATGATCACAAAATCATATCCGGCATGTCCGATCATTTCGACCGTAAGCGCCGTTGGGATGGAAGCGATAAGGCCAAATACCTCCTGACCTTTCCGCAGCTTCTCCTGAAGCCGATTTACAGTCAGCATGTCGGCTCCCGATACGCATATAGCGGGTTCATTCCCGGTTTGAAATGAAGGTCCTCATCCCCAAGCAACCGCCGTTTCATCAATTCTTCAATCTGTACGGTCGGGGCAAACAAATCAAACAGACGGAATCGCTCCTCATGCTGAGGATGCTGGCGCTGATAATCATGAATGACCTGTGCAGACATTTTCCAAAAGCGCTGCTCATCCAACTGATATTGTTCAGCCAGGAACATCGCCAGCTCGGCGGCTGCAATAAAGAAAAAAGCATCGTAGGAAAAGTCGCGTACATCGTCCGGGTTGCTCGTTTTAATAAACGAATTGCGGTTAATCCGGGCATGGCTTGGCGGCTCAGGATGAAGATCGGGGCATTTCTCCGGCTCTGTCAGATGCTTCACGGAAAACCGCACACCATCATGAAAATCCTTAAGCGCCACTCGTGTCGGTTGCCCGTTCCGGTGGATCAAAATGATATTCTGACCATGGGATTCCATACCAATCCCATGCGCATACAGCATATGAATAATCGGCGATATTGTGGCCTCCAGCACACGCCGGGTCCATTCCTCTACACCGAATTGCTGTATCCACGGATCAATGAAGGGTACCCCGTTTTTTTGCACATAACATAGTCCGTTAAAAGGAATCGCATCCTCATCCGGCTGCAAATACCCCTGAATGCTTTCCCGCCAAACCGTCCCCAGTGAGCCGTAGGTTTTCGCCTGACGGTATTCGGGAAGCTGCTCATAGTCATACGTGATACCCAAAACCTCACGCAAAATAAAGAATCCCTGTTGCGCAGCGTATTCATCGTGTTCCAGCAACCCATGCAGCCAGTCCGTGATCAGCGCTCCGTTCAGCACCGTATGTCCAGCCATGATCCGGCTGGTGGAGGTGTTCGTAATGCTGAGCGACAGCTTCACATACGAGCGCTCCAGTGTGGTCCGGTTGGACCATGTGCGGATCGACTGCTGCGCCTGATACACATCGCTCGCTTCACCGAGCCATACGATCCGCTGATCCGTCAGCTCTTGATGAAACCGGGGCAAAATGACCTGCTGCCATTGCCACGGGTGAACAGGCATGAAGCGATAGGCCTCCGGTTGCTGACCGTAGCTGGTTAACAAGGCTTGGAAGCGCGCAACTTCACCTTCTCCCAGCTCCTGGCGAATAAATGCTTCATACTCAATTGCCTGCGACTGCCCCGCCCGGCTATGGCTCTTGGCGATAGCCAGCCAAACAGGACGGAGCGACTGCTTAAACTCAGGACCATACAGCTCATTATCTGCCAGCGTAAAGCCGATTCTGGATTTGTAGCATGGATGATAGGGATGACCATCCCCCAAATTGCCTTCCAGCTCATCATATCGACGCTGGTCATCTGTCAGAAATGGCGCGGTGAAAGAGCTTTGCGCCTGTACATCCTTTAGCAAGGTCTGCTCCAATTCCTCGATAAAGCGCTGAAGCCGTTCACCCTGCTGTGCGGCACTGAGGACCTCATTTGCAAAATCCGCCAGCATGGCTGTCGTTTCGCTTCCGTCTGTCCCAACTCGAATGACCGGAACAGGAACCAGCCGAATGCGCCCAAAGCTGTGCATCCATTTCCCGACAGAACGGTATTGAACGGGGCGACCTGTAATGTCCTTGCCGGACAGTATAAAATGCTGATCACCGCTATCCACGGAATCGCTGTACGTGTCATAAGGCAAAATTTCTTCATACAGCAATGCCTGGATCAGTTGCCGGATGATACGCTGCTCGACCGGTGTAAAGGTATCCGAGCGGAGCGCCTGAATGAAGCGCTGAGTGGTCGAAGCGTTGCTGGCAGAAGCTGTAGAAAGATTGCTTGTGGAGAAATTATGATCCGAAATGTTGGTTACAGACATGAAGTCACCTCACGAAAATGAATTGGATTAGGGATCAGGATAAACGACGGCGTATCCCCTCTGGACTGAAAACAGCTTGTAAAATTGGCTTTGGCAGGCAGCGTAGGTGCGGTCAATAAATCCTGGATATAGGCGGCTAGACGGGGGCAAAAACCAGCATCTTGTTTCCGTAATTGCTCCAGCACCTTGCGAACCACCCTCCAATACTCCTGCTCACCGTGCTGCTCATGAACCGCAAGGGCATGAATCAATGCCCCCAAATGGTTAACAAAGAAATAATAACGGGTACGAATCCACGGCTCTTCTGCACCGTACAATACGGGACTATCCTCAGCAATCAGTGAACCGACCCACCCGGCTGCCTCGGCCTGTTCACGCACAATACTTACGCCCTCCAAATCCCGTACATAGTAGCAGTCCGGCCATCCATCCTGTAGGGACAGAAGCGAATTTTGTACATGGGCCTCGAAGGCGATACCCTTCACCGCAAGCAAACGCAGCATGGGCACCATGGATATGTGCAGATACCGTTCCAGCCAAGCTAACAGGTCAGGCCGATTTCCGTTTTTGCCCGGGTCATTGTCCCGAATCACTCCAATAAGCCGCGGCTCCTGTTCACCCGGCAACGGCTCCAGCAAGGAAGCCAGTACATAGGTGGATTCAGGGTTCAAATCCATGGGACGATAAAGAACCGTAAACTGGTCAGAAAGCTGCTCCAGCTCTTGAGCCGTCGCTGCTCCTCGTTCTGTTGCCGCCGGGCTATACTCATGTCCTGCGTCATACTTTGCATCACTGGTGGTGACCTGTGAAAGCCCTGCATCCTTAGTAAACTCAGGACTCTCTGTGCGTTTCGCTTCCTCATTCGGCTGGAAGCATACGCGGCTGTATCCCGTTTCTGTCAGCACCTTGAAGGACTCGGATTGGATATGGGACGACCAGTTGGCTGAAAGCTCATGAATGACCTTCGCAGCATCCAATGTACGCCGAGCCTGCTCCTGTGTATTGTCACGCACCAGATTGGTAATCCGCACATGCAGCGGCAGCTTATAGCCGTTCCCGGTTTTCAAATCCCATACTGTTCGTATCGAAGAAGTCGGATAAACGACAGGACCTAGCGCACCCAAAGGAATCAACACCCGCTGACGTATCAAGCCTTGAATGCAGGATTGACGCAACACCTGCCCGGCCTGCCATGGATGCATAGGCAAAATGCGATACCGCGCCAGCTCCTCTCCCCATTGACGGCGAGCATGGAGCCGCACAGATGGGTCAATGGCATCCCTGCGATACTCTTCACCAATCCATTCCTCCTGCACGTTATCCTCATGAACCGCGAAATAATACAGCGGAAACGCCGCGCCCATCTCGGGACTGTATAATGGAAGCTCATCATCAGCAAAACCCTCCGTGCTTTTCGGAAAAGGATGAAAAGGGTGTCCGATCAGCAAAGACTGCTCCGAACGTACATACGTCAGGTGGGCTTCTGTACCGGAGAAAGACTTTAGCTTGCTCTCGCCTGTGGTCTTCGCATGGTGATCCATAAAGATCGTCATTTTGTGCATACTGTTACGAATACGCTGTTTCATCTTTTGCTGCTCTGCTTCCCGTTGCTCGGGCGCGGCATGATAGCTCATCTCGTCCAATAGCCTTTGTATAACTCCATCCATCTCCAGGGGCCTGTGCGTCCCACCTTCTTCTACCTCGTACCAAGCACTCCCATACACATGTTGCCCGGTTGCAGAGAAGTGGTGTAGAGTTCCCATGATTTGCAGCCCGACTTGGGGCAGAGTCACCCTTATTTCCGGTGCTTCCGTATTCATTCTCGGGTCAAACTGTTGTGTTTCCCGCAGATAGCTGTTGACCAAGGCCCGTAGTGTCGCTTGCTCCGCCCAGCTCCTGCTTTTGGACAGCCCTCCAGCGATCGTGGAAACCTCCGTTGATTGTGTCAGCATGTATACTCTTTCTCTCCCTTCCTGTTCAAACCTTAGGTGCAGCCGCAGATGCTTTCGCTTCCTGGGTATCTCTGGATGTACGCCGCGCTCCTTTGTTGCGAAGGAAATCAGGGGTCTTCAGGAAAAAAGCAGCGGGAATCGTGAGTAAAATCAATATACTCAACCCGATAAAGCCCTCCCTGATCGCTTGCAGCGTTCCCGTTTCCAGCGAATAGCCCCCCACCAGTAGCTGAGCCTTGCGAACTTCAAAATAAACCGAAATCACAACCATTCCAAGCGAAGAGGTCAGTCTTCGCATCACATTATTCATTGCTGAGCCTTGGGCTACCAGCTCGTCGGGAATCGCATTCAGCCCGGCCGTTGTGGCAGGCATATTCGACAGACCCAGCCCAATCCCCCTCAGCATCATGAGAACGAAAATCATCCACAGCGGCGAATTCATCTGGAGCATGCCGAGCATCGCCGTAGCGGCACAGGTGATGATAAGCCCCGTGCTGATCATTCCTTTTGGCCCCTTGCGATCTAATTGCTTGCCCGCTATCGTGACGAACCACCCTGTACATATAGCGGAAGGCAAAAATACAAGTCCTGTCATCATGGCGTCATAGCCATACACATGTTGAACCAGCATCGGAACCAGAAAAATGCTGCCGAACATCGCAATCGCCTGTACACTCGCCACGATGACGCTCAAGCTGTAGGTCGGTATTTTGAAAATGTGTACATTCAGCAGCGGCTGTTTCTTCACCAGCTCCATTCGCACAAACAGAACCAGCAAAACCGCTCCTGCAAGGAACAGCAGAATAGGCAGCGGGGCAATCAGATCCGCAGCTGTCGTTGTCCTGCCCAGCGCAAACAGAATGAACCCCACACCCAACGTAACCGTTATAAATCCGCTGCTGTCAAAGGTACGCGACGGATTGCTAGGTGCGGCTGTTAAATAACGTATCCCCAGCAGCAAGCCCAGCAGTCCGGTCGGCACATTTATGAGGAAAAGCACCTGCCAGCTACTTAGAGATAGCACGATTCCTCCCACCGTAGGCCCGAGCATTGGAGCTGCCATAATCGCAATCCCCCAGATTCCCGTCACCTTGCCGCGTTCTTCCTTGGGAAAGGCTTCAAAAATCAGCGCCAGCGATAACGGAATCATCAGCCCGCCTGCCATCCCTTGCAGTCCCCGACAGAGGATGACGGCGGTAAGCCCCCACGATAACGAGCCGAGCAAGGAACCTGTAACAAAGAGCGCAAGTCCGCTCAGGTATACTTTCTTTTTGCCAAAGCGATCTGCCAGATATCCCGTTAAAGGCATCGTCATCCCCATCGTGATTAGAAAAATAGTGATGAGCCAGCTCGCCGTAGCAGCGTTCGTATGAAATACTTTAATGAAGGATGGAATCGCCGGGTTGAGCGAACTGTTATTCAGCAAAACCGTAAAGGTGCCGAGCATCACCGTGATGACGACCTTCCACCGCTCAGGCACAGCACGTATGTTCATCACTCGGCCTGCTTAACCATGACCGTGCTGCAACCCGACATAGGCCACATGCACCGCTTCACTAAAGATGAGGAAAATGTCGTCAATTTGGCGCTCTGTCACAATCAGCGGCGGTAAAAAGCGCATCACGGCCGAATGCCTTCCCCCCACCTCCAAAATGAGTCCACGTTTCAGGCATTCCTGCTGTATTCGAGAGGCTAGCTGCTTATGAGCCGGATGATGTCCTAGCTGATCTACAGGCTGTCGGTCATCCACAATTTCCACCCCGATCATAAGCCCCCGGCCGCGTACATCTCCGATGCAGCCTGTTTGCTGCTTCAAGGAATTCAGATGCCCCATTAATTGTTGGCCTCTGGCCGCGGCATGATCGGGTATACCGTGCTCCTTGATATATTTCAGCGTGGCCAGCCCGGCAGCCATGGCCATCTGATTGCCACGAAAAGTACCAATATGTGCACCCGGATTCCATACATCCAGCGCTTCGTTATAAATCACAACCGACAGCGGCAGACTGCCGCCGATCGCTTTGGACAAGACCAGCACATCGGGAATAATGTCAGCATGTTCAAAAGCAAACAGCTTCCCCGTTCGTCCAAGCCCGGTTTGCACTTCATCAATGATTAGCGGGATATTCCGTTCCCTGGTGATACGGCGAATTTCCCGAAGCCACTCCACAGGCGCAGGGATAGAGCCTCCTTCCCCCTGAACCACCTCCAGAATAAAAGCGCAAGGCGTAGCAATCCCGCTCTCGGGATCATCCAGCAGATTTTCAATATAACGACTGCTAAGCGCCTGCGTCTGGTCTCCACCTGCTCCAAACGGGCAACGATACGCATAGGGATAGGGCATAAAATGAACATCCGGTATCAAGCCCTGTACCCGCTCTTTTTGCCCCAAAGTACCACTGAGACTCATCGTAGCGTGGGTCGAGCCATGATAACCTCCCTGAAAGGAAAAAATGCTTCGGCGGCCCGTAGCCGTTTTGACCAGCTTGATCGCGGCTTCCACCGCATCTCCCCCGGTCGGGCCACAAAATTGAATTTTTGCCTGACGGGCAAATTCAGGAGGCAGACTGGCGAACAGCTCTTCTACAAATTGCTCCTTCACCGGAGTAGTCAAATCCAGCGTATGCAGAGGACGCTTGTGATGCAGCAGCTCCCTGATCGCCTCAATGACCACCGGATGATTATGACCGAGTGCTAAAGTTCCGGCCCCGGCCAAGCAATCGTAATACATTTTTCCATCCATATCCTTGACATGAATGCCCTCTGCTTCGGCGATGGCAATGGGAATACGGCGGGGGTAGGATCTGGCATTGGATTCCCGTGCAGCCTGACTCTCCAGATAACGAGTATTTTGCGAGATAGCAGTAGTAGCTTTTGGCAACTCGACCACTCCTTTGATATTGATAATCATTTTCAATTAATTCACCTCCTTATTATATGGAATAAATATCCTCATTCCATGGACATTTCAGACTGGAATTTGGACAAAACCTGCTTTTAATTCCTAAAATAGAATAAAAAACCACAACAAAAATCGTCATTTCGACCATTTTCACTGTGGTTCTTTGGCATTTCTTCCTGACAGAATCAGGAGTGCGGCTTTTCATATGAGATTTTTGCTACTGTTACGAACTATCTTCATCATGTACAAGCTCTTCCAGTAGATTCAAAGGATATTTTTAATGAAAAGACCAGTCAGACATGATTTATATGTGCTGCTTTAGCCAGTTCGCTGTTCGCTCCGGTTGCGAGATCGGAAAATGATGGGCTGCCGAAATATTATTTTTCAGTCAGGACCCGATCACCTCTGCTCGCAGGCTGAGAGATCACCAAAAATTCAACATCCTCATTCATTTCGTTAAACATTTGATGAGGAACCAAAGGAGGAACCTCACAGCCTTCCTGAGATCCTAATTGGATTCGTTCACCATCCACTTCAAGTATGGCTGTACCTGATAAAATGAAGAAGAATTGGCGTGCATGATGGTGATAATGTCTGACCTCGTGTGTGTTCCCGGGCATACGCTCATGAATAATACTCAAATCCTTATTTTTCACCAAACGCCAACCATCACATTGGTCTCCCCATATGTAATGTTCGGCATTGTTTTTACTTATTTTCAAGCTGAACCCCTCCTTTTACCATTACTGATTCATTTTATGCCTATATTCCTACGGCTACAATCTTATTTTCATCCAACAGAACGAACGTAAAAAAGCCCGACTTACCGGACTATTTTTTATATATCTGCCTCTATAATTTCCTCCAGCTTAATCCAGCTAAAATCCTCTTCCCCACGGGACAGCTTCACTTCCCGCCGACTCGTGTTAATCACCGTCACAAACCCGCACAGCTCCTCATCATCAAATGGATTGAATACCCGCAGCGTAATGGGCTTCCGCTCGTTATAGGAAACGATGATCGCCTGCTCAATCTGCTGCATTTCCTGATCGTCCAGTGTCGGCTTGCCGCGTCTCCCCTGCTCCTTCATCAGTCGCAAATATGCATCCCGATGCTCAGGCAAGATCATGCGCGAGCTTTCCCATATGCCGTTCCCTTCAAGCTTTTTCCCCATTGTAAACGCCTCCTATGCTGTTCTGGTTACCGGATGCCATGCCAGTACCTGATCTAATCGAAAAACGCGTGGCTGGCCTGTCTGTAAACAAGTGGCCCGTATCAAACCATTCCGCACACGATGCACCTCAATGCGCCGCTGAGACAGCTTGCCCTTCCGGTCCATATACACGATTTCCACGATCTGTCCCACGTATTTTTCCAGCATGCTCCTTCACTCCTTATCAGAACGTTTGTTTGTATTATATGCGAACATGCGTTTGATTATCAATGTTAAATAATCCCCTGAGAGAATGTGATGCTCTCAGGGGATTATTTAACACACTTTGACATCATAAAATGGACCTCTTCCCAATCGTAATTCTAGCCCACATGTAATAGATCATCATAGTATTAATGCCTATATCCTGGAACGTAGAATATTCCAAACTCCAATATATATGGGTTTTATAAACATTTATTTATAAATATAGGCATTAATGTTTAGACAATACTTTTCATTTTTTGTAGTCTTGGTAAGAAAATAAAATTTAAAGGAGTGTAATGATTATGAAATTTGTAAAGCTAACTTTATTCACGGTAGTTTGGATGATGGTCCTCTTTTTTAGTACTAGCCACAGCACATATGCCGCAGCTACGGGGGATGTCCTTAATAAACCGGAAGAAGGATGGTCTCGTTATGAAGCGAATACGGCCGAGATTACCTATCTAGGTGGTAATTGGTTTCGTGATAATACTGGCCCAATCACCTGGACTTCTCCCTGGCAAAAATCTGGAACCAGTTTAAAGTTTAATTTTAAAGGTACTAAATTAAGATTAATTTCCACCACTTGGTGGTCTGGTTCCAGCAGCATTGATGTCGTTATAGATGGCGTTAAGGTTGATAACTTTTCTTTGACTGGAAGTGACGTAGCAGCTCGTAAAATCATGTACGAAAAATTAAACTTGCCTCAAGGAGAGCACTCTGTTGAATTTGTAAATAATACACCCAACTATTTATTTATATATGCAATTGATACGGATGGGTCGTTACTTCCTTTTAAACCTGTCGAGGTAGCGCCAACTCCTGAACCGTCAGAACCAACTAAACCTTCCGAACCTTCTGAACCGTCAAAGCCCTCTGAACCATCCGAACCCTCACAGCCGAGTGGTGACCGTGCAATTTTGGTTGTGACTATGGATAACGGACTTGAAAAAGAATTTGATATAAGCAAGAAGGAACTTGCCTCTTTCATTCAGTGGTATGACGCTAAAGATGCCGGACGGGGTGCTTCTTTCTTCGCCATTGATAGACATACCAATAACAAGGGCCCTTTCAACAGCCGCAAAGACTATGTAATATTCAATAAAATTTTGACATTCGAAGTAAACGAATATTCATGTGAACCTCTCTCCAAAGAATTGGAGAGCTTCTCAAATCATCAGGACTCGTAACCTCGTCCCTCCTTGAAGGCTAGTTCCTAGCCTGATTGCGTTAGATTAAGATACGTTCTGCAAGGCTAGTTTCAATATATTAATAGCTGCATTTTCATCCCGATCTGCAACGTATCCGCAAGGACATTGATGGACACGAACAGCAAGTGATTTTTTGACGATTTCTCCGCAGTTGGAGCATCGCTGCGATGTGCCCGATGGATTCACTTGCACAACCTGACGACCGGCGCTTTCAGCCTTGTACGTCACGAATTGAATAAGTTGATTCCATCCGCTATCTGCAATGCTTTTGGCAAGATGATGGTTCTTGACCATCCCTTGTATATTCAAGTCCTCGAAGGCAATCAGTCCATATTTATTGATCAACTTTCGCGATTCTTTATGAGCGTAATCCTTACGTTGATTTGCTACTTTCTCATGGAGTCTGGCTAGGTTGCGTACAGCTTTACGCCGGCGGTTTGAACCACGCTTTTTCTTCGAGACCGCACGTTGCTTTCGTTTCAGCTTTTCTTCGCTTTTACGAAGAAACTTCGGTGACTCTATTCTCTCGCCATCTGATGTTACCGCAAGTTGGGACACGCCAAGGTCAATGCCAATCTGCTTTTCTGATGCTGGAAGGTGTTTGCTTTCGACTTCACAAGAAAAACAGGCGTAATATTTGCCATTCTTAACCATGATGGTACACGTCTTGATCGTTCCTTGCGGCTGCCGATGAAGTCGGATGCGTACATCACCGATCTTGGAAAGCACAAGTTGCTTTCCTTCTATGGAAAACCCACTCTGCGGGTAGGTAAAGGAGTTGTACTGGCTTTCAGGCCTGAATCTCGGAAAGCCCGCTTTCTCGCCATTTTTGACGCGGCGAAAAAAGGCTTGGTACGCCTTATCCAACCGCTCAACGACATTTTGAAGGACTTGGGAATGGACGTTTTTGAGTTCAGGTATGTACCGTTTTCTCTCTGGCAACGTTGCTTTTTGCTCGTAATAGGTAAGACTCTGCCCCGTTTGCTCGTAAGCAGCGATTCGTTCGGCGAGCAAACGATTATAGAGGAGACGGCAACGTTCCAGCGCGAAATGAATGTACCCTTGCTCCTCTTTGGTTGGATATAGACGAAATTTATAGGTTCTCTGCATTAGCCGTCTCCTTTCTTTTGATTTTCGATGTATTTCTTTATGGCTTGTTCGGAGATAGAACCAATGGTTTCAATGAAAAAGCTGCTGTTCCAGAGGTGTCCCCCCCATACAGTTCTTAACATTAAAAGAGTGGCAAGCCTCCAAGTGATGAGGGGCTTGCCATTTAACGTTCCGATTGGCAGGTGCATTGACCCACAATCGAGTAGATTGACTAGAATGTCTTCCCTCCAAATGAGGCTTACTGAAAATGGAAAAGAGGGCAGACTGATTGTCGCAAAGCGGCAACGGCTCCTTACTTCTCCAGAATTAAACCGCTGGTGCGGGATTAAAATTCGTAGGTGGACAGCTTAATATCCTCTTTATTCAAATCTTTCAGCGGATAGGCTGGGCCATTCCAATAAGTCAGAATATCAACAGGCTCGTTAGCACTATGCTCTTGTAACATAAGAGATAATTCAGGTAACAAATGCGGAAGCTGGTATGAGCTTGTTATAAAATGATACTCTTCCGGACTTTCACATTCTTCAGCTCTGTAAAAAACAAAGTAACCCTCGGTGTTGTCCCCGATGAGTACAATATAACGAGCAAGAAAAATAATTTCACCATTAGAAAAGGGAATGGAGTGTGTCGCATTAGGAATTAAATCCTTTTCCATCCCCTCTATACGCGCGATAAGTTCACTGTTAAGAGCATCTATTCTTTCCCGTTGCTCGCTAATGAGCTGTTCATAGCTTACAGGGACAAGCCCTCCTTTCTTAATCGTAGTGATCAGTTCATCGATAAATACTTTTTGAGATAAAACCCGATTGCTCATCCTATTCATCTCCACATTCATTTAAATCACAACCCTCTTACTCATTTTCAAGATGCTTCATATTTATGTAAATTAAAATCTTATGTCATAGAAATGCTCTCTTGTTCAATTTATGGATTGCAGCCATCATCATGAATGGGTACGGTTAACCCGATTAATCAACTACCAAATATTTTTGTGATTGCGTTCACAACTCTCTCCATTTGAAATGGTTTAACAATAAAATCCTTTGCACCTGCCTGAAATGCTTTGATAATCGCTTCTTGCTGACCCAAAGCAGAGCACATTAAAATTTTAGCCTCGGGATCAAGCCTTATAATCTTTTCAACAGCCTCAAGTCCATCCATCTTGGGCATATTGATATCCATGGTGATTAAATCTGGACGAAGGTTCGAGTACTTCAAAACAGCGTCATACCCATTTTCCGCCTCCGCAATAACAGAGTGACCCAAATCCAAAAAAATATCCTTAAGCACAGATCGCATAAATAAAGAATCGTCGACGACTATAATGGTTGCCAAGGTTAATCTCTCCTGTCGTTGTATATATCATACTTCTTCATTCAGATGCTGACTGCTGAACAAAATGCATATCCAAGGTTCAATATCGGTGAAATAATAACTGAAGTTAATAGAAAAAATCTGTTAAAAATAAAAACGTTACCAATGGATTACAAACGGAATTTTAAACCAGATACTATTGAATTAGTTTTCAAAACAGGTTTTCATAATGACGTAAATTATTCCTGTAGGGTAAAGATCACAAAGTACTAGGTATACACTGGAACCTTAGCACTATATAAGCTGGACTTAAAAGTGACCTATTGTGCCGTTCCATCTGCTCCGTTTTCATGCATAAAAAAACAGACGCCCATATAGTCCCAGCGTCTGTCTGCAAATATATTCTATTCATTCAGGGCTTTTTTCAAAGCCTCCAGGTTGTTTTTCATAACGCCAAGGTAGTCGAGGTTTTTCTGTTTGTCTTCGTCCGTCAGTCCTTCGAGTGGGTTCAGTACATCGGTTTTTGCACCGATTTCAGTAGCTACAGTTTCAGCGACCTTTGGATCAACAAGGGTTTCAAAGAAAATCGTTTTGACATTATTCCCTTTGGCAAATTTGATAATTCCCGCCAGCTTGTCCGGTGTAGGCTCTTGCTCCGGAGAAAGTCCAGCAATCGGCACTTGGGTCAGGCCGTATTGCTTAGCCAGGTAACCAAAAGCAGCATGCTGGGTAATAAAGTCTTTGCGCTTTACATCTTTTAGAGCTGTTTTAAACTCGGTATCCAGCTTTTTCAATTTAGCGATGTATGCATTGGCATTTTTTTCATAATCTGCTTTGTTCGCAGAATCTGCAGAGATAAAACCCGCTTTAATGGACTCTACTTCCTTTTGGGCCAAGACTGGATCAAGCCATACATGAGGGTCCAGCACATGATCGTGAGCATGGCCTTCCTCTGCGTGCGCTTCTCCTTCTTCCTCAGCAGTACCTTCCATCAGGTTCAGCCCTTTGCTTGCTTCAACCACAACACGCTTGTCGTTAGACGCGCTGCTCAAAGCCTGCTCTGCCCAGCCTTCCACGATACCGTTATATACAAAAACGTCGGCATCCTTCACCTGTGCCATATCTTTGGCGCTTGGCTCCCAGTCATGCGGCTCCGCACCAGCAGGGATCAGCACGGTTACATCAGCATGATCTCCAGCGACCTGCTTTGTAAACTCATACATCGGATAAAAAGTGGTAACCACTTTCAGCTTTTTGCCGCTGTCCGTCGTTTGTGCCTGATTCGGCTCGGTTTGGAGAGTGTTGGTAGCTGTATGATCAGATTTGGTTCCGCAGCCGGACAAAATAAGTACCAGCCCCGCAGACAATACGAATGATTTTTTGAACCATGTATTCATGTTCATAGCTCCTTTATTTGTTTGGTTTTTCAGAATACGAACTGTTTCGTTCACTGGCGTGCTGCATTCTTCTGCCGGGAAGCCTGCTGCTTACCCAGCTTGCGGACCAGCTTTTGAATACCGATTCCCACGATCAGGAATAATAACAGCACCATGGCAATCGTCCCCCCCGGGGGTGTACTCAGTTCATACGATGCCGTTAAACCCGAAAATACCCCGATCAATGCGGTCACCATGGATATCCAGATGGCTGCGGCAAAGCTCGGTGCAATTCGAATCGCCAATGCAGCCGGTAACACAATCAGTGAGGAGACAAGCAACACACCAACAATCGGCATTGCAGCGGCTACAATCATCCCTGTCAAAATGCTAAACGCAAACGAAATGGATTTGACAGGAAGGCCGTTTGTCCTCGCCGTTTCTTCATCAAAGGTAATCTGATACAAAGGACGTCGGAATACGAAAAAGAAAATACCCCCGATCACAGCCACTGCGATCATCAACATCAGCTCTGTCTGATTAACTGCCACCACTGAACCGAACAAATAAGCGGAAAATCCTTTATTAATACTCTGATTCAGGTTCATTAAAATAACAGCCGTCGACAGGCCACCTACCATAATAATGGCCACAGAAATCTCGCTGTACGTTTTATAAGACCTGCGGACGTATTCAACGATAATCGCTCCGATTACAGCTACGATAAAACCGGTTATCGTCGGATTAATGCCCAGATAGGCACCCGCTGCCACCCCTGCCAGCGATACATGCGATAGCATGTCCGCCATCAGAGCCTGACGCCGCAGCATCAGGTACACTCCAAGCACCGAGGCCAGCAGTGCAATTACCCCACCGGCACAAAATGCCCGCTGCATGAAGTCGTAGTGCAGCATTTCCATCCGCCATCTTCCTTCCTCTCAAGCTCAATAATACGATCCAGATAATGTTGCACTTCCGATAGTCCATGGGTAACCATGACGACGGTTCTTCCATATTCCTTAACCTGCTGATTCATCAGATCGTAGAAGTGATGGCGGCTTTCCTGATCCATCCCGGTCGTGGGCTCATCCAAAATGAGCAAATCCGATTCCTGAGCAAGCGCTCGTGCCACACAAATGCGCTGCTTCTGTCCACCGGACAGCTCGCCGATTTTACGATGACGTAAATCCCACATACCTACCTGACGAAGCGCCTGCTCTGTCAGATCATGATCCTCGGGCCGCATACGGCGCAACCAGGAGCCATGAGTGTATCTTCCGGAACGGACAAATTCCAGGATAGTACTTGGAAATCCGCCATTAAAAGCAGCAATTTGCTGCGATACGAATCCGACAACAAGCTTCTTACCCTCACCTGTACGGTCGGACATAAACACCTTGCCCTTCCAAGGTTGAAGCAAACCGAGCAACAACTTGAGCATTGTCGATTTGGAAGCCCCATTCGGCCCGGTAATGGCCACAAATTCGCCAGAAAAAATTTCAACATTGGCATCCACTAGATTAGGAACGTCCCCGTAGCCAAATGTAACTTGTTCCAGTGAGGCTAATAACATGACGCAAATCTCCCTTTCCTTTAAAAAGCCTGGAGCCATCTGAACGGCATACCTCCGCGCAGATTCTCCAGGTCGTTTATTCTCATTAAACTATCTACCGTAATTATTACGATTAGATAATAAAAAAACAAGCGTTTGATAAACGTAACCTTTACGCATTAGCAAGTTTAACAGTTTAGAAAAGGTTCGTCAATGTTTTGCAGGTCTTATACTCGTTTACTTTACAATGCCACTCATTCCTGACGTCATGAACCAGTCAAAGGCTTTTCAGCCGCTTCCAGCTTTCTCAACCGTTCCTCGATCTCGGAAGCAGAGAAATTTTCACCCATGACGACGGCTACATCGTTCACCTGTTTTTGCGGGCGAATCGGAATGATTTCCAGCTCCCGGTAGGCAAACTGGAACATCATCTGACCCTCTGATTCCAGAAAACGCACAATTCCTTTGGCTCGGTAAATTTCAGCTGGCAAACTGCGAAACAACTGTTCAAACTCGGAGCGTGGCACAGGTTGTCCAAAGAAATGCGTGTGAACAACTACATGGTCGTAGGAATGATAATGCTCCCCATGTTCGTGGTCATGGTCATGATGGTGATGGTCTGCATGATCATGAGCGTGTGGATGATTTTCCGAACGATGAAGATTATTTTCGCTATCGGCAGTTGACTCCTTTTGCCCCGAAACGTCCATGCGATCCTCTCCTTGAATAGCGAAAAAAGTATCCGCGTCCACGTCGCTCCGTTGCGTGCTCACCGTCAGCGCATACGGATTTAATTCTTTTACGAGTGCCTGTACCTTTGGCAACTCCCCAGTAGCCAATAAATCAGTTTTGTTAATAATCAGCCTAGAAGCGCATCGAAGCTGATCCTGCATCAGGCGATACGACTTGTTTCTCTCGTGACCTGACGCAAAATCCAGAAACTGACGGGCATCCACCACTGTAATGACGGATTGTAAAATCATAGTGGAATATATGGAGGCATCTGTCACTGCATCTACAATTTCCATCGGATTAGCTACTCCGGTACATTCTACGATAATCACGTCCGGCTTATATTCCTCGGCAAGATTCATCAACTCAACGCCTAAATCTCCGCGAATGGTACAGCATATACAGCCACTAAGCATTTCCTTCATGGGAGCCTGATCGTTCACCACACTGCCGTCCAAGTTAACATCGCCCAACTCGTTCATCAAAATAGCCGGCTTGAGCCCCTGCCCTTTATAGTAAGCCAGCGCATGCTGAAGAAGCGTTGTTTTACCACTACCCAGAAATCCGGACAAAACAACAATCGGTATCATAAAATCCTCCTTGTCTTTCCAACGTTTTAATATGGATCGTACCGTAAAAAATTCCTTCTTGCAATCGTTTATCGGATTTTAATCGTAATATTTACAAATTGGTATAGGCACATTGTCCAATTAAAGAACACAATTATATAGATGTTCACGCATGAACCGTCTATAAAGGAGTACTTCATACGCTACCAGCGGACATGTTTGTCCCATTACAGGCATAGAATGTAGACAAGAACCCTTATTCCCAAGGAGCCGTGGAATGAAAACCAGTACGCTGTTGAAAATGCTGCCTTTTATGATTCCGTTTGCCTTTCTCATCCCTGTGCTTGTTACGCTATCTCCCCGATGGCTTCGTTTGTTAGATATGAGTCAACTGCAACCGTTAAAAACGGTATTTATGGGCATCTTTCTGGAAGCTGTCCCGTTTCTCCTTATCGGTGTACTCGTCTCATCCCTTTTGCGATGGCTCGTACCAGAGACATGGATTCGCAAAATAGCGCCTGCGCATCCTGTGTCGGGTGTCTTGCTGGCCTCCTTGCTGGGTCTGCTGTTTCCCATTTGTGAATGCGGCATGATCCCTGTCGTTCGCCAATTGATGCTCAAGGGAATGCCTGCCTATATGGGCATCACCTTTATTTTAAGCGGGCCGATTATCAATCCCGTAGTGCTGGTTGCGACGATGATGGCCTTCCCTTCCCATCCCGAGGTCACTGCCGTTCGAATAGGGCTGGCCTTTGCCGTTTCCGCGATCATTGGGCTGATCGTGTATGCCTTTGTGCGTGTGCATCCGCTCAAAAGGTCATTGCTCTCTTTTAGCCAGCAAAGGCAGAACAACCAGACTCATCAGCACAATCGCACATGGCGGGGCTTTTTTGTACATGCTGGCGACGAATTTTTGGACATGAGCAAATATCTCATTATCGGCGCGTTGCTGACAGCCTGCATACAGACCTTCATCCCGCGTGATGAAATGCTTTCGCTAAGCGGTGGAACGGCTGGCTCGTACGCCTTTATGATGGGCTTTGCCTACGTCTTGTCGCTATGCTCCACCTCCGATGCCTTCGTCGCTACTGCTTTTTCGCATACCTTTACACTGGGTCCGCTGGCATCCTTTCTCGTATTAGGCCCGATGCTGGATTTCAAAGGCACGCTCATGCTGCTAAGCACCTTCCGCACCAAATTTGTCGCCGTCTTGTGCTTACTCATTGTTTCGTTCGTCCTGGCGGGCTCTATAGCTGCTGAATGGTTATTGGGGAGGTGAATACGAACGTGAATTCAACCTTTAGCATGCGCTGGCAGTATGGCATGCGCTCCTTGCTCATGATTGGATTGGCTGTGTATATCATCACCTTGAGCCGCTCGAATTCCCTTCATTACTATCTGGCTCCGCAAATGCAAAAGCTGCTCCTGCTCTGCCCCGTGCCCTTGCTCTTTATCGCTTTGGCCATGGCATGGCACGGCATAGCCGGGGACCGAGAAGGTGAGGATTTATGTGATTGTGAGCATCCGTTACCGCAAGGCTGGTTCAAAAAAATGCTCGTATATGGAATGCTGCTCATTCCACTACTGTTCGGTTCGCTGCTGCCCAATCAAGCGCTTGGCAGTGATATGGCGGCCAAAAAAGGCATGTCCTTCACGTATCCCAACCCGGAGATCCGACGCAAAACAGATACACAAACCACGAAAGCACCTGTATCCTCCATTTTATCTACTGCATCTTCTAGCGCAGCCTCGCACCCCGCAGGGGGAAAATGGAGTCAGGAAACGCTGGATAAGCTGTTCGTTCCGCCTGATAAGTACAATGTAGAATTTGCCGAGCTGGCGAAGCGTCTGTACCAGCAGCCGATCATACTGATCAAACCGGAAATTTTCTCCGAGACTATCGGAGCCATCGAATTGTATAAGCACGCTTTTGATGGAAAAAAGGTGCAGGTGACTGGCTTTGTCTATAAAGACGGCAGCCTGCCGGGCAAAGGTCTATTTGCGGTGGGAAGGTTCCTTGTTATGTGCTGTACCGCCGATGCCATGCCATTCGGAATCATCGTCCAATCCAAGAAGGCCCCGTCCTTTGACAAGGATACGTGGGTGACCATTGAAGGCACATTACATGCCACACAGAAAGGCAATGCACCCGTACTCGAAATTCGATCCGAGAAAATAACCGCAGTGGCACAGCCGGAATCCCCTTATGTTTATACCCAGGCAGATTCGGTAGCCACCTTTGATCGCTTGAATGCAGCACACTAACCCTATCAAGGAGGAATAATGATGAACAAGGTTCCTGTGATATTAATCAGCGGTTTTCTTGGAAGCGGCAAAACGACGCTGCTTCTGCGCTTGCTGGCCCATGCCCGCCAAATTCCGCTCCGTCCCGCAGTATTAATGAACGAAATGGGTGAATACGATGTAGACGGTGCCATTATTACTGAAGAAATGCCTGACGTATCGGTGGAGGGACTGCTGGAGGGCTGCATTTGTTGCAGCAAAAGAAATGAGCTGGCAGGCGCTCTGCACACCCTGCTCAGTCAGGACCCGGATCTGATCTTCATGGAAACCACCGGAGTAGCCAACCCTGAGCAAGTGCTGGAAGAGCTTCGCTCCCCGTTGCTGGCGGATCGGCTTTATCTGGTTCACAGCATCAGTGTTGTGGACGCTGAGCTTTTTCATGAATACAATAGCCGCTTCACCGCTGACAAGGAACTGGTCGAGACCCTGCACGGGCAGCTTCGCACCGCAAACTTCATTGTAGTGAACAAGACAGATGCGGCAAGTAGCCGCGAAGTGAAGAGGGTTGTCAAGAGCATTCGCAAGCTCAATGATACGGCCAAGCTGCAAACCGCTGAGTATAGCCGGGTTGACCTTGGACCCCTGCTGGAGCCTGCACTGACCTCCGTATCCGTTGCCGTAAAACCTGTACAGGTATCTCAACCCACACCAGCAGCACAGGCGCAACGAACCGATGCAACGGCATCGGACGACCCTATTTCTGTCAAAGGTATCGGGCAACCCGACAGTATTTCCAGAAGTACAGCATTCAAGGTCATTTCTGGGCACAGTCATAGCCTCAGCCACGATCCCAACCAGCCCCATTCGTTTTCCCGTCTGGAGAGCTTAACGCTGCATCAATATACTTTACAGTCGCTGGAAAAGGAACGATTGGAAAGCTTCCTGACTGGACTCGGATCCTTCCTGCTTCGCGCAAAAGGCTATTGCGTGCTTCCGCACGAAGGTACGATGCTCTTGCAATATTCAGGCAGTCACTTGGAGTGGCAGCCCACCGCGCTCCCCGTGAGTCAGGGGTATGTCACGCTCATTGGGGAGCAGTTGGATAAAGCATCCATTACCGACCAATGGGAGCAGTGCTTTATTTCACTTTAAATGGCAGTTCTGGATTAAGACAAAAACACCTCCTGCATCTGCAGGAGGTGTTTTAAAAAGCGACGTCCACGAATTATTTGTATAATCCGTGAACATAACGCTCGTCTTGTTCTAAAGGTTATATTTTTTGTTAAAGCGATCCACACGTCCACCGATATCCACGTTTCTTTGTTTACCAGTGAAGAACGGGTGAGAAGCGGAGCTGGTATCTACACGGATAACCGGGTATGTGTTGCCATCTTCCCATTCCATCGTTTCTTGGGAATACTTAGTGGAAGCACTCAGGAAAGAGAATCCACAGCTAGGGTCCAAAAAGATAACTTTGTTCAATGTTGGATGAAGATCTTTTTTCATATTATTCACCTAAGCTTTCATATCATTTTATTGGTTCAAACTCAAACGTACTGGCGCAATACTCCATCAGTTGGCAAAAAGAACGGTTATGTCCCAGAAAAAAAGACGACAGATCGTAACGGTTGCGCTCAGGTTCGTAAACGACAAGCAAACGATGCCGCATATATCGCATCGCCCATTGCATGAACGCTCCGGATCTTTCGTCAGCCTTCATCGTTATATAAGCATATAGTGAATGGTCCTCCGGCTCGTCCCAAATGCTGACACCAGCACAGGAGAACTCGGTTGCCACGTGCTTTCGATTCAAAAGGCAAAGCGTACCTTGCAGCTCCGCATCTATCGTACAGCCATGAAAAAAAGCCGTTCGCTTAGGCGTAAGCTTTATCTTTGGACGCTCTATCCACTGGACTAATTCAAGTTTTCGCCGGTTCCATAATGCAGGCTTTTGCAAACTTAACACGATTTCTTCATCATGAAGTGGAGAGACCATGCCATGGCTCCTTTCATGAAGCCCTGTATTTATTAGATTTCAGGCTTCGTTCAGGACGCAAAATAATTCAGGTTGCTATGTAGCAAGCCCAAATTATCTAGTTTCACGATGGATCGTATACTTTTTCAGACGCGGAGAGTACTTTTTCATTTCAAGACGCTCCGGGTGATTTCTTTTGTTCTTGGTTGTTGTATAGTTGCGGTCACCAGATTCGGTGCATGCCAAGGTAACAATTACGCGCATTTCTCTTCCTCCTTAAATGGAATACATGGTATACAATTACAATAGTAATTTTTACGATTAGTTCTATTTTATAATTCATGGTGCTCTTTGTCAACCTTTGACTGACGGTTTATCGCTTCTTCTACTGTATTCCAGCGATTGCGGTACTGTGCCAGCTTCGGATGAAGTTCTAACGGCTCGGTGGAAAGCAACAATCTGACGTTTCTGATCCATTCATCGAACGATGCATAGGATGCACACAAATTTGCAGTTTCAGGACTCATATACAGAAAAAGCGGGGGAGTATATTTTTCCGCCAGAAAACGGATTGCTGCTTCAATCGGCGTATACTTTTTGCGTTTACCTTCCCAGCTCTCGATTACGATAGCACCCAAAGCCTGCTCCCGCTGCCACTCCCCAAGGTCGTCTACCCGCTTGTAATACGAGCGGACCGGCTGCTTCCACATTCTTCTGACTGTTTCCTCATGCAACGGGTATAGTACCTGCTTTTTAAAGGATAGCGCAGCTCCCGTTTCAGCAAAAATATCCAGCTCTCCAGCTGTAACCTGTTCAAACGTATCATAGTAGATCATAGTCCCTTTATGCGTATCGACTGGAGGCTCGTAGCCATAGGGTACATATTGAAGGTTTCTTGTCATGCCGGACACTCCATCCTTCCGTAGATGAACTTTTCCTTCTATATTATACCCTTGTTTTGGTATGAGCTTGCATAAAATGTTTATCCTTGCTGAGCAGCAGTCGTATTGTGGCGTGAGCCCCGGCGAAACTGCAAGGCATAAAGTACCATGGTTGCGAGCGCAATCAGCGCAAGCACCGTAAATATATTGCTAAAATTGAACACCTGTACGTTGGTTACGACAGGATTCAGGTGAAAGGTAAACGAGGTATCTAGCGTTTTGCCCAAAATACTTGTCGTCACTGCACCGGAAATAAAATTCAGCAGAGACAGCAGCCCCATTCCAACACCAATCTGATCCCTCGACAAGGTACGGGAAATCGTGTTAGACATAGCAATCTGCATAAAGGTTTGACCTACGTTGCCGAAAATGAGCAAAAATAAAATGAGATACGGAGACGCGCCCACAAAGGTAGACAAGCTGATAAAGCAGATAAACATAAGCGTAACTGCCGTGTAGACGAGAAATGAATTTCCTTTGCTATCGGCCAAACGCCCACCGCTTTTACCAAGCAACGCCGATGCAATGGCGGCCGGAAACATAATCAATCCAATTGTTGCAGGCGTAAGCTGATTGAGACTGTTCAGAAACTGCGGCGCCAGGTATGGCAGCCCAAAGCTGACCCCTGCTCCCAAAAAGGCTATAAACAATCCGTAGGAATATTGCTTATTTTTGAACAGCTTTGGCTGAATGAATGGATCTTTAGCGGTAGTAATCCGCCATATAAACAGAGCAAACAGCACAATCCCGACCAGAAAAAATATACTATTGCTTTGCGAAATGGAAAGCAGCAGGAAGGCCACCGTGCCACCCAGCAGCAATCCACCGAGAAAATCAAATTTCTGATTCTCTCCACGCTGGTCGTCCAAATATTTGCGAAAGAACGGCAAGGCGATAACCGGCAGCATGGAAATAACGAACAGAAAACGCCAGCTTGCAAAGCCTGTAATCAAGCCGGAAATAATCGGAGCCAGCGCCGTACCCAGTGCCAATCCGATTGCAGTAATGCCCAAGGCACGTCCTCTTTTTTCAGCAGAGAAATACCGGACAGGAATGATCATAGCTGTCGCCGGAATAACAGCAGCCCCTGCGGCCTGAAGCAAACGGGCTACAATCAGCAGCCAAAATTGATTGGCCAACAGACCAATAAGCGAGCCTAACGCAAAAAAGATAATCCCAAACGTCAGTAAATCCTTGAGACGGTATTTGTCCGCCAGCTTTCCATAGGTCACCGAGCCAACCGCATACACAATCATATAACCGGTCAACAGCCAGCTCACATCGGAAGCACTAATATGGAACTCCTCACGAATCACAGGCATAACTACATTAAACATAAAGGCGTTCATTACTGAAAAAACGAGTGTGAAGGCCAACACACGCATAAGCTTATCCGCATTGGGATAAGTTTGTTCTTTTATCATCGGGTCTCTTCCCTCTCCTGTAAAATCTATCTATGCTGTAATAACTCAGCTTTTGAGTACCCCTATCCGGGCATATCCTTTCAAACGCGGGCGTTCGCAGGACGGTAATTGTGAAGTATTTTTTTCAACAGACCTCGAAGAATCTCTAACTCCCCCACAGATAATGTTTCGCCTGCCGAGCTTTTAATCTGCTCAACTGTATGCTCAGCTACCTTGTGAATTTTCCAGCCTTCCTCAGTCAAATAAATCTGCTTCATACGCGCATCTTGAGGGTGACTTTTGCGTACTGCCCAGTTTTTCTTAACGATCCCGTTCACCAGGCTGGTAACGCTTGATTTATCAATAAGCAGCAGCTTTTCCAAATCCGTATTGGTCACTCCTGGCGACATTGCCAGTATATAAAGCGTCTGCGATTGCGGGGAGGTAAGCCCCAAAGGACGCAACGCCGTCTCAATCTCGCGCCGGACTGTTGTGAAAATCCATTTAATTAAATACATCGTGCTCTCTTCCTCCCAAGGGAGACAAACGGGATACACCTCACTTCCCATGTCGTTACTAACCTCCACAATCATTGAATTTTAATAGTTTGAATTCCAACTAATCTTAAACAGTCGCCTATCTGGTGTCAATACTTACGGAAAATATAAAAGAGATTACAGTAAAAGACGAGCCCTGTAAGGAAGCCCGTCTTTTACTTCATTTCTATTTCATTTTGCTTGTTTAATCAGCAGTCTTCACTTGAACCAGCGGGTACTCTTCTCCATCCACCGTAACTGTACTAGCATCGTCTAGCTCCAGTCGTTGCCAAATGGTCAGCAGTGTGCGATAAGGATACTGCTTCAGGTCATACTTGGTTGGTGCGTCAGAGCCGGTTCCGGTTCCATCGGTTGCTGTGCCGCTCTCTCCTGTAGGAGTCCCCGATGTCGTGCCTGCGCCCGATTGGCCTGTCACCGTTCCAACCTGATCCGCGCTGTTTCTGCTGGATGTACCTCCGCCAACCGTTGAGCCAGTAGCCTCCCCTGCTATCGTGCTTCCTACAGTGGCACTGCCGGTTTTCGCATCACCGGGCTGACCCGTGTTAGCTTTACTGGCTGCTTCCTTGTCGTTCTGTTCAGCAAGCGTAAAATTTTCGTATGAATACTCCTGTTGATCCGCACCGACAATGACGAGCTTTTTAGGCTTAAACGCCGCCTGCTCCGCCGATGTTTGAAAAGCAAACAGCAGCTTGACCATTTTCGTAGTCGCCTTGGTGTTGGGTACATGAGTCACAATCGCCGTAGGCTCTTCCTTTACGGGTGCTGTCGGCTCCACTACAGGCTGCTGCACTGGCTTGGGTGTAGTGACAGGTGCTGGCGTGGCTTCCGAGCCGATTACGCCCGCTGCTTTCAGGCCGCCTAGCGTGCCTGCAATGACGACAAGCACGATCCCGGAGATCACCCCACCCTTGCGGAAGCGACGAAGCGTTTTGACTAAAGGTGTATCCGTCTCATGCCTCGCTGTCAGATAGAAATTTTTAAAAACAGGCTTGGCGGGCTCAAAATATTCACGCCACAGTGTTTTTTTATGCAGCCCTTCGCGTCCTTCCTTCTGGAAGAACAAAAGCAACGCACGTCGATAGGCTGGTTCAAAACCGCCCCGTGGCGTAGCAAATTCAGCATGTCCCTCCGACCAGCGAATAAAACGATACATCGTATCGTTACCCTTCGCCCATTTGCGAATCGAGCTAACCAGACGGGCAAAATCCAGTATTCCTTCGTCCGTACCATCGGAACGATAGAAGGCAGGCAGCAGACGAGCAAAATGGCCCTCCGCAAGCTGCTGAGGCAGCCAACTGTAAGCCCAGTCCTGCACCTTTTCCACCTCGCCCGGCTCCAGACCCTCCAGCACTGACGGTTCCGGGTCCTCCGTGCTAAACCAATCGTAAGCCGCAATCAAGCGCACAGCTTGTCCCTTGAGTGGAGCTGGCAGTTTCCCGACCCACTGCACCAAATCAGGACGTGTCAAGAACGGAATCTGTACGACCTGATCAGGTGAGATTTCCTTTAGCTCCACTTCGGTAAGCAAATACCGATCCGACGCTTCCTGCAAGCGTTCCGTTAACCCGGATTGCTCCAGTGTAGAGAGTTGGCCCCCCGTAGAGCTGCTTTCCCATTGTTGCAACCGTTGATGAATAGCAGCCACAGTCTCTACCGGCTTTCTTTCGGCACGCAGTTTGCCCATCAATGCGGACTCAGCCAAAAGCTGAAAATCGGCATTCGCCGATACTTCAATATATCGACTGCCCCATTCATGCACGACAGCCAGCAGCCCCTTCACATCCGGTGTTCTTTTCATCTGGCTATCCATGTAGGGAATAAACAGCAGCTTCGTGAGCGCCGGATTACCCAGCACCTTCGTAAAATACGACTTGCCCAATGAAGGATTTTCTTCAATCGTATGATAAATATAAGTGACAGCTTCCGTATTTCTGGCGGTATAGGCGTTATTCAGCGAGCGGATCAAATATTCCACCAACCGATTCTCGCTGCTACGCGCGTGAACTTTATAGTAATCCTTGAAGCAGTCAACCAGACCCACGTCAGGAATATATCCATCCTTCACCCGATCAAATTCATGATCAAAAAACGACAGAAATAAGTCATTCAACCGCATTTTACGTGGCAACGCATCGGGAGAAGATAAATAGTCGGTTAAGCTTCTCAGTACGGAAATACGCCGTTCGTTATATAACCCGCGTTCTTCCTGTTCTATTCTGTACAGTGTAATGAGCTCGTGATAGCTGGATAGCGTCAGATCACGCCCTGCCTCCATGCCCGTCAGCATTTGCTCCGCAAATTTGAAAAAATCGTCTGGCGTCTCGCCATTCAGCAACGTACGGGTAATCCAGTCAAAATACGGCTGTCTCACCTGCTCTGCATCCACATTGAGTACCCGACCACTGTTAGTCAGGTCAAATACAAAATCCTTTTCCACATTCCGATTCCCGGGACGCAAACTGAAAGGCTCAACAAACATCAAATGAATGCCTTTTCTGCTGTGTGGCTCCTTCGCATATGTAAGAAATCCGAGCCTGTTGCGAAATGCATAAGGCAGCGCCGCATACAACACACCCAGCAGCAGCTTGGCTGAAGATGCCACCGCTTCTACTGGAACGTTCAGTGCTATATATACCTTTTTACGGCCCGTAGCCGACATCATGACTGCATATAGAATCTGCTTGAAAACTTCTTCGCTGAGCTGCAATTGAGACAGCACCGCAGACGGATCAACAGATGGAAATACGCTCCCACCCGGCAGACGCTCCAATTCCGGCAATTCCGTTCCTTGCTCAATATCGTAAGTATCGACAAAAGATGTGTTCAGCCACTGCTTGTAATCCGACGGAGATTCACCCTGCCCGCCTGGAATCACATAATTATGCGTAAAAAAGGCGCTCCGCAGCCCGGTAAAATCCGCTGCCTTGTAGATACTCCGTCCTAGCACCACATCTCCGGACTCCGTCCGTACCAGATGCATGGCTTCCGGGTAGACGCTCTCCTGCTTCTCGCCACGCGCCGTTAAAGCAGCAGGCGCATCATACACACACAAGGGATGCAGCACCTTTTTAATAAAAGAAGTGTCCAGCCCCTTGGAATTGGCCACCGTATCGAAACCTTCCGTTGAACGGAAAATACCACGCCGTTCCCGTGTGTACATCTGCTGCTGTATCAAATGAGAGGTAGAATTACTCACTGTGATTCTCTCCCCTCAATGTACTTCAGCTTGTAGAGCAGCCAAATGAAGGGCTCATCCACACGGATCGGACTAACCAGCCCTTGCAGCTTTTGATCTACTGGATTGCTGCCCAAGGCGGAAACCGCAAAATAGGCCGTGTCTGTAAAATACACATCCATCGTGCCCTTGAACGGCTTATCCACCTTTTCAATGAACCGTCGCACTTCGCCATCAATGTTAGCAAACTCATTCAAATCCATATATTTCCGATGCTCCATTGGATTAAAAATATTGCTGTTTGTCTTGATGTACGTGCCTTCTTCATCTGCCAGCGCAGTGAGCATGTCACTTTTGGTCAGAACAACGGCGGTTGGAATGTCCGTCTTCCCTTTTTCCTGATATGCGATAAAATCACCGAACATCGTAAGTACAACATCACGCGGCTCATCATATTGTGAAACAAACTCGCCCGGCTTGTCCCCGATGTTGATCTTGATACGCTCCCGAATAGAGCGGATTTGCAGCGGATCGACCATAAACAGAATGCCCGCTGAATTTTTAATATGCTGCCCGTGCAGACCCAGATAGTCCTGATCGACCATCCCCTCACCGGCGACATCAAAAAACACCAGCGTCAGTGGCGGCTTTTCCTCATCCTTAAACACAAACTGGAAGATAAAAGGCTCCTGCATCTTTTCTTTCTGTGTGGAGGTCAGCAGATCCCCACGCTCAAACAACGGTTCCTCATACATCGTACGGAACTTGCGGCTGATCTCTGCATTCAGTGGCATGCAAGCCGCATCAAAATGATCGGCCGTAACATGCTGCAACGTGTGAATTAGGGAGGTCATATAGACGGATTTCCCTGCCTGTGAAGCTCCAATAATCGAAATGATATTACTCGGCACCTTGCCTGCGGTCACCGGCAGCTCATTATGGCAATGTGGACACAATCTGCGACGTGTCAGCTCGCCGTAGCGATCTGTCAGACCTGTCAGTACATGATCCGAGTACAAACGATGCTCCTCAGGAACATCAAGGGGGTGAAGTATGGCTTCCATATCATGCACACTGTCCAAACCAAAGCGCTCCCGATATTTGTTCAGCAGCTCGTCCTCACCCAAAGCGTAATCCTCGTCATCCTCACGGTGATGGGAAGCACGGAATACAACTTCCTCCGGGGAAAACTTACTAAAGCAATAAGGGCACACAATATCATAAAATAACGGCCTTGGTGCTGCCTGCGGCTTTCTTCTGAATAAATTGCTAAGAAAACTCATCGGTTGCGGCCTCCTTTCATTCAGGGACTAATTCATATACCGTGCCAAATTTCTGACCGTCCGTAAAAAACAGCCGCACATATTCATCTCCGCCTACTTCCACAGCGGGCAACACATTCCGTCCCGCAGCAAACGGTGCCGTAAACGGGTACAAGGTTCCGTCTTCCCGGTCCGCCGGATAGCCACCACGCTTTTTCACATAGCAAAGCGCCTCCTGCGGAACAGGAACTTCAGCCGTCACCTGAATCTGCACCGTTTTGCGGCTGCGAAACCAGCCTTTTTTGTGGTGGACCGCATATCTGATTTTAGCTCTACCCGTGCTCAGCTCCAGCCGATTAGCTCCATTTTGCTGACGGATCACAAAAGTATCTCCGTCCTCCCGCACAGCCGGATACACGGTATATCGCACGCGTCCAATGCCATCGATTCGGTCACGGTAGCTGCCAGCAGCCTTGTACTCCTCACGTGTGAAGAGCTTAAGGCTTGAAAAAGGCGGCAACGCTTCGGCATCTTCCTGCCCATTCACACCCGGATCGGCTAATTGTTTCGCAATATATACCACGGCGATTCCTTCTGGCCACTGCCAGCGAAGCACAACCCGGTTATCGTCAATTTTGTGGCTCAGCTCCGAAATAACAGGATCACCGGGCTGCGCGTCCCTATACTGCATTAGTTCCAGCCTCCCGTTCTAAAATCCACTGCTGCGTCGATTGCGCGGAGGGCCTTCCGGTTCCCCTCTCCGACGACCTGATGGGTTACCAGGGCTTCCTCCTCCGGAAGAACGGCGAGTATTTTCCGCAACTGGCAACACGAGCGAGAAGACCGCGATCAGAGCCGCCAATACGAGCGCAGCCACCAAACGAATCATCAAATCACCGATGGGCGAGCCGGATAGGCCCTTTTCCAAAATAAAGCCAGCCAGCAAGCCCGCAGGAATCCCGCCAATCGCGAAATTCCGGGCCAGAAAACGGTTATCGAACATCAGTCCGAGTGCCAATCCCAGCAGTACTCCAATAATCACCAGTGCGGTTACACGGTAAATGGCAAAATACAGACTGTCGGCATACTCACCTGTTCGCTCTGTTACCAGTGTACGGTCGCCGATTTTGTCGTAAATTTTACCAAACGCCTGAGTAAGACCTTGCGCATTCGCCACATTGAAGTAAGTTCCACCCGTCATTTGGGCAATATTTTGCAATAATGCTATACCATCGGATTCAGCGAGCTTCAAACCGATTGTATTAATCGGAATCTGCCGGGCGATGTAAGGAGCCAATGCCGTCTGGCTATCCAGATCACTAAAGCCGTCAGACAGCATAATAACGAGAGAGCCCTTGTCCGCATTACCCTGAGTTTCGATTTCTTTGATGGTTTCATCCAAAGCAAGACCGATTTCTGTGCCGCCTGTCATTAAGGTCTGCATGCTGTCGATTTTGGCATAAACGGCTTGCTTCTCCGCATCTGTGCCAATCGGGGTAAACGGCTGAACCAACTGTGCAGTGGACTCAAAGGAAACAATGGCTACCCGCTTGTCTCCATCCATTTGGCCAATTAAACTCTTGGCGGCTGTCAGACGTTCATTGTCGGGATCTGTTTGCTCCATACTCCCGGAATTATCAATGACGAGCACGAGGTCCTGTACGCTTTTGCGGCCCTCCGGGTTCACCTGATAGCCCAGCTCCAGTAACAGCCCTGCCACGAACAGCATTACCAGCGTAGCAGGCACCAGCAGCTTCCAGGACAGCCCAGAGTACCGCTGCCGCCATGACGGCCCGTTCAGTTGTGGCGAAATCCATTCACCGATCAGGCATCCCAGACCAATGCACAGCGCTATGATGCCAAAATACAGCCCAATCACGATGATATGTGGCCAGTGGCCTATCAGTTTGTTAAGAATCAGCTCTCCAATGATGAAGCCCACCACAGCGCCCAGCAAGCCGAACAGCAATAGGAGAACATTAAATTTACGGTGCTTCATAAGAATCGTTGCTTCCTTCCATAATTAAAGTAGGAGGATTGTGCAAATTCCTCGTAGGATAAATCTGCTGCTACCGCAGTTCCGGCAGCCGATCCGCGTTGATCCCGTGAAACACGAAACCATTCGCGATATATGTCTCATAATACGTCTTGCCGTTGCGGTAGACCATCAGATCCTCCAGATGGAAACCACCCATCAAATGAAGCTTTTCTACCCCGCTGCTGCGACGCTCATGCACAAACCCCAGCTTGTAAATACGCGAGGTAATATCCACATCCAGTGCATACGGGAGAAATTCGCCTTCATAGTCACCAAAGAAATATTTTTCCTCATACCGATGCTCATGGGTGTAATCCAGCAAACGTATGTTAATACCACCGTTTTCCTCCAGCGTTTGGTACAGTTTTTTAAACAGCTCATCCTTCGGAACAACCAGCCGATTTTCATAGGCAGCAGCCACATTCGCCCGCCGCAGCAATTCTTCCTCGAATGTCTGGTTAAACGGCTGTGCGCTAAGGATCAGAGTGCGGCAAGTCTGTGTGAGTCGATCCACCAGCTTTGACGGACCTCCATCCAGTAAACCGGATACAGGACCCATATGCCGGACATCAAAGAATACGGCTTTCCCCCGCTTGGTCTCCAGCTCACGCATGACATCCTCCGTCACACGCTCGTAATACTCAAACAGGTTTTGACCTGTATAGCTGTCAGCCTGACGGACGCTGTCCGTTGCAGTCTGATGGAGATCACGCTCCAAATTGGCAAGCTGTACGGTAATATGTCTCGCCTGCATATGCCACTTTTCAAGAGCCAGCTCATAACGGCGAAATAGCTCCAGATCCGTTTGAATCCGCAGCATGTGCAGCTTGTGCCCGTAAACTGTCTCAGTCAGGTAACGGATCAAGCTGCGCACATTATGCTTATCCATCAGCGGTAAGCGTTGAAAAGGCTGATCCTCCACCCGTCCACTATATAGGGCATCCAGCTCAGCAGCGCTGATCTGCAAATCATTGGACGTATCACGAATCAGTCCCCGAAGGGCGGTAAGCACATTCCCGGTCTTATTCTCATCCGTCCAGTCCGTAAGCTCGAACAAACCGATCTCGGGGTGCTCCTTGGCCGATTCGTTCACAGCCGTTTGCAGACGTAATTCGGCCTGAAAATCCCCCAACCGTTTCTGTACGATCCGTTCACAATTATCGCGGAAAAAGGCTTCACAGCCCTGTCCGAACAAGGCTTCCTCCGCCTCGCGCAGTGTCATTCGCTTTAACGAGCCGTAGCTGGCTCCGCTGGTCATTAAAGCGCTCATGTCCGTAATGGCCTCATTACCAGGAACGAGGTCATTTCGTGTACGGCTGCGCTCGGCAGCATCCAAACCGAAATAATCCAGCTTATCGCCTATATCCCATTCCTGCTCGATTCTCATACGGGCCAGCAGTTTCACATAAAAGTGATGCAGCACCGTAAGCGCAATCGACTCATTAGGGCGCTTGACCCGGGAAAATCCGGCCGACACATAGCCCTGACGCCCGGATTCCGTCATAATGTTGTTTTTAAACGATGTATTGTTGTACCCCCCATCCTGTGACCGATAGGAATCTCCCGCCTGATAGCGGTTTTTGAGAAGCTGAATGTGGCAAATGATATCACAGCTCTCTCGCAGGCTATTCGGCACCGTTACACCGCGTTCGTTCTTGTCGGACAGCACATAGACGAGATCGAACAACGGCGACGGAGCATGAGATACTGGAATGGTCAGTCTGTCCTCAGTCATATGCAGTGGCGCCGTGAACGTATAATCCGGACTTTGGAAATAGTCCAGTTCTCTCATAAAAGCGACTGACGCTGCGCTGCTATAGCCAAATTGGGCTGTCTGATCGCTTTCGCTGATCAAAACGTACAGATCCATCTGCACCGACTTAAAGGACTGCGCAAAAATGTATTCCGCCAACAGCGTAATCTCGGGAACCAATACATTCATGGGATCGTCGGCTGTCGTCAGGATCGATAGATGGACACGCTCGAACGACGAATACAAACGACCGTAATCCGCCAAGTGCCCACTCGCCCGGCGCAACGCGGTGTTAAGCTCAACCAACTGCGACTCATGTGTATAAAAAGCCTGATGCAAATCACGGCGTCCGGTTTTGTGGCTGTTTTCCTCCGGTACCGCTACCGTATGGACAATAGCATCCACCGAACGGTCTACAGCGGCATGGTTTTCCTGCGACTGGATGTGAATGTACGTTACCCCCGTACTGTTATCCCACTTGGTCCGGTTGATATCTGCAATGGTGTTCATCACCGGGCCCATACGGTCACCGATAAAAAGAAACACGGACGGGAAATGGATGCTGCTGCGTCCATCCCCGCTACCGATTAATTGGTCCTCTGCGGCTGCATAGTCAGCCGCATAACGTAACAGCTGCTCCCTCATACTTTACTTCAACTTTCTGCGAATATCGTTTAATTTCCCGGACATTTGAGCGTAAAACGCATAGAGTTCCGCTCCGTTAGCCAGCTCCACCTTTTCATATTCCAATTGATTCCGGGCTTCCAAGTAGATTGCAGCCAGTTCATCCAGCTTCACCAAGAGCGGCGTAATATCCTCGGACGAAGTCAGGACAGCATCACGGCGATCCGCCTTACGCATCAGAGCTGCATATTTTTTCTCTTCCAGACCACGGAAATTCGTAAACACTTCAAACTCCACGTAATTACGGCTCTTCATGACGTTGGCAAATGGCTCCCAAGCCTCTTCCTCTTCGTCACGGTCATAGACGTATAAAGCGCCTTTTTTCGTAATCGTGTCGGTATAGAGTGCCTGAATGAATTGATCCAGCCATTTTTCCTCATCCTGATATTTGCCCAGCAAAGCTTCCAGTTCAGAAGCCTTCGCTTCCATCTGTGTATATTTCGCCAGTTCTTCACGAACCACCTGCGTTAACTCCGGTGAACGGATTAGATTTTCCTTCGCCATCTCTTCATTGATGCTGCCAAAGATGTCCTTGCTTCCCGCCTGTTCCAGCCCTTCAGCTAGCAGACGTTTTAGCTCAGACCATGCTCTCTTTACCTCACCCAGATTCGGCTTGGATTCTTGCAGACGCATATCGTAGCCTGCCAGCAGACCATTCAGATCCAGCGCACGTGAACGCAGCACAGTAAAGCGGCTGCTCGTATTCTGGTCAACATCCTTCTCACGGATCACGCCAAGTGACTTGGCACGGTCGAAATCGTTACGGATGCGGGCATTGTAAGCTTGCACACGCGAATTGACATACGTTTCGCCCCACGATTTTTCAGGAATCGGTGACGGCAAATTCGTCCAGTTGTTCTGGCCCGTTTGCACTAGATGGCGGCCAATACCTTCGCGGTCAAGAATCGTTTTTTCATAGCTTTCTTCATACACCTTGAGCGGTGTATATACAAACAACGGCACACCATTGCGCGTATTGAGCCAGAAAATCCGGTTACGGACTTCGCTCTCTTTAATTGTAAAGTGTGATTTACCAATGGCATTATTTTGATAATTGCGAACGCCTTTCAGAATATTAGGCGACTGCACCGGAACCGAAACGAAGCCCCATGACGGGAAATACAGGTTACCGGAGCTATTGCTCAGATGAAAAACAGGTACGGCCTCTTCATCCAGCTTGCTTGCAATATAGCGCTCCACGAATTTTTCAATGGCCTCATCCTGCCCGTATTTCATCACGAGGAAATCCTCCATCGAACGGGTGATCAGATCACCGAACTTATCGGTCAGGAAGTTGGAGATAGAACTAATGATGTCGATATCCTGATCCTTCACCCATTGATCCGAATTTTCCAGCAACTCTTGGGCAAAATCACGGATCAAATCGTCACCGTCACGCTTATCCAGCAACTTGGTTACGACTTCGGAAATATCCGGTACACTGACCAGGTTCCAATAGTACGTCTTGTTGCCTCTGTGATCGGATTGTTCTTCGCCGTTGATCAGCAGATCGCCATTCTTCTCGAAAATTGCGCTCAGGGCATTCAAAATTTCAGTAAATACATTATAAATGCGGCTGTTTTCCTTGTTCAGCAGATCATACAGGTCTTCATAAAATTCAATAAGCTGCTCTGTACGCTCCACGTCGGCCCGAAGCCAGTATTCATTGATTTTCGCTTCAATGTACGCATTTTTCTTTTTATCCTTGGACACGAACGCGCTCTTGGCATCGCCCAGCTTTTCGCCCGCCTGTTCACGCGCCCATTCAATATCCGTTGGGATACGATGTAGTGATTCACGCAACGTCTCAATGTAGGAAAGCAGCATTTTCAGCAAGCTAAAACCTTTTTCCGTATAAATCATACGGGACACATAAAACGGCCCTTGCTCGGGATGCAGGAACATCCGCCGAATTTGGTCGGTAAACTGCCCCGTAATTTCACCCGGAAGCTGCTTCTTCGCCTTGATATATTCCTCACGCGCACGTGTCAGGAAGGTCTGCTCCAGCTCGGTGTCCATATTCACAACTTGCATTTTGACCACATTGTTATAGCTTAATCGTTCACTGTTTTCAAAGCCTGGCAACGGCTCAGGGACGCGGGATTCGAAGTTTTTGATCATACTGTCCAGATCCACGCCCAGCTTGCGGGCAAACTTCTCGACATCCTCTTGATTCGGCGATTGCTCGAACATTTTGGACATTTTGCCAAACATCCGGTAGGCCAGATATGTCGTCATTTCCTCCATCGGCAGTACCGCCGAGGAAGCCCCGATAATATTGTAATCGTAGTTGGCAGGATATGCCTTGTTCATTTGTGCAATATTGGTACGAATGTTGCTGATATAGTCATGAATGGCAAATTCTTCGCCTGACTGCTTTTCCTCACTCGCCATAAAGTTGGTGATGTTCTCGGCGGTAACATTCATGCAGTAATCATAGGCGTTTTCCAGCAGCTTGCCTTCTGTGTTCGTCGCTGAAATGAGGTGGCACAGATTAAACGGCGGCAACGGTGAATTCACGGTCAAAATGTTGCCATACTGCTGCTTGAACCGTTCTCCGCGACTGTCTACATTCATCCAGTAGTCCAGCTCTTTGAGCGCGGCATAGCCGTTCTTTTTAATATATTCGCGTGTATGCTCGCTCAGGCTTTTGTTCGCCAGGTTAATGTCTGGTGTAAACAGATACCCTAATGTATTTACACGGTCCACACCTGCGGAGCCGTAATCACGCTCAATAATCCCACGGACGATATACGAGATATCAAGGAAGGTACCGCTCCCCGTACCGCCGGACAAACCGGACAGCAGGAACACCATCAGCTTCTTATTGGTGCCTTCAGACAGGGTTTTGATTTTCTTGTCAATGCTTTGCACGACTTGATTGATTTTGGTGAACAGCAGCAAACGTCCAGCCTGACGCACCCCTGCTGCCCCGTTCATGCCATCGGTAATACTCAGCTCGGGTGACAGCCAATCCGTAATGTACGGCTCCAAAATGCTGCGGTTTTGCAGCAATCCGCCGATTTCCGCATTGGACAGCAGGACAAACTCGTTGATCGGGTCCAGGCCAATCCCTTTATATTTTTTGTTGCGATCCTGTTCATTTGTTTCAAAAGCCAGAAATTCCACGTTGTCCGGCTTCTCGCTCTTTTTCTTGGAAACCGGATCTGCCGGCAGCTTGAATCTGCGGTTAATTTGATATTTCAAGCGGAGCAGGGCATCAATACCCGTACCTCCGAGTCCAATAATCAAAATGGGATTATCAATGGTATCCACTCTAATCTTATCGCTTACGATCCCTCCGCCGAGTGATACGTCTAATTGCTGGATATGCTCTCTAACTACTGGTTTCATAGATTTGACCTCCTAAGGGTTCGTTTAGCTGTTTACTGAAATGAATTCCAGCAAAATGGTTTTGTCCACGCTTGCCAGCGGAATCGTCAGACGATCGCCGTTTTTCAGTTCAAGACCACTGCCTGTATCTACAGCGCGTCCAGATTTCTCAATCGTAATCTCCGGAGTGCTGCGCACCATGATACGGTCCTGATTGGCTGGCGTGAACACTACCTTATCGGTTCCGGCAAATTCCGGTGCCAGTTGCAGCAACTGGTGCAGATTGAATTTACCCCGGAAGGTGTTCAGCTTTTTGTATTGCGGATACGTTTTTTCGCCGGTATTTTCGTCCCTGATTTCCAGAACGATTTGTCCAACGAAGCCACGATTGGCTTTTTTGACAGCCTTCCAGATGAAGTAGGCTGCAAGCAGCAGAACGATCAGTCCCAGTCCCAACAGAATGAGGGGGAGCAGTTTGGACTTCTCGGCAGATGCTGCCGGCGCCGTCGTAGTACCATTATTTGTGCCACTGCCCGCCGCAGCCTTGGCACTGATGGTCACAGGCTGGGTTTCACGGTAGAAACTCTTTTCCTCTGCTCTGACGGTCAGTTCATAGTCATGCGTTTCTGGTATCGTGTACGAGCCAGTAAAAGCGTCCCCCTCATTTTTCAATGGAACCTCATTCGTTGTACCGGAATCAAGGTCCTTGACCTTCAGAACTGCATTCATATTTGCATACAGTTCCTGATCCTGAAGCTGCTGGTTGTTACTCGTCAGGTAGGAACGAATTTGGACAGCGTCACCTTTTTTGAAGGCTTTGGCAGGTGGTGCGTCCAGTTTCAGTTCCAAATCATAGTTGAACACCAGATTAATATCAATCTGATCCTGTTGGACTCCCTTGATCTGAAGCTTCCAGTCGCCAGCCACAGGCTTGAGCAGTTTAATCAGCGAGTAGCTTTTCGATTTGGACAGCAGTACATCACTTGAAGGAATCGGCTTGGTGTTGCCCGACGGGTCTATCAGCCTCGCATCCACCGGCTTGGAGGACATAATCGAAATGTTAGCCTCCTGCACGCTATCGTTCGGTACAGTTACCGTAACGTCCTGATAGTTGCCGTTCGCTGTAATGGACTTCAAAGGAACAACTTTCAGCTTCAAATTGCTGGCGAAGATTTCACTCAAGATGTTCGGCAGGTCATCCGCCGAGCTTGTAATAAAAGATTTACCGCCAGTTTGCTGCGCAATGTCTGCGAGCTTGTTTTTATTCAGTTTTCCGTCTGCATTCAAACCGATGGTGTAGATCGGAACACCGCTATTTTTAGCTTCGGCCACAGCCTTCGCCATATCCTGATCGGATTGGCTTTCAGTTCTGCCCGCTGTTTTATTTAAATCGTTGTTACCATCGGCCAGCATGACGATCATAGGTGCATGTCCGGCTGTTTTGCCATCCTGCAAAATGCGAATCGCTTCCTTGACACCTACGGAGGTGTCAGTATACGCCCCCCGGTTCAGCCCGTCAATGAACGACTTCAGTTCCTGCTTGTCCGCTTCGGACGTAATATTAAGCAAAGCCTTCTCGCGCTGTACGACATCCGTATACGCTACAATACCGACCTTGTCATTTTGCGTCGACAGCATATCAATGAACATTTTCATGGCTTCATTGCCAATTTTGCCTGGATCACTGGTATTCATGGAATTACTCACATCGACAACCAGCACCGCATCCACCTTGGAGGCTGAGGTTGAAGCGGCATTCGCCGTCTGCGGCTGCCATGCCGAAATTGAGGTCATGATCATTGCACATATGATTCCGATGACCAAAAACCATTTTCTGTCTCTACTATACATCGCTTGTACCCCTTTGCCGGTTAGTTCTCATTCTAAATTACAGTTGTACTCTCCTACTATTAAATTATAATGAGTTTTACATGAGAGCCAGCTGAAAATGATGCCCGAATAGCCTGATTACAGCCAAGAAGCCTATTATACTGCGGGATTTTACCAATATCCTGCAGTAATGATATAATTATACCCCAACAAGGGCAATCGGGCACCAGCCTTCTCCTTTATACGACAAAAATGACAGAAGCGAAACCCGCTCTTGCAAATTATCGCTGTAAAAATCTGAGCACAAAGAGGAAGTACACTATGATCTCATACGGATGTTTGGCGATTTTGTTTCTTTTTGTCGCCATCAAATTAATCACTTACTCTATACATAAAAAACGCGCTCCCTCGATTACACAATTGAGCACCGAGCTTCTAGCCCTGCTGAACCGGAGAAGTGATCGCAATGAGTAGTGCCAAACAGCCTGTACAATTTCGTCCGTTTATCCACACCGAGCATGCGTACCAAAAGCTGCGGATCTGCAAGCGTTGCGGACAGTTTACTGCCCTATGGGAAGATAAATGTACGTCTTGCGGTCGGGATGCACTGGTTCCTGTAGAGCAATATGCCCACCACAGAGCCAAGCTTTATTTTCGCAAGGACCTAGCCTTCGGCATCGTGCTGCTGACCGCCGCCGTCTTTTTCGGCCATTCTCCCCAGCAAATGCTCCTGTGTGGTATCGTTGGCGCACTTCTCCTGCTACCCTTGGTGCTTTTACAACAGCGTACTCGTCCCTATGAGCAGCGCAGGCAGCTTATACGCCTGTTCAGAGGCCGCATAGAGCAAGTTAAACAGGGCCTGAATATCAATCATAAAAACGCAGTTGCCCTGCGACAGCTCAGCGAGCGTGTCTCCTATGAAATGCTGCGTGAGATTGCCGTACTCATCCACAATGACCGGATAAGGCTCCAGCAGGTCGCTCTGCTGCAATCCTTTGTGCTCCGCAAGGATATGGAGCTAACGCTCGACCCTCTCCTGATCAAAAGCTTTGAGCCGCTTATGGTCAGATATATCGGAGAGATTGCCAGATTAAATCGTGAGCTGATCAAGGATCGGACGTTCCGTTACGTGACCTTTTATGAACGCCGCATTCTGGAAATGGCAGGAGGCGAGGATATTCTCGTCCGTGTCGCCAACGCTGCTGTCCGTAAAAAGCGCTACGTGGTCACGCACGCCGGTTTTATTTCCAGATATGTGCGCAAACTGCCAAAGGAACGAGTCCAGCGTTTATATCATATCATTCAGGAGAATCCTTATGAACCCTTTGGCGATTTGGCCGATGAGGTCAAGATCGTATATCTGATGGAGCAGTATAAAAACTGATCTGTCCTAACGCCCTTCTATATATGACGTCATTACCATGACAAACCACTGCAATAAAGCAACAAAAAAACCGTCAGGATCGCCAGCGTGGCTCCGAACGGTTTTTTTCATTACGGCTTTTGGATCAGCTTTGTAGCTTTTGCTGCGCATGATTTATGGAAGTAAAATTAAAAGCACGTACACCCTTGCTGTCATACACGATAATATCCTTGTTCAAATACGGGTGCAGACCGTTAAAATAACCGGGCATAATCAGCCTGCGCGTGAACAGGTTTTTAGCTAGCAGGCGGGGAGAATTGGTGGCCACAACAAGCATTTGTTGGCGTGGGGACCACGGGACAGGCTGGATATACGAAAGACAATACTCGCCTGACGTGAAATCACCACCCAGTACATACCCTTTTTCCGTACAGGTGATCTGCAAACGGGCTTGATACCGCTGAAGCAGCTCATGTCTGGACAAACCTGAGGTGATACAAATCACGTTACTGTCAGCCAGATCTTCCTCCGAAATCATGTGAGAAGCCACCACAGGATAATGAACACCAATATAAGGATTCCAAGTCGCTGTCCGAGGGCTGGCCAAAGCCTTTGCCGTCCGTTTTACCGCCTGCTCTTCTTCGGGTGTAGCATAGCTGGATGGAAGGACAATATGCAGACGATCCATATAAACGTCCAGCACTCCCATACCATGGCCAGAAGGATTCCGACCTGCGCCGTCTAACCTAAACATAGCCGTTTCATCATCTGTTGCTTTTCCAGAAATCCCATCTGTTTCGCTGCCCCGTTCAGCAATTAATCGATATTCAGGTGAGGGGCGTTTCCGCAACTCTATTTTAACGAAGCGAAAGCGGTTATATTCTAGCAAATCCAACACGAAAATCCGCCCTCCAATACGGACATGTGCAAGCTCCAATGGTACGATCTCATGTGAGAGGTGAATAATAAATTCATCAACGTGGACGGCTCTAACATCCAGTTCACCCGTTTGGCTTAATTCACCGTACAGCTCCGCGTATTCCTCGTTTTCATCTGCCTGCGACAGCTCCAGCCAATAAGCCCGATGATGTCTCCCCCGCTCCGTTCGGTAGGCAATACGCTGTGGCAGTATCACTCTCGTCCATTGCATAAGCCAGCTCAGTACACCGTCCAAAAGCCTCAGTTCATGCGTGTCCCAATGGTTGGCATACCGTTCCACCATTCCTTTATAATAGTCGGATGCAAGCTCGGTTTCAGGTGCTGTATAAGCTTGCGCAAACAAGTAATCCTGATCTCCCACCACATTGAATATGGGCATATTCAGCAGGTTCATCAGATGCTTCGGATGCGGTGCGCCGGCAATGACAGCAATAGCCGCAAAACGCGAAGGATACGCCTGTGCCATCGCCCAGGCAGCGTATGCGCCGTTAGAATAGCCCGTCAGATAGATTCGGTCTTCATCCACCGGGTACGCTTGCAGAATGACATCCAGCGCCTCCAGAAAAGCGGCTTCGCCAATGTAGCTGCCCAGCGTAACTCCACGGCACGAAAAAGTGACGAATATCGCTTCCTCTTCCCAGCCCCGTCCAAACCCCCGTTTCTGAAAATCCGGCAGACCCAGCTCATACCGTTTGCCCGGCATCAGGACGATTAGAGGATACTGCCGATCCGCCGAATAGCTTCGGGGAAGCTGTATCGTGTAGCGTTGCAGGCTGTTGTCCAAACGGGAGACAAAAAAGCCTTCGCCAATCCCGTCAGGGCACAAAAGGATGTTATCCTCCCGAGATGGATGCTGAGGCCGTTCCGTATACGCATGTGTGAAAATCCGTTTTAGCAGCTTGATATATTCCCGCACTATGCGATTATCCCAGATTTCAAAAGGATCTTCCGGCAAAGCCGTTAACCTTTTCAGTTCAGCCAGCAAGCCTTCTGCCTGTAATTTCTTCGCAGAGCCAAAAGCATCTATATTATAAGCTTGACTATACTGGTCGTACTTTTCTTGCAAACTCTCCACAACCGCCAACAAAGGCCGCACAAGCATCGAGTACACAAAATAATGCTCTCTTGCCTCATGGTCCTGATATGTAACCGTAAAATGCAGCATTCCCGTATTCCCGACAACTTCCTCATTCCAGGCATATTGCTGCTCCTGCTCCCAAAACGCCTGAAACCGGTCCAGCAATGTTCCCTCATCATTCGTTACCTCGATCCATAACGGCTGATCTTCAGGAAGATCTATCCGATCCTTACGCAGCAAATAAAATGAGATCGGACTGTCTTCTCCCTCCCTGCCAGCGGATTCCTCCACCTCCAGCCATGCCATATGAAAACGTATATTGCGCTCTACGAATTCCTGATGCAGCTCCGCCACATCTGCACTATCATAAGTATGAGTTCCACTAATCCGAATAGAGCGAGCTTCATCGGGAATAAAGGCTGCAACGACCACCACCGTATGATCGCCTTCATCCAGAACCAGGCGAAAAGGACCGGATTCCGCATATACCAATATGCCGTCCACCCAAATTTGTCCTGTTCCTTCAAACGGTCTGAAAATCACTTCCTGTGCTGCCGCGCAGCGGAGATTAGAAACCAACAAAAGCCTTTCTTGCTCAGTCAGGGGCGAAAAGACACCTAATTTCAATTCGGCGTTCCGGGGATCCAGCTCAGTTAATAAGCGGCACGCTGCCTTTCCTCCAGCCGAAAGCTCCAGTCCTTCTTCATTACAAGCCCTTTCCAAATCCCATTCCTCAGGGGTAAAATGATAGGACCATACCCTACCCACACCGCAATTTTCCGGCAGCTTGACCGGACCGACTGCATAAGCAGACGTCAGACGAACCGGATGATCCAACAGCACAGTTGTCGCTTTTTCCAGATGCGTGAACCTCATAACATTCCCCCTCCAGGTTTTTGTTTCCTCAGAGACGTCGCGATAATACTCCGTTAACATTCATTTTAACTATATAAAGCTATTCGTTATCGTCTTGGTGTACTCCTTTCTTCTCTCAAAAAAAGAAGCCATTCTTAGAACACAAAAAAACAAAGAAAGCAGAGTGCTTAACTTCGTTATCGAAAATATTTTTTTATTGAGCATTATTTGAATCCATTTCATAATACCCTCAGTAGCTTTAATCAAGAGTACATATAGATCAAAATGGTTTTATTTATCTATATTTCGTTGGCTTAATCATTTATGAAATGGATTTATTTTTTAACTGATTTATTCTTGACATTGCAGTTGTAGGCTGCATGCCTTTTTTATCTATTTTATGTCATCTCTATTTGTATGCTGAACTCTCAATCATGTGAATAGCTCGCTTGAATTTTCTTTTCCAGTTTGATGCGTTCCAGCTTCAGTTCCCAAATCTGTTCGCTCCAAGAATTTCTCTCCACAGAATTATTGCTATTCCGTAGAAGATCAAACAACTCCAATAATCTATCATTGATCTGGTCAAAATGCCGCCATAACGTATTAATTTCAGAATCCTTAGTTTCTCTGCCATTCTCCAGCGATTGATGCTGCAAGGCTTCTATAAGCTCTTGCTGCCACTCTATATCGTTCAGTTGTTTCGCATAATTAAGTAGATCCAAATAGTCATCCACTTGCAGGTAGCTATGTGTTTTTATCAGTTGCATATTGTCTCTCTCCTTAGATGCACCCTATTACCAAGTATTATACTCGGTTATTAAGGAAAAACAATGCTTTGTTCCACATTTTCCGAAAAAAAAGAGGCGGCCTCAGCCACCCCTTCCTCTTCAAACGATTCTTAACCTTGTAATGCCGCCTGTAAGTCCTCGATTAAATCCTCCAGATCTTCAATTCCTACTGAGATCCGTACCAGTCCTTCGGTAATGCCCAATTCTGCGCGGCGTTCTACCGGGATAGATGCATGGGTCATGCGTGCCGGAACGCTAATCAGACTTTCAACCGCTCCCAGGCTCTCAGCCAGTGTAAAATATTTCACCTTTTTCAGGAGGGCAACCGCGTCGGCATCGCTACCTACATCAAAGGAAATGATACCGCCAAAGCCTTCGGCCTGAACTTTGGACAGCTCGTGCTGCAAATGGCTTTCCAGTCCAGGATAGTACACTTTGCTGACCTTCGGATGCTTCTCCAAAAAGATCGCAATTTCCTTGGCATTTTGCTCAATCGCTTCCATACGCAAACCCAGTGTTTTGATCCCACGGATCAGTAACCAGGAATCCTGCGGGCCGAGAATAGCACCGATGGCATTTTGCAGAAAATGAAGCTGTTCACCCAACTCGTCGCTGTTCACAACAGCCAGACCGGCTACAACATCGCTGTGCCCGCCCAAATATTTGGTAGCCGAGTGAATAACGATATCGGCTCCAAGCGTAATAGGTGTCTGCCAATATGGAGTGGCAAATGTATTATCCACGATCAGCAATAGGTCATGCTTTTTCACCAGTTCCGAAACCGCACGGATATCCGTAACTTTCAGCAGCGGATTCGTAGGCGTTTCTACATACAGTGCCTTCGTATTCGGACGGATCGCCTTGGAGACGGCCTCCAGGTCAGTTGTATCCACAAATGTAGCCTCAATGCCAATCCGGTTCAGCACCTTGCTTACAATACGGTAGGTGCCCCCGTATACATCGTCGGTCAGCAAAATATGATCTCCAGCATTAAACAGTGAAAATACTGCATGAATCGCCGCCATACCCGAGCCGAAAGCAAAACCTCGTTTTCCTTCCTCCAGCTCCTTGATCAGCTCTTCCAGTGCAAAGCGAGTTGGATTGCCTGTACGCGAATATTCATAGCCTTTATGAACGCCAATTTCCTCTTGCTCATAAGTGCTTACCTGATAAATAGGGACGTTAACCGCACCCGTATGCGGATCGGTAGGGAGGCCGCCGTGAATCAGCTTTGTTTTACGTTTCATTTTATATCCCGCCTTCATATATTTTTTTGCTCAGATAGCGTTCGCTGCTATCCGGGAAAATGGTGACGATATGTGCGCCATCCGGTGCGTTCTCTGCTTCCAGTAAAGCGGCATGTAATGCCGACCCGGAAGAACTGCCGACAAGAAGTCCTTCACGCGCCGCCAGCTCCTTGACACGGTCGAACGCATCGACGTCGCTAATCGTATGAATGGCATTAAAATAACCTTTATCCACAAACTCAGGAATCAATTCCATGCCAATCCCTTCGGTTTTATGCGAACCTGATTCTCCGCCGTTCAAAATAGAACCTTCCGGCTCCACGATTACGGTTTTGATGGATGCATTTTGTTCCTTGAGGTAACGCGAGGTCCCCATAAAGGTTCCTCCCGAACCTGCTCCCGCTATAAATACATCTACCTTTCCGTCCAGATCGTTCCAAATTTCCGGTCCCATCGTCGTGTAATAAGCCTCTGGATTATCCGGATTGCTGAATTGACGCGGCAAATAGGCATCTTGAAATTCAGCAGCCAGCTCCTTCGTTTTTTCGATGGCTCCCTTCATCCCCTCACTTGTGGGGGTATGAACGATACGCGCTCCCAGCGCCTTCATTAAATCTTGCTTTTCTTGACTGAACTTTTCTGGCACAGCAAAAATAACCGAGATATTATAATGGAGCGCTGCCATCGCAAGACCAATACCTGCATTGCCTGCTGTGGCTTCAATTAAAGTTCCACCCGGCTTCAATTGACCTGTTTTTAAGGCTTTTTCGATTAGAGCCTTACCCACCCGGTCCTTCACGCTGCCGCCGGGGTTCATAAACTCCAGCTTGGCAAACAGACGAATTCCCCTCGGCAGAGAATAGCTGTTCAGTTCTACTAGCGGTGTACGCCCGATTAATTCCAAGGTATTATGATATACATTCATGATTTCAAGCTCCTTTTAATGGCGAATCCTAATAAACCAATGGTCAAAATATAGCAACCTATTGCCGGAGAAGTTCGCCGTCATCCCCAAAAAACATAGTAATGCGGTGTGTATTGGTGCAATAAGATTTTATGTTTAATACAAGCATTTGTCAAATAGTTTCCTTCACAGCACAGTCTTATATTCATTTACTCGGTTGGACAGCTCTCGGCATGATAGGCTTGATCTATGTAGCCTTTCCTTCACTTTCGGTTACTGTGCTGGCACGCTTACATTTTTGGCTGCATAATATCGGCTTGCCAGTGCTGGTGTTAGCGATTGCAGGCAAAAAGTACGGCTTGCCTGATATTGGAGTTTTGATCATCATAGGGTGGGTACTACTGGCGGCCGGAGTTGTACTGTTTATGGTGAATATGTGGGACAGATTGCGCTGAGACAGATGAATATTCCTTGAATGAGCATGAAAAAAGGAGCCTGATCCACTACATCAGAACTCCTTTACATACTTCGTTATACGGTGGCAATCACAGCCAAGCGTTCTATTACGTTACTTTACGGCTCCGTCCTGCACATGCTCTTTGCAGAAGCTCTCCACAGCCTGCAACTCATCCTCTTCCAGTTCAAGCTCGATGTAACGGTTCGTTACTTTTTCAATCAGCTCATACTTCAATATTCCTGTTTTCTCTTCGTCTACTAAATAAAGCGTACGGATATACAGCCCGTTTTCAGTGTAGAGCTCGTCGTCCTCTTCAACCTCTACATCAATTATAAATTCATAACGCTGCCCGCTCAAAATACCAAAAGCGTCTTTAATCTGATCTACCGTGTACGATGTGAAATTTAACATGTCTTCATTCCCTCCGGATTTCCTTCGATTACAGTGCATTCTACGCCTGCAGGCAGTAGTTGTAAAACCTGTGTACGTACTTCTTCGCGGTTCAGATCCTGGCCCATAACGGAGATCCAGCCCCGATCATTACGCGAGCGAATTAATCGCCCGATGCCTTGTCTGAGCCTGAGTGCCATGTGAGGCATATCTATCTCCATAAACGGATCTGTCGCATCCTTGCGCAGTGCCGTAAAAACCGGATCATTCGGAGGAAAAGGCAGCGACCAGATGATGACGTGGGACAGGGACGGGCCTGGAATATCCAGTCCTTCCCATAACGTTACAGCACACAAGACGCTTTCCTCATCATTCTGGAAAGATGAGATCAGATGGCTGATTTCAGCCGATCCTTCATACAGAAAACGAAAAGCAGACGCTTCATAGTAAGCCGCGAGACCCGTTCTGAACGCATCCAGTTCCTCCTGTGAAGGAAACAGAATAAGCGCTCTACCCTGCGATTTCTCCAGCAGAGCCAACGCTCTCTGGATTGGATCATGCCCCGTCTGCAACGGATATAATGCCGCCTGCATCTGATCGTTGTAATCATACGGTGAAGCAACGGAAAACGTGAGCGGATTTTCAATACCGAGGCTTTGCGCCATATAATCAAAGGAGCTCTCCACGGAAAGTGTAGCTGATGAGAATACAATCGGTATATGCTGCGCAAATACTCGTTCTTTGAGAATCTCCTTTACCATCTTGGGCATAACCACAAGCGTTAATCCATCCTGATCCTCCATCACCCATGAAATCAGGAGTTCCGGACGCTTAAACAAGGCCAGCGCCGTTTGAATCATTTCCAGATGCTCTTCCACGATTTTGACCTGGTACTCATCCAGAGAGAATAACCCGCTTTCAAATACAAGCTCTTCCTCAATCGTACCGATCAGTTCACCAAAGCGGTTTACCTCTCGAATCAGCGACTCATTCAAGGTAAACTCCTTGCGATTAGACCCCTGTACCGGCTGACTGTTCTTATCGAGCACAGCGAACAAGGCTTCACTTTGGGATATCGCATCTTCAATCGTCATTGCCAAGGACTCTCGCACTTCCCCCTCCAGCAGACGGGTAATAATGGCCTCAAATTGAGCGTGCTTCAGCTTATAAGTGAGTGCATTCTGCGCCGCTGTCTCCAGCAGATGCCCTTCGTCAAAGACGACAGAACTGTGCTCCGGCAGTAACGGCAGCTGGCCCTCACGCTTTCTCGCCTCATAGGTCCATACATGCTCCATATAAAAGTCATGAGAGCAGATCACCAGATCTGCCGCTTTGCGATAATGATCGCGGGACAACGTCTGTCCACAACGATGCCGCTGATGGCAAACGAGGCAGTCTTGAAACACATCCCAGCCCAGTCTGCTCCACTGTCCATCCGTTAGCTCGGGATACTCTTTGCGGTTCCCGTAAGGTGTAAAGGACTGTAGCGTATCCGGAAAATGGACAAAATCCGGCAGGTCCTGATAGATATCACGGAACACATCCGCGTCATCATCCAATCCGCTTCGTACGTTATCCAGCTTGTTCAGACAAATATACTGATCCGGCGACTTACCCAGTCGGGCATCAATCGTCAGACTCAAATGCCGGGCCAGCTTGGCGATATCTCCCTCCGGCTTCACCAGTTGTTCAATCAACGACTCGTCCGCACAGGCGATAATCGCGGGCTTTCTCATGTACCGGGCATATGCAATAGCGTACAGGAGGTACACCAGCGTTTTGCCTGTGCCCACACCTGCCTCCGCGAAAATCGTTTTCTTTTCCTTATAGGCACGCTCCAACTGGAATGCCATATAAATTTGTTCATCCCGAACCTCAAAGCCGACTTCAGGCAAAACTTCATAAAATACATCCGCAATCCAGTCACTTGCCTGCTCAATAAACGGCTTGGACGGATCAAAGGCAAAAGGATAAGTAGTCAATCGGGCTGTGCCTCCAATTCGTTCATAATGTGCATCCTTTCATTATAACGCAAAACAACCTAAAAAGAACATGGAAACTGTACGAACAGCTCACATTTTTTTATTTCGCTATGAAATTCTATAAAAGAAAGGACATCGGGGTTCGTTTGTGTGAGGGTGCTGCGTAGGATTTGATCTTACGATCACTGTTGCCCTGGGATTCTTGGATTATAATAAACCTTTTCAAGGTTAGAATCCCACGGCAAAGGCGAGCGCTACGCTTCTCCAGATTCAAATCCTCCGCTACGCTGCAAACAGCCAAAATATTAGAATTTTGTGGAGAGAGCTAATAAAGAGATAGGAAACAAGCGAAGTTTTATTTATATAAGCTGAACTAAAAATGTACATGTAAAACGGAGTAGGTGGAATGGTGCTGCCTGCGCAGTGGCACGATAGGTAACTTTTAAGTTCACGCATGAGGTAATTTAATGGAGAAATTCACTCCTTACCCATAACTCAGCGCTCCCTGATTTCAATTCATTGTTACAGTCTGGTCCCCATCTCCGATTTCTTAGTCGATTTCTTCTCTGTCTCTATCTCTCCACCAGATTTCTCAAGGGATAGAGATATGATCACATCCAGTAATTGGCTGTATGTCATCCCCGCTGCCTGTGCGCTTTTGGGAAGTAGGCTATTTCTTGTCATGCCTGGCAAGGTGTTCATCTCCAGCACATAGGGAATACCATCCCTCAGCAGCATATCTACGCGGGCATACACATTGCATTTCAAAGTCCAGTAACTCACCAATGCTGCGGACCGCACCCGCTCATCCACCTCAGGCGTCAGATGAACTACTTGCTCCTCTGCGCCGCCATCCTCATACTTGGCATGGTAATCAAACCACTCCGAGCCCTTGCTCTGGATGCCAATGATCGGCAGCAGTTTCCCATCTACAATGGAACAAGTCAATTCTTCCCCTTTGATATATTGCTCAATAAGCACTTCTACATCCCACCGGAATGCTTCCTCTACCGCCGCCCTCAAATCTTGGCTGCTCTTTACAATCTGTATTCCGATGCTTGATCCGCCTGAGTTCGGCTTAACAACTATCGGATAACCCAGCTTCTCTACGGCCTCTGCTGAATAGTCGCCTATACTGCCCCAGCACAGCCAATCTGGAGTAAAAAGACCTTCGTAGCGGAGCAACTTTTTTGAAACATCCTTGTTCATGCACAGGCTGCTGGATAATACGCCGCTTCCGGTATACGCAATACCCAATGTTTCCAACATACCTTGAATCGTACCATCTTCACCATAGGAGCCATGCAGAGCCAGCAAAGCCATATCAAGACCTTTCACTTTGTCAGCCAGTTCATCAAGCCTTGTTATTTCGACCGGATAAACTTCATATCGATTCTGGTCGAGATGCGCGATGATTTCCTTACCCGACTGAAGCGAAACCTCACGCTCTGATGATAATCCTCCCATAATAACGCCTAACTTCATCTCTGCACCTCTCATTCCATTAACTGTCTGGCAGTATCACCAATCATCTTAATTCCCCTGATAATATCCTCATCGGTGACACGAGAGAAACCCAACCGCATCGTATTACTACCACGATTATCCGTGAAGAAGATATCTCCCGGCGTAAAAATCACCCCCAGTTCTGAACATAGCTCCAACAACTCCCGTGTATCAAATCCTATATCAAAAGTGACAAACAGATGCAGCCCCCCATGACCGGAAAGCTGAGCATACGGGATATGCTCCTTGCAGCACTGCATGGTCAACTCATATTTGCGCTTATATTCGGTACGTGCTTTCTTTAAGTACTTCTCCAGATTTCCATTGTGCAAATATTGATAAAGAACCGATTGGTCCAATGTTGACGTATGAATCGTACGCGCTCGCTTAATGCTCTCCAAATAGTCAATCAGCTCAGCGTCCGCCAATATCCAGCCCACTCGGATACCGGGAAATAGCACCTTAGAAAAGCTTCCTAAATAAATCACACTATTGCCGTTGCCTGCCCCTGCCATTAATGGAGATACATGCGATCCGGTGTAGCGTAGCTCCTCATTAAAGCCATCCTCAATGACAGGAATCCCGTACTGGTTCATTAGGCTCATCAGTTCTTGTCGTTTCTTCGGGGACATTACAATCCCAGTAGGATTATGATAGGAAGGTACAAAATAAGCACAATCGTAAGGTTGTTCAGACAACGCCCGCTCAAGCTCTGTTAAGCTAATACCATCATCCTCCATTGGGATGCCTGTAATTTGAAATCCATGCAACTTAAAATTCTTAATGGCTGTATGATGGGTCGGATTTTCACACAGCACCCTGCCACTCCTTTTTCCAAGTGCCGACAACACAATATCTAAGCCCTCTGTGAACCCATTAGTAATCAAAATATCCTTGCCCTTCAGATCGACTCCCTTATGCTGCATATAGCGCAATAAAAAGTCCATCAGCGGCTTATAGCCCTTGGCATATCCGTAGTTGAGCAGTACATCACCCTCCACAGACATCCGATCTATGAACGCCCGCTTTACATTACCTATATCAAACAACGTCTCGTCTGGCGCAATACTGGTAAAAGAAATCGTCCCCTTCTGTGCACGAATACCGTGCTTCATCAGGTCGAGCTGCTCAGCCAGTCGAGCATGATCATTAATCCGATCCAGCCAATCGATCTGGCAAGCTTGAGTCGCTGTTCCACCTGATACAGTAGCCACATAGTTTCCTTTGCCCCGAACAGCATAGATAAATCCATCTTCTTCCAGTTCAGCATATGCCGAAATCACCGTATTGCGGCTAAGCTTCATCTGTACACCCAGCTCACGGGTAGATGGCAACTTCTGATGAGGCTGTAAGGCACCTTTTATAATTATAAGTTTCATGTAATCTTTCAATTGAATATAGACCGGACGGTCACCTATAGGTTCAAAATCACGAAACACAACATCGCCCCCAGAGCTATCATGTCACAGAGTGAGGTATAAAAAAAGAACCACCTACCTGGATGTTTCCTCCGGTTGTGGTTCTTTGCACACATCGCATTTGAATAGCACATTATTTTTATTCAAGGAAATGTGTGAACCTTATATCAAACTTTAATTCCTAATGTCCTATTACTCAACCATGAATTGAACAAATTTTTACATTACACACTAAACAAGCCTTCTTCTCCACGCAGCTTTGCCAGTGCCTCGACAAAGAAATAATCGCCGTAGATGATGGGAACGTTAATGTATTTTTGCTCAGGATAATGTACAGTTCCATTCATGAGCAGTCCCTCATGATCCTGCTCCCATGCTGTACATGTCTCATGCAAGCCCTTGAGAATGGATGCTGCTGCCGTCGTAAAATGCTCCGCATGCGTCGAATATTTTGCCAGCTCCAGCAGACCGCTCGCCGCAATCGCCGCAGCAGACGAATCCCAAGCTTCACGGTGCCCCTCCTCCGCTCTAAAATCCCACACAGGCAGGCAAGCATCGCCCAGTTGGGACAGGAAAAAGTCTGCCGTGCTCTCGGCTACCTTCAAATAACGCGAATCGCGTGTGTACCCGTACGAAAGCGTAAAACCGTACAAAGCCCATGACGTGCCACGTGCCCAGGCAGAGCCGGGTGCAAATCCCTGTCCACCGTGCTCGGCGCGTTTTTTTCCAATCTCCGGGTCGAACTCGACCACATGCGCAATCGAACCGTCAGCACGGACAAACTCACGTGCTACGGTATCGGCATGCTGCACAGCCAGAGCGGCAAAACGCGGGTCGCCGCTTTCCTCCGAGGCCCAATAGAGTAAGGGCAGATTCATCATACTGTCTATAATCGCTACGCCCCGCGTATCCATGTCCTTGGCGTGGAAATTCCACGCACGAATAAAACGGCCATTCACGTTAAAACGCGCAGCCAGCAGATTAGCGGCTAACAGCCCACGTCTTCTGGATTCTGGATCTCCAGTCAACCGATGGGCTGCCACACCGCTGAGCAGCCAATTAAAGCCAAGATCATGGTCTACGGCCTCACTATTGTAGAGCACCTTTTCCAGACGTTCTTCGCATTGCTGTGCAATTCTGGCAGCTCCGCTGTCAGGACGTGACCGATTTACCAGCCACAGCAAACCTGGATAAAAGCCTGCCGTCCACCATTCTTCCTCACGATGATCATAACGTCCACCTTCTGCAACATGTGGAAAGGCGTTTCCCAGTCTTGCCGCCAAGGCAAGCGTTTTGTCCATAGCCAGCTCCCACGATTGTTCCAGCCATGCTGCTGTTTCAGTCATTGCTCTTCACTCTCCCTTTTCCACATGTTCAAAAAATATATGGGTCCTGCCCTAATCTATGCCGGCAAATGAATGATAAAGGAAATACGACTGCCCTCGCATTCCAAACGTGCCCCCTTGAGCAAACCATTCCGACAGGCGACAGAAGCCAGTTCTTCCGGCCACACAACATTCGTCCCTTCCGTTGCTGGAATAACCTCCAGACTCGCACCTGCATACTCCACCCGAATGCTTTCCTTTTCTTCACCTGCGGACATCACATGGTGAATGACACTGCGTTCCCGGCCGTCATACGCCATTAAAGGAATAAGTGCCCCCACAGCCTGAATATTGCCTTGAAGCTCATATGTCACCTCAATTTTGCCGGGCACCTGCCGATAATGCGTTCGAATTTCCCACACGCCCGGAAACGGACCCTTCCACAACAACGTAAAATCAGTCGCTCCGTCAGATGCGGAGCTTTGCTCCATCTGTACCGATCCCCCACCGTCTAACGGATCAATACCTCCATCCCGGTCAAACTCCAGCGTGCCGGGAATGCCTTCCGACAGGCAGTGCCATTTCCCATCCTCCGTTTGCCAAGCGGGGGTATAGCTAAGCGGGAAAATATCCCCTTCCGCAAAGCCCGTAAACCCGCGGTCTGCATGCCCTGCTGAGGACGGACCGATTAGCGGTGGCAACGCGGAACGCTGAATACGCACAATGCCGGAGATATTGTACGGGTCATTCACTGATGTCTGCACAAGCATTTGCTGCCCATTGGCGGTGGCAATGACGGTCTGGAACCAGCCGTCCGTTTCCAGCACTTGGCTGCCTATTTCCGCCGGAATAGAGGCTGGGGAAATGCGCTCCAAATCGGCTCCGTGCAGGAGTGTATAAGCCAGTGCAGCAGCCGTCCACAGGCTGTAGCAGGTATGGTTCGAGTACACCTCGAAGCCATGCCGTGCCTCGGACGAATAATGGTTGCGAACGATATGCAGCTTGCCTTCGTCGGTCTGCCAGCGACCAATCGCCTGCCAGCACAGGTCCGCTGCCCGCCGGAATGCTCCTGCCAGCTCGTGCTCGCCCGCTGCAAAAGCCTGCTGCGCATGTGTCGTGAAAACGAAGGCCGCCGCCGCTTCGTTCCACTGATGCTGCGCGCTTCTTCCACGCGGTGGAATTTCCCCGTGCGGGGATAACGCCAGCAGCGAGCTGAGCGCCCCTCTGTGAAGATGATCGCGCAGTTCAGGGGCACACCCGCCATCATATCCAGCCTCTAGCATCACGCCCAGATGAAAGCGTGTGACGATATCATAGGCAAACGGGCTATTGGGCCGGTCCAGCGGACCATCCTGATACAATCCCAATCCGGTAAAGCGAGGCAAATGATAGCTACGGATATACGTCTCCATCCATTCCGAATCTGTGGCAATTCCTTCCGCTGCACGCATAAACTCACCGGAAATCATAATCGCGTTCCAGTTGATCATACGGTTCGGATTTTTCATTTTGCTCATCGTAAAAATATAGGTAGCTTCCGGCTGAATCTGGCTCAACTGCTGCTTCCATGCTGTAGCCTGCTCTGGCAGCAGGTTTTTGAGCAGTCGATATGCCCCCATCATCATGATCGGAAAAAAGTCCGGGTGGTGATCCGGGGCCCTCTCCTCCACCACACACGCTATGCTATGCGTTAAGGCCGCCGCAGCGGATTCGAGCAGGTCATGCCGACCTTCTTGGACCAGTACGGCCGCCGCCAAAGCGTAGGATGGAGTCGAGTAATACCGTTCACTATCAGAATGCGGGTCGATGATGGCCCCATTTTCATCCTGATGCGGGGTATAAGCACGAACCAGCTTTTCCAGCACAGCAAGCTTACGTTGGTGAGTCCAGCCGTCCTCCACTTGATTCAGCCCATTTTCCAGCTGTTCGATAAATTCCTCCAGCTCCGTCTGCCAGGGATACACGCTGCCTGTGTGCAGTTTATTCATTCTGTCAGCCTCCCATTCAAAATGAAGAATGATTTATGGTAAAAAACAGCTTGCAATCCACGCTTGCAGCGCCGCCACAGCGATCCGAGTCCAGCCCTAACGATGTTTTGTACAGCACAAACGGTACCCCGTCATGATCCATATGCTGCACAGCCTCCACCTCCAGACTCAGCACGCTGGCATCATAATCCAGCCTGACCACCGCACTCGCTCCCTTCCATTCCACGAAGCCCGCGCCCGTGTAAGGCTGAATACGGCTGATCAAGCGCTCTTCCACATCCCACGTTTTCCTGCTCCCGTCAAAAGACGTCTCAAACTCAAAATGATCTGTGACGGTAAGCTTCGCCTCCTCATTCCCCTCCAACACATGCCATGCAAATGAGCGGGTGAACAGCGCCAATTCTTCTATGGGATACGCAGATGTCAAATCCAGCTTAAACCTTGTGTCCGCCTGTGCCGCCCCTCGCTCTCCCATGGCAATATCCAGCACAGCTGCCTGTGCCTCCGCGCCTGATTGCTGCATGGTCCCGTTAATAACAGGCACAGAATGACCACCAGAGGAAATGTTGATGATCGACTCTCGCCCCGGTGAGAAATAGGCTTTCGTATATAAGCCGGCTCCCAGATCACACAGCAGATTTTCACCACCGCCATGAAGGATAAAATGTCCCAGATCATTATGATTGTGCGGTTCGTCGTTATGCCCCCCCTTAGCTGAAAAGGCAAATATAGCGGTCTGTTCAACTGTTGGAGTTCCAGATATGCCGTGATTGGGGCTGTGACTGCGGCACAGCAACCACCCGAGTTGTGGCAAATAATCGACTACAGCCTCACTGTTCCCAAAGTCCAACGGATCCGTCCAGACCAAATTGCGCAATACATGCGCCCAACGACGGCAAGGGTCCTCCACCAGACCTGGTACACGGAAAGGCAGTGTGGACGGTCGTCCTTGCAAAGCATTTAAACGAGAGATGAGTCCAGAAGGAAGACGTTCGGTTTCACTGCTGTCCGAATAATTGGCAAAAATACCATCCGACAGATGAACCCGCTCCGCAAAGGCTGCTATTTGCCTAATCTTTTCCGAGCTGAGGACATCCACAGCCCCCTCGGTAAGCTCTCCCAGCATATCGGCAAAATAGATAAAATAGCCGAAGCCATACACCCAATAACCGACTCCTTCGGGACAACCACCGTCCTCCCTGTAGCCTGCCAGGAAGCAGTCCAGTGAACCGAGCATTTTCTCGATGGCCGTAGCTTTGCGTGGATCGTCTTCTGCCAGCAGCAATGCAGCGATTCCACAACCGGAAGCACATACAGCCGCCCAGTTGTGATCCGCCGTTTCCCACTGAAAATGACGCGGCTCCCAGAATACAGGTTCTAAAACACGTCGTTCTACCTCACCACGCACCTGAGCAACCACATGGCTATCCAGTTGCTCACCAAGCAACAATATGATTTCAGCCAGCGTTTGCGCGGTTTCGGAAGCGAATAAATCCACCTGCTGCCAGGGCAGCATCACCGTGTCCTCTTCCCTGACATGTGCAGGAAGTGCCCATGTATACTCCCCACAGATGTCCAGCAGACCGTTTTCCACCTCTTTGATCCGCCAAGACTCCGGCTCGGCAGTGGCTGCCAGCACTAAAGCAACCAGACGTCCACGCCGTTCAAAGTACACATCCTCATACGGCTTGCGCTCCCCTGTATATGCAAACTGCCGGAACAGAGACAACGAAAGCGTCGGCCATGGCGTTTCCCGGTTATTCTCACAGACACGCTCAATATCCTTCCAAAGCCCGGCGTATATCGGCTCAGAAACAGTCATCCGCAGTCTTTTCGTCCACTCATGCCTTAACCGCTGCCTTGCTGCATCTGACGCGCCGCCAGCCAGCACCGTGACGAGCCGCGAAGCAGGCCAAGCCTCCTTCAAAAGACTCATTTGTATTTCCTCCCCATGAGACACATTCGTTTCGCCTTCTTTTTTGTTAACGCTTTCATTGTATCTAACAATCAGCCTAAATTCAAAGGGGTAGCAAACAATATCGCAAAATGTAAAAGAACCTCCATGCCACGTTGCTATGGTCATGGAAGTTCTTGTTTTACGCTATTGCCAAGCTTCGTCCAGATTCGCCTGGACTTATCGTTCTAGACCTTTGGCTTTTCTGGCTTCCAGTTTTTAATCCCGTCATCCTCCAGAATACCAAGTGCTGCATCTGAGATATTAGGATCACGTAACAGAGCATCCTCGACTCTGAATTTGATATCGTCTGCATCTGCCAGTGTCATGCCCGGTGTAAGCTCGATCAGCCCTTCTACGTGATAATAGCGCCCCTCCTGCAAAATACGCATTTGATAAATATCCGTCACATGCGTATCTGCAAGAATAATGGAAGCCACACGTTCTTCGATATCAGGGGGAGCAGATACCCCAATCAAGCCCACCATATTGTCGTAGCCAACCCGAAACGCAACGCCTACCATAAGACAACCGATGAGAATACTCGATATCCCGTCCAGCAGCTTAAAATCTGTCAGCGAGGTAACCACAACCGCCAGCAAAGCAAGCACACCACCCGTTGTTGCTACCAAATCCTCATAAAACACCAGACGAGTTGGCGGCGCAGCACGTCCCACATGGCGAAACGCAGAGGTAAAAATACCAAACCCCTTCGCCTCCACTCTGGATTCATGCAGCACTTCCTTCATCGCTTTACTCCATACAAACCCGTCAACCACCAGCGACAAAATCAGGACCACCACATTAATCCAAAATCCATGTGTGGATTCAGCCGGATGCTGCAACAAATGGATGCCTTCTAATGCGGTTTCATAGGCCATGATCGTCACGACAATAACCGCGACCATACAAAACAGGTTAATTACCCGTCCAAAACCGGTAGGAAAGCGTTTTGTCGGCTTTTTCTCTGCCAGCACACTGCCCGCGAATACAAACATCTGGTTCACCGCATCTGCAATCGAATGCATCATGGTGGCAAACATGGAACCGCTGCCTGTCAAGGCAAAAGCAATCCCCTTAATTATCGCAATACCGGTATTACCCAGTGCCGCCGAGCCTGAGGACTTGTTCCCCTTTTTCACCAGACTCCAAAATGAATCCTTATTTTGCTGCTCATCCATCCTGTAGCTTCCTCCTGAGGTATACATAATCTGATATCGCCACATTATGTAATCTTTTGTTATGTATTATTTTTAGCCCGTCCATATTTTACCTAACCATTCGGGGAGAAGCAATACAAACAGCGATTTAAATGCCATAAAAAAAGAATGCTCCACGTCATCTTGTGACGCGAAGCATTTCCTGTCTACTCCTCTACGATACATTGCATCAGGCTAAGAGCACGGATAACCTTATTACCAGCTGGCTTTCGTAACGCCTGGGATTTGGCCTTTAAGAGCCAGCTCGCGGAACGCGATACGGGACAGCTTGAACCTGCTCAGGTATCCTCTCGGTCTGCCTGTCAGTTCACAACGACTTTTCAGTCGAGTCAGGGAAGAATCACGCGGAAGCTTCTGTAATGCTTCGTAGTCCCCTTTTGCTTTCAGTTCACGTCTCAGGTCTGTATATTTAGCTACAATCTCCTGACGTTTCTTCTCTTTAACTACTTTCGACTTCTTGGCCATGTAAAGCTCCTCCTTGTGATATATGCCAATCATGGACATAAACATGATCTTCATTTAAATAGTAATAATTACGATTACTATTTAATATAACGTTGTTTCAGGTGAGTTGTCAACCCAATCAGAATTCCATACTACCGCTGCTATTGCGGAATCATATTGGCAACACTGCTCATTCGTAATTATCAGAAACCCTCGCAAGCTCTCATTCTGTAATTCAGTACAGCAAAAAAGGCCAACCAGCAAAAGCTGGCAGACCCAGTTCACACGGAGATAACCTTTCCAATGAAGAAAGGTTCCTCCTTATGACTCATATTGCTACTCATGTTGCTTCAAGTTGTTGAAGCCGCGCTGAATAAAACTTGTAAACATTGCTTTTTCCTCAGGGGTAAAACCACCCAAAAGCTTGTTATTGAAGTCTTTAACCGTTTGTATAACATCCTGCTCCAATTTTCTTGACTGATCGGTGGGAAATAGTTGAATTTCTCGTTTGTCATGTTCATTTTGTTTGCGAAGGAGCAGCCCTTTTTTCTCCATCCGTTTGATGACCCCGGAGGCTGTTGAGACCTTCACATCCAATACCTCCTGAATCCTAGATAACGCAATACCTTCTTCTTCCCATACGATCGATAAGACCGCCCACTGGCTCAATGTAATATCAAATTGGAACAATAGCTCTCTTTCCAGTTGATTAGACCCAATATGTGCGAGTCTATTCAGCAAAAAACCATGGCTTCTAAATAAATTCATCCATTATGCATCCTTATATTTAAGTAGTTGTTCCTCTGTCCAATCAAACATGACTTGATGAGCATAGGAATGATTGCCTTCCTGGCAATGCTCTTGAGCGCCGAATGTAGTATCAAAAATATGAACATCATAAGGCCCTCCCAGATGATCCTTCAAATAAGTCAATTGATCCTCTGTAACAAAATGATCGTGTGTTCCGACCAACAATAACGTCGGGCATTCAATCAGGTTTGCAATCCCTTTCACGGTGAATGGTTTGATTTTAGCCGGCAATTCCGACATTTTCTTGCAACCGAACACCCAAAATCCATTTTGAATCAGCCAACGCGTATTCGCATCCAGCCTGGAGCTGTCCAATGTGATGGTGCCCGGGCTGGATGCGAGTTTTTCCATCATTGGATTTTTTTGACTAATTGATTCCCACACATCAGTAAATACATCAAACAAGATACAAGCATTTATTCTTTTCTCAAAGGCAGCAGCTCTTGCCGCATAATAACCGCCCAAGCTCATGCCCAATAAAGCTACAAATTGGTTCGTATCTATTACGGTATGGTCTTGCAAATAATCAAGAGCAGCACTTATCGGCTTTTCAAAATCATATCGGGCTACAGTTTTTTGAATGCGAATGGCTTCTCCTTGACCAGGACCATCAAAAATCAAAACATTGAAACCTCTCTTCAGGGCAGCCGCACCACCAGCGAAGTACAGTTCTTCCACTGTAGAGTCATATCCGCCAACGAAAATCAGGGTTGGTGCGTCTTTGCCAACGGTAAATAAATAGCTGCTCAAATATCCGTCTTCAAAAGGAATATTAATTGGCTCACCATGTTCATCCATGAGCTGCAGGGCTTGTCTGAATGTGTCTACGCTTTTTTTGTAGCACTCCATTCGGATCGGCTCGTCATTTTTCAAGAAAAACTCGGCTGTGCGGTAGTAATTGCTTGCACGCAGAAAAGCTTCTTTGGCACTGACTGTATGCTTGCCTTGTAATGACTTGTTAGCCAATTCGCTTACCTTCTCTGCCATGTCATACCATTCTTTATACCAGCTACCGAAATCTCCTTCTGTAATGCGATTGGCAACACCTTGTACTTCTCCCAGCTCTGCACCTTGATAATTATAATAGTTCAAAGTGCGGATAGTTTCAAACTCAAAAGCTTGGTCTTCAAAGAAAATACTCATAACCATTCTCCTCCTCAAGAGATCATAAATAATACATAGCATACTATCCAAAAATATAGCATGCTATGCATTAAACTGTCAAATGGAGTTACAAGAAAAGCTCCCGCAGCTTTGAGCCACAGGAGCCTCACTAAAGAATTTAAATTTTAAAATACCGTTCTGAAAGTTTCATTTTATGGGAGTGAAATACTTCTTCTAAAGGAATGTCATATTTATTGGCTATCACAATTAGGTTACCTAATACATCACCTAATTATTAAATAAGCTCCTGTTTGTTTTCCTCAAATGAGCCCTTTGGCTTCAAAATGTACGGGCTTAGCTCTGTTCATTCAGCCAAATGGCAAGCCACCCAGTGACCTGGACGAGCCTCACGATAGAGAGGTACTTCCCTGGAGCAGCGGTCAATCGCAAAGGGGCAGCGGGTATGGAACTTGCAGCCGGAAGGTGGATTCACCGGACTTGGGATGTCTCCTTTGAGCAAAATCCGCTCTCTTTTCAGCTTCGGCACCGGGATGGGTACAGCCGACAGCAGCGCCTTCGTATATGGATGCAGTGGATTCCCGAACAGCTCGTCACGCGAAGCCGTTTCGACCATGGAGCCTAGATACATCACTCCTATGCGGGAGCACAGATGCTCCACCACGCTCAAATCATGCGAGATGAACAAATACGTCAGCCCCCGCTCGGCCTGTAGCTTGGAGAACAGGTTGATAATCTGCGCCTGAATAGACACGTCCAGCGCCGATACCGGCTCATCTGCAATGATCAGATCCGGCTGGAGCGCCAGCGCGCGGGCAATGCCGATCCGTTGGCGCTGCCCTCCCGAAAATTCGTGCGAAAAACGATCGATATGATACTCCGACAATCCGCACAGCTTGAGCACGTCCAATACAATCTGCCGGACCTGGTCTTTCGTCGCTATACCGTGATCCAGCAGCGCCTCCCCAATGGCATCTCCGATGCGCACACGTGGGTTCAGTGAGCTGTACGGGTCCTGAAAGATCAGCTGGATTTTAGGACGTAGCTCCTGCATCCCTTTGGCGGACAGGCTGTGCAAGTCCACTCCTTTGTATTTAATGGTGCCGTCCGTCTTGTCCGTCAATCTGACAATCGTGCGGCCTACCGTGCTTTTGCCGCTTCCCGATTCGCCCACCAAACCGAAGGTTTCCCCCTGCCGGATCGTAAAGCTGATATCGTCCACTGCCCGCACATGCCCCGTGGTACGATTCATAAACCCGGACTTGACCGGAAAATACGTTTTTAAGCGGTCGATTTCCAGCAATGGCTCAGCCATGAACAACCGCCTCCTCATATAACCAGCAGGATGCCTTTTGCTGTGCTGAAACTTCTTTTAATACAGGCTCCTTCACTTGGCAGATGTCCATACAATGCCCGCAGCGGTCATGAAAATAGCAGGATGTTGTCAGCTCCAGTGGATTAGGCACTTGTCCAGGGATGGAGTACAGTTCCTTTTGACGCTGATTCAGCACGGGCTTGGATTTCAGCAACCCTTGCGTGTAAGGATGCTTGGGATGATTAAATAGCTTTACCACTTCGCCTTCCTCGACAATCTTGCCTGCGTACATCACAATGACGTAATCTGCCATTTCCGCAACAACGCCCAGATCATGGGTGATCAGCATCAGCGACATATTGGATTGGGCCTTGAATTCACGCAGCATGTCGAGAATTTGCGCCTGTATCGTCACGTCCAGTGCTGTAGTCGGCTCATCCGCAATGAGCAGCTTGGGTCCGCAGGAAACGGCAATGGCAATCATAATGCGCTGTAGCATTCCACCGCTCAGCTCATGCGGATAGCTTTTCATAATCTGCTCGGATCGGGAAATACCTACCTGTTCGATTAGCTCCAGCGCCCGCTTGTGCGCTTCCTTGCGGTCCATTTTCAGATGCTCCATCAGCGGTTCGGATAACTGTTCCCCAATGGTCATGACCGGATTCAGCGATGACATCGGCTCCTGAAAAATCATGGATATCTCATGACCGCGAATCGTGCGCATCTCATTTCTGCTGAGCCCCAGCAGATCGGTATCCTCAAAACGGATGCTTCCGCCTGCCACTTTACCGCTGGGGCTCTGGATCAGGCCCATGATTGACATCGCAGTGATGCTTTTGCCACAGCCTGATTCGCCGACAATACATACCGTCTCCCCCGACTTCACACGGAAGCTGACATCATCCACCGCCTTGACCGTGCCTTCTTCGGTATAAAAATAAGTACTTAAATGCTCAATCGAAAGTACATTGTTCATGGTGTATGATCACCTACCTCTTATGTTTCGGGTCAAGTACGTCCCGCAGTCCGTCACCAAAAATATTGATGGCGATGACCGTAGCAAAAATGGAAAGACCGGGCGGTATCCACAGCCACGGACGCTGCTGAAAATCCAGCACATTGTTGGCGGCATCAATCATGTTGCCCCAGGTTGGCGTCGTGGGCAGCACGCCAAGGCCGAAGAAGCTAAGTACAGATTCACTCAGGATAGCTCCGCCAATGTTCAAGGTGGCGATAACAATCAGCAACGGCATAATATTAGGAAATAGATGCTTGAACAGCTTGCGTCGATTCGACAGTCCCAGCACTGTTGCAGCCTGCATAAATTCACGCTCCCGCAAACTAAGCATCTGACCTCTCACCATCCGCGCGATCCCCGGCCAATTGACCAGACTGAGCATCAGCATAACGATATACATACGTTGATCCGGGGGAGCCTTCCAGTCGGACAGTAGCGCGCCCATAATGAACAGCAGCGGCAAGCTCGGAATGGTCAGCAGCAAATCAGCGATCCGCATAATGATCTGATCCGCAATCCCGCGAAAATACGCCGATATGACGCCCAGCGTAGCTCCCAAAAAGACAGACAACACCATAGATGCCAGTCCCACGGTAAGGGAAATTTGACCTGCCTGCATCACTCGTGTCAGCACATCCCGTCCCAGCTTGTCTGTTCCCAGCCAGTGATGGATGCTCGGCGCCCTGTTCATCATCAATATATTCGTTTTGTTATCAGCATAGGGAGAAAATAACGGACCGATAAAACAGAGCAAAAACATAAATACAACGACGAGCAGCCCGATCATAGCCAGCTTGTTTCTAAACAGCAGGCGTAGCGCCTGCCGCCACATTGAAGATTTTGCAGCTATTCGAAGCTTGCCGCTGCTTTTGCTCAAATTACTGCTAACGGATGACATTCCATAGCCCCCTCCTTACACCTTCACACGCGGGTCCGCGATACGATACAGGATATCGGATAGCAGCGTCCCAATGACGCTCAAGATGGCAATCAGCATCGTAAAGCCCATGAGCAGAGGGTAATCCCGAAGCGAAAAGGATTGCATGTACAGCTGACCAATTCCCGGCCAGTTGAAAATCTTCTCAATAATAAGCGATCCGCCAAACAATGCAGGCAATTCGAAGCCAATCAGCGTAATTGCAGGCAGCAACGCATTTCTCAATGCGTGGGTAAAGAGTACCTTTCTTTCTTTTAAGCCCTTCGCGCGGGCCGTACGGATATAATCCTGCTGGATCACGTCGATCATATTGCTGCGGAAGTAACGGGTCAGTGAACCCAGTCCCAGCAGCGTCATGACGGTCACCGGCAGGATCATATGCTGAAGGACCTCCTTCACATACTCCATGCCTGTAGCATTACTGCCTGTATTGAGCATACCGCCCGGCGGCAGCCATTTGAGATCGACCGCTGCAACTTTGATCAGATACAGCCCGATAAAAAAAGATGGAACAGACATCGCGGCAAAAATCACCACCATGACGAGGGTATCGAACCACGAATACTGCTTATAAGCAGCAACCACACCAATAATGACGGCAATTACCCACGTCAGGAAGGTCGATACAATGGCCAGTAAAAACGAGTTCCAGATATATTCATTAAACAAGGTCAGCACTGGCTTTTGCTGGGCAAGTGAATAACCAAAATTGCCATGCAGCGCATTCCACAGCCAGCTTCCGTAGCGTTCCAGAATGGGCTTGTTCAGTCCGTAGATTTCCCTCAGCTCTGCCTTTCTCTCTGGCGACAGCTTCAGATTGCCGCTGATGAAATCCCCCGGTGTCATGGCGTACAGGAAAAAAATCATCATCGAAGCTGCCAACAAAATAATCATCATGTACGTCAGTCTTTTCGTTAAAAACGAGCTCATGACAGACTCCTTTCATTTCCCCCATTTGGGAGGCCCCTTGATCCGAACCTGACGATTTTTCACAAGGGGCTCGCAAGCATGGCTTTATTTAAGGGACCATTCAAACAGATTGCCGGACAAGCCAATGAACGGACTGACCTTTACATGTTCCATACGGCCATTGTAGGCATACACCGTCTTCTTGTAATTGGTGAAAATAACGGGCAATTCATCATTTAATAGCACATATAATTCTTTATATACTTGCTTGCGTTCTTCAATATTCGTCGTAGACAAGCCTTTTTCATATAACTCTTTGACCTTTTTATTGTTATACCCTTTGACTTCTCCATTGACGAATTGCTCGATTCCATCAGATGGATCCGTCAGCATGCCCGTCGAGAAGGCAGCCAAATCATAATCCTTGCCTTCTACTTTGGCGACCATGGCATTAAAGTCTGCAAAGATTTCCGGTTGCAGATCAACGCCAATCGCTTTGTAGTTCTCTGCCGCAAGCGCAATAAAAGCATCTGTCTCTGGACGCTTGGAGGTCAGCAAGTGAATGGTCAGCTTCTGGCCGTTTCTCTCACGGATACCGTCACTTCCTTCTACCCAACCCGCTTCATCCAGCAGCTTTTTTGCTTTTTCCGGGTCGTAGTTGTATGGGTTGATTCCGTCTGTCGTATAAGACCAAGATATAGGAGAAGCTGGAATGTTAGCCACCGCTCCTGCTCCCTGGGCTGCATCTACATAAATGGTTTTGCGATCCAGACCATAAGTTAGCGCCTGACGAACCTTTTTATCTTTCAGCTTTTCATTTTCCAGATTGACTTGCAAATATCCATAAGTGCTCGGGGTGTAAGGCAAAATGTTCAAAAAGCCAAGTCCTTTCAGCTTGTCGATGTTTTCCTGAGTTGCGGTGAAGGAAGCGAAATCGGTATCACCTGTTTCAATAAACTGCCAGGCATCGCCTTCCGCTGTTTTGTAGATGAAATGCTGTGTTTTCGGTTTGCCTTTGAAGAAGTTTTCATTCGCTTCCAAACGAACCTCTTGCCCCGGAATGAACTTCTCTAGCTTGTAAGCGCCGTTACCCAAAGGACTACCATGCAGGTTTTTAAAGTAATCCAGTTGTCCAAACTTGTAATCCTTGCCGTAGTAGGCTTTGGACAAGACATCGGAGCCCAGAGTTGTCAACGCCAGGGCGTTCGGCTTCTCCAGCGTTACCGAGATCGTTTGCGGATCAATGACCTTGATCCCGTCAATTAGTTTCGCTTTGCCCTCGGTATAGGCATTGCCGCCTTTAATGTTCAATTTGCGGATTGGGCTGTCTCCAGCATAGGCTTTGTCATAAATCAGCGTCCAGGTAAAAGAGACATCCTCTGCCGTTAGAGGCGAACCGTCGCTGAATTTCGTATCTGGAACCAGATGAAATGTGTACGTCAGATTATCCTTGGAGATATCCCAGCTCTTAGCCAAATTCGGCAGCGGAAGTCCCTTCTCATCTACCGTGACCAGCGGAGTCCACAACTGCGAAATCACATTGCCATCATAGCCGCTTTGGTTGAAATACGGAGTGAACACCCCTGCCGGGTCGGTCAGACCGACAATAATCGTGTCGTTTCTCTTCTTGGACACATCCGGCAGCTTGGTCAAATCCGATGCTTGCACCAGACTTGTCAAAGGCTGCGCAGTAGCAGCCGTCTGTGCAGCCTCATTACCCTGCGGAGTGGTGCTGTTAGCACTGTCCGATCCACCGCTAGAGCAAGCTGCTAATAAGGTTGAGCTTACTAGTAGTAAACTGCTTAGTAGAATGATTCCTTTTTTCAAAATAATCCCCCCGCGTTAATTAGTTAAATTCCGATCAAACAAGTTGTAATTAGTAAGATAAATCCCATTATAGGAATCTAATGCGGTTCTGTAAAGGGAGAACTCAACTTTTTTTACATAAAAACAAAAAAACGCCGGATCATCTGGATTCCATCTCCAGGTGACCTGCGTCTATTCATTTAAAGTATTAAAGTCCTGCCAGTTGACGCAGCTTAATTACGCTCCATATAGCCGAGGATGCTGCTATGCATTTCATTCACAGCCGAAAGCCGTGCACTGTAGCCGAGCAATGTTTCGCCATCAAAATGAGCATGGATGAAACCAGAGGCACGAAGCTTAAAAATATGGTCGTGCGTGATTCCCTTGGACAGCTTGAGATGACGGACAATTTCAATAAAGGTACGCGGGTTCTGGCTTTGGTACAAATATTTTAAAATCTTGAGCCTGCTCTTCTCCCCCAAGCTTCGAATCATCCGGTATTCCTGTGGGGATAAGAAGTCGTCTTCCTGAACATAAATTCCTGCCGAATAATGGCACAGCAGGAGTGATCCAAACCGGTAAATGATATTAATCGGTTGAAAATGGTATTGCGGCACCAGCAACACCCGCGCTAGACCCTCGGAAGGCTCAAACCGGAAGCCATTGGTTGTACGATCCACCCATTCCACAGTGCTATAGACATCCTTCTCTTTGTTTCTCTGTTCAGCTTCCTGCTCCAGCCCGCTTAGAATACTCGAATCCACATGCCGAAAATACTCCTCATACCAGCCGGATAACAGCTGCAAAGCAAGCCTGCGGAGCTTTTCCATATCGTCAGGCAGCGGAATACCGTAGGCTAGTGCCTGTTCATTCAGTTCCAGCGTTGTCCGGCTCTCCAGACGATCTACAACCTCCGCAATGCCTACTTGATCTGTAAGCATGCAGACGAGTCCGTAGATGACCTTCCAGTCTGCATTGATTTCCATAGATGCCAGCAATCGGGACAAACTTGGAGACAGCGTATCACGCACTTGCTCCGCCCAATCGGATGATAAATCTGTCTTCTTGTAAGCCTTGCGGCAAATAAAGGTATGCAAACTGCTGAGCAGCTCAAACACTGGTCCATAAGCTACATCTACACCATAAGGAGTATTCACGTCGTAACTCATCGTTATCTGTCCTCTTTTCTTTCATGTCTGACGTTCATTATACATATTATTGTACGTCCGTTCATTTCCAGTAATCCTTGCATACAAATATGAACGAAACAAGCGCCGTAATCAAGATACAAAAAAAGCCTGATAGGATCAGACTCCAGTTGTTCCAGCTATGAATTAAACAAGGCTGTCTCCCGCAATATCGCAAGAGACAACCTTGTTTAGCATAAGCTGAGCTTTATAGAGTTATTTATTAATAGCTGCTACTTTCCACTCCAGAATTCCGGTAGATGCGGAACCCTTGGATACCATTTCAATTCTTAATTTCGTTGTTTTCACAGGCGTAAAAGTGGTCGTATTATATTGATCTGCCGCAGTGCCCAATCCTTTGGCCTGCTTGACATTAGACCAGCCTTGACCATTCCAATACTTAATCTTGTAAGACTTGGGAACATCAATGCCAGCGCCATCCTTGAACCAATAGATATCCGTTTGAGATACCGTATGTTCTTGATCAAAATCGTATTGAACCCATTGTGTTCCCACCTCAGGCCAGTTGCCATACACGGCATGACTTCTGTCATCAGAACTAGTTGGATCAAAGCCATCATTGAGTGCACTCACATTTTCCCAGGATGAAGTATAAGAGCTGCTAGCTGTTGCCGCAGACGCAATGTTCACGATTTCATTAGGATCTGTTTCAATTGGACCCTCGTCGTCTTTAGTCGTGGTTGGGAAACGAGCCGTATCCTTTTTGATTTGACTCCAGGTATAACGCAGCATCCAAACATCCCAGTCGGTGATATGATTCGAATTCCCGGCCCACATAATGGTGTTGGTGGGGAAGCCACCCGGTGGACGCTCGTGTTCTTCATAGAAATCGTTTAATCCAAATCCATGCCCAATCTCATGTTCAGTAATCTCAATCTCATCAGCGTTCACCGTACTCAGAATGTATTCATCACTCATACGCTGTCCCCAGTCGCCGCCGGCTCCCCCACCAAAATTTTCTGTAGCCCAAAGATACATATCAAAGCGTTTATCCAATCCACCCGGATACGAATAGTTGGGGTTTGAAAAATGCTCAAATCTGGATATTTCATCAGGCGCAATGGGAAGTGCAGCAGGAATTTCCGGTTGTTCGGAAGCTAATCCATCTGCAATTGTATCCGTATAAACAACCTCATCAGGCTGCTTGTCCAGCAACAGTGAAGGATCGGCAACAGCCCAGCCTACCACTTTCACTTTAACATTCTTATAGGGCCATCCATCATATCCCTGGAGATGCTCCGTCCAATGGTTCATCTGACGATCTAGCATTCTAGCTATATCTTGACGCTGCTTAAGCGTAACTGGCTTAGAAGATTGCCAACGCACTACATAATTTAGAGTTCCTTTTCCCGCAAAAATTTGATCAAAAATCAAATTTTTGCGGTTAGTCGAGCCTTCGGTCAGCATTCTATTCTTCCAAACCCACTCCACCGATGATTTGAGATAGGATGGCATATCAGCCAGTGTCGAATCACCTATTGCTGCAACCGCTACACTTCCATTTTCTGAAGAAGCCGCAGACATGATCGTAGCATTTCCCATCAGCAATGAACTAGCGATCACCGCTGAAAAGGAAGCCATCATCATACCTTTTCTATTCAGCATACATATACCTCCATAACTTTTTATATGATCACAGTAGTTTTCCTGAAATAATTAACTCCATCACCTCTTTTTCGTGTTTATGTAATGATCTATAAGATCAACGATAATCTATCAATCCTCCTTGTCGTTTTTTGTAAATAATCACAAATCATATTATCACTGGATTATTGCATCGTCAATATTTTCCTTAATGAATTAAATTAGGTATTACGAGATCATATTGGAATGAAGTCGTCCCTACATGTGCAAAAAACTGGTATTTTGTGAAATGAAAAAACCGCTTCTCCACTAAAATCAATTCCATCACAGAATTTGATTTTGGAAGAAACGGTCCTATTCATCAGCTTTTTAACACTACTCTACGTCTCTTTTATCGGGCAGGAAAACGAGAGGGATCCTTCTTGACCTGGCTCCAGGTATAACGCAACATCCAGGTATCCCACTCTGTTATCTTGGAAGAATTTCCGGCCCACATAATGGTTGGCGTAGGAAACCCACCAGGTGGACGATCACTCTCTTCATAAAAGTCTGGCAAGCCAAATCCATGCCCCATCTCATGCTCTGTAATATGGACTTCATCAGAGTTCAGGGTGCTCAGGATATAATCATCAGACATACGTTGTCCCCAGTCACCACCGGCCCCACCGCCGAAATTAGCTGTTCCCCACAGATACATATCAAACCGCTTGTCCAATCCGCCGGGATATGCATAGTTGGGATCCGAAAAATGTTCAAATCTGGACAGTGCGTCAGGCGCAACCGGGAGCTTAGCAGGGATACTTGGGTTCGATTTGCTTAAATCATCTGTAATTGTGTCAGTGTAAACGATTTCATTTGATTGTTTGTTAAGAATCTGAGACGGATTTGCAACGGCCCAGCCTACTATTTTTACTGTAATATTGTCATAAGGCCAGCCATCATACCCTTTCAACTGCTTATTCCAATTATTGACTTGGCGACTCAGCATGGAAGCCATATCCTTGCGTTGCTGAAGCGTAAGGTTTTTGGGAGATTGCCAGCGCACTACATAATTTAGCGTCCCTTTTCCCGCATATATTTGATCAAAAATCAAATTTTTACGGTTGGTCGAGCCTTCTTTGACGATTCTATTCTTCCAAACCCATTCTACGGATGGCTTAAATTTTGCAGGTATGTCCGTAGCAGCCAAGCTAACACTCGTGGACTCTATTTCAGAAGTGCTTTCCAAATTAGAAGCTACTGCACCAACATTAGCCCCGCCAACCAGTAAAGAAGCAGCCACTACCAATGAAAAAGAACCCATCATCATTCCTTTTTTCTTCGGCATTTCTTTAACCTCCATATCATTTTATTTGATTGTTGTATTCATTAAATAGCAATCGGAATCTCTTATCTCTCCCCTTTCTTTTGATTTGAAAAAAAATACAATTTTATATTATCATTAGGATATTATAACGTCAATATTTTCCTTTATGCTTTAGAAAAAGGTTATTCTTTTGATCGTTTAACAAATCAAAAACCCCTTCTCTATACAAGAAGGGGCCTAGCATTGAAAGAGTAGACTCACGTCCTGCCTTACTCTATGGATACTAATGCCGATTCTGCCAGTGAAGCCAGCAGCTTCGCTGTTCCCGGCAACGCGCGTTCGTCCAGATCGAAGGCTGGATGATGCCATTCCTGACTCCCCGAAGTGCCGACAAAGACGAACACACCGGGGATGCTTTTCTGGTAAAGCCCGAAATCCTCACTCGCCGAGGAAGGCACGGGGCGAACAACCTCCAGACCAGCCGCTTGGGCCGCCTGCTCCGCGATGACGGCCAGCTTGCCGTCATTCAGTACAGGTGGCGGTCCTTCGATCCAGCGGATATTCGCTTTTGTGCCAAAAGCATCGGCCACGCCCTTTACCACCTGCTCGAAGCGCTCAGCCACCTGTGCGCGCACGTTCTCGTCGAACGTCCGGATCGTGCCTTCCAGATGGGCACGGTCCGGAATGATGTTCCAGGCGTTGCCGCTGTGCAGCTTCGTCACGCTAATCACCGCGCTGTCCAGCGGGTTGACGCTCCGACTTACGATGGATTGCAGCGACGTGATGATGTGCGACGACACGACGATCGGGTCAATCCCTGCATGCGGCACCGCCGCATGCGTGCTCAGACCCTCTACCTCGATGTAAAAGCCGTCTGCCGCCGCCATCAGCGGACCCTCCTTAATGCCGACCGTCCCTACAGGCAGGTCCGGCTTGTTATGCAGACCGAATATGGCCTGCACCCCTGCCAGCGCTCCACTGTCCAGCACCTGGGCTGCGCCCTTGGCCTTTTCCTCCGCTGGCTGAAACACCAGGCGAACCGTGCCTTTCAGCTCCTGCTCCCGTTCTTTTAACAATACGGCAGCTCCAAAGAGGGACGCCGTATGAAAATCATGTCCGCAGGCATGCATTTTGCCCGGATGCAGCGAAGCATAAGGCAAGCCCGTCTCCTCCTGAATCGGCAATGCATCAATGTCCGCGCGAAGTGCTACAATCGGCCCTTCCTGCTGCCCGCCGATTTCCGCTACCACCCCGGTGCGCAGCGGCACTTCCAGGATGGTTATGTTCTGTTCTTCCAGCAGACGGCGGATATAGGCGGTAGTTTCAACCTCCTCGTTAGACAGCTCGGGATTTTGGTGAAGATGGCGACGAATGTTCACCAGCCTCTGCTCCAAAACCTGTTCCTTCGTCCCGGTTGGTCCGCTCATCCCTTTTCCTCCTTTGTGAATCCAAAATGGTTACAACTTTCTCAAGCCAACAACATCTAGGACTGCACAGGCAGACTAGCAAAAGCTTCATGCAACAGTTCAAATGAACGCACGCGCTTTCCAATATCCCGTATTCCCGTCGTTACGATCAGCTCATCAGCCTGATATTTTGCTTGAATTTCCGTCAAAGTAGCATAGATTTCCTCTTTATTTCCTTTGTTGATTTGCGCCTGTGTAACTTCAATTGTATATTCTTCACCCGATTGCTTAGCGAACTCCTCTGCACTTTCCAGCGTGCCCACCGTAGCCGTTTTACCGCTGGCCAGATGAATTTTGTACAGTTTGTGCTCACCTGCCAACTCCGCAGCTTCCTCGGAAGTATCAGCTACAATGACGGATAGTGCAAAAAGAGCCTTCGGCTCACGACCAAGACTATAATCGAATGACTCCCGATACGTGAGGAATGCATCCAATGCGACCTGCTCGCTACTATTGATAAACTGCGAGAAAACATAAGGCAACCCCAAACGTGCAGCAATTCCTGCACTGTCTGCACTCGTGCCCAAAACATAAATATCCGCTGGTGTTTCCGGAATTGGATTAGCCTGTAGCCCTGCTAGCGGTCCTTCTTCAGACGGAATATTATGAATATAACGGCTCACTTCATCAATCTTTTCTTCGAGAGAAGGCGCATCATGCACGTCGCGCTGTAACGCCTGTGTGGATTTCGGTAGCCCCCCCGGCGCACGTCCAATGCCCAAATCTACGCGACCCGGTGCAAGAGACGCCAGTACATTGAAATTTTCGGCCACTTTATAAGGACTATAATGCTGAAGCATCACTCCGCCAGAACCGATTTTAATATGCTCGGTGCGTGCCAGCAGATGGGAAATGAGTACCTCTGGCGAAGAGCCTGCAACCTGCTCGGAATCATGGTGCTCCGATACCCAAAAGCGTGAAAATCCCAACTCCTCTACACGCTGCGCCAGCTTAATCGTGTTTCGAAGCGCCTGTGCCGCCGTTTCCCCCTCGTGTATAGGGCTTTGATCCAATACTCCGATTTTTATACTCATGTCTCCCTCTCCCGTCTAAATTGAATAGTTATATTCCGGTGTAATCCGTTTCAGGAATTGCTTCGTGCGTTCCTCTTGGGGACGATTGAAAATGTCGTCCGGACTGCCTTCTTCGATAATGTGACCGCCATCCATAAATACCACGTGATTGGAAACATCCCGCGCAAAGCCCATCTCATGCGTGACGACAATCATCGTAATTCCTTCCTTTGCAATCTTGCGAATAACCGACAGCACCTCACCGACCAGTTCAGGATCTAGCGCCGATGTCGGCTCATCGAACAAAATCACTTCCGGGTTCAGTGCCAAAGCGCGCGCAATACCGACACGCTGCTGCTGTCCACCGGATAGCTGACTCGGATAATGATTCAGCTTTTCGCCCAGACCGACCTTTTCGAGCACTTCGATACTGATCTTCTTCGCTTCCTCCTGCTTCACCTTGCGGACGACGACAAGCCCTTCCATCACGTTTTCCAGCGCCGTTTTATGCTTGAACAGATTGTATTGCTGGAATACCATGGCCGTTTTTTGGCGCAGAGCCAAAACATCCTTCTTCGCAGGCCGCTTGCAGTTTACTGTAAAATTGCCAATGCTGACCTCCCCGTCATTCGGCTTTTCCAGATAATTGATGCAGCGCAGCAACGTCGTTTTCCCCGAGCCACTCGGTCCGAGAATGACAACGACCTCTCCCTTATTCACAGTTAAATCAATGCCTTTGAGCACCTCATGCTTGCCGAACGATTTCGTTATATTTTGCAGACGGATCATGATGCTCTACCCCCATTAAACACATTGATTTTTTTCTCCACCAAGCCGGAAATTCGTTCAATCAGCACCGTTAAACCCCAGAAAATCAGTGCTGCCGCGATATAAACCTCCAGGTACTTCCAGTTTGAAGATGCTAAAATTTCAGCCTGAGCCTGGATTTCCGTGACCGAAACGGTAAAGGCCAACGTAGAGCCATGAAGCATCCCAATAATGGAATTTGTCAGGTTCGGCAGACTGACTACGAACGCCTGCGGAAACACGATACGCCGCAGCACTTGCCACGTCGTCATGCCAACCGCATAAGCCGCCTCGATTTGCCCCCGGTTCACCGATTGAATCCCGGAACGGACCACCTCGGACATGTACGCGCCACTTGTAATCGAGAACGAAATGAGTGCGAATACCATATAGGGAACATCTTTGGAATGAAACGACCAGCCAAAATGCTTGGCTCCCGCATCAATGAACAAAGGTAAACTGAAATAAATAAGCAGCAAATGCATTAGCATCGGCGTACCCCGAATAAAGGTGACGTAGCCATGGGAAATCTGGGACAACACAGGCACCTTATAAATTCGGACCAGAGCCGTTATAATGCCGATGACCAGTCCCGCCAGTACGGAAACCACCGTAATGATTAACGTGTTGGGCAACGCCGAGAACAATCCCAGAAAGGCCGTATATATAAATCCAAAATCCAGACTCATATGCTCTTGCCTCCTTTACTCAAACGGGGGTTCAGATAACGAACCACAAAACTTTTTCGTTTCTTAGGCTCACTTTGGACTGTGTCCCGATGCTCATGCTTGAGAAGCGTATTTTCCAGTACCTTGAACAGTTTTTGCAAAATCAGACTGACGACCAGATAAATAAGAGACAACGCAATATAGGTTTCAACAAAATGCTGGGTAGCCACGCCCAGTGTCTGTGATTTCCCCGTCATCTCCATAGCTCCAATGGTAAACGCCAGCGAAGTATCCTTCAGATTTCCGATGACCAGATTGGAAAATACCGGAACCACAACAGCCAGCGCTTGCGGCAATATGATACGTGTAAAAGTCTGATAGCCTGACATGCCGACCGACTGTGCTGCCTCGATTTGTCCCCGATCTACCGCCTCTACACCCGATCGAATAATCTCGGAAATAAAGGCCCCGCTGTTTAGCGCATAGGTCGCTACGGCAAACCACAACACATCCCATCTGGAGGAATTGATATCCACCAGCTTCAGCAGCTCAGGCAAGCCGTAATACACCAGAAAGAGCTGGATCAGAATAGGTGTTCCACGAAAAAATGAAACATACACCTGTGAGACACGTTTGAGAAAAGGAATATTATACATACGAGGCAGAGCAACCAGCAAACCGATGATTAGTCCTAACAAAAGCGAGCTAGCCACAATAAACAATGTGATGTGTAAATAAGACAGCATTTTCGGGATAAAGCTAAAAACATAATCAATATTAAACTCTCTGCTCATATGCCTGCCTCCTTTCCTATACATCAGCGGCCAGAATACACGGGGTACCCTGACCGCTGAAATATTCAAGCTTATCGCTATTTCTTGCTGCTTGTTCCTTCTTTTTTCACATCTTCCAGAGACTTCGTGAAATCTTCTCCAAGCCATTTAATGCTCAGCTTCGACAATGTACCGTCGTCCTTCACTTCCTGAATAGCTTTATCCAGATCATCTGCCAATCCTTGCTCATTTTTGTTCAGTACATACAATACATCCGATTGAGTCAAAGGATCACCGACGGTTTTCAGAGCTACTTCTCCTTTTTCATCGGTGTTAAAGCGGTTCGCAAAGTCTGTCGTAATGGTAGCGTCTATACGGCCGCTCGTAATCTGTTGCACCGTATCATTGGCAGCACCACTTGTATAGACAATGTTCAGGGCATCTCCATGCGTCTTGTTGTATTCCTTCAACACATACGCCGCATTACTCGTCGGGCTGGTGAGTACCTTTTTGCCTTTCAGATCATCAATCGAGTGAATGGTATTGTTATCCTTTGCTACTGCGACTCTGTTCAGGAAAATGCTGTACGGATTTTTGTTGAACAGATACTTCACTTCACGCTCCGGGTTTTTTTCCATTTGATGCGATACCAGATCGATTTTACCGGCATCCAGACTCAGCAACAGATTGCCGAAGTCCATCGTTTTGAATTCAAATTCGTATTGAGGCAGGCGTTTGTCCAACTCCTTAATCAGCTCAACATCAAAGCCTGTTAAATTTCCGTTTTCATCAATAAAGCATACATTTTTAAATTGAGTGCCTGTACCTACAATAATTTTTTTCACGTCTCCGTTGGAACCGGACGCGCCAGACGCGTTAGACGCATTATCAGAGGAGCCGCAGCCTGCCAACACCAGAATAATCGCCATAACGGATAACATTGCAAACCACTTTTTCATATGAATCCCCCTCGTCTCTTTGTATATCAGCAGTTTGCGACATACATGGTAGCTGCCACATTAATAAATTAATAATTCCTATGAGTTTAATCGGTTTTAGGATGTGACTAATTTAACACCTGCTCTCATTTACGTCAATCCACCAGGCAATAGAACATTTCTATAACACCATTGAAAAATCAAAAGCATATTTGAAAAGAACATTTCATCCATTACATACAATCAGGATTTTGCAAACTCCTCACATTTGCAAAAAAACGGTTTACAAAATAGCGCCCCGAAATCCTTCTGTCAGTGCATCTGCAAAATCCGAGTTCACCGCACAATCTTCCTTGGTCGCCACAATGCTAATCTGCATGGACATCCCGGCTACCTCTGGTACATGAATACGGAACAGTTTTTTATCCTTCACCTCACGGTTCACACAAACGTCCGGCAAAAAGGCAATCCCCGCTGCTTCCAGCACCAGCTTCTTGGCTGTAACCACATTATCTACCTGAAAGGCAATATTCGGCGGTTGCTCCAGTGATTCAAAAGACCGATGAATCCTCATCCAGTCCAATGATCCGCATTCAAAAAACACCAGCGTTTCATGCTGAATATCCTGTATGCTGGCCTTTCCAGTCTTCATAAACGGATGACCGTCGTATACATATAGGGAAATGGGATCTTCATAAAAAGCAAGCGTACGAATGGCCGGATGCATCACTTTACGGACAAAACTAATGTCTACCTCACGGTTCAACAGCTTATGTACCAGTTGATCCGTCGTAGCCGTCACAATTTTGTAGTTAATCTCCGGATAACGAGCGCGGAGCTGCTTTAATATCTCAGGAATGATATAGTTCGACACCGATATCGTGCAGCCGATTCGAATTTGCTGAGGAGTTTTTTTGCGCTGTTGAAGCTTTTGCTTCCCTTTTTGCAGCACTTGAAGCATTTGCTCGGCATAAGGAAGAAACTTTCGTCCATCCTCCGTCAAAATGGTTTGCTTGCTTTGGCGGTCGAACAGCTTACATTCCAGCTCGCGCTCCAGCGTCTGGATCCGTGCTGTGACAGAGGGCTGTGACAAGAACAACGCTTCTGCCGCCTTGTTAAAACTGCCATAATGATTCACGTATACAAAGGCTTCCATATTCTCGATATTCATACACAAGTCCCCCAGTGAGTTTAAAATACATTTTATCCAATGCGCTAACTTGGTTTTTTGTATCATAAAACTCACTGAACGCCCTGTCAATGTAAAAATTGAAAATATTTATGACTTCAATAGCTCCGTCAGCTCTTTTACAGAGCGATCCAGCCGTGAAACCAGTTCCTCCGACAGCCCATATGCTCCATCCGGCAACCGTTCAATCCACTGATCTACCGCATACACACCGCCGAGAATATGTCTTCCTCCCAACGCGTTAACCACTGGCTTCAAAGCGTAACCAATGACCAGCAGGTGAGCCAGCGTGCCTCCGATAAATAAAGGAAGTACGGGCTTACCTCGCAGCCCCTCCTGCGGCACCAAATCCAAAAATATCTTTAACAAGCCGGAATAGGCAGCTTTGTACACGGGAGAAGCCACGATAACGGCGTCTGCTGCTGCAATCAACGCAAGTGCTGCTGTAATATCGGGACTGTTAAAGTTAGCCCTCACCAGATCCTCGGCTGGCAAGTCGACCACATTCAGCAATGTGACCTCCGCTCCAGCCTGCTGCAATTGCTCGGTCGTATAGTTAATCAAGCCGTATAGACGGGATTGTGTCGACGGACTGCCTGACAGGATGACAACCTTGGACATGCTTTTCCCTCCTTCTGTTATGCGTCTATCTTCACTTTAGATTTAGCAGCTGTGTAGCGGTTCTCAGGAATCGGTACACCCAGGTTTTCACGCAATGTGCTAAATTCATAATCCTGACGGTAAATGCCGCGCTCCTGCAAAATAGGCACCACCAGGTTTACGAAATCATGCAGACCCGACGGTACATCAGAACCGATAATGAACCCGTCCGCTCCTCTTCTTTCAAACCATTCCTGCACCCGATCCGCCACCTGCTCAGCTGTACCGATAAACGCGGTTCTAGGTGTTGCCGAACGCAATGCCACCTCGCGTAGTGTCAGATTTTGCTCTTTGGCTGTCCGTTTGATTTTATCTGTGCCGCTGCGGAAGGAATTGCTGCCGATACCATCTAGCTCTGGGAATGGCTCATCCAGCGGATATTGTGAGAAATCATGATGATCGAAGTAACGGCCCAAATATTTTAAAGCAGCCTCAATCGTAACCAGATTGGTAATCTCCTCATACTTACGCTCTGCTTCTTCCGTCGTGCTGCCAATAATCGGTGAAATGCCCGGTAAGATGACAATATCCTCTTCGGATCTGCCATAACGTACCGCTCGTTCCTTCACATCACGGTAAAACTGCTGCGCTTCCTCCAGCGTTTCATGTCCCGTAAATACAGCATCCGCTTCCTTGGCAGCCAGATTTTTGCCATCCTCCGAGGAACCTGCCTGGAAAATAACCGGCTGTCCCTGCTTGGATCGTCCAATGTTCAACGGACCCTGTACAGAGAAAAACTCGCCTTTATGGTTCAGGGTATGCAGCTTTTCAGGGTCAAAGAACACGCCGGATTCCTTATCACGAACGAACGCATCCTCTTCCCACGAATCCCACAGTCCTTTGGTTACCTGCAAATATTCCTCCGCAATTTTGTAGCGCTCTGGATGTGAAGGATGCTCACCTTTGTTAAAGTTAAGGGCGGAGCCTTCCAGCGGGGAAGTCACCACATTCCAGCCTGCACGTCCTCCACTGATATGGTCAATGGAAGAAAACTGACGTGCTACTGTAAACGGTTCGCTGTAGGAAGTCGACAGCGTGCCAACCAGCCCGATATGCTTCGTTACCCCGGCCAAAGCGGATAAAATCGTAATCGGCTCAAAACGGTTGAGAAAGTGGGGAATGGATTTCTCGTTAATGAACAAACCGTCTGCGATAAAAACAAGGTCAAACTTGCCTTCCTCCGCCTTCTGCGCCTGTGTTTTATAAAATTCAAAATTAACACTCGCGTCCACAGGCACTTCAGGGTGACGCCAAGTCGTCATGCTTCCTCCAACACCGTGAATAATGGCACCAAATTTGATTTGTCTATCTTTAGCCATGAAATGTTCACACCTCTCTTGAAAATAATTGTTACCCACCGGCAAATCATTTGTTTTCAAGGCAGCTTAGCTGCTAAATCTTTTTAGGAAGTTACACTTATGCAAGCAGCTATGCCTGGATTCTTTTAGGAAGTTTACTCTTTTGCAGCGCAGTCTACACTGCCTATGTTGGATAAGCAGCGCAGCCTTCTCCCCTTATACCGCCTGATTGTAACTTTCCAGCACTTTACCCAGCTCTTCCAGATCCGGGTTGAGTAGTGCCTCATATTTGTTATCCCCACCTACCTCAACAACAGGGACAAAACGAACACCATATTTAGTCTCCAGTACGTCACGCAGGGCATCATTTCCGTCCACCTGAATATTTTCATAAGGCTGATTTTGGGATTCCAGATACGATTTGATCTCTCCACAAAAGTGACAACCTGTTTTACTCCACAATATAACTTTAGGTTTGGATGACATATACATACCTCCGTGAAATTAATGTTTATAATCCCGATGAACTAAATAAGAATTATAGCTATAATGTATCCTGCCTGCGCTTTTCCGTCAATCGCCTGTGTAATAGACATTGATAATGCAACGATAGAAAATTTTAATGCGGTAGTTTCTTTGTATACTGGCAAGATTGCTGATTTGAAATTGCTCTTGGGATTGTTGCAATATGCTTATTTAAATCGTTTAAAGGCAGATGAGTTAATTAAAATAAGAGGGATTGGAGTTTAAACGAACCTTGGTGCGGACATGCTTGGAATATCAGCGCATTTGCAGCAGAATGAAATGAAATGAGGTTGAATATATGCAGGATTGGGCCGAGGTTGCTTTACGCACATTAATGGCTGTCGCTGTATTATTTTTAATTACCAAAATACTTGGAAAACGTCAGGTTTCCCAGCTCTCCTTGTTCGAATATATCACCGGAATAACGATGGGTAACCTGGCCGCTACCATTCCTATGGAGCGAGAATCAACTTGGTACTTGGGCTTTATAGCTTTGGCAGTATGGGTCCTAACAACATTTGTCATTGAAATATTGCAAATTAAAAGCAAGAAGGTCAGGGATTTTGCCGATGGAAAAACCAGAACCCTGATCAAAGACGGCAAAATTTTAGAGGATAATCTGCGAAAGGAACGACTTACGCTGGATGAACTCATGGAGCAGTTGCGGAGCAAGAATGTATTCAAGGTGTCTGACGTGGAATTTGCCATTATGGAGACCAGTGGTGAAGTCAATGTGCTATTAACCAAAGAAAAACAGCCCTTAACGCCTAAGGATCTGAATATGCGGCAACTACCGGAGAAGGAACCAACAGCCATTATTATGGATGGACAACTCATGGAGCAGCAAATGGCATACATGGGAATTACTCACCAATGGCTCGATGCCAAGCTGAAGGAAAAGAGCCTGACGGTCAAGGACGTATTTTTCGCGCAGGTGGACCCGCAAGGGGAGCTATTCATTGATCCTTACAGCGATAATGTACAGATGTCCAAGGTACAGGACTCTAATCAAGCCGTGCTGACGCTGTTGGAACAATGCACGACTGAATTACAAAAGCTGGCAACGGGCTCCAGTGAGCAGCAAAGCAAGCAGCTTTTTGAGCAATGCTCACAAAGCTTAAAGCAAGCGATTCAGGAAATGAAGCCGATAAATCCAACTGAACCCTGAGTATACATGTCCATGACATAAGCATACGAGCTGGTAACCCAAAGGAGCGTCTTCAAGGCCATAAATGGCTGAAAAGGCGCTCCCTTTGGCTTTAATCATTTCATCTATTTTATATTGTAAAAAAATAATCTCGTTCTACCTTGCTCACTCTTAAACCAAATGTTTTATACCATTCGGCTTTCCCTTTCTCCTGTGCTACCTTGTGCATTTCGTTATGTTTCCAATTTTTTATAGCGTCTAAGGATTCCCAATAAGAAACCGTGATGCCTACTCCGTTTTGGTCACGAACACTTTCCATGCCCAGAAAACCAGGCTGTTTAGCAGCCAGTTCCTCCATTTTGTCTCCCATCTTTCCATATCCGCCATCTCCTTCAGTACGTTCAGAAGTAAAGATAGCAGCATAATAAGGAGGCTGTGGCGTTTTTGCAATTGAATTCATAGGTACCTCCCAGAAATGAAATGGTTATCAGCTTTTTTCTTAAGTCTGGATTTTGCAAAATCCTCAAGTTCGATTATAACCACAATACTAAGATAAAAAAAATGAATATATATGATACTATATATGAATATATTTCATGCAATGTAGGAGGACACATGAATTTGTTTAAATATAAGGTCTTTCTTAGCGTAGTAGAAGCAGGAGAACTTCTTAATCTTACACAATCCGCCATTAGCCATGCTGTTTCCGGTTTGGAACATGAATTGGGCTTGACTCTTCTGATTAGAGGACGTTCAGGCATCAAATTGACCAGCAATGGAGAACGTCTGATGAAACATTTCAGAGAGATCGTGCAAATGGACGAAAGGCTCTATCAAGAGGTCGCTCTAATTAAAGGACTGGAAACCGGAACTGTCAAAATAGGTACATTCTCAAGTGTATCCATCCAGTGGTTGCCCGGTATTATCCATAAATTTAACGAGCAGTTTCCACTTATTGAACTGAAACTGCTCGACGGTAACTACCATGAGATTGAGCATTGGATAGCCAGCGGAGAAGCTGATTTTGGCTTCGTTAATCTGCCTGCTTTAGATGTACTGGAAGTACTGCCGCTAAAAAAAGAAAGAATGCTGTGCGTACTGCCATCTAATCACATGCTTCGGGAGCAAACAACCATACGTGTGGATCAACTCCTTGATGAGTCCTTCATTATGCCTGCTTCTGGCTGCGACACCGATGTACGGAGAATTTTTTCCCAGCACAAGCTTGCTCCGAAAATCAAATATGAATTAGAAGATGATCATGCCATTATGGCTATGGTGCAAAACGGACTGGGCGTAAGTATTCTTCCGGAAATGATTTTAGTTCAAAATCCTTATGAACTTTGTATTCGGCCTTTGGAGGGAAAACATTCCCGCACTATTGGTATCGCTACTACTTCTTTGAAGAACATGGCTCCAGCCGCCAAAAAGTGTATGAACTTCATTGCTGAGTGGATCACTAAGTCCATATGACATCCTATTTCTGTAAATTGGATTCACCTTTTAATCTATAGACGACGATTCATCCGGTGTTGGCCATGGCAATGGATTTTCAAAGCCTGACCAGTCCATGTCCATTTCGCTATCATTCAGCAGACATTCATCCAACTCTTCTTCCAGTTCCGGTTGATTCATTCCGATACCAATCATGACGATTTCGTTCATACGATCGCCCCATTGCTCATCCCAATTATCTAGAACCTCAGGATCAGCCGCGACGATCTCCTGACGTTCTTCCTCGGATAACGCCGCAAGCCAACTTCCAGCAGGACCAAACTGAATGGAGGACCCTGCCTGGCTGATACTGGCCGCCCAATCCTGAGGGGTCGCAATCCAGGCCAAACCTTTGGCGCGAACGACCTCCTCCGGCCAGTAGCTCATAAACTCAGCCAATCTGGCAGGATGAAACGGTCTTCTGCGGCGATATACAAAGGAATTGATTCCATATTCGTCCGTTTCCGGTGTATGGCTCTCTAGCTCCAGCTCACGAATCCATCCGGCGGATTGGCTGGCCTTATCAAAGTTAAACAATCCCGTGTTCAAAATGTCCGAAGGAGCAACCTGTCCCTTGGAAGCGCGAATGATTCTGGCTTCAGGCTGCAATCTGCGCAGCACGCCCTCAAGTTTGTCCAACTGCGGAGGCTGAACCAAATCGCATTTATTCAGAATCAGTACATCACAGGTTTCAATCTGATCAATCAGCAAGTCCGAAATATCACGCGTGTCGTCTTCTCCCGTAGCCTGCCTGCGATCCAGCAGTGTTTCTCCCGATTCAAAATCATGCCAGAAACGGTTCGCATCGACCACCGTCACCATGCAATCAAGCTTTGCTAAGGAAGTCAAATCAATGCCTGTCCCTTCGTCGGCGTACGTAAAGGTTTGAGCGATAGGCACAGGTTCACTGATCCCTGTGGATTCGATTAAAATATAATCAAACTCGCCTTGTTCGGCCAGCTTCTTGACTTCCAGTAACAGGTCTTCGCGCAATGTGCAGCAAATACAGCCGTTGGACAGCTCAACCAGTTTCTCTTCTGTTCTGGACAAGCCACCTTCTTTTTTTACCAGTTCGACGTCAATGTTCACTTCGCTCATGTCATTGACGATCACGGCCACTTTCATTCCATCTCGATTGCTTAACACATGATTCAAAATCGTTGTTTTCCCTGCCCCCAAATATCCACTCAGCACCGTTACCGGGATTACTTTCTTATTCATTGGTGGTACGCTCCCTTTAATATAAACTCATCTTCATTATACTTTTTTAAATCGTAATAATTACTATTAATACAGGCATTCAGTAATATACATGATCCCTTTCGCCTTGTCAACTGCGGAGAAACTCTTGAAATGAATCATAAAAAGTTATTAATATATGATAATAACGATACTTAAAGAATAAGGTGAATGTTTTGCAATCAATCTGGCTAGGCGTATTGGCTGCTTTCTTTTTTGCTTTTACTTTTGTTCTCAATCGGTCAATGGAGCTATCAGGGGGGAGCTGGGTATGGAGTGCTTCTTTGCGATATCTGTTTATGCTCCCCATTTTATTCGTCATCGTCTTGACCCAACACAAGCTTAAACCTCTTTGGAACGTCATGAGAGAACAAGCGTGGACCTGGGCTCTATGGAGCTTCGTCGGGTTTGGATTGTTTTATGCTCCATTATGCTTCGCATCAGCTTATTCACCAGGCTGGCTGATCGCTGGAACGTGGCAAATTACCATTGTTTCCGGTTCTTTGCTTGTCCCGTTATTTTCTGAAATTGTGCAAACGGAGAACGGTCCTTTAAAAGTACGAGGGAAAATCCCCATTCATGGACTTATGATGTCTTTGGTTATTTTACTAGGCATTATTCTCATGCAAATCGAACAGTCGCAATCCATTTCTGCTCAAGATTTTTTATTCGGTATCCTGCCTGTCGTACTCGCTTCATTTGCCTATCCACTAGGTAATCGTAAAATGATGGAAGTTTGTGCAGGACGGTTAGATGCCTATCAACGTGTACTCGGGATGACTTTAGCCAGTTTGCCGTTTTGGCTACTACTTTCGTTATATGGGGTTTTTAGCGTGGGAATGCCGAGTCAGGAGCAAACGATACAATCTGCTTTGGTGGCCGTGTTTTCAGGGGTGATCGCCACAGTCCTGTTTTTTAAAGCCACAGATCAGGTTCGTGGAAATATGCAAAAGTTAGCAACGGTTGAAGCGACACAATCTCTGGAAGTGCTTTTCGCATTAATGGGAGAACTGATCTTTTTATCTATGCAGATTCCTTCCCTTTTATCATGGATCGGTATGTTCATCGTGATCCTCGGCATGATTCTGCACAGTTATAGTACACATGATAAAAAAATCCTCCCTCGGATGATGCCTAAAAAGACAGATCACGTTTAGCGCAGGATTATTCTGTTCATGATCGCTTATCGTTCAGGTTCTGACAGGGCAATCTAGTAAAAAAGCAGCAGACTCAGGAGACTACTCCTGATCTGCTGCTTTTTTGTGATTCTCTTCTTGTCTTCGATAGGAAGATGCTAAATTACCATGCGTAGGCTTCCGGCGCAGGTTTGCCGGGGCCAGGGAAAATCTCATTCAGCTTGGTAAGCACATCCGCGCTCAATTTGACCTCAGGCACACGCAGAGCATCCTCCAACTGATCCAATGTCCGTGGGCCGATAATCGGAGCCGTTACGGCCGGATGAGACAATACCCAAGCCAGCGCAATCACGTCTTCCTTTTCGCCCAACTCGCGGGACAACGCTGCAAATTGCTCCAGCTTCCCACGATTTTGTTCAATCTTTTCCTTGGAACGTGCGCTACGTGAGCCTGTGCCTGCCAATGCATTACGTCCCAGCAATCCGCCAGCCAGCGGGCTCCATGGAATAACACCGAGTCCCAGCTCCTGAGCCGCAGGTAATACCTCTAGCTCGGCGGAACGCTCATTCAGGTTATACAAATGCTGCTCGGATACCAGCCCCAAAAAACGGCGTGCCTTCGCTTCGGCCTGCGCCACAGCAATATGCCAGCCCGCAAAGTTACTGGAACCGATATAATCGACTTGTCCCCGATCCACAACCGACTCGAATACGCCCCACAGCTCATCCCATGACACGTTTCGGTCAATATGATGCATCTGATACAGCTCGATATGATCGGTCTGCAAACGTTTCAGAGAAGCATCCAAATGACGGCGGATTTTGTAAGCTGACAAGCCTGATCCTGCGTTCGGCCCGTCGTTCTCATTTTTCATATCCCCGTATACCTTCGTCGCAAGCACGACCTTCTCACGTCTACCGCCACCCTGCTGGAACCAGCGTCCGATAATTTCCTCCGTCCACCCTTTGCGGTCATGACCATATACATTGGCTGTATCAAAGAAATTAATGCCCGCATCCAGCGCAGCATCCATAATTTTAAACGCTTCCTTTTCTTCGGTTTCCGGCCCAAAATTCATCGTGCCCAGACACAACCGACTAACCTTTAAGCCTGACTTTCCCAAGTATGAATACTCCATATTGCCTCCCGCCTTTGCCTAAGAGTTTTAAATACCGTAAAAATCCCATGCCAAAAAAGACCATACTCATTTCATTAACCAGAAAGCACCGCCTTGAAACACCCCGAAATGCATTTTAAGGTTTGGCAGCGCACGCAAAAAAGCCCCGCACCCTGCCGAAGCAGCAGACGCGAGGCCATCTCCCCTCATACTACCACCCACCGTTAAAAGGAAAGTGACTTTACGGTGGTAGCCCCAGCGTAGCGGAGGATTTGAATCTGAAGAAGCGCCAGCGTTCGCCTGAAAGCTTTCCATTGGAAAGCTCGCATCGTAAGCATAAGCTGCCACGGGATTCTTACCTTTTCATGTCCTATCCAATCCAAAGAATCCCGTGGCAACAGCGATCGTAAGATCAAATCCTACGCGGAGCGCTCAATCCAACCACCGTAACTCCCACTCTTTTTAACAATCAAGGAATCAATTTCGTCTCTTTCGCTCGCTCAGCCATCTTCTTCGTATACTTGCTGAGCGGCTTCTTAAGCACCAATCCAAACAGGAAACAAACCCCGATAAATACAAGCAGCATCACCACATCCCGTGTTACCGTCGAAGGCAGCATCCCCCCTACCGTTTCCCGTAACAGACTAACCGCATAGGTGAAAGGAACGAACGGATTCAGCGCTTGAAAAAACGGCGTGCTCGTCGCAATCGGGAATGTGCCCCCTGAGCTAGAGAACTGAAGCACCAGCAAGATAACCGCCAGCCCCTTACCGATATTGCCAAACACCGAAACCAGTGTATAGGTCATAGCTGTGAATACGAGACTAATCAGTATGGAGGAAAGTACAAATGACACTTTGGCATCCACATATGCCCCGAGCAGGAACAAGTCACCGAGCGACACGCTAAGCGCCTGAAATATACCGATAGTGGAGAACGTCATAAGCCGCCCGAAGTACACTTGGTAGCTTTTGTATTTACCTTCCGGGTCTTCTACATCTACCCTGAACATCGACACCAGCAGCATCGCACCTACCCAAATGGACAATGTGGTATAAAAAGGCGACATCGCAGAACCATAGTTCGGAATCGGATAAATCCGCTCCTGTTTCAACAAAACCGGACTGCCGAGAAAATCGCTCTCCTTTTTCACATCCCCCTTGAGCAACGCAATGGCCCGTCCAAGGGCATTTTCACCTTTGAGCTTGCGAATCGTGTCTGCGGCCTGACGTATGGAATCCTCAGCAGCAGGAAGATCCGTTCTGACAAAGTTGGCTACCTGGTGCACCGCATGTTCTGCCTCGGGAAACTTGTTCTCAATCAGGTCAGCCATTTTGACAAACTGCTGCTCCGCCTTCGGCAAATCGTTGCGCACAAAATCCGCCGCCTGATGAATTTTACTTTTCACTGCTGGCAAATCGTTATTCACGAAGTCCGCTGCCTTGTTTACAGCATTCTTAAATTCGCCCATGCGTCCCTGAATCGTCGTAGCCGCTTCATGCAGCTTTTGTCGGTATTGCGGCAGGTCCTGCTGGAGACGGGTCAGTTCTTCCTGACCGAATTGTGCGGCAGCCTGAGCGTCGTTTAATATTTTTTCAATATTCGGTAGCTGCTCTTGAGCCGTATTCAGCACATTCGCGGAATTGCGGGCAACGGTCTTCATTTGATCCAACGCTTTTTGAATGGCTGGTGCGTATTCCGTATCATAGTTGCCCAAAATGCTGTCAATCCCGCTGCTGATTTCTCCAGCAAGGCGGTCAGCGTTATCCAGTAGATTTTGTGCAGGCTTCTCGCCGCGCTGAATGGCATCCCCGATGCTTGTAACCGTGCTATTCAAGCGACGGAAACGGTCCTCTACACCGCTCACACGGGAAATGAGCGAATCCAGCGGCTGACTAGGCAAATATCCGTTAACACGGGACAGCAACTGAGAAATACGATCCAGCACTCCCACAGCAGTGGTCAGTCTTCCGCTAACCCGCTTCACCGCAGCCTGTGCTACTTTAGGATCAAAATCAACACCCCGGATGATCCCTGTGATCTCCGAAACTTCATTTGCCATTTGCTGTACCAACTGTAAATCCTCTTTGACCACCGTTCCGATGGAATCAAGCGCACCATCATTTTTATCCAGAAAGTCAAGTAATCCGTTTGTAAAATCCTTGCCCGCATTCGCAATTTGTTGTACTTCCGGCAACGCTTTTTGTGCGGCATTAATGACCTTAAGCGCCGTTTGCGTGTCCTCCAATGCCGTAGCCAATGCGCTTTCTACCTTACCAAAATTTTGATCCAGCTCCACGATCCGATCTCCGGCCTTTTGAATATCCGGCAGCCTTTTTTGTATATCTAAAATAGTCGCCGCCACCTTGTCCAGCTCGGGCAAGTTTTTTTCAATTTTGAGCACCAGATCGCCAGCACGGTTAATTTCAGGGATTTTCTCCTTCAATGCGATGATCTTTTGTCCCTGTGCCTTAATTTTCGGCAAATTCTGCTCCAACTCGATTGCTTGCTTGCCTAATCTGTCGATATCCGGCAGTCGGTTGTTCAGCTCCAACACCCGGTTCTCAATGTTGCGAATGGTTGGTAGCTCCTCCTCCAGCTTCACCCCGGCTTCCTTTAACTTGGTTAGCACGGCCTGACTGGCGGTTTCAATAAAGTTTTGGCTAATCTGATTCGTCAGAGCGGTTGCCCCCGAAGATGTAATTTTCGGTGCGACCGCATTAATTTTTTCATTGACGGCGTAATCAATCTCTGGCTTTTGCGGATTTTCTGTGAGTACGCTCGTAATTTTTTTGGAAAAATCCTTTGGAATGAGCAAACTCGCGTAATAATCTCCGTTCAGCACACCTTTTCTCGCTTCTGCTTCGTTGACAAAGGTCCAGCCCAGTTTTTTGTTATTTTGAAGGTTATGCAAAACCTCGTCACCGATATTAATCTTCTTCCCGTTCACCTCAGCACCCTGATCCTGACTCGTTACTGCAATTTTAATACCTGATGTATTTGCATAAGGATCCCACATTGCTTTCAAATTCACCCATGCATAGACGGAAGGCAAAAGAATAATACCAATGACCAATAAAGTCCCGGTTGATACTTTAAATACATTTTTCCAGTCTGTTAAGTAGATTTGCCATATCTTCCGCAACTTCACCACTCCTTGTATGTACATTAACCTGTAGTCCAGTGTTGTATGCACACGTATTGTAAACGATTCGAGCGAATGAAGCCAATTATTGTGTGCATACTCACAAGCTCTCCTTCAATAATATGCGGGGTACATGATATAATAAATGGGAATGGAGATGATCTTGAATGAGCGAGCTACTGGACCCACGAAATGACTTTGTGTTTAAACGTATTTTTGGCAGTGAAGACAATAAAGATGTACTCTTGGCTTTTCTCAATCGTACTTTCGCGGAGTCAGGCGAGTCGCCGTTAACTGAAATCATTTTGCTAAATCCTTATACGGATAAAGATGCTCCACTTGATAAGCAATCCATTTTTGACATTTGGGCCAAAACGGCAACAGGTAAACATATTAACGTGGAAATGCAGCTATTTAATAAATATGATATTGAAAAACGAACTCTGTTTTATTGGAGTAAAAGATATTCGGGTCAGTTACAAGAGCGTCAAACCTATAAAGAACTCAAAAAATGTGTCACTATCAATATTCTAAACTATTCCTTTCTGCCGAATGATCGATATCATAATGTGTTTCATTTACGGGAGGATCATACGGGAATTGAGCTTAGTGATGACTTTGAGGTACATTTTATGGAATTATCGAAGGTAAATGACACGTCCGTTCCAGTGGAAGGTGGCTTAATTAATTGGCTTCTCTTTCTGAAAGGGGCTGACAAATCCAACTGGGAGGTGCTTACCGTGAATGAACCAACTCTAAAAAAAGCGATGGATACACTCGAGTTCCTAAGTCAGGATCGGGAAGCGCGGCGTTTGTACGAGGAACGTCAAAAATACCTTCATGACGAAGCTTCCATGATTGAGTGGGCCACGGAAAAAGGTCTGAAAAAGGGGCTAGAAGAAGGTTTGGCTAAAGGTTTGGCTAAAGGTTTGGAAGAAGGACTGACTAAAGGCGAGCGTCAAAAAGCTGTTGAAATCGCAAGGAACATGCTATCTTTAGATATTGAAATTGAAGTTATTGCCAAAGCGAGCGGATTATCTGAATCCGAGGTTCAATCATTGAAACCGATTCAATAATTTATTTTTAGCAAAGCGTTTAACCCTGAAAACTCGCCTTGTTCTTTAGAAAGAACAAGGCGAGTTTTTTGTAAACAAAAACATAAAAAATAAATCAACCCTTTTTAGCCTTACCACTCCTCGTTCATTGGCCGTGATCCTGGCAAACACGTTCATGTCATTCCCTCTCCCATCACTAACAAACCAAAAGAAGCCCCTCAGACCTAGTTCATAGGCTTAAGGAGCTTCTTATTCACTTCGTTATCCATTCTTCAGCAGTCTGGCCGCTGAAAAGGCTGCGCCATGACGCAATTTCCGCTTTTCCAGCCGTTTGTGCAGCGAACGGTTATACAGAACTTGAATGACAAAATACGAGATAACCCCTAGCACCACACCGAAAATCGACATGCCAATCAGAATGTGCAGTCCTCCATGCAGCAAGTCTCTAAATACAGCCCAATTACCATGAAACAGTTCCATAAAGGAATGTTCATGGAGCCTGCCTCCCCGTACATGTACCGGGTAATGGGACGGATAAATCCAAGCTCCCAATTGCTTGGCGAACGGCATCAGCACAATCGGCAAAAAGGTCAGCTTACCTACAACGTTGCCCACAATTGCCGCAGGCAACGAGCCACCAGACAGCCGGACAACCGGGTAAAACACGAGATATACCAGCGAAGCCGTGGAGATAACAATCATCTCCAAAGCGAAGCCAATGGCAAAGCCCAGAGAGATTTTCTTCACTCCACCCGGCGCACGCAGTAGCTTGATGAAATTCAGACGAATCGCCCGCCATATATTTTGAAACATATTATATTTCTTCTTTGATTGGTTAGGTTTGAGCCTGTTCGGATTGAGCTTTATCAATAGGAGGACTCCTTCAGCAGTACAATTCAAGTTCAGGAATGAGGTTATACAGCTACCCATCCTTACTTATGTCTATACTGTCATTATAACCCTCAGCGTTCGAAAAGCAATGTCATTCCGCCTGTTTCGCCGTATTAGGACAAGATTCGCTTGTTGACATCGTTTTGGAGAGGTACAATGTTCCAAATATCGGCCGCGTACTGCTGAATTGTGCAATCACTGGAAAACTTGCCAGCATGTGACATGTTTACAATAGCACGCCGCGTCCACTCAGACGGATTTCGGTACACCTGCTCGATATGCACCTGAGTATCTACATACGCCGCAAAATCCTTGAGCACAAAGTATTCGTCATTGTGATCAATCAGGGATTGATAAATAGCCTCAAATTCCCGTTCATGCCGCGTAAAAGGAGCATCATTCACCAGTTGATCCAGCACTTCACGCAGCCGTTCGTCGCTGTTGGCTGTTTTGCGCGCTGAATACTGCCCGTCCCGGTAATACGCCTCGATCTGATCCACCTTCAGTCCGAAAATGAACATATTGTCATCGCCCACCATTTCATGCATTTCTACATTGGCTCCGTCCAGCGTACCCAGGGTGAGTGCACCATTCATCATAAATTTCATATTTCCGGTGCCTGAAGCTTCCTTGCCTGCCGTGGAAATTTGCTCGCTGACATCAGCCGCAGGAATAATCAGCTCGGCCAGTGAAACCGAGTAATTTTCCAGAAAAACGACTTTCAGCTTGTCCCTGACATCCACATCCCGATTGATCGTGTCCGCTACGTTGTTAATAAGCTTAATCGTCAGCTTGGCAAGATAATAGCCGGGAGCAGCTTTAGCTCCAAAAATAAACGTACGTGGCACCACATCCAGGGAAGGATTATGTTTGAGCTGATTGTATACGTGCATCACATGCAAAATATTAAGCAGTTGCCGCTTATATCCATGCAGTCGTTTGACCTGTACATCAAAAATCGAGGACGTATCCAGTCGCACGCTCTGTTTAGCAAAAACCTGCTCCGCGAGCCTGACTTTATTATTTCGCTTAATCGCCTGTATCCGTTCCTTGAACGGCTCGTCCCCGCTGTAACGAAGCAGGTCGATCAACTCGCGTGGACGAGTTCTCCAGCGTGTGCCTATCGTTTCATCATACAAGCTTGCCAGCTCGGGATTCGCGTGCATGAGCCAGCGGCGATGGGCAATCCCGTTCGTTTTATTGTTAAAACGGCCGGGGTACAGCTCGTGGAACGGCTTCATTTCCCGTTCCTTCAAAATTTGCGTGTGCAGCGCAGCCACCCCGTTGACGCTGTAGCTGCCAACAATCGCCAAATGGGCCATACGAATTTGTTCACCATGAATAATTGCCATTTCGCCAATTTTAATGTCCTGACCCGGATAACGCTCCAGCAGCATGGCACAATAGCGCTTGTTCATTTCTTCAATGATCAGGGAAACACGCGGAAGCAGCTCCCGCACCATGTTGACAGGCCATTGCTCCAGCGCCTCGCTCAATATCGTGTGATTCGTATACGAGACCGTCCGCGTCGTAATATCCCACGCTTCGTCCCAGCCCAAGCCCTTCACGTCCATCAAAATACGCATAAGCTCCGGTATAACGAGCGTCGGATGTGTATCATTAATATGCAGCGCTATTTTGTCAGGCAACTGGCTGTATGGCAACCGAAGCTTCTCAAACGTCCGCAAAATACTTTGCAAGCCTGCCGAGCAGAGGAAATACTGCTGCTTCAAGCGAAGCAGCTTGCCCTCATAATTCGAATCATCCGGGTACAGGAACGCCGAAATGGATTCCACCGAGCGATTATAGTCGAGAAAGCGATAGTAACCGCCCTCGCCTCGAATCGGCCCTCGAACAGGATCGAGCGCTGATTCCGCGCTCCAGATCCGCAATGTATTCACCTGCGCATGTCCGTAGCCCACCAGTGGAATATCGTACGGAACGGCCCAGACCGTTTCGGCATCTTGTGTCTCGAAAACAAGACGACCATCCTCCTCCCGAGTTTCCACATGTCCCCAGAACTGAACCTCGACCTTCTTGTCAGGACGGCGTTCCTCCCAAACATTTCCTTTTTGCAGCCAGTAATCAGGCAGCTCCACCTGGTTTCCGTCCACAATACGCTGCTCGAACAGACCATACTTGTAACGGATGCCGCAGCCATGTCCAGCATAGCCAAGGGACGCCAGCGAATCCATGAAGCAAGCTGCCAGACGGCCGAGACCGCCATTGCCCAGCCCCGCGTCTGCCTCCTGTTCTTCAATCTCTTCCAGATCCCAGCCCAGCTCTCCTAGCGCCTGCCGGACCATATCCACCACGCCCAAATTCAACAAATTGCTGCCCAGCAGACGGCCTATCAAAAATTCCAGTGAAAAGTAATAGACCTGCTTCTCTTGTCCTTCTTTATAGGCTTGGTTCGTTTCCGCCCAATTTTTGCCGACTTGTTCGCGGATCATACCGCCCAAAACCTTGTATACGTCTTCCGCCTGAGCTTCCTGCATCGGCTTGCCCAGCCTTCCGACCAGTTGCTCTCGAAAAGCCTGCTTAAATGCTTCTTTATTGCTGAACAAAGGTGTGACCTCCTGTTATTTCCGTTTTAAATGCTAAATCATACTTTTAAATCACGCTATTTTTGGCAATGACATAGGGAACTCTGGCGTCTCCAATCAAGGTACGATCCGGTGAAAGCTGCACATCCTTATCCAAAATCACATTTTCCACCACTGCGCCTTTACGGATGACACATTTTTGCATAATGATCGAGTTGCTTACACGTGCACCTTCCTCCACCCGCACCCCGCGAAAAAGGATGCTGTTTTCCACCTTGCCCCCAATCGTGCAGCCATTGGCAATAAGCGAATGATCCACCTCAGCAGTGTCTGTGTATCGGGTCGGAGCTTCATATTTGATTTTCGTATGCACCGGCTGATTCTGGAACAGTGCTTGATACTGCTGCTGATCCAGCAGCTTCATGCTGTTTTTATAGTAACTCTCAATGGAATTAATCACGGCATGATAGCCTTCATAGGGATATGCATAAATGCGCAGACCGCTTGGATTTTTCTGAATGGCATCCCGAAAAAAATGGTTATCCTGATGAGCAATGCAATGCTTCACCTGATCAAGATACAGGCTTTTGTCCATGACGAAAATTTCCAGATAAATATTATGATGATCCTGCTCCTGATGAATGCCCGTCACCCGTCCGTCCTCATCAATCTCCAGCCGAACACAGGGAGCGTGCTCAGATTCGAGCTGTTCTATTTGTTTGTACACAAGAGTGACGTCCGCGTTCTTCTCCCGGTGGTAACGGTATACATCCTCAATATCAACCTTGTTGACATGCTGGGTTCCGGCGTGAACAATCGTCTGACCTGATGAGCGATGAAAAAAATCCAGATTGTTGTGTACATGCTGCAAATCTCCAAGAGATGCATCCGTCGGATCATTCCAGTCTGGTGGCAAAATAAACAGCCCGCCCCGTCTGCGGTCCAAATCCCAAGGCCGACCTTCACCCAGATGATCCAGCAGCGAACGGTATTTGCGACGGATGAACAGTGCAATATCATGCACCCCTGCATGCATCATGTTGGATAAGGTAAAATCAATGAGCCGATATCGACTGGCAAAGGGTACTGCGGCCCCGCACCGGAAATAGGTCAATTCCTTCAACTGATCCAGTTCGTGATCCAGGTTGATGACTCCAATGAGTCGGCTCATAGCGGACACCGTCCTTATCCGGGTTATATTCGTGCATGAAGCTGGCTTTCCTGATCGAACAAAATAATTTCATCCGAGCTGCCCTCAGATCCGATGACCGTGTTGTCTTCAATGATTATGTTTTCGCTCACAATGGCCCGGTGAATACGAACATTGCGGCCAATTTTGACGTTCGGCATAATGACAGAATCAGTAATAACACTCCCCTTACCTACCTCAACTCCATAAAATAGCACAGAATGCCTGACCTCCCCATCCACCACGCAGCCTTCATTCACGATGCTGTTTTTCAGAATCGCCCGTTGGGTGATATACTGAGCCGGTTGATTAGGGCTACGGGTATAGATACGCCAGAAAGAGTCATTCAGATCCAGCGGCGGGTCCTGAGCCAGCAGATCCATGTTGGACTCCCACAAGCTCTGAATGGTGCCTACATCCTTCCAGTACCCAGCAAACGGATACGCATACAGCGACCGCCCATGCTGGAGCAGCAACGGAATGATATCCTTGCCAAAATCATGCGAGGATTCAGAATCACTCGCGCTCTCCAGCAGATATCGGCGCAACACCTCCCATTTGAACAAATAAATGCCCATGGAGGCCAGCGTGCTTTTCGGCTGCTCCGGCTTCTCCTCAAAGTCGTAAATTTTCAAATCATCATCGACGTTCAGAATCCCGAATCTTTTGGCTTCCTGAATCGTGACGTCGATGACGGAAATGGTGCAATCTGCTCCCTTTTCCTTGTGATAGTCGAGCATGCGACTGTAATCCATTTTATAAATGTGATCTCCTGACAAAATGAGTACATGCTCCGGGTCATACTGATCCAAAAAATGCAGATTCCGATAAATAGCATCCGCCGTACCTCGATACCAGTTGTTTCCATTCTCCTTCTCGTGGGGAGGCAAAACAAAAACTCCCCCATCCAGGCGGTCCAAATCCCAGTCGCTGCCTACGCCGATGTAGGAATGAAGCACCAGCGGTTCATATTGGGTTAGCACGCCTACGGTATCAATGCCGGAATGAGTGCAATTGCTGAGGGGAAAATCAATGATGCGGTAGGTTCCTCCAAAAAATACAGCCGGTTTGGCAAGTGTACGGGTCAGTCCTTTGAGTCTTTTGCCTTGTCCGCCAGCGAGCAGCATGGCAACTACTTCCTTCTTTCTCATAACAAAGACCTCCCTGTCATGTGCATCTGAAGCAATTGCGGCAGGATACTTGATAATATCCATTAAACGTGAATAGGCAGTCGTAATCGTTTCATGGACGAAGGAACGGGTAAGATTTGATGGAAAGGGTAAAATCATAGTTATGCGGAACGGGCGTAATGAAGCACTAAATCGTGAAATCCCGTTCATCATTTCACATTTTGGATGATTTTAAATCGTTTGTGTATGACAACATGAGCATAAGGAGGCATGAATCATGAAGAATAAAAAATGGGTCATAGCGGCATTGGGAATAGGTGTTGCGTATCTGATGAAAAATAAAGGGGCGCGCAATAAGGTATTGAACAAGGCACAGACCTTGATCAACCGCGCGAGAACATCTACAAAATGGTAAAGCTTTAATCCAAGAAAAAAGAGAGCCTCTCTGAATAGTCATTCAGGGGGGCTCTGCTCTGGCTTCCTCTGCATCCACGAACACAATGCCCGTTCGAAGCAGTATTTGAAGACGGTCAGACATTCTCCTGATGTTCTTCTACTTCCAAAATATGTTCGACGGTAAAGGTTCGATGCATCCATTTGGAGGAACGATAGGCCTGTAAAAGTCCTGTTGTACGAATTTGCTCTTTATCTACCTTTTTGAAGGTATGGGTTATTCTCACCTTTCCAGTAAAAGGGAAATAGGAAAGGCCCACAGCCTGATCCGACAGCCACTCAGCCCGGACCCTCCCGCATTTATGGCAAACCGCCGGAAAGGTTAAGCCGTCAGCGAACCATTCATAATCCGCAGTAGGTGTACCCGGCTCCCGACTACACAAAAACAGACTCAATTCGTCGCAGAACAACATTCTGCGTACATCCGTCCGCACTTGATGGTCAAAGGTTACACCAAATGACATCTCCTGCTTGAGCCTGTGCCGACGCTGCTCCTCTGCCTCCAGATAAGCACACGCCACTTGCTTGTCCTGAGCATCCTTATGCTCAGTCCGTCCGACTAGCTCCTTGTACATCAGGCTGCATAGCAGCGCGGCATAGGAATTCACTTGCTCGACTTCATCAATCCCTAGACGATAGAACACAAAACGTGGATGGAGTGGAAAATCAATAAATGTATAGGGTGCAGGTATCTGATCATTCCAAAAAGGAGCGGCGTCCAACTCAATCCACCCCCGGTCATGCTCCCGAGCTGCATATACAAAATCCTGCTTGTGCCGACGATTCTTAAAGGCACTTTCTTCCCACTGTGAAGCCAGCTCCCCTGAAATATGGGCATGGTCATGCTGCGTCGTCATCATATAAGCTTGGTCCGTTTCATAAATAACCATATGCTCTCCCCTTCCGTCCGGCGATTCATCTGATTCGTGTAAAAAACTCTGTTTGAAGGCATGGTTATACTTATTTTTATTATATCAGGATAAGGGTAAAAAGGCAGTGAAGTTTTCCGCATCCTTACTTCTAATTACCCGTAAGCTTCCTCACTCGAAACTGCTGCGGCGTCGTCCCTTCCAGCTCACGAAATACCTTGTTAAAATGCTTTGCATTGTCAAAGCCTACGGCAGCCGCAATTTCATAAATCTTGCCGCCTTGACACACCAGCAGTTTCTTAGCCTCTGCAATGCGCAATTTTTTTACATATTGAACAAAGCTCATGCCTGTATAGGCTTTGAACGCCTGACTAAAATACGTGTAATTCAACGATACCGAATTGGATACTACCGCCATATTCAAATCCTCGCTGTAATGAGCATGGATGTATTGGATAGCTCGCGTCATACTACCGCTTCTATCGGCGGTGACACTAGCACCATCCATACTTCCGGCCCGTCTATCCTTCTCCACTCCGACAATATTATCGTTTATGATAGGGTACCTCTGTTCCAGTCTGTCCTGACCTGCGTGCTGCTCCAATTCCTCGTTCAAGGTTGCCAGCGCACCGAACAGCTCCTCCCTGACAATCGGCTTGAGCAAATACTCCCGTGCTCCGCAGCGAATCGCTTCTCTTGCATACTGGAACTCGTCATATCCACTGAGAATGATCACCATAGGCCTGCGTCCCGGCTCCAGCTCGCGGATATGCTGCATCAGCATAATGCCATCCATGACAGGCATACGGATATCCGTAATGACCAGCTCAGGTGAATAGTGCTGTACATGCTGCCAAGCCTCTCTTCCGTCCTTGACTAGTGCACATTCATATAAGCCGGAAAATTCCCGTTCAATCATGGCCTGAAGGCCCATTCGAATGTTCTTTTCGTCATCCGCAATCAATAGTCTAGTCGCCATTGTCCACCCCTCTCATCATGTGACGTCTGGGCAAAATCAGGGTCACTGTCGTCGATTGTCCGAGGATACTGTCCAGTCGGATGCCGTACCCGACGCCATAATGCATACTCAGGCGACGATGCACATTGCGCAAACCGATCCCTCCATTCACTCCCGACTCACGAGAATCCATATCTTTTTGTCCCAGACCTGACATAATGTCTTGTCTTCTCTCCTCGAGTATCCCTGCTCCATTATCCCGAATGCGCAGCTCAAATCGTTCCTGCATCATGCAGGCTTCTATGGTAATGCTGAATGTCCGTTCAGGCTGTTCCCATCCATCCATTTCATTGTGTAATGCACTCCAGCCGTGCTTGATGGCATTTTCCACCACAGGCTGTAGCGACATTTTCAGCACTTCCTGCTCCATATACGCTGGCGGCAGATGAACCTCCAGACCAATTTGGTTGTCATGGCGAATGTTCATAATAGCCACATAATGCTGAATATGGCGGATTTCGTCCCGCAGCGCAACATATGGACCGGACCATTGGAGATTGTAACGCATCATCGAGCCAAGAGAGGTCAAGGCATCCGACAACGGATACTGACGCTCCAGCTCTGCCATCATTTTTAAATTTTCCAGCGTATTATAAAGAAAATGGGAATCAATTTGATGCTTGAGTGCTTGCAATTCAGCCTCCTGAGCAGCAGCCTGCTTGTGTACTGCCTCAGCAATAAGCCCGTTAATCTGACTCAGCAGACTGCGGAAATACAGGGCCAGCTCCGCCACCTCTCCACGTCCATACACGGGAATCCGAAGCTGAAAGTCTCCGTCTTGCTGTACCTTCTTCATGGATTCCCGCAGTGTATGAAGCTGTTTGAGGATAAAAGCGTGCAAGGTGTAGGAAATAAGTGACATCAACAAAATCAGTACACAAATAATAAGCAGCATAGCATTGCGCTTCTGACGGAGATCACCCAGCGAACCGTCCAGCGCTACCACGTTTAGCAGATAAGCGTCCAGCCCTTCTATAGAACCGTACAGACCGAGATAAGGCTTATTTTCATAAGTAAAATCAAAAGCACCACCCGGTCCCTGAACGCGGGACTGAAACAGATGGCGCAAATTGGACTCAGGTATGGGAAGCGCATCGGATAGAGGGGAGGCTGTTGCTATATCGTTAAAAGACATGGGCTTGCCGCTGTTCCATGGGCTGGAATCGCTGCCGCCCCATATGAGCATTTGTGACGATGCACGGTTATCTTGCCGAGTATCAAATACTCTGGGCGAAAATAACTCCAGCCTCATGTTCGTCTCCACCAAGCCCGCGTGTCTTTCTCCAGCACTTCCTACAGCCTGAATTTCACGCAGCAAAGCCATATACTGCACCGTTTCGCTTTCCTGTCGTGCTTGCCCTCGAAGCAAGCTTTTCGGTCCCTGATACATTTCCCACCAGATTTTTCCTTGCTGATGTTGAGCCGTTTTCAGCCAGGAAACCATAGGTAATCGTGACTCGTTGAAAATCATCGGCCATATTTCGCGTACGTGTGGATTGCTCGTATACAGCCGAATATTCGCCACATTGGGATTGCTGTACAGCAAATGCTGCAAATTCGGAAACACGTTCATGTTGAATTGCACCAGCTCATCACTGCTCATTTCACGTTCCTCAGTCAAATAACGGAGTACGTTGCGATCTGAAATCGCAAGCTGTGCGGTTCGCTCCATAATTTCCATATTGCTGTGAATATGGGCCAGCTCTGTATCCAGCACATACTGATTTTGGGCGGTAATCTCTTGCATGGTGTTCTCGTATAGCTGGTGAAAGGTATATAGCGAGAATAATACAACCGGGATTAAAATAACGGCGATATATGCGACAATGAGCTTGACTTGAAGAGAGCAGCCACCAAGCCGATCCGCCGTATCCGTCAGCCACCGCCATACTTCGCGGAGCAGCGGTCTTTTTATTCGTGGAAGTCTGCGGCTTGGCATGAAATCACATCCTTAGGTTCAATAAATCAGATCATTTGGTGAACTGCTCTATTTTCTTGAGGTTTTCTTCATAGGCCTTTTGCTGATAAGCCATGACCTTGTCATATCCGGCTTTTCTGCGATCTTCCAAAAAGCGGGCAAACAATTGGTCGAATTCTTCATCCGAGGAAGCCAGCAGCAGCTTTGGCAATGCCTTGCCCCAGATTTGGTCTATCCGTCCTGACGCAATGCCCTCTGCCGATGTTCCGGTCGGTTTGATGTTGTCGTATTGGGAGAAGCCTTTTGTCTTGCCCTTCGTCCAATCCTCCGGCTGCTTGTATGGATCCACGCTGGGCGGCGCCCACTGCAAATTCATATTCGTGTTCATCAGCATCCAGAAGGTGAAGGCAGCACCATATTTTTTATCAAAAGCAGCGCGGTCCTTGTTCATCTGCTCCAGCACCTCCGGCTTGAAGGCTGGCTTACCGTTAACCGTCTCCCACAGCTTCCCCTGCTCCCCGAGGTACAGGTCACGGTTCCCTTCCTCGCTAATCAGGTAGGTCAGGAATTCAATAGCACGCTCCTTGTCTTTGACATCCTTGGAAATGAGCGTTACCGTCCAGCCAGAAATACCCGGTCCAGCCAGCGCAGGCGGATCCAGCTTGCTGTTCGAAGGCCCATCGACCGCGATATAGACGGAGTTCGGGTCCTTCGCATACAATGTAGCCTGTTGTCCAGCAAAGTCGGAGCGCTGATACAGCATAGCAAAATACCGGCCCTGTGCTACCTTTTCCTCCATTTGCGGACGCTTGTCGATAAATACATCCTTGGCGATCAGCCCCTGCTCATTCGCTTGACGGAAGGTTTTGAGCCACCGAATATATTCTTCGTCTGAACGGCGGTCGTACAGCTTTCCGTCCTTTTCATGAGGAATGGCTAGAAAATTGAGTAAATAGTCTTCAAAAGAGTAATTCCCGTTGTCCGTAAATTCGTGAAACCCGATCGGGATCAGCGGCTGACCGTTCACATCAGGAAATTTCTCTTTCGCTTTTTGAAGCGCTTTCAAAAATCCTTCCGGTGTTCTCATATCCGGCTTACCAATCGCCTCATACATGTCCTTCCGCACCATAAACGTCTGGTTAGAAACAAAATTTTGCCCGTATTTTTGATAATCCTGCGGTGAAGAGGAAGCGTTGGGATAGCCGTATACATTTCCGTCCGGTTGCTGATACCAGGACATTTTCGCCGGGTCAGCCATTTTAATCAAATACGGATCGTATTTCTCAGCCAGCTTGTTGAGTGGAAGCACCATTTTGCCCTCGATCATTTTTTTGACTGCATCCTCTCCCCAACCGAGCGTCACAAAATCAGGCAGCTTGCCCGAGGCCAGCATTGTATTAAGCTTCTCATTTTCATTCCCTGCCGGTACGATAAAATTGACGCTGACCCCGGTTTTCTGCGTAACATACCTCGAGGTCTCATCCGTGCCCCACTTGTTCGGGAACCAGGAAAAGTTCAAATACCAGTCAAACGTAATCGGCTCCGTATCCGCCTTCCATCCCGGCGCATCTGCCGTAGCCTTTGTCATCTCGTCCTTCAATTCCGTGACAGCTCCGCCTCCTCCGGACGTACATGCTGCGAGCGAACCCGCCAGCAGAACGGCAGCCAGCAGCCCCTTCTGCCATTTGCGAATGTTCATCATAAATCTCCCCCTTGGATGATGTGCTATCCTTTGATCGAGCCGATCATCAGACCCTTGACGAAATATTTTTGCAGAAAAGGATATACCAGTACAATCGGTAGTGTCGTCACAACCATCGTCGCCAGCTTGATCGACTGCGAAGTGACGGACTGGGCAACAATCCCCGGTGCAGCAGACATCATCTGATTAGAGCTGGATTGGGCAACAACACGGTACAAATACGTCTGAATCGGCTGAAGGTCCGTATTATTGATATAGATCATTCCGGTAAAATAATCGTTCCACTGGTACACCCCATGAAAAAGCGCAATCGTCGCTACCACGGGCATGGATACGGGAAGCACAATCCGGCAAAAGATACTGAAATCGTTCGCCCCGTCTATTTTCGCCGCTTCCTCCAATGCATCCGGCAGCTCCCGGAAAAAAGCCATAAAAATTATAAGATCAAAAAAGCTGAACATCGCCGGAATAATATACACCCAAAAGCTGTCCAACAGCCCGAGATCACGTATCAGCAAATACGTCGGAATCAATCCCCCGCCGAAAAACAGGGTTATCGTACCGATCAGCATATACAGCTTGCGCCCAATCAGCTCCCTACGGGAATATGCATATGCAATCATGGCGGTAAAAAACACATGTACAATCGTGCCGATTACCGTCTTGGTAATGGTCACCCCCATCGCGGTCATAATACCGTTGTTCGCAAACACGGCCTGATAGCTGCCCAGACTAAATACTCTCGGCCACCAGTAAATACCACCCCGCATGGCGTCTGCTCCTTCGTTAAAGGAGTTCACCAGCACGTACCACACCGGATACAACGTTACAAAACATATGATCAGCATGAAGACGCTGTTCACGACATCGAATATCGCTTCGCCTGTCGTTTTGCGTTGCAATAGCTGCATGCAGTCGTCCTCCTTCAGAATAGGGATGTATTATTAATCCGCTTGGTGACCGAATTGGCGATCATCAGCAAAATAAGAGCAAGAACCGATTTCAGCAACCCCACTGCGGTCGAATATGAGAAGCGCCCCTGCTGTATGCCCACCTGATATACATAAATATCCACAACATTACTTGCGCTTTCATTCAGTGAGTTACGTAATACGAGAATCTGGTCAAAGTTAGAGTTCAATATCCCGCTGACCGCCAAAATAAACAAAATGGATATCGTGCCCTTGATCGCAGGAAGCGTGACGTACCACATTTTCTGAAACCGTCCAGCTCCGTCAATGGTCGCCGCTTCATACATATCCGTCGATACACCCGCCATGGCTGCCAAATAAATAATGGCCGACCATCCAAGCTCCTTCCAGATATCCGAGCTGACGACAATGGCCCAAAAGTAGCTCGGCTCCGCCAAATAACTGATTGGCTGTTCGATCCAGCCCCAAGCCAGCAACAGATGATTGATCATCCCGGTATCTGCCAGCCACGTCGTTAAGATCCCGCCAAGAATAACCCATGATAAAAAATGAGGAAGATACGAAATTGTCTGAATGGACTTTTTAAACCGCGTAGACCGGATTTCGTTCAGGAACAAAGCAAATAAAATGGGCAACGGGAACCCGATTGCCAGCTTGAGCAGACTGATGCCCAGCGTATTTTTGACAACATACCAAAAGTTATCATCCTCCAGAAAGGCCCGAAAATGCTCCAATCCCGCCCAAGGTGCGCTTGATATGGTGCCAATGATGTCAAAATGCTTGAAGGCAATCAGAATGCCGTACATCGGAATGTAATGAAAAATAATCATCCATACCACACCTAACAGCGCCATGGTCTGCAAATGTCTTTGTTGCACCCATTTACGAGCCAGTGCTCTCCCTTTTCCGGGTTGGCTCGGCGGCTGTTGTCGCGGCCTCCATTCTGTACTCATACGACAGACCTCCCTTCTCTATAATGTAAGCACTTACATTTCTTATTTTAGAGGCTTCTGCTGTTCATGAGTAGTACCGATTTTTTTGATTTTGGTGTCTAAAGTTCAGGTAGCAGCATTCCGAGTCGCAGAATATTTTTGGCCTGTTGCGAATTTTTTACAATCTATTAATTTACGAAGAAGACTATCCAATGGTACGATAAGCCTATATATTATTCCAATCATTACCTATACATCTAGATCAGGAGGATTAAGAAGAATGGAAGAATTGGTTCGTTCGATTCAAAAACAGATACGGATTAAAAAGGTAGCCTGCTGGGCGGGAATCATTTTGTTTGGCCTGTGTACTTTAGTCGGCATTGCGGCTCAAGAATGGCTTTTAACGTTTCTTTCCCTGGGGATAACAGCTTTATCCGCCTATGCTTTAAGGCTGTTACGCGGTATGACCCGGTTTACTTCGGAATATCAGCCAGGAAAGGGCCACTGGTACTATCGCCTTACAGTTCAACAAAAGCTTCTTTATCTCACCTGGGCACAATGGGTAGTAGGCATCTCTATCGCCCTGATGTTCTTCGTGTTTCATGCCCGACTGACTTCTTTTGTCATAACTATTTTGTGTATCCTCACTATTCAATTTAGTATCAAGAAACGGATTAAAAATCATCAGGAGCCTGATGCCGCCGACTTGGCTGAGTTTGTACGTTTGGGGATCATCTCTCCCCATGAGCAGACGATTGGCGTGTATAAAGATTTTGTGCATCTTACCCATACGTTTCGGGGGAACCAAATTATGATCGTGACGAATAAACGCCTGATTTCCGTGTTTATAGAGGAACAGGGTCGTGCGTTGAAAACAGAAATGCTGCTCTCAAGCATAAATAAAGTACGTGCAATCGAAACGGGTTTTCAGGGCAAGGGATTATTGCTTTCGGTGAGCAACCGGGATCATAATGAGCTTCACATTCACATGATCGGGCAAAGCATTTACTTTTCTCCAGAGCAGTTCGTCGGTTCTTTTCTACGGGCATTGGATGCGGCATTCAAAAGTGCACCGTACCTTTTAGAAGAAACATTCCCGGCCTACCAGCAGTTGAAAATTTCATTGCATCCATCAGAGCAGGGTGCTTTGCGTAAGCCTACAACTGCTTAGTTTTCATATAACGACGCCAAATAGCAAGCAAGCCCGATTCCTAATGAGCTTACTTGCTATTTGGCATACTTTTACATCAAATATCTACTTGCTGGAGAACTTTTTTCTACTTACTTCTGACCAATTAATGATTTGCTCCATGATAAAACACGGAAATGAGGTCATGACCTGTAACAAACACCAACAAGCTAAACAGACTGAGCGACAGAGGCTGTGAAATCAATTTTTTCATCCTTTAACACTCCTTTTAAAATAGTTATATATTGGTCTTGCTGTGTTGCCGTAGCTTGGGATCTGAAAATCTCAAATATGGCGGTACACTTCCTGAACTCATGCTCATGTTCCATACCCAGGGTATCTGACAGCATGAGGGATTGCAAAATATAGTCCAGCGCAACCGTGAACTGCTGCTGCTTGATGTAATAGAGAGACAGTTGATAGCAAAAGCGAAAATAATAAGACACATTCACAGGCTCTTCGAGATATTTGAAATCGTCAATTTGTTCAACAAAGGGCTCTAGCACAGTCTCTAAAGAATAGTCGTGCCTGGATGCCCCCTCCACGATGGAAAGAAGCCCCGGTAACAGTTCTTCTGGATTGTCCTGAAGAAATTGAACATATTCCTGCAACACTTCGAAACAGCCTGACAAAATATCAAGAGCATACTGATTGGCTTTAGCTGCATGGCGATAATACTCGACTTCCGCTTCCCCGTGAGGATCAAGACCATTGAACCAGCCCAATTCGGCATACTTTTCGATGCAATCTCGGGCTTCATCATATTTGCCCTGTTTCTGGAAGGCCATTCCTTTCATCAGATGACTGTATCCATAGTAATATACTAGTGGACGTCTGGTATGTATGGATTGTACGGGTTTCTTGTGTGCTTTGTAGAACTGTAACTCCTGATACTTCTGGCTGGCACGGTCGTACAGATGATCACATAATGCAATCATATTGGCTCCGTCTTTAAACGAAAATGACAGCTTAATCATATTAACAAGTGTATCTAAATCTGTGATGTCGGAGTGAACAAGTTCATCCACCCTCCCCACCTCCTTGTCCGACTTATCATATTCACGAAATAGAAAGTTCACCAAACCAAAGAATGAACTGAATGCCGTTCATGATATGATTTAATGATTTTATGATATAACTTAATTACGTAATTATTACTTAATTAAGTTATATCATAAAATCAACTATGTCGCAAGCTTTTTATGAGAAAAAATCCCATTTACGCAGAGGTAAACGGGATTTAGGGATTTGGTAAACTTCAATCGTTCATTTGTTTTTCTCCAAATGAAGTAAAGGGAATGCTCGCCCTGATCCGTCCAGTGCGGATCGCCCTGTTTGTACAAAGCCATAATGTTTGTAGAAAGCATGTGCATGTTCGTTTTGCTCATTAACGTCCACTTTGAGACGTTTGCCTTTTATTTTTTCAGCATGCCGGATTAAGCGGCTGCCTGTGCCCTGTCCGTGTCGCTTAGGGTCAACGAATAACATCTCTATTTTAATCCCGTCCAGTCCGATAAACCCTATTGGATCTTGGTTTTCGTTCCACTCCATCCAAATCTCAACTTCTCTTAGTGCACCATTTCGCACGATATGATGGTAAAATTGAATGTCTTCTTCCGTCAAAAATGTGTGAGTCTGACGTACAGCCCGATGCCAAATATCTACGAGCTGATCATGATTTTCTTCCCGATAAGCAACAATTTCATTCTGCACTTCATATCCCCCCGTACTCGTAAAATTTCATTAAGTTAACTTTTCCAGTAAGTCTAACATATTTATTAAGAGACAAACAAACATCAAAAGGGAGACAGAATTCTTCCGCCTCCCCATTCGTTGTAAAGGATTACAACGTAACACCGTTTTTAAAAATAGCCAGCTCTCTGAAATTGTTCTTCTCGTTGTTCACCCAGGTTCCGCTGGCTACATCGACAATGTAATCCACAAAGCTGCGGAGCGCATCCTCCATACTAACATCCTCCACCAGTGAACCTGCATTGTAGTCGATCCAATGGGGTTTGGCCTTATAAAGCGGCGAGTTGGTCGAAACCTTCATCGTCGGAACGAAGGAACCGAAAGGCGTACCGCGTCCAGTTGTGAAAATAACGAGCTGGCAGCCCGCTGCCGCAAGCGCCGAAGAAGCAACCAGATCGTTCCCCGGTGCGCTGAGCAAGTTGAGTCCCTTGGTTTTGAGACGCTCCCCGTACTGAATGACATCGGTGACCGTAGAAGAGCCGGACTTTTGCGTACAGCCCAACGATTTATCTTCCAGTGTCGTGATGCCTCCTGCTTTGTTGCCCGGCGACGGATTTTCGTATACCGGCTGCTTGTAATCCAGAAAATATTGCTTGAAATCGTTAATCAGATGCACGATTTTGCCGAATACTTCCTCGTCTGCCGCACGTTCCATAAGAATCGTCTCCGCGCCGAACATTTCCGGTACCTCAGTCAGTACCGTCGTTCCGCCCTGCGCAGCCATATAATCCGACAGCCGACCGAGCAGCGGATTGGCGGTAATACCGGACAGGCCGTCAGAGCCGCCGCATTTTAGCCCGATATTCAGCTCAGCTAAAGGTACAGGCTCTCGCCGATCTTCCTGCACAGCCGCATAAATTTCATGAAGCAGCCGTACCCCTTCCTCCACTTCATCCGATACTTCCTGGGAAAGTAAAAACTTCACCCGTTCCGGGTCATATTCCCCGATGGCTTCCTTAAACTCCTTCATTTCATTGTTCTCGCAACCTAAGCCAAGAACCAGCACGCCACCCGCATTGGAATGCTTCACCGCATCAATCAAAATCGTGCGCGTATATGCATGATCGTCTCCCAACTGGGAACAGCCGTAGTTATGCTTGAGCACAAGTGCATTTTCAAAAGGCGAAATATCGCCTGCTTCCTGCTTGAAACGGTTTAAAATAAGCTCGGCAATCCCGTTCACACAACCGACCGTTGGCACAATCCACAACTCATTGCGAATCCCCACGCGGCCGTCCTTTCGGCGATAACCCTGAAACGTACGACTCTCCTGTTCATATAAATGAGGCGCTGGCTTAGGCTTGTAAGAGTACTCCTCCACGCCCGTCAGATTCGTCTTCGTATTATGCGTATGCACATGCTGCCCTGCCTGAATGGGCTGAATGGCATGGCCGATCGGATATCCGTATTTCAGCACATTTCCACCTTCAGGAATGTTCTGCAATGCAATTTTATGCCCACGCGCCACATCCTCAGCCAACATCACGCGCTGTTCTCCATGCGTTCCCCACGCCAGCGTCTCGCCCTGCTTGTAATCACGTAAAGCAACAGCCACGTTATCTTGATCATGAATTTGAATGAATTCCAGCATTCCAGTCTCCTCCTTGCTTATGCTCTGGGTACGCTGTTCCCGGTTAGAGAATCCAGCGTATCCTTCATTCCCCTGCTTGTAATCTCATACACATGCTGTGCCGTCTGTTCAGCCAATCCTGCAATCTGGTTTAGGTCTTGCCCCCACCAGGTATGCTTGCTCAGTATCTGTGCCGTTAATTGCTTCGCTCCGGCAAGTGTTCCGTTATATCCGCTCCACAGCTCGCCAAATGCGGTCAACACTTCCGCTTCGTCTGCCAAGGCAATCGGTTCGCCGTCTCTCTTTCCCCCGTAAAATACGAATAAGGATGCCAGCGAAAATACCGTTTTTACAGGTAATTCCTTATGTTGCTCCACATATTGAAGCAAGGAAGGCAAATTACGTGTCTTGAACTTGGATATGGAATTCAGTGCAATGCTCATGACATAATGACTCACATACGGATTATGAAACCGTTCAATGACATCATCGGCGTATACATTCAATTCCGCTGCTGGGGAATCCAGCGTTGGAATCACTTCTTCTCGAATGAGTGACTGGATAAAAGCACCCACGACATCATGCTCGACCGCCTGCCCTACCGTATCCAAACCATATAAATAAGCGACAGGCGTAAGCGCCGTATGTGCCCCGTTCAAAATACGCACCTTGCGTGTACGGTATGGCGCCATATCGTCGACGATCAGTACGTTCAGTCCAGCCAGATGAGCAGGTAATTCTTCCTTGAGCCATTGTGGTCCTTCGATGACCCACAGGTGATACTGTTCACCGACAACGATCAGGCTGTCCTTATACCCTAACTCTGCTTGAATCTCTGTGATCCGGTCCTTGGGATAACCCGGCACAATCCGATCCACGAGGCTGTTGCAGAACGTATTCGCTTCCTCCAGCCAGGATGTAAACTCAGCTCCAAGCTTCCACTGATCTACATATTTCAATACAATTTCCTTGAGCGCATCTCCATTGCGGTCGATCAGCTCGCATGGAATGATTACCAGGCCCTTGCTTGGATCTCCATTGAAAAATTGAAAGCGCTTATAGAGCAAAGCAGCCAGCTTACCTGGAAAGCTCTTTTGCGGGCGATCTTCCAGCCGATCCTCCGGTCCGTAAGCAATTCCTGCCTCTGTCGTGTTCGATACGACAAAGCGCAGCTCCGGTTTTTGGATCAGTGCCTCATATTCTGACCAATCTGGGCCGTACGGGTTAAGCCCTCGGGTGACGCATTCCACAACAGTATGCTCCTTCACGGCCTGCCCATCCTTCATCCCTTCGAGAATAACCGTATACAGGCCACCCTGCTCGTTGAGCTTCTCCACCATGCCTCCTGCCTGTGGCTGCACAATAACGACACCTGTATTCCACTCTGCCTGCTTATTCATTTTATCGAATTGCCAATCTACAAAAGCACGCAGGAAATTGCCTTCCCCAAATTGCAGCACCCTTTCAGGAAAAGGACTGGATACAATGAAGCTTTTTCTGTTTAGTTGGTCTAGTTCATCTACTTGTTTCATCCGGAGTAACCTCCCATTATTACCTTAATGATTTCAACAACATTTTATCACAATGCACACGTTAACAAAATAGTTTTCTCAACATTTTTGGTTTTTTAAAATATTAATGACAATAATACGAACACGTTAACATATAAACTATGCAACCTTTCGCGGATCCATGATTATCTTCCCGCTGTTTCGCACCTGAGCTAGGACGGTTAAGGCTAATTAGAATAGATGCAAGATAGCACGGGCAGGATAACGTTACTTACTAGGCAGGAGGAACATCTATGAAGACAATCGCAGATACTATTGTAGAAGTTTTAATCAATGCAGGGGTCAAGCGAATTTATGGTATCGTTGGAGATTCCTTAAATAATATGGTCGATTCCATTCGAAGCGACGGTCAAATTGAATGGATTCATGTGCGGCACGAAGAAGTGGCAGCCTTTGCAGCCGGGGCTGATGCTGATCTTACCGGCAGCATTGCAGTGTGCGCTGGCAGCAGTGGTCCCGGAAATCTACATCTTATTAACGGATTATATGATTGTCACCGCAATCGGGTACCTGTTCTCGCTATTGCGGCCCACATTCCAAGCGACGAAATTGGAAGCGAATATTTCCAGGCTACACATCCTGAGCATCTTTTCGGGGAATGCAGCCACTTCTGTGAGGTCATTACGACTCCACGACAAATTCCAAGAACCGTTACGATGGCTATACAACAGGCCGTTTCACGTTCAGGTGTCTCCGTCATTGTTCTTCCCGGGGATGTGGCAGCTTTAGCAGCGGAAAAGGCGCCTATTCCTGAACATGTCTACCATCCCACTGCACCTGTGGTGCATCCGTCAGCTTCGGAAATTTCCCGGCTGGCCGAGTACCTGAATCAAGGCAAACGAATCACTTTGTTATGCGGCTCCGGCTGTGCGAAATCCCACGAATTGCTCATGCAACTGTGCGACAAGTTGAAATCCCCTATGGTTGCTGCCCTTCGGGGCAAGGAATATCTGGAGTATAACAATCCTTATTATGCAGGCTTGACGGGGCTGATCGGGTATTCTTCCGGGTACCATGCAATGATGGATTGTGACGTCCTGCTTATGCTCGGAACAGACTTTCCTTACAGACAGTTTTATCCCGAAAATGCAGTTGTGCTGCAAGTGGATATTGAGCCTGCCCACCTCGGCAGACGCACTCCTTTAACGTATGGGCTGTGCGGGGATGTACAAGCAACGTTGGAAATGCTGCTTCCTCATTTAACGACAGAGCATGATTCCAAGCATTTGGAAAAAACCGTCTCCCACTATACCAAGGTGCGTCAGGAACTGGATGAACTGGCGGTTGGTAAACCCGGTCATACACCAATCCATCCACAATATCTCACCAAGGTCGTCAGTGATGCCGCACATGAAAATGCCATTTTCACCTGTGATGTGGGTACGCCTACCGTGTGGGCAGCACGTTATTTACAAATGAACGGCCAACGCCGACTGATCGGCTCCTTCAATCACGGAACGATGGCAAGTGCATTGCCGCAAGCGATTGGGGCACAAGCCACTGAGCCTGACCGACAGGTGATTGCTCTATCTGGTGATGGCGGATTGACGATGCTGATGGGCGATCTGCTTACCCTGAAACAGCATCAGTTACCTGTAAAAGTCATTGTTTTCAATAACGGCGCCCTCGGTTTTGTTGAACTGGAAATGAAAGCAGCCGGCTTTCTGGAAAACGGCACCGAGCTGGTGAATCCTGATTTTGGCGCTGTAGCGGAAGCCATGGGTCTCAAGGGAATTCGAGTCGAAGATCCGGCGATGCTGGAGGACGCGATTCAACAGGCATTGGCTCACGATGGTCCTGTGGTGGTGGATGTAGTGGTCAATCGTCAGGAGCTATCCATGCCACCCAAGATTAATCTCAAACAGGCTGAAGGTTTTACACTGTGGATGATGAAAGCTGTGCTGAATGGGCGCGGTGACGAAATTATTGAACTGGCGAAAACCAATCTTTTACGATAAAAGCCGCCACACTTGCACATATTTTAATAAAAAAGGGGCAGGAACAGCGCGTCATGCACTGAACCTGCCCTTTTTGGTCTGCCCTTTTCCAATAAAATCAAGCTTAACGCTACCTGTCTGCTGTCGATTTCCGCTTCATGAGCGCGGTTTCCATAAATATGAGTTCGCCCTCGTTTGACGGTGACTGGATTCGTTCCAAAATACATGCGGCTCCACGCGCGCTAATCTGCTCAATCGGTCTTTTGACCGTCGTTAACGGCGGGGTCGTATACATCGAAAAGCCGATATCGTCAAATCCAATGACCGAGACATCGTCCGGTACTTTTAAGCCGTGCTCGAATACTGCGTTCATCGCCCCGATAGCCATGTCATCGTTAGAACAAAACACCGCCGTCGGCGGTTCCTCCAAGGAAAGCAACTGCTTCATCGCTTGGCTTCCACTTTCGGTGTCATAATGGCCATGCATGATGTATTCGTGCCGAATCGGCTTGCCGCTGTCAATCAGCGCATTCATGAAGCCCTCGCGCCGTTGCTGGGTGGACTTAAAGCCTTCTACCCCTTCAATGATCGCGATGCGTTCATGACCGCTTTCAATGAGAAAAGAAACTGCTGCATAGGATCCTTCCTTATCGTTCGAAATGACATTCACAATGCCTGCCCCGGGCACTTGCCGATTCAGCACGACGAGCGGAATGCCCTGACCGAGCACATGATAAATAAATGGGTTGTCCGCCTCGCTCTGACTCATCAGGATGATGCCATCAAAACGCTTGCGGTGAATGGCCGAAAAATCGGCGTAATCGTCAATCCCTCGCACAAACAGATTGTAATCCACCCCAATGACATGATTCACTCCACGGATGGTGTCCGCAAAAAAGCTGGAGCTGGTGCCTTCTGAAATACTGGTGAAAAACAGGCCAATCGTATGCGAGCGCTGGAGGACAAGGCTTTTGGCGTTAAAGTTCGGAATGTAATTGAGTTGCTCCGCCAGCTCCATAATTTTGCGCTTGGTATCTTCTTTGATCAGTGGGCTATTGTTGAGCGCCCGGGAGACGGTCGTATGGGAAACATTCGCCAATTTGGCAATGTCTTTAATGGTAGCTGCCATATACGTATCCTTTCTTTACTGAGGCTCTAAAAAATTATATACCCACCATACCACAAGAGCCGCCCGGAAAAGAAGACTTTCACAAATTATACGCGGTTATCAGCATGTCGACGCTGTAGCTCTTGAACCATTTCTGCATGTCTGCTGTCTGTCAGCTTGTACATTTTACCGATGACCAGCATGGCAATGAGCAGGGCAACAGCAGGATAGAGACACAGCAGCGCCTTAATTCCGAGCAGCGTTCCAGAGGTTTGAACCACATTCGGGACATATCCGATAAGCGCCAGCCCAATACCGGAAAGAAAGCCGGATAAAGATTGAGCCAATTTACGTGAAAAATTAAACAACGAGTAGGTAATCCCTTCTTTCCGCTCCCCGGATGACCATTCACCGTAGTCAATGATATCGGATACAAAGGCCCAGGTAACCCCGTTAGGAATACTAATACCAATGAACGAAATACTGGCCAGAATGGTGAAAATATATACATTCGATGGCATAAAGAAGTTCATAGAGTCGGCAATGACACTGACCAGCATCCCAAGCATGGCTGTTTTTCGTTTACCGAAGCGCCGCACCAGTTTGGGCAAGAACAACACACCCAGCAACGACGAACCGATAATAATAAAATTCATATAAGCCATTAATTCTACATGCCCCAAATTATATTCGGCAAAATAGATCAGCAGCGCGGACTTGATATTGTACGCGGAAATGGTAAAAATCGTCATCAAAACGAGTACCAGCAGAGGCTTGTTCGTCGTAAAGGTATGCACGATCACACCAAAAGAGAGTTTTTCCTTGGGTCCCGACTGACTGACAATACGCTCCTTCGTTCCCCAATAACATATCATGAAAGCGATCACACCAATAAGTGACATGATTCCCATCACAACAGGATACCCCACATGATGGTTGGGAAACAGCAAAATAAGCGGCATAACGATGACACTGGTTACGAATAAAGCTCCCAGTGAGCCTGCCTGACGGAAGGATGATAACGAAGCCCGCTGAATGGTATCCTGCGTAATAGCCGCACCCAGTGAACCATACGGAATATTTACAATAGAGTAGCCAATTCCCCAGATCATATAAGATGCATAGGCATAAATGAGCTTGCCAGTTGGTGAAATGTTCGGTGAAATAAAGGTTAGAACCGTAAGAATTGCAAGGAGAACGCTTCCAACGATAAGAAAGGGCCTGAATTTCCCGCGTGGACCAATATGCTTGCGATAATCGACAAAGGACCCGACAATAGGATCGCAGATGGCAGCAAACAGCTTGCTGACCAGAAAAATGCCTGCGGCTGCTCCCGCTGAAACACCTGCTACATCCGTAAAGAATTTCAACAGGTACAACTGTCCTAAATCAAACATGAACCCGTTTCCAAAGTCACCCATACCGTAAGAAATCTTTTCTTTCAGGCTGATTTGCTCACCTGTCTTGTTGTCAGTTTGGATGCTCTCCTGAACGATAGGCACTCCCATACCCTGCTCACTCCTCTATATTTGTAATTATTTTCACATACTTAATGAATACGTATTCTGTTTTCAATCCCCCTTACCCGGAGCTTGAAAATACTCTAGGCAAGGGCATCTATTGAAATATGAATTTACAAGTTCATTCTGTATATCATCATTTGCTGTGAACCGCTGTCGGAAAATTAAAATATTGCTTGGCATTGTTGTAGCAAATATTTTGTACCATAGCTCCGAGGAGCTCCAGATCCTCAGGCGCCTTGCCCTCCTGAACCCAGGTTCCGATCAAATCACACAGTATACGTCGGAAATATTCGTGGCGTGTGTAGGACAGGAAGCTACGAGAATCCGTTAGCATACCGATAAAGCGAGACAGCACTCCGTAGTTGGCCAGCAGCTTCATCTGCTCCTGCATGCCTTCGATATGATCGTTATACCACCATGCAGTGCCAAACTGGATTTTCCCCACAGTTCCGCCGGATTGGAAGCAGCCCGCGAGACTTGCCAGCACTGGATAATCAACTGAATTAAGCGAATACAAAATCGTTCGCGGCAATCCCCCTGCCTGCTCCTGCGCGTCCAGTAATGCCGCCAGCGGGCCAGCGATGGAGCCGTCATTTACAGCATCGTAGCCTGTATCCGGTCCCAAACGACGGAACATGGCAGTGTTGTTGTTACGCAACGCGTGAATATGATACTGCATTGCCCAGCCATGCTCTGCATACTGTTTCCCAAGGAATACCAGGACGTACGATTTATATTTCGCCTCTTCTATTGGGGTTACATGGCCTTTCTCCAGCGCCTTGCTGTATATCGCTGCCGCTTCCTCACGTGTCGTTTCTTCATAAACGACTGTATCCAGCGCATGATCGGACACCCGTCCTCCGACAGCATGGAAGTGACGCACCCGGCTCGCCAGCGCGTTCAAAAATCCTTCCAGACCGGAAACATCCAGTCCGCTCACTTCACCCAATCGAGCCACCCAAGGCTGGAATGTCTCACGATTGATCTCCAGCGCTTTGTCTGGGCGGAAGCTTGGCAGTACAGCCACCGGAAAATCGGCCAGTTTGCCGATTTGCTTATGATATTCGAGATGGTCCGTCGGATCATCCGTAGTGCATACAACGGTTACCTTTGAATTCACAATCAGATCACGTGCCCCAAAGCCCTTCCCTTGCAGCTTTTGGGTCACCTTTTCCCAAATCACAGATGCATTCTGTTCGTTCAGCAGCTCATGGACACCAAAAAAGCGCTGAAGCTCCAAATGCGTCCAATGATATAGCGGGTTGCCGATCAGTGTAGGTACGGTTTTGGCCCAAGCCAAAAATTTGTCATAGTCTTCCGCATCTCCGGTAATCAGGCGCTCCTCCACTCCATTGGCCCGCATGAGTCTCCACTTGTAATGATCTCCGTACAGCCAAGCTTCCGTAATGTTTTTGAACGTTTTATTTTCGTAAATTTCCTGTGGACTTAAATGACAGTGATAGTCAATAATCGGCAGATCCTTGGCATACTGATGATACAAAATTTCAGCCGTCGGATTGCTCAACAAAAAGTTGTCGTCTAAAAATGCTTTGGTCATGGCTCATTCTTCCCTTCTATAATCATGTTTCTTAGTAATTGTTAACGTGAACAAAAATGAATTCAATTTTGCTGCTATTCAGTAATAGATTCTACAACGCACAAAGGTTACCTTCTATATCAGATGATACCGCTATAAAATGATACCTGCATGTCGAATCATCCTTGATTACTTCTCCTTAAATTTAATGTTTACGTTAACAACAATTACATTGTAACCGCTATCCTTTGCAGAGGAAAGTGATTTTTATCATGAGGAGGAACAAAAACCATACCTGCCTCAACTTCGACTGATCTGTTTTCTCCGTCCACCTTTATTTCAGACATAACCCAGTCTGCACAGACTCGTGTTTCAAACGAGCTGATCCGGCACAAGCCTCTTCCCCTTCATCTTGTCATTTTCAATAACAATGACCCTCACTTATTTTTCGGCATGGAAATGGTTTTTAAAACCTTAATTACCAAGTATATGTATTTTTCAACCCACCCTCTTAAACCGATATTTGAAAACGTTTTTTTATTTTTCAATATTTTTCAGAAAATATTCTTCTTGAAAATACCAGTTATTGTATTATAATTGTCATATGCAACCAATGTTTTACATTGAAAGTATTTCATAATCATATTCCAAAGAAAAGGTGATCGCGTTGAGTACAAAAGTGCAAGCTATCCATGCTAAAACCGCTACAAAAGGAGCCGACCTCGTTGTCGATTGCTTGATTAAACAAGGTGTAACACACATTTTTGGTATTCCAGGTGCCAAGATCGACTCGGTTTTCGATGTCCTTCAAGAACGCGGTCCGGAGCTGATCGTATGCCGTCACGAGCAAAATGCCGCCTTTATGGCAGCAGCCGTCGGTCGCCTAACTGGTAAACCGGGCGTATGTCTCGTTACTTCCGGCCCCGGTGCGTCGAATTTGGCTACAGGACTTGTCACCGCAAATGCGGAAAGTGATCCCGTCGTCGCTCTCGCTGGTGCAGTTCCAAGATCCGAACGTTTGAAGCGCACCCACCAATCCATGGATAACGCCGGGTTATTCGAGCCTATCACCAAATACAGTGTGGAAGTGGAGCATCCGGATAGTGTGCCAGAAGCCATTACCAACGCATTTCGGATTGCGACCTCAGCACAGCCTGGAGCAACCTTTGTCAGTCTACCGCAGGACGTGTTGACTTCGTCATCCGAAGTAACCGCCATTGAGAAGCTTTCCCTTCCACAGCTTGGAACCGCACCAGCCGGACTTATCAAACAAGTAGCAGGCCAAATCAGCCATGCCAAGTTACCTGTTCTTTTACTTGGTATGAAAGCCAGCACTCCCGAAGCTACAGCAGCCATCCGCGCACTCATTCAGAACACAGATCTGCCTGTCGTCGAAACCTTCCAGGCTGCCGGAGCCATTTCCCGCGAACTGGAGGATCACTATTTGGGTCGAGTGGGCTTGTTCCACAATCAGCCGGGTGACATGCTCCTTGGAGCCGCAGATCTGGTGCTGACCATTGGCTATGACCCCATTGAATACGATCCGAAAAACTGGAACATTCCTGCAAACCGAACCCTCATTCATCTCGATGATCATCAGGCGGATATCGACCATGATTATCAACCGGATTACGAACTGATCGGTAATATAGCTCTGATCGTGCGGAGTCTCGCAGAAGAATTGCCTGCATTAAAGCTGTCTGAAACCTCATGCGCCCAACTGAACCGTCTCCGCCACGATCTAAATGAGCAAGCTGCCGTCCCTGCTCGCAAGCACGACTATCTGATTCATCCATTGCAATTCATTCGTACGCTGCGCAGCCTGATTGATGATCATGTCACAGTCACCTGTGATGTTGGTTCGCACTACATTTGGATGGCTCGGTATTTCCGCTCATATGAGCCGCGTCGCCTTCTGTTCAGTAACGGGATGCAGACGCTAGGTGTAGCTCTTCCCTGGGGCATTGCTGCCACTCTCGTCAATCCTGGTCAAAAAGTCGTTTCCATTTCCGGCGACGGAGGATTTCTTTTCTCATCCATGGAACTTGAAACCGCCGTACGTCTCAACTCCCCACTGGTGCACATCGTATGGAGAGACGGTGCCTACGACATGGTCGCTTTTCAACAACAGATTAAATATGGCAGAACCTCCGGCGTAGAATTCGGGGATGTGGATGTCGTGAAATATGCCGAAAGCTTCGGGGCAACCGGATTGCGTGTACATTCCCCTGAAGAACTGGAAAGCGTATTGCAACAGGCACTACATACCGATGGCCCCGTGGTCGTCGATATTCCGATTGATTATCAGGATAATATCCAGTTGGGACGTAAACTGCTGCCCAATCAGTTAAACTGACTTCACTGTTACCCAATCGTGACGACTTCGTGACAATAAATGAAGTTTAACGTTTTTTCATGAGTTTTTTGAGTTGTTCATGTTATTTACTGAAAATTTACGTTTATTATTGAAAATAAAAGAAAATAAATGCATCCAATCACAAAAGGAAGTGTATTGCCATGACCATTGCAGAACTGGAAACAAAGCAAGAAGCTGATCATGATATTTACCAAACGTCCACGATGCTCGCTTTATTGGATGGTCTTTATGACGGAGTCGTTTCCTTCAAGGAACTGCAAAAGCACGGGGATTTCGGGCTCGGTACCTTTGATCAACTGAATGGTGAGATGATTGCGTTTGATGGTGAGTTTTATCACTTGCTGCCAGACGGTACGGCCCATCGTGTAAAACCGGAAGAGACAACTCCCTTTTCCACAGTCACCTTTTTCCGTGAAGATTTCACATACACTATTGACCGTCCCATGCATCGTGAAGAGTTGGAAGCCCTGCTGCTAAAGTTGTTCCCAAGTCGTAATCTGTTCTTCGCCTTCCGTATGGACGGCACTTTTCGTGAAGTGAAGACACGCACCGTGCCTCACCAGGTGAAGCCTTACAAGCCTTTTATCGAAGTAACCAAATCACAGCCAACGTTCTCTTTTAACGACGCTTCCGGCGTGATTACCGGGTTTTGGACACCTGCTTACGCTCAAGGAATTGGAGTGGCCGGGTTCCATTTGCACTTTATTAACGACGAACGCACCGGAGGCGGGCATGTCTTTGATTTTGTTGTCGACAAGTGTACAATCCGTGTTTGCCAAAAATCCAATCTGCACCTCGTTCTGCCCGATACACCGGATTATTTGACCGCCAACCTGTCCAGAGAAAATCTGGAGAAGGAAATCGCCGTTACTGAAGGTGTGCAATAATCACAGGGTATGACTCAACAAGGTACAATAGAATTTGTTATGAATGAGATTCTACATTATACAGAAACCAAAAGATCGCAGCCTGGAAGAGATGCTTGATGCTCTCCGGCTGCGATCTTTTCTAATATGCAATTCTGAAAATGCTCGATGTTGGTTAGTCTGTTGTCTTTTTCATCATTTCATACTTACGTCTCAATCTGATCTAGCTTATCGGCATAATATTGAATCGCGCGTGAGTAGGCTTGTGTCGATGAGTCCGAGGTCGTTTCAGCCAGCTCCATGAGCAGCCCCTCCATCGCCTTCCCGTATTCACCCAGATTATATAACACCATCGCATAAAATACCCGAAAGGGCCTATAATCTGAAAATTCGTCCATCCCGGTTTCCAGCCAGACTTTGGCTTTGGCGTACTCTCCCAGTACACGATATGTACTGCCTAATCCCAGAATGGCTCCTTTCCTTGATTCTGCGGACAACGTCATACCTAGACTTTTTTCATAAAAAGAGACTGCTTCCCTCTCCAGGCCTAAAGCATCATGCGTCCAGGCTGTCTGATACCATAGCTCTGCATCATTGGTCTCCTGCTCCAGTGCCTTTAGTAGAAGCTCACGCGCTTCCTCTGCCTGTCCTGTGCGTCTTAGCTCACTGGCTTTTGCAATAATATCGTTAATATCAGATCACTCGTTTCGATATTAGCTAATATTAAATAGATCATGGTCCCATTTTCTGAATACATATAAATCTTTACTCAATATTCTCATTAATATACTTTATTTTCTAAAAAAATGTAATTATATAGTACAGTTTTTCCCTTGTCTTATTGATAATTGTCAAGGTCAATCAACTTTTTTATCTTGTTCTTGAAATTTTATAATTCTGAAGTTTTTTACTTTTCTCATAAGCGTTATCAATATATTTATTAGGATTCATAAAAAAATCCTCTTCATTTACTAATGAAATATATGAGCCTTTGAGAGTATCTATATTTCCACATACTTCACAGGTATACTCCTTTGGATCTTGATTAAAGCGATTATTAACAATAATATCATAGAGGTATTCATTATTTGTTTGTATCGCTGTATGCCCATCGTGATTAGTGGATCTTGGTCTTAGCCAAGAATAGTCTCCGCTATACTTCATGACTACTCCAAGAACACCATTAGTACCGGATTTTCTATCCCCTCGCTTTATTTGTTTTAATGAATATTCGATTTCCCAATCAATCCAATTACTATTTTTTATATTTGGGGAAATCACAACTATTGTGACGGACGTTGAGTAAATCATATCCTTTAACTTATCTTTAATATAATCGGTGGTCTGATCAGAAAAATCAGGGGACTCACTGGTTTCACCTTGATAGTATTTTACATCTTCTCCTAAAGACTCTATAATACGATTTCTGAGTTCTCCTGCCTCAGAATATTTATATGAAATAAAAGTTTTATAAGCCATATTTTATTCACACCTTTATTAAGTAAGAATACTTACTTAGAATATTCAAGCGGTATTACTAGATAATCAGCCCCCTTTAGCTCCCAAATCAAAGACCTAAAGATTGTAGGATTTCATCTGCTAACGACCTGAAGTCTAAACTAGTAAGTAGCTTTTTATTCTGTTCTTCAGTTAATGTATTAATTGGATTATTTCTCTTTTCTATAATTTCTTTCGCCAATTCTGAAGAGCGTCCGCCCACAGACCCGATTATAAATGCAGGTATCCCTTTTTGTTGAGCCAATTCTAATTCTTCATCAATTCCTGGCTTAATGTGTATATGTTGCTTTCCACCGAGTAAAACAATACCAGCTACTTCCTCATCCGAGATCATTGCTTGACGCATAGCGGTCAAACTTTCTGCACGGTCATTGTTAACATTTTCAGTTGCATATACAGTTGCTTTATTAGTTATTTCGTTAATTTCAGCTTGAGTAACAAAGTACTTTGAAATATACATATGAACAGCATTTATATAATCACCCGGGCGTTGTCTTCTTGCTAAGTCTAGTATCATATGTTGAAAAGTAGGGTGACTTCCAAAAATAATAGTTCCTCCTTTATCTAATACTGCTTTAGCAAAGCAGAAAACCGCCTCTGTGAGTTGTTGTTGGAACTCTGGTTCATAATCTGGAAATGCCCCAGAGATGAGAATTCCCTTTTTAGACGTCTGTATTTGATCTGATGATAGATATTTTTGAATAGATGTTACATATCCATCAATTGAATCGATACAAATAGGCTCACTGGAATGTGCTGAGTTTAACGATGCATTTGGACCAAGTAGCAGACCCGAATCAAAGTGATATCCTAAGTCCGGGTGTAACTGAAAACCTAGTTCAGAAATTAATGGTTCAAAACTTGTTCTGTCTATAATCTTGGGGTTCCTTCCAAATAACTGAAGGACATGACTCAATGAACGCTGATAATACTGAAATTCCTTGACCTTCCTAGGGATCTCAACTCGGTAAACCATATTTTTTTTGTTTATAGGAATTAGTTTGATCTTATTAGAACTTGCAAGCTGTTGAAGCCTATTTAAATGATCTATAACGCTCATAGCGTTATTTCTGCTAATCTGGAAAGCCTTGTGAATTATGTCATCGACTATATTAGATGACTGTTTAAGATTATCCAGATCCAGATATTCGAAATTAAAATGCGGACTGCCCCCTGGCAGAACATTAAGCCTTGCTCTTTCTGATTGGGGACCCACCTTAACCCAGACTATAGGTAGATTTAACCCCAAAGCAATTTGTAATTCTTTCTTGACCCACTCTGATTCTCCGCATAGAGGAGTATCAATGAATATAACAGCATCACTTTTATACAAATTCTTTTCTATTTCTTCCTGCGCATTTTGTCCTACTTTGATGCTAATTAAGTCCCTAAAAGCTTCCACTTCATTAGCACGTCTTCTTAATTCATTGTAGAATTCCGCCGCTATCTCTTCCCCATCTACGCGTCGATGACTTATGAAGAGGTCCATTCGATCTACTGACATGGTTGGTTGGATTTTAGACATAATCAACCGAGTCAACGCAAAAGCAACTGTATCTATATTGCTATAAGTTAATCTTCTTTGCCGCAATTGATCAACTACCTCAAAACTCTGAATATGAGAAATAAGAGTAGCGGGAGTCCGTGATTGTTCATATAATGATACTGGAATGACAACACAATCTTTTTCCAATGCATGACGTAAAAGCAGCAAAATATTCTCAGAATATTCCTGATCCTGCTTATTGAAGATAACCAGCACTTCATCAGATTGCAATGAAGTTGAGTGTAGATGCATTGCCGTTTTGAGACTTCTTACGTCTGTGTACTCTTCTAATTCGGAACGAAGTTTATGGTAAAAATCGTCTGCGACTGAATCATCCCCGATTGTAAGATTGGGGTTAATAAGAACTGCGCCCATTTTGCTCCTCCACTCTAACTTAGGAAAGGCCTCTTTTCTGTTTGGATAGTGTTGTGGTGACTTCATTCTACAAGAAGAGGCCTTCCTTTTTCTATTTGCACATAATACTTTACTCTCTCACTAAAAACAGATCGTTCTATTTTTCTATTGAAAATACTGTATTGCTTAGTCCAATAATTTCTTGTGAATTATATCCGCAATGTCCTTCGCACTGTACTCCCTACCATCCAGATATGACCATTGATCTGTAATTTCACTGGTATTTGAATCATCCAGTAATACCAACAGTAAGCTGTCCTTCTGCTCCGAAAGTTGCTTTGTTCGTATGCCACCCCATTCTACTTGGGTCCACTTTTTCTTTGTATAAGAAGCTGAGTGGAATACCACTGTATATTTACACTGATTAACATATACATCGGTTAGATATCTGTACAAGTCATTTCCCCATATTTGGGCTACCTCATCCTTGTCATAAAAATAGCGAATCTCGGTTTTCCTAATATGATGAAGCACCATTTCTACAAAAGCACGATCTTCATTTACGAATGACAGACCAACATCATATTTTTTATCCTGCTTTGAGTTATGTTCTGAAGATTGTGCTGATGTGGATACTTGTTGCCCAACAACACTGCTATTTTGTACAGTTCCACCTGTAATCATGACCCCATTGTTAACTATAGAACCAAATTTCATAGCCTACACAGCTCCTTCAAATTTAATTTCTCATTTGTTCGTTCACTTTTACAAACGTATTTTGAAAAATTCCTTTACCAGCTATTTGAGAGTTGTTAATTTGTCCTCCACCTGTAACCATGACTCCATTATTTACAATCACATTCTCTCGTGCTTTAAACTCTCTTGTATCCACATTAACTTCTTCAAGATACTCGAGAATACTTTGTAAAAGCCTTTTCTCTATTCTTTTTCTATACATATCCACATCCGATTCCTGAAAGAAATTATGCAACTTATGATCTGCTGCGAGTTCTCTTATGCTCTTTCTAGCCCCATAGTTAAAAATTTGATTGTGTTTAATTTCCGTACGTGTCATCTCTTTTTTATAAGATTGAGCTACAAATTCATTAAACCCACGAAATACACCACCAATAGATTTAAAAAGTCCTGTAAATGTTGGGATAATGGAAGATAAAATGCTCTTTATAATAAAAGGTACTGGAATATCAGAGCCATGCTTATCTATTGCATAAAATTCCTTTTTCAAAGGGGGTAACAGATAATTCTGCATTTCTACAAACAGATTTTGTGGTGTAAAGTGTACTCTAAAAAATGTGCTGAACACAAAATCTCCGTCCCACGCTGTAACTTGAATCGATTTATAGAAGCGAACATGCTCTTCTTCTAGCTCTGTGTATTCTTGCAAAAATTTCGCATCAATCATTCTCTTAGGAGAACTCATTTCTTTCTTCAGGAACCTTGAATCATTCCTGATTTTACTGCCATCTACATAAAGAGCATTTGCAGTAGTCATGTGAGAAATACTTAGCTCTTTCATTTTGCTATCAATGTATGTATACAGATCAGCGTTGTTAAGTTTGATGTATTCGTCCGAATTTTTGATTTTTGTTTCTGCTAAAAAAGACCATCCTGATAAGCGATTACCAGCTCCTACAAATGGTGAATCCCCTCCGAAATAGATTACGTTGCCTTCCTGATTCATCTCCTCCATTTTTTTCGAAAAATCATTCCCTATCTCTTTGAGATCAGGTGCTTTGTCACTTGAAATATTTTCTGAAGAAAGCTTGTTTGTTACATACCAGTAAGGATATATTCTAAATCCAATGTTAACTAGAAAGGATAAGAATAACGGCCAAGAAATCAATAAATCTGTAAAAATCGCCGTAACAAACCATCCTAAAAGAAATAATAAAGCGCAATCCATAAAAAAGTCCCGTTTTTTTGCCTGTATACATTGAACAGCAACTTTAGCAATATCTGCTCCATAGCTAGGAGCTACAAAGCAGTAACGATTATAAACGATTTGTTCTAATACCTTTTGTCGAAAATTTCGATCTAGTTCTGCAGCAGCACATAAATAACGCGTTATCCCCGTTTTCATTAGTTATTTAGAACCCCTTTTCATATTTATACAAACTTTAGTACTATATCATTATGTTGAAGCATGTAATATTTTGTCAACCTAAATTTTCTTCATAAGATAAATTTTTGCACAAAAAAGCGGCTCCCCCTCAGGAGAACCGCTATATAACCGTAGTTACGGCTTATTTAACATGTAATGATCCTGCGCTCAGTATTCCTGCTACACGCTGAGAGTCGAAAATACGGGAAAGCTCCTCGACTGCCGTCAAGTACAACAGCCCGTTGCCTTCCAGCTTGGCAGAATGGCCGAGTGGAATGGTGCGTTTGATCAGTTGGGCGTATAGCTCCGGCTCGGTGAGATTCCGTTCAAAGCTCGCGTTCGCCAACTGCTTAATCAGTGCCAAAGCACCTGCTACATGCGGGGTAGCCATTGAAGTACCGCTGAAGGTCGCATATTTGCCGCCCGGAACGGTAGACAGAATATCTTCTCCCGGCGCAACCAAATCCACCTCATTATTGGAGTTGCTGAAATCGGAAGCATGTCTGTCAAAGTTTACAGCGCCTACGCTGATCACCTCGTTATAGCAGCCGGGATAGCCCAGTTCGTCCGTTCTGTCGTCACCGTCTCCCTCATTACCTGCTGCGCAGACGACCAAAATTTGGTTCGCTACCGCCTTCTGCACCGCTTCATGAAGCTCAGGCACATCCTCGGGGCCGCCAAGCGACATCGAGATGATGTCTGCTTTTTGCTCAATCGCATAATGAATGCCCTGAATGATCCAGTCGTATTGACCGGAGCCTTGCTTGTTCAGGACCTTGATAATGAGCAAATCCGCCTCCGGGGCGACACCCACCACACCATCTCCATTTTCTGCTGCCGCGATTGTGCCTGCTACATGCGTACCGTGACCGTTGTAATCCGTGAAAATGTTTGGATCACTGTCATCATCATCCGTGAAGTTCCGGCCACCAATAATGCGTTCCTTCAAATCAGGATGGTCCGCATCACAGCCCGTATCCAGTACTGCCACCTTCACTCCCTGGCCTCGGGCTCGGCTCCACACCGCAGGGGCCTGAATCAGTTCCACCCCTCGCGGTATTTCATTCACCTGTTGCTCCTGCTTGATCACTTGGTAAGGAATGATATGCACTTTACGTTCCATCCTATTCCCTCCTTCATGGATTCAATCGGAAACCATCCGTCTTTAAAACTTTCAAAACCGAAACTTTCAAAACCTCTACTGAAACTCTTGTTTGAGGTTACTATATTCTAGCAATTTTTGAAAAGTTTGAACATCCCCTTTTGTTTATTTTTGTAAAAAAATAGACATCCCCCATATCCATGGAGAATGCCTATGTTAAAAGAGCCAGAGCAACTACAGCTTCAAATGTCAGCCTGACAACGAATCCGCTTGAAGCTCAGCCTTGGACAACAGCGACTTGTGCTGCCATTTCCGACCTTTCCAGCGCAGATAGTGGAAAATGCCTCGTACCCATTCATCACAGGCATGTGCAATCCACACCCCAAGCACACCATATCCCAGATGAATGCCCAGCACATATGCCAACGGAATTTTGATCCCCCACATCGAGATGATCGCCATCATCAGCGGAAACTGTACATCCCCCGCCGCCCGCAAGGAGTTAATGACGACATGATTGAACACACGGCCTGGCTCCAGCAGTATACAGAACAGCAAAATCGCTGCCCCCAGTTGAATAATCGCCGGCTCATCCGTAAAGATCGCCATCACTTCATACCGGAAAAAGGATACCACCACGATCACCGCAATCGTAATGACCAGCGACCATTTCAGGCTGCGCAGTAGTTGGTGATATGCCTTTTCCTTATCTCCTGCACCTATCAGGCGAGCAACAATAATTTCCGTCCCCTCACCCACTGCCATTCCGAACACCATAAAAAAGTACACTATCGTATTCGTATAAAAATGAGTAGCAATCGCCGTTGTGCCCATGAAGCTAACAAACCGGGTCACCATCATTTGGCTGAGTTGATAAGACAACCATTCCAGTCCCGCCGGGATGCCGATTTTCAGGATGGCCACCAGCTTGCTCCATTGAAGCTGTACATAATACTGGAGGCGAATCGGCGCACTTACACGTTTGTACAACAATATAAAAATCCAGACACAGGCTACAGCACGACTAATCACTGTTGAAATCGCTGCTCCGGCCACGCCCATTTGCGGCAGACCCAACCAGCCATAAATCAGCAACGCATTCCCCACAATATGCAAAATGTTCATACCAATGCCCACGATCATCGTATCTTTCGTAAAACCGTGTGAACGAATCACCGGACCTGCGGTTAGCATAAGCGCTTCCAGAAACAGCGAACCCCCTGCCAGCATCATATAGATCTCGGCATTTTCCTTAATCGTCGGGGTAATATGGTAAAAGGACAGCAGAAAATCCCGGCTCACAATAAACATCAAGCTCAGCGCCAAACCGAATATCAGATTGAAGGTCAGGGCAGAGGCCGTAACACGGCTCGCATCCACATGCTTTTGTGCACCCAATAGCTGAGCGATGATGACACCTACTCCAAGACCAAGCAGATTGAACAAAATAATCGTAAATTCAATCAGTTGTCTCGACACACCCACAGCCGACACAACCTCGTCCGACACATGGCTCAGCATGAACGTATCCACACTACCCATCAAAATATGAAACAGCATTTCTATAAAGATCGGCCAAGTGATTGCAAAAACTGTCATCGTTTTCACAACTTGTGCTTGCTTGGAGCCGTTTTCCTGCGAAAGTGACATACTTATGTATTCCTCCCAGATGTGAACCCTGTATATTACTCAACCATAAAAAGTCATGTGCTTTTTCTCATTTTTATAATATTCCAGGCGATCCTGCAATTGCCCTGTATGGAATTCAAACTTATGTCCGTCCGGATCTGTAAAATAGACTGACCTTTTGTCCTGTTCATTCCGCTCTCGTCCGGGCAAAATTGTGACATTGAAAGCTCTCAGCTTGTTAAGCATATCCTCAAAATCCGCTTCCGCTACCGAAAATGCAACATGCGTATAGGAATGATGAATTTCATTTCTCGGGATATCCTCCTCCACATTGAGAGCCAGCCACATGCCCAGGCAGTCCAGATAAGCCAGCTTACGTCCTTTGACAAGCAGCTTTCCATCTAATACATTTTGATAAAAATATATCGACTTCTCCAAATCTGACACCGAAAAGCAAATATGATTCCATCCTTGTATACTCATATTCCCTATTCCTTTCAGCGAACCCTGTTCAGGCAATAAGTCCACGCTTCTGTATATTGATCGAGATCTTTTAGGTGGTGCCGAATGCAGGTAGCTATTCGAAAGTATAATCCCTGTAGCACTTCCCTGTTCAGCTCGTAACTCCTACCACCGGATCATTCTGCTTGGTCACATGTCGCGGCCTGATTCCGTCCATGATGGCAGTCACTTCGCTTGAGGTTCCTCCAGTCAGGGATTTGAGTTCTTGCATATGGCCTTCAGTATACCTGCTTCCTGAAGCTCCTTTAAGATCAGTTGAACATCCATCAAAAGCCTCCCCTCCATCCATGCCTCTGATTCACTACGCGACTGACGCTGGGATTCATCGCTATGATTCAATCCGTTCGCCAGTCGCACCTGCTTTAAAAATAAATCTTTTCATGCTCCGCATAAATTTCAAGCGCACGCTCCATTTTATGGACATATTCCTCATCCTGACTGGTACACAGGAACGTAATGTGTCCCTCCTGCGATTGACCTGCTTTTGCCGGAGGTACCAGCAAATTGCGTTCAGACAACACCTGTTTTAATCGTCTGACCGTTCCCTGACTCCCGTCGATTAGCTGAATATGGGAAGGCAGCAACCCCTTCAAGATCTCCTTATAAAAAGGATAGTGAGTACATCCCAAAACGACTGTACCGTATAAGTTCAGATCGAACGCAGCAAGCTTACCGTTAAAATATTCGGCCAATACTGCCCGGTCAAAATTTAACTGCTCACAATAATGCACCAGCTCGGGCAAAGGCAACGAATCCACACTTCCATGATCATCAACTCTGGACACTAGCGCTGCATAACCGGATTGTTTTAATGTCAACGGCGTGGCTAACACCAGCACTCTTTTACCATTCGCTCGATTCATCTCCACCGCAGGCTTCACGGCAGGCTCCATACCAATGATCGGAATATGATATTCGTTCCTCAGCTCTGCAACCGCTATGCTCGTGGCTGTATTACAGGCAATGACCAGCGCCTTAACATCCTCTTTTAAAATCGTTTGTACCGAAGCCTTGACGTATCCGCACACCTCCTGCGGTGTTTTCGTCCCGTAAGGAACATGAAGCGTATCCGCCAAGTATACAAAATTTTCGTTTGGCAGCCGTCGGAAGGCCTCAGATAATACCGTAATTCCACCCAATCCTGAATCAAAAAAACCAATCTTCAAGCTACTCACCTTTTTTCGTTCATCTGTTGTGTCTATCCTGTTGACAATATAATTTCATTCTTTGCCTATGGAATCCATTCTTCCAATCGGCTTATACTTAAATTTTACCGCAAAACTGATATTTTGCAAAAGAAACACATAAATTTTATAGTGTAAAAAATAAAGTAGCTTGTTAAAATAAATTTAATATAAAAGTGTTGACAGATATTATCTTTATATTGTAATATTACGAGGTAAATGACTTACTTAACTTACCTAGGGGGAAATAAATCATGTCTAAAGTACTATTTGTCAAAGCTAACGATCGTACAGCCGAAGAATCCGCAACCGTTAAATTGTATAACGCCTTCGTGGAAAGCTACAAAGCTTCCCATCCATCCGATGAAATCACTGAACTGGACCTGTTCTCCGTCGAGCTTCCTTATTTGAACGCCAACATGATTAACGGCACGTTCAAATCCGCTAGAGGCTTGGAGCTGAACGCTGAAGAAGCTCGCCTGGCGGGCGTAGCTAACGGCTACCTTGATCAATTCCTGGCAGCAGACAAAGTCGTATTCGCTTTCCCGCTTTGGAACATGACGATTCCAGCTGTACTGCATACTTACATTGACTACCTGAACCAAGCTGGTAAAACGTTCAAATACACTGCTGAGGGTCCAGTTGGTCTCGTAACTGAAACGAAAGTAGCCCTGTTGAATGCAAGAGGCGGTGTATACTCCGAAGGCCCTGCTGCTGCTGCTGAAATGTCTTTGAACTACATGAGCAACATCTTATCCTTCTTCGGTGTGAAAGACATCGTGAAGGTTGTACTGGAAGGACATAACCAAGCTCCAGATCAAGCACAAGCCATTGTTGAAGCCGCTGTACAAAGTGCAACAGAAGCTGCAAAATCGTTCTAATCCTATATATATGAACAGAAGAGGATATTCGCCCCTTGGTGGGAGGATATCCTCTTTTTTATTATAACGTATGAAAAACACGTGCTCCCCTGACATGAATCCAGTGAAAAGCACGTGTTTGTTATGCAATACCTTGTATGTTAAGGAATGAACTGCTGCACGATTTTAACGACCTTACCCTCACGCAACGTCACATGGTATGGAAATTGGCTGAGATCCAATACATCTTTTTTGGCAAAATCTTTTTCAAATTGTGCCAAAGGGATCGATTCGTTCCATTTTACATCTGTATCTTCTATACGACCTGTATGATCATAAATTTGTACCTCTACCGAAGCATCTGGCGCAACCTGATACACATCATTTTGCACAGAATTGTTTATGATGTAGTAACCGTCTGGTGCTCCATCCAACCCTGTGTTTCCTTCATGCTCCAGGAACGCCTTGTCTGCTGCCTTACCTTCATACCATTCAATTGGATCTGCCGACAAATAGATTTGTCCGTTACGCATCTCCATTTGGTTTATATATACGGTCTCCTGATTTTCGGCAGGTACTACGGGCGTGTAGCCTTGTGCTGTTGCTCCCGCCGCCGTCATATGCATCATCATTAAAGCCAATACTATCCATTTCGAAGCTAGTCTCATCATGTCTGATCTCTCCTTACCGTCTGGGTATGTACACGGTGTCTGTAAGCTTCATTACCCTTATGAACTTACTATAAACGTTGTAAGGTTAAAAAGTGTATCAGAACCATAAAAAAGAAGTTACGATTTTTTAAGACTTGGTCTTAAAACTTGCTTACATGTCCCATTTACGGCTTATTATTTGATCAATCCGACCTGACGCGCCTGTTCTTCGGTGAGAATAAACTCTTCATTTTGCCACACCTCGTCCTCTTTGGTTACAGCGAACATGCCCATGATCTCTGTCCAGATTCCTTTGTCGGCGGCTTCCTTTTGCGTAATGATAATTTTCATGCAAATCCCTCCCCTTGTAAAATATATTCAATCCGCAAGCTTGTCCTGAATTTGCTTAATCATTGTCTGTTTATAACATATGTACCCTTTTTCAGCCGAAATTATTCGTATCTTAAATTAGAAGAACATACAGAAAAACATGCTAATGAAGTGTTCATACGATCGTGCACCATAACAAGCCACCATCGAACTTCAATCAATGGTGGCAATAATCAGTATTAATATTCTATTTTTTGAACTGATGTGCTCCATGTTTCAAAAGGCAGCTTACTTTCGGGCGGGTATATTTGACTCATAATTATTGAACGATCTTCCATAGGCAAAGCAATTTGTTCATATATAAATTGGTCGTCAAATCCTATGATTGCTGCTTCTTCTTTTGTACATGCGTAGTAGACTGCATCAGGTCTTGCCCAATAAATGGCCCCAATACACATCGGGCATGGTTCACAGCTTGTATAGATCACACAACCATTTAATTGAAAATCATTTAAATGCTTACACGCTTCTCGTATAGCCTGTACTTCTGCATGTGCTGTAGGATCGCAGGACGAGGTAACTTCATTAACCCCTCTACCGATAATTTTTCCATCCTTAACTACAATGGCACCGAATGGGCCACCATGACCAGAAACAACATTTTGCTGGGCTAACTGGATTGCTTGATTCATTAAGTTTTCATTACTCACGGGATCATCCTCCTGCTATTCATTTCAAGGTCATTGTGAGTTTTAACCCTTGGTTCATGCCTTTTTCGACCACTCGCCAACAAATTCAGCCTTATCATAGGCAAAGAAGTCTTTCAGAATCTCTTCGCGATCATCAAGGAATAGCTGATCTGCCACTGCCGACGCGAGCTTGGGTATAGCAAATCTCATGCCAGAAATCGCAGAAGCCGAGAGCCCGCAACTGACCAAAGCAGCATAGTTAAAAGCAAAAAGTCCATTCAGCAGTTTTGGGTCCTTGTCATCGCGGCTCAAGAAAGCAAAGCCCGGACTCAAATAAGGATGTGCATCAAGCAAAGGATTAGCTACCGCTTTCGGGGCCTTATAGCGGTCTTCCCAGCGCGCAATGTGGCTTTCGACAAGCCTCAACTCCGGTCGCAAAGCTGGATCGGAGAGGAGACCTGTGCTGATAACGAGAAAATCGAAGGTGAATTTACCTTGAGGCACAGTCACTGTCGCCCCTTCGTCCGCAGCCTCCACATCAAGCCAGGGCGCACCCAAATGCAATTGGAAACCGGGCCACGAAACCGCACGTTCAAAGGTGTCATTGGTCGGCGGCTGACTGTGCTTGAAAAAATGGGCGATCACCGCATATTTCTCGGCATCCGACAGCGTAGCAAACCGTTCAATCATGCCGGACAATTCCATCTGACGGATCGGGTTGATCCTAGGCAGTTCCTTTCGGCGGACAAAAATATGGACCTCAGCCACTCCTTCCGCTAGTGCGAAATTGGCATTATCAAAGGCCGAAGCCCCACCACCCAATATAGCGATTCTCTTGCCTTTCAGCGAATCAAAGTCGATGATTTCCGAGGTGTGGGCATATAGGTGGTGCGGCAGTTTATCAGCAATCACGGGCGGAACATACCATTCTCCACCGCCCTGAATACCGGTGGCCAACACAACCTTGCGTGACAGCAATTGAGTAGATGGCGCTCTCACCCCTTCGATATACAGGCGATGAACCCCACCCTCCACGGGCTCGATCAGCTTCAGCCTGACCTCATTAAGGACAGGCAGATCAAGGACCTTTCGATACCAGCGCAAGTAATTCATCCAGTCGCCCCGCGGAATCTTGACCACCTCTTCCCAGCCTTTCTGCCCGGCTTGTGCCTCCCACCAGGAGCGAAAGGTCAGCGAAGAAATCCCCAGGTCGATGGAGGTCAAAAACTTGGGTGTTCTCAACGTCACCATGCGGGCATAGGTTTCCCACGGTCCTTCGGAGCCTTCCTTGTTTTCGTCGATAACGAGAATGTTGGAAACACGTTCTCGCAAAAGGCCGAAGGCTGCGCCCAAGCCGCATTGTCCGCCGCCGACGATCACAACGTCATAGACATGCCCCTCAGGATGGCTCAGTGGGCGAACCCAGTTAGGTCCCCTGAAGTTGAGATACGAAAGATCGGTTATTACTCGTTCGTTTAAAGCCTCTAGGCTCATGATTGCTCATTCCTTTCAGCGGTAGGTAAGACGAAAGAGAGAGCGATCGGGCTGACGACCATGACCTTGGTTCCGATTACCGGTTTATTCATACGTATTCGCCATTCTGCCATAAACGTCCAATGCGGCCTGCGAAGCAGCTCCGATATGAACGGGGACGCGATGACGGAGCAATACAGCCTCAAGCGCTCCAAGCAAGTGCAGCACATTTTTTTTATTGCAGCTATATCCCATAGTGCCAATCCGCCATATTTTCCCTTTGAGCGACCCGAACGAGCTGGCGATTTCAATGCCGAATTCGTGAAGAAGCATCGTCCGAACAGATTCGCCGTCAACGCCGTCCGGTATATTTACGCACGTAACCATCGGCATCTTGCAGCCAGGATCGCCGAACAGCGTTAATCCCATCGCACGAATTCCAGCCACCAATGCCGCTTCATGCTCCAGATGGCGGGCAAAACGCTGCTCCAACCCTTCTTCCAATACGAGACGCAAGCCTTCCCGCAGGGCGTACAGCATCGAAGTCGCTTCGGTATGATGGTTTAATCGGACTGGACTCCAATAGTCCTGAAGCTGGCTTAAATCCAGATAATTACTTTGAATTCCTTTACCGCTCCAACCGGTTTCCGTCTGGGGATCGCGCAACCCACGTTCGATTCGTTTTCGCTTCAATATTTTCGCTTCTGCTCGCTCATTATAGGTAACAGGTGCCATGCCTGCCGGAACGGAAAGACATTTTTGTGTTCCTCCGATCACAGCATCCAGCATCCACTCATCCGTCGCAACCTTCGTTCCACCGACCGTCGCAACCGCATCGACGACGAGAAGAACATCCAACTCCCGGCAAGCCTTCCCTATTTCCTTCAGCGGCTGCATACTTCCTGTCGAGGTCTCGCCGTGGACGATCGCCACAATATGCGGACGCTCTTGACGGATCCTTTTCACCACTTGTTCCGGATCAAAGACTTGCCCCCATTCCTGCTCTATGGTAGAGATCTCGGCTCCGCAGCGTTCCGCAATTTCTACCAACAAATGGCCGAATCTGCCGTAGATCGGAACCAATACACGTTCTCCGGGTTCAATTAAGCTCGTCAGCACAGCTTCGATACCGGAACGAGATGTGCCGTCAACCGAAAATGCCCAGTGATTGTTCGTTTGGAACAACGCCCTGATCATGTCCATCGTTTCATTCATGATGTCGGTAAATTCTGGATCAAACTGCCCCAAGATCGGAAACGACATCGCCCGCAGCACACGCGGATCCACCTCCACCGGTCCGGGGGTCATGATTGTACGAGGGGACGGTGACAGATCACGATACGTTTTCAAAGCGCTCCCCCCTGTCATAGGCCAATACATACAAGAAATCGGTTAGGACGGAAACACCAGCAGCAAGCTCCTTCGTGGACGTGTATTCATCGGGAGAGTGGCTGATGCCGCCGCGGCTAGGAACAAATACGAGTGCGGTTGGACAGACGGACTGCATCACTTGCGTATCGTGACCGGCACCGCTGAACATGCTGAGAAAGCTCAAATTTCTATGCATACAAATATGTTCCACCATTCGAGTCAGTTCTACGTCCATCATGACCGGCTCTGCGTTCATCCATTGGCTGAGAGCCAGCATAAGCCCCCGTCTGGCTGCAACTTCTTCGAAGCTTATTTTCACGGCTTGACAAAAAGCGGATAATTCCATAGATTCCGAATGCCGCACATCAAGCGTAAACGTGACTTTGCCGGGAATCACGTTAGATAAACCAGGGATCACTTCCAAGCTTCCTACGGTCGCTACCATCGGGGAGCCGTAGCTTTGCGCCAGCCCTTCGAGCAACTGAACCATTTCGGATACGCCCGCAAGCGCATCTCGCCGCAAGGCCATCGGCGTCGTTCCTGCATGATTTGCTTCACCTGTGACCTCGCACGTAAACCGCCTTTGCCCGACAATGCCTTTGACCACCCCAATCCCCTTCTCTTCCCGTTCAAGAACCTTTCCCTGCTCGATATGAAGCTCGATAAACGCTTGGATATCGTCCCGTTTTGCAGCGCGCCCCGCCTTGGAACCAAATCCTGCCGACATCATCGCTTCCCTTAGACTAACGCCTTCGGAGTCGCATATTTCTGGTACTTGATCGACCGAATAACGTCCTGAAACATTACCTGAACCCCAATATGTTAACGGAAATCGGCTTCCTTCTTCTTCACAGAACGAGACGATCTCAAGGTTGCATTTCGGCCTTCCGTATCGTTCCAATAAAAACTGAAGAGCTGCTAACCCTGCGGCAATGCCGAAAGCCCCGTCATATTTGCCTCCATTTATGACGGTATCTATATGGGAGCCTGTCAGAATCGTTCCCCGATTCGGTTCCGTTCCTTCAATTCGTCCATAAAGGTTCCCCACTTCATCAAAGTACACCTTAAGTCCAGCTTGCTGCATCCTGTCGTTTAGAGCCGTTTGCGCTTGTTTCCAGGAATTCGAGTATAGAAACCGGGTAATACCTCCCCCGCCGTCTGCACCATATTCGGATAACCAATGCAATGTTTCTTCGATAGAAGCAGCTAATCGGTTGATATCCGGCAGCTCTTGCAGTAAGCGTGGTATGACATTGTTCATTACCTATCCCCCCTTTACATATGAATGAATGGATGCAGCAGCATTCCCTTTCTCGACAGCGAAACTCCTTCGCCCAACCTATATACCACTTCACCACGGCATAAAGTGGCAGTTACCCGGCAGTTCAATTGCCTACCAACATAAGGACTATGCTTATGACGGTAATACAAATCATTCGCGGCCAAGGTATACGGACTGTTCAAGTTGAAAATCGTCAAATCTGCGTCCATTCCTATTTGAATCGTGCCTTTATGGGGAAATAGACCAAAACGGCGGGCCGGATTTTCAGACAGCAGCCGAGATAACAAGGGTAAAGGAATCTTTCGTTTCAGGTGTCCTTCATCCAGAATCAGTTCCATCGAGCTCTGTGCTCCGGAAATGCCTCCCCAAGCTTGAAACCAGTCGTCGGATCGCTTTAACTCGGTCGGACACGGTGAATGATCCGAAGCGATCATGTCTATCTTCCCGGCAGCAATTGCCTTCCACATCTCTTCCCGTTCCGCTTCGGACCGGAGCGGCGGGGCACATTTCGAAATGGTTCCGAGGGACCCCATATCATCACAGGTCAGCATCAAGTAATGCGGACAAGTTTCCAACGTAACATTCATGCCTGTGCGTTTTGCCTGATCAATCAGCTCTACGGCTTGAGGATTGCTAATATGCACGAAATGCAGCGCGCAACCTGTTTGCTTCGCATAAAACAGTGCACGATGAACGGCTTCCAATTCCGCAAGTACCGGCCGTGATGCCGCATAATCGCGAAACCCGGTTTTGCCAGCATGCTGTGCTTCAGCGCCAAGCCCCGCTACCAGCGGCTCACTTTCTGCATGAAGGGCAAGAATACCGCCAATTGCAGCAATTCGCTGCATCCCCTCGTATAAGGTAACATCATCGACTCCCCGGAAAATGTCCTCTCCTTCTCCTCCCGGGTCGGACATAAAGGCTTTGAATCCGGCAACTCCTGCCTCTGCCAAAGCTTCTAGTGATTTCAGATTTCCTGGTACAAGTCCTCCCCAGAATGCGTAATCAATGTACGACTGACCATAGGCCAAAGCCGATTTTTGATTTAATGCGCTTAATGAAGTTGTAGGCGGCCGGCCATTTAGAGGCATGTCAATGTAGGCGGTGCATCCGCCTACAGCGAGCGATGCCGATCCACTGACAAAACCTTCCCAATTACCTAATGCCGGCTCGTTGAAATGAACATGAACATCTATCATTCCAGGCAGTACAAACTGTCCGCTTGCATCAATGACTTTGCATTCCTGCGATGGCTCCAGCAATTGCCGGAGTACGTGGATTTTTCCATTTTTAATTCCGATATCGAGAACATATACCCCATCTGGCAAAACGACTTGGCCTCCACGTATGATAACCTCCAGACACTCCGTCATAATCCATGCACCCACTTAACAAAAAATACAGTATTTTGTTTCAATTAATCAGCTTCCCCGGTACGTGCTGTAGCCGCCAGGAGCTACAAGCAGCGGAACATGATAATGGCTGCCCGCATCACTCACACCGAAACGAATCGGAATGCACTCCAGAAAAGGGGGTTCTTTCCCGGCCAAGCCCTTCTCCCGAAAATATTCGGCAACGTAAAAAAACAGCTCATACTGCCCCACCTTCAACTCGCCGCATGACAGCAGAGGCGCATCCAGGCGTCCGTCCGCATCGGTTACGACAGAACGCAGCAGCCTCCGTCCCTCCTCACCGTCGATTTCCCACAGCTCGAGCTTCATTCCGGACGCCGGTGTGCCGCATGACACATCGAGCACGTGGGTAGTTAATTTTCCGTCGTTAGGGCTCGTAATCAAGTCGCTTAATCGAAATTGGGCAATCTTGAATACTTCCTTCAAGGCCAGGATTCTCTCTTTATCCCATTCGCCACCAAGCCGTTTGCCCAAGGCAGCATAAATCGAATCTGTATTCAGGCCACGTACGGCTATAATGAAAGGAAATCCGAATTTATCCTTGTAGGCCTGATTGCTAGCCCTAAATTGTTCATAATCCTCTGGAGAAAGCTCATCTAGGCCAGCGCCCCGCTGCTCATTAACTGAGATCTCCGTCATTTTCAGCTTGCCAGCAAGATCAGGGTGAGCGCAGAGCAGGGCAAGTTGTTCATCAAGCGCAGATTGCTCCACCGCTTCTTCCAATTTACTGGACAATTGCCCAAAAGAAGAAAAAGGACGGGATATCCATGCGCGTTCCGCCACCCAAGGCGAGTGCTCGAACACCCATCCCAGCGCATCGACAAACTGCTCTCTATTCATTCGATTAATAGAATCCAAGGTTAATTTCATTTTGCTCCCCTTCATATGCTTCTGCAGTTGTTATTTTTGCCATTGTGACACTTTTCCAATTTTCGAGAATTTCCTTTAGGCTGTATAGGACCTGCCGAGCCCCATCTCGCTAAGAAGCTGCCGGTAAGCGATAGAGGTGCGATCTGCCGGAATATGGACCTCTGCTTGCAAATCGAGTGGCAAATCCTCTGGAGTCTGCGCTTCTACCATCTCTCGATCTTCCTGAAACACTTGTAAATTGAACTTGATGGTATCTTCAACGGATGCATCTTTATCAAAATTTCGTGAAATCGGACAAAATAACCGGGTGTAGCGGGCCGATACTGGGCAGGCACAGTTCAGGATCATTAGCTTGCCGTCGTTCGGAAAGTAGACCGTAAGCGAAGCCGCGAACGGAGGAAATACGCGAAATTCGCGAAGCCATTTAAAGCCTTCCGGGACCAGATTGTCCTGACCTTTGCCGTAATTGCTAACCGTGCTCCAATATTCGGCAAGCAAGCCGCTGCCTTCGCGCTTGACGGTGTACTGAGGCACAAACGGGTTATCACGGTCTCCGAAGGTATCGGTATGCACAAAGGCGAAGTGCGATACATCCAGGAAGCCTTCCATCTGGCGCCCTGCCGAACCTGCAATGTCGAAGCTCGGCGGTAGCACGTTCAGGTAATCCGGGTCATCCCATCCCGGAAACTCGGGAATTTGCACATCGCTGGACGTAAGAGATGTCCAGATCAGACCGTACCGCTCTACTACGGGATACGTGATCAATTTCAGCTTAGGCGAAATTTTGGCGTCGGGATGCGCCGGAACTGATGTGCATTTGCCCTCGCAGTTGTAACGAAGTCCGTGATATGGGCAAACAATTTCTCCGTTTTCAACCCACCCCTTGCTAAGGGGAGCACCTCGGTGGAAGCAAAGGTCACGGGCGACAACCAACTTGCCGTTGCTACGGTAGCATACGAGCTTCACATCAAGCAGCTTTACGCCAACCGGTTTATCCGTGATTTCGCTTGCCTGCGCCACCGGGTACCAATATTGAGCCAACACCTGCCAATCCTCCGGAGTGAACGTGCAATCCCGCGGAAATTGAACCTCAGAATGGTTATTTTTGGCTTTAGGTACCATCATGGCACTCTCCTTATCCGTAAATTGATTTTATAGTCTAGTGTTCTTTGAAGAGACAACCGAAACGTCGCTGCCGTAGGTCACACCCAGCTCTTTCAGCCACCCCCGGTAAGCAATGCTGACTTGGTCCGCCTTCAAATGAAGCTCGGCCTGTAAGTCGAGAGGAAGTTCCTCCGGCTTCTGGCTTTCTACAATTCCCGCGTCCTGCTCGATCACCCGTTTCTGAAAATCCCGAAAATATTCGTCAGACTGATCTAATGCGTAATTTCTAGAAATAAGTGCAAAAACAGTTGTTTTTCTCTCTTCGTGGGGAAGCGCCGTAAATAACATGGATAGAATCTGGTTGTTTTCATAGTTCACTTTTTTGAGTCTTGCTGTCATAGGCCGCAAAATTTCAAACGTATAGTAAATCGTTGCGTAATTTCCCGAGCCGTCCGCATCAGCGTAAATGGCGATTTCGTCGGAAACGTAGCGGTTTTCATGCCAATAAACGCTGTAATGTGGTATTTCAGGAAAATCAGAGTCGCCCAATAGTCTGTCGTGAACGAAAGCCAAATGACTTGCATCCAGAAAATTTTCAACGACTCTCGGCGCAGTTGCATGCAGGATATACGGCTCCGCATGTACGGTTTGAAAAGTTGAATCCTCATATTCCCCATAAAAGGGGACCGGATCTTCGTTCCCGGAACCAGCATCAAGTTTCACCCAGATGATGCCGTATTGCTCCGTGCAGGAATAAACCACTGCTTTAGCTTTAGGAGGAATGGTTTGTCCTGCTGGCTGCTGAGGGATTTTGACGCATTTTCCTTCCGCATCATACTTCCAGCCGTGGTAAGGACAAACGATACAATCGTCTGTCACTTTGCCCAGCGACAACGCCGCCCCCCGGTGTATGCATAAATCTTTAAATGCCTGAACTCCGTCCCGGGTTCGAAAAAGGACGACCCTCTCTTCCAAAATCGTAACAGGTACCGGTTCGCTTCCGATATCCTGAGAATAAACTGCTGCTATCCAATCTTTTGCCAATATGTGATCTTTCATCATAGTCACCTTCTCCTTTTAAGATCCGGAGCGTTGCCCGTTCGCCTTTACGAGCAAATCCTTTAAATCGCTGCGTGCATACACTCTGGTACCGATCCGAAGCTCATCCTCCAGTTCCAAGGTATTCACCACCACCGATCGGCTGGAGTTCAGAAGAATTTTGCCACGTTCATTGGCATAACAAATTGGTAAACTCCACGTAAAGTACCCGCACTGCAAATTTTTAGGTTCATTGATGTTCGCTTCACATATGTTATATTTAATTACATATAATTCGTTTATTTTTTTATTATATGACTAACTCAGAAAATGTGTCAATATAATTAACATTAAAAGAATTATAAGCGGAAATAACGACCCTGAATCCCTTAAACTTCAAACATTAATGTTATTAAATATAACATTAATGTTTGCGAAAAACTTCACACGCTCATACATGCCAATTGCGGAAGAAGATAAACCTGCTTTATCAGCAAAAACCTTTCAGAACAGATCCTGTCCTAATTTTATATAACTTTATTTAACACTAAATTATAGATTTTTTTCTATGTTTCGATCGAGATCATGTCAGATAATATTCATTAATCAACTGAAATAAGGTGCGTGCCAATGAGTAAAGAGAAGCTAAATAAAAGCGAGATGGCAAAACTTCGTGGAATATCCGTGGACACACTGAGGTATTATGACAAGATTGATTTGTTCAAACTGCAAATTACACTCTTACAGATCAGCCAGACGAGGCCTGCTATGAAATCCAGATTCTTGTTGCACAGATGGTGTGATTCCCACAATAGTACTTACATAAAATCAAAAGGGACTCACATAAGTGAGCCCCGGATTGCTATACGGAAAAGTAAAAAGGCTGTACGCATACTGGCTTGGAGACAGTTACTTGTTGTCCCGTGTAGGTCAGTCGTCCACTAGCCTTGTCCACTTTGAACGTAACGATGTTATTCGTATCGCGGTTAGCTACGAGCATATGATCACCGTTTGGAGTCAAAGCAAAATGACGTGGATGCTCTCCTTCGGCAGAAACATGCTCTACCAAGCTCAGCTTGCCTGTTGCAGCGTCTACAGCGAACACTACGATGCTGTCATGCCCACGGTTGGAGCCGTACACATAAGCACCATCCTCCGAAATAGCAATCTCAGCGGTTGTGTTTTCGCCCGTAAAATCAGATGGCAAAGTCGGTACGCTCTCAAGCTCGGTAAGCTTGCCTGCTTCTGCGTCATACGCAAAAGATGTAATCGAAGAATCCACCTCATTAATAACAAAAGCAAATTTACTGTTCGGATGGAACGTCAAGTGACGTGGGCCTGCCCCTGCATGGGTTTTCGTTTCGCCATGAAGCACCAGTTGTCCTTTACTGTCATCAATGGTGTAGACACGGATCAGATCCAGGCCGAGGTCTTGTACGAACAGGAAACGACCATCAGGGCTAAAGAAGCTGGAGTGTGGATGCGGACGATCCTGACGCTCAGGATGCGCTCCCTTGCCTTCATGCTGTTTAACATCCAGCAACTCGCCGATACGGCCATCCTCGGTTAGAGACACCAGTCCCACCATTCCTCCGTGGTAGCTGACTACGATCAGGTAGCGATCGGATGGATCACGCTGAATGTGACAGGTTGTTGCGCCAACGTTTTCCGCCCGGTTAAGCAATGTAAATGTCCCTTTGACCGGATCAATTTCAAAAGCAGCAGCTTCGCCCACCTTCGCTCCAGCAGTAGAAGTCGTTTCTCCAATGGAATACAGCTTCCGGTTCTTCACGTCTACGTTCAGGAAGGTTGGATTTTTCAATCCGGAGAACTCATCCTGTAATGTAAGAACCCCTGTCTCTTCATTAAAAGTGTACGCATAAACTCCGCTGCCTTCCAATTCGGCGTAAGAGCCTGCGAAAACGAGCAATTTTTGTTGTGCTGTCATGGTTGTGTCCTCCTCAAATTAGAAAAATAATGGGCAATTGGAATGATTGCTCCTGGTTCAAATAGCGCTAAGAGGCGCGATCCACGACGGGCTCTGTAGATAAAGCCACATTTCCCGCTACGGCACGCGAGATCATGCAAGAGCTCTCTGCCTGCTCTGCCAGCCGCAATGCTTGTTCGATCTGCGATTCTGTCGCATCGGCGGCCAAATGAACTCGCGGACGATGGATAATTCGACGATATGTAAAAATATTGTTCGTTACATCGACAATGCCTTCGGATTCCAGCGCCAGTGAAGCCACCGGAAGACCCGCACGCTCCATCATCGCCGCCAATGTAATCAAATAGCAGGTCGCGGCAGCGCCTAGCAGCATTTCATCCGGATTGGTGCCCACACCGGGACCGCCCATCTCCGCCGGGATCGAAATCGCTGTCCGCAGCTGTCCGGCCTCCATATGGCCATCGCTGTTGCGCCCCCCGTTCCAGTCTGCCTTGAGCAGAAAGGTATGCTCCATTTCAGGTCACTCCTCTCTCTTATATTATGAATCTTTATAGAGGTGAATGTAAAGGTTAGTCGATCTCCCGATTCTTCGTTTCGGTCCCCAGCAACCATACCACCGCCGCTCCAATCAGAATCGCTCCGAAGAAAATGACAAAGATAGATTGCAACGCCATGCCCTGTCCGACCAGCATTCCGACCAGAAAAGGTCCGATCACGCCACCAATACGGCCAAATGCAGCCGCCATACCCACACCAGTAGAACGGACCGCTGTTGGGTACAATTCCGGGGTATAGGCATACATGGCTCCCCACGCGCCGAGATTGAAAAAGGACAAGCAGATACCAGCAGCCAGCAGCATTCCTGCCGTTTCCGAGGTACCGAACCAAATAGCGGACACCGCCGTTAGCAGTAAATAGACGATCAGCACGAATTTGCGGCCCAGCTTTTCAATCAGATATGCCGCAGTAAAATATCCTGGCAATTGCGCCAGCGTCATGATCAGGACATACTCAAAGCTTTTAACCAGTTCAAAACCCTTCATAAACATAATGCTTGGCAGCCACAGAAACATTCCGTAATAGGAAAATACAACCGTAAACCATAAAATCCACAGCATTAGCGTGGACTTGCGGTTCGGCCCTGCCCAAATGGAAGCCAGTCTTTCACGCAGTGGAAGCTTGACACTCTGCTGCTTGTATCGTGGTGAATCCTCTACCGCTTTGCGTAAATAAAGGGCGTACAGGGCTGGTACTGCGCCGAGAATAAAAGCCATCTGCCAGCCGTACTTTGGAATAACAAAATAGGCAATAAGCGCTGAAAGAATCCAACCCGCGGCCCAAAAGCTTTCCAACAAAACGACCGCTTTTCCCCGTTCCTGAACCGGCACTGATTCCGACACCAGCGTCGAAGCTACAGGCAATTCCCCTCCCAAGCCTACGCCCGCAATAAAGCGCAGCACCAGCAGTACACCGAGCCCAGTCGCCAAAGCTGACAAGCCGCTTGCAATAGAAAAGATCAACAGCGTCCACACTAATATTGCACGCCTGCCGTAGCGATCAGCCAAAATCCCCGCTAAAGCGGCCCCGAACACCATTCCTATCGAATTCATCGCAGTCAATAGACCAACCTGCTCTGATCCCAAATGCCACTCCTTAGCCAGCGCTGCGGCTATGAACGAAAGCAACCCAACGTCCATGGCATCAAAGAGCCAACTGAGTCCTGCGCTAAACAGCAGCTTTCGCTTTTTGGATGGTGGTAATGAAGTCAATTCACTCATGATTCGCTCTCCCTTAAAAATGCATCATATATAGCCGTATATTCAGGTGTCTTGTCACCTGTAGCTTAGCATCTATTGTACCGCAAGCTCCCTTCATCTGCGAGCATTTTAAAGTAAAAAAATCTCTTGTTGCCGCTCTTGAAAGGAAAACGAAAAAAAGCGGAAGATTGCCTAGGGCAATTCTCCCGCCTTCTGGAACCTGCCACTTACCGGTTTTGGACCAGACCGATGATCGTCACCATGAGCACTAGCAGTTGGATGAGTGTATCGTTGCTCATTCCAATCGCCTCCATCCCATATGAGATACTCCTTCGGCCGTTTCCCCTCTCCCCGAATCATGACACTTGTTCCCCAATACATACCTATGCAGGCGGCGGGAAGCTTATGATCTGTAGTGAATGAAAATTCTCCATATTCATTTAAGGCTTGATCCAGGACCATTGCAAATCCATTTCCTGAATGCATTCGCGGTTATCGTGTTCATCATTGGCGACCAGCGGGGTCACCGGATAGATGCTCATATCGCCCTGTTCATACGTGCACAGCAGCGGCAGCAACTCATCTATGTTCTTAATAGACGGGTTCAGCCATGAATCCATATTCGAGGGTTCCAAAATGGCGGGCATACGGCCGTCAAATTCACGAATATCCGCATTGGCCTGCACCGTCATCATCGTACAGGTACGCAGCGGCTCCTTACGGCTATCCTGCCATACCTCATACAATCCCGCGACCGCAAACATTTTCTGTCCCGGCAACACCACCCGCACCGCACACATACGTTTACCGAGCTTTCGCCAATAATAAAAGCCGTTGCAAGGAATGACACAGCGCCGGGTTTCGGCCATTTTGCGGTAACTAGGATTCACTCGTACCGTATTCAAATCGGCGTTGACACAATCCTTGCCCCAGTAGGGGATAAATCCCCAGCGAAATTCATCTAGCACCCGTTCTCCATTCTGATGCAGGACGATGGGAACATGCTGGGTAGGGCTCATGTTATAACGCGTTTTATAATAATACATCACCCGTTGGATGCCAAAATGATCCCTTACCTCGTCCAAATCAGCCGATAACGAAAATCTTTTGCACATATGCTATTCATCCTTCCGCCTTCTTTTTCATCTATTGTGCGGATATACAAGGAAAAATATGCATAAAGCAAAAAGCGCACGCCAAGAACATATAGCAATATCCCCGCAGTTTTGAAGCTGCGGGGATCAATGCTAACTTATATCGTTACTATTTCTTTTCTACTGCATGACCGCCAAATTCATTACGCAGCGCGGCAACGACTTTCCCGTTGAACGTATCTGCATCCAGAGAACGGTAACGCATTAGCAAGGACAACGCAATAACCGGAGTAGCCGCCTGAATGTCCAATGCCTCCTCAACCGTCCATTTACCTTCGCCGGAAGAGTGCATAACCCCGCGAATTTCATCCAGATTTGCATCCTTGGAAAATGCACGCTCGGTCAAGCCCATCAACCAGGAGCGAATAACGGAACCGTTGTTCCAAACGCGTGCCACTTGCTCATAATCGAAGTCAAAGCTGCTTTTCTCCAGCACTTCAAAGCCTTCACCAATGGAGGCCATCATACCATATTCCACACCGTTGTGAACCATTTTGAGAAAATGTCCGCTACCGGATTTACCTGCATACAGATAACCATTTTCCACCGCTGTGTCGCGGAAAATAGGCTCAACAAATGCCCATGCTTCCGGGTCGCCGCCGATCATGTAACAAGCGCCACTACGTGCACCTTCCATACCGCCGGAGGTACCGGCATCCATGAAGCTGATACCGTATTCCTTCAGACGGGCATGACGAGCAATCGACTCTTTGTAATGAGAGTTACCACCTTCAATAATAATATCCCCTTTGGACAAAATTGGTTGAAGCTGCTCCAGCACGGAATCAACAATTTGATGGGGAACCATAATCCACAGTACTCTTGGGGATTGGGTCGCCTGCACAAGCTCTTCCAGTGTGGAAGCACCTGTAGCACCGTAATCCTTCATTTCTTGAATCGCTGCTGCATTGACGTCGTAAGCGACAACTTCATGCTTGTGATCGATCAAGTTTTTTCCGAGGTTCAAGCCCATTTTTCCCAAACCGATTAATCCAACTTGCATTGTAAAGGCCTCCTGCCGTAGCAAAAATATATTCTCAATGTAGTGATGTGTACATGTTTACGAACGAACAACCGCTTTTTCAGAACGTTCTGACTTTTGATCCAGCCACCATGTAAAGCCCTGTTCCTCCAACAATTGGTCAGAAGCCTCTGGACCGTAGGAGCCTGCCGCATACGTATGAAGCGGAACTTCGCCGCGAGCAAATGCTTCCAGCACTGGCTGTACCCACATCCATGAAAGCTCAACTTCATTCCAGTGGGCGAAATAGGTGGAGTCGCCGCGCAGCGCATCAAAGATGAGGCGCTCATAAGCTTCCGGTACTTCCTTGGCCTCTGATGTGTAATTCATCAGCACCGTCTCCAGTTGACCGTTATTCAGCGGGTCCTTACTGTTCAGACGCAGTGTTACCTTTTCATCCGGGTTCACATGAATCGTAAGCAAGTTCGGCTCGGAAGGCTGTCCTTGAGCCGCATACGGGTCTGTGCTATCCTTTTTAAATTCCACGACGATACGTGTAGATTTTTCCTTCATGCGTTTGCCTGTGCGAATATAGAACGGCACACCTGACCATTGCTCATTGTCAATCCACAGACGAGCTGAAATGAAAGTATCATTTTGTGAGTCCGGTCCAATGTCCGGCTCTTCTTTATAGGAAGGAACTGCTTTTCCGTTAATCTCACCGTTCGTGTATTGGCCTCTCACCACGCTGGAAGCAATATCGGAAGGATCAAGCGCACGCAACGCCTCCATAACCTTGCTTTTTTCGTCACGCACCTGATCTGCCGTTACATGCCCCGGCTTATTCATAGCCGCCATCATTAGCACTTGCAGCATGTGATTCTGCACCATGTCCCGAATAGCTCCGGAGTGATCATAATATCCTGCGCGTTCCTCGACGCCTACAGTTTCGGAAGCGGTAATTTGCACATTGGCAATATATTGATTGTTCCACACACCCTGAAGCAATGGATTAGCAAATTTCAAGGCTTCAAGATTTTGCACCATCGGCTTACCCAGGTAATGGTCAATACGATAAATTTCATCCTCGGCAAACGTTCTGCTTAAGCGATCATTCAGCTCACGTGCCGATTCCAGATCATGTCCGAATGGTTTTTCGATAATAAGCCGTTTCCAGCCCTTCGTTTCAGCCAAACCGCTTTCCCGGATGTTGAGGGCAATCACATCAAAAAATTCCGGTGCCACCGATAAGTAAAACATGCGGTTCCCCGGAATTCCCAAGTCATTTTCACGTTGCTCAGCAAGCTGCAACAGCTTTTTATAGTCTTCAGGGTGATTGACGTTCAATGCACTGTAGCGGAAAGCGCTCAAGAACTGATCCATCTGTGCACGGTCATTATTCACGTGCCTGGAAAAATCCTTAATGGATTGTTCTACGTTACTTTGAAACTGTTCGTCAGCCACTTCACGACGCCCCATACCAATTACAGAAAAGGAAGCCGGAATTTTACCTTCGACAAACAAATTATACAAGGCAGGGTAGATTTTACGTTTAGCCAAATCCCCTGTCGCTCCAAATAAGACAAAAGTCATTGAATCCATGAATTATTCCTTCTTCCCATTATAAAAGATGAGGTTATTAAAAGTTACCTGAGGAATTAACGTAACCCATAATACACCCAAAATAAGGGGCGAGTCAATCAAATTTTAGCGAAATCGTGAACATTCGATATTTCCTGTAATGATAACGTTTTCTGTGGTATGATTGACGTAAGGAATGAGAAAAAACTGTTAAAAATGTCACAGTTGACACAAGCCAAGATAGTTACTATTGGTAAACAGAGTTACTTTTAGTATACTGTTTAAAACAACCAATGAAATTGAGGGGATTCAGATGAGCGACGACAGGCAGCCTAAGCTTTTGTGCGGCAAGGTGGAACAGTCCTTTCAGATCATCAGCAAAAAATGGACCGCTCTCATCATCCATACTTTGATGGAACATCCCAAACGATTCAGTGAAATTCATGTTTCTATACCTGATCTTAGCAAACGTATGCTGAATGAACGCATTAAAGAGTTGGAACTTAGCGGCCTGATCCTTCGCCATGTCATTACAGAGCGGCCCGTGCGCACCGAGTATTCGCTGACCCGCAAGGGTAAGGAGCTCGGTGATGCATTGAATGGTGTAGAGATCTGGGCCGAAAGATGGCTCTAACCGCTAACAGGAGCTCGTCATACACGGTCTCCTGTTATTGTGTTACCCTTTAGGAAGCGTAATACAGGGCAATAATACGAAAATAATGGTACGCCTCCGACACTCATGATTTCGGAAGAAACCAAGGAAGGATGAACTCGATGGCGTTTGGTATTAACCGACAGGAGCTTTCAGCCTGGAAAAGAGAGGTCAGTCGCGGCGAAATTGCTTATCTGACTCATTACTGGCTGGATGATCGTTTTCCAGGTATTACAACCGTAACCAAGGTGGGTTGTTCCAATTTGGACAAGCTGCGTTTATGGTGCAGCCATAATGGATTAGACCCCCAATATATTCACCAGCGTCAGCCCTATCCCCATTTTGACCTGATCGGCAACAAACAAACGGAAATTTTGCGCAAGTATGGCATGAGCGAGCAATTGGAACGCTTCGGCCTTCATTTTCACACAGGTACACGTCCACCGTTGTAAACCGCAGCTCTTAGAGCTGCGATATTTTTGTTTTCATACCGGATAATACTTTGTGTATCCAGATTGCTGACATTGCTCCTTCTCCCATCGCAACAGTCGCTTGCTCAGCATGCGCTCCCAAATCTCCGGCTACCCATACATTCTCTACATTGGTCATTTTACTTCGTGGATGAGTCTCAATATGCTTGTTATCCAGCAAGTGCACGCCCAACTGCTCGGCCAGCTCTGAATGGACATGGTTGCCTCCAAAGGCTAAAAAGCCTCGCTCTGCCCGAACAACCTCTCCATTAGCCAATTGAACTCCTTCAAAATGTCCCGGTTCCTCGATCATGATCCTGGAAATAATCTCCTCCTTGTATCCAATTCCGTTCTCGCACAGCTTCATCATCAACTCGTCCGGCACCTCTGAACGATCATGGTTCACATAAATCAGGTGGTCCGTACGCGCCGATAAAATCAGAGCCATGGAAGCTCCGGCTTTTCCCGCCCCCAACACAACCGTACTGCGATCTTGAATCTCGTATCCGTCACAGTCCGGGCAGACATACACACTATTGCCCAAGCAGCCCAAAAGCCCCTCCAGCTTTGGAAAACGATCGGTCAGCCCCGTTGCCAGCAGCAGCGTCTTTGAGGAATACACCGTTCCCTCTTCCACTTGAATGGCAAAAAGCTCATCTCTCTTGGCAGCTTTCACCGCCTTACCTTCAACAAATTCAGTTCCTAGCTTCGTGGCCTCATGACGTCCAAGCCGTCGCAGGTCTTCACCTGAAATCCCGTCAGGAAAGCCCAAAATATTATGATACTGATGACACAATGTGGACCGACCATAGCCCGAATCAATCACCAGAACCCGATGACTGCTATATCTTCCCAATTGAATGGCTGCTTGCAGCCCGGCAATCCCTCCGCCAACAATAATGCAATCATATGGCATATATTTTTCCTCCCTCATCAATAACACCTATGTAACCCTCTCATACAAATTTAAACGTAGCATCACCCGCTTCCGCCTGAATTAACCCCTGAATCATCCCTTTCACAAAAAAAGAAAAAAGTACATATCCAGAAGCTCACTCCTTAAAAATGGAATAGCAAAAAACACTGTGGAAATCCACAGTGCTTTTTGCAGGCCAAACCTGAATCATCGTAGCATCGTCTGGCTTATTTAAACGTTTTTACGCGTTCTTCAATAGGTTGGAATTCTTTTTCACCTGGTTGGAATGTCGGTTTACCGAATGGCAATTCAGCAATCAACTTCCAATGCTCAGGAATATTCCATTCATTTTTCACTTTTTCGTCAATCAAAGGATTGTAATGCTGAAGGGATGCGCCCAGTCCTTCTTGCTCCAAAGCTGTCCATACAACCAATTGCAGCATGCCGCTGGATTGGTTAGACCAGATTGGGAAATTGTCCGCATAAGCTTCAAATTGTTGTTGTAATCCAGCCACTACATTGTTGTCTTCAAAGAACAATACAGTACCGTAACCGCTACGGAAGCCGTTCATTTTCTCAGCAGTAGATTTGAATTGCTCTTCATTGCCTACAACTTCGCGCAAAATATTTTCTGTGATATTCCACAGTTTGTCATGATGCTCACCGAGCAGTACAACTGCACGTGAGGTTTGGGAGTTGAAAGAGGTAGGTGTATATTTAACAGCTTCCTCTACAATCTCTTGAATCCGTTGGTCGGAAATTACTTGTTCTTTGCTAATACCGTAATAGGAGCGTCTTTCTTTCAGAGCTGTGAAGAAATCTTTAGCCATTTTTGTTACCTCCTGAGAAAAATTAATTACTTTTCGTAACTAAATATATATTGTATTTGTCTTAAGGTCAAGAGATTTCTTTTTAAATATTACCAGTTCCTTGATTCATGATACGCAGCCATTCTGTTCACTTTCAAATGGATCGAACAAGCTCTCCTGCTCCGTTGGATACTGCTCAGCGTGATCCCGATTTACGGGTTGTTCCTGATGGTGCAGGTCATCGTCAAATGGGGGCATTTTCGCTTCCCTCCCTATCGAATTGGTGTCCACAGTATACTTTTACCTTTCAGAACAGGGATTAAACGCAAAAAAGAGAAAATCTCCACAAAGATTTTCTCTTCTCACGTTTTTATTTATAGTTGAATCCATTTCATAAATGATTAAGCTAACAAAATGTATACTACATATAGACAAACTAAACCATTTTGATCTATATGTACTCTTTATTAAAACTACTGAGGGTATTATGAAATTGATTCAGTTGGTTGTGTGAAAAAGATGTGGTTTCAGCTTCTCTCCTGCTACAAGCTTCTGCACCAATTCTGTACCCGCAGCAGGCGTCATCTGACCATACCAGTCCCCTTGAGGGTATACGATCACAACCGCAGCATCGTGACAACGGCCATTACAGCGAGTTCTGGTCGTATGAATATAAGCCTCTGCGTTTTGTTCACGGATTTCATCCCGAATTGCTTGTGTAACTTCTTCACCTTCATGCCGCATACACGTGCCTCCATTACAGATCAACACATGATGCTTCATCGGTTCCAATTCAAAAATAGCCATAGCTTCCCCTTTAATCAACGGTTGTTGGTTTATTCATGCTTATCTGGATAAAGAACAAGCTGTGCATCCATCTGCCCGTCTTCAATCGTCAGCACGATAAATGAATATTCGTCCTCGCCGCGCTTGTCTGTCGGAGATCCGGGATTGAGAACGAGCAAGCCGTCCAACTTTTTGACAACTGGAATATGCGAATGTCCGTAAATCAGGCAATCCAGCGTTTCTCCCTTAAACGTATTCAGTGCGATATTCTCTGTCGAGCCGCGCCAGCCGTGACCGTGGACCATGCCGATCCGTTTGCCCTCGACTTCAACGATTTTTTGATAGCCCAGACGCTCTACGATGTCTACTCCATCATTGTTTCCGGCAATCCCTTGCACAGGTGCAAATTCGGATAGCCTTTCATATACGAACCAATCCGTCCAGTCTCCAGCATGGAGAATGAGATCGCTGCCTTTGAGCTCCTGTACAAGCCGACCAGGAAGCGCTTTTCCTCGGTGCGGCATATGAGTATCTGAAAGTACGATGATTTTCATAGCATTTCTCCTTACCAGCGTCTTTACACGGATGGGCTCTGCTGCTCAACCCGCTGCTGAAGCCCCTGCTCCAGATCCCGCAGCGTAACCGTTTCGAAAAACGCCTGTATTTTCTGCTCTGCTACGGTATATAATCCGTCTAGCAAAGCGTCGATGTTCTTACCTACCTCGCAATTGTGATTGCTGTCACTATGGATAGCGAACAGCGGACCGTCGTCTTTGGTCGCTTCATATATCATTTTAAGATTAATATTTGAACTGGACATGCTCAGACGAAAGCCCCGTGCTCCTGGTGAGGAATCAACCAGACCAGCTTGCTTGAGCCGGCTCATGATTCTTCTAACAACCACCGGATTCGTATTGATACTGGAAGCGACAAGTGTCGAAGTCATCCGCTCCGGCGCTCCTTCAGCCAGAAGAAGCAGACAATGGATACTAACGGAAAAATGGGTACTCATGTTAACCACCTTTATATGTGTGCCTCATTAATATTTGTGTACATATGCATAGTTTCATCATACCACAATGAGAGGCACCGACACAGCGCTTACTGCACCTTACTCCGGAAAATAGTCATTTTCAGGGCGTACTCGCACCTTTAGCTGGCGGACGCTATACTCCAGTTGCTTAACGATGTCCTCCAACTGGCGTCGGTCAAGTGCGTTATAATCGGCGGCAGGCTTGGGTGCGTTTTTCAAATCACGTATGGTTGCCTGCTGCTCCTGCCACTTGTCCATCAGATCGGCTATGTTCGCATAGAAGCGTTCATAATCCTTTATCACTTCATCCAGAAAGGCGTCCACCTCATCAGGATCATAGCCGCGCATTTTATTTTTAAACTGTTTTTCATGGATAGAGAGCGCGTCCAGTTGAATTCCCAGTTGCTTAAACAACTGCTTTTGCTTATCCAGACGACGCTTCATATGTTCATCCATCGGTTATTCCCTCCTTAACACACTATTCTTTTTATATCACATTCTACGTCGGGAATAAAAGTCTCTGCTGATTGCCCAGTCCTGTGAGCGGGTATAAAAGAGCATACGCACAGTATGTATAGATCCATTCAGACTACGAAGGGGAGATATAATCATGAGCCATAATCGTTGAAGACTTCATGCTTCTCTGTATGCCTAGGTATTCGTTTATCTAAAAAAGCAGCTTGTCCCTGTGACAGGCTGCTTTTTATGCTTTCTGAGGACTCGTTTATCCGGTTTATCCGATCTCTACCCGTTTCCGGCTGCGGGCCGACTCGATACAAGCGTCGATCACCTTCATATTGCTTACCGCGTCTTCAGGTTCATATGGCAACGGAACACCGTCAAGCACCGCTTTGGCAAAAGCATCCGCTTGCAGCTCAAAGGAATTGTAGCCTTTAAGTCTTTCCTCGCGTGTAACCGAGCCGACATGGACGAAAATTTGCGGTACGACAGATGACCTTTCCCAGCCGAACATTTTAGGCATCGCAATCGTCCCTTTGCTACCCAGAACCTCCATATTAGAACGGTCCGCTGCCCACATGCCACAATCGAAGGTAAGGTTCACCCCGCCCGGAAATTCCAGCAGACCGGATGCCATCATATCGACATTGTCATGCTCTGGTGAAAATAAAGCATGTACTGTCACCGCCTCCGGCTCCCGGTCCAAGTACATACGGGCCGCCGAAATCGGATATACGCCTGCATCGTACAACGATCCACCGCCCATGCTTTTATTGAAGCGCACATTATCTGCCTGATCGGCATTGTTGAACGTGAATGTGCAATGAATGCCGCGAATGTCGCCAATTTCCCCGCTATTGATGATTTCCTTAATTCTTCGATGCTTCGGATGATAGCGATACATAAAAGCTTCTGCAAAAATGACTCCTGCATTTTTACATGCCTCAATCATGCGGCTTGTCCCGGCTGAGCTAAGAGAGGATGGTTTTTCGCACAAAACGTGCTTCCCCGCTTCCGCGGCCCTGATCGTCCACTCTTCATGCAGATGGTTCGGCAACGGGATGTACACCGCCCCGATTTCGGGATCAGCCAACAATTCCTCGTAACTTCCATAGCTTTTCGGAATATCGAACTCCTGGGCGGCCTCAGCGGATTTATCCGCATTGCGACTAGCAATTCCAAGTACTTCTCCGCGCTCGGATTGCTGAATCGCCGGAATTACAGCAATTTTGGCAATCTCCGCAGTGCCTAAAATTCCCCATTTCAGCTTTCTACCCATCATTCTCATCCTTTCGTGGTCAGGAATAGTTGTCCTGTTCCGCTTTGTGCAGCATACCCAGGCAACGGTCCAAATCGGTTTTGACCTGCTTCTTGTACAGTCGCGCTTTCTCCTCCCCATCATCTGTAAAATGATAGAGTACAATTTCCTGAAAATCCACGCGAGGATCTGTGCCTTTTAACCGTTTGGTACGGTAAAAGACGCCTTCCTGCACTAGTTCATGCAGCGCCCGATAGACTTCACTCTGAGGCGGAACATATCCAAAACCACTAAACTCATCCTTCATCGATTCAAGCATCTGATATCCGTAACCGCGATGCTTCTCCACCATTGTGATTAGATAAATTTTGATAAAAGCCCGCTGGGATATCATAAACGCCATTTCACGGCCTCCTCTTCACACCATTCTCTTATATCTTACCTTCCATTATAAACCACTCAGCGCCCATACACTAATGTTAGGGGGATTTTCAATCTCTCCCTTGTGACCTGTTTGAAGTTGGCGGGAGATATATAATGAAGCGTTGTGAGATAGTCGGCGAAGTGGCGGTCTGTGATTCTGTCTTTTTCTATTATGAATTTTTCATATATTGAAATAATATAATTAAGACTAAAAAAATAGAGTTACAGATTACGAAGACTTAGTTAATTTCTTTAAGGCATCCGTATCGTTACTTGTCAAAACAGGAATACATTCTGTTATTTTTTGGATATCCCAATTCCACCACTCTAGTGTTTTGAGTAGTTCAATCGTTTCCTCGTCAAACCGATAACGAATTAATTGGGCCGGATTTCCCCCTACAATAGAATAAGGCAAGACATCTTTAGTCACTACGGCATTGGACGCAATGATCGCTCCATCTCCTATATGAACTCCAGGCATAATGGTAGCATTGTAGCCTATCCAAACATCGTTCCCAACCACGGTATCCCCTTTGAAACCTCCACTTAAATTGGGTAAACCAGCTGCCCACTCTCCACCAAACGCCCCAAAAGGAAAAGTGGTAAATGCATTTGTATTGTGATTTGCACCATTCATAATAAATTTGGCCTGGGTTGCAATTGCGCAAAACTTACCGATTTTTAATTTATCCCCTATAAAATCAAAATGGTAAAGGACGTTTTTTTCAAAATCCAGAGGATTATGTTGGTCGTCATAATAGGTATAATCCCCAATTTCGATCTGTGGATTAACCACTACATTTTTCAAAAAACACAGACTTCTAATATTTTTCATCGGAAAAACGCTTCCTGGATCTGGACCACTCATGTAGCAACACCCCTATCATGTTATAGATTCACCTTAAATGAAAAGGCACGTCCAAGTCTAACAGCATGCATGCCATTAAACAAATGGAGAAAATAAAAGTATCCCTCGGCCTTGTTACATGGGCTTCGGGATACTTTTTGTGAAAATATGTGATTGGGATTACCAAATCAGGCTTGCTTTTGCAAGGCTGGCGGACCTCCAGCCGGGCGTGGACGAATCCGAAGCCCCACAATCCATTTTCCCAGAGGCAGACGCGCCAACAGCCACGTGCCTGCAACGGAAAAGACCATACAAAGGACGAACGAAGCCAGCGTGCGAAGAATCAGGCTCCAGTCTGCAAACAACGTCTCGTCAAAAGAGTACGTGACACGCAGCATAAAGGCGTGCATCAGATACGCTCCATAGGACAACGTCCCGATGGCAGTCAGCAACCTCGCGGCACGTCCGCCCTTATGAGCAATCCACGTTGCCACACGGTAAGCAACAAAAATAGACGTGACACAATATACAGCCATGACCGGACGCAGCAGAGACAAGTAGTTAAAGGAAAGAACCGTGCCTCTCGGCGTCTGAAACAGACCGATCATCTCATACAGCAAGTAGCCTGTAATTACAATAAACAACGGCCAGTATACGATTTGCGCCTTGGTTACCCAAGCATTCCAGCGCCGGACATTCATCCCGGCTGCCGCGCCTAGCACAAAATAAAAGAAAAAGTAAATCACATTCCGATCAGCGTAAATTGTGAACCAGGAAGTAACCACCGGAAGCTGGAGCCCATCCATCCATCGGTACATCGGCCCCACCGCGAACATGAGCATGATGTACAGCACGCCGACTCCAGCCAATGCAGCGGGTCGCCATGTTGACGGCAATAACGCTGACAAACGGCGGACAGCATAACGAAACACTGGAAATAGCACATAACACTGGATAATCATCACGATATACCACAGATGATAGCTGCTTTTCCCATTCAAAAGCTTCTGGAAAAAATCTAGCGGGTGAAGATGCCATCCGCTTTGAACAAGCTGATTTCCCAATTCGTACAAAAGAGACCATATGATATAAGGCACGATGATGTCCATGAACCTTTTACGTAAAAAAGTTCCATACTTTAAGGGTCCATCATAATTGTAAAATAACACCATGCCGGTGATAAACACAAACACGGGAACTGCAAATTTAGAACACAGCAGTAAAAGTGTCATCAAAACTCCGTCCTGGATGCGCGCCCCTTGCGCAACCGCAAAATGTGCGACGGAATGCTGAAGAACAACGGCGGCAAAAGCCAGCCCTCTCAGCAAAGCGACTTCGGAAATTCTCTCTTTTTGACTCATGTCACTCTCCTGTTATGTCTAGAAATATATAAGTCTATTATAACGACAATTCTGTAAAAATATATAGAAGGATAAACGACAATCCAAGCAAAGCTTCGCTTATCTCTGGTTTATCAACGAGCATACATATGGAAAAGCAGCAGCCTTCCCTTTCGGGGAGACTGCTGCTGTAAAAGTAGATGAATGAAAACAGAACTTCATTTCAAACCAAAAATTCGCATAAAAAAGCTGCTGTTCAACGCTTGGGCTTCGTTCTGTTGGTCGCCACGGCTTCCAGTGGGTCATCCGGCCAATAATGCTTGGGATATCTGCCCTTCAGGTCCTTTTTGACTTCAAAATAAGCCTCGCTCCAGAAGCTGGACAAGTCGGAGGTTACTTGCACAGGTCGCTGCGCAGGTGACAGCAAATGCAGCACGATCGGCACGCGTCCGCGTCCAATACGCGGCGTATCTCGCATACCGAACAACTCTTGCAGCCGCACTACCAGCGCGGGCGCCTCAGGATTCGAATAATCGACAGGAATGCGGGAACCGCTGGGCACACGGATATGCGTCGGCGCTTCCTGCTCAAGCTGCTGCCGCTGTTCCCAATTCAGTCTGCCCAGCAGCAAGGCAGCACCGTCCAGCCGTTGCAGATCGGATACATTTTTGGCTCCAAGGGCAAAGGGCAACAGCCACGAGTCCAGTGAATCCAGTAATGCTGGCTCGGTGCTGTCTGGCCAATCCTCGGGCGATGAGAAATGCATAAAAATCAAACGCGCCTGCAACTGGAGGGTTTGCCGATTCCATGACAGCAGCTTTAGACCGCGTTCACGCACACCCTGCATCAAGGCGGCAGCGATTTCCTCTGTCGGAGGACGCTCATAGGACGTTTCCTTTAAAACGAGTGCGCCGAGCTGTAATACCTTACGCGCTCTCACTGCTGACGCTGAGCTGTCCCAATATACATTTGCTTGCTCCAGCAGCAATTCGCTGCAATGCTCGATCAGCTCTTGCAGTTCAATTGGAGCCGCGAGCTGAATGGCACCGTCTGCCCCCTCGTCGTCCACTTCGGCGGCGACGAGATAGGACGAACGCGACATCCACTCCACCTGTCGGAGTCGCGCACCCCGGCCGCCGCTCAGCAAAAAGCGGCCATCCCCCCGGCCCTGCGCGATCCGATCCGGATACGCAAAGGCCAGCAGCAGCCCGCAGGCCGCGGAGCCGTCAGGCTCGTCCTGCCCTGCGGCTGCTTTCGGCAGCGTGGCTAATAGCTGCCGACTCTCCTGCACGATACGGCGAATCACCGTATCGTCTGCCGCCCGCAGCAGGCTGTGCGTGCTGCGGGCGTGAGCCGCCTCGCGCAGTACGTCCAGCCGCGGGCGCAAATCCGTTCCGCCATGGGTGCGGAACGGGTCCCGCTCTTGCAGCAACGCAGCGAGGCGGCTGGCGGTCGGCGCCAGGCCGAGGGCGGCCGCGCGCAGCAGCATGTGCCCGAGGCGCGGATGCGCGCCCAGAGCGGACACCTCGCGCCCGTGCGCGGTGATGCCGCCTGCCGTGCCATCGGCTGCGGCATCCAGGCAGCCGAGCTGGCGCAGCAGGCCCGTGGCCTGGCGGTACGCCGCCTCAGGCGGGGCATCCAGCCAGCCCAGCTCGGCTGGCTCACGGACGCCCCAGGCGGCCAGCTCCAGCGCGAGCGGGGCCAGATCCGCCGCCGCGATTTCCGGGCGGCTGGCATCGGGGAGAGCGGCGTGCTCCTGCGCGCTCCACAGCCGGTAGCACACGCCCGGCTGAAGGCGGCCCGCCCGGCCGCGCCGCTGATCGGCGGAGGCTTTGGACACCTTGACGGTGGTCAAACGGCTCATGCCGGTTCGCGCGGAGAAAACGGATTCCCGCGACAGCCCGCTGTCTATTACGACCGTAATTCCGGCTATCGTCAAGCTGGACTCGGCAATCGAGGTTGCCAATACGACTTTTCGGCTGCCCGAAGCCGACGGGCGTATCGCTTCATCCTGCTGCTCCAGCTTCATACTGCCGTACAGCGGAATCACCTTGACATGTGCAGGAAGATTCCTTGAAGCCAGCTCACGTTCCGTTCTATGAATTTCTCTGGCCCCTGGGAGAAATACCAGCAGATCGCCTTCATGAGCATGAAGGGCCTTGTCTACCGTCTCTGCCGTAAAGGATTCTAACGTAGTCGATGAAGGCTTGGATATATGAAGCGTCTCTACCGGAAATACCGTACCCGGACATTCCAGCAATGGAGCATCCCCCAATAGACGGCATACAGGCTCGGCCTCCAGTGTGGCAGACATGATCAATATTTTTAAATCAGGCCGCAACAGCGCCTGACTTTGCAGGGCAAGCGCCAAGCCCAAATCTGCATGCAGGCTACGCTCATGGAACTCATCAAAAATGATCAGGCCGATCCCCTCCAACGCCTGATCATTTTGCAGCATCCGGGTCAGCACGCCCTCCGTAACCACTTCAATCTGCGTATTCGGCCCTACTTTTGTATCCATGCGAACCCGGTAGCCCACCGTCTGCCCGGTTTGTTCTCCCAGCGCTTTCGCCATTTGCGCCGCTGCTGCACGTGCAGCCAAGCGCCTTGGCTCCAACATCAACATTTTTTGCCCCGCCAGCCACGGCTCGTGCAGCAATTCAAGTGGCGTAACCGTCGTTTTGCCTGCCCCCGGCTGTGCAATCAATACGGCAGCCGGATGGGATCGCAGTGCATTTTTAAGCTCAGGTATAACCTGCATGATAGGCAGTTGTTTATCTGTCAATGAAATCTCTCCAATGATACGCGGATGCGTAGAATCTAAGTGTTGTTTCTATCTGAGTAACCAATTTACTTTATTATTGTGAATTTTTCACTACCTGCAATTATTATATTTTGAATGACGAAGCTACGCTTCTATCCCTCCAACCGCTTACGCACAGCCGACTCATATTCATAAAATACAGACGAAGTATTCAGCCCTCTTTCCTCCAACAGCATGCGAAGACGAAGCGATTTTTCAGTCAGCTTGCGACTGATCCGCTGTTGCTCTCCCGACTCACGACAAGCGTGGAGCAAATCGCGTAGCTGGACGCACTCCTTTTGCAGTTGAAGCTCCTCTGGTAAAATGCCTGCATTTTTCAGCAGCTTGTACGACATACGTAACTCCTCTGGCACATGTGATAAATCCTCAATAGCCAGCGGTTTGCCTGCTCCTGCCAAATTATCAAACTCACCTTTTGCCATGGCTTCGATAATTTTTTGCTCGGCCATTCTGGAGAACATTCCCATAGGTCAACTCAACTCCTGTATAAACATATGTGCAACCATATTGGATCATAAAAATGGGGTCTTTCGTCACTGTAGCATAAATCTCCAGAAGATGTCCTGCATTCATGGGAAAAAGGGAAAGAGGGGAGGGATTACTCTTCTATTCCAAGCAATTGGAATACTTGTGTTCTATGTTTCTTGGCCCTACGTGTTCCGTGGATGAGATTGGACAATCGGCTAGGGGGGATATGATATGTCTCACAAAATGTTTTCTGGTCAATTTGTTTTTCAACCAGCTTTTGTTTGATTTTCCACCCAAAAGGGGTTACAGCATTGCGTTTATTCAACTTTATTACCTCCAGGTTAAGTTTTGCTCTCATTATCAGTCCGTTAAGATTTTGATTTGCACGTTTGGTATTGATTCAAAAGATCATCCAGTTTCTTGGATTGTTCAATCACTTTGGGATGCGTTAAAAATCCGTATTTTTTCTGGACTTGGTACAGTCTTTTTCTCGCCCGCTCGACACGAAGTAAAGTCACACCTTGATTCATCATCAGCATGATTCCCCCTTCTGTGTCATATCCTAATGCAAAACGTCAACTTTTGGATTATTTAATGATTCGCTCAACAAAAAAAGTGCTTCCGGAATACTCCAGAGGCACTTTATGTCGATCTATGTTCATTTTCAGTTGTGTCCAAGTTGCTCAGAGATAAACTTGGACACAACAATACCCTCGAACCGTAAGGTTAGCAGTCGTTATTTCTTACTCTCCCTGTTAAGCACCTCCAATGGTATCGTGAAGCTGAATACTATGGTGCTGGTTATAAGCATGATCAGGTACAGCCACAATAAACAAAAAGCTAGCTGCCGACGATCAATAGACCCATTTTTTTACATTGTCTAACCAAACCTATAAGATTTACATACGATTTAACCTTGAAAAAAATCGCCCCTAATAATAAAATAATTTTTCTTTTTTCCCTTGACTAACTAAGTTCTCGTACTTTACATAAGCTTTGACGTCTGAAAATTCTTTAAACTGTTCAAATAATCTTATGCACCTAATAAAAAAAGCTTCTTTATTAATGGTTAATGATTTAGATAAAACGTCTAACAAGCACTTAAAGCCAATTGAGTATCTACCCCTATTTAAGTAATATTTAGCTAATTCATATTTAAAACGCGTGGATTGTTCTGGTACTACTTGATGAGTATACATATCAGCAGGTGGGTTCTGTTGAGCAAAAAAGTCAATCTTCGTTTTAAACCTTCGAAGTATATCATCTACATCTATGTTATATTGGTTAGCCGCCATCATAACGTTCAACAGTTTTGTAACCATTTCTTTTTCAGTGGTATCTGGCGATGCAGCAATATATTTAGCATAATCTTTTAGCACGCTTATATCTCCAGATAAAAGTTTGTATGTGTAAATATTACCTTCTGCCCAATCTTTGAATAAGTTAACCCAATGTTGGGTATCCTCGTCCGTCTCTATGACCCAATCTAAATCAGCATAGGCGTATGTATATTGAAGAGCTTGTTGATAATCGCCTTGAGTCTCACAGACACCTGAACACAGTAAATCGGCGTAGGTGATATACACAAACATGGGACGGCTTAGCTTCTTAGCAGACTCACTTCGTTCTCGACTCTTCTCTTGATGTTTAATAGTATATTGGATTTCCGCTTTATTTCTCATTTTTCTCGCCATTTCATCGACCTTGTCCCAATCACGCAAAGATCGGTACACATTCGCCAAATCTTTTAACGCATCAAGCTGATCTATTTCATCCAGACGTTCGACAAAGGGTTCAAACAGCGTAGCTACTTTGAGATTACGGCTTTGATCGTCTCCAACCTGAATCGTGAATATACGATACTGACAGACTGCCAAGCGCTCGGAGTGCTGGTACTTCTCCCCTTCTGCCACACTCTCATAGAGCAGCAGTGCGGCAGCATTTTGTCCCTGTGCAAATAATGCTTCTGCAATGTCAAATAGTCTGGGAGAATACAATAACTTGTCCATGATTGCTCCAACCATTCTTCGGATCGCATCCAACTTGTCCAGCTCCGCACAACGATATAACAACGGCTCAATTCGGCGCATATTGGGGGAACGTTCTATAATGTAATTTTCTATGTATAAATCGTAGAAGTAGCCTTCTGGTAACCCCATAGCCAAAGTGATTCGGTCAAGCTGCTGTACGGAAACAGGGCGATGCTGAGTAATCCAATTACTAAGCGTTCTTTGATGAACCCCCGAATATTCCGCAAATTGCCCCAATGTCATGTCATTTTGTTTTAAATAATCCTCAAACTCCGCCGAAATCGTAGGTGTATGCTTCAAGTCATAACCACCCTTCATATAAAAATTCCATAATTTAAAAAAACATACTTTATTCTTCTCCAAAATTAACCATCTATCAATATATTATGCAACTAATGTTTTAAATGAAATTTATGCATAATCCACACATAAGAGAATACTGTGAAACAAGTAGCAAAGGGGAAATTGAATTGTCTAAATAAAAGGTTGCACAGTGTTGACATGGCTATTTCATTTCTCTATATACATTAACCACCATTAAAATGCTGTAGAGGTTCCAGGTAGGAATTCTGTTGATCCTTTTTAATTTAATAAAAAATCCCCTGATTTTGATCAATCAAGGGGTAAATAGGTTTATTTCTCTCGCTTTGATAATGCGAAATTGATTATTTCTCCAAACACAGTTCCAGTCAAAATTGCATAGATACCCATAGCACTCAGCTTATATCCTAAAGCGTAAAATAACCCTATACCTATTGCATAACCCAACAAAATCGCTGCATAACGCTTTAGAAACTTACTCATGGCATACAAGTGGCAGGGTCAGGTCGATACGAGCAGTTGAGCAGATTAATACGGATGCCACAAAAGAAACTAACATTCTCATGAAAGTCCTCATAAAATACTCCCACCTTAATTTATACTTCAAACACTGAAATATTAAGTAATTGTTGGATAAAAGTAAGGGGGAATTTGTCGAATGAGGAATCCGTTAAAAAAATTAACTCAGTTGTAATTTATACTTTCCATTACGCAACAAAGCTTACGGACAAACCGTCTTTTTTCATATCATCCACGCACTCATATGGAGTGCGACCCAAACAATCAGCCCATTTTCGTCCAATCTCCTTAGAATTTCAATCCACGCACTCATATGGAGTGCGACATGGAATCAATGGACGTTATTAAGCGCCGTGTCGAGATTTCAATCCACGCACTCATATAGAGTGCGACTTTGTACATTACACAACAGGAGGCTACTACATGGATTTCAATCCACGCACTCATATAGAGTGCGACATGGCTAAACAAGGAAATGGCGGCATGATGTACGAAATTTCAATCCACGCACTCATATAGAGTGCGACTGGGGAACTTGCTTTTAAGAGCATACCAAGCGATTTCAATCCACGCACTCATATAGAGTGCGACTATCCAAAAAATCTACGACCAAACAGATAAACTAATTATTTCAATCCACGCACTCATATAGAGTGCGACGATTCAAAGGATGGAGAGTTTACGACCCTTGGTGTATTTCAATCCACGCACTCATATAGAGTGCGACCGAAGAAAAGTTTCTAAATCAACTCCATACTTTTCAGATTTCAATCCACGCACTCATATAGAGTGCGACACGATCTTGGGATGCTTTTTCATCCCACACGTAAGAATTTCAATCCACGCACTCATATAGAGTGCGACTTTCTTGCCGCATTTACCGCAATACTCATAATCAAATTTCAATCCACGCACTCATATAGAGTGCGACGCCAAAAATGTTTCACTTAGCGGCCACTTTTCCAATTTCAATCCACGCACTCATATAGAGTGCGACGACAAACGAATCTTTATTGTCGGTCTCCGAGAACCGATTTCAATCCACGCACTCATATAGAGTGCGACCAACTTGTCCACTGAATAAAAAGTGTTACTTCTAAGATTTCAATCCACGCACTCATATAGAGTGCGACTTTTATATCAAAAAATAAAGTCAGAAAACTAAGCTAATTTCAATCCACGCACTCATATAGAGTGCGACTGCATTTGTGTCGTAAATAAGGAAACAAGCAAAATTTCAATCCACGCACTCATATAGAGTGCGACAGCGAAAATGGGTCAAAACAAACCCGTTTCAGTTCATTTTAGCGTAATTTTGAGCGTACGGCATCAAAAAGAGCATATTCCCTTTATGATGCATTCACAAATCATTCATATTCGACAGGATTTCGACAAAATCTGAGGTGCGAAGGACCTGGAGAATTCATGTGAGCTTCACATTCGCACTTGAAAAAACTCGCTTCAAATAATTCTTTTTGCTTGGCAACAAGTGCATATAACATGAATTGGATAACTCACTTATAGAGAAATGATTTCATGTTTTGTAGCTCATGCTCTGGTTATGCTACCACAAAAAAAGAAGCATACACAGTAATCTCTCACTGGAGATGCTTCTTCTCAACTTCTCATATCTATCAGCCTAGGTTCATTTCACCTTGGCCAGCCCTGCCACCTGAGATGGAGGAAGCGCCCCTGCGAATATACTTAGTTCATCAATAGCGCCTTTAAAGGCAGGGTCCCACCAGTTAACACCCAAGCTGAACGTTCCTGCTTTGGATGTAAATACATCTGGAAATCCTGTTCCTGCAAACTGAGGTTTGCCATTCACGTACACGGATAACACTCCATTGTCTACAGTGAAGGCGAGGTGTGTCCACTCATTGGTTTTGATTTTCATACCGGTGCTGCCGGTATACCAAGGCGAGCTACCGGACCAAAGCATCGCGTTGTCTCCCTCGGGACCTTTGGGCAGCAAGCTAATCCAGTGATTACTATCCATAGCTCCGAAAAAAGTGGGGGTATACAGCGTCAGCTCACTCGGATGAACCCACAGGGACACGGAATATGCAGAACTGGATATAATCCCTTGGGGCAGCTTAATTCCAGATTTTCCATCCAGCAAGACCGCTTGACCACTTGTACCCTCCGTGTAGGTGACAGTTCCTCCTTCACGATCAATCCGGTCCCCGATGACCTCACCATTCGCAAAAGCAGCTTCACTGTCCTCAAGATTATTTTCAAATTTATATTGTGCGGTCAGCGTTGCCATCTCATAAGGAGATACTGTGATGTTAAAGGCTTTGCTCTTACTGCTCTCCCCTTTGGTAATGGTAGCGGTCAGGGTTGCTGATGCAGCCTTTTCTCCGATTTCAGGACGTTTAACCTCGCCTGTATCAGAAATGACGTTCGGGTCTGAACTTTTCCAAGTAATCGAAGTTTGCCGACTTCCTTGCTTTGGAAGGGATATATTGGCTACTACCCGACTTGTATCACCGAGGTCCAAATCGCCATATACACTTTCAACCACTGTTGCATCCGTCGAAGGAGCGAACTGACTCCCCCAGGCCATTTCCCCTGTTTTGGAAACAACCGTAAATGTCATTACATATTGCTTGGTATAGTCATCCCATTGTCTAATGAAAACTCCGTCAAATACGGTGCCTTCCAGCGTCAGCTGAACACTCGTTTCTCCTACCTTGCGCCACGTTCCTTGTAGCTCACCTGTGACGGTGTGATCTGCTTTTAGCTGAATAAACTGCGCTTGCTTGATCGCCGCCGACGTATCACTGCCATGATTGATATACTGATATTCTCCAACGACTTGACCCTCATCCAGCTCTGTAAGAGTCTCACCACCATAACGGTAAGGAGCTACTACGGGCCAGCCTTCCTGGTTCATGAACATCTGGTGTATGCGCAATTCATGCTTCTCTCCCTGCTGAGGAAAGCGGGTATGAAAGACAACAAACATTTGCCCGTTATCAGGATCGGTATAAGCAGAGTTGTGGCCAGGCGATACGTAACCATAGCCAATTCCTTCGCCTGGATCACCCATTTTACTGTTGAACAAAAAGTTACCTATCAGTTTGTTGCCAAAAGCGGCATTCTTGGTGTTAGCAGGTAAAACGGCGTTCTGCCCCTTGGCATCCTTATAAGGTCCTGACGGATTGTGGGACCGGAATAACCTCATGTTATAGCCACCATCCGAGCCAAGTCCGCCATAAGTTACAAATAAATAGTAGTAGCCCGTCTCTTTGTTGTATTCAATGTAAGGGCCCTCTCCTGATTCCCCATATCCGCCCGCAATTTTGGTGCCAAAATAACGATCAATCAGCCGACCATCTTTCGTCGTTCCGTCTCGACCTGGATATATAGGTTTTCCTGTTTCTTTATCCAGCTCAAGTAAAAAAATCCCCCCAGACCATGATCCATATGTCATCCATAAACGCCCTTCTGTATCATAAAAGATAGCTGGATCAATCGCATTCGGAAACATTTTATTTGCGTAAGAACCATCTGCGTTGAACCATCCCGCTCTTGGACCTTGCAGCTTGCCTTGATCAACCAACTGTTGGATCGGCGTGTTGGTCCATTTTTTATCCACTTTGCTGTCCTTGTCGTAGGCACTGTCCTTCGTAAAACCAGTATATATAATCGTATCCACATATTGATAAGGACCTTCGATTTGGGGTGCAACAGCAACACCGATCGCGGAACGAATGTAGGTAGAAGACGCACTATAATAAATCATATAGGCCCCTTTTGTCCCATTGTCATTGACATAATGCTCATTCCAAAATACATCAGGTGCCCAGACCGAGAATCCTCCCTTGCTGTCCGAATCATTTTCCCCTGCCCAAGCAAAGGAACCTGCGAGATTCTTCGATAAATCCCCAAAAAGCGTGTTTCCCGGAGTTGTGTAACCGTTTGCAAAAGAAGTCCAGTTTTGAAGATCCTTGCTCTTCGCCGCCGAAATATGTGAACCAAACACATAATAAGTATCGCCGTCTTTGACGATGGAAGGATCATGAACGGATACCTCGGAAAAAGCGGGCGCATCCTGCTTATCCTTCTGCTCAGATAGTGCAGCGGAAGCGTCACTCATTCCCAATGAAGACCCTGCAATCATTAGTAATAATGCTAACGTTATTAAAAAACCTCTCTTGATTCCATTTGCTGCAACCCGCCTTTTCATCCTCATCTGCCCCTCTCTGGAATTGGAGTACAGCGATATATATTCTACATCGATCAGTAAATACCTTTATGTTTTTAAGAATCATAAAGGTATTTGTAAAATATATTTTGAGTAGATAAAAGGATTTGCGTTGTTTTCTAGTTTGTTTAAAATGGACGCAGTGTGTGATGGAAAGGTCGCACTCCGTAAAGAGTGCGACACTAAATTCTTAAAGCAATGATAATACCATATTTTGATTTCAATCCACGCACTCCATACAGAGTGCGACCCAGGACTGGCCCCAAGCGTTAACCATATGTACCGATTTCAATCCACGCACTCCATACAGAGTGCGACCGCAATTTTAGGCATGACTAAACAGGCCCGCTTGAATTTCAATCCACGCACTCCATACAGAGTGCGACTTTGTTTTCTTTCGTTTTATAGTCTTCTCTCCAGATATTTCAATCCACGCACTCCATACAGAGTGCGACAACTTAATGCTGCCCTGAGAGGCAGACGTATAGCGATTTCAATCCACGCACTCCATACAGAGTGCGACTTATGAGTGCATCCTGATACATCTGTTCAGTGATTATTTCAATCCACGCACTCCATACAGAGTGCGACTTTATGGTGGCGTACAATCGACCCTGTTGGCCGATTTCAATCCACGCACTCCATACAGAGTGCGACTCAGCCAAGCAGGGAACACCAACCGTAGTGAATATTTCAATCCACGCACTCCATACAGAGTGCGACTCAACTATTTGCCAAGCACATTCAATTTCTGATGTATTTCAATCCACGCACTCCATACAGAGTGCGACACCAAATACTATTACTACTACTGCTGATGAGATGATTTCAATCCACGCACTCCATACAGAGTGCGACAGGGGATGCCCCTCGTTATTCCTGACCTTTAATATTTCAATCCACGCACTCCATACAGAGTGCGACTTTCGATGATCGAAAGTAGTTCGTTCGCCAAATAATTTCAATCCACGCACTCCATACAGAGTGCGACTTGGAGACATGTCAGCTATTCGTCCGCAATCCTTGATTTCAATCCACGCACTCCATACAGAGTGCGACGGCAATCTTCGAAAACTTTGTAAGGACCGCACAATTATTTCAATCCACGCACTCCATACAGAGTGCGACAGGCGGCGAAGATAGTAAACAGCGGGGTAAAACAATTTCAATCCACGCACTCCATACAGAGTGCGACTCCTGATACGCAACGGATGAGCGCTGTTCCTGATGATTTCAATCCACGCACTCCATACAGAGTGCGACATCGATTAAGGCATTGTTAAAACTGTCTATTGCTATTTCAATCCACGCACTCCATACAGAGTGCGACATCGATTAAGGCATTGTTAAAACTGTCTATTGCTATTTCAATCCACGCACTCCATACAGAGTGCGACTAATATCTTTTTGTCGTCTATAAACGTCTGTGCTATTTCAATCCACGCACTCCATACAGAGTGCGACAGCGAAAATACAGAAATTGATACCCTAATGATATCAATTCCATAAATTTTCGCAAAAAACGATGCTAAAAAAGCTTGAATTCACCCTTGACTTCTATTATAGAAAGTGGATTCTAATCCTTTTCGACAAATTTCGAGGTGCGAAGGATCCGGGGTTTTTATGTGAGCTTCACATTCGCACCTTACAGAATCAGCGGGCTTTCCATATCGTAAGATTCTTTTGCCCCCATATGCTCTACCTTCTTTTTATAGTTATCTCCTAAATTGTAGAAACGCAGGCTGTCTTCTTTTTTGTCTATCAATTCTTCTAATTCATACTTCAAACGGCGAAACTGGGCCGAATCCAAAATGCACTCAAACACGGAATTTTGCACTCTTTGTCCGTGATCTACACACTTTTTTGCAACCTTGGCCAATCTTTTTCTGCCTTCCCTGTCTACTGTGCTTACATCATACGTAATTAGAATTAACAAGATCACACCTACTTCCACAAAAATGGAGGGTACTCGTCCAGATCTCCCCGAATATGTCTAGCCAAGAGCAAAGCCTGTGAATAGGGCACAAGCCCCCAAGACATTTTCTCATTCAAATAAGGATGAATAATCTTCTCCTGCTTGCGTTCCTGCCATGCCTTCAATACTATTTTTCTCGTATCATCGTCCATAATCACAGCGCCATTTTCTTTCCTGTAAAATCCTTTGCCATGAATCAACTTTTTGTTAATCAGTGTAAGAACAAAACGGTCGGCATATACTCCACGAAGCTCTTCCATCACATCCAATGCCAACGAAGCTCGCCCCGGACGGTCTCTATGCAGAAAACCTACATAAGCATCCAATCCGACAGCTTCAAGTGCAGATTTCATATCGTTGGACAGAAGTGTGTAGGCAAAGGATAATAAAGCATTGACATTATCCAACGGCGGGCGTTTATTGCGTCCGTGGAAGTAAAAATCCTTCTTTTGCTGCAAAATCAGCTCATCAAAAACCGAATTGTACTGTACAGCCGCCGCACCCTCCAAACCACGCAAAATGTCCAGGTCCTCCACTTCACGGACTTGCTGCATGGCCCCTGCTAAAGAAGCAGTCACCTTTTTCATTCGATCAGCGTCAATACGTAGGGGATAGTCCCTTGTCGCTCGCTCCAAAATCCATTTATTATTATATATCTTGCCTATAATCATATTTCTGGCTACAAGAGCACTTCTTTGGTCATCATCGGAAATCCGATACTGTTCTTTTCGGAGTACCACATTTCCACGGCTCTCTCCGATCACACGTGCCAAGAAGCGTCCAGTTCGCGTCATAAAGGTTAAATCTATATTGCGTGATGCACAAGCACCCATCAGACCCGGACTTACCCCTGCATAGCCAAAAGTACATACAGCTTCCAGGTTATGCAACGGGTAGCGTGCCAGAATGGCCTCTTCTTGTTTAATCACAATATTGTCCCCATCCAGTGACAAGTACGTATCCGGCAAGGTAACAAACAACGTATTCAGTAATTTTTTCATTCAGCTATCCTGCTTTCAATGAAACTGGAAACAGACCTTTTATTCAAAATTTCCGGCACACATATATGTTGAAGCGAGCAGCTTTGGCAATGTGGCCCCGCTTTAGCTTTAGGGGTGTGATTACGCTCAAAATAATGCCGCATTTCCTGAATACTTGCTCGCACCCGTTCACGGTCAGCAGCAGTGATCATGACCTCTACCCGATGCTTGATCTCATCGTAATAAAAGTAACCTTTTGCAATATCACATACGAGCATTTCTTCAAGACACATCACTTGTGCAACTAACTGAGAATGATCTGAATCATTTCGTTTGGGTTTGCCACGCTTGTATTCAACAGGAAAAGGAAGGTACATCCCTTCCTCCCCTGCCAGCGGAACCCCATGAGCATCCCGTACAAACTCTACGACGTCACAGATTCCAGTAATCCCAAGCTCTCTGGAGTGTATAGGTAATGCGCGTACGACGAGTTTATCCCCTCTTTTCTCACGAATCATCGGCTGATCGGCTTTTCTGTGTAAATGATCCCCCTCGATCGTCCGCACATTTTCTTCCCATTGCTGCTCAATGTGAATTAACGCCCATTGTCTTCTACAGAAGTTAAAATGCTGAATACCGGATAGCAGCAAATAATCCTCTTCGTTATAGTTCTGGATATTCACGGGGCACTAAGCCTTCAAGTGGTGTGAGTATGCATTCATAATGGTCATCAAAAGATCTGTTGAGTTCGTCTGTATTTTCTTTCAATCTCACCTTTAAAGAACGGTGTACCTTAGCCGATGAGTATTGTCCAATCTTGGAATGATGCTCCCACCAATATACCTTATGGACCTCCATGCTACCGTCAGGACGAGCGGAGGACACGTCATTTTCAAACAGTGTTTGTAAGGCTTCCCGAATGTTCTCTGCATCCTCATAGGTAAATCCTGTTTTTTCAGCTAGTTGCGTATTGATACTTCCCTTAAATACGTACACACCAAAATCCACCCGATGCTTCATCCCCATCGTATCCGAGCCTCTTTCTTTCCCCGGTTCGGAGTTTACACTTTTAGTGATTTGCATACTTGTAATATCAATGGGATCAACACTGGTAGCCGTATGTATAGATACAGGACCTCTTACCCCGACGGATACTCCTGCGCCTTTACTAGCCGCTTTGAATGCAAAAACCTGACCGAAGCTACGAACATCCATCCATTCGCGGCAGGCGATGCTGGCAAATTCATCGCTGGAACCTTCCTTGCCCTTAAAAAATTTTTCCAACTCAGGATTTGCATCTGCACGCTCTCTTAAACTACTAAAAGAATCCAATTTCCGATCATTAGATTGAACAAAAATAGACGCTCCCATATCTTGCAGACGATTTCTTATTTTCCGTTTCAGTGCCACATCCGAAATTTCGCCATAGCCATCGTAATTTTGGCGTGGACGATTACCATTCAGCGGATCGCCATTGGGATTTGCTTTCGTGACAGACAATACAACTGCAAAATCAATTTTATGATCCAAAATAGACATGTTATTATTCTCCTTTGAATGTAAACTCTATATTTTTAACGTTTCTGATGATCAGTATTATTTTTTCACATCTGGGATGTCGCTGTCTTGGTCGTCGTCATTTCCTGTGGTATCGCCCTCATGATTCTTTTTATCCTTGTTATGATAGATTTCATAGCGTTGACTATACAAGCCGAGCAAATACTTGCCGGTTAGCGGTTTGTTATTGAATTCATCCATGGGTATTTTTGAGGCTACTTCATCAATCATATTGGAGTAATAGTTTAAGCGTTTTCCAAGTTTAGCCTGATGTGGCTGCAGGGCATTCTGAATGGTCCTCCAGGTTCTTTCAGGATGTTGTGAGAATGCGCTCATATACCGTATGGCATTAGTGGATCGCTTATCCTCCTTGTCCAATGCACTTCGCTCCATCACATCTGCTATCGCTAACAACCTGCCAAATAAATAGCTACGATCCGTATTTTCTTTATCTAATGCCACACTGTATCCCTCCTGTTTGTTAATCAATGCACATGTTATACTCAGTGTCTTCTCCCATTCCCATTTTTCCATAGATACCGGGTTAGAGGCACGGTGAATAGCACTCCTCACAATATCCTGCGGAATGGGCCGACCATCTACGATACATGGAAGCATTCGTTCCATCAGACCTTTAACGAGTTTGTCATTCGCCTTAGGGCCGTAGGCCGCGAAAGCAATATCTTTGGTCGCCGGAGCACCCCAAAATTGTAAAAGCTCACCTTGCTCATTCTTCTGGTAACGGTGCAGCCAGGCGCATGTGGAATGCCAGTCAATCAGCTTGTCAAAATACAATGCTTTATCCAAATTCCGATAATACAGTACAGCCATCCGTCCCGTTGTTGCTGAATCCAGCACAAGAATATTAACTTTGGCCTTGGAAGCCGATTTGACAGCTAGTTTATGGCTATAGCCAGTTAGTGCTTTGGCCAGATCAAAGGCAATCTCTTCGTTGGTATGGCTTTTGATTGCTTTTGGCCTGGATGATTCAAGACCAAAGCCCATTGCAAAAATGTTTTCATTGTCAGTAGGGTTAGGCACATCAGCGGAATCATTACCCCAGACTAGAAAAACACGGTTATCCATGATTTTACCTTGACGATGAATCAGCCACTTTAAGGCGTTATGAGCTTTTTGGGATACCTCATAACTGATGCTTGCTGCTTCATGACTATGGGCAAACCGTCCCCTGAATGTGAACCCACTCGTATCATTGGCAGAAATCAGCTTCGCTTTGTCCCCGGAGTTTCTGATTTTATTAGCGTGTTTATCTGTGCTGGGGAGCTGGTTCCCAGTTACATAGCAAATATCTTCTTCGCCTAGCAACTTACTGTAATAACCAACAAATGAATTAAATAGCTCTTTATCCTGCCATACTTTAGTTAACGCTTGATTTGGTGAATAGACATTAAAACGGATAAATACGCTCTCCAGTTCACCGGGAACTGCCGTAAATATACGTGGTTTTTCCGCAGCTAAATGCTCATACTTCTTGTCCCATTTACTTAGTAATTTCTGATCCTCATCGAGATATAAAATAGACGCGTTTACCAAGTCTTGAATCAGTTGGCGCTTGCTCAAGTAACGATAGATGCTTTTCAGCTTGGGAGTCGCATATTTTGAAGTAGCCCAACCTTCCAACTGATGAATATAAGCAGCAAATGGTTCTTCTTTTTTAATTTTTCCTCCATAAGCTACAAAATCTCCGGCAACATAGCTTAATTTATCATGCAGCGGATAAGGTGCTACGACAGAGCCAGCCCGGCTGGCTGATTTCTCCGTGCAAGGAATCAATGTGCTAAAATCGTCTTTATCCAGCACTTTAGCTGAATGAAAATCACCTTGCTCTGTAATCTCTACTTCAATCTGCGCATTTTGGGTCGTGTGGGAGATGGGCAGGAGCGTGTATTCACGATCATTGTATTTCTTCTCAATCACACCAACACGGTCAAGGTTGGATTCATACGTTTCATATAGATTTAGCAGCCAGCTCATTTCATGCCCCACCCCTCCCACTCTGCAAGCAGCTCGTCTGCGGATTGAACGTTATTTTCAGCAAATTGTTTGGACTGCATTTCGCCTATGATACGAACTTGTGGGCATTTCTCCGGTGGAATAAACTCAATGACCCCGTCCTTCATCACAGGATTCCACAAGCGCACCTCCAACTGATTTCGACCTGTCTCATCCGGGTAGTTCATTCCATGCACCATATTTCCCAAATGAATGTCTCCATAATTATCATAGAAACCGGGGGATTCACCAAAAACACATGGCTCTACATAAGCTTGGCATTCCCGTGTGCCCAGGAAAATATCTCTGCGTCCACCCGCCAGTAAGGAGCGTTTGAGTATATTGTGATGCTTGTTTTCGTTACGATCATATTCCATCTCGGGACGATGCGGATTGAAAATAAAATGAGCCTGAACCTCATAGCACGGGTCTTTCAGGTAAGTATAATTAGCAAGCGTATTACCGCCGCCGTATTCAATGGGCCGAATCCCCTTGGACTCCATCCGAATAGGCTTTAGTACACGAACCTTGTCAACAATCATCGTAAGGGTGGGTTTCCAATAAATACTTTCTACGATCCCTTTTAGCGCCTGATAGGTTGGTACACTATACGTTAATTTCTCACCACCAAGTTTGGTTAGCGGGTCTGTGAACAGTGCATAGTCTCCATACACTTTGAATTCGATTGCGTTTCTCAACTAGCATAATCCTCCTTTCTATTCCTATTTTTTCTACATACAATACCAGAATATTACTTTCGTCATAGTCAGTCAACGTAAAAGATAAGTCCTGAGTCCCAATAAAGGCCATGTTAAAGGACAAAATCACTAAGAGGACTATCATTTTCAAGGTTAATACCATAACAATCATGATAGGCCCCATCGGTTAAAGCCAATATTTTTCCATCCAGAAAAGAAACTAGCGCCTTATTTCGATCCAGTTGTTCTTTCTCAAAGTGAGATATATTAATGGTGAATGGTTGCGCCCTGCGCAGCAAACGGGTAAGATCATCTATGCTTTGCTGTCCATTGAGATCAGCGATAATTTCTCTTCCTTCTTTTTCTCCATTCCCATATGGAACAATTACAGCTGTCGTATGATCCTCAATGACTTGAAAATGGTTCGCCGCTGTCTTATAGCTATTCGCTAAGAATAGGGGAAGAACCCTACCCTTCTCATCGTAATAAGAGCGATAATACGTATTTTCACTGCGATCGGCAGATAATAGTTCAGTCATATTTTTTCTTAGCTTAGGTACAAAATAGTTCAAATCTATTGCCAGTTCGGTGTAATATTTTTGGAAATATACCTCCATAGCCTGTGCTGACAATACATTACCTCCGAAGCAAGTTTCGTCACGTTTTAAGTCAATGAACATTTTTCTAGTAATTTCTTTGCCGATCTTAATTTCTTTTAAACGCTTGAGATTTTCTTCTTCATGATCTATGACATACACTTGCTTCTTGTTATCTTCTCCGTGGCGATTACATCTGCCCGCTGCCTGAGCAATAGAATCCAAACCAGCCAACGACCGAATCACACACTTAAAACTGATATCTACTCCCGCTTCAATCAATTGTGTACTGATGCAAACGACAGGCTCTTTATGCTTCAAATGTTTTTTCACTTGCTCCAATATATCATTGCGGTGGGCGGGGCACATGGATGTACTTAAGTGGTAAATTGGAGCTGTACTATTGCCTTCTTTTAATCGGCGGTATAAATTTTTGACCACCGCTTTTGTATTGAGAATAACAAGTAGGCTTGATTCATCAGCAAGTCTTTGCTCAACGAAATCGGCAAGTTTCTCCGTATTCATGTTCACGTCCGTTGCTTTATCCACAATTTCAACCCGCTGAAACGATTCAATGACATGATCAAGTTCATGTACCATTTCGGCATCCGGTTCAATGTCCAGCTTGTTGTGAACAAAATCCAATTCCGGTTGCGTAGCCGTGCAAAGAACAATACTGGAAGAGGCATACGTTTTCAAAAAATTCAGCGCTTGATTAAACAATGAAATACAGTGTGTGGGGACTTTTTGGACTTCATCAAAAATAATAACCGACTCACTCAAATTATGAAGTCTACGGATATTTCTGCTGCCATCTGCGTAAAACACATTTAAAAATTGCACCATGGTCGTGAAAATGATTGCTGAATCCCAATGATCCTTGGCCAGCTTTAATTTTTGCTGCGTGTTCACCACAACATCTTCAAGCTCATGCCGCTCACCGTCTATATCCTCTATTTCATTCATGACCACATTGGAGTGGTGCTCCAGAAGGTTGCCGTCATCTTGTATTATTTCACGAACCTCCCGTGCGTTTTGTTCGATAATGGTCGTGAATGGAACCACGTATATGATATGCTTCTTTTCAAATGTGACCGCATGTTTTAGGGCATAACGCAGACTAGCCAGCGTTTTTCCACCCCCTGTAGGGATTGAAAGAGTATGTATGCCGGAAGGCTTGTCTGCAAATTGCTCACATTGCTCGGACATTTGTTTTCTAAGCAGATTAATGGATGTGTTGGCATCCTCTCCTGATTGCAGAGCGTTAATACGCTCCATTAGTCTGTTATAATACGTTTGGAATAGCTGTTGGCGATTCATAGATTCATCTGTACTTTTATCGTCCATACTCTTATTTTCTTCAAAACAGCGGGTATTCGTGCGATCCGCATCAATCAAAGCACTGAACACAAACTTGGATAAGAACATCATTTGGAGTTCAACGTCTGGACTATGATCCCGCTGCATATACTCAGCCAACTCGGCCCCTGCTTGATTGACATAATGATAGAATTCAGATTTTTTCATCACCTGCTCGTAAAAAAGGGAGACTGCATGATCAAATCCCTCTAATTCCCGGTCACGCACCCGATCCAAAAATTTTGATTCCAGATCAGGATCTAAAAAATCCTGCAAATAGGCATGATGTGAAATAATCGCATTTCCTACAACTTCGGATAATAGTGCCTTGTTCATAAAATCCTGCTGATCAAATGTCCCTTGAGGGGGGATATGAAAGAGATTGTATAACAGCTTTCCACCAGCCGTGGAATGATCTACACTTCCCCGCTTCGGTGGATTGTCAGGATTTTGCACCGCCAAACGTATGTAATCTTGAAACTTTTCTGTGTATTTGCCCAAGTCATGCAGCATACCAGCGAGTCCGGTAATATGTCGAATACCTATTTTGGCACCATAAGATTCTGCTAATTTTTGAGTCTCTAGCAAGTGTTCGGCTATCGTCTGAATCTTTTGGTCACTTTCCCGTATGTGGGCGATATAGTCCATTTTTTCACTCCTCTAAATTTATTTAAAAATAGTCTTTTCCAAGTAATCACTAGCCACATCGGAAGCCAAAAAAGCATAAATAAAATGTATATGATAGCGATAACTCCTTTTTGACCTATTACCAGATAAAGATTATATAGAGATTGATAAATAATATCTCTAAGTTATGGTGAAAATATTCTTATTATGTAAACATTTATATTATTTATCGTCATTTGATCATTGATTTTTAAGATTGAAATAATTTCACATAAATAAAATCTTACAATCGGATTGAAGATTAGGACCAGCTATTCGAACGCCAGACCCCCCTGTAGCTCATGGCTAATTTATAAATTTAAAAATTATAGGACAAGATGATGAGACGAATCTATGACTATATGGACAAATCTGAAAAAATGAAACTAATTTCAATATTACAGAAAGATATTAAAGAATTAGAAAAGAACTTCTGAATAATAACTCCCCCTCCATTGTTCGTGACACCATAGAAGAAACTATTAGAAGATACAACGAAGATTTACAATATCTACAAAAAGAGTGGTCATAGTTGATCCTAAAAAAATGGAGTGTAGATTTTTAAACTTCTACACTCCCTACTTCATTTTCTTCAAATAATTCAGTTAGAAAACTACGTTCTTAAAACATAGCCTGGATTGTCAACAGTAAATCAAAGGCTCAGAAAATTTAGCAGTTCATCCATGCTTTGATTTTTAAACTCACTCCCATGGTCCGTGTGAAACCACTGGATGTCGCGTAAATCGCCCTTCACCGTCGCAAAAGCGCGAGCAACCAGAGCAGCGTTCTTCCGAGGACCTGCACTAAGACCGATGATTTCTTGATTAAACAAATCCACCAGCACGCAAATATAGTGCCACTGGTTCTGGGACTTTCACATAAGTTAGATTACTGACCACAAAGTGTTTTGGCAGAACTCGCGGTTCAATGTATTACTGATAGCATCTTCGTTACAATCGGCTTTATTGGGCTTATCTACCGTGTAAATTGAAACAAGTCCCTGTTCGTTCATGTTTCGACCGATCCGCCGCCTAGACATGATGAGCCCGCGTTCCTGGAGTTTGACTTTGATTTTTCGTGTATCATAGGGGTTTCGATTCTTGTGGAAAATGTCCACAACAGCTTCGGTGATCTCGTCACTATTTCACTTCTTCTTTCGTTTCATAATAGAATGTACTTCTTGCGATTTGCAGGACGTCACACATTGCTGATACCGAGTATTTATCACGGTTGTTCTGGATGATAGCTACTTTCGTCCCATGATCAGCGCGGCTTGCTTTAAAATATCGTTTTCCATTTTGAGACGTTGGTTTTCTTTACGTAAAGCGATAAGTTCATTTTTTTCTGGCGAACGATTGTCCTTCTCGGAGAAAGAGCCTGTCGTTTGGCCTTGTTTAATCCAGCGATCCAAAGCCGATGCGGTGAGGTCATATTCCTCCACAATATCCACTCGGGATTTTCCGTTTTCGTAGAGTTGCACGATTTGCTTTTTAAACTCTGCTGTGAACGTACGTCGTTGTTTTGGCATTGTAAATGATCCGCTCCTTAGGATGATAGGTTTATTCTACAAGCCCTCATTTTTATTGTCCAGCTAAGTGTAGCCGATCTATCTGGATTGTCAACACTAAACTAGACAACTTTTTTATGGTGCCTCTGCTTGAACTCAGCCGGACTCAAGTACTCCAGAGAACCGTGAATCCGAATATGGTTGAACCAGTGCACATAGTCATGTAATTCTGTGGTTAGCTCAGCTAGACTTTCAAAATGACGTTTCTTCACAAACTCCGTTTTGAAAATTTTAAACGTGGCTTCCGCAACGGCGTTGTCATAGGGGCAGCCTTTCATGCTTAAGGAACGCTCAATCTGAAAAGCCTCCAGCGCATCGTCGATGAGCTTATTCTTGAATTCATTGCCTCGGTCCGTGTGGAAGAGCTGAATGTCATTCAGGTTGCCCTTAATCGAAGCCAAAGCACGGTAAACCAGCTTGGCATCCTTGTGTGCCCCCGCACTGTAACCGATAATTTCGCGGTTAAACAGATCCACAAAGAAGCATACGTAATTCCAATATGAACCTACTCTAACGTACGTCAGATCGCTTACGACGACAGATAACGCCTGCTCTTGCTCAAATTTCCGGTCCAATACATTCGCTTGCTTGGCTTCATTGCATTTCGTGGGATGAGGCTTGTACTGAGCGATCGTATACGAGGAAACCAGCCCATATTCTTTCATGATTCGTCCTATTCTCCGCCTGGATACCGTAAAGCCTTGTTGGTGCAACTCTTTTTTTATCTTACGCGTACCATAGTTTTGTCGGCTGCTTTGAAAAATGTCCATAATCAGGGAGGGAAGCTCATCCTCCGATGTCACTTCCACTTTGTTTTCTTCATAATAATAGGTGCTTCTAGGGAGCTTTAGGACGTCGCACATTGCTGATACCGAGTATTTATGTTTATTCTGGCGAATGACATTTACTTTCGTCCCATGATCAGCGCGGCTTGCTTTAAAATGTCATTCTCCATGAGCAGTTGCTTGTTCTGTTTTCGAAGCTCGATCAGTTCTAATTCCTCTGGAGTTCGGTTGTCTTTCTCTTTGAAGGATCCAGATGTGGAACTCTGTTTCACCCATTTATCTAACGATGAAGGATTCAAATCATACTCTTGAATGATATCCTTTCGCGGTTTACCACTCTGATAGAGTTGAACCATTTGTGCTTTAAATTCAGCGCTAAAGGTACGTCTTTCTTTTTTAGTCATCGTCCATTTGCTCCTTCTAGGTTGGTCTGTAGTCTACTATATTAGACCACAATTTTTCTGTCTAGAAGAGTGTAGCCGATCCATTGCTTCACACTAACGATTTATGGTACACTCGACATGTCGCTGAAAAGCGTGGATTGAAAACTATAGAACTATATTTTAGAGCCTGCCCATGGCGGGTTTTTTCATTTCTTTTTAAAACATAACTTCCGCCTTTCCTCCTGACCCTCTGTGACTCTTCACAAAATAATTTTAAGTTCCTGTCCGTTTTTCTCCAACTCCTTTTATTAACTTCCTATCAAGTTCACCATTAAAGTTCAGAATTACTTCTATAGGAAACAATCTGGTTAGCTACGACTTCTTGAAATTAAGTTTTGAACTCCTTAGATCGTGTATTAAACAGATAATCCAGTAAATGTAACGCACTATTGCTACTATACTTCTCGCAACTTTCTTCCACCATCTGTAAATCCCTACCTCTTTGATGTATAGAGTGTATGAACTTCCCTACTGAGATAAGGCCATTTACCATTACTATTAAAATAAGAATCAAAGGCTTTCTTATTTTAATAATCATTAACAGTTTGCTTCCAAAAAACGAAATATCAGAAGAATTTGATATGCGAATCAATATAACAAAAAATCCCCGGAGGTTTTCCTCTGGAGATTATATATAGGTTGCATGTACGGATATAAATCCTAATTTTATTCCACGCACTCATATAGAGTGCGACAACACCGTATATGCCCGTTCTATCGATCAGGCTGATTTCAATCCACGCACTCCATACAGAGTGCGACGATAGGTGAGTCTGGACAACTACCATCATACACAATTTCAATCCACGCACTCCATATAGAGTGCGACGAAGCAGTATATAAGTCCGAAAGAGCTTTGCTATTCGATTTCAATCCACGCACTCCATATAGAGTGCGACGTAAAAATTTACAAGTAGCATAAACCCGAGAAATTATTTCAATCCACGCACTCCATATAGAGTGCGACTAAACTGTATGTCCGTCATTGTCTCACCTCACCAATTTCAATCCACGCACTCATATAGAGTGCGACAAAATAAATAAAACGGAGGATGAAGAAATGACAGCAATTTCAATCCACGCACTCATATAGAGTGCGACTCTTACCCGCTTTAAAATCCTCCAGCAAGCGATAGCATTTCAATCCACGCACTCATATAGAGTGCGACGGCGAAAATACAGCAATTGATACTCTAATGATATCAATTCCATACATTTTCGCAAAAACGATGCCAAAAAAGCTTGAATCAACCATTGACTTCTACCGAAGAAAGCTAATTTGAATACTTTTCGACAAATTTCGAGGTGCGAAGGACCCGGGGTTTTTATGTGAGCTTCACATTCGCACCTTAACCAAGGCATTACACTCAGGATACCACAAAACATTTTTCCCTCACAGAGAATTCTTTAGAGCTAAAACAATAAAGACTCTGCCCCGTCGATCACAATTTGCGCACCAGTGATATGACGCGAATGATCGGAGGCCAGGAATGTTACCAAATCAGCTACCTGCTCGGGTTGACCAGGCCCATCAGCCAATGGCTGCCCTCCTTCGGGAAATTGAACGGGGATGGTAATTTGCTTTAACCTTTCGGATTTCTCCGTAGTTTCGTCAATATTCGTCGAAATCGCTCCGGGATAGATGACATTGACACGGATACGGAACTTGGCCAGCTCTAGCGCAGCCATTTTAGCAAATCCGGTTTGACCTGCCTTGGACGTACTGTAGGCTGACATTCCAAAGCTGGTAAAGCGCTGATTTCCATTAATAGAGCTGGTAATGATAATGCTGCCGCCACCGTTTTTTTTTAAATGTGGTACGGTATACTTTACTGTCAGGAAAGTACCATCCAGATTCGTAGACAGCGTCTGCCGCCAATCCTCAATGCTCAAATCCTCAATCGGTCCGACAACCCCGTTAATCCCCGCATTGGCAAAAATGATATGTAGTCCGCCAAACAGTTCAACCGCTTCCAAAACCGCTTTTTCCACACGCACCGGATCGGCAATATCCACGTCAAAGGCCCGAGCGGCACCTTCACGTATAGCATTAATCTCTCTCTCCGTCTCTACAATCCGTTCATTACTGACATCAAAAAGAGCGACATTCGCTCCCTCTCTGGCCATTTGAATAGCCGTTGCCTTGCCAATACCAGAACCAGCCCCCGTGATCAGAGCCGTTTTGCATTCAAAGCGCGCGCCTCCTGCCAATGTGTAGCTCATATGTATCGCTCCCTTTCAGTATCCTGTATTATCACAAGATTACCCAAAAAGGGTTACTTTATAATCACCATTTTTACGCATTTTTTGCTATTCTGTTACGATATTCGTGAAAAGGACACATCACACACCATTATCGCCTCTTTTCTTCCGCTTTCTTGTTGACCGTTAGTTTCTTTCTATGTATTCAGCAAAAAAGGGACGTTATACAGCCATCAGTATGGATGCTTACGTCCTTTTCTTGTTCCGCTTACCACTGCAATTCAATAAATGCAGCATCATCATCAAGCCCTCCCGTATGGGAGGCATCCAGCAAAACCTGTATCTGCTCATCAGGGACAGGCTCACGAATAGGGTCCAAATCAGATAATCCGTCACTGTATACCTGCAATCTCATCGGCATATCTACTATGCTTCTTTCGTACCAATGAGGTTTACCTCCAATCGGGCCACGACTTGTGGACCAGCGTTCCGCTGTAGAGAAGGTATGATCAAATAATTGGCTGATCTCCTCCGAACCGTTCCATAGCCGCAATCGTGAATCTCCTTGCCAGGCAAGTCTGAGACGCCCGCGGGTACCACGCTTCGGTAGCTCGATTTTACCGCAAATATACATCGACTGGCTTCCCTGACGACGTTTATCCTCTAGCACCGAACGCATCAACCCCGATTCATGATGCAGAGGCTGCCGATCCAGTTCCTCCGCAGCCGTGCCTGCCAAACGTTCGAGGTACAACCCCAGCTTATCGGCAGACAGATCCTGCCCCTGTTCCATCCAATCCAGCAAAGAGGAACCCAAATAGCGGGCTGCAAAATCTCCCTGGTAACTAAGCCCGACACCATCACACAGAACAAAACAACAGACGGATTTATGAATACGCACTGCGGCGAAATCCTGTCCGCTTTCACCCATACTGGCAGATTCGGCAGATCTTCCGTAACCATAACGGCACATAAAGCGGCTATGATGAGTCGATAGTGGCTGATCGCCCGTCTGAGAGCTTATGTAGGCAAAATGCTGCGCCAGCCGTGCATTTATTCCCTTCCTTTTGCTCGTGGAGAGCAGAGACAGCAGTGGATTCATGCGTTTACCTCCTTACCGTACAGGCGTTGCGGCCGACATTTGGAAACCAATGGATACCAGTTCTGGACAGGTTCCAGGCAGCATCATAACTGCTCCCTCACCTAGCTGATAATCTGCCTCAAACAGCATTTCCCGATAGCTTTCAGGAAGTACAGAAGACATATTACGCAATTTCACAGCATGTTCATCCTGTAACGGCGTATTATGCGTAAGACCTTTCCAGCGACGGGGATCCTGAATAGGCGTTTCCAGTAATCTGTCCGATAAAAATATGTTTTCCACCAGTACATTGCCGTCCGGTACGCTCATGCTCATAATACGCTTCGCAATCGGTTCCGGATCATCACCTGTGGAAACACCATCTGTCATATGACAAACCAAAGGCGCAGGGCAATCCTGCATCTCCGGCAGCTCCGCCTGTAAAATACGTTCGGCTTGCAAAAAAGCTTTTGCCGAATCTGAAAATCGTTTGGGTGTCAAGTCGGGCAACGAACCAATCGCTGCGATTTCATCAATCCCCTTCACACCGTTGAGCAGATCATATACGTCGTCACTATAGGCCAAAATCGCAATCCGGTAGCGTGCAGTCAGCCGATTCCCTTTAGTTGAACGGAAAACCATCTGCCGGATCGCCAGTGATATGGCTTCATAGACAACATCAATTCGCCGCCGCCCGTCCATAAGCATGTTCATTGACGCGCTAATGTCAATCAGGTAAATGATCAGGGCGGGGGTACGCTGAGAAGCCTGTATGGTATAATTCATCGTTTGCACACGCTCCCCTCAGTTACCTTTTATCATCTTGTGCCAAGATATTAAAATATGAAAAAAATTAAATTTTAGGCAGTCTAAAATTCGTATCGCTTAAAAAGTTATAGATAGAGGAAGCCCGGTACCCGACTTCGCCTACCGAACGATAATAGGAAGAATTACTTTCGTACAACGCTCTAAAACGATTGGCAAACCCCTTCGCCTTCGCCGTGCTTCCGCCCTCCTGAGAAGCATAAGCCTTGTTATACAGGGAAATAAGCTGGAGAACATTCTGTTTGTTACTTGCATGAATTGATGCTTTTTGCTTTTGCTTCGCCTCTGCCGCCGCCTTACGTGCTGCCTCTTCCTGCGCTGCGCGGGCAGCCTCGTTCTTTTTCCAGGCTAAATATTTTTCGTATTTCGCCTGCTGATCATACGCTTTCTGCTTTGCCAGCTTGGCGGCCGCCTGCTTGTTTTGCTCCTTTTGAGCAAGATAGGCTTCATATTTGACTTGCTGAGCTACAAGAGCCTGTTGTTTTTTCTGCTCTTCCTGCTGCTTTTGGGCAACAAGAGCCTGTTGTTTGGCCTGCTGCTCAGCTTCCTGCCGCTGCTTCTCCGTCAGTGCCTTTTGAGAGGCCTCCTGCTCGGCAGTCAGCTTCGCTTTCGCCGCCTTTGCGGCTTCTTCCTGTTTGGTTGCCTCGATTTGCCGCTGATTGGACTGATCCGCCAGAATATTCACGGCTGGAATGCCAACAGCCAGCAGAACGACAGCCGCCGCCGTTGTCACAATGAACGTTTTGGAGCGGTACCAGGCTGCTGATTTTTCAGGCTGCTCAGGCGGCTTGGGGTTCAACTGTTCCTCCAGCCCCATAATGGCAGCCGATACCTCCACATGCAGAGGGCTGCCGTCTTCTACAAAATGATACAACGACCGATATACCTCTAGGGCCGCAGCAGGCTTGTTTTGCTTCTCCAGTTCACGCGCCTGCCGGAACAGCTTGTCCGTCACCCCGCGCTCTCCTTGCTCCTCGACCGCCTGGTTCAGTATCGCAGCTTGTTCCGCTTGGAGCGGTGCAACCAAGGAGGATGCGGCTTCCCCGGACTCGCCAGTAGCTAATGCTGCTGCCTCTGTCGCCTCGGGTTCCACCGTCTCTACTTCAACAGGAATCTCTTGCTCGGTAAGTGCATTGAGTACAACCAGCCATTCACCAAAGGTAGGGCAACTGCTCAGATCCTGACTGTCCCAGGCACGGCTAAACAGCTCCACCACTTTGCTTCCCCAACGGGCTTCCAGCGACTTGCGTAAAATATAATAACGTTCGCAAGGCGTCTGCATTTCATGCTGGTCAAAATAACTTTCGCCCCACGCTTTATCGACCACCACACGGTCTGACCATCCCAGCATTTCGCCAATAATAATGGCCCCTGCAAAACGATCCGCATACGCGCTCCATAATCCGCTGTGAACGGTTCGGTGCGCAGCATACCCCGGCGAACCCGCCAATAGAGCATCCGGACGATCCATTTTGGTACTGTACATTTGTTCCACATCGACCAATTCTACAGCTGATGTGCCTTCAGGCAGTTCCACTTCAGAAAAAAACGGAAGCATGACATTCGGCGCAGATAAATCACAGTGCGCTAGTCCTTTTTGCTCCATAGCTGAACCGATCCCTGCCAGCGCCCGGGCCAAAGCCAGACTATCGGAAGTCTCAAGCTGCTGCTGAGCTGTGAGACAATCGAACCATGTCGTCCCATGAATCCATGGCATCAGCACTGCATATAACAAATCAGGCTGCTCGGCGATCAGACTTCCGTTTCTTTCTGGAGTGAGCACATCACGCTTGCATACCTGCAAACCGGAAATATCCCCGTAGGCTTCCATATGCTCAGATTGATAAACCATAGCCGGGATACGGAACTTTGGAAAAAACACTTTAAGGGCTTTAGCCTCATGCGGCGCTCCGCTTTTGGCATTGAGCTGGTATACGATCCCCTGCCGCCCTGCTTGAGCATAAGCCAAACCGGGTGCAACAGGATGTCGCCCAATCACATAGGCTGTGCCGTTTATGATCAATTCGTCTCCCGGATTCGGTTGAAAAGACATGGAACATCCCTCTCCTTACATCGTTCAGTATGCTAGTTTCCTCACTCTATTATATACAATCTGTGGATGGCAAGAAAACCGGGTGTCCGAAGATCGCCCGGTTTTTCCTGATAACCACTATACCAAATGTACAAACCATAAAGAGGGTTCATCCATATTGTTTCCTCATAGAGTGGTATATTATAGGGTGATGCTTATCACGCATCTTACTTCGTTTGGTCAACGGTACGGAATTTGTTAGCAATAGCCGTCAGTTCCTGGCTGATGCTGTTCAAAGTCGTTACGAAAGCTTGCATTTGCTTGCTGGCTTCCTGAAACTCTTGAAAAAAGCGTTGTTTAGTCATACCTTCCCATTGACCTTCCATACCTGAGATGGATTGTGTCAAGCTGGAAACGATCTGCTGGCTTTGTTCGCCGCTTTGTTTAAATTGGTTAGCCACCTGATCAACCTGCTCCGGGGTAATTAAAATGCGTCCCGCCATATTATGAGTCCTCCTTGATGAGAATAAAATGTATTGTTTAACTGGTTCAAATTGTACTATGTTTATTTAATTTCCTACAAAAGGCGAAGGTCCTAATTGTAATAACCACACTTTTTGACTATAAAACAGCATCTAACAGTATAATATCAATAGAATCAGTACCTAATAAGTCCCAAAAAATCAGGATTCTATAAACTGAATTTATAGAATCCTCATGGCTGGCATGAGAGTCCCGGGAATCTACTAAGCGACAGGCTGATCCTTAACTATAGCTGGATCAGCAAAATACCATTCCTGTGGATTGCTGGAAGACGCCTGCTTTAAAATATCCTGATTCAGCATACCTGCATCCGACGACGACTGTACACCAGCAATAGCATTCACGACAGACTGCGGGTCCGAAATCGGACCGCTGCTTCCTTCCGAGGGTTGACTAGGCAAAATAGACGGTGACTGTTGATTCGACCAATCCAGCATCGTGACTGGTCGTCCTAATGGTTGGCTGGCAAATGACAGAATCGTATGATAGTTGTGGTCAACAGACTGAAACTCTTCTGCCTTTCGATTCAGTTGTATCCCTGATGTATGGAGGTAAGCATGAATCTGCTCCGACATCCGTTTGGCCTGCATCCAATGATTCAAGACCGACTCACGCGCAGATACATCCCAATCAAACGATTGTAACGCCTGCTCCAACCCTGCTGTTAACTGTTGAATTTGCTCCGCCGCATGCTGTAGCTGCCCGCTAAGCCCCCGAAGCACATCCGGCTCAACTCGAATGCGCATATCCATCACCCTTCTTCTGTCGCTTCTTCTTTCACTGCCGACTGTCTCAACCAATTCAATAATAAATCCACAAACTGATCTCTTGATGCCATGGCTGCAATAAGCCAATCTCCGTTGCCATTAGAGCTCATACGAAATATCCAGTTCATCATTGGACACAGGACAAAGGCAACCCGCTGTGATTCCCACTCCCTGCCGTTCCAGACCAGCAATTGCAATTCCCCTTCGGCTATACGGGAACTCAATGATTGGGCAAGTCTCGTAGAACCTTCTACATCACCGCTTGCCTCAGTCAGTTTGCTGTTAATCTGAGAGACACTCTCTCCTGCAGATTGCTTGTAAATTTCATTAAATGCCTGCTTGGAGAACATTAGCGCAGGTGATTCAGGCACAAGCCGATCTACCCAGCCCATTTTATCAATCAATGTCTCGCAAGCCTTCTCCACATTACCCAGATCATACAGACGGTACTCATCAGGTTCATCAACGGATTTCACTAGCTCCACGACACGCTCGTTCGTGCAATGGAGGTAACCTTCGAACTGCTTGCCGCCCCGTTCATAACGTATGTGGCAAGCCCGGTTAGATAATCCCGCGATAGCAACCCTTGAAAAAACGGTAGGGGGCATGGCCAACTCAGTGCCCTCATCTACCCGCTTTAGATAACCTTTTTCCAGAAGAGAGGCTTTTACCCGCTCCCACTCTTCCGCCAACTCGTCTGCCAGATAGCCCTTAAACGGATCTTCCACCCCAAGCAGTCTGTCAGAACCCAATATGCCTGCCAGGAAAAAAAGCTCCTTCGACTTGAGGGTTATTAACTTCTGCTTGGAAGCTTGAAACGTTAACATTATGAGCCACCTCCCTTCAAACTACAACATGCCAACGGTCACGAATTTTCGTTATCCAATCCTCACAGCTCACTTGCTCTGAGAAGGGAATTGCCGCTTTTAACCTGGTAAATTTGCGTCGTACGTAGTATCCCTGCCCAGGGGGCAGGACTTTTAGGCCACCAGCGGCGGCGTTTGCTTCTGAATAGGGAATACGAAAGAACGATAAATCATTCGAATCCAGTGTTCCAAAAAGCATACCACTTTGACTTGCTTTAACATCATTAAACCAGTCCACACCAAAGGTTGGAAAATCAGATGGCACGCCCGAAAGCACGACATGCACATTGCGATCACGTCCCAACCGCACAATGGCAGAAAGCTGATCCTTTATCGTAAAATCGTTCAATTGCTTGCTTAGCATATCCGCATCATCAATGACCAACAGCAATTCGGAATCATTTCCGTCCTTGCTCCGCTGTTGAACGATATCATACATTTGCTGTACCAAAGGTCCAAGCTCTTCCTCGCTTTCAGCAGCAGCCTTGACATGAGGAAGATGCCGTAATCGAGATAGTCCCCCGCCTCCATAGCGGGTATCGACCGTATAGACTTCCAATTGACTCGGCGATGTGTAATAAGCCAGCGATATGATCCAGCTCATGAGGAAAGAGGTTTTCCCTCCCTCCATAGGACTGCCCACGATAAAATTGGGACCTTCCTTGAGATTCAGTAAGAAAGGCTCCAGATCGTCGCTCTGTAGCCCTACAGGCACCTCGTAAGGAAGCGCGCCCGAAGGCGCACTCGTCCGGTCCCACTGCTGAAGCAGTTCCGCCAACGGGATTCGCTCGGGCAACGGAAGAATGGCTGGCGCATTTGTTCCCTTTCCTTCCTGTACGATGCCCGCAATATTACGACGCAACTGTGCTGAACGTTCCGTTTCATCTTCTCCGGGTGAAGGTAACGCCGTCTGGAGCTCCAGCGGCGGGATATGCCCTTTAACCAAAGCCCGGCCCGGAATTAAAGGCCCCGGTGTTTTGGCTGGTCGTCCTACCGCATAATAATAATCACTTGGGTCAGACATTTCAAAAGAAACGGCATTAGGAATATTACTGCGGAACTTCTCAAACATATCGGTAATCCGATTCGCTGTAATGATAAATGTAATGCCCAGACTGCCACCTTCACGCAGAAGAAATTCCAGTAGCTCATTTTCATCTGCATAAGCATTGCGGAAATTAAGGTAGCCATCAATGACTACGATAATTTGCGGCACATCCTCGACAGCAGAACGTCGAAAAGAGCTTATCGTTTTGACACCCGCTTCGGAAATCATTTCCTTGCGTACAGCCACCAGCTTGAACAGATAATGGAACAACCGCTTGATCCGGTCGTCCTCCTCTGCCATCATAACAGCACCAATCTGGGGAAGTTCCCCAAAGTCGCGCATCGTTCGCCCCATATCAATGATGTAACCATTCCAACGGTTCGCATGAAAACGCTGAGCCATCGACATTAGCATTGTTTGCAAAAAGGTCGTTTTACCCATGCCCGGCATACCGTACACTGCCCAATGGCCATGATCCATCGATGCATAAATCGGCTCCTGTCGTTGGTTCGGCAAATCATCAACCAGACCCATGACCGCCTTCAGCTCTTGAGGCGATGTTGGACTGCCCGTTTCGACGCATAGAGGCAAATCAGTTAAATCCAGCAATTCAGGCAGCGGTGGAAGCCACGGTCCCTGAAGCCGTTCAATTCCTGCCTTGGCAGCTTCTTCTGCAATATAATCAATGAATATCTGAAGCTGTTTGGGAGCTTCTTCCCCTTTTAAGCCTGAGCTTGCCCGTTCGCCACCAGTCAGCAGCGCTTCACGCTTGCCGTTCAGTCTCACCTCGTGCACAGGCAGTGAGGATGAAATATCACTGTTGCCTACATACGGCGCACCACTCCAGGCAAATTGCATCTCTTCAAACACCTCATCACTGCCGACCTGAAAATACCCTCGCCCTGGCTTCGTGATCCACGCGGCATTCGGTATTTTCAACATATCACGGCTGTCGCCTTCGCTCTGCACCCGCAAGCAGATACGGAACCTGGAGTTACTCCAGATTTTATCGTCCACCACGCCGGCAGGCTTTTGGGTCGCCAAAATCAGATGGACACCCAATGTTCGTCCAATGGCGGCAATACTGATGAGCTCATCCATAAATTCGGGTTGATCCCGCTTTAATTGTGCAAATTCATCAATAATAATAACCAGATGAGGCAGCGGTTGTGCGTGCCGCTGCCGAAGCAATCTGTAATATTCATCAATATGCTGTAAATTGCCAGCATCGTTTAATATTTTCTGCCGGCGAACCAGTTCTGCTTTTAGTGATATTTTGGCGCGTTCGATCAGGTTGTTGTCCAAATTCGTAATTGTACCCACCACATGCGGCAAATTGACGAACGTATTAGACATGCCGCCACCCTTGTAGTCAATCAGCATAAACGCAAGATCATGCGGGTGAAACTCAGCAGCAAGGGAAGCTACGATGGATTGAATAACCTCACTCTTCCCTGAACCTGTCGTACCGGCGATCAAGCCGTGCGGACCATGCCCGTGTCGCTCGATTTTATCATGCAAATTAATCATGATCTTCTTGCCACCTGCCCGCACACCCATAGGTACAGGCAAGGTGTCAGGATGACGGTTACGCCGCCACCGTTCTGTAACGTCCAGTTCTTCCACACCCGCTACGCTCATCATATCGAACAGTGGCAGCACAGAGGGAATATCCGAAGCCGAGGAACGCTTCAAACGAACAGGAGCCATATACCGCGCCAATGCATCTGCTTCCTCTCTAGACAGACGATCCGGTTTAAAGCTTTGCTGTTCAACCTCTGGTGACTCCGATTTGCGGGCATATACACCCTGCTCCTTGGAAGCCTCCACGATAAGCTGACACTGCATCGGCAAAGCTTCCTTTCGGGAAGCCAGCACGATGGTACACGCATCAATTGCCCGTCCGTCCTCCAACAGCAACGGGAGCAACGGTTCTTCTTCAATGAGCTGGCTATCTGATAAAACAACCACATAACACGGGATTTCCATCCCTTTTCCATTACGTTCGTTGCGGTTGTTTTTACGGCGATTCAATCTGGCAAACAGAAAGTCGGCCAATTGATGGGCGCTGCTGCTGCGGTCTGACATCATCCGCCCAGTTCTGTCATCGTCCCACACATGCGGGAGCCAACGCATCCAGTTCCATTCATTTTCTTCCCGTTTATCATAAAAGGAAGCCATTTTCACTTCATCCGGCGAGTGACGAACAGCCACCTGTGCCAGAATCACTCTTAATGCTGCCAGCGTATGCTCTCGCTCTCCAACCAATCCAACCACCTTGGATTGGAACAGCGGCAATGCAATAGACGCAGCATCCACCAGACGAAACTCTTCACCCAATTCATCCGCAGCTCCCAGCAACGGGTCTCGGTCATAGCCGTCCGGGCGCGGGATTTGCAGCTTGATATGAAACGGAACTTGTCCGGTTCCAATACGCACTTGCAAAAAATCTTCATCCTCCGGCGAACGCTCCCAGAGAGAGCTGTTACGGTTTTTGACGATTTGAGCGCAGATTTGCGGGTCACCGTGAATTTCATATAGCGTACGGATTTGCTCTTCGCGTTTCAATTCAAGCTCTTCCCGATGCTTCTGGAGCTGTTCCCGATACATCCGGTCACGTTCCTCCAGCTTGCGCTTGTATTCCTTCTTATTGTTCAAATAAACGAAAAAAGGAATGGTATAGGATGTAAGCATCATGACCACAGTAACCATCTGGAACATCAGGTAGTTACTGTTGCCCATCTTGCCTGTTTTGCTCATATATACGTAAAAACCAATCGTTACCAACGTCATCATTAACGGAATAAGTATAGATATAATAGAAAAAGACGGCTTGCTCGGCTCAGCCGGAGGCCGTAAAATCTCCAGCTTCTCCTCTCGGAGCGCCGGTCTTAATCGCGGGGAGCGCTGGTATAATACATTCAAGACAAAAGTCCCCCTTTTCGCTTACTATTTCATTTTACCAAGGTTTCATATAATTTCATGTGTGTATTTACCCATTTTTTTCACTTTGAAACAGCGAACGCCGTCCATATACAGGAGCTTCGTCCCGGGTTGTCGAAAAAGCACGCTGAATACGCACCGTACAGCCTTCCCGCAGACCTGCACCTATCAGCAGTTGGTCGTCCTCCACCCTGAACCAAAGCCCCTCCGGGAATTTTGCTTCCATAATATATTGCATTCCTTCCGCCGGAGGCTCACCAAAAATACGCACACCCAGCATCATCTTCAAATGATCCACCGAGTATTCATTAGCCACCTCGATGTCAAACCACTCTGTTTCCTGTCGTCCCGAAAGCACGGTCAGGATCATCTGTCATCCCTCCCGATCCTTAATGTATACAGTAAAACTCACACAAAGAGCCTATTTTCTATGAAAATATGGCTATCGTAACTGTAGCATTCGCCTATTAGACTGTCAATTTGTTACAAAATACCCACTCGCACTATAAAATCATGACTTTAGTTGTATTTTTATATCTTAAAAGAGTCATATGAATCAATAAACTATATTTTCAGAGTTTTGTAGAATTCGCATATACGTCATTTTGTCGATGGGTTAAACCAAATTCGATTGTTTACCAGAGTATTGTGAACACTTTGTAAATTTTTCAGACCTTTATGTTTTTATAAGGTGTTTTTAAGGTAATTTTAAGAAACGGGCTCTACAATAAAGCCATGAAATAACTCAAGCGAGGTGATTTTTGTGAGAACATTAATTACATTTCAAAACAAACGTATTCCCGTATACTTCAATCAAGAAAACAAACAACCTGTACAAAAAACGTTAAAACTTCTAAGCAACACTTTGGAGAACAAAATCTCCAGAGGCAAGCGTGCCCTTCAAAAATGTCTTAACTCTTTGATCAGTATAGAAATTGTTGGTTGTGAAGCCATCCTGCATAGCGTTAGTGAAAATGATTCATTGGCACTGTCCCTCTATTAAGAGGGATTTTTTTTGTTCCGAAATCATAACAAATAAGAGAGAGTGACTAAGCACCCTCTCCGTATCAGCGGCTTTAAAACATGATACATGTAACTAGCAACCTGCTTATAGTATTCTTCTGCGATAACCTTTTTTGCCGCCTCGTTCCAACTTCTGCGCCTTCTCAATTCGTATTCTAAACAGTTCCAGTAAATTAGCGCGTGTATGCTCTTCCCGGCAGTTGTCCAGCTTTTTCAGGATAAAACGGTCAATGGACATATGACACTGGCTCCTTTACATCATGCTGCCCCTGCTTTCCAAGGGGTAATTAGACAATCCATTTTTAACCATTCTGTTTGGTGTTCAAACATGTAACCCCCCTGTTGGATAAAGTAAGCAGGATTGCATAACCTTTAAAAATTGAAGTCCATGTCCCTATTCAGCCCAAACCATAATTGCACAGCACATGACTTGCAGTATGTTGTAACTTGTCGGTCACTAAGGCTGTATGGTGACCGGCGTGCCAATACTCACCTTCTCCTGAAGCTCCAGCACATCCTTGTTCTGCATACGTATGCAACCATGCGACACCAGGTTGCCAATGGACCAGGGCTCATTGGTGCCGTGGATGCCGTAATGCGGCTTGGACAGCCCCATCCAGAACGCTCCGAAGGGGCCGCCGGGATTGGGCTGTTTATTGATGATGGTAAATTGTCCGTGCGGTGTCTGTGTAGCGATTTTACCAATTCCGACCGGATAACTAAGTACAGTCTGATCGCCATCTTTTAAGTACAGACGACGATCCGACAAACTCACCACGATACTATAATTCGGCATATACTCACCCCTCTACAGGATATGCCGACCACACCGCAGATTCTCTTGTGATTTTTACAAATAACCTTTCTTCATCTCACCACTCCACATCACGTCTCCAGCCACTTCGATTACCGCCTCGGCCCTGATTTGTGCTTGATCGTTGATCCTTTTTCCGCCGATCTGCTTCTTTACGCGCCTGATACTCCAGCTCCCGCTGCATTTTGCGATAATTGTTCACTCTGGATTCAGACAGCTCCCCACGCTGCACTGCTTCCTCTACCGCACATCCCGCTTCTCTCTGATGCTTGCAGTCTGCAAAACGGCATCTTTGTGCCATTTCCGTAATATCCGTGAAGGTATTAGCGACCCCAGTGGAATCATCCCACAGATTCAGTTCACGCATTCCCGGCGTATCCAGCAGAACGGCTTGCTTCAATATGGGGAACAACTGTCGGTGGGTTGTCGTATGGCGCCCCCGACTGTCCTCTTCCCTCACATCCTGTGTAAGCTGGACTTCGGCCCCGGACAGCCAGTTCACAATCGTTGATTTGCCACTGCCTGATGAGCCTGTCAAGGCAACTGTGCGTCCGGGTTGAAGAAACGCCTCCAGTTGCTCTCTCCCTTCGTTCTGCAAAGCGGAAATAACGATGACTGGTACACCAGGAGCGACTCCCTCCGCTTCTGCCACCCGCTCTTCCACATCGGGACAAAGATCGCTTTTGCTCAGTACAACGACCGGGTCAACTCCGCTGTTCCACGCCATAATTAAATACCGCTCCAGCCTGCGCACATTAAAATCGTGATTCAGTGCATTGACGAGAAAGAGGGTATCTACATTTGCCGCAATCAGCTGCTCCTTCGTCTCAAGGCCCGCAGCCTGCCGAGAAATCCGACTTTTACGTGGCAGCACGGCATGAATGACTGCATCCGAGACTCCATCCGGCAGGGTGACAGCTACCCAATCCCCCACAGCCGGCATTTCCGCCGGATCAACATTAGCATGTCTCAGCTTGCCGGAAGCAGCTCCCCAGCGTTCTCCTTCCATAGTCATAAGCTTTACTTTTTGACCATAATCGGCAATTAGTCGGGCAGGGCGTACCTGTGTATTTTCTGCTCGTTCTTCAAAGCTTTGTTTCCATTGGTCCCAAAAGCCGTTCCAGTAATCAGACCAGCCGTATTCATGTATACTCATTGTTTTCCTCCTGTGAATCATCGTTTATTGCTGATGTTTAAAGCTGGTGTTATTTATTTTCGTGCTATTCTGTGCTTCCAAATGTTCTCTCCCGCGAGCAAATAACGCAAAAAATCCGCAGGGAAATCCCTGCGGAGGGTGTATGATTCAGGCCGAGGCTATCCCAAGACCCTAATCATAAAAAAATCCGCAGGGAATCGCTCCCTGCGGATTTCATCGGTTCTACTGCTCAACCGAATGCCATGTAAAAACTATACTTATTTCATATAGTCTTCAACTGTGCATCATCCGTGCGGGAGACAACATCATACTGCTGCTGAACCAATCCATTCATGTTCGTACGCATATAACATCGCCTCCTCCTAAAATTTTCTTAATCATACAAGTCCACAATTCGTCTGTCAAGTCTGCCGCAAACCTTTTTTTAAATCTTTTTTCAAGTTGCTTTTAGCGCACTTGATCCCAACGCGTCCACATCTCACGAGGATTCAATTCATACATTTCACGTTCTCTGTACATAAAATGATGCATAATCAACTCACGCCGAATCGTCGCAAAATCTTCATGATACTGCTTAATCCACTCGTTTAGCTCACGTTCAGGATACACGCGACCCGGCTCCAGCTTTTCTGCCAGCATTTGAAGCACGATCAGCTTTTTCTTGTACTGCGAGGGAATTTGACGCAGCTTGCCGTCCTTGGAAAAAAAATTGCGCAAAACTGTCGCTTCCAGCGTTTCATTAACCTCTGACAGCTCTTCCTCCCCCTCTCCTTTTTCAAAAATAAACCGCACTGTCGCCTCGGCATACTGCCTGATCAGTTCAGGATTCAGTGTGAAAAATACCGTATTCTTATCACGCCGTTCCTTGATTAATCCGGCCTCACGGAGCTTGGAAGCATGATGCGTGACAGTCGGTTGGGATAAATTCAGTTTTTCCGCCAAAGCCTGACCATGCATCTCTCCACGTGACAAGAGCAGCAATATACGCATACGCGTTGGATCAGCAAGCGCTTTATGATAGTTAACTATTTTATCCAGTTGCATCGTTAACGCCTCTTTTCATCACTACATACATTGCCGTATATTTACCGTAAAAAATAAAATCCACACATAAAATAGATGTATATCTAATTATATGATTGTTAAAAATGGTTGTCAATCGTAGCATTCTTTGACTTCTTTCTGAAAACGGCTGGATATTGTGTACGCATTGCGGTAGGATGATATTACTTGACTTTTGTACAGAGATTGCATATATTCAACTGTTTTGCCTTTTCAAATTTTTATGAATTAGCGCTTTGAAACATCCTACATACTACTGCAAAACTGGCGCTACAGACCAATAACAACGGGAGGTTCATCGAGATGCACGACGTAGTCATTATTGGAGGCGGGCCTTGCGGGCTGTCCGCTGCAATCGAATGCAGCCGCAGAGGCTTGCAAACCGTCATTATCGAAAAAAGTAACATTGTTCAATCCATTTTTCTGTACCCGACGAACATGCAGTTTTTCAGTACGGCTGAGCTGCTGGAAATTGGGGATGTTCCGTTCAGTACGCCTAATGACAAGCCTTATCGTCATGAAGCACTGGCGTATTACCGCAAGGTGGCGGCACATTATAACCTGAACGTCCGTCATTACGAGAAAGCAAAAACAATCACACGACAGGATGATGGTACATTTACTGTACATACGGTGAGCAAGCAGGGAATAGCCAAAACGTATTCGTCACGCCATGTCGTCGTGGCTACAGGATATTTTGATCATCCGAACTATTTGGGCATTCCCGGGGAACAATTAGATAAAGTTACTCATTATTTCAGTGAAGCTCATCCCTATACCGGTACACGGGTCGCAATCATTGGCGGCAGTAACTCTGCGGTGGATGCAGCGATGGAACTCGTACGCGTCGGAGCCACCATTGACATGGTGTATCGCAGAACCGAGCTGTCTGAATACATTAAGCCGTGGGTTCGTCCACTGTTTGACAGTATGGTACAAAAAGGAAAAATCACACTCCATCTGGGCGCGCGCATCACTGAAATTCGTCCAGATCATGTAGTGGTCACCCCCTCGGAGGCAGAAGCTTTCCGGCTCGAAAATGATTTTGTACTTGCACTAACCGGGTTCCACCCCGAACGGAAGCTACTGGAGTCTGTCGGTGTTCACATGGCTGAGGATCTGGACAAACCGGAATATGATCCTTCCACGATGGAGACCAATATACCGGGTATATATGTGGCGGGTGTCATCGCTTCCGGCAGTAATGCCAATGAGGTGTTTATTGAAACAGGCCGCTGGCACGGTCGCCAAATCGCTGAACATATTCAAAGCTAAATGAACCAAGGAGAAATCATATATGGATTACAGTTCACTCATCCTGCTGGTACTGGCTGCTCTTGGAATTGTCAGCGGCAACTCCACAGTCACCATTGCCATGGTCGTATTATTGCTACTGCGGGCAACCCATTTTTATACTGCTTTTCCCTGGCTCGAAAAGTATGGATTGACGATCGGGATCATTATTCTGACCATTGGTGTGATGACGCCGCTGGCCAGCGGTAAAATCAGTATTAGCCAGGTCATGGAGTCCTTCCTGAATTGGAAGTCACTGCTCGCTATTGCCATTGGCATCCTGGTAGCCTACCTTGGCGGCCGTGGAGTAACCCTGATGTCCGGACAGCCCATCATTGTGACGGGCTTGCTGATCGGAACCGTGATTGGTGTCGCCTTCTTCAAAGGCGTTCCTGTAGGGCCGTTAATCGCCGCCGGGCTGCTGTCGCTGTTAATAGGCCGCACCTAGAATTGCCTGCTTACCCTTCGTCTAGCGCTGGCAGATGCTGTCCATAAAAAACGTATTTGACCAGCGGCAGACATAAGTTTGAAAAAGGCAGTCAACGCAAAAGACGAATGGACCTGAGCAATCTGCATGACGGGCTGAATTCAGTCCCGCTTTGTGTTATACTCTTATCGCATAATTTGGTAAATGCAGGAGGCTTGACCGATGTCCCGACAATTTGTAACGGAAGCTGTAATGGTTGCCATATATGGCCAACTGCTTACAACTCCCGCCCCTGTGGAATATATAGTACCTTACACGTCGCTGCTGGAGCTATACGAATTTCAGGATAGCACGGAACCGCTCATGGATAATCCTGCGGACGATCAGCATGTGAAGCGCAAGGTAAGCGAGCTGATCAGCTATTTCGAGGAGCCATTGAATCAGAAAAAAATCCGGCGTGCGCTTCAGATGCCCTGGGCCAAAAGCTTACCCATCCTGTTCGACGCCAACACCTCACTGATCATCATTAATGCCGTCGATACTGCGCATTACGGAGAATATTTCGATCCAATCGAGACCGAATTGGTGCTAACAGCCCAGCGTGAAGAATTACCCATTTTGACTGATCAACTGGACTGGATTCACCGCATTATTGAAGCTTCCGTTCCTGTACATGTGTACGACATAGATGATTTTGATTTTGCGGTGGAAGGTCCGATGCTTAACAACCCTTAACATGCAGCACGCGCGCCCCAAGGACAACAAAACGGCGGAGTATCACACACAGGTTAATCCCCTGTCTTGAGATACTCCGCCGTTTTTTCATGCCCCTAAACTGTTAACCTACACGCTATTTCTAACGTTAGAGCATTAAGACTGCTCTTCCTCGGCATACGTGTAAATAATGTCGTCATGTTCCTCCACATACTTCACTTCCAGGTGATGCCCCTTCAAGTACCAGTAATCCTGGTCCTCCATATAAAACGTAATACCAGCCGCTTCATGTTGTAACACGGGATGCTGCGGAGGCTCCACGGCAATTCCCAGAGAGAAGCCTGGATGTAACCCTCCTCCTGAACTATAGCGGGCAAAAAAACGAATGGTATCTCCACGGTTCAGACCAAGCTCCTTGATGTACCACTTTGCCGCTGGTTCAGTTACCTGTATGCTCATGCGTTATGCTCATCTCCTTGTACAATTACGTCCTGTTAAATATATCATAGCATGATTTAGAATGACCACCAACCGCCCCTTACTCAAGTGAAAATCTCCAGCGATTGATATACATTTTTTTGAAAAAGGTTTGACAATTCGCAAAAGACGGTGTTAAGATTCAAGCATACGAGATCCATTTTGAAATTAATTACCAATTTGAACGATTACTCAAATGTTTAGAATGAATCCAATTCGAAGAAGAAAGGAGTGCTACCGGTGCCAAACATTCATCTCGCCTTTAACCCACATCTACAAACACAACAACTTCATATCGGAGCATCTCCCCTGACGCATCCTTCGAAAATGGACCATTCACATTGTATGGTTTAATACGAGTGGCTGCCTGCGTTTAAGCAGTTTTTCAGCGGTGAGTGTGCTGAAAACATCTGCGCGCCATATGATATTGAGATTTAAGGCATATCGTCTGCGGACGGTATGCCTTTTTTGCGCCTGCTACCGGATTGAAGCTAGTGGTAGCAAGCCGTTATTGTTTATTCAAAATGGCACACAACTCTCGCATGAGCTTTACATGAAAGGATGGGATTCGTCTTGTTTTCGGTACTCAAAAATTTAAGCTGGTTTTTTAAAAGAGAACGAAGCCGGTACTCGATTGGGCTGTTTATGCTGATAGCCGTTGGCGTTGTGGAGCTGGTTCCACCTCGACTGCTAGGCAGCGCCATTGATGAGATCGTACGCGGTTCAATTTCATGGTCCTCGCTCTGGCGTTATATTCTTTACATTTTAGGTATTCTTACTCTCATCTACTACATTACGTACATATGGATGCACAAGCTGTTTGGCGGTGCAAATCTGGTGGAACGCCTGTTGCGCACACGCTTTATGAATCATCTGCTGCGCATGACGCCCCCATTTTTTGAACGTAATCGTACTGGCGACCTGATGGCTCGTGCTACGAACGACCTTCGCTCCGTGGCTAGTACCGCGGGCTTTGGCATGCTGACGTTAACTGACTCTACAGTTTATCTGAGCGTCGTACTGGTCGCCATGGGCACCTTGATTAGCTGGAAACTGACGCTGGCGGCGGTTCTGCCCCTGCCATTCATCGCACTGGCAATGAGTATTTACGGCAAAGCCGTTCACGAACGCTACACGCTGGCACAGGATGCATTTGGAGATATGAACGACCAGGTGCTGGAATCCGTGGCAGGTATCCGGGTTATTCGCGCCTATGTACAAGAACGAATGGATGAAAAACGCTTCGCCGATATTACCGATGACGTATTTCGCAAAAATCTGGCGGTAGCTCGAATGGACGCTCTCTTTGAACCGACGATCCGCTTGTGCGTAGGACTTAGCTATGTTATCGGGCTCGGCTATGGTATTTATCTGGTATTTCATAACGATATCACGCTGGGTGAGCTGGTATCCTTTAACATGTATCTGGGGATGATGATTTGGCCGATGTTTGCCATTGGCGAGCTAATCAACATTATGCAGCGTGGCAGCGCTTCCCTGGACCGGGTGAACGAAACCCTTAATGTCGAGCCGGACGTACAAGATGCAGCTCAGCCTGTATCGGTTAACCACCCCGAGTCCATTACGATGAAAGATGTTACCTTCCGCTATCCAACCTCATCTGTTGACAATCTGTTACATGTGAATTTGGAGCTGAAACGTGGAGAAACGCTGGGTGTCGTCGGCCGAACAGGTAGCGGGAAATCCACCCTGCTCAAACAGCTACTGCATGAATACCCGACGGGCACCGGTGACATTTTAATCTCTGGCACTCGGCTGGAGGACATTGCAGTTGAACAACTGCACAGTTGGATCGGCTACGTGCCACAGGAGCAAATTCTGTTCTCCAAATCAGTGCGTGAGAACATCCAGTTCGGTAAACCGCGTGCAGATGATGACGATATCATGGAAGCGATTCGTACCGCAGCCTTTGATCAGGATTTAGGCACCCTGTCTGATGGACTGGACACACTCGTCGGAGAAAAAGGCATATCCCTGTCCGGCGGCCAGAAGCAGCGTGTTTCGCTGGCACGCGCCTTTATTGGCGATCCGGATATTCTGGTGCTAGACGATGCACTGTCCGCGGTTGATGCTCGAACAGAAGCACGCATTATTGACAATATCCGACGTAAACGCTCGGGTAAGACAACTCTGATCTCCACTCACCGTCTCTCGGCTGTAGAACATGCAGACCGGATCGTCGTGCTGGAGCAAGGACGCATTATTGAGGAAGGAACCCACAACGAGCTGCTTCAGGCGGACGGATGGTACTGTCAACAGTATGAACGACAGCAAGTGGAATCTGTTCTGACCTCAGGGGAGGTTTCCTAATGAAATCCAATATCGGCAAAAGGCTATTCCAGTATGCCCTGACGAGCAAAGCGGGCTTTATCGCGGCACTCATCGCACTGGCTATCGGGGTAGCCGCCGAGCTGGCCGGACCCTTCATCGCCAAAACGATGATCGACGACCATATGCTCGCTATTGAAAAACCATTTTACGAGACAACTAGCGTGGACGGCACCGTAAGCTATGCCGGAACCCATTTTAAGCGTGAAGACCGCTTTGAGGCCGGAGAGGCCAAAGGACGTGAAGCCAGGATTTTACAAGTCGGCAAATCCTTCGTATTTATTGATGGCTCGGTGCAGGTGGCTGACGGTAACCGCTCCTTTGCGAACGGCACACTGACCGTGACGCGCGGCTCCGACACCTTTCGCTATAATGCCAAGGCTTTGACTGCCGATGAGCTGTATAGCTTTTACAAGCCGGAAATGCCCGGTATCTTTCAACTGATTGGCTGGTATTGCTTCTTTTTGGTCATTTCGATCTTTGCCGAATTTGGCAAAACGTACTGGCTGCAATCCTCGGCCAACAAGGTCATTCAAAAGCTTCGGCTTGACCTCTACGCGCACATTCAACGGTTGCCAGTTTACTTTTTTGACAATCTGCCCGCAGGTAAGGTCGTATCCCGTGTTACGAATGACACAGAAGCAGTAAAAGATTTATTCGTAGCCGTATTATCGAACTTCACTTCCGGTATTGTGACGATGGCCGGGGTATATGTCGCACTCTTTTTGCTGGACTTCAGACTGGGTCTGATCTCTCTGTTCATTGTACCGCTGCTGATCTTGTGGATTGTGCTGTACCGCAAGGTCGCCACCCGCTTTAATACAATCATTCGGTCCCGACTCAGTGAGATTAATGCGATTATCAACGAATCTATTCAAGGTATGTCCATTATTCGCGTGTTCCGGCACCAGAAACAAACGCAGCATGAGTTTGAAGAACTGAACGACGATTATATGAAACATCAGAATAAAATGCTGAATTTGAACGCCTTCACCTCACACAATCTGGTCAATGTGCTGAGAAATCTTGCATTTGCCGTCGTGTTGTGGTATTTCGGAGCAGAGGCGCTTGGCACGACAGGGAGTGCTGTGTCACTAGGCGTACTATACGCCTTCGTCGATGTACTGGGACGACTGTTCCAACCGATGACTGGTATGGTCAATCAACTCGCCGTACTGGATACTTCCATCGTATCCTCAGGACGGGTATTTGAACTGATGGATGAAACCGGAGAACAGGTAACGGACGGCACGATGCCGCGTTACAAAGGTCTGGTGGAGTTCGACGATGTGACCTTTGCCTACAAAAAGGATGATGTCCTTAAGCATATTTCCTTTACTGCACATCCCGGCCAAACGGTTGCTCTCGTCGGACATACCGGATCTGGAAAAAGCTCAATTATTAACCTGCTGTTCCGGTTTTATGATCCTCAAAAAGGAACGATCACGATTGACGGAACCTCTGTCAAGGACATACCAAAGCAGTGGCTGCGCCATCATATGGGTATCGTTCTTCAAGATCCGTATTTGTTTACAGGTACAGTAGCCTCCAACGTCAGTCTGGGAGACAGCCGGATTACCAGAGAACAGGTGAACAAAGCACTGTGTGATGTCGGGGCTGACAAACTGCTGGCCCACTTGCCGCAAGGCTTTGATGAGCCCGTGATCGAAAAAGGGAGTACTTTATCAGCCGGGCAGCGTCAGCTCATTTCCTTCGCCCGCGCGCTGGCCTTCGATCCGGCGATTCTGATTCTCGATGAAGCTACCGCCAATATTGATACCGAAACCGAGGCGCTTATCCAATCTGCGCTGGAGGTACTCAAGAAGGGGCGTACTACCTTCATCATTGCTCACCGTCTGTCGACCATCCGCAGTGCGGACCAAATTCTGGTACTGCATCGAGGTGAAATTGTCGAGCGAGGCAACCATGACGAGCTTATGGCTCAGGGTGGTCGCTACTTCCAGATGTATCAGCTCCAGTCAGGAACGACGGGAACAGCTACAAATGCATCCTCTAGTGCATCGTCGGAACACGAAGCTTTACTTGCAGAGCAAACTGCTGTACCAGCAGGAGCTGCCACTTCTGGAAAAGCCGGTACCCGAGCAGGTACCATTTCCTTGCAGAAACCGGGCACAGGTCAAAATGGCCCCGGCTTGGCTGGAGGAAGCGCATAAATTAAGCACACAAAGCATGCATAAAAAAAACAGCAAGTCTCCGAATAAACACAATGGAGACTTGCTGTTTTACTTTTTCTAAACACGTGCTTCAAGTGTAAGGATACGACTATTATTGAGCTACCGAGGTGCCTGATCCTGAAGGAGGAAAAACCGTTCCTTCTACCGCCTTAATCGTCACTTTATACTTGCTGTCCACCAGTGTGCTTGTCTGGGTATCTGTAATGACCTGGATGTTCATTTCCCCCGGCTTTGGACTTGTCAGCTTGTAGTAAATCACTGCATTGGTGTCATCTACGTAGTCGATATGATCGACCTCAATGCCGTAACCGGGATTAGGTGCCTGCAAACGGGTTAATGTTATCTTGTTCTGCTGATCATTTGCCTTCTCTATGCTCATACTAATCCCATTTTGCTGGCCCGGATCTGAAGGCTCAGCCGGATTTTCTGGAGTGGATTCAACCGGATTATGATTTTGCACAAATTCGGATGCATGATAGACCATCTCCGCTGCCTCCATTCGGGTTACTTTACGTTCCGGATTAAAGTTGCTCTTTTCATCCAATTTAGCAATTTTGGTCAACAACAGGAACTGAACAGCTTCGCTTGAATCCTGGTCCAGCTTCTTGCCATCCGCAACATTAATGTACATGCGGACTGTTGGATATTCTCCGGTTGCACTAACCGCTTTGTACAGTATATTCGCGAATTGTTCTCTTGTCATCTGGGTGCTTGGATCAATATCCGGTGACAAAGGAATTTGGTGTTGAGCTGCGATTCGATAGGACTTGGCATACCATGCCGAAGACGAAATATTGGCGAAGGAACCCGTCGTGAAATCCGGCATAACCTGAAGATCCATCGCATTAACGACCATATGCACCCCTTGTGCATACGTAAGTGATTGATCAGGCGCAAACTTATCCTTGGTAATGCCCTGAATAATGCCTTTGTTCTGAAGCGAACTTACAATCTTCTCCTGCTCGTTTCCTTTTATATCACGAAAAGCAGAAGCTGACGTAGCCACTGCCAACGAACAGATCACGAGCAAAGCTGCTGTCACGCTTTTGTTTTTTTTCATGAGATGCACCTCCATATTTACTATGTTTCTTCTATACTTATCGACGCAATACTATCAACAAATGTTTCAGATACTCAAAAATTGATTGTAAAAAGGTATATTGGGCTACATCTGATAAGGTGCTTTCAGGCCAAGAAGATGCAGCGTATGTGCCAAAATATCAGCAGTTTGTTCAGCCAACTGAATGCGCCACGGCCCACCATCGACGATCCGTTCCTTGGCATAAAATCGGTTGAACGCCTGCGCCGTATCCAGCGCAAACCTCGCGATAACCGAAGGTTCCAGTTGCCTAGCCGCACGTTCCAGTTGTCCCTGATAACGAACCAACTGCTTAAGCAGTGCCCAGCCTGCATCCCCCAGCATTTCAACTGATGCATCGGTGTAATCAGATACTGGATGTTCCCTCATAAGAACGTCGATACCAGAACCATCCACCGTACCAGCGCCAGCATAAGCTTTTTCCAAAAGACTGCGTATACGTGCATGTGTGTATTGTACATAAGGACCTGTCTCACCTTCAAAGGTTAATGCATCTTCCAGTGAGAAATCCACTTCGTTCAGGCGGTTATTTTTTAAGTCGCCAAAAATGATTGCCCCGATGCCGACGTCTTCGGCTATTTCCTGTTGATCCTGTAAATCGGGATTCTTCTGAGTGATGATAGTTAATGCGCGGGCTACCGCTTCATCCAGCACTTCCTCCAGCTTCACGACCTTGCCGCGTCTTGTGGACATTTTTTCACCTGCAAAACGCATCAGACCAAACGGCACATGCTCACACCGCTCTGCCCATGACTCCCCTGCACGCTTTAGCACCGCAAATACCTGCCGGAAATGCAACTGCTGCTCTCCACCTACTACGTACAGCAAACGATCAGCTTTCATCACCTCATGACGGTAGAACGCCGTAGCCAAATCACGGGTTGGATAGATGGTCGTCCCATCCTTTTTCAAAATCAGACAAGGCGGCAGTTCTTCATCCTCCAGACGCACCACAAGCGCACCGTCGCTTTCTTCCAGCAAACCTTTCGTCCTTAATTGGGCAACAACCGTCTGCATTTTATCATTGTAAAAGCTCTCTCCCAGCCCATGGTCGAATGTAATGTTCAGACGTTCGTACATGCGATTAAATTCACGCAGGCTGACTTCAACAAAAAACTCCCATAGCCGCTGAGCCTCATTATCTCCATGTTCCAGACGACGGAACCATTCTCGACCTTCGTCCTCCAAAGACGGGTCATGCTCGGCTTCCTCATGAAAACGCACGTACAGCTTAAGTGACTCTCCAATCGGATCTTGCTGTAGCTGCTCCTCATTTCCCCATCTTTTATAAGCCGCAATTTGCTTACCAAATTGTGTTCCCCAATCCCCCAGATGATTTACACTCATTGGAACATACCCTGTTTCCCCGAGAATGCGGTATAATGCGGCGCCGATGACAGTAGAGCGAAGATGACCAATACCAAACGGTTTGGCAATATTGGGCGAAGACATATCAATCACTACCCGCTGTCCGTGTCCGAGATCTGGCTTGAAAAATTCAGGTTTCTTCAATTCAGCCAGCATCAGTGGAATATGAACAGAACGCCCCAAAGTTATATTTACATAGGCCCCTGATGCCGAAGCAGTCAGTCCTTCTTCACGGCTTATGGCTTCCGCCAGTTCCAGCGCAATTTGCTGTGGAGCCTTCCGAAACTTTTTAGCCATCATAAAACAGGGAAACGCCACATCTCCCCATTCTGGCTGTGGCGGTACCTCCAATAAAGAGGAAATCTCCTTTTCCTCCAAGCCTGTATGGGCGGAAATAGCTTGAACAGCGATTGGCAATAGCATAGGTTTCTCTCCTTTTTTCATTAAAATCAAACAAAAAAAGCTCCCGCCTCTTGAATTATTCAAGAGACGAGAACTTCAATATCCCCGCGGTACCACTCTTCGTAAATCGGATTACACATCGAACTTATGCATAATCGCCGATTTCACTCTAATGACCAATAACGGTGTCTGCCGGGCTGATCTACTAACGGAACTCCGTGTTGGAACAACCGCCTCCCGGGTGCGCTTCACATCGGACCTCATACCGGCTTCCACCTTTCCCGGCTCGCTGTAATGATATGGCTCCGCTGCTACTCTCCCGTTCCAAGACGTTAATTCCCATCATTATACAAACCTATCCAGTGGAAAGCAATCTTTTATTTTCTGTTCATATGTTGACTTGATAATATGTAATTACACAGCCACCATTTGGCGGCAAGTCTGAACACAACGGCGGCAGGCTTCTGCACATTGCTCGCAATGCTCAGGGGAGTGCTTACTGCATTCAGTAGCACATACTTCACAGGCTTTGGCACATAACTCACAAATTTGCTCGGCAAATTCCTTTCCACGTTCCAACATTTGAGCGGCAAACCCGCATATTTCTGCACATTCCCGGCTCACTCGAATACACTCGCGCAGCATAGCCAAATCATATTCCTTCAAGCTCGCCACATAACAAACGTTGCAAGCGTTCATACACTCCAGGCAAGCATCCACGCATTGTTGGTATGAATGTTTCATAATACATTACCTCCCTGTTGTTGACCCTGCTGTATTATTACCCGCCGACAATTGAGATTAATCAACCGTTGTGCACGCTTTCATCAATGACCAGACAAAAATCCCGACTTATGTAAGGGAGTGTACTATATTCCAACCCACCCGTGCAAGGGGATAAATCACACAACTCCCTGATGCCTGCTCCTGACTTGCACACCCGCAATCATTCCTCTATTGTAAAAATAGTATGTCTAACCATAGATCGAGGAGTGAGCATTGCAATGAATATATCTTCTGTAGATGAGCATCGGCGGGAGGCCCCGCAGCAGGTTAGCTGCATGGTTGTAACCGTCTCCGATACCCGTACGCTGGAAACAGATACCGGTGGGCGCTTACTGGTGGATCTGTTGGAAACGAACGGCTATCAGGTGGTCCGATATGTTATCGTCAAAGACGACTATGTTGGTATCCGGGAACTGGTATCCGAAGCCGCAGAACGCGATGACATTGAGGCTGTTCTTCTGACAGGCGGCACCGGTATTTCCCCGCGAGATACAACGTATGAGGCCGTATCCTCCTTGCTGGATAAGGAACTGCCCGGATTCGGGGAAATCTTCCGTTATTTAAGCTTTGCAGAGGATATTGGTTCTGCAGCGATATTGAGTCGTGCTGTAGCTGGCACCGTGGGCCGCACAGCCGTATTTTCAATGCCAGGCTCACGTGGAGCCGTCCGTTTGGCGATGGAGCGCATTATTATACCTGAGCTGCGGCATGTCATGAGGGAAATTTACAAATAACACACAGATTTTCCTCTTACGCTCTGAAACACAAAGAGGCACCCCATCATTTGCAGGGTGCCTCTTAAAACTATTCCTTTTCTTCCACTTCTGGCTGCATATAGCTGTCGATCAGCTTTTGTTTCAGCCCCCATACCTTTTCACTGAGATTTACACGGTAAATTTCAGGGTTCATTTTCCGCAAATATTCCGGCCAGAACAGTTGCAGCTGGGAAGTATGGTATGCGCGAATTTCATCCAGACCGGGAAGTTCATACACTTTCTGCCCATTTACGAAAATAGGCTCCAGCATCGGAACTGCCTCGTAATTTTCCACATACTTCTTCATGTACGGATGCAACGGGTTAAAGAGTTTCAGCCGCTTTCCATTGCGCGGACGGTCTTCGTCCGGAAAAGATATATAATCGGCAACAGCTCTCCCTTTCTTCTTATCTATAATACGATATACATCCTTCTTGCCCGGTGTGGATACCTTTTCCGGATTGCCCGAAATTTTAATCGTCGGCAGCATTTCGCCTTCTACTTCCCGTTCGACCAGCTTGTACACCCCGCCCAATGAAGGTTGATCCGAAGCTGTAATGAGCTGTGTCCCCACACCCCATACATCGATACGCGCGCCTTGGGCCTTTAAGTTGAAAATTGTATTCTCATCCAAATCATTGGAGGCTACAATTTGTACGTAATCCAGCCCTTCGGTATCCAGCATTTCCCGAGCCTGAATGGATAAATAAGCCAAGTCACCACTATCCAGCCGGATCGAATTCATCCGTTTACCCTGACTCTCCAGCATCTTCGCTGTCCGAATCGCATGGGGAACGCCACTCTCCAGCGTATCAAAGGTATCCACCAGCAGTGTGACCTGATCCGGTAAAACCTTCGCATACACGTCAAAAGCTTCCTGCTCGCTCATAAAGGTCTGCACCCAGGAATGAGCATGTGTTCCCTTGGTCGGAATACCAAAGTGCTCACCTGCCAGCATATTAGAAGTTGCGTCAAAGCCCGCTACATAAGCTGCCCGTGCTCCCCAAATCGCCGCATCTGCTTCCTGCGCCCGCCGTGTGCCAAATTCCAGCAGCGTATCTCCGCTTGCAACCTGCTTGATGCGCGACGCCTTCGTCGCAATCAGCGTCTGGTAGTTCATAAAATTCAACAACGCTGTCTCAACCAGTTGTGTTTCCATAATTGTTCCTTCGACGCGTACCAGAGGCTCATTCGGAAAAACAAGCGCCCCTTCTTTCATCGAATGGACGGTTCCGCCAAACCTAAACTGGCGCAATGCCTCCAGAAACATGGGATCATACTTCTCCTCTTGCTCTGAGAGGTAACGGATATCCTCTTCTGTAAAGCGCAGATTTGCAATATAATTCACAATGCGTTCCAGACCTGCGAACACCGCATATCCGTTTCCAAAAGGTAGCTTGCGAAAATATGCCTCAAACACAGCTTTGCGCTGGTGACTTCCGTTCACCCAGTGGGCGTACATCATATTAATTTGATATTTATCTGTATGTAATGCGAGGCTCGTTGACTGCATCTTAATCATCCTCTCTGACTGTCCCCGGTTTTGCAGCGGCGTACCGCCTTGTCCATCCGTCACCAATACCCGACTCCATACTGTTATCGGATATTGGTGCACAATCGTTAAGTTATTTACTTCTTCTGGCGTAAAATCGTATCCTCAGCCGACCATACGTCGGCTCCGAGACTGCCCTGAAAATGACCCAAAGCCCAATCATGTCCAGCCTGATTAAAGCTCGCCACAGCGTCCTTGTATACCGTAATCGCAAAACCTTTGTTATAAGCGTCTACAGCCGTATGCAGTACACATATATCCGTACAGACACCGATCAAATGAACTTCCGTAATACCACGTTCACGCAACCTGAGTTCCAGATCCGTGCCAGCAAAGGCGCTGTATCGTGTTTTATCCATCCAATAGATGGAATCACTCTGTGTAGCATAGAGGTTATGGAGCTTGCCATACAAATCTCGTCCCCCGGTTCCACGAATATTATGTGGAGGAAACAGCTTGCTTTCCGGGTGATAAAGATCATTTTCCTCATGCAGATCCACTGCCATTACGACAAAGTCCCCCTGATCCACATACAACTGCGTAATAGCTGCCATCCGATCATCCAGCTCAATTGCCGGTTGGCCTACAGGCAGACTGCCGTCCACAAAATCATTCGTGTAATCAATAACAATCAATGCCTTCATCGTACGGCCAGCTCCTTCATCCTCAAATTGGGGATTGTGCGCTTCTTTATGTGACCTATTACATTACATTAAGTGTAGATAGACAACCGCGGCACCCTGTCACTAAAACGATAAAGCTGTGCCGGTCTCTGTGAATACTGATTGGAGCTGAGCGGTTTGCCGTTCTCGTCCCGTACCTCTTCCAATATTCCCTGTCTGCTGCGAGTCGACGTTATTTTGCGAATAAAGTTCGGCTCTTCGAAATCCGGTACGACACTTTGAATGACCTGATACAGCTCACCCAATGTAAAATGCAGAGGCAAAAACTGCTTGGCTATCGTCGTCTGGAGCATTTGCAACTGAATCTTTCGGTAGGCATCCACAATAATGTCCCGGTGGTCAAACGCCAGCTCTAATTCCTCCAGCGCTTCACGGATCGTGAACAGCCCAACCTCGGAAGCATCATCCGCCGCTTGCCGCTGCTCCAGCATCCATTCCTCTACCAGTGCAAAAAACGCATGCGATATAATCCACCCGCGCGGATCACGCCCAGGTCCACTATACACACCTAGGTACTCCAGATGACCGCCGTCCACACCGGTTTCCTCTAACAGCTCGCGCTTGGCAGCTCCGTAAATGGATTCATCTTCCTGACAAAAGCCCCCCGGCAACGCCCAACGTCCGGCAAACGGCCAACTACGACGCTTGATAAGCATTACCTTCAGCTCACGGATCGGCAACGTCTTTGTCACCGTCTTGCGCTCCCGCTTGGTTAAGGTGAACATGACGATATCTGCCGGAGCACCATCCGGGGTGCGATATTTCTTAATGTTGTACGACGCCTTCTGCGTCTCTTCGTTTATACGTTCGTTATCCATTGGCATCACCACATTATATCGTTTTGATAAATTCATTATGACATAATAAAAAGTTTTGTCAAGCGTCAGGCCTTATCCAAATGATCTGGTTGTTTACGCAATACCCGGAATGTCGCCGTAGCCATGCAGCCGAGCGTTCCTTCACTATCCTTCACTTCCGCCTCCGTCGTTATGGTACGTCCCCCTTGATGGAGAATTCGTGCCTTAACCTCCAATCGTCCTTGTTTCATCGCTGACAAAAAATGAACGTTCAGATTCGTCGTCACAAATAATTCCATATTGCGTGAAACCATACTAACCATCCCCATCGCCTGATCCATCAATGTTGTGAGTACGCCACCGTGAACAATACCCACCACGTTGGTATGTTGTGGCCCAGCCTGTAAAGCGATATGTACCTCTTTTGCATCAGCTTCGATCAATTCACAGCCCAAATACTCCCAAAATGTATTTACTTCACCCTCTACCAAACTACGCAAGATGTCCATTCCTTGTTTCCATCCTTTCTATGAGGCCCCATTTCCTCTTGGAATCTGGCACAGTACATATGATTACAAGTTACTCCTGAAAAAAAGGCGTGGAGGCTGAGCCTCCACACCATACATCATTCTAGTCACTGCAATTGGAGGAAGAAGTACTTTTTCCCTCTTCTACATTCACCTTTTCGGCAACTGTATCACGAATTGCCATGATAACCATTTGCAGCAGCTCATTAATTTCTACCTGGCTTTGTTGAAACTCCGTTACAATCGGAATACCGTCAAGCTCTTCTTGAAGCTCCTGAAGCTCGGCCTCTATTTTGGCAATCATGGTTTGATTCTTCAAGGATTCGAAGGCTACAATTTCCTTTTGCTTTTTCTTCATCGCTGTAATCAGATGCTGGATGCGCTCATGATCGCGAATTTTATCTTCTGCTTTCCGAAATACCTGCACTTCCTCACTGTTGCCCAAAATACCCGCCAACTCTTGGGCTTTCGCCAATATCATATCGCGATTGACCAAATGATCATGCTGGCGCGCCGCCGGTTGAAGCTTTGACTGTTGCAACCGCTCCTCTGTCACTGTCCATCGCTCCTTTGCTCACTTAATAAGGTCGTACATACAGTTCATATTTGATCCACATGCAAACCTTGCTGCGCTATTTTGTTAACCGTTGACCGCCACGGCAGTTTGAACCAAATCACCTTTGATGTAAAAGGTCATAGGCTCCGTAATTTTCACCTGCACAAAGGTACCGATCAAATCCTTGGAGCCTTCAAAATGCACCAGCTTATTGGATCGGGTCCGGCCTGCAAGCACCTCGCTGTTATTTTTGCTCTCGCCTTCCACTAGCACCTCAACCACCTCGCCACGCAGTCTACCGTTAAAGCGGAGGCTGTTTTGGTTCACCACATTGTTTAGACGCTGGAGACGCTCTTTTTTGACCGACATAGGAACATTATCTTCCATGGACGCAGCTGGCGTACCTTCCCGTGGCGAATAAATAAAGGTGTAGGCAAAGTCGTAACCGACCTCGCGCACGAGAGAAACGGTATCTTCAAACTGTTCGTCCGTTTCGCCTGGAAAACCTACGATAATATCCGTTGTCAGCGAAGCATGCGGAACTGCAGCTTTGATCTTCGCCGCCAGCTCCAGAACGCGCTCACGTGTATATTTTCGGTTCATTTTCTTCAATATATCCGTATTGCCGGATTGAACAGGCAGATGGATATGCTCCACCAAATTACCGCCCTTACCAAGCACTTCAACCAAGTGGTCATCAAAATCACGCGGATGTGATGTTGTAAAACGTATACGCGGGATATCAATCTTACGCATATCGTCCATCAGATCCCCGAATCTGTAATTCATATCCTTCAAATCCTTGCCATAGGCATTGACGTTCTGACCGAGCAAAGTAATTTCCTTAAAGCCCTGACGTGCCAAATCCCTTACCTCAGCAATGACATCCTCGGGACGACGACTTCTTTCCTTACCGCGTGTGAAGGGAACAATGCAATAGGTGCAAAATTTATCGCAGCCGTACATAATGTTCACCCAAGCCCGCATACCCTCGCGCTTCTTCGGCAGGTTCTCGATAATGTCGCCTTCCTTGGACCACACCTCGACCACCATTTCTTTGCTGAAGAGTGCTTCCTTGACGAGCTGCGGCAAGCGGTGAATATTATGGGTACCAAAAATCATGTCGACAAAACCGTGCTTTTGCAAAATCCGGTTGACGACACTTTCTTCCTGCGACATGCATCCACACACGCCAAGCAGCATACCCGGCTTCTCGGTTTTGAGATGCTTGAGGTGACCCAGCTCACCAAATACTTTGTCCTCCGCATTTTCACGGATCGCACATGTATTCAGCAAGATGATGTCCGCTTCCTTACGATCCTCTGTCGCCTGATAACCCATTTGCTCCAGCAATCCTTTAATCGTTTCGGAATCATGCTCGTTCATCTGGCAACCGAATGTGTACACGATGTAATGCTTTCCCTCGCCGATATGCTTCAGCTCATCCGGAACTGCATTATCGTACAATACCTGTACATCCTCTTTACCGCGTTGCTTTTCTTTTCTATGATTCGGCTCCGCCATAATATTGATCTCACGTCCGCGAATGCGGATCTTCTTGCTATGCTCATCCTGAGAAATGATCTTTGCATCCGAGAAATCAAAATATTTGGAGTAATCTTTCGTTTCCTTGGCCATTCCTTTGGTCACTCCTTACACCATCTATTTCACGCCAATTACGCTTTTACTGTATCTTTGCTATGGGTACATCTCTTTTTAGCCCGTAAAAACTCCTTTGAAAAAGGCATTACACTAAATTATAGCATGATTTATAAGCCATCGCCATATATCCCCGTGAACGCCAATTGGTTACGCGGTGAATCTAATGTCCATAATTTTATAGGTAACCAATTTGAGAATCCTTAGTACGTAAAAAAGCCCGACTCTTTAGCAAGAATCGGACCCTTAGCCTTTCGGCATTAAATACGTATATTAGTCTACGATTTCAGCGTTGTCACCGTTTTTCACACCGGCTCCGTTCGCTTCATCTGTATCAATGTGCATATCCAAAGCAAAAGAATCGGACACACGTGCAAGAACATTTTCGAATACAAGACCACGTTCGCCGCCGACGCGTACTTTCAGCAACTGCTTGTCCTTAATGTCCCATTTCGCTGCATCAGATGTATGGAAATGAATATGACGGGCAGCTACGATTACACCCTCTTGCAGTTCCACTTCTCCGGCTGGTCCTTTTACTGTGATTCCTGGTGTATCGTCAATGCTGCCAGATTCGCGTACAGGCGCTTTTACACCAATAGCAAAGGAATCTGTGCGAGAGATTTCAAGCTGGGAAGCCGGACGAGCGGGTCCCAAAATACGAACCTTATCAAATTGGCCCTTAGAACCAATTACAGCTACCGTTTCATTTGCGGCAAATTGTCCTGGTTGGGACAATGGTTTAAATTCAGTCAGTTGATAGCCTGCTCCGAACAAAATTTCAATATGCTCTTGAGTCAGGTGAATATGGCGTGCGGAAACGCCGACAGGTACGATTTTACTCATCGTATGGTCACTCCTTTTTCTCTATACAATACTTTACACATCCACATTATTATACTCCTACTTTGCCAAGAAAGAAAAGGAAAGCGGTACAAAGTTCCGTATTTCGCCCTATTCAGCCTTTAATATCGTGAACTGTCATTTTAGCGAACAGGATAAAGAACAGCATGATTTCAGCTAACATAAGATGAGAGGGAACAACAATAAATATGTTAAGGATAAACAAGACACAGAGGACTCCAGTTAAGAAAAAAATGACTCTAAGGCTTGGTTTAAGATGACTTAATCTGTACCGATGGAATACCAGCAAAACCGACAAAAAGTAAATAAGTACTGAAGCAAAGGTAAAGCAAAGAACAAAGATATAGGCTACTTGTCCCAAAAATAAGAGCTGTATCGAAGCTGCCAGCATGCTAAGTGAAAGATAAATAAACAAATGACCATACATAATAGTTTGCCCTGCTGTTTGTTTTGATTTATCTACATGCTTCTCCATGTTCTCAAAATACTGCCACCAGATTGCGATGACTAATACAAAAGCCAAGGCAGCAAATACAACGGAGGATACCGTAAAATGATCGGATTGTAAAACAGAAAGCATACTGATCACCGATTCGCCAAGCAGGACTAAGGTGAACTGTGCAAAACGCTCTAAAAGATGCTCCGTATGGATAGGTGTAATCACCAATTTTTTACGACCGATCAAAGGAACGAGGATATCAACAGCAATGCCAACATATAAAATCAAATATCGAATCCAAGAGTCAAAAAAGAGGGAGAAGCTAGAGATGGCGATTCCAATCCAAAAATAGGTCCCAAAAAAACGAGCTGTTTCCTGTTTATTAGCCGTTTCTTGAGGTGCTGAAAGTAAATATTGAATGACGGTCAAGCCTCTTAAACCAATATAGCCAACAAAAAAAGATACATAATATGCATCAAAATCTACATTCAGGCTGGCGGTCATAATTAACACGAAAAACAATTGCAGAATCATAAAGATTCGATGCGTCATACTGTCTTGACCAAAACGATTGTTGTAGACCGTTTGTCCTACCCAAGCCCACCATATCGGAATAAAAATCAAAATAAACTTCGCCAGATGCTCCAAAGAAATACTACCATGTTCAACATGTAGTAAAACATGAGTGGCCTTGGAGACAGCAGCTACGAACAATAAGTCATAAAAGAGTTCAAGCCAGGTAACCTTTTTTATCAACATTATGTAATGGAGCTCCCCTCTGACATGGCGGTACAGCATGGTGACTCGTCAGGCTCGCCCCAAGGTATGTCATATTTCAGCAAGCGTTGTTTTAGCACCATGCAATACTAGGATGCTCCAATTATTTCGTAATATAACTCGCATTGTCAAGGATATTAAGCAACCAAAAATAACTGCTATTAAATAGCTATTTAAAAAGACATTTTAGAAGGCAGATTCGTTTGCAGATATTCCAGCGCATGTTCTCCCAGCCACCCCTTGACCAGTTCCTCGGAATAATGCTTCATCAGCAGTTCTCCAAAACCCGGATATTTCCCCGGATGCTCCAGCCCTTGCACATGATGCTCGATACCGTCAAAATCAGATCCGAACATCAAATGACGTTCGCCGCCTAGTGAACAAATATGTTCAATGTGTGGCAACAAATCCTCAGCCGTCACCGTACCCTGCTCTTTGAGAAACATCGTGACGAAAGTCAAGCCAATCCGTCCGTTACGCGCGATCAACGCACGAATCTGTTCATCCCGAAGATTACGTGGGTGAGGACATACCACGAAGGCGTTGGAGTGCGAAGCAATCGGCGGTTGAGCCGCCTCCTCCAGCACCTCCCAGAAGCCTTGTACGGACAAATGCGATACATCCAGTAGCAAACCTAGTTCATTACAGCGCTTGATCAACTCATGCCCCTTGCGAGTCAGTCCGCCGCCCCTCTGCTCCATAATGCCGTCAGCAGCCCAGTTTGCATAATTCCACGTCAACCCGATCAGACGGATTCCCAAGGCATAGCACAGTTCAGCATAAAACGGATTTCCTTCCAGCGCTCCCACTCCCTCCAGCGATAGCAGAGCCCACGGTGATTCTTGAAGTTGTTTTATTCCATTTCCTTCTAGATGTCCCGCTGATGTATCCTTACGTTCTTCCAAGTCTTCCCTCCACAATAGCGGCTTCAACCCGACAGATGGGGATATCACATGCTGTCTGAACAGTTCAACCTGACGAATGACATGCTCAAACCTTGGCGTACCCAGCACCTGAGAAATATATATAGCGAATGTCTGCAAGTTCACATGGCCTTCTAACAAACGCTCTCTTGTAACATCAAGCGAAGGATGACTGAAATCCACCTGCGGGTTAAGCTGCATCTTACACAACACATCACAATGCAAATCGGCAACCGACCATTTCGTGTGTAGTTTACTGTTCATGCATCTTACCTCCATTCATAGATTACAACGAGATAAAGTTGATCTTACAATCTATGTAATAACAGGCGACCTCCATGCAAAAAAGCCCGTTTACACCATCGTAAACAGGCTCAGGCAACTAGCATTTATTATCTTGGCTCTACAATCAGCTTGATTGCAGTCCGGTCTTCTCCGTCAATAACAATATCCGTAAAAGCAGGAATACAAATCAAATCCACTCCGCTTGGTGCGACAAATCCCCGGGCAATGGCTACAGCTTTAATGGCTTGGTTCAGTGCACCCGCTCCAATCGCCTGCAATTCGGCATTTCCGCGTTCACGCAGTACCCCTGCGAGTGCGCCTGCAACTGAATTGGGATTGGATTTTGCTGATACTTTTAATACATCCATAGTAAGTACCTCCCCTGGGAATGATGATGGTTTGATTCCACTATTAGATGTTATTCGAGGGTCAGCAAAAAATTCCTGCTTTTTGATGACAGTTTTCCTTATTCTTTCCTAAAGCAATATCCAAAAAAGGTTAATCCATCCGCCATTCATCTTCTTTGAGTCTAATTTTCTGAATTTTACGCGCCATACCGTCGTTGTCATTCAGTTCTACGCTAACAGCGTGAAAATGCCATTTTCCGTTGTCCGGTTGAAAACGTACTGGAAGCTGAGTCTGAAATTTCTGCAACACGGCGTCTCTCTGCATGCCAAGTACTCCTTCATAGGGACCTACCATACCCACATCTGTCTGATACGCTGTTCCTTGTGGTAAAATCGTTTCATCGTTGCTCTGCACATGGGTGTGTGTACCAACCACAATTGAAGCACGGCCATCTAGATGCCAGCCCATAGCAATTTTTTCCGATGTCGCTTCGGCATGAAAATCAACCAGAATGTGCTTATGCTTCTTGCGCAAATCATCTACGATCTCATCTGCTGCACGGAACGGGCAATCGATGGGCGGCAGAAAGGTTCTGCCCTGCAAGTTAACGATCGCCAACTCCTTGCCTCCACCTTTCACCACGGTATAGCCTCGCCCCGGCGTTCCTGGAGGAAAGTTTGCCGGACGTATAATACGTGGCTCATCGTCTATAAAATCAAATATATCCTTATTGTCCCAAGTATGATTACCCATTGTAATACCATGTACGCCCCAATCAAAAAATTCTCTGGCGATGGCTGGAGTAATGCCTCTTCCTGAAGCTGAATTTTCCCCATTCACGATAATAATATGCGGGTTGTATTTTGATTTTAGCGAAGGAAGATTTTCCCTTAATGCCTTTCTGCCTACACTACCGAAAATATCTCCAATAAATAATACGTTGATAGAAAACCCTCCCTAGTCTGCCTTACATAATGAAAAGTGGCCCTACACACAGCGGCCACTTTTCGTTAAATTACTTTACTTTGCGTATTCTACCGCCCGGGTCTCACGAATGACGGTAACCTTGATATGTCCCGGGTAATCCAGTTCATTCTCGATCGTTTTCGTTATATCACGAGCCAGTCGGAATGCTTCCGCATCATCAATTTTCTCTGGCTGCACCATGACGCGAACTTCGCGTCCAGCTTGAATAGCGTACGATTTTTCCACACCTTCAAAAGACTCGGAAATGCGTTCCAGCTTCTCAAGACGACGGATGTACGTCTCCAGTGTTTCACGCCGTGCTCCCGGTCTTGCTGCCGACAAGGCATCTGCCGCTCCAACCAGCATGGCAATCACTGAAGTCGCTTCGCAGTCGCCGTGATGTGAAGCAATACTGTTGATGACAACCGGGTGTTCCTTGTACTTCTTCGCCAGTTCCACGCCAATTTCAACGTGTGATCCTTCCACTTCGTGATCCAGCGCCTTCCCGATGTCATGCAGCAACCCTGCCCGTCTTGCCAGTGTAACGTCCTCGCCCAATTCCCCGGCCATCAGACCTGTCAAGTATGCAACTTCCATCGAGTGCTTCAATACGTTCTGTCCGTAGCTTGTACGGAACTTGAGACGTCCCAGGATCTTGATTAAATCCGGATGCAAGCTATGCACGCCCACCTCGAAGGTGGCCTGTTCGCCATACTCGCGGATTCGTTCATCCACTTCTTTACGGGATTTTTCCACCATTTCTTCAATACGAGCCGGATGTATCCGTCCGTCTGCTACGAGCTTCTCAAGCGCAGTACGCGCAATCTCTCTGCGAATCGGATCAAATCCGGACAAAATAACTGCTTCCGGCGTATCATCAATAATGAGGTCAATTCCCGTAAGGGTTTCAAGCGCACGGATATTACGGCCTTCACGTCCGATAATCCGGCCTTTCATTTCTTCGTTCGGCAACGTAACCACGGAAACCGTCGTTTCCGCTACATGGTCCGCCGCACAGCGTTGGATGGCCAGTGTGATGATTTCACGAGACTTTTTGTCCGCTTCCTCTTTAGCCTGCTGCTCAATTTCCTTAATCATCTGAGCGGTTTCATGACGTACTTCCTGTTCTACGTTGGACAGAATAATACTTCTCGCATCTTCTGTCGTCAGATTGGAAATACGCTCCAGCTCAGTTACCTGACTCTTGTAAATCAAATCAATCTGCTGCTGGGTTTCATCAATTCGTTTCTCTTTGTTGGCCACTTGTTCTTCTTTACGTTCCAGCGATTCCAATTTTTTATCCAGCGATTCTTCTTTTTGCAGCAGTCTTCGTTCCTGCCGTTGAATTTCATTACGACGCTCACGAGTTTCCTTTTCAGCTTCGGCACGGATGCGGTGAATTTCATCTTTCGCTTCCAATACCGTTTCCTTCTTCAGCGCTTCTGCCTCTTTTTTCGCGTTCTCCACGATTTGCGCGGCAGCTTCTTCCGCACTGGAGATTTTAGCTTCTGCAATAGATTTGCGAATAAAATAACCAATCCCGAACCCAAAGAATAACGCGGCTACAGCAACGAGAACGAACCAGATCGCAGTCATCATCATACTGTTCACCTCCTCGTTGGTTCCTCCAAGGCATTCCTTGGGACTTTTTGCAATTGTCACATTAGCTTTGATCGTCAAACTAAGATAACGGCACGCAGCCGTTTCATTTCATATGCACATGCTTTCACATGTACAATTCCGCCTGGCATAGCGGCATCACTTGTTATTTGGCGATGAGAACGTACCCATGGACTCCACTTTTTTGGAAGGAAAAAGGGTGTTCCACAAGCATCGTTTCATATATATTTTATTATTTGACAAATGGCATTGTCAAGGGAATGCAAACTTTAGTAGATTACCATGTGGCTTTCCATGTGATAACCAGCTCATCCTGTTCGCCTATGCCAGCTAATGGATGCCCGGCTGTTTGAAGCTATTCATCCCACAGTGATAATTCCTCGTCATCGGAAGCCCCGTCTTGCTCGGCCATTGTAAGATGATTAACTACGCGGCGTGTCATATCCCCCGAGTACCCGCGTCTCATGAGAAAGGGGTACGTTTTCCGTTTTTTCTCCATTATATCTCCACGCACCTGATTCCATTTCTTGCGTCCGACTATCAAAGCACTCTCCCATTCCTCCTGATCGCTGACCTCACCTAAAGCTTCCCCGATAGAGGCTTTAGAAATGCCCTTTTGACGCAGTTCCTGCCTTACCCACATCTTCCCCTTCCGTTGGCTCGTTATGCGTTGCCTTGCCCACTGACGGGCGTACAGATCGTCATCCACAAGTTGTTCCCACTCCAGACGGTCCAACACCTCAGCAATTACAGCTTGACCCATTTCCTTTTGCGTCAAACGCTGCTCAATCTCCTGACGTGTACGCGGCTTTCGTCCCAAATAACGAAGTGCCTGCACATACGCCTGTTGCTTTTCGTCCGCCAGAACGATTTCTTCCAGTTCCTTTTTGACAAAAGTCGTTCCCTTGAACATATTGAACTTGATCATTACATCTTCCAGTATGGACAATGAATACGGACCAAAATGAATCGTGTATCTTCCGCGTTTCCTGCCCTGTCCCTGTTCCACCCTCGTAATCATCAATTCCTCATGATCGGGAAAAAGGAAAATACCTTGCTGCTTATCTTCTTTCGAAATATGTCCACCTTCATCTTCCAATTGCAATGTGCTTCCCTCACTTTGATATTCACGAAGGCAAGCCGAGAACGCCCGCCACGCATCAGTAAAATGTCAGCTAACACTAGGCCATATTCGATGCAAAAATGCCCTGCACAACTGTGCAGGGCATCAGAATCATGCTATTCAAACGGACTGTGCCATAACCCCGGCTTCATTCACAAACCAGGCATTAACTAAGCTTTATTCAAGCTCCAGCAATTCCTGCTCTTCCTTGGCTTGCTGTGCCAACTCTTCTTCTGTCGGGGGAGCTACCGTCGTAATCAGATTGCTGGCCACACGAATTTTTTGCTCGATCGTACTAGCAATGTTCGGATTTTCCTTCAAAAATTGCTTTGCATTTTCACGTCCCTGACCGAGTCGCTCACCTTCATAAGAATACCAGGCTCCGCTCTTGTCAACAATGTCATGCTCTGTACCAATGTCGATCAAGCTGCCTTCTCTGGAGATGCCTTCGCCGTACATAATATCCACCTCGGCCTGGCGGAAAGGAGGTGCCACCTTGTTCTTCACTACTTTAATACGTGTGCGGTTACCTACAATGTCGTTCCCCATTTTCAAGCTCTCAATACGACGGACATCCAAACGTACAGTGGAGTAAAATTTCAGAGCACGTCCGCCTGGTGTCGTTTCAGGATTACCGAACATAACGCCTACTTTTTCACGCAATTGGTTAATAAAGATAGCAATCGTTTTCGACTTGTTAATAGCACCGGACAGCTTACGCAATGCCTGTGACATCAAACGGGCTTGAAGACCAACGTGGGAATCTCCCATCTCTCCTTCAATCTCCGCCTTCGGCACAAGTGCTGCTACAGAGTCAACAACAACAATATCCACTGCCCCACTACGTACAAGCGCTTCGGCAATCTCAAGTGCCTGCTCCCCTGTATCTGGCTGCGATAGTAACAGCTCATCAATATTAACACCCAACTTGCTGGCATACGACGGATCAAGCGCATGCTCGGCGTCGATAAAGGCGGCTTGTCCGCCTGCTTTTTGTACCTCTGCGATAGCATGAAGTGCTACTGTCGTTTTACCAGACGATTCCGGTCCATATATTTCAATAACTCGGCCTCTCGGGAAGCCGCCCGTTCCTAACGCAATATCCAAAGCAATCGAACCACTGGGAGAGGTTTCCACTTGCATATGTGTGGACTCACCTAACTTCATAATGGAACCTTTACCGAATTGCTTTTCTATTTGACGGAGCGCCATATCCAGCGCAGCACGACGATCTGACAATAAACTCACATCCTTCGTTGTTTGTACTTTAATAATACCTTGTTTTGACACGCTTGCCAAGCATTTTTTCGAACATACATTCGTTTTTTTTGTTAGTCAGTTCTCTTTTATACTTCCATTTGTCTCATAAATCAAAAAAGAACCGCAGGCAAAAAGGCTTTTGCAACGGTTCTTCCGATAATATGATTATATCATTAATCGTTTATCTAAAACAACTCTATGAAAACTCGCGTCGGATACAACTCATAAAGAGTGCTGCTCATTTTCCGCCAGTCTGCGCCATAATCTGTACAGGATTGCCTTAACAGACCGCAGGCGGATCGTTTCACGATTCCCGCTCAGTTTCAGCTCGTATACCTCAGTTTCTTTGTCGCGCTCAGCAATACCGATATAAACCAGACCAACCGGCTTCCGCTCAGAATATCCTGGCCCAGCTACACCAGTAACCGAGAGCCCAAAATCACTGTCCGTGACCATTCTTGCCTGCTCCGCAAGTACAAGAGCTACCTCCTCGCTTACTGCGCCGGGCGCATTGTCCCCCTCCAGATAATCATGTGGCACGTTGAGCAGCTTCTTCTTCATTTCATTGGAATAACACACGATACCTCCCTGAAACATAGCTGCACTACCCGGGACAGAAGTGATATGCTCCATTAGCATTCCACCTGTGCAGCTTTCCGCCGCGCTAACAGTCAGTCCGCGATCGGACATCAAATCCACAATAACCTTCTCCAGCGGGACATCCTCGCTCGCATACATGTATTCCGAAAGACGCTGTTGAATTTCTGCTTCCGTAGCCCCAAGCTTGACCAGTGCCTCGCTCTCGCTGGCCGCCTTGGTGGATATACGGATTGTGACCTCTCCCTCCTTGGCATAAGGAGCAATCGTCGGGTCTGTCTGTGATTGGATCAGATCCAATAAGCGGGTTTCGAGAGCTGACTCACCGATTCCTGCAAACTTTAGCATTTTTGAATAAATCGGCAGCTCCTCACCGCTCAGTGCTTGCTGGAGCAACCAAGGTTTTGCCTGATTCTCAAACATCGGCTTGAGTTCCTTCGGCGGTCCAGGCAAAACCACATAATATTTACCATTCTGTGCAATCGCATCGCCCACAGCCAGACCTGTCTCATTTCCAAGCGGGGTAGCCCCTTCAATGGAAAGCGCTTGACGCCGATTATTTTCGGTCATTTCTACCCCGCGATTACGGAAAAACTGTTCCAGCTTATCCATAGCGAGACGGTCTATATGCAATTTACGCCCCAGCACAGCGGCGATTGCATCTTTCGTCAAATCATCCTGAGTCGGTCCCAAACCGCCCGAGAACAAAATAATATCCGCACGCTTCTGAGCCAGACGCACCGCTTCCTGAAGCCGATCCATGTTATCGCCAACAACCGTCTGAAAATATACATCAATCCCAATCGTAGCCAACTCTTGTGACAAATATTGGGCATTCGTATTCACAATTTGTCCGAGCAATAATTCAGTTCCTACTGCGATGATTTCAGCTTTCATCGTTTCTGCCTCCTGTAGAGCGAATGTTGTGAGAATTATGTAAAAGAAACAGCAATAAGTTTAGTCCCTATTGCTGTTTCCATAAAATTTATCCTGTTAAACTTTGGAGGAACTCAGCAAATGGATATTCTTTACAAAGTAATCAATACCCGAATAAATGGTGATCAACACAGCGGCCCATATCGTTATTAAATCAAACGGAATACCCAGAAAAACAAACGGGAAGTTATTAATGAGTAACGCTACAATGGCAACGATCTGGATAATGGTCTTTAATTTGCCCCAGTTGCTTGCAGCGACCACAGAGCCATCCAATAAAGCAATCTGACGCAGACCAGTAACCGCAAACTCACGGCTAACAATGACAACAACAATCCACGAATCAATTTTGCCCATTTCCACCAAAGAAACCAAAATAGCAGTTACCAGAAGCTTATCCGCAAGAGGGTCCAGTAATTTCCCCAAGTTGGTGACCATGTTATTTTTACGGGCCAAGTATCCGTCAAGGCCATCCGTGCTGGCGGCTATGAGGAAAATGATAGCCGCAATCAACTGATTATACGGCAGCTCAAAAGCTCCGATCTCAATCGGCGGCGGATAGAAATCAAAATCCACCAGCAAGGCCAGCATCATTACCGGGATGAGGCAAATCCGCGTTATTGTAATTCTGTTGGGTAAATTCACAACACACTCTCCCCTGATTATCGTACTTGATTAAAAATGGCAGTTTTCGGATTGAATTCAATCCTATGTAAATCGTTTTGAATACCGCTATACACCTGATCATCTGCATTTTCGTTACAAGTATAATATGGTGCAAAACGCATGTCAAAATAACCTGCCGGCGTATCAAGCATCATTTTTTCTTACAATCTACATAAGGGAAAACGGCTTTATTTCATATTCGTAAATTGAAGTTCCAATGGTAGATCCGCTTTGCACAATAACTGAATGACCGCTTGTAAATCATCCTTGTTTTTTCCGGTCACGCGGATCTGATCACCTTGAATCTGACTTTTCACTTTCAGCTTGGAGTCCCGGATAAGAATGTTAATTTTTTTGGCATTATCCTGATCAATCCCCTGCTTGAGTGCAAGACGCTGGCGCACTGAACCCATAGACGCCGGCTCCAGCTTCCCGTACTCCACGTTTTTAAGAGATAAACCGCGCTTGGCCATTTTAGATTGCAAAATATCAATTACCGCGTTGAGCTTGTATTCGTCCTCCGATGCAATTGTAAGAGCTTCCTTTTCAAGCTTAAGGCTGCTTTTGCTCCCCTTAAAATCAAATCGTGTTTCAATTTCACGCTCCGTCTGATGAACCGCATTGGTCAATTCCTGCATATCCATTTTGGAGACGATATCAAATGAATTTTCTGAAGCCATCGTTTCACTTTCCTTTCCACAACAAAGTTCAATAACTAATTATAGGCTAGTCAATTACAAAAATCCAATAATCCGCTCACTAAAAAGGCGCTCTTGCCAGTTAAGGACAAAAACGCCTTTATTTCATTCGAGCTGTAAACTTTTCTAACTATGGCTACGGGATGGATTCCGGAACATATCCAGAAGTCCCAGCACAATGTGTGCAAGACCAAAGCCCAGTATGCCATAGCCCCATGCGCTTGGGGTCAGATAATAACCAAGCAGGCTGACAATGATACCAAGCCCTGTCACAATCCAGCTGACGGTCATAATGTATACACCTCACTTTGCGGAAAATGAAATGACTGGCTTTCCATGAATTACAGTCATTAGTATCTCCGCGCAATAGAGGGTTTATTCACCGCCAGTAGTCGAAGAATCTATACCGCTCTGTGTTGAACCCGTACTGCCTGTATTCGAATCCGTAGTAGTACCACTCACCCCGGCACTCGTTCCGGTCGATGAAGCTTCTCCTTGCTGTATTAAAACCCGAGTCGTCGATTTATTATCTGTTATCGGTTGACCTGCTACGGAAATATCCGTGGCAGAAGAGCGTCCTGATTTGATATACAAGCCTTCCGGGCCTATATCAAAGGACATGACATCTCCACTTTTGGTCATGCCATAACTCAGCTTTTCACCACGGGAGTTTTGCCCCTTGTATACCTCAAGCCAGCTTTCTCCCGTTGCCTTAATATCAACTTTGACTGTAGCTCCGGTTGCACTGGACACTTTAAAAATCGTCGTTTTGCCTTGCTTGCCATCCTGAGCCACGGTTACACCTTGTTGCGGAGTAGTGGTATTGGGCTGTTGGCTACTGTCAGGAGTGGTCGTATCCGTTCCTGTACCTCCCGATGGTTGGGTTTGCCCCGTTTGCCCAACATCAGGAGTGGTTTGTCCGCCGCCACCATTTGGAGCTGCCGTCTGACCGTTATTCGGCGTTGTCGTCTGAGCACTTCCCTGAGGAGGGGTTGTCGTCGTATTTTGCGGCGGTGTCGTGGTTCCCTCCTTGGTGCTGTTTGGAGTGGACGTAATCGGTGTCGTAATCGGCGTTGTATTCTCGGCTGTTTTTGGAGCTGTATGATTGTTACTCACCCAATATGCATAAATAACCCCAACAATGAGAACCAGAAAAAGCCACATTAAAGCTGTCGGCAACCACTTGAGGTTTCCAATCGTAGCGGGACGGCTGGAGCGTTTCTGTGTCACAGGCTCCATGACAGCTTCCGGCTCCGGTTCAGGTACATTGCTTTTATGTCCTTCCAGAATCTCGTCGGGGTTTAAACCCACTGTTTCAGCGTACGTTTTAATGAAAGCTCTGACATAAAAGCTTCCCGGCAGCACTTTGTAATCGCCCGTCTCAATGGCTTCCAGATAACGTTTGCGTATCTTCGTCATTTCCTGAACATCGTCAAGGCTCAATCCTTTTTGCAGCCGGGCCTCCTTTAATTGCTGACCCAGTTCTGACATGTCATCATCTCCTTGTATAATTACGCTTATTTAAAGATCTTCAGTATAACTGGCTGTAAAGGTATCATAAATAATTTCCTCAGCCGGATTATTGCGAAGTTCAATAATGAAATTGAAATCGTCGAAGCTGTATCCCGATTCACGCACAAAAACGTCAGGATGCTCAATAACCTTCGTACTCGGCATGCTCATAATTTCCTGAAGCAGGTGATAATGTCTTTCATTTGACCGAATTGTACTCACAATGCCGTCAATAATAAATACATTGTTAGGGTTCATTTCCTCTTCGGATAGCTGACTCCGCACCGTCTGCCGTAAGAGCGTTGAAGACACAAAAGTCCAGCGCTTCATGGCGCATACGCTGCTGGCAATGATGGATTCGGTTTTACCCACACGAGGCATTCCGCGAAGTCCAATCACCTGATTTCCATCCCTCTTTAATACTTCACCCAAAAAATCGACCAGTAACCCAAGCTCGTCGCGTGTAAAGCGGAATGTTTTGCGGTCGTCCGAATCCCGATCAATGTAACGTCCGTGTCTTACTGCCAATATATCGACCAGCCTCGGAGCGCGCAACGCCGTAACTGTAATATTGCTGGCCTTTTTTAAAGTATCTCCCAGAATGCGTATCTTCTCGTCATCGTCCGTTTCCAGCAGCATCCCCCGTCTTTCGCCTTCAACACCGTTGATCGTCAGTATATTAACCCCCAGAATACCAAGCATGGAAGCAATGTCTCCCAGCAATCCGGGACGATTTTTATGTATCTTGTACTCCATGTACCACTGTTTCAATTCCTCCGTCACGTTAGCACCTCATTCACATTCAAAACCGTTAACATTTCCAAATCAAAGCCTTATTGTATCATAGAATAACACCATTCGACAAAACCAATTATTGAGACCCTAAAGGCTTCCTGTATTCAACACAATCGCATAAGCCTCAATCACGTTTATGATATATAAATTACAAAGGAATTACAAGAACAGCTCTGTAACCATTACAGAAAAGCCCCCAAAAGGGAGCTTTTCATGTTGGTTCCTGCTTATGCGTTGCTTTTGGCTAATTTGACCATCAGCCGGGCGATAGTGTGACGCTCGTCCTCATCGGCAACTCCCCACAGTTCTTTCAGTGCGCGGTTGGAGTGGTTGGCCGGATCGACCTTCTCATCCAGAAAATCACCGATTTCATAAGCAAGCTCTGAAATGGTATCCTGGCTGATTCCCAGCTTCTCCGCCTGTTCCACACGCTGACCAAGGAACTTCTTCCAGGTATCGAAATTCTGAACAACTGTTGACATACTTAAATCCTCCTTAGATGATTCAGATTTAAAATCAACAGTTATAATATGTTCTTCTCAGGTGCACTCTATACTGGTGATTTCCTCCAAACACTGTACTTGTCGTCAAGTCACCCATCCTCCGTTAGGACTAATGACCTGCCCGTTAATATAACCAGATTCAGGAAGCGCCAGAAAATAAACCAGTGATGAAATTTCATCAGGCCGAGCCAATCGACCGGCAGGGATTTCTTCTTCGAGACTGGAAATTTCCCCTTCGTCCAGATGATCCAGCATAGACGTATCCACTGCACCCGGAGCTACCGCATTTACCGTTACGCCGGAAGGTGCAACTTCTTGAGCCAGTGCTTTAGTGAATGCGTTGATCCCGCCTTTGGTGGTGGAATACAGCACCTCGCACGAAGCGCCGCATATTCCCCATACAGAAGACACATTCACGATACGGCCATAGCGTTGGGAAATCATGTGCGGCATAAAAACCTGCGTACACAAAAAGGTTCCCTTCACATTGACGGCCATCACTTCATCCCATTCCTCTTCCGACACATCTGTCAGCAATCCATAATGAGATAATCCAGCGTTATTCACAAGAATATCTGGCTTCATTCCGTGATTCTCCAGCTTCTCCCGCATGCGTTCAATCTGCTCCTTGCTCCGCAGATCCGCTGACACGGTCATCACCTTGCCTGAATAAGCCATACAACGGCGGGCAACTTCATTCGCTTTTTCATGGGACTTCATGTAGTGAATGACCACATTCATCCCAACAGCCGCAAAACGCTCCGCAATAGCCGCTCCAATCCCGCCGCTTGCTCCTGTGATCAGCACAGTCGTATCGCCAAGGGCTTTTAATTCCCCATCCTTGGTGGTTATCGGTTCCCTCTCCCTGGGCATTACGGACTCACCACCAGCGATATGGCCATCTGATCCCACTGAATATGATCCTTCAGACGACGGTTAACATCCTCAAGTGTAATACTTTCATAGACCGGAAGCAATTGGAAAAAATCGCTATCCCGGAAGCGGTGTCTCGTAAACTCATGCGCTATATTTTCGGGCGAATTAAGCATACGCAGGTAACCGCCGATTTTCTTTTTACGTGCCCGTTCAAAATGTTCTGCCGTGAAGCCCTGTTTTTGAATGGAGCTCACCTCTTTACGTATCCGCGCCAACAGCCCATCCGGGTCCTTTGTATCTCCACCGATAGCAGAGAACGCATACTGCGGTGTACTGTTGTACTCATGGCCGAAGCTATCTGAAATGAGGTCTTCATCGTAGAGCTTTTGATACAGCTGCGTGCTGGAGCCAAACAAAAGATCAAGCATCAACTTGGTTTCCAGATCATGACGAAGCAGTTCCCCACCCGTGAGACCTACCTTGGCTTCTTTGAATCCGAACAACAGCTTAGGGAGAGAAACCGCCAGTTTTACCTCACGACGCTTCTCTGCCACAGTAGCAGGCTCTTCGTCAAAAATACGCTCAATCTCTCCTTGCGGCTTGTAATCCTTTTTCGCCTGATTGTTACGCACCAGTTCTATTACTTCCGCCGGGTCCACTCCGCCTACCACAAAAAGAATCATATTGCTCGGGTGGTAAAAAGCCTCATAACAGCTATACAGTGTTTCTTTCGTAATCGTGCTGATGGATTGAACGGTACCCGCAATATCAATATGCACCGGATGGACCTTGTATAGCGCTTCGATCAGGCCAAAGTAACTCCGCCAGTCCGGATTATCCTCATACATATTGATTTCCTGACCGATAATGCCTTTTTCCTTCTCCACATTTTCATCTGTAAAGTAAGGGTGTTGTACAAAATTGACCAATGTGGTCAAATTCTCCTGAATATGCTCGGTTGCGGAAAATAAATATACCGTTTGATCAAAGCTCGTAAATGCATTGGCCGATGCCCCATTGGAGGAAAAAGTAGCAAAAATATCACCTTGAGGCTCTTCAAACATTTTATGCTCCAAAAAATGGGCGATGCCATCCGGCACCTTAACCGGCTGCTGACCTTCCACACGAAAATGATTATCGACTGAGCCGTATTTGGTCGCAAATGTAGCGTATGTCTTCTGGAATCCCGGTTTGGGCAACACATAAACGTGTAATCCGTTATCCATCACTTCATAGTACAGCGTTTCCTGCAAATGCTCATAAGGTATGTGCTCCACCCGCTATTCCCCCTTCTGGTCTCTCAAGAAATAAATGGTGTCCAGTCGGAACGTCCGGGCGGCATCCTGAACATCCTCCACCTTGACAGCTTCCACCTGGCTCAGCAACTCATCTACCGTCCGATCTTTGCCGGAAAGCTGTCTGTTAAAATCGTAAGCGATCATTTCAAAAGCGGAATCCTGCATTTCCTTCAATAAATTGCGGATCATCGCCTGTGTCTGGGTCATTTCCAGCTCGGTAATCGCACCATTTTGCGTATCTTCCAGTTGCTTGCGAATAATGGTAACCGCTTTTTCATAGTTGGGTATTTCGATACCGGATTGAATCGTCCCTATGCCCTTGTGCCCGTCATACCGTGATGAGGCGTAATACGCCAAACTTTCCTTCTCCCGCACATTGACGAACAGCTTGGAGTGAGGATAACCGCCTAAAATACCGTTGTACATCAGTGCGGAGGCGTATCGATCGTCACCATACGTAATCGGGGTGCGCAGTCCCATGTTTAGCTTGCCCTGATTTACATCAAGACGCTCCACCACCGTTTGTACATCACGCTCCACCGCTTTTGGTTGTTCATGAGCATATCCCTTTTCTTCAGAACGGTTCAATTGGAAATAGCGGTCTACGAACTTCTCCACTTCCTCCAGCGTTGTATCTCCAACCACATACAAATCCATGTTGGCGTTATTTAGCCATTCTCCATAAGCTTTATACAAGCCTTGCGCATCTATACTATTCAGATCAGACCGCTGACCGAGGGGATGCAGACGATAAGGCTCATTTTTGCACATTTCCTCCATGCAGCGCTCTCCAGCATAACGGATTTTATCATTGACTATAGATTCCAGCTTCTTACGTACGTTTTCCCGTTCCTGCTGGACGTATCCGGTGTGAAATGCGCCATTCTCCAATGCAGGCTTTGTCAACACCTCTCCGAGAAAAGCAAATGAACGATCCAGCAAGCTGTCCGAGCTGTTGACAAAGCTGTCATTAATCGTATCCATGCGAAATTGTACGATTTGATAATCTCCGCGTTTATATACATCAAATCCAAAGCCCGCGCCATACAATTGCTCTAATTGTTCTCTGAATTGTGTAGTCTGCGGATATGATTCTGTACCCCTTCGCAATAAGAATGGGGTCAGTCCGACTCGGGTTACCGTTTCCTCTCGTAGTGGAGTACCTACATACAATGATATGGCAAACGTCTTGAAGCGTTTGGTTGGCAGTACATGAATCCTTAATTGTCTGCGCGTCCCACGCTCGAAACCTGTTTTGTTCAAGTCCAAAACTCCTTTGTTACGTCAATTTCGTCTAGCCTTTGATTAGCATGAGCCGCTGTAAATCTTTTTCCTGTAAGGAGGTAAAGTGTGCCAATCTTTATTCTAACGATGCAAAAGCCAAGAAGCAACCGGAGACAAGCTCCCGGCTGCTTCGGTGGTTTACATGCAGAAAATATGCTGGCCAATCGTCTTTACCTGCGGGCGGCTCCAAATCCATTTGGAGGTGGCTGTTTTTGGATTAAAATAATAGAGGCAGCCTCCGCTTGGGTCCCAGCCGTTCAGTGCCTGGCGAACTGCCTTTGTTGCAGTTTCATTTGGCGTGAGCCAGATTTGACCATCAGCTACCGCTGTAAAGGCCCCCGGTTGAAAAATCACTCCAGACGGTGTGTTTGGAAAGCTGGGGGATTTGACCCGGTTCAAAATAACTGCCGCCACAGCAACCTGTCCTTCAAACGGCTCGCCACGGGATTCACCATAGACTGCGTTAGCCATAATTTTGAGATCGTTGTCAGACAGTCCCATCGTATTAGCTGATCCCATTGTTTCATCTTTTTGATCCGGTTTATTATTATCCGCTGTCTTCCCCTGAGCAGAAGCCTCATTTTTACGATGTAAAGGCGTTTCCGTCGGTTTCCAATTAGGGGTTGCATTCACCAGCTTTAGCTTTGTTTTTGCCCCAACCACTCCGTCAGGGGTGATACCAAACTCTTTTTGAAAGCCCTTAACAGCCTTCAATGTACTGCTGCCAAAATGACTGTCCACTTCCGCCCCGAAAAAGCCCAACAGCTTCAAACGGGATTGCAGTTCATATACATCCTGACCGTAGGAACCGTAATTAACCGCCTCTGTGCTAAATGTCGCTTGGGAAGGCTGTGTTGCTTGTACTTCCTGCTGTGTGCTCAGCGGCTCTGCATGCTGCGCAGAGACGTTCGCAATAAGTCCTGTGTACGTGATAGCCGAGGCTGCGAGAATACCCGTGCAAATCCAGACCATTGTCTTTTTCATATGCTGCGCTCTACCTTTCTTTTGTTGGATTAACAGGATGGCTACGTTTATTATGACAAGCTCTGCTTAAAGCTATTCACCCTTTTAATCTTCTTTCATTCGGCCACTCCTATTCCTTAAAAAAAGCAAAAAAAATCGCTGTCTGTACGCTTAGTGTTGTCGGATTTAAACAACCACCATACTTACAAACAGCGATTTTGGATACGATTTTCGGTAAAGCCTATGGTCAGGAACTGACTTTGTTTTGCTGATATTGTTCCAATGAAATAAGCACCTCACGGGGCTTACTTCCCTCATAAGGACCGATGACACCACGAGCCTCCATAGAGTCAATCAACCGGGCCGCACGTGTATAGCCGATTCTCATGCGGCGCTGAAGCAGAGATACAGATGCTTGCTTGGCCTCCAAAATGATGTTGACAGCCTGATCGTACAACTCATCCAGCATTTCATCGGCATTAGCCGATACTTCCTCTATCTCCGGTACCAGCGTTTCATCATATTGTGCTTCGCCCTGCTCACGCACATAGTTAACGATGTTCTCCACTTCCTGATCGCTCATGAACGCTCCTTGAACGCGAACCGGCTTGGAAGCACCCATCGGCATGAACAGCATATCCCCACGCCCAAGCAGCTTCTCAGCCCCACCCATGTCCAGTATTGTACGGGAATCTACCTGCGAGGACACGCCAAAGGCAATACGCGAAGGAATGTTGGCTTTGATAACTCCGGTAATTACGTCAACCGACGGTCTCTGCGTTGCAATGATAAGATGTATCCCTGCGGCACGCGCCATTTGGGCCAATCTTGCAATCGCATCCTCCACATCCCCCGCAGCTACCATCATCAGATCCGCCAGCTCGTCCACAATAACGACGATATAAGGCAGGAACGCAGCAGGATTGTCTTTCATCAAATTATTATAGCCTTCTATGTTACGGGTTCCTGATTTGGAAAATAATTCGTAACGTTTTTCCATTTCCACTACAATTTTTTTCAAAGCGAGTGAAGCGCGCTTCGGATCGGTAACGACCGGTGCCAACAAATGCGGAATACCGTTGTACACGTTCAATTCCACCATTTTGGGATCGACCATGAGAAATTTAACCTCATCCGGCTTCGCCTTGTACAAAATACTCGTGATAATACCGTTAATACACACCGATTTGCCTGAACCGGTTGCTCCGGCCACAAGTAAATGGGGCATTTTAGCCAAATTACCAACAATCGTCTGTCCTGCAATATCACGTCCGAACGCGATGGACAAATTGGATACAGATTCCTGGAAAACGGTCGTCTCCATAACCTCACGCATTGTTACAATAGAAACCTCGTTGTTCGGAACCTCAATACCAATAGCCGATTTGCCTGGAATTGGAGCCTCCATACGAATATCCTTCGCAGCCAGCGCAAGCGCAATGTCATCCGTCAGGCTCACAATACGGCTGACCTTCACACCAATGTCCGGCTGAATTTCATAACGAGTCACCGCAGGTCCACGGACAACCTCCAGTACCTTTGCCCGTACGCCAAAGCTTTCCAATGTGGCCTCCAGCTTGCGTGCCGTTTGCATGTAATCCTTTTGCCCAAGACCCTTGCCCACGTTTTGTGGCTTGGCAAGCAAACGGAACGAAGGGAGCTTGTAAGGCTTGGGTGGCGGTGGAGTAGGAATGGCCGCAGTTGTGCCCTCAGTCTCTTCGCCTGACGTCCCCGTTGCATTCACTTGGGCCCGTCCGTCTGCACTGTCCGGTGTATTATGACCTATTGTTGCCATACCGTCCGTGTCTGTGTTCACAGCGGCATCTATAAAGTTGTCATCCAGCGACTCATCATAAGCTGAATCCGTCTGCTCTGACCCAGCCAAGGATGCCTCTGATTCATCCTCAGGTCTTTTTTCCTCATGCTTCACCTGCTCGAAGAAATCCCGAATGATCGGTGACCTTTTTATCGGAACAGAAGCTTCCTCCTCTAAGTGTTCAACAGTATCGGGCAATTCTTCTGCTTGCTTGGCATCTCTCCACAAGGGCTGTGCTTCCTCAGCTTCATAAGCAGGCTCATGATCAACCTCATCAGCATGAACGGAACGATCATACTTGTCCTCTCCAGCCGGTTTTTTAAGACCAAACAGCTGAAAGAAAATCGGCTGCTTACGTGCAGGAGGCTGCATTTCATCAAAATCATCATCCATATCTTCCTCATACGCAGGAATCGTCTCGGACTTGATTTTTTTATTCCCAGTACCTCTGACAGATGCCGAAAGTGGAGTGGCTTTACCAATCCATTTTTTTCGAACGCTTCCCCCTGCCGCCAGCAGCTTCGTCCGAACAATTCGCACCAGATCCACATAAGACAGTTGGGTCAGCAGCATAAAACAAATCACAAACATTACAATCATAATCAGCTTGGCACCCATAAGACCAAACAGCCACAACAGCACGGTAAGCTGCAATGCGCCGATGTACCCCCCGCTAATATCCTTATTCAGCATTGAGGTATGGCCTTCCTTGTCAGGCGACAGCAACTGCTCACGCATATCTATATGTATCTGGCTCATCACCCCGCCTGGTTGAAGTGCATTAATCGGCCCCAAACGCTGCTCCATAGATGAAATAGAGCTCATAAGCGTAAAGGCAAATACCAGTAGCAACAGCCCCGTTTTACGTGAGTTCCACTGGTTTGGCCATTTGCGGTGAATCATCACCATCAGACCGTAATAAATGCCAATCAGGGGTATGACAAAATAAAATTTCCCCAGTACCAGCCCAAACATCTTGGATAGCGACCGACCGACTGCCGCTTCACCCGACAGCGCAATGACCGCCAATGTAATCAGCACAATGCCGTAAACTTCGAATTTTAGAACTCCGCCAAACGCGGCTTTCTTTTTCCTTTTCCTTCTTCTGGACATTCAAGGTCACCCCCCAGAAGAATATTATACCACGTCACCAGGTATCCGCACATATGTTCTTTTCCAACATTAAACGACCTATTTTCGTCCTATTCGACACCTTCTACGACCATTCGATGACTTGTCCAGGTGCATAACGCGGATTAAGGTAAGTCGCCAGCGGACAATCTAGCAATCGCACGATAATCCCTCTGCGACTTTCGAGCGGCTGCACCTGCATAAGTAAACCGTCAACCCGAATCTCTGCAAACGCCTTCGCCTCCTTCCACATGCCCTCCCACACCATTTCCATTGGCATTACGGTATATAATGTCATTGAGGCAACTCCCCACTATGCTCATTAGGAAGCGTTCCAGTCGAGGTATCTGTAGCATTGGGGGGGAAAGGCACGAACGGAGTCTGCTGCTGAGTCCCTGTAATCCCATTTTGCTGACGTCGAGATTCAATAATGGTGTTCAGTTGTTTCAATGCTTCTCCGATGCCACCAACCGCGTCCATCAAGCCATATTTCACTGCATCGGCTCCCCCAACCGCAGTACCAATATCCCGATTCAGTTCACCGGTTTTAAACATAAGCTCCTTAAACCGCTCCTCGGTAATACGCGAATGGGAAACCACAAAACGTACAACACGCTCCTGCATTTTTTCCATATATTCAAACGTTTGTGGAACTCCGATAACCAAGCCATTCATACGAATCGGGTGAATGGTCATCGTCGCGCTCTCGGCAATATAAGAATAGGTGGACGAGACAGCGATAGGTACACCGATACTATGCCCGCCTCCAATGACAATGGTCACCGTCGGTTTACTCATTGAAGCGATCATTTCAGCAATAGCCAGCCCTGCCTCGACATCCCCACCTACTGTATTTAGCAGAATCATTAAGCCTTCAATATGTGGATTTTGCTCCGCTGCTACCAGCTGGGGAATAATGTGCTCGTATTTGGTCGTTTTGTTTTGCGGTGGCAAAACCAGATGCCCTTCAATCTGACCAATGATTGTCATGCAAAAAATATTGGATTCGCTTCCGGGCATGGAGGTTTGTCCCAGTTGCTGCAAGGCCTCCATAGCAGGGGAAATGGGTCTTTGCCCAACTTCAGGCATAGGTTGATCCGGTGCTTCCGTTTCTTGTCTGCCGGATAATAGATTGCTGTATTGTTCCATGTGGGCGACCTTCCTTTCGCTTTACGCGTCTTTGTGACCCGTGTTCACCCTATAGTATGGGATGGAAATGGAATATTTTATACCCGCCCCCATGGCTTTCCTTCTTTCCTCACCCGGAAAAGCCAAAAAAGCCTCCCCTCCCGCGGAAACCGTCCAATATTTCCTGCGGGAAGAGAGGCGACTGTGTGCCTGTGACTTAAGTTTTTAATTCAGGTTTTTGAGCAAATTTCAATTGAATCACACTTCCATAATGATTGGCAAAATCATCGGTCTGCGACGAGTTTGCTCATACAAGAAGCGACCCAGCGCATCCTTGACGTTTGTTTTAAGGGAAGCCCATTCATTTACATTCTCGCTCATGAGCTTATGCAGTGTGCTTGAGACAATGCGATTCGCCTCATCCAGCAAACCTTCCGATTCACGAACATATACGAAACCACGGGAAATGATATCCGGTCCGGACTTGATCGTGCCGTCCTGCTTGCTCAGGGTGACAACAACAACCAAAATACCGTCCTGTGACAGCAATTTGCGGTCGCGTAATACGATATTCCCTACATCTCCTACACCCAGTCCGTCGATTAACACGTTGCCCGCTGTAACCTTACCAGCTCTGCGTGCTCCACCGTTCTGAATTTCAATAACTTCACCGATATCTGTGATGAAAATGTTGTCCGGCTCTACACCTACCGATTCGGCAAGGAGGGCATGACGACGTTGCATTCTGAACTCACCATGAATTGGCAAGAAGAATTTAGGTTTCATCAGATTCAACATCAGTTTGAGTTCTTCTTGGCTTCCGTGTCCGGAAACGTGAATTCCCGGATTAGCTGCGCTGTAATAAACATTGGCACCTAAACGGAACAGTTCATCAATCGTGCGACCGACGTATTTTTCATTACCCGGTACCGGTGTAGCTGCGATGATAACCGAATCTCCCGGAAGAATATCCACCTTACGATGTGTGGAACGCGCCATTCTTGTTAGAGCAGACATCGGCTCGCCTTGGCTACCTGTGCAGAGAATAACTACGCGATCCGCTGACATTTTGCCAACTTCCTCAGGCTCGATCAGCATTCCATCCGGAATTTCCAAATAGCCCAAATCAGATGCAATCCCTACGACATTAACCATACTGCGACCGATAACCGTCACTTTGCGTCCTGTCGATTCAGCAGCATTAATGACCTGCTGAATACGGTGTACGTTGGAAGCAAAAGTAGCTACAACTACACGCTGTTTCGACTTACGGAAAATGTCTTCCAGCACGATGCCGACGCTTTTTTCCGATGGGGTAAAGCCTGGTTTTTCCGCATTGGTACTGTCTGACAAAAGTGCCAGTACGCCACGTGTGCCGATTTCAGCCATACGCTGCAAATCTGCATATTGTCCGTTAACTGGAGTATGATCAAACTTGAAGTCACCTGTATGAACAACAGCACCTTCAGGAGTATCAATGCATACACCTACAGAATCTGGAATACTGTGGTTTGTTCTGAAGAATGTTGCCTTCAGCGTAGAACCCAGCTTGATTTCGGAATCAGCATTGATCAATATACGTTTGGTTTCCCCAAGCAGATTCGCTTCCTTCAGCTTGTTTTCCACCAGCCCCAGCGTCAATTTGGTACCGTATACGGGTACATTCAAATGTTTCAGCACGTAAGGCAAACCGCCGATATGGTCCTCATGACCATGAGTCAGCACAATGCCTCTTACCTTGTCGCGGTTCTCCGTAAGGTAGGAAATATCAGGAATAACGATATCAATGCCAAGCATGTCCTCTTCCGGGAATTTCAGACCCGAATCCACCACGACAATGTCATTGCCGTATTGAACGACATACATATTTTTCCCGATTTCACCGACGCCGCCCAAAGCGAAAATCATCAATTTATCGTTGTTTGTTTTTTTAGACAAATGAATCTAAACCTCCTATGGTAGTTGGACGTCGTACCTTGATTTATTTATTTAATTTTCAAAAGAATACCGCACCCAGTCACTTGACCTCATTATACATGATTAAAATAAGAAAAAACAAGTCATCCTGTTCGTTGCGCATAGGTTTCCCACTGCCGTCTAAAACCATTACTCCCTGTTCAATTATCTTGATACATGGTTAAAAGGTACAGCAAAAAGGGCGCCCTATAAGAACGCCCTCATGCCAGAGTACTTTGTCAAGGCTATAAAAATCCTCCGGATTCTTTACTCCCGGCTACCTTTAACAAGGGTACTCCCCGTATCATTTAACAATTAAAATTCATTTTTCCCGATTAGCGAGCAAATAAGTTCTTAATAAATTCCGCTTCCTCTTCGGTAGGAGGAATAAGCGGCAACCGAACAGAACCTACGGAAACATTCCGTAACTCCAATGCATATTTTACAGCCACCGGATTAGGCAGCGGATGAGGACAGCCGAACAAACCCTTGAAAACCGGAAACAACTGCTGATGCAATTTTGCTGCCTGCTGTGCGTGTCCCCCTACAAGTGCATCAATCATCCGCTTCATTTCTGTGCCTACTACATGACTCGCCACGCTGATAATACCATAAGCTCCTACAGCCATAGCAGGCAACCCAGAAGCGTCATCCCCCGAATAAATGAAGAACCCTTCCGGAGCTGCGGCTGCAATCTGTGTGACCTGCGCCAGCGACGCGCATTCTTTGGTTCCTACAATGTTAGGGATTTGAGCAAGACGCAGCGTCGTTTCCACGGTCAGGCTGGCTGCGGTACGGCTTGGTACATTATACAATATGGCTGGAAGAGATGTGGAATTTGCAATACTTTCAAAATGCCGATACATCCCTTCCTGATTCGGTTTATTGTAATAGGGCACTACTAGCAAAACACCGTCTACCCCCGCCTGTTCCGCAGCACGGGTCAGATCAATGGAGTGACGTGTATTGTTGCTACCGGTACCGGCAATGATTTTACATCGTCCGGCTGCTTTTTCTACAGTAAATGCAAACAACTTGATTTTTTCATCATCGCTCAGGGTAGGAGACTCGCCCGTCGTTCCTGATACGACAAGAGACTCCGACTGTTGTTCTTCTATTAAATAATCAATCAACGAGGACAATGCAGTCCAGTCAATCTCTCCTTGCTGATCAAAAGGTGTCACCATTGCGGTAATCAGTCTGCCGAAGTTCATCATGCTGCCTCCTTTTTTTGCAAGTCCGAGCACGGACATTGCGCCTATTGATGGAGTTCAAATTTATTATGCAATGCGCGTACAGCCTGCACCATATCTTCTTTTTTAACGAGTACCCAAATCGTCGTGTTGGAATCTGCCGATTGAAGAATCTGTACGTCTGATTCTGCCAATGCCTCTACAATCGTCGCCATAATGCCAGGTACCCCATTGATACCGCCGCCTATGACGGATACTTTAGCGCACCCTGCCAAAATTTTAGGCTCCAAGCCCAGACCGTTCAATACTTCAACCGCTTTGCTTCCATCAGCATCGAACACGGTATAAACCGCCCCGGATGGAGTAACATTAATAAAATCGACGCTGATTCCATGCTCAGCCATGGATTTGAATACTTGTAATTGCAAATGCTCCGAGCCTGGCTTTAATTCTACGGTAATTTGTGTGACGTTGCCGACATACGCAATACCGGTCACGAAACGGTCAACGATGTCTGCCTGTACGTCCTTAAAGCCCTCCGGATGGGTGACCAGCGTTCCTTCCCCTTCGGAAAAGGTAGAGCGAACCCGAACCGGAATATTCGCCTGCATGGCAATTTCAACAGCACGGGGGTGGATAACCTTAGCCCCCTGATGAGCCAAATTACAAATCTCCGTATAGCTGACATGGGCAAGCGGTTTTGCATTTTCCACGATGCGCGGATCGGCGGTCAAGATGCCGTTCACATCCGTATAAATGTCTACCATGTCCGCTTGTAGAGCGGCACCCAGAGCGGTAGCGGAAGTATCGCTGCCTCCACGACCCAAGGTAGTCATGTCACCGTTTACAGCCTGACCCTGGAAGCCTGTCACAATGACGACACGGCCCTGGTTCAGCTCTTCCACGATACGGTCTGGCTTTATATCCAAAATACGAGCATTGCCGTATTGATCATCCGTAATAAAGCCCGCCTGTGCCCCAGTCAGCACCGTAGCAGGAATACCTTCATTTTCCATCAGGCTGCATAATGTAGCGGCAGAAATGATTTCACCACAGCACAGCAGTAAATCCCGTTCGCGCTTAGGAAGACTGTCGCCGTTAGACGCCGCCCAATCGAGCAGCGTGTCCGTGGCATAAGGCTCTCCTTTCCGCCCCATGGCCGACACAACGACAACCAGTTGAAAATTTTGTTTCAGCTCTCGCTTCACATGTCCCAGCACTAGTTGACGCGCTTCGGGTGTGGACAGCGAGGTTCCCCCAAATTTCTGTACTAAAATACTCATCGCTCTTCCCCCATCTTACTCCCTACTTCAGGAACGTTATTCCGCATTTGCAGCAATAATCTCCGCGATTTGCACTGCGTTCCATGCCGCTCCCTTGAGCAGGTTGTCGGATACGACCCACAGATTCAATCCACGGCTGTTGCCCAAATCACGACGTACACGTCCAACGAATACATCAGGTTTCCCTGCAGCTTCGGATGCCAGCGGATAGAGCTGCGCAGCAGGATCGTCTACCAGGGTTACTCCCGGTGCCGAAGAAAGTAGATTGCGGATTTCTTCCAAATCATAATCTTTTTTAAGCTCTACATAGACGGATTCCGAGTGTCCGTATACGACAGGAATACGTACACACGTTGCTGTTACGTCCACGGATTCATCATCCAATATTTTTTTCGTTTCACGTACCATTTTCATTTCTTCCAGTGTATAGCCGTTGTCCTGGAATTTGTCGATTTGCGGGATAGCATTGAAAGCGATTTGATGCTTCACCGGCAATGAGCCGACTGGCAGCAGATCAGGCTGAACTTCTTCACCGTTAAGGATAGCTGCACTTTGACGATTCAGTTCATCAATGGCACGGCTTCCAGCCCCGGACACCGCTTGATATGTGGATACGATGATACGGGAAATGCCATACTGATCATATAATGGTTTCAAAGCAGCTACCATCTGGATAGTGGAACAGTTCGGGTTGGCAATAATCCCTTGATGCTTGGCAATTTTGTCGCTGTTCACCTCAGGAACGACAAGAGGAGCTGTAGGATCCATCCGGAAGGCGTTTGTGTTGTCAATGCATACTGCGCCATGACGAACAGCATGTGGTGCCAGTTCCTTACTTACGTCTCCGCCTGCGCTGAACAAGGCAATGTCGATTCCTTCAAAGCTGTCGGGGGTTGCAATCTCTACTGGAATTTGCTGACCTTTAAAGCTAATTAAAGTGCCGGCAGAACGAGGCGAAGAAAGAAATTTAATTTTATCTACAGGAAAATCTCGTTTTTCCAGCAGATTTACGATTTGTTCTCCTACGGCGCCTGTGGCTCCAACGACAGCTACATTAAACTTTCTATTGCTCATCTGGTGTATCTCCCCTTCTCGACTAAAAAACCATTTTTTTATTCTGAAAGCATCCACCGCCAACAAGAAATTAGACCCGATGCATCATCGAATCATCTTCTAGGCGAGGGATGCTCAGCAGTTAACTATAGTACTTCATGGAGTCTTGCGTTCCACAATCATCGGTTGAAGCTGTTTGCCCTGCATAGCAGCATAAGCGGCTTCCGGAATCAGCTCCATGTCAGCCACAAGTGAATTGGGCTTTTTGACTGGATTGTCCTGTCCGAACGGCACAAAAAATATATTTTTGGCTACCAGTAACTTGGCGATATTCGCAGCATTCAAACCAAGTCCATCATTGGTTGATATGGCCAAAAGAAGTGGACGACCGTTGCGCAATTGCGCCTTGGCGGCCATCAGAACCGGACTATCTGTCATGGCGTTCGCCAGCTTGCTCATCGAATTCCCCGTCAAAGGTGCAATCACCAGTACATCGAGTATTTGGGAAGGACCCAGTGGCTCAGCCTCTACAATTGTAGAAATGATATCATTCCCTGTTATATCTTTCAACTGTTTTTGCCAACTTTGCGAAGTACCGAAGCGGGTATCCGTTGTTAATACCGTATTGGATATAATGGGAACGACCTTCGCGCCCTCGTCAACAAAACGCTGTATAACAGGCATAACCTCTTCAAATGTGCAGTGTGAACCTGTAATTGCATAACCTACCGTTTTCCCTTGCCAACTCATTACGCATCACCCCGATCAGGATTATCTTCCATTAACAACTGCACCAACGTATTCGCTATAATGGCACCAGCAGTTTTGGGAGCGACAATACCGGGAAGGCCGGGGGCGAGCATGGCCGTGATTCCACGCTTTTCCGCAAAACGGAAATCACATCCACCCGGGGCGGAAGCAAGGTCAATAATCACGGTAGCCTGTTGCAATTTAGACAAGATTTGCGCTGTGATAATCATAGAGGGTATCGTATTAAAAATCAAGTCAACTCCCTGAGTCTCATCCGCCAAATCCCTTGTCATAAAAGGCTTCCAGCCCATTTCCACCGCTCTCGCCGCATCCTCTGCCCTACGTACCCCGACCTTCACTCTGGCTCCCAATCCTTGTAGCGCCCTTGCCATGGTAAATCCAGTCCGTCCCATGCCCAGAACCATACAATTTGCACCATGAATCGTAAAATCCGTATGCTGAATCGCCATCATCAGTGCGCCTTCCGCCGTAGGTATCGAGTTATATATGGCCACATCGTCTCTTTCCAGCAATTCCACCAGCCTTAAATCATGTCTGGAACAAATTTCTTTTAAGTACGTCCGCGCCATCCCCGTATATACGACGCAGTGCGGTGGAAGAGCAGCAGCGTGCTCATTCAGAAACTGAAGCTTTTGCGATCCAAAAAGTGCATTCACATTGCCTCCCTCATCGCACCCCACAACTGGCAGCACAAGTGCATCTGCCGATTCCAGCAGCTTGACAGACAACGACTCCCGCGATGCTCCTCTAAGCGGCTCTTCAAGCTGGTCATAGCCGACCACGCTGACGGTAGCATCCATGTCTACACATTTTCGAATTACCTCAAGCTGCCTCGCATCACCACCCAATACAACGATGCGTATTCCTGTTAGCATCCGGATCACTCCTTTCCGAGACACGATATGCTTTTAGTCTATGCAGCCACCCATAGATAGGTGAAGAAACACAAAAAAACCGCCCCTTTTTGGGACGGCTTTCATGTGTATCCATATTCATATGCTATTCATGCTCTAGCTTAAAATCGACAATTCAGTTACATTCTCCAAAATGCCGATTCAAGCCGTGACATTCAGTCGTTTGAAGAAAACTGTAGACTCAGCGTCCTGTATGACCGAAGCCTCCAGCACCACGCACTGTTTCAGACAAACGGTCTACCTTCTTCAACTCTACCTCAGGTACAGTCTGAAATACCATTTGTGCAATTCGCTCATTACGTGTAATGGTGAAAGGTTCCTCGCCCAAATTGATAAGCAATACCTTAATCTCCCCACGATAATCCGCATCAATGGTGCCTGGTGTGTTAAGACAGGTAATACCATGCTTGAGAGCCAGCCCGCTGCGCGGACGGATTTGTGCCTCCAGCCCTGCCGGCATCGCTATAGCCAATCCGGTTGGAACAAGACAACGCTTGCCGGGTTCCAACACTAAGCCTTCCTGTACCGCAGCATACAGGTCAAACCCGGATGCAAGCTCTGACATTTTACGGGGCAGCTCAATATCCTCATTGCCCTCTAACCTGTTAATCTCCACGTAAGTTAACAAAACAGTCCCTCCTCATGTCCTTAACCGCTGAATCACTCGCTCCGACCATCGACAGGGCAAACGGCTCTGAGAACATCCGGTCCAGTACCTTGTTCACATCATCAGCTGTCACTTGCTCAATGTGTTCGATCATTTGATCCAGCGTGTAATGCTGACCTAGCATCAACTCATTTTTCCCAAGACGATTCATCCGACTTCCTGTGCCCTCAAGGCTTAATATCAGGCTTCCTTTTAACTGCTCCTTGCCTTTACGAAGCTCGTTATCATCCAGTCCCTTGACAGCCACATCCTGCAACAGCTCAAGTGTCAGATCCAGCACGTCCTTCGTTTGCTTGGGAGCCGTACCGGCATAAATGGTGAACATACCACTGTCCGCATGAGAGCTATGGTAGGAATAGACCGAATAAGCCAGCCCACGCTTCTCCCGAATTTCCTGAAACAGACGTGAGCTCATACCGCCGCCGATCGCGTTGTTCAGCAATACCATAGCATACTGGAGATCGTCACCCGTTGCAAATCCAGGCAGGGACAAGCAAATATGATTCTGTTCCGTTGCCTTTTCATGATACAGCAGTTCACCGTTAAACGCAGGAACCGTCAGGGGCGAAGCAGTTCCATGGTTATCAAAGTGCCCAAAGTGACGCTCCAGTAGCTCTACCAGACTATCATCAATATTACCAGCCACACTGATGACCGTATTGTCGATTGTATAGTGTTCTTTCATATAATTGCTGAGATGGGAGCTGTCCATAGCTAATAAATGCTTTTCGGTACCGAGAATGGGGTAAGCCAGCGGATGGTCGCCATAGGCGGCCCGTGATAAGAGATCATGCACCATATCGTCCGGTGTGTCCTCGTACATGGAGATTTCCTCCAGGATCACGTTTTTTTCTTTTGCCAGCTCTTCATGATCTAATTTAGAATTAAAAAACATATCGGACAGTACATCAACCGCAATCGGCAGATGCTCATCCAGTACTTTTGCATAATAGCACGTATATTCCTTCGAAGTGAATGCATTAACATTCCCTCCAATGGCGTCAAATTGCTCGGCAATTTCCTTCGCGTCGAAACGCTCTGTTCCTTTGAAAAGCATGTGTTCAATAAAATGGGAAATACCGCTATTGTCCGGGGTTTCATTTCGAGAGCCGGTTTTAACCCAGATGCCGAAAGAAACGGAACGCACGGTTGGAATTTTTTCAATGACCACTCTTAGGCCGTTTTTGAGTTGAATTCTTTCCACGATTGGCCCTCCTAAACTGAATTGCAAACTTTGCCATAATGTTCAATCCTAACAGAAAAAAGACGTTCACTCAACCGGAGCAGGTAGCTGCCGATCAGGGGAAAGCGTCTGACTGACGGTTCCGGGCACCAGTCCCTTGCTGCGAATGGCATGAATCATGCCTTTGAGAGCGGCCGATGAAGAATCTGTCGGATGCATCAAAATCAGTGATCCCGATTCGACCTTGCTGCTGATTTTAGCAATTACCGATTCCGGCGAAGGATGTCTCCAGTCCACTGTATCCAGTGTCCACAGCACTGTTTTAAGCCCCAGACCTGCTGCTAGATCAACGGTTTCTTGATTAAAATCGCCCGACGGCGGGGCAAACCAGCTATTTTTCACACCTAAAATTTCCTGAAGAAGCACTTGTGTCTTCTCTATCTCCTGTGTAGCTCTTTCCCTGCTCAGACGACTCATATTCGGATGAGAATAGGCATGGTTTGAAAGCTCATGTCCTCTTTTCTGAATCTCTTTGGCGAGTTCAGGGTTTTTTTTCAGCCAGCTGCCATCGAAAAAAAATGTAGCCTTGACCTTTTCCTGATCCAGCGTATCCAGCATAGGCACGATATACTCATTTCCCCAAGCCACATTGATCATGAAAGAAACCATCGGCTTCTCCGGATTTCCCCGGTAAATCGGGACATTGCCGAGTTGGTTCAAATGTACCTTGGGCGCAAGCTGTCGATACACATATTGTATGGGGCGGTCTGGAGCCGCAATTGCCTTACGATAAGTAGCGTCCAGGTCAACCTCCAAGCCGTTATAGCCAGGAATAGCCTTCCATACACGGTCGATTTTGGCATCAACCGGTTCTCTTCTTTGCCGGGCAGCATCTGATCGCAGTCGCTGCATGAGTGCATTATCAGGTAAAGCTGCAATCGCCATCGTCGTTGCAGCCTCGGGCTCACTCGTTTCCGTGCCGTGTCCGGCTCGTAGTTGACTCACATACTCACGTACCCCGCTAAACTGTCCAATCACCAGCGTAATGACCAGACTAGCTACAACCCACGTTGCTCTCTTTGCCTTTCTCATGATCCCTTCATCCTCCCGCCCGTTTGTCCACATTGTATGCGGGGAGGACAAGAACTATGACGTAGCGGGCCCCTGAAAGCCCACTTCGACACAGCTTGTGCATATGTATGAAAAAAGAGCCAGAAACGCAGCTCTGCCTCTTTCCAAAAGCTTAGACGATGCTATTCAAATCCCGAATGTTCTGTAAAACCAAATATTATCCCTGTTGTAGTAATCTCTGTTGTACGAAGGTACTAGGATTTTGCAGGAGCTTCAGCCGTCAGAACCGCTTTGCGTGACAAATTGACACGGCCTTGTTGATCAATTTCGGTTACTTTCACCGTAATCGTATCTCCAATGGCAACTACATCCTCAACTTTGGCTACACGTTCGGTAGACAGTTGGGAAATATGAACCAGACCGTCCTTGCCCGGTAAAATTTCGACGAATGCACCGAATTTTTCAATCCGCTTCACTGTGCCGATGTAAATCTCTCCGATCACGACTTCTTTCACGATACCTTCAATAATGGAACGCGCCTTTTCATTCATCTCTTGGTTTGTGGAAGCGATGAATACACGACCATCTTGTTCGATATCAATTTTCACGCCGGTTTCTTCGATGATTTTGTTAATGATTTTACCACCCGCACCAATAACATCACGGATTTTATCCGGATTAATGTGCATCGTCATAATTTTCGGCGCATACGGAGACAATTGCTCACGCGGCGTCTGGATGGCTTCCATCATTTTGCTAAGAATGAACAGACGTCCTTCTCTGGCTTGATTGAGCGCGTCCTGCAAAATGTTACGGTCGATACCGTTAATCTTGATATCCATTTGAATAGCAGTTACGCCTTCTGCTGTACCAGCCACTTTAAAGTCCATATCGCCCAGGTGATCTTCCATACCCTGGATATCGGTCAACACGGAAACATGCTCCCCGTCCTTGATCAATCCCATCGCTACACCTGCAACCGGAGCCTTGATCGGTACACCCGCATCCATCATAGCCAGTGTGCTTGCGCAGATACTAGCCTGGGAAGTCGAGCCATTCGATTCCAGCACCTCGGAAACGAGACGAATCGTATATGGAAATTCAGTTTCAGAAGGAATGACTTTGGAAAGCGCACGCTCACCAAGAGCACCATGTCCAATTTCACGACGACCCGGCGCACGCAAAGGACGAGCCTCGCCTACACTGAATGGAGGGAAATTGTAATGATGCATGAAACGCTTCGTTTCTTCCAGATCAATGCCGTCCAAAATTTGCACATCACCCAATGCGCCAAGTGTACAAACGCTAAGCGCTTGCGTTTGACCGCGTGTGAATAAGCCCGAGCCATGCGTACGCGGCAAAATGCTCGTATCGCTTTCGATCGGACGAATCTCGTCAAGCTTACGACCATCGGGACGCACTTTATCATGCGTAATCAGACGACGGACTTCTTCTTTAACGATATCATAGAGAACTTCGCTCACGTCTTTCAAAAGCTCAGGCGTCTCTATGTATTGTGCTTCAAAATGTGCAACCGTCTCTTCGTTGACTGCATCAATCGCCTCTTGACGGGCATGTTTTTCTACAATTTTGACGGCTTCCACCAAACGTTCAGCCGCATAAGCACGAACTTCGCTGTTCACTTTTTCATCGACAGCATGCAGTTTAACCTGCATTTTCTCTTTACCTGCCACTTTAACCAGTTGTTCAATGACTGCCACAATGTTCTTGATCTCGTCATGGCCAAACATGATTGCTTCCAGCATGACTTCTTCCGGAATTTCATTGCCTTCTGCTTCCACCATCATGATGGCGTCTTTGGTTCCGGCTACAACCAGGTACAAATCGCTTGCATTCTGCTGCGCAATATCCGGGTTAATCACGAATTGTCCGTCCACACGGCCTACAGCAACTCCGCCAATCGGTCCGTTAAAAGGTACGTCCGAAATACTAAGCGCTGCCGAGGTTCCGATCATCGCTGCAATTTCCGGCTCACAATCCTGATCGACACTCATCACCAGGTTTAATACCTGTACATCATTCCGGAAGCCTTCCGGAAACAATGGGCGAATCGGACGGTCTGTCAGACGGCTGGACAAAATCGCTTTTTGACTCGGGCGTCCTTCCCGTTTAATAAATCCGCCTGGAATTTTTCCCACAGCATACAATCTTTCTTCATAGTTCACCGTCAGCGGAAAAAAGTCCAAATCTTTCGGCGCATGGGAAGCGGTCACGGTACAGAGAACAACCGTTTCGCCATAGCTTACTTTAACTGCCGCATTGGCCTGTTTCGCAAGGCGTCCTGTTTCCAGCACCAGCTTTCTTCCGCCGAGCTGCATTTCTACACGTTGCTCCATGGTATCCCTCCATTTCATTCCATTGTAAAAGTTCTATACATATCCAGTATTTCCTGCGCGGGCCTAATTCATAAGAAGACCTATGCATTATAAGCACCAGAACCTTACTAGACTCGCACTTCTAAAGGATCTGCACGTCAAAAAAATTCCTTACTTCAAAAAAGAACCCGGCTGCTGTCCGCCGTCGCCTTAGCAGGGACAAGCGGTGAACAACCAGGCTTCTTTTCTCATTACATGTCTGAAAATTAACGACGCAGTCCGAGACGCTCGATCAACGCACTGTAACGTCTAACATCAGTCTTCTTCAGGTAAGCCAAAAGTTTACGACGCTGACCGACCATTTTCAACAACCCGCGGCGGGAGTGATGGTCTTTCTTATGCGAACGAAAGTGGCTTTGCAAGTTAACGATGTTTTCAGTAAGGATAGCGATTTGTACCTCTGCAGATCCTGTATCGGATTCATGAGTTTTGTACTCCTCGATCAATTGCTGTTTACGCTCTTGAGTCAATGCCATCCTGTTCACCTCCTTCATTATAATCGCCATTAACCTCGTAGCCGCTGGTGAAAGCGGACAACCAAGCCAAGGTTCATCGTTGTTTACACAACATAAGTCAGTATAACACAGCGCCTGTCTTATGTAAATAAATTAGCCTAACAGCTTTTTAGCCGTTTGTACGTCATTGCCAATTTGGGTAATCAGCTCGTCCACCGAAGAGAATTTGCGTTCAGGACGGATGTAATGATGAAGCTCAACCAGCACAGGTTCGCCATAAATCTGCTGGTCAAAATCAAACAGATGAACCTCAAACGACGGATTCAGCACACCTTCATGAAAAGTAGGCTTAACCCCTACATTCATTACCCCGCTTCTCCAACGCTCACCCACCAGTGCCCGTACGGCATATACGCCCTTGACTGGAATTACGTAAGTATCATCCAGCTTGAGATTGGCTGTTGGGAAGCCGATGGTGCGCCCACGCTTCTCTCCATCCATTACGGTGCCCCGAATGTGGTAAGATCGTCCCAGCCAGCGAGAGGCATGCGTTAAATCCCCTGTCTGCAAGGCACGGCGGATGCTGGAGCTGCTCACTTTTTCCCCATCCAGCTCAAATGACGGTACGGTGTGGACGGACATACGTTCTCCTCCCAGTTCCCGAAGTGTATGCTCATGTCCGGCTCCCCGGTAGCCAAACCGGAAATCAAAGCCCACCACCGCCGTTTGAATCTGCAGTGGAAGCAAGATGTCCGTGATGAACGCCTCAGGGCTGACTTTGGAAAAGTCCTCGTCAAATCTCAAAATATAAAGCACGTCCACACCCATATCAGCTAAAATATCCTGCTTGTCCACAAGCGGGGTCAAATAGCCTTCATAGTCTCCTTTTTTCATGACTTCCTTCGGGTGAGGATGAAATGTCATAACAGATACCGGCAATTTCTGCTCCCGAGCCAGCTCGACAGCCTTGCGTATGACACTTGCGTGTCCGAGATGAAGACCGTCGAACTGACCGATCGCCGTGACCTGTGAACGTCCCCATTGGTGCAGAAGCTCATCGCTCAATGGATAAGATAACGATACGGTAATCATATTATTTCACCTGCATTTCACATCATTTGACTAACTTCGTCAAAATTATAGCACAATTCAAGGTAAAAAAACTTTAATTGGCGCGATAGCCCCTGATTCATCCCGTCCATATACGCCCAAAAACGTTCGATCCTCTTTATACAACCGGAAGGGCTGGCTGTCCGTCACAGGGGGAGAAATCATGCTCAGCGACAAGCGCTGACCTTGGAGAGCGGCAGCTGCCTTCACTTCGGCCACTGTATGATCAGGCATATAGTCAATGGCCTCATCAGTGGCAATAAGCCGCTCACCCAGGCTGCCATCCGCTACGTAGCGTTCAATTTCTTCGAATGTTAAACAACGATTGGCAGGAATCCCCGCAGACATGGTTCGTTCCAGCTTGGCCATCGTCGAAGGATATCCCAATTTGCGGCCGATATCGACGCAGAGCGTACGGATATAAGTTCCTTTAGAGCATAATGCACGAAAAGAAATATCCACATGGGATCCCGTCTCCGCGAATCCCGTCATTTCCAGCTCGTAAATGGTCACTTCACGGCTTTTACGCTCCACGGTTTTGCCTTCTCGGGCCAGCTCATATAGACGTTTGCCTTCCACTTTGAGGGCCGAGTACATTGGCGGCACTTGGGAAATCGTACCGACAAAACGCTCCAGAACCGCTTTGGCTTCCTCTTCTGTGACCTCTACCGGACGGTCACACTCTTCGGTAATCGTCCCCGTAAGGTCCTCCGTATCCGTGGCAAGTCCCAAGCGTAACGTTGCATGGTATTCCTTAGGTAGCTCCTGCATGTATTCAACTACCCGGGTAGCACGTCCCAGACACAACGGCAGCACGCCCGTCACCTGAGGATCAAGTGTTCCGGTATGTCCGATTCGCTTCATTCCCAGCAAACGGCGAGCCTTGGCCACCACATCATGAGAGGTGAATCCAGCGGGTTTGTAGACGGGTAGCACGCCTTCCCAATTTGCTTGTTCCTGCTTTATCGGTTTCATAGCTCGGCCATCACCCGCCCTACAACGACCTCGATAATATCCTCCAGCTTACCCTCCAGACGACAACCTGCAGCACGTACGTGTCCCCCGCCCCCAAATGATTGGGCAAGCGCAGCTACGTTAACGTTACCTGCCGATCTCAGACTGGCTTTGACCGCTTGATCACTAATCACTTTAAAGAAAATGCCTACTTCAACGCCACAAATATTTCTCGGATAATTGACGATACCTTCCAAATCCTCATTAACAGCTCCGCATTCCTTCATATCGTCAGGAGTTACAACCACCCAGGCGATTTTACCATCCTCCGAAATCTTGAGCGTTTGCAATGCTTTAGTCAGCACCTTCATTTGCGGGAAGGTCATTTCTTCCAGCAGACTCTCCGATAGATAGGGACCGTCTACCCCATAGGCAAGCAGCTGTGACACCGTAGACATGACCTTAGGAGAAGTATTCGAATACCTGAACCCTCCTGTGTCCGTCAGCAGTCCGGTATATACAGCCGTCGCCACTTCAACATCCCATTTGATCGCAAACTTTTCCAGTAAATCAAAAAGAATTTCTGCCGTTGCCGCAGCATCCGACTTAATTACATTAACCGTGCCATACGCATCATTCGTCGGATGATGATCAATATTCAAAATGATGGCATCTTCCGCAAAAAACTGATCTGTCAGACCAACACGACGGAAATCTGCACAATCTACACAAATAATCCGGTTGTATTTCCGTTCCGGCGGTTGCTGGCTCATATCCATAATCTCATCGGCATGCCATAAAAAATCCATGCGTTTGGGAATAGGCCCCTCATTCAGCATGGTAAATTTCTTCCCCAGACATGAGAGAAGCCAGCCCACCGTTACGGTGGAGCTGACTGCGTCTCCGTCCGGCTGTACATGCGATACGATCAGGTAATCATCATGCTCCAGAATAAATTCCTTCGCTTGTTGAAGCGCCTGTTCATAGGTATGCATTGCCGTCTCCTTTACATTCAGTTCATGGTTCCTTCGGATAAACAAGCTCTTGCTATTTTTCATCCTTGTCGATATCACTTAGCAGCTTTTCAATCCGGCTGCCATAAGCGATAGATTCGTCAATTTTGAAAATCAGCTCAGGAATATGGCGAAGCCGTATCCGTTTGCCAAGTTCGGAACGAAGATAACCGTTCGCTTTGTCCAATGCTTTCAGGGAAGAAGTTTTTTGCTCTTCATCCCCAAGCACGCTCAAGTATATTTTCGCTTGGGACAAATCGTTTGTCAGATCAACACCCGTTACCGTAATAAAACCGATACGGGGATCTTTTAATTCGGTCTGTATGAGTTGGCTCAGCTCTTTTTTAATCTGCTCGCCAACCCGACCAGTACGTATTTTAGCCATGGATGCTCACCTCTCTGCCGTTAGCGCTCCACTGTTTCCATGACGAACGCTTCAATAATGTCGAGTTCCTTAACATCATTATAGCCATCAAGGGTAATACCACATTCGTAACCTTGGGCAACTTCTTTTGCGTCGTCCTTAAAGCGTTTCAGTGAGTCGATTTTACCTTCAAAAATAACAATGCCATCACGTATCAGGCGTGCTTCTGCTGAACGGGCAATTTTACCGGACGTCACCATACAACCGGCAATCGTACCGACCTTAGTTACTTTAAACACGTTACGAACTTCAGCATGCCCAATCACATTTTCTTTATATTCAGGATCCAGCATGCCTTTCATGGCTTGCTCGATTTCTTCAATGACATTGTAAATGACGCGGTGCAGACGAATGTCCACTTTTTCTGCTTCAGCTGTAGATTTCGCCTGATTATCTGGACGAACGTTAAAACCAATCACAATGGCATTGGAAGCTGCAGCCAAAATAATATCGGATTCGGTAATTGCACCTGCACCGCTGTGAAGAATTTTAACGCGTACACCTTCAACTTCAATCTTGTTCAAGGAGCCTTTCAGCGCTTCGACGGAACCTTGCACATCACCTTTGATAATGACGTTCAGATCTTTCATCTCGCCATCCTTGATGTGCTGGAACAGGTCATCCAGCGTTACACGGGTGTTGCTGCCCAGATCGGACTGACGTTGCGTAATCGCACGTCTGTCAGCGATAGCACGAGCTTTGCGCTCATCCTCGAACACCATGAACGGATCGCCAGCAAGTGGCACTTCTGTCAAACCAGTGATTTCAACCGGTGTGGAAGGACCCGCTTCCTTGAGGCGACGACCTTTGTCATTGACCATGGCACGTACACGTCCGAAACAGTTACCTGCTACGAAAGCATCGCCGACTTTCAGTGTACCATTCTGAACGAGGATACGGGCTACGGAACCGCGGCCTTTATCCAGCTCAGCCTCGATGATCGTACCACGTGCCCGTTTGTCAGGGTTCGCTTTGTACTCATTCACTTCAGCTACGAGCAGAATCATTTCGAGCAGATCTTCAAGACCCATTCTCTGTTTCGCAGAAACGTTAACGAAAATCGTATCGCCGCCCCACTCTTCAGGAACCAATTCATACTCAGTCAGTTCTTGCTTTACTTTATCCGGATTAGCATCTGGTTTGTCGATTTTATTCACAGCCACGATGATCGGCAGACCAGCTGCCTTCGCATGGTTAATAGCTTCAACTGTCTGTGGCATAACCCCGTCGTCAGCTGCAACAACAATGATCGTCATATCTGTAACTTGAGCACCACGAGCACGCATAGCCGTAAACGCTTCGTGACCTGGTGTATCCAGGAAAGTAATTTTCTTATTGTTGATTTCAACTTGGTACGCACCGATATGCTGTGTAATACCACCAGCTTCGCCACCCGTTACATTAGTGGAGCGAATAGCATCCAGCAAAGTTGTTTTACCATGATCGACGTGACCCATAATGGTAACAACAGGTGGACGTGCTTTCAAGAGATCTGGATCATCGTTTTCTTCGACTGTTTCAAAACGATCCTCTTCGACCGGAATTTTCACTTCTACTTCTACACCGAAATCTCCGGCAAGTAGCAGGATAGTATCCATATCCAGCTCCTGGTTAATAGTCGCCATCGTTCCGAGCGTGATCAGCTTTTTGATAACTTCCGATGCATCCTTGTGGAGAAGCTTCGCTGTTTCGCCTACTGTCATCTCACCACGCACAATGATTTTCTTAGGCGTGTTGTCGATTTTCTCACGGCGCTCCTGTTGTTGACCTCTGCCACGATTGTTGAATTTTCCACCACGATTGCTACCGCCGCGGTTATTGCCACCACGACCACCGTTACCGCCACGTCCTCCGCCTTGACGATTATCGTCAAAACGACCTTGACCAGAACGGTTACCACCGTTATTGGAGTTGCTGCCTGTACGGTTGCCACCACCGCTACGGTTTGCATTACTACTTCCCGTGGATGAAGCCGTTCTTACTGCCGTACCACCTTGACTGTTCCCTTGTGGACGTGAGTTGGTGCTTTGGCTACCTTGAGGACGTGAACCCGTGTTAGTGCTTGGGCGCTGTTGACCTCCCTGTTGCTGGCCGCCGCTACGGCTCTGGCTGCTGCCTTGCTGTCCACTTGGTCTGCTTGTACTCTGTTGACTGCGGTTTTGACCGCCCTGCTGACTGCCTTGCGCTTTTGGAGCGCTGCTTCGGTTACTGTTTTGGTTGTTGTTTGTCCTATTCATACTTACCTGCTTTTCCTGTTGATTTTTGGTTTGCTCAGTTGAATGATTACTGTTTTGACCTGAACTGGTCTGACTTGAACCGGCCTGATTCGAGCTTACTTGCGCCATGTCTGCTCCACCTTGCTTGGCCGCAGCATTGGATTTAATATCCTTAAAAAACTTTTCCACTTTACCCACAGCGTCGTGTTCCATGACGCTCATATGGTTGTTCACGGGAATATCCAGCCGTTTAAGAATGGTGATAATTTCTTTGCTGCTCATGTTCAACGATTTGGCGTATTCGTATACCCGCACTTTGTCTTTGCTTTCTTGTTTACTCAATATACTCCACCTCCGACATTATCCCCGCATGTTTCTTGATCAATTGCGCGAATCCTTGATCCGTCACAGCCAGCACAACCCGTTCAGGCTTGCCGATGCTGCTTCCCAAGCTTTCCCGGTCAAATCCTATCAATAAGGGGATTTTGTACGTCCCGCATTTGTCGCGGAATTTCTTTTGAGTATTCATTGAAGCATCTTTCGCAAGAATGACCAGCTTGGCTTCTGAAGACCTGATCGCTTTAAAAACGATCTCATCACCTGTTAGCAACTTGCCAGCTCTCATGGCAAGGCCCAATCCAGACAGCGCCTTATTCATCCTGCACGCTGCCTTGTGCCGCCAGGAATTCTTCCTCGACGGCAGCAAAATCACGACTGAGCTGCTCATAAATATCAGGATGAACCGAGTGCTTCAATGCCCGATCCAGTGCCTTGCTTTTTTGAGCAAGCTTGAAGCAGGCGGCTTTGCCGCACAAGTAAGCGCCGCGTCCCGACTTTTTGCCAGTCAAGTCAATCAGCACTTCGTCTTCAGGGGTTTTGACGACACGGATCAACTGCTTCTTAGGCATCATTTCATGACAGGCCACACACTTTCGTAAAGGTATCTTTCTCTGTTTCATGCATTAATCCCCCTACACTCCGTTTAATCTACAGAAACGGAATCCTGATGCATTTCATCGGTGGATGTTCTCGGTCTACCGAGTTCTTCCTCCGCCTGCGTTTCGCTCTTGATATCAATTTTCCAGCCAGTAAGCTTGGCAGCAAGGCGGGCATTTTGCCCTTTGATACCAATGGCCAGAGAAAGCTGATAATCCGGCACGATGACACGAGCCATTTTTTCTTCTTCAAACACCTGCACCTCAAGCACCTTGGACGGGCTCAACGCATTAGCCACATACTCGTCAACATTATCGGAATAACGCACAATGTCTATTTTTTCACCACGCAACTCATTCACAATCGTTTGCACCCGCGTTCCCCTCGGTCCTACACAAGAACCGACCGGATCTACCTCGGCATTACGGGAATGAACTGCGATTTTAGAACGGAAGCCTGCTTCACGCGCTACAGAACGAATCTCGACGACACCGTCAAAAATTTCCGGCACCTCGAGTTCGAACAAACGCTTAAGCAGACCTGGATGTGAACGGGACAACATGATTTGTGGCCCTTTGGTCGTATTCTCTACCTTGGTAATATAAGCCTTAATCCGGTCCAGATGACTGAATTTCTCATTAGGCATCAACTCGCCCAACGGGAGAACCGCCTCCACCTTACCCAGATCAATATAAATATTACGCGGGTCTTGACGTTGTACCGTCCCTGTTACAATATCCTCTTCCTTGTCCACAAACTTGTTGTAGATCAATCCCCGCTCCGCTTCACGGATACGTTGGGTTACGACCTGCTTTGCTGTTTGTGCAGCAATCCGTCCAAAATCACGAGGAGTAACTTCAATTTCAGCAATATCCTCCAGCTGAAAATTCGGGTTAATCTCACGAGCCGCTGGCAACGAAATCTCGGTGCGAGGGTCCAATACCTCCTCAACAATCAGCTTGCGGGCATATACCTTAATGACACCCGAGTTGCGGTTCATATCGACACGCACGTTTTGTGCGGTGTTGAAATTCCGTTTGTAGCTGGAAATCAAGGCTGCTTCAATGGCCTCAAACAGCACATCCTTGCTGATCCCCTTTTCCCGTTCCAACTCGTTCATTGCTTCAATAAAATCCATACTCATGGATTACTGCTCCCCCTTTCAAATGATGCACCTGCGTCCTGGTCGGCACACGAGGCAAAAAAACATGAAGTCCATGTCAAACAGCAACGGTCAAATCCGAATTAAAATATGATCGCGAGCCTGGCTCCAGCCACCTTGTCATAAGGTATGGCATGCTTCTTTTGTCCGCTCTGAACGGTAAGTTCCCCATCTTCAAAAGAAAGCAAACGACCTTCAAATTCCTTCAGGCCGTTGATCGGCTCGTATGTAGTAACAAATACATTTTTGCCTACCGCTTTGGTTACGTCTTCCGCTTTTTTTAGCGGTCTTTCAGCGCCTGGTGAAGACACCTCCAGAAAATATGCTGTAGAAACAGGGTCGTTTTCGTCCAGCTTTTGACCCAAGTATTCACTGATCATACTACAGTCGTCCAGATCAATTCCCCCATCTTTGTCCACAAAAACGCGAAGAAACCAATTGCTGCCCTCTTTGACATACTCGACATCGACCAGTTCAAAACCATGCTCATCGAGATAAGGTTGGGCCATTTCTTCTACTACTGACTTGATCTTTGGTGTGCTCAAAGATTATAACCTCCAAAAGTAAACTTTCCTGTGGTGAAAAAGAGACGCCCCATTGCCATGGACAATGCTTCTCCATCACCGGCATTTTCCATTTTCATTTGATGTAATGTTCATTTTGGGCTCACTGCAAATAAACCGGCGTACCGGTTCCTGCCCAAAAATCGTCTTTTCACGTTGTAACTGTATATCAAACAGTAAAGAGTGGGTTTCCCCACTCTTTAAGCAACGGTTTTATCTCCATGATTACCAAAAAAATTATAACATAACCGTAGTTATGTGACAAGTGCCAGAGCTTGACTACTGGGATTCCAATTAAAACAGAGACAACTGATTACTCTCCGGCAGTCCGCGGAAACAGCCCATCTGGGACAGCATTTCGACAATCGTTTTACTAGCCTTTGATTTTTGCTGAAAATCCTCGACAGACAAAAATTCACCCTGCTCACGGGAGGCTGCGATGTTACGCGCCGCGTTGTCACCAATCCCCTGAAGCGCCCCGAACGGAGGAATGAGTGAATCTCCGTCTACCTTGAAGCGCGTAGCTTCGGAACGATACAAATCAATCGTCTTGAAACTGAAACCGCGAGCCGTCATTTCCAGCGCCATTTCCAGGATCGGAAGCATCCCTTTTTCCTTAGGCGGAGCCTGAAAACCGAGCTGCTCGATTTCGACAATTTTCCGTGCGATGGCATCATACCCCTGACAACACAGCTCAATATCAAAATCGGCTGCGCGTACCGAGAAATAGGTCGCATAATATTCAATCGGATAATACAGCTTGAAATAGGCGGTCCGGACTGCTGAAATAACATAGGCTGCGGCATGCGCCTTTGGAAACATGTACTGGATCTTGAGACAGGAATCAATGTACCATTGCGGAACCTTACATTTTTTCATTTCCTCGATCCATTCCGCACTAAGCCCTTTACCTTTACGCACGCTCTCCGTAATTTTAAAGGCCAGACCTGCATCCATCCCCGCCTTGTAAATCAGGAACAACATGATATCATCCCGGCAACCAATTACGGTTTTAATATTGCAGGTATTGTTCTTGATCAAATCCTGCGCGTTACCCAGCCATACGCCCGTACCATGAGACAGACCCGATATTTGCAGCAAATCGGCAAAAGAACTCGGCTGTGATTCCACTAGCATCTGACGCACAAACTTGGTCCCCATCTCGGGTACACCATAGGTTGCGACAGGAGTGCGGATCTGCTGCGGCGTTACGCCAAGCGCCTCTGTGGAATTGAACATGCTCATAACCTTCGGATCATTCATCGGAATTGTCGTTGGGTCGACTCCGGTCAAATCCTGAAGCATTCTCATCATGGTCGGATCATCATGGCCCAGAATATCAAGCTTGAGTAAGTTCGCATCAAAAGCATGATAATCAAAATGCGTCGTTTTCCACTCCGAGCTCGTATCATCAGCCGGGAATTGTACCGGCGTAATGTCCTCGACCTCAATATAATCGGGAACGACGACGATCCCACCCGGATGCTGTCCGGTGCTGCGTTTGACGCCCGTACAGCCGGAAGCCAGCCTGTTCAGCTCGGCCCCACGCCATTTTTTATGATGCGCCTCTTCATATTTCTTCGCAAAGCCAAAGGCTGTTTTCTCCGCAACCGTACCGATGGTTCCAGCACGGAATACACTTTTCTCACCAAACAGTACTTTCGTATAATTATGTGCGACTGGCTGATATTCCCCGGAGAAGTTCAAGTCAATATCGGGAACTTTATCTCCCTTAAACCCAAGAAACGTTTCAAACGGAATATCCTGTCCCTCACCCTTCAGCTTGCCACCGCATTGCGGGCAGTTTTTGTCAGGCAAGTCAAATCCGCTCGGCACACTGCCATCCAAAATCCATTCGCTATGTCTGCATTCAGGATTACCGCAAATATAATGTGCAGGCAGTGGATTAACCTCGGAAATACCGAGAAAGGTAGCCACCACAGAAGATCCAACAGAACCCCGCGAACCTACCAGGTATCCATCCTGATTGGACTTTTTAACCAGTCGCTCGGAAATGAGATAGTTGGCAGAGAAACCGTATTTAATAATCGGCTCCAGTTCTTTTTCAAGACGGGCTACGACCACCTCGGGCAATTCCTCACCATAAATGGATTTAGCCGTCTCGTAGCAAGTATTGCGGATTTCCTCGTCTGCCCCATCCAGCAAAGGCGTGAACAGCTTGTCAGGGAACAGCTCCAGTTCCTCAAACCGCTCCGCCAGCTCGCTGGTATTCTTCACAACGACTTCATAGGCTTTCTCCTCGCCCAAAAACTCGAATTCTGCCAGCATTTCGTCTGTCGTGCGCAAATGCGCATCCGGTTTCCGGATATCTTTTAACGGGCTAAAGCCAGTAATTCCATGTATCGTGATATCACGGTACAGCTTATCACGCGTTTCCAAATAGTGAACATTGCCTGTAGCAATAACGGGCTTATCGAGCCGCCGCCCAATTTCGCATACTTTACGAACTGCCGTTTTCAGAGCATCAGGGCCACTTACCAGTTGTTTTTCCACCAAATGCATGTACATGGTTAAAGGTTGGATCTCCAGCACATCATAAAACTGTGCAATTTCCTCGGCTTCCTCCTCCGACTTGTTCAGAACTGCCTCGAAAAACTCTCCCTTTTCGCAACCTGAAATAATAAGCAGCCCGTCTCTCATCTCTGACAATTTCGATTTAGGAATACAAGGGACACGCTTAAAATATTCGGTATGTGACATTGAAACCAGCTTGTACAGATTTTTTTTGCCAATCGGATTAAGCGCATAAATGCAGCAATGGAAAGGACGAACGGTCGATAAATCCTTACCAACATAGTCGTTCAAGCGGTCGAGCATTTTCATACCTTTAATTTGTTCCGCATCATTCAAAAGTCCATTCAACACTTCCGTTAGCGCAACTGTATCATCAATGGCCCGGTGATGGCTTTCGAGCGCAACCTTGTATTTGGTAGTCAATGTGTTCAGACGATGATTTTTCATCGTTGGAAACAGCAAACGGGCTAATTCCAGTGTATCCAGTACCGGGTTCGTCATCTCAGGCAATCCCATATTCCTAAGCGTAGCCTGAATAAAACCGACATCAAATCGCGCATTATGGGCAACCAGTACAGCATCGCCAGCAAAAGCCACAAACTCCTTCATAACGGGCTCCACATCCGGTGCATCCTTGACCATTTCATCGTTAATGTTGGTCAGTTGCTGGATATTGTACGGAATACGCTCATGCGGATTTACAAAGGTAGCATAACGGTCTATCTCTTTACCCTCATGCATCTTGACAGCAGCAATCTCAATAATTCTATTTTGTGTGACTGACAGACCAGTGGTTTCAATATCAAAAACGACATAAGTCGCTGTTTTCAAATTAAGCGGCTGTGCCTGCATCACAACCTCAACCGCATCGTTGACCACATTGGCCTCGATACCATAAATCATTTTAATTCCGTTTTTCTTGGCGGCCTTAGCGGCATCGGGATAACATTGCACTCCACCATGATCAGTGACCGCAATCGCCTTGTGCCCCCACTTGGCGGCCGTTTTAACATACTGATCAATGGAGCTTACAGCATCCATCGCGCTCATCTTCGTGTGAAGGTGAAACTCAACCCGTTTTTCCTCTGCATTATCTTTACGGGAAGGAGGAGCCTGCACCTCTACCAGATCAGAAGGAATCATAACCAGCTCAGGAATTTGCATAAAACGATCATATTCGACGCGGCCGCGGACCTTAACCCATTTTCCGTTAGCCAGCAAGCTGAGAATTTTTAGATCTTCTTTTGTTTTGGCAAACATTTTCATTTGCAGCGAATCACTAAAATCAGTCAAATAATAAGTGAACAATGTACTGCCATTGCGCAACTCTTTACTATCGAGACCGAAAATCGTTCCCTGTAACGTGACTTTCTTCTCTTCATCCTGAATTTCTTGCATCGGAACAGGCGGCTCCTTGATGTCATAGCCAAATTGAAGCCGTACATCTCCTTCCTCTTCATCCAGAGGCGGCATTTCTGATTCCATGCTTTCCATCATCTGCTGAATAACTTCACGTTCTTCCTGCATCTTTTTCTCTTGGAATTGCTGCAAAGCCTCTTGGTTACTTTCACCCACCTGGATTTTAATGCGCATCGAGATACCAAAATATTTATCGTAGAATTTGATGATTGCTTGGTCAATCTGCTTTTTGCGTGCCAGCTCCAGTGACATGCTATCGCTCATCGTCAGCAATAACAGGCCTTCTTCCCACTCATGTACAGCCCGGTTCATCCAGCCGTTCACGGATGGGATTTCACGGTGCACCCATTCCAGAAAAAGCTTCCAGTATTCACTGATGATATCCGCAGACTGAACCTGCTCACTATACCGAAACCGAAAGGTAATTTTAGCGATGTGGTTCATTTTCTCCTGCACCTGAATACAGAAGGCCCGATATACCTGAGCGGGAACCAGTGTTTCCTTGGCGATGATAATATTCCAATCCTTATTGGTACGGCTTATTTCCACCTGCTCAATCCAACCGTCCAGGAAATAAGGTTCCACCACTCCCGCCGGCATCACTACCTGCTTCATCAGCAGTTCCAGCCGTTTTCTCTTTTCTTCAGCTCCGTTCATGGCTCTCCCCTCGTTTTCCATTGACTTAACAACTTTAATCGTACCCAGGATTCCAAATCTACAATTCTGAAAACATGAAAAGCTTCTGCGTCTAAAACATCTCCGACCGCAAAAGCTTTTCGTAGCCCCCTCAATCCTCCACCATAGCAACCTCTTACAATTATGCTCGTTAGCGGAGAGAATGAAGTGAGTATAGTGGTGTAGCTTTACTTCTTTATTAGTACGCCCGTGCGAACACTACAGTATGCTTGGCTGGTTTGCCGCAGCACAGACATGTGGTCTTTTGCTCGGTAGTTTTAAAAGGTATATTGCGGCTTGTAGCGCCTGTCACTTCTTTAACCTTGTCTTCACATTCTTCAGATCCGCACCAGCCTGCCAAAGTAAAGCCGCGTTTCTCTTCCATAAGCGCCTTCATTTCATCCAGCGTATCTACGGAATAGAAGTTTTCATCCATAAAGCTCTTGGCACGATCAAACATTTCCTGCTGTACCTGTGCCAGCATAGCATGGACTTCCTCAGCAAGGTTATCCTGCTGTACAATCTTTTTCTCGCCACTGATACGGGATACGAGCACACAAACGCCATTTTCCATATCACGAGGTCCGATTTCCAGACGCACCGGTACACCGCGCATTTCATATTCGTTAAACTTCCAACCTGGACTCACATCACTGCGGTCGTCCATTTTCACACGTACACCCGCTTGTTTCAGTTCAGCGAACAGTTCATCTGCACGGGCAATAACTGCGTCACGCTTCTTAGGTGGCCCGATAGGAACCATAATGACCTGCGTAGGTGCAACTTTAGGAGGCAAAGCCAACCCCCGATCATCCCCATGGACCATAATCAGTGCACCAATCAAGCGTGTACTTGTTCCCCATGAAGTGGTATGTGCGAATTCCAGATTATTTTCACGACTCAAATATTTAATATCAAAAGCAACGGCAAAATTGGTTCCCATATAGTGAGAAGTCCCTGCTTGCACCGCACGTCCATCCTTCATCATCGCTTCCAGTGAGAATGTATCCTTCGCACCAGCAAATTTTTCAGAAGGTGTTTTTTGTCCGGTAATAACTGGGATAGCCAGTACTTCCTCGATAACCTCACGGTATACTTCCAGCATTTTCATCGTTTCTTCGCGTGCTTCTTCCTCATTTTCATGAGCAGTGTGACCTTCCTGCCACAAAAACTCACTCGTACGCAAGAAAGGAAGCGTGCGTTTTTCCCAACGAACCACGTTGGCCCATTGGTTGATAAGCACTGGCAGATCACGATAGGATTGAATCCATTTGGAGTACATATGACCGATCATTGTCTCTGAAGTTGGACGGATCGCAAGGCGCTCCTCCAGCTTTTCCCCGCCAGCCTCAGTTACCCAAGGAAGCTCCGGGTTAAATCCTTCGACATGCTCTTTTTCCTTCTGGAAAAAGCTCTCGGGAATGAACATCGGAAAATAGGCATTGCGATGACCTGTTTCTTTGAAACGCACATCCATGGCTTCCTTGATATGCTCCCAAATTTCAAAACCGTCAGGGCGGAACACAATACACCCGCGAACCGGGGAGTAATCCATCAGCTCTGCTTTTTTAATAACATCAATATACCATCGAGAAAAATCTTCGCTCTGTGGCGTAATTTCCTCAACAAACTGTTTATCGTTCGACATAGAAACGCATGTCCTCCCATACAGACCCTGTTAAATAAGTCCGTCTCTAATTATCCGTTAATTAATCGTAAAATATCATTATAAGTGACCGCAATCATGAGCAGGAATAGCATGGCAAAACCAACGAAATGGACCATACCTTCCCTACTCGGATCAACTGGACGTCCTCTCACCGCCTCTACACCGAGGAAAACAAGTCTGCTTCCATCCAGCGCAGGAATTGGCAACAGATTAAATATCCCCAAATAAAGACTCATTATAGCAGTCCAATACGTAAGCTGCTCAATGCCCTGCTTGGCAATTTGTCCTGTCACTTCAAAAGTACGTACCGGACCTCCCAGATCATTAATGGAGAAGCGTTGGATAAGCTGACTAAACCCCTGGAAAATAATATCGGTCGTTCGTACCATGGATTGTCCAGCAAATTTAAACGTTTCCCCGACTCCGGCTTGCCGTGTCGGAAGTTCAGGCACGATGCCCACTTTACCACCCTTTTGTCCTTCCATTGCACGAGGTGTAATCGTCAGATCAAAAGTTCTGTTATCACGACGAACAACCCATTTCATCGGCTTGTCTTGGGAATCGGCAATCAGTTTGATCATATTTTCAACGTTTGCCCCAATCGCAACCCCGTTCACCGATTCAATGATATCGCCCTTATGCAAATCAGCTTCAGCAGCAGGCATACCCGCTGTAATGTCACTAATCTGAACATAAGTTGGGTTGTCCACTTGTACGCCGACCATCTGGATATGCAGACCAAACAGAACAAAGGCAAGAATAAAATTCATCAGCGGTCCGGCAAAAATAGCCATAGAACGCTGTCCTACTGTTTTGCTGCCATACTGTCGATCCTTAGGCGCAATCTGGATGGATTGCCCTTTGGTTACCATCATCGCTTGGGGGTGCACCGTATATTGCTGATCTTCGCCATCCACATCCAATTTTACAGTTAGTGCCTGCTCCAGATCAATGTGCTGCACTTCGCCGCGCACCACATTTTTACGGTTATCCAATTGGTCCAAATAAATGGTTTTGACGATACCGTCCGTTACGCGTACAGCAATTGTTTGTCCGGCTTCAATTTCATTGATTTCCGGATCTTCTCCCGCCATGCGGGCAAAACCACCGAACGGCAGCAAACGTAGTGTAAATCGCGTCTCGTTTCTTTTATAAGAAAACAGTTTCGGACCGAAACCGATCGCAAACTCCCGTACCAGAATCCCGGCGCGTTTGGCAAAATAATAATGCCCCCATTCATGCACCGTCACTATGACGAAAAACATGAGCACCGTCATCAAAACTATTCGAATCGTTTCCAATCGTTTCCGTTCCCCTTTCAATGAGATCGAGTTTGTCTTCCTAGATTATCATTATTCTCCGATCCCGCACAAGAGAATCACAATTCGCTTCCCGAACCCAAAGTCAGCTTATATCCCGGCAGCTATGCTGCGAACCTCACGGTCACAGGCTTCAATCGCAGCCAGATCAGGGTTAGTGACATTGACATGCCGTTCCAGTACTTGATCAATAACGGCTTCGATATGCAGAAAAGAAATTTCTCCACGCAGAAAACGGGCAACAGCAATCTCATTAGCCGCATTAAATGCAGTTGGTGCTGTACCACCCATTTTACCACATTCAAAGGCAAGCCTTAAACAAGGAAAACGATTAAAGTCCATTTCCTTAAAATGGAGCCTACCCACCTCAGCCAGTGACAGCGGCTTGGACGGAGACTTCATCCGTTCAGGATAGGTTAAGGCGTATTGGATAGGCACTCGCATATCAGGGTTGCCCAGTTGAGCGACAATACTGGTATCCACAAATTCTACATACGAATGAATGATGCTTTCAGGGTGCAATAGTACGTGAATCTGCTCATAATCAAGTCCGAACAACCAATGCGCCTCAATGACCTCTAGCCCTTTGTTTACCATCGTTGCCGAGTCAATCGTAATTTTGGCACCCATCGACCAATTGGGGTGCTTCAATGCATCTTCTACCGTAACCTCCCGGAGCTGTTCCCTTGTCAAATCACGAAAAGAACCACCTGATGCCGTGAGAGTAATATGTTCCACATCTTTCATACGCTCACCATTCAAGCATTGAAAAATAGCTGAATGCTCACTGTCAATCGGCAGCAACGGCACTCCTTTCGCCCGGGCCCGTTCTGTGACCAGATGACCAGCGGTAACCAGTGTTTCCTTATTGGCCAAACCGATCTGTTTTCCAGCCTCAATCGCGGCCAGCGTGGAGTGCAATCCGACACTGCCCATTACAGCTGTCACAACCATATCTGCATCCGTATTCGCAGCCAGCTCGACGAGTCCTTCATTCCCCCAATGCAGTTCTATTCCGGAAGGCAACAAAGGACGGATTTGCTCCGCCAGTTGCTTGCTGCCTACGGAAACCTTCTTGGGTTGGTATAGATGTGCCTGTTCGACAAGCAACTTTATATTGGAGCCGCCTGCTAAAGCCTCTACGGCAAACTGATCCGGGTGCATAGATACGACATCCAGCGTCTGTGTTCCAATAGACCCGGTTGAACCGAGTACCGTAATTCTTTTCATGAAGCACCTTCCTATCTTGAAAATAACCGTTACTCTGCGGCTAATTTTAACCTGAGCATGAACTGTAACCACCAGGTAAGGGTCATGGAAGCAGCATCAGCATATGTACAATTGGAAAAACAACAATCCAGCTGTCGCAGCGGTCTAATATACCACCGTGCCCTGGCAACAGATTACCGGAATCTTTAATGTCGTACACCCGCTTGTACGCAGATTGGACTAAATCGCCCAATTGACCCACAACTGCACAAAATAAACCGATAACGAAGGCTTTGTCCCACGGCAGCAGCCCTTCTGACAATCCGGCAAATACCAGTGCTGTAGCTAACGCTAAAACAATCCCGCCAATAGATCCTTCGACTGTTTTGTTTGGACTGATCGCAGGCCATAGCTTTGTCTTCCCCGCCATTTTGCCTACAAAATAAGCCCCTGCATCACTTGCCCAAATGCAAGCCAGTAACAGAAAGGTCCATAAGAGCCCATGTTCCATATGACGTGATTCCGCCATATACGAAAATCCGAAGCCTATATAAACGGTACCGAGAAATAGTATGGACACCGTTTGAATTGTAATTTTATTTTTCGTTCCCACCGTAATGATCATAAAAATAATCATCAGCAGCCAAAGCAGAGTTATAGACGGTAATGGTGAGTGCAGACCCAAGGGCTGATAAGGAAATACAAAAGCTAATATTCCTGCATACCCAACTAACGCTGTACCGCCGAAAGGAGATACCCTGGTCATCCGCGCGAATTCATAGAATCCGATTAGGGCCATGGCCAAAATGAGCAAATGGTAGGCCAAGCCGCCCCACAGGACCATCGCCAAAAAAAATACGCCTGCCAAAATACCGGTAATCAATCTCTGTCTCAACGGCCTTCATCCTCCATTTACTTCAGTCCACCGTACCGCCGTGATCTTCGCTGATATTCGACTATTGCTTCGTATAAATGTTCTTTCTTAAACTCAGGCCAATAAATATCAGTAAACCATAGCTCACTGTAAGCAAGTTGCCATAGCATAAAATTGCTGAGTCTTAGCTCACCGCTTGTCCGAATCAGTAGGTCAGGGTCCGGCATACCACTTGAGAGCAAAGATTTCTCAATCAGTTCAGGCGTAATATCTCCGGATTTAAGCTTCCCATCCTCAATTTCACGACCCAACGCTTGCATACATTCAGTGATCTCCAGCCTACTTCCATAATTCAATGCAAAATTAAGAACAAGTCCGGTATTATTTTCGGTTCGCCGTGTCGCTTCAGTCAGCGCATCAACAGTATGAGAAGGCAAATGCTCCTTATTTCCCATCATACGCACTTGTACATTTTTTTCAATCAGCTCATCAAGCTCAATAGCCAGAAATTCTTGCGGCAGCCGCATCAAAAAATCGACTTCATCCTTGGGACGCGACCAATTTTCAGTTGAAAAAGCAAATAAGGTCAAATATTTAATGCCTAGTTCATCCGCAGCAATCGCTGTGCGCTTCACTGCCTTCATTCCATTTTGATGCCCTACAATCCTCGGCATCCCAATCCGTTTGGCCCATCTGCCGTTCCCATCCATTATGACAGCAACATGCTGCGGAATATTGTCTATTGAAATGGCCGGTGTTTGCTGTTTTTGTTCCCCGTTCCACCAAGACCGAACCCGTTTGATCATTCCAGTTCCTCCAGCATTCTCTGAAAATGTGCCTCAGGCTTAAAAGAGACAAACCCCACCGTAAGGGAGGGGCTACCAGTCTCTTATACTTCCATAATTTCTTTTTCTTTTGCAGCCAAAATTTTATCCACTTCGGCAATAAATTTATCGGTTGTTTTCTGGATTTCTTCCTGATACTTGCGGGATTCATCCTCGGAAATATCAGTTTTCTCCATTTTTTTAATATCATCGTTCGCATCGCGACGAATGTTACGAATGGCAACCTTCGCTTCTTCGCCGTTTTTTTTCGTCAGCTTCACCAGATCCGTTCTGCGTTCTTCTGTCAATGCAGGAATACTGAGACGAATAGTATTTCCGTCATTGGAAGGAGTCAAACCCAGATCGGATTTTTGGATAGCACGCTCAATGTCGGCTAGGGAGGATTTATCCCAAGGCTGAATCATCAGAGTCCGGCTGTCCGGTGTATTTACATTAGCTAACTGATTGACCGGAGTCATTGCACCGTAATACTCAACCTGAACGCGATCCAGTAGAGCTGGAGTCGCTCGACCAGCGCGTAAAGATGCAAGATCCCGCTGCAACGACTGAATGGCTTTATGCATGCGCTCTTCAGCGCTCTTTTTAACAGATTGTGGCATTAATTTACACTCCCTTTGACGATCGTGCCAATTTTCTCACCCAACACGACACGTTTAATGTTACCTTGCTCTGTAATAGCAAAGACAATCAACGGAATATTGTTATCCATACACAGCGAGGAAGCCGTAGAGTCCATGACACCGAGATTTTTGTTGAGCACATCCAAATACGTAAGTTGCTCATACTTCTCGGCTGTGCTGTCTTTAAATGGATCAGCTGAATATACGCCGTCCACTTTATTTTTAGCCATCAGAATCACTTCAGCCTCAATTTCAGCAGCACGCAAAGCAGCCGTAGTATCGGTCGAAAAGAACGGATTCCCTGTACCTGCTGCAAAAATAACAACCCGACCTTTTTCCAAATGACGGATAGCTCTACGACGAATGTAAGGCTCAGCAATTTGCTGCATTGCAATAGAAGTCTGCACACGCGTAGGTACTTCAATTTGCTCCAATGCATCCTGCAATGCCAGTGAGTTCATCACCGTTGCCAGCATACCCATATAATCTGCTGTCGCACGGTCAATTCCGTTGGCGCTTCCTGCAATACCCCGCCAAATGTTGCCGCCTCCGCACACGATAGCAACTTCTACTCCCAGTTCAACAACGTCCTTGACCTGCTCGGCGATCGACGCAATTGTATCCGCATCAATACCATAGCCGTTCGAGCCTGACAGCGACTCTCCGCTGACTTTCAGAACTACACGCTTAAACACAGGTTTTTCCAAATGATCACCCTCCAATAGGGACTATATTGTATGTACAGGATAGATGTCCTGTTGCAAGAAAAGGAACACTGATGTGTTCCATTTCTTTGCTCTTTCTGTATGCAATTACCGTTCGTTGGTAATTATTGCTTCACTTGAGACATAACTTCTTCGTAGAAGTTGTCTTCTTTTTTCTCCAAACCTTCGCCCAGTTCAAAACGAACAAAACGACGCAGAGAAATGTTTTCACCAATGGTGCTGATTTTTTCGTTGATGAGTGTGGAGATTGTTTTGTCCGGATCTTTAATGAAAGATTGCTCTAACAGGCAGAACTCTTCATAGAATTTACCGATGCGGCCTTCAACCATTTTCTCAACGATTTTTTCTGGTTTGCCTTCGTTCAAAGCTTGTGCTTTCAGGATTTCTTTTTCTTTTTCGATCTCTTCCTGTGGCACTTCTTCGCGACGAACATAACGAGGGTTTGATGCAGCGATATGCATAGCGATGTCACGCACAAAATCTCTGAACTGGTCTGTTTTAGCTACGAAGTCTGTTTCGCAGTTTACTTCTACCAGTACGCCGATACGGCCGCCAGCATGGATGTAGGATTCAACAACGCCTTCAGTAGCGATACGGCCTGCTTTGTTCGCTGCAGCTGCAAGTCCTTTTTCACGCAGAACTTCAATTGCTTTTGTCAAATCACCGTTTGCTTCTTCAAGCGCTTTTTTACAATCCAGCATTCCTGCGCCTGTTTTTTCACGAAGCTCTTTTACTGCGCTAGCATTAACTGCCATATTAATTCCCTCCAAATTTGATTTTCAGTGGTGTACACAAGCTTTATTCCTTAAAAAAAAGGGTAGTGAGAGGTTATACACCTGCCAACCACCCTTTTCATTTAATTCATATAGGTATTTCCGTAAGGAAATATTATGCTGTAGTTTCTTCGCCTTGGTTTGCTTCCATAACTGCATCAGCCATTTTACCTGTCAGCAATTTAACAGCGCGGATCGCGTCGTCATTACCTGGGATAACATAGTCAATTTCGTCTGGATCGCAGTTTGTATCAACGATACCCACGATTGGAATGCCCAATTTGCGAGCTTCAGCAACCGCAATGCGTTCTTTGCGTGGATCAATGATGAACAGAGCGCTTGGAAGGCCCTTCATGTTTTTGATTCCGCCCAAGAATTTTTCAAGACGATCTTTCTCTTTACGGAGAATGATAACTTCTTTTTTAGGAAGTACAGCGAATGTACCATCTTCTTCCCAAGCTTCCAGTTGTTTCAAACGATCAATACGTTTTTGAATAGTTTGGAAGTTAGTCAGCGTACCGCCCAACCAACGTTGGTTGATATAGAATTGACCAGCGCGTGCTGCCTCTTCTTTAACGGAATCTTGTGCTTGTTTCTTCGTGCCTACGAACAGAATTGTACCATTCTCAGCTGCAATGCTTTTTACGAAGTTGTAAGCTTCCTCAACCTTTTTCACTGTCTTTTGCAAGTCAATGATGTAAATACCGTTTCTTTCAGTGAAGATATAACGATCCATTTTCGGGTTCCAGCGACGTGTTTGGTGACCAAAGTGAACCCCAGCTTCCAAAAGCTGTTTCATGGAGATTACTGCCATCTTCACACACCTCCTAAGTTTGGTTTTTTTGTGTGTCCTCCGCCGAAATCATTTCTCGCAAAGACTTTCCATTTGGAAAGCACCCTTTACAAAATTAATCGACGTGCGTTTTTAACACCGTCAATTAATATACCATAACACCCGCAGCGTTGCAACTAACTTTTCGACAATAGGAGGATAAGCGCGAAAGGGGACTGGTTATTCCCTCCTGTCGAGCTTTTAAGCGAAAAATAATGCCGCCCACTTTCCAGATCACGGTCAGTTGGACGGCTTCTTTGTAATTTTAGTAATGATAGAACCAAAATCCTCACCCTTGGCAAACTCGTAGGTACCGGTACGGATTTTGGTATTGATTTTTTGAGCCTTAGCCTCAGCCTCAAACGCACTGGCATCCGATACGATGCCTGCCTTCTGCAAACCAGATGCCACACTCTTCAGATTGCTTCCGGATGCAATGCGATATTGCACTTGCGGAGTGGATGGCTGTTTGGGGGTATCTGGAGTAGTCGTAGCACTCGAACCTTTAGTTTGTGGCTTATCTGGACTTTGGAGTGAAGATGTGCTTGCTGAAGGCTTAGAAGTAGCCGAAGGCGTTTTGCTGGCAGGAGTCTTTGGTGTCGACGGAATTTGCGCCGCTTCTGCCTTTTTGGGGGCAACCGGTGTTTTATTGCCTTCCTTGATCACCTTGTTACGCCATTCCTCTTCTGTCATCTTCGGATCAGAACTCTCACTTATTTGAAGATTCAGTCTGGCTGCCGCCTCCTCCAATTGCTCACGTGTCATGTTTTTTGGTTCCGCTGAAGACGGCTGCGATTGACCCTGACCGATCATCGCCAATTGCAGCAGTAGTGCGCCTGTAATAAGTCCGGTGCCCATGCCTAGCATGAATGAACGATTTTTGATCACGTCAGGTCCTCCCTTTCCGCCAATTGTAATATGAGCTGTACCTCGCCCCGTTGGATGCCTGATTGCTTAGCAATGTAATCCACCGATTTGCCCTGCTCATACAGCTCGAACAGTTCCTGATAACGCTCACGGATAGATTCCTGCTGAGCTTCAGTCTCAGCCTCTTGCAACGGGGTCTGGTCTTCCACAGCTACAATAGAAGCGTCAGACTGTTCTGCCTGTATGGGAATAACAGTCTGCGCATTGCGGAACTGACCATAAGCTGCCACCGCCTGATGCGGAGTACCTGTATGTAGTTGTACCTCAGATCCAGGCACTGTCTGTGTAGAAATTGAAGCAATCGCAGCTTGGCGTTCTAGCTCCACAATTCGCTTCCGAAGCTCAGCCACTTGCTCCTGCAATGAGGCCTGTTTAACTGCATATTCCTGCTTTATGCCGGATACTAGCTCAATCAGCTCATCATTGCCGTTTTCAATATCGGCCATATATTGCTCCAAGGTGGCCTCAACCTTTTGGACGACGGCCTCTTCTGTTCCCCTGCCTGCCTGCCGCTTCGGCAGCAGCCAGGCGTAGACAACAGCTACGGCGCCCAGCAGAACAATATATATCCATGGTTGATCCACTGCCCATCGTCTCCTTTTATAACGCTACTCGACCTGTCGGATCAGAGCGAAAAATCTATATGATGTCCCTTGTATGGATGCTCTGCAGGATGCTCCTTTGGCAGTTCATTCTCACCGGATCGAGATCGGCTCTGGCCGGAAGTATTACTACCCTGCCCTCCATTTTCCCTCTCACCGACGAATGTTTCGGCAGATTCATCCACCGCACTGCTTCGCTGGCGAATCTTCTCCGTCTCCTGCTCGGTCTTTTGCCCTAACAACGCTTGCTCATTCATCGGACGTTGCTGGTATTCACTTTGATACTTACCCGCTTCACTGGTACGAGGTACGGCGACTTGTAATTCAACAGCTTTCAAGCTCATTGGACCACACCCTTTCCGATTGGGCATCCGTATCTGTTTTCCGAGGAATAAGGAAACTCGTTATCCCTGTGCCAGATTACACGGAGGAGGACATACTGATATCACCCTCATGATAATAAAACGCCATTCTTTCCACCGAATCTTTAATAAATTTTGTATATCTGCCGATAACTATTTTAGAGCCGCCGTAAATAACGTTTTTGACTTCTACCCGCGCGCGGGTTGTATCTTCCAAAGTTCGTTCGATCTCCAGCATTCTTGATTTAGTTTCCAGAAGCTCGTTGTCATTTGATTTTTTAGTAGATGTCAGCTTGATTCGCATCGCCATTCTTTCAGGGGCAAGCTGTCCAGTAGCAGCAAGCTGATCCAGTATGGTGAGCGCCTTATTGGTCTTATCCTGACTGTCTGTTTGTTGCTTCAAACGTGCTCGGAGTTCAGTCAATTCATCTCGAAGCTCCGGTAATACACCTACTTCGATTATAGTGGCCGTAGACATCGTATTACCAATGGTGCGCGCCACCACTTTTTCACCAGCTTGTACACTACCACCTACGATGAGTCCTTTAGCCCCTCCGCAAAGTACATTCTTACTGGCTTTGATCTGGGAATGCATGATGCTTTGGGATACAAGGATATCGCCCCCGGCAATCACGTTACCATCCTGTATAAAGGAGCATTTCACATTTTGCGCAGCTTTCACATACCCCTTATGGTATCCAATAATACCACCACTAATGTCGACTGAGCCTTCCGCATCCAATTCAGCGCCTTCCACACCGCCGATAACACGAATGTCTCCAGCCGCCCGAATACGGAAACCTGTCAGGACATTACCACGAATGACGACGGTTCCAACAAAATCAATGTTGCCGACGCTATAATCCACATCCCCGTTCACTTCATATACGGGAAACACATTGAGCTTACCCTTTTCAGTCGTAGTCACCAATCCATCGATAGCTGCGTACATTGCAACACCTTCTGGATGAACAACTACATTTTTCCCTACTTTAAAACGTGCCTCTTTGCCTGGAAGATATGGAATTTCCTCTCCCGTGACGGCAATACCAGGTACACCCGGCAATGGATCAATCCGCTCGGCAATCAGTTGTCCACGCTTTACATTTTTTAAACGGGTCAATTCTTTATAGTCCACTCGTCCATCCAAGGTTTCGAGCGGCTTACGTGCATCTTCACCAGTCACAACTTCAGCCAAATTAATTTTTCCGTCCTTACCATGAACTGGCGGTGTTCCCTCAGCAATCAGCAATTTGGTGAAGAAATAATCTTCCGATCTTGCCACAAACGAGTAAATCTCATTATTAATCAAACCATGACTTATTTTTTGGCTGCTCAGGAAACGCTCCAATTCTTCTACAGAACAGGAAAAGCCTTCTTCACGTTTAGCAAACTCCAAATAAGCGCTAAGTTTATCGGGTGAGACGACCACTTTTAAATACTGGTCCAAAGCATAGTGCTTCTCCACAGGGGTGCTCCTTCCGTCTAACTGTTACTGTAACCTCCCGTACGTTTAATCTTTACGCATTAGCAGATCCCGCTGTTTGTCCAGTGTTGCCCTCAGCCGCAATATGGCTTTGGAATGTAGTTGTGAAATACGCGAAGGGGAAAGGGACATGACCTCAGCAATTTCACTGAGAGACAAATCCTCGTAATACAATAAAGAAACAACGATACGTTCTTTTTCAGTCAATTTGTCAATGCCTTGTGCAAGGGCATCACGAAGTGTAAATTCATTGACCTTGTGATCCGGATTTTTCGCTTTTTCATCGACTAAAAGGGAAAGTCGTGTCTCCGACTCTTCTTCGCGGATCGGGTCCTCCAGTGAAACGATCGACATAACGGCGACCTCCTGGATCATGGTTTGAAACTCTTTTTCAGAGACGTCCAAATAATGGCTCATCTCTTCGTCACTTACCGTGCGTAAGTATCTCTGCTCCAGATGCTGATAGGCATCCTCAATTTTTTTCGCTTTTTCCCTGACCGAACGTGGAACCCAGTCTCCTTGGCGAAGACCATCCAAAATCGCTCCTCGAACGCGCCAGGAAGCATAAGTCTCAAACTGCAAACCACGTTCATAGTCAAACTTTTCAAGAGCATCAATCAAGCCCATGACACCGTTACTGGCCAGGTCATCCTTAGATACATTTTTAGGCAAACCTACTGCAAGGCGTCCCGACACATACTCCACAATATGGAGGTACTTTTCAATTAGCTGCTTTTTCGCTTCCTTGTCACCGTGTTCTTTCCATTGCTCCCACAGTTCGGAATGGTTTAAATGAGCGGCTTTTCGCTCGTTCATCGGCTTCACCCTCCTTGTTTGTCTGTCAGGTGACGAACGGCCTTGGCCAATTCTTCAGGGTCCTTGTTTGAAACCAGCTTAGGCGGGTTTAAGGGCGCAAAACCGATGTTTTTCCCATCCGTCTGCTCTGGTTTCGGCTTCAACAATTCATTCAGGTTTTCATCTTCGTCTGGTGTCGTCAGGTCCAGATTCCCCCCTACGCCATCCACCTGAGAGCTTGCCCGGCTTTGGGCATTACCCAGATCTGGCCGCGCTACGACACCCAGTGTCCAGCGCAGCACAAATGCAAGCAGGAACCAAAAAACGAAAGCGACCAAGCCACGAATTAAGCTCGTGGTCAGCAGATTGCTGCCAGTGGACAACACAAAAGTCAGAATAAATCCGACTACTCCAGACCAAAGATTAATGCGTAAGCTGCCAAATAACATGATTATAATTCCTTTACACCTTTTTGTACGCTTCGAATATTCAAAACGCCAGTTTCACAGTCCAGCTCAATCGTTCGGCCATAACTACCACCTGTATCCTCCGCAAGCAGAGGAATACCGAGATCTACGAGCATTTCCTTGCATGACTCCACATTGCGCGGACCAATTCGCATGGTGTCCCCACTGCCGGCAAAGGCAAACATTTGCGCTCCTCCTGCCATTTTGGCGACCAGTCTGCGGCGTTCGGCTCCCAATTTCAGCATCCTCTCAAATAGCTCCGGCAACGCGGTATCGGCATATTTGGCGATGTTAAGCTGCCCTTCACGCGCAATGTCTGAGGATGGTAGCATTACATGTGCCATACCAGCCAGCTTTAAATGAGGATCGTAGAGGGTCAATCCGACGCAGGAACCAAGTCCTGTCGTACGAATGGAGTTTGGATTGCTGGTTACGTTCAAGTCTGCCATGCCCACTTTGATGATGCTTTTATCCTCAATCATCGTTCATCGGGACTCCTAACGACCTGAATATTTTACCAAACGATTCTGGATCCGGAATCAGGAAAAATTGACCCTCAATCTGATTCTGCCCCTCCAGAAACGTTGTGTCAATCAACAGGGCTGCATCCCCCATCTGACCAAACTGCAACAATCCGTAGCTGAGAATGGCCCCGGCCATATCCAAAGCTAGTGCGGGAACCGTCGGATACATGGACAACCGGGTGAAATCGGCCAACGAGGACAAGTATGAACCCGCTAAAATATTACCGATTTCAGACAGAGCCGAATGCTCCATTTCGTTAAAGCTGTCCTCATCATCCGAGGGAATATTCGCAAGCCGGGAAAGCAGACTTTTTGCCGCATGGGGTTGCAATATGAAAAAGAGATTACCTGGAGCTTCGCCCTCGACTCTGAAAAATATAGCAACGACAAGCTGCTCATTCCCACCAACCTTTTCGGCAATTTCCTCAAAAGGCAGCATCTGTACTTTAGGTACGCCCATATCAACCGGTTTATTCAGAAGTCGGGAGAGCGCTGTAGCAGCGTTCCCCGAACCAATGTTACCGACTTCCTTCAAAACATCCAACTTGAAATCTTCGAGATTTTCAAGATTTTCCATAAATTAATCCTCTAAGCCTTCCAGTTGGTTCATTTCACTCCGATTCAGCACCTCAGACAAATTCAGCATGATGAGCAAGCGCTCTTCACCGATTTTAGCGACTCCACGCAAATATTTAGCCTTGACTCCGCCAACGACTTCCGGTGGTGTCTCAATGTTGTCGGTATTCAGGTCAATTACATCGTTTGCCGAATCAACGATAAAGCCGACTTGCATCTCACCCACTGCAACGATGATAATCCGGGTTTGATCGGTGTATTCCGCCTCAGACAATCCAAAGCGACCACGCAGATCAATAACGGGAATGACCACGCCTCTCATATTGAATACACCTTTGACAAAATCGTATGTTCTTGGAACACGTGTAATCGGCACCATGCGCTCAATGGATTGGACTTTTTCTACTTCGACACCGTATTCCTCTTCACCAAGTTTAAATACGATAACTTTAATTTCTTCTCCCATGTCTAAAAACCCTCCTTATGGATGTCAGCAATCTCACATTTCTTTCATTTTTAATGAAGACATTATTTAATGAAAACATTAGGGTCAATGATCAAAGCAACCTGACCGTCACCCAGGATCGTGGCGCCTGAAATTCCTTGGATGTTCGGTAGGTATTTGCCGAGGTTTTTAAGGACAATTTCACTTTGTCCCAAAAAGTCCTGAACAGAAAGAGCTGCTAGACGGTCACCCTTGCGGATAACAACAACCTCTGTCTCTTCTTCTTCATCCTCATTGAAGTCTGGTACTTCAAACAGCTGACTCAAGGAGATAAGCGGAATATGGGATTCGCGGAAAGCGATCATTTTGTTGCCGTGTACAGAACGGATTTGTGTCCGTTTGACGATTGCAGTCTCCACAATAGAAGACAACGGAATCGCATATTTTTCGGATCCGATCTGTATCATCATGGCCGCAATAATGGATAGTGTCAGTGGCAACTGCACAGAAAAATTGGTCCCTTTGCCCAGAACGGAATGAATCGTAACGTTACCGCCAAGGGAAGTGATTTTAGATTTAACTACATCAAGTCCAACGCCGCGTCCTGAAACGTCCGAAATGACCTCAGCTGTACTGAATCCCGGAGCGAAAAGTACCTGATGGGCCTCTTCATCGCTCATTGCAGCTGCTTGTTCCTCCGTCATAATCCCTTTGGAAATGGCACTTTTCAGTACCTTCTCACGATTAATGCCGCTTCCGTCGTCTTCAATCTCAATGAACACGTTATTGCCACTGTGGAAAGCACGTAAATGAACTGTTCCTGTTTCCGGTTTGCCTGCCGCAATACGGGTTTCTACTGACTCAATGCCGTGATCCACAGAGTTGCGCAGTAAATGCACTAACGGATCACCGATTTCGTCGATAACGGTACGATCCATTTCGGTGTCCGCGCCAGTAATGACCAAATCCAGCTTTTTATCCAACGATTTGGCCAGATCACGCACCATACGCGGGAAACGATTGAAAACCGTGTCCACAGGTACCATCCGCAATTTAAGCACGACATTTTGCAGGTCACTGCTTACGCGGCTCATATGTTCTACCGTTTCGGTCAGCGCCGGATTAGAAGCCTCACTCGCCAGTTGCTCCAACCGTACACGGTCAATAAGTAATTCACTAAACAAATTCATCAATACGTCCAGTCGTTCAATATCTACACGAATCGTACGGTTGTGCGTAGGTGCTGCAGGCTTGGCTACTTGAGCTTTACCATCAGCTGGCTTCGCACCGGAGGCCGCAGTTGGAGACTGCGGCTGGGATGCAGCGGTCTGTTGTTGTACAGCTACCTGGGCTTCCTGCACCGCAGCAGTCTCTGCAAGCCCGGCCTTGACTTCGCTCATTTGCTTAAGCGATTCCTGATCCAGCTGTACAACGGAGACGGATTCGATTTCGGAAATACCAGCGATTTCCTTCTCCAGCTCTCCTACCTCTTTCTGCGTTATATAATATAACGAGAAATTTTGTTCGAATTTCTCTTGCTCAATATCCTGTACAGACGGATAAGCTTTTACGATTTCGCCAGAGTTCTCCAGTGTATTAAATACCATAAAGGCACGCGCGGCCTTCAACTGGCTTTCTGAGCTAATCGTTACCTGTATATAGTACACCCGATGCCCCTCAGAAATAGATTGCTCCAGTACAGAATACTGGAATTGATCCAGAACAAGACCCTCGCTTTCGCTGTCCGCCGCTTTTTTCGGCGTAACCGCCTCAGTAACAGCATCTGTGTGGGATTTTTGGAAATCGCCACGCACGATGGATTGCAATGAAGCTACAATAGAGGATACATCCGCTTTTCCATCGCCACCCTCTGTAATGTTCTGTACCATGGACTCCAACGCATCCAACCCTTTAAAAAAGGTATCGAATATAAATTCCTGCATCGCAAGCTTGTTGTTACGCACCAGATCAAGAACATTTTCCATTTGGTGGGTGAGCGATGCCAGGTCTTCAAAGCCCATTGTAGCAGCCATTCCTTTGAGGGTATGGGCAGACCGGAAAATCACCTGAACGATGCCCAGATCGGTAGGACTACTTTCCAGTTGAAGCATTTTTTCGTTAAGAGATTGCAGATGATCATTCGACTCATCAATAAACATGTTTAAATATTGGTTCATGTCCATTGTGAGACACCTCCTCCATGAGTTACACTCCGATTATTTCACAACTTGTACAAGCTTGGGGGCGATCTCCTGCATCGGCAGAAGGTGGCGCACACATTTTAACTCTACAGCCGAGCGAGGCATTCCGTACACTACGCAAGTTTCCTCATTTTCAGCAAATGTGGATTGTACCCCTGCATCATAAAGCTTTTTCATCATTTTAGCCCCGTCGCTTCCCATCCCAGTCAGCAACACCAAATGCCGTTCCAGAGAGGTTAACGGGAGTAACGATTCGAACATCGTGTCTACAGAAGGACGGTGACCGTTACGAGCTTCTTCCGTCTTCAGTGATACCGTGTATTTACCACTGGCTCCTGGCACAATTCTCAATTGATATCCTCCCGGAGCAATATAAGCTGTTCCGGTCTCCAACGTCATTCCCTGCTCAGCTTCAACCACCCGGAGCGGACTCAACGTATTCAGACGCTGTGCCAGTGAACGGGTAAAGTTTGGCGGCATATGCTGCACAATGACAATCGGGGCGGGAAAATCCCCGGGAATGCGTTCCAGTAACGTCTTGAGCGCACGTGGACCACCTGTAGAGCATCCAACCGCCACCAGTTTGCGGAAATTGGGCGAGTACACTCCTTTTTTAAGGGAGAACCCATTGAAGGCTGTCTGAACTGTTGGTGCAGTCACTGGGGGCGTAGCAGCCGTAGAAGCAACTGGAGCCGTCGCAGACACCGTTTTTCGGGGCTCCGGCTTGATTAGTCCTGACTTATCCGTCCCGTGCAGCGATTTGGCTGCGACCGTACCGGAAATATTCAACTGTCCTGGCGTACGTTCAGCTGCCGTAGGTAGCTCCTTCTTCTTCTGCGCAGCAGAAGCTTGCGCCGTCTTCCGTGGCTCGGCGGCTGGCTTACTAAAACGGCTGTCAGGCACAGTGCTTTCCGTCTGTGGCCGTTTTGCTTCCGGCTTGGCTGGCGAATTAGACTTGCCAGTATCCCTCTTCGGCGGAACCGGTGCAGCAGTTGCAGAAGCAATCGGTGCATTGGGAGTCTCGCCTGTAGATGCTTTACCTTCCGTTCCTTTGTCAGCTACAGCCTGTCCTTCTGGAGCCTTATCTAGCGCCGCTTTTCGTTCATTAGCTTCCTTACGCTCCAATCGGCTGCGGACTGCTTGCATAGCGGCATGCATCTGCTCCAGTAGCGCCTTGCCCACCTGCCCGATATCCTGCGCATGAGAGATGGAGGGCTTCCGTATAAAATCGAAAGCTCCTGCTTCCAGAGCCATAATGGTCTCCTTCATACCCTGCTCATTAATACCAGAGAGCATAATGACCGGAAGCGGATGGGCCGCCATAATCATAGGAAGTGCTTCAAGACCATTCATTACAGGCATTTCGACATCCATTGTGACCAGGTCAGGCTGTAGCTCCTTCACTTTCTCTACAGCCTCTTTGCCGTTAGAGGCTGTACCTGCGATGTCGAACGAATCATCCCTTACAATTAAATCTGAAATAATTTTGCGCATAAAGGCCGAATCATCCACAACCAGCACCCGGTAAGCACACATGTTAAACACCTCTGTTTCCTTTCATCAAAATCATTGTGCCGAACGTCGCAACCATTTTTGCATAAACCCTTTAATTCCGCTTAAAGCACCTGGATGCGGAGCCTGTGGCATCGCTGCAAAACGGTGCGCCAGATTCAATACATCTCTGGATGCCGCACATCCCGGATAAGCAATTGAAAAAGGCACCTGCCTTTTGACTGCCTGCATGACATGAGTGTCATCACTGATATGTCCCAGCAACGGAATGTCGATCTCCAAAAAGCGTCGTGCAACCAGCGCTATCTTATCGGCAACTTGACGGGCCTCATTATCGTTATCGGCACGATTGACTATAATTTTGAATACTGTATCCTTTTGCAATCCACTGACGACTTTGATCAGCGCATAAGCATCCGTTAAGGACGTCGGCTCCGGCGTAGTTACGACCATACATTCGTCAGCGGATGTGATAAATTTAAGGTTTTCTTTAGATAACCCCGCACCAGTGTCAAACAGAATATAATCCATATCTGCGGCAATCTTCTCCACCTCATCGGCAAAATAATTCAAATCGTCATCGGATAACGTAAACAGCTCGCTCAAGCCAGATCCTCCAGCAATATAAGGCAAGCCTCCCACGCCCGTTTGAACAATTTCGGCCATTGATTTCTCACGTTTTAACAGGTGAAGAAGATTGTATCTTGAATTGGCTCCCATCAACACATCGATATTGGCCATACCGATATCAGCATCAAATACGAGTACCTTTCTGCCAAGCGATTGCAAGGCCAAAGCAAAATTGAGGGTGAAATTAGATTTGCCCACACCACCCTTACCACTGGTGACTGTCACTATTTTCGCATGGCGATTACGTGCAGGCAGTCGATACTTATCCAGGGCTGAAGCCATTTGTCTAAGAGATTGGGCCTGGTCATTCATACAGAATCCCCGGTATCTCCTGACGATTCTGTGTTTCCAAACAGCAGGTTTGTCACCATTTCTGTATCTGGATGCAGTAGATCGTCAGGTACATTTTGACCGTTCGTAATATAGGCCAGTTGCATAGGAAACTGGTGCAACAGATTAAACATACCACCACAACTACCTGTCTCATCCATTTTGGTAAATACAACCTTACCAAGGCCAAACTTACTGAAATGTCCGGTTATGTTGAGCATATCCTTGCTTTTGGACGTTAGGCTAAGCACCAGGTACGTCTCACTTTCCTTAATAGGTGAAAGCAGACTTTGCAATTCCGAAACGAGCAGCTCATTACGGTAATTTCGTCCTGCAGTATCCATCAGGATCAAGTCACAATGTTCCAGACGCTGAATAGCTCTGTGAACCTCTCCGGGAGATTGCACGACTTCAAGCGGAACATTCAAAATCGTAGCGTATGTACGCAGCTGTTCGACAGCCGAGATACGGTACGTGTCAGAGGTAATAAATCCGACTTTGCGGTGATGCTTAAACAGCTGTTCTGCTGCCAGCTTGGCAATGGTCGTCGTTTTTCCCACTCCGGTTGGACCTGCCACATACACAATTTTGGTATCTTTCGAGATGCCCTTGTCCAGCCTTTCCTGAATGAATCCGGCCACTTCTGCACGAAGAGCATGTTCCCAATCAAAAGATTCAGAATCAGACGGATGCTCACTTCGGCGCTCATATACCCGTTCAAGCCAATGCTCTAGCAAATCGCGTTCCACTTCCTGCTCCAGCATACGCTCACAAATCTTTTGTAACGGTTCCGGCCAAGTATTTTCCATCACAGAATTGCGGGAAATTCGAGTCATCATAGCTTTCATTTCCCGTAATTCATGAAGCAGGGCTTGGTTTTCCTCTGGCCCTATCTTGTCTGGAACGCTTGCCTCCGAAGGTAGCTTAAACAATTCGTTGGATGTTTCCTTTTTCGGAACCGCTGCTTTGTTGTTAAAAACTTCATTTTCTGTTTCCCCACTAAAACCAGCCCCGTGTGAAGAACGCTCTATGCTTGAGGCAGCTTGTTCGGCGCCAGCCAGCAAATCAGCCAACCCCTCTTTGGAACTGTTCGTCATCTGCGTTACCCGTCGATAGGCTTCAGGAGCGGCTTGTCTTGGAACCACTGGTGACGATGGTACTTCCTGCTGCTCAGGAGCATTCATGGGTGGAAAAGCCTCAACCGACTGCTGTGGGGGTTGAACCCGTCGTGGTTTTTGAAGCTGCTGCTCCTCTACCGCAGCGACGACCTCAATTTTCTTTTTTCCGAACATACCCATGAATCCGCCGATCTTCATTTCCTTGGTGCTCAAAATGACGGCATCCGTTCCGAAGTCACCTCTGATTTGCATCATGGCCTCCGGCATTGTATCCACTACATATCGTTTCACTCTCATAAGTTCACCACCCCGACACTTTGAATTTCAACGTTCGGCTCCAGCTCACTGTACGACAGTACCGGGACATCCTGCATCGTCCGTTCCATCACTTGCCGCAAATACATACGAATCGTCGGTGATGTTAATACGATAGGCTGCTGCCCGGATTGAATGAGACGATTGATTTGCTCCATCATCCTTTGATACACTGTCTGCGTTGATACCGGATCAAGAGCCAGATAGCTGCCCTGCTCCGACTGTTGCACGCTTTCGGCAATTTTCTTCTCCAGCCCTGGTCCCACGGTAATGACACGTAGCGTCTCTCCCTGCTGGGCGAACTGTTGTGTAATCTGGCGAGATAACGCCTGACGAACATATTCAGTCAGCACGTCTGGATCTTTTGTATAAGTGCCGTAATCAGCCAGCGTTTCGAAAATGGTCACCATATCGCGGATGGAGATTTTTTCTTTTAACAGCTTGGCCAGCACTTTTTGTACATCTCCAATCGCCAGCACGGAAGGAATAAGATCGTCCACAAGCACCGGATAATTTTCCTTGAGATTGTCGACCAGAGACCGCGTTTCCTGTCTGCCAAGCAACTCGTGGGCATGTTTCTTAATCGTTTCCGTCAAATGAGTAGCTACAACCGAAGGAGGGTCCACAACCGTATAACCGGACAGCTCCGCAACATCCTTGGTATTCTCATCAATCCAGAGCGCAGGCAATCCGAAGGCTGGTTCTGTCGTTTCAATCCCTGTAATGGAATCGTCGTCATATCCCGGGCTCATCGCCAGATAATGGTTCAACAGCAATTCCCCGCCGCCTACCGTATTGCCTTTAATTTTGATTACATACTCGTTCGGCTTGAGCTGGATATTATCCCGTATGCGAATGACCGGCACAACCAATCCCAGTTCCAGCGCACATTGACGGCGTATCATAATAATCCGGTCAAGCAAATCCCCACCCTGCTGTGTATCAGCCAGCGGAATCAGCCCGTATCCAAACTCGAATTCGATCGGATCGACCTGAAGCAAATTAATGACACTTTCCGGACTGCGCACCTCTTCAATCTGTTGCTCTTCTTCCATCTGTTCATCAGCAATTTGCTTACGTTCCATATTGCCCTGCATTCTTCGGGCCGCAACAAACAGCAGAACAGCCAGTGGAAGGGTTGTAATGATATGAATAGGAGTAAAGAAGCCCAACAAAGCAATCGTGGTAGCCACGATGTAAATCAGCTTTGGATATGAAAAGAGCTGCCCCGTCAAATCATCCGCCAAGTTTCCGTCAGATGTAGCTCGTGTAACGATCAGGCCTGACGCTGTGGATATGAGCAATGCGGGGATCTGGCTAACCAGTCCATCACCAATGGTCAGAACGGAGTAAGTCGACAGTGCCTCCTGAAACCCTTTACCCTGAACAGCCATACCGATAATAAAACCGCCGACCAGGTTGATAATCAAAATGATGATACTGGCAATGGCGTCACCTTTAACAAATTTGCTGGCACCATCCATTGCTCCATAAAAATCCGCTTCCCGCTCGATTTTACTACGCCGTTCACGAGCTTGCTGTTCGTTGATCAGACCTGCATTCAGGTCGGCATCAATACTCATTTGTTTACCCGGCATCGCGTCCAGTGTAAACCGTGCGCCTACCTCAGCAACCCGCTCGGAGCCCTTGGTGATCACGATAAACTGCACAACCACAAGAATCAGGAAGACAACAAAACCGACCGCAATTTGTCCACCTGCAATCCAACTACCGAACGTAGCCACTACTTCCCCGGCATGTCCCTCACCTAAAATGAGCTTGGTCGTAGAAATGTTAAGCGCCAGACGAAACAACGTTGTGATGAGCAGCAATGAAGGAAAAATAGAGAACTGTAAAGCTTCCTTCGTGTTCATGGACACAAGTAGAATCATCAAAGCAATCGATATGTTGATCACGAGCAAAATGTCGAGCAACCATGAAGGGATCGGTAGAATCATCATAAGAACGATGCCGATGACGCCTGCAAGGACGGTTATTTCTTTTATTTTCACGGGTCTCTTGGCCTCCGATCCCTTTATTTCACTTTACCTTTTAATTTATATACATACGCCAGCACTTCGGCAACAGCCTGGAACAGATCAGCTGGAATCGCATCCCCGATTTCGGCTCTTTGAAACAGCGCCCGTGCCAGCGGCTTGTTTTCCATCGTTATAACGCCATTTTGCTTGGCAATTTCCTTAATTCGGAGCGCTAAATAATCTTGCCCTTTCGCAATAATCTGCGGCGCTTCCATCTCCGAACCGTCATATTTCAAAGCCACAGCAAAGTGCGTAGGGTTGGTTATGATGACATCTGCATTGGGAACTTCCTGCATCATGCGCTGCATAGCCATTCGGCGCTGTCGTTCACGAATTTTCCCTTTGATCAGCGGGTCGCCTTCCATTTTCTTGTATTCATCTTTGATGTCCTGTTTGGACATTTTTAGGTTTTTCTCATGCTCATAACGTTGGTACATATAATCCAATACTGCTAAAACGAACAGCACCACACCAATTTTGAGTCCCAGCTCCATTGTTAATGAAGCCGCAAAGCTCAACATCTGGTCACCAGACATTTCGGCCAGCTTGGGTAAGTCTGCTTTTGTTTTCCACAGCACGCCGTACACCAGATAACCGATCACGGTCATTTTTAAAACAGATTTGAGGAATTCGACCAGTGACCGCATGGAAAAAATATTTTTAAATCCTTTAATCGGGTCAATCTTGCTAAATTTGGGCGTAATCCCCTCTCCGGTTAACAAGAAACCGATCTGCATGTAATTTGCCACGATTCCGATGACAATGGCCCCAATAAAAATAGGAGCCAGCATAATCATGATTTGCACACCATACTCACCCATCATGAGCATTGTAGTGTTCGGCGTTACTTCCATCAATAACCGATTTACAAAAACATCCCGAAACAAGCGAACCGCATGATCCTTGAAATACCCACCAAAAATCATTAGGGCGAAAAACGTTACCAGCAGGACACCTGCTGCGGGCAATTCCATACTTTTGGCAACCTGCCCCTTTTGCCTGGCATCTTGTTTCTTTTTGGGTGTGGCTTTTTCCGTTTTTTCCCCTGAGAACAACTGCAGGTTCATAGCATATTTAAATGACAAACTACGTTCCTCCAAACCAGATATTAAGGACGGTTGCCCATAATATCCAACAAGTTGCGCATGGATTCGAACATCACAGTAAACAATTTTTCGAAGATAAAAGCAAAACTCGGCATCAGAAGCAGTAACATGAACAGTCCCACAATAATTTTGAGTGGCACACCAATAACAAAAATGTTAAACTGCGGAGCCGTTTTAGCCAAAAATCCGAGTCCCACATCTGTTAAAAAAGTAGCTACTACTATAGGAGCAGCAATTTGAAAAGCCAGCATAAAAGATTCAGCAAAGGAACGGATCAGAAATTCCGTCACACTGCCTCCATACAGCTTTACAAAAAAATCATTCGTCAGCGGCACCCAATCATAGCTGTATAAAATAGCGTTTATCAGGTGATGATGCCCGTTTAAGCTTAAAAAGAGCAACACGGCTATGGCAAACTTGAAATTTCCCGTTAAAGGCGACGAAGCTCCTGTCATCGGGTCAAACACACTGGCCATCCCGAAACCTACCTGAAGGTCAATAAAGGAACCTGCGGTTTGGATCGCTGTCATGAATAAATAAGCGGTAAAACCCAGCAACAATCCAATCAGCACCTCGCGACCTACCAACAGCACATACACTGCATCCGTCGGTACTTGCTGATGCGTACCATAAGTGAGATACACGATCAATGCGAGAAATCCGGAAATCCCGACCTTAAAGGTACTAGGTACTCCTCGGGTTGAAAATATAGGCGCTACTACAAAAAACGAGGTAATCCGACAAAAAATCAGCAAAAAAACAGGAAAACTCTGTAACAACATGTCCATAACTTCAGCCTAACCTATATATTTGTACAAATTGTCCAGAATGTTAAACGTAAAATCCACTAATGTCGTCAATATCCAAGGTCCGAACAAGAGCAATGCCAGTAATACGGCGACAATCTTCGGAACAAATGCCAAAGTCTGCTCCTGAATTTGGGTTGTCGCCTGAAAAATACTGATAATCAAACCGACGACCAGTCCCAAAATCAGCATCGGAGCGCTAACTTTAAGCACTGTGTACACCGCTTGTCCGGCAAGAGAAATAATAAACTCCGAAGTCATTGCCGTCCTCCTTGATTGCTGTCCCTACGGGAAATATTCATGCGTTAAAGCTCAGAAGCAATGATTTGACGACCAGATACCAACCATCTACGAGCACAAACAGCAGTATTTTAAAAGGAAGCGAAATCATTACTGGGGGCAGCATCATCATCCCCATAGCCATGAGCGTACTCGCCACCACAATGTCAATAACCAAAAACGGTATGAAGATCATGAAGCCCATCTGAAATGCTGTCTTTAACTCACTGATAGCATAAGCCGGAACCATCACCGTTAATGGAATATCCTGATAGTCTTTCGGTTTTTCCATCTTGGTGTATTTCATAAAGAGCAGTAGATCCTTCTCCCGTGTATGAGAGAACATAAAGGTCTTGATGGGTACCGCAGCCTTGTCCAGCGCCTGAGACTGTGTCAAATCCCCCTTGAGATACGGCTGGAGCGCAGTCTCGTTCATAGCCGAGAACGTCGGCGCCATAATAAATAAGGTAAGAAACAGGGCCAGCCCGACAAGCACCTGGTTAGGTGGCATCTGCTGAGTCCCCAGCGAGGTGCGAACAAAGCCCAGTACGATCACAATTCGCGTAAAGCTCGTCATAAGCACAAGCAACGCGGGCGCTACACTGATGACAGTAATAAGTAAAATAATAGACAGCGAGGTGGCACCGGGCTGTCCTTTATCCGAGTTGCCGACTTGAATATCAATGTTCGGAATCGGTTCCGCAGAGGCCGCCGTCACCGAAATGAAGCTGAATAAGACAAGCAGCAAACATGCAAGTATAATCTTTTTTCTCATGAATCTCCCGACCGATCTGTAATATTCTCCTCATTGCGCAACTTTTCGAGTTTATCCTTACGATTCGGCATCTGCCGAAGCTTGGATTCGAACATCTCGTGAAAAGATGTTTCCTCTTCAGGATGCTGCTGTACCGCGGTGTTCCGTCGAAGCTTATCCGCAATTTTAGCGAATAGCGGGGCAATTGGGCCGCGCTGCAGAGAAGCTTCTTGCTCCAGTGCGGCCAAAATTTGCTCCACTTCTTCAGGATCGGATACTTTGTCAACAAGCCGGATATCTTCTCCCACACCAATGAGGTACACACTGCTGCCAACTTCAACAAGCTGAAGGGATTTGTTAGGGCCCAGCCCCACACCTCCCAGTATGCGAACGGAGCGGTTGCTGAACCAGCTCTGATTTCTTTTACTCAAAAACCGTATCAAGTACACGATCAGTACGATGATAAAGATCAGCACGATAAGGACCCAGGCAATGTTGCCTATATTGCTGGATGTACTCAGTGCGTCAGAGGCACCCTGTTGTGTATCCATACCGGATGCGCCTTACACACCCAGTGTTTTGTTGATGGCTTCGATAACCCGATCCGATTGGAAAGGCTTGACAATAAAATCTTTTGCGCCTGCTTGGATGGCATCAATAACCATCGCTTGCTGACCCATCGCGGAACACATAATGACCTTTGCGTTCGCGTCAATTTTTTTGATTTCCTTCAGAGCGGCAATGCCGTCCATTTCGGGCATCGTAATATCCATCGTAATCAGGTCCGGACGAAGCTCTTTGAATTTTTCAATAGCCTGTGATCCATCCTGGGCCTCTCCTACTACTTCATATCCATTTTTGGACAGGATGTCCCGAATCATCATTCTCATAAATGCAGCATCGTCCACGATCAAAATACGGTTTGCCATCTGAAATAAATCCTCCCTAAATTATGCTATTATTGTAATTTTTGAATACGGTCCCATTGGCTTACAATATCCGTCACACGCACACCGAAGTTCTCATCGATTACGACAACCTCACCTTTGGCAATCAGTTTGTTGTTAACCAGAATGTCTACTGGCTCCCCAGCAAGCTTGTCCAGTTCAATAATTGAACCTTGTGAGAGCTCTAGAATATCTTTAATTTGCTTTTGGGTCCTTCCTAATTCTACGGTGACTCTAAGGGGAATGTCCATCAATAAATTTAAATTGTTTTCATCCACTTGTGGAAATGCACCGGACTGCAAGTTTGAAAATTGTACAGGCTGCACATTTACATTTCGTCCTGGTATCGAACCATAATGATGAGGCGCTCCATATGGGGCCTGCGGTGGGACACCTCCAGGCATTCCATAACCTGGCGCTCCCTGCTGACCGTATCCCGGGTCTTGAGGGTACATGGGCGGTTGCTGTCCATAACCTGCATCCTGCGGCGTCTGTACAGGCACCTGTGCGGCTACCGGTGGCTGTTGATACGTTGGTGCGGGTTGCTGTTGCGGAATCTCGGTTTGTTGCGGCACTTCTGGAGCGGCCGTTGCAGCTACTTGCTGTGCGGACGCTTGCGGTTGCTCGTCTTCCTCTCCGCCATTCATCAGAATGCTCACCATCTTTTTAGCAAAATGCACAGGCAACAGTTGCATCAATGTAGAGTCAATCAGGTCACCGATCAACAAACGGAAGGATACTGTAATCAACGTCTGTTCGTCTGGCAGGCTGGATACTCCATCACCATGCATTGGATCCAAAATATCAATTCCAGGTGGAGAAATATTAACAAAACGGTTAAACATAGTAGACATTGAGGTTGCCGACGAGCCCATCATCTGGTTCATCGCTTCCTGCACAGCGCTGATATGAATTTCATTCAATTCTTCATCTACCGGATTTCCTTCACCGCCAAGCATCAAATCCGCTATGACCTGCGCATCACGCTTTTTGATCACGAGCGAGTTAATACCCTCAAATCCATCTACATAATTCACATGTACCGCTACGTGCGGCTTAGGAAAAGTTGTTTCGAATTCAGAACGGGTAATAATTGAAACTTTAGGGGTTGTAATATCAACCTTTTGACCGAGCAGTGTGGAAAGAGCTGTCGCTGCGCTGCCGAACGTAATATTACCGATCTCTCCGAGAGCATCCTGCTCCAGAGGAGTCAGAAAATCGTCAACGGTCTTGTTGGCGGGAGTAGAATCCGTGCCCGCTTCAGACTGTTTCAGCAGGGCATCAATTTCCTCCTGGGACAAATAGTCTTTACTCGTCAATTTCTTCAACTCCTTCGCTGACAATTTCATCAATCTGTACGGCAACACGATCTTTTACCATACCGGGACTTCCCAAGAATTTCAGTTTTTCGCCCACCCGGATGGAGAGCCCTTCCTTGACGGGTTTGTTCAATGAAATGACATCCCCCACCGAAAGACCCAAAAACTCGGCCACATTTATTCGGGATTCACCTAGCTCGGCAATAATGGGAAGCTGTGCTTTCGTGACCCGTAATCTCAAGGCGTCAATTTCTTCAGGCGCCCTTGATTTCTTTTCGGATGTAAACCACTGGTGCGTGGACAGTCTGGCCATAATCGGCTCCAATACCACGTGTGGGATACAAAGGTTAATCATCCCTGTGGTATCACCAATTTTGGTACTAAGTGAGATTAGAGCAATCGTTTCATTTGGTGAAACAATCTGCATAAACTGCGGATTGGTTTCCATCGCCTCCAAACGCGGTTCAATATCCAATACCGTTTTCCAAGCCTCTTGCAGGCTGTCAAAGGTACGACTAAAAATCCGCTCCATGATTGTCGTCTCAATTTCTGTCAACGCGTTAACCTTGGACGGTGCTGATCCGGTTCCCCCGAGAAGCCTGTCCAGCATTGCAAAAGCTACGTTCGGGTGAACCTCAAGCACCATGCGTCCTTCCAGCGGCTCGGCTTCAAAAATGTTCAAAATGGTCATTTTTGGAATGGAGCGAATGAATTCATCATAAGGAAGCTGCTCCACCTGAACGACATTAATTTGGACAAACGTCCGAAGCTGTGCTGAAAAATAAGTGGTCAGATACCGCGCAAAATTTTCGTGTATCCGCGTCAAACTCCGAATATGATCCTTAGAAAACCGAAGCGCTCTTTTGAAGTCATAAGCGCGAACTTTCTTTTGGGTATCTTCCTTTTTAAGTTCTTCCGCATCCATTTCACCAGACGATAGAGCTGCTAAAAGGGCATCAATTTCCCCTTGCGACATTACATCCACCAATGTTATTCACCCCCTTACATGTTCTGACAAGTTCACCTGGAATCAAATGGCTGCCAGCAAAAAGTCTGTAATTTTGGCGTTCCCCAGGTGACCTTCAGGGAGCGACTTATTGATGAGATCCGTCAGCTTGTCACTGAACTGGTCCCGGCCTTTAGCTGTTCTCAGCTCATCAGGCTTGGTGTCTGCAAGTAATTGAATAACGATTGGCTTTATACTGATGTCCTTGATTTTTTCAAAAGATTCCTTTGCTTTAGCATCGTTTAATTGAAAGGAAAGGTTCATTTGGACAATATAATCAGCGTCTGCCAAATTTGTTTTGATACCGGTAATTTCAGAACTCACTTCCACTAATTCATCTGCTGACAGTCGGGGAAGCTGTTCTGCTTGAGCAGCTTGCGCATTTGGAGTGGCTTCCGACTTCTTCCCACTAAGCGCTGGTATAAGTACAAAGGCCGCACCTGCAATCAAAGTAATCGCGAGTAAAATTGTAATGAGCCATGGCAGCATCTTTTTCATTCGTCTTCCTCCATTTGTTGCACTTTTATCGTGGCGGCATGTATGCCGATTTCACGGCTGTAACCCTTGATCAAGGAGACGACATCTGCCGCTTTTTCCAATACAATCAACCGTTTCCCCGTCACTAAAGTGACGTATGTATCCGGCGTTTCCTCCACAGTCTCAATGAGCAGAGCATTAAGCCACATAGGCGAGCCGTTCAGCCGCGTTAACGGGATCATCGTTACACCAACCTCCTGATAGGAGCGGGGAAGCCTTTACTTCCCCGCGTTTAGATGCGATTATCGTTTCAAGTTTACAACTTCCTGAAGCACTTCATCCGAGGTCGTAATGATACGCGAGTTCGCCTGGAAGCCGCGCTGCGCCACGATCATTTCGGTAAATTCACCTGTCAAATCGACGTTGGACATTTCCAACTGGCCCGCAATGATAGCGCCCCGGCCCTCCGAATTAGCTACTCCAGGCTCAAGTGCATCAATGTTGGAGTTAACCGTGGTACGGTACAAGCTACCTCCGATTTTCTCCAAGCCTTCGGGGTTTGTCACTCTGGCTATACCAATTTGCGTGCCATTGTCTACTGTGCCATCATCCAATTGTTGTACAATCGTACCGTCCTGCGAGATAGAGAACGATGTCACATTGTCAGCAAGTGTGATCGGATCCCCACCCGCGTCTCCTACGAAAAACCCATCTGCGGTAACCAAATTTCGGTTCGCATCCACGTGAAAATCACCCGCGCGAGTCAGATAAGGAACTTCCTGTGCATCATTCATTTTGACCAGGAAAAATCCGTCACCGTTAATCCGCAAATCTGTCGGATTGTTCGTAGTCATGGCACTACCTGGAAGATGAAGTGTATCAATTGAGCTGACCGATACCCCTAAACCGACCTGCTTGGCGTTTTGCCCCGCAGTAGTCGTTGCGTCCGGCGCACTTGCGCCTGAACTCGTTTGGCTCAAAATATCCTTGAACATGACACGGCTGGACTTGAAGCCTGTTGTATTTACGTTTGCAATGTTGTTACCGATAACGTCCAGCTTTGTTTGAAAGCCCTTCATACCCGATACACCCGAATACATTGATCTCAACATTGAGTATAAATCCTCCTCTGAATGCTTGCTCGATTAACCGCATCAGTCGATCCGCGGCTTCTTCATGACTTTCCTGCTCGGGCCAGCCACTTCTTGCTAAATTTTCTATGAAATAATAACGGCACTATCAATTTGCGTAAATACGTTATCCTGCATGGATTGCTTATCCATCGCGGTAACTACTGTCCGGTTGGGCACACTTACAATCAACGCCATATCCTGCATTAAAATCAATGATTCTTTGGCGCCTTTGGCAGCTGCTTTATCCACAGCGGAGTTAATCTTCGCCATCTGGTCACTTCTCAGTTCTATCCCCCGCTGCTCCAAGCGCTTTGCTGCATGGTTGCTCAGCTTGAGTACTTGATCCTGCAACACCTGTCCGAATGGCCTACCATCCTTAGGTACCGGATTTACCCGGTTCTGCGAGATTGCTGCCGGAGGGACATTGGCGGGAAAAAGACGTCCGACCGTTATCCGGTCATTCATGTGTCTCACCACTTCCAGTAGAGGAAGAAGTTGTAGTATCCGATGTCCCTGCCGAGGAAGCCGTTGTTTGAGCCTGGCTTACCGATGTCACATCTTTCAGGGCTACCTCTGACTTTCCGATTTTGGCATACTGTACACCGTCACGAATAACGATGGAATCCACGATTCCACTTTTCACCGCACCTGCGCCCGTTTCACCCGTAAGCGAATCCTTTTTACCAGCCTCAATCCAACTGACTTCTTTTCCAATCAAACCGGAGGATATTCCTAAAGACTGTCCCAACGTATTCAACTGGGTAGAAATGTTCATCAACTGCTCCACGGAAGAAAATTGCGCCATTTGCGCGATAAATTCCTTATCCTCCAGAGGCTGCATTGGGTCCTGGTTTTGGAGCTGGGTAATCAAAATTTTCAAAAATTGATCCTTACCCATCGTTTTGGTATCCTTGGCGCTTGCCGTTTTGACGTTATTCACGTTGTAATTCGGCCAGACGTTACTGGTGGATACATTATTGTCCGTAGTCGTCATTGTGTTCTCACCTCCATGCTACGCTTGTGCTGTAAAGGAGCCTGTCCGATTTACATCATCTGTGCGTTGTTCTGCTGTCCAATTGCGGAGTTCCTCCGCCATTTCAGCTACCTTTAGAGCATCCTCGGCTTCTTCCCTACTCCGCGACTTGGAACGTTGCTCGGATTGCTGCTGCTGATTTGCACCTGATCCACGGCCATCCTGATACATGTGGGAAGAGAGTGATTCATTTTGCGTCACTTCCACTTTATCTACCTGAATACCCTGGCTTTGAAGACTTGCGCGCAGCTGTGACATTTGCTGTTCGAGCAAATCCTTAGCTCCACTGTGCTCAGTCATAAACTGGGCGACCAAGTGCCCATTCTGCATCGTCAGTTTAACTTCCAGTTGTCCCAAATGATCTGGACGAAGCATGATAGTCGCTTCCGTTAACCCAGAATGCTTCACGATATCAAGCTTTTGCACTACAAATTCCGTCATTTCCTTAGCAAATTGTCGTACATGTACAACAGGCTGCGCCGGAGCCGAAGGAGTTGTGCCTTGCGTCTGCACCGAAAGCTGGCCTGCGGTCGTAATCACAGAAGTTTGACTGTCGGTCGCTGCCGGATCAGTCTGCTCGGTTACGTCTACTACTGCACCGGTTTCATCCGTTGGAGTGGCTTTAACAGCGGCTTGAACATGAATATTAGCTGATGAACGTTGTCCTTCTGTACCTTGCTGACTTGTCCCACCTTGACTCGTCTGCTGCTCAGTAGCAACTACCTGTTTGCCTGTAGAAACAGTCGTTAATGTCTGAGTGCCATTCGCCCGATTCGCGGAAGGCTGAGCTGCTTGTGAATTTGCGCCATCAGCAAGCTCCACAGCTTTCAGTACGCCGGTCCACTGCTCATCGGAAAAAGCTCCCGTACCAGCCGTCGTATTTTGAAGCGATTGTAACAGCTGTGTAATCTGGGACTTTTGGTCTCCCGTAGCCTGATTCGCTACATTTGCAAGCTGTGACAAAGCATCCTGTAATGCAAACCGAATGGTAGCTGGATGAGTTGCCAAAGCCGTTAAGCCTGTCGCCTCATTCGTTCCTGCCCCGTCTGTTTGCTGCTCCGCTCCACCGCCTAAAAACTGCTGTACTTGCTGAACCCACGACTGCAGAGCTGCAAACAAGGCTGGATCAGTTGTTACCTGATCATCTAAGTTTTCAAGATTTTGCAGTAATGGAGCCAATGTCTCAACAAGCGGTTCTGCTAAAGCTTCTGTCGATTCTCCGGCAGTAATCAACGGCAGCACCATAACTAATGGAGATTTCCCAGAATCTGTGCTTGTAGAACCCGTTTGCCCACCAGTCATCATTTGCGTAAGCGTCTGATTAAAAGCACCGCCTGTGGCTCCTGCTGCTGTCCCTGCTATTGAAGTTGTCGCTGTACTAGCTGTGCTACCAGCCGTCTGACTGGAACTGCTGAGAGATACACTTTGAGAAATAAGCGTCATTTTTTTTTCACCTCCCTTCATTCAAATCACTTGCTGCCCATCAGCTTGTTCAAAATTTTCGCCGTCTGTGCAGCATCCTTCGCAGACATATTTTGCAGTAAAGAAGCTCGTGTCGAATCATCTACTGTGTTTAATATGTTTAATGCCTTGTCTGGACTGATTTTGTAAGTTTGTAAAATAAGCTCGGCTCCGCTTTTCTTGTCCATGGAAGCGAATGTACTGCTAATTTGAGTATTTTGCAGATTTTTACTCGTTTTTCCCGCTGCAGTGCTCTGGTCCTTTTTCAAGCGTGACTGCAACGCAGCCAAAGACAAATCAGTAGATGGCGTTACGTTTTTCAGAGCCATCGTGATATCGGCTGCTTTTTTAGCATCCATCTTTTGTAAGATCTTCGCACTGTTTGCTGGGTCCATATAGCTTAGCAGTTGTACCGTTTCTTCGGTGGTCAAGTTTTCCATAATCGGTGCTGCCTTACTTGCCGTCATTCCTTCATACATAGAAGCAAGGTCTTTGGCCTGTTTTACATATGGGTCTTCATTCGCTGTTCCATCTGCCGCTTGCGTACCTGTCTGTGTCTGTCCCTGCTGACTGGCCTGCGGCTGTTGTTCCTGTTGCGTTTGCAACGTACTAACCTGATTTTGAAGTTCTGTAACTTTTTTATCCTGAGTCGCTTTGGCATCACTAGCCTTTTTAAGTTCTTCTGTCTGCTTGGCCAAATCTGCCTTAAGCTGCTGGATAGTGGCTTCGGAGCTTTGGGACTGGGCTTTCTGATCAGCCTCTTTGCTCTTGGCAACCTTGTCTTTCGGTTCAGGAAGCCAATTCTTCACAATCGGAATCTTGTTTCCCAATGAAATCATTTCACTTCTGAAATCCATGTTGAACAGCGTAAGCAGGACCCCGACCAGAACGATTGTAAAAACAATTGGAATCAGGAAAAACATAAACCGTTCAAATCCCCCGCCTGACTCTTTTTCCAAATCCATATCCAGTTCATTTTCTGCTAAATTCCGTGCCATCGTCTTCCTCCTCAGGCAGCTGATATGCGTATCCTGTGACCTTCCGCTTACCGGGCTTTCATGGCAAATCTCACGGAAGCCATTTCATCCAGCTCGTTCTGCTCGCGCAGGAGCATTTCCTGTTGGAATTTCACGTTGGCCTTCTCTCTCGCTTTCAGCCAAACTTGTTCATCCAGCATTTTATCGGTCAAAACGGTTTGTTTGCTTTGCACATTTTGCTGCGCATATTGAACGTCCCTATGCTTGCGTGTGATACATTGATCCAGATGATTTACGTAAGCCTGTAATTCCTGAATGGTAGAGAGCGGCGCACAATCCTCGGCAGCCTTTTGAATGGCTGATATGACCCGATTCCTTTCGCCTAGTAGCTGTATCAATGTCTGCTCCTCAGCCTGCAATTGTCCAACAGCACTGGAAAGCAACCATTCGGCCTGTGACTTTTCGTTGGTTTTCAAGTCTACAACCTTCTGAAAGGAATACTGAAATCTCATCGTTCAACCTTCATCTCCTCGTAAATTCAGAAATCAAACGCTCACGAACCTCGTCCAGTTCAACCTTTTCATCTGTTCTTTGCCTTGTAAAATCCCATATATCCCGTATGCGGTCCATGGATTCGTCAATTTCTGCATTCGAACCCTGCTGATAAGCCCCAATGTTAATCAGGTCCTCTGAATCTTTATAAACCGCCATCAGGCGCTTAATATTCTCGGCAGCGTCAATCTGGTCACGTGGTGCAATATCCTTCATGACCCGGCTAATACTGGCTAACACATCAATTGCGGGAAAATGTCCTTTATTCGCTATCCCCCGGTTGAGCACGATATGCCCATCCAAGATCCCGCGTACCGCATCCGCAATGGGTTCATTCATGTCGTCACCATCGACCAGCACCGTATAAAAAGCGGTTATGGAACCTGTAGGCCCGGTTCCCGCACGCTCCAGCAACTTGGGCAAACTGGCGAATACTGAAGGGGTATAACCCCTCATCGCTGGTGGCTCCCCGACTGCCAGTCCTACTTCACGTTGCGCCATCGCATACCGGGTAACCGAGTCCATCATCAGCATGACGTTCAATCCGCGATCACGAAAATATTCAGCGATCGTCGTTGCAATGAGCGCACCCTTAATACGGATCAACGCGGGTTGGTCGGAAGTTGCCACGATGACTACTGAGCGTTCAAGCCCTTCCGGACCCAAATCCCGTTCAATAAAGTCCAGCACTTCACGTCCACGTTCCCCGATCAGAGCAATTACGTTCACATCTGCTTCCGTATTACGGGCAATCATTCCCATTAGGGTACTCTTACCTACACCGGAGCCTGCGAAAATACCGACCCGCTGCCCTTTACCGATGGTAAGCAATCCGTCAATGGCTCGTACACCAATACTGATCGGCTCCTGTACACGCGGGCGACTCAGCGGATTCGATGGAATGTTGAAGGTCGAGTATCTCGCCATCCGTGAGGGAATCAGCGAACCATCCAATGGTTGGCCCAAACCGTCTAGCACTTTACCTAACAGCTCCGATCCCACCTGCACGTTCAATGGCTTCCCAGTTCCTACGACATCACAGCCGGGACCAATGGATTGCAGTTCTCCGAGCGGCATCAAAAGTACCTTGTTGTCTCTAAAGCCTACAACTTCCGCTTGCAGTGGCTTAGCCGTTTTACCCGGATAAATGTAACAAACATCCCCGATACTGGCGTCCGGACCTTCCGATTCCACCATCAAACCGATAACCTGCGTCACTTTGCCGTTTACCCGAACCGGGTCTATTTGTCGCAAATGATCCATGTAGCGATGCGCATTAAGCCCCTTCATGTCTTCGCTCCTCGTTCTCATGTGCCAGACGCAGCAGTTCCTTTTTGATCTCAACCAGTTGTGTATCTATCCGTGCATCCACACTTCCAAAGGAAGAACGAATAACACAGCCGCGATCCTTCACAGTTCCATCAGGAATAATTTGCAGTTCTGCCTGCGAATCGACAGTTAATGACAATTCTTCGCGTGCACCTTGCACAAATGCGAAATGCTGAGGCGACACACACAGTGTAATTGTTCCTTTTTCTCGCTTACGAGCCAAGTTTTTACGAATGAGCTCAATTGTATATTCAGGCTCAATACTAAGCTGTTTTTCAATAACTTTCTCAGCAATAGCACTACTCAGCTCGACCAGAAAAGGCTCAGCCTCCTGAATCAATTGCTCCTTGGTCTCATAGGCCTGACGCAAAATATCCTGTGCTTCTACCATCATCTGTTCCGATTTCACCTGAAGCTCAGCCTCAGCCAACTTTTGGCCTTCCTCATAGCCTTGCTGAAACCCGTCAGCCTTTAAGGACTCTGTTAACTGCTCGTCCTGCTCACGGCGTTCCTGCCACCAGGCTTCAATCTGCTGCTGTGCCTCCTGAAGCATCCGTTCCGCTTCTTCAGCCGCTTCACGAACCTGCCGTTCGGCAAAATCCTTGGCATCATTCAGCATTTCGTCCCGGAGCCGTTCAGTCTCGTAATCTTTCTGTGGTTCCGGCTCTATATGTTCAGTTGTGACTTCCTCGTCCGACGTTTCCGGCGCATACGTATGTGCCACATCAATGGTTTTCAAAGCTTCAACAGGCACATATTGGAAAGATTTGATCAAGTTAGACAATGATGTCATCTCCTCCGCCGCGTGCGATTATAATCTCACCAGCCTCTTCCAATCTGCGGATCGTCGATACGATGCGAGTCTGTGCTTCTTCCACATCACGCAGCCGTACCGGTCCCATATACTCCATTTCCTCTTTGAAAGTTTCTGCCATCCGTTTCGACATATTTCGGAAAATCACATCGCGAACTTCTTCGCTGGACACTTTAAGCGCCAACTGCAAATCGGCATTGTCGATATCGCGGATAATACGTTGAATGGAACGGTTGTCCACATTGACGATATCCTCGAATACGAACATTCTTTTCTTGATTTCCTCGGCCAGTTCTGGGTCCTGAATTTCAAGCGAATCGAGGATCGTGCGTTCTGTTCCGCGATCTACTCCATTTAAAATCTGAACAATGGACTCAATACCACCCGCATTCGTGTAATCCTGCGTCGCGGTTGCTGACAGCTTTTGCTCCAGCACACGTTCCACTTGTGAAATGACTTCCGGCGAAGTGCTGTCCATTACAGCGACACGCCGGGCCACCTCAGCCTGCTTTTCCTGTGGCAGGGACGACAGAATTGCCGCCGCCTGCTCAAATTGCAAGTACGAGAGCACGAGAGCAATCGTCTGTGGATTTTCGTTCTGTATAAAGTTCAAAATCTGGTTTGGATCAGCCTTGCGGGCAAAATCGAACGGTCTCACCTGCAACGTCGCCGTCAGACGGTTAATGACCTCAACTGCTTTTTGCGACCCGAGTGCCTTTTCCAATATTTCTTTGGCATAATTGATGCCGCCTTGGGAAATGTACTCCTGAGCCAAACAAATTTGATGGAACTCAGCCATAATCGAGTCTTTTTCCATTGCATCGACCTTCCGCACATTGGCGATTTCCAATGTAAGCTGCTCAATCTCTTCATCACGCAAATGCTTGAATATTTGAGCAGATACTTCCGGTCCCATCGTGATTAGCAGAATTGCCGCTTTTTGTCTTCCCGTTAAACCTTGACTGCTTGCTTTTGCCAATGAACTCACCTCTATTCGTCAGCCAGCCATGTACGAAGCAGATTGACGAATTCGTCGGGTTTCTTTTTCGCCAGACTCTCAAGCTGTTTACGCACTTGACTTTCATTTGTCACACTTTCCATGGTAATGGACGGGAACTCCGTCGGTGTTGGCATAAGTTGCAGATCTTCATCTAATTCTTCTTCCTGCTGCTTACGACGACCGCGAACAATCAGGAAAATTACGCCTGCCAACAGTGCCAGTACAGCAGCCCCGATGCCCCATACCCAAGGGTTGGAAGCTGAGAAAAACGTGTTGGTGTTCGCTGGCGTCGGTACGGATTGAGAGAACACTGAAACTTTTTTGGCTAAATCAGCGTCTGTAATAGTAACCCCGGAATTCGCTAATGAAGCTCTTACGATATTAACCAAGATGTTTTGGATTGCGGCCTGAGTTGCTGTATCCAAAGTTTGCTGCCCCGTTGGTGGTTCAACTGCTACATTAATGGTTAAATCTTTTACAGTGTAAGGACTTTGGATAATGTCCTTGGCAATTCGGTTAACTTCGTAATTAATTGTGCTTGAGCTCTTATCTGAGCTTGTATTGCCCGAATTGCTTCCTCCAGGGTAACCAGGTACATCCTGTGTTCCTGTGCCTGCGACTCCTCCGGTTTGTCCACTACTACCAGTGTAGCTTTCCTGAATTTGCTGGGCGCTGATTTCAATGCCCTTCATTTTCGCTTGATCAACTGGTGTGACCAACTGCTCTTTCGACGTTACTTTGTCGAAATTTAGCTGGGACATAACCAGCACATTCACTTTGTCTTCGCCAACAATTTTCGACAAAAATTGTTGGACATTATTCCTTACATCGCTCTCAAACTTCTTCTGCAGAGCCATGTTTTCCTCAACACCACTGGAGAGACCTCCCTGACCGCCCTTGGCCGTTGGAATCAGTTCATACTCCTTATTGGTGATGGTAATGTTTTCTACAGGCAAATTCGGCACTGCCGTCTTTACCAGATTAAAGTATCCGTCGATGGCTTGCTGATTTGGCGTAAAGCCAGGTTCAAATTCCATTTGAACCGAAGCAGAAGCTTTGTCCTTTTCTTCAAGCCCGGCAAAAATGTTTTCCTTCGGCATATTAATGACAACTTTGGAGCTTTGGACACCATCCATCCGTTCCAACAGTTGCTGCACTTCGCCGTTCAATGCGTTATTGTACTTCACATTGAACTCGTTCTCCGTCATACCAATGGCCGAGGAGGACTGGTCAAAGGCACTCATGCCGATTGAACCCTTCTGAATTAGGCCCTGAGACCCAACATCTACCTTTGCCTTATCCGCGTTTGCGGTTGGGACTGCGATTTGCGTCCCGCCAGCATTGAGCTGATACGGAATACCCGCAGAATCGAGATATTTAATGACCCCGGCAGCATCGTTTGCGTTTAAATCCCGGAAAGCCACTTCATACTCGGTTTTGGTAAACTGCATCGTTAGCACTACAATGGCAATGATGATGAATGCCAATGTCGAAACAAGTAATATCTTCTGTTTTTTACTGAAATTATTCCAATACCCGGAAATCTTATCCCGATATTGGGCGATTCTCTCGTTCACTCTGTCACCCCATCCGAAACTTTGCTAGACCCTCTTTACATCTGTGTACGCATGATCTCCTGATAGGCTTCAATCGCTTTGTTTCGGACCTGAGTAGTAAGCTGCAGAGAAAGCAGCGCTTGTTGGGAAGTGATCATGACCTGATCAACATCAACTTTTCCCGCCATGAACTGGTCGGACATCGTGTGTGTAGCGGCTTCCTGCTGCCCCACTTCATTGAGCGCATCCTTTAGGAACGAACCAAAATCCTTCAAGGATTCGGAGGGCGTCGATTTCGTCAACTCATTGTTAGGCGATTGAGTTTGCTGTATTGCCGGTGTCTGTACATTAAACATGGCGTTCTGAATCATGTTCTACTCTCCCTATTCTGTAGTTAGTAGTCCTGGAACTTAGCGACCGATTTCAAGTGCCTTGGAAACCATTGCCTTGGATGCATTCAGAGCTGTTACATTGGCTTCGTAAGAGCGTGTTGCGGAAATCATGTCTACCATTTCTTTCATAATGTCTACATTAGGCATATACACATAGCCATCTTTATCAGCATCCGGGTGACCCGGATTGTACACAGGCTTCAAAGGTGACTGATCTTCCTGTATTTGTGAAACCTTGACGCCAGCGGCTCCTGTGCTATTTCCATCCATTTGAGCCTGCAAAACATCGGCAAACCGAGATTGGTTAGGCTCCAAAACAACCGTTTTTCTCCGATATGGAACCGCCTGTCCATTCTCCACTTTTGCCCGGGTTGTCTCTGCGTTGGCAATGTTGCTTGATATGACATCCATCCGCAACCTTTGGGCCGTAAGAGCAGATGCGCTGATATCAAAGCCGTTGTTAATCTTCACCTGGTCCTATCTCCCTTCTACCGCTGTTCTCATCATTTTGATGCGTTCACTAATTTCTTGGATATAGGTATTATATCTCAGTTGATTCTCAGCCATAAGGCTCATTTCTCTGTCAATATCCACGTTATTCATATTGTTGTTCATGACAGAATACCCATCTTTGGTAACCACAGCATCTGGAATGGAGTTCACAGGTCCTATCTGAAAATGTTTCACATTGGTTACTTTTCCACGTAATGGTGTCACGTCGCCACCCATTTGCTGCTGAAGTAATTCTTCAAATGAAACCTCTGAACGCTTAAAATACGGGGTATCCTCATTGGAAATGTTGTTGGCCATCACGCGTTGTCTCGTATTTGCTGCCTGAACACCTGCCTGAAGTTTTTGAAAGCTCATATCACCCAGCAGATTCATTTAGCTCCTCCTTCCAGCGTCTACTCCAAAGTAAGATTCAATAAAACAAGATTTTTCACTTTTTTTCGACAATAAAATTTCATAATTATACATTTCTCTTAGGTCTTAAGTAGAAAATAATTGCTTCCTGTCATATATTCTAAGTTTCGTAGAGTTGGGACCTAATTACAATAAGAAAAAAGCCCTATCTTTTTTAAAAAAGAGGGCTTTCGATGCATAAAATGTTAAATTTTTCAGGTTTTTTTCAATGAAATGAATGTTTTTTTAGCACTTTGCACCTGTAAAAGATTATACGTCCTACTTTTGGAATAGACAGTAAAATCATCTAAGGAACGTTCATCTAGGTCTATATGACGGTGCAAGATAGTGTTATTCTAGCCAACGCATCCTATTTTAAAAGCTTCTACTCATAAAATATACTGACTAAGGTCCCTGTTTTGGGCAATATCACCCAGCTTCTCCCGAACATATTCCGGGGTAATGAGCATGCGGTCCAAAGTAAGCTCTGGAGCCTCGAAGGACAAATCCTCCAACAACTTTTCCAAAATGGTATGCAAGCGGCGCGCACCGATGTTTTCCGTGTTCCGGTTTACTGACTCGGCAATGCTGGCAATTTCGCGAATGGCTTCCGCCGAAAATTCCACTTCAATCTCTTCGGTACGAAGCAAATCCGTGTATTGCTTGGTCAGCGCATTTTTAGGCTCTGTCAGTATAGACACAAATTCATCCAATGTGAGGCTGCTCAGTTCAACACGGATTGGAAAACGTCCCTGCAGCTCAGGGATCAGATCAGAAGGCTTGGCAACATGAAAAGCTCCAGCGGCGATAAAAAGAATATAATCTGTCCTTACCGGGCCGTATTTAGTCATAATGGTAGAACCCTCGACAATAGGCAAAATATCGCGCTGGACACCTTCTCTAGATACATCAGGACCACTGCCCTTGCCCTGACTGGCAATCTTGTCGATTTCATCAATAAAAATGATACCGGATTGTTCAGCACGTTTCACCGACTCCTGAATGACATCATCCATGTCGATCAGCTTGGCAGCCTCATCCTGAATGAGCACCTTGCGGGCCTCCTTCACCGGCAACTTGCGCTTTTTGGTCCGCTTTGGCAGAAAGCTTCCGAACATTTCCTGCATATTCATACCCATTTGCTCATTTCCCTGCCCAGCAAACATATCCAGCATATTGGGTGCGGTATCCTCCACATCAATCTCAATAACTTCATCCTCAAGCTTGCCGGACAATAGATCGAATTTAGCCTTACGCCGTTTCTCTGCCAAGGATGTGTCCTGTTGCGGGGGTTCTTCCTCTACCGAATTCCCGGTGTTATTGCCAAACAGCATTTCAAAAGGGTTGCGTTGGGATTTATTTGATTTCTCCGCAGGTACAAGAATACTGACAATCCGTTCATTCGCCATATCCTCGGCTTTGTCCTTCACATTCTCCGTCCGCTCCGCTTTAACGATGCGAATCGAAATTTCCATCAAGTCACGCACCATGGATTCTACATCCCGGCCAACATAACCCACTTCTGTGAACTTAGTCGCCTCTACCTTAACAAAAGGAGCTCCCACGAGCCGGGCCAGTCTGCGTGCAATTTCGGTTTTACCCACGCCCGTTGGACCGATCATCAGAATATTTTTGGGCACAATTTCATCCCGGATATCATCCGGCAGCTTGCTGCGCCGATAGCGGTTGCGTAAGGCAACGGCAACGGATTTTTTAGCCTGCTTCTGTCCGACAATATATTTATCCAGCTCGGATACAACTTGTCTGGGCGTCAACGATTGATTATTCATTTTGCACTCCTCCACCCTTGAATACTCAGAGCCGATTTACAGTTCTTCCACGATAATCTGATTGTTCGTATAAACGCATATTTCCGAGGCAACCTCCAGCGCTTCCCTGGCCATATCCTTTGCCTCCATACCGGAGCCATGACGCTTGAATGCGCGCGCCGCCGCCAATGCAAAATTGCCGCCTGAGCCGATCGCAAGCACATCATCGTCCGGCTCGATAATTTCACCGCCCCCGGAAATGAGTAGCATTCCGGATTGATCCATAACAATCATCAAAGCCTCCAGCTTACGCAGGATACGGTCCTGCCGCCAGTCCTTAGCCAGTTCCACCGCAGCCCGCTGAAGATTGCCATGATGTTCCTCCAGCTTGTTTTCAAACTTTTCAAACAATGTGATGGCATCCGCCACTGAACCAGCAAAACCTGCGACTACCTGACCACGGTATAATCTGCGTACTTTTTTCGCCGTCTGCTTCATGACGACACTGTTACCGAACGTTACCTGACCATCACCGGCAATAGCTCCTTTGCCATTGTGGCGTACAGCACAGATGGTGGTAGCATGAAAGGACATATCCATAACGCGCTCCTCCTTTTCCTTCATCCTTATGTCTGTACTTCCTCTGACATAACTGCCGCTTCGTTGATATAACCCCGCAAGCTTTCCAGCGCACGGTTAGCAAGCGCTTCGTTCTTTTCCTTCTTGTTGCGGATGCGTGTCTCCAGCTTTGGCAGCAGACCGAAATTTGCATTCATCGGCTGAAAATGCTTGAAATCAGCGGTTGTGATGTAACGGGCCATACTGCCCAGTGTCGTTTCCGCAGGGAATACAAACATTTCTTGTCCACGCGCCGCACGGGCTGCATTCATCCCCGCCAGCAAACCCGAGGCCGCAGATTCTACGTACCCTTCTACTCCAGTCATTTGTCCGGCAAAGAACAGATTACTTCTGCCTTTGAACTGGTAGGTCGGATGAAGCTGCTGTGGGGAATTAATAAAGGTGTTGCGATGCATTACACCATAACGCACAAACTCTGCATTCTCCAGGCCCGGTATCATGGAAAATACGCGCTTTTGCTCTCCCCATTTCAAATGAGTCTGGAAGCCAACCAGATTGTACAGTGTACCCGCCGCATTATCCTGACGAAGCTGCACAACAGCATATGGCAGCTCTCCTGTATGCGGGTTCACCAGACCGACTGGTTTCATCGGCCCAAACAATGCCGTCTGCTTACCGCGTTGCATCATCACTTCAATGGGCATACAGCCTTCGAAATATATTTCTTTTTCGAATTCCTTAACTTGTGCCACTTCAGCCGTAATCAGCGCCTCATAAAAAGCATCAAATTCCGCTTCATTCATCGGACAGTTCAAGTAGGCTGCTTCTCCCTTATCGTAGCGGGAAGCCAGATAAACCTTACTCATGTCGATAGAGTCCTTCTCCACAATCGGGGCCGCTGCATCGTAAAAGTAAAAATACTCTTCTCCCATCAGCGATTTAATCTGCTCCGACAAAGCCGGAGAAGTTAAAGGCCCGGTAGCAATGACCACAATCCCATCCTGGGGAATTTCCTGAAGCTCCTCATTGACCACCTCAATAAGCGGATGTTGATGAAGGGTATCTGTAATATGTCCGGAAAATCCATCACGATCCACCGCCAGCGCACCACCTGCCGGAACAGCATGACGATCTGCGGCATTCAAAATCAAGGAGTTTAATATCCTCATTTCTTCTTTAAGCACACCTACCGCGTTGGTCAAACCATTTGCCCGTAAAGAATTGCTGCACACCAGCTCGGCAAATTTATCTGTATGATGCGCCGGTGTCTTAACAACCGGTCTCATTTCATATAGCTGGACAGGCACACCACGGCTTGCGATCTGCCAGGCAGCTTCGCTGCCCGCCAAACCTGCTCCGATGACTGTTACCTTTTGTAGTTCACTCACGTTTAAATCCCCCTGCTATTGTTGTTCTTATGAAGTCTCTACACCCTCGTCGCTCTCTTCCAGCATTTCACTGTGATCGCAGACAGTACAGTTGAGCTTCGTTCCCTGTTTGGTACGTTTTTCGACCATTAGGCCACTACAGCTTGGGCAAGGCTTAATGGAGGGTTTATCCCAGGATACAAAATCGCATTCAGGATAACGGTCACATCCATAAAAGATACGTCCTTTTTTACTCCGCCGTTCCACCACATGGCCCTCACCACACGTAGGACAATTGATTCCGATATCCTTGACAATCGGCTTCGTATTACGGCAATCCGGGAATGCCGAGCAGGCCAGAAATTTACCAAAGCGGCCAAGCTTATACACCATCGGGCTGCCACATTTGTCACAAATGACATCGGATTCTTCATCCTTTATCTCAATTTCCTTCATTTCTTCCTCTGCCACTTCCAGACGCTTCTCAAACGACTCGTAAAAGTCACTCAAGACCTTGACCCAGTCTCCTTCGCCTTCTTCTACGTGGTCAAGATCACCCTCCATATTGGCCGTGAATTCTACGTTCAGAATCTCAGGAAAGAATTCCTCCATCTGCTCGATGACCAGTTCTCCCAGCTCGGTAGGGAAAAACTTCTTCTCTTCAATGGCGACATAGCCACGCTTCTGAATAGTTTCCAGTGTCGGTGCATACGTACTCGGACGCCCGATACCCAGTTCCTCCAGCGTTTTCACCAGTCGTGCCTCTGTATAACGGGGAGGCGGTTGCGTGAAATGCTGCTTCGGCTCAACCGATTCCTTTTTCAGCTTGTCGCCCGGTTTAAGCGGCGGCAGCAGCTTATCTTCTTCGGTTTTGCCATCGTCATTCCCCTCCACATACACTTTCATGAAGCCTGGAAAACGAACCTTCGAGCCGGCTGCCCGGAATATAGTCTCACCCGCTTCAATATCAACAGACAAGGTATCCATAATAGCGGAAGCCATCTGGCTGGCCATAAAACGCTCCCATACCAGTTTGTACAAACGGAACTGATCCCGGCTCATAAACGGCTTAACCGTTTCCGGGTCACGCAACGCGGAGGTTGGACGAATCGCTTCATGCGCATCCTGGGCGTTGGCCGCTTTTTTGGAATATTGACGAGGACTTTCAGGTACAAAAGCTTCGCCATATTTCTGAATAATGAATTCCTTCGCTTCCTCTTGGGCCGAAACGGCTATTCGTGTGGAATCCGTACGCATATACGTAATCAGACCCACGGTTCCTTCTTTGCCCAAGTCCACACCCTCATACAACTGCTGGGCCACGGACATCGTTTTGGATGCACGGAAGTTAAGTTTCCGAGCCGCCTCTTGCTGCAAGGAGCTAGTCGTGAATGGTGGAGAAGGATTGCGCAAACGCTCTTTCTCTTTCACATCACGAACCTTATAAGACGACTTGCCGATAGCCTCCAGCACTTCTTGTACATCCGCTTCGCTGGAGAGCTCTTTCTTTTCGCCACGAAGCTGATGGAATTTCGCCTCAAAGGTACTGTCCTTAATCGCCAGTTTAGCTGTGATTGTCCAATACTCTTCCGGTACAAACTCATTAATCTCGTTTTCACGGTCCAGGATAATTTTCACGGCAACCGACTGCACGCGCCCTGCGGACAAGCCCTTCTTTACCTTTTTCCAAAGTAATGGACTGATTTTGTAGCCGACAAGCCGATCAAGAATCCGCCGTGCTTGCTGGGCATTGACTAAATCCATATTGATTTTGCGCGGTGTTTTAAATGCATCCTTGACGGCCTGCTTTGTGATCTCATTAAATACAACGCGGCAGTCTGCTGTATCGTCCAGATCCAGCGCATGCGCCAAATGCCAAGCGATAGCTTCGCCTTCGCGATCCGGGTCAGCCGCCAGATATACTTTTTTCACTTTTTTTCTGGCATCCTTTAATTCTTTCAAAATCGAGCCTTTACCTCGAATGGTAATGTATTTGGGATTAAAATCATTTTCGACCTCTACGCCGATCTGACTCTTTGGCAAATCCCTGATATGACCCATGGAAGCCTTGACGATATATTTGCTGCCCAAGTATTTGCCGATCGTCTTCGCCTTGGAAGGCGATTCCACGATGACGAGTGAATCCGCCATAGGCTCTTCCTCCTCTCAATTACGTACAACTAGGATAGACTTCCTGAAATGTGGTGAGTTATAGCGCGAAGACGCTCCGAGCTATAAAGTCAACACATTTCAGGAAGAAGGGAGGGAACAGGAATCCGCTGTGCGGATAAATATCAAAACTCCCATCCCCGGTTGTTTAATACTGAATTTGTACAATTACTACATTAAGGATTTGCAAAATTAACTATTAAATAAGTTTGTATTTTGTACCCGTAAGCTGGGCGATCCTTTTTTTTATGATTAACGATAACAGAACTGAGTGTAAAAGTCCAAAATCCCATGCAGTTGCTTCAAGCAGTTCATCCAGTGTCATGGTTCCTTGCTCCAGCAAAAGCACGACACGCTTTTCCTCGGGTGTCTCACTCGCTGGTGCTTTGGAGACCCCATTCACATCCAGACCCTGCTCTCTATTGTATGAAGAAACATCCCTTATACGCAAATCGGCTACGTACTCCTCTACAATATCCGAAGCTTCGGTGACCGTTTTAGCCCCTTGCTTAATCAGGCTTAACGTACCTCTACTCTTCGGTGATGTAATCGGCCCCGGAACGGCGAACACATCTCGATCCGCCTCCAACGCAGCATCGGCTGTAATTAGGGAACCGCTTCTTACATCTGCTTCCACCACAACGGTTCCCTGTGTCAGACCAGCAATGATCCGGTTACGCTGCGGAAACATTCCCGGATGCGATCTGGTACCTGGTGGATATTCCGATACAATCAAGCCTTTGCTCGCCATTTCTGCAAATAAAGATGCATTTTGGGGCGGGTAAATTTGATCAATCGCCGTGCCAAGAACCCCTATCGTATTTCCTCCCCGGCGCAGGGCGGCTTCGTGGCATATACTGTCGATCCCTCTCGCCAATCCACTGACCACTGTAATGCCCGCATCACACAATCCTTCTGTCAGCATCTCGGCCGCTCTGCGTCCATAAGCCGTAGGAATTCGGGTCCCCACCATAGCTACAGAGCATGTATGCAAAAGTGAAACGTCCCCTTTCGTATACAATACCCAAGGCGCGTCGACCGTTTCCTTCATTAATAGGGGGTAATCCTCATCCACATAAGTAATCACTCCGATATCGCCAGATCGAACGCGCTGACATATTTCATGTATCCAATCTTCATCGTAACGCTGTGCTGCCATACGGGCCTGGGTGGGATTTAATCCTACTTCAACCCAATTCTGCTCGCTAAAATGCAGCAGTTCATGCAGCCGATAGTCACTCGACCAAATACGCTGAATTGTTTTTCTACCGATACCCTCTAATTCATGCAAACCCAGCAAAAGCCATCTTTCTTCCAAACTGCGGTTCCCCCATTCACGGGAAGAGTGAACCCTCCCTTATTTTGTGGCACAACGTATTATTTTGCAAGCGTTTCCCCGATAAGCCTGTCTCAACGCAAAAAAAAGCAACCTTTTTATCCCCTGTTTAAGAAGACAAAAAGGTTGCTTACCTTTCTTTCATTATACACTAGCAAGCGGCAAATTTCGATGCTATTTTACTGCTTGTATATTAATGAAGAAACACGATTTAATGTGTCGTACATAAATTCAAAATACCACGTGCTTCCAGCACACTGACCAGCGTCGAGCCCATCTCGGAAGGCGTTGGTGCCACCTTGATACCACAGGCTTCAAGCGTAGCGATTTTCTCCTTGGCAGTTCCTTTTCCACCGGAAATGATGGCGCCCGCATGCCCCATTCGTTTGCCTGGAGGCGCAGTCACACCGCCGATAAAACCGACCACCGGTTTCTTCATATTGTCGCGAATCCACTCGGCAGCTTCCTCCTCGGCTGTACCGCCGATTTCTCCGATCAGAATGACAGCATGCGTGTTAGGATCTTCATTGAAGCGCTGCAAAATATCAATAAATTCCGATCCTTTAACCGGGTCCCCACCGATACCTACCGCAGAGGATTGTCCAATGCCACGAGTGGTCAGCTGATGCACCGCTTCATAGGTCAGCGTGCCACTACGTGACACAACGCCTACATGGCCCGGCAGATGAATGTAACCCGGCATGATGCCAATTTTACACTCTCCAGGTGTAATTACGCCTGGACAGTTAGGGCCGATCAGAACGGTCTTTTTACCTTCCATAAATCGTTTGACCTTGATCATATCAAGCACCGGAATGCCCTCGGTTATACAAATAACGAGGTCTAACTCTGCATCCACAGCCTCCAAAATGGAATCCGCAGCAAAAGCAGGCGGTACATAAATAACACTTGCTGTCGCGCCTGTAGCAGCCTTCGCTTCGCTGACTGTATTAAACACAGGCAGCTTGACCTGCTGTCCGTTCTCCAACGTAATTTCCACCTCGGTGCCGCCCTTGCCTGGTGAGGTGCCTCCTACCATCTGTGTGCCATAATCAAGCGCACCCTTGGCGTGGAATAACGCCGTTTTTCCCGTAATCCCCTGTGTAATCACCTTTGTATGCTTATCGACCAAAATACTCACGATCTTCACATCCCCTATCGTTTATTCGGCATATCGGAATGCAAACAGGCTATTGAACAAGTTCGACGATTTTCTGGGCACCGTCCGCCATGGAATCAGCCGCCACGATGTTCAAACCAGATTCTGCCAAAATCTGTTTACCCAACTCGACATTCGTACCTTCGAGACGGACAACAAGCGGACGTGTCAGCCCCAATTGCTTGGCAGCCTCCACCACACCGTTCGCAATGATGTCACACTGCATAATTCCGCCGAAAATGTTCACAAAAATGCCCTTTACCTTCGGATCGGACAAAATGATTTTGAACGCTTCGGTTACCTTTTCTGTCGTCGCACCGCCCCCTACGTCCAGGAAGTTGGCCGGATCGCCACCGTAATATTTGATAATGTCCATCGTCGCCATTGCAAGACCTGCGCCGTTGACCATACACCCAATATTTCCGTCCAATGCGATGTAGCTCAAATCGTATTTGGAAGCTTCGATTTCTTTCTCGTCCTCTTCGTCCAGGTCACGCAGCTCCAAAATATCCTTATGACGGAACAGCGCATTAGAGTCAAAATTCAGTTTGGCATCCAACGCCAGCACATTCCCGTCACCTGTGACGACTAACGGATTGATCTCTGCAATCGAACAATCCTTGTCCACAAAAGCTTCATAGAGCGCCTGCATGAACTTAACCGCCTTGTTTACCAACTCATTCGGGATGTTAATGTCATACGCCAGCTTGCGCGCCTGATATACCTGAAGCCCAATCGCCGGATCAACAACCGCTTTAAAAATTTTCTCCGGAGTAGCCGCAGCTACCTCTTCGATTTCCGTACCGCCTTCTTCCGAGGCCATGATCACGACACGTCCGGTCGCACGATCCACGACAACACCAACGTAATACTCTTTACGAATATCGCAGCCTTCCTCTACCAAAAGGCGTTTAACCTCTTTGCCTTCAGGCCCGGTCTGATGTGTCACCAGCACCTTACCCAAAATTTCTGAAGCATAAGTGCGCACTTCATCCAAGCTTTTGGCCACCTTCACACCGCCGGCTTTACCACGTCCACCAGCATGAATTTGCGCCTTTACCACCGTAACAGCGCTTCCAAGCGATTCTGCTGCAGCAACGGCTTCCTCCACCGTATAGGCAACCTTACCGTTCGGTACAGCCACTCCGTACTGCTTCAATACTTCTTTACCCTGATATTCATGGATATTCATTCTGGAATCCTCCTATCAACATGACTGCAACAAGGGCGGTTCACAAGGAAATCTATACTAAACCTACATCATTGTAACATGTTTTTAAAACGCTTTCCTTATATTTTAACGTTATGAATTACAGTATTTTGATATCATTATCATTCCCAAAATCGAATGCTTGGATATTAATGGATATTTTATTTAGATAGAATACACACAAAAAAAGCACCTCTTCATGTTCGGGATTTATTAAATCCGTATGAGAGGTACTTCAGTTCATCGGGGCATTCTTACATCCAGTTACAGGCGGCTACATAACAACAAGTTTCATATAAGTAACCGGAAATGCCTATTATGATTTTTCAACCTGCACATTCGCTTCATGAACCCGATCCAGCAGATCATTGAACTGATGCAGGAGCGAACCGAAATGATCGTGGGTCATGCTTGTTTTTTCTTGAATACATCCCGGTACAGATAGCGCTTTTTCCCGCAATGTACTCCCTTCTGGAGTCAAGGAGATCAGCACCTTGCGCTCATCCTGAGTCGAACGCTTCCGGTCAATGAGTCCGGCATTCTGCAATCTTTTCAATAACGGGGTCAGTGTGCCTGAGTCCAAATACAGCGCCTCGCCTAATTCCTTCACTGTACATTCCTCGCGCTCCCACAACACAATGAGCACCAAATACTGTGAGTATGTCACACCAAGCTTTTCCAGATAAGGCTGGTATAGCTTCGTAATCTCTCTGGAGCACGCATATATGGCAAAACATAACTGATTATCAAGTTTTAATGCTGTACCTTCATTATGTTTGTTGTTGTCCATCCTGTCAGATCACCTACTTTCGTCATTATTTTATCACATTATATAACAAAAAGCATGCTAATTGCACAAAATACTTTACAAATAATAATTATTTTGATAAATTAAATTGTGTGAAATATAAATTGAGCGAGAGGCAGTGATTGAATTATGATGACCATTCAACAAAAAATGTATGAAACAACAGTAAAAGCAGTTGGAGGACGTAATGGTTATGTCGAGTCTTCTTCTCCTGAACTTCGTTTAAATATTGATACACCCAAAGAAATGGGCGGTGCAGGTGGCGCGGGTACGAACCCGGAGCAATTGTTCGCAGCAGGCTATTCAGCGTGTTTTGACAGTGCCTTGAATATGGTTGCCCGCATGCAGCGTATTAAGCATGAAGGTACCGAAGTAACAGCAACCGTCAATTTCGGTAAAGTTGAAGATGGCGGCTTTGGTATCGGAGTAAACCTTGATGTACTGGTGAAAGGCGTTGACCATGAAACAGCGGTAAAACTGGTTGAAGGCGCACATGAACAGTGTCCTTACTCCCGCGCTACCCGCGGCAATATTGAAGTCAAGCTGAACGTGCTCTAATCCGAATTTTATAAATAAACCTCCGAGCTGTTTCTGGTTCGGAGGTTTTGTTACTTTCAGCTACACTTTCTCAACAAAGGATGGATAGCTGGTTTTTCTTCCATCAAGTAACATGGGGAATGATGCATAATCGTATATACGAAATTGATATACTTATTGTATAATCACGTTGTCATAATCTTTTTTTCTTCTCCAGAACTTAGCGTCTGGAGCTTTTTTTGTCTTACATGAGGATTTTGCAAAAATCCAGTTAGCGACTTCCAATGAACAATTTATAGATCGAAATGGGCTAGTTCGTCTATATATTGCACTTCGGAGCGACTGGAATCGAATTTTGCAAAATCCTTACATAAAAATTATGGACATGGAGTTACTCCCTATACCGCTTTATTCTTCTGAAATATTGGCCTGTGCCCTGTCCATATTCCGATATTGAATGGCTTCAGCTACATGCGACACCATGATCTGCTCTGATTGACCCAAGTCTGCAATAGTGCGTGACAGCTTGAGAATTCGATCATACGCACGCATGCTTAAACCAAGCGCATCCATCGTCTGATCAAGCAGTTCTGCCGCATGGAGTTCTAATACCGCATATTTCCGGAGCATTTGACCGGATAATTCGCTATTCCATGAAAAAGGAAGCTTGTTGTACCTATCGATTTGTATCCTTTGAGCAGCTAACAACACCTGTCTACGCATTTCAGCGGACGACAGTGACTCTTTTTCCTCACGCCAGTCCTTCGGCTGCGATACCTCAAGCTGAAGATCGATCCGGTCCAGTAATGGACCAGAAATACGCGAACGATAGCGAGCTACCACAGAAGATGAACAGGTACAGCGCTGATGTTGCGTATCACTTCCGAAAAAGCCGCAGTGACACGGGTTCATAGAAGCTGCAAGTAAGAAATGTGCCGGGTACTTAAAAACTGCACGTGAACGGCTGATTGTCACATTGCGATCTTCCAACGGCTGCCTCAGCACCTCTAGCACATGACGACTAAACTCAGGCAACTCATCCAGAAATAAAATCCCCCGATGTGCAAGGCTAATTTCTCCCGGCTTGGGAATGCCGCCTCCTCCCACCAGTCCAGCAGCAGAAATCGTATGATGAGGTGAACGGAAGGGGCGAATGTTCATTAAATGAGGCGATGACTCCTTCCACTTCCCGGCGGCGCTGTATATTTTGGTAACCTCCAGTGCCTCTTTTTCGGTCAAGGGCGGCAGAATGGATGGAAGCCGGCGGATTAGCATCGTTTTTCCGGCACCAGGCGGCCCAATAAGGATGATATTGTGCATTCCGGCAGCAGCGATAATTAGGGCTCGTTTGGCGTGTAGCTGGCCCAATACATCGCTATAATCCTCCATAACGTCAATCACATCTTTGACCTCACACATGGGTATCTGATCTGCCTGGGGCAAATGGTCATAAGAATGGATCATAGCCCGCTGCCTAACTGTAATACGCTTGCCTTGGACATAATGCTCGGCTTCATTCGGGATTGCCTTAGGAGCTGGATCCATAGCTTGCTTAATATCTTGACTAATTATTTGATTACCTGTTTGATTAGTTCCCTCATCATCCATTGGATTAGGTAAGTCGTTAGTATTCCGATCTTTTGATTGTCCTTCAATAATGTATTGTGCGTGATCTTTTGCTGGAATAAGATCCATCAGATGACGAACAGCGTAAATACGTATACCCGTGATCAGGCGTGCTTCACCTGCATTTTCCTCAGGAAGCAGCACCGAATGAAATCCTTCTCGCTTGGCCAAATCAACCATAGACAATACCCCGTTCACGGGGCGAATACTGCCGTCCAGCGCTAGTTCACCGATGAATAACGTCCGTTCACCCGCAGGTAAAACGACTTGTTCGCTGGTTGTCAGCAATCCCAAAGCGATTGCAAAGTCAAAGGATGAACCTTCCTTACGTAAATCAGCAGGAGCCAAATTTATGGTTACACGCTGGGAGGGATACTTGAAACCGCAGTTTTTGATCGCTGCTCTTACGCGCTCTACGGCTTCCCGAATTGCTGAATCCGGCAATCCGATAATCGCAGTTTGAGGCAACCCATTCGACAAATCCGTCTCCACCTCAATCAAAACACCGTCTATTCCATAAAGACAAGCTCCATGTAGTTTTCCATACATAACAAAAAACACCTCTCCTCATACTGAAATGTCTCCCCCGGGGAGCATTGCATATATGAAAAAAGGTGCTTCCAAATTTTCATGCGTTGCAAATATAATGTTACATCTTTAATTTCCAAACTGTCTAATCAAGGTTATTCGACAAAAGACTATTTGTCAAATAAGGTCAGCTTATCCACTGCTGGGATACGTGGTCTTGGCTCTGGAATGACTTCAGGATAACCTGCATACACCATTCCGATGACCTTCTCACCAGGCTGGATTCCCAAATGCTTGCGGAATTTCGGCGAATACAGAAAAGGCTTTGTGACCCAGAACGTTCCGATTCCTTTACTCCATGCGGCAAGCATAAAATTTTGTACAAGGGCACTAACTGCTGCAAAATCCTCATCCCAAACTGCCTGACGAGGGTCTTCCTCCAACACAACTAAAAGCTGAATTGGATTGTGCAAAATGCCGCTTTCGAACTTGTTATCCTTGCCCATATCAGCTTCAATAGCTTCAGCGAGCTTTCTCCGCCCGTCGCCGGCAAACAAGAGAAAACGCCATGGCTCGCGCATTTTATGATTGGGGGCCCATACAGCAACGTCCAGCAGTTCTTTAATGGTATCTACCGGAATGGGGTCGGATTTGAACCGTTTAATGGTCCGCCGTTCCTGAATTACATCTATGACATGTTCACTAAAGGTATGCTCTGTCACGTATATCCTCCTTCGCAGGTATAGCTTGTGAATGCTCACTATAACAATATAATCAAAATGATAACCATTCTCAATAAAATATACCTGTAGCATTCCTTCCTGTCAACCTGTACATATGAAATTCGAAATGAGCCTTCAAAAAAATTTACTGTTCTTTTAAAATGCCTCAATTATATGCTCCGTGACGACTGCGGTTTCGTCAATCAATCGTACAGAAATCATATCAAAACGGATTGGAATATCTCTAATCCCGTTCATATGCAAATAAACAGCAGCTGTCTGGCGAACCTGAGTTATTTTACGTGCAGTGATTGATTCTGCGGGCGTTCCATAATTGGAGCTACTTCGGCTGCGTACTTCAATAAACACGAGAGTATCCTCCCGGGAGGCAATCAGATCCATTTCACCACTACGACATCGCCAGTTACGCTCTATGATACGATACCCCAGATTTTCCAAAAACGAAGCCGCTGCCTGTTCACCCAAAGCTCCTTTGGCTTTTCGTTGATCCTTGCTTCCGGTCCTCATATCGTTCCTCATCAGCTATCATCCCTTGGAGCAAGCTTATCCATTTGATATATATAGGTGAGCACCTCTGCCACCAATTGATATAGCTCAGCAGGAATTTGTTCATCCAAGTCAAGCTTGGACAATACCTCAACCAGTGCGGCATCCTCTTGAACGGGAACGCCGTGCTCCTTGGCTTTTTCCAAAATGCTATCCGCAATACGACCACTGCCTTTGGCAACGACGATTGGGGCTTCGCTCTCACCGGGCGTATATTTAAGGGCAACAGCCTTCTTCCTGAAAGGAGAAGGAGCCTCCAACGGCTCTTTCATATTTTAAGATCGACTCCTTTATACGGCTGAGGCACATAGCTCTGTACCTCCGAAAAGACCATACCTTTGCTCTCCTGTTCAGTCCTTACTGGCATCGGCTCGGTTCGAAGCGTTAAAAGCTGATAGCCTATCGATTCCAGCGCCGTATGAATGGATTCACGCCCGCTGGTCAACAGCGAAGCGACCCAATCCTGATCGTTATGGAGCTTGAGGCTCACAATCCGGTCCACGACTTGCACATCCACCAATGTCGGGCCGAGCGCCTTCATGTCCAAGTCAAACCAAAGTCTGCAGTTGGATGCATCCAGCTCTCCGCGTTTACCGCGTCGAGACTGAATCTGAATCGTAGCTGTTTCACGACCATCCGGACCGACAAATGGAATAAACATGTGTACCTGTGCAAAAGGGGCCGTCCGGTCCGTATTCAGCAGTAGCTGCTGACCCGTCAGGTGCTGCACGACCTGCTGCGCCGCCTCTTTCAGCGCGGGCGGCAGGTCATCGCTGCTCATCAATTGGAGCAGCGCTCCTTTCACGGTGTCGGCGTCCGCTGACACCGCACCGCCCGCCGCAGCCGCTAATCCCGGCAGCGGCTGCGCTCCTTCCGGCGGCTCCATACGGGCCGCCGCCGTTCCCTGCGCGGTCTGTGCAGCCGCGCGATGTACCTGCTGCTCGTGCTCTGCACCGAGCAGCTTCAGCACGCGGCCCACCCACGGATCCTCCGTGGGGGTGAGCTGCGTGCTGGACGGCACGGCCGCCGCTGGCTGGGCAGCAGCGGTGTCCGTAGCCCGCTGAGCGCCAGCCGCAAGCTGCGGCGCTTCTGCGGCGGGCTGCTCCGGCGCAGCCGTGCCCAGCGCGGGCGGCACCGCCGCGCGCAGCTCTTGCAGCAGCGTGCGCAGCCGCTGGAGAGGCGCCTCCGGTGTGGCCGAGTTGCCCGCAGCGGCCTGCGGCGCGGCGGTGCGGTCGGCCGCATTGGCGGTTGCAGCGGGCTTCGCCCCGGCAGGCTCTGCCGTTGTCGCCGCTGGAGCGCCGTCGGTACCCTTAGGCTGCTGTGTACCCGCTGTAGCAGCTTGCGGCTGCTCCGCTCCGGCGCGTGAAGCCCTCAATACATCAGCGCCCGATTCAGGCGCATTTACACCAGAATCCGCCACCAGGTCCGAGGCTATAGCTCCACGCCCATTAGCTACAACTGGTTCTCCCGAAACATCCCCTTTAGCTACAGATGCAGCAGTTCCAGTCGGTGCATCCATGTCTGTCGCCGAGGCGCCCGCTTCACCGACTATAGCAGCAAGATTTGCTGCCTGAGTCCCTTTCAGCGTCTCCTTGCCTCCTGCTGCCTGTGCCGCTTCTGACTGCTTTGTAGCAACAGCAGCGGCATCTTTGGACAATACAGGAACTAGGCCTTCTGGTGCATCTGCAACAACAGCTGAAGAAACGCCTGATGGAGCAGAGGACGTTCGATCAGCCCACTTTGCAGCTGTTGCTTCTCCCGCCATACGGTCAGCTGATGCTCCCTGTCCTTGCTGCTTGAATACTGCTTCAAGCTGCTGCTCCAGCGAAGACAAAAGATCATTTAAAGGAGGGCCAAACATCGCCTGTCGCAAACCGTTTATACTTTCCGCCGTCAATGGCAATCCACGTTGAAAGGCAACCGCTGCTGCCTGCACAAACGTCTCCATTTGTAATTTTCCTGGCTGCTTCGCCAAAGCGTCCCGTAAAGAAGCCGCATTTTCCGATGTCAACGGTACGCCATTCTTTTGCATCGCCTGTATCAGTTCCCTGTTCTGCGCTGTATCTGGTAGTCCCACCGAATCCAGTACGTCTGCCAGCGCTACAGTCTTCTGCCCTGTATTGGCTGCATCGTTCAAAGGCTTAAGCACAGTCATCCCGCTGGGTGAGGCTGGCTGGACCTGAAGTAATGTGGACTGGCCAGGTTGAAGAGGGGTTTCCAGCTTGGCTCTGACCTGGGAGCCTTGAATTTGCAACACAGCCTCACCGCCGTCCTCAGACACCTTTAATACGACGCCCCGTACGACTTGACCTGGCTGCATATCGAGCTTTTTAGCCTCTCCCGCCTTCACATCACCAAGTAATCCTCGAAATACAGATCCGATATTCATAGGGTCCCTCCTCTCTTCATGCCCCATATTCAAAGGGGTTTATTTATTAGGTCAGGATTTTGCAAAATTCAATTCCAGCCGCTCCAAAGTAGCAATATATAGACGAACGAAATCATTTCAATCTATATATTGTCGATTACAGGTTGCTTTCCGGATTTTTGCAAAATCCTTAGGTATACATTATATCGGCACAGTCCCGACTCATAATAAGTATTTACAGGTCAAACAACGTCGGTTGCTCGATCAACAAATTACCAAGAAAGCTACGTCTATGCATTGCAGTAGCCCCCAGCGCCAAAATTTGTTCCCGATGCAGCTTGGTAGCGTAACCTTTATGTATGCCAATCCCATATTCCGGGTACTTTGCATCCCATTCACCTTTGCACAGTCGATCACGGGTTACCTTGGCAATGATTGAAGCCGCAGCAATAGATTGGCTGCTCGCATCTCCTTTAATAATAGAAAGCTGGGATATAGGCAAATCCACCTTTTCTGCATCTACAAGTAAATAATCAGGAGATACATGCAGAGCCTCAACAGCCTGCTTCATAGCCAAACGAGCTGCCTGTTTAATATTGATGGCATCAATCGTTTGTGCGTCAACATACCCGATTCCTACGGCAATGGCCTTCTCCATAATCAGCTCATAGTAGGTTTCCCTCTTCTTGTCCGTCAGCTTTTTGGAATCATCTACACCCTCCAGCAGCTCACCTTTCGGCAAAATAACCGCAGCAGCCACAACATCCCCGAACAAGCATCCTCGGCCTACCTCATCAATACCAGCGATGCGTTCATAGGATTGCTTCCAGCGCTCTTTTTCATAGCGCAGCATGTCCGTTGCCGCTACCACTTTTTCTTCCATACTCCTTACCGCCTATCTCTATATATTTTAAGCACTGCACATTTTTATTCAGCTTAACACAGACCTGTCCATCCCAAAACCCCTTTAGTTAACCTACCTTCACATACCAAAAAACCTTCCTCTCTCCGGAGAGATGGGGAAGGTTCTTCCTTGCCAAACTATGCTATGCGGTGTATCCGATAAATCAGGCAGAATCGAATCAGTAAGGAGCTTCCAAACTGAAACGTCCCAGCTTACCTGCACGCAGCTCACGTAAAATGATTTTTGACGACTTTTCGAGATCTACACGTCCACCGCTGACAATACAGCCGCGTTTACGTCCAATCGCTTCCATGACACTAACAATTTCATCGGCATTTTCCGTATCCTCGGGACGTTCAGTCAGCTCAAAACGTGCTGCAAGCTCATCCCAGTAATATTGAACCAAATATTTTGTCGCGAAAAAAGCGATATCCTCAACATTCAAAATTTCTTCCTTGATCGCACCTGTAACCGCCAGACGATAGCCAACATTCTGATCCTCGAATTTGGGCCATAAAATACCCGGTGTATCCAACAGCTCAATTTCACCAATCTTGATCCATTGCTGTGCCTTCGTCACCCCAGGGCGATCGCCCGTAGCTGCAATGCTACGTCCTGCCATACGGTTGATCAGGGTCGATTTACCGACATTTGGTATACCAACAATCAAAGCACGCATAGGACGTGGGTTCATACCTTTAGAAATCTGCCGATCTATCTTTTCCTTAAGCAGCAACCTGGCCTGAACCGGAATTTCTTTCATTCCTGTACCTGTTGTAGCATCCACCTGAAAAGCGATATGCCCCTGCTCCTTAAAGTAGGCAATCCACTGCTGTGATACTACCGGGTCTGCCAAATCTGCCTTATTTAAAATAATCATTCGCGGCTTGCCCTGCAAAATATCATCAATCATTGGATTACGGCTGGAAAGCGGCAAACGAGCATCAATCAGCTCAATTACCAAATCAATCAGCTTTAATTTTGCTTCAATTTGGCGGCGCGCTCTGGTCATATGACCAGGAAACCATTGAATCGTCACCGTCATCACCTCATTGATCGTAACTCCTAACGCTCCCCTTAAGGTTCATCGTTAGGATTACGGCAGCTATGCTGCATATTAGTTGTTCTAGTGGTTAATCCACTTCATATCCTTCACCGGCCAGAAAATAACATCAGCCCGGCCCACGACTTCCTTCAAATCAATATATCCAATCATCCGACTGTCTGTACTGTTGGAACGGTTATCCCCCATCACAAAAATATGCCCTGCCGGAACTTTACCATCCTTAAAGTTTTCATTTGGGAAATTTGTAAACTTGTTGTAAAGCTCACCATTTTGATGCGCTTCCTCCAACGGAGCTTTCAAGTAAGGCTCCTGAATAGGTTTACCATTCACCGTAATCGTGTCACCTTCTACCTTGACCGTGTCGCCCTCAACGGCAATGACGCGCTTAATGAAATCTCTTCCTTCATCCGGCACATGAAACACGATGACCTCTCCCGGTTTGGGGGAACGGAAATCATACAAAATTTCATTTACAATGACACGTTCTCCGGTATGAAAGTTAGGCTGCATCGACGGGCCATCCACAATAAACGGTTTAAAAAGAAACCACCGGATTAAAAAGACAAGCACTAACGCGATAACAATGGCTTTGATCCACTCAAAAATCTCATTTTTCGGTTTACGCTTGGGTGTACCATCCTGATCAGTCGGCTGTATAGCTCCCTGTCCTACTTCTTGCTCCATAGCTCACTGTCCTCTCTTTACGGTCAATAATCCACAGTTCCCTATGTACGTAGAAAAAACGAAAGGAGCTTGTAATCAAGCCCCTTTCGTTATTCGTTGTATTAACGACGAATTTCTTTAATTCTCGCTGCTTTACCGCGCAGTTCACGAAGATAATAAAGCTTCGCACGACGCACTTTACCACGGCGAGCCACGTCGATTTTATCGATTTTTGGGGAATGAAGCGGGAAAGTTCTTTCCACACCTACACCGTAAGAAATTTTACGAACTGTAAAAGTCTCACTGATTCCACCACCACGGCGTTTAATTACAACACCTTCAAACAACTGGATACGCTCACGAGTTCCCTCAATAACTTTCACGTGCACTTTCAAAGTGTCACCAGGACGAAAGTTAGGCAAATCTTTACGCAGTTGTTCTTCAGTGATCGCTTGGACGATATTCATCTATGACTCCCTCCTTCCGTACAGGTGTTCATGCATCTTCTGGAAACACATCCGTTTCCTTCATCATCCACAGAGGACCACCGTATTACACACAACAGATGTATTGTATCATGGAGGATACCGCATTGCAACAAGAAAAAGGGATTTGACCAAACATTATATTTAATTAATTACATTATAAAACAGGTCGGCTCCTCTTTCAAATCCACTCATTGTTAAAACGATCATTACAATCTCCCATGATCAATCCATCTTGCGCTGTTCTTCTATCCATATTCGTTCCTTGCCTGTCAATTCAGCCTGCTCCAGCAGGTCCGGTCGACGTTCCAACGTACGACGCAGCGCCTCCTGTCGTCTCCAGACATCAATATTAACGTGATGTCCTGACAACAGCACCTCTGGTACCTTCCAGCCCCGAAACTCAGCAGGTCTCGTATAATGCGGGTACTCCAGCAGACCCGTACTAAAAGAGTCCGTTATCGCACTCGTTTCATTGCCCAGCACTCCAGGCAGCAATCGTGCCACACTATCTATAACGACCATGGCGGGCAGTTCCCCACCAGTCAACACATAATCTCCGATAGAAAGTTCATCCGTCACCAAATGCTCGCGAATACGCTCATCATAGCCCTCATAATGCCCGCATATAAAAATAAGATGCTCCTCTGTAGCAAGCTCCTCCGCTTTCTTTTGCGTAAAAGTCTCACCTTGCGGACACATCAAAATAATACGCGGAGCTTTCATACCTGCACTCGATTCGGCCTCTTCACCTTGAACAACTTCGTCTGTGTTCCCTAATATGGTTGGACGCTCTGCTTCATCCAGTAGCGCCTCCACCGCAGCGAAAATCGGGTCAGGCTTCAATACCATCCCGCCCCCGCCGCCATAGGGTGTATCATCCACTTGACCGTGCTTGTTCCCGGCATATTGGCGGAAATTAACCGCTTGCAGCGATATGATTCCCTTATCCCTTGCTTTTCCCAGAATGCTTGCATTAAATACACCATCAAACATTTCAGGAAACAGGGTTAGCACATCCACTCGCATTACAGCAGTCCTTCCATCAACCGTACCGTAACCCGTTTTTCAGGCACATTTACATCCAAAATGACATCTTCTATATACGGCAATAGCAGTTCCTTGCCATCGGGCATTGTGACTACCCATACATCGTTCGCTCCTGGTGTCAAAATCTCTTTCACTACACCAAGCTTTTCTCCGTCTTCTGTCACTACTTCCAGGCCAACAACTTCATGAAAATAGAACTCATTTTCCTCTAGTTCGCCTAGCCGTTCAGCGGATACCTTCAATAAGCTGCCTTTATACTTTTCAACATCATTGATGTTGTGATATTCCTTAAATTTGGCTACAACCATATTTTTTTGAAAACGTGCTGTTTCAATAGTTACAGGGATCGGTGCTTTACCATCCGCAGGAATGATTAACAGCTCACTGCCTTTGGCAAAACGATCCTCCGGGAAATCAGTAGTCGTTAATATTTTAAGCTCGCCGCGGATTCCGTGTGTATTCACAATTTTCCCAACATTAAACAATTGCTGCATCGTGTTCCTCCTGCATGTAATCGGTTCCGCTCCATATCATCTTCATCATGTACGAAAAAGGGTTAGGACATACATCCTAACCCACTTTCGTATATCTTTAAGATATGATGTCTACGGTAACCCGTTTATCCATCTTAACGGCTGCTGATGCAACCACAGTGCGAAGCGCCTTGGCGATACGACCCTGCTTGCCAATGATTTTACCTACATCCTCAGGATGCACGCTAAGCTCATATACGACAAGCCGATCCTTCTCCAAGGTCTTCACGGTTACATCTTCCGGATGATCGACTAAAGCCTTAGCAATGATTATTACTAATTCTTCCATGGTTGACCCTCCGTATCAGCACCTTATTTCTGTTGTTTAAGCTCATGGAACTTTTTCAGTACGCCCGCTTTGCTAAGCAAGTTGCGGACTGTATCAGATGCTTGTGCACCATCTTGCAACCATTTCAACGCTTTATCTTCATCAATTTTTACAACTGCTGGTACTGTAATAGGGTTGTAATAACCGATTTCTTCGATAAAACGACCGTCACGCGGGGAACGGGAATCCGATACCACGACGCGATAGAAAGGAGCTTTATGTGCACCCATACGTTTCAGACGAATACGAACTGCCACGAAAATTCACCTCCTTCAAAAAGTAGACTGTATATTGTTATCCCATAATTCCAATGGCCTATTGGCCTTAACGGAAAGGAAACTTCAACCCTTTACCCATACCCTTCAACTGCTTCAGGGCTTTGTTTTTGCCACCCTTGGGTCCCATCATATCTGAGAATTGCTTCATCATGCGCCGCATTTCATCAAATTGCTTGATCAAGCGGTTTACCTCAGCAAGTGATGTTCCACTGCCTACAGCAATCCGTTTGCGACGGCTATGATTAATCATGTCCGGGTTTTGCTTTTCTTGTGTGGTCATGGAATGAACGATAGCCTCAATCCGGCCCATCTGCTTGTCATCCACTTTGACGTCTTTCATTTGCTTCATGTTGCCCATGCCGGGAATCATATCGAGAATCTGGTCGATCGGGCCAAGCTTTTTAACTTGATCCATCTGCTCTAGAAAATCTTCGAAGGTAAATTCAGCATTGCGCATTTTCCGTTCCATTTCCTTCGCCTTATCAGCGTCGATATTGGATTGCGCTTTTTCAATCAGGGACAACATGTCGCCCATACCCAAAATCCGTGAAGCCATTCGTTCCGGATGAAACGGCTCCATCGCATCCAGCTTTTCACCCAATGAAGCGAACTTGATCGGGCATCCGGTCACAGCCTTAACCGACAAGGCCGCACCACCGCGGGTATCGCCGTCCAGCTTCGTTAGTACAACCCCTGTTAACTCCAAGCTAGTGTTAAAGTGCTCCGCGACGTTTACCGCATCCTGACCTGTCATGCTGTCAACAACCAGCAGAACTTCGTCAGGATTCACATTCGCATGAATCTGGCGCAACTCTTCCATTAGCTCTTCATCCACGTGAAGACGACCGGCAGTATCTATAATAACGTAGTCATTACCGTTATCCTTGGCATGCTGTAAGCCCTGCTTTGCAATCTCCACCGGGCTTGTCTGATCACCAAGCGTAAATACAGGAGCGTTGATCTGCTCACCAAGTACCTGTAGCTGCTTGATCGCAGCCGGTCTATATATATCACCAGCTACAAGCAATGGGCGATGATTTTGCTTTTGCAGCAACTTCGCCAGCTTACCGGATGTCGTCGTCTTACCTGCGCCCTGGAGACCCACCATCATAATGACCGTAGGCGGTTTGTTTGCCTTGGCAAGCTTGGCTTGACTGCCACCCATCAACTCGGTCAGTTCCTTGTTCACGATGTCGATGATTACCATACCTGGTGTAAAGCTGTCCATCACTTCCTTGCCAACGGATTTCTCCTTCACCTTGGCAATAAAGTCCTTTACAACCTTGAAGTTAACGTCCGCCTCCAGCAAAGCTAATCGTACTTCGCGCATCGCCTGAGCTACATCATCCTCAGACACTTTTCCTTTGCCGCGCAGTTTGCTAAATACATTTTGCAAGCGGGTCGATAATCCTTCAAATGCCATGTTTTCGCACCTCCTTGTCTACCAGGGTTGTTTATTCACTAATCTATATGACCTACAATTCCTGCAGGCGATTTACAATTTGATGAATATGTTGCAAAGTGCCTTCATCGGGTTCACCGATTTTACCGAAGGTCTCATACAACGCCGTATTTAGTTCTTCCAGGTCTCGGCTTCTGCGCTCGTGTTTATGGAGCAATCCGAGCTTTTCCTCATACATTTCCAGCACCTGCTCGGCACGTTTAATATGCTCATACACGGCCTGACGGCTAATTTCAAATTCCGAAGCAATTTCTCCCAGAGAAAAATCGTCATGGAAGTAATATTTCAAAAACATCTGTTGCTTCTCCGTAAGCAGAGGTTCATAAAAGTCAAACAGTCGGTTAATCCGGTTTGTCTTTTCCAGCCGATTCTCCTGACTCATCGCATATACCTCCATCGTCAAGGAAAAACACTTTACAGTTCTTTTCAACGATCCTTATCATACATAAAAGAAAAGAAGATGTCAAGCGGTATCCCTTGTCAACCAAAAAAAAGCCGATCCACTGCCCTTAAACGGAAGTACGAATCGGTTTTTTGCCTACTAGGGTTTAAACTCTTACCGGAGTAAGGTACAGCAGTACAGCCAGAAAATGAAGTATGCTGCCTGCCAGAACAAACAGATGCCAGATTGCGTGATGATACGGAAACGCCCGCCACACATAGAAGATTGTGCCCAATGTATACATTAGACCACCCACGAACAATAGCGTCATGCCTCCGGCGGGAACAGTTGCCACCAGCGGGTTCCAGGCAATGATGATGAGCCAGCCCATCACGATGTAAAACACAGTAGACATGAACAGGAAACGCTTGGTGAAGAATGCCTTGAACAGCACACCCAACAGGGCGATTCCCCAAATAACGCCAAACAGCGTCCAGCCCAAAGTCCCGCGCAGTGCAACCAGCATAAACGGGGTGTAGCTGCCTGCAATGAACAGGTAAATGCAAGAATGATCGAATATTTCGAACAAATCCTTCAATTTTCCTTCGCGCAGACTATGAAGCAACGTGGAGTTGGTGTATAACAGCAGCATCGTAATTCCGTAAATCGTGAAACTGACGACATGCCAAGTGGTCCCTTTCAAGCTTGCAAAAACAATGAGCAGCACAAGTGCTGCCACACTTAAAACGGCTCCAATTCCATGTGTGATCGCATTGGCTATTTCTTCCCGGCGGGAATAAGTATAGGTGTTCGCCATTGGTTCTTCACCCGGCTTCCTGTGAAATATTTTTTACATCCAAAAAATTCATATCCGGCGCCGACAGATCCTTTTCTTTCATTATACATCCCTGTGATCTCACGCATCAACCGGATCATACTTAGCCCCAGACCTGACAGGTCTTAAGATCAAAAAAGCCTTGTCCAACCTTACAACAAATCTGATTAAGCCTGTTCTTCCTCACCCGGAGCGGTTTCATCTATGCCTTCTTCCTGAATCAAACCAGCGAACAACGCGTGAACGAATTGCTCGGAATCAAATGGCTGGAGATCATTCACTTTTTCACCCAATCCCACCAGCTTCACCGGCAAATTCAGCTCTTGGCGAATCGCCACGACAATGCCGCCCTTCGCTGTACCATCCAGCTTCGTCAGTACCAGCCCGGTTACGCCGCTTTTCTCACCAAACATTTTGGCTTGATTGAGCGCATTTTGTCCAGTCGTCGCATCAAGTACCAGCAATACTTCATGAGGAGCATCTGGAATTTCGCGCTGGATCACGCGGAAAATCTTGTTCAGCTCCTCCATCAGATTGCTTTTATTCTGGAGACGTCCTGCGGTATCACACAGTAGCACATCCACCTGACGCTGCTTGGCAGCCTGTACCGCATCAAACATAACCGCGGCTGGATCAGAGCCGGATTGCTGCTTAATGACCTCTACACCAGCCCGTTCACCCCATACCTCCAGCTGCTCAATTGCGCCAGCACGGAACGTATCCCCGGCAGCCAGCAGCACTTTTTTACCCTCTTGTTTAAAGCGATGGGCCAGCTTACCAATGGTAGTTGTTTTGCCAACACCGTTGACGCCAACAAACAGGATAACCGTAATCCCGTCAGAGCTCATCTGGAGTTGGCTGTTGTCATTGCCCCGCAGTAGCTCAGACAGCTTTTCCGATAATACAGGCTGTAGCTCGGATGCATCCTCGATTTTGCGTTTTTTCACTTCTACCCGAAGGTCTTCAATGAGGTTCATAACTGTGTTGACGCCAACATCGGCACCAATCAGAATCTCTTCCAGCTCCTCATAAAACTCCTCATCAATCTTCTTGCGGCGAATCATCAGATCCGATACCTTTTCAACAAACCCTTTGCGTGTTTTTTCCAGACCGTCCTTGAACTGTTTGGTGACGGACTCGGTTTTGCTTGCAATGCTTTCCTTCAATTTCCTAAAGAAACTCATAGGTTCCCTCCGTTGATCTGAAAGTATGTTATTTTATGTCAGGCAATCTCGGCTTCATCGTTGTCCAGCTTGACGGATACGAGCTTGGAAACTCCGCCTTCCTCCATCGTAACCCCATATAGCACATCAGCTTCCTCCATCGTTCCCTTGCGATGTGTAACTACAATGAACTGCGTCTGCTCGGAGAACTCTCGTAAATATTGGGCAAAACGCACCACATTAGCTTCATCCAGAGCGGCCTCCACTTCATCCAGCACACAGAATGGGACAGGCTTGACATGTAAAATGGCAAACAATAGCGCCATCGCCGTTAACGCCCGCTCGCCTCCTGACAGTAGTTGCAGGTTTTGCAGCTTTTTGCCTGGCGGTTGAGCCACAATATCAATTCCCGTCTCTAGCATGCGTTCCGGGTCAATGAGCACCAGATCAGCACGTCCGCCCCCGAACAGCTTGGAGAACACCGTACCAAATTCGCGCCGGATGGCATCGAACGTGGCTTTGAAGCGTTTGGACATTTCATCGTCCATTTCACGAATAACCTGATAGAGTGTTGTCTTGGCTTCCACAAGATCAGACTTCTGCTCATCCAGAAACGTATAACGCTCATGCACGCGCTGGTATTCCTCAATGGCCCCCAGGTTTACTTCACCCAGCGCAGATATACCGCGTTTGAGCCTTTGTACCTCAGCCTGCGTACCTTCGATATCTTCCGGTATCGGATAACGCTGCTTGGCCAGCTCATAGCTCAGTTCATAGTCATCACTTAATTTTTTCAGGACATTCTCCAGCTCTACATCAAGCCGATTCACTCCGATTTCGGTCTGACGGAGCTGTTCCTCGACCGACTTGAGCTGAATACGCTGCTCTTTCGTCTCGTTTTCGGCCACTTCCAGCTTTTTGGACAAGCTGTTGCGTGCAGCACGCTTAAATTCCAATTGCTGCGAAGCCTCTGCCTTTTTAAGCCGATATTGATTGAGATTTTCAATTTGCTTCACGCTTTCCTGCTCATTGGTCAGCAGATCAGCTTCGATGGAAGCAAGTAAGGTCTTGTTCTGTCTCGAATCCTTGCCAAGGGTATCATAATCGCCCCGTAATCTACGCAGTTGCTCTTCCAGTGAAAAACGCTCCTGATCCAGCTTTCCTTCTCTTACCTTGAGATTCGTAAGCTCTCCCTGTAGCTGCTCTTTGGCAGATTCGTTAGCCTTACGGGCAAATTCAGCGGCATGGATAGCCTGGTGGGTTTTCTTCTCTTCTTCCTCCAACGCAGCTAATTTCAGCAACGCCTCTTCACGGGAAGCTTCCAACTCCTTGATCTCCTGATCAAAGCCCTTCTTCTCCTGGCCAGATGCAGCCACCTGCTCCAGAACATGACGAAGCTCATGCTCCAATTGCTTGAGCTCCATTGCTGCCTGCTGCTCTTCGCCGCGCTTCACATCGCCGCCCTGACGCAGCTCGTCCAAACGGGTCTGTGTCTCTTCCAACTGACGTTTTATATCTACCGTGCTCTGACGCAGCCTTGCAATTTGTTGCTCCGTATCGATAATATCCTGATCCAGCTGATCCAACTGACGTTTACGTCCAAGCAGGTTGGCATTTTTCTTGAATTGGCTACCACCTGTCATGGAACCACCTGCATTGACAACATCGCCTTCCAGCGTCACGACGCGATATCTATATTGACAACGAGCCGCAATACGGTTCGCATCTTCCAGCGTACGGGCAATAACCACATTTCCCAGAAGGCTGCCTACAATGCCAGCATACCGTTCATCATACTGAACAAGATCCGCACCGATTCCGACAAAACCCTCGGCCCCTTCCACGATTTGGCGTTCACCCGCCCCAATTTGACGCGGACGGATAACATCCATAGGCAAAAATGTCGCTCTGCCCAGCTGACGTTGCTTCAAAAAGCTGATCGCCTGTCTGGACACCGATTCATTTTCCATCACGATATGCTGCACCGAGGCACCTAGAGCCGTTTCCATCGCCTGCTCCAGATGCTCAGGTACACGGATCAGCTCTGCTACGGCCCCATGCACACCATGTAGGGTTTCTTTACGGGCCGCTTTCAATACTTCTTTAACACCCAGCATAAAGCCGTCGAAGTCATCCTGCATTTCCTTCATCGTATCTCGCCGTGAAATTTGGGCCTCTCGTTTTTGCTCCCATTTGCGGACAGTGCCCTGACTTTCTTCCAGCAGCTTTTGCAGTGACTGGTATTTTTCGCTCCCCTGAATATATCCGCTACGCAAACTGCTGATTTCCTGACCCAGTTTCTGCACAGCCGCTTCCAAACCCTTTTTACGCTGTTCCAGTTCAGCTTGCTGGGCTTCCCATTTACCGGATTCGTCACTTACACGAGTCACCCGCCGTTCTAACGCTTCCTTCTGCTGGTCGGTATAACGGATTTCGTTACGTGCCTGTGCCATCTGATTCATCAGCTCCAGCAGTCCGCCCTTCAGGCTTTCCTCCTGCTCCTGACTGATTCCACCTGTGACACCAATCAGCTTCGCCTCTTCGTCAGATAGCCGTTCACGCAGCTCATCAAGCTCGACGGTCAACGCAGATAGTTTTTCGTTTAGTAGATCCAGCTCACTTTTACGCTCGGAATGACGTGATTCGCTCGTGCTGAGTGATAAAATGAGCTGCTCCCGATTTGCCTCCAGATTGCGTGTGCGCTCTTTCAACAGTTCGCCGTAGCCTTCGCTCTTTTCCGTAGCTTCACTGTACTGCAACAGATCACTTTGCAGACGTTCCACTTGCTCCTCCAGCTGACGTAGCTCGTTGCGATCACTCTCCAGCATCGCGTCATGACGGGACACCACCGTAGACAGCTGTAGCTGCTCCTGCTGCAACAAAGCCAGCTTGGAAGTCGCATCGCTCCACGAGGTATGAATCTGTTCAATCTGATGGACATACATCGAAATTTCCTTTGATTTCAGCTCACCCCGCAGCTCCTTATAGTGGATCGCCTTTTCCGATTGCTCCTTGAGCGGTCCGATCTGATCCTCCAGCTCACTGACCAAATCATGAATACGAAGCAAATTTTGCTCCGTGTCATCCAACTTGCGAACTGCATCTTTTTTACGTGATTTGTATTTCACGATACCTGACGCTTCCTCAAAAATCCCCCGGCGGTCCTCGGAACGAGTGCTCAAGATCTCTTCAATGCGCCCCTGTCCTATAATGGAATAAGCTTCTTTACCAATACCTGTATCCATAAAAAGCTCAGTAATGTCTCGGAGTCTGCATGATTGTCGGTTAATGAAATATTCACTATCTCCACTGCGATGCACACGCCGTGTAACCGTGACTTCGCCAAAATCAAGAGGCAACGCCTGATCCTCATTATCCAGCGTAAGCGACACCTCGCCGTAATTAACAGCCTTACGAGCATCACTACCCGCAAAAATAATGTCCTCCATTTTACCGCCGCGCAGTGATTTGGCGCTCTGTTCACCCAGCACCCAGCGAATACCGTCGGATATATTACTTTTTCCGCTTCCGTTAGGTCCGACGACCGCTGTAATGCCGCGGACAAATTCCATCTCCGTTTTATCTGCAAACGATTTGAAGCCCGCCAGCTCAATGCGCTTTAAAAACATACTCAATCTCACCTCTAACATTTAAATATGCTTGTACAACACCGTTTACCCGATTAACAAGAATCATCCCTATTGTAGCACAAGACTACCCCGGATAAAGCGCGGCAAAGACATACAAAGCTACAGTAGCAAAGCCACGAAAAAAGAGCAAAACGCAGTCCATTCGCCATTTGCGGGCCGGGACTCCCCCGCGGACTGCCCTTTGCTCTTACTTTGTGTCCCCTGCTCGTGTAACCCGTCCGGGCCGCTCAGGTACCAACTACGATTCTGCCAGCTTCAAACGGTTTAAGGCCACTGCCGCCGCCTGCTGCTCAGCTTCTTTTTTGGAGCGTCCTGTACCTGTACCCAGTCGTTCGCTGTCCATATACACCTCAGCTACAAACTCGCGCTCATGGGCAGGTCCGCGTTCCTCCACAATCTTGTATTCAAGCATCCCCATGTTATGATGCTGCGTCAGTTCCTGAAGCTCTGTTTTGAAATCACTCATCTGAAGCTTACCATTTAACACGATTTGAGGAAAAATATAACGTTCCAGAAACGACCGGACGGCATCCAGACCCTGATCCAAATAAAGCGCGCCTACGAACGCTTCGAATACATCGGCCAACAGAGCAGGACGAGTACGCCCGCCTGTCAGCTCTTCACCTTTGCCAAGCAGTACATATTGCCCGAACTCAAGTCCGACAGCAAATTTCACCAGAGAAGGCTCACAGACAATGGCTGCACGCAGCTTGGTGAGCTCGCCTTCCGGCCGGTTAGGGTACTGATTGTACAATTGCTCGGATACGGTCAGCTCCAGAACTGCGTCGCCTAAAAATTCAAGCCGCTCATTGTCTGCATGCTGACTAAACCGATGTTCGTTTACGTAGGAAGCGTGCGTAAAGGCCTGCTTCAGAAGCTGCCGGTTGTTGAATTGAATATGAAGTTTCTGCTGTAATTGCTTCAAGTCTCCACTCAACGAACTGACCCCTTACGCTTCATATTTTTTTAGAATAACCGTAGCATTGTGACCGCCAAAACCAAAGGAATTGGACATCACGACATTCAGTTTCGCTTTTCTCGGCTCGTTAGGTACATAATCGAGATCGCAAGCCGGATCCTGATTATCCAGATTGATCGTCGGCGGAATGATCTGATGCTGGAGAGCCAATCCGCAGATCACGGCTTCAACACCTCCGGCTGCACCCAACAAGTGCCCTGTCATTGACTTGGTTGAGCTAATCGCAACTTTATAGGCGTGCTCTCCAAGCGTTTTCTTAACCGCTTCTGTTTCCGATTTATCACCAACTGGCGTAGATGTACCATGCGCATTGATATAATCAATATCTTCGGGATTCAACCCTGCGTCGCGGATCGCCATTTTAATACAGCGTGCTGCACCTTCCGGATCTGGCTCTGTCATATGATGTGCATCGCCTGACAGACCATAGCCGATCACTTCGCCGTAAATGCGTGCGCCACGCTTCAAAGCGTGCTCCAATGATTCCAGGATCAGAACACCGGAGCCTTCACCCATAACAAATCCGTCTCTGTCTATATCAAAAGGACGGCTTGCCTTCTCAGGCTCATCGTTACGAGTGGACATCGCCCGCATCGAACAAAAGCCAGCCATTCCGATCGGACGAATCGTTGCCTCGGCACCACCGCAAATCATAGCGTCAGCATCACCACGTTGAATCATGCGGAACGAATCGCCTATCGCATGACTACCTGTTGCACAAGCCGTAACTGGTGATGTATTCGGTCCTTTAGCGCCGAGTGAAATCGACACTTGACCGGAACCCATATTAGCAATCATCATCGGGATAAAGAAAGGGCTTACGCGTTTAGGTCCTTTTTCAATCAGCGCATTGTGCTGATCCTCCCAGGTACCCAATCCGCCAATACCGGAACCAACAGATACACCAACACGCTCGGCATCGGCGTTCTCTCCGATTACGAGTCCGCTATCCTTGAGTGCCAATTTACTGGCGGCAACGGCGAATTGTACAAAACGGTCCATTTTACGGGCATCCTTGCGCTCTATATAATCCTCAGGATTAAAATCCTTAATAGAAGCGGCAATTTTCGTTGTATATTCACTGGTATCGAAAGCTTCGATTTCACTGACGCCAGATTTTCCAGCCATCAGATTATCCCATAGTGTGTTCAAATCCTGTCCCAGCGAAGTGATTACACCCATTCCTGTTATGACAACACGTTGTTTCAAAGATAATCACCTCTATGTCTACTGCATATTGTATTTCAAGGCCATACGCTCTTGTGTGCAAAAATAATATAGAATCAACTAAAGTTAGTAATGCCGCATACTCCAGCCTTGACTAAGTCATGCCAAGCTCAAGAACACGCGGCAATTCCGTCTTTAGTTCAATCTGTATGATTAGGAGAAAGTCCCGCCTGTAACAGAACGGGACTTTTGTTGACTTGAATTAGGTATGAGATTGTATGTACTTTACAACTTCACCTACGGTTGTAATTTTCTCTGCATCTTCATCAGAGATTTCCATATCAAACTCATCTTCCAATTCCATAACCAATTCAACTACATCGAGAGAATCAGCGCCTAAATCATCTTTGAAAGATGCTTCAAGTGTAACTTCGGCTTCGTCGGCTCCCAAACGGTCAACGACAATGCGTTTTACGCGCTCCAATACGTCGGACATCCGGCTCACCTCCTCCTTAGGTATTATACGAAAATTACAATTAAAATGCCATAGAAGAGAGTTTTCAATCACTACTCTTCTTCCGGGCATGAGGATTAGCAACATGTAGCTACATGTACATGCCGCCATCCACATGCAAAGTCTGGCCCGTCATGTATGAGGAAGCATCAGAGGCCAAAAATAGCACCACATCCGCAATTTCCTCAGGCCGTCCGAGACGGGCCAGCGGAATACCGCTGAGCATATTGTCACGCAAATCATCAGCAAGCACCTGTGTCATTTCGGTATCAATAAATCCCGGGGCTACGCAGTTGACTGTAATACCTCTCGAAGCAAGTTCTCTTGCAGACGATTTGGTAAGGCCGATCACTCCTGCTTTGGCAGCCACATAGTTGGCTTGTCCTGCATTGCCGAGTACACCGACAACGGAAGAAATATTGATGATCCGACCGGAGCGCTGCTTCATCATCGGACGAGTCGCTGCCTTGAGGCAATTAAACACACCTTTCAGATTCGTTTCGATCACCTGATCGAACTCCTCTTCCTTCATACGCATGATTAAATTATCTCTTGTTATTCCGGCATTATTCACCAGAATATCGATCTGGCCCCAAGCGCCGATCACATCCTTGATTAACCGATCTGCCTCGTCGGCGCGACCGACATTAGCCTGGACCATAATAGCTTCTACGCCTTTGGCACGAATTTGCTCCGCAACCTCTGCCGCAGCCGCTTCACTACCAGCGTAGTTTACCGCTACATTAGCGCCCGCTTCAGCCAACGCCAATGCAATACTGCGACCGATCCCCCGTGACGCCCCTGTAACGAGCGCCGTTTTGCCACTTAATGGCTTAGACATGATCCTACCTCCCCTTGCAAGTATATAACCGTTAAGGCGGTAATTGCTACTTTTAACGGGCCTCCAAGGCTTCCGTTACCGAAACAAGCGATTCCAGGTTGCTTATATTATACAGCTTAACCGTTTTGTCAATCTTTTTAACCAGTCCGGTCAAAACACTGCCCGGTCCGAACTCGATAAAAGTGTCAACTCCCTGCTCCAGCAGCCATGCTACACTGTCTTCCCACAATACCGGGGAATAGACCTGCTCGACCAGCAGCTGGCGAATTTCGCCACCCTCACGCACAGGTTTCGCAGTGACATTGGCTACAACCGGAACCTGAGACTTGGAGAAAGCTACGTCTTCCAGCTTGCCGGACAACTTAATCGCTGCTTCCTTCATCAACGAAGAATGAAAAGGACCACTGACCTCCAAAGTAATAGCACGCTTGCCACCCGCTTCCTTCACGCGTTCAGCGACAGCGGCTACGCCCTCCTTCGCACCGGATACGACAATCTGTCCCGGACAGTTGATGTTCGCCAGTTCAACCAGTTGACCGGATTCTGTAATATCACGGCATAGAGTTGCCAGCGCTTCACGATCGGCTCCCAATACAGCAGCCATCCCGCCTTGTCCGTCAGGAATGGCTTGCTCCATGAACTCACCACGAGTACGAACGATTTCAACTGCATCCTCGAATGCAAGTACGCCGGAAGCAACGAGTGCGCTGTATTCTCCAAGACTGTGTCCAGCCACGTAATCAGGGCGAATACCCTTTTCCTTGAACGCTTCATACAACGCAATACTCGCCGTCAACAGCGCAGGCTGCGTATTGGATGTTTGCTTCAAGGCCGTATCCGGACCTTCAAAAATCAGTGAGCTTAGCGCAAAGCCCAACCGTTCGTCCGCTTGGCGAAACACTTCTCTTGCCGCAGGAACCGCTTCATAAGCATCTTTAGCCATACCTACAGCTTGTGAACCCTGACCGGGAAATATAAATGCCGTTTTGCCCATCTTGCATGCACCTCTCTGTATCCAATGCTTGTCCTGTAAAGTACCAGACAAATTCAATATTGTATCAAACCCGCCGCTTTCTTACCAGACAAGAACCGACGCGCCCCAAGTCAAACCACCACCGAAGCCCACCATTAATACCCGGTCGCCTTCCTTCATGCGGCCTTCCTCGGCTGCTTCCACCAGTGCAAGAGGAATCGATGCTGCTGATGTATTCGCATATTTATGAACATTAATAACAACCTTTTCTTCCGGTAGATCCAAACGCTGCATCGCCGATTGGATAATGCGAATATTGGCTTGATGCGGAACGAACACATCAATATCATCTTTGGAAAGCCCTGCTTTTTCAAGCACATCGACGGTTGCCGTTCCCATAACACGTACCGCAAACTTGAAGACTTCGCGTCCGTTCATATAAATATAGTGCTGCTTGTTCTCCACGGTATCCGCACTTGCAGGCAAACGTGAGCCGCCAGCTTCCAGCTTAAGCAATCCGCCTCCTGCTCCTTCGGCTCCTAGATCAAAGGATTGGAATCCTCTACCCTCAGGTACTTCACCAATTACTACTGCTCCTGCACCGTCTCCAAAAAGAACACAGGTATTGCGATCTGTATAATCCGTAATTCGGGAAAGACAGTCTGCCCCAATGACTAGCGCATTATTATAAATGCCCGTTTTAATAAAGCTCGTGGCAGTTGCCAGCCCATATACAAACCCTGAGCATGCCGCAGACAAATCAAAAGCCGCTGCGCCTTTGGCTCCAAGCTTGTCCTGAAGAATGCAGGCAGTCGAAGGAAACGCCATGTCCGGCGTAACCGTAGCCACAATAATCAGATCCAAATCCTGTGCTGTCATACCTGCGGATGCCAATGCCTTAATCGCTGCTTCATAAGCCAGATCGGATGTGGCCTGCTCTGGAGCCGCAATGTGGCGCTCCTGAATTCCTGTACGGCTGACAATCCATTCGTCACTTGTTTCCACAATTGCTTCCAAATCTTTGTTCGTCAATATTTTCTCAGGCACGTATTTCCCTGTTCCGATAACACCAACCGACCGCAAATTATTCATATCGTCACTCACTTCCTGCTGATTTCCTTGGATATACTTTCCACCAACTGGTTTTGCAAGGCCGTACGGGCCTGTCTTACCGCGTTTTTGACGGCAATGCTGTCAGATGAACCGTGGCCCTTCAAGACGAGTCCGCTAAGCCCCAGCAAGGGAGCACCGCCATGCTCTTTGTAGTCCAGCTTATCTTTCAAGCCGCGAAGCTCACGCATAATCAGGGCCGCTGCCAGCTTGGTCTTTAAAGATTTACTAAACTGCTCCTTTAAGAGAGAAAATATCGCACCCGCCGTACCTTCCAGCGATTTCAGCATGATGTTTCCGGCGAATCCGTCACACACCAGCACATCGCAATTCCCGGTCAGTACGTCTCTGGACTCTACATTTCCTACAAAATTAACAGGCAACTGCTCAATCAGAGGGAAAGTCAGTTTCGTCAGTTCATTGCCCTTCCCGGCTTCCGTCCCAACATTCAGCAAACCCACTCTGGGGGAAGCCACACCATGAACCTTTTGGCGGTACAAGCTACCCATCAGCGCATATTGGGCAAGATGTTCAGGCTTGGCGTCCATATTAGCTCCCAAGTCCAGCGCCAGCACACCCTGATCGTCAATCGTCGGAATCATCGGTGCGAGAGCAGGACGCTCAATGCCTTCCATTCTCCCGACCACCAGCAGCCCTGTCGTCATCAGCGCACCTGTATTACCTGCCGATATCATGGCATCGGCTTCGCCTTCTTTGACCATTCGGCCAGCTACGACCATTGAGGCATCCTTTTTACGTCGTACTGCCTTCACAGGCTCGTCCTGTGCATCTATCGTTTCAGATGTATGACGAATGCTGAGATTCGCGGGCAGCACTCTGCCGTTCAGCACCGATTCAATTCGTCCCCGGTCACCAACCAGCGTAATGTCTGTATCCTTCCATTCCGCCGCCGCAGATAACGCGCCCTCTACTGTCGCCTCGGGAGCATTGTCTCCCCCCATGGCATCAATGGCGATCCGCATGCTGACTTCCTCCTTCGCTATACTCTTCCTCTGTGGAGCGGTAAATGATAAAGTTCCCCTGGAACACCATTTCTTCTCCCACGTAAGCAAACACTTCCACTTTGGCTTTTCCCTTTTGCTCGGGATTTGAACGCACATATGCTTTGGCAATGCACTTTTCCCCCAAATGAACAGGGCGGACAAAGCGAATATCCGCTGAAGCAGTCAACGCTATCTCATCATTAATCACGGCAACAGCCAATGAATTGGCCTGGGCAAACACATAATGCCCCCGCGCAATGCCGGTACGTGAAAAGATATGCTCTTCTTTAATTTCAAAAATGGAAATACCACTCCTGTCCAACTGGAGATCAACGATATCCCCGATCACTTCATGTAAAGGCAGGGAGCGAACCTGATCGTAGGAACGCTCAGCCATCAGCTTCAGTCGCTCCCGCAGCTCCGGGATACCCAATTCCATCCGATCCAGGCGAATCGTCTGAATGCTCACCTTAAGCTGTCTTGTCAGTTCCTGATCCGTTACGAACGGATTCTCATCAATTAATTGAGTCAGCCGTTGCTGTCTCTGTCTCTTTGGCAAACGTTCGATATCAGTGGCGCCTCCTTTCCCTGCAATAAACTACCGTTTAGCCGACGGCTCGGGTTACTCCACGTGCTAGCGGCGAATGGTTATGCCGATTTGTCATCTTGTATGTATAAAGAACCCCTTCGGTCCTTCTTTCTTAGAACCTGGTACTAAAATAGTATATAGCATGCCGCCGCAAAAAGAAAGTACGAAGACAAAAAAAAGTAGCGCCTCACTAAAGTGAAGCGCTACTTTTCCTGCGAAGATTCCACAGAATCCGCTTATCGGACATTATTGAGAGATAATCTCTCTAGCTTTGTACGTTCCGCAAACTTTGCACACATGGTGAGCAAGTTTCAATTCGCCGCATTCGGAGCATTTCACCATACCTGGTACTGCCAGTTTAAAGTGAGTACGACGTTTGTCGCGACGAGTTTTGGATGTTCTCCGTTGAGGTACTGCCATTATTCCCACCTCCTTAACCAGATCAACCCGTATAACGGGTGTGACTTCTTATCTCATTCAAGACTGAAGGAAACTGCCGAAAGCAGCTACCTCACAGCCGGTGAATCAAGCCTGCAACATCCATGCGTCGGTTAACTCCTCCGCACAAGTGGATGATGATTTGTCAGAATTGAACTCAATTCTCATTTAAAAAAATCCTTAAGCCCTGCCAGACGCGGATCAATCTTTTTCGTATCGTCATCGTCTCTGTCATCGGAGCCAACGCTCCAGTTTTGTCCGGCCGCAGGAGCGATCCCTTGACAATTCTCACTGCACACAGGCGCAAACGGCACGTGCAGTACAAACAGCTCTTCACAATACGGTGCAATGTCGAAGGAATCCCCCGTCACTGCGATAAATTCGCCATCTTCACCCTCCTCTTCGCCAACCGAAGAGGTTTGCTTAAACCGTTCACGGAATTCAATTTTCAAATCCTCGTGCATCGGACTCAAACAGCGTGAGCACAGCATGTCCAGACCTGCGGTCAACGTGCCTTCCACGCTCATTAAGCCTTGACCCAGACTAACGGCGACCAAATCGGTCTCCAGCGGGGAAACGGCCGTAACATCAGGACGATCATCCACCAATTCACTCACATTAAGAGCTTCACGGATCGGAAAAGGACCATCACTTGTTGCTACTTTACGAAAAAATAGTTGCATCACTATCACTCCAAACAAACAAAAATTATTATACCGACTGATCGAGTCGTTTGTCAACACCTTTCACTTTACACCTCTCACAAATCCATCGGTTTTCCAATGGTTCGGCAAGTTTTATGCGGAAGCGAAAATACGTTGCATGGATCATGTACCTGAGCGTACTCGTACCCCCGCCACTCTTCGTGTACAATAATGCGTAGTATAAAGGTTTTTTCTCCAGGTCTCAATGGCCTTGTTCATTTCTGATCACGAAAAATCAGCATCGTTGCCCTAAAAACAATCATTAGCTGATGGATAACCATCATTTTCAGGATAGTTACCAGACTAGCAACAAAAGAAAGGAGCCGACGTACAGCCTTGAAAACACTCGGTATTATTGTAGAATACAACCCGCTGCATAACGGTCACATTCATCACTGGAAGGAGTCTCTTCGCATCACTGGCGCACAGCGCACGGTGGCTGTGATGAGCGGTCCCTTCCTCCAGCGGGGGGAACCCGCGATTGTGGACAAATGGTCCCGCACCGAAATGGCACTCGCCATGGGCGTGGACCTGGTTTTGGAGCTGCCTGTGGCCTATGCCGTTCAGCCCGCAGAATGGTTCGCCCACGGGGCGGTGGCCCTGCTCCGCGCCACTGGCGTCGTCGATACGCTCTGCTTCGGCAGCGAGAGCGGCGACATCGGCCCGCTGCGCGCGTTGGCCCGCGTGCTGGCGGCAGAGCCGGCCGAGCTTAAGGCCGGCATCGCGCTGCGCCTGAGCAGCGGCGTAAGCTACCCCGCCGCCTATGCGGGGGCCGCAGCCGAGCTCGCGGCCGAAGGGGCGGACGGCGCTGCGCTAGCCGCCCTCATGCAGCAGCCCAACAATACGTTGGGGCTGCATTACTTGATTGCGCTGGAACGGCTGGACAGCGCAATCAAGCCCTTCACCGTAGCCCGCACGGGATCGGGCTACCACGAGGCCGAGGCGCCCGCGGACGAAGTCATCGCCAGCGCCACGGCCATCCGCCGTCTCCTCCTCGACGGCGGGCTGGAGGCCGCATCGCCGTACGTGCCTGCGGCGACGCTGGAGATTTTGCGGCGCGAATGGCAAGCCCGACGCGCGCCGCTGCAATGGGAAGCGTTCAGCCAGCCGTTGCTGAACGCCCTCATCACGCGCAGCCCACAGCAGTTGGCGGAGCTGCACGGGGTTACCGAAGGGCTGGAGCATCGCCTGCGGCACTCGCTATACACGCTGCCCCAGCCCTCTGTAGAGGCATTACTCGCCGCCGTCAAGACAAAACGCTACACTCGTACGAAGCTTCAACGTATGTTCACACATGTTTTACTGAATCATGCCAAGGCGGATATGGCTCCCTCCGAGTTGGCGAAAGGCCCCGGCTATATCCGCGTGCTCGGCTTTAACGGTGCCGGACGCGAGCTGCTGGCCCGGATGAAGCAGACAGCGACCCTTCCGGTATGGGTCAAGCCATCAGCCGGATCGCATCCCCATCTGGACTGGGATACGGCCGCAGCCGCCATACACGCGGCCGGAATGCCACATCCCGCCATCCGTGACATGTATGCCGATTACTTGCGGCCGCCCGTCATGGTTTGATCGGGAGCTTCTCCATATAAGTTAACGCATCGTCAAGCTTGCGAACCGGAACGAGCTTCATCTTAGTTCCGATTTGCTCTGCTTTGGCCTTGGCTTCCTTATAATTGTCCTCCGGGACGAAAAACAATTCAGCACCCTGACGGTCAGCGGCGACAATTTTATACTTTGCACCACCGATCGCTCCCACCTTGCCGCTCTTATCAATCGTACCCGTACCGGCTACACGATATCCCTTGCTCAGATCGCCCGGTGTCAGTTGATTATAAATTTCCATCGTAAACATCAAACCAGCAGAGGGTCCACCTACATCCGTTGACGTAAAATGAATCGTTTTACGCTCATCCTTCGGCTCTACTTTCTGAACCGTGGCAATGCTGACTCCAAAACCGGGTCGTTGTTTGCCTGTTTCACTGTCTGTGATGGTCATTAATGGAGCTTGCACCGTCAGCAGCTTGCCATCACGTTTTAGCTTCACTTTGGCAATCGTTCCTGACTTTTCATACTCCAAGGCGTTTCGGATGGAACGATTATCTGTTACCCTTACCCCGTTCAGCTCCAGAATTTCATCTCCGGGATGAAACACATTACTTGAGCTGGGCACCTTAAATACGTACACATAATCCGGCACAATGCGATAAGGAATATCGGCCCGGGTATAAGCAGCCTCCATCGCTGAAGACTGGGAATCTCCCATATACCACACCTGCTCTGCTGCATATTCGTCTTCACTTCTGCCATGCAGCCGATCCTCCTTGCGCTGAATCTCTGAATTGGCATCCAGCTTCGATATCCCCAGCATCACGATATTGGCATAACGCGCCGATACCGTCGTCATCATAAAGGTCCCCCGTTCGCTTCGGTCGCCTTCCTGAACAGTTACCATCGGCTTGATTTCATTTGCCCCACCGGGTCCATAGATCAGATATGGGGTTGGCATATATACCAGCACATAGACCATGGTGGCCAGGAACAGAACATATCCGGTTGTAAAAAAAGCTCTATTCTGGTTTATTCGCTTCATCGCTTCTCCCCCTCACAGCCTTAACTTCTTCTATTTCACCCAAACTAACTCAGCGCCCTGCCTGTTCTCAATTCTTACAAAAAAGCATACATTGTTTACCAGCAGCGTGTACGAGCACCTCGCCCGATTCCAAACGCGAAAAGCGTTAGAAACAACATACGATGCATCCTAATATATTTATGCACGATGAGGCTCGTTTTTTAAAATGTTAAATCATATCACTTCCAAAGAGGTGAAACCTTTGCTACAAAAGGAAGCCCATTCCGCTCCCTATTGGACAACCCTGTTGCTTGCCCTTGGAGCCATTCTGCTTGTGCTGGCTGTTGTCGCCTCACCGGAAGAGGTGTTCCAAGCCTCTGCTCAAGGGCTTAAGCTATGGTGGAGCATTATTTTCCCGGCCATGCTCCCTTTTTTGATGCTGTCCGAAATGCTTGTCGCCTTCGGTCTGGTGCATGGGCTTGGCGTCCTTATGGAGCCGTTCATGCGCTCCTGGTTCCGTCTTCCAGGTCGCAGCGGCTGGGTACTGGCCCTCGGCCTGACCGCCGGATTTCCGGCTGCTGCGGAAGCTGTGCGCCAATGGGCACAGCAGGAGGATATGACCAAGCGTCAGCTTAGAAGACTGACCGCTATCGCTCATTTCTGCAATCCGATGACCATCCTGCTCGTTATCGGAACAGGATTGTTGCATAATGCTGCTGTAGGAGTCATGCTGCTTGCCGTTCACTGGATCTCCGGCCTATTGGCGGGATGGATTACAGTCAGACTGACTGCGTCCTCAAAAGAATCGCAAAAACGGGAAACGCCAGTTGCCCTCCGGCGAACCTCTGTTTCCCGTACTTCTACCACTCTCATCCGGTCCGCTTGGGACGCCACACGCTCTGCCAGAGAACGGGACGGCCGCAGCTTTGGAAAGCTGCTGGGCGAAACCGTATCCCATGCCGTACAGACGCTTATGATGACAGGTGGATTCATTATTTTCTTTTCCGTGCTGATTCGGTTGCTATCCATGTACTCAGGCCAAGGAGCATTTTCTTTCATATGGCCCGCGTGGATGGAAATTCATCTCGGTTCCTATGAAATCAGCCGCCTGCCGTATGATCTCCGCACACAAGCGGCTCTGATCAGCGCCGTACTAGGCTGGGGAGGGCTATGCGGCTGGCTCCAAATCACAGCTGTCACCAAGCCATCGGACAAAGGTATCACGTTCACTATATCCAGGGTGCTTCATGGCATCATCGCCTTTGTGCTTACACTCGTTGCATGGACGACTTTTAGCCGTATGACAAGCAATACACTTCCAGCTTATGTTAGCCGTAGCTCCGTTTCTTCTTTCGCCGAAAGCGGTTATGATCCCGCCGTGCATTCCGTCATGGCGGAGAGCAGCAACCTGTGGACACAGTTGGAAAGTCCGTCGCTGTATCCCTGGCAACTGACCATGTTGTCTATTGTGCTTCTGGGCGCGATTATACTTACACTGCTTGTCATTTCCTTTATAACTTCATGGTGGAGCCGCCGCGCTTGGCGTTGACCTTGGCACGCAGCGCATCCTCGACCTCAGGAGCCACCAGATCTACGACCTTGCCGTCAAAATGGGCGATTTCCTTCACCATACTGGAACTCAGATATGAATAAGTCGGGTTCGTCATCATAAAGATCGTTTCAGCATCCGGGTTCAGCTTATGGTTCGTGGAAGCCAATTGCAGCTCATATTCAAAATCTGTCACTGACCGGATTCCTCTGACGATAACCTGAGCCCCTTTTTCACGTACATAATTGGCTGTCAGGTCACGGAAGCTGTCCACCTCAATGTTCGGAATATCGCGGGTTACCGTCCGCAGCAGCTCCATTCGCTCCTCCAGAGAAAACAGTGGATTTTTACTAATATTGTTAAGTACCGCGACAATAAGCAGATCAAACTGCCTCGCCGCTCTTTGAATAATATCCTGATGCCCCATCGTCACGGGATCAAAGGTCCCAGGATATACGGCAATACGTGGTTTGTGCTCAGTCATGATGGTCCTCCCCGCCTGATTCGGCTATATCAGATTTTTCCGTTCCGGTCTCAGTATGTTCTGCATCGTCCGGTTGCTCTGCTGCAAAGCGGTAGATAGATAACGTTGTTTCGCCATAGACTGCTTTTCTGACCTGTTCGAACGGCCCAAAGCTTTCCGGGTACTCATGTCCCGACTCATACTCCAGCACAATGACTGCCTCAGAACAAAGCAAGTCCAGTTCAGCCATACGGCTCATCAATTCATCACCATGCTTGAGACGATAGGGCGGGTCCAGAAAAACAGCATCAAAAAGAGCTCCACGTTTTGCCAGCGCTTTGAGCGCTCGTCCGGCATCATTGCGGAACACTTCAGCCTGTCCTTCCAATCCGGTTTTTCGCAAATTTTCTTTAATGACATCAATACTTTTCGATTCCATATCAATAAAGACTGCCTTGTCCATTCCTCGGCTAAGCGCCTCTATACCCAGGCCGCCGCTGCCTGCAAACAAATCAAGCGCGACTCCCCCATCAAAATAAGGACCTATCATGCTAAATAGCGCTTCTTTGACCTTATCCGTGGTCGGCCGCGTCCCTGTGCCGGGAACTGCCTTTAACGGCCTTCCTTTGGCACTACCCGATACCACTCTCACGCTGAAACTCACCTATTTTCTATATGTGTTCATAACCATATAAAGATTATGACGTTATCGTACCACATGGATCGCCGTTTGAAAAACGCAGGATTTGAGGAGGTATAAAAACCCATATCGTGGGCATCCTTAGGATATCGGCATTCAACCAATGTCGTAGACAACCGCGGAGAAGACTTACGTTTCCCCATAAGCTCTTCGTCCGGTTTCTCCTCTCCCATTCGGGCGCTCTTATTGGAGCGCCTGATTTTTTTTACAAAAAAAAGAAGCTGCTCACTGGCAGCCTATGTATATCAGCATTTTGCATCATTCGATTCCCAACGCTTAAAAGTACGCATCTCCTTTTCAAGGATTGGATAAATTCTTTAAGCACTTCAACAAATGTTATCGGATGCAGAAAAAAGTTACATCTCAGGCAACACTTTCATTGACCGAATCTTCCTGTGAGCGTACAGACTTCATACGTGATATGATATTTTTCCCCCAACGGATGCCGGGTTGTTCGATCCATGAATAGGTGAGCCAGGACAAACCTGTGGTCAACAGAAGTGTCATAACATACATAAGAGTCAAATTAACAACGGGGGAAAATGGAAACTCAATCTGACTTACAATCTCCAGAGCAAGCATATGCGTCAAATACATACTGTAGCTGAGGCAGCCGATCCATGACCATCCCCAGTTTAACAGCCACACAGGCTTCCAGTGATACAAAGCATAGGCTCCCAGCAGCAACAGGACACCGATGAGATAATCCGTCATACCTGTACAAAGAGCAAACAGCATGGAGCCAAGCAGCAATACGCCGCTGAATCGGTCTACACTTTTCCAATGCCGCTCGTCTTTCCATATGAAGAACAGCAATATACCCAGTCCGAAGACAGGCAGTTGGTTCGGAAACCATAAATATAGATAATGCCCCCACAACAGGTGATCACCGATCCATGGAGCATTCGCAAATACCGTGTTCAGCCCAAAGCTCAGTAGAAGCGCTCCCACCACAAACCAGGCAGCATGCCGAATCGATCGGATCAGTTTAAATAATAACGGCACGCATAGATAAAACATACATTCCACTGCTATGGACCATTCCACACCGATAATGCTATTGATCCAGTACGGATTCAGTCCATTCAGAAACAAGATATGAGCTGCGATATTCGCAACAGTGATCCCTTCCTGATCCCCAAGCCAGAAACGGGGCCCTGCTCCGTTCACAAGCAAATAGGTGATTAACATAATGTAATACAAGGGAGCAATTCGAAAAAAACGACGCACCAGATACGCCGAGACACGCTCTTTTCTGTCACCGGAACGTCTGCTCAATGACAGAAAGAGTGTAAAAGCACTGGCCAGATAAAATAAAGCGACCCCTTTCGCTCCCAAGCTTAATCCCTTTTGCAACCATCCGTTTAATCCATCTACCTGCTGGCTGACATGTACAAGCAACACGCCCATAATTGCCAGCGCTCTCAGCGTATCTACAAATTGCAGCTTGTTATGTTCCGTTTCACCCTTGGTTCCTGGCATTGTAGCCCTCCATATCTATTCTTTAACGATACGTTTTGTATCAATAATACATAAAACGTATCGTTAAAGTAAATATGCAGGTATAAAAAAACACCCTCCAGCCGCAACGAAATGCGACCAGAAGATGTTCATTTTGTCATGCTATAATCGCCTGTTCCATTTATTTGTTTAAATGAAAAGGGACAGTCGTTACGATGACGTCTTTGTAATTGATCAGATAAGCTCTCATCAGCAAGCTGGTCTGGTTGTGCAAAATATTTTCCCACCAGTGCTTCGTGATGAATTGTGGAATAAGAACGGTAATATGATCCTCGTCCGCTTTTTTCCACTCCACCGTATCAATGAACTTGCGAAGCGGATTAATAATGCTGCGATAACGGGATTTCAGCACCACCAAACGGATACCTACATCCCACTCTTCCCATTTTTGCTCCATCTTGCGGATTGCTTCATCATCCACACCTACATATACAGCAACCACATTGTCCGACAAGGTCTTGGCATAGCTGATGGTATTCATCACGACTCGTGTAATACCAGCCACTGGAATAATGATCGTATTGCCTTTGACCATAGGCTTATCCTTCGTAATGTCGATCCGCAGCTGCTCAGCCGTATTTTTGTAATGACCATTGATCTTCATAAAGAAATACAAAACCAAAGGCAGGAAGATAAACACCATCCACACCTGACTAAACTTGGTGAAAATAAAAATAAGCGTAATGGACAGCGTGGTCAGCATCCCAATCGTATTAATAGCAAGCTTGACGACCCAGCCTGACGGCTTGAGACGAATCCAGCGAATCATCATTCCAAGCTGGGAAAGCGTAAACGGGATAAATACCCCTACAGCATAAAGTGGAATCAGATTTCCTGTATTTCCACCAAATACGATAACCAGCAATGCCGAGAAAATACTCAGAAACAGGATACCGTTCGAGTAACCGAGTCGATCTCCGCGAACCATGAACATATGCGGCATGTATTTGTCTTTTGCCAGCATAAATGCAAGCAGCGGAAAGGCCGAATAAGCTGTATTCGCCGCCAAAAACAAGATTAACGCCGTCACGCCCTGAATGATGTAATACATCACACCGCGCCCGAAAGTTGCGTTCGCAATTTGCGAAATGACCGTTTCGTGCGGATTTGGACGAACACCATACCAATAAGCCAGCAGACTGATTCCGATGAACATACAACCGAGAATCAAACCCATCATCATCAGCGTAGTTGCCGCATTTTTGGCAGCAGGCTTACGGAAATTCGGAATGGCATTCGAGACAGCCTCTACCCCGGTTAGCGCCGAGCAGCCTGAGCTGAACGCCTTCAGCAGCAGAAACAGACTGACGTTGGATACCGTAGCTCCAAATTGCGGTGCCGCAGCATGGGCTCCTCCTGCCACGTAATGGATGATACCGCTAATAATCAGGACAAAGATCGAAATTACGAATAAATAAATCGGTGCAGCCAGCACTGAGGCTGATTCTGTTACTCCGCGCAGGTTCATAATGGTCAAAAAGATGATCATGATCAGTGCAATGGCGATCCGATGATCATGCAAGGATGGAAACGCCGATGTAATGGCATCTGTACCCGCTGACGAGCTGACTGCTACCGTCAGAATATAATCGACCAGCAAAGATCCGCCTGCAATCAGACTCGGAGCCCTGCCCAAATTGTCCTGAGCGACGATATAGGCGCCACCACCAGCGGGATAGGAAAAAATAGTCTGTCTGTAGGACAGGATCAGAATAACCAGCAATCCCAATACCGCGATGGATATTGGAATGGAATACCATAAAGCAGTGAAGCCCGCTGTAATCAAAACAATCAGAATTTGCTCCGTTCCGTAAGCTACAGAGGACAACGCATCCGAGGACAGGATGGCCAGAGCCTTAAGCTTGTTTAGTTTCTCATCTTCAAGAGCCGTCGATTTTCGTGGACGACCGATTAGTAATCTTTTGACTTTACTCAGCATTTCGTTAACTCCTTCTTTGGATGAGGGTTTTGCAGAAGAACTTTGAACTATTTGTTATTATGTCACCTGAACATCAGATTGATGAAACAAATGAACTATTATTTTATACTCCCTCATCCGGAAAAAAACAATAAGGAATGCTCACTAAAAAGAGCATTCCCGCGTAAGAAAGAGTATTTCGATTAAATACCCTTATATATACAATAATTTGAACCTTTCAGGGGTAATTCCTTCGGTCTTGCGGAAAGTCGCCACAAAATGACTGACATCACGGAACCCTACCCGCTCGGCGATCTCTTTTACCGTTAAGTGCGGGGATTCAGCCATCATTTCCTTAGACTTGCGCAAACGTATGACGATCAGATACGCATAAGAGGTCACACCGAATGCCTGCTTAAATAACGTATTCAAATGACGGGCGCTGACATTCATCATCACCGCCATATCAGACAGGCCGATATCCGGGCTGGCATAATTTTGTTCCATAAAAGCCAGCACAGGCCCCAAACGTTCTACATTATGAGACAAGGAAGGCATAGAGCTGTATTGACCATGTTTGCGCAGCAAAGTTAGAAAGCGGTACATATTGGCCGAAGCGTCCAGCCCTGATAAATCCCGTTCACTTGCTATAGTATGAAGCATACTTTCTCCGAAGCTGTGCAGTTCACTATGGGCGTCCCAATGATACCCGCGTGTATGCTTCAATCCTAGCTCTGTCAGCACAGCAGCGGCTATCGGTCCGTCAAACGTAATGTACAGCGTTCGCCATACTTTCGTCGCCCGGCTGTAAGCATGGGACTCGCCCGGCAGCAGTAGAACTCCGGCCTGTTCTCCCAAACGGAAGGAGCCCCCCTTGAACGTGAACACCCCTTCCCCGGACACCGTCTGAATCCAGTGAAAGCACGGATAGCCCTCCGGACGGGATACATCCTCCTGCCTGCTGTTAAATCCGATACTTTCGATAAAAAGCGGTAAAGAATGCTCACGCGTAGTTAGAAAAAATCGCAAATGATGGGGAGTTAAAATCATTAAAAGCACCTCCGGCGCACGCGGTTATGTATTCCTTAATGTAGATCCATATTGTTATATCCATGTTCATTTTATTATATTTAAAAGCATTTACTTGTATTATAAGATAGAATTATTCTTATATATAGAGGTGATTAGCATGATAAGCGGTAAACTGCCTAAAGTATTTTACGGCGGAGATTACAATCCTGAGCAATGGGATAACACCACACATCAGGAGGACTTACGCATGTTCCAGCTGGCAGGAATTGATATCGCCACAGTCAACGTATTTTCCTGGGCCAAAATTCAATCGGATGAAATCACATATCATTTTGAATGGCTGGATCAATTCATCGATAGTTTATATGAAAGCGGTGTCTTTGTGTGTCTTGCCACCAGCACTGCAGCTCACCCTGCCTGGATGGCGACTCGATACCCAGATATTCTCCGGGTCGATGCCGACGGGCGCAAACGAAAATTCGGCGGACGCCACAATTCCTGTCCGAACAGTCCCACCTACCGCAAATATGCGGAGAGCATGGCTGACCGACTGGCAGAACGCTACAAAAATCATCCTGCGATCCTCGTGTGGCACGTGTCCAATGAGTACGGCGGGGATTGCTATTGCGATAACTGTGCTGCTGCATTCCGGGTGTGGCTCAAACAAAAATATGGAACACTGGAAAAAGTGAACCGGGTATGGAATACTTCGTTCTGGGGGCACACCTTCTATGATTGGAATGAAATTGTACCCCCAAATAATCTGAGCGAGCATTGGGGCGAAAACCACTCCACCTTTCAGGGCATTTCCCTTGATTACGCACGCTTTAATTCAGACAGTATGCTGGAATGCTATTTACTGGAGTATAACGCGATCAAAAAGCATATCCCCGAAGCTGTCATAACGACTAATCTGATGGGCTTTTTCAAGCAACTGGACTATTTCAAATGGGCAAAGCACATGGATATTGTGTCTTGGGACAGCTATCCGCGGGCTAATACCCCACCGAGCTATACCGCGATGGCCCACGATCTGATGCGCGGTCTTAAGGATGGGCAGCCGTTTATGCTGATGGAGCAAACACCGAGCCAGCAAAACTGGCAAGCATACAATTCACTCAAGCGGCCTGGTGTCATGCGGTTATGGAGTTACCAGGCAGTTGCGCATGGCGCAGACACGGTCATGTTCTTCCAGCTTCGCCGTTCCATCGGAGCCTGTGAGAAATTCCACGGGGCTGTGATTGAGCATGTCGGTCATGAGAATACACGCGTATTCCGGGAGGTGGCACAGCTCGGCAGAGAGCTTGGCACTTTAGGTAATACGCTGCTGGATGCAACCGTTAACGCAAAAGTAGCCATTTTGTTCGATTGGGATAATTGGTGGGCACTGGAGAAATCAAGCGGTCCTTCTGTAGCACTGAATTACGTCGATCAGGTGCACAAATATTATGCCGCTCTATTCCACCGTAACGTGCAGGTAGACTTGATTTCCGTGGAATCAGATTTCCAGAAATATGATCTCATTATCGCGCCTGTACTCTACATGGTCAAGCCGGGTACAGCGGAAAAGCTGGAACAATTTACTGAACATGGCGGCACCTTTGTCACCACCTTTTTCAGCGGAATTGTGAATGAAAACGATCTAGTCACAACCGGAGGCTATCCGGGTAAGCTGCGTAAGCTTCTCGGAGTTTGGGTAGAAGAAATTGACGCGCTTTTGCCGGAGTCACGAAATCGGATCGTATTGAAGGAACAGGTAGGAGCATTACAAGGGGAATATGAATGCGGCTTGCTCTGCGACCTGCTGCATAGCGAAGGTGCCGAGGTGCTGGCGGAGTATGGCGATGATTTTTATCAGGGAATGCCCGTGCTGACACGCAATCGTTTTGGTCAAGGCGAAGCATGGTATGTGGCTTCGGACCCTGAAGAAGCTTTCCTGGACGGCCTGCTGGGCTATATTTGTGAGGAAAAAGGGATTCCGTCCTTGCTGCGTGCTCCTGCGGGTGTGGAGGCCAGCGTGCGCTCCAAGGATGGAAAATCGTATTTGTTCATTCTGAACCATAACGCCCAGAAACAGAATTATCATCTGGATGAACAAAAAGGACATGAGCTGCTCAGCGGCGAATTCCTGGAAGGAGATGTTACCATCGAAGGCTATGGCTTTCATGTGCTGGAATTATCATAATTCGATTCCCAACGCTCGAAAGTACAATATATAGACGAACTAAACCGTTTCGTCTCTATATTGCTGATTTGAAATCGCTCTTGGGTTTATGCAAAATACTCAGTATAATTGCAATTTCAGGTATCAAAGGAGTTCATCATGAAACGACTGCTATGGATTGGCAGCTTATCTTATTTTTTAATTGGCCTGGCGCACGTGGTTGTAGGGTCTCTGCTGCCCGTGCTGCTGGACCACTATGACCGGAATTATACGGAGGGCGGAAGTCTGATCTTCGCCCAATTTTCCGGTTTTCTGGCTGGCGTCCTGCTGTCGCCATGGCTTGCAAGGCAATTCGGCAAACGCCGGACGCTGGTATTCGCCTTGCTACTGCTGTGTGCAGCAGAAGGGCTCTACTCACTGCTGCCCCCATGGGGTTGGCTATATGCCGTCGGAGCGGCAGCCGGCTTTGGCTTCGGTATGGTGGAAGCGGTCATCGGCACCATCGTGATTAGCGGTATTACCCAAGGAACGGGTGCAGCTATGAGCCGCCTGGAAGTCTTCTTCGGGATCGGCGCGTTAGCAATGCCCGCGGTTGCCAGCCAGTTGATCGCCCTTGGCTGGTGGCGGTTGGCCTTTCCTGTTATCTCCGTCTGTGCGACGGTGGCAGTCGTAGCCTGGCTACGGGGATCCTTCGGCAAGCTGGATGCCGTATTGGACGAATATGAGGGTCGTGGGGAAAAGCATATACATTCCGGCTCGGCCCCACATTCTCCATCCACGGGAGCTTCCAAAGGGGGCCCTGCGGGAAATTGGCTGCTACTGGCACTGTTTATCATCTTTTTCTTTATTTATGTAGGGACAGAAATGAGCCTTGCCAATTTCCTACCTTCTATGTTCATTGAACGGCTGGGCCTTACACAAGCTGAGGCGGCACTCAGTGTTACTTGCTTCTGGCTGGCGATGGCCGCCGGGCGGCTGTTCGCAGGCAACATTGCCGATCGTTACGGCTATGGTGTCTTTGTCGCCCTAAGCTCACTGGCGGCGACCGTGCTGCTGTGCGTGTTCCCGCTGATCAAGGGCACTGCTGTTACCTTTGTCCTTATTGCACTCCTGGGGCTATGCATGTCCGGCATATTTTCCATCGCACTCGTTTTTGCCAGCAAAATGATGCCAGGTACAGTAGAATCCACCACCAGCCTGCTGATTGGTGCGGGTGGAGTCGGGGGTGCTATGCTGCCCTTATGGCTTGGAAACAGCATGGATCGTGGCGGAGCAGTCGCTTCAGCCTGGTTGCTGGCAGGCTTTGCTTGTATCCTCTGCCTGCTTGGCGGCATTCTGTACGTCCTATACATGCGCAAAAAACGGCTTCAAACCGCTTCATCCTAATAATGCCTCTTTCGGCGCATCGGCTGTTCCTTGGTATCATCCTAGGGAACAGCCGATGCGTTATTTTACATACTGGACGAATGTACCTTGTACAAAGGCCTAATTTGAGCTAAAGATAGACATAATATTTCAATGTGTATATCAGCATGTCAAAAAGGCTTACTCCAACTCAGGCTCGAATTGGCATAAACCTTGATTTAATAAGAGAGTATCATTCATCCATTAGCTTAAAACGCCATAATAATTCCTTTGTCATTGGCATACATCGAACTGATTCCTCTGGTGGACACAATCAGAATATCCTTAAATTGATAGCGGTTCTTTAACGCATTCATCAGCTTCTCCGCAAGCCCGGGATTATTACAATGGGTAATCACAATGCTTTCCCCATCCGTAGCCCGACCACTCTTTTCAATCGTATCTGTCAGCTTTTCAATGATTTGATTTTGACCACGCGCTTGGGTAAACAATGCGATATTTCCGTCACCGTCTGAACCCAAAATGGGTCTGATATGCAGGAATGAAAGTATCTTTCCCGTAATTTTATTCATTCGTCCGTTCTTCACCAAATTATCCAGGTTCTCTAGCACAAAATAGGTTTTCATCTTCGTGATAAAGCTTTCCAGTGAAGAAATAATCTCTCCTTTATGATACCCCTCGTCGATCAGTTTGCGTAATTTTAGAGCTAACAATATTTGTCCAGCCGACGCGCTTTTCGAATCGAATACATGAACATCAGCCCCTTCTTCCTCCGCCATATCCTTACCAACCAATGCACTTGAATACGAACTGGACAGATTGCTGGATATTGTAATGGCAAAAGAAGTATGCTCACCTTGAAATGCTTCCTTATACAGCATAGGTGACGGTGAAGCCGATCCGATCTTGGTTGTACAGGCTTTCATTTCTTCCATAAACTGAGGTAAATCTAGCGTTTCATCATCTATAAAGCATTTTTCTCCCAAAGTCATGTTTAACGGGATCGTCGTGATTTTCATTTCTTCTCTAAGCTCTGTCGTTAAGTCACAGCAGCTATCTGCTATTATTTTATACTTCATCCTGTACACCCTCACATTATGTTATTTTTCAGTTGAATCCGCATTCATGATACTTATGGAAAGCTCGATCAATCGTATAAATTCCTTGACATCGTCCTCACCCAAACCCCCTACCAGTGCTTCAAAATAGCCCTCAATTCTCTCTTGTTTTTGTTTAATCAGGGATGCACCTTCTGATGTGAGCCTTACACACATTCGTCGTCTGTCATGCTCAGACATTTCCATGGTCACATAACCTTTTTTTCTTAAGGCCGTAAGCGCTGCCGTAATTCTTGATCTGGATACATGCAGGTGGTCACTGAGTAAGGATGGGTTAATTTCATCATCTTGATGCTGAACTAAATATTGAAGCACATGGTTTTCCCCTTGGATAAGCTCCGTCAGGCTGCTGAATAATTCCATGTCATAAATCCGGTTAACGGATTCTCTCAAATCATCCCTTAATTCATAATCTTTCATAGTGAACCTCCGTAAAACGCATAATACATATAGTTAACTATTAATACTATGTACTATAATGAATTGCTGACGATAATAACAATGAATTATTTGTGAATTTTAATACATAGAGGAGTTGTTACATTAGGTGAAACCATTTACTCTTCGCCAATCCCAAAATTCCGATGTTGAAACCATTGCTCATTTACGGGCCACTGTACTGCGTAACGATTTAACCAGGTTAGGAAGATTTGATGAAGAAAAAGTTCGTCAACGCTTCCGTGATGCATTCGACTCTGTACATACCTGGATCATCGAAGTAGATTCTTCTTTTGTTGGTTGCATAGCTTTTAAACCGACGTTAGACGGTTATTTATTGGAGCATTTTTATATTCGCCCCAATTACCAAGGTAAAGGAGTCGGAAACCAAGTATTAAGTAATCTGCTTGAACAAAATGATGTAAAAGGAAAACGTGTAACCTTAAATGTCCTGCAAGGAAGCTCTGCCAGACGTCTTTATGAACGGTTTGGTTTTAAAGTTGAAAGCGAGGATCCTATTGACGTTTACATGTCCTTAATCGTAGAGGGACATTCCAAAACCGTCGAAGGATATTAGCATCTATATAAAACTGAACTTAAAAATTTCATGTAATTGCCACTGCGCATTCGGAATCAGCTTATATAGAAGAAAAGGCCAACCAGTAAATGCTGGTTGACCTCATCATTTGAAGACTGACTTATATTTTACAATACCGATTTGACGGTGTCTTGGACCTGCTTCAACAGTCCTTTATAGCCATCTTCATCAAGGTAGCCGATACTTCCAAGCAGCAAGTGACCGACGGATTCAATCCCAACGAAATCAAAAATCCCCGTATCCGAAGTGATCTTCAATCCTGCGCTCATACCAATTTCATCGTAGATCGCGTTGGGGGTACCGTGTGTATTCACAATAAAACCTTTTTTACCTGTAAGGAGCTTATTAATCCCTTCCGGACCAGCCGTATATGCAAAGCCGTAGGCAAATACACGATCAACGTAACCTTTCAGGATAGCAGGAAGACCTGTCCACCAAATCGGAGAAATAAACGTGATCGTATCGGACTGCGAAATGTATTCCTGCTCTACTTTAATATCAGCTGGAGTTTGCCCAGCTCTCATAGCGGCAGTATCCTCAATTTTTAATACAGGTTGAAAACCAAGGGCATATAGATCGCGTATAACGACTTCGTCACCTTTTTCTTTCAAGGTATTTACAACAGTTTCCAGTATCGCGTGATTGAAACTTTCAGCGTTAGAGTGAGCATAAACGATAAGATGTTTCATTTTAATTACCTCCAGATGTTTTTATGTTATTTTGAATTTAATATAGATATCTATACATTAATTTAAAAAAATTTATAATCTGTTTTTTACATGTTCCAGCAGATACTCCAGTTGTTCTTTTTCTTCGTCTTTGAGACCACCATAAATGGTTTCTTTTAATCTATTGGAGATCACTTCAAATACAGGCTCCAGCTCTTTCCCCTTATCGGTCAGATATATCAGGGTTACTCTGCTATCCTCCCTTTCTTTTTTTCTTTCGACATACCCCAGCCTCACTAGCTTGTCGATCAGAACCGTGACTGTGGGCTGCTGACGAGAAATTTTTTGCGTCAATTCTTTAATAGAAAGCCCGTCCTTTTGATAGAGGAACATTAATATTCCACCATGGGAAGGAACAATCCCTTCAACTCCATAGGATTCGAGTTCAGACACAATCAATTTATTGATCGAGTCTCTGATCGTTCCTATCAGTGCAGCTGCGTTATTTTTTAACATACAAGTATTATTACATAGACATCTATATATATCAAGTATTTTTGTCAGTCTTATCTGGTTTTAAGTTTAACGTATGAATGCTCTCATCTCACAGACGCATTAAAAAGCCAAAATACCCTTAGTTCATTAATGACTTTGAGTATTTTGACTTACATTGTTTAATTATGAAATTAAGGGGTATTCGAGGCATGAGATACATTTCAGATACGCCCCGCTCTTCCGCGAAATGCTGTGCGGTAGACTGCAGGAGTCATTCGGTGGACTGGTTTTTGTTGACGGGAGCCAGGGAGCGCCGCCTTCGGTCGGAGCAGCGCGGCTGGCCCGCGAACTGGTGGACGGGCGGCAGGATGAACCCCCATCCACCTTGTTGTAGCTTCAATACAGAGAAACAGGATTTTGCATATTCAATTGAAATACCGCTGTAATATTGCTTGGGAAATTATGCGAAATACTCAGTATACTAGACTGGTAGGAGGAACCTCATGAACCATATTTTAGGTAGTTTGATTACAGAGCAGCCCAATGACCAAACAAATGCAATCGACCATCTCGATTCCGCTGGAATTATGCATCTAATTAACAATGAAGACCGCCAGGTCGCCGAGGTAATCCACGGTCTGATACCGCAGATTGCCGAAGTAGCCGACTTTATCGTGGAGGCGTTCCGCAATGGCGGCAGGCTGTTCTACGTTGGTGCCGGAACGAGCGGGAGAATTGGCATTCTTGACGCCTCGGAGTGCCCGCCGACCTACGGGACCACCCCCGAGATGGTACAGGGCTTAATCGCCGGCGGATTCTGGGCCGTCAAGGACCCGGTCGAAGGCGCGGAGGACAGCGAGGAGTTGGGCGCCTCCGATATCGACGATGCCGCAATCAGCGTGAGCGATGTCGTCATCGGCATTGCCGCCAGCGGACGTACGCCTTATGTGCTGGGCGCGATGAAACGCGCCGGAGAACGGGGAGCGGTGGTTATCGGCCTCTGCAACAACTACGGAACGCCGATGACCAGGCTCGGCAAGCTGACGATTGAAGCCGTCGTCGGGCCCGAGGTTGTCATGGGCTCGACGCGGATGAAATCGGGAACGGCGCAAAAAATGATTCTTAACATGCTGACCACAACAGCAATGATCCGTATCGGCAAAGTGTACTGGAATCTGATGGTCGATTTGAACCCCTCTAACGAGAAGCTGGTCTACAGGGCCAAGCGCATTATCGAACTGGCTACAGATGCTTCCGGGGAGCAAATTGAACAAGCCTTCCATGAATCGGAAGGTCACGTGAAGACGGCGATTGTTATGCTGCTGGCTGGAGTTGACGCCGCTGAAGCACATCGCCGGTTGACGGCGGCGGATGGATTCGTGCACGGCGCCTTGAAGGAAAGCTAGAATCGCTCCAATATTTGGTACACAACTAATTAAGGGTAGCCTCGTACAACTTAGATGAACATATCAACAACGAGGTGATGACAGCATGACAATCAAAAAGGGAGTATTGCTGGCTCTACTGGCCGTATCGCAGCTCCAAGCGAACCCGTCTTATGCGAAATCGGTGCCGCTGACTCCAGTGACGACCGTCTATCTGGATGACCGCCCGCTCCAGCTTGCCGCCCCGCCGCTGCTGCTAGACGGGACAACGCTCGTCCCCATGCGCCAGTTGTTTGAGGCGCAAGGAGCCAGGCTCTCCTGGAACGGATCTAGCAAAACCGTAACGGCAACCAAAGACGACACGGTGCTGACCTACCGTATCGGGGAACTCACCTCCACCCTAAACGGCAATGAGCTGTCCCTGAATGTTCCCGGACAGATTGTTCAAGGTAATACGATGATTCCGCTGCGCTTTGTAAGCGAAGCGCTTGGGAGCACAGTGAAGTGGGATGCACTGACTCGGACGATTCGGATTGTCTCCAGGAACGATTTTTTCACAACGGTTCTTTCCAGGGTCAACCTGCGCAGCGAGCCAGATTCATCGGGAGCTTCCCCTTCCCTGCGGCTTATTTCAGGCGGCGAAAAGGTTCATGTCATCCGCGAGGTCAATGCCCTCTGGCTGGAAGTGCGCACCAAAGACAATCTGACCGGATACATATCGGCAAAACCAAAATACAGCGATTATACCAGCCCATCCCTGGCGGAACGGCAAGGGGAAGAACTGATCGCCTACGGGGAGAAATTCCTCGGTACCCCTTATGAATTCGGCGCAGCAACCAGCCAGACATCGACCTTTGATTGTTCTTCTTTTGTAGCGGAAGTGTTCCGGCATACGCTCTCCATCGAGCTCCCCCGGGTCTCTTACGATCAAGCTAAAGAAGGCCGGAAGGTCGGGCTAAACGAGCTGCGCAAAGGCGACCTGCTGTTCTTCAGCGCACGCGGGCTGGAGATCGGCCATGTGGCTATCTATGCGGGGAACAACAAATTGCTGCATACGTTCTCCAAAGAACGCGGCGTTCATTTTGACACGCTTGACGATAAATGGCAGCAACGTTTCGTAACAGCCCGCAGGCTGTTTTAGAATGAAGTCGGCCCTATTTTATATTGTCGAAGTCTATTATGTAGAGGTATTATACTTCAATGGATACTATGACATGGATACAAAATTGGTTTGCTCAACATTGTAATGGAGTCTGGGAACATGCAGAAGGAATACAGATTTTAACACTGGATAATCCAGGCTGGTCTATATTCATTCATTTAGAAGGAACGATACTGGCTGAAAAAGATTTTGAACCGATATCTGTCGAACGAAGTGAATCAGATTGGATTCATTGTAAAAAAGCCGAAACAACATTTAAAGGCTACGGTGGTGTACAAAATCTAAATGAGTTGCTGATTATTTTTAAAAACTGGGTAGAGTCTTTGGAATAAAGACAAGAGGAGTAGTTATGCAATTCGAGACAAACAGGCTTTTATTTCTCTCGTTTTGATAATGCAAAATTGGTTATCTGTCCAATTACAATTCCGGTCAATTCGATTTAAGCAAAAAAGAACTGAGTGCCTTCATCGCTTGGTATGACGCTAAAGATGCTGGTAGAGGTGCCTCATTCTTTGCCATTGACAAGCACAATAATAACAAAGGCCCATTCAGCAACCGTAAAGACTATGTAATCTTCAATAAAATACTCACGTTTGAAGTAAGCAAGTATTCAACTAAATAAATGATATGAAGGACTCCATTCTGGCTATATACCAGTGGAGTCCTTCTTTACATCTACTTTTAATTCAAACTGATTCCTCATAAAATAGCTTCCGTTAATCTTAATCGATTCAGGTGAAAACTTTACTACGGGGCCTCCATATAATCCAAAGGGTCATTTGTGTTCTTCATTCATTCGGTTGTTTAGAACAAGTAAAAGTTTTTTAATCTCAATCAGCTCGCCTTCGATCCGATGAAGGTGGCTTTGCATATCGTCAATCTCTTGTTCCGCTTTGTAGTTGATCGCAAAGTCAATGATCGATTCATGCTTATCCCTTGCAGCTTGGCGGTTCTGACTCATCATAATGACTGGAGCCTGGAATGCTGCGATAAAGGACAAACACAAGTTCAACAAGATAAATGGAGGTTCATCGAAATGAAAGCGAGTAAACGGCAAGCTGTTCAAGAGTATCCAGATGGTCAGAAAGATAGCAAAATAAGTAATAAATCTCCAGCTACCGCCGAATGATGCAATCCGATCCGCAAGACGATCTTGCCAGCTTGTCGTTCTTTGGTACGCTTCATCTAAATGAGAAAGAATGCTATTTTCGTAACTATCGACTAGCCGATCAATACGACGAGTATTTTCCGGATTCAATTCAATATCAAAGCCTTGAATTTGAGCAGCACTTTTATTTTGCTGCTTTTTTTGAAAAAAATTCATTTTTGACATGTCGACTACCTCCTTATTTTAAGGCAGTCAGGCCCAATACTACCCCGTAGGAGAGGAGCTGCAACCATACTCAATTACGGTATCTAGTTTTAACCCGACTGCCAATAGACTCACTGGCTCTGGATCCGGTTCAGTCGAACTTCGACTACTCATAGAATGGTTACCCCCCTCTCCCATATCGTATTGTTGGCTCCATATTTTACTGATCTCACAAGAACCATGTCACTGCCAATACCTAACACATTGAAATAAAAACGCCCCTCAGTTCAACTGAAGGGGCGTCGTTCTGCATGCAAGATAAGGCATGCAAATATCCGATTCCCCCAAGTCGAGCTTTAGCACTATACGACGTAAAAGAACCAAAGTTCTTTAGCCACATTAAGAAGAGCCTTAATCCGGCAATTCCTGTTATACCCATTGGCATCTTTCGATGTTTCCGGGCAGTGGCTTATGTTCGTATAGGAGCCTCACCTAACGAGGACATCCATATTTCCCTAGCAAGCATACTGCTGTCCAAATGTGCTGTCAACCCAAATATATTCGCTATATTTTACATATGTATGCACCTGGTGACAACGGCGCTGGCACACCCCCTTATAATGTAAAATAAAAAGTCGCTGTGCCTCAGGTGCGGCAAAAAGGTAGTCTACAACCCCCACCGTATCCTCACCCAACGGCTTTACTACATATACTCTTACCTGGCTTAATGCTGCTGCAAATAGTTCGATACGCGACTTTAACACTTTATATGTATGATTCATGCTGATCACCTCAGTAATTCATATGGAAACAAGGATATCGACACATAAGGATAAAATATGACAAACAAAGACAATAAAAATATTCTTCTTCACTACCAAAGAACTATGTACAAGTATATGCCACATGTATAACATTAAATACAAATACTAGAAAGGTGGTAACAATTTAATGAAAAAAGTATCTTTACTAGCATCAGCACTGTTTATCTCATCTGTAGCTTTCGCAGCGCCTTCTTTTGCCGATCAGGTCACAAGTGACACTTATAGTTCATTTCAAGACTCTAGTAGAAGTATAGAGTCAGTTACACCTTTTGCTAATGTTGAATATGTTGTTACTGTAAACACTGCCAATCTTAAAGATGCTGGAACCGATTCAAATATTTCTATAACTCTGTATGGTTCTAATGGAGATTATGCTACCGCTACACTCAATGGAAGCTTTGAACAGGGGGATTCTGATACAACAAGAATCAGCACCAGCAACCTTGGTGACATCAGAAAAATTACGATTAGAACAGATGGATCTGGATATAAACCTGGTTGGAAAATCGCTAATATTAAAATAACTGGAAACGGGAAAACTTTCTCATTTGCAGGCCCTAACCGCTGGCTTGGTGATGGCGGTTCCGCAGATTCCGAAACACTTTTCCCATCCTAATAACAAATTCTTATAACAGTTAATACAAAAGACTCTGTCAATAATGATGGAGTCTTTTGTAATATATAGATTAATTACCCTTTAACATTCATCCCTTAAATACAAAAAAACCACCAAGGTAGTCAGTAGCGTGTCACCATTGCTTTCGGATTGCACAACGGGTGCTTAATGCTTAATTCGATTAAAGAAACATTCACATCGGACTAAGCCATTTCAGCCCCCTTCGACTGCATTCAGTTCGAGACTATGGGGAGGCTCAAGTAGATCCTTCATCTCGTTTAGGAACGATGCCAGCAGCTTCGCATGGTGAATTCGCGCATTGTCCAGGATCATCGCAATTTTACCTGTCGGATATTCGGTTAACACTCTTTTCAAAAAGATCAAAAATGTTTCTAAAGTATAATTCTACCATAGTTTTCTAATCTTTAGTTCAACTAATATAGATACCGCATACCTTATGTTTCATTCAATAAATTTGGCTAGGCAAACGGAATTCACCTCAACGAAAAATTCCCCGCCGACCAATTAAGTTTAGCGGGGATTTATTCTTATTTTGAGTATTCACTCACTTCAAACGTTAATATCCTCTCATATAGCATGTAATCCTTACGACTACTAAATGGACCTTTATTATTGTCGTGTTTATTTATGGCATATGAAGCTTTGCTGGTTCCAGCCTGCTTGCCTTCATACCAGGTAATGAAGTCGTTGACCTCTTTCATACTCAGGTCGAACTCTTTTTCTAAGCCGGTGGTCATGGTGACTACCAATATTGCACTGGATCGGCTACACTCTTCTAGACAGAAAAATTGTGGTCTAATATAGTAGACTACAGACCAACCTAGAAGGAGCAAATGGACGATGACTAAAAAAGAAAGACGTACCTTTAGCGCTGAATTTAAAGCACAAATGGTTCAACTCTATCAGAGTGGTAAACCGCGAAAGGATATCATTCAAGAGTATGATTTGAATCCTTCATCGTTAGATAAATGGGTGAAACAGAGTTCCACATCTGGATCCTTCAAAGAGAAAGACAACCGAACTCCAGAGGAATTAGAACTGATCGAGCTTCGAAAACAGAACAAGCAACTGCTCATGGAGAATGACATTTTAAAGCAAGCCGCGCTGATCATGGGACGAAAGTAAATGTCATTCGCCAGAATAAACATAAATACTCGGTATCAGCAATGTGCGACGTCCTAAAGCTCCCTAGAAGCACCTATTATTATGAAGAAAACAAAGTGGAAGTGACATCGGAGGATGAGCTTCCCTCCCTGATTATGGACATTTTTCAAAGCAGCCGACAAAACTATGGTACGCGTAAGATAAAAAAAGAGTTGCACCAACAAGGCTTTACGGTATCCAGGCGGAGAATAGGACGAATCATGAAAGAATATGGGCTGGTTTCCTCGTATACGATCGCTCAGTACAAGCCTCATCCCACGAAATGCAATGAAGCCAAGCAAGCGAATGTATTGGACCGGAAATTTGAGCAAGAGCAGGCGTTATCTGTCGTCGTAAGCGATCTGACGTACGTTAGAGTAGGTTCATATTGGAATTACGTATGCTTCTTTGTGGATCTGTTTAACCGCGAAATTATCGGTTACAGTGCGGGGGCACACAAGGATGCCAAGCTGGTTTACCGTGCTTTGGCTTCGATTAAGGGCAACCTGAATGACATTCAGCTCTTCCACACGGACCGAGGCAATGAATTCAAGAATAAGCTCATCGACGATGCGCTGGAGGCTTTTCAGATTGAGCGTTCCTTAAGCATGAAAGGCTGCCCCTATGACAACGCCGTTGCGGAAGCCACGTTTAAAATTTTCAAAACGGAGTTTGTGAAGAAACGTCATTTTGAAAGTCTAGCTGAGCTAACCACAGAATTACATGACTATGTGCACTGGTTCAACCATATTCGGATTCACGGTTCTCTGGAGTACTTGAGTCCGGCTGAGTTCAAGCAGAGGCACCATAAAAAAGTTGTCTAGTTTAGTGTTGACAATCCACACGGTTGCCTGTTGGTTGAGACGGCTCTGCGGGCTCAGGGGCCACAATTGAAGGATCATACATCATTTCCATTTCACCTAAGGTCACATAATAAGGACGCCCGTTATTTTCTGTGATATTCAGTCGATATTTTTTGTATGTTGTGTCATTATTAAAGGTGAAAACTTTCTTGACTCCTTGTTTCCAGTCTGTAATATTTTTTTGAGTATCTAGTATAACCCAATTTGCTCCGTCCCATCCCTCAAAAGTCCAAACTTTCGGAGATTCTGTACCCGATTCAGTATAATTTTTTCGAGGTTCTAACGTGTACGTATTTATAGCTACTGGTTTTTCAAATTCATAACCTAACCAACCGTACGGTACCCCATCTTTAGTTGCCCATCCAATTCCTTCAGCTGTATGATCAAACGCATTATAGGCCTGATGTCCAGAACTCCAAGTGCTGCTTGCGCTTGCTTCGCCTGACGGTGCAGTATTAGAAGTCATTTTAGGTATAAGATTGGTTACCCCTTCACTACTCCCAGGCTCAGACGCTGCATACATGCTTGAATGAAAAAGCGCAAGTGCCCCAAATAAAAACATTCCAAACAAGATACTTACTTTTTTAAGGAACTGCATTTTCACTTTATTTCCCCCTAATGATCTAGTTGAACAGATACAAAGGTAATAAATTCCTCGGAATTTGTCTACACATATATTTAAATATATAGATATAAATGTTTAGACATTCCTTTATTTCAGTTTTATAATCCATTTTGTTATTACATAATTTTAGGAGGAAGTCATGAATAATAAAATGTTCAAAAAGCTTGGGAGTATCTTGTTAGCATTATTTATTGGAGTTTCTGTGTTCTCATTATTTCCTACAGTTACAAAAGCTGAGACTACAAACGTAACTTGGACAAATGGATCTACAACAACTACTATTGATCGTGAGAAGGGAGAAACAAGGGACAGAGCGACAGTAGGGAAAACAAATGGGAAATGGTATTGGGAAGTAAAGGTAAACAATGTTGCCTCATACGTAGGAATAACAGGTGAATCGGACAAACAATACCAAGTGATTTATGGAGCTGGTGGTCAAATTTGGAATAACATCACATCACCAGTAGCAGTAGGTTACAATTCTGGTTTTGGAGTTGGTTACGTTATCGGCATTGCATTGGACTTAGATAACGATAAAATTGTTTGGTACATTAATGGGGTCTCACGCGGAGCTAATTCCATTAAACCATCTGAACTAGAGGGGACCCAGATTTTCCCTGTTGTTTTAAGCGGAACTGGCCAGAAAATATCTTTTGAAGCTAATTTTGGAGCAAGTGAGTTTAAGTATCCAGTTCCTGAAGGATTTTTACCTTATCAAGCTACGGGCGGATCTTCCACACCTGACCCATCTACAAAGCCTGATCCATCTACAAAGCCCGATCCATCTACAAAGCCCGATCCATCTACAACACCGGATCCGTCTACTAAACCTGATCCAACTACAACACCGAATCCGTCGGATACAGATGGTACCACCCAGCCTACTGGTGACCGTGCAATTCTGACTGTAACAATGGACAATGGTTTAGATAAAGAATTCGATTTAAGCAAAAAAGAACTGAATTCCTTCATCGCTTGGTATGATGCTAAAGATGCTGGTAGAGGTGCTTCATTCTTTGCCATTGATAAGCACAATAATAACAAGGGTCCATTCAGCAACCGTAAAGACTACGTAATATTCAATAAAATACTTACGTTTGAAGTAAGTGAGTATTCAACTAAATAAATGATATGAAGGACTCCATTCCGGCTACATACCAGTGGAGTCCTTCTCTACATCTACTCTTAATTCAAATTAACTGCCTTGCGTTATAGTGCGTCCTACCTTTTCAGAAGTATCCTGGGCTATTACTTTAACCTCATCTTCAAATAACAGATGGTCGATGTCTTTCCTCCAGCTTGCGTTTCAGCTGCGGGAACGTGTCATCCCGAAAAACGACCTGCTCCTGCGGATCTGCTTTGGCAGGGTATACATTGCTTTTGTGAAGCTAATCCCAGTCGTCTCAACACTTTGCGAACACCGCGAACGGTGTATCCCTGTCCAAACTCACGCTGAATCCAAGCGGCGATTAAGGTCAGTTTCCAGGTGTACCTACATCTGCGGGCCGCTTGCTCACCAGCATTTCCACAATAGGTGTAGTCACGACGGATACCAGGTTTTAATTCAGGGGTAATGACACTTGGAGGAATACCCGAAAAAAAATGACAGGTACACACTACAAAGACTCTACCGGTTACATACCGATAGAGCCTTTTATACCGAAACAATGATCGGGCATTACCGTGACATTGCTTTAAAAATTAAACCCAACAGGCTTTAGTGATGATAACCAACAGAATAAAGAGCACCAAAATTGCTGCTGGCGATGTGAAAGCACCAAAACAGTTTTCCCTACGCTCTTCCCTACGCTCTTCCCTACGCTCAGCTCCTCCAACACATCCACTCACATGAACTCCTCCTTTTTTAAGATACTGTATACCGTATGTGTCATTCAATTAATTTGACAAGGCTAAACGGAAATTACTTCAATTAAAAAATCCTGTTAACCTCAGGTATCTGTAACAGTTTGTCAGGTGGAACTAATATTCGCACTATAAGTCCACGCTTACTATAAAGTAGGATGTACGCGATGTTATCAGAAGGTTGAAATGACGTATATCCGTATTTTATCCTGATATCTCTTTTACATCGCTCCATGTGATTGCTTGAATAAATCATTTTCCCCATGCCGAAAGTACCTTTTCGTATCTTTTAACAGAATATTACTCCTTTTTGCTGTGATTAAATGAGAGAAAAAAAGCAGAAAACCCTTGTCACAAAATTGGCAAGGGTTGATGTCATTATGTAGTGTATGTGGGTCTATTATCTTTTTTATTGAAACCTTAATCATATAAATATATAAAGAAATTACGATAAGAAAATTTCTTGTATGACAGTCTTGAAATTAGGAACCTACACCGTGATCCATTGGCTTTATAATAGCATCAGGAAAAGTAGTTGAAATTTGTCCACTCCAGAAAGTAAAACTAAAGAAACTTATTACTAAGATGGCAGAGATTAATCCTCTCATGTACTCTTACCTCCTCCAAAATTTTTTTGTAACAGTTTAGTTGGCCTTCTGTAGCTTGTTCTCTGCATAATTCAAACAAAGCAACTCCCTGAGCAAACATACTACTGTTGTTAATAGTAACTGATAAATTGAGACTCTGTAAAGTATTTTGAATACACTGTTCTGACGCACCTTTATCTAAATAATACAGGGATAAATGATAATGAAAATGTAATCTTCGTCCTAATGCAATAATATCATCATATTGGTTGAACTTTGATATTTCTTCAGATAATTCCTCTAGGGATTTATCTATAGAAAAACCGTATTTATTTGCTGTCCCTGCGATAATCGCCAATCCAAATAGAACTTCACGAGGATGTGAGGCTAAATAATGTGTATATTCCGTTAACATATAATTATGACCCATAAGCATATCCAACATATACGAATTAGCTACTGCAAACATTTTAAACTTATTCACTTCTTCTGTTCCAATAATATTCAGGTCTTTAAACCAAGACAAATCAGAATATCCATCAATATATTTTCTAGAGTCTTCATAGAAACCCTGCTTCTCATATTCAGTTGCTTTTAATAGGTACCCTTGACCATAATACACAACCAAATGTCTTTCGGTATTCAAAGGAGTCTTTTCTCGCTTACTCCCTTTTCTTTGATTCTGCTCCTGATAAACGACCTTTGCCAATACGATTAACTCGTCAGCGCATTCCCCCATTCGTTTCCAGTCACTCAATGTATAATATGTGTTTGCCAATTGTAATAGTCCATCCAACTGGAAATGTACAGGTAAACGATTTCGAAACTGTAAAAACCGTGTGGCTGCATCTCTATTTTTCTGCAAGTCTTGTCCCAAGGCGGCACGAAACAGTCGATACTGGCTAATCGCCAAGGTTTCGGAATGCTGGTGTTTCTCATGTTCAGCCACACATTCATAGAATGGTACCGCCCCCTGCTGATTTCCTGCTGCGTGTACCTTCTCTGCAATTTCAAACACCGTAGAAATCTGACTTAGATTCTCTATCAAACGAGATAATACTCGTTCAATACAAGCGGTTTTCCCAAGCTCTGCACAACGCAGCAAAAAAGGTTCCACCCGGCGACGGTCTGGCTTTCCTGTAATAAAACACTCTTCTACGTAACACTCATACATCCATCCCTCTGGTTTTCCTAAAGCCTGGATCATACTATCAAAATGCCGCAATGGAAGAGGATATTTATGGGGATCATGATTGAGCAATAAACTAAGGTAGCTACCCCTTATTTCTGTTGCTTTCGAGAAACCGCCTAGCGTAAAGCCTTTTTCCTGCATACACTTTCGTATTTCTGAACGAATCACAATGGCTTGTTCCAATGAATATCCCGCCTCCAGTAATGATTTCAAAATTTCATTCAGAGAACCTACTTTTTTACGTAATATTCCGATTATAGAATTTAGACATAAATAATGTCAATTATACCCACGATGAAGTTGCAATTTTCAAAGAAAATCTATTTTCGATAATTATTTTATCTCATGGTACGCTTTAAATACCCAATTAGCAACCAATCAAGACTAATTTTTCAACCTATATACACAGAGAAGGTGAATCATGTTGGACAATAATAAAAAACACCCTGTAACGCCCTTCGGATGGACGATCAAGCAGAAGCTTGTGGAAAGGCAACTGGATCAGAAAACGTTTTGTGAGACGTACCAAATTCCGCCTTCTCGTCTGTCGAATCTCATTCATGGTACAAGAAAAGCCAAACGACACAGGAAAATAGTATCCCAAATACTTGGCATTCAGGACGAGTCATAGAAACCTATCGTACATATGAGGGGAAACTTTGAACATGCGACATTTTTATAAGCATAAGCCTGAACGTTGTGTACTCTGCCATTCGACCGAATCTATCATTATGTCCAAAGGTGCCTTCATTTGCGCCCACTGTTATCTCAAAAGCACGTACAAGTACCCTACCAAGTTAGAGAGCTACCACCGTTCCAAAGTTGCCTTTCTGGTAAGAATGTACATCGAACATCATAAATGAACACACTACTTCACACTGCCTGTTTTACACTCCTTTACAACCTCGCCATGCTAGTGACCCTTGAGATAACCGTATGCTATAATGTGGAAAGTATGGATAGTGACATATACAGGAGGATGGGAGCAGAATGATCGGGAAATTTTTAATTTTCTCTCTATTATGGAGCTTGCTCGGCAACCCGTTTCTGGCGTTGCTCGTACTGCTGATTGTGATCTATATATTGGATCGCAGCTTTGTCGGTGTATTGCCCAGCATCAGCAAGCCATGGAAAAGAAGGCGCAATGCTGCCCGGCTGCGTCAACAGATCGCTTTAAATACCAATGATGTGGCTGCCAAGTTCGATCTGGCTCGTATTTGGATCGAGAGCAAGAAATACCATCAGGCTTTGGAGCTGCTGCTGGACATCGAGTCCCGCTATGAGGACTCCGCAGATTATTGGAACGCACGGGGAACGGCTGAGGTACATACGGGGCACATCGAAGATGGAGAAGCGCATTTGCTGAAAGCACTGGACATTAACCCGCGGGTACAATACGGCGAACCCTATTTGCATTTAGCCGCAGCTTTCAAGGAACGTGATGTAAATAAGTCGCTTCACTATCTTCAGCAATTTCAGGAAATTCAGTCCTCTTCCAGCGAAGGCTATTATCTGACAGGCTTGATGTATCGTTTGCTGGGACGCAAGGAGGAGGCCACGACAGCCTTTAACCAGTCGATTGCCGTCTACCGCTCCCTGCCCAAATACCGCAAACGAAGTGAGCGCAAGTGGGCTGTACGCAGCCTATTCCGTAAATTAATCGGCTAACGAGCTTATATTTTTTTCTTAACGACCTTTCTCATCCTTTGAGAAAGGTCGTTTTTATGCTTGTCCACCCTGCACCTCCACTCGCCTGAATCGGCTTTTTTTGACACCTGAATTTGGAATGTTTTTTCATAACAGTTATTGACATGCCACAGATCAGACCCTATAATCCGTTTATGAACTAATGAGTTTAAATATAAACTGTAAAGTACAAATCAGGAAGGATGATCATCTTGTTGAAACACAGTCTCTACATATCTGCTATATTCATTCTTCTGTTCACCTCAGCTTGCTCATCTACAGGATCGAGTGATCATGAAGCAGCAGAACAACAAAACCAAAAGGTTGAAGCAATGATCGTTAAAAAAGAGCCACTGTCTGCGTCTTTTGACCTTTCAGGCACACTACAGCCCTATGAGGATACCTCTGTATCTTTTGAGTTATCTGGACTAATACGCGACACAGTTGTCAATGTGGGAGACTCCGTATCCCAAGGGCAGATATTAACGAAGCTTGATCCATCCAGCTATCAGCTACAACTGGAGCAAGCGAATGCGACTATTTTTGAAGCACAAGCAGGTATCAAAAATGCTACAGCCGCCATTTCAAGCGCAGATGCCTCCATCCAATCCGCTGATGCGCAAAAGGCAGCAGCTCAGGCCGGAGTTAACAAAGTGAATAAAGGAGCCAGAGAGCAGGAAAAAGCGCAGGTGCGCACCAAAGTGCAAAGAGCACAATCCGCTTTGACTAAAGTACAGGCTACTGCTGAACGCACCAAGCTTTTATATGATCAGGGAGCTGCAACCAAAAACGATTATGAAAATGTGCAGCTCGCTTTGACCAATGCCACCAAGGACCTGGAGGATGCACAAGAAGCCCTCTCCTTAATCCAGGAGGGAGCAACATTAGAAGATCGGCAATCGGCAGCATCCAGTTTACAGCAAGCCCAAGCCGGGAAAGAATCTGCCATCGCCGCGAAGGAACAGGCCGTAGCCTCCAAAGATAACTCTGCTGCGGCATACCAGCAAGCGGTCATTGCCAAAAAGCAGGCCGAGCTTGCCCTCTCCAAGACAGCTTTAAAAGCACCGATTTCCGGCGTTATTCTGGAGAAAAAAGCAACCGTCGGACAATTGGCGAGCGCTGGACAACCGGTATATCGTATCGGACAAATCGACAAGCTCAAGGTGCTGCTCCCTGTTCCCGATCATGAAATCACGAACTGGAAACAAGGTCAGACCGTCCAGCTTCAACTGTACGATGAGAACAGAGAAGGAACGGTCAGCAAAATTTATCCGGCCACCAACACCAATACGGGCAGTATCAACGTGGAAGTGATTGTTCCTAACACCCAGCGTGATTGGGCCCCGGGACAAGTCGTAAAGGCAGGCCGCCAACTGACCCAGAGTGAGCAAATTTTGCTCCCGGCCAAGGCTGTCATTAATAACGGTACAGATACCTTTGTCTATAAAGTGGTGAACAACAAGGCGCTAAAAACCATCGTGAATGTCGGTCAGATGTCCAACAACAAGCTCGAAATTACCAAGGGGCTGAATGTCGGGGATCGTGTGGTTACGACCGGAGTAAACCTGATCTATAATGGACTTCCTCTTCAGGTCACGGAGGGAACCAGCAAATGATTGCATATTTTATCCGAAAGAAAAAACTGACCCTCTTCATTTTTATCATGGTGATTGTTGCCGGGCTGTATAGTGTCTCTCAACTTCCCCGGCAGGAAACGCCGGATATTATCAAGAAAACCGCTGTGGTCACGACCCTCTACCCTGGAGCTACACCCCAAAAGGTAGAACAAACGGTCACGAAGCCTTTGGAACAAAAAATGAAAGAAATCAATCATATTAAAAAGATTTCTTCTACATCTGAAAATGGACTTTCGACGATTATCATTGAGACCAAAGGCAATGCCAATGCTAAGGAAGCCTGGGATACATTACGCAAAAAAATAAACGATGCCCAGTCTTCTCTGCCCACAGATGCTCAAAAGCCTGTCGTTAACGATGATTTGAATAAAGTATTTATCCATTCCTACGCCATCACGGGGGACTCTATAGAGCAATTGTATGAACTAAATGATATGGTGAAATCGTGGAAGGATCAATTAAAAACCATTCCCGGTGTATCGGAAGTAACAATTAAGGGATTACCCGATCAAGAGGTTCAGATTCAGATTGATGCTCAAAAGCTACAGCAGTACCATATCAGTTGGGAACAGCTCATGAGTGCAGTGCAGAAGGAAAATGAGCAATATCCGATAGGCAATCTGGATTACAATGAACGTACGTACCGAATGAATGTAACGCAGTCCAAGAATGCTCAGGATTTGAGTAAAGTCATTATTTCCAGAACGGACAGCGGCGCTCCTGTGTATCTCAGTGATGTGGGCACCATATTGCTTACACATAACACCAGCAGCTATATGGCCTTTTTTAACGGTAAACCAGCTATTACACTGACGATTAACGGTAATACCGGCTCTGACGTAGACACGATTTATAGCAAAGTAAATAAAGAGATGCAGTTGTTAAAACCAGATCTGCCTAATACGTTTCAACTGAATACGTTATTTTCACAGACCGAGCGGATTGATCATATTTTTCATGGCTTGACCCGTGAATTGCTGTTTGCCATTGCGGCGGTTGTGATCGTATGTACATTGGGCTTGAATCTGATTACATCCTCTTTTGTGGCACTGGCTATTCCTATTTCAATCGCCATAGGTCTCATTATTCTCCCTATGCTCGGAATAACATTGAATCAGGTTACGGTCATTGGCTTAATTATTGTAATGGGGATTCTAGTCGATGATGCTGTGGTGGTTAATGATAATATTGAGCGCAGGATGATGACCTTGGGTGAGAGTCCCAAGATAGCTGCATTAAATGGAACAAAAGAAGTTTCCATTTCCATTTTGACCGCAACTCTGGCAACTGTAGCCTCCTTTGCCCCGCTGTTCTTTTTATCAGGCGATGCAGGCTCCCTTATAAAACCATTACCGTTTGCTGTTATCTTTACGTTATTGGCTTCCATGCTCATGTCCTTTACCGTCATCCCAATCTTTAGAGAATGGTATGGACAACGAAGTCAAAAAACGCCCAACTCCACCATGAAGCCGCCGGGACTGCTGGGCAAACAAATTGATGCTCTTCGTAACGTATATGTCAGTGAGCTGATTCCCAAAGTCATCAAGCGACCTGCATTGTATGCTTCATTAGGATTATTGATTAGTACCACGCTGTACGGTGTACTTGCTCTGATTCCGATCGACCTGTTCCCCAGAACCAACGATCCGGAATTAAGCATTAATGTGCGTATGCCTATAGGTACTTCTATAGAAGAAACCAAGCGGGTCACCGAGGATATTGCCAAATGGGTGAAGCAGCAGCCTCATGTGGAAACGATCAGTTATGCGGCTGGCGGCGACGCCCCCCCGTTGTTTCAAGATATGACCGCTGACGCCAAAACAGGCACAACCGTGGGGCAGATTGCTATTGTTGGGGAAGAAGGTGCATTTGATCCCGATGAAATGGCAGACAAATGGCCCTCCATCTTAAAGGATCGTTATCAGGGTCAATCCATTTCCTTGAAAATAGCCAAAGTGGGGGTGCCTCTCGGTAAGCCGATCTCCATTCGGATTTTAGGCAATGATGTAGATCAGTTGCGTTCGTTGTCACAGCAGTTAAAAGAAGGCATTATGGCTACCAGAGGAACACAGGACATACAAGACAATATGGAAAATGAAGGCTATACGCTGGATTTCCAAATCAATAAACAAGCGATGGATCAATATCAGATTAGCAATAATGATCTGACACGTACACTCTTGTTAATGGGTAATGGCGTGAGCTTTAGCCGATTTGATACGGGGAAAGATTTGATAAATATTAAGCTGAAGCTAAGCCAAACCGATCAAAATCCTGAAATTTTGTTTCAGCAATTGAATGTGACCAATGCCAATGGTGTTCAGATCCCTTTATCTCAATTGGCTGAGTTGAAGCCATCCTTTGCAACACAAAAAATTAACCATTATAATTTAAAGCGTTCGATTACTGTTGAAGCTGAAGTTCACGGGCGTACAGCTTCCGAAGTCATGAAGGATGTCAAGCTTAAATTGCAGGACATTAAATTTCCTCCAGGCTACACTTGGGAAATTGGCGGCGAGATTTCAGGACAAGATGACATTTTATCAGAAATAGGATGGTTATATGTTGTCGTCATACTATTAATCTTCATGCTGATCTTTTTGCAATTTTATTCGTTCTCAACCCCACTTATCATCTTGACTACCGTGTATATGGCGGCTGCGGGTGGATTCCTCGGCTTGTTCATTCTGAACACACCGGTCACTTTTATGGGGGTGCTGGGATTGATGACCTTGGCAGGTATTGTCGTACGGAACGGTATTGTGCTGATCGAGTTTATAGAGGATGCAAGACGCGAAGAGATCGAACTGAAAGAGGCGATTATTGCAGCGACCAAAGCGCGCTTCCGCCCCATACTGCTTACTTCGCTGACAGCCATTGTCGGTCTGATACCGATTGCTCTAATTGGGGAACTTATGTTTAGACCTCTGGCGTATACCATTATGTTTGGATTGATGTACTCGACCATTCTTACGATGTTTGTGGTTCCGTCCCTGTATATGGTTATTGCCCGCTGGAAATTAAAAAGACAGAGCAAAAAATTGGGGGTACAATGAAAAAAATAACGAGCGATGATATTATATATGCCGCCCTTTCCCTGTTTTCAGAAAAGGGATACGATGCCACCTCGGTCGATGAGATTGCCCGCGAAAGCGGGATGGTGAAGGCTTCCTTTTATAAATACTTTCAAAGTAAAGAAGAGTTGCTGCTGGGGACAATCGTCCTGATTGAAAAACTTCTTGATGCAGATATTAAAGAACTTTATTTGAAGCACCAGCTACCTTCCCGTGAAAAGTTGAGACAACTGAATTTGATTGCGCTGGGCCGGATTTATAAGAATAAAGTTCATTTGCTGGTATACTCCGTCCCTTTAATCGGTTCCAAGGAAGAAAAAATCGCACAAGCTATTGACCGTGTTGAACACCATTTATCTAACGTGATGGTTGATTTCTTAATTGATGCTTATGGAGAGTCCATAAATGACTATGCGTACGATATTGGGTTTGTCGTCAAAAGCATTATTATCAATTCCTTCCGAATGAGCGATTCAGAGCTGTCCTGGACGGAACATCAAACACTGGCTGAATTTATCGTCAGCATTACGGATATGCTGGCACAAAGTATGCTGAGCCCTGATGTTCAACATCAAATCATGTGGGGCCGCGATTCCGGATTCCATGAAGATTCTGATCAAATCTGGACCAAAGGAAGACAAATCGCCCATGTGCTTCAACATATGGACGCAGTCTTGAAACAAATCGAATTAGATGAAGCAATCCAGAATGAACATATGCAAATACTAAGCAGGCTACAGGGGGAGCTTTCGGAACAAAACGTGGAAACTGCCCACGTTAAAGCACTCCTCCTTTTTTTGGAGCAGCTACCCGAGTTACAGGAAGACTGTACCAAGCTGAAAGCTATTTTGGAAGTTTAAAAGGTTCAATTCAGCTAAAGATAAAGAGGTCCACTATGGTCAGATACACAGCCATGATGGACCTCTTTCTTCTGTTGCAAATTCCTTCTACGCTCACCGTAATGGCGAATATCCAAGCCGATTCAGCTCCTCCGCAATGACGCGATAGCCGCGACTGTTCGGATGCACCCGATCCAGCGAGAGCAGCTCCCGTTCGTTGCCCTCAAACGCAGGGTAAATGTTCGCCACCCGGTAATTTGGACCGCCCAGCGTAGCGAGAAATGAGTTATATTGGCGTACATATATCCCCGCCTCCCGCACGCCCGGCAAAGGATTATACAACCCCACCATTCGAATGATAAATGGCTCACGCTGGCCGGATTTTATCTGATACAGGGCATGTACGATTTGGCGTACATGTTCTTTTGTGCGGTTCACCGCTTGCGGAATGGACGATGCAGACGAACCGGAGCCTCCAGCAAGGGCGCTGACGTATGGACGCAGATCATTCCCGCCGATCGTCACCGTTATGAGTTCAGCCGCGTTCAACGCCGACCGAAAGAGCGGATTGTTGCGGATCAAAGACAGCAGTTCCTGCGATGTCAGTCCGTTGATTCCCAAATTCTCGTAACTGACTGGAGTACGAAGACGTGCTTCCGCCATTCGTCGATAGATAGGCACAAATCCGCCAGTCAGCAGCGTCCCGGCACCTGTCGTTAATGAATCTCCTATAGCCGTATAGTGGTAACCCATTAGAACCCAACTCCCCCGCTAATGCCTTTGGAACCAAAGGCACATCAACTTTTACATGAGAATAATGTCAATTCCCGACATATCATATCTTATGTAAAAAAAGAGACGCAGGACCCGGAGATTCGCTTATTCTTCGTCCATTTCATACACACAATGAAATTGCCCATCCTCGGACAAGTCCTCCGATCCGTATACAGCAAAGCCTACGTTGCGAAAGAAGTCTGCCCCTTCCGCATCGGTGTCCACAGTAAGCCGTTTCGGATTACGTTCCTGAATGAGCGTCAGCAGCATACCTCTGGCATATCCTCTATGACGGTTTTCAGGCAACACAGCCAGATGACGGATTACGATGGTTTCATCCTCCTGCTCCTCAAATCCGACAATACCTACAATAAGTCCTTCATCTTCTACACCGAACAGCTTCCAGTCATCCGAGGTTTGATAGGTACGTAAAGCTGCTTCTCCGCGTTCAGGGTGATCCAGCACGGCGTAGGTTAGCAGCTCCAGAACCTCCTCACGATCTGAATCTGTTTTTATATTTTTAAACATCGTTCGTCGTCTCTCCTTATATCCTGAAATTGGGATTACGTTCTAGTTCTCCAACATAAGCAACGGCCAGTTATCCAGCCACTGCTTCTCAAATACACGCTGACGAAAGGCCGTCGTATGGCGGAACAATGGGCTTTGGCGTACCCGCATATCCAGCAGATCCTTTAATCCATGCGGACAAACGACCTCCATTTGATCCTCGTCATTCAATCTAATCGCTACTGCCGTAGCCGTTTCCGGCCAGCGGCTCATCGCATCCTCTACCGAAGCATAAGGAGCTGTCCCGTTGCGAAGATGCATCCTCGCCTGATTTTTGACAGACCAGTTGCGTCCCGCCTGCTTGCGGTTCAAGGACAGCTCAAGATGCTCGTCCCGTTCCTCCAGCGTATTTTTAGGGTCAAAATAAATAACATCTATATCATTCAAAGGTGTAGGAGTTGTATATCCATGCAGCTTGTCCCACACCCGATTACGTACATAGCCTGCGGCAATACACCCTTGCGGCAGCCTCAGATCTCGCACATAACGCAGGTCTTCCAGCACCTGCGGATCATTCATATATTGTATGATTCGTAGCACATCCTCTTCCGACTTCATCCTGCACTCAGCTCCCTTTTTTATGATGACGGTTACTGCACGGGCTGCCCTCCTTGAGCTGCAATCCGGGCTGTACGCTGCGCCAAGCGACGACGTGCGACCAGCAGGAAAGGAATGCCCATCACAACCGACAGCGCAACCGGAACAAAAACGGCAAGCGGCGCTGTTTGGCCATAAGTATCCAGCAGCCAGCCACCAAACAAAGGAGCAAGCACGCTACCCAGATTATTAAAGCCAATCGTACCGAAATAGGTCCCTTTATATTGAGCATCTGCAATTTGGTCAATCAGTACGTCCAGCATCGTGAACAATAGCACTTCGCCCACTGTAAACAGCACCATATCCAGTATAAACAACCAGCCCGAATGTAACATACCGCACAGCAATAGGCTGACCGCAATACATATATTTCCGGCAATCAAGGAATTCACCGGGGAAAAACGGCTTGCCAGCCGTACCAGCGGATATTGAAAAGCCAATACACACACCGCGTTGACTGTAAGCATATATGTAAACCACCGGGTTCCTTCCTCGAAGGATAAGGACAAGAATTGAGGCATCGTGGAATTGGAATGAGCATAACCCATGACGCAAAATACCGTCCCCAGCAAAATCGGCATAAACACCGGATCACGGCTGGCTGTACGGAACGCCTCACCCATCCGTAGTGGAGCCTCTCCCGCCGTTGTCCCTGTACGAAGATCCGATGCATACCGAGCAAATTGGATCAACAGCAACACCCCGTACAGCGCATACACACCAGCCGCTACCATAAACGGTGTACCCGAGGATGCCGATCCTAACATCAAACCAAGCAACGGCCCTGCCACTACACCTACATTAATCGCCGCATATCTCATATTGTAGATGAGCAATCTTTTTTCCTTGGGGGTTACATCTGATAACAGCGCCCGCGAGGTTGGCTCGAACAAGGATCTGCACAGACCATTCAGAGCATTGATGACAAAAAAGGCCCAGGCCGCTTCAGCTAGCGCAAAAGCCACGAATACAAGCGCCCAACTGGCGATGGACACCAGCATCACTTTACGCCGTCCGATCCGATCGGAAATGTAGCCGCCATAAAAGCTGGCAAAAATGCCAACTAATGAACTGACGGATACGATCATCCCTGTATGGAAAGGGGATACCCCCAACCGGGTAGTCAAATAAATAGACAAAAACGGGATACTCATGGATGTCGCCATCCGACCAAATATGGTACCCACAATAATCGTCCAGGCCAGTGGGTGAATCGAACGAAGCTGTTCCTTCATATCTGTTATCTATGTCTCCTTCTCTGCCCTGTCTCCAGAAAAAAACTTGCACCCAGCTCTTCCATCTGTGTGCAAGTCTAACAGGGATAATTCCAACGATTACTGATGGTGACTATTCGTCAATTATACCTGATTTCCGCCTCTACATTAACCCCGTTGCCCAAAATTGCAACAAAAAAATAAAATACCGGACAACCGGTATTTTATCTACAAGCCTATTTAACGTGGATTTTTGCAGCTTATTAGTCGTTACTCTTCTGGCCTTCAGCCGAGAGTCCCAGCTTTTTTAGCAAATGGATAACCTGCTCTTTCTCTTCTACGGATAAACCGTCTACTGTCTCCATGATGACACGATGATGCTGTGGGAATATTTGCTCAAAGAAATGACGTCCCTCGTCAGTCAGTTCTGCATAAATCACACGACGATCATCCTGTGATGCACGCCGGGTAAGCAGCTTTTTTTTCTGAAGTTTATCTACGACATACGTAATATTTCCGCTGGAGATCAGCACCTTTTCACCAATTTTCTGCAAGGGCTGTGAACCACGATAATATAACAGATCAAGTACACCAAATTCCGTTGTGTTCAATCCATGACTATGAATATCCCGATTCGTGCGGGATGTGACCGAATTATAGGCGCGCGCCAGCACAACAAACAAGTTAAGCGCCAAGTCCTGATCATCTGGTTTTACTGACATATTAACAGCCTCCGTTACTCATATCTTTATTCAAAGATATCTTAATTGCAAACTTTTGTCAAGTTCAACCGTTTTATCCCTTTGTTCATAAGGTGTATGATGTGAAAATTACAGTCTATTATGTAAAAAAGCCCGTCCCCAATCGGCACCAGAAGCACCGTTCGTGAGAGCAGGGCTTTCATTATTCATTCCCTAACCTCTTTCGTAGAAGCTCGTAAACAACCCGGCCGAAAAGCACACCCGTTACATTCAGGATCACATCATCCACGTCCATCGTGCCTGCGCCGAGCAGCATTTGGGACACTTCAAGAATCACCAGCGCGACCACCACTGTCAGTAGCAAGCTACCTAATCTGCGTAACGATACCCAAATGATAGGCAGAAGGATGCCAAACGGGACGAAAACAACAATATTACCGAGCAAATTGACACCCCACACCCGGAAAGAAAGCGACTGCGCAGCCCTCAGATATCGCCCAATCGTATCCAACGGAACCATATTATACGAATATGGAGAACCCGGTCGTATTGTACGTCCAAAACCAAGAAACATCCAGTATAATAACAGTCCCGTATATAAAATGAAGACCACGAAAGCTACAGTACGAAGCAGACGGACGCTAGGCATCACTTGTTTCGAATATCAATCTGCCCATTGGCCCGTGCGATGATAACCTGGTCCGCCATGTTAATGAACAGTCCGTTATCAACCACACCCGGAATTTGATTTAATCGGATTTCCAGCTCTTGCGGATTATCAATGGTTCCGTAACGACAATCGACAATATAATTGCCGTTATCCGTAAGGAAACGCTCACCGTCCTTCATGCGCCATTCAGCCTGGCAGCCTGTTTGCTGTATTGCCTCCAACGTCCATACACTGGCAAAAGGTACGACTTCGACCGGTAATGGAAATGCACCCAGCACCTTCACATCCTTGGACTCGTCCACAATAATGATTAGCCGGTTGCTGTTGCTTTCCACGATCTTCTCTCTCAGTAAAGCTCCGCCTCCGCCCTTCACCAGAACAAGCTGCTCATTCACCTCGTCCGCTCCGTCAATGGTTACGTCGAGTCGTCCAATCTGATCAAATGGAACGATGGGAATTCCCAGTTCTCTGGCCTGATCCTCCGAGGCTTGGGAAGTAGCTACAGCCTGTATATGTAAGCCTTGCGCCACACGCTCACCTATTTTTTGAATGGCCCAATAAGCTGTCGAGCCTGTGCCGAGTCCTACTTTCATGCCGTCCTGAATGGCTTCAACTGCTTTTTCAGCTGCTTTTTGCTTCAAATTCATTGTCATCTCTCCCGCTTTATAGGCTAGTATAGATCCTCATTCATTTTATATGAAAACGTTTTATAAAGACACTGTCAGGTTTTTACCGTAACAAAGACTATTTTCATCCTCTTCATATTCACCAAATCGTTCAATAGGCTCATATCCCTGCTTCGTATAAAGCGCAATGGCTTCAGGTTGAGCAGCCCCTGTCTCCAGCTTGATTCTTACAGTGCCTCGTTTCCGGGCCTCACCTTCCAGAAAAGCTAACAGACTGACGGCAATACCTTGCCTGCGATAAGAAGAATCGACATAAAATCGTTTAAGCTCCATCTCTTCCGCATCTATAGGCCTAAGTCCACCGCAAGCGACCGGTTCTGCATCCAAATACACAACAGCGAAAATCATTTCTTTAACTTTTGGATTGGAAAAATCAACCAAGTAAATTTCATCAGCAGGATACCTTTCTAGCAAATCCTTATCCAGCCTTTGAATCAATTCATGCAGATCTGCATGATCGCTTTTAACCTTTACTATTGTAAGCTTGGACATTCTCTTCATCCCTCTCCTATGTCGTGTAGCTACATTGGCTCATTATGCAAGGAATCCGCAAAAACCGCGGCAAATCAAGCATCTGTAACGCCAAATATGAAAAACGTTCCAAATTGACAAGTGCATTTGACTCTATTATAAAGTATGATGGTTTCTGTTGGATACCTGCTTGAAGCCTGAAATGAGTTTGAATTTCAAGTTGAAGTATAAAATGGAATATACTGAGATACACACAGGAATTACCCGGTAAAAATTAAATTTTTATTGGGCAAGGTATTCATTTCAAGGGCTTATCGTACGACATATATATAGGGATACATACTTAATTAAAAAGGACTAAAGACCTATTATAAAAATTTCAAGAGGTCAATTTCCTTAATTACTATGTTTGTAAGGGGGACTTAATTATCTCATTCGATAAGCGGTTCAACACCATGTACAAAAATTACAACCAGGGAGTGGAACATTTTGAAAAAGTGGAGTAGCTTATCTTTCTTCACCAAGAACTTATTATTATCCTTCTTCAACATCGTATTGATCGGGCTAGTCCTCATCGTGTCCAGCTATTTGATCCAACGTACGATTTTGATAGACCAGCTGCATGGACAAGTGGAAAAAATCACATTAAAGTGGGCTGAGGGAATTAATGTAAATGAAGTAACCCAAGCCATTCAGGAAAAAAGTTATGATGGTCCCGTTCAGACCAAACTCCGCGCTTATCTGGATAACATCACAGCAACGAACCCGAATATCTCTCAAGCTTATATCTTCGGAACCGAGCTGGAAGACGGTGACAAGACATCTGTTGTAGCGATGCCAACCGCTCTTAGAGAAGCATTCGAAAAAGATAAATTGGGTGTCGGCGGTATGTATAAGCAACCATCTGTAGTTGTCGAAGGCGTAAGCCACATGCTGGATACTGGAAAACCGACGTTTACCAGCTTCTATGATGACAGCTTCGGTACGTGGACAACCTTGACGTATCCACTTAAAGATTCAAATGGCAAAATCTTTGCATATTTTGCTGTCGATGCAGATGCAGGCGCTGTACCTGCGGGTTTGACTAAGCTGCTGATTAGCGGTACTACAATTCTGGCTGCTTTCCTGCTCATCTGCTTGGCGCTCCAATATTGGGTCGTAAGGCGTACGCTGTCCCCTATTAAACAACTGATGTATGGTATCAGTGAAGTAAGCCGTGGAAATCTGGATGTTCAGATTCAAGCTGGGCAAGACGATCTGGGTGTTGTGAATAGCAACTTCAATGATATGGTTAGCCATATTAACAGCATTATGACCAAAGTGAAGCTGACAACTGATGAAGTGAATGAATCGGCGAAGGAATTGCTCGCGATCTGCGAGCAAAACGGAATCAATTCCAACATCATTAATCAGAACATTAATGAAATTACGGATAATATCCGTGCACAGGAAAAAGCAACGGGCGATAGCGCACGTGCCATGGCTGAAATGGCCTCGGTCATCCAAAATATTGCCGCCAGTTCCGCCACCGTTGCAGAGGAAGCCAATTCGGTAGAAAAGCGTTCTAATGAAGGCAACGAAATCGTAGGCAAGGTTTCTTCACAAATGCATTTGATTACAGACACAGTTACGAATACATCCCGCATTATCAAGTTGCTGAACGACCGTTCACAGGAAATTGGTAATATCATTGGTACGATTTCAGGCATTTCCAGTCAGACGAACCTGCTCGCTCTGAATGCTTCTATTGAAGCAGCGCGTGTCGGTGAGGAAGGTAAAGGCTTTGCCGTGGTTGCCAGTGAAGTACGCAAGCTGGCAGAACAAACAGCGGATGCAACAAAACAAATCACACCGCTGATTGAAGAGATCCAAAGCGAAATCGGACAGGCTGTGAAGTCGATGGAACAAGGTAATGTTGAGGCACAGAACGGAATCATCGTAGCTGGACAAGCGGGCGAGCTGTTCAATAACATACTTCAAGCAACCAAGACAGTAGCATGGCAGATTCAGGAAGTATCCAGTGCTACCGAGGAAATATCCGCCGGTACGCAGGAAATGACAGCGACAGCAGATGATCTTTCTTCCACTGTAAGCAAAACAGCTAACAACAGCATTCATATTGCACAAACAGTTGATGAACAAAAAGCTTCTCTGGACTCCATCATTGAATCGTCTCATAAGCTGTCAACCATGTCTGAAGAGCTTCAGGAAATTACTTCATTTTTTAAAATTGCGGACCCTAGCCGCACCAAATCATAATTTTCATAAGTAAGTCGTTTGGTAGTGCCTCCCTCCTATTCATGCTTTTGAAGGGATCGGAGGCATTTACTGACTTTAGCATCATATTACGACATCATACGTTCAGGAGGTTAGCGTAATGACTTCATTGCTACAAAACAGTACACAAACAGCGCCATCCCCATTCCTGGTTCCTTTGGATTTTGCACGTCTGCAACGCAAGTATACATACTCTGCTTATCAGGCAGAGTTAGAACCATCCCTCTCAAAGCTGCTGCATCAGCAAACGTCGGCGGAAGAACAACATGCTTTGCTTCTGTCTGTGTATGCAGCATGGCTGTACCGTCTGTCCGCAGAGGAAGAAGTCTCCTTCTCTACTTTGGTGCCTCAATCCGGTTTACTCACGGCTTCGCTGACGATGGAAAAGAATACTACTTTCCATGAACTGGCAGGCCTGTTTCAGGACATGCTCCATAAACCACATGCTTATCTGGCAGACCCGCAAGCTGATACCTCGTTCTCGGCAAATCTGCTGGCAGATGAAGGCGCAGAGCCTTGTATCATGGACTGGGCTGTCATCGAGAGCAACGGCACTTACCATATCCATATTCGGTATGATGATTCGCTTCTTCTGAAATCAACGGTTGTCCGGTATGCAGAATACTTCGAATTGCTACTGCGCGGCGCACTCACCAACAGCCATGCCCTTGTCAATTCGATTGACATCTTATCCGAAGCAGATCAGGCAGCTCATGAAGCCTTAAATAATACAGTTGTGAAGTATCCTGAGCATCAGACCATTCATGGAATGTTCGAGGAAGCCGCTTCGCAATATCCTGATCGTCCGGCCATCTCTTCCCACGCCGGGGAATATACGTACCGTGAGCTTAATGAACGTGCCAATCAAGTCGCACGTGTGCTGTTGTCCAAAGGTCTTGCCAAGGGCGAGTTCGTGACTATTTTCATGGAACGAAGCCTGGAAACTGTCATTTCCCTGCTCGGCATTCTGAAAGCCGGGGGGGTATATGTACCAGTCGATCCAGCCCACCCCGCTGACCGGAGTAGCTACATTGTCGAGGATACGCGTTCTCCCTTCGTCCTGACGACTTCAGCATTGATCGAGCAAGCGACTGAACTGTGCGGTTCCATTGATACAGTAAAAGAAATTTTAGCTATTAACGGACCACTGGCAGGTTATGCCGCAAGCAATCCAAACGTTAACGTAGGTCCGGATGATCTAGCTTATGTGATCTATACATCCGGCTCGACAGGCAAGCCCAAAGGTGCCCTGATCGCTCACCGTGGCGTCGTCAACCTGGGTGCTGTCGTACAGCGCGATTGCGATATTACACCTCAGGATGTATTGACGCAATTCGCCACCTATAGCTTTGATGCATCTGTTTGGGATACGATTGGAGCCTTGTTCTACGGAGCCAAGCTGTACCTGTTGTCCTCCGAAGAACGCGTGTCTGTTGAAGAATTCGCAGAAGCCATCGCACGCACAGGCACGACGATCATTACCATTTTGCCAACCGTGTTCTTTAATCAGCTATCCACGTATTTGTCGGACGAGGGCTACCGCAAATTGACTAAGGTACGAATTGTCACCGTGGCAGGCGAGGCGCTGTACGGCTCACAAGTTCGGGCGTTCCAAAGCAAATTCGGCACAAATACAGACATCGTAAACGTATATGGACCGACCGAGTGCACCGTAGCGACCACGACACACCGGGTTCGTGGTGCTGTGCCTGAGCACGTCGTCAACATCCCAATCGGCAAGCCGATTTACAACTACAAGGTCTATATCGTCAACGATGACAACAAGCTATGCCCAATTAACATTCCCGGTGAAGTATGCATTGCTACACCGGCACTGGCTCATGGCTACCTCCATCAGCCGGAGCGAACAGCACAATCGTTTGTGGACAACCCGTTTGTTCCGGGTGAAAAAATGTACCGCTCAGGCGATATCGCCAAGCTGCTGCCAGACGGTACGATTGAATATGTAAGCCGGAAGGATTCACAGCTCAAAATTCGGGGCAATCGGATCGAAATCGGAGAGATTGAAGATCATTTCTCCAAGCATCCTGGTGTTCAGGACGTGTCTGTCGTAGCCGTCAAAGATCACACGGATCAAAATATGCTGGTCGGCTATTACACTACTTCGGACGGACAGTCTATTCCGCAAGACGTGATTCAATCTTATATTGCGGGTAAGCTGCCTTCCTATTTTGTTCCGAGCCATGTCGTTCATCTCGAAGCTATGCCGATTTCACCGACGGGCAAGATTGATCGCAAGAAGCTGGCCCTGCTGCCGCTGCCCGAGGCTTCCCACAGCTCCTATGGCAGCGAACCTCTCCGCGAAGGGACTGAAACGCTTATTGCCGAAGCATGGACACAGGTGCTTGGCAAAGCCAACATCGGCGCAACGGATGACTTCTTCCTGATCGGTGGCGACTCCCTTCGTGTCATTCATGTGCTGGCTATTTTGAAGCCGCGTTATGGCGCGTTGCGCATTGGAGACTTTTTCCGCTACAAAACCGTTCGCGAGCTTGCTGAATACGTGGAGCAACTGGGCACGGAACAAGCGCCGCAACGTAAAGCACTAGCGGTTCAACAAGAAAAAACAGACCTGAATGAGCATCCTATCGAGCTGTTAGGCACTGCGGGTGTAGCCGAATTGCGCGACATGAATGTTGTTTTACTGACCGGGGCTACAGGTTATCTCGGTTCGCACATTCTGTATGACCTGCTTCAACGGACAGAAGCCAAAGTGTACGCGATGGTACGTCCATCACAGAACGGGCCATCCGGCATCGAGCGTATTCAGGCCGTACTGACCGGATATTTTGGACAAAATGTCTCGGCCCTGATCGAAGGACGGGTCAAAGCCGTGTACGGTGATCTGGAGCAGGCAGACCTTGGTCTCTCTACCGTTGACCGCCATATGCTGGAGCATCAAATTGACGGCATTATTCACAGCGCCGCTGACGTTCGCCATTTTGGTGATTCGGCTGCCTTTGACCGTACGAATGTAACCGGAACACTGGAACTGCTGAAAATTGCTCAGGCCAAGCCAGGTGTATCCTTCCATCATGTCTCAACTATGGGCATACCGGAGGATCTGGCGAATGAAGGACAATGGGAATCCGTATTGGAACTGTCCTCCTTCCCGGACGAGCTACAGGTGGACAACCTGTACACGAACAGTAAGCTCGCAGCGGAAAAGCTGTTGTTCCAAGCGGCTCAGTCAGGCACGCCTGTCTCTATCTACCGTGCAGGCAATCTGACGGCCCATTCGGCCAACGGACGCTTCCAGCGCAATATCGACAGCAACGCCTACTATCGAATGATAAAGGCCATGCTGCTGCTGGGCAAAGCACCACAGGCTGATTGGCATACGGACTTTACACCGATTGACTATGCGAGCCGCGCCATTGTAGAGCTGTCTGTGCATCAAAAAAGCGCGAACCGCATTTTCCATATCTGCAATCCGAACCCACTGCCATATGATGAGCTGATCGCTATGGTCAACCAACTTGGATATGCAGTAGACACGATGCCTTTTGACGATTATAGCGCTTGGCTGCTGAACCCCTCTTCCGGTATTCAGGAGGATGCGCTGCACCTTGCTATGGGACAGTTGGAAGGTGACGGGGCCAAGGATTCCGCTTACCGATATGGCTGCCCTGTGACCGCCGCGCTACTGGATCAGGCTGGCGTTAAGTGCCCGACAACCGATCTGGAGTTTATTCGAAATATGATCCAGCATGCGGTCGAAATCGGTTATTTCCCTATCGCGTCATCGGTATCCACAAAAACAACACAGAGGTAACAAAGTTGTGATATTTTCCCCGCGTGTATTGGGTATGATAAACTAGGTTTTGCTAGTTGATATCGGGTTTACATATCTATACTTTTAGAATTTCTGCATGCGGGGGATGTCATTCATATGAAACACGTCATATTTAAAAGAACAATGCTTATTATGAGCATGCTAGCTATTTTAGGGATTTTGGTGTACGAAGCACGCACCATCTACCATCCCCCCCTTGTTAAAGGGACTCACCGTACACGCACAGCAAATGCAGATCGACTGGTACGACACCTGTTCTCTCTGACACCAACGCCGGATAAAGTATATTACCAGGACAAGGTTATTGTCCTGATGTATCATGAAGTAACCAAAACTCCACCCGATCCCGGCGCTCTCAAGCTCAGCAATTTTACGAAGCAACTGGATGAAATGAAAGCCAACGGCTTCCACTGGATTACCATGAAAGAGTATACGGACTTTATTCTGCATAAAGCCAAGGTGCCCGATAATGCTGTACTTATGACCTTCGACGACGGCTATGAATCTTTTTATACAGACACCTTTCCCGTGTTGAAAAAGTACCGTGTACCTGCAACCAATTTTCTCATCACATCCACGATCAGTAATCCCAAGCACATCGGTATTAAGAAGCTGACGTGGGAGCAAATCCAGCACATGCATGCCGAAGGTGTTGATTTCTACAATCACACCAATGATCAGCACGCGTATGGGTACACAAATGTAGCACGCACCAAGGAAAAACCGCTTCTCATGGGCCCGGTATATTCGAAAAAGCTGGGGCGTATGGAAACCGAGGATGAATTCAAGCAACGGGTTTACAACGATTTGGACACCGCCGACAAGAAGCTGTTCAAGCATCTTCACAATGATCGTAACGTCCTTGCCTTTCCGTATGGAGGATATACCAAGGAAACGCTGGAAATTTGCCGCGCCTTGGGCATTGACGTTACCTTCACGGTGAAGCGTGGCATTAACTCACCTGGACAAACGAATGGCTATCGCGTTAATGCAGGTGGGATACACAATATTCCGGAAGTATTGGTGCAATACATGAAGGAAGGCGCTCCGGAACGACCGTTGCCATTTGCCCAAGGTCCAAACAAAGCGTCCTAAACTTTGGAATAAAAAAGAACCTTTGAAACCATCTATGCCGTGGTTTTGAAGGTTCTTTTGCTGATTTTGAAGATGATGAGCTTATGATTAGAGCCAGAGACGAATGACAGCAATAACAGCCAGATGCACCGGATAAAAGCTGCGCCACAACCAGCGCGGTACCCGGCTATAAAATCCGCTCTCCCCGGATGCGAAGCATGCGATAAGAATAGTGGACAGCAGGCTAAAATGCTGGAGATTCGCGTGATGCACCATATCATACACGACATTCAGTGCAAAATGTGCCGCAACCATCCTATAGGAGCGGGTATAACGGTAAATGAGGACGAGCAGCAGTCCATAAGCTCCGTAATCCATCAGGCTAAACTCCATGACCAGAGCTGTGAGCACATATAAGCCTGTTATAGCCGCCCAATTCTTCAATCGCGACGCAGCACCCAGCGCCAGCAACGAGATCAACAGCGTCCAGACCACGTTTGGCCTATACACATCAAAGGCCAGCATATAGGGCACCTGAGAAATCAGGGCAATTCCGAGCAAGCGAAGCATATAGCTTCGCATATTCCGAGTGCGGGCATATCCCATATACAGCGCATATGCATAGATTGGAAAAGCAAGCCTGCCGGCAATTCTCCAGACCGGATCAGTCGGAAAAAATACAAGTCCGATATGATCAATCAGCATGGTCAGCATGGCCAACCAGTACATATAAGGCCCCCTTTTCTTCTTTTACGTCTTCTCTTCCGTCAAGCTCAAAATAGCGTTCAGGATGTCCGTTTTGGTAACCCGACCCACCAATCCATTGGCTTGAATGAAGGAGGTCTCCACACGTTGCTCGTCCATGACCGGAAGGCAATTGACCTGATGACGAACGAGTCTGGATATCGCCTCCAGCAGAGAATCCCCCGGAGTGAGTGTCGTCATTTGTGCACGTCGCGTCATTGCTATCGTTACCGGAACGGCGTGAAGATCGGTATGTCCCAGCGTCACCTTCAGCAGATCCTTGCGAGTAACAATTCCGATTAGCTCCTGATCCTCTCCCGTGACCATCAGCGTACCGGTATTTTGCTGAAACAGCATCAGTACTGCATCGTAGGCTGTAGCGTCACCGGAAATTAAAATCGGATCACTGAGCACATCAGCCACGGTCAGCTTTTTGAGCATCGTGCCGACATGACTGTCGTATTTAGGGTAACGGCCTGGCAGATATCCTACCTTCGGCTTGGCGTCTACCAGACCGAGCATGACGAGCAGCGCAAGATCGGAACGAAGGGTTGGTCGCGTCAGCCCCAACTCCTCAGCAATTTTATCCCCCGTAACAGGCGCCAGACGCTGGACAATATCAACAATTTCACGCTGTCTTTCAGACAGTTGAATAATGATTACCTCCTTATGAAATGGGGTAGTATACATTATAGATGAGCATAGATCGGTAAATTTCCGCATTTTCCGACAATTCATCAAATTTTAATCAAAGACAGCTTGTTTTCAATTTTAAAATGTGTCACAATCAAGTATGTAATACATACTAATTATAAGTTTAACGTGTGCAATATGCTACCTTTTATTTAGCTGATGTACATGTGTGTGATATGTATTATGAATTAAAAAAACCTGAGGAGGAAATCAAATGAAATTTTTCTTGGATACTGGTAACATTGAAGAAATCAAACGTATTGAACGTTTGGGTCTGGTTGATGGTGTAACAACGAACCCTTCGCTGATCGCTAAGGAAGGTCGGGTGTTCAAGGAAGTCATTCAGGAGATTTGCGGTATTGTCGAAGGTCCCGTGAGTGCTGAGGTCATTGGCTTGAAAGCCGAGGATATGCTCAAGGAAGCTTATGAGATTGCCAAATGGGCACCGAACGTTGTTATCAAGCTGCCTATGACTGAAGACGGCTTGTATGCTTGTAACGAGCTGACTAAAAACGGGATTAAAACGAATGTAACGCTGATTTTCTCCGCGGCTCAAGGTTTGATGGCTGCCAAAGCGGGCGCTACTTTTATCAGCCCGTTCGTAGGACGTCTGGATGATATCGCTGTTGATGGTATGAAGCTGATTCGTGATCTGAGACAGATTTTGGACATTTATGGTCTGAAATCCGAAATCATTGCAGCCTCCATCCGTAACATCAAGCATGTGGAAGATGCTGCTCTGTCTGGTGCGCATATTGCCACCATTCCTGGCTCTCTGCTCCCTTCCCTGTGGAAACACCCACTGACTGACAGCGGTATTGAACGCTTCCTGAAGGACTGGGAAACTGTACCTAAAGCCTAATTAGCCCAAAACGGCAAAACTATATTGCTTTAACCCGAACAGCCCGCATATTGCGGGCTGTTTTTTGGATTGGTGAACAACTTTTTTTGACAAAATAACTTGTTTTACATATAATTGTTTTAACAATTAATTTATGTACGGAAAACAGAAAGGAGCTACTCATGAATAACTTGCCCCCGGATTGCTCCATCGGCATGCTGCTCGGCATTACCCATCGCAAGATGAGCCAGCAGCTTATGCATCGCCTTAAACCTTATGATATTTCCCCTGAGCAATGGTCGGTTCTGTATCAAATCTACCAGGCAGAAGGTCTGAATCAGAAGGAAATTGCAGCTAAGGCGGTTAAGGACCAGCCAACTACGACTCGAATTATTGATTTGTTGGACAAAAAGGGTTGGGTGCAGCGTGTGAATAGCCCACAGGACCGTCGAGCCTATTTGCTTCATTTGACTGAAGCCGGTCGACAGCTCGTGGAGGTAACTCTTCCGGTCGAGCGCAGTGCCAACCACGATTTTGTGAATGGAATCTCCCCTGCTAAGCTGGAGCAGTTCCACCAAACTCTTTTACAAATCCACGCTAACCTGACTCAATCGGAAAAACAAGGAGAGAACGACTAACATGCAACAAGGCAAGCAGCCTCTTTGGACCAAGGAATTTATCGTTTTAACCGTATCTAATCTTTTTTTGTTTCTGGAATTACAGATGATCGTATCTTCCATTCCTGCGTATGTTAAAAATACATTCCACGCCAGCTCCGTTCAGGTCAGCCTCGTCACTACGCTATTCGCATTGAGCGCGATTGTGGCAAGGCTTTTTTCAGCCCGTATGCTGGAAAAAGGGCATCGCAATACCCTGATTTTCATCGGTCTGCTGTTCGGATTAGCGAGTACGCTCGGATACAGCGTTTCACCGACGATCACGGTGTTGCTACTCATGCGTATGCTGTTTGGCATCGGCTTCGGTTTGAGTAGTACCGCCTTTCCAACCATGGCCTCAAATATCATTCCTGCCAAGCGTCTCGGTGAAGGAATGGGGTATTTCAGCTTGTCCACAAGCCTGGCGATGTCGATTGGACCGACCATCGGTATTTCGATGCTGCAATATGGCAGTTTTAATCTGCTTGTATATACGACCTCAGCTGTCATTGTCCTCATTTTCCCGTTGGCCTACTGGCTGATTCGCACCCTGCCGAAAGGACATGTTGAGCCGCCGATGGTTCCTGTGGAAGAAGGACGAAAACCGGCATTTAACCGCAAGCTCTGGATTCCCGCCTTGCTGAACATGCTCATGTCTATTACGTACGGCGGATTGATCGGCTTTATGGCGCTTTACGGAGATGAAGCCAATTTGTCGCACCCGGCCTATTTTTTCCTGTTTAATGCGCTGTCCGTTCTGATCGTACGTCCCTTCTCAGGCCGTATCTATGATAAAAAAGGAGCAAAAGCGCTGCTCATCCCCGGTTCCCTGTTCCTGTTTGGCGGTCTTATCCTGCTTTCCTATGCGCACAGTGATGCCTTCATGTATCTGTCTGCCCTTTGCTATGGCATCGGTTATGGCGTCATGCAGCCGACTTTGCAAACGTGGATGATTCAGGTCGTGTCGCCCAAGCAACGGGGCATGGCAAACGGTATGTTTCTAAACTCCCTTGATTTCGGAATCGCTGCCGGAGCGCTTATTCTTGGTATTATCGCCAAAGCCAGCGATTATGCGTGGATGTATCGCCTTTCCTCGCTGTTTATCGTATTGTTCCTGCTCATCTATATTATTCAGCTTGCTGTAGGTCGCAAGCCCAAAACGCGTGTCCCTGTCGAGGGGTAAAGCATATTTCAAAAAGAGCACCCAACACCATGGCTTCATGGAATCGGGTGCTCTTTGGTTTTATATCGCTCTTATTTGGCCGGGGTTTTGCGTCTCAGCTTGGAAGAAAGCGGCTTTTTCCGGGATACGTCTGTCAGCCCCCCAGTGGTGTTCATATGTTCACCGGATTTTTCGTCTGAGGGTTCATCTTGCTTCGGTTTGACCGCAAACAGCATGAGCAGAGCCGCAATTCCGCCCACTCCGGCCATCACGCCAAAAAGCAAACTATGTCCAGTGCTTCCGATCAGCAAGGATACAACCGGAGGACCTAGTGACACCCCGACAAAGCGCATACTACTGTACAAGCTGGTAATCGTTCCGCGCTCCTCTTTTTCAATCCCTTTCGTAATCAGGGCATCCAAACAAGGCAGTGCTAGTCCAATTCCGGCTCCCCCCAATGTAAACAGTCCGATCACCGCATAAATATGTTGAAAAAATCCAAGAATGCCAAAGCTGATCGTCAACACTGCCAAACCGGAAAAACCGATCCATTTCATCCGTTTTTTGTGCTTGCCGATGATTTTTCCTCCGATATAAGAGCACAGACAGAGAGAAACCAACGGAATCGCCAGCACGAATCCTTTCCAGACCCCATGAAGGTTGTAACGACTTTCCAGTATGTCGGACAAGTAGAACAGGACGCCAAAAATGACAAACATACAAATGCCACCCACCGCGAAAATAGCATATAGCCAGCGTCCTTTTTCGGCAAGCACCTGCTTCACATTTCCTACAAACTCCCGAAACGTGCTCGGTTGGTTCTTACGCTTGGGCGCATGAATCAGCCAAAGCACCAAAATGAGCGAAATCAGACAGAGGCCCGGAATCACTGCCAATGGCAAAAACCAAAGGACTGCGCCGAGTGCCGCACCCAGTATTGGGCTTAGCACTTTACCGAATGTATTATAGGTCTCGACTATACCCAGGTTTTTGCTGGCTTCTTCCTCGTTCTCATACAAATCCCCCACGAGCGGTATGACAATGGGAAAAGCACCCGCCGCTCCGACCCCCTGAAGCAACCGTCCCCCAATAATGGTCCAGTAGGCTGGCTGATCATGAAGCAGCCATGCCCCCACCGCAGAAATTCCCCCGCCAATCACTGTCAGGATCAGGCAGGGTACAATCACCGCCTTGCGACCAAATCGGTCGGAGAGATATCCCGCGATTGGAATCAGTAAAATGGCAACTACCGCATATACCGTAATCAACATGCTAATGCGAAAGGAGCTGACATGCAGCTTACGTCCGATTTCCGGCAAAACAGGAATCAGCATGGAATTGCCTAGCGTCATCATCAGCGGGATGGAACCTAGTGCAAGCAGATTCCCTTTATTTTGTTGCATCCCGTTACCACCTTTGCAAAAGTAATAACATAGCTGTCCAAAATGGTTCAACAAATGTTATTGTGTTTACATTAGTGCGGATTTATACAGCTACACCTTAAATCCTCCAACGCTTGCATTCAGCAATTTCGACATTTCGGCCAGCGTATGAATGGATGACGCGATATCCTCCATGGAAGCAAGCTGCTCCTCAGCCGCTGCGCTGACGCTCTGGGTTCCGCCAGCGGACTGTTCTGCTACTTCACGGATACGCTCCACGGCTCCCACCATTTGCCCCGATCCGGTGGACATCTGTTCCACAGACCGATTTACACTGTGAATCTGTTCGCTGACCTGTTGAATGGAGCTGCCAATCTGGCGAAATGCCGTTTCGACCGATTCCATGATCTTCACACCTGACTGCACTTCAACTGTTCCGGCTTGCATGGTTGATGCGACATGACCAACATGGTCCTGAATATGCTGCACAAATTGTGTAATTTCCGCTGCTGAGACGGATACCTGATCAGACAGCCTTCTTACCTCAGATGCTACGACAGCAAATCCTTTGCCCTGTTCTCCTGCTCTGGCGGCTTCAATTGACGCGTTCAGCGCCAGCATCCCGGTCTGCTTGGCAATGCCGGTAATGACTGAACCGATCATTCCGATCTGTTCAGCCTGTTCACTAAGCAGACGTACAGCACGAGCAGAGCTGTCTACACTTTCGCTTACCTTTTCCATCTGTCTCATCGCTTGACCGATGGATTGCTCTCCTGCTACTGCGTCCTTAGCAGCCGAATCCGACAGCTTGTACACCTGCTGGCTCGTCACCGCAATATGCTCCAGTCCATGAGCAAGCTCTTTTACTGCATCTGTGGCCTGTGTGATGTCATCGACCTGATGCTCCATGCCAGTCGCTAGCTCTTCCATCACACCGGAAGTATGACGATTGGCCTGATTCATTTCTTCAGCGCTCAGGCTTACCCGCTCGGCAGTCACAGTTAAGGTACGCGCCGTGTCCTGGGCATCTACAATAATATTGCGAAAGCCCGCGATCAGCTTATTGTACGAGCTGGCAATCATGCCAATCTCGTCCCTGGACGTAATATCGAGTTGACTACGTAAATCTCCGCCGCCCGCTGACATCTCCAGCAACTGTTCATTCATATGGTACAACGGCCGGATGGAGCGAATCAAAATGATCGATTGTGCAATACTGTAAATGATAATAAGACAGCCCAGAATGCTCGTAATCCAGATCGTGTTGGTCATGGTTTGGTGGGCTTGTTGTACTTTCGCCGCTACCATGTCCTCCTGAGATTTAACGAACGCCATCATTTTCACATCAAGCTGTTTCCGTTGAACCCGTTCATTTTCATAGGTATCGAGTAAATCCGAAAACGGTGGGAACATATCGCTCGTACTCCGGTAACCCGCTGTATTCAGTAATCCATGAACGCGGTTGAAATAGGAGTTGATTCCCATTTTCAATTCATCCATCGTTTTCTTCGTATCTCCTGCATTCAGATCGAGCAAAGCTTCCGTTTGCTGAAGCAGCTTCACAATTTCGCTCTGCTTGCTTTCAATCCCTTTTCCATATTGTTCATCCCGAGTTAGCAAGTATCCTCGCTCGTCATTAGATATCCCGTTTAATAAAAACTGAAGAGACTTTGAATTATATACAATGGTCTCTTCACGATTCACAACATCCTTGTATTTATTCTCATTTTGTACGCTCAGAATGTAGTTTGTCAGCAGCATAGCTGCAATTACACCTGGAATAAGCAGCGCACTAAGAATCATTTTAGCCTTAATCGTTAAATTCATGAATCGGTCCCCCAGTTATGTCTGAATATAATGTCAACTTACTATATATCGTTTAATTCGCTGAAGTTTTTGAACGAAACAAGAAAAGTGTATAGTTTTTTCAATGTAATTGTGACAATGTGGTGAATTAATATGTTCTTTTCTGAAATAAAAACAAAAAAAGTAACGCCATCCTTATATTCATCTCTTATTAGATGATCATGAGATTTGTCAGATTGGTGATCTTTAAAAATGATATACTATTTATTTATGTACTTTAAATGTCAAGGAGGGACTTACTTGAGCAGTCTGGAACTTACACCGCTTGTTTGCGGGCTGACCGAGCTGGAAATCCGTAGCTGCCTGATCTTCCAGCATGGGAGCATGGCGCTGGAATACTACCGTGAACCTCAATTTGCGAATGAACGCTATAAAATAAATTCCTGCACCAAAAGCGTGCTTGCCGCATTAGTCAGCATCGCCATGGATCAGCAAATCGTACCGCAACCAGACACACCGATCCTCGAATTTTTTCCCCAGATTGCCAAGGACAGTGATATACGAAAGCGTGATATTACGATTGAACATCTGTTAACGATGTCCGCGGGCTTTAGCTGGACTGAATTTGGCGGGCAAAATTCATTTCCGACGATGAGCAAAACATCAGACTGGGTGCAATTTGTGCTGTCGCAGCCACTCGCTGATGTACCAGGTACCCGAATGGAGTACAACTCCGGCTGTTCTCAGCTTCTGGCTACCATTTTGCGTCAAGCTTCTGGACAAGCGGTAGCTGAATTTGCCGAGCAGCAGTTATTCCAACCGCTGGGTATTGAAAGCTACCACTGGGAAACCGATCCTCACGGCACTCATACGGGTGGCTTTGGGCTGCATCTCAAACCCATGGACATGCTCCAATTTGGCCTGCTTTACCTAAACGAAGGAAGCCGGGAAGGCCGTCAGTTCATCCAGGCAGAGACAATCCGGCAGTCCACTCGTGCGCTCCTTCCTACGGCCAAACCCCAAAAAGCCTTTTACGGCTGGCACTGGTGGGCTTCTTCCTTTTCAGACGAAACGGAGAAAAGCACTGAAACGGATTATTATTACGCGCTCGGCTTTGGCGGTCAATACATTGTTGTCGTCCCGTCTTATGACATAGTGGTTATTGTTACTGCTGACAAGTTCAAAAAGAAGCGGACTCCTGTGGACATATTCAGGCAGTTCATCGTACCGATGCTTGTTCAGCAAGGGTAAACAAAAATTGAAACCTACGTTGAAAATTTCCATTACGACTCCAAAGCAAAAAAGGGCCTGCCCGTTTTGATCAGGCAAGCCCCTTTTTGCAATACATTGCTACACTATAGAATGACGAATTTTACTTGTGAGCGAGTGTACATGATCTATCCCAAGTGAATGACAAGCTCCTGCTGTCCGCTTGAGGCTGGTGTAATGATCACACCCTGCTCTCCCGTTTGAATGCTGCCATCCTCGACCTGAATAGCCTCGTGAATACCCCGCAGAACCAGTGACCATGGTTTAACCGCACCCTCTGCCTTCACCGTAATCACAGCAGCCTTGCGACTGGCAGTAACGGTTAGCTCTTCTTCACCAGAAGTATTCACGATAACCGTCCGAGCCTGCTGCCCTTCACCCAGCTCGAACAAGTGAAAAGCCACTTGTTCTGCATAATCATAATCCGGACGGCTGTCCTCATGACCGATCGCCAGCAGCGTGTTCGGCTTCACCAGCACGGGCAGGGTTGTAAAATCGTGATGCTCGTTAACCCAGCGACCACCCGACACGGTTTCATTCGTCAACAGATTCGTCCACTGGCCCTCCGGTACGTAATACTGTACGTTGCCTTCCTTATTAAAGATCGGGGCCACCAAAATGGAATCGCCCAGCATGTATTGCAGATCCAGCGTTGCACAGCTCGGGTCTTGCGGGAATTCCAGCACCATAGCCCGCATCATCGGCAGACCCTTCACCGAGGATTCCACAGCGGACGGATACAGATACGGCATTAATGAACATTTGAGCTTCGTAAAGCTACGTACCACATCCACCGATTCTTCATCGAACAGCCAAGGCACACGGTATGATTCATTTCCGTGCAGACGACTGTGGGAGGACAATAGTCCAAATTGTACCCACCGTTTGTACACGTCCGGCGCAGCCGTTAATTCAAAGCCGCTAATATCATGGCTCCAGAAGCCAAAGCCGCTCAAGCCAAGCGATAAGCCGCCCCGCAGTGATTCCGCCATCGACTCATATGTCGATGAGCAGTCACCGCCCCAGTGAACCGGGAACTGCTGTCCCCCCGCCGTAGCGGAACGTGCGAATAACGCCGCTTCATTTTTACCCAGTTTTTCCTCCAGCACGTCAAATACAGCCTTGTTGTACAAATGCGTGTAATAATTGTGCATTTTCACCGGATCAGAGCCGTCATGATACACCACATTCGTAGGAATCCGCTCGCCAAAATCAGTTTTAAAACAATCCACACCTTGATCCACCAGCACCTTCAGCTTATCCTGATACCAGGCCACCGCAGCTGGATTGGTAAAGTCAACCAGCCCCATACCCGCCTGCCACATATCCCATTGCCACACGCCGCCATCGGCGGTTTTGACCAGATACCCGTTCTCCATGCCTTCATCGAACAAAATGGATTTTTCCGCAATATACGGGTTAATCCATGCGCAAATTTTGAGTCCCTTCGCTTTCAAACGCTGTAGCATACCTTCCGGATCCGGGAACATATCTTGATCCCATTGGAAATCGCACCATTGGTATTCCTTCATCCAGAAGCAGTCAAAATGGAATACAGAGAGCGGCAAATCACGCTCAGCCATCCCGTCCACAAAATGATTCACCGTCGCTTCATCATAATCGGTCGTAAACGAGGTCGTCAGCCACAAACCAAAGGTCCAGGCTGGTGGTAACGCGGGCTTGCCCGTCAGCTTGGTGTAATTGTCCAGCACTTCTTTAGGGTTAGCTCCGCCAATTATAAAATACTCTAACGATTCGCCGGAGACGCTAAACTGCACCTTCGAGACATTTTCCGATGCAATTTCATACGATACCTTTTCCGGATGATTGACAAACACACCATACCCTTTATTAGAAAGGTAAAATGGAATGTTTTTGTACGCCTGCTCACTGCTCGTGCCGCCGTCCTCATTCCAGATATCGACCACCTGCCCATTTTTCACAAATGGAGTGAAGCGTTCCCCGAGGCCGTATATGTACTCCCCGATTCCCAACTCCAGCTGCTCCCGGAAAAAAGGCTGAGCCTGCGGGTCTGTAATGTATCCTGGCCCACGATGTCCGCTACCCGTGATTTTACGATCCTCCACATAAAAACCTACGTCCCAGCTCTTTCCACGGCCGACGCGCACACTCAGATTGCCGCTTTTCAGAACCGCTGTGTCCTCACCTACCGTAATATCCACCTCTGTTGGCAAGGTGCGAATTTCAAAATCCGGTCCATGATGCACCCGCCCCTTGTGGTGGTTAAAGCGTACCCGAATGACATTCGGCATCGGCGAGCTATAGGTCGCTTTCAGCAACGCCCCGTTCAGGGTGTCTCCTTTATGCTCAATCCGGTGGGTCGCCGCATATACCGTCATGGAAGCATCTTCCGTCACAATATCACGGATTTCGGCAGGGTTTTGGATCTCATAGCCTTTGCGGATCATCCAATAGCCATCTGTAAATTTCATCTGTTTATTTCCTCCGTTTCGATCTATATATTGTTGAACCCAGATAAAATCACTGGTTGGATTTTTTCGAAATCCTTACTATAATAATATTGATTTATGTAAGGGTTTACTTCTTTTATTTTGACGTATTGTATCAATATTTTGATATTTTCTATACAAAACAAAAATCAGGAGGGGAGCGGGTGAAATGAATCGGGAAATGTTGCGGGAAAACCGCATTCATGGTAACCCTATGTATCCGGTCAGCGTGTATCCGAGCGTAGAGCAGTTGAACGGAAACAGCGTGCTGGAGTCTCATTGGCATGAGGAAATGGAGTTTATCGTCGTGGAGCAGGGTAGCGCCGTCTTTCAGACGGATATGGAATACACCGAGGTCAGTGAAGGTGAGGCTCTTTTTGTCAACAGCGGAGAGCTTCACGCCGGATATTTAAAAAATGCTCCAAGCTGCGTATTCTCTGCTGTGGTGTTTCATCCCGATCTGCTGCACAGCCGGACACAGGATACGGTGCAGGAGCAGTTTATCGACCCCTTTATCAGCAAAAAGCTCGTCGTTCCCCCTCACATTCGCGGGGTCCTGCCCTGGGAACAGGAGGTGCTGACCTCGCTACGCCGCATCATTACCAGCCATGAGCAGAATGCACCTGCCCGTGAGCTGGCAACCAAGGCACAGCTCTATGGCATCATCGCCAGCATGTATCCTCATATGACCCCAGCTAACGGAGAGGATGTGATTATGGCAGGTCAACGCAGCAAGGTCGAACGGATCAAAAAAGCGCTGGCGTATATCAACAATCATGCTCATGAGCCCATTCGTTTGCGGGATATCGCGGATGAGATTCGTATGAGTGAGGGACACTTTTGCCGTTTCTTCAAGCAAATGGTGCAAAAAAGCCCGGTCGAATACATCAATTACCACCGGGTTCAGAAGGCTTGCAGACTGCTGGAGCAAAGTGACCGCAAAGTGGTCGATATTGCGCTGGAGGTTGGCTTTGACAATCTGAGTTATTTTATCGCAACCTTTAAAAAATGGAACGGCATGCCCCCTTCACAATATCGCAAGCAGCACGAAGCCGAGCAGATGCTTACAGCAGCCCCCTTGGTCACAGATATAAGCTGAATGATGGCAAAAAGAAAAAGGCGAATTCCTAAGCTGAATATGAACAGCTCAAGAATCCGCCTTCTTTTGCATGGGTATCCATGTTATTTTTCCATCTGTAGTATTTCTGACTCATAGGACTGAAATGCATTTTCCATGCCCATGACCACATCTTTTATCTTCATATACCCCTTGGTGTATGGCTCCGAGTCGCGAATTTCTTCCCACATATAATGATACTGTCTCATATCCTCCGTTTCGCATACGACGAAATCAGTGTAATCCTTGCCGGGAAGCGCCTCTGCATCAAAAAAGCGAACTTGAACATGCTCGCTATATTTTTGAATGCTCTCCTGCAAGGACCCCGCATGTTTTCGACGCTCTTCCCGAGGCAAAGCCAGCCAGGAAGGATAAAATTCCAACAATACAATCATCATATACCGCATATGCCTATCCCCTTTTTTATAAAGCTCGAATGGACTAACGTTATTGTATGCTGCTTGTCCTCCAAGCTGCATTAACCTATGTTAATGCGGATCGCTGCGGAGCAATCGGCTAAGCGAAACGGGGGATACACCGATGTACGAAGCGATATGATACTGGGCAATTCGTTTATCCAATCCGGGATACTTGAGCAGAAAGGCTTGGTAACGTTCCTTGGCGGAAAGATACAGTAATTCGCGTTCCCGTTCCTCTTTTCGAATGTATAGTCTCTCTACACTCTTGCGTACGAATCTTTCCCACATATGGCTTGTATCCATAAGCTCCTTCAGTACGTCATAGGGGATTTCAATGACTATCGAATCCTCCATAGCCTCAATGGTAAAGGTCGACGGCTCTCCTTGGACCATAGCTCCGTAAGAGGTTACGTAATCATCTGCTGGCGAAAAGCCAACATTATACTCCCTGCCATCTGCTAAAGTGTAGAATAAACGGAATAATCCCTCTGAGCAAAAATAGGCATGATTCACGGGTTCACCCGTTTCGATCAGATACGTTCCCTGTTGCACATGCTTCACATGGGTTCGTTCTACAAATCTGTTCCAATCCTGCTCTATAATCGAGGCCTGATAAACCATCTGCTCTAATGAACGATAATACTGATGCATATGCTCATTGCTCCCCGTATTCCTGCTTGGAAGGAAAATTTTTGATATTAAATGCAGTAAACAGGGGCTATTAGCCTATCAGGCTTCCGCAGTATCCTCTTCCACGAAGAGCGATACCTTGCGGATACCGTCTGCTCCGATCACAACAAGTCCCTGATCCGACAGGCGGATTTCAGGGATAACGACCAGCGCCAGCAGCGACAATGTCATCAGCGCGTTGTTCAGCACACAGCCGGATTGCTGAAGTGCCCGGCTGATGCTCTCGGACTGCGCAGCCACCTCTGCAAACGGCGCAGGAGACATCAGCCCGGCGATAGGCAGCGGGAAGCGTGTTTCGCCCGAGGCGGACACGACCACCACGCCGCCGCGCATAGCCACGGCCTGCTTCGCCGCCTGGATCATCAACTCGTCATCGTTGCCAATGACGAGCAGGTTGTGGCTGTCATGCGCCACGGTCATGGCAATGGCGGCTGGCTCGGTGAAACCGACGCCCGTCACGAGTGCCACCGCGTGGCTGCCACTGGCATGATGCCGCTCGAAGACGGCTATTTTGCACAGATCCTGCGCGGGATCTGCCGTGACCTCACCACCCCGGACCGGAACGGTCATCCGCACTTCCTTCGTGTCCACATGATTTTCCGTGACACGAATGACACGTACAGGCACGTCTCCCTCCTGTACGGGAGCCGCAATGCGGAAATCCGCAGCACTCAGGTCGCGTCCCAGACGGACCGTGTCCATCACTTCCGCCGGATAAGCGAAGCCATCCCAATCGGCGACCATTTGGCCGTGCTCGGCAACCAGTTGACCCGCCGCAATTGTAGCGGTCACGTTCACTTCGGCCAGACGGCCATCGAGCAAAATAATATCGGCAATCGCCCCCGGAATGATCGAGCCGATATCCCGCGCTACGCCGAAGCGCTCTGCCGTATTCAGCGTAGCCATCTGAAACGCGGTCACGGGCTTGACGCCCTGCGCAATAGCATGACGGACGACGAAGTCCATCTGACCCTCATGGAGCAAGGATTCCGCACTGCGGTCATCCGTCACCAGCATCATGCGGCGCGTGTCGAGACCCATTTCCGTGCTGGCACGGATGGTCTCGGCCACATCATGCCATGCGGAGCCCTGCCGCATTTTGGCATACATGCCGAGCCGGATACGCTCGGCTACATCCTCGGGCGTGACACATTCGTGATCGCCCGTAATCCCTGCGGCTGCATATACCGGCAGCCGCCAATCGTCGGAGGCCCATGTAAAATGGCCGTCCGCCACCTTGCCCGCGCGCAGCGTGGCCTGAATTTCCCCGATCATCACATCGTCTCCATAGACGACGCCCGGGAAATTCATGACTTCGCCCAGCCCGATCATATCCGGGCCCCAGCTTAAGGCTTCCTCAACTTCCGCAGGGCCGAAGGAGGCCCCTGTCGTTTCCAGTTCCGGCCCTGTGGACGGAACACAAGAAGCCACCTGCAAGTAAGCAGCCAGCGGTGTCGTACGTGCTTCATCAAGCATCAGGCGAAGCCCTTTCAGACCGAGCACATTGGAAATTTCATGCGGGTCAAAAAAACCTCCCGTCACGCCTAGCGGCAGCACTGCTTTTGCAAACTCCGTTACGGTAAGCTGCGTGCTTTCGATGTGGCAATGTCCGTCCAGTAATCCCGGTGCCATATAGCGGCCTTCCGCTTCGATGATTACTGTGTCTTCTCCGATGGTATGGCTAACGTCCCGACCGACGTATGCGATACGGGAGCCCTGCACAGCAATAGACATTCCCGGTAATAATTCGCCCGATACCACATTGACCAGCGTTCCTCCGCGGATAACCAGCGATGCCTTGCGCTCCCCTCTGGCTGTAGCTACCAGCTCGGGTACACAGTCCGCCAGCGGCGGGCGTTGAAATACACTCTTCATGTTCATTACGTTTTGTAACCTCCGTTTATGCTTCTTGCCTGTTTTGCTTCAGGATTTTTGCAAAATCCTCACTTATTTGCTTATGTTACTGGAATACACACCATTATGCCAATCTTACATAACTGGATCACTTTCTTCCACCTTATAGGTATACGTATCCGATTCCTGCGAACTCACGAACGGTGTAATTTCGCCTATCGTATAGATGTGCAGCAAATGCATAGCCCGTGTACAGGCAGTGTAGAACAGCTTGCGCTCACTTTCACGCTGATATTGCTCCGCTGATCCGTCATAGATCAGGACCGCATCAAATTCTACGCCTTTCGCCAGGTAAGCCGGAATGATATGGACTCCCTTTTCAAAAGCCGGAGTTGTCTTCTTGATCAGCCTTGGCTTCACAGGCAACTGCCCTTCGAGCGCTTCGAAAGCCGCTGCACTTTCTCCAGCATTTTTGCAGATTACTGCCACGGATTCATAGCCTTCTGCCAGCAATTCCGTGATGTTCCCGACGATCAGACGGTGCAGCGTTTCATGCGAATGTACCTCCGTAACACGAGGCTTCTCACCCTTGCGGTTAAACGGTACAATATGCTCGCCCCCGGCCACCATCCCCCGGGTAAACTCCACAATTTCCTGTGTCGAGCGGTAGCTGCGTGTCAGGGAAATCATCTCGGTCTGTTCCGCTCCATACAGCTCATAGAGAGGCTCCGCATCCTGAAGCACAGAAGCATGCGCATAGATCGCCTGATTAAAATCGCCCAGCGCGGTCATTTTAGCCTGTGGAAACAAGCGTTTGAAAAAAGCCAATTGGAAGGGTGAATAGTCCTGTGCTTCATCAATAAACACATGACGGATATGGCTATTGGAACGGAAGCCCAACATCAGCTCACGCAGATATAAAAAGGGGGTCACGTCCTCATACGCCAGTTCCCCGGCCTGCATCCGTTCCAGCGTTTGACGGCTGATTTCGCTCCAGCTATCCGGCAGCTCGGCGTGATCGGCCAGTTGGCTCAGGAGCGTCTCATTCTGAAACAGCTCACCGTATAAGCGGGTCGTGTCCACAAAACGAAGCGCTTTGATCCATTTACGCAAAGGCTTCAAGCGATCACTGACCACCATTCGCGCCAATATTTCACGTTCACGTGTAAAATCGTCGAAGGTATGGCCCTTATTCTTGGATTTACGCCGCATGCGATTATAAGCACGCTGGTAATCCTCCGGCTCCATCAGATCCATCTGCTGATCCACCCATGGAGCGGAGCATTCCTCCTTACCGAAACGGGCCAGCTCCTTGAGCATCCAGTCTCTCAGCAGCTCCAGCCGATTCGCCAGCCGAACCGAAGCATCAAACCCATAAAACTTATGCACCATTTCCTCCAATGGAACCACCTCGCGCCCTTGAAACCGGATCGGTTTAAAACGCATACCCTCCTGCTCCAAATACGCCTTATATCCGGTAATGGCTTGCAAAAACGTCTTGGAAGACTTAAAGCGGATGCCTTCCATTCTGGCCTCATACCCCGGCTGTGAAGATGCCGACAATACATATTCCAGCTGCTCAAAAGGGTCTTCCAATTGAAACTCCCGGCCCAGCCGACGCTCCAAATACTCCTGAAGCGTTGCCTGGAGCATGTTTTCTTCACCTAATTCTGGCAGTACCGTTGAAACATAGCTGTTAAACATCGGATTGGGCGAAAATAGCACTACCTGATCCGCGCGTAAGCGGTCACGGTACTTATACAGCAAATAGGCTACTCTCTGGAGCGCAGCAGAGGTTTTGCCACTTCCCGCCGCCCCCTGTACGATAAGCATACGGCTTCGATCATCACGAATGATGCGATTCTGCTCCTTTTGGATGGTTGCCACGATACTTTTCATCTGAGCATCCGAGCTGCGACTCAGCACCGCCTGGAGCAGCTCGTCTCCAATCGTTACCCCTGTATCGAACATAAAACGAATCTGTCCACCGCGGATCGAGAATTGGCGCTTGAGCGTCAGTTCTCCTTTCATTTCCCCTGCTGGAGACTTATAGGAAGCGGGACCCGGCATATGATCGTAATACAGATTGGAAATAGGCGCACGCCAGTCATAGACCAGAAATTCCTCGTCCTGATGATCCAGCAGGGAGGCGATCCCCAGATAAACACGCTCTGCGGGCTGTCCTTCCTCAGCAAAATCAATACGTGCAAAATACGGTGATTCCAGCAGCTTTTTCAGACGGCCCAGTGCCTCAGTGGAATGCTTGTGCCTGCGCTCCCTTTCCGACAAAATTTCGGATTGCTGACGCAAGCTGGTGGAGGTCTCGCCCACATCATCCGCCTCGCTGAAATTGATCGTTACCTCATCCCAAAAATCTTTACGCATATCTACGACATCTCCACGTACAGAGCCAACCTCCGTCTCCAGCTTCCGAATACGCCCGCTAATGACAGCAGTCACATCCTCTACTCTCCGTTGTTCCTCGTTCCATTGCTGCTCAGTAGTCACTGACATCACTCCTGTTCCGTTTCCTCCTGCTCCACCGCAGGGCTAAACTATGCTCTATTATGGACCTGGGTATACCCATGGCATCCCTCTGATCCGGGAAAATTGACTTACACTTTGAAACATGCTATAATGTAATAAGAAGTGTAATTAACGACTTTAAATTCATGGTTTTACCATAAACATAGCATCCTCTATTGTAGCAAGTTCAACCCCTGTTCGCAACCAGCGGGCTTTTTTTATGTTTTCATATACGCAAAAAGCGGTCGTCCATCTGTAAGATGAACACGGCCGCTTTTTGCTTTTTCATATATTCGCTACTTGCTCTCTTCCACAGGATGAATATGTTCCGCCAGTCTGCTCAACCGCTCCAGTTGATGACCATAGTCATACATCGCAGCAGCCACAATCGAGAGTCTCAGCATCCCCTCCTGACAGTGGTCAAAACGGGTAATCGCATGCTTCATAAACTCACCGTTCGCATGCTGGAACATTTCGCTTTCGTCCTCGTTCGGTTTCAGCTTATCTTCAAACTTCAGCAGCGCATGTTCATGGAACCGAATCAGCAGTTCCAGATGACCATCAAAAAACGCATCCGTTCCCTTCGGTCGCACAGACTGGAAGTAGTGCCTTTCCACCGCATCCAGTACCTCATACCCTTTATGCAAACTTCCGAGCATTTGCTTGTATACCACCATCTGTCTCGTCTGACTGAACCGAGAGCGCTTGAGCTTCTTCTGCTCTTCCTCGAACAAATGATATTTATCCGATAGCGATTTTATGGCTCCCTCCAGATTACCTTTTTCCTCTTTAAAGACAGACTCTTTAATCTCATCGGAAATGGCGGTGCGCAGCAGCAAGGACATACTGTTAAATACACTTTGAATCTGATTGATAAACTGTCTTTTCGGTTTCGGAGGAAACACCGTAATATTAATAACAAAAGCAGAAACAATCCCTATTAAAGTAAGCACAAAACGGGTCACGGCAAATTTCCAGTCATCCGAGGCTTCCATGACAGAAACAACGGTTACCAGTGTTAATCCTACCGTATCTGCCATATTTATTTTCAGACATATCATTAGTACCAGTACACATACTAATCCGACCGCAATCGGTTCATTTGAAAATACCATTCCGCCCAGCAACGCCATGATTGCACCTAATGTGCTTGTTTGGAGCTGATCCAGAAAATAACGCCACGACCTGTATATTGACGGTTGCATGGCAAAAATAGCGGCTATCGCTGCCCCCACAGGCGAATGGGTATTCAAAAGCATGCTCAGAAAAAGGGCGAGCGTCACTGCGATCCCCGTTTTTAACACCCGTGCTCCAAAAGCCAAAGCCATCCCTCCTGCTTACCCTTCTAATTTATTCATACCGAATTACTATAATGAAATTTCATTGTAAAGTCCATGCTTTATTATTACCCAAAAAAAATCGGAGACAAGAAATATTTATGAAATGCACAGATCCTGCTAGAATATATATCAATACAATTTACTGATCTGCATCAACGTCACAGGAGGATCGCATCGTGCCATGGATTAACAAAATGTTAGACGAGCCTCGAAAGTGGCCGCGTAATATCCGATTATTTTTTATCGCCAATCTGCTGTACCAGATGGGTACGGGAATGTTTTCCGTTCTGTATAACCTGTATATCCAGGGGCTTGGCTTTGGGGATGACATGAATGGCCGAGTGGTGAGCATGCAAGCACTGGCTACAGCCTTGCTGTTTATTCCGGTCGGTTTTTTGGGGGATCGGAGGAGCCGCAAACACATGCTGGTCATCGGTGCGTTATTCAGCGGTGTTGCCTTTCTCATCCGTACCTTTACAGATACCAGCAGCAGTATGCTGGTTTTCGCCGTCGTTTCGGGCGTATTCGCCGCCTTTATTCAGGTGCTGGCTGTACCCTTTTTAGCGGAAAGCATCAGCAAAGCCCAACGCTTGAAAATATTCAGCTATTACTCGGCTCTTGTACTCGCAGCACAGGTCATGGGGAGCTTTGGCGGGGGTGTGCTTGCAGATGGGCTGCAAACGTGGGGGATCACACAGCTCTCCAGTCTGCGGGTTGCTCTGTTCCTCGGGGGAACGGCAACATTAACCGCTTTTATACCATTATTGTTCATGACAAAAGCAACTCACGTCGAAGAAGAAGCGGCCGTTGCGAAATCGACACCTGAACCGGTATCAGCGAATACGGCGGAATCCACGTCCGCTTTACCAGTATCACCTGCTCCTGCTGCTTCTTCGGATACCCGGGTCATCGGACAATTTGTGCTTGCCCAGTTTTTTCTCGGGTTGGGCTCAGGTCTGGTCATCCCGTATCTCAATTTGTATTTTACGAACCGCTTTTCCGTATCGCTCAGTGCGATGAGCTTGCTGATTGCTCTCGGTCAGCTGATGACGATCCTCTCCATGCTGATCGGACCTACACTTAGCAGCCGAATCGGACTGGTCAAGGCTGTCGTTGGCTTCCAATTGCTCTCGCTCCCGTTTCTCCTGATTACCGGCTTCACGAATGTCCTCTGGATTGCTTCCATCAGCTTTCTGTTCAGGCAAGCGTTGATGAATGCCGCCAATCCGCTGCAAACCGCCATTCTGGTGGAACGTGTATCGGATAAAAACCGGGGTATTGCCAACTCGGTTCTCCAGACGACCTGGATGCTAGGAACCGCAGGCATGGGACCTGTACAAGCCTATCTGATTACGACCTACGGCAATTACTGGGGCTATGCCATCACGTTCAGCATGACAGGTGTGCTTTATATTTTGTCCTCCCTCGTCTACTATTGGATGTTCCGAGAAAACCGCCCGTCCGCGGGTCAGCTTTTACAAAACCCGGCAAGCCCGTAAACAAAATCATGGCACAATAAAAGCCGGAGCCTCCAAGCGGACTCCCTTGGTACGTCATAGGATAAATGAGAATGGCGGAGGAGGAATGAAGGCATGCTTCGAGTCGCATTATTTACGGACACGTATGCGCCTGACGTAAATGGCGCTGCCCTGACACTGGAACGATGGATTGGCTATCTGGAGAAACATGGGGTATCTACACTTGTCTTCGCACCAGAGGCAGACTATCATCTGCCCTCCGGGCCGGGTGTAGAACGGTTTCGGAGCATCCCTTTTTTGCTGTACCGGGAATGCAGACTTGCGATTCCCAACGCCAAACAGATTAACGACCGTTTGACCGCCTTTTCCCCGCACCTGATTCATGTCGCTACCCCGTTTAACCTTGGCCTGTACGGAACAAGCTACGCAGTCAAACACCATGTTCCACTCGTCGCCTCATATCATACCCACTTTGATAAATACCTCGAATATTACAAGCTTCGCTGGCTTGAACCTGCCTTGTGGAAATACATGCTCTGGTTTCACAGAAATTGTGAAAGAGTATACGTACCCTCTCGGTCAACCATGGAGCTATTGCGCAATAAAGGAATGAGTCAGCTCGAAATCTGGGGCAGGGGCATTGATACCCAACGTTTCCAACCGAAAGTGGACCGTTATGCAGTATGGAAAAAATGGGGCATTCGTGCAGACGCATTCGTTATTTTATATGTTGGCAGACTTGCACTGGAGAAGGGAATAGACACCTTACTGGATGCCTATCTCCAGTTGCCGGACGTTGTCCGGGCAGAATCTGTGCTGGTCATTGCAGGAGACGGTCCACTGTACAAGGTCAAAACAGCGGCAGACATGGGGGTGCCAGAGCATGCAGTCCATTGGCTTGGCTTTGTGAAAGGGCAGGAATTAGCGGAGCTATACGCCGCAGCGGATGTATTCCTGTTTCCCTCCACTACAGAAACATTCGGCAATGTCGTGCTGGAAGCCATGGCGAGCGGAACACCCGTGGTCGGTGCCGATGAAGGCGGGGTAAAGGATAATCTCATCCATGGGAAGACGGGCTTGTTGTGTCCTGCCGGAGATGCCGCTGCCTTTGCCGAAGCTGTGCACCTGTTGTACAAAGACAGACCATTTCGTGATTCTATGTCTGTTGCGGGTAGAGCCTACAGCATGGAACAGACGTGGGATCGCATTTTCGAACGGCTGCTGGATAGCTACATGGATGCCGCAACCATACATCTCAATAGCCGTCCCATGACGCATATATAGCCCCAGAAACTGGATCTCAGGATACATCAAAGGGTGGTTAGAAAATGCTTTAGCATGCATTCTATAACCACCCTCCACTATCATTACAGCTTTATTCTAATTAGCTACGATATGCTTGACACGCCCAACCTGTCCGTCTGCCAAACGCACTTTAATCCCATGCGGATGACGTGGAGAATTGGTCAAAATGTCCTTCACCGTTCCTCGCGTCAACTTTCCGGAAGGCTGATCTTTTTTAAGCACAATATCCACCTGAAGCCCTGCGCGAATATCTGATCGGTTGTGTCCGTTCATTGTCTCTATCCCCCCTCTCTATTCAATCTTATGAAGCTACTCGGCTACTCAGCTACTCGGTCGCATCGAAATCACCAGTTACGCCATTCATCCCGACGGCTATTGCCGATCCAAACCACGCACATTGTGGACACATAACTAATGAACAAAATAGCAAATACCATCCCGCTAAACTCTACAAAATGAGTACGCTGTAGGGTATCAGCCCATATGGAGGACACCTGCGCATACAACTGGGAAGGTGCAGAAATAATGTCCCACGTGTTCCCTCGAAAGAAACGGCCAATATAAATGCCCAAGCTGCTGAGCAGCAGTACCGCCAGCACAAACAGCCAGCTTACAAACCCGCCGCGTGCACGTTGTACCAGTTGTCGCACAGATTCGAGGGATACAAATCCCATCGTCAACCCAAGGACAGCGACCAACAGCATCCCCAGTACATGATTCCAGAAATACGGCTCTCCCCAGAAGCGCTGCTCCCCAAGAAATGGATATCTTGCGAATACATGCAGCAAATCTGTGATTAAATACGGAGTATTGGGATAAAAAAAGAGCCATACCGCTCCCGTGATCCACAACAAAAACGTCCTCGTCCCCCTTCTCCAGGAACAATGAACGACGTCCAGCAGCAAGGTCAAGATCATGGGAATCCAGGCTAGCATCATATTCCACCATATAAAGCGATAAGGGCGTCCTCCCGAGGGCAGCTGCACGTTAATGATCCATAGAGTGCTGATCACTGAGCATACAGCTAATACGATAAAAACATACCCTTTTATAGGATAATTTAGCGATCTTAAACGGGCATACATGTGTGTCTTTTCCTCCTTTACAGCCGTCCAGCCTTTTGTCGTTCCAATTTACACCTGTTCTGGACAGTGTACACCACAATCGCTTCAAGCTCAATGGAAGCGCTCCATTAACCAGTCTATATTCCCCGCAAGTGAATTTTCCCTCACGCCCAAAAACAAATAAAATCTGTGTCATGCAATCCAACGGACCTTCTGAACGAAAACGAAGCGTCCACACATCCTCCTGACGATCCACATCCACCCGGATTTCATGCTTATGTTCATGGGTTAGTTGGTCGTTTGTGATGCGGGAGCAGATACCACGGACTGATCTCCTCCTGCGAGATAGGCGGCAGATCGGAGGCAGCAACAGGCCCGTAATATCCCTTGACCTGCTGACCCAATAGCGTCCAGCCGGTTTCATGGACAGTCAACTCCTGCATAGGCACAAAGCCTGGCGAGAAATAGGAAGCTGCCTGAACCGCCAGCAGACGCGCATCTCCATGCCGCAACGACAGGAACGATGAAACCTCGGTCATGAGCGTCGCGCTGGTATCCTTCTGCTGATATCGAGCAACTGGAGCGCCAAAATCCGTATGCAGCCTGCTGTGATAAATGTGCTGGTGATGCCCTGCTTCATCTATGCCGTGTCCAATGTCATACCATAGATATACGGGCGCGTCCTTCAAATCGTCTATGATCGTCTTGACCTCCTGTAAGGTAGGCATCTGATAGCAGCGTGAACCCGTTTCGATACCAATTGCTACATCATAGCCCTTGGAGACGATACGGTCACACACCTCTTCCAAGTGATTTTTGTTAAATATATTAACATAATGAAAACGCTCTACATATCATCATAAAATGCTTTAGATAGCAAAAAGGCTTATCCGCTTCGCCTACATGAAGTACGGATAAACCTGAGCTGTTTATTTTCTATCCCTGTATCCAATCTACCAACGAGCATACCGTCAGTTTGCCTGGAGAAGCTGCCTCAAAAGCCGAGCTCCCTCTGCCCAGAGCCAAAAATCCCACCGTTTTAGGAATACCGGGAGCCAAATCCAGATGATTGTCGCTAAAAATGCCTTCCCGCTCCGCCGACAGCCATACATGCCTCGCCAGTACATCCGAGCAAAGGCTAAAGCTGCTTCCTCCACTTCCCTGTACCTCTGTTACTTCAATATTCGGTTGCGGCCAATCCATCTCTTTTGTGTCTGCAAAATAAACTTCACAGGAAGCCACCTGCTCACCGTTTTGTATCAGACCTGCGACCAGTATATGCTCTGCAGGGTTCAGGCCATTCAGCCATTTGTCGGCAGGCAGTATATGTACCAGCCCCGCTGCATTAGCTTGCTGCTCTACCTGAATGTCCTCTTCACGGACGGCCTTGCTACCCCGGATATGCAAAAGCGTAAGCCGCAGCGTGCCTTGAACTGGCTTTAGCGTATCGTTGACAATATGCAGCGCCTTATTCCCCTGCTCCGTATCCGCTACGCTCAGCAGCACATCGGCAAAGCTGCGCTTAGCCGTATATTGCAGCGCCTTCCAGCGACCAAAATAATCCATGCTCGACCAGGAGGCAACGGGCCAGCAATCATTCATTTGCCAATACAATGTGCCCATACAGTAAGGCTTGCAACGCCGATGCGCCTCAATGGCCATTTTCATCGCTTCCGCCTGTAAAATCTGACTCATGGGAAGAAAGGCTTTAAAATCCTTCGGCTCCCGCATGTATCGCTCCATATATTCTTTAATCAGGCGATTGCCCGCCCCGTTCTTCTGATGCGCCAGCATTACTACCGATTCCAGTTCCAGATCGTTCTCTTCCGCATAGGCGCGCACGGACCTGTATTCGGGAAAGGACTGAAAGCCATATTCACTCATAAAGCGCCCCACATGCACATGGTAATGCTCAAAAGGCTCAGATGCGTGCCATACGCCCCAGTAATGAACATCTCCCGCCGTCGAAGACGGATGAGCATGCTGATTTCGGTCTCCAGACAGGCCGATCAGTGGAGACGAGGGCCAATATGCCGTCTGCGGGGACCAGGTGTGTACCATTTCCGGTAAAATCCCGTGAAAGAGCGTCTCATAATCAGACCACATGCGCTCTCGCTGCGCTGGCGAATAATCCTTTTTCCAGCCCCAGCCCCCGTTCTCCTCATAATGCGCCCAAGCTGAATCAATCTCATTATTGCCGCACCATAACGCGATACATGGATGATTACGCAGACGCTTGATGTTGTCCTCCGCTTCCTTAGACACATTGTCCAAAAAAGCTGGATCGCCCGGGTACATGCTGCACGCAAACATAAAGTCCTGCCATATCAATAAACCGTATTCATCACACAGCTCGTAAAATATATATTCCTCATAAATACCGCCGCCCCAGACCCGTAACATATTCATATGAGAGGCCGCAGCGCTGGCAATCTCATGCCGATACCTTTCTCGTGTCACTTCAGGGGCAAAGCTGTCATTCGGAATATGGTTGGCTCCCTTCGCAAACACTGGAACCCCGTTCAGTTCAAAATAAAAACTCTCTCCCGCCGCATCCTGTTCACGCACAAGACGAATCGAACGCAAGCCCGTTTTCACCGTTTTTTCCGCGATTACAGCTCCTTCATCCTGCTCCACAAGCTCGGCTGCAAACGTATATAGATGCGGCTCTCCCAGTCCCCGGCACCACCATAGCCTGGGTTGCCCCATGTACAGCTCCAGCTCCACCGTTTGCCTTCCCTTCAACAGACGAACAGGCTTCAGCCATTCCCTGCCGTCAGCAGAAATACGCAGATCGGCTTCTCTGATCTCACCCGCATTTTCAATTTCTGCAACAGCCGTGAGTCTGGCTCTGTCTACACTGATTTCATCCTGCCGGATAAATAAGTCTCTTACGATCAGACCAGACCATGCCTCCACCCGTACCTGTCTCCAAATGCCGCTCGTCACCAGCCTCGGCCCCCAATCCCAACCGTAATGGTAAGGAGCCTTACGTGCGAAAACGCTTACCTTTTTGTCCGCCAAACCACCTGCTTCGGACTGATCATTCGGCGCGGGAAGCGCGTAACCCAATTGCTCCAGCTTGGGCAGATCCTCAGCTACCGGAGAACGGAACTTGATTTCCAGCCGATTCCCTCCCTGCTGAACCCATGCCTTCACATCCCTCCTCCACATCCGAAACATATTGTTGGCCGACAAAACGGGGTGCCCGTTCACTTTTACCTCCGCATACGTATCCAAGCCCTCCAGCACCAATTCTACACACGGGCACTGAAGCTGTTCCACATTCATTTCAAAACAGGCTTCGTATATCCAGTCCTGTTTGTCAATCCATTGTACCTCCGCCTCGTTCGTTCCAATAAAAGGATCTGGAATTTTGCCATGTCGTAAAAGGTCCGTATGCACACATCCCGGTACTTTCGCGCTAAGCCACTCATCACCTGGTGCTTTCCTAAACCTCCAGTTATCCAACCCTGTCACATTGAACATCGTCGCAAGCCTCCCTATAAGGATGATTGGGAACATCTGGACTCCTCTATAAACATAACAAAAATAACATTAAGCTAACAAAATAGTCAAATCGTTTTTTGTGACAAAAAAAATTGCAAAACAACAAAGAGAAGCCGCCCTCGCCCCAAAAGGCTAAAAAGCGACTTTTTTATCAGTCCGCGTGTATGGAACTACCTATCTATATCTGGACATCAACTATATGTGATTGTACTTATCGGGTGTTCATGATCATCCTTACCCTGACTGAGCCGCGGCGCATACCCCTCTCGTACGACCAGTTCCGCGTGCAGAAGCTTTTTCTCGACGGGGGAATCCGGGTTGGTTATGCGCCATAGCAATTGATCCACCGCACGCATGCCCAAAAGCTCCTTATCCACTCTAACCGTAGCATAAATCGGCATCTGCTCGCTCGTATCGTCAAAACCGGTCACTCCACAGCGCCTCGGGACGTCAATTCCCTTTCGTTTGAGCGCATCCACCACGTGCCCGGCAGTCACATCATTCACACATACAAACATCTCTGGCAATTCATCCTCGGTCAGCTTGTCCAATTCCTCGGCAAGCTTCTGCGCACCCATGTGGAGCAAGGCTCTATTTTGCTTTAATCCTATTCCTCCAAGCTCCAATGTGGAGCGAAAAGCTTCCCAACGTTCAGAGAAGCTGTGAGCATCGTCGATATTTCCAACAAATTGAAAGCGGGTATAGCCCCTGCACAGCACATTTCTCATGAGCTCAGACATACATGTGCGGTTATCTGTAAACACCGTATCGCTTAAAAACGCAGCATCCCAATGATCCACCATAACGACCGGAATGCTCATCCGATAAATATTCAGCAATATAGAAGTAGAAATCGACCCTACCGTAATAATGCCCCTGATCGCTTCTGGATTCAGCAAAGCAAACATATCCTCTGTTGAAGGCTCCGTTAACGTCAGCATGTTCATTCCCTTTCCATTCAAGCGCTCAGAAATGCCTTCAAACACAGGACCCCAATACCTGGATTCTCTATTCTGGTGCCGTATATTTGGAAATAACACCAGCACAGTTCCCGACCATTCCCCGGCATCCGTGTCCCGAGGTTCCACCCCCGTTGTCTTTGGATGATTGCGAAAATAGCCCATCTGGGCAGCCAGCTTGACCAACACTGCCCTCGTTTCCTCACTTACTCCGGGCTTGCCGGACAATGCACGCGAAACAGCGAACTTTGAAACACCAGCCGCATCCGCAATTTCCTGCAACGTTACTTTTCCACGCATCTTCTCACCCAACCCTATTCGGAATCTTTTTTTGCCTCTGCCTTTCCAATTGCATGGGTGTACCCATAAACTGGTATCATCGTAGCACACTTTGTTTGAGATCATCAAACGATAGATTTGCACAAATCCACACCATCCACCAAAATATGTTTGCATAATAAAAAAACAAACACATAACAAATCAACATAAATGACTTGACGTAAGGTTCGGTATTTCCTACAATTTACTATTGAAAGCACTTACATTATGTAAATCATACTTATAAAGGGGGATTTTGCAGATGTTCAAGATCAGGTCGGTACGACAAGGCTCCATCCTTCTCCTGGCTTTGTTGCTGCTCGTCACGACGGGCTGCGCAAACGGAACAGGCGGTACGGCAGAAAATGAAAATCCCGATGATACCAGTCCTGTTACACTTACTTTTTTTGGTGGTGACGCCAGCTCGAATTGGAATAACATGAAGGATGCAATTGGACAGGAAATTATCAAAAAAACGGGCGTGACACTGAACGGAGAACATGCCGTCAATGGCCGGAGTGAGGAAAAGTTTGCTTTGATGGCTGCCAGCGGAGAGTATCCTGACCTAGTCTATCCCAAAAACGATGTCGGTAAGCTGGTCGATGCCGGGGCACTCATTGACTTAACCGACCTGATTGATAAATACGGCCCCAATATCAAGAAAGTGTACGGAGACTATTTTAACCGTATAAAATATAGCCATGACGACCCTGCCATCTATACCATTCCGACAAATTTAGGCGTAGATCACATCGCATTTGACGCACAAGCCGGGTTCGAAATCCAGCATCAGGCGCTGGAGAAGCTCGGCTATCCGAAAATTCGCACAGTTCAGGATTTTGAAAAAGCACTCAAGGACTATGTAGCCCTATATCCCACCACTAACGGTCAACCTACCATCCCCCTCTCCCTGGATGCCGAAGATTGGAAAATTCAAATTACCGTAACAAATCCGGCAGTTACCGCTACAGGCGGACCGGACGATGGAGAGTATTATATCGATCCCAAGACACGTAAAGCCATTCTCCACTACAAACGCCCGGAGGAACGGGAATATTTTCGCTGGCTGAATCATATGTACAACGAAGGACTGCTGGATAAGGATACTTTTGTGCAAAAAAGCGATCAATACAAGTCCAAAATCGCCGCAGGTCGTGTGATTGGACTCATTGATCAGGAGTGGAACTATCAGGATGCCGAAAACGCGCTCAAAGCGTCGGGCAAGGATGAATTTACCTACGCGCATTTCCCGGTTACGTTAAGCGAGAAATACAAGGATCATTCCCTCCAGCCGCTCGGCTTTGATGCTGCATACGGGATCGGAATTACGACCTCGTGCAAAAATCCCGTGCGTGCCATCAAGTTTCTGGATTTTCTGGCCTCCGACGAAGGACAGATTTTGCGCAACTGGGGAATCGAAGGCCAGCATTACAATGTAGAGAACGGCAAACGGGTTATTCCGCCCGATGTGCAGCAACGTAAAAACACCGATAATTCCGCCTTTATGAGAGAGTCGGGCATCGGTTTGTACTGGATATGGGGGCCGCATTACGGTGACGGCATCAAGGACCCTTCCGGCAACTACTATACGACGAACTATCCAGAGATGATTACTGAAAATTACAGCCGGGCCGAAAAAAAATCACTGCAAGCCTACAATGCTCGAACGTGGAAGGACCTGTTCCCGAACGAAAAGGATTTTCCGGTGAAAGAATGGGGCGCCGCCTACAACATGCCCGTTCCGACCAATACAAACTACAATGTCATTTATCAGAAGTCGCAGGACATTGTGCGCAAACGGATTCCCGAAGCTGTACTCGCCAAGCCCGATCAATTTGATGCTATCTATGACCGCATGCTCCAAGAGCTGGATCAGGCAGGTGTGCCGAAGGCTGAAGAAATCTACACCGGACTGATCCAAAATCGGCTTAAGCTGTGGAACGCGGAAAAATAACGATCAAAGGGGCTGAACTTAAAAGTTACTTATCGTGCCACTACGCAGTCGAATGGTGCTTCCTATCGCCACCTCCCCCGGATTTCTTGAATAATCATATAACTAGGTAAAAATCCGGGGAAGTGATGCTTCCGAAGCCAGCTATCCTACGGAAAGCTTTTAAAGCGACCGCTTCGCTTGTACAGCACCATTCCGCCTACTCCGTTTTGATGTTTATTTTTCAAGTTCAGTATAGTTCGAGTTTGGCTTGTATAATGAAAGATTACAGGGCTGCCTTGATGATTTCCATGATCCAAATGCCTTGTTCGGAAAGGCCGATCTGACGTGGCTGTTGAAATGTATTCCCCGCCGAGTTCGAAAAGCTGATCAACAAGCCGATGATAAGCACAATCCAAATCTTCACTTACTGTATTTCAGATCATAATTGACTCTTGCCTCTTCTACATGCGAATAATTCGTTCTGCCCCACTGTCTTAATTCTTTCATCGGTAGAAGTAAGGTTTCGCCTAAAGGGGTTAGCGAATATTCCACAGTAGCAGGTACTGTTGGTGTAATATGGCGTTGGACTAGCCCATCCCGCTCCAGCTTTCGTACCGTTTGTGTCAGCATTTTTTTGGAGATGCCCTCGACTCTTCTTGAAATATCCCCGTATCTGATGCGCCCATTCTCCAATGCGTAAATGACGAGCGCCGTCCACTTGTTGGAAATAATGTCGAGAACTCTGCTATAGCCACAACCCGCCAGCGTGATGTCGGGTTGTTTTTTGGTGATTGAAGATGTCAAATCCTATCCCCTCCTATGCACTTAAAAGTACCCTGGACACATTAAAGTGCCTCCTTATGTAAGTTTAGATTTTATATTAAGGTATGTCTATACCTGCCGCTACGGCAGCGTAATCGTCACGAGTGAAGTCAGAGATCTACTTGTAAATTACTCTTCATCGGGAGGAAACAAACATGCCAAATATTATTAAACCGCGGCCTAAACTGTATGTGATGGATAACGGACGAATGAGCATGGACAAGAACTGGATCATTGCGATGCATAACCCGGCTACGATTAACAATCCTAATGCGTCAACAGAATTCGCAGAATTCCCCATTTATACAGTATTGATCGACCATCCTGAGGGAAAGATTCTGTTTGATACAGCATGTAATCCGAACTCGATGGGCCGCGAAGGGCGTTGGGCCGAATCAACGCAATTGGCATCTCCTTGGGTGGCCAGTGAGGAATGTTACCTGCATAACCGGCTGGAGCAGTTGAACGTAAGACCCGAGGAAATTAGGTACGTCATTGCCTCTCATTTGCATTTGGACCACGCGGGGTGCCTGGAAATGTTCACGAACGCTACCATTATCGTACATGAGGATGAGTTGAACGGTGCGCTGCAGAGCTATGCCCGTAATGTAAAAGAAGGAGCTTATGTCTGGGCGGACATTGATGCATGGATCAAAAATCACTTGCAGTGGAAAACAATCAAACGCCATCAGGATAACCTGGAACTGGCTGAAGGCATCAAGGTCCTCAACTTTGGTAGCGGGCATGCTTGGGGGATGATAGGCTTGCATATTGAACTGCCGGAGACAGGGGGGATCATCCTCGCTTCGGATGCTATTTATTCAGCGGAAAGCTACGGTCCACCCGTCAAGCCGCCAGGCGTTATTTATGATCTGCTTGGTTACCGGGATACGGTGGAAAAAATCCGCACTCTGGCTGCACGGACGAATTCTCAAGTGTGGTTCGGTCATGATGCTATTCAATTCAAACAATTACGCAAATCAACCGAGGGATATTACGAATAAAATGTTCAATATGTCAGGTATCTACCCCAAAAGCCCGCAATCTCGCGGGCTTCTATGATTCGCTTGTCTGCAATCGCACCTGTAGTAAGAAGTTCGCACTTTGCAGAGAAAGTCCTTTGGCTAAGAGAAATAAGATGAGCGTAGTCCCTGTAATCTCACTCATAAAAAATTGAAGAAAGCTGACGGAATAAAATAACTTATGTGCTTTCATTATCGAGATTCCGTCGTTTGCTCCGCAGCCTTATACTCACTTCGTAAAATGCCCATTTGAATGATGTCATAGTATTGGCCTTCCCTGAACAGCTTTTGCCGCAGCCGACCTTCCTCCTTGAAGCCGCAGGCCAGATAGCAGCGATATGCACGCTCGTTGTATGCATAGACCTCCAGCTCCAGCCGATTCAGGTTCAGTGTATGAAATACAAATTTCTGTAATAGCCGGATCGCTTCACGTCCGTAGCCTTTGCCCAGGTTATCATCGCGCCCAATCACAATGCCGAGCGTGGCGTGCCGATTCAACCAGTTGATTTTAAATAAATCCAGTTGTCCAATATAGTCCAGTGTGTCTTTATGTGCAATAACAAAGCCCTTGATCTCGGAGTTACCATCGATCATCATCTGTACGTAGGCTTCGCTATTCGTCTGAGAATGAGGATAAGTAAAAACATCGCTCAAACCGCGTGTAATATCCGGGTCATTGACCCATTTTCGTATTTCCGGTATATCCTCCTGACGATACTCCCTCAATACGATGCGTTCCCCAATAATATGTGGCATAGTACATCTTCCCTTCGGTTATGTAATGGTATCTTAATATAGCATCAAACGACCCTGAATCCATAAATCCATTACCCATCATACGTATTCCCCCTACAGTAAAAGGTAGATTTACTGCTGTATCTCCTATTGACAAATCGTACATCTTCATCTCTCAAAACTCCAGTACATTTGTAAAATTCGCACGAAAAAAAAAGTTATTCTGCTTATCCCGCACCCCGCTTGGACTTGCCCCCAATCCTTGTGCCCAACCTTTTAAAAGTGATTGACCTCACCTATATATAGATATAAAATAGAAATCGTACTCTAAATATAGTGTGCAACGCGTATTTTACACATATATCTTGAAAATACAGATATGGAAGAACCGATATAAATAGGCGTGAAAATTTTGGCGAAGCACAGCCAGCAAGGGGTTGCAAATCTTTACAGGATTTCGAGCCTTGGGCAGATGCTGTTTTGCCAAATGTCAAGGAGGATGAATACAATGCTGATTGCCTATGATTCCAAGACCGGCAATGTAAAAAGATTTATCGGGAAGCTCAAGCTTCCGGCGGTCCAAATCCAGGAGCAAATGACTATAGAGGAACCATACGTACTCATTACATATACAACGGGGTTTGGACAGATACCTGAGAGGGTATCTTCCTTTTTGCAAAAAAATGCTCAAAACCTCGTGGGTGTAGCTGCCAGCGGCAACCGTAATTGGGGCGAGAGCTTTGCCAAAAGCGCGGATTTGATCTCCGACCATTACAACGTGCCTGTCATCAGTAAATTTGAATTATCCGGAACGTTCGGCGATGTAGAGCGTTTCAAACAGGGGGTGAGCCGAGTTGCGGCATATTGAACTGAACAACATGTTGATGAAACGCGATACAGATGGCTTTTTCCAATTGGAAAAGGACCAAGAGGCTGTAGACGAATTTATGAAGGAAGTCGAAGAACGGAGCTTGAAGTTTGCAGATACAGCGGCTCAAGTGCTCTACATGATTGAGAATGATTATTACGAAAATTTCTATAGTAGCTATACATCTGACGAAATTAAGGATATTTTCCATATCACTCATAGTTATCATTTTAAATTCCCTTCCTATATGGCAGCATCCAAGTTTTATACGGATTATGCAGTGAAAAGCAATGACCGTAAGGTTTATCTGGAGCACTATCCTGACCGGGTGGCGGTCGTCGCCCTGCATTTGGGACGCGGTAACGCCGATACAGCGCGCTTGTTGTCCCGCTCGATGATGGAGCAGCGTCTCCAGCCGGCAACACCAACCTTCCTGAATGCAGGCAAAAGCCGTCGTGGGGAATTGGTATCCTGCTTCCTGCTCGAAATGGACGACTCTCTCAACTCGATCAACTACGTGCTGAACACTTGCATGCAGTTGTCCAAAATCGGCGGCGGTGTCGCGGTCAACCTGTCGAAACTGCGGTCACGTGGCGAAGCGATTAAAGGTGTGGAGGGCGCGGCTAAAGGCATTATGCCTGTGCTGAAACTGATGGAGGACGGCTTCTCCTACGCGGATCAGATGGGTCAACGTAAAGGTTCCGGCGCTGCATACTACAACATTTTCGGTTGGGATGTACTGGAGTTCCTGGATAGTAAAAAAATCAATGCCGACGAAAGAGTACGCCTCAAGACACTCTCCATCGGACTGATTGTTCCGAACCGCTTTTATAAGCTGGCTCAGGATAATGAGCCGCTGCATGTATTCGCTCCTTATAGTGTGTACAAGGCTTACGGTACGCATCTGGACGATATGGATCTGGATGAAATGTACGATACATTGCTCGCTGACGACCGGGTGAAGAAAAAGGTTGCGATGAGCGCGCGTGACATGTTGACCAAAATTGCCATGATCCAGCTGGAATCCGGCTATCCATACATGATGAACAAAAGTAACGCGAATCAAGCACATGCCCTTAAAAACGTAGGTCAGGTTAAAATGTCGAACCTGTGCACAGAAATTTTCCAATTACAGGAAACCTCTGAAATTACAAATTACGGCCAACAGGATACAATCCGTCGGGATATCAGCTGTAATCTGGCTTCTCTCAACATTGTAAATGTGATGGAGCATGGCAAAATCCGCGAATCCGTTCACGAGGGAATGATTGCCCTGACCTCGGTCAGCGATATGACTCAAGTCGCAAACGCGCCGGGTGTTGCCAAGGCAAACCGTGAGATGCATTCTGTCGGTCTGGGTGTCATGAACCTGCACGGCTACCTTGCCAAGAACAAAATTGCTTATGAAAGCAACGAAGCGAAGGATTTTGTCCGTACCTTCTTTATGACGATGAACTATCACTCGCTGGAGAAGAGCATGGAGATCGCGCAAGCGGCCGGACAAAGCTTTTATGGCTTTGAGGAATCGGATTACGCGACTGGGGTGTATTTTGACCGTTATCTGAACACCGATTACCGTCCGACAACGGAACGCGTACAAGAGCTATTTGGCGGTATTTATATTCCTTCTCCAGAGGATTGGGACAAGCTGAAAGCAGATGTGCAGAAGAACGGCCTGTATCACGCGTACCGTATGGCGATTGCGCCGACGGCCAGCATTTCATATATTCAAAATGCGACGTCCAGCGTAATGCCTATCGTGGAACAAATTGAAACACGTACCTATGCGAACTCGACGACCTATTATCCAATGCCTTACTTGCAAAGAGATAATGTGTTCTTTTATAAATCCGCGTATCAAATGGATCAATTCAAAGTGCTTGACCTGATTGCAGAAATTCAGCCTCACGTGGATCAAGGAATTTCAACCGTGCTTCATGTGAACAGTGACGTGACTACACGCCAATTGGCACGTTGCTATCTGTATGCTGCTCACAAAGGACTCAAATCGTTGTACTACACACGTACCAAAAAGCTGTCTGTAGAAGAGTGCCTCACCTGCTCGGTCTAAGACCGTACTCATAAATTAACATTAGAAGTCCTCATATATATCGATGCTTTTCATTAGAAGCTGTATCCAGCGTGATGTTCTGCCCTTTATGGGTTGGGACACGGCCTCGCGGATGCAGCTTCCGTATGTCAAGCAAACGATGATTCGCCTATGTCATTTCGTTATGACTCTAGGAAATCTCGGAAGCTGAAGGGAGAATGCTAAACAATGACAGGTATACAAGCTGTAAACTGGAATCGCTCGGACGATGATTTTACACTGATGTTCTGGAATCAGAACATTATGCAATTTTGGACGGATGATGAAATTCCGCTGTCCGACGATAAAATGAGTTGGGTAACCCTCAGTGATATTGAAAAAGAAGCCTATATGAAAGTATTAGGCGGCTTAACGTTGCTGGATACGATTCAAGGCGGCGTAGGTATGCCGCAAATTATGGAGCATGTGGACGGGCTGCAACGCAAAGCTGTACTAAGCTTTATGGCGATGATGGAGCAAATTCATGCGAAGTCGTACAGCAGCATTTTTACAACCCTAGCTTCTACGGAAGAGATCGATGATATATTCCGTTGGGTAGAGGAAAATCCGTATCTTCAGACCAAGGCGGAAACCATTCGTCAGTATTATTTGAATATTCATGCACCAAAAGACTTGTATCTCGCTATGGCAGCGTCTGTGCTGTTAGAAAGCTATTTATTTTATAGCGGCTTCTTCTATCCTCTCTATCTGGCGGGTCAGGGCAAGATGACATGCAGCGGAGAAATTATCGACTTGATTTTACGGGACGAAAGTATTCACGGTGTTTATGTGGGTGTGCTGGCACAGGAGATTTATGCAGAGCTGGACGAGGAAGAGCAACGGGATCTGTACCAGACGCTGGTAGGGTTGCTGCGCTACTTGCACAATAACGAGGAACAATACACCGAGCAAATTTATGCTCCCATCGGGCTGGTGGACGATGTCAAAGTCTTTTTACGCTACAACGCCAATAAGGCTATGATGAACCTGGGCTTTGATCCACTGTTTGAAGAAGAAGAAGTCAATCCAATTGTAATCAACGGCATCAGCACTCACACCAAGCAGCATGATTTCTTTTCTAAAAAAGGAAACGGCTACGTGCGTGCAATGAATGTGGAGCCGCTGACTGATGATGATTTTAATTTTGGAGTGTAGGTAATTAGATCGTGTTAATTGTAGTAACGTAAATAGAGGATGGTTAGTTCATTATATGAACTAATCTCCTCTATTTTTTGTTTAAAAGAAATATTAACTATAGCTTTAAAGTTTTTCATTGGGAGTGGCGTTATGAGAGTACAAGAAGTAATTCTTAATGATGTTGGATGAGGTAGGAGTTTCAGTTGTTCCTGTAAAAGCAACAACACACTAAAGACTTATTGCTATGCATTAAAACAGTATTTCACTTAGCCCTCAACAGCGCGGTCCTCTTAGGCCGCGTCTTTTGCATTTATTTCCTCCATAACGAACGGCAAAATCAATATTACCCGGGTAATATTGATTTTTTATTTTTACCCGGGTATAATTGGTGAGGCAATCAGAGAGGAGGTCAGCATGAGTAATGCCCTAACGCACTTTTACTGCACGGCATTTTTGGGTGTGGGAGTCGTCGCCAGTGGTTCGTTACAGCACGTTGTTACTACAGTGAAGGATGCTCTGGATGACAGAGACCTCACACAGTTGCTTATATTTGACGATTCCACAGGGAAGCCAATAGATGTTGATTTTCGTGAGAAGACAGATGATGTGCTCAAACGATTAGGAGAACAGTTAGGTGACCTACCCGGTACGGAAGTGAATCACCAGCCTATACGGCGGGTCGGTCGACCCAAGCTGGGGGTTGTATCCGGTGAGGTTACGTTATTGCCACGGCATTGGGAATGGCTCAAGAGTCAACCTGGAGGGGCGTCGGTAACATTACGAAAACTCATTGATGAGGCTCGCCGTGCTGGAGAAAAACAGAGCAATATCCGAGAGTCACAAGAAGCAACATATAACTTCATGACAGCTATGGCCGGGAACTTCCATCAATACGAAGAAGCTCTGCGGGCACTGTATGCTGGTGATTTGGGTCGTTTTTACCACTTCATTGATGACTGGGCACCTGATATCAGAAACCATGTCAAAAAATTATCCGCTAATGCATTCCCTGAAGGGAACTTATGAATGAGAGCATATGGAGGCGTAAATATTTAAAAAAGGAACTACGAAAGGAGCCGCTATGAAAGAGTTTGAATCTATTCGTTACATCGAACCATCGCAACGCGCTGGCATGAGGTTTATGCAACGAGGCATTGAGGGCAGCATCGTCATGTTGAACCTGCTGCGTTTTCGTGATGTTGCCGATTACACAGCCAATCCCGAACTAACACCGGAGGTCCCAATCAGCGGTGCCGAAGCTTTCAACCGCTACATTGAGCACACCCTCCCATTTCTCCGTGAAAGCGGAGGTGAAGTGCTGTTTCTTGGCGATGGCGGAGAGTTTCTTATCGGACCCGAAGACGAAAGATGGGATCTTGTTATGCTGATCCGCCAGAGCAGCGCGCAGTCTTTTCTTGCTTTTTCAAGTCATCAAGACTACCTGGCTGGTATCGGGCATCGGACTGCAGCGGTCGAAGATTCACGCCTTCTGCCTATGACAGAATTTCCGATATCGAATTAATTGGAGGAGAAGACGATCATGAACATCCTGAAAGTAAACGGCATCAATTTGGCCTATGACAGTTTCGGTAACGAAAATGACGAGGCTATTATCCTAATCGCCGGGCTTGGAACCCAGATGATCCGATGGACGGTTTCGTTTTGTCGGATATTAGCAGCGCGGGGCTTTCGCGTGATTCGCTTTGACAATCGCGACGTAGGTTGCTCGACGCACTTTAGCCATTATCAGACGCTAGATTTTGACGCACTGGCGACTGCTCTCATGTCGGGACAGCGACCGGACATCCCTTACACTCTCGATGACATGTCCAACGACGCTATCGAACTGCTAAACGCCCTTTCAATTGACCAGGCACATTTCGTTGGCAGGTCGATGGGCGGAATGATCGCCCAGATTGCAGCCAGTGAATACCCTGAACGGGTTTTATCACTCACTTCCATCATGTCCAGTTCCGGTAATGCTGCCCTTCCGCAATCTTCCCCGGAAGTCATGGCGATGATGACTACACCGGCGCCGAACCCATTTGAGAATGAAGCAGGATTTTTGACGCACAGCCTCGCTTTTGCCAAACGCATCGCCGGCACCGGCTATCCGTTTGAAGAGGACGCTTATCGGGCGCTCATTCTGGAGGAAGTCCAGCGAGCCTACGATCCAGGCAGTGTCGGACGACAAATTGCTGCGATCGCTGTCTCCGGTGACCGACGTCCGCGGCTGGCGACCATAAAAGTACCAGCACTTGTCATTCATGGGGTGGACGATCCCCTGTTCGTCCCAGCATGTGGCGAGGACACGGCTTCTGCCATCCCGGGCGCCGAGCTAATGTTGGTTGACGGCATGGGACACGATCTGCCGCACCAACTGTACAAAGTAATCGCTGATGGCATAGAGCGAACAGCTCGTCGCAATTAACACGTGCTTCCTGAATAGCAACCAGCCGGAGTCCCGCGGTGTCCAATGGGGCTGAGTAGGCCCAGGGACGCATCGCTAATCAATTTGCACCCTTGGCGCATACGACCCGGGTGGAAGCGGCGGTTCTCTTGGAACGGTTGTTAAAGCAGTTCCATTTCATCCATTAACGGGGCTTCCTGACAGAGACTCCATTTGAACGTATATGTAGAAATGATCGAATAAGCACCGGTTCATGATAACATCGTGAGCCGGTGCTTTTTCTGTGGGGATTTTTCCAAACAGACGATGGTCAGATTCAGAAATGAATTATTCAAGTAACGGGAAACGATAGTTAAACATACAGGGTTCCACATTGTTTTTTTTAACGGTCATGAGTGCTTTTATCTTGCCGTTTAATCATTCGTTTGAATCCATCGTTTTTTATTTGGCTTTGCCCATTTTTTTAGGATGGCTGGCGTTACTTTTATGGTCAGGGTTCGGCTCGATTTTCAAAAGTTCTTTGCTAAACATGACAAGTCATTTCGATTAATTATGTGTTTGTTGTTGATATACTCAGCGATAAGTATTTTTATTTAAAACTAACGAGGGGATAAATCCTTTCTCCTTGTGTCCCACCAGGCCAGAACCGCCATTCAGGATAGCGATGGTCATACTTGTCTGCATATGGCTGCATATCATCACGATCAACCGGAAATCATTCGCCTGTTAATGGAGAAACCTCTTGAACGAGGATTCATACAAAAAACAGCCAGATCGCCAAGGTAGCGAAATCAGGCCGTTTTCCATTGTTTAAGGCCGACCCTCCGTGAAAATTTGAAAGGTAATACCAAACTTGTCTGTTACATTCCCATAAGCAGGACTAAAATGGGTTTCTTGCAAAGCCATCCCCACCTGTCCCCCTTGCTGGAGAGCGTCAAACATTTTTTGGGATTGCTCGACACTGTCGGTGGTAATACAGATGCTCACCTGATTCCCGCTGTTAAACGGCGAACCAGGAAAGGTGTCGGAAAACATAAGCTCCGTCTCACCGACTTTGAGAGTGGCATGTCCCACACGTTCCTTGACCTCTGCGGGAATGGGGAATTCCGGATTTTCAGGCATTTCACCGAAGGTTTGGATAAAAAGCAGTTGGGCATCCAATGCCTTTTCATAAAATTCGATTGCTTCTTTTGCATTTCCATCCATCGTGATGTAAGGAATCAAACGTTTTGACATTTTCAACACAACTCCTTCATTTTTAAAGCTATCCTGTCATTTCACCTGTATTATATGCAAAAAGTGTTAAGAAAACAGAGTTGTTTGTTATCTTTCTTCTACCGATACGCCAAGCTGCTCCAGTTCTTTCGTCATTCCTCCTTCTTAAATTTTTCAAGCTTCGCCTGCTTAATCACCTGCCGAATGAACGGCCCTTTGGCCTCGGTATACGCTTGACGATCATATTTGAACTGCTGCACCAATTCTTTTTTCAGAGCATCATACCCCGACAAGCTCTCCGGGTGCGTTTTTAAGTAATTCCGAAACAATAGATGGTTCACCCAGTGCTCCCCTTGATACTTGTAAATATGTAAATGATGGGTTCCTACTCCCCATTCTCCACGACGAAAAAAAGCTCTCTCCGGAAAATCAGGCTTATGTACATATTCATACTGAATACGAAGCAAGCGCTCCCGATGTTCGGACTGAACCCTTGCCAAATCTTCTACCCCAACCATAATATCAATAATCGCCTTGGCTCCAAGGCCAGGAACGGATGTGCTCCCAATATGCTCTATGCCCATACTAATATCTCCGAGAGTCTCTGCGATTTTTGTCCGCTCATATGAATACTCTTTTACCCACTGCGGGTCATATTGCGATATCTCCACATGCGAGGACATCACGAACACGCCTCCCTTCATTGGTAGCAAAAAAAGGTATACCCAATATTCATAGAATGTTCTCTCTTAGTATATCATTTTCAAAATCACTTTTTCCATAATTATGGTACATTAAATCGGAAGTAACTTGTGAACGAACAGACAGGATGTCTGTTTCTTTTACAAATGAATCAATTGTCTAATAAAATGTAAAAAGCCTTCTGACCGCATTAGACGCAAATCAGAAGGCTTTCTTACATTTTATCAGTCTCACTCGATAACAAAACAAAGCATACTAACCTACTCTATTGCGGCTTCTCAATCACAATCAGACAGGTGCTATCCGGCAGGGGAACAGGCTGACCCTGCTCATCGGTAAATTCAATACGCCCGGCCAGCGCTTCCGCATAGCCCTCCTGCAGATAATGACGGCTCTCCCGGATTATTGCCTGCGATCCAAGCGTGCGACGAATACACTCTTCATACTGTGAAGGGGTAAAATACCCAAACTGCTCCTGCACTTCATGCACATAGGCTTCCGCTCCCCACGTGTAGGTGTACAGAAATTCCATCGCATCGTTCACAGGCAAAATAGCCTCATGCTCACTCACACGCTCGACTTCAATGTGGCGACCTGCAAAATCCTCGGCATATCGCAGCAACCATTCCATTCCGTCCGGCTCCAGGAACCGGATTCGTCTGCGCTGTTCTGCCGGTTCGGTCATAATGCCGTCACGGATAATGATACGTCCGCCCGGTGCCAGCACATGATAGGCGCTTTGCAAAGCAGCCTCCACCGTATGCAGATTGAACCGGGCTCCATCCCGTTCAATGTAAGAATACAGCTCGTGGAGAATGGAAGAAAAAATGACCGTGTCCATGCTCCCCGGTTCTATAAATTCCTCCAGTTGGAGAGCATCTCCTTTAATCACATCCCAGCGGTGGCCCTCCAATTGCTTTTTACGTTTGAGTGCTTCAATAACATTCACAGAAATATCGAGTCCCAGCGGCTTCACGTCCGGTATCTCCTGTTCAATCAGATCCAGCAGCACCCCCCCGCCAGGTCCGATATCCAGTACACGAGTCCCCGTCACATAATCCAGAATGACCTTTTTGTAATCCACAGTTTGATTCATATCCGTAAGGTATGTTTCCTCATTGTGAAAACGATCATAAGCATCACGACGCAAGCCGAACAGGTCAAACAGTAATAATATAGCTTTGTCATACAAAGGCGTTTTTTCCGCCTCGATGCAAAAGTCGATCAGCTTCTCAGCCGCAGATGAAAAATGAAAATTGAAAAATACGGTACTCGGCAGTTCCTCTTTATGCTCCACGATCACATTCAAATGAGGATTCTGCTTCCGTTTTCCTTGCAAGATATCCTGCCAGGATAGCGCATGTAAATATTTCTCAATCATTCGTTTTTTGTATATATTAATTTTCTTGATACCTCGATAGTCATAATGCATCGTGTTCATGAGGGATTCAAAGCTGATATGTCGCACCGTTGCAGGCAATTCCTGTCCCGTACCATCCCGTAACGCAAGTAAAAATACCTTCACCAGCTCCGGAAGCGAAAAATCCTGTAAAGCCGACTCCACATACCAAAGCGTTCGATTCTCCAACGGAGCCAACGCCTTATCTACATTCAACTCGCGCTCCAGCTCGGCGTAAGCCTGCTCGAAGGGTTCCCCTTCATGAATAGAAACCGACCGTAATCTCTCCAATCGTTCCTTCACACTCCAGGCCACAGGCGCGTTATCCCAGGCGATCCAGCCAATCAGTTGCTCCACTTCACTCCGTACCTGCTCCCATAACTCAGGGTCTACCCCGGCGATAATGCACTCATTTAGCGCACGTAAGGCAAGCTCCAGTTCTTCGTGGCTTAACCAGCCCTTACGGGTAATTTCCAGCAGCGCCCGATTTTCCGCAAAAGGAATTTCACCCCGTATATACTGTCCGATTAATCCATGGGTCTCTATCAGAATCCGAGTCATAGTGTTGCGGGGGAACACCGGTTTCTCCGCTTGAGCCTGTCTGACGTACAGCTGGGCGGAACCAATATTATGCACAAATAAATTGATGCCCTCCTGCTGCCAACGCAGCCGTTCGCGGACTGTGCCTCCTTTGGCCGTCTCAGACCATACCAGCACGTCTTCCAGTAGCTCCTTAATCCAGAAAGACAATGGAAGCCCGTCCAAAATAAGCAACGTACGCTCCACATAATCCAGTACAGGATTAGCTTCCTTTAACTCCCCTATAGAGTGGATTCGTTCCAGGTTCACAATGCGCTCCTCAGCCGAAACGAGCAGCTTGAGCCAAGTCGGCGTATCCCAGGCCAGATCGTTTTCTTTCCGATAGTTGGCAATGGCTTTTAACGATTGCAGCATTTTTCCTCACCTCGATTGATTCGGATTCGGTAAATACGTGTAGATAAGAGCCTTGTATAAAATACACTTTACCATACATTTATTGTTTACATCCCGTGGAAAATATTAAACTTTTTTAACAATCATAAACCGAGTTTTTGAAAAGGGTTTTTCCGCTGCCACGAAAAAAAAGATATCTCCCAGCCTTACGGCTTAGAAGATATCTAATCACCCTTGTTATGCGTAGTGAATCTATCATTTCCTGCATTGTTCAGAAAACTGCGTCGCTGTTATACAACACGCCACTCCTGTAACATTCGTATCGCTTATTTACCGACAGGAACTCCATCCGATACCGGAATGCCAAAATGAGGCGTCCCATCCTCGTGCCAATTCAACGGCTGTACACGTGTATGGCGATTCGGGTCATATAGCGGGTCACCCGTAATTTCCTTGTAGTTCCGTGCATGATACACGATGACATCATTACCGTCAGCCCCAACCGTAAAGCTGTTATGACCCGGTCCAAACTGGCCCGTTTCCTCATTCGTGCAGAATACCGGCTCAGGTGATTTCGCCCATGATTTCGGGTCGAGCAGGTCTGCATTCTCGTCTGCAGTCAGCAGTCCCATGCAATAATTGTAGTCAGTCGCGCTGGCTGAATAGCTGATAAAGATTCGTCCGTTCCGTTTCAGAACTGCCGCTCCTTCATTTACCTTAAAACCGATGACTTCCCAATCATATTCAGGGGTCGAGATCATTACCTGCTCACCGCGCAGCGTCCACGGATTGCTCATTTCAGAAATGTACAGATTGGAATTGCCGACAATGTCCGGGTCCTTCTGTGCCCATACATAATACAAAACTCCATGATGCTGGAAGGCTGTTCCATCAAGCGAGAATGTTTCCCAACGGGTTTTGATCTGCCCCTTTTCCACCCATTCTCCTTCCAGTGGGTTGGCCGAAGCATTTTCCAGCACGAACATACGGTGGTCAAACAGACCTTCCTTCGTTTCAGTAGTGCGAGCTGCTGCAAAATAAATGTACCATTTACCATCAATAAAATGAATTTCCGGTGCCCAAATGTTGGCGCTTAACGGACCTGTTTCATATTTATGCCACACGGCGACAGGCTCTGCTTTATTTAGTCCCTGTATAGTAAGTGCCCGCCGAACCTCAATACGATCATACTCGGGTACGGACCCGGTAAAGTAATAATATCCGTCACTATGCTTGTAAATCCAAGGGTCTGCCCGTTGCTCAATAACCGGATTAATAAAAGGTATAGGTTGATTCATAGTTCTTCTCTCCTCTATATATAAGTATGTAGTTCATACAATTAATCGCCGATACGCTTACCCCAAATGGAAATCCCCTTGTCGTCCATACCTGTAAAAACTAGAGTGTGACGACCCAACTCCCAGTCCCATGAAGGAAGCAATAACAGTTGCTCCTTGGTCCCAACGGACGTATCGCTCCAATCCATTGTTAAAGTACGCTTGCCGTCAAAGCTCCACTGGCCTTCAAGCATTCCGCTGGTTGCCCGACCTCCATCTTCCAGACGAAGCGGTTCAGCTTCCACTTGACCGTCCACTTCCTGCTTCATCACGATGCGTTCCCAACTGCCGGATAATAATCTTTGAGGTATATCCTGCTCCTGCTCGCCCGCATACCGTTCCGGCGATACGACAGGCCAGCCCTCAGCGGTCCATGATATTTTACGTACATGCAGATACGGCCATCGCTTATCCGTCTCTCCCCGTGCATGATGCACGATATAATAATCCTCTCCGTCCTTCAGAACGGAATTGTGACCTGGCGCAACCCAGCCTTCTCCTTCGCTGAACCGATAGCCACCCAATACCTTGTTTCCGATCTCATATTGGGGCAAATAGCTGGTATCTGCCATATCATGTCCATTGATATCCACATACGGACCTGTAATCGAATCCGAGCGGGCAACGCGTACATTATAGTCCTCGAACAAAGAATCATATGAGACAAACAAGTAATATTTGCGGAATGCGGGATTGTACACAATGTATGGCCCTTCCACAGCACCATCCTCTGTTGCTCGATCTCTGGCGGCAATATTTTTCCCGTAGCTAGACTCCTTCAGCTTTCCAGTCTGGGGATCAAGTGGCGTAATATAAATGCCTCCAAAAAACGAGCCGTATACCATCCACGGATTCCCCTCCGCATCCAGCACCGGATTGGCATCAATTGCATTCAGCTTGTCATGCTCCTTCGTTTTAACGACCAGCCCTTCATCCTTCCACGGGCCTTCCGGCGAGCTTGATGTCTGCAATCCGATGGCTGACCGTGTGCTGCCAAAAGTAGAAGCTGAATAATACATCCGATAGATATCACCCATTTTAATAACGTCCGGTGCCCACAGATTGGTTGCTGACGACCATGCCTCTGCTTCTTTTGGAATGCCAGGCAGCGCATACTGCACCCAGTTCCAGTGGATCAGGTCGGTTGATTTACGCACCATGACCCCCGGTCTTAGCTCTCCGCCTGCCTTTACATCCGTGGAGTAGACATAATAGCCCTGATCTGTTTTGATAATCGCAGGATCATGCGCATTGTTAATCGTCCAGCGCTGCTCATCATTTATCGTACTTGGATCATACAAGTGATCGGGAGGCGGAGCCTGCGGATACACAGGGTCCGGGGTTTTATTCTCACAGCCGGATAGGCCCAGCATAAGCAGCATCACCATAACTGTTATCTCCCTCCTTCCTTTAGATTTGTGATTGCCTTGCATCATTCATCCGTGCCCTCCAGTGGCTACACTTAACCTTTGACACCGGAAATAGCAACCGACTCAATAATCTGTTTCTGGAAGATCAGGAATATAATCAGCACAGGTAACAAAGCGACTATAGAAGCTGCCATAATGAGCGGATAATCCGTCTGAATGGCATAGGTCGCATTAAAGTTCGCTATGACCAGCTGCAATGTTTGCGTTTCCGGTGAATTCAAATAAATAATAGGTGCCAGATAATCGTTCCAAATCCCCATGAACCATAAAATAAGCTGCGCGGCGATAGCTGGCTTAATGAGCGGGAACGTGATCGACGAGTAGAGTCGGAAATAAGAGCTTCCGTCAATTTTGGCAGCTTCGATAATGGCATCAGGTATGCTAAGTAAATACTGCCGCAGGAAAAAGATCATGACCACATTCCCAAACAGCCCCGGAACAATCAGCGGCAGAAGCGTGTCTACCCAACCGAGCTTGGAAAACATCATAAACTGTGGAATCATTACCGTCGGATACGGAATCATCATGGATGCGATCAGGGCCAGAAACAGCTTGTTTTTATGAGGAAATCTCAGCTTTGCGAAAGCAAAAGCGGCCACACTGGATGTAAAAGTACCAATAACGGTAACACTTACAGCCACAATCACACTGTTTTTAATCCCGCTGAGCAAGGGCCCTGCTTCCCAAATCTCCTTGTATTTACTGAACTGGAACACTTCTGGGATCCACACTGGCGGAAGAGCAAAAACATCCTGCTTTTCCTTAACCGAGGTGGACAGCATCCAGAGCAACGGTGCGATCATCACGATAGCTCCAATGGCCAGGGCAATAAAGATAATCGTATTGGTTACTTTTGTTCTTTGACTATGGGACATAATCAGACTCACTCCTTTCCGCGAAAATCAATCCCCATCAAAGGATGACTTTTCATTCATTTTGAATTGAATCAACGTTACGATAAAAATGAAGATGCCGAGAATCATAGCCATCGCGGAGGCATAGCCCATTTGCAGGTTTTTGAATGCCTTATCCCAAATATAGAAGACAATTGAGGCGGAGGAGTATTCTGGACCACCCGTTGGTGTCATAATGTTCATTTCGGTAAAAATTTGCGAACCGCCAATGATATTGGTTACGACCAGGAAAAAAGTTACTGGCTTCACCATTGGCCATGTAATGTTGCGGAACATTTGGAATCCGCTGGCTCCATCCAGCTCTGCCGCTTCATAATAGGAGCGAGATACACTTTGCAATGCCGCCAGATACAGCAACATGGTGTAGCCAAGTCCTTTCCAAACTGTCATGAGAATCAAAGCTGGCTTGACTGTATCCTTATCCATCAGCCAGTTCGGACCTTTAATGCCGAACAGTTCAAGGAATTGGTTCACCAGACCATAGTCTCCGTTATATGCCCAATTCCACATTATGGAAACGGCAGCCAACGAAGAAATAACCGGAATATAGTAGATCACACGAAATGTCGTCGTGCCTGGAATCTTGCGATTCAACCCCAGCGCCAGCAGTAAAGCTAGTACTAGACCAATCGGAATACCAAGCATTAAGAAAAAAGTATTGTACATAGATTTGTAAAAGAGCTCATCGCTAAATAAATCCCTAAAATTGTCGAGACCAATAAAGTTCATTTGTCCCAATCCGTCCCAATCTGTAAAAGAGCCGTATAAAGAATAGAGAAACGGGAACAACGTAAAGATTAGCAGACCGAGAATAGGAGGAAGGATAAATAAGTATCCATATATCTTCTCTTTGCGGTAGAGATTAGATTTGGTTATCACAGGGCTCACCTCTGTTTCTAATTTGGAATGAAGATGATGTCAGCAGCATGATATCAGCCACTAACATCATCCCTTATCCGCTATTTACGCATTATTTCTGTGATTTTTTTTCTTGCTCCACCGCTTTATCCAGCAGTTTCTGCATCTTTGGTTGTTCCTGTTTCACATAATCCGCTGCCGTAATCTTACCATCCAGCACAGGCTGGATATCAGTGAAGAAAATATCATACCATTCGGCGTTATACGTATAGTTGCCTGGCAACGAGCGACCATAGTCATTCACAATATCAATAAATTCTTGTTTGTTAACAGGCTTGGATTTCGTATCTTTGGCCCACTCATCCGCCATATCCAGCAGATTCGGAATTTGTACCTTTGCGTCTACGAGCTGCTTCATTCCTTCTTTGGAAGTCGTCAGATAGTTGACCAGAGCTACAGCTTCATCCGGGTACTTTGTTTTAGAGGAAACACCGATACCCAGAGAACCAATCCAAGTTGCCGATTTGCCAGTCGATCCTGCCGGGAAAGGCAACAGATCATATTCAAATGGCAGTTTTTCAAATGTACTCATATCCCAAGGACCTACCGGGAAGAATGCCATTTCGCCCTTCATCCAGCGTTGATAGGTATCCAGTGTTTGTGATTGTTCAATACCAGGTGTAATTTTATATTTGTTTTGCATATCAGCAAAGTACTGAAGCGCTTCCGCAAATTTCGGATCATCAATCGTTACTTTGGTTTTGCTCTCATCCAGCCAATCTGCCCCATTGCTCCATACAAAGGCTTGTAATGCCCACTGAACGTTAAAGCCTGTACCGTATTGATCTGGCTTGCCGTCACCATTTGTATCTTTGGTCAACTCTTGGCTGACCTTGATGAATTCATCCCATGTATACGGTTTGTCTTTATCAGGCAAGGGAACGCCCGCTTTTTCGAACATTGTCTTGTTGTAGCCGAGTGCGAATGGACCCAAGTCCTTCGGCATACCGTAAATATCTCCTTGACCGGCCATTTTGCCATCATAGCGATACAAATCCACACCGTATTTCCAAATGTTATCCAGATTTATATCCTTGTTCTTCTCAATGTAAGGGGTGAGGTCCTTCAGTACCCCACTGTTTACATAGGCTTTCACATCTCCAGGGTTAAAATAAAAGACATCTGGAAGATTATTTCCTGTGATCGCAGCTCTGAGCTTTGTAGCATATTGATCCGCGGCCGTCACGACCATTTTAACCTTGACGCCGGGATGCTCCTCTTCAAATTTCTTGATTACCTCCTTATAAGCCTTCTGCTCATCCGTTCCACCACGGAACATGAATGTCAGCTCCTTGCTTCCATCACTACTGGAGCTTCCTCCACTACAACCAGCCAGTGCAGCAACCATCAACAACAGCACAACCATTGTCAGTGCAAACCATTTTTTCTTCATCAAAGCGACCCCTCCTAAAATTGAAATGAAACCGCATACATATAGTGTTAAAATAAACTCATACCACTTGGCCTCTATTCACCTGTGCGGTACATCATCCTGTTGTTCACTCCAGCCTGTGATCATCATCCCTCTCATGCACCATATAATTAACATTTTTCTTTATCAATAATGTATTCGTTTACAAACAAAATATAGCATGCCGTTTAGCGGTTCGTCAATGTATTTCTAAATCTTTTTAAACAAATATAAAGCATAGATTTAAATAGCACAAAAAGCGAAATTGAATCGTATTTAAGTTCATTATAGCAATATAACCCAATAAAAAAACTTAAACACGTTTTAAATAAAAGAAAATACTAGCCTGTGGTTGATTTCACTCCTTTTTTTATTGTTGTGAAAGTAATTTACAGCAAAGTAGTTTACTTCTTTCTGATTTTATTTTAACATAAGTCAAAACAAATATATAAGCGCTTACATTACATTTTTTATAGATAAGGAAGGTATATAGATATGATTTATATTAAGGACTTAATGTCAGGGCTAGATATATTCAAAGCGCTCGGTTCGGAAATCCGCATCCAAATTCTGGAATTACTCGCCGCCCATCAAGGACAAAGTATGAATGACATCGCTAATAAGCTTGATCTGAGCAACGGTACAATTACAATGCATATTCGCAAGCTGGAGGAATGTGGACTTGTCGAGATCAATACCGTGAGCGGCAAGCACGGAACCCGAAAAATGTGCTATCTGAACAAGGAAAAGCTGATGGTGGACTTGCGCAGCAGAGAGCAGAAAAATGTGTACGAGGTTGAAATTCGCATCGGCCATTATAGTAACTATCAGGCAGTACCTACCTGCGGTTTGGTGACCAGAGACAGCATTATTGGCGATTTTGATGATCCCCGTTATTTTGCAGATCCCGGACGGCTGGACTCGGAAATGATATGGATGGCAGACGGGTTTCTGGAATATCGGATTCCCAACTATCTGAAAGAGAACCAATCCTTTACCGAAATTCAATTTTCCGCAGAGTTGGGTTCGGAAGCACCGGGTTATTGTGAGGAATACCCGTCCGATATTTGTTTTCATGTGAATGGCATTCCCATCGGTCACTGGACCAGCGCCGGAGACTTTGGAGAAGTTTCCGGGGTCCTAAATCCGGATTGGTGGCCACCACATTTGAACCAATATGGCATGCTCAAATTAATCCGCATCAATCAACATGGAAGCTTCATTGACGGATGTCGTATATCCGAAGTCACGATAGACGATATCGGGCTTAACTATAAAAGCGATATTACACTACGTGTATCCGTATCCGATCAGCCGCCGCACAAAGGGGGGCTCACCATTTTCGGCAAAGGATTTGGCAATTTCAATCAGGATCTGCTGGTGCGTGTGCTTTATGAAGAGCCCGGGGAGGACAACGATAGCTAATGATTCCCCCATATGTAAAAAGGCCGAAGCCGTATTCATGGAATACATATCCTCGGCCTAAGCGTGCTTCTCCTCACTTAAAGAGATATAGATCAACAGATAAAAAATGACCGCGATTCCAAACACCAGCCAGCTAAATGACAACAAATGAAGCCTTGCTCCGGCATGTACCACCCATTTCCAAACCTCCATCACGATCACTATGGGTTGCAACGCCATATCCCAGCTATTCCAGCGAGCAAATCTGCCGATATATACACCCACACTGGACAGCCACAGGAACATACAAACGATAGCCCACGCAAGCCAGCCGGAACAAACCTCTTTCAGCATATGGTGGATCATAAATATACAAATGGAAGTAAGAAAAAGACCCATCCCTGCTGCCGAAAAAGACGTAAATAAGATCAACCAAAATTGAGTATTCAGCCAAAAAAGCGAGTCAGGTTTCACATCATAAAAACGGAACGCATGCAGTAATTCAGTCAGCAAATAGAGTGCATTGGGCAGAAAAAACAACCATACGAATCCGGCAATTAATAAAAGCCCTCTTCTCACTTGGATGTTTCCCAGTCTGGATAAGATGATCATTCCCAGAGAAATGAAGACTGGAACCCACGCCAGAAATATATCCCAGTACAAAAATTGATACATTTTCGTCCCACTTGTGGACTGCACATACATAATCAATCCATAACAGCCCAACGTAGCTACAAGCAGCACACCCAATAAGCCGAGCAGCTTATATTTCTTCCCTTTAAACAGCAAACTCTCGTACAACCTCCATCTGAATATACGTATATACGTCCTTTTATAATCATATCACATGTTAAAAATGAAGCTCACAATTGTTATGCTGCCATACTTGTTTATGGAAATGCTCACCCCGTTTATTACACAGTTCGTATGTCCCCGGATACATGATTCTCCACAGTCAGGGCTTCAAAAATAACATCACAACCTTCTCCGACCGGAGATTGTGCAACGACCCCGACCTTTAGCTCCTTTGGAACTTCCAAGCCAAAATATCTCGCCAGCTTCCAATGCTGACCGTCTGATGAATAATGAAAGGCAAAGCAATTCCCGGCTCTTGCCACTCGCAAATACGGATTGGAAACGTCCATCGTCCCAGATATACAATCATCGGACGTATTCCGTGTGACCACACTAAGGATAGAGGGAGTGTTTTCAAAATATTCAAAGCACACCTTGGCCCAATGAGCATCATCTGCCATAATCATCAGGCATCCTGAATCATAAGGCTGCTTCATATCGACACGAACTCTTGTCCAGATTGTAAAATCTCCCTCAAGGGTGGTATGCAAAAAAGGAGCGGACGATTTTATGGCTGCGCCGGACGGATCTCTAAAAAAATCAGCCTGTGGTGGTGCAGACACATGTAAAAAATTAGAATCATCAGTCCCCCATACAGCCGGCTCATGCATCCAGCTCCATTCCGCAGGCAAAGCTTTACCACTAAAACGTTCAAATACGTTCATATAGACACCATCCCTCTCTAGCCAATATAGTGCAAATAGCACAGTGAAATTTGGGGGACAATCCCCCTTGATACCACTATATACGTTATCTTCCAGTCGTCAATGATGAAGCTCCTGTCTTTAAAGTTTATAAAAAAAGACTTGCCATCCTGAAATGTTGTGCTTATAATTACACCTAACTTGATACGGCAACAAATTTCAATGACGAGAACGAGTAAGCTATACAGCGGATTTGCAGAGAGTTGGGGCAGGTGAAAGCCAACATTCCGAGGGTAGCCGAACGCCATCTCCGAGAAGCGGGCTGAACCTGAAGTAAGCTCTGCCGCCTTTCCAGCGTTAACCGGAACACGTATTGATGGATACGTGAACAGAGTGTCATTTCTTATGGAATGAAACTAGGGTGGTAACACGGGTATAAACTCGTCCCTTTACAGGGGCGGGTTTTTTTGTTTTTCAAAAAGGAGGAAATCAATATGACAAACGTATCGACCACAGTATCTATAAGCGATTTTTTAACTCCAGCTGTACGGGAAATGCCGCCTTCAGGCATCCGTAAGTTTTTTGAATATAGTACGGGCAGAAAAGATATCGTTTCGCTTGGTGTCGGTGAACCGGACTTTGTGACCCCTCAGCATGTCAGAAAGGCTTGTATCCAAGCACTGGAAAATGGCAAGACCTCGTACACACCGAATGCTGGCCTTCCCGAGCTGCGTGAGGAGATTGCCGGGTATCTGGAGAGCAACTTTAACACGTCCTACAATCCGGCAAATGAAATCATGGTAACAATCGGTAGCAGTGAAGCACTGGATTTGGCGCTTCGTGCCCTGATTACGGAACACGATGAAATTCTTATTCCGGCTCCCTGCTATATTTCGTATTCACCGATCACGTTCCTGAATGGAGGGCATACCAGAACGGTTGAAACCTCTGCTAATCAGCAGTTCAAGCTGACGGCTGAAGCGCTCAAAGCCAAGCTGACTCCACGATCCAAAGTACTTATTCTCTGTTATCCGAACAACCCGACAGGTGGAGTGATGACCTATGAGGACTGGCTACCGATTGCCCGCTTGGTGGAGGAGCATAATCTAGTCGTGATCTCCGATGAAATTTATGGTGAACTGACCTACGGGCAAAAGCATGTAAGCTTCGCTTCGTTGCCGGGCATGAAAGAACGAACCCTGCTCATCAGCGGCTTTTCCAAAGCCTTTGCGATGACGGGTTGGAGAGTCGGCTATGTATGCGGTCCACAGGAGCTAATTGCAGCCATGCTGAAAATCCATCAATATACCGTGATGTGCGCTCCTATTATCGGGCAAATTGCCGCTATTGAGTCCCTGCGCCACGGGCTGGAGGAAAAAGACCGTATGATAGAATCGTACAATCAACGTAGAAAATGGTTTGTTGAAGGCTTGCGTCAGACCGGACTCCCCTGTCATGAACCGAATGGTGCCTTTTACACCTTTCCTTCCATTATGCACACGGGGTTAAGCTCGGAGCAGTTTGCCAAACGATTGCTGGAAGAAGAGGGTGTCATTACCGTACCCGGCTCCGCATTCGGACCGGGCGGCGAGGGCTTTATCCGCTGCTCGTACGCATCGTCGCAGGAACAACTGGAAATTGCCTTGGAGCGCATCAGCGTATTCTTGAAACGTCTGTAATCAGCTCTCCATATCGTGAAATGAACGAGCACTGGATAATGACTACTTTAGCAGCTCCTGAATAAGCGTTTTCTGGTGTGCTGGCAAACCTTCCGGCCATTCCCCTACACGACAATAACAAATGTCAGAGATTTCGGAGCTTGGTTGGAAAATACCGGGAATAACCCGGCCTGTAAAAATGAGATCACACGGTTCGGCGTCTGGCCAAATCTGGCTCGCGCCAGTGAGGTGATCTGTACCTCCAGCCCAGTTTCTTCCCGGACTTCACGCCGCAGTGCGGCTTCCGGCTGCTCCAGCTCCATCCAGCCACCGGGAATCCCCCACGGCTGCTTCCGGTATACGTGCTTTAATAGTAGCACTTCCCCGGCATCATTCGTAAAAATGCCCAACACAGCAACCAGAAATTTGTGTTGCGCCCGATACACAAAGGAGCGAAATGACATCATGAACATTCAAATCAGTCCACTGGCTGAACAGCGGCTTACACAAATTCTCGGTGATCAACCGGGCTATATCAAGCTTTTTTACGACACAGAGGGCTGCGGCTGTGATGGTATTACGGTACTAAAGATCGTCAACGCACCGGACAACGGCGATATAGAAGTACAGGCGGGAAGCTTGCCTTTTCTCGTTAGCGGGCAGCAGGCGATTTATTTTGAGGAATCCATGCGCCTTGATGCAGACGAGAAGTTCCCTTCTTATAAACTATCCAGCGATTCTACCTTCTATAGTAACAATGTGAAAACCCGGGATGTTCGGCCGTCCTAATCTTTAGGATGGTCCGGTATCCAGAACGTTGTGCACAAAATCGGTTTTAGCGTCCGTGTACGCTTCACGATCATGCTGATTTTCCATCGCCAGCTTCCTTTTTAATGCATCATATTGCTGAACCAGCTCAGGCCGTTCACGAAGACGGTTCCGAAACAACAATTGTTGATCCCAGTGCTCCTCATGTTTCAGCATGAGATGCAGATGTCCCTTTCTTTGATCCTGTTCCACTTTAACCAAAAATCTTCTCCATTCCCGACCATCCAGCTCAGGCGGAACATAGCTCCAACCTGCTGGTTGCAAAGCAAATACAATCTGTTCCAGCCTATCCCAGGATTCCAATTTTGCCATAATGTCTATAATGGGCTTGGCGGAAAGATTGGGAATTGCCGTGCTTCCTATGTGCTCCATTTCCGTCACCTTAAACGGCAGTAGCAGCTCCCGCAACTCGTGAATAACCTGCAAGCCCTGCTCTGACCAGTCAGGATCAGGATTCACTATTTTTACAGGCTCCGTAGCCCACACCGGCCAATGTTCCTGATTTTGCTCCTCATGCATACCTTATCCTCCTTATCTCCACTCATGCATTCTCTCATTCAACCATATCTTTTTTAATATCCTTTACTTCATCTTGCAACTTACGGCTGTATAACTGAGCATTATCCGCATCAAAACAAACAAAAAGTCCATCCTTACTTCTTTGAAATTTATGTTTACGATTAAAAATCATCTTAGATAACACCCATTATTAATATCAAAGGTCGCTCCCGTATAATGTCTGGATCTTTCCGATAGCAGAAACAGGACAGTATAAGCAACATCTTCTGCATTTAAAGGCTCTGGAATTAGCTGATGATTTGTATATTCCTCCTTTCTCCATTCAGGAATATGATCCATCATTGGAGTACTTACCATCGTTGGTGCCACAGCATTAACTCTTACATAAGGTGAAAAATTCATGGCACAGCTTTTAGTAAAGCCCAATATTGCAGCTTTTGATAATCCATAGATCGCATCCGAGCTTCCTTCCATTCCAGAAACAGAAGACATATTTACGATAATCCCCTTATGTTTCTTCTCAACCATGAACTTTCCAAAAAATTGCGAGAAATACACACATCCCTTAATATTTATGTCCAGCACCTGCTCTATTTCTTCCATACGATAGTCGAGTATACTCTTTCCTCTATAAACACCTGCATTATTGACTAAAGCTGTTATGTCCGTATGTTCTTCCTTAATGTATGTAAAGAAATGAGTTACTTCCGTATAGTTACTTATATCTATCAGATAGGTGTACAAACTTGGTGATTTCAGTTCAGCCTCAAGTTCATTTAAAGAATGTTTATTCATATCACACGCAATAACACTTGCACCTTCCCTTAAACATTGCTGAGTAATTTCCTTTCCAATGCCGGAAGCAGCGCCTGTTATAATAACTTTCATTGTATTAAGCAATGAAGAACCCCCTCTCTCGTTGGGTAATATAATTTTATTTAAAAGGAATAAAATCACTTCAATAACATAAGTGTAGTCGCAACCGCATGATCTACAAAAGATCGCTCCGGGCGTGACTTCATCATTACGGTAATCCCGATTAACAACGAGATCATCGTATGAGCCAGAGCTCGCGCGTCCGTAGTAGCCTCAAGCTCCCCTGACCGTATACCACGCTCGATGGTTTCTTGAAATACAGTAGAAAGATACATCTGATGTTCCCTCGTCAAAATTTCAAACTTCTCATCATGTGGGGCCAATTCTACCATTGTATTGATGCAAAAGCACCCCAGGTTAGGGCCTTCATCATATTCTTCTGCCACTACCCCTTCAAAAAAACTGCAAATTGCTTCTTTGACAGAAGCACTACTTAGCAGTCTGGACCGTACATTAGCAGCGTGGGATTGTGTGTATTTGCGCAGCGCGGCTTCGAATAATTGCTTTTTATCCCCAAAGGCAGCATAAATACTGGGGCGCTGAATTCCCATTTTGGAGGTTAAATTGCTTAAAGACGTAGCCTCGAACCCTTTTTCCCAAAAAAGTTGCATCGCTGCATCCAATGCCTTTTCCTCATCAAATTCCCGTGGTCGAACCATAAATAACCCCTTCTTTTCGTATCGTTCAGTATATTAAGATTGTATGATCATCAGAAGCAACTGTCAAATATGTACATGATAAACTCTTGACATCTCTTATGGACGCAAGTTATATTAACCTAAAATCATTACGTACCAATCGGTATATTATACTTATCGGTATGTAACTCGCAGAAAGTGATGTGGTATGTGAAAATGAAGACGTCAGAAGAAAAAGCGGTACTCCTGCCCCATCAAACTGTAGCCAACGCTGCCGAAACAGCCCCCGTTCATTCCATGTCCCGGTCTGTAGCGCTCTTATTTGCCATCGCCTGTGGGCTGGCTGTCGCCAACATTTATTACGCGCAACCATTACTGGACGCGCTGGCACACGAGTTTGGCATCACACATTCATCGGTGGGCATCGTCATTACAGTCACGCAGATTTGTTATGCATTGGGACTGTTTCTGCTCGTCCCGCTTGGCGATCTTTTGAATCGGCGGCGGCTGATTACTGGACAAATGCTGTTATCCGTGCTGGCGTTAATCGCGGTTAGCTTGGCCCCCACGCGTACAATCCTGCTCATGGGCATGGCAGCGGTTGGACTGCTGGCTGTCGTCACACAGACTCTTGTCGCGTTCGCCTCAACCTTGGCCGCCCCGGCTGAACGCGGACGTATCGTAGGTCTGGTGACCAGCGGAGTCGTTATCGGCATTCTGCTTGCACGAACCGTTGCCGGTATATTGACCGATCTGGCAGGTTGGCGTTCGGTATACCTTATTTCCGCCGCATTGACACTATTCATGGCTGTAGCGCTGTTTCGGGTACTGCCACAGAATGAACCCAAAGGAGCAACGCTATCCTATCCGCAGCTACTTCGCTCGGTTCTCACCCTGTTCGTGCAAGAACGGATTCTGCGTGTCCGAGCCGTGCTGGCTTTGCTCATTTTTACTGCGTTCAGCATATTGTGGACTTCGCTGGTACTGCCTCTCAGTGCCCCGCCGCTATCTCTTTCACACACTGCCATCGGGGCCTTTGGTCTGGCCGGAGTCGCCGGAGCATTAGCGGCTGCGCGGGCAGGACGTCTTGCAGATCAAGGCTCAGGACAGCGGACGACAGGTATTGCGCTGGCTCTGCTGCTGCTATCCTGGTTGCCTATCGGCTATACCGAGCACTCGCTGTTTGCTTTGATCCTTGGCGTCATCCTTCTGGATCTGGCGGTACAGGCTGTGCATGTGACGAATCAGAGCATGATTTTCACTGTGCGTCCTGAGGCGCGTAGCCGACTCACCGCAGGCTATATGATATTTTATTCCATCGGCAGCGCCACTGGAGCCATCGCCTCGACTCATATGTACACTTATGCCGGCTGGAATGGGGTATGTCTGTTGGGTGCTGGCGTCAGCACCTTGGCACTTATTTTTTGGGCCGTAACCCGTAACGCATCTATAGATCAGCAACTGTCACACACTAAAACCAAAACAGCTCCATGATAAACAATGTCCGCTTTTTAGCGGACTACATATCCATTTTTTAGGACATGTTTATTTTTACGGGTATTATGATGCGTACTCCCCCACCACCATAAGAAGCTACCTCGTTGTGATTTTCCAACACCGGCAAACGAACCATAACTGACCGTATGGTCGTATAACACTTTTATAGTCATTCACCTACTTATTTTGAATTGTGACATTTTATACTATAAAACAGAAATATCAAGAAATTCTCAAGATGGAGCAGCAAAAAACCTCTATATGCCGAGTAGCACACAGAGGTTTCATCTTTTCTAGTATGAAGCAGATCATCACTTGATTGCAATGTAAATTAGCACAGGCTCATCAGGACTGCCATACACTTCAAAATCACCTGTGTACGTCCGCTCTGCTTGTCCCGTGGTAGCCCAGTTCCAAATCGCTTGCCATACCCGAAAGACCGAGGAAGGTTCGGATGTAGCTTGAAAAACAGCGTAACGCGCAGCTGGAATTACGAGTTGTTCAAGACCGTCAGGAGTCTGGAAATCTGCTGCAGCTTCCTTCCCGATAAAAAAGGTATAGTCGCCAAAAACTCCATTTTCATAGTTGGTATAACAACCATAGACAGAGCTGGGTTCTTCATGCCCGCTTATCCGTCCAGGCACACCCTCACTCCAGAAACGTTCCCACATGCCTGGAATGATCGCCTGGGATGTTTGTTCGTTCCGGTTGCTGGTACGTGCTGCCAGTCCGATCAGGCGAATCTCTCCCCGACTTTCCTCCCGGATCGGCTCAAGATTTTCTTCATGTCCCATATCCTCCTGTGAACGCCAGCGTTTTAAATTCGGCAAATAACTACGCATCATCGCGACGGCCTCTTCTTTTTGCATTCCTTGCTCTGCGAGAATAGGCGCGCACTGCTGAATCATCTCCTCCATCGTCAGCTCAGGCTGCACAAACGCACCTTCCTTATAACAATACTTACAATATTCATCTGTTTTGACCTGTTGTGCGTCTGTTCCGTATTGTTCCTCATGCTCCAGCGGCATCCCGCAACTTTGACAAGCTTTATCCATTTTCGTAAATCCCCTTTCGTGATTGGTATGGCACCAGTATAACGAAACAAACCTGACAGCTATCAGTCAGGTTTGTTTCGTTATATGCTATGTTTTTCAAGATTCTCTGTAGGACTCTCTCCATAATTGGATGCAATACGTAACGCCATATCCCGAATCTTCTCCCGTAAATGAGCGGGCTCCTTGACGATCACATCCGGCCCCAGACTTAAAATAAATCCATACATCCACGCATCCTCGGGAAAAGGAACCGAAACTGTATACGCCCCTTCTTCCTGCTCAGTCAATGCTTCCACGCCAAACCAGTCTTCCGCCAGATGCCGGGATTTGTGGTTAAATTGCAGCGTAAAAGGCTGTACCGCCCTGACCGCCACCAGCCGTTCCTCATTCCATGGCAGCACTTCATAGGAAAGGTCCCGGCGAGTGAAAGCCGTCTCCATCACGACAGGATCACTCATGCGGGATAGTTTGAACAGACGAAATTGCTCCTTGTCGAGACAATAAGCATATACAAACCATTGCTGTCCTTTCAAAACGAGTGTGTGCGGTTCAACCTTCCGTGTGGTCACGGCTCCCTGCGCATTCCTGTAAGTAAAAGCAATCGTACGCGATTGGCTCAGCGCCTCTTTCACCTTCAGCAGCTTGCTCTCCTGCGCAGACTGATTTCCCCAACCCGAATGATCGACGATGAACTGTGTGGTATTAACAGTGAATTTCGCTTTTCCCGAATCTGGTATAATGCTTTCAAATTTATCGAGCAGCCGGGTTACATTCGGTCCACCTAACGACGAGGACAAGCTCTGCAAGCCCATCACAATGTCCTTCACATCGCCATCGGTCAGCACACTTCGATCCAAACGGTAGCCATCCATCAGGCCGATTCCCCCGTTCACCCCCTGATAAGTTACCACCGGAATACCAGCCAGGCTAATCGCTTCGATATCTCTGTAGATCGTCCGTATTGAAACTTCATATAAATCTGCCAGTTCCTTCGCCTGAATTCTATTTCTTTTCAACAACAAAATGACGATAGAAAGCAACCGATCAATTTTCATTTCTCCAAAACCTTTCACTATTAATAAAAATAAGCCATTAGCTCCTCATCATACCCTTGTCCGTTATACTCCAAAGCATTCTTCTCTATACCATAGGTTTCAAATCCTAATTTCCTGTACAGCTTAATAGCAGCTTGGTTGGTAGCAACCACACTTAGGTGCAATTGCTTCAAAGCTTCCACATGCTCACCCTACTCCCCAAATCATCCCCTTATGCTGCGTCTTTATTTTGTGCTCTCTTTGAAATCCGGTGATACCCGCCAGTTGATGATCCTTTGTAAACGCGCCAAGTATGTAACGATCTCTCTCATTTTGTAGCTGCTTCTCTATATCAGATAACGGAATTCGTACAGATTCCTCATAAGAGGCTCCGAAAGCCTCCGGGTTCATTTTAAGGGCTTCCAGCCTCAAATTCCAATACGTTTCAGCATCTGCTGATTCTATATTCCTGATTACAATCATTACTTCCTATGCCTCCGAATGTTTTCCTCCATCTTACTCTATCTCTTATCTAAAATGAATCTGTTATTTCTCGAATAAAAAACCTCAGGTTCCCATCCAACTGGATAGAATGCCTGAGGTTTCAATTCCTTATTACACTTATGACTCATAACGCTTCAGCACAATCACCGCATTGTGGCCGCCAAAGCCGAAGGAGTTGGATAGCCCGATATTTAATGAGGACTTGCGTGCCTCGTGAGGCACATAATCCAGGTCACAGGCCGGGTCCGGATTGTCCAAATGAACCGTTGGCGGAATGATGCCTTCCCTTAGACTCTGTACGAGTGCAATGGCTTCGACACCACCTGAGGCTCCCAGCATATGACCAAGCATGGATTTATTCGCGGTAACCGGAATTTGATAGGCATGCTCACCGAACAGTTTGTGTATCGCGAGAGTCTCAGCCAGATCGCCTGGGGGCGTACTCGTTGCATGCGCACTGATTACATCCACCTCTTCAGGCGTGATATGGGCGGATTGAAGGGCTGCTTTCATCGCCAGATAAGCACCGGTTCCTTCGGGGTGCGGTGCGACCATATGGTAGGCATCCGAGCTTGCCCCATAGCCGATGACCTCGCCAACTATTTCTGCGCCACGCTGAACAGCATGCTCCAGCGACTCTAATACCAGAATACCCGCTCCTTCGCTCATAACAAAGCCGTCGCGGTCCTTATCAAACGGTCGGCTCGCAATCGAAGGCGCCTCGTTACGAGTCGATAAGGCCGTTGCATTGGAGAAGCTCGCCAAGGCCAATCTGGTCACCGCTGCCTCCGCTCCACCTGCAAAAATCACATCCGCATCTCCTGTGCGAATCGTACGAAACGCCTCTCCAATCGCTGTATTTCCAATGGAACAGGCCGTAACCGGCGAAAGCGTGGGCCCCATCGCTCCGAACGCAATACTAATTTGCGCCGCAGCCATATTTGAAATTATCATAGGTACCAGTGTCGGACTAACTCTGCCCGGCCCACGATTCTGCAATACATTCACATTGTCCACCAACGTATCCAGACCGCCGACTCCTGACCCTACATAGACACCGACACGCTCCAGATTCGTGTTATCCAGTTCCAGACCGGAATTCTTCAGCGCTTGCTCTGCTGCAAACAACGCAAACTGCGTGAAGCGATCCATTCGTCTGGCGTCTTTACGCCCCCATTGCTTTTCTGCATCAAAATCCTGTACCAGTCCGGCGATCTGTGCTTTCAAATCGGACACATCGAACGTGTCTATTTTCCGTATACCTGAACGACCCTCCAGCAGATTCTTCCACAGCGTGTCCACGTCATTGCCCAGTGGCGAAACCACACCCATACCTGTAATTACAACTCTTTGCATACGCTCTTCATTCCTCCTGCTCGTTTGCTTACTTATAATCCTCATTTTACCCTCAGATTATCCTATTACAAGTGTTTGTTTATCCTGGTATAATGAACACTACTATAGTTAGAGCCTTAACTGCTCATTACTTATCCACCATCGAATGGAGAGAACTCACTATGAAACCGGAAGCACGTCTGGAAGCACTATCTGTTTTTCTCAAAACCAAAAGAGCCCGTTTACACCCGCATATGGTCGGTCTGCCGAACGGATCACGCCGCAGAACACCCGGCTTGCGCAGAGAAGAAGTGGCTCAATTAGCAGGTGTCAGCACCACATGGTACACCTGGCTGGAGCAGGGACGCGATATCAAGGTGTCCGCCTCTGTACTGGATGCCATTGCCGCCGCCTTGCAGCTAAACACGGATGAACGCAAGTATTTGTATGATTTAGCGCTTGAAACCGGATTTCACACACCTTCTGCTCTCGCAGAGCAAACGGTTATTTCCCCATCCCTGCAAAAAATAGTACAGGAGCTGCGCTACTGCCCTGCTATTATTTCAGATCGGCGCTGCCATATTGTCGGCTGGAATGCAGCCGCGGCTCATGTGTTTATGGATTTTGCTGAGCTGCCCCATGAACAACGCAACATGATTGAGCTGCTGTTTACCAAAAAAGAGTTTAAAAGTCTCGCTGTAAACTGGGAGCATTTTGTCAAAGGATTCCTAGCTATCTTCCGCGCTTATTACGGACAATATGTGACGGACCCTTGGTATGCACAGTTCATACAGAACATGAGCCGGGCTTATCCGGAGTTTAATGAGCTTTGGAATCAGAGTGAGGTCAGCTCTGCGCCGGAGGTGCTGATTGAATTTCGTCATGCCAAGGCAGGCAAAATGTTGTTTGACCTGACCTCCCTCCAGGTGCAAGGCAGCGTCGATCTGCGTTGCAGCATCTACACCCCGAACGCACAAACCTCTACAGAAAGCAAACTCCAAAAGCTGATGGAAGACAGCTAAAGGATTTCACCCCTCCTGTTATGAATATACCTTTTTCCGTCCATACTACATCTACGATCTGTGCAAAAAGGAGGGAGGGAATTCATCATGAAAGCCAAATCGACAAGTTCCTCACAATCACAAACTCAGGCACTACTGCCTGTTCCGGTGCAATTTGACCGTAGCTGGCAGGATGAGCTGGACCAGCGCCTCCGCAAAGGGGGCCCTTGGGGAGATTGGGGTCTTTATCAGTTGGCGATTGAGGCGGAAAAGGCCAAGCTGGTCCCCAGCTTTGATGAGCTTCAATGTCTGAAGCATTTGCAAGACCTCACTCCGCTACCCCATCAGCTGGATACGGCCCGTAAGGTATTGTTTGAAATGTCCGGTCGCGCCATTCTCGCTGATGAAGTCGGCTTGGGTAAAACGATCGAAGCCGGAATGATTCTAAAAGAATATCTGGTTCGCGGGCTTGCCGCCAAAGTGCTTATTCTTGTCCCCGCTTCTCTGGTGCTTCAATGGGTCCGTGAGCTGAACAGCAAATTTGGCATTCCGGCTGTCGCTCAGAAAAAGGCATATTCCTGGTCGTCCGAGGTCGTCGTGGCCTCTATGGATACGGCCAAGCGGGAACCGCATAGTAATATCCTGCTGGACACCGATTATGATCTGCTTATTATTGACGAGGCGCACAAGCTGAAAAATAAAAAAACATCCAACTACCAGTTTATTATGAAGCTGCGTAAAAAATATTGTTTGCTCCTGACTGCCACCCCTGTCCAAAACGATCTGTCCGAGCTGTTCAATCTCATTACATTGCTCAAGCCTGGTCAGTTAGGACGACATGGGGATTTTTCAGCCAACTTCGTGGTGGATAAACGTCTACCCAAAAATGAGGACCAGCTTAAGGATGAGCTGTCCAAAGTCATGATCCGCAACCGTCGCGGCGAAGGGCCGGTCCAATTCACCAAACGTAATGTTTCCAACATTCACTTGGAACTTTCGCCAGAAGAACAAGCGCTATACGATGGAGTTACTTCCTTTGTCAAGGATCAATACCAGGCGAATGGCGGGAATTTGAGCAGTATGCTATCTCTCGTTACCCTTCAGCGGGAAGTGTGCAGCAGCCGGGATGCGGTATTCGTAACACTTGTCAATTTATCTAAAAAGATGGCGCCCGACTCCCCTCTACGCGATCGCGTCTGGGAATTGGTCGCGCACATCAAGGCGATTAAAGCCAATTCCAAGGCGGAAAAAGCGCTTGAACTCATTCGTCAAATGAACGAAAAAGTGATTATTTTTACAGAATACCGGGCTACACAGGAATATTTGTTGAACTACTTTCGCGACCGGGGGCTATCCGCTGTTCCTTACCGGGGCGGCATGAACCGGGGACGCAAGGATTGGATGATGGATTTGTTCCGGGGACGCATTCAGGTGATGATTGCCACCGAAGCGGGCGGCGAGGGCATTAACTTGCAATTTTGCCACCATATGATTAACTTTGACCTGCCATGGAACCCCATGCGCGTGGAACAACGGATTGGACGTGTGCATCGGCTGGGACAGACGCATGATGTCAATATTTTCAACCTGTCCACAACCGGAACGATTGAAGAGCATATCCTCCATCTGCTGCATGAAAAAATCAACATGTTCGAAATGGTCATTGGCGGGCTAGACGTCATTCTGGAACGGCTTGAAAAGAAGGAATCCATTGAAAAGAGCCTGTATAGAATCATGCTTGAATCCAGCAGTGACGATGAAATACGCCAAAAAATGCAAAAGCTCGGCCATTCACTGGATTCGATCAAGCAGGAAATGAAACAGCTTCGTACGGACAGTCCCTCTACTTCGAACATGACAATCGATATGTCCTCTGAGACAGATCAGATCAACGGGCGCCTGACGGGAACAAGCCAAAGCACCGCTGATTTGCTAGGCTTATCAGGCAGCGCTGTTCCACCAGCCAAAGCCCGACGCGACGCAAAAGGAGGCCGCTGATATGACCATGAATTCACAGCAGGTACAGCGCTTTGTCCTCACGTATCTGGAAGCCACCGGATGCAGCGTGATCGAGAGAACGCCAAACCATGTCACCGTCAAGCTTTCTCCTGAAGCGGATAAAGCCTTAACAAACCGCCCCTATTATTGGGGCTATGTGGAGCGTACTGGTGTTCCGGCGCAAACGATGTCGTTCACCTTTATTTTCGATGGGGAAGCCTACCGGACAGCACAGGAGAGTTCAATGGACAATATGTCGTCCACCAAGAATACGTCGATCCCCCCGTCACAAGCACAACCGGGGCAAGGACCACAACAAGCCCCAGTGTCCGGCAGTCCGGCGCAGGATCAGGTCATGGGCCGTTACTTCGGCCATGTTCCAGCGTTACCACAGCTGGGGCCTGGACGTATTTTGCAGGAGGAGCTTCGCTATGGGAGTCGTCGGCTGCATCAAATTTTTGAAGCAGCACGGGATGGAGGAAAATATGTCAATTTGTTCGAGCAGCCCAATGCTCATCAATTATCCGCCCATTCTCCCGCAATGTATGAAGCCTGGCTCGGCGTCTGCTACAAGATCGAATTTGCCTGTGATTTGAAGCGGGAAGAGCTTCATTGGCTCGGAATTTCGCTCAAAAGCGGCACCATCGTACCCGACTTTGGCAGCATGCTCCAATCCCGGCTGCTCAGCCCGCTGTTGGCAGGCAATATGCATGTGCAGCCTGCAAAACTATCTGTTCCAGAGGCCTCTACCTCGCTGGAAAACTACCTCAATGTTCAGCTAAGCCAGCAGGATTACGAGTGGGCTGAGCAGGCCAGAGAACGGCTGCGCGAGGAATTGGAGGTTATTGATCACTATTACGACGATTTGGTCAAGGAACAAAAAGAAGAAGAGGAAAAAAAAGAAGCCGTACAAGAGCAGCATCAAGCCCGCCGCAAAGAAATGGTATGGCAATATGAACCCAAGGTGCTTGTATCCGCCATTAACTGCGGGATATTTCATCTGCGGTAACCAATATCTCACGCTCCTTCGCAGGCTGGTTGCAGAAGTATCGTCAGCTTTTAACATCGTGCTTCAGACTATATCGGGTTTATCGCTGTACCGACAAGCTTTGCCAGGCCTGCCGCTACTTATCGACAGCAAAAAACGAACCCGGTCAGGGCAGATGTGCCGACAAGGTGTAGCAGTCTTTTTATCGGACAAGCCTTATGCTTGAAAAAAAGCTTTCATCGGTGCATTAGCCGTCAGAAAGGTGGATTCCATTGAAAAAAAATTCCGGGCATTATAGTGTTGGTATGATTGCGGCTGTTCTGATCGGTCTGTCCGCAGTTTGTCCATTTACTTCCATTCAAGCAGCCCCCTCAGCAACTCTAGACCACAATGCAAACCCGTCCTCCCTTTACAAAGCAAGTTCATTGGTTTCCCCATCGGAACCCACGAATCAGAACAAAGATGGGAAGCAGGGGCAACTTGAGACGATTCCTGTAAGCCCTTCCCTGTCTCCAGGTAACTCTTCCCAAAGTCCTCCGGCTCAGGAGCAAGGGGTGCCAACGGACGTAAAGCGGGTTTCCGCCGATACGGTGCAGTCGCTATCCACACAGCCGCCTTTTGCCCAGTGGAAAGATGCCGAGCTTAGCTACCACCCGCTCGGTCCCGGAACACATAGCTGGCTCGTGCAGGTAAATCGTGCAGGTGAATATATTGGCTACCTGATTATCGGGGCAGATCATAATGGCGCTTATCAGCTAAATGAATACGGTAACGGACCGGGCGGGCCGTACAGTATGAATTTACTCCATCAATCCCTTAAATCCCTCCCAGAAACCAAACTTTCATCCATCGACAAGCTGCAAATTATCCCCATGTATGAGGAACCGCTATTAGCCTACTGGCTGGTGCGTTCCTCCACTGGCAGCGAAGTGTGCATCGACGCTTTTACGGGCGATCCATTGCCTGCGGAGGTAGCTGATGGGAGTTGGAAAAACAAGCTCCAAAGCAGCACAATCCCTTCACCTGCTCTCTCTCTGAAAGCAGAGCCACAGGCGATTACCCTTTCGGTTGAGCCTTTTGACCCCTATGACGATCTTAGTTGGCTTCTACCCAACCAAAAGCTTTCCATCCATAACGTACAGCAGTTTACCAACACACTGAGTGAATCATCACGTATCGTATTTTCTGCTACAGATATAAATTTCGCTTTTGGCGGCCCATTGGCTATTAACGGATATCAATCCTGGAATCCTTCTCATGATCTCTCTCATCCTATTATGTATGCGTTAACCTGCCGCACCGGGCTTTTCCGCTTTGTGCCACTGGACCGGCTGTTATCTGGCGGTGAATTTTATCGTATCCACTCTTGAAATCATTTTAAATGATCTGTATAGCACAAAAAGAGACCTCAAACGGCATTCCGTATGCCTCTTGTGGTCTCTTTGGCGAGTTTAACGTTCCTTTGGCCTTTTGCGTGCAGATTTAATCCACATATTCAAAGCGAGCGGCAGCATACCGAACCATTTGTATACCCATGGCTCTCTGGATTGTTTGCGGCTACGGCGTACATCGCGCGGCGTTTCCATATACCGAACAATTTGTTCCGTAATGTAGGTCACCAGTTCGTCACCCTTGGCCATCCTCCGCGACCTCCTTTAATCTGCATCCCTGATATTTTGTTCGCATTGCAGGAAAACATTAAATTCACGCGTTGGATGCAGATAAGCTTAGCTTGCTCATTTTCCAAGAAGTCTAACCCTGCGGAATAACTATGCATGGTTCCCCTTAAATGGTACATACTATCTTAAACAAAATCGTTACCTGAAGGCTAATAATTTTGTTTAAGGCAGCTATGCTGCTTGTTTAGTTTTAAGGCAGCTATGCCGCTTTGGTTATAGTTATTTATGTCTTGCAGTACCTGAGTAACCAAATAATCAATCCGTCTACTGGAGGAATGGGATGTGCGAAAAGAAAAGTTAAACATTATATGGCTAACAGGAATGGGATTGAGTTTAAGTATCCTTTGCAGTGCTGTATTTGCCTCCTTTGCCTTTGCAAACGCCCAGCCTGGCGAAACAAGCACTAACCCGAACAAGGACACAAAAAGCCAACCCAACGTACATTCGTCCTATCACGCTTTTGCCAAACCGGTTGTGCTCATAGACGTCGGTCATGGAGGTGTGGATGGCGGAACAAGTCACAAAGGACTTTTGGAAAAAGATATCAATCTCGCAATTGGACAAAAGCTATACCTGATTTTACGCTCACAGGGCTATCCTGCGGTCTTAAACAGAGACAAGGATTATGCTCTAAGCGACGATAACCGTTGGCTGCAATCCAAATCCCGACATCTGAAAGACCTGGCCCAGCGTAAGAGCCTGACAGAACAACTGCCCACCGCTTTGGTCGTCAGTCTACATGTAAATTGGACCAAACGTGCCGAAAAACGGGGGCCAATTGTTTTGTACCAGGATGAAGGCAGCAGCTATCTGTTGGCAGAGCGGATTCAACATTCATTGAACCGCTTGTTCTGCATGAATAGAGAAACGGTTTACGGAAAGCCCTTCTATCTTCTGAACAAAATCCAGCATCCCGCTGTAATCGTGGAAACCGGATTCATCAGCAATGAACAGGACAGGGCCATTCTTTCCGGGGATCGCGGTCAAAAAAACGTCGCAGAAGCAATAGCCGAAGGCATTATTGCTCATTTGACGGTATGGTAGTGTGGGTGGTAGGAGCCCCCTTCCATCCCCATACGGAACGCACCAAATCACTAATGCCCACAAACTTGGCGCGATCTTTTAGCGCGGGAACAGATGAATGAAGTGCCGAGGACGTGTGCATGCCAGCCACACCAACATGGCCAATGGTTACACAGGTATCGTGCTCATCCAGCCATTCTCCAACCTTGGCCAGTTGCCGATTCACATGGGCGAGAGTATGGGTATCATCCAAAAAAATGTCATTGCGCACCGGTGGCATTCCCTTTTCAACAGCAAGCTCAGGCACTACAGACCAATAGTTCGTACGGCTGTCGACAAAAAATAGTCCGTGCTCCTTGCAAACATCAAGTACAATGGACATAATGCGTTTGTCTGAGGTGACCTTGGAGCCCATGTGATTATTCATACCTATCGCAAAAGGGACTTCCTTAATGGCTGCTGTCACCTTGGCGCGTACTTCTTCATCCGACATGTTGGCCTTAATCGCTCCAGGTCCAAGCCATTCGGGTTTTCCCTGCTTTGGCTCCATTGGAAGATGCACAATAACATCATGACCCCGCTTATGGGCTTCAAGTGCATCCTGCTTGGTGGAAGGCAAAAACGGCATCACGGCAACCGTAATTTTAACAGGTAAATTTAAAATTTGCTCTGTCCCTTTCATGTTGTTGCCCAAGTCGTCAATAATGACGGCCACCATCTTTTGGTGCTGATCCTGCTTACCCGTAGCGCTCGCTACATCCATGCTCCAGACATTACCGCATACCGTAAACACAAGACCCACCACAATACACGCAGCTAAGTTTTTTTTCATTCTCGGATTTTGGCAAACCACCTGTGCACAGCTTGGCTCTTTACGGCTGCGAGTAGCCTGTATAGCCTTCTTTATGACGTTTCTCAGATGCAGTTTCATTCGTTTACTCATTACAGGTCAGCCTCCTTCTCTGTCCCTTCATTGTGTGAGTAACGTCGCCTAAATATGTATGGGCAGACCCAAGAGGTCATCCCTGATCTGCCTTACGTACGCAAAACGTATGCTGAACTTGCTTACCAGTTCTGATTTATAAACTCATCACGACCCGATTGGGCGCGGTCTTCCTTATAATGCTTCACGTTCTTTTTGTGGTAATCCTGATGGTAATCCTCTGCCGGATAAAATATGGTGGCCGGAAGAATTTCTGTCATGATGGGCTTATCAAAGCGTCCGCTTTGTGCCAATTGTTCCTTGGATTGCAGTGCGAGTTCCCGTTGCTGCTCCGTGTGGTAAAAAATAGCGGGTTTGTACTGTGTGCCCCGATCCTGAAATTGGCCTTCCCCGTCTGTGGGGTCCGTTTGGGGCCAATACAACTCCAGCAGCTTTTCGTAAGGAAACAACTTAGGCCCAAACGTAATCTGCACCACCTCATAATGGCCTGTAGTCCCCGTTTTGACTTGTTCGTAGGTCGGGTTGGGAACCGTCCCTCCGATATATCCTGAGACAATGCCATGAATGCCTGGCTGCTCCTCAAACGGAGTCACCATACACCAGAAGCATCCACCTGCAAAAGTAGCCTTCTCCATTTCATCCAACCTTTCAATAGCATCATTATAAGTGTGCTAATTTTAGCATATCTAGCCATCCGAAGTCGCTTTAAGATCAAAATCATCCTTTACGAGCTAAGCCCTCACACCATAACCATCTTTGCCACATGATGCATCGTAGCTCCTTATCCCCCGTATTTCTTCTTATAATGGCTTAGGGTCAGAAGCGGCCAGATGTAACGATAGCTATGATAATGAGAATAGAAGTTACCCGGGAGCCCGGCGCCCGTGGAATATGCGGTCGGCCAATCGGCATTTTGCAGCAATTCCATCAACTTGTATATTCCTCTATTGACGGCAGCAGACGGCTGCGGCTGAACCGCGATGAGTGCATCGAGTGCCCACGCAGTTTGGGATGGCGTGCTTTCTCCTAAGGGCATGTATTGCATCGCCCGGTCGCTGGTGCAGGATTCACCCCAGCCCCCATCCGAATTCTGAATCTGCAAGAGCCATTCCGCTCCTTTTTGAATCGAAGTATGGTCTGCCGGGAGCCCGGAAGCCTCTAAACCAGTCAGTGCCGCCCAAGTGCCATAAATGTAACAAATCCCCCATCTTCCGTACCATGATCCATCTTTCTCCTGATGGGAGATCAACCAGTTGACCCCCCGTTTGATGAAATCGTGCCTCGTGTCTAGTCCGCAACAATTTCCTAGGTAATCCAATGTGCGTCCAGTAAGGTCGGCCCCCGAAGGGTCGATGGCGGCGGACTTGGCACCGTCTATGGCTAGCCATGTGAGCATTTTCTTATTGGTGTTTTTTTCGAATGCAGGCCAACCGCCGTCCTTATTTTGCATGGACATAACCCAGTTTAGTCCCCGAGTGGATGAGTCACGATATTTAGGATCCGTAAGGGACAGGCTATGAATCGCTCTTAAAGCGGCTGTTGTGTCGTCTACATCGGGATTTAAGGTATTGGTCTCGGAGAATCCCCAGCCGCCAGGAACCGTATCCGGATTATGAACACTCCAATCTGCCGCTTTGTCCTGTTGTCTGGATAAGAGATAGGCTGCCGACCGCTGCATGGCCTCATGGTCCCCGGGGACGCCGGACTCCTGTAGCGCATAGGAGATCAAGGCCGTATCCCAGATCGTTGAGGGCGAATTCTGAATGGTAGCTTTACCGTCAAAGCGGTACTGCATCTCTGTCAACCCTTGAACGGCCTTTAAAATAAGCGGATGCCGTTTATCATAGCCCAGTGCAAGCAGGGCAAAAACCATGAGAATGGTGCTGCTCGCATAACTGTATAGGGTGCCATCCGATTCGATTCGATCCAGCATAAACTGCTCCGCCTTGTTTAGAGCTGCTTCATGGATATATCTGGGAGTTCCGAGAAGTCTGCTGAGACCGATACGTATGCTTTCCGCGATCTCCCGGTGCTCCTGGGGTTGCGGCTCATCGTCATCATAGCGTGAATCGAACAAATCTGACATAATGGGAGCCTTATCCGTTGATATAGAGAAATTCCGGTCCGCCATGATCAGCATAGGGATTAGATGGATACGGGAATAACCTGAGAATTCATACAGATTGATAGGCATATAGGCAGGAAAAAGGATGATCTCCAGCGGTATGAACGAGATCGATGCTGGCCATTTGCGCTGCCCCGTTGCAGCGAGAATCACCTTTGTCAGAATGCTGGTCGATTTCCCCGGTCCGCCTTGCGACTGGATGTAACGTCTGGCCCGCTCCATCGACGCGTCCGTCGGTTCACTGTACCCGGAATAAAGCAGGGCATAATAGGCATCAATGGAAACGGATAGATTACCTTCTTGCTCGTCCCGGTACCAACGCCAACAGCCTTCCGGCTGCTGCTCCGCAAGGATACGATCATGCAGACGCCGGATCAGCTCTTCATTCTGTATATCCAATATCCGAAAGAGGATCATGACATAAGCATCTATCGTCACCCCGTTCTCAAAGCAAAAATGCCATGATCCGTCTTGATGCTGCTGTCGTATAAAAAAGTCTCTCAGCTTCCTGATCCCCTCATCGATCACGCTCTGTACATCGCCCATTTCCTGTACCTCCATATCACGTCATGATAGAGATTATATGAACGACGATATAAGGAAATGATGTGCCGCTTGCTGTCCGTCTGACAGTTAACATTAAACACCAAAAATCTTAGCAGGAAATTTTGCATATCCCGAATATACAAAAAGCTCCTGAATCTCCACAGGAGGAAATTCAAGAGCGTTCATTGTTTAAGATGATGCGGTCGAGAGGACTCGAACCTCCACGGGGGTTAGCCCACACGGACCTGAACCGTGCGCGTCTGCCAATTCCGCCACGACCGCATATATGTTGTCGTTTGTCCTCGAAAGATCAATCTCTCTTGGCGACAAGATAGATCATACCATGCTTATAAGAAGAAGTCAAACCTTTTATATTTTTATTCTCTCTTGATAAATTAGGAATAACACACTAAAATAAGAACATAGGTTCTTGAGAACGCTTATTCTCTTCGTTCAATCAGATATGGATTATCATCACATTTTCCTAAGGCGGTGAATGGTTATGATCTCTTCAGTTACTACTCAGAATGAATTGTCTCTTGTGAAAAGTTATCTGCTCCTTATCTTTATTCAAAAGGTATTTGAGCGAGACAGTCTTATTTTTGAAGAAAGCGGTATGCTGAAAACGCCTGAGCTTTATGTCGAAATGGTTAACGCAGGAGTAGATCGTACCGGAATCTTACTATCTGAAATAAAACATGAATTCAATAAGTGTCATATTCGTGTTTTGGACATACAACAAAACCACTCAAGCGTTCACGCCACCTATATAAGTAAAGGAAATAAAGAGCAGTTCAGTATGGCTATGCCTGCATTCCGCAAAGAAATGTATGAACGTATGCGCGCCTATTTGGGGCTTTCTACTTCTATGCCTCATACAGCTTCCTTCCCTTTACCCGAAAATTTACGTTCCGAGTTACCAAACATCCGCTCAGCTTCCAAGCCCCTACGGTTTGTTGAACGAAGCCTGGTTACATCCTCCTCGGCCTATAAGCGTAAATCGCTTCGCCCTGCTGCTTCTGCCGCAAGCGGAAGTGCGTAATCCCCGCACAGTCCGCAAACTAAAGAAGCTTCCGCAGACACCAACCGTGCTCGGAAGCTTCTTTAACATATCCATCAATACCCGCTATGAAAGGAGTATGAAGCATATTCATTAATAATTCGCTTTATCGCAGTGCCTTCTGTACACGTGTAACCCCTTGGCTAAGAGCGTGTCCTCCGCCTACCGCTGCAGCTACAGCAATGGTCTCCATAATCTCTTGATCACTGGCTCCTTTGGATCGGGCCTCGTCCACATGATAAAACGTACATACCTCATTATTGGCAAATAAGCCAATGCCAAGTGCAATCAGTTGCTTGGTTTTCTCGTCTAAGCTCCCGGCTTGAAAGCACTCTCCGGTGAAACGATGATAGGCATGAACTACCTCCGGCAACTTATCTTCCAAATGGCTGATTTGATCCTTGTAGGCATGTATTTTTTCATCCATAACCGTCATTGACACGCACGTCCTCTCAAGTTGAGTTCTACTTCATTACTGTGTCCGGTTTGGAGTTTCTGTATGCCTGATGGAGCACCAAAATATTTTATCTGAGCTCACCCGAAGCCCATGCCTCTAATCCAGTTCTACCGGATTGTAACGCGGCTCGCTGAAAGGCTGATATGTATAGCTGCGATCCAGCTTGACCACACGCCGATTCTGGCGGCGGATAAGCACCTGTTCCTCGTCCCACGCCAGTACAATGCCAACCACATCGTTAGACTCCAGCCCATCCCGCACAACACGCACCTTCTCACCGGAGAGCCGATAGGCGTCTAATTCTTCATCATTAATCATCCCTGTCCCCCCTTATACAATCTTTTCTAACACGGTGGCTATCATTTATGCACATTAAAAAGTTTAAAAAGAGACCTAAACGAAATCATTTAGGTCTCTTCCCGCTTACTACTTATATGGATTGCCAACAGAGCGACAAATTATCCCGACTGATTTACACTGTGATCATGTTCTTTTGTATCGTTCTTCTCATACCAAAAGTCCAGCACTTGTGCAGACAACACTCGCTGATCTACGTATTCCACTTGGTGGGCTGTAAATTCTTCTTGCCAAGAGAAGGACAATTCTTCGCATAAGTTAACCAACGTCAACAACTCAGACCAGGCCACATAGCGTTTGTACCAAAAAAACTGAGGATGTTCAATCATATAGGGATACAAATCGTCAAATTCCGTATGCTTACAATCCAAGGCACGTTCAAAATGTACTTTAGCCGCTGCCAGTTTTTCCAGAAAAAACTGTTCGGTCAATTGCTCTTTCCCCATGTTGCTGCCTCCTCTCCCAAAACCTTATCTATATTATAAGCGAAATCGAAGCTCATGCAAAGGTTATTATTAGAAATAAGGAGCAGCGTTTTCTGAATTGTTACTATTCGGCAAACTCGATCTTGCCGTCAGTTAACGATGAAATTCTGACAAGCGACTCTACCCGTATCCCCTGCTCACGGATCGTTCTCGCCCCGGCTTGGAAACATTTTTCCACGGCCACCCCGAATCCGACCAACTCCGCACCGGAGCGTTGAATGATTTTGACCATACCTCTTGCAGCATCACCATTGGCGATAATATCATCAATGAACAGAACACGGTCATGCTCATGAATAAATTGACGGGACAGCATAATGTCCGTGACAATGCCTTTCGTAAAGGAAGGTACACGTTCGCATAATGCGTCCGGGTCGGCCAATAAAGTCTTTTTGCGGCGGGCAAACACCAGCGGTACACCCAGCTCCAATGCGGTTGCGAATCCTATGGCAATACCTGAGGATTCCACGGTTACCACTCTCGTAATATTCTCTTCCCGGAAACGGACTGCGAACTCTCGTCCCATTTCCATCGTCAACTCCGGATCCACCTGGTGATTAAGTAAACCATCCAGCTTCAACACCTGATCCGACGCAACGACGCCTTCTTTTAAAATTCGTTCCTTTAATACTTCCATTCCATGACCTCCCACGGCAATCCTATGCGGTAAAAGTACCATACATCACCTGACGCTTTCAAGCCATAGCTTGCTTTCCGATACGGTCATGTGACATTTTTTTTGCGCTTATTCCAAAACCACGCGACGATTCCTCCCAAAATAATCAGAAGAATAACCGCCAGCCCTACCCGATGCGTCACCTTTTCCATCAGCCTTGCGACCTGTTCCCAGCGCATACCCACCGCATGTCCAATCCCCAGAAACGTACTGCACCACAGCAGTGCTCCTGCTGATGCATAAATGATATAGCGAAAAACACCTAGACGGGTTGTACCTGCCAGATATGAGGACACATGTCTCAAGCCGGGAACAAAATAACCGAACAGTATCCCCCAGGTGCCATAGCGCCCGAACCAATTTTCAGAAGAGGCGATTCTTGAGGGTGTAAGCCTCACCCATTTACCGTATCGGTACAACAGCGGCTTACCCAGCAGACGACCTAGCGTGTAGCTGACCATCATGCCCGTCATACTTCCGGAAAATGTAACCGCCAGCGCAGCAATAAAGTTGTAGTGTCCTTGTGACACGAGCCCACCGAAGGCGATCATCAGCACTTCGTCGGGGATCGGCATACCAGCTACTCCAAGGGCAAGCAAGCCGAACATTGCCAAATATCCGTATTCCAGTATCCATGCAAGGATTTGACCCATAAATTACGCTCCCGTCAAGCTATTCGTTAAACTCACTATAATTATTTTCAGTCTCATCGAGTCATGTCCCATTTCAGTTAAACATAGTTTGTATTATATGCTCGCTACAGCGTTATTCAAGCAGGCAAGGAGGGACTGGGGATGAAACGTAATATTCATGTTTTGCAGATTGCTTTTACATACATCGGAACAGTCGTCGGTGCCGGATTTGCTACCGGACAAGAAATATTACAGTTCTTTACACAGTATGGACGTTGGGCTACACTCACCATCATGCTGTCCACACTCATATTTGTATGGTTGGGTACGAAAATGATGCTGATCGCTCATGATATTTCGGCCCGGTCCTATGAGGATCTGAACAGACACCTTTTTGGAACCAAAGTTGGAAAATGGATCAGTTGGTTCACGCTCATTGTATTAATCTGCGTCAACAGCGTCATGCTGGCAGGCGCCGGCTCCGTTTTCGTGGAACGCCTTCACCTGCATTACCAGACTGGACTGCTCATTACACTCATTGGAACGTATCTGCTCCTAAGTAAAGGCATCAAGGCTATCCTGCATATGAACACCATTGTTGTCCCTATGATGATGATTATGTCTATCCTGCTCATTCACAGTACACTCTCCATGCCAAACCCGCAGAGCTTTATTACAAATACGTCCGATCATAACATGCTGCGAGCATGGATTTCTCCGCTGCTGTATACTTCCTTCAATCTGGCAATGGCCCAAGCTGTGCTTGTACCACTCGGCAGCCAAACCTTCTCCCGCAAAACGATCCGCTGGGGCGGGATTTTGGGCGGGATCGGCGTCGGGTTTATGCTGATGTCTGCTCACTTTGCCATGTCGGCACATATGCCGGGAATTCGGCAATTTGAGATCCCGATGGGAAGCATTGCTTACCGTCTGGGGGCCTTGGTCGAAATCATTTATATTTTTCTCATTTTCATGGAAATTTTCAGTACCTTCGTGGCCGACATTTACGGTGTCAGTCTGCAAATCCGCCAGCATATCCAAATTTCGCCCAGACTCATCACACTATTCATTATGCTCACATGTTTTTTAATCAGTCAGTTTGGTTTCAGCTCACTGCTGTCTGTTCTATATCCCATCTTCGGGATGCTTAGTCTGGTGTGGGTGGGCAAGCTGATCATGGCAGGACGTGGCGGACCCTTTCGTTCCTCGCGTCCTCGCTCCAGCTTCCGACATTCTGATTCGAAATCAGGTGATACACGCCATGGTTAGTGCTGGAATTTCAAATACATTTTCTTTAGCTCATTAACAGCCCTGCTCAGGGAATAGCTCGATTTAGCCTTGTCGCAGGCAGATCGCGCCAACTCATAACGATAGGCAGGGTCTGCGATGACCTTTTCCAATGCGTCTGCCAGTGCCCTCGGACTGTCGGGTGGCACAAGCAGACCATTTACCCCATCCTCAATTTGCTCCGGTATTCCTCCGACCTCTGTACCCACCAAAGCTAAACAACTCAAAGCCGCCTCCGCAAATACGGAACCAAAGGCTTCCGCTCGTGAAGGCAAAACAAACACATCAAAGAAAGGCATAAATTCTTCCGGATGAAGGGTGTATCCATAAAAGATCGTTTCATGGTAAATATCCAACTGTCTTGCCATCTCTTCAAGCTCGGGTCGAATGGGGCCATCTCCGATAATGTGCAGCACATAATTCTGATTTCTCTTTTTCAGCTCGGCACAGGCCTGTAACAAAGTATCCAGCCCTTTGGCAGGGACAAGGCGACAGACAGTTATAAGCTGCGTCACTTCATTTTCATGTGGTATGGGCTTAAAACGCTTCTCATCATATCCATTCGGAATGACCACAATATCTTGCGGATTTTGTACATAAGGCGTCAAGTAATGCTGGAAAGAATGAGATACTGCAATCAGGCGATCCGCCTTATGCTCCAACTCCCGATACAAGGACACCAGAAATTGATGCTCAGGCCCGTTCTCCTCGATTTTATCGTTTAGAATTAGCTCTCTCTCATAAGAAGAGTGAATCGTCTGAACGAGCGGGATGTCGGGAAAAACAGTTTTCATAGCAATCCCGGCAATCGGGTGATGAGCATGAATGAGATCAAAGGGCTTCTGAATACGCAGCCGGGTCCACCACAAATAGTCGCGGTACGTCTGTATATATTTTTGGACAATCGGATATTGTTCATATTGCGTCCAGTCAAAGGTATCAAATATGACTTCTTCCCTGCCCTTGTTGCGAATCCGTTTAGGGATTGAAAATAGCTCCATTTCCCAACGAGGGGACATAAATCGCTCTTGCAGATATGGAATCATAGATGAAACGCCGCCCGGTTGCTCGGGTGGGAAAAAGAGAGCCTGTAGCAATTTCATGACGTGCTTCCCCTTTCAAGCGTTGTACTGCCCGGAACACAGGTTGTATGTATAGGTTTCCGGATTTTCTGAAAAATGATATATTGAGAATAATTGTTAAGTTCAAAAGAAAATTATAACATCTTAAAAGGAAAAAATCCTGTCTGTTGTATGGGAAGCATAATTCCCGTTCAATAGACTGACTATCTATGCAGATGGAGTCGGTGACGGTGACGGTGTTGTCCTTATCGGGAACTTTTGGTTTCCCATCTCTGGCCGGGGCTGTAAGTGCCGCCTGCGGTTTGTATATTATACTCATGATGGCGCTGATGTGCGTGATCATATATAGCAGACAACGAAAAAAAGCCTATATCCTTTTTTCGGTTGCCGCTATTTTTATTATGACATATGAAGCCATGAATCTCTATTCGGCAGGTGGCGGCAGAATGCCGCTACAAGGCACCGTGTGGCAAAATACGCTGGAGGCTGCTGCCTTTGTGCTTACCAATGCCGCCGTATTTCAGCTCTACCGGAAGCTAAAACGTTCAGGAGCATGGTCTTTGCTGTTGCTGGGAGCGCTACTGATATTGCCGGTTGGGGCATGGGCTGCCGGAATACTCCCCAGTTGGATCAACGCAGCAAATCTCGTCGGGTTCACCCTGCTTTATCGACTCATTGTGCTTACTGTAAGCCTTGTGTTCATCATCCCACGAATCGGTCAGCCCAAAAAGTTTGCACTGGGCTTACTGTTCTATTTACTTTGGCTTGGATGTCTGTGGCTGCAAAGCGACATTCCGGCAGAAAAAGGTGCAACAAGCACAGTCCTATGGATGTCATTTTTGCCATTGCTGTATTACACTACGTTGTTTCTAATCCTGTTCGAACGGATTGTGGAGCTGCTTCAACGGATTTACCGTTCCTCCATTACTGATGGTTTGACTGGCCTGTATAACCGTAAATACTTTTCGGGGCGATTGCGGCGATATATGGAGCAGGGAATCCGCGTGTCGGTCATTTTTTGCGATATTGATAATTTCAAAAAGCTGAATGATACACAGGGCCATGCCCGCGCGGATGATGTGCTTAAACAAGTTGCACAGATTATGGAAGAAGAACTGGATGAAATCGGGCTGACCGGAAGATACGGCGGCGAGGAGCTGGTCGCGATGGTCGTTGATCGCCGGGCCAAGGTCGGACAGGTCGCGGAACGAATCCGTGAACGGGTCGCCGATGAAAGCATCGTAACCATCAGCGTCGGGCACAGCACGTTAAAGAAGGAAATGAACCCGGATGAATTGGTTAAACAGGCCGATCAGGCTATGTACCTATCCAAAACAACGGGCAAAAACAAGGTCACAGCTTATATGGCAGCAGAAGTGAAAAAAAGCCGTGCAGCACGCGCACAATAAACATGCAGTCTGCCATATGTTAGCTGTAAATCATAGTCTGTAAAGTAAAAATGACGCACAGGGAACTCCCATATGAGCCTGTGCGTCATTGATATTTTTATCGGAAAATACTTAACATTTTTAGCATGCTTGCTGTGATTTACTTATCCATCAAGCCTCTGACGTTGCAGATGCCAAATCCCGGCCGATCCATGCCAGTTCCTCGTTTGTCAGCTCACGATAGCTGCCCAAGGGTAGCTGATTATCCAGCGTTAACGGACCCATCGCCGTTCTTTTCAAATACGTAACCTTTTTGCCAACCGCCTCAAACATACGCTTCACCTGATGAAACTTTCCTTCATGGATCACAAGTGAAATGTATGAAATGACTTCTTCATCTGCCCCTTGCGCTTTTTCATGATGAAGAATGGTCAATTGGGCCGAAAGGGTAACATAGCCGTCATCCAACTCCACCCCTGCTGCAAATTGACGTATATCCTCCTCCGTGACATGTCCCGACACCGTAGCCTCATACGTTTTGGGAACATGTCGCCGTGGAGACAAAAGTTCATGCGCCAGCTTGCCATCGTTCGTTAACAATAGCAGTCCTTCCGTATCCTTATCCAGTCGTCCGACCGGGAAAGGCTCAAAATGCCGTTCCTCCGCACTCAGCAAATCCAGCACCGTTCGTTCCCTTGTATCCTCGGTTGCGGATATAACGCCCGGCGGCTTATGCAACATGATATAAATGTATTCTCGAAAAACAACCCGTTCCCCGTTCACTTCTATCTGATCGTGGTACGGATGAACCTGCAGGCCGCTATCCTTGGTGGTTCGACCGTTCACGGTAATTATCCCTTGCTTTACCTGTCTCTTGATATCACTGCGTGAACCATAACCCATATGGGTCAGAACCTTGTCCAAACGCTGTGTCTGTCTTCCCTTTCCACTCATACCGATGTCCACCTCCAGCCTGCAGGGTATTCATTTTTGAGCATACCATCCTGCCATTTGCCCCATCCGGCAGAATATCCGTCAATGCATACGAGAGCGTAGCCTTTGGGCTGTGCTTCGTTCCTCAGCGCTATTCGCTGGCCCGGGATGGATAACGTTTCACCTTTCAAATAACGAATGGCCTCTATGTCTGAACTGGAGAGGTTTATGCTCCTGACCGCCTCAGAAGGGCGCAAAGCCACCGCCAGCGGATGCGAAGGTACAAACCGACCATTCTTGTCAGTTCCCATAAACCAGCCCGGACGGACCACCTTAAGCCCGTCCAGACGATAGGATTCCAGCGGCGACTGATAAATCCGATCTCCGTAGACTACTGTATGGCCTGCAAATGCATCCTCAAGCTGCTCCTGTACAAAAGAGCGATAGGACTCCAGTACATCAAGTTGTTCGCATCCATCTCTTTTTGCCGCATCTTTACCAGAACGAGACTTGTTGTTCTCGAAACCGCGTGCATTCATTCCTTTACTCGATTTCCCGTGCATCCCTTTTCCATTCCGTTTGTGATCCCCAGTTGCAGACCTGCCCTGTCCGTTTGCCATTGGCGCTTCCTGGATGGACAACCGCTGCTTCTTACGGGCACGATCCGAACCTATGTTTAAAGCCCTTTCGTCCCTGTCGGCAGACCCATCCATTTCAAAGGAACCGACTGTTCCCTGCTGATTATCCGCTGTAGCTGTGCGACTGCCTTGATGCTGCAACACAGCGATAAAATGACCCTCACCCTCTATAAGATGGGGCCAAAGGCGTGCCGTTCCACGCAGCTCTGGATGGGCTTCCGCGACCGCTTCACTCACCCATTCCGGGTGACCTGAAGCAAAGCCCGTTCCTGAAGGAACAGGAACAACGTCAAAATCAGGATGTGCCTCCAGGAACTCCGCGATCATCCCTTCATTTTCTTCCGGTGCAAAGGTACAGGTCGAATAAACAATTCTTCCTCCGTCACTTAACATAGATGCTGCCACTCGCAAAATATCCCGCTGCATAACTACACATTTGTCCACCGAATGGTTTTCCCATTGCTTCGCCATATCCTCATCCTTGCGAAACATCCCTTCCCCCGAGCAAGGTGCGTCAATTAATATTTTGTCAAAAAAATGAGGGAAGGCATCTGCGATCCGATCCGGGCTCTCATTCAGCACCACAGCATTTCGCACACCGTATAATTCCACATTTTTAGCCAACGCCTTGGTTCGATCTGCGCTAATATCATTCGTCACAAGCAGACCGCTTCCTTGCAGCTTGGCCGCGATTTGGGTCGATTTCCCGCCCGGTGCAGCACACAAGTCCAATACAGCCTCACCCTGAGCAACATTCAGCAATTCTACCGGAGACATTGCACTTGGTTCCTGCACATAGTACAGTCCTGCGTGATAATAAGGATGCAACCCCGGCTTGGTGCCGTACGGAACATAAAAACCTGTATCACACCAAGGAATCGGCCGCAGTTCAAACGGCGAAATCGCCTTAAACGCCTCCACCGAAATTTTTAACGTATTGACGCGTATTCCGGTATGAGGCGTATGATCATAAGCAGCCATAAAAGCCTCAAACTCGTCACCGAGCAGTTGCTCCATGCGCTTCACAAATGCAGTAGGGAGCTGTACACCCATAAATGTAATCATCCTGTCCTGTTAAAATAAAATTCATTGTACCATAATCAACCTGTCAAGCTGCAACATCCATGTGATTTACAAACTTTCACTACAAGCTGTAATGTTGTATAATAATGAGATTCGTAGCTACATATTTTGTATTTTGATGGGAGAGATTGCATTGAACACCCAAAAATCCAACAAAAAAAAGCTTATACCTGTCATTGGCTTTTTTGTTGTGCTCGTCATTTTGCTTGGCGTGCTGCTCGCTTTGAATTCAGGCACTAAAAACAAGCTGTATGGCGTTTCCACAGCCTCGTTAAAGCCTGCCACCCAAGAGCTGCTGAATGATCCAAACTATCAGCAGATTATTAAACCGGAGGATCTGCAAAGCAAAATTGACAAAAAGGAAAACTTTTTCGTCTATCATTTTGCATCCGACTGTGTGCATTGCCGCGCCACCACCCCCAAGCTAATGCCTTTGAGCAAGCAGGAGAACATCACCATGCACGAATTTAACCTGCGTGAGTATGAGGACGGCTGGGACAAATACAAAATTGAGTACACCCCTACGCTCATCTATTACGAAAAAGGCGTGGAAAAAGAGCGTATGGTGGGTGGTTTGAAGGAAAGCCCTTCCGACAACGGCTATACACTCGACGATTTCAAAGCCTTTTTTGAAAAATATAAAAAGAACGTAACTTCCTAAACAACCTCCTAAATGACGTTCACACGGTTTAGGCTACTGAACGATAAAGCAGCCCGATCCCCTGAAACGGATCGGGCTGCTTGCTTTCATGGACACGCCTCAGATTACGTCGTGCCCTTCGTACCGGGCGAGGCAGAGCAGGAGCTGTCAGTCGCCTGTCTGCGCCTCACAGAAGTCTCAAGCGCCTGCTGACGCTGCTCATGCTTTTCCCCACGCCGCGGGCCTCTCTGCTGCGGGATGTTGGCTGCTATGGACGGCGATGCGTCCTCCACAGCCTGGCGCAGCCCGGGATCGACGATTTCAATCGTCAAATCCCGAAAACCCGGCGGCTGGCGCTGGAGATCTGCCGAGCCAGCTACAACGGCCTCGACAAGCTGGCGGGCGCAAGCGCGCGCCTCGTCCACCAGTTTCGCCATGTTAATGCCCAGCGCCTGCGGAGACGCATGCTCCAGCTTGTGTACCGCGCTGTCCAGCATCATATGTCCGCCGCGGAAATTCCCGTTGCGAAAATGATACAGCCCTACAGCAATTTGCAGCAAACCTTTATATACAGGGTCACGGTCCAGCTTTATCCACAGCTCTTCCAGTACCTCGTGACATTCAAAATAATCCCGATCCCGATTGAAATATACCAAATAAGCCACGTATAACGGTTCATAGGAAACGTTCACCATTTAATACTCATCCCTGTCGTCTTCCTTGGTAGAAGCTGCCAACAATTCCCTGACTTCATCATGGAGCAGCTTGATCCCTTCCATGTCGTGCCGTTCCCACAGCTCATTGAACCTGCGCTGCGCATCAATCGTTTCACTGATCTTATGGTAGAAATACAGACGGTGCATACCCGTCAGCACCTTGGATACGATATTCGCTTCATCCTCGAACTTCTTCTGCGCTTCCAATATTTCAAGACGCATCGAAGACATTTCATTATCCAGTACAAAGGCCGCCTCAGCTGCCTTTTTCAACCGTGTCCGCATATTATCCGGCAAGCTTTCCCGATACTTATAACTGAGGGAATGTTCGATGGTTGCCCAAAAATTCATAGCCAAGGTACGAATCTGAATTTCTGCCAGCACAATTTTTAATCCAAGCGCTGTCTGCACTGGATATTCCACAATCATATGAAAGCTGCGATATCCGCTATCTTTATAATTGGTGATATAGTCCTTTTCATACAGTACAGTCAAATCCTTGCGTCTTCGAATATACTCTGCTACCCGCCGGATATCCTCAACAAATTGGCACATGATGCGGATTCCTGCAATATCCTCGATTCCCGTCTCCAGTTGATCAGAAGGGACCTGTAATCTCTTCGCTTTATCGAGGATGCTTGATATTTTTTTCACCCGTCCGGTTACGAATTCGATAGGAGCGTATTCCTCGCGCTTTTTCAGCTCCGCACGCATTGTTTTGAACTTGACCTTAAGCTCCTCCACCGCCTGATCATATGGCAGCAAAAATGTTCCCCAGTCTCTTCCGTCCATCCCCATACCTCCTGTCTCTTTCGACAACACTTTTTTATCTGTGATCTGCACCAACAGCCTCGGTAATGTGTCTAAAGCCGTCCTTTCGCAGCAGCTCACGCAGACCGGCATGTAATGTCCGGTTCACTTCCGGTCCCTCATAGATCAATGATGTATAAATTTCAATCAGGCTTGCACCTGCTTTAATTTTGTCGTAAGCATCACGACTGCTGAAAATGCCACCCGATCCGATAATCGGCAGCTTGCCATCTGTTTGGCGATACACTCGTCCGATGACCTCTGTAGAACGGTCACGCAGCGGCTTACCGCTCAGCCCGCCCGTCTCACTGGCATTTCGGTGCGTCAGGCCAGCCCTCGAAATTGTCGTATTCGTCGCGATGATACCGTCTACTCCACTGGCCGCAATCGCATCTGTCATATATTCCAGTTCCTCATCTGATACGTCCGGCGCAATTTTGACCAGTACAGACTTGGCTCCGCCATACTTCGTCGCCTGCACTCCCATCTCTGCTCGAACAGCTTCCAGCAGCGATTTCAGCTCACTGCCATGCTGGAGCTTTCGTAAATCCGGCGTATTCGGTGAACTAATATTCACTACAAAAAAGTCCGCATACGGGTACAGCGCAGAAATGCACTTCTCATAATCCTTATGAGCATCCTCATTAGGCGTGTTTTTGTTTTTACCAATATTAACAGCGACCGGGACAAGTCGATGTTTTAGCGCAGCCAGACGTTTAGCCATGCTTTCCGCCCCCAGATTGTTAAAACCCATCCGATTCACTAACGCCTCATCGGGAGGCAACCGGAACAAACGAGGACGGTCATTGCCGGGCTGCCCCACAGGTGTCACCGTGCCTACTTCCATAAACCCAAACCCGATCGAGGAAAAGCCGGCAACTGCTTCCGCATTTTTATCCAATCCCGCAGCAAGTCCAATCGGGTTGGGAAAATGAAGGCCGAACAGATCAACCGCAAGATCCTCCGTTTCCTTGACTCCGTACATTCCCCGCAGCGTTGCTGCTCCACCGGGAAGCGCGCCCGCATACTTCAAGCCATCAATGACGACATGATGGGCCGTCTCTGGACTCATTTTGAAAAAAACAGGTTTCACAATCCTTCGATACAACACGATTCATCCACTCCGTTCTATGCCCTTGCGCAATCCTAAAAAAACATCTCTACAAAATAGTTTAGCTTTTTCCATACCAAAAAGAAAGTAATTTGCGAGGTGCAGTATCAGGAACAATTCGGTTGTCATGGAGATGTCATTGAAAATGTATAATCAAACCATTTACAATGGACATAGTAAGACAGGGTTATAGCCCGTCAGAAAAGAGGGAGTGCTGATATGAAGACCAAGCGCAAGCCGCCAAGTCTGCAAAAGAAAAAGGACGAGGTGAACAAGAAGGCGATTGTATGGACCGCCATCAGTTTTGTTCTCCTCATCATTGTAATTGTTCTGGTCGTTGTTTTGGCGCAAGCAGGAAATCGTTAAGCTTCATGTAGCAATGGCATCTAAAGCTAATTTAGCCAGTGATAGGTTTTGCGGGGATTGGTCTGGTCGTGCTGCGGCTCAGTCGTAAATCGGGATCCAGGCACAAGCACTTGATCAGGCAGTCCTCCGGTACCAATGACCACCTCCGTACCTGAAGGTACGAGAGCAAATAACTCCTCCACATCCTCTTTGCCCATGCGAACGCAGCCAAGTGACTCATTTTTGCCAATGCTGTCCGACTCGTTCGTCCCGTGGATGGCATAATTCGTTGCAGACAGTTGCATACCACGGCTGCCAAACTCACCGTTGGACTTGCCGTTCGGATTTACGACTTTATCCGTAATCACAAACTTCCCTTCCGGGGTTCGCTCTCCGCCCAATCCGACAGGATAATTGCGGATCAGCACATTGCCGCTCACCAACCCGAGCCGGTGCTTTGACTTGTCTACCACAATCCGCAGCGGCTGCCCCAGAAAAGGCCGGCCATACAGCGACGACGCCAGCAAAGGACTGCTTTCAACTGACGAGCCAGCTTGTTGACTTGCTGCTCCTTTAGCCCTCTGCCCCTGTGATACGAGTAAATTACGCATAGGTGTAAAAGCCTTCTTCATTCCGTCTGTCGTACCGTACATCATATTATCTGGAAAGCTTCCGGTCAGCTCATCGAGACTTCGAGGGAGACGTTGATGCTGCGTACGAAAAGCACGCATGGAGCTATTCAGCACAGCCAGTTCTTCCTGTCCCGTAGCCCATTGCAGACCTGCTTTTCGAAGCGTTTCACGATCAGACGGCTTACAAGCACACGCTGCTGCGTCGTAAGACTGGACGGCCAAACCACCATTACCTTTGTTTTGCAAGCTAAGCAGCGGCTGTATACGATCTCTCCAGAGCAGCCAAGAACCGCTTTGCTCCATGCCCAGCACTGTAGTCTCGGCGGGTAGACGATTAGCCTTTGCCAACATATCTGCAAGTACCGTTCCTGCTGAACTGCCTGTGCGCGCTTGGGCCGTAAACACACCACCAGCACCAGGCCCACCGATCTGAGCCACTTCATTCGGGTCAGAAATCTGTACTCCTGCCACTTGGACATTGTCGGCTGTCACACGCTCTGTTCCTGACGGAAAAGATGTACTTTCCCTCGAATGGCCCGGCGAATTGGCTGAAGGCACCCATATCAGAAGAAGTACCATCAACGTAGTTAGCAAATAACGCGTTCGGGCCGTTCTCCGCGCCTTCTCCTTAGACATCTGAACCAGTTTATCCTGATACTCCATCCATACGTCTGCCGGAATCTGTTTATGCTCGAAGGCCTCGAACACTTCCCCCGCACGATTGAAGCAATAATTTGCTTTGCCCTCCTGACCGCTGCTCTCATACTCTTTGCCGAGCAAATACCAAGCCATTTTATTATCAGGGTGCATTTTTACATACGATTTAAGATGAGGCGAATGATTCATCGGATCCTCCTGATCGTGTAGTCTTGCCCTATTCTTTACTATGTATATCGGCCAAAATAGGCCATATGGATAGCACATGAAAAAAAAAAGCACCGATAGCACCTTCTTACCGTTGTACGGCAAAGAGTGCTGTCGGCGCTGTACCTATCCAAGTAGAATTAACCTTCTTTATTGAAAGGCTCGTCTGCAACTTTAATAGAGTCTGTAGGGCAACCATCGCAAGCATCCTGCATATCATCAAACAGGTCGTCTGAAATTGCTTTGATGCCTTGGTTTCCATCTCCATCAAAGATCACTTCAGCCAAGCCCTCATCGTCATAATCATAAATGTCCGGTGCTGTAGCACCACAAGCTCCGCACGCGATGCATGTATCTTTTTCTACCCAAGTGTATTTAGCCATATCTTTTCTCTGCCTCCTATACAATCAAACAAACCAGCTTTTGCATTCTATTCACATATTAATACAAACAAAAAATTATTACAAATTATTTTCATTGATCCTTTATGCAAAAAATACTTATAGCGTACGTCTCCGCTGCTTTACATAAACTCGCCAAAAAGTTTATTCCGGCGTCTGGAGATTGTCTTTTTGTAGCGAAGTTCCGCGCAGTTTGGAGTTCCGAAGAAGTACCGAAGGGTCATCTCCCAGCATCCCGGCGGTCAGAACTGCATTTTCGCCAAACTTGTCTCGTAATGCATCCATCGTTCTTAGCAAGCTTTCCTTTTTGGGCTGGTCCTTGTATTCAAATAGATCCATTTGAACTGCAGCTTCTTCCTTCGGGATTAGCTGCTGAAGCGTAATTCCCAGCAAGCGAACAGGCTTGCCCTCTCCCCAATGCCGCCGATACAGCGCACAAGCTTCCTTATATATGTCCTCTGCGCTTTCCGTAGGAATACTCCTTACCTGAGAACGCGTAAAGGTCTTCATCTCCGGCGTCCGAATTGTCAATTGGATACCTCCTGCCAGCATGCCATGCCGTCGAAGCCGGCGGGCTACCTGATCACTGATATTGAGAAGCACCCGTTGGACTTCCTCCAGCTTCACCACATCCAAGGGCAAGGTGGTGGTGTGTCCGATGGACTTGTTCGGCTCCCGCTCGGTATTGACTGGAGAATGATTAATCCCGTTAGCAGCCAGCTTTAACCACGAGCCAGTCACGCCAAATACGCCGATCAGCATATGCTCGTCCGCCTTGGCCAATTGGCCAATGGTGCGAATGTTCATTTGCCGAAGCTTGTCGGCCGTTTTTCGTCCCACACCAAACAATTGACCACAGGGAAGACTCCACAAAATTTTTGGCACATCACGCAAGCGCAAAACAGATATCCCGCTCGGCTTTTTCAGGTCAGAGGCCATTTTGGCCAGCAGCTTGTTGGGCGCCACTCCGATAGAGCAGGGCAGTCCCAATTCGTCCGCTACCCTGCGCTGAATTTCCTCCGCAATCTCCATGGGTGTTCCAAACTGCTTGGAACCTGTAATGTCCAGATAACATTCATCAATTGAAGTTGCCTCCAACATAGGCGTATACGAATAAGCAATGCTCATAAAAGCTTTGGAATAGCTACGATACAGATGAAAATCAGGCTGAATCACGATAAGCTGCGGACAAATCCGCCGGGCTTGCTGGACGACCATCCCTGTTGAGATGCCCAATCGCCGGGCTTCATAGGAGCAGGTTACGATTACACCTCTGCGCAGCTCACTGCTGCCCGCGACGGCAGTAGGCAATCCCTTGTATTTCTCCGGTTCCTCTGCTGCATGAACAGAACAATAAAATGCGTTCATATCGACATGCAGAATAACCCGCCCACCAACCGGATAATAAGCACTGACATCTCTCACGCTCAACCCTTCTTTTAACTATAAATTATAAAATGATTCTATGCCCTATTTTACATGAAATTAAAAGTTTTGCGGTCAAAAATGATATTTATATATTACATTTGAAGTCATAAGTTGATATAATCAAAAATCATACGAATCAAGGCAGGTTGACACTTTTCTATTTTCACGCGTTAAATCATTAAATGAGCTGCTTAAAAAAGCAAAGCATTGCCAATCTATGCAATCCGCGAAGGAGGAGTCCTCATGTCCACCGCTATCTCTATCTTCGATACAACACTGCGCGACGGAACTCAAGGAGAAGGAATTAGCTTGTCTGCTGACGACAAATTGAAAATCGCCAAAAAACTCGATGATCTCGGTGTCCATTATATTGAAGGCGGGATTCCCGGGAGCAACAGCAAGGATATCGAATTTTTTAAACGGGTGCAAGAACTGGGACTCAAGGCCAAGATTGTTGCCTTTGGCAGCACACGCCGTAAAGATAGCATAGCGGCACAGGATGCCAACCTACAACGGATTCTGGAATCCGGCGCCCAAGCGGCTACTCTCGTCGGCAAATCATGGGATTTTCATGTACACACAGCCTTACAGACGACACTCGAAGAAAATCTGTCCATGATTTACGACTCTATCGCCTTTTTAAAGCAAGGGGGTATGGAGGTTATTTTTGATGCCGAGCATTTTTTTGACGGATATAAAAACAATCCCGAATATGCCCTCGCCGTCATGAAAAAAGCGGAAGAAGCAGGCGCAGACTGGCTTGTCATGTGCGATACCAATGGCGGCACCATGCCGCATGAGATACAGGAAATTGTCACCACACTGCATAGCCAGCTCACAAGGTCAAAGCTGGGCATTCACACACACAATGACTGTGAATTGGCTGTAGCCAATACACTGAGTGCAGTGCAAGCAGGCGCGAGACAAATCCAAGGTACGATTAACGGATACGGCGAACGTTGTGGTAATGCTAATTTATGCTCCGTCATTCCAAATTTGCAGCTCAAGCTCGGCTACGGGTGTTTGGACTCCGACAAGTTAAAGCAGCTTCACAACACGGCCCGCTTTGTCAGCGAAGTTGCCAACGTGAATTTGCCAGTGAACCAGCCTTATGTCGGCAATGCTGCCTTTGCCCACAAAGGTGGTATCCACGTGTCAGCTATTCTGCGCGACTCGCGAACCTATGAGCACATCGCTCCCGAACTGGTAGGCAACAAGCAACGGGTACTTGTCTCTGAACTTGCCGGGCAAAGCAATGTTGTGTCCAAGGCGCAGGAGCTGGGCATAACCTTTGATCCGTCCAGCAATGAGGCACGTGGGGTCATTAGCCGCATCAAGGAGCTGGAGCATCAGGGCTACCAGTTTGAAGGGGCCGATGCTTCGCTGGAGTTGCTCATTCGTGAAGCAGGCGGCGAAGTGAAGGAAATGTTCACATTTGAGTCCTTCAAGGTGCTGGTGGAGAAAACAGCGGGGCGTCCGGTTGTATCCGAAGCGTTCTTGAAGCTGAATGTTGCAGGCACAAGCGTTTATACTGCCGCTGAAGGCAACGGTCCGGTCAACGCGCTAGATAACGCACTGCGTAAAGCTCTTTCTCAATATTTTCCGGCACTGCGCGACATGCATCTGGCCGACTATAAAGTACGTGTACTTGACGAAAAGGATGCCACCGCCGCCAAGGTACGCGTGCTCATTGAATCCAAAAATTACGAGGACGTCTGGAGTAACGTGGGCGTATCCGAAAATGTAATTGAAGCCAGTTGGGAAGCACTGGTGGACAGCTTCCGCTATGCGTTGCTGGAAGCTCCGTCTCCGAAAAATCAGCAGAACGAACTATCGCCCCAAGGACTGGTAAATCACTGATTGGATGGTCGCTCTTTGATGTATGCTTTTTATTTAATAAGCGGTGTCTTTTGCGGTCTATTCGGCCCCTAAAGACACCGTCTTTTTTTGCAGTAACTCGATTTTTCGTTCCAGTTCCCGTTCGCTAATCATCCCGATTATGATTTCACGCACCTGACCATCACGGTCAACCATAACATTCGTCGGAAATGCAGCACTCCCAAACCGTTCAAACAGCGCCCCTTGCTCATCCAGCAAAACCGGAAATTGAAGGTTTAGCGAGCGGGAAAACTTTTTCACATCCTCCAACCGATCATAGCGTGTTACATTAATACCATATACGTCCACATCGTGCTTGTATTTGCTATATAGCTCATTCAGTACAGGTGCCTCCAAACGGCACGGATCGCACCATGAGGCCCAGAAGCTTATTATCAGCGCTTTGTTGCGCTTGACTCCCATATTGTAGGATTTGCCGTCCAAACCTTTTAAAATCATGGAAGGAAGCGGTTGACCAGGCTGTATCTTTTGCATCACTTCTATAGTATCTAACTCTGTATCTCCCCCTTTGCCAGCTTCAAGTCTTTCTCCGTCCTCATTTTCCTCCTGAGTTTGCACATTTTTAGCTGGTACGCTTGTCGCATAAGTATAAGTCATGTTTGTTTCTACTCCCCATGAAGCTACTCCTACACCCAGCATAACCATTAGGAATTTAATAAAAACAAGTTTTTTCACAGTCCAATCACCCTGGCTTTCATCTGGATTACTCTCACCCTATCCATATGTTGCCCCTTCTGCTCCCACCTCTAACCCTTCCAATCTATACAGAGGCAAAAAACAGCAAACCCACGAATGATCGCAGACTTGCTGTAATATTGTTCTATATTGAAGCTTGTGCCTTGTACTGAATCAGGCATGGCTTAAATGAGCATACACATCTGCCAAATTGGTCACATTACGCTTCAGCATTTCCTGAACGTACGCCACCCACAGCTTTGCCGTCATTTTCGCGTCCTCTAACGCATGATGCCGTCCCTGAATCTGTATGCCCTGATAGGTCAGCAACTCATCCAAACTATACGTTTGGTGCTGCTGCGGCTCCAGCCATTTGGCGAGCATCATCGTATCCAGAATACGATGGGTCAGTTGCACTTTAGATGTTTTCCATAACGCAGCATTCAAAAAAGCCTTGTCATGAGCGCTGGCATGCGCTACAAGCACCCGTCCTCCTACAAAGGACATAAAGTCATGCAGCCCATCCATAAGCGGCAAAGCCTCATCTGTCATTTCCCGGGTAATTCCGGTAAGCTCCGTAATGTGTTCAGGAATTGCCGTACGTGGATTGACAAGCGTGTAAAATTGCTCTTTTTCCATAATCGTATCCCCGACAACCCGAATCGCACCGAACGATAAAATCTCATCTCCGTGCTGCGCTGAAAATCCCGTGGTTTCCAAATCAAAAACAACCGTCTCCAAACGCTCCAATGGGGTCCGTAATACTTCAGAGCGCCGTTGCTCCCGGGTCAAGGAACGTATAAAGGCCATCTGCTGAGCCGTAGGAGCTCCCATCACAGAGGCGATGGCAGACGGCACCCCTCCTCTGCGAAGAGCGTTCCAAAAGCCGCCTCCCTGCGCTGGTTCCTTCATGACCTTCTCCCTTCCGTAAACCGCAACTGTCTTTGCAGCGCACGATGCAGCCGTCGCACCGTTGAAAGCGCCTCGCGCAGTTCATGCCAGCCCTTACCTTGCTTCAACGGTTTGACAGAAAGATAACCCTTGCTAACCAAGAGTCCGTTCTTCTCCTGAACCGGAGTAGCCATCCGAAGCTGAAGCGCGATCCGAAAGGCCCGCTCGCAAGCATCCAGCAAAGGAGACGGTGCTGCTTCCAGCAGCGCGAGCCGCCTGAGCCTTTTCAACGTAGAGGTCTCCTCCACCCCGTGCTGCAAAGCCCAAAACCGTACTGCATTTACCAACGGGATGTACAAACCGTATTTCACATCAAAATCACCCGCGTGCTCCCCGAAGCGCTCGGTAACGATCTGACCCAAAATATTAAGTGTCGCTTTATGCCTTACGGTGTTCCTAAGTACCGCGGACGGCAAATCGGGATGCTTGCGCAGCAACGCATAAAAGTTTCGTTTCCATTGTACTGACAATCGCTCATCTCCAGCGATATGCTTCATGTCAGACGAGATAATCAGATACCGAATCGGCTCCCAGGCAAAATCATCCGACCATTTTGCCAGCTGCTCCTGCCATTCAGATAATGTTTGTCGCCATAGCGGCTCTGAACACATCACCTTCCCTTCACATTTCGGATATCCCAAATATTCCAACATTGCTGACACCCTCCGGCCGAACTCCATAAAATATGTTTCTTTCCCGGCAGATGCAGCATCACTGATAATCATACCGTTATCCTGGTCACTCCACAGCGTCGACTCCGAGCGTGCCATGCTGCCGAAGGCAATAAATGCGTAAGGGACGGGAGGAGGGCCGAAGCCATCCTCAACCATCCCTTTTTCGCACATTTGCACAGCACTGGCCGCAATGCGGTCATGCATATCATTCACCGTTTGTAACCAGTCTGATAACGGAGCGGAGGCTTGGGAAGCCAGCAGCCATTTCTGAGAATCGACCCTGGCCAGCCTTAGCGATTCAGGCGTATCTGCATGATCAATCGCTTCGGCTGAACTCACCCAAGGTGCCGTATTTTGTAATTCCATACTTCCATCTCCTCCGCTCATCCATACTGGCTTTTATATTTTACATATTAGCTTACAGTCCCAGAACGCTTCTCAGCCTCGGCAACCAACTTCATTTGCTCAGGGTAGCCGTACGTACCATGCTCGCTGATATCCAGTCCCATCGTTTCTTCCTCTTCTGTAACACGAATACCCATAATGGCTTTCATCGAACCCAGAATAATGAAGGAAATGACGAACACGAAAGCCAAAGTGCCTATCAGGCCTAGCAGCTGCACTCCCAATTGCGTAAATCCACCACCATAGAACAGCCCCGCTTGACCGACACCTGTTATTTTCACCAGCTCAGGAGTAGCGAACAATCCCGTGGATACTGCACCCCACATCCCCGCAACACCATGCACGGAGAATGCATATACAGGATCATCTACTCTTGCACGCTCAAACCATTGTGCTGTGAAGAAGGTGACAATCCCTGCTACCGCACCGATGACCAGAGCAGCCCAAGGAGCTACAAAAGCACAAGAGCCAGTAATGGCAACCAAAGCCGCCAGCACACCATTCAGCATAGCCGGAATATCTGCTTTTCCATATACCATCCAGGATACGAGTAGAGCGAAAACTCCGCCTGCTGCAGCCGCAATATTCGTAGTCAATGCCACATATCCGAAAAATCCGTCATTCATAGCCGATACAGCACTACCCGGGTTAAATCCAAACCAACCAAACCAGAGAATAATAACCCCCAGAATGGAGTATACCTGATTATGTCCAGGTATACTGTTCGGCTTGCCGTCCTTGTTGAACTTGCCCAGTCTCGGTTTCAGCAGCAATGTAGCGACAAGTGCCGCCGTAGCTCCTGTCAGGTGGACTACCGTCGAGCCGGCATAATCCTGCATGCCCAGCTTGCTAAGCCAGCCGCCGCCCCATACCCAGTGAGCTACAACCGGATAGATTACGATGGAGAACAAAATACCGAAAATGATGTATACACTTAATTTTGCACGCTCTGCCATTCCCCCGCATGCGATAGAAAGAGATACCGCCGCAAAAGCAAAGTGGAACAAAAACATGATTGTAATCGGAACATCCAGACTTGAAAGGGAGTCAAAAGATACAGCAGCATCCGTGCCGCTCATAAAGAAACCCGTTAGCCCCATAAATCCGTTGCCGCCATCGTTACCAAAGCCTAGCCCGAACCCGAGAGCCCAGAAAGACAATGCAGCAACGCCCGTGGTGAGTATCGTTTTACCAGCGACATGCCCTGCATTCTTCATTCGTGTGGAGCCAGCCTCCAGCAACGCAAATCCCGCCTGCATGAAAAACACAAGAATAAATGCCAAGAAGGTAAATACCGTGTTTAATCCTGCTTGAAGCTGAATATTTGTCGGACCATCAGCAGCGAACGCCCCTACCGGAAAAGCCAGTACCGTCAGCATGGCCAGTAATGCAACAAACCACTTTTTTCTCATGAAGCCCACTCCCTCTAATGTTAAGTTTCTTTACATTTCATGAAATTCTTATTGTCATTATAATCAGAATACATGAAAATTGACAAGATTTTTTTTATTATCTGAAAAAAAATCAATTACGAACTTTATATGTCATATTTACTAACTATAAAAGTAGCTTGTTTCTCACCCTTAAAAAAGCATGACGTTTGACTGTACGGTTGGGAATCATGTAAAATATTTTTATAAGCACTCTGTTTGCAGATGCGTAATATGAAAGGCTGAATGAAGAGCGCGAGGTGAGGACAGATGGGGATATGAAGCTATACCGAATTGGCGAGCTAGCCAAGACGGCTGGTGTCAGCGAACGGACCATTGATTATTATACGAAGCTTGGTTTGATCACACCTGAAGAACGGTCTTTGAAAAATTATCGGCTATACAATGATGAAACTTTAAAAAGGCTTGAACGTATTAACCAAATGAAACAGGAGAAGTATAGCCTTGAGGAAATCAAACAGACCTTAATGAAGTGGAATTCGGTTTCTGGTGAAGAGCACGTCACCGACAAGCTGACAAGTCTGGAGATGCACATGCAGCGCCTGGAGCGGGAAGTCAATGAGCTACAACCTCTTTTGGGGCAGCTCAAGCCCGTTCAAGCGCGTAAGCTGCTTACGGGTCTACTACCACAAAGCGCCGCTTGTATCGAAGCTCTGAAGTATTTGCTTGAGCATAGCTCCATGATGTAGATTTCCGGGCTGTATGATGAAATAATAATGGAGGGTTGCTTTATGATGGGAATGTATATATTGATTATTCTTGCGTTCGGCTTATCCCTATGGGCGCAATTTCGCGTTAAAGGTACCTTTAACAAATGGTCTGATGTGCCCAATGAAAACGGCATGACAGGCTACGATGCCGCCCGGCACATGCTGGATCGCAACGGTTTGCATGATGTGCCCATTGAACCCGTACCCGGTGCGTTATCTGACCACTATGATCCGATGCAACGCGTAGTACGCTTGTCCGAACCTGTATATTATGAAAAATCTATTTCCGCAGTTGCTGTGGCTTGTCACGAGGTTGGTCATGCGATTCAGCATAAAGAGCATTATCCTATGCTCGCCCTACGTCACCGGATTTTCCCGATTGTCAACTTCGCATCCGGTATTGCACCGTTTCTGCTGATTGCCGGGTTCCTGTTCAGCTACACTAACCTGATCGGCTTGGGCATTATCTTTTTCTCGGCTACTGTCGCTTTTCAATTAATTACATTGCCAGTCGAATTTAATGCTTCCAACCGCGCCCGTGAAATTATGGTGTCTGAAGGATTTATCCGCAGTGATGAAGAACGAGGTGTAGCTAAAGTATTGAATGCCGCTGCATTAACATACGTGGCCGCCGCTCTCGTTTCCTTGCTGGAGCTGATTCGCCTGATCGGTATCTTCAACAGCCGTGACTAATCGCTTTTGTAGCAAAAAAGGTTGTTCCTCCGCCATGATGATGGTAGAGGAACAACCTTTTTATGTTCTATCCAATTCTCTATACTCGCCTGTCCGTCAGTCCGCTTTAACACTTCCATCCATCACAGTACTGCTACCTTGAAGGCCGAAATATTGCAACAAAAAAGTACGGAACGATTTGGCAACTAATGGAAGCTTGTCATCTCTACGGTGAATTAAGCCAATGGTTCGCGTCACTTCGGGATCAACAATCGACACTCTCGCAGGTTGGAGCGGATTGGTTTGGAACAGCGCCATCTCCGGTAAAAGGCTGACCCCCATACCTGCGGCAACTAATCCGCGGATCGTATCCGTCTCCTCACCTTCAAAAGCGATGTCCGGCGTAAATCCAGCCTCAAGACAAGCCTGCCAGACAATCGGGCGCAGGGAGTAACCATCTCTGAACAGAATGAACTTTTCTCCTTTAAGCTGATCCAGCGTGATATGCCCGGCTGAAGCCAAGGGATGATTAGGAGGTAGTACCGCAAACAGTTCCTCAGTCAGCACCACATCTCCCTCGACATGATCATGACGATCTGGAAAAGGGGATACAAAAGCCAAATCCACCTCACCCGCTAACACATCACGGATCAGGCTCGGATACATCCCCTGTTTAAATCTGAATTTAACATTCGGATACCGTTTGCGAAATTCAGCTACAACCGTAGGAATAAGATGAATGCCTAAACTATGCGGGAAGCCTATTCGAATTTCTCCACCCTCGGGGTCTAAAAACTCATGGACCTCCAGAACAGCCCGCTCCAAATCCTTTATAATCGTTTCAACCCGCTTGCAAAATAACTGCCCCACCGGTGTAAGCTGCAAGTTGCGACCCTTCTGCATAAAAAGGTTCACCCCCAGCTCCTCTTCAAGCTGATGAATTTGCCGACTGACCGCAGATTGCGCCACATGCATCTCCTCGGCTGCCTGAGTGACATGTTCCTTTTGCGCTACCTTCATGAAGTATTGCAACTGTCGTAGTTCCACTCCGTTATTCGCTCCAATCTATTTTTCAACATCAGGAAGAAGAGGTTAGATGAACCCCTCCCTCTTTCTCGCTCTGCTGACTGACGGTAAAGCTGTCTTTAGTGACGTTTACGTTGGCCAGTCAATCTGATCATTAATCCATACAGGAAAAACCCGCTGAGCAGTCCTCCAAAATGGGCGGTCCAGTTAATGTTCGCCACAGCAAACGAAAACAGGATACCAAAGCCGAGCAGCGTGTACAACGTTTTGCGCGAGGCCTCATCCATAAGCGTCCGCTGGAACAGGGCAACGTACAAAAATGCACCGTAGATGCCATATATCGCTCCTGAGGCCCCTACAGAGACTGTGGTTTCCGCCACCATGTTGTAATGCGCAATGGATAGTAAGTTTCCTACAATGCCTGTAGCGAGGTACAACAGTACGTAGCGAAGGGACCCGAGCAGACGTTCCAGCGGCGGAGCAAATACGAGAATCGCAAAGGAATTAAAGAAAAGATGATCAAACCCCGCGTGTAAAAACATAGCTGACACATACCGCCATAACTGGTCGGTAAAGGGCTCCTCATTGATCAGGGCTCCATACCGGATCAGTGTCAAACTATTTTCCGATCCACCATGTACAGTCAGCACAATAAACATCACGATATTGATAAATAAAATCAAACAGGTTACCGGGTAAAAACGCAAATAACTTTTCCAGTTCTCATAACGTAAAAAAATCAATGTAATCCTTCCTTCATAGGTGTCTCCACCTTATTCAAATTGGACAATGTCTTTTATAAAAGATTATAATAGATTTCAGCACCGATAACCAATGCTAAAAACCAAGGAGGCTATTACATATGGCACAAGAACGTAAAGAAGTTGCTACTTTTAAAGGCAATCCTTTGACTCTCGTGGGTCCTGAACTGAAAGTTGGTGATCAGGCACCTGATTTTAAATTGCAAAAAAATCTACTGGAAGCTACTACGCTTCAAGACTTTGCAGGTAAAGTCAAGCTAATCAGCGTTGTTCCTTCTCTCGATACAGGCGTATGTGACGCACAAACCCGTCGTTTTAATCAAGAAGCGGATTCTCTTGGGGATCAAGTCGTGATACTGACTGTCAGCGTCGATCTGCCGTTCGCCCAAGCTCGTTGGTGCGGCGCTGCGGGCATTGACCGTGTATTGACACTATCCGATTACAAGGACCATTCCTTTGGTGAGTCCTACGGCGTGTTCATTAAGGAATTCCATCTGGATCATCGCGCTATTTTCGTTATTGATCAAAACGATAAAATCGCTTACGTAGAATACTTGAGTGAAATGTCCGAGCATCCTGACTATGACCAAGCGATTGCAGCAGTGAAGAAGCTCGTCTAATTCACGCTGCTTGCGTTAAGGACTGATTCAAATACTAAAAAAGCGAGTGAAGGGTTGCCTTCCTCGCTTTTTTGACGTTTATCTGCCACTTTGCTGCTCACACGCTGCAATCACTGTACAACCTTATGAGCGGACAGTTTCTTGTCAATCATAGCGAACAACTGCAAAATAATGCGATAATTTGCACCCAGATCCCCCAGCGATCCACGTGATGCGGAATAAATATCCACAGCACTCCGAACTGGCGAGACGGACAGTATAGAAACGGTAATGTCGACAGTTCTGCCGAATGCCGTTCGCTTCTCAAGCGTAATCTCACCTACGGATGGCACCTCATGCAGCACCTTGTAACCAGGAATTTTTTTTAAAACGGACGATACCTCTTCCCAAGCCTTGTCTCTCGATAAGTTATAATAGCGTGTCTTCATTTGGGGGTCTTTGACCCGGTCGCTTGTACTTTCTTGGCTGCGCACAATCCCTACCAGAGTCCTCTTCAACGACAAGACATTTCCTCCTTCACGATAATCGTTGCTGAACACAGCACACCGACTCCCCTTTGCTGCAAGCGCTTTATAAAAACGTTAAAACAACAAAGTGAACCCGATCATACTTGCAGTATGCGATTGAGTACCTTATTTCTTATTTTAGCATTGTTACATACAAAAAACACCCTATTTCTGCACGGAGCAGTATCAGGGTGTGTTGATTACGTCATTGAGTACCCGCCGATGCCGTCCGACCATAGCGTCTTCTGAACCTGCTTTAGCAGGTGGGTGACCGCAGGACAAACTTTTGAAGTCCCCTTGTCAAAATTGACAGGGCTTTTCAGCTGTCCACCCGTATTGATCTCCCTAGACATTGTCATTGGTTCAAAACAACAAATGATCGTAACGTGCATCGCAGGATGTGACCTTATTATAGCGCTTCTCACTTGGAAAGTAAATGCCAGGAGAAATCTGTTTTATTTTTGGAGGTTATCACTTTTCTTGTCTTTCGTGCTTGCTTCCTCTTCGTCTTTCTGTTTCATCTTTTCCATCTGATCCTGCATTTTGAGGAACGTTCCATAAAAATTAAAGAATGCGAACCAGGCCACCACACTACCAATGAAGAACAAAAACAGCACAGGGTATTTGGCCCCAATAAAGATAACAACCGCGCTACCGAGCATAGTAGAAAATACGCGGAACGGTCGAATGAGCGTCAGCAAGACCGCATTTTTGATCAGTTGTCCGATGGACATATGATAATGAGCAACCATCGAGAAAAAGTTAAACATGGATACGAGCAAAATAATGATGAGAATAAGCATGATAATGCCTACAATTTGCAAATTGCTGAGCTGCGTCATATACACGGTATAATCCACATACATAATGACAAACAGCAGCGTGTAAAAGATGCCTCCAATCAGGCTCTGCTTGTAGTTTTCCTTGTATCCTTTAAAAAAAGTACGAAACACACCTAAATCCGTATCGCCCATTACCCATTTGCGAACGACGCTAAACATGGCCGATGTAGCCGGGAATAAAGTAAGCGGTGCCAAAAAAGCCATCGCCCAATTCATTTGTAAAGATTCATTAACCAAGTTCTGATTCATCACAAGTAGTTTGAGTATGAGGCAGAACATAAAAGGCGACGAGCATAACACCCATAACAAATTGGTAGCCGCCAGTCGGGTAATCCATTCAGTCAGGCGATAAATACCACCCATAGCTCCTTTAAACTCCAACGTTAGCCTCTCCCTCCGCAAGCCTTGGCAGTTCCACGGCTCATGTTGCTGTGCCTGTAAATTCCGGCTGTTGACTATATCATACCGTATTTCATCCCCAATGCGCCAGTGAAATCAATACTTCGGGAATCGAAGCAGATTGCTAAGAAATTTTATACTCCTTGAGTTCATAGCAAAAAAACCGAAGCGAGAATTCACTTCGGCTTTCCTGTTATTCAATTCTTATTCAGAAGAGGAATCATCGCGTCTTGCAGGACGACGAGTTTCTCCGCTATTGCTTGGACGTGGTCTGCGATCTCCGCTATTGCGGCTTGCGGAATCACGGTTGTAGCTACCGCCTTCTTTGCCGCCACGGTTGTAGCCACCATATCCACCTTTGCTACCGCTGCCGCCAGTACGATTGGAGTTATAACCACCGTTACTGCGTCCGCTGTAGTTAGACGGCTTGCGTCCGCCGGAACGAACATCCGGTTTACGACGTTTTGCACGAATTGGATCTTCCGGAGTCAGTTCAATAGACGCTTCTCTTTTCTCGCCAGTCATCAGCTTCAAAGCTGCGGAGAGAAGTTGTACGGAGTCATACTGCTCCAGCATTTGAATAGCCAAGCCTTTGTATTCGTTCAGCTCACCGCTTTCTACAGCCTCTAGGAGACGTTCTGCGATGATGCGTTGTTTGCCTTCCAAAGCTTCAGCCAAGGTTGGAAGCGGCTTACGCGCAATACGGTGACGAGTTACGCGTTCAATGAAATGCAAATGATCAATTTCACGAGGCGTTACGAAAGACCATGCTTCCCCTTCTTTACCTGCACGTCCAGTACGTCCAATACGGTGAACATAGCTTTCCGGATCTTGCGGAAGGTCAAAATTCACAACGTGAGATACACCGGAAACGTCCAAACCACGGGCAGCTACATCAGTTGCTACGAGCACGTCAATGCTTCCATCGCGGAATTTGCGCATTACAGCATCACGTTGGTTCTGAGACAAGTCACCATGCAAACCGTCAGCGGAATATCCACGTTTTTGCAGAGCTTCAGCCAGCTCGTCTACCCGACGCTTGGTACGACCAAATACGATAGCAAGTTCTGGAGATTCCATGTCGATCAAACGGCTCAAAGCTTCGAATTTTTGACGTTCAGGAACTTCAATGTAGGCCTGATCAATCAGTGGAGCACTAACTTGTTTAGGGATAACTGAAACATGCTCAGGGTTTTTGAGGAATTGTTCAGCCAGTCTTTTGATATTAGGAGGCATCGTAGCCGAGAAAAGCATCGTTTGACGCTCGTCCGGAACCTGCTTCAGAATGGATTGGATATCTTCCATAAAGCCCATATCCAACATTTCATCCGCTTCATCCAAAACAACGGTGTTTACGTCTTCCAGCTTGATGGTTTTGCGGTTAATATGGTCGAGCAAGCGACCTGGTGTACCAATGATAATTTGAGGTTTCTTTTTCAAAGCGCGAATCTGGCGCACGATATCTTGACCGCCATAGATCGGCAGGGTGCGAAGGCCTTTGAAGCGGGACAGCTTTTCGATTTCTTCAGCTACCTGAATGGCAAGCTCACGTGTAGGTGCCATAATCAGTGCTCTGATTTTGTCATCGTTTCTAGAGATTTTGCTGATCAATGGAATACCAAAAGCTGCGGTTTTACCTGTACCTGTTTGGGCTTGGCCAATCATGTCTCTTCCTTGCAGCGCAAGAGGAATGGATTGGGATTGAATCGGCGTCGCTTCTTCAAAACCAAGCTCTGTAATCGCCTCAAGTACTTTCGGTTCAAGATTAAATTCTGCAAATGTCGTCAAATTTATTCAAACTCCTTCATAATGGTGGATGTGGTGGACAATCCACAATGTTGTCTGTATTCTTAAGTAGCGATATTATTGTATAGGTTTTCCCAATACAGTAACAGTTTATTTAGGCCTATAACTGCATCATTCTGTATAAACTCGGGTAACCTTATCCGATACATCTTAAACGAATTTATCCTTTTTAAAACAGTTTAAATTTTAAGTGTTTCTCTGGACAGAAGGTCCCTACTCAAGAATATCCACATCGCATTATAGCACAAAACAATTCATGAATACCAGCAAGTTGCTTTCCGTATATTTTAAATGAGGTGAAAAAACGTTGTTAAAAATAGTGTTAAACTGTTTTGTTGTCATTTTGGGGGCCGCTGCTATAGCAAGCGGTTTTAATCTGTTTCTCGTGCCCCACCACCTGCTGAGCGGCGGAGTAGCAGGGCTTTCCATGTTAATTGGCTACTTTACAAAATTCGATATCAGCGTGATGTATTTTGTTCTGAACATCCCGATGCTTATTGCTGGCTGGTTTATTTTAGGCAAGCGATTTATTAGTATGAGTATTTTATCTGTTGTCGCTACAACATGGATTTTGGCCTGGATTCCAGTGCAAGCTCTCGTTAAAGATACGCTGCTTGCCTCCGTTTTTGGTGGAGTGTTGATTGGCGTTGGAGCAGGGATCTCCTTTCGGGTGGGAGGATCTACTGGCGGCTTTGACATTATCGGCTCCATTGTCACCCGTTACCGCGATTTCCCTGTAGGGACCGTGATCGTCGGTTTGAATGGACTGGTTATTCTGGCAGCGGGATATCTGAATCAAGACTGGAATATTGCCCTTGCATCCATGTTATCCATTTTCGTGACCGGCAAGGTGCTGGATCAGATTTATGTGAGCCACACCAAAATAACCGTTTACATCATCACAGAGCATACTGAGAAATTGCTCAGCCGAATGCTGACGACTCCACGTGGAGTCAGTAAAATTAAAATTGAAGGTGCATTTTCTCATACTGAAAAGGATATGCTGATGACAGTTACAACACGCTACGAGCTGGCAGAACTGAAACGCATTATTAAGCAAGTGGATCCCTCTGCTTTCGTTAATATCGTGGAAACAGTAGGAGTTATGGGCTCTTTCCGCCGAAGATAAGCACGAACCCAAGTGTCAAAAAGTCGTTTCTGTGGTACACTATACGTGCGCTGTTCCCATACTATATAAAGACCAGCTTTACCTGCTATTTCACAGGCACTTTGCTTTTCCGATTCGTACCGAATGATTCTGATGGAATGATTCCGAGCAGGAAAGGGTGATTTTTGTGGAAATGGAAACGGTAAAACTGTCCGACATTGTCTTGAGGTGGTATCCAGAAATGCTCCCGTTTCTCAAAAAGAATGAGCTGAACTCGATGATTGTACTTCGGGACGGGATGGCCATTCTCAAGCCCACGGATGCGCTCGAAATTATTCAGTACAGTATTTGTGAGCATCAGGACAATACGTATCTTCAGTAAACATCTTCATTAAATCTCTCCACCAAGTGCCGCTCCTTCCGGTTGCAGTCCGCAGCCACGAAGAAAGCGGCATTATTTATGTCATTTTACGGATTCAATGGACACGGGTTGGGTTAATCATGTAAGACTGTCCCTGATGATTCCAGCATTGGTTACAACCGTGTTGTTTTTTCGATACATAACTTTACGTATAATCAGGTAAGCGACATACATAAGGGAGAGAGTTAAGAAATGAGTATGATTTGGGCAATTATGCTATTGGCAATAGGAATGGGCGGAAACGAGACACAATCAGTCAACGGCCCAAATGTAAAAGATACGGTGGCAACGACAATCAACAGCGCGATGATTCAGGCCCAACAAAGTGGTCTGAAGGTGGATGCATCCAATCCTCCAGTTAAAATTGACCCCCAGCCGACGACTCCTGCTATCAAGGGGATTTATGTCACGGCTTATAGCGCAGGCGGTTCACGTATGACCCAGTTGCTTGAACTGCTAGACAAGACAGAGCTCAATTCCATGGTTATTGATATTAAAGATGATGCAGGTTACATTACTTATCCAACGACCAATCCCGGGCTGCTGAAATTGGGCAAGCCGCAAAAATTCATTCGGGATATTTCCGGTTTGATGGACCGATTGAAAAAGCACAACGTGTACCCGATTGCCCGTATTGTAGTATTTAAAGATACGGTATTAGCCAACAAAAATCCCGAAATGTCCTTCCGCAATCCTGACGGCTCTGTCTGGAAAAACGGCAAGGGCGATGGGTTCGTCAATCCCTATAATAAAGAAGTTTGGGATTATAATATTGCTATCGCCAAGGAGGCGGCAAAGCTGGGCTTCAAGGAAATTCAGTTTGACTATGTACGTTTCCCTGAAGGCTTTGAAAAAAGAGCGGACAAGCTGAAATATACCAAATCCGATCAATCACGTGTGGATGCGGTCGCTGAGTTCGTGCAATATGCCCGTAAAGAGCTTGCTCCACTGGGTGTGCGGGTATCGGTAGATATTTTCGGGTATGCCGCATCCGTTCCCGCTGCGGAAGGAATTGGACAGGATTTCGCCAAAATTTCAGAAAACGTGGATGTCATTTCTCCTATGGTTTATCCAAGTCACTATACAACAGGCTGGTTCGGTGTAAAGGACCCTGACAAAAATCCGTACCGGACCATTAAAGGGTCGATGGCAGATACGCACAAAAAGCTTGACCCGACAGGCAAGCTGAAACCAATCATTCGTCCATGGATTCAGGATTTTACCGCAAGCTGGCTGGGAAGCGGCCATTATGCCAAATATGGTAAAACCCAGGTTGAGGATCAAATTCGAGCGCTTAAGGACATGAAAGTGGATGAATATTTACTCTGGAATGCTACAAACCGCTATACGAGCGGAGTAACGTACAAATAATCCATATATCCCGGTCTTATCATTACTTTTAAGAAATACACTCAATGATTTAGAAGTTTCGAAGGCTGCCCCATTCGTTTGATCATGGGTGCAGTCTTTTTTGTTGCTGTTCAAATGCTGCCGCATCCCTTACAATAAATACTTGACATGTTATGATATATTCGATTGATAACTCCAAGTAAGTGAGGACATAAAAATGCAATCAACTCTAACTAACAGCCAGAAATGGAAGCAGCTTTTTAACATTTTGCTCCCTATTCTGGTAACACAGCTTGCACTATCCGCGATGACTTTTTTTGATACTAATATGTCAGGACACTTTTCTTCTGCCGATTTGGCTGGTGTAGCCATCGGTGTGAGTCTGTGGGTACCCGTGCAAACAGGCCTAAACGGAATACTTATGGCCGTTACCCCTATTGTATCGCAATTGGTTGGAGCACAGCGCAAGGACAAGGTTTCTTACTATGTCATTCAGGCGCTGTGGCTTTCACTCACTCTATCCATGATTGTTCTGATTGCAGGTGTTTTTCTCGTTAAGCCCATTCTCCACGGAATGAATCTGGAGTTGAGGGTTCATAATGTGGCTTTGTACTACCTTTGTGCGATGGCCTTCGGCATTGCCCCGCTCTTTGCTTATACGGTCCTTCGGAGCTTTATGGATGCGCTGGGACAAACTCGGTTTACAATGACCATCACGCTGATGTCGTTGCCCATCAATGTCTTGTTGAATTACTTACTTATTTATGGAAACTGGGGGTTTCCGCGCCTGGGAGGTGTGGGTTCCGGAGTGGCAACTGCCGCCACGTACTGGATTGTTATGCTTGTTACTGGCATCACCGTACATTGGGGAAGGATATTTGCCGAGTACGGGGTTTTCAGCAAGATATACGGCATCGCTGCTAGCGCTTGGAAAGAGCTTATCAAAATCGGCGTACCCATCGGCTTTGCGATCTTTTTCGAGACCGCTGTCTTCTCAGCTGTTACCCTTTTCATGAGCAGTTATAATACGGCAACAATTGGGGCTCATCAGGCAGCTATGAACTTTGCATCCACGCTGTACATGATTCCACTCAGCATTTGTATGGCACTCACGATTCTAGTTGGGTATGAGGCAGGGGCAGGACGATCGCGGGATGCAAAAATATACAGCGTAATGGGGATCAGCAGTGCGATTGGTCTGTCATTGATCACGGCTGTTGTGCTTGTGATCTGGGGCGAACAGGTCGCCCGGCTGTACTCCACCGATCCACAGGTTATTCAGTTAACGCAACATTTCCTGCTCTATGCGATTTTCTTTCAAATATCCGACGCTATCGCTACACCTACTCAAGGAGCACTGCGTGGGTATAAGGATGTCAATTCGGCCTTTCTGATTACGTTCCTGGCCTATTGGGTTATCGGACTTCCTGTAGGGTATATTATCGCACGTTGGACATCATTTGGTCCCTACGGCTACTGGATTGGCTTGATTACAGGTTTGGCCGCGGGAGCAGTGGCACTTCTCTTCCGCCTGCTGGTTGTACAACGACGTTTTACCGAAAATAAACGACGCGCAGAGGCTGTTTAGCCTTTGCGTATCAGCGTGTTTCCATGACATAGGCAGTACCCGAAGCTATTCTTTTTTTCTCCACAATAGCTACTTCGTTCAGTTTCGGAGGATACAGAAAATGTCTCTCCACATGCTGATCCACAGCCTGGAATGCCTGCTCCTCATTTTCCGCAACGAGAATAACCGTTAAGGCTCCTTCCGAGCTGTCCACTTCGATTTTGAACAAATACATGGTTTATTTCCTCCAGATCTGCTTTAAATGTTAAAAAATAAGCGGATGACTGGAGTCATCCGCATGAATTTAAGAATTCCTAAATGTGAATCAATTTGTTACATAAAACAGCTTTCATTACTGGGACAAGCGCAAAGCCAGCTCGTAAAGCTCCATATTGAATTCTTTTTTCGTATTTACGACCTTGTCAATATCTGTGGCTACCAGCTTGCCGTCAATCGTTCCACAAGCCTTGTCAGATACGCCCTCAATCAATTGACGAACAGCAAAGTCACCCAAACGGCTTGCCAGATTACGGTCAAATGCGGTTGGTGTGCCTCCACGTTGAATGTGCCCAAGCACTGTTACACGCGGCTCATAATCCGGACAGTTTTCCTGGATTACCTGTGCTACGGTCTCGCCTTTGCCTGCGCCTTCAGCAACGATAATGATACTATGGCGTTTGCCGTGCTTAAAGTTTTGCTTCATCCGATCAGATACTTCATTCAGGTCAAACTCTACCTCGGGTACCAAAATCGTTTCCGCACCGGAAGCCAGACCTGCATGCAAAGCAATATCGCCGCAATGACGTCCCATAACTTCTACAATAGAAGAACGCTCATGCGATGACATCGTATCACGCAGCTTGTTGATGGCGTCCACTACGATACTAACTGCCGTATCAAAACCAATCGTGTAGTCAGTGAAGGAAATGTCATTGTCAATCGTACCTGGAAGACACATGGTTTTAATTCCTTGCTTGGTCAGTTTGTTAGCCCCTTGATAGGAACCGTCTCCACCAATCACGACTACACCATCAATTCCACGGTCACGCAAAATTTGTGCGCCTTTTTTCTGCCCTTCTTCAGTCGTAAATTCCTTGCATCTTGCAGATTGAAGTACAGTACCCCCACGTTGGATAATATCTCCGACACTTCTCAAATCCATCGGGAAAATATCATCATTCAACAGGCCCTGATATCCGCGTTGAACCCCGAATACTTCAAGTCCAAAATACAAGCCACTGCGCACAACGGCGCGAACTGCGGCGTTCATCCCCTGTGAATCTCCACCACTCGTTAATACTGCGATTTTCTTAACTGCTGTCATGATTTATGACCTCCTCAAAATGTTCATAAAAGCCTTCTTATCCATCGACTGTTTAAGAAGAAAAACAAGCGCATGAGCGGACTGTTTTTCATTAAACGTTTCGAAACCGAGCGCACTTCCTGCTGCTCGCTAACTTTGGGGTCGGATAAATATAACGCCAGCAATCCCTCGATAATCATCCGGTGAAAGGAGCTGGCAGGGACATCTGCAATATCAACCCGCGCCCGATTCACAACATAGGCGATCCGGTCCAGCATCATGTCGGTATCTTCATAATAATTGCAGAAGTTAAGATCTCCGCCCTTCCGGTCTTCGTCTTGATCGATTAGATAATCCAGCAAAATATGAAGACTGCACACATGTGGAAAATACGATGCATGTATTGAGGCAGCCCCCGCATCCGTGAGATGCCGGTCGCTGGCAGCAAGAAACAGCATAAATACCCCCAGGGTTGAACCGGTAGCAGCAGCAAATTCGTTCCAGCGCAGCTCCGGTGTACGGCCCTTATGAACCGACCACCAATCCAGTAGCGCTTGTTCGCGCAATTCGGGTTTAATATGCTTGTAAACTTGCAAATCCGTGTATAATCCCGCCAGATCCTGAACGTAAGGCATTGCCGCCTCATAGCCAGGAAGCCTGCTTATACAAGACTGACAGGTTGTCACCAGCCCGGTCAAATAACCGCCATCCTCCTGCTCACGACGCAAAGCGTAATAATTCACTGGCTTGGCTGCCGGGTTGACCGCATCCAGCATAGACTGATGCAACAGCCTGAAATCATCCGGATCCATGGACGTGCTGCGATCACACAGGTTGTCCAGATAATCGCTAATCGTCTGATACGCCACAATAAGCGGAATTAACGTCTGCCGGGCAGACATATTCCCTGCGGCATACACCGCTCCGCCTACACAGTGAAATGTCTTTTCTGCTATGCTTGCAAGTGCCTGACTTCTCAACTCGGGATCCGGAATCTGTTCAGCCTTATGTTTCCAATTTGCCAATTCGTGCTTCGTTTCAGGGAGAATGTGCTTGTACATTCGGCTCATTAGACCTATGGGGCCTCTCGGAACTTGATAACGTCCTTGCTCAACATAACTCAAATGACGGTGCCTCCACATTGTTGTCTACGTAATTATACCTATCCAAACCATACTCATTATAATATGATCGTCCTTTTAGCACAAATGAACAACCTCACTTTTTCTTTATTATTTAAGAAAAACGAACCATTTTCATAAAAAATCTTTTTACCTGTCTTGATCAAATGTACAAAAATTGAAATTAAACAAAATTTCCCCTGATAAAATTATTAATTTAAAATAGGCTTAAGGCCCTGCCTATCCCTCATCCTCTACAGGCCTTACGCCATGAAATCCATCCATGCTGGCCTGCTTCCATTTTCCAAAAGCATAATAGAAAATAACTGCCACTGCTGAGATGGCAAAACCAACAGGGAAGCTCCACCATACAGCATCCAGACCGTATTCATCGACAAACGCATAGGCCAGAGGAATACGAATACCCCATAATGAAATGATGGTAATTAAAAGTGGTACGACTACGGAACCTGTAGATCGTACAACCCCTGTAATGACATTTGTAATACCGAATATGACAAAAGACCACAACGTAATCAGATTAATCCGCATGCCCAGTTCCAAAGCGCCGCCACTAGAAGGAAGGAACATCAGCAAGGCCTCCCGGTTGAAGATGTAAATCAATACTACTAATCCACCAGTCAGTACAAAATTGTACACAATTCCAATCCATGTAATCTTGCGCACCCGATCCCAACGCCCAGCCCCGATATTTTGTGCCGCAAAGGAAGACACAGCAGCACCTAGTGCCATGGCTGGCATCTGCACATAGCTGGACAAGTTATTTGCTGCAGTATAAGCTGCTGCCGCCACTGTACCGTATCCGTTAATCAGGTTCATCAACGCGATTGCACTGGAGGAGACAGCAATCATTTGCAGCCCCATAGGCACTCCCTTACGGATTAAGGCCCAAATAATTTCCCAATCAAATCTCAGCAAATGAAGCTCTGAGGATGTAATACGCAAAAAGTATTTTACACGGTAAAGATAAATGAGAATCAGCACGAAGCTGACCCCTTGAGCGATCAGTGTAGCCGCTGCAGAACCCCCGATGCCCATCGCGGGTATAGGTCCCCATCCAAATATTAACAATGGATTAAGCAGCACATCCAGTACGACAGAAATGAGTAGAAAATAAAATGGTGTTTTGGAATCCCCCGCCCCTCTCATCACGGTCATAATATAGTTATAACCGTACAAAAAGGGCATACCCGCAAAAATAATACGCGTATATGTGATTGCCATATCCACAGACTCAGCGGGCGTGTTCAGCACACGAAGAATCCATGGAGATCCAAAAAATCCTATAATGCCCACAGCCAGAGCAAGTACAAGAAAAAAGACTGCACTTGTGCCTACTATACGCTTGGTTTCAGCAACATCTCCCGCACCAATCTTCTGCCCGATCATGATGGTGGCAGCCATGGTGACGCCAAAGATGGCGCTGATGAGAAAAAACATAATAATGTTTCCGTTGGAAGCGGCGGTCAATGCAGCCTCGCCCAGAAACTTGCCGACCCAGATCGAATTGATCGTTCCATTCAGCGACTGTATCACGTTTCCGAACAGCATTGGCAAGGAGAATAAAAACAGTGTTTTGGCAATTGGACCTTCGGTCAAGGAAGGTTTACGACTTGCCTCTGCTGCGCTCATCTTATCAACTCCTTCAATAATAACGAATGCTTTGTTTCCATTACGGTATAATACCCTATTCCAGTTCAGCTTTCTCATATCATAAACTTTTTTACGCAAAAAAGCGCAGTCCCTTAAATTTTAAGGAACTGCGCTCTCAATTCATCGTTTAACCGTAATATATAAGACATCCGCATGAGCGGAACATTTCTTACAATTCAGTTACACTTACAGTTTATTTACGTTAGCTGCTTGGGGTCCACGGTTACCTTCAGTAATTTCGAATTCAACCGCTTGACCTTCTTCCAAAGTCTTAAAGCCGTCGCCTTGGATTGCGGAGAAATGTACAAATACGTCCTCGCCACCATCCACTTGGATGAAGCCATAACCTTTTTCTGCGTTAAACCATTTTACTGTACCTTTCAAGTGAACAACCTCCTAAAAATACCGCCATCTATGGCGAATATCCATATTATACTTCATGCTTTTTCACAATGCAATTGATGTTTTGAGGGCTTTTACAGGCTGGAATGATTTGCTTTTGTCGCGGAAACTGCGGTATCATGAACCAAAACATCTTTAAAATCGGAGACATGCATATGATGAAAAAACACGAAATATACAAAAAAGACAATTGGAACATGATGACTGTCGAGGTGCAGGGCCGTTACATCGTTCTACGGGAAATATCCGATGATTGGGGCGAAGAAGCCCACACGTTTTTGAGCCGTCCGGCGCTGATGCATTGGGCTCAAAATCGGTTTCCCAAGCAGTCCTTTCAAGATAACGAGGAAGAGTGGCAGCGGATCATGAACGCTTTCAAACAGGTATAGCGCATTCATGGTGTCCAATAGCTTTCTCATCTTCATTATTCTGGCCTTTACGCTGGGCGGAGTGCTGATCATGAAACGTGATACGTTACCGGCTCCTCTCAAAAAGTGGATGGCCCTCACTGCCGTAATCATGGTTTGCTTTGCCTTTTATCTTATTGTATACAGCTTATTAAATATAGGTTCCGACCCAAGGTAAGGAAAATGATACTTTTGGGCGCAAGAGGTCATACTATGGCATAACAAGCCATGGTATAAGGAGGATATGCCGTTCATGCATGCCACAAAACCTCTTGCTCTGCTGCTCACGGTCAGCGTGGCGGTTTCTTCATTTTGGCAGCCGCCCCGTTCCGCCGCAGCCCCACCCCACATTTCGTTCGATAAGAGGAGGCTCTCCATGAGTGAAATCGTAAAACGCGCAGATGCGCCTGTGGAAAATACCTGGAAGCTTGATGATCTGTTTCCAGACGGTAAAGCATGGGATCAAGAGTACGAAGAAGTCAAACAATTAGCCAAAAAGGCTACACAATTCCAAGGCAAGCTCAATTCAGCCGAAGTGATTGTCAATTGCTTTAAGCTGGAAGATGAACTATCACTCAAAACCGAGCGTGTATACGTATACGCCCATCTACATCATGACGAGGATACGGCTGAACCTACATATCAGGGCCTTTCACAAAAAGCCAAAAAATTAGGCGTTGAGGTTAGTGAAGCCCTGTCTTTCGTGACACCTGAAATTTTGGCGCTGCCCGACAATCAGCTCGATGCATTGATTGGAGATCCGAAGCTGGCAGATTATCGCTTTACGCTTCAAGAAATGAAACGGGAGAAAGCGCATATTTTGGGTAAGTCGGAAGAAGCCCTGCTCGCACAGGTTGGTAACCTGGCTCAAGCACCACAAACCATTTTCGGTATGCTGAACAATGCCGATATGAAATTCCCAAAAATCAAGGATGAAAACGGCAAAGAGGCTGAGCTGACACATGGCAGCTATATTCAATTTCTTGAAAGCCCGCACCGGGAAGTACGGGAGCGTGCTTTTAAAGCGGTCTATGATACGTATGCCAAAAATAAAAATACGATTGCTTCCACATTGAGTGCCAATGTGAACAAAAATGTTTTTTATTCTCGTGTTCGCAAGTACCCTTCCGTACTGGAAATGTCATTATACGGTGACAATATTCCGAAGGAAGTGTACACCAATCTGATTGATACCATTCACGAGAGCTTGCCTTTGCTGCACCGTTATATCAAGCTACGTAAAAAGCTGCTGGGTGTGGATGAGCTTCATATGTATGACCTGTTCGCTCCGCTTGTGGACGAATACAAGCTCGATATTTCATTTGAAGATGCTAAAAAGCAAACGAAGGAAGGTCTAAAGCCGTTGGGCAAGGACTACCTGGCTTCGTTGCAAAAAGGCTACGATGACCGCTGGATTGATGTGTACGAAAATGAAAATAAACGTACAGGTGCATACAGCTGGGGCGCTTACGGCACTCACCCTTATGTGCTGCTGAACCATAAAGATAATCTGAACAGCATGTTCACGCTCGCTCACGAGATGGGACACGCGCTGCATTCGTATTACTCGGATAATGCGTTAAAGTATCGGGATGCCCAGTACACCATTTTCCTGGCTGAAGTAGCATCGACAACGAATGAAGCGTTGCTGATGGACTACTTGCTGAAAAAATCTACCGATGCAAAAGAGAAAATGTACCTCCTTACCTACTATGCGGACCAATTCCGCACGACGGTATTCCGTCAAACGATGTTTGCGGAGTTCGAGAAAATCGTACATGAACGCGCAGAACAGGGAGAGTCCCTTACACCGCAGCTTCTATCAGAGATTTATTATGATCTGAATGTGAAATATCACGGCCCTGGCATGAAAGTAGACAAAGACATTGAAATGGAATGGGCGCGTATCCCCCATTTTTATAACAGCTTTTATGTCTACAAATATGCTACCGGCTTCTCTGCGGCAACCAGCTTCTCGAAACAGATTCTGGAAGAAGGCCAGCCAGCCGTTGACCGTTATTTAGGATTCCTGAAGAGCGGCGGCAGCGATTATTCGATTAATATTTTGAAGAAGGCCGGCGTGGATATGTCTTCTCCACAACCCATTCGCGAAGCGATGAGCGTATTCGAGGAAGTTATTACGGAAATGGAAAAGCTGACCGCCGGAAAGTAAAACCATACACGATTAGAATCCGGCATTGAAACGATGCACGGATAAATCCCTTGTCCATGACGGGCAAGGGATTTTATAATGTAGCGGAAGGAGGTGGCATTTTGAAAACACAATGGTCTTTGATTGCAGCTCTTGTTATTGCTTTGTTAACGGCTGTATTCGCTGTCATTAACGTGAAATCGGTCCAAGTAAATCTACTATTTCGTACGGTCAACGTTCCTTTGATTTTACTTATTCTCGGCTGCACTCTTCTTGGAGGGCTTATCGTCGGTTCCTTCGGTATTTTCCGTCAATATAAGCTTCAGAGAGAAATCAAACGTCTGACCACCCAGCTTCATACACTACAAGAAGAGCACACACCCGCTGTGGAAGCATATGCGGATACCGTCTATAACACGTCTGGTTCGTCCAGTGTGGTGTCTACATCCGACAAGGTTACAGAGCAAACGTCCTCTGAGCCTGACCGGTTGTCCAAATGAGGAGGAGCAACAACATGACGATTCACCTGAATGAGAATTATATAATGAGCTTTCTGAATCAACTATTGAACACCCCTAGTCCCAGCGGCTACACACATCATGTGATGGAACTGATCCGTAAGGAAGCCGCAAGCCTTGGGATGCCCATAGAATGGAACGCCAAAGGCGGTGCCATCTTGACCCTGGAGGGCCATGAAAAAGGCCCTACAATTGCACTGAGCGCGCATGTGGATACATTAGGCGCAATGATACGCTCGATTACCAGTCACGGCACCTTGCGGCTGACATCTGTCGGCGGTTTCATGATGAACAGCATCGAAAACGAATACTGCCTTATTCATACCAGAAGCGGACAAACGTATACAGGCACGATTTTGTCGAGCCATCCGTCTGTGCATGTCTATGATGATGCACGCAGCTTTGAACGCAAGGAAAGCCATATGGAGGTGCGGATCGACGAGCTTGTTGAATCCAAAGAAGATGTGCTCCAGCTCGGCATTGCGGTAGGCGATTTTATTTCGTTCGACGCCCGTCCGGTCGTGACACCCAGCGGCTTTATCAAGTCGCGGCATCTGGATGATAAAGCCAGCGTAGCTGCGCTGTTTGGTTTATTGGAATCCGCTGTACGCGAAGACTGGAAGCCCCGTCATACTGTTAAGCTGCTCATCTCCAACTATGAGGAAGTCGGTCACGGGGCTGCTTACATCCCTGAAGGGGTCAGCGAGATGATTGCTGTCGATATGGGTTGCATAGGCGAGGATCTGAGCTGCAAGGAGACGGATGTATCCATTTGTGCCAAGGATTCTTCCGGGCCTTATGATTATGACATGACGACTCGTCTGATTGAGCTGGCCAAGGAGCTGAATATCCCGTATGCGGTTGATATTTATCCGCACTATGGTTCTGACGCTTCGGCTGCGCTGAAAGCAGGCAACAATATCCGTGCTGCGCTGATCGGCCCTGGCGTACACGCCTCCCATGCGATGGAGCGTACGCACAAGCTGGCTGTGGTGAACACTGCTCGTCTGCTTGCCGCTTATGTGACGGTTTAATCCGAACGATGACGACCGGCCCGTTCCACTGAGAATAGGTCGGCGAAGGCTTGGCGAAAGGAAATCACAACTATGGATCTGAAGAAACTACGTTATTTTATCGCAGTCGCAGAAGAACTACATTTTAATCGTGCTGCAAAAAAACTGAATATCACCCAGCCCCCCTTGAGCCAACAAATCCAAAGCCTTGAGGAAGAGCTTGGCGTGAAACTATTGGAACGAACCAAAAGGCAAGTTCGACTTACGTCCGCAGGAGCCATCTTTTTAGAAGAATCCAGAAATATGGTTTCTCAATTGGAAAAATCCATTAAAACGACACAGCTTGCAAGTCAGGGGAAATTCGGACATTTATCCATCGCTTTTGTTGATTCGGCATCTGGCGGTCTGATGGTTAACGCCTTAAAGAAATTCCGGGAGCGTTTTCCTGACGTGAAGCTCACGTTGTTTGAAATGACATCTGTTCAACAACTGAAAGCCATACACGACGGTAAAGTTCATGTGGGCTTCCTGCGCTGGGCAGATCCATCTATACATATCACCTCCCAGCTCTACAGCAACGAATCACTCATCGCCGTGCTTTCCGCAACACATCCACTAGCCCACCACCCAACCTTGTCTTTACGTTCTTTAGCGGAAGAATCTTTTATCCTGTCTCCGCCTCATATGGGAGCGTCTTTTCATGACCTCATATTAGACTTTTGCAGACAATACGGCTTCCATCCCCAAATCGTACAGGAAGCCGTTCAAATGTATACAATCGTTAACTTGGTAGCTGCTGGTATAGGCATCTCCATTGTTCCCTCTTCCGTTTCTGTTTTCCAACGTAATGATGTCGTATTTCGTTCTTTTCACGAAGATTCTCCGTCCATCCCACTTTACGCTGCATGGAAAACAGATGCGAATGACGCTGTTCTGACTCATTTTCTGGAGGTGGTTGAAGAAACAGCTTGTAGTGAGCCATTAGACATGTAAACTACCATCAATGCTTAGTCTTAACCCGTTTTACTCGGATCGAGTTCAACAACACCGTTTAAAATACTGTCCATTTGTCTCATAACCTCTTCATCGAGACGGACACCCGCAGCTTTTACGTTCTCTTTCACCTGCTCTGGCTTGGAAGCACCGATAATAGCTGAGGACACCTGCGGGTTTTGTAAAACCCATGCCACTGCAAGCTGTGGTAACGTCAAACCATTTTCTTGTGCAATTGGTCGGATCTGCTCCACTGCGTGAAGGACCTCTTTACGCAACCATTGCCCGGCCAAGCGTTCGAAAAATGGTGAACCTGCTGTCGTAGAAGCACGTGAACCCTCGGGAAGCGGCTTGTCTGCTGCATATTTGCCAGAAAGAATACCCTGTGCCAGAGGTGACCAAACGACCTGTCCAATTCCTTCCTGCTCGCAAGCGGGAATCACTTCAGCTTCAATAATACGCCAGAGCATGGAATATTGGGGTTGACTTGCCACGAAGGGGATCTTTAGCTCTCTCGCTAAATCCGCAGCTTGCTTTATCTGGTCTGCTGTCCACTCGCTCACCCCTACATACAAAACCTTCCCCTGACGAACCAAATCGGATAATGCCAAAAATGTCTCTTCTAGCGATACGTTTGGATCAAAACGATGTGCATAATAAACATCAATATAATCCGTCTGCAAGCGTCGAAGGGAAGCATGGCAGGCCTCCATAATATGCTTGCGGGATAGCCCTTTATCATTCTGTCCGGTACCTGTTGGATGAAAAACCTTTGTACAAAGTTCAATACTTTCACGTCGTATTCCCTTTAAAGAATGACCTAAAACCGTTTCCGCCATCGTTTCTGAATAAACATCAGCAGTATCAAACGTTGTGATTCCTGAATCTAATGCAGCATGGACACATGCTTTCGCTGTGGTGTCATCCACTTGTGCACCGTGGGTTATCCAGTTCCCCAATGCTATCTCGCTTACCCTCAAACCGCTTTTTCCAAGTTTACGATATTCCATTTTGAATGCCTCCCTTCCATATAAATTTGATTATAGCAAGCAAATTTTAATATTAGAAATATATAATAAACTGATTATTAATATGAAAAACATATTAATAAATTCATACATTTGCATAATGATAGGTAGCTTCGAGTCTCCAAGTCCGGATATGAGTTATTTCCACAACCGATGTACTGGAATAAATACGAAAAAGCAAGTCTCCAGTGCTTAACGGAGACCTGCTTGTTTAAGTAACAACGGAAAAACGATTCACGCATCATACTTATTTCGTATTTTAAGATTTACTTTGTTCGATTTGCTCGGCCAGCTCGTTCAGATAGGTCCAGCGCTCCATTTGATGCTCCAAATGCTGTTCGGCCTTTGTTTGCTCAGCCATAAGCTCTTGTAGTCGTGCGGAATCATTGAAAGACTCTTCCATCTGTCGCTGGATGCTAGCCAACTTCTCTTCAGCCTGTTCGATCAATTCGTCAATTTGCTCATATTCCCGCTGTTCCTTAAAGGTGAATTTAAGCTTGGTTTTGGTAGTCTCCTTGACTGAATCCAAAGCATCCGCAGACTTAGACGTGGAAGACTGAGCAGAAGAAGTACCCGCCGAGACAGACGAATTCGCAGCGGATGGAGCATTTTTACTGATCCATTCTGCATACTCGCTGTAATCGCCCACATGCACACGTACCTGACCTTCTCCTTCAAATGCCAGTACCTTGTCTATCGTGCGGTCCAGGAAATACCGGTCATGGGAAACGATAAAAACAACACCCGGAAATTCATCCAGATAGTCCTCCAGCACGGAAAGAGTCTGAATATCCAGATCATTCGTTGGTTCATCCAGTAACAATACATTCGGTGCGGACATCAGGACGCGCAGCAGGTACAAGCGCCGTTTCTCGCCCCCTGACAACCGGGAAATGACCGTCCATTGCGCGCTTGGCGCAAACAGAAACCGCTCTAGCATTTGTGCGGCTGTAATAGCCGAGCCATCTGCTGTCCGGATGACTTCTGCTTCTTCCTTAATATACTCGATGACACGCAGCGATTCGTTCATCTCCTGATGTTCCTGGGTAAAATAACCGAGCTTCACGGTCGGTCCCAATACCACGCTGCCTGAGTCCGGTTCTACGCGCTGCGCAATCATTTGGAGCAGGGTCGATTTTCCGCTACCGTTGGGACCCACAATCCCGACTCGGTCACCGGGCACAGCAATATAGCTCAAATCCTGTATCAGCTTGCGGGAATCTACCGATTTGGACAGATGCTCCAGCTCCAGTATTTTTTTACCCAGACGCGTGGAGGCTACCGACATGTCTACAGACCCGGAACGGGCTTCCGGCTGCTGATCCTTAAGCTGTTCAAATCGTTCAATACGCGCTTTCTGCTTGGTCGAACGGGCTTTTGCCCCCCGGCGAATCCAGGCTAGTTCATTGCGCAACAGGTTTTGCCGTTTCTGCTCCGAAGACGCTTCCCGTTCCTCGCGTTCCGCCTTTAGCTCCAGAAAACGAGTATAGTTAGCTTCATACCGGAAAAGTCGACCATGATCCAGCTCCAGCATGACATTCGCCACTCTATCCAGAAAATAGCGATCATGCGTAATCATCAGCAACGCGCCGCGTCTTTTCTGCAAATACTGCTCCAGCCATTCCACCGACTCATTATCAATATGGTTAGTAGGCTCGTCCAGAATGAGCAGCTCACAGGGCTGGATCAAGGCTGCTGCCAAAGCAACCCGCTTGCGCTGTCCCCCAGAGAGCACACCCATACGTGCTTCAAACTGTGTGATACCCAGTCGGGTCAACACGTTTTTGGCCTCACTCTCCAGTTGCCATGCCTGGAGCGTATCCATCTGCTGGCTTGCCCGCAACAGGCGGTTTTGAAGCTCCTCGCTACCCGGATTCAGCTCCAGCATCTCCATCGTTTCCGTATATTCGCGCACTGCCTTCATTTCAGGCTGGTTGCCGTGGAAAATATGCTGGAGTACCTTCACCTCGGGGTCAAACTCCGGATTTTGCGCTAAATATTGAATACGTACATCGTTGTTGACCGCAATATTACCATCATCCGGTGGCTCCAAGCCGGAAATCACGCGTAAAAAAGTAGATTTCCCGGTGCCGTTCACACCGACCACTCCTATTTTGTCACGTTCATCCATGCCAAAGGAAGCATCCTCAAACAGCATTTTTTCGCCATAGCTTTTCGTTATATGTTCAATGGTCATAATATTCATACGGATTCCCTACTCTTCCCCTATTTTGTGATGCATCTTGTTTATTTTAACACAGTCACACCAAATGATTAAAAAAACCGTAATCTGAACGAAGTCAGTACGGTTTCTGGCTTTACAATATCACGGTCTGCGTATCCCGCTCCCGGCCTTACAGCCGTACATAAACAAGTTAGCCGCAAATCCAGCCGTCTGATCCACATCGTATTCACGGAAATTTTGCTTTCATAAAAGCCTTTGGTGCCGAAGACTGTGTAAGCGGCGTCCAAAATGGCCTCATATTTATCTCCATGTATACCGCCCATCTTCGCACCTCCCTGTACTAGAGTATAAACAGAATGCCTGCCAGAGCGACCAGCCCCCCGAAAATCGAACTGATGCTATTCACTCTATCATTGCTCATCCAACGCCAGCCCCGCACATCAACCGTCGGTTGTCCACAGTGCGAGTCTACCTCTACTTCTCGGCCGCAAACCATGCAGGAACGCATCATTTGCACTGTAGCACCAAGATAGGAATCGACAAAGGCCCCAGCACTACCAGATACCCCTCCGATCAGTGCCCACAGCCATAGCGACAAGCCTGGCATTCCTATGGCGTATCCAAAGACCCATGCGCCTATTCCAATCAGCACTCCCCCAGCCAAGGCCGCAGCTGTCCCCAAAACAGATACACCTCCCGAGGTTCCAGGTGCCAGCACCTTGCCATTCAGTATTGAGCGGGGCGGCTTGCGGCTCAGGCTGCCAAATTCCGTTGCCCACGTATCCGACGTGACTGTAGCCATGACGCCAACAAAAGCCAACTGCCAGGCAACATGAGGCCAGATTGCATAGCCCAGGCATAACAGCATACCTAATCCCCCGTTGGCCCATACCTGACCAGCATCCCGATTTCCGGTTTTGGCATATGATTTTTCAAGCTCTGCCTTGCGCTCCTTTTTGAACCTCGACAGCAAGGTCGATGTAATAAAGAACAGAAGCAAGGTCCCGAACCAAAACAGGTTGCCTGCACCATAATACACGATTCCCATCAGCACAGCCGCCGCAAAGCCCGATAAGGTTAAGGATTTTTTATAAAAAGCAGCTCCCGCCACTATACCAGCGCCAAGCAATCCGATGATCCAATCCATGATATACCCCCACTTTGAATGAATCTCTCGTTTTTCATTTTTCAGTTCGTATTTTATTGTACAACGCTCTACACTTATATAAAAGCCGTGTCCCATGCTATATGGCACAGGACACGGCCCTTACGTTCTTGCCTGTGGGAATCCCTCCATACTGCCCAACTGCCAAGAGAACTCCCTTTTTAATCAACTTAATTGATGCAATCACACGGATCAACTTAACCTATTGTGCAGCTTCCTTGACGGTCAGTTCCCCAAAATAGCTCGAAGCGATCTCCACTTGTTGTAGGCCCTACACCTGCCGGAGTGCCTGTAAAAATAATATCGCCTTCACCCAGTCCATAATGGCTCCCTATGTAGTCAATGATATGCTCGATGGAAAAAATCATATCCTTGATATGGCCGCGCTGTACTTCCTGTCCATTTTTGAGCAATGAAAAATCCTGCTGCTCCAGCGTGTCCAGTTTTTCTAAAGGCAAGAACGGTGTAACGGGAGCAGAAAATTTGAAACCTTTAGCCGCCGTCCATGGATGACCTTTTTTCTTGAGCACGCTTTGTACATCACGCAGGGTAAAATCAATACCAAAGGCAAATGCATTCAGAATCATTTCCGCAGACATGCCCGGTTCGTAATTACGGCCTACCGCCACAACCAGCTCTACCTCATAGTGAATGTCTCCTTGATCTTTAGGAAGCTCCAGTGTTTCTCCATCCAGCGGTACTACCGCATGGGAAGGCTTTAAAAAAATCATCGGTTCTGTAGGAACCTCATTTCCCAGTTCCTCGGCATGCAGCTTATAATTGCGCCCGACACAGTAAACATTACGAATTTCCACGTTCATTACGCCCCGTCACCCTTCCCTCATGTGTAGTCCAATTATTTAATAAATAGATTACGTATATAGTGCCACATCCGATGCTTGGAATGCAAAAAAACCTGCTCCCAGCGATCCGGCCAATTGGTACAAATCATCAATTCAGGATGCAACGAGGCCAATCTTCGCATTATGCTGCGGTCATCCACCGTCCACGCCATGACAGTGATACCGCGTCCGGTCAAGTCTTTCATCAGCTTTCGATCCAAACGCGGGTAGCCCATGGATAGAAAAGAGCATTGCAGTCCTTCCAGCTGCTTTGTCAGATCATCCGGACGAGCATCGATAATCAGTCCGGTACGGATACCTGGCGCCAGCTCTTTGGCCCGACGTAAAGCCGAACGCTCAAAAGAGGTCAATACCACCTCATTCTCCATATCCCGCGCCACAATTTCACGGAGTACGGCCTTCTCCAGCCCCGGATACATATCCCCTGCGGTTTTTAGCTCAATATTGAGCGATACGCGGCCACGACACAAATCCAGCACCTGTGCGAGAGCAGGAATCCTTTCTCCTTGGTATTCCACACCTTTCCAGCCACCTGCATCCAGACACTTCAGCTCGTTCCAGTCCGTATCCTTTACTTTACCTGTGCCGTTGGTCGTGCGTTCCAGCGTGAAATCATGAATGACCACCGGAACGCCGTCCTTCGACAATTGCACATCCAGCTCAATCCAGCGCACAAACGGCTGATCGATCGCAAGCTTAAAGGCCGCCAACGTGTTCTCGGGAGCAATTCCTGAAAAACCACGGTGAGCCACGCACAAATGATCCATTCCGGTTATCCCTCTCCATCCCAAGTGGTAGCCTCCATACAGACCAGCCTCGTGTAAAAGCTTTTCTTCACAATTATCGGGCGGTTACTGTTCCGTCTGCGCCTACTGAAACATTAGCCGGTGACATCGCCGCTACTCCTTGCAAAATTTTGCTGGCCTCCGCATCCTTCATCGGAACTGGTTGACCCAGTTCCGCCCGGTAAGGAGTCAGCTTCATGCTGCAAGCCCCGGCCCGGGTACAGGTTGCCTGAAATATCGCTGTATCCCAGGTGGCTGGTACTGTAGATTTAGAAAAAATAAAATTACCTGTGCTGTATGCAATCCATTTGCCTTTATACTGCTCCATCCCCTGTAGCACATGCGGATGACCTCCAATTACGAGATCTGCCCCTGCATCAATAAAAGCGTGCGATAGCTCGGTTTGATGAGGCTCCAATACAGTCACGCGCTCCTTGCCCCAATGGGCAATGACAATAACCAAATCAGCCTGCTTGCGCGCCTCGCGAATCGACTTCACGATTGCAGTCGAATCGTAGGCTCCTGCAACACCGGGCTGCTTGGTGCCTGCATTCCAGTGGGCCTCGGGCATAACCCGTGTAGCCCCCAACAACGCAATTTTAAACCCTTTACGTTCCAAATAGTGCGGAGCATACGCTTCTTTTGCATTGCGTCCGGCTCCGGTATACGCTATATCATTTTCTTTCAAATATTTCAGCGTATCCAGTAATCCCGCTGTGCCCTGATCCAAAATATGATTGTTGGCCAAATTTACAGCGTCTATCCCTGCCGCAGCCAACGCAGTCAACGCCTTGGGAGATGACTTATAAACATACGTTTTATTCAACGCACCCACGCCCCCGTTTGTAACCGGCGTTTCCAGATTGGCTATCGTCAGATCGTCCTTGCGAAACAGATTTCCGAGATATTGATATGGAAAATCAAATCCGTTCTTTTCCAACCGCTGCTCAACCTTACCGGAAAACTGCACATCCCCTACAAAATGGAGGGTGACTGTCTGTGAAGCTGTTCCATCCGATGCCACGTTCTTTCCCTGCTCCGATTCGTTGGGGTCAGTAGAATTTCCACTGTTCGATACATCCTTATTTGAAGATCTGTCCGGTGATTGCCCAGTGTTCTCCGAAGATTCTCCTGATTCTGACGAGTTGCCTTCGGCAACATTTGTGTCAGACGTTGTCGCGGGCGGGCGGGCTGTGTCTTTAGTAGTATCAGAAGGATGCTCCGTTTTATCGTCAGCAGCTTGTTCGTCGCCATTGGGGTTATTGTCCAGTTGTTCATTTGAAACGGCTGTAACGTTCTCCCTTATCGGACTAGAAGACTGTCCTCCACCCGCAGAATCCGTTTTGGCCTTGTTCTCCTGTTGCAATAGTCCGGCGTTTTCCACAAGAGAGCTGCTCTCCCTGTGTTCAAATATGTAATAATATCCAAAAAGACCTACGATCATAAGCAGCAGGACAAGATTTGTAATAATCCAGGCCTTGCCTATTTTTCGCTTCCTTGCTTTCTTTCGACCTTCATTTTTCTGTGATCTGGGAGGGTACATTCTTCACTCCTTCTATGCTATTGCATATGCATTACATTCTTGAATGATCCGGCGATTTTGACACCCTCTCCATTATATATCAAATTTCGGTATAAATAGAACCCCTCGCTTGGGATCGCGAAGGGTTCGTTATTCAAGTAGCTCCATTCATTTAATTATACCTGTACCTCGACCGCTTCCCGTTCCGCAGCTTGGACGGCGACAGAGGCCCATTCCTTGGCTTGGCGGATACAATCCGGCAAGCCGATGGCATCATAGCCAGCACCCAAAACATACACTCCCGGCATCGTTGTACGCAGTTCTTCACGCAGATCAGCAATAGCCTGCGGGTGTCCTACCGGATATTGCGGCATGGAGTGGCGAAGACGGGTAATTTCCGTAAATAGAGGAGTCGCCGTAACGCCCATCATGTCCTGCAAATCCTTGCGTACCAGCGCAGTCAGTCCATCATCGGGTAGCTCTACTGTTTCTTCGGCTCCGGCACGCCCCACGTAGCAGCGCAGCAGTACCTTATCGTCTGGACTGGTATGTAGCCACTTAGCGGACGTCCACGTACATGCCGTCACACTGCGTCCCTCTTTACGCGGAACCAGAAAACCGGAACCATCAAAGACATTCTCGATGTCTTTTTTATTAAAGGCCATGACCACATTTGCCACGGACACATAATTAACGGCTTCCAGTGCTGCCACATTCACATGTCCCCGCAACAGCGGCGCAGCGGCAAAATTTGGAGTCGTGACAAATAGATCGTCCGCCTCCAACGTCTCCCCATTATCCAGTACAACATGGTAGACGCTTCCTTCACCGTCTGCTGTCTTTGTGAATTCGGTAACAGCAATTCCCGTGCGCAAATCACAGTCATGCAAATCATTCAGCAACGCATGCACCAAACTTTGCAGCCCTTGACGGAAGGTCAAGAAGGCGCTTTTTTTCGTACCTGTATGCGTCTCTGCCGGCTTCCTTCCGGTCATCATCCCGTGAATGAGGCTCCCATATTGCTGCTCTACTTCAGCAAATTGCGGGAAGGTCGCTTGCAAGCTCAGCGTCTTCATATTGGCAGCATATATGCCAGCCAGCAGCGGCTCGGTTACATTCTCCAGCACTTCTTTGCCCAATCGGCGTTCAATAAAATCACCCAAGGCTTCATCCCCCGGTACACGACGGGGTTGAATAACAAAATCCATCATGGCCCGCAGCTTGCCGCCCAACGAGATCAATCCGCTTTGCAGAAACGGTTTCAGCTCCGTCGGAATCCCCAGTACCAGGCCGGGGGGCATCGGATGAAGCTGTCCTTCATGCAAAATGTATGTTTTTTTTGCCTCAGGATTTGTGCTTACCAGCTCATGATCCAGCTCCAGCTCTTTCGCCAGATCGATCATAGCCGTTTTACGGGCCAGAAAGGAATCGGGCCCTTTTTCAATCACAAACCCGTCTTTATGCAACGTTTCGATTTTCCCGCCCAGCACCGGGGCCTTCTCCACCAACGTAATCCGTGGTGTGTAGCCTGCTTCTTTGTACATTTTACGTGTATAAAAAGCTGCGCTCAGTCCGGTCAATCCTCCGCCTACAATCACAATGTTGCGTAATTTTTGCTCCATTATGTCCTCATTCCTTTTTCCATTGGTCTATGATGACATCGCTAAGCGTCTCCATGTACAATGGATCACTGTTAAGCGAATCAATCCGCTGGAAACGCATATCCAGTTCTTTCGCCAAAGCCTGCCCCTCAATATCCAGATCGTACAGTACTTCCAGATGATCGGAAACGAAGCCGACTGGCGCAGCCAGCACATATTCAACCTGGTCTTCCTTGAGACTATGCATGGTATCCAGGATGTCAGGGCCGAGCCAAGGCTCTGCTGTTCGGCCTGCACTTTGCCACGTAAACTGCCAGTTGGTAATTCCTGCCTTATCCGCAATTGCTTGCGAAGTAGCCATCAATTGCTCTACATAAGGATCACCCATCGCCAAAATCCGCTCAGGCAAGCTGTGCGCACTGAACAATACACGTACCTCTTCTCGATTCGCCCCTGCCTCTTCGAAAAGCGCCAGTTTTGTATTCACACGCTCAGTTAACGTCTTGATCAGCTTTGGATGAAGATGATAGCTCTCCACAAACGATATAGCCAGATCCAATTCCTGTGCCTTGGCCTGTGCGCGCTTGATATAAGTGCCTACACTCATCACGGAATAATGCGGAGCCAGTACGACACCTACCGCTGTATGGATACCTTCCTGCACCATAGCCTCCACGCCATCCTCGATGAACGGCTTGGCATGTTTGAGTCCTTGATAGCAGATAAATTCAATATCTGGATTACGATTTTCCCGATTTAAGGTTTCTTGCAGATTTTGAACCTGACGATCCGTATTTTGACGTAGCGGGAATACACCGCCCACAATAGCTTCATAACGGTCCTTTAATTCTTTCAATTGCTCCGGGGAAGGAGGGTTACCACGACGAATATGCGTATAATAGGCTTCCACCTGATCCAAACTTTCCGGTGTCCCGTAGGACATAACCAGTACACCCACTTTGGTTTTCATCAGCACAACACCTCTTAACATTTTGGATTGATTACTTTTTTGTCAAAACGGATCGGGAATACTCGTGCACATACTCTGTAAGCTCTCTCAGCTTATCTAACGAAGCCTCTGGAAATAAACCATGACCCAGATTAAAAATATATCCTGGCTCCAAAATTCCTTCATCCACAATCGTTTTCGCATACTGTTTAATTACATCTATCGGCGCTGTGAGCACATAAGGGTCCAGATTTCCCTGCACACCAAAAGCATTACCCAAACGACGGCGTCCTTCAGGTATACTCACCCGCCAGTCCAGTCCGATCACATCGGCTTTTATCCCGCCCAGCAGCGGAAGCAACTCACCCGAGCTTACACCTGGAAAATAAATTTTCGGTACGTCCAGATCGGACAGCTCATGGAAAATACGTGTAATCGTCGGCAACACAAACGTTTGGAAATCACGAGGCGAAAGCGCCCCTACCCAGCTGTCAAACAGTTGAAATGCCTTGCCACCGTTAGCGATATGGGCACGCACGTATGTAATAACCATGTCTCCAAGCTTGTCCATCAGCCGACGCCATAATTCAGGCTCTCCGTACATCATGGCCTTAGTGCGGATATATCCCTTGGACGGTCTGCCTTCTATTAAATAACTAGCAATTGTAAAAGGAGCTCCGGCGAACGTAATCAGCGGTACTTCCAGCTCACGGTCTAAAATACGGATCGTTTCCAAAATATGGCCCAGATCTCGTTCTACATCAATCGGGCGCAGCTTGTCCACGTCCGCCGCTGTACGAATCGGATGTTCAATAACCGGACCAATATTTTTGACAATATCAAAATCAACCCCCAGCGAGGCTACCGGATTCATAATATCAGAATATAAAATAGCAGCGTCCACCCCGAGCTTGCGTACGGGCATTAAGGTCACTTCTGCGGCCAGCTCGGGCTGACGACAAATTTCAAGCAACGTGTATTTCTCTTTAATTTTGCGATATTCAGGATCATACCTTCCGGCCTGCCGCATGTACCATACGGGAATATGATCCACAGCCTGCTTGCGGCAGGCGCGGATAAAGGTATCGTTGTAGGTCATGACTTCAGCCTCCAGTTCGAATCGTAACTACTATTTTTTATTATGCCCTTTTTCAGGAGTCGTAACAACCGCCGCTGGCGGACAATCCATGACAAACCCATGACATTTGGATAAAGTTTCAATGAAATGTGCTATACTAAAGAAATGGCTTTTTTAAAGCTCCGGGAAGTTCTACATGAATAAGTAGTTTTGCATCAGCAAGAAATGACAGAAAGGAAGTGAAAGCACATTGAAAACGTGGGAGACGTGGAAAGTCAATCTCATTGTGCTTTGGTTCGGTCAGTTTCTGGTCAATGCGGGTATTACGATGATTACTCCATTCCTCGCCCTCTATCTGGCTCAAGACCTTCATGTGAAGGGAGAACATGATATCGGGCTGTGGGCCGGAGTTATTTTTGCCGCAAACTTTTTGACTTCATTTATGTTCCAGCCTCTATGGGGCAAGCTGGCTGACCGATATGGGCGCAAAGCAATGCTGCTTCGCTCGGGTTTCGGTATGGCTCTGGTGATCGGCTGCATGGGTTTGGTCACCCATCCGTGGCAATTGTTGGCGCTTCGTCTGCTGAATGGTACGATTTCGGGCTTCAATCCAGCTTCGATTTCTCTGGTGTCGGGTACCACACCCAAAGAACGGACCGGTTTCGCTATGGGGATTATGCAATCCGGTCAGATGGCGGGTACGATTCTCGGCCCTCTAATGGGCGGTTTTTTGGCTGACTGGGTTGGATTCAGACCGATCTTCTACATTACAGGCGCTCTTATTCTTGTAGCCTCTCTCATCGCAATGCTTCTGGTTAAGGAAGATTTCAGCAAAGCCGAAGCTGCACGAATACCTCAAATTTCGGTTCTTGCCGGATTAAAGGAGCTAAGCCATACGCCCCAGCTTCCGGCTCTGTTTACCGTAACGTTCCTGCTCCAGTTTGCCATGATCAGTACGGTATCTTTGTTGCCGTTATATGTGCAAAAGCTGTATGGGTCTGCAGAAGGAATTGCGCTCATTGCTGGCTTTGTTACAGCTATTACCGGCGTATCCAATATGGTCGCCGCGCCGCTGCTTGGAAGATTGAGTGACAAGATCGGGGCACACCGCATTTTGACCCTCGCTCTGCTTGGAACAGCACTTATGCTCATTCCGCAAGCTTTTGTCAATCAGGTGTGGCAGCTCGCCACGATTCGTTTTTTCATGGGCGTGTTTATGGGCGGTCTGCTGCCGAGCGTTAATGCGCTGATTCGCACGTATACACCGGAAGGCATGGAAAGCCGTTCGTTCGGCTTCAATACCAGCTCGCTGGCACTGGGGAATATGCTGGGCGCTGTCATTGGCGGGGTGCTGTCCGGATTTATCGGCATCGAAGGACTATTCATTATGTCAGGTGTCCTGCTGATCGTCAACATATTCTGGGTACGTATGAAGCTCTACGATCGTAAGCCTGCGCCTGATTTCAGGTAAGCTAGTCCTCTGGTAAGGTCAGCCTTCCAGATCAGACAAGAACCTCCGATCCACAATTTTGTGGACAAGGAGGTTCTTTTTTGTATCGCTACTTTTTTTAAACTATATCAGTGGCATTACAGCCTATTTTACTCGGGCCAACGCCAATCCGTCATAGGCTGGCAAAAGCGTACTGACCAGCCGTGGATCCGTAGCTATCGTTTCGTTAAAGCGTCTCACGGCCTGTACGGCGGGACCGTTCTTGTTCGTATTCAGCGTCCGTCCACGAAGGAAACAGTTATCTCCCGCAATAATGGCACCTGGATTTGCCAGAGCAATCGCATATTCCAGATACACCGGGTAATTTTCCTTATCCGCATCGATGAAGAAAAAATCGAATGTTCTCCCCTCTTCCTGAAGCTTCTTCAGGCTGTCCGCTGCGGGTCCGATACGATATTCGACACGGTCACCGTAGCCGTTTTCCTCCATATGTCGATGTGCCAGCGCCGCATACGCTTCCTTCAGCTCCAGTGACACAATGCGCCCCTTTTCTCCCAGCCCACGGGCCAGACATAATCCACTGTATCCGCCTAATACGCCAATCTCCAGTACCTGCTGCGCGCCGGATACCTCAATCAGAAAGGTCAGCAGCTTCCCGTAAGGATGAGCCACCGATACCTCAGGCATTCCCTCTGCAACTATGGCCTCCCTGATGCCGCGTAGCGCTTCATCTTCCTGTACCAGTTGGTCTACATATTGTTCAGGTGTCATATTGGGTGTAATTTCCACGTTTCATCTCTCCTTCTCGCTTTATCATAACGCAGGTTGGACGCGGTGTCCTTCGTAAATTATTTGGCTTAATGATTTGTCTCTTGGTGTACAATGACCTATACTATAGGGATTGAACCAAGCTTATATGATTATGGGGACGGAGTGAATACGTTTAATGACTCAACTGCAACTAATTGCAACTGCGCCGATGGGACTTGAAGCCATCGTGGCTCGGGAGCTTAGAGAACTCGGATACGAGGACCTGACCGTCGAGAATGGCCGTGTCGTTTTTACAGGGGATTATATGGATATATGCCGGTGTAACCTGTGGCTGCGCACATCAGACCGCGTTCTTATTAAAATGGGTGAATTTGCAGCCACAACCTTCGACGAGCTGTTCGAGGGCACCAAAGCATTGCCTTGGCAGGATTGGATTCCTGTGGATGGTGAATTTCCTGTAGAGGGACGCTCGCACAAATCACAGCTTAGTAGCGTACCAGCCAGTCAGGGAATCGTCAAGAAGGCAATTGTAGAAAAGCTCAAGGAAACTTACCACACGGATTGGTTTGAGGAGGATGGCCCTCGTTACGTAATAGAGGTCATTCTCTTAAACGATCGTGCATTGCTAACGCTCGATACGACAGGTCCGGGGCTGCACAAGCGCGGCTACCGCAAGCTCGTGACAGAGGCCCCTCTCAAAGAGACTATGGCTTCGGCTCTTATTCAGCTTAGCCGCTGGACCCCGGATCGACCATTCTATGACCCGTGCTGCGGTTCCGGTACTCTACTGGTAGAAGCAGCAATGCAGGCATGGAATATTGCCCCGGGATTGAGACGTACCTTTAACTCGGAAGACTGGCCTGTCATTGGTCGCAAGCTATGGGATCAAGCTCGCGACGAAGCGATGGATTTGACCCGCGATGACATTCCTTTCGAGATTGCAGGCAGCGATATTGACCCGGGTGCCATCGAAGTCGCAGAGGCTGCTGTAAAGGCAGCTGGCTTCGCTAAAGATATCTCATTAAAGGTGATGCCTGTAACGAAAGTCAGACTTGAAGGCCAATATGGTGTGATGATTACCAATCCACCTTATGGTGAAAGATTGAGTGAGCAAGCCGAGGTGGAGAAGTTGATCCGGTCAATCGCACGCACGGCAGCGGAAATGAAGACATGGTCCTTCTTTGCGATCAGCTCCACCAAGCAATTCGAGCACTATTGGGGACGCAAAGCCGATAAGAGACGCAAGCTGTTTAACGGACGGATCGAGTGCCAATACTATCAGTATCTGGGCCCTCTGCCTCCGCGCCGCAAAGATACTCCGCCGTCGCAGTCTTAAATAGATGATGCTCAGGCCAGGAAGCGAACCATCCGTTCGCCTTCTGGCCTGATTTGTGCTGTTCATAGGATAAAAATGTAGCTTTCCCCTGTTGTACTGGAGGAAAATGCTGTATTTTCTTTACTTAATCATTGAAATGCGCGGGATGAGCGCTATAATAATTAAAGGCGATTTCGGTTTTAACATTACGTTAATATGTAGTTAATATGTAGTTTAAACTAGCCGAATATTTATGCCGAAGGGGGTAAAGTGTTGGTTATTCGCACGGCCGGTGCAAATCGCACTGGAAACATGTTCAGCAGAATGCTGCTGTCCCGATATTTTGGGTTTGGTCTGTTTTTTGTACTTATGATTGGCAAGCTCGTTCTGATCCACCATAACCTGCATGCCCAAAATATTGACATGAATATACTTGATTATGTCATCGCTATCGGTTCGCTCTTGCTTGTGAGTTTTTGGACCTTATGGCTGTCAAGGCGCGGACGCTTGGTCGCTCTTGTAGTGCTCGATATTTTGCTTACCGCTCTCATTTATTCTGACATGGTTTATTATCGGTACTTTCAGGATTTCATTACGATCCCCGTCTTGCTTCAAGCTGGACAAGTTGATTCCTTGGGTGGAAGTATCGTATCTCTGATGTATTGGTGGGATCTTTTCTTTTTTGCAGACTGGATTCTGTTCATTCCGTATGTGCTGTTCGTAGCTTCCTTACGGCGTCGGTATGTAACGAATGATCCTTACTCTAAAACGTCCCGCCGCTCATTCACTAAAAGCTTTCTGCTTCGCTTCTCCAAAGGCGCGCTGGCCTTCCTGATCGGCTACATTTTTACCTTTGGACCGATTAAATATTATACGTCCACGTGGGCAACCGGCATTTTCGTCGGTAACTGGTGGTCGATGGCCCTGTACAATGTAACCGGGCTGATCGGATTTCACGGGTACGACATTTACCGCTATAGTCAGGACCATCTGGGATCCCAGCCTACGCTGGCTCAGGCAGAGTCCGATAAGGATAAGGAATGGTTTAATCAGCATCAAAAGCTGCTTCAGGTGAAAAATGACCTGTCCGGCAAGTATAAAGGCAAAAATGTGATGGTCATTCAAGCTGAAGCGTATATGAACTTTTTCATCGGCAAAAAAATCAACGGTCAGGCTATTACGCCTAACTTTGACAAGCTGACGAAGGAAAGCATGTATTTTAACAATTATTATCACCAGACTGCACAGGGTCGTACCTCGGATGCGGATTTCTCTACACATGCTTCTCTGCATCCGCTCCCTACAGGCTCGGTTTTCATCCGTTATGCGGACCATAAATTCGATACGTTGCCTTCTATTCTAAAAGATACTGGCTACAGCCCTAATGCATTTCACGTATACGACAGCAGCTTCTGGAATCGCTATACAATGTATAAGGCAATGAACTATGACAAGTTCTACAGTAAAAAGGATTTTGAAATAGATGAGCCATTGGGCTGGTCACTGGGAGACAAATCCTTCTTTCGTCAAACGCTCAATGATCTCACCACTGAGGTCAAACAGCCGTTCTACGCCTATATGGTCGGAATTTCGAGCCACCACCCGTACAATCTGCCACCAGACGCCGTGGATTTGGACGTTGGTGAGTTTGAAGGGACCATGTTCGGAGACTATCTGAAATCCGTCCATTATGTGGACGAAGCACTGGGCGAGCTGGTCGATCAAATGAAGAAAGACGGATTGTGGGATAATACAATCCTCATGTTCTACGGGGATCATGACAATTCTATTAAAGATAAGGCACTGTATGAGAAATTTTTGGGTAAACCACTCACAGATCTTGATATGCAGAAAATCATGAACCAGGTGCCGCTGCTTGTGCATCTTCCCGATGGAAGCCACGCGGGAACTTACACCGAACCGGCAGGACAGCTTGATCTGACACCGTCAGTGATGCATCTGCTTGGCATTTCAACGAAGCCGTATCACTTTATGGGAAATGATCTGTTCAGCGGGAAGCCTCGTATGGTCGTGCTGCGCAGTGGTGCTTTCACTGATGGTCGTTTATACTATATTCCTTCCGAGGACGGTACATTCTCCAAAGGAACCTGTTACAACCTCACCTCAGGCCAGCCTACGGATGTGAACGCCTGCGGACCGGGGTATACTGAAGCTCTCAATCGGTTGAACATTTCCGATCAGGTGATCACGTATGATCTCATTCGCCAATGGGAACCGGAAATCAAAGAAGTCACTGCGACTCCTTCGACATCCAACTAAATTTTCTGAGGAAGGTTGTTTACACAGCACTCTTCCCAGATTCCCGGAAAGTTAATACCAACAAGAAAAGCCCGATCAAGCAGCAATATGCTGATGATCGGGCTTTTTGTATTCTTGAGCTAGTAAACCGCGCTCATTTACATTTACGAATGCTTATGGGCGCAACGCTTTTTTGGCTTGCTCCAGCCGTTGTGTCTCTTCACCAAGCATTTCCTCGGCAACCTCTACCGCATCGTCGCCAAGGCTGTCCTTCGCCTGCTCTATGGCATGCTCCGCATGAGTACGGGACTGCTCCGCCTGCTCAATCAGTTGCTCAGCCGGATGTGACAATGCCTGTGATACGGCATGGTGAAGCTTGTCCACCGAGTTTTGCGTTTGGGCCTCGACACTGTGATTGTCGAGATTGGAATCATATTGGGCCATGAGTCACTCCTCCTTCTGGGCAGTGGTCTGCATCCATTAGCATGGATCAGAAGAAGGGGAACTATACAAAGCTGTGAATGCTGCGCACTGGAATTATTTTATAAAACGCGCAGCCTTCTCCAATACTTCATCCTCTGTAGCTGCACTTATATAACGTCCGTTCACATATACAAACGCCCGCTTTCCACAAGGACCGCAATACGATTTGCAACCGATTTTGATCTCCGCATCCGGTGCCATCTTTTGCAGCTTGGGCAAGATCGTTTTCAAGCGAATATGATTGCATTCATCACATACGCGAATATCATTGGCCATCTGTCATCCCTCCGTGCTCCGGCTTAGTGATCGCCGTGATTACCTTGGGAAGGGTTAGTAATGACAAAGCCTTCTTCGGGGAAGTACAAGTAATCAATTTTTACACCATCCAGCAACGGCTGGCCGTTTTCCAAAATAACATCAATGCCTTTATCCGTTGATACGACGGTATCCGTTTCTTTAGGCGTGTCCAAATCCAGCCCGTAATGAGCATGGTCTCCATGGGAATGAGTAATGACAACGCGCAGGCTCTTCCCTTGGTTTTCTTCTTTATCCAATTCAAGCTTCAATACTTTAGCTGCGTTGCGAGTAATTTTGCAATTCATCAACTATCATCTCCTTGATATTAATCAAATGAAGTGTGGTCCATTGGAGTATGAATATCCGTGCCACACCAATTAACAGGTAAATTCAACAACTATAAACTACAAAATAGCCTCTATATATTAGAAAGGCAATATTCCTATTGTAAAGAAAAATGCGAAAAATCGCAATCACGAAATTCATAAGCTTTTATTCCTACCGGACACGTACGTGCTGCTTCTCAAGCACGTCGGGATATTTACGTTCAGCGCGGGTCACAAACCAGTTCATCAGCAGCAGCGTCACCCCAATGTCGTCAATAGGCATAAAGGGCATGACATCTGGCAACACCCAATAGAGCAATACAGGGATGGAAAACAGCAATTTTTCACTTATTGGAATCTTCGACGAAGTAATCAATCGGGGCATGCGACGAAACACATGTGACCATTGACGGAGAGACAGTAATCTTTTCCACTTCATAGGTTGTTCACTCCATTTCCAATGCTCCTAAGTATATATCCCCCAATAAAGGGACATGTAAGAGGAACACTTGTAAAAACACGTGCGTGCTCCTCCTAATACGTACTGATAAACCATGGCGTTTCAGGTCGACCCTTTTACCACGACAGTACCGTTGCCATTAACATGCCCACCTCTGCCGCAATATCGTCGTAATCACGCATAGGCAGCGGATTTACACCAAGCCCGACTTCAACGGTAAAACCAGGTTTACCAAAGCGCTGTATAAACCAGTCCTTATACCCAGCATCACTGCCCCCCAGCTTTACCGCCCGGTATCCTGTCGCAGCCGCCAGCCGTGATGCCCAGTCCCGGCTCTCCTTTGGCTCCAAATCCCGGTAATTCCAATAGATTTCCTGTCCCTGACTGTGTATGGACAACACCATATCAAACCGTTCCCGCTCCGTCAGATCGACAAGCGCTTTAGCCTCCGGCTCAGACAAAGGCGCAGGGCCCGCATAATCCCTTCTGGACGGGCTTGTTTTACCACGTCTGCGTACCTCTTCCTCCCAATACGCCGGAAACTGATCGTTAAGGTCCACACCGCGAATGTTAGCCTTCCATCCACGATAATCAGCACGGCCTTCATTCCACTTTCTTAAGTCATGGTACAGGGGATGAGACGGAAGGACACCTTGTTGAACCAGTTCCACCCCGTCCGGATTAACCATGGGAACTACCCATAAGGAGGTACGGTTTAGCCAAGTCTGTGGAGAAACTCCATATATCCATAGAGGAGCCTCGCCTGGATCCTCTCGTTCATCATGATGCTCCCCCCCTTCATTTCCATTCATACTGTCGACCCCTTGCGCATATCGCTCAACAAAACGCAGCAAACATGGCGTCGTCAGCCATTCATTGGCATGTACGGAGGCGTTGGCGTGAATTTTCAACGGTCCCTGTCCAATGCGTACATAGGGGATATCTTTTCCCATGACACTGGTGCCGATGCTACCCACTTCAATAAACGGATACCTTTGAGCCAGGGCCGCAAGATCTTCTCTCAAGTCCTCGTATCCATACTCTCCACGCAAGCGTACAATCTGATCCTGATGGTTGTCAGGTATAATAATGGTTTTTCCTTCCACAAAATCATGCTCCGCAAGCTCGGGATTGGCCTGCCGCAGTTCATCAAGCTCCACACCAAACTGCTTGGCAATCTGTCTGACATGCTCATCGGGCTGAATAACGTATTTACGATCCATTGGCGGACGAATGTACAGCACTTGACCACAAATCAGATAGGGTTGCGCGGCAGCCCACGGATTGTCTGCCATCAATGTATCTGCCGATAATTTAAAAGCCGAGGCGACCCGGTGCAAAGTATCTCCTTTTTGTACGATATATTCCCTCATCTTCTACGCCCCTTCCATCTGTCTTACTGCATGTTATGCAGACGCGGCGTGTCTTGATGTAACGAATACCAAAACAGCCGATTCTTTTGTCCCATGACAAAAAAATCGGCTGTATCATCAATCCAGATGGGTGACCTGCCAAACAACAGGCGTTTGACGAATTTGCTCCCCGAGCCACTGTGCTGCAATACTCTGGAACAATTCTGGATCACCAGAACAAAAAAGCTGATGCACTGGTGTCTCATCCCCGGCTTCCAACTTGCCCTTGTTATACAAAATCGTACTCGTCTCACGAGCCGTTTCGTCTGCGGAGCTAATCAGCTTCACGTTGGGGCCCATCACTTCCTGAATCGTTTCCTTCAAAAAAGGATAATGCGTACAACCAAGAATCAGACAATCAATCGGGTACGCTTGAATCGGTCTCAATGTCTCCTCTACAACCTCTGTTGTTGTCTCTGAACGGAACAATCCCTGTTCCACCAAAGGAACAAGCGAAGGGCAAGCATGACTCACCACGTCTACATAGGGGGATAGTTGCTTCAGCGCAGCCGTATAGGCTCCGCTTCGAATCGTACCGACAGTCCCAATCACCCCGACATGCCCGGTGGCTGTTGCGCTGATTGCAGCACGTGCCCCGGGGTGGATCACTCCGATCACCGGAATGGATACCTTTTGGCTAATATAATCCAATGCCGCGGCTGTTGCCGTGTTGCAGGCAATAATAATGACTTTCGGATCAAATTGAATCAGGAAATCAACCATTTGCTCTGTAAATTTCTTAACTTCTTCCGATGGCCGAGGTCCATACGGGGTGCGCGCAGTGTCTCCAAAATAAATGATTTTTTCCCGTGGAAGCTGCCGCATAACTTCTTTAACAACCGTCAAACCTCCTACACCGGAATCCAATATTGCAATCGCTTGCTGCACGTACATACCGCTTCCTTTTTTGTTCAAGTATGAGTCGTTCCCTCTCGGGAAGCGATCCGTTGCTACTTACCTTATGTTGTAATCAAGAAAAAGGTACCCCCAAATATTACCCGAAAAAGATAAAGCGATCAACAAAGAGGCTCCATCCCAACAGGAGAAGCCTCAAAGCGAATCCATATTCAGTTATAATGTATTCATTTAGAAGCTGCTTACAGAGAATCCTTTTTCGTATCTTCTTGAACAGGGGCGGATGAAATGCTGACCTCAGGAAGAACTTCGCCTTTTTTGCGAAATTGCCCGATTTCATGAATGACCGCTGAGGCCGTATCCTTAATTTTATCCGTATACTCAATAGAGACATCTGTAATTTTACCGGCCAGTTCCTGCCCCTTATCACTGACAAGACGTGCCTGCTCCGTTATGTCCTGACGCAGATCACGACCTGACTTGGGGGCAAACAGCAGCGCAGCCAGCGAACCGACAATGCTACCTGCCACCGCACCACGGATAAAGCTTTTGTGGGTTTCTTTCATCATCATCTCTCCCTTTGTGCCCGGGCGAATGCCCATCTGTTAATGCATTATAAGCACGGGGAGCTTGTCATGACACAGCGAACAAGCCGTGAAAGTTCCTACATTTTTCGGGACCGGATACGGTACAGGCAGCAACGTCCTCCATCCGCTAGGCAATCCTCACGGACAACCTCGGCATCAAGCAGCTCCTCGAACATTTGCTGCTCACATTCACAAGCCTTGCGGTAACGGCCTGCAATTTGAGAAATCGGACAATTGTATTCCACAATAGAGTAGCTCCCGTCCTCTTCTTCCCGCCACTCCGCCATATAACCGGAGGCGTTCTGAATACCGGAAAGCTTTTCCACACGTGAAGCCAGCGTGGTCTCACTTTCGATCTGAGGAGCGTAACGCTTCATCATTTTGCGTTTTCTACCGTCAAACAGAGAGTAAACGGCTTCCATTCCCTGCTCTTCATCCAGTTCCTCCAGTAGTTCCAGCAACAAATGATCATAATTCCGAGGAAACTGCTCACTTCCCTGCTCACTCAGACTGTATAAAAACGTCGGACGTCCCATCGCCTGCCGCACTACTGTAGCGACGATGAGACCATCCTGCTCCATCAATTTGAGGTGTCTGCGCACCCCCATTTCGGTAATGCCCAATTGAGCCGCCAAGCTTCCGACACCCACAGGTCCCTTCGTTTTCAACAATGTCATAATCATGCGCCTGGTGGGCATTTCGGGTACGATATGCTTATCCCTCACTTTAGCCTTTACACTCCCTCGGGCTGCGGACCCAATTCCTTATTTAAATAGTCATGCACACTGGATACAAAACACTCCAATAGCTCAGGCAGCTCAGGTGTAAGCGGATGAAGGCTCGTCCGGTCCCAATCGAAATACTCCTGCACCAAGGGTTTCCGCAAAGCTACCAGTTCCAACAGCGGATTAAACACGGTATCATTCAGCACGCCCTCTTCATGAATGATACCGATAATATCCTCATAGCTGCTCGCATCACGCATAATAAATCCGTCAATGATATAGCTCCCTACATCTGTTACCGTTTCAATCGCCAGATGTAGACAGCGCTCCTGCACCAGCCCCTGCAACAAATCTCCGTTCCAAGCGGCCGTTATGCGGCGGAGTCCTGCAACAATGTCGGGAACGGCACCGAGTCGAAGCTCAATTTGCTCCCGGTTGACATAATACAAGGTCCTGCACCTCCCGTAACCGCTTCAAATTTCATAATCTACTGCGATCGATACATCCTTCACTTCATTCATGTGTACAATGATCTCCTGATGCACAGGGTGTACCTGATACGTTTGCAAGTCCTCCAGTGTTTCGACAACAGCCGTAAGGGAAATATCATAAGATCGTTCCGAACGAATCACATCCGTACCTATTTCGAGTGACAGAAGTTCTTTGATTTTACCGTTCATGCTCCGCAAAATGGATGCCGTATGCTCAATGCTTTCAGGGGAGCGGTCTTTCAATTTGAACAAAACAATATGTTTAATCATACGTATAGGCTCCTTATCTTTTAAAATGTTCTCTTCAAAATTTTATCATAACGCCCCACATACGGAAAGAAGCTTTATAATTCTAGCGATCTTTCCCACCATCTTTCCCACCAGACTCCTTGTCCTTCAGCAAAGCAAAAAAATTCTTGAGCTTTGGTGGAAGCGGCAAGCCCATGCGTGAGCAGTTTTCTGTAATAGAGATTAATTCGTTGGATAAATAAAAATACGTCGCCGCCCCTTTCATGATTTCGGTGCCCATCAGAAGATCCATATGATGTGCCAAAGAAATCACCATCAGCATCAAAGCCTTTCTCATCAACCCCCAAAAACCGGCTTTGCTGCTCAAGCCTTGTCCTGTCTTAATCGCTGCGGCAACTCCTGTCACATAATCAACAGCCATCGCAACTGTGAACAGCACCATCAACTGATTCCAGCCGCCAAATGCAAATGTAATAATGGCACCTGTGGTAGCACAAAACATACTAAACATTGCCGGGTTAATATTCATACCTGTTCCTCCTCTCGGGACGGTTACTGCAATATATGCAGCGACGTGGCAACCCGTAAAGTCATATGACCTGAACAGGGATAAGAATTCATAGATTCATATAAAACAAGCTGTTAAACCTCATGATTTTCTGTGCAAACACGAAAAAAAACAGACCCCCCTCTTCAAAAAATAAAGTAGGGTAGCCTGTTTTTCTGACAGCTATTCAATTAACGATGATCATTCCAAAAATTAAGTGGAGTCAAATTGCCATTTAACGGTTCGAACGAATAGCCTTCTTTCTGCAAAGCTGCCATGATCTGTGGAAGAACCTTGATCGTAGATGGCTTATCATGCATAAGAACGACAGGTGTTCTGCCTTGTTTTTTCAATCTTTTAATATCACGCAGAACGCTCTGTTCAAAATGCTCTGGATTTTTGGTATAACGCCAATCGTTGGAATCTACATTCCAATCCCAAATATGATAGCCTGCACCCGTCAGTTGATCACGAAATGCTTTATTCAAATACGGTTTGCTGCCATAAGGCGTACGAATTAAAGAAGTGCGTTGTCCTGTTGCCTGGAATAAAATCTCATTATCCTGATTCATTTCTCCAAGCGCCGCTGCCGGAGAAGCATAGATTTTCTTCACCTGGTGCGTCATGCCGTGCAAGCCCAAACCATGACCCGCTTCTACCATTCTCTTCATAACTGCACTATGTTGACGAATTTCCGGTCCCAACATAAAGAAAGTCGCCTTGGCATTATATTTATCCAAGATATCTAGCAGTTGTGAGGTATGTGCCGTAGGACCGTCATCGAAGCTCAAATAAATCGTACGGCTTGATGGGGAAGCGTTCCCCTTAGTTCCTGTATTGCCAGATTTCCCTGGCTTCACAGCAACATACTGTTTAATTTCTGCGGCAAATTTGTTCAAAAATTGTGTATCAGACAAGCTTGCATTCGCATTCTGAATTCGGTATAGATTGCTTGAAGGTATCGTGATGGTAAAACCGAAGGCATCCGCCAAGGTGCGAATCGGCACCATCGTACGTCCTCCGCGCTCAAAAACATCACCCTTGGTCAGATCCAGCGTAAAGCTGCGATTATGTCCCGTCAACTGCAATGTACGACCGCTGACCGAAGTGGAAATCCCCATCTTTTGACCTAATGTAACGATAGGTACATACAATTTGTCATTTTCCATCACTGGCCGAATCGTATTCGAATCCAGTAATACATCATTGACCCCCAGCAAAGGAGCCTTCGCTTGCGCACTTGCCGTATTCGTATGTACGCCCAACAGACCCAAACAACAGATTGCCATCAAACATACAGCCATCCATTTTACATTCAAAAACTTCATTACTTACACCATCCTGTGCTGTATTTTATATTGTGCGGGAGCTATCTCTAGCTTGTCTATGAAGTTATACAGACATGACGGTATAGACATGGCAATATAGACATTCACTAAACATATAGAACATAAACGCATCTCAACCGATTGAATCGGAACGCCTTTCCGTCCCACCTATATATATTAATAGATTACCAGAGTATAGTATGTAAATATAGTGAAACAATTCGACAACAATCTCGCAATCTCCCCGACCATCGAGGTTACAAAGTTGTGAATAAATTGGAGACCCATCAACCTGATTGCTTGGGTGCGATTTTCTTCGTTTTCCTCTTATACATCTCATCCAGATACAAGGTATATTTGGACTCTCCGCTATATGTAAGAAACAACCATTCGAGCGCACGGGTCATGCCAATATATAGCAGAGAGACCTCTCTTTCTTCAACCTCTTCCCTCTTAAATGGCATGTTCTCAATCGCCACAATAAAGACAGCACGAAAATCCAGACCTTTAGCACTGTCGAGAGTAGATATTTTTACCGTCTCTTCTTCTCTTATAAAATTACGTTTGGATTCACGGCTTTCAGTCATCCAGGTATACGGTACCTGATGCTTCTGTAAGCTGCTTTTGATCTCATTAATATAAGAGATTTTGTAACTGTTCTGCACCCTATATAAAATAGCTATATCATTAAGCGGAATAGCCTTTTCTTGACGCAGAAATGTAATAGATTTAATAATAAAATCCATCTCCTCGCGAATATTTCGGCATCTACGGAAGATAGGTTCAGGTCCCTTGCGCTTGGTTGACTGTGGGGGAATAATTTCAACTCCTTCAAGTGAGCCGCTTTGCACCTTGTTCTGTAGTTGTGAATGGCTGCGATAAAAATCCCAAGCAAATTGTACAATTTGGGCCGTATTTCGGTAGTTAATAGAAAGGATTTTCGATCTCCCCCGAAAATCGAGACCCGTTTCCTGTACAAGACTATTCTTCCTTTTGAAAATAGATTGCGCCCGATCCTCTACTAACAGTAGGGACTTCGTATCAGGATTGAGACAATGACTGACCAAACGCAACCAATCTGGTTCAAAGTCCTGTCCTTCATCAATGAGTATGGCATCGTAGATCGGAACAATGGCTTCAGATTTGTCCAATTTCTCTAGCAACTCAGGTATCGCACTATCCTTGATCCGCATATGACTACCAAGCCATTCATGAAAGTTATATACTTCAATATTAGAAGATTCCCATTCACATTCTGCATTAGCAAAACCAAATAAATCTTCCGGCTCCCTCATTTTTTGGCCAATCCACTGCTTGAGAGTCCGAGATAGGGGGATACCATAGCAAAGAACAAGAATTTTCCAATCAGGATGGGCTTGAGCCAGCATCTTAGCCCGACTGACAAGAACCAGCGTTTTTCCACTACCTGCCACGCCACGAATAAGACGATGTCTGTCTCCCAATTGTTTAGCCATATTCTCCTGGTGCAGATCCATGGTTTTGATATTATGAAGAGATAGCAACAACTGATCCTGATAAGGTACAGGTTCCTTGAACTCTGCGCTAATCCGTACTTCGGGAAATAAATGAAACCGGATAGCCTGAATGTCCTCATCTGTAAGGGTATAACGACGTTTGCTTTGAATCGTGAACATACCAAACAGCTTTTCCATCAAAGTTTCGCTGGAAAATCCTTCGTCTTCTGTATCAATCTCATCTCTGCACAGCACAAAAGAAGGATCTATTACATTGTATAGTCCTAATTTAATGAAATCCTCTTGCTTCAAACGTGTAAATACCGTACCGTATCCATAGGAAAACTTTAGATAACCAGATAAACCTTGAAGTAAGTTTTTGTCTTTTTTCAATTGGTCCGAAATAAGTCGGGCATTGTCCCGCGCCTGTTTCAGCGGACTTTTCACCGTTCGTGTCTCACCGGCTGAGGTATGTAGCATCCATTCGTCCTGATTAATTTGATGCAACGTGCTTTTCGTATAATCCTTTACTTCAAGAACAACGAGTCCAAGATCCGGGCCGATAATAACAAAATCAGGTCGTCGTCCCCGAATTTCCGGTTCATAATAAACAATATAATCACTAGGTAAATATCTCTTTAAGGTTTCAAACAGAAGTCGCTCTCCTGCTGTCGCATTCTTCGGTATATACTCCGGTACCATATAAGCCATGTGTTCTGTCTCTCCATTTCGCGGTTCTTCCACAGTAATGTATAGATTTCAACAGCATATTACATATATAGTATATCAAATATTTTCCAAAGGGCGAAGTACAGTTATCCATTTCTCTCTTATAAACCTTACAATCATAAAAAAAGAACATATTTCCTCCATTTCCACAATAAATATAATAATTTAATATATCGGTCCCTTAAACGCCTCTTTTCATAGGTCAAATGGACCTTATTTTCCATAAACCGGTTAAGCCCATGGGATTAAAAGAAAATCAGGAGGGGAGTCACTTGCAAAGCCCCCTTCGGGTATAGTAGTATGTGGTTAAAAAAAATCGGAGGATATATGCCTAAACAACAAGATAAACATTCCATTCAGGCGTGGTCTCTGATCAATCGCAAATATTTGGGAAAAGGTGTGCGCGTCAAACGTTTTCGCAAGCCGACACGCTGTCAAGTACGAAACCGTGTTCTGCTAGCCGTTTTGATGGCTAATGACATTAAACTGTCTCAGCTTGCCGAGGAGCTTTCCATTTCCTCACGTAGCGTCAGCGCGTGGGTATATGAGGGCCGTATTCCCGGCAACACTAATCTGGAAAAAACGTGTAACACACTTGGGTATCCACACCATATTCTGTTTAATGAAGAGGTTGTCCGGCGTTCACCGCTCATCTGTCAGCCATCACCGTCCCGTTTTATGAAACGGACTGTGACTCGTTCCCCGGTCAAAAACCGGATTTTGGCGGGTCTATGTATGGTCCATGATATTTCGGTGACCGATGTCAGTCATTGGATTGGCGTTCATCCCGGCACATTCCGAAAATGGTTGCACCAGGGTACCGTTCCTTCTCAAACCTTCCAGGATCAGGCGGAACAGTTTTTCCGTATTCCGAAATCCATTTTGTTTGCTGATGCCATGCTGAAAAAGTGAGAATGTCCGTTAAAACTAAACTTTTGTACTTTACCTGAAAGTCTATGAAAGGAACGCATTACCATCTTTCATTTCATAAGACTTTCGCTTGCTGCAAATCACGGAATATAAGAACAAAGAAAGCACAGTCTGCCGTTTTCTCGGCACACTGTGCTTTTTTAGATATCTTATCTCTTTAAGAATGAGTTCTTGCCGCTTGTGTAGAACGTCCGGCTTCTTCCTTAATCGCCTTCAGCTTCTTCATCACCGGATTGCCTCCACGTCCAAAGTAGTCGTGAAGACGGCTGTATTCCTCGTACAGCTTATCATAGACGGCCGCGTTCTCTGGGATCGGCTTGAAGCTCTCGTCCCGTACACGAGCCATATGGCGCGCTGCTTCGACGATATCGTCATACCCTCCGGCTTCTGCTCCCGCAGCCACTGCCGCGAACATCGCTGCGCCCAGCGCAGGGGTTTGAGTAGAAGCCGCCACTTTGATCTCCCGTCCAGTTACATCCGCATAAATTTGCATCAAAAGACGGTTTTTCTGCGGTAATCCACCGCATGCGTACAATACATCTACCGGCACGCCGTTGTGATGGAACGCATCGACGATTTTACGTGTGCCGAACGCTGTTGCTTCCAGCAATGTACGATACACTTCCTCTGGCTTCGTCAGCAGCGTATAGCCGACAATAAGACCCGTCAGGTTCGTATCCACCAGCACAGAACGGTTGCCGTTCCACCAATCCAGTGCAAGCAATCCGGTTTCGCCCGGTTTGTACGCAGCCGCTTTGCGCTCCAGCCACACATGAACGTTCACGCCTTCTGCCGCAGCCTGCTCCTTCACCTCGCCGGGAACAGCATGCTCAACGAACCATGCGAAAATATCTCCTACCGCCGACTGACCAGCCTCATAGCCGTAATAGCCCGGAATAATTCCGTTTTCTACAACACCGCACATACCTTCGACTTCTTTTTCTTCCTCACCGAGCAGCATATGACAAATAGAGGTTCCCATCGCCATAACCAGCTTCCCTGGTGTCACGACACCTACCGCCGGAACAGCCGCATGTGCATCCACGTTACCTACGGCTACCGCAGTTCCCGGATTCAACCCGAGTTTTGCAGCCATGTCCTCTGTTAATCCACCTGCACGGCTACCCAAGTCATAAATCTCACCACGCAGCTTCGTATCCGTCAGATTTTCCAGACGAGGATCGAGCGCTTTGAAAAACTCACGGTCCGGATAACCGTCACGATGATGGTAAATGGACTTGTAGCCTGCTGTACATTGATTGCGTCTCAGCTCTCCACTAAGCTGGGAAATAACCCAGTCGGTCGCTTCTACAAAGCGATCTGTCTGATCATAAATATCCGGCGCTTCGTTCAGAATTTGCCAGATTTTTGCGATCATCCATTCAGATGAAATTTTACCACCATAACGGGGCTGGAATGCCTCTCCACGTTGTGTGGCAATTTCATTCAGACGATCCGCTTCATCCTGGGCTGCATGGTGCTTCCACAGTTTTACCCAGCTATGCGGGTTATCCTTCAGCTTCTCGTCAAAGCACAAGGGTTGTCCTTCTGCATCGATTGGCAGCATCGTACATGCCGTAAAATCAATGCCGATCCCGATGATGTCGTCCGGAGAAATTCCCGTCTCCTTCATGACAGCAGGTACAGAAGATGTCAGCACTTCAATATAGTCAGCCGGATGCTCCAGCGCCCAGTCCATTTCCAGCTTACGTCCGCTGCCAGGTAGCACTTCATCAATAACCCCATGGCGATAAGGTGTTACGTGTGTGGCAATTTCAGCTCCGTTAGATAGATCAACAATGACTGCACGCCCGGACTCTGTTCCATAATCGACACCAATGGTATACTTGCTCATTTGTGTGTCTCCTCCTTTTTCGTTTGACCGTAGTAAGCGTTCGCTCCATGCTTGCGCAGAAAATGCTTATCCAGCAGCGCCTGATCCATGGAAGTTAATTCCGGGTTCAGCGCGAAGGAACGGTACGCCATCTTGGCTACTTCCTCCAGCACCACCGCATTATGAACGGCATCATCGGCATTTTTCCCCCAAGCGAACGGTGCGTGCTGATTAACGAGTACACCTGGAATATCCGCCGGACTAATATCCTGAAACGTCTCAATGATCACATGTCCCGTCTCCAGCTCATACTCTCCGGCAATTTCCTCTGAAGTCATCGCGCGAGTACACGGAATCGCTCCATAAAAATAATCACCCTGTGTTGTCCCTAATGCAGGAATCGCGCGTCCTGCCTGCGCCCAGCTTGTGGCCCAAGAGGAATGCGTGTGTACAATACCGCCTATTTGTGGAAAAGCACGGTACAGTGCCAGATGTGTTGGTGTATCCGATGAAGGACGAAGGTCCCCTTCGACAATATCGCCTTGCAAATTGAGTACGACCAATTGCTCTGCTTTCAGCTCCTCATAGGCCACACCACTTGGCTTAATTACAACCAGCCCCTGCTCACGGTCGATACCGCTTACATTTCCCCACGTAAAAGTAACCAGACCATGCTTGGGAAGAGCCAGATTGGCCTCCCATACTTCCTGTTTTAATTGTTCTAACATGTATAAGACACTCCTTTTACTATCATTTCTGAAATCTGAAATGGAAGTGCTAAACCTAGCTTCAAATGGAAAACCACAAGAGGATCATAACGTCCCTTATCCTTGGTTCCGCTTTCATTATACACTTGTACGTACAACTTAGCCAGTGTTTTTTTATACGTTTTTTCACTGCGTAACTGTCTATGTTTTCAGAAAAAATATAGCAAAAACAGCCTATTTTCTGCAATACAGAAAACAGGCTGTACGATAAGGCACGTAGGTAAGCCGAAACGCTATGAGGTGTCAGAACTACATTTACTCCAACTTGTCCTTACATGTATCCAAATAAAAACTCGACCATATTTATTGGGTTCTTATACGTCACTGGCAACAGGACCCGTCGATTCACGGATAATCAGCTCTGGTGGAATAATCCACTGGCGATCCTCTTCGCGGAAGCCCTTTTCTTCGATCATCGACAATATTGTATCAGCAGCGCGAAATCCCAGTTCTTCTTTGGGATGGCGGATTGTAGTTAGCTTGATTTCCGTTGCCGTTGCCAAAAAAGAGTCATCAAACCCCACCAGCGACAAATCGCCCGGAATGCTCAGACCCGCCGAACGCACAATGTCCAACAAACGCACAGCCAGCTCGTCATTATAGGTTACCCATCCAGTAGGGCGCTCTTCCGGCTCCATACTCAACAGTGCAGACGCACGCTGTAACGGAACCTCATTTTTTTCTTCTGTCCGGTAGGTGGTCACTGCATTCGGATGCAGCGTAACCCCATATTTACGGTGGGCGGCCACAAATCCCTTCATACGAAGAATTCCCTGCATATCATCTGTCTTGAAAAACCCGGCTAACCGCCGATGTCCCAGCTTAATCAGATGCTCAGCCGCTAAAAATCCACCCTTCTCATCATCTACACGCAGACATGGCGCATCCATTTCCTCATACCGCGCATTGATCATTAAATAAGGAATTTGGCGATTTTCCAAGGTCAGGTAATAATTCAGATTAGGATTGCGCTCCCCACTTTTCGTCGGCTCAATAATAATCCCGCTCAAGGGCTGACTTAACAGCATTTCCAAACACTGCCGTTCCTGCTCGGGGTCATTGCCTGTGCTTGACAGCAGTAGCTTATAGCCCTGACGACTTAATTTGGACTCAATTCCCTGCACTATCGACGGAAAAATATAATCGGATATATAGGTCGTAACGACCCCGATCGTCCGTGGGTCCTCGGGCTGCTTGCTATCCCGTGTGGCGACAAAGGTCCCCTTGCCCTGCATGCGAAACAGCCAACCTTCCTGCACCAGCTCACCTAACGCCTGACGCACGGTTTGCCGACTAACCGCAAATTGCTCAGACATTTCATGCTCAGATGGAAGCTGGCTTTGAGGCTCCAGCCTGGATGAATGAATCCATGACAAAATTTCCTGTTTAACTTGTATATATTTGGGCGCCATAATTTCCTCCGTCACTTGCAATATCGTGTACCCTTTTGTATTTCACGATTATAGCATATCGTTCATTTGTACATACAAATGTCACAGGAGCAGGATATCGTTGTATAGCTGCCGGAGGCGTAAACCCATTCGCTAATCCCTTCCATGTTACAAGTGCTTAGTTATCCTGTATAAATATCGCTTCTGTAAATGTGCATTTTATGAGCGAAGCAATTGATGATCGTTCATATACTTGAGCCCTGTATAGCGATTACGCAGAGTATGAGCCGTACGAAGTGCACGCGCAAGCTGCTCCTCGCTTACGCCCAGCTCGGCAATCGTAGATGGACCGCCGACCTGAGTCAGCCATGCACGCATCTGCTCTGACGTTGGCAAGGTTCGATATACCTCCAAAGCATCCACAGCTTGGCTCGCAGCCAGGTCCCTGTACAAGTCCGCCAGTAAAGTTGAAGCTACGCCCACTTTGGCACCATGCAAAACTTGCTTGCGCCCCTCTGCAATAAAATCCATTTCAATTCGGTGAGAAATGTGGTGCTCTCCCCCCGATGCTGGACGGGAATGATCAATCATCAGCATGGAAATGCCTGATGCGATCAGCGCGTTCATCAGCACTTCGACACCTGCCTGGCTACCCGCCGCAATCTCATCAACATGCTCTACACAGGCCCGCAGCGCCTCTTCCGTGATTCGGTTAGCTAGAGGCGAATAGGGCTCGCCCCCCAAATCTCTGGACACCTGCCAATCGGCTAATGAGGTGAATTTGCCGAGCATATCGCCAAAGCCTGCGGCAGTCATCGCTTGTGGCGCATTCGCCAGTACGGATAGATCAGCAAAGATCGCTTCCGGCGGAACAGCCTGGAATGTCTGCTTGCTGCCGCCCACAATCAACGGCGCGCCTGCCGATGTGAATCCATCCACAGAAGCGGCCGTCGGCACCGACAGAAACGGACGATTCATTTTATAGCATGCGAAGCGAACCAGATCATGAATAGTGCCGGAGCCTACGGCCAGTACAGCCTGACTCTCATCTGCCACGCCCAACAACACCTTTACGATATAGCCTTCATCTGCAATCACATCCCCCACAGCATTGGGAGGCAACCGAACCACATCGACCACCAAACCTGCATCACGTATCCGTTGCGTCACCTTTTTCCCTGCCGCCGCAGAAGTGTATTCATCCTCTACCAGCGTCACATGATGGTAATTCTGTTGCTTCAAATAAGGGACGACGGCTTCAAGTGCTCCATCACGCACCTCAATAAACAATTCTACCTTTCGATAAGGGTGATCGGTGTTGTTCGCTTGTGCCTCTTCGTTCCACTGCTTGATCTGCTCATTCATATTCATTTCATCTACCTCCAGAAAAGGAATAATTTGCACAAGAATGATCCATACTGTTAAAAAGATTCTCTTTGAAAACGATTTCTATTTAATTGTACGCACAAGTTCCTGTCCAAGTCCAGATGAAAAGTACAAGTTGCTTTGCAAATACTGATTCCGAAAGGAAAAATGCTTATGAAATTCAGAACAGACATCGCTTGCGCACTCGGTTTACTGGCAGGCACAACCTTTGGCAGTGGTATTGCTTTTTTATTCGGCTGGCAAGCCTACCAGGCTCTAACCTCCGTTGCTGTCTTCGGCGTTGCCGGGATCATGATTACCATCGCTGTTTTTCGTCTGCTTCATCACAAATCGGTATCTACGTCAGATCCCCGATAGTCTCAGCTACTGAAATGAGAGCACTATACATTTGCCTAGCATATGAGGGATTTTTCAAAATCCTGATATAAAAAAGCGGGCCTCACAAGCGATTTATTTCGCTTGTAAAGCCCGTTTTTATTATGTTTGCCATACAATTCGGATCGACTACGATGCTACTGAATATCTGGATTTACATCCAATTCATAATCAATTTCATCAAACCCGAATCCAAACAACTGAAGGAAATCGAGACGATATTGTTCAAGGTCGCCCCGTTCAGACACATTTTCTGTAGTGATTCCGGACCAAGCCTCTTGGACAGCCTGCTGCACATCGGCTCTCATTTCCCAGTTGTCCAGACGAATGCGCCCTTCCTCATCGGTTTCCACTGTCGCTCCACTATATAGCTTCCCGAACAGACGCTGCGCTTGCTCGATACAGCCCTCATGCAAACCCTTTTCCTTCATAACCTTAAACAGCAAAGAAATATACAGAGGTACAACTGGAATAGCCGAGCTGGACTGTGTAACCAAAGCTTTATTTACAGAAACGTAGGCTTTTCCATCATAACGCTCCAGTTGCTTCGTTAAGGTATGCGCTGTGGCCTCCAAGTCATTTTTGGCTTGGCCAATGGTTCCTTTACGGTAAATGGCCTCTGTGATCTCTGGACCAATATACGAGTAAGCCAGTGTGGTTACCCCTTCAGCCAGCAGATCAGCTTCTTCCAGCGCTTTTAGCCATAAGGACCAATCTTCGCCCCCCATTACCGTTATCGTATTTTCGATTTCCTCCTCTGTAGCCGGTTCCAGCGTAATCTCCGATACGACACCAGTATTGGTATTCACCGTTTTATCAGAAAAGGGCTGCCCGATGGGCTTGAGAACGGAGTTGAAGGTTTCACCCGTATCGGGATGCGTCCGTCGTGGTGAGGCAACACTATACACAATCAGATCTACCTTACCCAGCTTTTCCTTAACCAGTTTCAACGTCTCCTGCTTGATTTCATGGGAAAAAGCGTCTCCATTAATGCTTTCTGCTATGTAGCCAGCCGCTCTGGCTGCTCTTTCAAAGGCTACGGTATTATACCAGCCTGCTGAAGCCGTGCGCCCCTCTGATGCGGGACGTTCATAAGATACACCTATGGTGTCCGCTCCCATACCGAAGCTCGCAGCAATACGAGAAGCCAGCCCATATCCAGTAGATGCCCCAATGACAAGTACCTTTTTAGCTCCTTGTAGTGATGTGCTGTTTTTGATGTAGTTGATCTGAGTATTAACATGAGCCGCACATCCTACAGGATGTGCAGTCGTACATATGAAACCACGGATTTTCGGTTTAATAATCATTGCAAGGGTCCCCCTATTTTGGCATTCATTTAATATGGATGGAATCGTTGTCCAGTCATAACTATATAGTAAATCAGCTTGCGGCTCAACCTAGACTACAGCATATGAAATATCACTAACAACAAAATTAGCATCTCATTATATTATGAGACAATAGCACTACCATGCAAGCCGTAATAATGAATTCGCCCGTCATTAACAGGCGTAACCATTTAGGTGTTCAGCAGATGTCGAAGAGCCTCTTTATACTCCTAACAAAAAAACCGAAATATGTGTATAATCATAATTTTTAGTGAATAAAAAAATTCACAAAAAAACAAATTCATGATATAAATAAGATGAAATAACAGTTTATTATCTGTTTAATAGACTAAATTCAATGCCTCACCACTCGTGTTTAAGAGCTAGAACGTTATCTCGGGCAAAACAACCAGAACAGTAGCAATTCTCCTTATTAGTAAGCCCCCAGGATTTTACGCAATCAGACCGAATAAACGCTTCCTTTCGGAAATAAAGACCATTCCCTTCAATATCCAACATCCAGATGAGATTGTGATTAAAGTGCTTTTATATCAATTATAAAGCGCTCTCAATGATTAAAGATCTATTTTAACTATTATTATTTGCTGCCCTTGGACTAAACCTGTCCTTTGAGGGCTGATCTTGTAGGATAAGTTCCAAGCGAAACCTCATTTATGGGGGACTTCAATGAAACAAGGTAAGAAATGGGTGACCCTGTGCTCCACAATACGAAAGGGGGTGATCAGAATAGACTGATCGTTTGAACATTCGTAAAATAGAAATTATATTTCCACAGCTACAGGATTAGGAAATTATTATTTTTATTAGGAGATGAAAGAATGATTTCACGTGTAAAAAAATCAATTTGCGTATTATTGGCATTTGTAACTGCACTGCCGCTCATGTTCAGCATGTCAGCACCTGCAGAAGTTTCAGCAGCAAGTGATGTAACCATTAACTTATCGGCACAAAAACAGGTGATTCGCGGTTTTGGAGGAATAAACCATCCGGCTTGGATTGGAGATTTGACAGCATCTCAAAGAGAAACAGCTTTTGGTAATGGAAATAATCAGTTAGGTTTTTCAGTGTTAAGAATTTATGTAGACGACAATAAAAATAACTGGTACAAAGAAATACCAACTGCAAAACGTGCAATTCAAAGCGGAGGAATCGTTTTTGCTTCACCATGGAATCCTCCAAGTGACATGACTGAGACCTTTAATCATGAAGGTGATACAAAAGCAAAACGCCTTAAATACGATAAGTACGCTGCATATGCGCAGCATCTTAACGATTTCGTTTCTTACATGAAGAATAATGGCGTGGATCTGTATGCTATCTCCGTTCAAAATGAACCTGATTATGCACATACTTGGACATGGTGGACTCCACAAGAAATGCTTCGTTTTATGAAAGAAAATGCTGGATCTATTAACTGCAGAGTTATCGCTCCTGAGTCATTTTCATACTTAAAAAATATGTCAGACCCAATTCTAAACGATCCGCAGGCTCTTGCTAATATGGATATTCTTGGTGCTCATACTTATGGTACTAAATTTAGTGATTTCCTTTATCCTCTTTTCAAACAAAAAGGAGCGGGAAAAGAGCTTTGGATGACGGAAGTATACTATCCAAATAGCGACAATAACTCGGCAGATCGCTGGCCCGAGGCATTGGATGTTTCATATCATATGCACAATGCTATGGTAGAGGGAGATTTTCAGACATATGTATGGTGGTACATTCGTAGACAATACGGTCCTATGAATGAGGACGGTACAATAAGCAAACGTGGTTATAATATGGCTCATTTCTCGAAATTTGTTCGTCCCGGATATGTACGAGTAGATGCAACGAAGAATCCAAATACAAACATCTACACCTCTGCATATAAAGGTGACAACAAGGTAGTTATTGTTGCAATTAATCGAGGTACTTCAGCAGTAAACCAAAGGTTCGCCCTACAGAACGGGACTGCATCGAGAGTATCTTCATGGGTAACGGACGGCAGCAGAAATCTGGCAGCAGGATCGGCCATTAATCTGTCTGGCGGTGCCTTTACAGCCCAGCTCCCTGCCCAAAGTGTTACAACTTTTGTAGGTGAATTGGGTGGCAAGACCATCAGCAACACGACTTATGGAGGGGAAGCGGATACAACATTGACCCACTCCGTAGTAGAAGCCACCTATTCGGGTGATGACACTATCCAATATGTCAACTTTAATGCTGCAACAAATGCAACCGTACAGTGGAATAGAATCTACTGCGCTGTTTCTGGAACTAAAAATGTGAAATTCCGATATGCACTGGAGTCAGGGGCTCGAAATCTAGATGTTTATGTTAACGGAACGAAAGTGATCAGCGATGCTGCCTTTACAGCAACCGGTAGCTGGGCAACCTGGGGCGAAAAAACGATTCAGGTACCTATGAATAGCGGAAACAATACTTTTAAAGTGGTAACTACCGGTGCGGAAGGACCGAATATAGAAAGTATAAGCGTCTCAGCCGAGTAGGTGCATTCAGGCGAAAAACTCAAGAACCCGGGTCTTTTCCAAGACTCGGGTTCTCTTTTTCTCAAAAGGATATTGTCTACAAAGACCTAACCAGTCCTTGTTTCTACATTGTTCTACGCCTGATTCAAAGCTGTTTAGAGCTTATCCGGATATTCAGCACGCCTAAATCCTCTTCCAATTAAATGGAATTGTTTACTACAACTGCAACAAGAGGTAGGACAACCGGAACGTTACAACCACTCACCTCTCGTATAAGGAGGAGCTTTGGGAAAATGATCCCCGCCAAGTGCTCAGGTGAAGAGCAATACATTCCAATTTCCGATGATATCAAAAAAGCTCCTGATCGCCACAAGGACAAATTCAGGAGCTATTGCATTAAAGCTTAAATATTTCAACTATTAAGACAGAGAACTTTATCTTTGTACATCTATTTGAGTGGCTTGACTATGGCTGAATCACCAGCGCAGCAACACGCTCATAAGCCAGCTTCGGACGGTGCGATTGATCGAATAACAAAGGCCAGTTCTTCCGGCCTCTGACCGGAAAGCCGTCCAGCCAGGTATAATCGTCGGCAGCCCCCCAGAATGTGACTGCACTGATACAGTTGCGGTATTCCCGCAGGAGACGGAAAACCGCTTCGTAAAGCTCCGCTTGCCGTTCCAGCATTTCCTCCGAAGGATGAAGCAGGTCGGTACGTCTGTCATCAAAGCGAAAAACTGACAGATCCAGTTCAGTTAGCTGGAGCTGAAGTCCCAGCTCTGCATATTTTTCGATGGCTGCGCGAATGTCGTTTAGGGAAGGATCGAACAAATTCCAATGCGCCTGAAGACCCACGCCGTGAATCGGCACTCCCTGGTCCAGCAGCGACCTGACCAGCCGATAGATACGATCCCGCTTATAAGGATGGGACTCATTATAGTCGTTGTAGAATAGCAGAGCCTTAGGATCTGCTTCATGCGCATATTCAAAAGCCTTGGCGATAAAATCAGGTCCGACGATGTCCAGCCATTTCGACGGGCGAAGGAACTCCTCCTTGTCTGACTCCTCGTCCGAGATGACCTCATTCACCACATCCCAGCAGTATACAGTATCCTTATACCGTCCAACTACCGTTTGGATATGCGAACGGAGCCGCTCCAGCAGCAAGACACGATCCGCTGGACCGCCTTGTTCATTCTCAAACAGCCAATCTGGCGTTTGATTATGCCAGACCAGGGTGTGACCGCGCATTGCCATCCCATGCTCCTTGGCAAATGCAGCTAGTCGGTCGGCATTCTCGAAGGTATACACCTCCTCCTCTGGATGCAAGCTTGAGAACTTCATTTCATTTTCCGCTGTAATACTGTTAAAGTGGTAAGCAAGTAACGATTTCTGAATCTCAATGGTTAGAGGATTGACCGCCGCTCCGATCTGGAAATCGTTTTTGTATAATTCTTTTAGTGAAGCTTCTTGCCGAGTCGATAAATTCATCCTTTTCCTCCTTGTGCAGGCTATCGGCAAACACTTACTGCTACTTAGCCTGATACTTAAACCAATCGAAGTGCGCAGGTACCCCACTTAAGCGGCCATTTCCTGTTGCGTACAGCCCAATGACTACCCCAGTGAAGCACATTTTATTCACAAAATCCTCCGGAGACAACGCCCGTGCCGGACCTGTAGCTATACTGGACCAGTTCTCGCCATCCTCCGAATATGAAAGAGCATATTCATCCTCAGCCGCTTCAATTCTTAGCAAAACTCGCTCCGATTCTGTCTCAGCCCCATAGACGATCTGGGATTCTCCGCGAATGGTCAGACGGACCATGACTCGGTTGCGGTTACCAGAACGCAACACCCCGATCTCATAATGGGCATCCTCATCCCGGCGTGCACATAATCCGGCCTCTTCACCTTCAGCGGTTGGCGCAAACGACATGCAAGTGGTGAAGCTTGCCTGCTTATGCTGCTGTCTTTTGCCTGCAAAAGTAATCCGGCCGGCATCCCCGAGTCCAGTCGCCTGTCCATGCAATGTCAAAGACCCAGGAGCTTCATCTAGCGAATAACTACCCTCGGCCGGATTTCGCACAAAGATCCACTCGGGTCCGAGATGGTCTGCGGCAAAATCGTCCCGGCCTTCGCCCACAGTGACGCCCGTAGCGTTGGGTGTCGCTGCGGGCAGACGCGCAACCGACATTTTCAGCTTGACACAGCCCTCGTTATTGTCGATATACGGCCATTCGTCCTTCCAGATGACCGGAGCCAGAAAGGTTTCACGACCAAGTACGCTGTAACCATCCTCAGTCAACCGAACGCCGAGAAAAACAGCCCACCAATTCCCTTGTACATCTTCTACCAGGTCGGCATGGCCCAAATATTGAATCGGATGATCAACCCCCCGATGCGTCAGGATCGGCTCCGGATAACGTTCAAACGGACCATAAGGATTGTTGCTCCGTCCGATAATCTCCCTGTGTTCCTTCGCTGTTCCGCCAGAGGCGGACATCATATAATACATTCCATTAATCTTGTATAGATGAGGACCTTCTGTCCATGGACCTCCATCACCGTACCAAACCACCTGCGGCTCCGAAAGCGCTTCTCCAGTCACAATATTAATTTCATACTGGATGGCATGGGAGTCGTAGTCTGCTCCCTGCTGCGCGGTGACGTACACCTTGCCGTCATCGTCAAAAAACAGTGAAGGATCAATCCCACCGTAAGGAACATGGATCGGATTCGACCAAGGTCCGGCCGGATCGGTCGCTGTAACATAAAAATTCCCGATCCCTCCTACATCGGTTGTAATCATGTAGAAGGTGCCCTCGAAATAACGAATTGATGGTGCATAAATGCCGTCAGAGCTCTTGCGATCCGTCAGATCAAGCTGATTGGGCCGGTTCAGCACATGACCCACTTGTTCCCATTGAATCAGATCCCGACTCCGGAAGATAGGAACACCGGGAAAATATTCAAACGAACTGCAAATCAAATAAAAGTATTCTCCCGCTCTAGTAATGCTAGGATCAGGATAAAAGCCGGGAAGTATGGGATTTGAGTAACGAATGGTTTGCGATACCAATTGATTATTCATTTATTCCTTCACACTCCCAACGTTAAGCCCAACAACAAAATATTTTTGCATGAACGGATACACTACCAGGATTGGAATAGAAGCTACTACAGTGACAGCAGCGCGAATTGAAATGGGTGTAACCTGGGTAGCATTTTGCATTCCAACACCATTGGACACTGATGGATTGCTGTTGGCGTTCATACTAGAGGAGAGCAGCTTCATTAACTCATATTGCAGTGTGCTCAGTTCCTGTTGGGACGAGGTATACAAAAAAGCGTCGAACCAAGAGTTCCAGGCACCTACCGCAACAAACAACGCAATAGTAGCCAGCACAGGCTTACAGAGCGGTAAAATAATTCTCCAAAAAATCTTAAAATCCCCTGCCCCATCTATTTTAGCCGATTCCACCAAGCTCTCTGGAATTGTATAGATATAGGTACGGATAACAATTAGGTTAAATGCGCTGATCATTGACGGCAGTACATATACGAAGAAATTATTAATTAAATTCAGGTCCTTCATCAAGAAGTAGCCAGGAATCAAACCTGCATTAAAATACATGGTCAGGACAAAAACTGTAGTAATAGGCTTGCGGAACACAAAATTCCGCCGACTAAGTGCATAAGCCAGCATTGTGGTCAAGAAAATATTCAGCAAGGTCGAAAGCACGGTACGTGCAACCGAAATCAGGAATGCATTATAAATAGTGCCCGAAACGAATACCGCTTTATAATTCTGCAACGTGAACTGCCGAGGCCACAGATAGAGACCGCCTCTGATCGTGTCGTTCCCCGCATTAAACGACACTACAATTGTATTTAGGAACGGATATAAGGTAACAATGACCAGGATAATCATAAATATTGTATTAAGTGTGTTGAAAACAAACGGCTCTAATCCCCTGCTTCCTGGACGGCGTCTGGAGATTGCAATTGTACTCTCTAGGCCAGACATCTGAGTTTTCTTCATCACTATAATAACCTCTCTTCCCCAAGCCGCTTTGCTGTCCAGTTTGCGAGCAGCAACATTGTAATACTGACAATGGTCTTGAATATGCCTCCCGCAGTGGCCAAGGAATAGTTACTTTGCGCAATACCATATTTAAGAACGAAAATATCAATCGTTTCTGACCAATCCACAACAAGTCCGTTGCCTAGCAAATACTGTACTTCAAAACCAGCTTCTAAAATATGTCCAATTGACATAATCAACAGAATAACAATAGTTGGCTTAATGCCTGGCAAAGTAACGCTCCACATTTTTTGATATCTGTTGGCCCCGTCAATATCAGCGGCTTCATACAAAGCCGGATCAATAGAGGCTATGGCGGCCAAATAAATAATTGTATTCCAGCCAACTTCTTTCCAAACGTGTGAGGCTCCCACTACTCCCCAAAAATACTTTCCTTCACTCAACCATAAAATTGGTTTATCAACCAAATGCAGCTTCATCAACATTTCGTTGACAATGCCGTCAGAGGCAAGAGAAGTGGCAACAATTCCCGTAACGATAATCCATGACAAAAAGTGTGGCAAATACGAAATGGTCTGAACGGCTCTCTTCCAGATAATCTTTTTAATTTCATTAAGCAGCAATGCCAAAATAATGGCAGTGACAAACCCAAAAATCAGGTTGATCATACTCATAGCAAGTGTATTACGAAGGACACGTAAAAAATTATCATCTGTAAACAGGAACTTAAAATGCTTGAAGCCAACCCAAGTTTGTTCATCAAAGCTTCGTGCGGGCTTGTAATCTTGAAATGCCATCGACCAGCCCCAGATCGGCACATAAGCAAATAAGACTATATAAGCAAGCAGAGGAACTGACATATAGATAAGTTGTCTCTGATCCTTGATAATAGCCCAGGTCACGCGTTTGTCGCTGCGTTTCTTCTTCGGGTCTGCCTGTTTAACTGACTTGGCGCCAATTGCAATCTCCTCCATAGTATCAAACTCCCTATCCATTCTTATATTTTTCGGAAAGGGAGGAGTGCTCCCTTTCCGGTTTAGAAATAGTTCTATTTAGCAGTCCAATTCTCAATTCTCCACTTCAGCACTTCGTTTATTTTGTCTTCATAGGCCTTGATGTCAAGCTTATGAATCTCGGAGGTGTATTCGTTCCATACGGAGTCGAAGCTAGACGGACTCGACAGGATTGCTTTAGGCAGATACTTTGTAGAAAGCTCGTTCAGCTTTGTGCTGGCAATCTTGGCCGGAGAACCATCCACGATATCGGCGGACCAAGCCGGGTAATAGACCGGGTTCTCAGGAGGAGCACTGAAGAAGTCAACGTAGCTATTAAACCCGTATGCCTTTAGAACTTCCTTATCGTAAGGCTTCAAGCTTGCTTGATACTCTTCAGGCTGATTGGTTGCCGAGGTGGCGTTGCCATCGCTAAAATAACCCTCCAGCTTCGGTGCGGTATTGTATAAAGCTTCTGCCTTATTGGCGAGCTTCCAGGCAGCATCATCAGCGTTAGTACGCTGCTCTGGTGTTTTCATAAAGCGACCTTGCTTATTAACATAATAATCCTCGCCTTCAACACCCCAAGTAAATAGCTTTTGCCATTTTTCATCCATTAGTTTATCGAGTACTTTGAGGATTTTTACCGGATCCTTAGCGTTAACAGTAATACCAAAACCATTATTCAGATTAAGCGCTGGACGGTCCCGATAGTAATCCTTAATGCTGGAATCATATACCAGAGGGAAGCCTACATATGTCCGCTCCAGCTTCTTCTGCGTCTTCAGTGAATCCTCAGCTTTGAGAAAGTTCCAGTGCTGATCGAACATCCCCAGAACATTACCGTTAGACAACTTCGCCAAGTACTGATCATAGTTCTGTGTAAACGTTTCCTTATCGAGTAAGTCTTGAGCATTAATTTCATTCAGCTTCTGGTAGTACTTCTTAGCGTAATCTTTATCAGCAAAAATTTCTGCCACGCCTTTGTTTACAACTACACCGCCATCGTTTGGATGACCAATCAAATGTTGTGGAGGATTCAGCAATCCCCAGGTTTTCCAGTCATAGTTCAGGACTTCAAAACCAAGGGTCGGGCTGCCATCAATCGTTGGATATTTATCTTTGTACTTTTTAATCAGATCGAAGTATTCATCCAATGTTTTAGGAGTCGGATAGTTGAACTCCTTGAGGACAGCCTTTTGAATCCAGAAGGCAGGACCACCGTAATAGGTATCAGCAACTTCACCATTATAGACACCATAGTTTGGCAAATAGTAAATATGTCCATCATTAGGGTCCTTCATTTGGTTCCAATACTTTGCATAGTGTTTCTTCAGATTAGGCGCATGTTTCTCGATCAAATCTTCCAACGGGATGACGCCTCCCGCAGCGGTCAGCTTTGTGTCTGCCGAGATCAGGTCCGGGTAGTCCCCGCCAGCAATCATAACGCCGAGCTTCTGGTTCTTATCGCCCGCAAGAAATTCAAATTTGAAGGTAACACCAAGCTCATCCTTCATCATTTTGTAAAGCTTGTTGTCCGCTGTCGGCTGCTGTCCAGCTTCATTCAAGAAGACTGAGATTTCAATTGGACTTGCCGCTCCAACCTCTCCGCTGTTGACATTGTCCGCATTGGAATTTCCACCTTTGCTGCTGCCGCTGATTGAGCAGCCAGACAGAACAACGCTCAGTGACAAAAGTGCTACCGCTCCAATACGAAGTAACGATTTTTTTCTGTCCCCCATAAGACACCTCCGATAGTTTTGTAATACCAACAATGAAAGCCCTTACATTTAATTAATTTTAGTTTAAATTTATATCTGATCGGAAACTATATTCGAATTAAAGCTTTTCACATGAAAAGCTTTGATTTTCTTATATTCGTTTGGTGACATACCTAAGCGCTTCTCAAATTGCTTCAGAAAATGGTTATAATTAGTATATCCTACCATTTCTGATAGCTCGCTATTTTTATATTGGTTCATACGAAGCAGGCGACTTGCCTCTTCAATCCTCAGATCATGGAGCAATTCATTGAACCCGATACCGTTTTTGCGTATCAACAATTGTCCCAGATAGGTAGGATGCAGAAAAAATTGCTCTGCCAGCTGTTTAATGGTCAGACTTTCCCGGAAATAACTACGGATGTAGTCATTGATATCCTGCACGATCCCCTGAGGCTCAATCATGCTCTGTTTGAGAAGAAGTTCAAAGCAAACCTGTCCACAAGAGCGTAGTATCCCAATCATATCGTCAAAGGTCAGCAATGCCTCGTCCATATTGGGAATATCGAACAGATAGTCGGAAGGCTCCCTGTCATCGGCAAAATGCACACTCATATACGCCCTGATTTCGTGAAGGATAAAGACGACAAATTTTTGGACCTCATCAGGATACACTCGCGTCTCCCAAAACATTTGCTCCATCGAATCGACAATTGACCGATAGCCAGCATAGTCGATGATTTCAAATGTCTCCAATATGCGTTCCAAAAGTTCCACCTGATTGTAGCAATGTTGAAACACGCTGTCTTTAATTATGTCATAGTGAATAATTCCATTATTTTCCGACTCATAAAACGCATGCAGCAGCGCCTTGGACGCCGTTTTGTAGGCGGTTCCAATGCCAGTTAATGAGCCTACCGGGGCACCAACAGCCATGAAGGCACGAAAACCCGCCAAGCGACGGGCCAGTGCTTCTATAGTCTTCTCAGCACTGAGCCCATCACCTTGATACGCCGAGTCGCCGAACACAATGACGAAATGTTCCATGGACAGATGCACCAAATATACTGTCTCTAAGTCATCGAGTAATTCAAGTGCAAACTCGCCCAGTCGTCCGGACTGGTCCCGATGCGCTTGCACCAGACATACATTCCATAAATCGGCGGATTGGGACACAGATTCCATGAAATCGTTACCCTCCGCGGACATCGATTTGCCCAGTAGTGCCTCCTTAATCATCTGCAGCACCTCTTCCCGACGAGCAATCTGCCCGATGTAAATGAGCTCCTGTTCCTCCAACAATTCGCGCTGGATTGCCCGAATCTCCAGTTCAGTCTGCTCCTCATCCAAAGGCTTCAGCAAATACCGGGAGACTCTGTATTTGAGAGCCTTTCGAGCGTAATCAAATTCGCTGTACCCGGTAAGAATGATAAATTTCGTGGAGACATTCCCTCTTTGCCGCCATTGCTTTATCATTTCCAAACCATCCATTATCGGCATATGGATATCCACCATCACCAGGTCTGGGCTCAATTCCTCCATTAGCCTCAAACCATCCATTCCGTTGCCGCAGATACCACACACCTCAAAGCCCATCTCTCCCCAATCTATACAAATCTGCATGCCCTCCAGTGCCCAAGGCTCATCGTCAATCAGCAGCACTTTAAACCCCATTCCCCTTCCCTCCTTCTCCATCCTGACATTTCAACAACTGCATCGGAATTTCGAAGGACACCTCGGTACCTTCTCCCACCTTGCTAGTCAGGTTAAAACTAACCCTGTCGTTGTAGTACAACTCCAGCCGTCGGTATACATTACGGATACCGATATTACCTCCTATAGTCTCCTTTTCGCTGCGCATGTTGTACAAAACCTCCTTTAAACGCTCCTCGTCAATACCTTTGCCATTATCCGATACAACCACGCGCAACTGCTCATCGGCTACTTCGACGCGGATTTTGACAACTCCAAGCCCCTCAATAGCCTGTATTCCATACTTGCAGGCATTCTCCGCGAGTTGTTGAATACTCATCTTCGGTATCTTGTAGTGACGCACTTCCTCGGTGATCTCGATGGAATACTCGAATTTGTCCTGGAAGCGGAATTTCTCGATGCCGAGATACATCACGGTAAAATTTATCTCTTCCTCCAGCAGCACTAGATCGTCCTTCCAGTTCAGCAAGCGGCGGAGTAGCTTCGATAAATCCTTGATAATGTCTTTAACATCTGTGTAATTGTTTTTGGTACTGACCACAAGAAGCGCATTCAGCGTATTGAACAGGAAATGGGGATTCATCTGACTCTGAAGCAGATTGAGCTCAGCTCGGACGCGCTCGGCTTCCTGGCTTTTTTGCTGAATCTCCAGCTTATACACATTATTAATCAAAGAATGGATCTGAGAGGTCATCATGTTAAAGTTGCGGATCAGATGCCCAATTTCGTCACGCCCCTCATCCATTTTGATCAAGTCGAACTTCTCGTTCCTTACCTTTTGCATGTGCCGGGCCAGGCGCTTGACTCGATGATTATACGAGCGCAGCATGACGTAAATGAACACCGAGGTAAACAATGTAATCAGGCCGACCAGTATACTAAAATAAATCCGCATATCCAGCATAGCCTTGCTAACGCGCGTCCCCTGGGGCACGCCGATCAGCTTCCACCCTCGCACATAGCTGGCGTTACCAATTGGCAAGGTGTGCAGATCGTTGTCCGCCTCATTATCCATTTTGAACAAAGGAAAACTGGGGGTATTCTCGCGCTGGTATCCGCTGTCCATAGATACGATGATCTCGTTCTGGTCGTTAACCAGATAGAGATCCAGGTAATCCCGCTCGCGGGCGATGACATCGTAAAAGCGGCTGAGATCGAAATCGATCCGCACCAGCTTCTGGTAAGAGTTGTTGACGTCGTAATTATCCATTTTCTCAACGACGCTGAGATAAGGCGTGGCAGTTGCGGGGGGTTTGGCCCCCATGTCCAGATACGCAGACACCAGCACGGTTCCGTTGAACGACTTCCACTCCTGATACCAGGGGCTGGCAAAAACCGATTCATTCAAGTAATAATAGTCGCTGCCGGGCACGATCGTCGGATTGTCCGTGTAAATGCCGATCCGCTGGATCTGATTGTTCACCGGAATATAGGATGTGACCCGATGACGGAGCTGTTCGTTGAACGTATTATAGAAATCCAGCGAATCCTTATAATCACGGTCCAGGGTCTCGTACAGCAGCTTATCTGTAATCAGGGCATGACTGACCGCAACTCCGCCATCAATCATGCCGTGGATATCCTTTCTCGCCCGCTCCAACGAGATTTGCAGATTCTGCTCTTCCCGCTCCTTGATCAGCCCGGACATCCGGTCCATAAACAAATAATTGATTATGACAATAGGCAGCAAAATGCCGATTACATAAATCAGCATGAATTTGTAATTCAGCGGGATATCGTTCACTATACTGCGAAATCTGAACTTTCTAATCATGGCTTCCACCACCATCTCCCATTGAACATTCTTTCGGCCTGAGCCGTCTCTATTCCCGCCGTCTGAAAGCAGACGGCGCTATCCCTGTTATCCGTTTGAACTGGCTTATAAAATAATCAGTGTTGGGATAACCGGAATTCGCCGCCACTTCGGCGATGCTCAGCCGGCCTTGTCGCAGAAGCCGCTTCGCCTCTTCAACCCGCTTGTCGTTCAGATATTCCCGGAACGACTTGCCGGTCTGCTGCTTGAACAGCTGTCCCAAATAGATAGGATTCATATGGAACATCTGGGCAAGCTCCTGAAGCTGCAGCTTCTTCCGAAATTCCTGGTCCACATGCTGCACCACCCGGAAGATCGTGCGGCACTCGCTGCGTTCACGCTGCTCGCGGAGGGCAGCCGCTCCGCTCAGGCATAGCGCCAGGGCATACCGGCGAAAAGCCGGAAAAGTGGTTGTCTCCGTCAGCGTACCGAACTCTCCCTGTATGCCCCGCATGAAGGCATCGGCGTCTCCACCCAGCTCCTTCAGCTTCTTGGAGATGCCCATTTCGAGGGCGGACAGCTGAATCCGCACATATTCGATATCCGGTAGCCCGGGGGGCGGTGCAGCAAGCAGGGCGTCCGCCGCAGCCTCAATCTCTTCGGGACTGTCCGAGGAGACCCGTTCGATCAAGGAAGCCAGGGCCGCTTTGTTCACTCCCTTCATGCGTTCGTTCCGCGGAAGCTCGTTGCAGGCGATAATGCCTCCCTCATTGTGATAGCGCTTCCATTTGAGCGCTGCCAGCGCTTTTTCGTAAATAGGCCGAAGTGCGGACGCCCCTCCCGTACCATAACTCAGCGCCGCAATTGCGGGAGAGGGAGCCTCGCCCGGCCACTCTTCACACAGCCGACGCCCAAGAGCCTCAAGCCGATCTGCAGCGTGCGGTTTCCCGGAAGCGACCAGCCCCACTCTTCCTTCGGGATCCGTGAACAGCTCCGGCGGTTCCGGCCCGGCAAGCTCCGGTATCTGACGCTTCAACTCTTCTTCGCTCATTTCCGTTTCAACCAGCAGGCAGCCGATCTCCTCACTGCTTCCGATATTCAACAAGGCCGCGGCTTCTTTTTCAAGCTCGGTGCCCGCCTCGCCCTGAATCAGCCGATTGAGCAGACTATTGACGTACAGGGATCGGTCGCGGCGGCGGAGCTCCTCTTGGGCCGTCTCTTCCCGAATCTTGCGACTCATCTGGTCCAACACCGCCTCGATCTCATCCTCGTCAATCGGCTTGAGCAGATAATCATCGACACGTTGGTCAAGCGCCGTCACTGCATACTCGAAGTTATTGTACCCGCTCAATATGACAAACCGCGGCGGCTTTGCCAGCTTATGCTGTGAGCGGTCGATCAGCTCCAGACCGCTGACGGAAGGCATTTGAATATCGGTAAACACCAGTTCGGGCTGAAGCCGCTCTATCAGAGACCAGGCGGCGCTGCCGTTCGAGGCCTCTCCACAGACCCGGAAGCCATATTTGTCCCAGTTCACAATTGTGCGCAAGCCCTCAAGAACCCACGGTTCATCGTCTACCAACAGCACATTCATCATCTATCCTTCGCCCCCTTCGTTAAATGAACCTTGCCTTGTATACATGAAAGCGCAATTACAATTTACGGTTCAGATATCAAATTTGCCCCACGGGTAGAAGTGTCCCCGGCCTAGCGTTCCCACCGTTTAATGCAGAGCATTTAGCCGATCAGCTGTATATTTTCCGGTATGCCTGTCGGCAATACCGCTTACGAAGAAATAGGTATTGATACTAATCTTCCTTACAGAAGCTCTCCTCGGGGCCAAAATAGGAGCAGAGAAGCGGCTCGCGGGACAAGACCAGCTTCTGTAGCACCAGACCCGCATCCAGCACATACAATCGTAGGGTGTGCATGCCGGCGGTCAATGAATGCTGCGTTGTGGAAGTATGGATATTATTCATAACGGACTCAGACCAATGCCGGGATTCGCCCGCAGCAAACTCCAGAGGCAGCATATCTGTCAAAACCGGTTGATGACCATCAAAAGCCACCGCATATTTCAGCCGTCTACCCTCCCCCAGAGGATTAGTCGGGGCCGCATAAACCGTTAAGCTATAGATCTGTTCTTCCGCGGTGCAGATACGATATTCCAGATATGGAGCGTCTTCGATCCGCTCAAAAAGAGCTGTTGTGGGGAACAGCTTCATGGAGGACAAGGAGCGTCCATATCCCTTGATTATCTCCCAACGAAGCTCCCCAGCAGCTTCCCGGCCACAAGTGTGCTCTGCTTCAATTGCAATCACACCATGTGCTTCAGCAAAGGTCAGATCGGGCAAATTATCGGTGTGTACAACCTCTGCGACGACCGTTGCCTTTACCGTCTGATCGCCGCAGACAATCATAATTTCCCCCGTTGCCGATGCGTCAAGCCGTCCCCAATCGACATGCACCTCAATGGTTTCCCCGGTCAAAACGCTTCCATGCGTTGGATCAGTCTTGATCCAGTCGGCGTCAGTCTCCAGATGATAAGCAAACGCTTGTTTTCCGGCATTGCTGACGGTTATACGGTAGCGTTCCTTTTGCAAGCTAGTGAATGGCGGGAGCGCTACCGTTCCAGCGGTAAACCCTCCGTCTGTCCCTTCTACATCAACAATCATCATCGCTTTTTCCTTAGGCTCGATATACTTGAACTCTGGATACTGCCAGCCTTCGTCATTCCAGTTTACATAGCCGATATGGGCAGAGGACATCATTCCCTCCCATTTGCCGCTGGAAATTTTGTTATTGTAGTCCTCTTGCATTTGTACATCTTTGGCAATGGCTTCCTCCACCAAAGCCGCATAATGATTGGCAAGAACGCTCTGAGGTTGGAATCCGCTATATTTGTGATTTAAGCTCGCGTATATCTGCATTTTGGTCACATTGGCCGATGCTACGGCCGGATAATACACAAGCTGATAGTAGGCATCCTTCTGCTCTTTTTGCACAAGCTCATAATATGCCTTGGCGTCCTTCTCCAACCGGATCGCTTTCTCTAACACCCGCTGCGCTTCGTTGTAGTGAAGCAAGCTGTATGTGTCAGCATAGGTCACTTCCGGCTTGCGGCTCCCGTTCATTTTTGTATAGTCCGCCAAAACCCGAGCAATGCCCTCGGTGGTCTCTTCATCAGCAGCATGACCAAACTGTCGCTCCGTCCATGTCTGCAAAAATTCTCTCGTACGATTGGGATTTCCTGTTCCCCAGGTCTCGAAATCATAGGCTAGCTCCATGAAATAGGAAATGGGCAGTTCCATCGGCTTCAAGTCGCCGACATTCACAATCCAGAGGTCTCGGATTCCATAGTCATAGGCCAGAGACATCTGCTCCCATGTTTTCTCAAGCGGAACCGTATTAACCCATTCATAAGACCGGGGGCCACCATGGTAATCAAAATGGTAGTACATCCCCCAGCCAGCTTTGCGTTTCCGATCCGGGGCTTCAGGAAGCTTCCGCATATTGCCGAAGTTATCATCAGACAAAATGATGGTCACATCATCCAACACCTCCCAATGCTTCAGACCCTGAACCGTATCTGTCCCATGCCAGAATGTCTCCACTTCCTTGTAGATCGTCAATGCTTGCGGTGCATTGTCCAGGCCATGCTTGTGTAACAAAGCCTTCTGGGTCAAAATGATGTCCTTCAGCCGCTGAATATTCTGCTCCAGGGTGCCACCAAGAGCCGAATCCTGTTCGCCGCGCATTCCCAGCGTAATCATATTGGACAAATGCTTATTACGGATGACACCATCCTCCCAAAATTTCGTAATGGCCTCTGTATTAGCCCAATAATCCCACAAGCAGCTATCCCCATAATATTGATTAATCTTTCTCCATTCCTCGCCGGCTCGAAACATGGGCTCATGGTGGGAGGTACCCATCACAATGCCGTATGCCTCGGCAAGCTCAGCATTAGCCAGTGGATGACTTTTCCCATCCTCGCTGAAAACAGCGCTCCACATGGCCGGCCATAGATAGTTGCCCTTCAGCCGCAGCAATAGTTCGAATATTTTCTCATACATCCCTTCGTTAAAACCCCCGCAATGATCCCTCGACCATGATCCCAGTGAAGGCCATTCGTCGTTCAGGAAAAAACCTCGGTAACGAATGGAGGGCTCTTTAGAAGTGTATTCCAATTGTTCCTTGGTAAAGACCAGTTCCTGCCGCCTCGGGGGATGTACATCGGCCCAATACACCCAGGGACTGACTCCAATCAGTTCCGAAATATGGTACAGCCCATACAGCGTTCCCCGCTTATCACTGCCCACAATAACAATGGCTTTATCCAATTCCGGGCATGGACGCTCTAAAACCCGGATCATATAGGTCTCCCGGCGATTCTGCAAATCTGAAACATCAAGCCTGTATTCCGCAATCAGGGAATCAATGATATCATTATGTCCGGCGGAGCCGACGATGACCGCGATCCCGCTTAACTGCGCCCTGTCTGTAATCAGCTTGGGCAAAACGGTGGTAACCAGCTCAATGTCCTTGACCAGTGATAACGAGACGCGCCGAATACCGTCATAGTCGTTTCCCTTCGCATCGGTGTATATGGGGGTCGCCTTGCCCTTCTGTACGAGAACGGCCGCTTCCTTTGAGTATTGCTTTGTATCGTTCATAATCACAGCACCTTCGTTTCATTTTCTAGTTCATAATCTACCTTGGTTATGCGCTTCTGACATGCCATACAAAGATACCGCTTTCATCATATGAGGAGGAGATTATTTGAATTTGGCTTATCACGAGCATCTGATCCCCCAAGTATTCCTGTTTGTAGACCGCAAATGCTTTGCAGATTGGTCGATTAGAAAAGCAAAAATAGACTTTCATGATCTCACCTTCGTTATTAGCGGAAAAGCCTGCTATTACATCAATGATGAAGAGGTCATCGTTGAAGCAGGCGATTTGTTGTACATTCCGGAAGGCTGCACCCGGGAAGCTCATACCTTCAAGGAGTTGCCCATGCATTGCTATCCCTTTAACTTTCATTGGGCTGCTCCGCATAATGACGTCCATCTTCCATTGGAATACGTAAGCAAGAAAATGATTACTAAAGAGATCCTTGACTATATTCGTGAATTCAAACAAGCATGGATGAACAGGAAGCCGCTCTACACCTTCGAGACCCGTGCATTGTTTGAATTGATTCTTCACCGACTGCTCTCCGATTATCACCTGCTATCAGCGACCACAATTGATCCGAGAATCAAAAACGCAACCTACTACATTAACGAGCACTATTCGGACAATATAACAGTTGGCATCCTGGCTGAACAGGCAAATCTAAATACGGTTTACTTTGGCAAGCTGTTCAAAGAAACCACCGGCTCAACCTGCAAGGAATACCTCAATCGCATCCGCATCAACAATGCGGAGATGATGTTGTCCTCAGGCGACTTCAACGTTTCGGAAACAGCCGAGCGCTGCGGCTTTCACGATATTTCTTATTTCAGCAATCTGTTTAAAATGATGAGGGGTTACTCACCATCCTCAGTAAGAAAAAAATAGGAACTTTGAAATAGAAAAATTCTTAAATATATCCGAATCCAAGTATAGTAAAGCGTTTTGTTTCATGTCCGGGAGCCATGCGGATCACCACCGTATGCTCCTTGGACACCTGCTCGTTGTACAATATTACGGCATTGCAATGTGTCCAATTGTTCTCATGGGGATCGGCTGTCTTGATATATTTTTCATCCACCCAAATATCCGCGCATCCAAAATCGCTATTCCCCGAGTCCTTGAACACCAGGATAAGACGTTTGCAACAAATGGTTATTTTAAATTCGGAGACACCATTTTCTGGATTATTCATCCAGTTATAAGGAAACTGGGGAGAGCTGTACGGGTGATCATCCATTTCCACCATTTGCAGGTCTGTATCAGTTTCGGTGAAACTACCCATATTGATTGTGGCAATTTGCTCCGAATTACTGCGATCAAGCAGCTTTGTTTCGGCAAAATCACAACCAATGACAGGAGGCTTACTGGTATCCACATCCGTCTGATCGAGTGATGCCTCATCTGCTATGTCGAACAGCCATCCCAAACAATCAGCCATTACCCGGTGCCCGGCATTGGCCGGATGGTAGATGTCAAAGAAAAACTGTCGTTTGGAAATCACATTTCCTCTTGCCTTGGAAAGCCGAAACTGCCCCTCTACAGCATCCTTTACGCTGACCATAGGAAGATCATAATGCCAGCCCACAGGTGACAGCCGTTCCTGCAGGTTCCAGTCATTGACAAACACACTAAACAGTAAAATAACCGCAGGTTTATTGGATGCGTTCAAGGCCTTCAATGTCAGGCTTTCATAACAATTTCCCTTTGTCTCATCACCCGCGTCATTCACGGCAAATTCGATTACCACAATATCCGGCTCTACCGTTCCTCCCCGAAGCACATCCCGGTCATAGCGGACAATACCCAATTCCGATGGGGTACCGCCTACGCCTGCTTTTACCAGTTGAACCGATTCCCCACCGTCTTTGCCGAATTTTTGCTTAAAAAGAGCATAGGACTGGTATGCATAGCAATTTTCATGAATCGGAACGGCCCCGGCCCCCTGTGTAATGGAGCCTCCAATATAGGCCACAGTCACCTGTTCTCCTCTTTTGGCCTTTTCAATTGCAGCCTTGAGCCTTTTGTTATTGCCTTTATTCAAAATTGATTTAGCGATCATCTCGCGATAGGCTTGCGAATCGAAATCCACCGGTTCCTCCATGGAAACTTCGGGAACATGGAACCCGTCGTGCAGGTAGAACGTAATGTTGACTGTAGCCAGTTCTCCCACCCGGTCGAAGAGAAAGACGAAGCTTCCTGGAACATCATCATCCAAAGACCAGTCGTATTCCTCCATAACCAGCATAGTTTCAGAGCCATCTGCCGGACAAATAAGCTCAAGGCGGGTGCCGGATTCGTACTTGCTGGTTTTACCCCAGTTATGGTACACAAACCGAACGTCAGCTACTTCCGGATTATGCGCCTTCACGGTAATCCCGATACTATGGACCAATCGGCGCAAGCCTTCGCAATTGGTTAGTAGCTCCAGTATGTCCTCATCTCCAACTCCTCCCGTATACTTGGCCTTATCAGCCAGCCTCCCCTCCAAATAAATCTCCTGGGCAAAGCTTCCGTCTGGCCGAGCGGTTCCCTCGATCATGGTTTCATACATAACGGAAAATCCACTTCGTCTTGTCACCGGGTCTTTAGGCGCCTTGGGGCCTTCCATCTCATCCTGCTGCGTAAGTCCTGAAAAACTGTCATTCATGGAAATGTCTCCTTTTACTTTTTATTGTTGGATAAGGACAATGCTGCTGGTGAGGAGCGTGTTTGAACACACCATTACTCCCTGGAGTACAATCAACTAAACCAGAACCAACCGAAGTCGAAATTAGAGCCTGGCAAAAATATGAACGTAACCTTCTACATTCCCTTTACCGGCTCCAGCATGAAAGTGCGCTCCTCGTAGCCTTAGTCATAGGCTCTACAAGTTGTCTGCTTCCCCCTTCTGCTCCTTGTCCGCCACCAGTTGCTTCTATCTGGCAAAAGCCGGATGCGGCTGGCATTGCTGGAGGAGCCTTTGAAATCAGCGGTAATTTTGCAACCGTTTTCAATATAAACTATGGCATTCTCCGACCATTCTGCTGTTTCCAAATCGCTTATTTGCAAATTCCCATTATCATTAAACAGTACCTTTGAATTTCTAAACAATAACCTCCCCTCTTTCGGATTATGTTTATCTACGATCTTGCAGATTCTACCTTGTTCATCCATAGTATGGCATATTTATCCTTTTTCGTCTTTGTAAAAATTAAATATTTGTAGAAAAAAAGGGGGCTTGAGGGGATTGGAATATAAAGTATTGGTAAATAATACCTATTTATCAATACTTTATTTCTAATCAAGTATATGAATTAGCCTTATAAAAGATTAATTATTAAAGTCGGGTACAGTTTGGGAATAGTCATTATTCCACGACCACCAACATCTATGTTCATCTTGAATACAGCTCAAAAATTTCTTCGGCTCAAGTGATAGGGCAATACATTGTAAATCCCTTATGCAAAAAAAACTCCTAAATCGCCACAAGGACAAATCTAGGAGCTAGTTGATTAGGATTGTATCTCCCATTGAACATAAAATAAAGCCAATTTTATATTATAATATCTATGAATCATTACTATAAATACAAGAAAATCACTGGATATCACAGACCATATATGGTAAAATGGGTACATCAGGAAAGGAGGTGCGTCAACATTAATAATTATATGTTGAGCGTATCCCTTACCCGGTCCGTTATTCTCTAATTTACAGAGTTGACGGAGGCGCGGGATACGGATCAAAGCTTTAATTAAGCGCTACGGGTAAAAAGACCGTCCTCGGACGGTCTTTTTTATGTTAAACACCACACTATCGTAACAAGATTACATACTGGGAAAAGAGGTCATTCTATGTCTATTCGACCGGGGAATGTGGAAGAGTTTAAAGATTTAGCAACTATATGGCTGGAAGCTTCCATAGAGGCCCATCATTTTATTGATCCACAATATTGGACATCACAGGTTGGCGAAATGGAAGACAAATACCTTCCTCTAGCTCAAAACTACGTTATTATACAGGACGATCACACTATTGGTGGCTTCGTTTCTATGATAGATGGATATTTAGCGGCCTTGTTTATACGAGTAGATTCCCAACGAAAAGGGTATGGCAAGTTACTACTAGATTGGGTTAAGAAGCAATATGATCAGATCCAATTGAAAGTATACCAGTCCAACACGAAGGCATTTAACTTTTATACCAAAAATGGCTTTATCATTCAAGAGGAATCCGTTGATCCAGCAACCCGTGAAAAGGAATTTATAATGGTTTGGACAAAGCACATGTAACATTAAGTTATATTATCTCAATGAAGTCAAAGGCTCTGCTCCCGTATAAATACGGTAAAAGCAGAGCCTTTTATATTTTACCTGCGCTAATATATATATTCTCTCATTCCAGCCCGTAAACCTCGGTATATAGAATTTGTCTAAACGGCGCAAAATCCTGCTCTGTCAGCGCATACGGATAGCTCATAATTTGAAGCCTCAGATCGGTCTGCCCTGCCCTCAAAGGTGGCTGTACATACTCAAAATCGTTGAGATGGAATCCCAAACGTTCATAAAAACCAATTCTTCTCCGAGTCCATTCATCCTCAGGTGGCTCAACCTCCAGCACTACCAGTTTATCGGACTGTGAAATAAATCTGCTCATGAGCTTTTTACCTAACCCGCCACCACGTATAGCCTGATCTACCGCAATATGCTCTACAAACCGAAAATGTGTAAATTCCCAGCCTGCCAGAAAAGCGATCGTATGCCCTTGCTCATCCTTTTCAGTGATTAAGCGATAAGAAGGATGAGTAAGCAGAGCCTTTTGCGACGCAAAGATTCTACATTCCGTTTCAGGAAAAGAGGCTTCCATAATCGCATACACTTGTGAGAATTCAAGTTCATTCATTTTATATTCCCTGCTCCTTTAATGATTATGTTATTTCATACCTTGTGTAATTCCGTAAGCGTCAGCAAAATATGCTCCAATAGCTCCGGGATATCCTCCATCTGATCTTCATTAATTTGTCTGGAAAATCGAAGATCAATCTTGTTTTGGTATGTAGCTGCCTTCTCCCCGTAAACAAAACTGAGCGTTTGGAGCGGCCTAAGATCCGGCTTCCAAATTTGCGTCAATAAATCTTCAATCTGACTGCACTGTGTTTCAATCTCACGAATCTCCATATAGAAGCTGAGCAGCAGCACGCATCCGGGGATTTGATCTTCAATTCCCAAAATTTCCGCAGCCAGGTTGTTTAAATCTGCATTCAAGCGAATTTCTGCCGTCACACCGGGTCGTTCCGTCAGCCTAAACTGTATAGCGAACTCACGCGACATCACGGACATTTCCAATCGGTCGATCCGTTGCGTGATTTCAATACGTGAATCCAGATTATCCAGATCATATACTGCATTTTCCATAGCTACTTTTAAATTATCAAAAACCGTCGGGTCAAACATGTTCAATTCACCTCTGCCTGTCATTCCATATGCTTCATACATTTAACACTCCAATAGGTTTCCAATCCAATGAGTATATCATAAATGTTGGCCGCCAAGAAATTCACCGAATTTCCAGCAAAAAAGCTCTGATTATATTTTCCATTTTGAACTGTTAGTACATATTTCATTTCCTTTTCTACAGAACTTCCTTAGATTTTACTTCTGAGGGATGAAAAAATACACCTTTGTAACAAAATGTTCTATTATATTTATTTTATTGATAAATATTCCTTTTTATTGTTCCAATTCACTGGTAAATAGTATAAAATTAATCTGAGTTCTATTACTAATATATTCATATAAATGAATATAAATCCCAAAAAGAGAGGTCGTTTATTCATGAAAAAAACGTTGTTAGCTTCATTAGGTCTGACACTTATGTTAAGTACTTCTGCCAGTGTCGCTTTGGCCGAAGAAGCAAATCCTGTACCAGTAGCAAAGGAATCAACTCTAACCTCTGTACTTGAATATAATGAACAGGAGCCAAATGATAGTTTTGAACAAGCTAACTATTTTTTTATAGGTGATGCTGTCATCGGAACCCTTGGTAAAGAGGTTCAAGGAGGCTGGGAAGCCTACGATGTATTTAAAATTAAGGCTTTTAGATCGAACGAAGTTCAGTTTATAATTGAAGGCAACAAATACCCTGATTCTTGGATGGAACTAACTCTTTACGATAGTAATGGTAAACGAATTAAACGTTCAAAAAACGCCCAATATTCTTTAAATGCTGATCTTGAAAAAGGTAAGGAATACTACCTAGCTGTCGATGTACCAGGACTTCAACCTGGAGGAAACGTATTTTACTATAAAATCTCTACTGAAGTTATAAGGTAGCCTAAATAAATTTATGTAACTTTCCAAATAGTTAAATTATTATTTACTGCCTGCTGTTGTGTTGGATACATACAAAAGGCGCGTACAAAAATCAAAAAACTCTAACTACACCAAGAGCCTCGACCCTATCTCAAGGGGCGAGGCTTTTGTAGTTCAGTCATTCTATTCGGTGCACTCAGTTCTTTTACCCCTGTGTAAGTCTTACGACAAACGCGAGCTAAAGTCCTCGTAGGAGAATTGACGGATTACCTTAATGCCTTCTTCGTCATTGTAGCTGGCGATGGCTGGCAGGTTGACTCCGTTAAACATGTGGTTTTTGACCATCGTGTAATGGGCCATGTCGCAGAATACAAGCTTGTCTCCCGGCTTCAATGGCTCTTTAAAGGAATAGTCGCCAATCACATCTCCTGCTAGGCAAGTAAGGCCACCGAGTCTGTAGGTGTACGCATACTCACCAGGCTTGCCTGCATCAATGATATTCGGACGATAAGGCATAGCCAGTACATCAGGCATATGACATTCAGCCGAAGTATCCAGAATCGCAATATCCATTCCGTTTTTCATCGTATCCAGGACTGTAGCAACCAGATAACCGGTATTCAAAGCGATAGCTTCGCCCGGCTCCAGGTAAACCTGTACACCATATTTATCCTGAAAATATTGGATGCAGCGTACCAGCGTGTCCAGATCATAGTCTTCTCTGGTGATATGATGACCGCCGCCAAAATTAAGCCATTTCATTTGCTTAATGTATGGCCCGAACTTCTCATCCACGACTTTAATGGTGCGCTCCAGCGTGTCGGAATTCTGTTCACACATCGTATGAAAATGAATACCATCCACGCCATCCAGATCCTCAGGTCTAAAGTTAGCCAAGGTCACACCCATTCTGGAGTTGTTGTAGCAAGGATCATACAGCGGAGTTTCGATTTCCGAATATTCCGGATTCACCCGAATTCCAATGTCTATCTTTTTGGAAGTCACGCCTTGCACCTTACTTTTGAACCGTTTCAATTGATCGAAGGAGTTGAAAACGATGTGGTCAACATACTCCAGCAGCTCGTCAAATTCACTGTCAACATAAGCTGGTGCGTATACGTGAACCTCCTTGTCCATTTTTTCGCGACCCAGTCTCGCCTCAAACAATGAACTGGAAGTTACGCCTTTTAAATATTTACCAACCAGAGGAAATGTCGAAAACATCGAAAATCCCTTAAGAGCAAGCAAAATTTTGCAGCCTGTTCGCTCTTGAACAGAATTTAAAACCTCAAGGTTTTTCACAAGAAGTCTTTCGTCAACAAGGTAACAAGGTGATGGAAGTCCGCTAATATCAATATTCATCACAGGCCTCAATCAAGCAACGTTGGCGTGAAGCTCTCTTGCCATGGCAATCCGTGTTTATTCAGTGCTTCCATGAATGGATCTGGATCAAATTCCTCAACGTTGTATACGCCTGGTTTTTTCCAGATGCCTTTAATGATAAGCATTGCGCCAATCATGGCAGGAACGCCTGTCGTGTAGGAAATGGCTTGAGAGCCAACCTCTGCATAACATTCCTCATGATCACACACATTGTATACATAATACGTTTTCGGTTTTCCGTCTTTAACGCCTTGGATGATACATCCAATGTTCGTTTTACCCTTGGTTCTAGGTCCCAGGGAAGCCGGGTCTGGCAAAATGGCTTTCAGGAATTGCAATGGAATGATTTGCTGTCCTTCGTAATCAATAGGCTCAATGGAAGTCATGCCTACGTTTTGAAGCACGTTCAAATGATTCAGGTAATTGTCCGAGAAAGTCATCCAGAAACGGATTTTTTTCACACCTTTAATGTTCACTGCAAGAGATTCCAGTTCTTCATGGTACAAAAGATATATATTTTTCGGTCCGATTTCAGGAAGGTCGTATACCTTTTTCTCGGAAAGGGGCTCAGTTTCAATCCACTCTCCATTTTCAAAGTAACGGCCCTTCGCCGTAATTTCCCGAATATTAATTTCCGGATTAAAGTTAGTGGCAAAAGGGTATCCGTGGTCCCCTGCATTCGCATCTACAATATCAATTGTATGAATTTCATCAAAATAATGCTTTTGAGCATAAGCCGTAAATACTCCAGTCACGCCTGGATCAAAACCGCTGCCCAGCAGAGCTGTAATGCCCGCTTTTTCAAATCTTTCTTTGTAGGCCCATTGCCAGCTGTATTCAAACTTCGGCGTATCCGGCGGTTCATAATTCGCCGTATCAACGTAATGAACGCCTGTCTCAAGGCAAGCATCCATAATCGTCAAATCCTGATAAGGGAGAGCCACATTGATAACTACATCCGGTTGAAAGCTTCGAATCAGGTCAATGACCATGTCGGTGTTGTCAGCATCCAGCTGAGCCGTTTGTATCTTCGTACGGCCTCCACCCAGCTTTTCTTTAAGCGCATCGCATTTCTCAACAGTTCTGCTCGCGATACAAATTTCTTCAAATACATCTGGGTTTTGGCAACATTTATGCACCACAACGCTGGCCACGCCACCGGCGCCAATAATCAATGCTTTTCCCAAAATAAATAACCTCCTTATTCCATACGCTAATCGCTAATCATTCTTGCAAACAAAATGATTATAATGACATCCCACCAAATAATCAAGAAAAACGATAATTTGCAGTGTAAAAATTCACACCACTATGTCACAAAAATTTTACAAATCCCAAATTCAGGCATGAAAACACCATAAAATAAAGAAAACAATAGCTCTTCCGAAGGCGTTCCAGGGAAGTCAGTGCACGTTTAAAGGAAGTTTTTTCGCACTCAAAGTAAACAGCCTTAAAGAGCTAATATTATCTTATTTCTAGTAAAAAGGCCACCCGCTATTTCCTATGAAGAAGATTCAGAGGGGGGAAAATGATTGGCTGGTACTGTAGGATTGTTTATCCATGAATAAAGCCGCCCCCGATGCGGGAACGGCTCTGTACAGTATTAAAGCTTATTAAACCATGATTTTGCAAATATCGTTGGTGAATTCAACCGGGTCTTGCAGTGGCAAGCCTTCGATCAATAGAGCTTGATTATACAGCAATGCCGTATAGAGATTGACCTTCTCCTTGTCCTCGGCAAAAGCCTCTTTCAAAGAGTTGAACACCGCATGGTTGATGTTGATTTCCAGCACTTTATTCGCTTTGACATCGGCGTTGTTCGGCATGGCATTTAAGATTTTCTCCATTTCAATCGTCACTTCGCCGTCTGCGGACAGACACACCGGATGCGTCTTCAAGCGCTTGGAGGCTTTAACACTGGATACCTTGCCTTCCAGCAAGCCCTTCATGTACTCGAACAGCTCTTTGTTGTCGTTTTGTTCCGCTTCTGTTTCCTTCTCATTCTCGTCAGCCTCAATGCCCAGATCGCCACTGGATACGGATTTGAATTCTTTCTCCTTGTAGCTTATGAGCATTTTAATAGCGAACTCATCAATATCATCGGTGAAGTACAGAATTTCGTAGCCCTTGTCAGCCACCATTTCGGTCTGCGGCAGCTTCTCAATACGCTCGTTGGACTCTCCGGAAGCATAGTAAATATACTTCTGATCCTCAGGCATACGAGATACATATTCGTCCAGTGTAACCTGCTTTTTCTCCGTAGAAGAGTAGAACATCAGCAGGTCCTGAAGTGTTTCTTTATGGCTGCCATAATTGTTGTAGACACCAAATTTCAATTGTCTGCCAAATGATTTGTAGAATTGATCGTACTTTTCCCGGTCATTTTTGAGCAGGGTCAGCAGTTGGCCTTTGATTTTGCTTTCGATATTTTTGGCAATCAGCTTCAACTGGCGGTCATGCTGCAACATTTCTCTGGAAATGTTCAGCGATAAGCTTTCGGAGTCCACCATACCTTTGACAAAGCTGAAATAATCCGGCAGCAGGTCAGGCGATTTTTCCATAATCAGCACGCCGTTAGCGTACAGCTCCAGTCCTTTTTCATACTCCTTGGAATAGAAATCAAACGGGATATTTTCTGGAATAAACAAAATAGCCTGGTACACCACCGCGCCGTCCGCGCTGACATGGATATGCTGGAGTGGCTTGTCGTAGCCATAGCGTTTTTCCGCATAAAAATTTTGATAATCCTCGTCGGTCAGCTCGCTTTTGTTCTTTCTCCAGATAGGAACCATACTGTTAATATGCTGTTCTTCTTCGTAATCTTCGAACTCGTTGTCACTGCCCTCTTTCAAACGTTTGCCTGTAACATCCATCTTGATCGGATAACGGATAAAGTCGGAGTATTTCTTGATCAGTGCTTTTAAACGATACTCGTCCAAATATTCGTCGTAGGACTCATCCTCGGTGTTTTCTTTGATTTTCAAAACAATCACAGATCCGACCTCGTCTTTTTCAGCCGGTTCAATGGTATATCCATCTGCACCTGTGGATTCCCACTTATAAGCGGTATCGCTGCCCAGTGCCTTTGTAGTCACTGTAACAACATCCGCAACCATAAATGCCGAATAGAAACCGACCCCGAATTGTCCAATGATGTCATGTCCATCCTTGGATTCATTTTCATTTTTGAACGCCAGCGAGCCGCTTTTAGCAATGACACCCAGATTGTTTTCCAGTTCTTCCTTGGTCATACCAATCCCGGTATCACGAAGAGTGAGCGTTCTGTTCTCCTTGTCGGCTGTTACTTTGATATAGTAATTTTCTTTGTCAAAGACCAGTTGATCATCCGTCAACGCTTTGTAATAAATTTTGTCAATTGCATCACTTGCGTTGGAGATCAGCTCTCTTAGAAAAATTTCCTTTTGCGTGTAAATCGAGTTAATCATCATTTCGAGCAGACGCTTGGACTCAGCCTGAAACTGTTTTTTCTCCATTCTGATATCTCCTTTCGAATATGAACCTTATGTAAGGTAAGGCTGCACATGGGGAACCGTCCAAACTGGAAAGTCTGTTAGCACTCCCCTCATTTGAGTGCCAGCCTACCTTTTTTTATAACATTCCTCATTTTTTATGTCAATACGATGGATGCATGATACAGTCCCAATTCCGAAATTGTTAGTGCCTGATCTGCTTAAACATCACGTTAAACATCTCGACAGAAGAGGGAAACAGCCCTTGTACATGGGGAATCAGGTTATCCCTGATGCGCAACTCATCCGCGTCCAGATGCTTCAAATCCTCATGAAAGAACCATACGACAGGATAGTCCCCATCCTTATGTCTGCTTCCTGCATTCAGACAAACGGGACCCTGGTCGTCCTCTGCAATTGCAAAGGGAATATAGCCTGCCGATAGCAAGGGCGACCATTCGCGGAGCAAATCGTGAAATCCCTTCAAGCCTTGACCCACAGGCAGTCGCGGAAACTCAATAAAGGCACAATCGCTCCAGTATATTCCAGGAATGAATTCGTTATCGAATTGCAAAGCCACATAATGATAGGACATGATGAAACTTCTCAGCAAGGGAGGAAGCTCGAAATGATAGGTTTCCTCAAGATCCCGAACCTCCTGCTCTGTGATCTGCGAAGGAAGAGGCTTCCACTTGATCCAGCCTTCCTCATCGGCATTGCCGTCACGCATCTCGAAGGGTACATTTTCTACCAAGTCCATAAAAAAAGCCTCATCCATATGTGCAAATAACTCCTTCATGGATGTGCGAATATCCGCCTTCTTGTCCATGTCCCCGCACCTCTTTCCTTTCTATATCAGATCTGCATCATGTGCCATTAAACATTTTTTCAAGTTCAGCTTAACAGATTTTGCTTTTATCATCGTTTTTAAAATATTAGTATTACCAGCGCAGAGGCTCATGGTTACCCAGATGGTCCAAAGCTCATGGATACATACATTTATAGCTTATAAAACCGATATAAGTACAAGCACCTCGTAAAGTGTCAAGACTACATAAGGAGATTGATCTATTCATGAAAAAAATTACCGCACTTGTTATCTTGTTCCTGCTGATCCTTGTAACCCCGATCTATGCTGCTGCACCAGTACCCATGCTGGTTTATGTGGATCAGAGTAACCATTCTTTTATCCCACTCCGTCTCCTGAACAGCTATGAAGGGGTCACCATCAACAAGACGACTAAGGACAAAAAGATTGAGATTGCCCAGGGCGATACCCGGCTCACGTTATTTGCAGGACAGTCTGTGGCCAAAGCTAATGATCAAACGATCCGTTTGCAAAAGGCTCCTTTTACCGATAATGGTTCCACCTACGTTCCCCTGAAGTTCATCAGTCAGCATCTAAACCTGCAAGTCTCATGGCAAAAGGAAGCCTCATCGGTACATATCAGTCAAGGCACAGCGTCTGTCTCGCTTCCGGTACTCACAGGCAAGCTGCCCGGCAGTACCACACCGATCACGAAGGCTCATAAAAGCTTCAAGGTCGGATCACGCACCTTCTCCGCTAAGGTGGTCACCATCTCCATGCTTCATCCCAAGGTGAGTCTGGACGTGGCGCTGGCAGGGAATAGCATCGGCAAGGTGGAGAACTTAAGCGGTCTCGCCAAACGCAATCAAGCGGTTGTAGCTATCAACGGTACCTACTTTGACGCCTATACCAAAAACTCCTACAAAACGCCTTATGGCTACCTGGCCAGCCACGGGAAATTGTTGAAAAAAAGCTCTGGCGACCAACGAACCGTCTTCACGTACGATGCTAACCATTTGGCCGAGCTGGTTTCAGGTCCTGCCTTTGAGCAGCGTTTAAGCCAAGGCAACGTCGAAGGCGCCCTTCAAGCCGGACCTCGTTTAGTGACGAACGGAAAGGTTTCCCTGAATATAAAAGCCGAAGGCTTCAAGGACCCTAAAATATTAACAGGCGGCGGGGCCAGAAGCGCCCTCGGGATTACACGGGATCATAAGCTAATTCTCCTGACCACAAGCGGAGCCACTATTCCACAGCTTGCTCAAATCATGAAGCAGGCTGGTGCTTATCAGGCCATGAATTTGGATGGCGGTGCTTCCAGTGGGCTGTATTACAACGGTTCCTATCTCACCACACCCGGCCGCCAGATCAGCAATGCAATAATTGTAAAATATCAATAGATTTTAAGGCTGTCTTCGCGGATGTGTACGCCGTGCGGGTAGCCTTTTTTCCATTTTCATAAGTTCAGGTTTGCACCTGTTCAGGGTTTCCGCATATTCAAGCGGCTTGTCCGGGTCGTTACAGGGTTCATCCTGTCTTTACAATCGAATCAGACTTGTAAAGCTATTACTGCCTTCGCCATGCTACGTTCATTGTGTAATCCTCTTGATTTTGGTCAACGAATCTCCGTTTTTTTCGCGTATTCTGCGTATCCATGTATGTCACATTGCTAAGGGGAATTTTCCCAGTATATAAAGTATAGCAATGCTTGCAGGGACAGACAACATGCTTAGGTTAGCATCCGTTCTACACAAAAAAAGCCTTCTTTCACTATATAGTGAAAGAAGGCTGCTTTGTGAATTTAAGCGACGCTAACCTGCTGTTAGATCATAAAAGATTTAGTAATAATAACCAATAAAATAAACAATACCAGAATTGCGCCTGTGGATGTCCATGCTCCACCGTAACCAACTTCACCCATGTCTGAATCCCTCCTTGCTTTAAAGCATACTCTTATCGTATGAAGAAAAACGGGTTACGACAGGGCGCATTGGCAACGTTTATTTGGCATGGTAGGACTTCTTCTTTTTTCATATCTATTCCTCCAGAGAATTTCAATATTAGTCTCATTATGCCCCAAAATAATACTTATAGATATCATTAATGTTTATTGTATTCATCATTTAATGTTTTCCTTTAGATATCTTGTCTACACTTTTAGAATAAGTGAGGTGTAGAAGATGGACGATAAAGAAGTTCTCAAATTAGTGGGTGCTAGGATACGTGCTTTGCGAAAAGAAAAGGGCTTGTCTCAGGAATCGCTTGGAGAAAAAGATGGATTTCATTTTTCATACATAGGGCAGATTGAACGTGGGGAAAAGAACGTATCGTTATTGAATATAGCTAAAATTGCAGATGCACTGGATGTTAATTTGATTCAGCTTTTTGCTTATGTAAATGAGGAAATTAAGGTTACAAAGCATGAAGCCGAACTAAATGAAATACTAACATTGCTTAGAAAGTCAAACCCTCAAAAAATTAAGCTAGCGAAAAATATTGTTAAAGAGATTTTAAACAATGAATAATGACACGCACGCATACGTGGTTCAGTTACATCGTGTAGAAACATATCAAAAAAGCCGCTCATCAGATTGATCTAATGAACGACTTTTTTGCGTACTGATTAGTAGCGTGTTTACGTCTTTTCAGTGTTTCTAATTTCTTATCATTTCCTTAATTCAGCAAGTACCTCTTTCGCTAAAGCAACAATATTGGGTGCGTTAAAGCCAAAGGCTTCTACAACTTCGGTTCCTTTACCGGATGCGCCAAAACGATCAATGGCTAACATCTTTCCGTCCAGTCCGATATAGCGTTCCCAGCCAAAGCTTGCCCCCATTTCAATGCCAACGCGGGCACGTATTGCTTTGGGCAAGACTCTTTCTTTGTAAGCTTCGTCCTGCTGATCAAAAACAGATGTGTTCGGCAAGCTTACGACAGATGCTGAAATGCCTTCGTTTTCCAAGATACTCTGTGCTTCGACAGCCAGCCTCACCTCTGAACCACTTGCGATTAACAGCAAATCTGGTACTTCTTTGAAAGCAGGCGCTAAAACATATCCGCCTTTTTTCACACCTTCCAACGCCTTTTCAGAGCTGCCTGCAAGGATCGGCAGAGCCTGACGTGTAAGGACAAGTGCTGTCGGTGTTGAAACTGATGAGATCGCCACATGCCAGGCAGCGATCACTTCATTGCCGTCTGCGGGACGGATTACATTTAAATTCGGCATCGCACGCAATCCTGCCAGTTGCTCAATCGGCTCATGGGTAGGTCCGTCTTCTCCTACGATAATAGAGTCATGGGTTAGTACGTAAATCACCGGAAGTTGCTGAATGGCCGCCAAGCGTATAGCTGCTTTTAAATAATCGGAAAATACAAAGAAAGTTCCTCCATAAATCTTTAACCCACCGTGCAGTGCTATGCCATTCATTTCAGCTGCCATCGCAAATTCACGTACACCAAACCAAATGTTACGTGCTGCTGGGGCTGTTTTAGAAAAACGTTCATCTCCTGCAATTAATGTCTTATTGGAGCTCGCTAAGTCAGCTGAACCTCCAAAGAAATAAGGGATCCGCTGTGCAATCAAGTTCAAGATGTCACTGCCGGTATCTCGTCCTGCTTTACTTGAGCTTGCTTCGTAATCAGCCAATGGTTTTCCCCAATCTACGGGCAGTGTATTGGTAAAGCTGTCATGAAACTGTTTAGCCAGTTCTGGATAACTTTCCGTATAATTCACCATTAGAGCCTGCCATTCAGCCTCGGCTTTGGCACCACGAGCTGCTACTTTTTCACGAAAAAGGGTATATACTTCCTCTGATACGGTAAAAGCCGGTAGTCCCCATTGATAGCTCAATTTTGCCGCAGCCGTTCCTGCTTCTCCCAGAGGTGAACCATGAACTTTATGCGTACCGGCATGCGGTGAGCCATACCCGATCACAGTCTTCACTTCAATAATTGTAGGTTGTGTATGATTTTCTCGTGCCAAGTCAATCGCTGCAGTAATCTCGGTAAGATCATTGCCCTCTGTAACCAGGATATGTTGCCACCCACTGGATTCAAACCGCTGTTTTATATTTTCTGAGAAAGAGTGACTCAGTTCTCCATCCAGCGATATGTCATTGGAATCGTATAGCATGATTAATTTATCCAATTGCTCATGGCCGGCATGAGAGATCGCTTCATTAGCCACGCCCTCCATTAAATCACCATCTCCGCACAAACAATATGTGTAGTGATCCACAATCGGAAATGACTCCTTATTATATAAACCTGCTAAATGCCGTTCTGCCAATGCCATGCCAACAGCCATCGCCACCCCTTGTCCCAAGGGTCCCGTCGTCGCTTCCACACCGTCGGTGTGTCCGACTTCTGGATGCCCGGGCGTTCGGGAACCTAGCTGGCGAAATTTCTTCAAATCGTCAATCGTCACATTAAAACCGGATAAGTGAAGCAAACTGTAAAGGAGCATGGATCCATGGCCAGCAGACAGAACGAACCGATCCCGATTTTCCCATCGCGAATTTTTGGGATTTACAAGTAATGCCTGTGACCAAAGAGCATAAGCCATAGGTGCTGCTCCTAAAGGTAATCCGGGATGCCCGGAGTTTGCTTCATCAATCGCGTCTAAAGATAATGCTCGGATGGCCATAACGGCTTGAAGGTCTTGCTGGTCAAATCTCATAAAGTTTGTCCTCTCTTCCTGATCCTCGTTTTTTATAGTGTTCATTTATATTGTTTATTGCGCACTGCTTTTCGGCTTTTTCAGGCTTACCAAAATCATAATGAGCAGCACCACACCGATCCCGATCATCGTTATCGTTTTTCCACCCATCTGGTTTAGCCCGCTCAAGAACAGCCCCACTACACCAAAGTCGGAATCGGAGAAGGTTGCGTTGGCTAACCCGAGATCCCCTAAAACAGGTATTAATAGAATGGGCATGAAACTGATGAGCACTCCGTTCACAAATGCGCCTAAAATGGCGCCACGCACACCGCCCATGGTATTTCCAAACACTCCTGCTGCTGCTCCTGTGAAGAAGTGCGGGACAACCCCAGGTAAAATAACAGTCCCGCCGGATAAAACCAGAATGAGCATGCTGACAATCCCCCCCACAAAACTGGAGAAAAAGCCTATCAGTACCGCGTTCGGAGCATAGGTATAAACAATAGGGACATCCAGCGCCGGTTTGGAATTCGGTACAATTTTCGAGGAAATCCCTTTAAATGCCGGTACAATTTCAGCCAAGACCAGACGTACACCCGACAAGATGATAAACACGCCTGCAGAAAACAACCCTGCCTGAAGTAGCGCAAATAAAATATAGTTTTTCCCGTTACTCAAGTGACTTTCGACATAAGCCGGACCTGCAAAAAGGGCTACAATGATGTAGAAGACCGCCATCGTTAACGCAATACTGACCGTACTGTCCCGCAGAAAGCCGAGTCCTTTAGGGAAATTGATTTGTTCAGTGGATACAATGTCTTTCTTGCCTTTCACTGCCATACCTACCAGCCCGCCAATAGCAAAGCCGACCGCGCCAGAATGCCCCAAAGCCACATTGTCATTGCCCGTTAATTTACGGACAAATGGCTGCACAACGGCTGGAGAAAGCGACATGAAAATACCTACAGTCAGCGCTCCAAAAAGGATAAGGGAGACGGATGTGAAACCACTCACTGATAAAATGATAGCAATCATACATGACATATATAGCGTAATATGACCTGTTAAAAAAATGTACTTAAATCGTGTAAAACGAGCAATCAACAGGTTCACAATCATACCAAAAAACATAATCAATGCGGTGGAGGAACCATACTTACTCACGGCAATAGCCACAATAGCTTCATTATTTGGAACGATACCGCTTACATGAAACGCTGCTTTAAACATATCGCCAAAAGGGGCAAGAGCTTGCTGCAAAACACCTGCGCCTGCGCTGATGACAAGAAATCCTACAAACGTTTTGGTCGTTCCCTTCAGGATATCCGAGAGATTTTTCCGCTGAGCCAGCAACCCTACCAAAGCAATCAACGCAACTAGCACAGAAGGCTCACTCAAAACGTTAATCAGTATATTCAAAGCTTTATTCATATGGGCCAATTCTCCTTACAATAGATTTTTATCTTGTAAGACTGCTGTTAGTTTTGTGCGTAATTCCTCAAGATCGATAATGTTTTCCAGAACGACCACATCACCCAGGCTCGCTCCGCCTTCAGCAATGTCTCTGGCAAGAAAAAACACATCTGCGCTCCCAGGCGTAGCGGAACCCAGATCGGAATGATCTACTTCCACACCCTCTACGCCCATCTCATTCAATAGCTGCTTAATATTCATTTCCACCATAAAGCTTGTTCCCAGACCAGAACCACAAACTGTTAAAATTTTCATTTTTTATCGTCTCCTTTTTTTTGCATCATGGCTATAATTTCGTCCGCCGTTGTAGCTTCTTTCAAACGGTTTAACGAATCGTCGTTGACCAGAAACGAAGTCAATTCCGTCAGCGCCTTTAAGTGCAACTTATTGTCAATCGCCGCTAGGCAAATAAACATATCAATCGCATGCTCCGGCTGATCAAGCAGCAACACCGGTTTTTTCACTCGCAACAGCGACATCCCCAATTTCTGCACACCTTGTTCCGGCCTTGCATGTGGGATAGCAATTCCTTTGCCGACATGAATAAAAGCACCGATTTCCAAAACTCTGTTAATCATTGCCTGTGTGTAGTCAGGTGTAATATAGTTCTGTTCCTCTAATGGTTTGGCTGCTAGTTGAATCGCTTCCTTCCAATCCAGGGGAGCATCCGTGAATCGAATTTTATCTACAGTTAAAAGCTCGGACAACATAGGGGAATGACTCCTTTCAATTGAACGCATCTGTCGTAAATGATTTGTTAAATCTGTATAAAGTGCTTTTTCGCTTTTAATCGTGGCATGTTTCCGTATGGTAGCCATTAATTCATCTATGGGCACCGCAGAAGGTACGGGCAGATCAAAATCAGCAGCAACAGCTTGTTGCAAATAATCTTCTTCTAATGCGGTTAATAATGGGCGAGTCAAGTAAACAGGTTTGGATGATTCCAAATAAATAGTAGAAAAAATCATGTCATAGCTATCCGGAGATATCTTTTTTAATTCTGCAACCGAATGTGATTCCGTAAAATGCACGCCCGGAAATAGCTGACACAATTGCGTCCGTAACATCATGGAGGAACTGATCCCGTTTGGACATACAATTGTAGCCCGGTATACTTTAGGTTCAAGTTCTAATCTGCGGACATGCCCCCCAAACAAAATGGTAAAGTATCCAACCTCTTCATCCGAGATCCACTCCCCTGTAAAATCAGACAATGGCTTCAACGCTTGCTTGACCAGTTTGAACAGGGCATCATGTTCTGCTTTGATAGTGTCAATTAAAGGATTAGATAAAGGCACTTCACACATAATCCTAAAGTAAGCTGGTACCAGATGCTTGTACAAGATCGATTGCAAAATAGGTTTTTCTTTAAAGGGTACTAGGGTCAGGCGTTCTACTTCCCTGATAATTTCGTCAGATACATAATTCAGCTCTTCACTGGGATAAATATGGGGCACGCCCTGCGTAGCTGACAATAATTGAATCGTTAGATATACGATCTCCATCTCATGCACTTCATTAAACAAATAAGCGGATAATTTCTTACCCATTAGAAAGAGTGGTTGTTGTTGTATTAACTCTGTTTGCTTAACGGGCAAAAACAGTTCATTACGCCCATAGCGGAATTGCAGAAACAACAGCTCATAAATAAGTTGATCCAGCCTGTTGCCCACAAAGACGACCTGATACTCATGAGCCATATCGATTAATTGCTGCTTGATCGTTGTACTCGCATCTTCATATTTCCAACTATCCATCACCTGCTTGATACCCGGGCGTCCCATCGGCAACTGTAATAGTGTCCCAATACATACCGATGCAAATCGCCGCTTGTGACGCTCTTCTCCCTCCAATTTAAAACCGTCCGTTCGGTTATAATCTAATTTGACACCTTCTCCCTGACAAAGCGCACGTAGCTTTTTGACATCTGCCAAGGCCGTATTCCTGCTTACCTGGAGCAAAGACTGATAATGAACGATCGAAATCGGCTCCCGCCGAATATACGTGTATAAATAAATCAAATACAGTCGTTCATTCTCTTGAAAAACCAGTTGCTTGCGACCAAGTGATAACTCCTCATTTTTCCAGTATTTCTTAACTCTTTCGTCAATCTTAAACCCCATTTCAATTACTTCAATCTTCGGTAATTCCAACTCAATTAGTCCGGCATTTAATTTATTCAGCGTATATTCAAACTGTCGAGGCGATAAATTCAATTGAAGTCTCAACTCCGGAATTGACAACTTCGGATAGTTAACCATCTGAGTTAGCAATTGCAATGACTTGTGGTCAAACATCTTATGAGCCTCCTTGTGCTTATTATAAATGAAAATTATGAGCCATATCATAGCTGTTGAATCCAATCTTTGTTGTGATGTTGGCAGGTGTATTGGACTGAAATGTCATCCTTTACTTACATGCGAAAGGCAAGAGGCTCCTGTAAAATCAATAGCGTGACTTGTAGAGGGGAAGGCAATAATTCTACAAAACAGGTATGCCCTCTACAGGGTGCGCTCAAACGCAAGCTAAGTCACACGCCAAATCATGACCACCCGTCCAACGGGTGGTTTGCTCTTGGGGTATAACCCCCTGTTACCAAACTGCGCCTAAAGACGCTAGCCTGACCGAAAAACTGTTCAGGCTCAGTGTTATTTGTCACTTTCACTTACCAGTTAAACTGGTTTTACTTCTTTTTGCTCTTGTTACTGCTAAATGGATCTTCGTATTCTTTTACACTCAGCTTATCTAGTGCTTGATCATGTGCTTCTTGTTCACGAATATACTTTCTTACCGTTGCTTCATTTAGGCCCACTGTACTTACATAATACCCTTCTGCCCAAAACTTTCGATTTCCGTATTTATACTTGAGCTGAGCATGCTTCTCGAATATCATTAGCGAACTTTTTCCCTTTAGATATCCCATGAACGTTGAGACAGCAATTTTCGGTGGAATCGCTACCCACATGTGAACATGATCGAGCATCATGTGACCTTCTATAATTTCTACTCCCTTGTACTTACATAAACGTCTGAAGATTTCGATTAAATCTTTTCTCACTTGATTATAGATTTCTTTCCGTCTATACTTCGGGGTGAATACAATGTGGTATTTGCACATCCACTTTGTGTGAGCTAGGCTGTAGCTCTTGTTTGCCATCTAAGACCATTCCTTTCTTTTGAGCCTGAACATCTCAATTTTATTGGAATGGTCTTAGTGGTGAAACCCTCGATTCCTCCACCCGCATAGCGGGTGGTTTTTTGTTTCGCGCGTTTCACGCACTCAACTGGCTAAAGCCATAATAAAAAAAACACGCCCCATGTGGCGTGTTTTATATGATAACGGGATCTTTAGTTTAAAGAACCTACCCAATCAATTCCCCTAAACCCTTACTTCCAAATCTCGTCCGCAATCTCTTTAATGAAGGCAAGCTTTTTCCACTGCTGCTCTTCTGTCAAAATATTGCCCTCTTCTGTCGAAGCGAAGCCGCATTGTGGGCTAAGGCAGATGTGGTTGATGTCGACGAATTGAGTCGCTTCCTTAATGCGGTTAATGACCGTCTGCTTATCTTCCAGCTCACCTATTTTCGAGGAAACGAGGCCCAGGACGATCTGCTGCTGGCCTTTCAGATGCTTCAGCGGTGTGAAATCGCCTGCACGGTCAGTATCAAATTCGAGGTAGTAGCCGTCGATGTTGTCGATGCCGAACAGAGTTTCGGCAACTGGCTCATAGCCACCCGAGGATGCCCAGGTGGAATGGTAGTTACCACGGCATACGTGGGTTGTAACGACCAAATCGGCTGGAAGATCATTTACGGTTTCCTGATTCACGCGGGCGAACAGCTTTTTGGTATCTTCCACATTCTCACCCGCATGCTGTCTGGCTTCCCAATAGTTTTTATCGCAGAGCATGCCCCATGTGCAATCATCCAGCTGCAAGCTGCGGCAGCCCTCATTATACAAGGCTTGAATCACGGATTTGTAAGCTTTGGCAATATCCGTCACCAGCTCATCCAGATTACTGTAATAGGTATCGGTTGTTTCTTTATTTTCTCCACGCAGCAGCTCGGCCAGGAATTGCGCAGGTGCCGGAATGGTTTGACGTGCAATGGCATCCTCACCTGCTACTTGCTTCAAGAATTTGAAGTCTTCAATGAAAGGGTGACGGGAGTGACCGATTTTACCAGTCAGGCGTGCAGTTTCCGCTCTTGTTTCCACACCTTGGAATTGGTAGCCGTTCGAAAGCTGTACCTTTTCCACGCCGTCCAGCCCCCACATAAAATCAAGATGCCACCAAGAGCGTCTGAATTCGCCGTCTGTCACAGCTTTAAGTCCTACGGATTTTTGCTTTTCTACCAGCTTTGTAATTTCGTTGTCTTCAATCTTTCTCAGTTCATCCGCAGAGATTTCGTTGTTTTGAAATTTGATTCTGGCGTCTTTGATTGCTTGTGGACGCAGAAAGCTGCCGACCATATCATGTCTGAAAGGGGTCACTTTTCGTTGGGATGCATTGTCAAGGATGCTGCTCATTAGGGTTATCTCCTTTTTCGCTTCTGTAGTGAAGTTCTTGTAAGAAAGATAACACACATTTTCAGTTATAATGTAAATCCAATAAACTATAGCTAGTTATAGCCTAAAGCTATACCAATCTTTTTACTCGCCTATCGCCTCATGCAGCGCTTCTACATAGACGGAAGCCAGCTTGGAGAGCGAAGCATTTTTATGACAAATCCATCCCACATTAATAGATTCCTCACATTCCAAAGGCACGGAAATAATCTCATTACCATTCAAGTCCGCGCTGATCACCCCGGTAGAAATGGTATACCCATTCAGGCCAATCAGCAGATTGAAAAGAGTTGCCCGGTCATTGACACGAATGCTTTTGGGATGCGACAACGTACTGAGAATTTCCTCGGAGAAGTGAAAGGAATTGTACTCCCCTTGCTCAAAGGACAGATACGGATAGGGATGAAGCTGGTCGATGGTCACGCTGGACTGCCGGGATAACGGATTATTCGTGCTGATAAAAATATGCGGCTTGGCGGTAAACAGGCTGTTAAATTGCAGGTTCGCATCCTTTAGCAGCTTGTTAATGACCTTGGCGTTAAATTCGTTCAGATATAAAATTCCGATTTCGCTGCGCAAGCTTTTGACATCCTGTATGATTTCATGGGTTTTCGTCTCCCGCAAAGCCAGCTCATACTCGTCCTGTCCATATTGATTCACCAGATTCACAAATGCATTTACAGCAAAAGCATAATGCTGCGTGGATACGGAAAAATGCTGCGGTGAAGGCTTGGCATCCAGATAGCGACTTTCCAGCAGCTCCGCCTGTTCGACGACCTGACGCGCATAACCGAGAAACTCCACACCCTCCTTGGACAAAGAAATACCCTTATTGGTACGATCAAAAATCGTGATATGAATTTCTTCCTCCAGATCCCGAATCGCGTTCGACAGACTGGGCTGGGAAATAAACAACCGCTTTGCCGCCTCATTCATGGAGCCACGATTGGCAACCTCGATGACATATTTTAATTGTTGTAAGGTCAATGCATGGTGTCCTTTCCGTTTGTGTTTCTTCTATATATATAGCATATGATAACACTGCTGTTTAAGAAACCCCTAAACCCAAAATAACACCTCCTCAAAATGGTAATATCCATTTCAGGGAGGTGCTCTTGTATTATTGCTTTAATTAACGGGCTTCACCATTCGTGGCGATCAGTTTTTGATACCAATAGAAGCTTTGTTTACGAATACGGCGCAAATCTTTGAGATCAAACTCTTCCCGATCCACATAGATAAACCCATACCGCTTACTGGAGCCTTGGTGGGTACTGACAAGATCAATCGCAGACCACGGACAGAAGCCGAATATGTCTACGCCATCTGTAATAGCCAGTTGAATCTGATCAATATGTTTCTTGAAAAAGTCAATCCGATAAGGATCATTCACGACATCACCTTCTTCAAGCTTGTCAAAAGCTCCCAAGCCATTCTCTGTCACGATTAAAGGTAAATGATAGCGAGAATAAATTTGGCGTAACGTGGATCTAAAACCGACCGGATCAATCTCCCATCCAAACTCCGTCGTTTGCAAATTGGGATTCACCGAGCCTCTGTATGCTCCAGGCTCACCCACAATTTCATGCTGATCTCCTGTATGTGAAAAATCATTTCCGTCATCCAAGCTTTCTCCTACGGTTTGAGAGGTGTAATAATTAAAAGCGATAAAGTCCGGATTTCCCTTCGCTAATATGTCCATATCGCCTTCTTCAATGACAGGCTCATATCCTTTTTCGATCAAATAGCTCCAGGCAATGTGATTGTATCGACCAAATACCGCCATATCCAGATAGAGCCAGTTGCGAATGGCTGCATAGTTATCAGCCGCCAGCATATCTTCTGGCTTGGAACTGGCCGGATATATGACCCCAATATTCGGCGCAGGTCCTATTTTCGCATCAGGCAGCATCTCATGGCACAAAACCATCGCTTTCGCCTGCGCTACTAACATATGATGATTTTGTTGGTACAGTACCTTTTGCGGATTTTCCAGGCTTGTATCTAAAGTTCCGATGGAGCCGGGATGGAGAATCAGCATATTTTGCTCATTGATGGTTAACCAGTATTTCACCCTATCTCCAAAGTTCTCATACAACGTTTTGGCATACTGCTCGAAGGCGTCAATCGTCTCCCTCTTCGACCATCCGCCTTGTTTTTCAAGAGCATATGGCAGATCAAAATGATACATGGTAACAATAGGTTCAATACCATATTTAATGAGTTCGTCAATTAATGAGCTGTAAAACGCGATTCCCTTCTGATTAACTTCACCTGCGCCCTGTGGATAAATACGTGTCCAGGCAATCGAGAAACGGTACGCTTTAAAGCCCATTTCAGCCATCAAAGCTACGTCTTCTTTGAACATATGGTAGTGATCACTGGTTACCTTAAAATCAGTGACCCCTTCGACGTGATTAGCCATGTCAATGACAGAGGGGCCTTTTCCATCTTCGTCCCATGCCCCCTCCACTTGATAAGCGGAAGTTGAACCTCCCCAGAAAAAATCTTCGGGAAATGCCTTCAATTGATCATGTTTCATGATATAGTCCCTCCAGTTATAGTTATATCCTTCTGATGTTCGCAATCCATGTATGTGATGATGACGCTTTCCTATATCATACAACCAAAGTTAACAATACTTCGTTTTTCTGAATCTGCTCCTGATTTGTCTCGAATACGTCCACTTTATTTTTAGTAAGTGTAACGATGACAGGCGTCACGATTTCGTATCCTGCCTCTATAATCTGTTCCCTGTCGAATTGGATTAACAATTCGCCTTGTTTCACACTGTCGCCCTCTTTAACCACTGGATTAAAATGCTTCCCTTTCAGCGCAACCGTGTTAATTCCGATATGAATCAATATCTCTGTACCCCCATTTGAAGTCAAGCCTATCGCGTGTCCTGTGGGGAACAGCGAGGTTACGACTCCATCTATCGGCGCTACGACCTCACCGACAGACGGTTCAATGGCTAACCCTTTTCCCATGGCCTCTGTAGAAAATGCAGAATCATTCACTTGGCTCAGTGGTATAGTCTTGCCTGTGATCGGGCTGTATATCGTTTCTTTCTTGATGTCGACGGCCACGGGTTCTTCTGTTTTCACGGATTCATCCATTTCCGGGGTCCCCCCCTTAACCTTACTTTCATACCCAAAAATAAGGGTCAGTACCGTTGCAACTATAAATGAACATGAAATGGCAATCACGTAAATCAAGGTTGGCGTATACACTGGAATAGCAAAAATATTATGAAAAACATAAGCCGTCATTTTTACCCCAAAGTGTCCATTGATGGCTCCGCCTATAGCCCCTGCGATAATGACAATGGGAATGACACGTTTAAAGCGAAGCACCAGACCATACACAATCGGTTCTGTCACACCAGCCAGCAATCCTGTAATACTCGTGGAACCGGCAAGAGTTCTAAGTGTTTTATCTTTTTTCGCCTTCAGGAAAATACCAAATGCGACACCAATTTGAGCAAATACTGCTGCTGCAGCCATCGCCTCAATCGGATCACCGCCAACACCGATATTTTGAATCGTGATGGGTGTAAACCCCCAGTGAAGTCCGAAGACGACCATAAAGGTCATAAAACCGCCAAGAACAATCCCTGACAAAATGCCACTTACACCGATTAACCATGTCACACCTGAAGAAATCCAATCTCCTACCCCTGTACCGAAAGGTCCGAATGCGATCGCAGATAGCGGAACCATAATCATTAAAGCCAGCATCGGAACTAAAAAAAGCTGTAGATCCTTAAGAATGATCTTCTTCAAAAACTTGTCCACCAACGCATATATGCTGATGGATATGAAAACCGGGAAAACACTGGCCGAGTAGTTCATCATGACCACCGGTATTCCTAAAAACGATACATCAGAGCCTTTGTCCATCAGCCCCGTAAAGTTGGGTTCCATGAGGGCCGCACCGATGACACCGGCTACATAAGGATTCGCCTTCAGCTTTATACCGAGCGTGATCCCTAGCAAAATCGGCAAGAAGTAAAACACAGCATTCCCCGCAGCGGACAGGATCAGATAGGTATCACTTGTCGCAGACATCCACCCCAGCAAGGTCAAAACCGTCAGGAGTGCTTTCAGCATACCCGAGCCCGCCATCACCGGAATCAACGGAGAGAAACTGCCGGAAATAACTTCAAAGATTGTAGATATGACCGATCTCTTCTTTCCGCTTGATTCACCAGCCGCAGGAGAGTCCGATCCAAAATCCCTGTTTTTCATGATCTCCGTATATACATAGGCAACGTGGCTCCCGATAACCACTTGAAACTGCCCTCCGCTTTCGACAACAGTGATGATGCCCTCATGCTTCTCTAGCGTTTCTCTTTCGGCTTTTCTTGAATCTTTCAGGTCAAATCTGAGCCGTGTCGCACAATGCACAAGCCCGTTAATATTTTCTTCTCCTCCAACGAGGCGTACGATGTCATCGCCCATTTTCTTATGGTCCATGTTCATTCTCCTTCTGGGCAGATTGTCTGAAAACAAAAAAATACCTAAACGAAAGGCCTGTGTAATCAAAGAAAATGATCACTGCCATTCATTTAGGTATCGCCTGCTTAACCAGTAACAATCCTTATATTTAAGTTGTGAGCCTACTATAAATCACTCAGAAATCGTTTGCAAGCTTTTTTTTCTAGGAACCAGCCATATCGGTTCTGGAAGTCACACGCTGTATATGAATCGTCAAGTACACCTTTTCATCAATCGACATAGCGCTTTCATGCTTGCTTTCCAGGTATTGATTAATCAAATGGGTACATTGAAAAGCCTTCGTGTATTTATCTTTGACCTGCTCATACAAGAAGTTGTCGCCTGAAGCTCGTTGCTCTTGTTCGTTACTCAGCATTCTTTGAGCAAAGTATTGTAAATGAGTAATAAACCGGGAATAGTTGAATGAAGTTTCATCCAATGCCAGCTGATAGTAATCGGTTACAATGTTGAAAATGTCATCAATGACCTCCGTAATCTCAACTGTTTGCTTCATTCCCTGACCGTCTTGCCTTGCATTGACAAAATGCATGGCAATAAAGCTTGCTTCATGCTCGTCCATGTGAATACCAAATTGAGCGTGGATCATATCCAGTGCATTCATACCAATCATAAATTCTTTTTTGTAAAATTTTTTAATTTGCCACAAAAGTGAATTTTTTAGTCCCACGGATTTCCTGTACCGAGAGATAGCAAATTGAATATGATCAATTAAAGAGATATAAATGTTATCACTAAAAATATCTCCCATTTCCTTTTTCGCGTTCCCTACAATTTCATCCGCCACCTTTAAATACTCTACAGATGTTTCTCCAATGAGATCAATTAATTTTTGCGGAATTTTATCGGACTTTAATACAAAAGTTTTTTCTATTTTTTCCTCATCGACCCTCTGACCATTTTTCTTTTTAAAGCCCAGACCATTCCCTATGACAACAAATTCATGACCAACCTGATTTTCGGCCCGAATAACATTGTTGTTAAATATTTGCCGGATGATCATATATCTACTCACCTCATTGATGTAATGACAAAGTTTGTAATAACAAAAAAAACCAAATAACGACTAAATAATTAGTCATTATTTGGGTATCGCCTGCTAACCAGTAACAATCCCGAAGGTTACTTGCCCCTTCATTCAATTACTTTTACTATAACGCTTTCAAACCAGAATAACAATACAATCGTGATTAAAAGTCGTTTGGTAAATATAGATTATGATATAAGTCAGATAAAGATACTCAGTACCATCACGATACCGAAAGCACTGAACCCGAGAATGGTTTCCATCACCGTCCACGTTTTCAGGGTTTGCGGTACGGACAGGTTCATGTATTCTTTGACAATCCAGAAGCCGGAGTCATTGACATGGGACAAAATGATCGAGCCTGCCCCTGTAGCCAGTACCAGCAGTTCCGGGCTTACCCCCGGCATGGTGACCGCAATCGGGGCAACAATACCCGCCGCTGTCGTCATGGCTACCGTGGCAGAACCGACGGCTGCACGGATCAGACCCGCAATGACGAAGGCAAGCACAAGCGGTGATAAATGTGCATGCTGGGCAAAACCTGCAATCGCGTCACCCACGCCACTGGCGGTCAAAATCTTGTTGAAACCGCCGCCCGCGCCGATCAGCAAGATAATGGAAGCAACCGGACCGAGACAATCGTTCGTAAATTTCAATAGCTGTTTGCTGTCGAAATTACGTGCATAACCAAAAGAGTAGAGCGAGAACAACAAGGCAAGCAGCAACGCAATGATCGGACTGCCGATAAAATCAATGACCTGTCTAAAGCCGTTGGCTTCTGGCAAAATCAGATCAACAATCGTCGCCATGAGCATCAGAATAACAGGCAGCATAATGGTGAAAAGTGTAATACCGAAGCCTGGCAGCTTTCTTTCTCTCGTTTCTGTAAATTGCTCCATCAATTCACTGGAGGTTTCCACCTTGATACGTTTGGAAATCCAGCTTCCGTAGATCGGACCCGCAATGGCTGCGGAAGGAAGCGCTACGATGAGCGCAAGGAAGATCGTTTTACCGATGTTGGCGTTAAAAATACCTACGGCCAGCATCGCCGCCGGATGTGGTGGAATCAGACTGTGCACGACTGCCAATCCAGCTACAAGGGAAATCCCGATTTTGATCAGCGACGTTCCCGTATGCTTGGCAATCACGAATACAAGCGGGAACAACAGCACGATACCCACCTGAATGAACACAGGGATACCGCAGATAACAGCGACAACCATCATGGCCCAATGGACGTTTTTCTCACCGAACACCCGAACCATCGTTTTGGCAATCTGCTCCGCGCCACCAGACTCAGCCATCAGCTTACCGAGCATCGTACCCAGACCGAGCACAATCGCAATAAAACCTAGGACACTGGCTACGCCCTCCTGAAAGGCCGTTACGATGCTTTTCAGCGGCATGCCTGCGATAAGACCCATAAATACAGCACCGACAATGAGCGCGACAAAAGGGTTCATTTTGACTTTAGCAATCAGTACAATCAATCCGATAATAGAAATAAGTGCATACAACAACAAACTTGCGTCATGACTGAGTCCAAATACGGAATACATCACATAACCCCCTTAGTTAAGTAAGCGCTCTCTATGTTGTTAAAATACAGGGGTTCCCCCTGCTAGTTTTCGATTTTCTCTACGGTTTCCAGCAATGTCCGTTCTCCGCCCACATTCCCGGGGAACACGATATACGGAATACCGCTGAATTTGGCTTCGTCTCCGGTCAACCACACCGGGATACCTGCCGTTACCTGACCAAGTACACGCGCTTTGCGGATGGCAAGGCCCTTGGTCGCTACATCACTGGAAGTGATGCCGCCCTTGGCAATGATAAACTTGGGCACAATGTCAAGCGACTGTACGATCTCGACCAATGCGCCGGATACCGTTTGGCTAATCTTGAAATTGTCGGCTTTGTTATTCACTACGATCAGCTTGCGGCTACTGTATACAACCACATTACTGCCCGCAGCCAATTGTTTGTTGGCTTCTTCTATGACGCGGCTTAATTCCTGTTTGTAGCCCGCAGGCTCAAGCACCCGCTCTACATCAATTTCCAGACCCACAATACCCGGATACGTCAGTAGCTGCTCCAGTTGGCGTGTTGTTTTTTGAACATAGGAGCCAACGACGACAATACCGCCATGGCCTTCCTGTCCACTTGCAATCAGACGTTCTTTAGGCAAGTAATCCCGGTCTGATATCCCGGCATATGATTTGACAAAGGAAGCGGCTGTACGGAAAATGAACGATTTCCCCTGCTCCTCTGCTTTCAGCAGTCCCATTGACAACACATCCATATCTGCATACGAAAGCACGTTAACGATGATCGGCACATTATCTTTGGCTTGCAGCAATATCTCTTGAACAGCGTCCGGTCCCTTGCGAATCTGTTCCAGTGAAATGACGAGACATTTCGAGGCTTGAATACGGCCTTCTGTCTTCTCTTCCACCCATGCTGTCAAATCACCGTTTTCATAGCCGAATACTTTATCCTTGGCAAACTCTGACTCATGTACGGGAATCAGCGTGTCGTCCTCCACCATATAATGGGTGTTGCCTCCGGTCACGCGCCCAGCTTCGAAAAAGGCCGGAATGATCAGATGACCATCGTAGCTCCGTCCGCTCTGGCGTGAAATTTCTTCTACCAGTACATCCGTTTCCAGCGGGTAATATCCACGCAGCATGGAATCACTACGGCTCACAAAGGTAAATGATTTTCCCTTTTCGGATGCAACAGCCTGCACATTGCAAGCAATCTCGCGGTTAATTCGTTCTGCGGTCTGCGCATCAAACCCACGAGTATTGGTCAGGATATAAAAGAGTGTTTCCGGGGAATCAAACGCTTCACGAAGCAATTCTTCATCCCACTGCGTCAAAACGTCGATATCATGAACTGTTTGTACACCTGTTGGGTCATCGTCCAAAACGATAATTTTCCGGCCTCTGGAGTCATTTATCCGTTGAATCTCCTGACGCATCCCTTTGTTTTCCCATTCGGAAGGCAGTTCTGCCTGAAGGGCTGACAACGAAGTATATCCTGCTTTTACATTCATGTAATCTCCACCTTATTCAAATTCTGGATTAGCATGCTCTACCTACTCTGCTTTTACCTGTACACCTGCAAGTTTTTCAAAATACTGCACGATTCCACCATGATCGTCTGCCGCTTTTCCGTCCACTTTCAGTGCGTGAAATATCTCCAGCAGTTGGCTGCTAAGTGGCAAAGGTGCCCCGATATCATGAGCCGTTTCCATAACATTCGTGATGTCCTTGAGATTAATATCTATCCGTCCGCCAGCTACAAAATTACGTTCCAAAATCAGAGGAACTTTGGCGTCCAGTACCGCACTGCCTGCTAATCCACCACGAATAGCCTGGTACATTTTTTCGATATTAATACCCGCCTTGGCTGCAAATACGAGCGCTTCGGACATGGCTGCGATGTTCAGATTAACCATAATCTGATTAGCAAGCTTTGCCGTTGCACCGCAGCCGTTATCCCCAACCAGGGTGACGTCCTGACCCAGCACATGCAGAACATCCGAAACTTGCTCGAACACGAACTCACTGCCGCCAACCATAATCGCCAATGTCCCATCAATTGCTTTCGGCTCCCCACCGCTAACAGGTGCATCCAGCATATGCAGACCAGCGTCAGCAGCTTTCACCGACAGCTCTTTGGAGACAACGGGGGAAATGGAACTCATATCCACAATAACGCTTCCAACACTAGCCCCTTTTAAAATCCCGTTCTCGCCCAAAACCACTTCCTTCACATGGTTGGAATTCGGCAGCATCGTGAAAATAATCTCACTGCCCTCGGCAACTTCCTTGGGAGATGCGGCTGCATGCGCCCCTGATGCCACCAAAGCAGCGACTGCCTCCTGATTAATATCAAATACGGTTAGCTCGTAATCTGCTTTCAAAAGATTCAACGACATCGGACGACCCATAATACCTAATCCAATAAATCCAATTTTCTTTGCCATGTTAAAGTCCCTCCGTAGCTTTTCAAATTCGATTTCCTATTCAGGATTTTTATAAAAATCCATTTGTAAACGCTTTTTATCACATGTAAGCGCTATTAATTTGTCTTTACATTTGAAATTGTACACAATAAATTCATTTTTGTATACAAAAAATTAAAATTTGTATCAATTTTTATCGAACACATAGGATAAACGTTGTTTAACCTCCGTCTTTTCGCTAAAGTAGACGTAGAGGTGAATGACATGCAGTACAGCAGCAATAACTCCCGAACGGCGCACCAGCAATCCTATGAAACGCTGCGTGATATGATTCTGAACGGAACGATTCCTCAGGGAACCAAGCTGGTCGAGGAAAAGCTTGCTACGCAGCTCGGTGTGAGCCGGACACCTATCCGTGAATCCATCCGCAAATTGGAGCAGGAGGGGCTTATCGTCAATAAGCGTGTAGTCAAGCTCTCTGAAACCGACCTGCGTAATACCTTTGAGCTGCGTATGCTGCTTGAAGGACATGCGGCGCGAAGTGCAGCGGCCTATCTGTCCGAGACAGAGCTGCTGGCTTTGGAGCAATGTGTGGAAATTGGGCGCTCCGGCTCGCTGGATGAGGTGATGCAAGCGAATAAAGAGTTTCACGAAATCATTATGAGCGCCAGCAATAATTCGATGATGATTGATTTATTTGACCGGATGCAATCCGTCATTTATTTATTCCGTCATACGGTCGTTTACTATCATCGCCCCTTTCTGATTGACGAGCATCAGCACATTTGCGAAGCGATTCGGGCGCATGATGGTGACACGGCAGAACGGCTGATGAAGGAGCATCTTCAAGCGGATTTGGATTTTTGTCTGCATCTGATCAGATAGGCTTTTCTATTATCCATTTCTATGCCATGCCAAAAAACCGCTAAACACTTGGAGTCCTTGTGCTTAGCGGTCTTTTGGGTATAAAATTCGTGAATGATCGAACGCCTAACTCTCTTTTCCTTCCCTAAATACGTCTTTGGCGATTTGAATCGCTGAGGCGGCTCGGGGCCATCCTACATAAAAGGCAAGCTGAGTGATGACCTCAACCAGTTCTTCTTCCGATAATCCGTTATCCTTAGCCAAATTCAGATGATAGGTAAGCTGCCCCCCATGCTCACCCGCTACCAATGCGGAAACGGTTATGAGACTCCGTTCTCTGAGAGATAGCTCACTTCTTCTCCATACATCCCCAAAAAGAACATCCTCCGTATAGTTCACAAAAGCGGGCGCAAAATCTCCAACCTTTTCCCGTACACTCGACGTGATTAATTTATGCTTCATTCATTCAACACTTCCCTTCGTCCCTGATGTGCAGTTATGCAGATCGTATGCAGATGTGCAGTTTCCAGCTACAGAATCATCTGGGCAAGTCCGTTGCCAAAGGACCAATCCTCAAATTCCGTTTCCACCAGTGTGACAAATACATCCTCCGGCCTGATCTTACATTCGGTGGATAAGAGTTCGGATAACCTTTGGTAGAAGCTCTTTTTTTGCTCCGTAGTTCTACCTAATCCCATCGTAATTTGGATATACAGCAGCTTATCTGTTCTGGGTATATCCAAATAATCCGGACTATAATAAAACTCGCTTTGCTTATGAGCATGAAAAACCTGAAAGTAGTCCTTTTCCGGTACCTGAAAATGCTCGATCAAAGCGTCCAGGATACAGCGGCTAATTAAAGGCAGCTCCTTCTCTGTGTATTGATCCTCCATGTAACCTACTCGTACAAATGGCATGTTCATCTCTCCTGTCCGTTGGGATAAATTAATTGTACTCCATCTATTTTCATCTATATAATTGAAAATAAACATAAATATATTCATTTTTATCGATGGAGATGAGTGTTCATGGATCTGAAAGAGCTAACCACGTTTCGTACCATTATTGAAGAAGGAACCTTCTCAAAGGCTGCCGCCAAATTAAACTACGCACAGTCTACAGTAACCAGCCAAGTTCAGCGACTGGAGAAGGAGCTGGGATTTCAGCTTTTTAAAAGGGGATGGGATGCAGAATTAACGGCCTCAGGAAAAGTGTATGCAGACGAGGTAAATGGGCTTATTCAGCATTGGAGTTATGTATTAGATCAGGCCAACTCTCTGAAAAAGGAGGAAATCGGCACCCTCCACATCGGTGTGATCGAAACGGTGGCGGCTTCCGTACTACCTGCGGTTCTGCTTCAGTTTCGGGAGCATAAACCGAATATGACGTGCCATTTTACAGTTGGAAACACGGATACGCTCTCGCACGCTTTGCTGGACAACACGCTTGATTTTGCAATTTGCGGGGAATCTCACTCCGTTCCCGCCCTGCACTTTGAACCTGTGTATCACGAACAAATCGCCTTTATTGTATCCCGTGATCATCCCTTCGCTGCAAAAAGCGAGCTTCATCTCGAAGATCTGTATGAGTACCCGCTTATCGTTGGAGGGAAGAACTGCCTGTACCATATCCGGCTGGAAAAAGAGCTTTCCCGCTTTCCGTCGATGCCGTTTTTTTATACCGTAAGCCAAATCTCGTCTATACCTTTATTTGTAAAAACGATTCCTTCGGTTGGAGTGGTTCTATCGTCATTGCCTCTGCCGGATGATTTAGTCACCTTACCCCTCCAGCTAACAGACCCTAATATTCCTATTGGACTATTACAGAGCAACCAGCATCAGCAATATATGTCCTCAGCCCGAAAACTGTTTATGCAACTGGTTAAGGAGCTTTGTAGGCGATAGCTCAGGCTAGGCGCAAATCGTTTTAGTTCGCAAGCCGACACCTTTGCATAAAGAAAAAGCCGCCAAACACTCATAAACCTAGTGTTTAGCGGCTTTACTATTATGGAGACTGGAGGAAGTGACGCCAGTTATTTCGTTTCGAGCGGTTTTTTCCACAGTCCCAGAATGAGCGCGGAAATCACAGAACCAATCGCCACCGCAAGCAAGAACAGCAAAGCATGATTGGCAAGAGCTGCTACAAAAATTCCGCCATGTGGAGCTGGAAGATTGATTTTCCAGAACTGTGTCAGACCACCAGCAATCGCTGAACCTACAATACAAGAGGTTAAGACGCGCAGAGGGTCAGCAGCTGCGAATGGGATTGCTCCTTCTGTAATAAAGGACAAACCGAGTACATAGTTCGTCAAACCAGACTTACGCTCCTGCTCAGTAAATTTATTTTTGAAGAACGTCGAAGCCAATGCGATCGCCAGCGGAGGTACCATACCGCCCGCCATAACAGCAGCCATCATAGCCCCGTTCGTGTTACCACTGGAAGTAAAGACACCGATTGAAAATGCATAAGCCGCTTTGTTGAAAGGTCCACCCATGTCAATCGACATCATTCCACCAAGAATCAGACCCAGAATCACTGCATTACCTGTACCCAAATTGTTCAGAACATTGACAAGCCACGTATTAATACCACCGAAAATCGGATCGAACAGGTAGAACATAATCGCACCTGTAATTAGGAGTCCAAATACCGGGTATAACAAGATTGGTTTTAAACCATCCAGCGCTTTCGGCAGACCTTTAAAAGCTTTACGCAGGAAGATAACCACATAACCAGCCATGAAACCTGCTGCCAGACCGCCAAGGAAACCTGCATTAGAGTTTACAGCCATCAGACCACCAACCATACCTGGCATCAATGCCGGACGATCCCCAATACTCATCGCGATAAATCCGGCCAGTATCGGAATCAGGAAGTGGAACGCACCTGTTCCGCCACCAATCGTTTGTAACAGCTTGACAATCGGATTCTCCGCTCCCGCTATCTGTTCGAACAGGAAGGAGATAGCCAGCAAAATCCCGCCGCCTACAACAAACGGCAACATATGAGAGATACCGTTCATTAGATCCTTGTAAATTTTGCTGCCGACGCTGGTTTTTTCTGCTTTCGTCTCCTCCGCGTTCCCCTTACCTTCGCTGCGGTAAATTGGAGCATCGCCGTTTAGCGCTTTGCGGATCAGTTCTTCAGATTTACGAATACCGTCACTTACCGGTCTTTGCAATACAGGCTTGCCGTCGAAGCGGGCCATTTCGACCTTCTTGTCGGCTGCGACGATTACACCTTTGGCACGACGAATTTCATCCGGGGTCAGTACGTTTTGTGCACCTTCCGAGCCGTTCGTTTCTACCCGGATATTTACACCCATATCTTTCGCTTTCTTAATGAGAGCGTCTTCAGCCATAAACGTGTGTGCGATACCTGTAGGGCAAGCGGTAACCGCAACCACAAACTCGTCAGAATCCGGGTTGCCAACGATAACGTCTGGTGTTTGCTGTGCCTTGGCAGCTTCTTCCTTCGCCTCTTTTGCTTGCTTGGCTGCTTCTACTTCCGCCTGCTTGGTATCAAACAGCTCGGATACTTCACCCGGTGTTTGCGTATTCATAAGTTTACCGATGAAATCGGTATCAATTAATAACCGGGAAAGCGCCGCCAGTGTGCGAAGATGCGTATTCGCTGCTCCTTCTGGAGCCGCAATCATGAAAAAGACTTTCGCCGGCTCACCGTCCAACGATTCGAAATCTACGCCTTTACTGCTTTTTGCAAAAACAACAGTCGCTTCATTCACAGCTTTGGTCTTGGCATGCGGCATCGCAATGCCGCCGCCGATTCCGGTGCTGGATTCTGCTTCGCGTTTGTAAATCATTTCTTTGAACAATGCCCGGTCATTAATGCGTCCGCTGGCTTCGAGACTGGCGATGAGTTCCTCAATCGCCCCGTCTTTTGTCGTTGCCTGCAAGTCCATGATCATCGTTTCTTTAATCATCAGGTCTGTTATTCTCATTTTTCTCACTCTCCTATGTTCGATCAGCGTGTCAACACACGCCTAATAAGCTCATGATGCAGCGGAATTACCATTTTGTAATCGTGACTTGCGGCCGTAATTGTTCAATTTTCTCTCTGGTAGCCAGATCATCAGAGAACGCGGTTGCACTTCCGGATGCCACTCCTGCACGGAATGCTTCGATCGGATCGCCAACAAGAGCTAACGTACCCACGAATCCAGCAATCATGGAATCACCTGCGCCTACAGAATTTTTAACCGTTCCTGCCGGTACATTTGCGTGGTACACTTCGTCTGCCGTAATGAGCAAAGCTCCATCTCCTGCCATGGAAACCAGAACATTTTTTGCGCCTGTTTCCAGCAGCTTGCGGCCGTAAGTGACGATTTCCTCCTTTGAATGAATGGTTACGCCAAACAACTCCGCCAACTCATGGTGATTCGGCTTGACGAGCAGCGGCTTATGAACGAGTGACTTCATCAGCGCTTCACCTGTGGTATCAATGACGAATTCAGCCCCAGTCTGCTGGCACACGTTAATCAGCCGATCATAGAAGTCCCCCCCAAGTGATGGCGGGATGCTTCCAGACAAGACGACAATGTCATTTTTCTGGAGACCCGACAGCTTTTGCACCAGCGCATCTGCCTCTTGCTCACGTATAGCAGGTCCCAAGCCGTTAATTTCCGTTTCATCACCATGCTTGAGCTTAATGTTGATCCGTGTATCATCTTCGATGATTACAAAATCAGTTTTGATGGATTCCTCCCGCAATGTATCGTTGATAAACCTGCCTGTGAATCCTCCGAGAAAACCAATCGCCGTGCTGTCTGCTCCCAACTGATTCAACAAACGCGATACATTAATACCTTTGCCGCCCGGCAGTTTCAAATCACGTTTCATCCGGTTCAAATCACCAAGCTTCAAGTCGTCAACTTCCACGATATAATCAATGGAAGGGTTAAGCGTTACTGTATATATCATCGTTATCCCTCGATTATCTTAGTTTTCTGAGCAATAGATCGGCGTGAGCGTTCAGGCACCGATTCTGTAATAAGGATAGCTTCCTTCAGTTCGAACAGCTTCGCAAAGGTAACTTCACCAATTTTGCTGGAATCGGCCAACACATAGGTTTTGCCGGATAGCTGATGGGCACGCCGTTTAACCAACGCTTCTTCGGGATCAGGAGTTGTATATCCCATTTCCACATCGACACCGTTCGTTCCTAAAAAGCATTTGTCGAACCGAAAATTATCCATATTCTGCAGGGCAATACTCCCGATTACGGCCTTGGTATGAATTTTCATCATCCCTCCCAGTAGATAGCTTCTGATTCGTTTGCTTACCAGTGCTTCTACGTGGGATAGGCCATTTGTCACGACCGTCACGTCTTTAGCTTCAATGTAAGGAATCATCGCCATCGTTGTTGTTCCCGCATCCAGATAAATACATTCGCCATCCAAAATTTCTTTGGCGGCCATACGAGCGACTGCGTTTTTCTGTTGAACGTTTTTGAATGCTTTTTCTTCCATGCCAGGTTCTTGACTTTTCTGATTCAGCAAGGCTGCCCCGCCATGAATCCGCTTTAGCAACTGACGGGCTTCAAGATCGATTAAATCACGTCGAATCGTTGATTCAGAAGCGCCCAACAGATCGACCAATTCCTGCAACTTTACAACACCACGCTCTTGTAAGCGCTGTATTATTAACTTGTATCTTTCTTCCGTCAGCATCTTCATTCCCCCAACTATTCATATCGTACCATAAACCTCACAAAAAACAATCATTTTTATTCAAAAAGATTCAAAAAACTTCATCCCAACTTCATTTTTTTACAAAATGGTGAATTCCAAGCCCCAACGCCATGGTTGCGTTTACATTGAAAGGGAATGGCATCCATTTTTATGTAAATACATTCTTCTTACATAGGAATTCAGCAGTAAACGTTCAAAAACGTTCTACTGCTTCCATCAGCACCATTTTACCACAACAAAAAAGCTAAACACCTGGGTTGGTCCCCTCTGTGCTTAGCAGATTTCGGCCATTTAACCATTTACGATTCCGATGACGAAACCATCATAGCCTTTGCTTCCTACCGTCTGAATGGCTGTAGCTGTAATCCTCGATTCTTCAGCCAGCAAATCATAAAATTTTCTTACCCCCTGTATACGAGGGTCTGTGCTTAAGGCTTGAATGACTTCTCCTTCACGAATGACGTTATCGCCAATAATCACCGTGCCAGGATGCGACAAACGGAGTGCCCAAGCTAGATACAATGGATTATTCGGTTTATCTGCATCAATAAAGATTAGATCAAAAGGGGCAACGCGTTCTTCCTCCATCTGTGCTAACTGTTTTAATGCGTCTCCCTCACGAAGTTCGACCATTCCATCCAATTGGGCCAACGCTATGTTGGACCGGGCTGTTTCAGCATGAAGCGGATTGGCTTCCAGCGTAACAATTTTTCCGTCCTTCGGCAACGCCCTTCCCAGCCAGATTGTACTATATCCTCCCAAAGTACCGATCTCCAGCACGCGTTGTGCACCTTGCATTTGAGCAAAGATATTTAACAGTTTTCCCTGATTGGGTGATACATCATACGGAGGCAATCCCGCTTTTTGATTAGCAGCCAGTACCTGTTCCAGAATAGCATCATGCGGAATGAGACGATCCGAAATATACTGGTCTACTTGATCCCATGTGTTCGTTTGATTCGTTTGATTCATTTGCTCCACTCTCCTTTGTATTAACTTACACTTTGATTGTAAATGAATTATTATTATAAAAATAATATATGTTTTTGCGTTATTTATAATCTAAATATATGAATAATCGAAAAAGGAGAGTTCTACAATGAACCTGCATGCGTTACGTTTATTCCATGTGGTCGCCTCCACCGGAAGTGTGACACGAGCCTCTGAACTATTAAATATCAGCCAACCTGCTATTACCGCTCAAATTAAAAAATTCGAAAAAGAAATATCCCTCACACTGCTCATGCCGCTGGGAAGAGGAATTGCCTTGACCGATGCTGGTGAAAAGCTTGCTTTACTCGCCAAACGGCTCTTTGCCGTTGAACAGCAAATCGAACAATTTTCACAGGATTATCGTGATGGAACCCATGGGCATATCCGGCTGGCTGCTACTTATTTACCGGCTCATTTTCTAATTCCGACCTGGATTGCGAAGTTCAAGCAACAATATGAACACGTTGAAATGACGATTAACACAACCAATTCCAATGATGCATTGAAGCAGCTATTAAATATAGAAGTGGACTTTGCCGTCTATGGGGGACTGCCAGAGCAACACCCGGATACGATTGAGACAGAAGAATTGTTTCGTGATGAGCTATGGTTTGTCGTCGCACCGGATCACCGATACGCTAATCAGCAGGTCACTTTATTAGAGATGATGCATGAACCCTTTGTTATGCGTGAAAAGGGAAGCTCGACACGGGAGCGATTGTTTTCCTTATGTCGAACCTACAATGCTCCAGTTCCCCAGATCACCCTGAACTTCACGGGATTGCATGAGGCCATTACCGCAGTTATTGCCGGATACGGTGCGAACTTTGTGTCTTCGTTGGTCGTACGCGAATATGTAGAACGCGGCGAGCTGTGCCGGGTATACGTCGAAGACATCCAGCTTCAAAATTCAATCGCTATCTGTACCCGCAAAAATGAACCTCTATCTGCCGCTGCCCTGAACCTTATTCAGCTCATCCGCAGCAACTCCTGAGGGGGAGATTAATGAAGCCCCCCTCCATAATCTTCTCCAGATAGACTTCTGGCTGTGAGTAATAGAAGAGACCAAAGTTCCTTAGACAAGCTATAATTGTATTATGATTCTGTACACCACCAGCAACCATAAGGAGAACATATGAATAGCATTCAATACCTATCCCAATTCAATCTGCTTGATAGTCTCTCATTAGAGGATTTAGTTGAAATGGATCAAATGACTTCCATTACGACCCTACCGAAAAATACGTTTATTCAAACCCCGGATACCTTTTCCGAAGGGCTTTATTTTGTAAAGAAGGGAAAAGTACGTCTTTATAAGCTAAACGCTGACGGAAAGCAATTTACTTTGGATATCCTCAGCGAGGGGAATGTATTTGGTGAAATGGATATGATTTCACTAGGGACAAGGGATATGTATATAGAAACGATAGAAGAATGCGATATCTGCCGGATGGACAAAGACCGTTTTGAGCATTTTTTAATCCAACATCCCCGGTTCATGATGAACTTGATCAAAGTGTTAAGCGATCGAATCTCAGGTATGAGCCGTTTGGCCCAACATCTGGCTTTGGGGAATTTACAGGATAAAATTTTATATGTTCTTATAAAACTGTCCGATCAGTTCGCCCTCCAAAGTGAAGATGAGTATTATAAAATCAATTTCCCGCTATCCCATCAAGAAATCGCTCATTTGGTCGGTGCAACCCGAGAAGCTGTAACTGCTGCTTTACAGGAGCTTGTAAAAGAAAAGGTCATTAAGACCGGATTTAAAACCATTTATATCCATCGCGAAAAGCTGCCGAAGTTGTAAGCTACATTACATCTATAGTTCAGAGAAAAGAAGTATCGTATAGCTACCAGAAAAAACATACGATATGGAGTGAACGCAATGGAATATCAAAAATTACAAAGTGATCTGGAAGCAGCCAAAGCAGACATGGAAAAAATGCTTCCTTCAGAAGTACTGGATATATTTGATAAGACGATCCAGGATATTCGCAATTTGAATGCCACTTATGGATTAAGCCTTGGAACCAAAGCGCCTGATTTTAGCTTACCCGATTATACAGGCCAAGTTATAACACTATCTGAAGAAACGACAAAGGGACCTGTTGTTCTTATCTTTTACAGAGGGCACTGGTGTCCGTTCTGCAATCTGGAGCTCCAAGCCTACCAACGGTACATGAATGAGATAACGTCGCTCCATGCTCAGCTGATTGCCGTGAGTCCGCAAACTCCCGAACATTCAATGAGTATGCAACAGAAGAATGAATTGAGCTTTCATGTTTTAAGTGACCTGCATAATCAAATAGCAGAAAAATACAATCTCAAATTCAAACTTCCTGAATATGCACATGAGCTTTACAAATCATTAGACATTTCTCTGGATACTTTTCATGGTAACAGTGCCTGGGAACTCCCCGTACCCGCTACCTATGTAATTGATAAAGAAGGTATCATTCGTGCAGGATATGCTGATGCTGATTATAAAAAACGTATGGAGCCTGCTGACGTATTACAAGTTCTACGCTCTCTCTAGAATTACCATTAAAAAATAATTCTTATCTATCTGCACTGATGGGGGCAATATATGAATCCTAAAAAACAATTCTTAATTCCAGATTCGATATTACAACGAAAAGGGGCTCGCAAGGGAACAGATATTCCTGATGATGTGCTTCACCTGCTACAGCAGGGACAGCTTCAGACGGTGAATCTCACCGAATGGCTAGCTGTCGATCATGCTTTACTGCTACAAAATGCACTTGATGAGTTTGGATTGCAGCGATCATCCGAAATCTTCTTGTCCGAATTGGATCATCTGAGGGAAAAAAGGATCATGAAAATAATCCCCGCGATTGCCCAAGCATGGCTGAACTTGTTCGAGCAACAAACACATCAAGAACGTACTCGAATCTTTGATGCGATGGCCTCTCATCCTTCAGACAGCATTCGCTGCTGGGCTGCCTACATCATCGGGATTGATCCCCGTTTAAGTGTAGAACAGAAATTGGCGAGCATTCGCCCTTTTGCAGCGGATTCACATTTTGGGGTGCGTGAAATTGCCTGGATGGCTGTAAGACGGCCCGTAGCCATGCAACTGCTGGAATCGCTCATACTTTTAAACGATTGGGTACGGGATCAGGATGCTAATATACGTCGTTTTGCCATCGAATTGACCCGGCCACAAGGTGTCTGGGCCAAGCACATTCCTGAATTGAAAGAACACCCAGAGCTGGCACTTCCACTTTTGGAAGCTGTTCAATCCGACTCGACCAAATATGTTCAGGACTCGGTAGGTAATTGGCTGAATGATGCCAGTAAAACCAAGCCGGAATGGGTGCTTCAAGTTTGTGATGCGTGGCTGGAGACTTCGGATACGAAGGAAACCAAACGAATAGTGACCCGAGCCACAAGAAGCTTGATAAAAAATCAGTAATTAGAGACTCTTCCCTATCCAATCCTTATCCAGATGATACACATAAACTATGAGATATATCTGGAATATTAGGAATGGAGGAATTCATCATACAAAAACCGCCAAACACAGGGTTTTCCCTCGTATTTAGCGGTTTATTTCTCTTTGGACCAAATGATTTATCGGAAATGTATGTTACACGTTCTGCACGAATCAGGCCAAGAGCCGATTGTTAAAAGTTATATAAAACTTTATTTTTTGTGAGCTAATAAGATATTAACAATCGTGTCAAGTTGAAGCTCCAGCGAATAAGGATCTTCCATGACAAACTCATCGCCCTTTTCGCTGAATGAACCGTACATATAAACCTGTCCTTTTTTTACAGCCGGAAGGCCTTTCCATAGCTCACTATTTAGAACTTGATTGGCCCCATCATCTTCCGAACCGTACACAAAGATATGATCCCCTGTATACTCAGGCAAAACCTCAAGCGAAATATTTTCAAATCCTTCTTTCATGCGCAATGCTTTCTTCGTAGGTGGCAGCTTTAACATCTGATAAATGGTTGGACTTCCGTAATTTCCGCCTTCTGCCGCTAAAACATATACTGATTTGTTCGCAACCTGCACGATCGAAACTGTCTCTCCGTCCTTAACGATACCGTCAATTTTCTTTCTGGCCTCTGCGACTTTATTCTCATATTCAGTGATCCACTGCTCGGCTTCTTTCTCCTTACCAAAGATTTCACTAATTCTTCGGAATTTATCCAGCGGCCCCGGTGTAGATTCGCCCTCCCAATATGGCAGGAACACAGTTGTTCCAACCTTTTGGTAGCTGTCGATGTTTTTTTCTATCGAACCTATGATTAAATCCGGTTGCAGAACCGTCAGTTTCTCCAGATTCATAGGAAATTCGCCGAGATCCTTGATTCCGACCAACTTCTCTTTGGGATATCCTGATTTATCAATCCAGGCCTCATTCAGCATAAAGCTTCTGACCCCTACCGGAATAATTCCCAGTTTCAAAAGATGACCCATATACTGATCAGATGCAACTCGTTTCGGGTTTGCAGGTACTTCTACATCTCCTTTTAGTGTCGATACTGTTCTTGTCTTTGCTTGCACTGTCGCTTGTCCATCGCCATTGGATGCTGTCGTTGTAGAATTAGCCTCTGATTGCGAGCTTCCATTTGTATTGGCAGGAGCTGAACAAGCTCCCAGCATCAATGATAAACACAGCATAATCATCATGGCGGTTATTTTGACTCTTCCGTGCATGAATAAATCTCCTTCCACGTTATACTGATATTGATAATCAATATCAGTATAACGTGTGGAAGAAGTCTGCTGAAGGGCATATGTTAGCATCTTTTGGGGCATATCCTGATCTTGCTTCCTGACATGATGCTGCCGTTCATTTTTAAATCGTACAGGAGAAAGTCCTTTATATTTCTTAAAGCTGCGGCTTAATGAATGAGCATCCAGATACCCCACAATCTCCGCAATTTCCTGTAAAGTGGCGTCCGTCTCCATTAAAAGCTGAGCTGCTCGATCTATCCGTACCTGACCCAAATAATGAATCGGACTGGTATGCATTTTATTCTTGAACAGCCTTGATAGATGCCCGGTGCTACACTGCAGTTCCTCTGCAATGGACTCAAGTGTCATAGAGCGGCTGGAGTACTCACGAATATATGCTACAGCCTGCACTACCAGGTCGGGCTTAAGGGGTTCAATGCCTTGTCGATACAACTGCTGCAACAGCTCATATACAAATTGTTGAAATAAGACTTTGACATGCAGTTTTCCAAGTCCGGAAGCTTTACGCCATTCTTGCTCCAACAGCTTTACTTTATCATACAGGGGCAGCGGGTAATGAGGTGCGAAGGCATACTGATTCTGAAAAGGATTTTCCTTTTCCAACAATTGTGCAATCTCCTTGCGACAGGTCAGGGCCAACGTTGCCTTGTACAGGATGATGTAATATTCAAGCACATCATCCGTAATGACGCTCAGGCACATTCCTTTTCCCCCATGCAGCACATGAAAACGCTCCACCCTATGAATGCTGTCGTCCAGCCGCACTCGCGCACTACCGCGCAGAGTAAACAAGAACGCACTAGCCGGAAGTCTATAGCTCCGCAACTCCTCCTCTTTACCCATTTTCTTATGACGAACATCCAACACTTGTATAAAAACATGATTCCAGAGCAAGATGTGATCATTTAATTTCATTGCTTTTGTCCAGCCCCCGATCCAAACCATCCACGTACCTGATCGCATTCACATTCAACTATAATATATTATAGTTGATAATCATTCTCACAGGCAATGAATTGATTTCGTACGGAGCCTCTACTTTGCACTGTCCATTTTTTTGACCGCGTTCTCCGCAGCCTCCATAATTACTTCTCCCAATGTGGGATGGGGATGAATGGTTAGAGCCAAGTCTTCTACGGTTGCGCCCATCTCGATAGCTAGAGCAAGCTCCGAAATGAGTGTTGAGGCTTCAACACCCACGATTTGCGCCCCCAGTACGATTCCCGAATCTTTTTTTGCTACGATTTTGATATATCCGTCTGCTGCCCTTAGTGCCAGTGCTCTGCCGTTAATCCCAAACGAGGCTCTGCCAATGACAATCGGTAATGCTTGTTCCTTGGCTTCGGTTTCACTTAGGCCAACACTAGCCAGCTCCGGTTCAGAAAAAACAACCAGCGGTATGGCTTTATAATCCACTTTGGCAGCTTGACCTGCAATCGCTTCTGCCGCAATCTTCGCTTCATAGGAAGCTTTGTGGGCAAGAGCTGGACCCGCCGTAATATCTCCAATGGCAAAAATATGGGGTATAGCCGTTCTACACTGCTCGTCTGTCTCAATCAGCCCTCTGCTCGTCACTGGCAAGCCAATGTGCTCCAGTCCTAACGTGCCATCTGTATTGGGCTTTCTGCCTACAGTAACTAATACAAACTCTGCGGTAACATGATGCTGCTCCTGATCTTTTGAATAATGCAGCGTAATGGCATCCGTATTCTGCACGGCTTTTTCGGCTGTCGCACCAGTTACGATGTTTACGCCATCTGTCTTCAACTGCTTGACAACAGGGGCCACAAGATCCGCCTCAAATCCCGGCAATATCCGTTCCCCTCCCTCCAGAATTGTTACCTTAGTTCCAAATTTGGCATACATCTGTCCAAGCTCGATGCCGATATATCCACCGCCTATCACGACCAGACTGGTCGGAGCCTCTGGAAGCGAAAGCGCATCTGTAGAGGACAAAATACGTCCGCCAAACGGAAATGCTTTCAGCTCGATTGGGCGGGAACCGGTTGCCAATATGGCATGCTTAAAGGATATCGTTTGTTCCGCTCCATTTTGCTTGATGATAGCTGTATGCTCATCAACCAGGCTTGCCTCCCCTTCCAGAATACTCACACCTCCCGCTTTCATTAAATATCCGACTCCGCCTGCCTGCTTGTTCACAATCCCCTGCTTGAAGGCTTGAGCATTCACGAATGACGCTGCTGTATCGGCCTGATTGAACTGCCTGAGTACCTCATAGCGATGTGCTTCGGCAATCAAAGCTTTGGATGGAATGCAGCCCACATGCGTACAGACTCCACCTAGCTGACTGCGTTCGACAATGGCTGTCTTCATTCCAAGCTGAGCAGAACGCCCTGCCGCCACATAACCTCCTGGACCTGATCCAATGACCAGTGTATCTACAGATTCAAGCTTGCTCATACCTGATGCCTCCCTTTGAAATTGCCCGATTTAAATATGATGATCATAATATATTATAGTCATCATATTTAAAATACGTCAATAGTCGTGATCAGCCATGCTGAAGTTGTCGTTGCAAGAAGACCAATTGACACGTTTTATTATGATGACTATAATATTTTGAAGTTAGCATTATGAAGCCGTGGAGTGATTACAATGCCTTATCCAAAAGGCCACAAGATTAAAGTACGGAGCAAGATCGTTGAAAGTGCTGCCCAGGCTTTTCGCGCCAACGGTATCCACGATGTAAGTGTGCCCTTTATTATGAAAGGGGCTGGATTAACTCACGGCGGATTTTATTCACACTTTGAGAACAAAGAACAGCTAGTCGCTGAAGCCTGTCGCTATGCTGTCAGTGATACCCTCGCACTGCTTCAGAAGGCTGTTGACCAAGAATCGCAAGATCCCAAAATTAATGTTATCATCGACTACTATTTAAGCACCCATCACCGTGATCAAACAGAAATGGGCTGTATTATTCCTGCTCTTTCCGTAGACATAGCCCGTTCTTCTGAAGAAATCCGGCAGATATTCACGCAGGAGCTGACACGAATGATTACGTTTATCTCCTATATGGCGGGAATGGATCTGTCCAAAGGTAGCGCGTTGTTCAGCAGTATGGTCGGTTCTCTAGTGCTTGCACGTTCAGTTAATGATCCTGAACTGAGCGACAGCCTTCTCTCGGCAGGCAAACAATACGCCAAAGCGCTGGCTAACAGTTGAATGTGAACATGTTTCACGTACGCAAAAAAGCCGCTAAACACCAATCAATCCTTGGTATTTAGCGGCTTTTTCCTATGGGTTTAAACTCAATATGGGAACGGCAATTTGTCAGAGATTGCATGTCCCACCCGCCCAATCTCTGTTAGGTTCCAAATCGTTTACGGTACCCGCACTTGCGGCACAGCTCTTCCACCGCTTCTCTCTTGGAGAATCCGAAGTACAAGCGATTTGCACGTTCCCCTTCAACAATGTCGGTAAAAGATTGCTCATGCACGTTACCTAAATTTATAACGCCTTCCCCATCAAGACAGCAAGGGACGACTGTTCCATCGACCAATACCGCAGCCTGACTGCGAAGCGCATGACAAAAGCCTTTTCCATCATCCTCCGGGGCACTGAGACTTGGCCATTCAAATTCGTGATCCTGATTTAAATAAACGTTTGGTGCGATTTTGACCCCACTGCCCGGTATCACTTTTTCCTCAATCCGGTAGTCTAACTCAAATTCTTGCTCCAATCGCTCAAGTGTCTCCCGATTGCGCTGACGCTGCACATTTGTCAAATTATCTTGAGTCAGGTTCCAGAGACGAAACGAAATAATAACATTATGCTTGACAGCTTCTCTTGCAAACGTAAAAATATTGCCCAAATATCCTTCACGGTCTACCGAGCCTTCATGCCCGTCAAAGCTGTGAAGCGAAAAATTCATCTGTCGTAGCGCAGGCTGACCCAACAGCTTATGTCCGGTTTTCGGCAGCAAAGTGCCGTTGGTGGTAATATTCACCTTCAACCCTTTTTCATGAGCGCTCTCCAGCAAAAGGTCAATTTTCGGATGAAGCAACGGCTCTCCTTTTACATGCAAATAAATGAAATCCGTATGCGGCTTGACCTGATCAAGAACATTCCGAAAGATTTCAGGATCAATAAATTTTTTCACACGCTGCGTCTGAGGGCAAAAGCTGCAAGCGAGATTGCAGATACTTGTAATTTCAATATATACCTTTTTAAAAGTCTTCAACATGATTTCCCCATTCTAATCTTCATCCTGAACATCTTATTATGCTCATTAATCTAATTCCTATGATTATACCGGGTTATCGCGGACAGGTAAATCATTTATGTTCGTTCACTTGCGCATCTTCTGCTGTCCTCCATTTGCTATTGACCTTAGGTCAGACCTAAGGTTTATAGTAGTGTTATTCAACAACACAGAAGGAGTCCTGTCATTGAAAGAATACATTACGATCAGCCAGCTTTCACAGCTTATGAATGTATCTGTACATCAACTGCGATATTTTGAAGAAAAGGGGATTCTGTATCCGTCATACACAGAAAAAAATCAATATCGAATGTATGGTCTTCATGAGATTTATCAGCTTTCCCATATTTTAATGCTACGTAAATTAAATGTCTCTGTGGGTCAGATTGAAGAATGCATGACTTCCTACTCATCCGATGACTATAACCATCTTTTAGAGCATTCGTTGCAGAAAGTACAGGATGAAATAGCTAACTTGAAGCAGCTTGAGCAGTTTATTCACAAAGTGCTAAAAGAACATCATAACCTCACCCAGCAGGGCCATGGATATCAGATCAGGCTGCTTGGCCCCCGATATTTAAAGCTGTGGTTTGAATTGGAGGAGGGTCAAGAGCTAACTGCCAGAGATCTATTCGAACAGCGGCCCGCTCCACCCCAGTTATTTGAAAATGATCTGCATTATCTAGCTGATTCTGGACAGGTGAAGCTATGTTATGAAACGACAGAAATAACAGATACAGCTGACTATATTCTGGAAGAAGGCAGCTATCTTTATAAGCCTTTTTCCGTCACTGAAGACGCTGAGATTGAATATGAAATCCAACAGCTGGAGCGCTATGTTGCTCAGCACCAATATAAGTGCCAAAGTAAATTTATTCTGGTGGAAAAATCCTATCTTTCCATGTTCGACAACAACAGGTTGTATTATGAGATTCAAGTTGAAGTAAAATAAACTTTTTGGAGTGCGGGAGGCCGTTACATGAGTCCAGAGTCAATTGATATTGTTGCTTATCAAAAACAAGACTATGAAGCTGTATGTAAGCTCTTAGTGGAATCATTTAAAACTAAATTTCAAGCTCTTGTTACACTGGAGGATCAGGATATGCAGCAGCTACTCATGAAGGTCTGGGTTCAAGACCCTCATCCTTCAACGATGAAGCAATTTGTAGTTAAAGAGAACAAAGAAGTTGTCGGTGTCCTCTCCCTCACATGGAAAGCACCTTCCTCTTCGCTTCCTAAAACAATACCTATTTCTTGGGTTCCGCTCATAAAACAGTTTGGCTGCTTCAATGTATTTAAATTTTTGACAGGTATGCATGCGTTGGAATATAAGCCTGCCCCAGATGAGTGTTACATCGATCATTTGGCGATTCGCGCAAGTCATCGTAATCAGGGGATAGGACGACGTTTTCTAACTTTCGCACAGCAATTTACGGTTGAATCCGGTTTTGATGTGTTGACGCTTCATGTAGCGTATAAGAATCAAGGGGCTATCCGTTTGTATCACAAACTAGCGTTTGAAGTAGAACAATCCAAATATAATGGTTTGCGGCATTTTTGGTTTAAGGAGCCTGTATGGCATCTGATGAGCTGGAAAGGAGCTACACTGCATTCGAGGAGAGAACATCATTGAAAAAAACATTAACACTTACTCTTGGTATTGCGGCAGTTCTGGCCGCTGCCTTAATATTGTTTATTTTATATCAAAATTCCTACAAGATGACGGAAGAAAAGGTACAAATTGAGACTCCTAAAGGGATATTAACGGGTACATTAGCTTTGCCTAAGGACTACTCAGGAAAGGTTGGACTGGTTGTTTTTGTCCATGGAGATGGTCCGATCAATGACACATACGATGATGGATACAAACCACTGTGGGAAAGGTTCGCTTCCAAGGGTTATGCCTCTTTGTCACTGAACAAGCCCGGTATTAATGGCGCTCCTGGAAATTGGCTGGACCAAAGCATGGAGGACCGGGCACAGGATATCCGATATGCAATAGCCTGGGCGAGAACCTTGCCGATGATCGATAAGCAGAAAATCGGCCTATGGGGAGCAAGTCAAGCAGGCTGGGTCATTCCGAAGATCGTGAAAGAGGAGCATAACATTGCTTTCAGCATCCTAGTATCACCAGCAGTGAACTGGATTACACAAGGGCAATTTAACACCAGAAAAGAGATGGAACAAGCTGGGGCTACTCCGCAAGAAATTACAAAGAGATTGGACTATAATCAACATATTTTGCAGTTACTGCAAAAACATGCTTCTTACGAAGAATACCTGAAAATAGCTAACTCTGACAATTTAATTTCCAGAGAAAGATGGTATTTTATAGGTGAGAATTATCAGTCTGACTCTACTGAAGAATTAGGTTACTTCCATTCTCCAGTACTATTGGTTCTAGCTGGTAAAGATATAAATGTTGATGTCAAAGATACCGAACGAGTGTATCGACAGAAGGTGCCTTCGCAGTTGCTATCCGTCATCCATTTACCTGAAGCCGATCATTCCATGATGAATGAAAAAATCGCGCATTCCAAGTCTCTCACTTTCTTAACTGCCGTATTTGCCCCCCGAAAATTGGTGAATGATGAGTATCTAAAAATCCTTGCTGATTACGTCATTCGGCGTTAAAATGTTTCCCCATTTAGAGAAAAGGAAAATAAAATAATCCACATGTGTAGTCCCAGATCTGCTCCCCTCCCGGACTACACATATGGATTACCATGAATGAAAGCCTTGACCTGATGCTTATCAGCGATAGTTCTTAATGTTTAGAGATATCCCTCCTCCTTCTTTTTAATAATGCGAGCTATTTTTTAAGCAGCAAATAAGCAAAATAAGGCACACCGATTAACGACACCATGATGCCCGCTGGAATACCGTCGGGATCTGTGAGATTGCGACCAATCGTGTCCGCGGTTAAGAGCAGCCAGCCGCCAAGCAGAACCGCGACGGGAATGAACAACTGATTACGAGGGCCGACCAGTGACTTGGCCATGTGCGGGGCCATCAACCCGATAAACGCGATACCGCCTGTGACGGATACCGCAGATGCAGCCGCGGCGACCGCCGTCAGAATAAGAACGAGGCGTTCCCGTTCAAGCCTCAGACCGACGCCAATCGCCGACGGTTCGCTCAAAGCAAGAAGATTGAGACGTTGAGATTTGTACAAGGTAAACGGTATAAGCAGGATCAGCCAGGGAAGCAGTGCCCAAATGAACGGCCAGTCCGTGCCCCATATATTGCCCGCAATCCATTTTGCGATAAAATCAACCTTCGAGCGTTCCGTCGAGGAGATGATTACGATCATAATTCCCGACAACGCGAGTGAGAAACCAACCCCGACCAACACCAGCCGAATGGGATCAAGTCCGTTCGCTCGGCTATACGAGAAAACATAGATCAAAGCTGCTGTTATTAATGCGCCCATAAAAGCGACAAGTGGCAGAACATAGACGAAAGATCCGACATCAATCGGGAAATACAGAAAGAAGCACGCAATCGCTACGCCCGCGCCAGAATTAATGCCGATGATGCCTGGGTCAGCCAAATCGTTACGGGTGATACTTTGTAGAATAGAACCAGATAACGCAAGCGCCATACCCGACAACAACGTAATAAAAATCCGTGGCAGTCGGACGGAGAACAGAACAAACTCTTCTTTGAAGGTGCCTTGACCGAACAAAACAGGGATCAGCCTGTCAAACGATAATGAAGAATACCCGCAAGCCATGCTGGCTATAGCGGTTAGAACGATTAGCCCTAAACTGATGAGCAGAATCAGGCGTTGTTTTCGAACAAGGGCGGATAGGATCATAAGAAAGCTTTACCTCCTCTACGCACGACGAGCAGAAAGAAGGGCAAGCCCAGCATCGCCACGATGGCCGCCACCGGAGTCTCGTAAGGTGCATTAATCGTGCGCCCCAGCGTATCTGCAAGCAGCAAGAACGTAGCTCCTACAAAAATCGAGAAAGGCAGGATATACCGATAATCGGTACCAACCATTTTGCGGACGATGTGAGGAATCATCAGCCCCACAAATGCCATGTTTCCAACAAGCGCGACCGATGCGCCCGTAATCACAATAACAAGAACGAACAGGATGAATTTGATCCTTAACAGATTTTGCCCTAATCCTGCCGCCACCTCATCGCTCAGGCTGAGAATACTCAATTGGTTGGAGAGTATCAGAGCTGCCACAATTCCGATAAGGATCACTGGCGCAATGGCCTGTATTTGCCCCCATGTCGTTCCAATCAGGCCCCCGGCGGTCCACATGGATACGTCCTTTGAAATCTTGAAAGCGATGCTGACGCCATCCGAGATGGCATACAAAAACGCAGAGACAGCCGCTCCCGCCAGAACGATTCGGATCGGGGACAGGTGTCCTCGGCGCATTGAGCCAAGGACAATGACTAACACTGCTCCCAGAGCAGCACCGAGAAAGCAGGCAACCATGATACCGAAGTAGTTGATCCCGGGGATGAATACGAAAGCCAATGCGAGTGCCATATTGGCGCCGGAAGTCAGGCCCAGCAAGCCTGGATCAGCCAGTGGATTGCGGGTAACTCCCTGCATAATAGCACCGGACACAGCAAAAGCGGCACCAACCAGCATCGCCGCCAGCTCGCGGGGTAGCCGAATCTCACGCAGGATGAGAATCTTGTCATCCTTGGTACCCGAGGTGAGAGCAAGCCACAGGTCGTGGAGCGTCGTTTCCGCTGCACCGAATATCATTGAAATGATGAAACACAAAATGAGCGCCAGCACGCTGCCAAGAAGCTTATATGCAAAGGGAAAAGCATGTTGTTTAATCTTCATCGGACTCTCATCTCTTCTTTAATGAAATATGCGAAGAAACTGTTGGTTAACAAGTTCCTTCGCATCGGGTAAATTGGTTTACAACGAAAGACGAATCGTTGCCATGATTTGAATCGTAGGCGACCCTAAGCGTTGCAGTCCCGAAATAGGAATCAACTCTTACTGACCGAGAAAATGTTGAATGAAAAATTTCAATTGGTATTCCATACTCAGTGGATCGTTAAAGTAGAACGCCTTCGCGTCGGCCTCGAAGACACGTTGATTCTTGACAGCGGGAATATTCTTGTACGTTTCGGTATTCTGGAACGAATTATCCTCATCCGCGTTTTTACTAAAAATGACATAGTCACCTAGGTAATCTTTCATAACCTCCGTCGATAAGGCAAGATAGCCTTCTTTCTGGGTCGCCTCCTTGACTTTCTTCGGCATGGCGAGTCCGAACTCCTGATAGAGAATTTCGGTTCCGCGGCCAAAGTTATCGCCATAGACATAGAGTTGCTTATTGAATGTTTCGATAACGGAAACCGTCGCATCTGCACCGATTTTCGCCTTGATTTCTTTTCCGGCTTTTTGAGCACGGGCTGTAAAATCATCGGCCCAGGCTTGTGCTTCTTTTTCTTTATTCAACAATTTTCCGATTTCACGTTGCTGGGTTAAGAAATCCACCTTGCCATATGTATAAGTGACAGTAGGAGCGATTTGCTTAAATTTATCGACGTTCTTAATATCTGAAAGCCCGATAATAAGATCCGGATTCAACTCGATGATCTTCTCCAGACTTTCATCTGTAACCGCCTCGGCGCCTTCGAGCTTCTCTTCAAAATTCGGGTTGGTCTTGGACATTTCGTCCACACCGACCAGAGGCACACCGAGCGCCATAACGTTACCTGTTAAGAACCTGGTAAGCACAACGACGCGTTGTGGATGGGTCGGAACCTCCACGGGGCCATTCTCGGATTGGTAGACGAATGTGGTAGATTCCGATTTAGAGTCCGAAGCAGCCTCAGAGGACGAACTTTTACTATTCTGGGTATGGTTCGCTTGGTTTCCGCCACAAGCACTCAATACAACCACAAGTAAAAGTACCAGCGGAATAAAAAGCTTTTTCATAAAATAACTCTCTCCCTTTCAAAACGCTATGTTCAATGAGTCTTCATATCGTGCATGAGATGCTAATTTTAAACTTAGTATCTCTTTCATTGATTATGAAATTCATTCTCATTTGTATGAACTAATTATATGGAACCACTATGCGCCGAGCCATGCCTTTTTGTTTGGAAAATGACTTGGACTATTGGTTACTTGTAAATAAAGCTACCGCGCGTTGAAGCTGCAAACGAATAGAAACCGGATTGTAGGGCAACCATTCATCCAGGTCAAGCAGATGTACATTATTCCGCTGTACAGCGGGAAGGCTGCTCCAATAGGAGGACCTGAATATCTTTTCACTATGTGCGGTGGAGCCCTTCTCATCCGGAAACACAGCAACCAATAATTGAGACCCAGCATAAGCCGCAAGTTCGGATATCTCAATGGGAATAGAATGAAATTGATCCCCACGCTTCTTCATCTCCTGCCCAATCAATTCAGGAGGCCGTAGTCCAAGCGATTGATAGATAATATATCCGACATTTCTCGCTCCGTAAACGAGCAGCTTATCTGGCTTAATCACCAGAATCGTTATAATTTCATGAGCGACTGCGCATTGCTGGATCAGTGAACGGGCTGCCTGTTCTTCCTTTTCAAAAGCAGCCAGCCACTGCTCTGCCCGATCGCTCCGCTGAACAGCATGTGCAATACGACGCAGATGCTCTTTCCATCCCATTTCCATCCATGAAATTTCCACGATAGGCGCTACAACTCGCAAATGCTCAGGATTTAGCCCATATTGGTGCAAATGCTGTTTGGCTGCAATGATCAACTCAATGTTGGTATCGAGCAATACTGAGTTCACCTGTTCAGCAGAACAGTTCGTGCTTATAAACTTCATCGTTTGCGGTGGCTCCAGACCATTCGTCTTCACATATTCGCTGCTTTCCGAAATGGTGACAGCAGGTTCCAACCCAAGCAGCAACAGATGGCTGGCGTAAGGTATAAGCAATACAGCCACACGCTGGGATGATCCGCGGTTGTAGCTTGAAGGTGATGCTCCTGTATGCTGCTTAAAACGACGGCTTAGATAAAATTCATCCTTGTAACCTACCTTCATTGCAATTTCCCGGAGCGTGCCTGATCCGTTAATTAACAGCTCTTTGGCTCGATGAACGCGCAGCCGCGACAAATATTCGTTCGGGGAAAAACCGGTAAGCTGCTTAAGCTGGATAGAATAATGTGATCGGCTTACGCCTGCAATCGAGGCCAACTGCTCACGCGTTATTTTCTCGTTATAGTGATTTTCCAAATACGTAATGCTGTGTTCCATCGACGGCTGCTCACTGGCAGCATACTTGGCCTCCTGCTGTTTCAACAGTTGAAGAATGATTTGGTGAAAGATAATTTGATTCTGCACATGACGGGCTTCACTAGCAGGTAAACGATGGATATACAGCTCCTCCACATTAGCCACAATCGCAGGCTCATAATGGGAAAACTGAATATTGGCATTGGAGGCCACCTCGCTTTTCCGCATCATTGCGCCTGCGGGCAGAGCGCTCACCTGCTCAAGCGTACGGATTAAAAGTTTATAAGCATGAAGTGGTTGCTGGAGATTCGTAATTAAAGCGGCATGGCTATGCGCCGGGAGAAGGATGACGCTCCCTTCCACAAGCTCGTACATTTGGTCATGAATCCTGAGAATGCCTTTGCCGCTGGCAATCGCAATCAGCACGGTTACACTCTCATGAATCTTGTACATCGGAAAATTAGAGGTGCTGTACAGCGAATGGATGCTGTCAGCAGTATATAAAGGAAAATGGGACTCTGCCCACTCCGAGACAACGTTATCCACAAGCAAAGCCTCCATTACAAAATATTGAGGAATGTCTTTCAGTCCTCTGCGTTGTATTAAGCAAAAAAGTCCAATTATATAGCATAAAAACGATATCTACACTATAAATGATCAAACCTTTTTCATGCTACTGCTATTCTCCAAATTCCACATCTTATGCAGATCATGTATTTCGCAAGAGTATACTATGCTCATGCTACCCCACCTTGGATTTTTACAATACAGTCCTCAGTTTAGCCGCTGTAATCCATAAAATCAGGTCATATTGTTAAGAAAACCTCTTTGTTGTAGTAATTCTTTCGTACAGTTCCACAGTTTATTTTGCATAGCAATATCTCCACCGGGGTGTACAGGTACAATCGAATGTCCGGTTCCGACATTAAAATACCCTCCTGTAACTGCCTGGTACTGCGGATCCACAATTAAACGAGTCATAATATCAGCTCCTCTGCGTGGATCACCAATATGAAAAAAATTCAATAAACGCTCAAGCATTGATGCAAACCAGAGCTCACGTCCGAGACCAGTAACATTAAACCCCGGATTCAGAGCGTTAACACTGACCCCCGTACCAGTCCATTGACGTGCCAGTTCACCCGTAAACATAATGTTAAACAGCTTGGTTTTTCCATAAATTTCAGACGAGCCTCTGGCAGTAAAAGGGGCTATATTGGTCAAATCCTCAGGGAGCTCAAGCTCGCCATGATTGCGTGAAGCCTCAGAGGCAACATTGACAATTCTGGCGCTTCCTGCATTTTTCAAGGAATGCTGTAAGGCGTGCGTCAATAACCACGGTGCTAAATAGTTCACAGCCATCATTTCTGCTAATCCCTCGGAGGTTACCCGTTGTTCGAATGCATGCAATCCTGCATTATTCAAAAGCACATCTATTTTGGGGTATGCAGTTGAAATCTCGTTTCCCATACGTCTGACATCTTTCATTAAAGATAGATCCCCTAAAAAATAGTCTACTTTTGTTGAGGGCCTCATACCTTTAATAATTTCTTTAGTAGCTTCAGCGCGATCCCTGCTCCTGGCTGTCAGGACAAGATGAGTACCACGTTTAGCCAATTCAATCGCAACGAGTTGCCCCAAACCACTTGTTGCGCCAGTTATTACAACAATCGGATTAGCCGTCATATTGATTCTCCTTTGTGCAGAAATAGTCATTGTCAATGTAATGGGCCGTTCATTGCTTTGCTCCGTTAGACCCGTCTTAAGTTTTGACATTCAGTTGGCGTGACTATATACTTGATATAAATCAACTATATTACTTTGATTGATATATGTCAATTAATTAACTTGAATGATTTAATTTATCAATTAAGGTTAGGTGAAATAGGATGAATGATGATCAACACAAAAATACGCAGAGAGGACAACTGGAGTTGGAACTCGGCGAGCAAATCAATGCGCTCATAAGCGCCTCACATGCGCTAAATGTCAAAACTGCAGCACGTTTTGACCCTTCAATACAACCTGCGGGTTTCCATATTATCCGTTGGCTGTACTCATATGGGCCAACAAGCGCCACTATGCTGGCGGAATCAACAGCTATGGATCGCAGTTCGGTTAGCCGTCTCGTCAAACAACTTGAGCTTTTGGGTTATGTGAAAAGGGAAGCCTCCCCTGATGATCGTCGAGGAATACTTCTATCCCTCACTGAGCTTGGACAACAAAAGACGATTGATGCTCTAAAAGAGAAAGAATTTGTATTTTACGAACACATTTCAAGATGGGACGATGAACAACTTGAACATTTTATCGGAATGCTCAGGGACTTTAACGGATTTGATCACCAGTAACAAGTTCATAGGTTGATGACTGCCTTTCTTAAAAGCATGGAGTAAAACTAAAATAAACGTCGTGTCCTGATTAGAGAGAACATGGCGTTTATTTTTCATCAAGAAATATAGAGCCTCCTGTGACCAAACGTGTGACCACGAAGGAAAACAAAGCTAAATTCAAAACAAAAAAACGGCATTTCTGCCGTTTTTCTAAAGGATGGACTCTCAGGGACTCGAACCCTGGACCAATTGATTAAGAGTCAACTGCTCTACCAACTGAGCTAAGAGTCCATATTATTATGGTGGAGCCTAGGGGGATCGAACCCCTGACCTCATCGCTGCCAGCGATGCGCTCTCCCAGCTGAGCTAAGGCCCCATTTTATGTAATTTCAATCATCTGTTTCAAGCGACTCCTATATCATATAAAATTATTACCCCTGTGTCAATACTTTTATAAAAAATTTATAATTCCCCTTCCTCCATCAACCAAAGATACAGTCAGCGATCTAGTCGCTGGCTGCATCTTTGGATAAAAGTGTTTTCAGTTCCTTCATAAACATGTTGATGTCTTTGAACTGCCGATATACGGACGCAAAGCGTACGTAGGCGACCTCATCAACAGGATAGAGCTGTTCCATGACCAGCTCGCCGATCTGCTGGCTGTCCACTTCAGTGGCGGCTGTGTTGCGGATAGCATTTTCCACCTGGGATACGATCATATCCAGCTGCTCGACTGATACAGGACGCTTCTCGCAGGCCCGAATGAGACCGCGCAGCATTTTATCACGGCTGAATTCTTCACGGCTGCCATCTTTTTTAATGACCATCAACGGAGTCTCCTCCACCATTTCAAAGGTGGTAAAACGCCTAGCACATTGCTCACATTCACGGCGGCGGCGGATGGACTTGTTGTCATTCGCGGGCCGCGAGTCCAGCACCTTTGTTCCATTGTAAGTACAGTACGGACATTTCATAAATTCATCACTTCCTTTTTCCAATAAATTCTCTATACTTTTTCGTAATAATTTTGTCAAAACGGTTCATAATATGTTTACCACGTCGCGAGGAGGTGAACAACAATGGCACAAGGAAACAATGGCAACTCCAACAACCTGGTAGTCAGCAAAGCCTCCGGCGCTCTGGAGCAAATGAAATATGAAATCGCTCAAGAGCTGGGTATCAGCATTCCTCAAGATGGATACCAAGGTAACATGACTTCCTATGAGAACGGTTCGATCGGGGGCTACATTACAAAACGCCTCGTAACGATCGCCGAACAACAATTGGCAGGTCAATACCAATAATCGTTGTAACGCAGAAGTAACAAGCAAAAGTGTACGGATGGGCTGCCAAACACAGTCTGTCCTGCACTTTTTTCATTTTAATGGAAAAAGGCCCATATTGTCATGATATATTTACATGCTGCCTCGTCACCCATTAAAACTGATTATAAATCTTCGTATACTGCCTGTAGTAGTATATAACCCGCTGTACATAATGTCGTGTCTCGCCAAAAGGGATTTGCTTAATGGATTCTTCTTTCCCATCCCATACGCCCTTATCTAGCCACTCCTGCACTTTACCGGGGCCTGCGTTGTAAGCTGCAACGATAGCTATGGGATTATTCTTAAATTTTACCGACAGGTTATGCACATACCAGGTTCCCAGCTCAATGTTGGTGCCGGGCTCGTGCTTGACGTTATCCAGCGGAACCTTTTGGATCTGGGTGCTGTCCATAATCCAATTCGCTGTATCAGGCATGATCTGCATGAGTCCCAGTGCACCTTTGTGCGACTGCTTGCTGGCCTTAAAATTCGTCTCAACACGGATAATGGACGCCACCAAAAACGGATCCACTTCATACGTCTGCGAGTATTGCCGGATCTCATCCTTATATTGAATCGGATAGAACCACGACATCCAGTTTGAATTAAAAAACAGAATCAAGACAAACCCAACAAACAAAGTCAGCAGGACTCTTTTTTTGCGCAAAATATTCATGCCAGTCCCTTTCGCTGCCAGAATTGATCAATTTGCTGTTTTGTTTCAGCCTGTGTTCCACTATTGTCGATGACGATATCGGCCAGGCTTCTTTTTTGTTCAATATCCATTTGCGCGGATAACCGAAGTCCGGCTTGTTCCTCGGTCAATCCATCTCTGAGCATCAGACGCTGGAGCTGCACATCGCGTGGTACGTATACCACCATAATTTCATCGTACAAGCTTTCCAGCCCTGACTCATACAGTAACGGGATATCCGCCAAAATAAGTTTGTCTGGATGTTCGCGTTCGTAAGATCCCATGCGCGTACGCATTTCCTCACGAATCGCAGGATGTGTAATATCGTTAAGCGCCTGCCTCTGAGCAGGGTCTTCAAATACAATCTCGCCCAGCTTTTTGCGGTGCAAAGTTCCATCACTGTTCATCACAGCTTGTCCAAAATGCTGTATGACCGCCATCAGCACCGGGTGCCCCGGAAGCATTACTTCCCGGGCAATGGCATCTGCGTCGATCAGCAGCGCACCCTTGGCGACCAGTAGAGCCGACACGGTGCTTTTACCGGTAGCAATACCTCCGGTTAATCCGATATTCATGCTCTTTCACCTCATAACAGCTTCAATATACCCATCATAATCAATAATAATGCCGGTAACACACCCAGCGCCTTCATAAATCGAAATGCCGATAGACAGAAACCTGTTTTCATACCTGCAATCAAAAATGTCCCGCTGAAAAATGCAATAGCCAGCGCGGTAGCGAGTGGCTGGAAGCCCAACATAGCTGCTCCCAATCCTGCACCGAACGCATCTACCGATAAAGCGATCCCTAACCAAATCGCCTCCGTAGCGGATATACTGCCTGAACGGTCCATATCTGCAGCAGACGGACTTCGGAGAATCCGAATAACGAGACCCCATTTGCGGAATTCCAAAGAAAATACAGTCCGTTCCTCTTGCACTTCTAAGGATTTCTCAGCCTCCAGAACATTTCTGCTCACAGGATCAGGATCATCAATCAAATCTTCCTTGCGATGCAGAGACTGATACAAAGAGTGACAGCCAATCCCAATCAGAATGACAGCGCCAAAAACCGTCGTATATACAGGAGACAGAACCTGGGACAATAATGCGCCTAGCTGCATGGATATGCCAATGACCAAACCTGAGCATACTGAAATGATAACAATGGACAGCAGTGGAATTTTCATTTTGCGTAGCCCATATGTAACACCGACTCCGAAACTGTCAAGACTTAGCGCAAATGCCAGCAGCAGCAGGGCTCCCCAATGATTAGCCACTCCAATTCCCCCCATTGCGAAGGAAGGGCCCTAAAGCAGCCGGAACCCTTCGCAGTATTGGTACTTGGAATCAATATATGAGAGGAATGGGCTTTGGGTGACTGTACCTGTTCAACGCAGGGGCTGACAGACCGGGCAATGATGTGTACCACGTCCGGCTACGACGGATTTTTCGATCAATGTACCACAGTGAACACAAGGCTTAACGCTACGTCCATAGATTTGCAATTGATGCTGAAAATCGCCCGCTTCACCCTGCCCGTTGACGAATGATTTGATGGACGAACCTCCGACCAGAATCGACGCGCTTAAAGTGGAGATAATAGCTTCGTGCAACACACGAAACTGGTTTTCATCCAAACTTTTGGCTGGCTGTGCCGGATGTATACCCGCCTTAAACAACGACTCATCCACATAAATATTCCCGATGCCTACAACATATGACTGGTTTAACAGGGCAGCCTTGATCGAGGTTGAACGGGTACCGACAGCGGCGCGAAGCGCCTCCGGCGTAAAGGATTCTTCCATCGGCTCCAAACCGAGCTTGTTCAGCGGCTTTTCCAGCAAATCCTGTCCTTCCGTAAATAAATGCATCGTGCCGAATTGGCGAACATCCTGATAGCGTAATTCCGTACCATCCGTAAAATGAAAGATAACGTGAGTATGCTTTTCCACAGGATCATTTTCCGAATACAGGCCATATCGCCCTTCCATTCTGAGATGGGAAACAAGCACCAGCCCGTCCAGCAGAATCCGCAAAAACTTCCCGCGTCTCTCCACTCCTATAATGCGATGATCAGCCAATTCCATAGCAAAAGCGTGTATATCATCAGGCCGCTGAATAATGCGCGGCAGATTCACGGTCACATGATCTATATGTTTATCGACGATAAGCTCGTTTAACGTTCGTTTAATCGTTTCTACTTCCGGTAATTCCGGCATGATGTCTTCACCTCACCCTATATTATAACGGAAGCAGCGTTAAATTGGGACTATCTACTCGTTGAAATAACCTATTTCGCTTCATACCAATTACTTCCATAGCTAACTTCCGCTTTGAGCGGTACAGACAGATTCAGCGCCGCTTCCATCGTAGCCGGGACAAGCTCTTTCATCGTTTCCATTTCCTCCGGCGGAACCTCGAAAACAAGCTCATCATGTACTTGAAGCAGCATACGACTGCGAAGATTACGGTCGCGAAGCGCCACATCCATCTGTACCATCGCCAGTTTGATAATATCGGCTGCGGTACCTTGAATCGGCGTATTCATTGCGGTACGCTCCGCGAACGAACGCAGGTTGAAGTTGCTGGCGTTAATCTCCGGCAAATAACGTCTGCGCTCCAGCAGCGTTTTTACGTATCCGTCCCGCTTCGCATCCTTCACAATATCATCCATGTAACGACGAACGCCCTGGAACACGTCAAAATATTGGTCAATAAAGCGAGCCGCTTCCTTGCGCGTAATATTTAGGTTTTGCGACAAACCGTAATCACTGATCCCGTAGACAATCCCGAAGTTAACCGCCTTGGCAGAACGCCGCATGTTAGAATCTACGGCTTCCGCAGGGATGCCGAAAACATCGGACGCGGTCTTCGTATGAATGTCCATATCGTGGACGAAGGCTTCCTTCAAGCGCTCATCATCCGAAATATCAGCCAGCACTCGCAGCTCGATCTGCGAATAGTCCGCTGCCAGAATAGACCAGCCCGGCTCGGACGGCACAAATACCTTACGGATTTTACGTCCCTCTTCCAGACGAATCGGAATATTTTGCAAATTAGGAAATTGGCTGCTCAAGCGTCCGGTTGCTGCAACCGTCTGCCGGAAATACGTATGCAACTTGCCCGTTTTATCCGAAATTTCCTTAAGTAATCCTTCCACATACGTGGATTGGAGTTTCGCAATGGTACGGTACTGCAAAATGTTTTGCACAATATCATGATATGGGGCGAGCTTTTCCAGTACCTCGGCATCGGTGGAGTACCCGGTTTTCGTCTTTTTAATAACAGGAAGGCCCAGCTTATCGAACAAAATTTCACCTAACTGCTTGGGCGAATTCAGATTGAACTCCACACCGGCAATGCTGTATATCTCGCGCACCAGCGTTTCAATCTGGGCTTCAAATTCTTTACCCAAAGCGCGCAATTCTTCCACATGAACCAAAATGCCCTGCTTCTCCATATCCGCTAAAATGCGGGACAACGGCATTTCCAGCTCATGGAAGAGCTTGTGCATTTCCGTTTTTTCCAGCTCGGCCTGCTGTACAGGCACCAGCGCTTCAATCACCGCCGCCTTACGCGCCACATGATCGGACAGCACATCCACATCAGGCACTTTATATTTAGCGCCTTTGCCGAAGACTTCATCATCCGGACGAATCGAAGACAAGCCATATTTGGCTGCCAATCCGCTCAGTGACTGGTTCGCATCCGTTGGGTCCAGCAAATATCCGGCCAACTGGACATCGAACTCGGCCCCGGCAAATTCGATCCCGTGCCAATGCAAGGCTAAATCCGTACGGTGCAGATCATGCCCCCGCTTTTTACGCCCAGCATCGGCGAGCCATTCGCGGACAGGTTTGGCTGCATCAGTTTGCAGTACATCCAAGGTCATAAAAAACTGTCGTCCCGCTCCGCCAAAGACCAGCCCCACAATTTCAGCATGATGCGGATTGTCGCCATGGGTCTCGACATGCAGCAGATCGACGGTATCCAGTACATGTACCAGCTCGCCAATCCGCTGCTCGTCCAGTACGGTCACGTCAGCCGCGGCTTCCTCTACGTCTATTCCTGCACTGCCAACCTCTCCCGAAAAGGATAACCGCTCCAGCAAGGACTTGAACTCCAGCTTCGCCAGAGCAGGCCCCGCCGTTTCTGCTTGCAGCCCGCCGAAGACAACATCCTCCAGCTGCTTGTCCAGCGTTACATCCCGATAGATGGTCGCCAAATCCTTGCTCATCCGTGCATCATCTGCATGCGTTTCGACGCGCTCTTTCATCTTGCCTTTCAGCTCATCCGTATGCGCCAGCACCTCTTCGACTGATCCATACTGATGCAGGAGCTTGAGCGCTGTCTTTTCCCCCACACCCGGAATCCCGGGAATGTTGTCCGACGTATCGCCCATCAGACCTTTGAGGTCGATAATTTGCAGCGGCTTCAAGCCATAACGCTCCTGAATCTGTTCAGGTCCGTATGCCTCCACCTCGGTAACCCCTTTGCGGGTCAATCCGACAGTGACGTTGTCCGAAGCCAACTGAAGCATATCCTTATCTCCGGTAACCACCAGCACGTTAAAACCAGCTTCGTCCGCGGTTTTAGACAGGGTTCCAATGATATCGTCCGCCTCATAACCATCCAGCTCAAACTGGGCAATCCCGAAGGCGGTTAGCAGCTCTTTCAGCAGCGGGAATTGTTGGGACAGCTCCGGCGGTGTTTTCTCCCGTCCACCCTTGTAATCCTCGTATCCTTTATGGCGAAACGTTATTTTTCCAGCATCAAAGGCAACCAGTATATGCGTCGGCTTATGCTCCTCCAAAAGCCGCAGCAACATCGTTGTAAATCCGTACACCGCGTTCGTCTGCTGTCCGCTCGAATTGGTTAACGGCGGCATAGCAAAAAACGCCCGGTAAATGATACTGTTGCCATCTATAAGCATGAGTTTATCCATTTAGCACCTCGCAAGTTCATCAATGCATTCGAAACGTTCTTTCGTTTTACGCATTCCTTTTCCTATCTTAACATAAAGGCTCCTTTTTCAGAAAAAAACGGCTGCTTCCTAACCAAATTCGTCTTTTGCTCAAAGACAAGTCTGGGTCAGAAACAACCGTTATATTCCTCAAAGTCCTACTGGTTCAAATCTGGTCGCTCCCCTGTCACGAGATATACAGTGCTTTCACCGATATTCGTCGCATGGTCGCCAATCCGTTCAATATAACGTCCGACGAGCAGTTGCAGCATGCCTTGCGGAGCTTCCTCAGGCTTTTCTACCATAAACACATACAGATTGCTGATCATATGGCTATATATGGAATCTACACGATCATCCTCTTTGGCCATTTTATAAGCCAAATCTGTATTTTCATCCAGATAGGATGTAATCGCGTCGTCAATCATTTCTTTGACGATTGAAGCCATATGCGGAATATCCACCAGCGGCTTGATGACCTGCTGCCCTTCCAGACGCAGCGTGACCTTGGCAATATCGAGTGCCAAATCCCCCATCCTTTCCAGATCACTGGAAATTTTAAAGGCAACAATGATCCGACGCAAATCCTTGGCTACCGGCTGCTGGGTAATAATGAGCTTGGAGCCCATATCGAGAATGTTCTCTTCCAGCGCATTGAGGGATGCATCATTTTTGACCACCTGCTGGGCCAATTCCGTATTATTGGTCTGCAAACATTCAATGGCCTGATCGAGTGCCTTCGATACATGTGCACCCATTTCACGCAGTACAGCTCTCAGTTCATCTAATCCTTCATCAAAACCTTTTCTGCGAATCATTTTGAAGTCACCCCTCCTGGCATTACTATCTGGTTGGCTTTAGCCGAATCGGCCGGAAATATAATCTTCCGTACGGGAATCCTGCGGCGTGGAAAACATCGTCTCTGTATCCGCCGCCTCTACCACGACACCGTTCAAGAAAAACGCAGTACGGCCGGACACACGAGCCGCCTGATGCATGTTATGCGTTACCATGACTATCGTATATCTGTCACGCAGTTCTTGAACCAGTTCTTCAATTTTCATCGTGGAGATCGGGTCCAGCGCTGACGTTGCCTCATCCATAAGCAAAATATCTGGCTGCACAGCAAGCGCCCTAGCAATACACAGCCGCTGCTGCTGTCCGCCGGACAAGCTCAGGGCTGAACGCTTGAGAAAGTCCTTAACCTCTTCCCAGAGTGCCGCCTGCCGCAAGCTTTGCTCAACCAGTTCGTCCAGCTTGTCCTTTTGCCGGATTCCATGCAGACGCGGACCGTATGCCACGTTATCATAAATAGATTTAGGAAACGGATTAGGCTGTTGAAAAACCATCCCCACCTGCTTGCGCAGAGCTTCTACTTCCATCGTATCGCCATATATATCCTGACCTGCGATACTCACCGTACCTTCAATACGCGTTCCCGGTATCATATCATTCATCCGATTCAGCGTACGCAGCAAAGTAGATTTACCGCAGCCGGACGGTCCGATGAAGGCTGTTACCGTTTTTTCAGGAATATCCAGGTTTATATGTTTCAGCGCGTGAAAATTCTCATAATACAAGTTCAGCTTATCAATCCGAATAACGGAATCATTCATTGATTTATGATCTCCTTCGTGTTGCAGTTATGGTCCTCAAGCATTGCACCTGATTTGCACAATATGAAGATTATATAAGCTGTGTGTAAATTCAGTGTGGTGGATTTGTTAACGGTATGTAAAATGATCAGGAATTCAGCATAAGCTCCAGCTCCTGTGCAATCCCGGCTGCATTCAAAGCCGCTTCCTCTGCGGAACGAGACACGTCGTTGTTTTTGATCTCAATTTCAGCAACGGCCTGCAACAGTTGGGTAAACGTTTGGGTTCCAGCGGATATATACCGTGAGCCGGTATTAATCTGCTGCATGCTCGTATCCGTCAGATCGGCAGTATCACGCAGCATTTGTTCAATATCCGTAAGCAAGCTTGTAATCTGTGCGGAAAAGGCTTTCGTTTGGAGTGACATATTCCGCACCTCCTGAGATACGATCTGGAAGCCACGCCCATGTTCTCCAGCATGTGCTGCTTCTATCGATGCGTTGATCGCCAGCAGTCCACTTTGATCCGCGAGTCCGCGGATGGAGGAAGCCATGCCTGCAATGTCATTCAGCAATTGAGTTAGCGCTGTAATCTGCTCATGCTGACGCTTCATTTGCTCTGTGACTGCCCGGTAGGAGAGCAGAACATCTTCCAGTTCCATTTTGCCACGGCGGGATAATTCACTCATCGAACGAGTTAGACGCACACTGTCACCAGCCTCTTTAGCGGCATCCAGCACAGTTGTCTGAATCCGATGGACACCATCATAGCTATGCCGAACCACGTTACCCCGATGCTCGTCCGCCTCTCTCTGCATTCGCTGAACGACGGACAAAATATCACGAATGGTCAGTACGCCAAGCAACCGCGTACCTTCCTTAATCAGCAGGCAATCGTAAAATCGTTGATCTTCGCGCAGCATCGCCTGCTCTACAATGTCCGATGCCAGGCTTTCCAGATCCACAATTAATGTATCGGGGTCGGCAAATATGGCCGCAGGCTTGTCATAAAACAGAGCCGCAGCAAACCTGCCCGTAAAATGGCGGTTATACGCATCTCTCATAATAATGCCCAACGGAAGGCCATTTTTATCAATGACAATGACGCAAGGAATGTCTTCCTGCGTTTTCATAAGTGCTAATAGCTCTTTACAAGACATATCCGTACCAATGATCGGAACCTCCCGGCAAGGCACGTAGGTAGTAATGGGCTTGTTAGATTCACGTTCAATCACGGCAGTGGAACTCGGCTGGGTCTTTGGTTCCGTTATCATCGTTCTGAAGTCCCCTTTTTTTGACTACTTGAAGTGACGGGAACATCATATCGGTCATTTGTTGATTGTAACGTTTGTTTATGTTAACGAAATGTAAAATCACGAAATGGACACAAAAATCGTCGCATACAAAATCGAACATAAAGAAAAACGCTCCTCATTTATAGCAAATGAGAAGCGCTTCTTTTTTTATTAACAACCAGCTTGTATCCGACTCCACGAATCGAATCAATATGAACCGAATCGGGGTCCAGCTCCAGCTTCTTGCGCAATGAGCTAACATGCACATCTACCGTCCGTTGACCGCCAATGTAGTCGAAGCCCCAGACCGCGTTCATCAGATCGTCGCGAGTCAATACCACGCCCGGCTTACGGGACAAATAGAGGAGCACCTCAAATTCCTTGGGTCTTAAGCTGATGGATTGTCCTCCGAGAATCACTTCATATTTTTCAGGATAAATCTCCAGCTCGCCTAATTGAATTTTGGAGCCGTCTTTCTGATCGGATAGCACACCTTCATCCCCGCCGGAAGTACGACGCAGCACCGCAGTTACGCGGGCCAGCAGCTCGGAAACACCGAAAGGCTTCGTGATGTAATCGTCCGCTCCTGATTTCAATCCTTGGACAACTTCGGCTTCGCCGTTTTTGGCTGTTAAAATAATGATCGGAGTTGTCAGGCCCTGATGGCGAAGTCTGCTCAGGATATCCAGCCCGTTCATACCGGGCAGCATCAAATCCAGCAGGATCAAATCGTAGGACTCTCTGGAGGCTTTTTCAAACCCTGCACTGCCGTGATCCTCCGTATCTACTTCAAAACCCTCTTGTATCAAATTGTAGGATAGCAATCTGGCAAGCGTTGGTTCATCCTCAATAACCAGCAAGCGTTGTCCCATAAATAAATTCATCTCCTGTTTACCTTTTAAAGGCGCATTGGTCAAAATTCCAAAATCTTTTCCATACTCATGCAACACCCGTATATTTTATCACGGCATTGTTAACAGAATGTAAAAACCGATCTAGTTCATTCTTCCTGTTGCAGCAACGGCAATTCAATCGTAAATGTCGTGCCCAGGCCAAGCTCACTTTCTACGGAAAGCACCCCATGATGCAGGTCCACCAAATGCTTGACGATGGACAATCCCAGACCAGTTCCACCCGAGTTGCGCGAACGCCCTTTATCCACCCGGTAAAAGCGCTCAAAGATGCGCGGCAGGTCCTTCTTCGGAATCCCTATGCCCGTATCACTAACCGTAAATACGACCTTCTCTGTGCCATTCTCCCGTTGTACTGTCACAACCTTGATTTTCACCTTGCCGCCGTCGAGTGTGTAGTTAATGCCATTAGACAGCAGGTTCAGAAAAATCTGCTGGAGCTTATCTTCATCCGCCTCCATAAACAGTTCATCCGGGACATCCATATGCAGTGTAATTCTTTTTTTGGCAGCTACATTATTTAATTTTCCCAGCAATGATTCTATAAACGAGGACACATGAACCGGAGAACAATCCAGCGGAGAACGCTTGGATTCAATTTTGGATAGCTCCAGAATGTCGCCGATCAGCCGATTCAGCCGTTCGCTTTCATCATAAATAATTTGCAAAAAGGAACGGGATGTTTCTTCATCCTTAACCCCGCCGCCGAGCAACGTTTCAGCAAAGCCCTTGACTGCGGCAATCGGCGTTTTTAGCTCATGAGAAACGTTCGCTACAAATTCGCTCCGCATATTTTCCAGTCGCCGAATAGCTGTAATATCCTGCAAGAGGAACAGCATGCCCCGGTATCCACCTTCATCCTCATACATTGGCACACCATCAAGCAGAATCAGCCGTTCCTCGGGATTATACAGATGAACCTCACCGTGCAGTCTTTCGCGGCTTTGTATACTGCCCTCGATCAGCTTTGTCAGCTCGTAGTGCTTTTTCAGCTCGTGATATGGCTTGTCCGTCACCCGTTTGCTAGTGACTCCGAGCATTCGCTCAGACTCACGGTTAATAAGCGCAATGCGCTCCCCGGCATCAATCATGAGAATCCCTCCGGTCATATTGCTCATGACGCTCTGAAGCAAATCCTCATTATCACGTATCGTTTTCATTTGGTTTTGCAGGCTGTCCGCCATACGGTTAATGGCTTCACCCAGTTGCCCTACCTCATCCCGGCGCTGTACGCCAACTCTTGCGTCATAATCCAAGCTTGAAATGCGGTTGGCTACGCCTGTAATATGCTCAATAGGTGAGGTTAGGCCCCGCGCGATGCGGTAACTGACCAAACCAGCGGCAAGAAACAGCAAAACCAGACCAATGCCAATCGCCGTCCAGCCACGCTGCACACCTTCCTCCACTGCCTTCAGGTTCATGGACAAACGGATATATCCGTCGAAACCCTTGTCGGATACGACAGGCTCTGCCACGTACAGCATATTTCGCTGCAAAGTTTCACTATAGCGTATCGTCCGTCCGATTCCTTCCGACGCGGCTTCCCGGATTTCTTCACGTGAGGCATGATTCTCCATCTTGCGCGGATCGCTTAGCGAATCGCCCACCACCGTTCCATCCTTGCGAATGAAGGTCACCCGTGAATCGGTCAGTTTAGCAATTTCCTTTGCTTTTTCCGAATAGTAAGAGACATAATCACTACTGGAAAGAGCGTCTGCGTTGACAAAAGGAAATGTAGCGCGAAGCAGGTCGATCTCACGTCCCATATTTTCCTCAAGCACCTTCATGTTTGAGTTTTTAAAAATTTGTCCCATGGTGATGCCGGCCGCAAGGACAGAAACGCCAATCATAATCAGCATCATCAAGGTAAGCCTGAAACGAAACGACTTCATAAATATGCCCATCCTTTAGTTAAGTAGAAATTTTTTGATCATAAAAGCTATGTAAGTGAAGAGTTGCAAAAATCCTGAAGTTAAGTCCCATTCTACAGGCTACCTGCTTTTTGTTCCACTGTTAAAAAGGAAAAAGGTCAGGGCACGCCCTGACCCAACCTCTCTCTTATCCGTTTACGACTTCGCCGCCGTTGATATGAATGACCTGCCCGCTGACATAAGATGAATCATCTGAGGCGAGATACACATAGGCTGGTGCCAATTCTTCCGGCTGACCGGGACGTTTCATCGGCTGTGCGCCTCCGAACTCACTGACGGTCTTGGCATCAAAGGTGGAAGGGATCAGCGGTGTCCAGACCGGGCCCGGTGCGACAGCGTTTACCCGAATGCCCTGATCGACCAAATTCAGCGAAAGGGAACGGGTGAATGAAGTAATCGCCCCTTTGGTGGATGAATAATCAATGAGTGTCTTGTTCCCGGCATAGGCCGTAATCGACGTAGTATTAACGATAGCACTGCCTTTCTTCAAATGCGGCAATGCCGCTTGCGTCAGGAAGAACATGCCGAAAATGTTCGTGCGGAATGTACGCTCCAACTGCTCTTTCGTGATATCCTCCAGCTTTTGCTGCGGATGCTGCTCTGCGGCATTGTTCACGACAATGTCCAGCTTGCCTAGCTCGTTAACCGTCTGCTGAACTGCTTTTTTGGCAAATTGGTCATCTCCGATGTCGCCGGGAATCAGCACACACTTGCGCCCCTCCTGCTCTACCTGACGTTTCGTCTCCTCAGCATCCTTATGCTCGTTTAGATAGACGATAGCTACGTCAGCACCTTCCTTGGCGTACGTAACGGCTACAGCGCGTCCGATTCCGCTGTCTCCACCGCTAATAAGTGCGACTTTGCCTGATAGCTTGCCAGCCGCCTTATAGTTAGCCTTCTCAAACTGAGGTGCAGGCGACATTTTGGATTCAACCCCCGGTTGCTGTTCTTGATGCTGCGGGGGCAAGGTTTGTTGGGTCTGATTGCTTTTGGCCATCGTGCATGCTCCTTTCAAGATTAGATATTTTATAGGATGCAACATTTGCACCCACTCTACTCCTGATTTACCACGCTGGCATGTTCGTTAAACGAGAAAAGATCATGAAGTTCGCTGGACACACAAAAGAACGGCTTGTGCTTATTCAGCACAAACCGTCTTTCTTCCATTCAGCATGTTATACCATTCGGTTCAATGCTCCATTAAATAATATGGCTGTATACCATTAAAAACGTGATTAGGATCAGAAATACAGCCAGCAGTGTACTGAACATGCGCATTTTTCCAGCGTATTGCGTAATGGGCTGCTGGTTACGAATCGCTTCCAGCGACAACCGTAACGGCTTGCCCATAGCACCTGCGATGCCGGAAATAGCCAGAAACAGCAGCAAGACTACGACGATCCATGCTACGGAATATGGGCCCCAGGCAAAAATCATATAGATGCCGCTAACGAGCAAAATGATCATTGCAAATTGAGCCAAACGGTTCAATAGCTGAACAGCCGATATCGTTCCTTCCTGCACAGTGGGAGCCAGCTTATCGATTTTGCCAACTACGAAGGGGAGCAGAATATAAAAGCCCAGCGCCAGCGATCCGATCATGTGAATAAAAAACATAGCTTACAACCTCCATTTCTTTGATTACCTGCAAATTCATTTTTCCATAGAACGGTCATATTCCAAAGATCAGACTGTCATCATTTCAGTGTTTTGGGACATGCTTTTCTATGTACACTCTCAACGCATACAAAGTCTATTATACCGGGGAAATTAATTAAATTCTATTTAAAAAGGTGTCCGTCAGCCATGACTATGACTGACGGACACCTCCGCTAGTAAAAATATGCCGTTGTAGTAGATAACCGAACCTATACGGTCACTACTTTAATTACATTACGAACCGATTCGGCGGATTGATCAAGCGCTGCCTTTTCTTCCGCTGTCAGTTCCAGCTCGAATACTTTTTCAATGCCATTGCCACCGAGAAGTGTCGGTACGCCGAGGAACAAGTCCTGATATCCGTACTCCCCTTCCAGATAGGCAATAACCGGAATGATACGCTTTTTGTCCTTCACAATCGCTTCTGTCATTTGTGTAAGCGATGCCGCCGGAGCATAGTATGCGCTACCATTGCCCAACAGGTTAACAATCTCCCCGCCACCTACACGCGTTCGCTGTACGATCGCTTCGATACGTTCCTTCGAAATCAGTGTTTCGATGGGGATACCACCAACGCTGGAATAGCGTACAAGCGGCACCATATCATCACCGTGACCACCCATTACGAAGCCTCGCACGTCTTCGACGGATACGTTCAATTCCTGTGCAATAAAGGTACAATATCGCGCCGTATCCAGCACACCAGATTGGCCGATGACCCGATTTTTCGGGAAACCGAGCGTCTGATATGCGGTATAGGTCATCGCATCGACCGGATTACTCAGAATAATGACGATAGAATCTGGCGCATACTTCTTCACGTTTTCACATACGGATTTTACAATGGCTGCGTTCGTATTTACCAAATCGTCACGGCTCATGCCTGGCTTGCGCGCAATCCCCGCTGTAATAATGACAATATCCGAGTTGGCTGCATCCTCATAATTGGAAGTGCCTGTGACCTGGCTGTCAAATCCTTGGACCGGACTGGCCTCCAAAATATCAAGCGCTTTGCCTTTGGTTGGATTTTCAAGTTGTGGAATATCGATCAGAACGATATCACCCAGCTCCTTTTGGGCCAGAAGCAATGCGGTAGTGGCACCGGTAAAACCGGCGCCAACAATGGATATTTTTTTACGTTGAATGGTCACGTGGCATTCCCCTCTCTACAGGTTACTAATAATGGTATCTGCGAACTCGGAGCATTTCACTTGTGTAGCGCCTTCCATCAGACGGGCAAAGTCATAAGTTACGATTTTCTTATTAATGGACGTTTCCAGTCCTTTGTAAATCAGATTTGCCGCTTCGTGCCAGCCCAAATGCTCAAGCAGCATCACGCCTGACAAAATAACGGAACCAGGGTTTACAACATCTTTGTCAGCATATTTTGGCGCTGTGCCGTGTGTAGCTTCAAAGATAGCATGCCCAGTTACATAGTTAATGTTCGCACCTGGTGCGATACCAATTCCACCAACTTGAGCAGCCAGGGCATCGGACAGGTAGTCTCCGTTCAGGTTCAGCGTAGCAATAACATCAAATTCGGAAGGACGAGTCAGCACTTGTTGAAGTGCAATGTCAGCGATCGCATCCTTGATAATGATTTTTCCTGCATCTTCAGCCGCTTTTTGAGCCGCATTTGCCGCATTTTCACCGTCTTTTTCCTTGATAGCATCATATTGAGCCCAAGTGAATACTTTATCTGCAAATTCTTCCTCAGCTACTTCATAACCCCAGTTTTTGAAGGCACCTTCGGTAAATTTCATAATGTTGCCTTTGTGTACAAGCGTTACGCTCTTGCGTCCGTGGTCAACAGCATACTGAATGGCCGCACGCACCAGACGCTTCGATCCTTCCAAGGAAACCGGCTTGATCCCGATACCCGACGTTTCTGGGAAACGGATTTTGTTCACACCCAGCTCTTGTTGGAGGAACTGAATGACTTTTTTCACGTCCTCGGAGCCTTCCGCATACTCGATACCAGCATAAATATCCTCGGTATTCTCACGGAAAATAACCATGTCTACCAATTCAGGACGCTTCACCGGAGACGGAACACCGTTAAAGTAACGAACAGGACGCAGACATACGTACAGATCCAGCTCTTGACGCAATGCCACGTTCAAAGAGCGAATGCCTCCGCCAATAGGTGTCGTGAGCGGACCCTTGATGGCTACAATATACTCGCGGATGGCTTCCAAAGTATCGTTAGGCAACCACTCGCCGTATGTATTGAAAGCTTTTTCACCAGCAAATACCTCATACCAAGCAATCTTCTTAGTGCCGTTATATGCTTTATCTACAGCTGCGTCCAGTACGCGCTTGGATGCTTTCCAGATGTCTCGGCCTGTGCCGTCGCCTTCGATAAACGGAATAACCGGATGATTCGGAACCTGTAGTTGACCGTTATCAATCGTAATTTTTTCGCCTTCAGTTGGGAGCTCAAACTTTTCAAATTTCGCCATAAGTTCCTTTTCCTCCTCAGATATGAATGGGTACAGGGCGAAAGACGTGATCTTCATCATAGACAAAAACACGCATCTCTCGCCGTCCCTTCTATTGTACCTTATTTTTTTAATTCAGGGTATACAGCCTCAATATTCGTACAACAAGTGATTAGCGTAATTCCGGAGACACATACTTTTGGTCAATCGGACCTGTGTATTCAGCACGCGGACGGATCAGACGATTATTTTCGTACTGCTCCAAAATGTGCGCAGTCCACCCCGATACACGACTCACGGCAAAGATCGGTGTGAACAGGTCTCTTTTGATACCCAGTTGGGTATAAACAGAGGCAGAGTAAAAATCAACATTCGGCTTCAAGCCCTTTTGTCCTGTCACAATTTCCTCGATTCGAACCGAAATATCGAACAACGTCGTATCGCCGTTCATTTCACCCAGTTCGCGGGACATTTTGTGCAAATGCTTGGCACGCGGATCACCGTTTTTATAGACACGATGTCCAAAGCCCATAATTTTTTCGCGGTTATCCAGTTTGGTCTGAATATACGAATCCACCTGATCCAAACCGCCGATTTCCTCCAGGGTTTTGGCAACAGCTTCGTTGGCTCCGCCATGGAGTGGTCCCTTCAAAGCTCCGATTGCCGACGTAATGCCGGAATAAATATCGGATAGTGTTGCTACCGTCACGCGTGCAGCAAAGGTCGATGCATTCAATTCATGATCGGCATGCAGCACAAGAGCCTGATTGAACGCTTTGATAGCCGTCTCTTCCGGGTCTTTTCCAGTAAGCTGATACAGAAAGTTTTCGGCGATAGAAACACCTTTCTTGGGCGCAATCGGCTCCAGCCCTTCGCGCACACGCGCTATGGCCGCCACAATTGTGGGCAATTGCGCCTGAAGCTTGACGGTTTTGATCACATTGGCCTCTCTCGACATATCATCCGCCTGTGGGTCATACAAGGCAAGAGACGATACGACTGATCTCAGGGCAGCCATCGTGCTCAAATCTTTCGGGTACAGCTTTAATTGAGTAATAATTTCATCCGGAATGGCAGCATATTCGCTTAGTTGGTCGCGAAGCTCCTGCAATTGGGCTTGATCAGGCAGTTTTCCGAACCATAACAAATAAGCTACCTCTTCAAAAGCGGCGTTAACAGCCAAATCATCAATGTTATAACCCCGGTACGTGAGAACGCCATCTACGATAGAGCTTATGGAGGAAGTGGTCGCTACGATCCCTTCCAGACCTTTAGTCGCTGTCATCGTTACATCTCTCCTTTGTAAAAACATTGTGAACGGACTTGCAATGTAAACATTTTCAAAAGTAAGTTTTGCCTTTTAAATAGATAAGTAATGTTAACGCCATATGTCAATATTTAAACCTTCTTTCACTATACTGGATTTTGTCGTTTATGTGAACATTTAGGGCTATTCCGACACATTCAAATGTTTTATCGGTTCTATAAAGAAATTTTTGAAACCCCTTACATAATTTTTTAATCCATTTGCACTTTTTTACACAGGTCTTGTCTCACCCCCTTCGCGCATATGTATAGTAAAGCACTTATTGCATGGAATACAACTGTAAAAGAAAGGGGGACGTGGAAACTTGAGCAGCTTGATTTTGAATCGCATATTTCGCGCTCTGTGGGTAGCAGTCGTGATTACAGCTCTGTTGCTGGGCATATATGTGCTGTTCCCTTTCATCTATCCCTTCCTGTTCGCCTGGCTTGTGGCCTATGCCATGAATCCGCTGGTTCGATTTCTGCGCAGCAAGACCCGCTTGCCACGTTGGATGGCTGTCACGGTCTCGTTATTTGTATATTTAGGTGGAATCGCCGTTGTCCTCTCTGCGGCCATCACGCGGATGGTTCGGGAGGTCATCAGGCTCACCATGACCTTTGACGGACATATTGAACATTTTAAAAGCCTGTTTATCGACTGGACCCAGAGCGATCTGATCCAAAATGTGATTAATGAAATTAATCAATTTATCCGCAATAACCCTGATTACTACCATACAATTAACAGCAATATTGATAAAACAACCCAAACAGTCAGCTCGGCTGTCACCACACTGGTTGCCCAATTTTTTAATGGTATTCTGAATTTGCTGACCTCTCTGCCTAATATGGGCACGGTACTGATCGTTATTGTATTAGCGGCATTTTTTATCAGTAAGGACTGGGACCAACATAGTCGAATGCTCTCGAATATGGTTCCTGATACGATTCGCAAGCCCCTGTCGGGGATATGGCACGATCTGCGCAAGGCGTTATTTGGTTATTTGCGCGCACAGTTTATTATCATCTCCATTACTGCGGCGACCGTCATTATTGGACTGTTCATTTTGCGTGTAGAATCCGCCTTCACTATCGGTTTGATGATCGGGCTGGTTGATTTGCTTCCTTATTTAGGGGTTGGCATTGTGATGATTCCGTGGATTTTATATGCCTATATGTCGGGTAATTTGGCATTAGGGGTAGGATTGTCGATACTCTATATCATCCTGTTGATTGGACGGCAAATTGTAGAACCTAAGGTGCTGGCCAGCAGCGTGGGTCTGAACCCGCTTCCCACCCTTATTGGGATGTTCATCGGGCTCAAGCTGTTTGGTGTATTGGGGCTGATTATCGGACCTGTGTCCCTTATTGTAGTGGACGCGCTCAATCGCGCCAATGTCATTCAGGACTTGCGCAACTATATTGTCTACGGAAGAGTCCGTTAAGATCATGTGAGTAAGAAAAACGGCAGCTTACGTCAAAACCGCCGAAACGTAATGCTGCCATTTTTCATTTTTTTCTCCAGCCATTTCAATAAAAAGCGTCGATACAACGCACGGGTCAAAGGGAAAACCAGCGTAAAACCGATAATATCCGTTAAAAATCCGGGGATAAGCAGCAAGCTTCCGCCAAAAAAAACACATAGTCCATCCAGCATTTTGCGGCCGGGCATTTGTCCCCGATTCATTTCATTTTTCGCATCGGCAATGACCTTGCGACCTTCAAATTGCATCATGGCGGCTCCGATCAGGGTCGTCAGAATGATAAGCAGAATCGTCTTACCCGCTCCAATCCAGTGACTTACCCATATAAACCCATACAGCTCCGCCAAAGGGATAAGCAGCAATAACAGCCACAGACGTTTGCGCATCATCATGCTTTCTCTCCCTCCCCGGCTGTCATAGCAGACCATAGCGCGGTGTACAGATCAGGTAGCACCTGATCCAGCCGGACGGGCTTCCATTCGGTACTCACCCATACGTGGCGTGTCACCCCGGTTACGAGCAGCTCTCCAGGCAGTGTGTCTGCCTGTGTCCACACCTTTCCAATCTGGCTTTTATGGTCCTCAGCCGTTACACGCCGGACCTCATAAGTGTAATTCAGACGCAGTCTGGAGAAGTCCGTGATCGCGGTATAAATAGTAATCAAATCATCATATCGGGCAGGACTCACATATTTCGCATTGATTTCGATAACGGGCAACAGAACACCTCGTTCCTCCATGCTCCGATAGTTAAAACCTGCCTGTCGGATCATTTCCGTACGCCCAATCTCAAACCAGTTCAGATAATTGGCATGATATACGACCCCCATTTGGTCGCTTTCCTGATAACGGACACGCAGCGGTGCTCCATACCAGCGTAATTCCGTTTGTTTCTCCTCTTGTGTCATACAAGCTCTCCTATCTGTGTGCATCTTGATCTCTATATTTGCCCTCTCTCCATTAAACCATATTTACCGCCCCGGAACAAAAAGAGGGCCGAACCGTGATGGTTCCGCCCTCCCAAGCATTTTATAATGATGGCTTTATCATTTTGGCAACGGCTTGGACAATTTGTAATATCCGCTTTCCGAAGCCGCATTCAACAGACTTTTCGCTTGGCTTCCTGCCCAAGCATAACCAAGTCGTCTCTCCTCACTGATTTTCATGATGTCCGTATACTTTTTGCCATCCCGGTCTGAAAAGAAGTACTTATTGTCTTCCACATTGTAGAAGCGATACCACATTACGCTCGATGCGTCCTTTTGGAAAAACTCCGGACCCTGACGGTTGTATTTGATCCCGTCGATCCGGTTACTATCAAACCATTTCAAAGCGCTCTGAGCTGCTTTTTTCACCTCAGCCGTTTGCGGTTGGGACATCAAGAAAGCCGTGATGCCTACAGATTCTGTGGTTGTTTTGGAAGGAAGCTCAAATGCACGGGCCGCAACAGATGCATAAGTAGACGGATCATGCTGTGCACCCCAGATTGTCGGTGTGCCATTATTTACAATTTGCGACTTAATTGTATATTGGATGCCCTTGTTTAGTGCTTGCTGCAGTTTGGAGCGATATGAATCGTCCAGAATGTCACTATCAAACGGCTGCTTCTTGTTCACAATATCGTCAGCCAAAACCATAACTCTAACCATTGCATCATCGTTGTAAGTTACAGCATCAGAATAATTTCCACGTTTAGGGTATACTTGCGGCCAGCCACCAGAGGAATATTGAGAGGTTAAAACGAAGTCAACTGCTTTTTGTACACTGTTCTTAATGTCTTTATTTTTTGTTTTTTTGTATACATCCGCCAAAAAGCGAATTTCAGTTGTCGTAGCCTCATTATCAAATGTCCCCAGCTCTACGCCATCCTTGCTCTTCCAGGTGGAGCGTGCAGTTTTACCGTCCCACTTGGATTTATAATTATTTTCCATAGCTTTGAAGAATCCGCCATGCGGCAATTGCCACGATACGATATTCAAGGCGAGTTTGGTATCCTTAGATACATCGCCAGTAGAAAATTTACTAAAATCACGGTACTTGTCCAGCAGGCTGCTCGCACTCACACTAGCCATTGGAACAACAGAATTTTTGTAAATGGCCGTATCACCATACACTGCTTGGATAACATTCACCCCCGCATCAGCTGCATCCTGCTCCGCTGCCACCCACGAAGGGTTAATAAGCCCTGTTGTTACTGTAATCGCCATTCCTGAAAGAGCGATCCACTTGACAGATTCTTTAACATTAAACCTCATTCCAAACCTCTCCTTAAATATGATTGTAGGTACCTCAAAAACGATTAAACACATGTATTATATGAAAATATACCCAAATAATCAATATTTTTTATTATATACAAATGAAAGAGTTTACTAAACTAATAAAAAATCCTCTTACTAATACTAGATTAGTAAGAGGATTTATCCTATCTCATATATAGTAAGTCGACGAACGGTCTCGCTTACCCAAACCGCCCCATAATGTACTCCTGGGTCAGCTCATTTTCAGGATTAGTGAAAATATCATTCGTTTTGCCATGCTCAACCAGACTCCCGATATAAAAATAAGCAGTGTAATCGGAAATCCGAGCGGCCTGCTGCATATTGTGCGTTACGATGACGATGCGCAGCTCTTTTTTCAACTCGGTAATCAGCTCTTCCACCTTGCCTGTAGACACAGGGTCCAGCGCGGAGGCTGGCTCGTCAAGCAACAAAATTTTCGGTTGGACGGATAGCGCACGCGCAATACAAAGCCGCTGCTGCTGTCCACCTGATAACGCCAGGGCGGAATCATGAAGGCGGTCCTTGACCTCATCCCATAACGCCGCTTTACGCAGACTACTTTCGACGATTTCATCAAGCTGTTTCTTGTTACGAACACCCCGGTATTTGGGGCCGAAGGCGATGTTATTGTAAATGGATTTGTAAAACGGATTAGGCCGCTGCCACACCATTCCAATTTGCTGACGCAGCTTGATCACGTCTGTCCCCGGTGCAGTCAAATCCTGACCATCCATCCAGATGTGTCCTGTCGTAGAGGAGGATGCAATCTCATCGTTCATTCGGTTGAGCGAGCGCAAAAAGGTCGATTTACCACAGCCGGAAGGCCCGATCAGGGCGGTCACTGTCTGCTCGGGAAAGGCCAGATTTACTTTTTTTACAGCCTCAAAGCTGCCGTAATAGATACTTAAATCCTCGGTACTGAATGGTTGTGGAGCTTGCCCCGCAAGTTGTTCCGAGCGCGTAGATTGTATGGGTGTTGCAGGTGTTGCCGTTCGCGTAATGACTTGTTCCATGTTTCCCATCCCCTTTCTAATCCATCCGTTTGGCAGCTGTCAGGCGGCGGTAGACAACTCTTCCGAACCATCTTGCGATCAGGTTGAAGGCAAGTACGAGCAGCACCAATACCGCGGAAGCGCCTGCGGCAATATCCTTGGAATCAGGAGCGATGCCTTCACTGTTAACCTTCCAGATATGCACAGCCAGTGTCTCGGCAGGACGCATCGGATTAATGGGCGATCTGGCATGCAATGGATTCCAGTCAGTAAAATCAAGCGGCGGTGTACTCATCCCGGCTGTAAACAGCAACGCTGCTGCTTCCCCGAAAATGCGGCCTGCGGCCAAAATCGTCCCTGTAATCAAGCTTGGCAGCGCAGCAGGCAGCAAAATAGAGGTAATGATTTTCCACTTGGACAATCCGAGCGCAAGTCCGGCTTCCTTTTGCTCCTTGGGCACAGCCCGGAAAGCCTGCTCTGTCGTTCGAACCATCAGCGGCAGGTTGAATACCGCCAAAGCCAATGCCCCTGATAACAGGGAAAAACCAAAATTAAACGTATTTACGATCAGTAAAAGTCCGAACAAACCGATGACAATGGACGGGAACGAAGACAATACCTCGACGACAAGTCGTATGAAGTCCGTAATTTTCCCAGGCTTTGCATATTGCGCCATGTATATACCGGCACCCCAGCCAATCGGAATGGTGATAATCAAGGTTAAAATAAGTAAGAATACAGAGTTGAACAATTGCGGGCCGATACCCCCGCCTGCGCGTAGCGTCTGGGGAGCACTGGTTAAAAAGTCAAAGGAAATGTGACTGACTCCGCGTGCCAAAATGAATCCCAGCAAGCCCACTAGAAGTACGACAATGAATAGAGCGAAGAAACAGATTACAAATGTAGCGATTTTGTCGGTCGTTTTAGCTTTCATCAAATCCGGTTTCTCCTTTCAAGCAGCCTTACCAGCAGCACGAAGATGAATGTCATGAGCAGGAGAACAAGCGCCATGCTCCAGAGAGCATTGTTATGAACCGAGCCCATAGCTGTATTGCCCATGCTAAGTGTAATGACACTGGTCAAGGTCGAAGCGGATTCCAGCAAGGATTGCGGTATATGCGGAGCATTCCCGATCACCATCTGTACAGCCAGAGCTTCCCCGAAGGCACGAGCCATGCCGAGAATAATTCCTGTTAACAGAGCAGGCAGCAGTGTCGGAATAATAACACGTGCAATTGTCTGCCAGCGAGTAGCGCCCAGGGCGTAAGAGGACTCGCGCAGGCCACCTGGCAAGGATGACAACGCATCCGCCATAATACTCGTAATCGTCGGCAAAATCATCACTGACAACACGAGACAGCCAGCGAGAATCCCGATGCCTTGTCCCCCGAACACGTCCCGCAGCAACGGAACAATTACGGTCAAGCCGACAAAGCCGTATACTACGGACGGAATACCGGATAACAATTCAATCGCAGGTTGAAGGATACGTTTACCGGATTTGGGTACGATTTCGGTCATAAATAAAGCCGCACACAAGCTGAGCGGGCTGGCGATCAAGGCCGCCAGAACGGTTACAGCAAAAGAGCCTGTAATAAACGGAAGGGCACCGAAGGACATGGGCTCACCATCCGGGCTCCATTTGGTTCCGAAGAAAAACTCTTGCAGACTGACTCCATTCACCACAAATGTAGCTACACCTTTGGAGGCGACAAAATATACAATGGAGACAATGACTGCAACCAAAAAAACGACACAAACCGACGTATAAATGCGGCCGGTCCATTCTTCCCAGTAATGCCTTTCTTTCATACCTCGGGATCGTTTATTCTGTTCCATGTATGCCTTCCCTTCAATTGGTTCCATACTGTGACTCCTTTAACCGAAGAATAGAGGCTGGACGCTAGTCCGCCTCTTCTCCGTGAATATACTCGCGTTAGCTGCGTTTACCCAAACTGGAGGTGATCTCCTTATTTCGTAATATTACCGTCAGCATCGCGTTTAACTTGCATGCCTGATACCGGGATGTATCCCAGGTCTACGACATCGGATTTTTGGATTTCATCAGACAGAATGTAATCCAGGAATGCTTTTACATGCTCTTTTGGCTCACCTTTGGTGTACATATGCTCGTAAGCCCATACTGGATATTTACCTTGCTCTACATTTTCCACGTTAGCTTCAACACCATCGTATTTCAATGCTGTTACTGTGTTGTCGATGTAGGACAAGGCGAGGTAACCAATAGCACCCGGTGTTTCAGCAATCAGCTTTTTCACAGTACCGGAGGAATCTTCCTGAATGGAGCCTGGCAGATCTTCCGTTTTTTGTCCCAAAGCGTATTTTTCAAACGTTGCACGAGTACCGGAGCTGCTTGGACGGTTTACGATAACGATTTTTTGATCTGCGCCACCAACTTGTTTCCAGTTGGTAATTTTACCTGTGAAAATTTGTACCAATTGATCTTTCTTCAAATCTGCTACGCCTACTTTAGGATTCGCTACTGCTGACATAGCTACAACAGCTACTTGGTGATCGACCAGTTCATCTGCGCCGCTCTCCAATTTTTCTTTTGCAAACACATCGGAGTTACCGATATCCGCTTGTCCGCCAGAAACTTGAGTCAAGCCAGTACCGCTACCGCCGCCCTGCACTTGAACCGCAATTCCTTTATATTTATCTACAGCCATAAATTTTTGTCCCGCTTGCTCTACCAATGGTTGAAGTGCAGTGGAGCCAACAGCCAGAATGTTACCTGTCAGTTCAGTAGCTGCTTTATTGTCTGTTCCTGTAGCAGCGTCTCCTTGTGGTGCAGCATTGTTAGCTGATCCACAAGCTGCAAGTGCAAATACCATGGTAAGAGTCATCAGAATGAACGGCCATTTTTTCAACATTTTTTATTGTCCTCCCCTTATTTAAGTGACGGTTTTTTATTTATGACCATCAACACTTTTACATTGTAGGCTTGGAATGTTAGATGAACGACTTGGTTTTGTAAAAGAAATATTAAATATTGATAGATAATTTGTTTTTCAGTATATAATTAATCTATAGTCTATTTTTTATACATGAATGCCATGTAAGGAGAGCTGTTCAAGTCCATGAATATTTTAAAATTGCGCATTTTAATGATGATCGATAAATTCCACAAGGCGACGGATGTGGCCGAAGCCTTGCAAATTAAACAGCCTACCGTCAGCTTTCATATGAAAAGTCTGGAAAAGGAACTGGGAGTCTCCCTGTTCATCTCCCAACAAGGAAGAATTATGCTGACCGAAGCTGGCAAAAAACTGCTGCCTTACGCAAAGCAGATGGTTGCTCTGGAGCAAGAAGCAAGACAAACCGTGAATGAACTGGCAGAGCAGTCGCAGGGACAATTACATCTCGGCGCCGAGTCCATCTCGGGCACGTATGTACTCCCCTCTATGATTGCTACATTTGCTCAACAATATCCCGAATGCCAAATTCGGCTAGACATTCAATCCCCGGATAAAGTCAGACAACTGCTAAAGCAAGGGGAGATTGATTTTGCTTTTTTGAATGACGGAGAGTATTCTTCCGAGCATACGGTGGTAGAGCCTGTCGCTTCGGATCGAATTGGAGTTATCAGGTCTATGTCTGCGCAGCATATCTCCAAGCTAACGGATGTTTTGGGCACTGAAATGCTGGACAAGCATAGATGGGTTAGATATAGCGAAACATCTGTTGCAGATCCGTACTCCTCGCTGATCAAGCCCCACCTGGAAATGAATTCATGGGAGGCGGTAAAGCAGGTGGTAAGCGACGGAGAAGCACTTGCTTTCTTTCCTGCCTGTGGCGTTCTTCGCAACGATGGCAGTGACGTTCCGTCGGTCGAGTGGCTTCCATGGACTGATGCTGAGGGGAAGAATGAACGTTATCACATAAATATACTGTATCAAAGCGATACTAACCTCAGCATGATCCAACAGGCATTTCTGGATTTTACACGGATAGAAGGTCTGGAGGATAGAGAAGTTTAGAGAACATAAAAAAAGAGCATCCATGTCATAAGTGACTTGAATGCTCTCTCTACCGTACCTAAAAGATACAGCCTGTCTGTTATTATGAATAAGCTGGAGCTACGCTTGTGCAGGAACACAGCTAATTTTAATCAGGTTCGTAGAACCAGAAGCACCGAGCGGTATACCTGCGGTAATAACAACCAAATCGCCCTCTTTAACGAGACCGGATTTGTGACCGCCTTCCAGTGCGTTCTCGATCAGTTTGTCCGTCGTGTCTACGACAGGTCTGCCTTGTACTGCATGTACTCCCCAGATCAGAGCCAAGCGGCGAACTGTTCTTTCCTGCGTTGTCACAGCAATAATCGGAGCTTGTGGACGATATTTGGAAATCATACGTGCCGTTGTTCCGCTTTGTGTGGACGTCAGGATGGCTTTGGCATGCAGATCCAGCGCAGAAATGGAAACGGATTGGCTGATCGCTTCCGTAATACTAACTTCCTGAGCCGTTCTTTGTTTTTTGAACAAATCACGGTAGTTCAGAGCGGATTCTGCTTTCTCTGCAATACGGGACATCGTCAATACCGATTCTACCGGATATTTACCCGCAGCTGTTTCGCCGGACAGCATAATGGCATCTGTCCCGTCAAAAATGGCATTCGCTACGTCACTCGCTTCCGCACGGGTCGGACGCGGGTTACGTTGCATGGAATCCAGCATTTGTGTCGCGGTAATAACCGGCTTGCCAGCAACATTACACTTGGTAATCATCAATTTTTGTGCCAATGGCACTTCTTCAGCAGGAATTTCAACACCGAGGTCACCACGGGCAACCATCAGGCCATCGGAAGCTTCCAAAATTTCGTCCAAATTGTCGACACCTTGCTGATTTTCGATTTTGGAAATAATTTGAATGTGACTTGCATTATGCTTCGCCAGCAATTCACGAATTTCCAGTACGTCACTCGCTTTACGAACAAAAGAAGCTGCGATGAAATCAACGTCCTGCTCAATACCGAAAGTGATGTCGTTAGCATCCTTTTCTGTAATACCTGGCAAGGAAATGTTCACGCCGGGAACATTAACGCCTTTCTTGCTCTTGATCGTTCCGCCATTGACGATGCGGCATTTGATTTCACTGCCTGATACCTCAATAACGGTGAGTCCGATCAGACCGTCGTCGATCAGAATGGTGGAGCCGGGCTCCACGTCCGAAGGAAGATCCTGATACGTAATTGAAATACGATCTTTGTTACCCAGGATTTCTTCCGTTGTCAGTGTAATATACTCGTCCTGAACAAGCTCAATAGGTTCAACTTCGAGCTTTCCTGTCCGAATTTCCGGCCCCTTCGTATCGAGCAAAATAGCAACGTTTTTGTTAAGCTCCTTACAAGCTTGGCGGATATTTTTGATCCGGTTGCCATGCTCCTCGAAATCACCGTGAGAGAAATTCAGGCGGGCTACGTTCATACCAGCCAAAATCAATTTCTTCACATTTTCCAATGACTCACTGGAAGGACCGATGGTACATACAATCTTAGTTTTGCGCATTTGGGTTTTCCTCCGTTTTCAAAGGTGCTACTTTATAACTTTTTCCAACAATTAAATCTACTACACTTTTTCCTATTTGTATAGGAAGTTCGTCATATTTATTGTTACCCGTTTCCAGCTTATTACAACATGGGATCTATTGCCGAGTTTTCAAAAAGGTATATTGGCCTATTTTTCGAAACTTTTGATACCGATCTTCCCTCAATTCGTCGCAACTCATATTCAAAAGGTCAGCCAAATGGCGTTCCAGAGACTCCTTGATAGCGGCAGCGGTTACTTCATAGTTACGATGCGCGCCCCCCTTCGGCTCTGGCACGATATCCTCAATGATCTTCATCCGAAGGAGGTCATTCGCCGTAATCTTCATGGCCTCGGCAGCCTGATCCGCCTTGGAGGCATCCTTCCACAGAATCGAGGCCGCTCCGTTAGGGGAAATGGCCGAGTAGATGGCATGCTCCAGCATCAGCACACGGTTGCCGACGGCAAACGCAAGCGCACCGCCGCTTCCTCCCTCGCCGATGATCACACAAATAACAGGCACCGAAAGCTTTGCCATCTCCCGCAAATTGCGGGCAATCGCTTCCGATTGACCTCTCTCCTCTGCTGTATTACCCGGATAAGCGCCCTTCGTATCAATAAATGTAATGATTGGGCGATTGAATTTGTCAGCCTGCTGCATTAGACGCAAGCCTTTACGGAATCCCTCCGGGTGCGCGCTCCCGAAAAACCGCGCGATGTTATCCTTCGTATCCTTGCCGCGTTGCTGCCCAATGACGGTTACCGGAATACCATTCAACTTGGCAATTCCACCCACGACCGCAAGATCGTCGCCATACAGGCGGTCGCCGTGCAGTTCAATAAAGTCCGTAAACACCTGCCCAATCAAATCAAGCGACGTCGGTCGCTGATGATGACGAGCCACGTGCATTTTTTGCGGTGCTGAAATGTTTGTATATATTTCTTCCTCCATCTGGAGATAGCGTTCCTCCAGACGGTTAATTTCATCGGTAAAATCAATTTGCTTATCCTGTCCGAATTGCTTGAGTTCTTCGATCTTCTGTCGCATCTCGACCAGGGGCTTTTCATAAGGCAATTCGCCAGCCATCTATTCCACCTCTTTCGTGCTGTGCAAATCGAGCAGTTGGCCAAGTGTATCGCGCAGTTCCTTGCGATGTACAACCATATCCAATTGTCCGTGCTGCAAATTAAATTCGGAGGTTTGAAAATCGTCCGGTAGCTTCTGTCGGATCGTCTGTTCGATCACGATACGTCCGGCAAAACCGAACACTGCTCCCGGTTCCGCGATGTTAATATCTCCAAGCGTAGCAAAGCTAGCGGATACTCCACCTGTAGTCGGATCGGTGATAACGGAAATATAGAGCAATCCCTGCTCGTCCATACGAGCGAGTGCTGCACTGGTTTTGGCCATCTGCATCAGGCTCAAAATACTTTCCTGCATACGCGCCCCACCAGATGTGGAGAAAATAATAAGTGGAAGACGCTTGTCTATCGCCTGCTCAATGGCGCGGGTAATTTTCTCCCCGACGACCGACCCCATGCTGCCGGTAAAAAAGTCAAAGCTCATCACTGCAACAACAGCCGGAAGCCCATGAATGAGCCCATCGCCCGTAATGACAGCCTCTCGCAAACCGGATTTCAGCGTCTGCTGCTCCAGCTTGCTTGCATAACCTGGAAAACCTAGCGGATCAACCGAAATCATATCGGCATCATATTCCGTAAATGTATCTTCATCGAGCACCATGCGAATACGATCCATAGCATTAAGACGCATATGGTATCCACAAACCGGGCACACCTTCAGATTTTTTTCCAACTCTTTACTGTATTGAATGCTTCCGCATTTGCCACATTTGGTCATAAGACCTTCGGGAATTTCCCGTTTGGGACGATCCGGCATGTCCGCTTGATCGCCGCTCAGCGCCCGTTCCGAAGGGATGGTCGCGTATTTACGCTTCTTTTGGAATAAATCTTTAAACACAACTACACCTCTCCAGCCGTTTATTTGTCAGCCGTAACCGATACAAGGTCCTCTGCCGTCTGTGCGGCATCTCTTAGCATTATGTTTATACACACGTCAACGCCTGTTTTGCAAAACATTACCGCCAATCGTGCATCCTTCGTTCCACTCATGCTGCTGTATCACTTCCGCCGTTCCGGACTCAAGGGCGCAAAATCGAATTAAGCACTTCCTGTATTTCTTCGACTTCACCCGAAGGCACAAGTATCTCAAACTGCTGCTTGGACGCGCTGATGGCCCGGGCCTGCACCATAAAACCTTCTTCCGACAGTTTGAGCTTAATCATGTCAGCCAGTCTGGCCGTCGGTGCAATATAGATCACCGTCCACATGCCTTGTTTCTACCCCCTAAGCCTCAAGTTTTGAGCCCATATAATAGACTCATGATAACATACCTTACTTTTTTCCCGCAACAAAAGCCCTTCTGCTCGGTCAAGATCGGTCAGAGGGCCCAGAAAATCATTGACTCTGTCGTGCAGGTGAATCAAGTTTCCAATGACACGGGGTATTGCTTGGCATGAGGACTGCGATGAGCAATGCGCGAAGAAGCGGCAGCTGCCAATCCGGCGACCAGATCGTCCAGAAATACATGAATACCGCTGCCTTTACGGTTTAGCTGTTCAATGATTCCCGTCTTTTCTTTATCCAGATAACCAAAACTGGTCAAGCCAATCATACCATACACGCTCGTAATCCCGAGGGCCAGTGTCTCGTCCACTCCGTACAGGGGTTCATCTGCCTCCATAATGGCTTGCAGCGGCTGGGGAAGAAGTTTTTTTTCGGCCAGCTCATCAAGCGCAATACCCGTGAACAGCGTATACTGCACTTCCCGCTTCTGCAAAACTGCCTTTACGCTGTCCACACATTCTTCAATGGTCAAATGAGGGTAATATTTTAGCTGAAGCTGAAAAACAATGTCCGCTATGGACTCGATACTAATCCCTCTGCGAATTAACAGGGTTTCCGCGTATTCATAGGACATGATTTCCCTCCCGCCTTCACCATACAGTTCTGTCTTCCAGCTTGCGGAACCTTATAGTGTTGGATAAGTGCTGATGCTCCTGTTCCGCCAGTGTTCCAAGTGTATGCGGGAGGGGAGGAAAATGTTCATTATTTAACTTTCACCGTGCCTGCACCCAGCATGGACTCCATCCGGTCGAAAAGCTGAGGCGAAGGCTTGATGCTGTAAGCATCACTCAACGCCAGCAAACGCTGGCTGCTCTCATAAAAGAGTACGGTAGGCAACGCACCGGGATGCTCCTGTAGCAGCGCCTTGAGGCTGACCAGCAAGCTGGCGTCCTCCTCGGCCTGGCGGGTGATTTTGACAAACACCCGCTGACGGGCCGTCGGCTCCCAACCACGCGGAGCCGAGGCTTGTTCGCCGGGAGCCGCTTCCGAGACGTGCGGCGAAGTGCCCGTGCCCGGGCGAGCCGCCGCAGCGGGCGGGACCGCTGGCGCCGTAGTCGGCTGCGCAGACGACTCGGCTGCCGACGGACTCGACGGCACGCGCGGCGTTCGTCCGCCGCCAGCGGCAGAGCCAGTCGCTGACGCGGGCTTTCCGGCCGCGGCGGACGAACGCGCTCCGGCACGTCGGCGCTGGAGAAGCCGCGCCAGCGAATCCTCCGCCAGCGGGGCGGCCTCGTCCGCAAGGAGCTTGAAATGCTCGTCCTGGTGCTGCATTTTGGCACGAAACGCAAGCAGTGCTCCCTTTTCAATCCACTGGTGGCTTCGCTTCCACACTTCGGGAAATAACACAACCTCGCAGCGCTCAATCTGATCCTCCAGCTCGATAAAGGCCATAGCCTTCCCCTGCTTGGTCGTAATCGTCTTGAGCGACACAACCATACCTGCGGTCACAACAACCGCTTCATCCGGCACATCGCCCAATTCCATCAGACGCTCCGCATCGGTGCTTTCCAGCAACGTCTCAAAATCATCCAGCGGATGCCCGGACAGATACAGTCCCAACAGCTCACGTTCCAGCTCTAACTGCTGACCCGCACTGAATTTCGGAACTTCGGGATATTCGATATCCCAATTGGGCATTTCCACAAAACCGAACATATCAATTTGCAAATCGTCACGTTCCTTGCGCCATTTGACCGCCGCATCCACCGTTTCATCCAGCATGGCAAGCAGTTGTGCCCGATGACCCGGCAACGAGTCAAACGCCCCTGCCTGAATGAGCGATTCGATCACTCGCTTATTGCATACCCTCAAATCCACGCGACGACAAAAGTCGAGCAGGCTGTCGAAAGGACGCTCCTTGCGAACGGCGAGAATACTTTCCATCGCCTGCGTGCCGACATTTTTAATCGCGGCCAGCCCAAAGCGGATATTACCCTGCTGCAACGGGGTAAACAGCACCCCGCTTTCATTCACATCAGGCGGCAGAACCGCCATATCCATACGACGGCATTCGACGACATATTCTGCCACTTTGCGGTGGCTACCCATCACTGCTGTCAGCATGGAAGCCATAAACTGCACCGGATAATGGGCTTTAAGATACGCCGTCTGGAACGCCAGCACACCATAAGCAGCCGCATGTGCACGCGGAAATCCATAGTCTGCAAAACGGACAATCATATCGTAGACCCTTCCGGCTTCCTCTTCCGTGTAGCCCTGCTTGACACTGCCCTCCACAAAATGGCCACGCTCAAGGTCCAGCACTTCGCGTTTTTTCTTGGACACAGCGCGGCGGAGCAAATCCGCTTCTCCCAAGGAAAAGCCCGCCATGCGCGAAGCAATCTGCATAATTTGCTCCTGATACACGATAATGCCGTACGTATCCTTCAGGATGGGTTCCAGATCAGGATGCGGATAATGAACCTCAATCTCCCCGTGCTTGGCCTGAATAAAGTTAGGAATGAAGCCCATTGGACCTGGACGATACAAGGCCAATACAGAAATAATATCCTCGAACACACTTGGCTTTAGATCCTTGAGCACCCGGCGTACCCCTGCCGACTCCAACTGGAATACACCGCCTGTGTCGCCTTTGCCCAGCATGTCATAGGTAAGTGAGTCATTGTCGGGAATGCGGCTAAAATCAGGTGTCTCCCCATGTTCTTCGGTAATCCAACGCATACAGCGTTCAATAATAGAAAGGGTGCGCAGCCCAAGAAAATCCATTTTCAGCAAACCGATCCGCTCCAGATTTTCCATCGAGTATTGTGTCAGGGGAACCCCTTCACTCCCCTCTTGAAGCGGAACTGCATCAGTCAGCGGAGTCCGCGAAATGACGACACCCGCCGCATGGGTCGAAGCATGACGTGGCATGCCCTCTACTTTAATCGCCATATCCAGCAGCTCACGCGTCTTGGGCTTGGTTTCATACAGCGTCTTCAGCTCCGGGGTGATCTCAAGCGCATGACGGATATTAATCCCGAGCTGCGCAGGAATCAGCTTGGCCGCCTTGTCCACCTCGCCATACGGCACGTTCAACGCACGCCCAACGTCACGCACTGCGGCTCTTGCCGCCAGCGTTCCGAAGGTAATAATTTGCGCTACATGCTCGTTGCCGTACTTCTGCACCACATAGTCAATAACCTCATCCCGTCGTTCATCGCTGAAATCAATATCTATATCCGGCATGCTGATCCGTTCAGGATTCAGAAACCGTTCAAACAGCAGGTTATATTTCATCGGATCAACATTCGTGATATTAAGTACATAAGCGACCAGACTGCCCGCCGAGGAACCCCGTCCCGGGCCGGTAGCAATATGATGCTTATGAGCGAAAGCGATAAAATCCCACACGATCAGAAAATAATCACTGAATCCCATGCTGTCAATCGTGTTGAGCTCATAACTGAGCCGCTGTTCCAGCCTTTCCCGTTGCTCCGGTTGTCCCCACGACAGACCACTCCCATAACGACGCTCCAGCCCTTGCACACACAAACTGCGCAGATAGGTCGAAGGAGTCATGCCTTCCGGTAGCGGACGATATTCTGGCAAAATAGATTGCCCAAATTCCAGCTCCAGTTCACACTTTTCAGCAATACGCACCGTATTATCGATCGCTTCCGCCACATGCGGGAACAAGCGAGCCATGTCCTCCTGGCTTTTCAGGAACAACTGACGTGTCGGTATGCGCAAGCGTTCCTCGTCGTCGACCGTCTTGCCTGTCCCAATACAGATCAGAACGTCTTGTACATCTGCATCCGGCTCGGTCAGATAATGCACGTCATTGGTGGCTACCAGCGGAATATCCAACTCCTTCGCCAAAGCGATCAGAAGAGGATTTACGCGCTTTTGCTCCGATAGACCGTGATCCTGAAGCTCCAGATAAAAATCATCACCAAAAATGTTGCGATAGCGTTCCGCTGCCCGTCGTGCTTCGGCTTCCCGGCCATGCAGCAAATGCTGCGGCACTTCACCGCCTAAACATGCGCTCAAGCATATGATGCCTTCATGATGAGCAGCCAGCGCTTCCATGTCGATGCGCGGCTTGTAGTGAAAGCCCTCCAAATGGCCGATAGAGCACAGCTTCATCAGATTTTGATAGCCTGTTTTATTTTTGGCGAGCAAAATTAAATGATATATGGGCTGATCCTTCCGGCTGCCGCGCTCCTTGCGCGAGCCTGCCGTCATATAGGCCTCACACCCGATAATCGGCTTAATGCCGTTCTCCACACACGCTCTGTAAAAAGGAATGGCACCATACATCACCCCGTGATCCGTAAGGGCAAGTGCCTTCATTCCGTAAGCTGATGCCTGTTTGACCAACTCCGCGGTACGAGCCGCGCCGTCCAGCAGGCTGTACTCGCTGTGAACATGCAAATGCACAAATGAACTCATGCGCTTCTCTTCCTTTCACCGCTTGTTTTTCTTCAAACTATTTTATCATATCCGCGTTGGTAGCGCCCATACAATAAAAGTACAGACCCGGGCGGACAAGCGCGGTCCTGATTCGTACACCTTAAAGGAGGAAAAGAGCATGAGCACTTTTATATCCAAAGCGATTCTCGACTTCTTCATTGCCTTCGGCATCGTGCTCGGGGGAGCCATGCTCGGCGGAATGGGAGCTGTGGTATCGCTTCAGCCGCCTACCCAGACGATGCTGGAGGTTGCCGGGAGAATTAAAATATGGGCGCTTGCCGCCGCTGTGGGGGGAACGATGGACCCGATCAGGGTCATTGAAAGCAATATGCTGGATGGTAATTTGTCGCCTGCCATTAAGCAGATATTGTATTTGATTTTCGCCTTTTTAGGCGCTCATATGGGTGCAGAGCTGGTCAAGTGGGTGTGCGGCAACGGACGGCCGTGAGGTGAAACGACCATGAGAGTCCCCCCCTTTGAGCGCCTGCGCCCTTTTATGCAATTATCCTCCGTCTTCGTGCTGGGCATGATTACCGGAGCAATGGTCTACAATGCCATCTGGCACGCCAGCTTCAACGAGCTGTGGACGAACAATCAGGACCTGCAATTCCAGCTCCAGCAAGCGCAGGAGGACAATAGAACACTGCGCAAATACAGCAAACGCCAGACTGTTGTGAAAGAAATCAAATTAATCGCAGAAGAAACCTCGGCCGAAAAAATTGACTCTATTAATCTGAAGGAGCTTCTTCGCCGCGTCAGCCGGGATTTGGAGGTACTGCGAGGCCGGGACATGTTCGAGATTGATTCCGACAGCAAGCTGGTACGCATGCTGCTTCACCAAAAAAAATACACCGTTCGTGACAAGGAGTATACGATCCAGGTCAAAACGATGCTTGTAATGGAAGGTGTCCTGCAAATTTGGCTGGAGGCAAAAGAAAGACTTCCAGAAAGTCATTGAGCGCTCTACTCCGACTCCACTTACTACACACATATGGAAATTAACCGTGTTCAATGGAGTGGAGCGTCATCACCGCTTTGCATACCAATTGATTTTCGCGTGAAATTGTAATTTCCAGCTTGCAGGTGCGGCGGCTCGTTTCCAGCATCAATGGACGAAGGACTATGGCATCCTCAATCTGTACGGGTCGGATAAAATAGGTCGTTAGATTGTCCAGCACATAATCCTTTCCGCTCATGTCTCTGGCCACCCGGTAGCCCGCTTGTGTCATCACATTGACCAGCACGCCTTCTGAAATGGTACCCAGATTGGTCGCCATCTGAGGAATGACGAAGCCCCGAAAAAATAATGATCCGTCCTCATCACGCTCCTCTGCAAATCCGTTCCAAATGAGCTGGTCGAACGTCTCGCCAAGCTGTGGCTGCTTTTGGGCGTTGCGCAGTGCGTCCAGTACCTCCCGCCGGGTAACGGAACCCAGCAGCTTGCGGTTGCGGTCAACGACCGGTAAATAATCCACACCTTCCCACGCCATCATCTGCGCAGCCGAAGCGAGCGAGGTCTGGTAGGTCACTGTTACGGGATTGCGGATCAGGCATTTGTCCATCGTATGCTCGGGCTGCAGTCCCTCCACATCCTTGCGGCTGACGATACCGATCAGGCGGTTCCATTCATCCACCACCGCAAAATGGTGATTTCCAGTCGTCACCGAAAGCTCTTCAAATTCGGTAAGGGTACTGTTGATTTTCAAGGTCTGCGTCTTCGGTTTACCTGCCGCGATGTCTTCAATCAGCATAATCTTCTTTTTGATCAAGCGGTCGAAAATCGCTCTATTAATCATAGAGGCCACCGTAAAGGTATCGTGACGCGAAGAAATGATCGGCAAACTGATCTGGTCCGCCAGTTGCTTAACCTCCCGGCTCGTACCGAAGCCGCCTGTAATCAGCACGCCTGCTCCCTGCTCTAGCGCAAGGGAATGTGCATCCTCACGGTTACCAACGATCAGCAAGCTGCCTGCATCAATGTATCGGGCCATAGCCTCTTCACGCATCGCTCCAATGACATATTTGTGCAAGGGCTTTTCCAGCCCCTCGCTTCCTCCCAGCACATGTCCCTCCACAATATTCACGACATCGGCAAAGGTCAGCTGCTCGGACAACCCCCGTGGGCGCTTTTCTACCCGCACCGTCCCGATCCGTTCCTTGGTAATGACAATTCCCAGGTTCTCCGCTTCCTTCACGGCTCGGTAGGCCGTTCCTTCGCTGACACTCATTTCTTTAGCCAACCTGCGCACAGAAATTTTGGAGCCTATTTTCAACTGCTCGATATGACGCAATAGCTGCTCATGCTTCGTAACTGCTTCATCTAGCCCATCCAACTCTGTTACACCCCCAACGTTCAATCTGTATCATTCTGTATCTATTATAGCACAAAATCCCATCTTTTTAGACCTTCGTTAATCACGACATATCAGAGCCGGAAATAGCAAAAAAGCGATCTCCTTGTTACAGAGACCGCTTCTTAACTATCACGGATCGGCAGCATCAGAGCATGCTCATGACAAGCCGGGAGGAAACTTTTTATAGCGTGCTGCCTTTATCAGCTTCTTTTTCCCATTTCATCTGCCACTGCTTCATTTTGGCCCGCCGCACACGCTCCAGCGTTTTCCTTTTTTCCTCATCCACACCAAGCAAAAAGTGAAGATTCGCTCCGATGACAAGCAGTGCAAACAATACCCATACGATACCGAAGCCGTTGACCCAGTTCAATCCGCCCGTAAGCGAAATGCGCGGCAACGCGGTAAGCACCATAGCCAGCGCAATCAGTGTGTACAAGCCGTGTTTCCATTTTTTAAAAGTACCCAATGTTATCCCTTCCTCTCCCTGTGACTCTATGTATCTAGTCTATGAGAGGGCAGGAAGGAATATGAGACAAACTTACAGAGACGAACCGTACAAATGCTGAAGGCTGTCTGCGATAATTTTGTTGACATCCTCAATAATCACACTCAGGCGGCGTTCAGCGTCGAACAGACGGCGGATATTCAGGTTCAGGCTAAGCACCTCGAACAGCTTTTCCATTTTTTCCATCTCTTCTTGTGCCGGCATATCACCGCTCATCATCCGCTGCTGTACTTCCATTTGGCGCTCACGGAAATCATCGAGCATTTTCTTGGCTTCCGGGTCGGTTTCAATTAGCTTCATCGCTGACGTAATTTCCTCTACCTCTTTGCTTTCCTTTAACGCTTTTGCCAGATCATGGGCTTTGTCATAGATATTCATATTCGTTATTTCCTCCAATTCAAATCATCGTGCAAACATTTCACATTGTCCGTCAATCACCAAGGGATATATGTCCTCATATGATGAATCAGTGCTATTACAGCCCCTTCACGTTTCCCGTTACTTTTAAGACATCAAGTTGCTGCCTGGAAGGAGATCCACGATGTCCATCAAAAAAACAACGATTCAAATCATCGGATCGGGCATCTTGCAGGATGACGTACTCATGGTTGGCGAGTCCTTGCTTCGCAAATGGAAAATATCCGAAGGCCACCCTGTACAGCTCGCCTTCGGTTCGTTCCGCCAGCAGGTTACCGTTATATCGGTACCCCGTTACAGGGGCCTGCGTGTGGGAAGCGTGCTGGCCCGCAAAATGGGAATTCATGCCAATTGTGAGCTGCGAGTAACCTACAGCCGAGGACGCCGGACACTTCGAGTGGGCCCACTTATTAGCGTGCTGGTCAGTCGGGACTATCCCGAACAGCCCGACAAGCCTTTCGGGTCGATCACCCTGTTCTGCCGTGAACTGATCGGGGAATGCCGCAGACAAGGAGCATATGTGTATTTTTTCACCCCGGAGCATATCGGAAGCCAGCCCGGACGCGTTCAGGGATGGGTCTATGACGGAGGCTGGAAAAAGACGGTCATGCCCGCCGGGGATGTCGTCAATAACCGGCTTACCTCTCGTAAACTTGAGAACAGAACTAGCGTACAGCATTTTATGAAAGAAGTAAAATCACAGTACGGCACGGCCATTTTCAATGAAAAGTTTCTGGATAAAAATGAAGTGTTCGATGCGCTTAAATCCAACTCATCCCTGCGCAAGTATTTACCCGAGTCTCATTTGTTGCAAACCTTTGCGGTCTTCAAAAAAATGTGCAACCAGTACCCCACTGTTTTTCTCAAGCCTGTGCGGGGAAGTCTGGGCAAAGGCATTATGCGCATTACCAAGCAAGCCGATGGCGCCTTTTCCGTGCTGTCCACTACCGCCGGCGCACCACGAAAGCAAACGTATGCGAACATCGAAAAGCTGTACAAAGGCATGGCAGGAAAAATGAAAACGACGCGCTTCCAGCTCCAGCAGGGCCTGACTTTGATTGATCACGGCAAGCGTCCGGTTGACTTTCGTGCGCTTGTGCAGAAAAACGCCTCTGGCGCATGGACCGTGACCTCCATCGTCGCCCGAATTGCCGGGGGCAGTCATTTTGTGTCCAATCTGGCGCGAGGTGGCACGCTGAGCACGGTCAAGGAGGCCTTGGCCAAGACCACGCTGCCTGCCTTAACCAAGTCAAACGGCCAAACCCATCTGAAGACAGCCGCGCTCGAAATTGCAAACGGCGTGGAGAAGGCCATTCCTGCCCATTTTGCGGAGTTTGGCATTGATCTGGCGATTGACAGCACGGGGCATATCTGGCTGCTGGAGGTCAACTCCAAGCCGTCGAAAAATGACAATACGCCATTAAATGATCAGAAAACCCGTCCTTCCGTAAAGAAAATGATTGAATATTGCTGCTATTCAGCCGGTTTCAAATGAATTCGTCTCTTACAGAGTCCGGCTCCCAAAGGAGGCTGTTATCGGTGTCTCTTGTCATTTCAGACACGCTGGGCGTGCTCGTCAGCCGGAATCAGGCGGCGATTCCCCCGATTACCGAAGCGGAGTTTTGCCGCAGGCTAAGTCTGTTGGGCAAGCGCTCCGGTCTCAACGTAGTAGCGTTTACCGCCGAAGGAATTTCGCCCGAAGATCGCTCCATACAAGGTTATGCCTATCGCGACGGAGTATGGACATCTGACCACTTCCCCCTGCCAGATATTGTGTATAACCGCTGTTTCCATGCTCACAGCAGTCAGAGCGCAGGGCATGCACTGAAGCACATGGCAGAGCAGGAATCACGCAAGCTCATCTACTGGTCGCGTAACCTGCCTGGCAAATGGCAAGTGTACCGTGCACTGCACACGATAGATGAAGTGCGTCCCTTTGTTCCGCCTACGGCGCCTTACCAGGGCACGGCTCAGCTTATGAAATGGCTACATCGGCATTCAGCGCTATTTATGAAGCCCCAGGCTGGAACGCATGGCAAGTGTACGCTGTATCTCCGGCTTTCGGATGGAGACACCGGACTGCTCGTGCAGGGCAGAGATTCCCGAAATCGTCCGTTCCGGCGCTTGTTCTCCGAGCTGGATGACGGATTGTCATGGGTCGACGGGATTGTACGCAGACGCTCCTATATTGTGCAGCCTTATTTGAAATTAACGAGTCAAAGCGGTCATCCCTTTGATGTCCGCGCGCTCATGCAAAAGGACGGCAATGGATGCTGGTGCCTGACGGGATTTGCCGTGAGAGAAGGCAGAAAAGGAACCCTGACTTCCAATCTGCACGGAGGGGGCAAGGCTCACCCGTCAGAGCCCTACCTTCGCGAACAATATGGCGCGGACAGCACGCGTCTCATCATCGGGCAGATGATGGCGCTGTCCCTAACCATTACCGGGGCGCTGGAGGAACGATATGGCCGCCTTGGCGAGCTGGGAATTGATTATGGTATTGACCGGAGTGGGAACATTTGGCTATTAGAGGTTAATTCCCGGCCGGGTCGGGCCTCCTTCTTTCAGACCCGTCAGCCAGAGTGCGCCTACCATTCGGTCAACCGCCCGCTCGAATATGCCCGGTATTTAATGACTCATTCGAAAACGACGGGGTCGAAGGGCGCGGGCGCCTCCCTTGAACATATGGTATAGGAGGATAAACAGATGAGTTTAACGCATTGCAATGTGCATTTCTCACAGCAGCCCGACAAGGTGGCGTATTTATCCACTGCCTTGTTGAAAAGTCTTAAATTATCCGGAACCAAGTCCATTCGTCTGCGGCTCGGTAAGGATCAAATTCCCGCCACAGTGAAACCGATCCAAAAGGCGGGGCGCCATCTGTACCTGACCTCAGGCTTGCGTAATGCCATCCGTGTTCCTAAAAGCGGGTCCATCTATTTGCGGAATCTGGACGGAGATATACAGCTCGGGCCGTTGATTGGTGTGCTGTCTGACGGCACCACCTCCACCACCCGCCCTTTTGGCTCACGCACGGGCTTCATTAAGCAACTGCTGAAGGAAGGCAGCAATAAATCTTATATTTTTGCCTTCACTCCTCGGGATATCAACTGGCAAAACGATACGATTAACGGCTATTTCCTGTCATCAAGCGGGGTATTTTCACGCAAAGTCGTTCCTTTACCGGACGTGATTTACAATCGGCTGCCGAGCCGCCGCTCTGATTTTTCCCCGGCGATCAATCAGCTGCGCGAACGCTTTTCCCGCAAACGGATTCCCTTCTTCAACTGGAGCTTCTTCAACAAATCGGATATCTATCATCTGCTGGAAAACAATCCGGAGGTTAACCGTTATGTCCCCGAATCGTATACGAATCCCAGCTCTGAACGTATCCGAGGTATGCTGGAGCGTCATCAATTTGCTTATTACAAGCCAAGCGGAGGCAGTCTTGGCAAAGGAATCTACCGTCTCTCTCATGTTCCCAAGCAGGGCTATTATGTTAGGTACCGAAAGAAAAACAGCAATGTCTTGCTGCGATTCACCTCTTTTAACTCCATGCTTCGTATGCTTCAATCCAATCGGGGCCAGTCGTTGAAAGGCTATGTCATTCAGCAGGGTATCCAACTGATTGAGATTGACAATTGCCCGATTGATTTCCGGTTTCATATGCATAAGAATGGCAATAACCAGTGGGTTGTCGTCGGAATTGGAGCCAAAAAATCCGGACGCGGCAGTGTCACGACCCATATTAAAAACGGCGGCTCCCTCATGACACCCGAGCAGGCGCTGAACCGGGTATTCGGAGACCGGGCGGGCGAGGTGCTTCAGCGTGCCAAGAACGCAGCGGTTACGCTCGCAGAAGCTATCGAGCACCATCACCATCATCTGCTGGGTGAAATTGGATTTGATCTGGGTATTGACCAGCAGGAAAAGGTATGGATGTTCGAAGCCAACTCCAAGCCCGGGCGATCTATTTTTCAACATCCATCGTTGCGTGCGGAGGGTAAAGCATCCGTGGAGCATATTTTGGACCACTGTCTTTACCTCAGTAAATTCCGCAGAAAAGAGGAACTATGAATACCCGGGCGGAGCATAAACCAGTCGTTGCTGTACTGACCGTGCACGATGAAGGACAATTTTTCAAGGGTAATCAGCGTAATTTCAGGGATATTTTTGAAACGGGAACGAAGATGGGCTATCAGGTGTACATCGTTACTGTCAGGGACCTGAAGCTGGCATCCGAAACGGTCAAGGGCTATATTTTCAATAAAGACTCAGAGACGTGGGAGGTACGGGATTTTCCACAACCACAGGTCATCTATAATCGCATTCCTAACCGCACCTATGAACTGAAAGCCTCTGTGCGCACAAAACTGGATGAAATTTCACATGCCTCTGGCATTGAGCTGTACAATCCGGGCTTCTTTAACAAATGGGAGCTGTTCAAATGGCTCCGCACCTCGGAAACTACCCGGAAACTCGTCCCGGCTACCAAGCGGTTAAGCAACCTGTCCTCCCTGGGAAAAATGCTATCCGTGTATCCATACCTGTATCTCAAGCCGGAGAACGGCAAGGCTGGAAAAGGGATTATGATTCTTAAGTATCGGCCGAACCATCTGATGGCCTACAGGCTGACGATTCAGCATGATAAAAAAAGCGTAACCTACCGATCTGTATCGCTATCCCGACTGTGGAGACGTATTCGCCGGGAAGCAGGCGCTTCCCCATATATCATTCAGCAGGGCATCGAGCTGGCTACCTATCAGAAAAAACCCTTCGACCTGCGGCTCCTGGTGCAAAAAAACGCCCGTGGCTTCTGGAGTGTTACGGGAGTCGGGGCCAGACTGGCAGGTAAGGGAAGTATTACGACACATGTCCCGCGCGGCGGAAGTATCGAGGACCCATTCAAGCTGCTCTCCGCATTGTTTGGCCCTGAAAACAGCACGGAGATGCTGAACAAGATCAAAAGCACCGCCGTTCAGATCGCACGCCAAATTGAACGAGGCTCCAGCCTTTCCCACGGCGAAATGTCCATGGATTTGGGCGTAGATACGAACGGAATCCTATGGTTTTTTGAAGCCAATGCCAAACCGATGAAATTCGACGAGCCGGAAATCCGTCAAAAGTCGCTGAGACGCATATTCCAGTACAGCTCCTATTTGGCCGGACGAATGAGATTATGAGTCAAGGAAGTGGAATCATGCCGCAAATTAGTGATGTTCAACATTTGCCTGCCCGGAGCTGGCTGCTGAGACGACGGCAACTTCTGTTTTTGGCCCGCAGCTCGGGGGGCATGCGCATTAACCGCAATGCCTTGCGGCAGCTGGCCGTTTTAACGCCCGAGCAATTGAGTTCCCCCGGCTCCTCTCTCCTGTGCGCTTATCTGCGCACGGAGCAAGGGCTGCGGATTGCGGGATTTTGCCTCGCTCTGAATTACGGTGAGGAAGCGTGTATCGTGGTCGTTCGTCCGCTTTACCGGGGCCGCAGATTGGGCGCTAGACTGCTGTCCGCCCAGCTCAAACAGTTGCGTCGCCTGACATGCAGCGTGGCCGCCGACAATATGGCCAGTCTCAAAACCTGCTTTGGCGCGGGACTTGTGGCGCATGAAATGACGACTGGGCCCACCGGAAAGCCCACCCTTGTATTTCGAGGGAAGCTATCCGAAGATGAGCAGACGGCAGAGGAAGGTGGAATGCTGTGCCAAAACCTGTCCTAGGCATCATGACCTTGTATTTGAACAACAAGAAGCAATTGGAGGAACGCGCCATATATGAGCGCATGATTACAGAAGGGAACAGACTGGGACTGGATATGTATGTATTCACTCCCGCCGATGTCCACAAGGATCGCAGGCTGCTGCTTGCCCAAATGTATGATCCACACAGCGGTAAATGGACCCGAAAATGGCGGGAATTCCCGGATATGATTTTCGACCGTTGTCGGGTACAGCGCAGTGAGCGGTATCGTCAGTTGAAGCAATTTCGGGTGCAATATACAGATCTCGTATATTTAAACAGACCATTAAGTAACAAATGGGCCATTCATCAGCAGCTTGCAAGAAGGGGCGCCTTTCGATCCCATTTGCCCGAAACGGAGCCGTTCACAGGATTTCATAGTGTAAGGCGAATGCTCAAAAAAAATTCACTGGTCTACCTCAAACCGATTAACGGTACAGGAGGACGCGGTATTTTACGCATTGAGCCTGTTAACAAGCAAGGCGGCCTGTATCTGATAGAGGGCCGCGACCGCAAGCGCCGTATTATTCCCCAGCAGCGGGTGCGTCTGGATCGACTGGAGCCGCGTCTAAGTAGCTGGCACATGGATAATTACATTGTTCAGGAGGGCATTCCTGTGCAGCTGCCCAATGGCAGGGTTCACGATTACCGCATGCTGGTTCAAAAAAATGGCCAGGGAATATGGGAGTTAACCGGATGTGCAGGACGGATCGGGGCACATCGCAGTGTCACTTCCAACCTGCATGGCGGAGGCAAGGCGGTACCGATGAATCAACTGCTGACACAATGGATTCGTAATGAAGATCAGAGAGAGAAGATCATCAAGCAAGGGGAAAAGCTCGGGTTGGATATCGCAGCTTATCTGGAGGAGAGCTACGGGGCATTGTGCGAGCTTGCGCTCGATTTGGCGATTAACAAGGATGGTCACATTTACGTACTGGAGGTCAATCCGAAGCCAGCACGCGAGGTATTTGCACGTATTGGTGAAAAAGAAACCTATCGCCGCTCTATCGCCAAGCCCATAGAATACGCCTTATGGATCTATCACACACAAATTAATCCAAAACCTCTGACGGATCACAACACAGAGAGCAAAACAGAGAATAAAACAGAGAATAAAACAGAGAATAAAACAAAGGAAGGCTCCGCGTAAAGGCGGCCGCCTTCCTTTGTTTTTAGATCTGCCCAACATACCTAAAGATTACTTTGCGTTGTTGTACAGTGTGAGCAATTGCGTGAAGTCCGTAATAATCGCATCGGATCCCTTCAATTCGTCGTTTACGCCAAATCCGGCATAGGCGCAGCCAATGACGGTCTGCCCGTTTTTTTTGCCTGCCTCCACATCAGAGGACCGATCCCCTACCATCCATACGTTCGAAATCCCGTGCTTGCTTAACAAAATCTCCAGCAAATTCACTTTGGAAAGTGTGCTATATTCACCCGCACTATACAATCCTTCAAAGATCGGGACCATTTCATATGCAGCCGCAATCCCTTTCACATAATCCTCCAGCCCGTTACTGGCTACGAACAGCCTTACACCCTGCTCGTGGAGGGCTTGGAGGGTTTCTTTTACATGTGGATACAGGGCATGACTACCGTTCTTTAATCCCTCCAGCTCTAGTTGGAGCAATAGCTCGTCCGCTCTTCTATGGGCCGCTTCGCTGGCCTCTGGCATCACTCTTCTCCAGATTTCGTCCAGCAGCATCCCCAAACTGTTCAAAATAAGCTCCTCGGGTGGCGTCTCTCCTTCAAAAAGCCCTTCGGCGCGCAGCGTATCAAACAGCTTGTGATAAGCAGGAAGCAGCAGCGTCTCCGTCTGAAAAAGTGTACCATCCATATCAAATACCATAGCCTCAGGTTTCTTCAACACAGGTGCATTGCTCATGTAATTGTCAGTCATTCCTTTCCTATGTAGGTTTACAGTTCGACCCCTCTCATGATAAGCAATAAGAGAGGTCCGTGTAAACCTCATTGCGCATACCGTTAGCTCTTGTATTTTTTCAAAACAGCCCTGAAACAATGCAAACCGCCCCACAAATCCGTGTGCAAGGCGTCCGGCGGAAGGCTGAGATCAACATCGTTCCAGTACGAAAACCCCGCCCCACCTATCCATTGCTCCATCGCGGACAGATTAACTGTAGGGTAATCAAACGTCAGCAGAAGCATTCCGTCATCCCGCAAAGTCCGGTGAAATTCACGCAGGGCAGCTAGCGAGTCATCCGGGGTTAGATGCTCCAGCACTGATATACATACAATTTTGTCAAAGCTGGCTTTCTCATAAGGCAAGGCGGTTAGATTAGCATGCGCGGAGTGAAGACGAGCCGGTAACATCTCCTGAACACGCTCGGCAGCCTCCTCTCCGATATCCCGGCGCACCTCGGCCAATATAGCATCCACGGAAACGATCCTCATATCGAGATCGCAGGCATAAGCCTGAGCGCAGCGGCGGGCCAGCTCAAACTTGAACGGATGCGGGATACCACATGCCGCGTCAAGCACCGTATCCTCCCCGGACATAAAGTGCAGACACCACTCATACTCATAAGGACGGCTCCACCAGCTTTGGGGCAGCCTGTAGATCAGGCTGGAGGTATTGGGATCAGAATGTACGAAAAAGCGGGAGAGGTACGGATCAGCTGTATTCATGGGATATAGCCTCCTTTTAAATGAAAGGTGAAACGGTATGGATTCAGATCGTATATTCCCCCAGCCAGTTCAGATCGCCCTTGCCACGCAGCATAGCTCATGACCACGTTTCTCGCCTTGAAGTTTGGCCAACAGCCCCATACGCTCCGTGAACGTAAGCTCGCCATACAAAGGATGCGCCTCTATCAAGGTGTCCAGACCGGAAGGGAGCTGACGGGTGAACAGGGCCACCGGGTGCAGACCGGACTCCGCCAGCAAACGTGTCAGCGTGTGCTCTGAATAATGATACAAATGATCCTCCTCGGTAAATAATGGCGAGTGGACACCATAAGCCTCATTTGTAAACGAGTTTTTATTGGGTACTGTAATGTATAACGTTCCATCCTGTTGAAGCTGCTCGCGTAAATCTGTTAAAAATGCTACCGGGTCTACAATATGCTCCAGCACATGCCAGCATACAACGGCCTCATATTCGTGATCCAGTGATAAGGTAGTATCTCCCTCTGTTTCTGGCGCTTCATTCGCCGCTTCTTCATCTGTTGCCGTTTCTGTCTCTGTATCGCCATTCCAGAAGCCAGGTAGTAGATCCACGTCATATTTGTATTTGGCATATGCGCGCGAGTCGATGGAAGGCTCAATGCCCACAGCATTCCATCCACTCTGAAGGGCAGCATGAATAAATTCTCCCGTACCCGATCCAATTTCCAGTAATTTACCTTTACCAGGACTGAACATATCCAGCAGCATAAGCCCGAAAAGAGCATGATCCCCGTAGGTTGAGGCGGCTGCACTATCGCGCATGGCGACCCATTTGACGTTATAGATATCTGCGATCATATTCTCAGGCTGGATACGATCCACATCATTGCGAAAAATAAGCCCACATGAGCCACATCCTATCAATGTAAAATGTTCATACCGATGAAACACCGCCGTATTGGACGAGCCGCACAGTTTGCATGCCATGCCCTGTTCTTCTCCTTTCCCTTTTCCATAAAGTGCGTCCTCTATTTCGCCTTTGGTAAGAGTATGGGAGCCAATAATAGCATGAACACCGGCAATCTTAGCAACAGCACTCGTGTTGACAGGGTTTGAAGGGTTAACAGCTTCATGAGCAAGAGCAGGTTCAACGGGATGGGCAACGTTAGCCACTTGAACAGATTCAGCGGTATGAATTGCTTCATTTTTATTCCCAGTCCTAGAAGCATAGGTATCCTCGGCAATCGCATCTTGGATGTTCGCTCCCGTATTCACATCGGATTTTACACCGCCAGTGTCTCCGGATTCAGCTTCATGTTTATTTTTTACATCATCCTGGTCTGGGTCTATCCAGAGACTGAGGTGAGGAGTCGGGTCCAATATGGACTCGTATTGCTCCTTCCACCCATAACGGGCATCCGGGTCCAACTGCTGATAACGCTCGTATTTGGCCGTGCGAATAGCTGGTGTGTACCAGCCCCAGTGCTGGATACGATAGTCGCTAATTTCAGTGGGAAGCTCCAGCACATTATCGGGAAATCTCCCGCAGTGCAAATATTGCTCCTTCCATTTATAAGAGAAGTTATCCCGGTATCGAGTCAAAAAAGGGCGGTAATAACGATGAGCCTGCCAGTAATCATCATCACGGTAATGCGTAGAAGACCACATATCAAATAATCTGAAACAAATGGTATCGGCTTTCGTTCCAGCTATCAAAGCATGCACAGCTTGAGCAAATCGGGATTCAAACATTTCGTCAGCATCCATGTTTAAAATCCATTCCGGGGAAGATGCCAGTGTTTCTCTCCACTGCTGCTTTCGCAGCTCCACTTCATTCGTAAAGGAGGCTCTCTCATTACGGATCAAACGCAGTGGAATCCCCTTTAACAGATCCCGGCACAATTCACCGCTATCATCAAGGCTGCCATCATCAATGATGACCGCTTCATCAATATATTCCCGATGACTTTGAAGCACTTCAGCGAGCTTGCGATCTGTCTCATTGCATACCGTCATGCTCAGTGTCAGCTTAGGTCTGGAGACAGAGGGAGCATGAAGCTCACTATGTCGTGGACCGGAGAATGCTGGCGGGACGACAAAAGATTCCGCAGCATGCTTTGCAAAGACAGCAGACTCGCGGAGATCCGATGGAATGGTAATTTCAGGGAGTGTAGAGGCAGTGCTAGACGGAGAATTTTCTGACTGCGTAATTCCATTCAGGGTCAGTAACAGTTGTTCTGCCTTAATGCAGTCCGCTTCCCGGTACAAATGCATGGCTGGATAGTGCGTATCTACAAAAAGAGGAAACCCGTACGCTGCCGCCCGAATGCAAAAATGTCGATCCTCTCCCCAAAAGGTAACGTTCGGGATTTTGCCAAAATGAATTCCCGCTTCCAGTGCCCGTCTGCGAATTAAGGTACAAGCCCCCAGACCGCCCACCTCATATAAACCGGGAACATGCAGTTGATGAATGAAAAGCAGCTCGCGATGTGCCCGCTCTTCTGCCGATAGCACTTCCCCTTCCTCACGATGGAACAGATTGTATTCATCACTGACCCATACCTGAGGCAATAATGCCCCCTCGGGCTGCCAGCGTGTCCAGAAAATCTCGGATACAATATCCTTCTCTGTTTCGACCAGTCTGCATAAAGTGCGGGAATGAAGAACCAAATCTGAATCCACCAAAAATAGCGCGTCATAATGATGTTGAAGTGCATAGTCAATAAGACGATTTTTGAACCCGGCCACTTTCCAGACGAGGGAAGGCGGCCAGTAATGGGTATGCTCATCGCTTCGGTTCTCGTATTGCTGCAAGCCTGACAGCGGGGGCAAAACACGTCCCGGAAGCCGGTCCGCAAAATCAGCCAGCCATTGGCTTGAGGCTGGATTGTCATTATCATCGACGAACAAATAATCTGGCAGTACATCGGGTGCTTCCAGCCGCTCCAAAGCTTGAAGAAATAAAGCTAATATTTCGGGCTTCTGATGCACCGGGCTGCCGATTAATATACGCATGAGTCGACGCCTCCCATCAGGCGGAAGCCTCATAACCGTTCCTCCTGCTTGCTCTGACGCATACGATAATTGCGATGAAGCGATAAGGGAGTGAGCGTGATATGAATGGACTTACACCTGGAAATATCGATGAAAACAATATCAATGCACTGCTTGCCTGCATCGCCTTTCAAGAGCTGTCATTAAGTCACCTGATTAATGCTGAGGGTGAAAAAATACAATATGCCGTCGGGACCCTCCCCGGCCTTACACCACCCGCAGGGAGCATTGCTGAGCTGCTGGAGGTAAATAACAGTGTACAATCTGTTCTGAATTGTGCGTTTTTAAACGAACTCGCCCTGCTGGCTCAGCTCCAGTGCCTGCTCAATCCGTCAGGCATTACCGGGGCAACCTGTTGTTTTCCATTTGGAAGTACAGGACCTACTGGCGCCACAGGTGCAACTGGAGCTACGGGAGTCACGGGGGCTACGGGGACCACTGGGACTACGGGAGCTAAGGGTGACACCGGAGCTACGGGTGATACTGGCACTACTGGCGCAACAGGTGACGCGGGCGCTACGGGCCCCACTGGCGCCACAGGGGCCACGGGTACCGCGGGCGCTACCGGGCCTACTGGCGCCACAGGTTCCGCGGGCGCTACTGGGCCTACCGGCGCCACGGGTACCGCGGGCGCTACTGGGTCTACCGGCGCCACGGGTGCCGCAGGCGCTACGGGCCCTACCGGGGCCACAGGCGCCGCAGGCGCTACGGGCCCTACCGGCGCCACGGGACCTACCGGACCCACCGGGGCCTCTGGGGGTTTAGCCAGCGCACTAAGCCGTACCAATACGGGACCTAATACCATCCTGCTAGGCGGCGCTATCACCTTTGCTACAGCAGGGGCTTCTACGGGAACGTTTATCACCGTCGTCAACAACACTACCTTCGGCCTGACCCAACCAGGTTTTTACAAAGTAAGTCTGGTGCTCAGCACAGCGACCCTGACCCTGCTGTCGACCATTACTCCCTCATTCACCGGAACAGCTACTCCCAGCCCGGGAAGCTACTCTTTCCCGGCTGTTCTAGCAGGTGGCGAAATCGTCGCATCTCTGCTGTTTCAGGTTACAGTACCCGGAAATTTACAATTTCTCGTATCCGGGTTGACCTTATCCCTTGCAGGAGGGACGAGTTCAATGATCGTCATCGAATACATTTCCTCCTAACTCTGTTATTCAAGCCTGGGTGGTCAACACCTGATCCGATAACGAACGACGTATTCCAGCAGCCTCCAAGGTGGCCTGTGCTTCCACAGGCCGCCCCATTTTCTCCAAACAAATAGACATATAGTACAATGCATAATTACTGCCGACTCCTCGTAAAGTCACATATTTCCATGAATTATCACCCATGCGAGTACATTTTTCGAATTCATAATAAGCCTCCAGCAATAGCCCCTGATCCAACAAATACAATGCTTTATAAAAATACAAATCTACATAGTCCGGGTACAGTTGCAGCACCTTGTCAATTCCCGGCCATATGCCCTTCAGGCTTCCGTGACGAATTAAGGTATCGTATTTTAGCTTGTAAACAAGCGCGGGTGGCAGCTTTCCCTGTTCCAGAAAACCGGTAACCGCCAAATTGATCAGTTCAAAAGCCCGCTCCCATTGCTGCAAACGGCTGTATTCACTCGCCAAATGGTAATCACACCAAGGATCATATTCAGCCTGTGCCTTTTCCCGCTCCAACAGCCGAATATTCCGCTTTGACTTTTCCTTCTCCTCTACGACCTTCTCTGCATATCCATGATGGTGTACCGTTACGGGCAGCAGTGGGGCTTCCGGGGTATCCTGTTTTCCCGCTGGAGGTTGCAGCCTTTCATGAATATCACGCACAAACTGATACCCGATGTCATTTCGGAACAAACGAATTTGTGGACAACTGTATACAAAACCATCCATTTCATTGAGTACCTTCAAAGCAGCCGTATCTGCATGAATCGCCATTACAAACTCATGCAACTGTCCACTCTCATCGGTATCCAGTTCTTCATCCGCATCCAGCCATAAAATCCATTCTCCTGTCGCGCGGGCTATTCCCGCATTGCGTGCATTTGCAAAGCTGTCATCCCATTCGTACGAATCAACAGAACACCCCATGGAACGACAAATGTCTATCGTCCCATCCGTGGACCCCGTATCCGTAACAATAATCTCATCCACAACATCCCTGGCACTTTGCAAGCAAGCTTCCATCCGTTCCGCCTCATTTTTGACAATCATGCACAGTGAAATGAACGGCCGGCTCATGCCTTCCCCCCTTGCATCAGACTTTGATTTTCTAATCTATTAGAGCGCTACTCCATTTATGATCATCACCATACCCATCAATGGTTCAACCTAAATTCCTACATAATGAGCAAGCTATCCTAATAAAATGGGAATCACACCAAGTTTTTTGGGAGGGACAAAGAGCATGGTAACCGTCAGCTTATGCATGATTGTCAAAAATGAAGAAGAAGCACTTCACACCTGCCTCAAATCAGTCCATGATCTGGTGGATGAAATCATTATTGTCGATACTGGCTCTACCGACCGCACCCAAGAGGTGGCTGCGTCGTTTAATGCCCGGATATACGATTTTGAATGGTGCGATGATTTTTCCGCAGCCCGTAACTATGCATTTGATCAGGCAACACAGGACTATCAATTTTGGCTGGATGCAGATGACATTCTGGAAGAACAAGACCGACTGGCATTTCTCGACTGGAAAAAGCAGGCCAGCCTCTCCTATGACAGCATTACGATGGATTATGTGCTGTCCGTAGATGAACAAGGTCAACCGCTACATAAGCTCAAAAGAAACCGGATTGTGCGCCGGGACCGCCATTTCAGATGGATTGGATTTGTACATGAATTCCTGCATGTAACCGGAAGCACCTTTCACAGCAATATGGCGGTGACTCATAAAAAGACACGTGCCTACACTGACCGTAATTTACATATTTATCTCCAGCACCAGGAGCAGGGTACCGCATTTTCTGAGCGAGATCACTACTATTTTGGCAATGAACTGTATGACAACGGACGGACAGTAGAAGCTATACAGCAGTACGAACATTATCTAAATCTGAATCAGGGATGGATTGAGGATCGGATTGGTGCTTGCTTTAAGCTTGCAGATTGCTACGGCCGACAAGGTCAAAAACAGGAGCAACGCATGGCTCTGCTTCGCACGCTTAATCTCGATACACCACGCGCCCAGTTTTGCTGTGCCTTTGGCAATTTGTTCATTGAAGCGGAGCAATATGCTCAAGCCATTTACTGGTTCCGTCAGGCTACGCTGATCGAGCCACCACAAGATGCGATGGCTTTAACCAATTCGTCCTATTCCACCTGGCTCCCCCACTTGCAATTATGTCTGTGCTACGACCGGATGGGTGACATTGATAAAGCAAAGTTTCATCACCGTATGTCCCAGTTGCACCATCCTACTCATCCCAGCGTTTTATATAATGAACAGTATTTCTCACAGCTACAACAGGGATGAGGAAGACAGGGACCAGGTGTGGCATTCCATGCAGCTGACCATAGCCATGATGCAAATTCGGAGTGAAGGGAGAGATTGCACTTGTCTATGCCTGGTATTCCCGACATCAATCCCCTCATCTCTCTAACGAGAAAAGAAGTTATTCATATGATACTCGCATCCATTGCTCTGGAGGAATTGGGCCTGTCCAACATACTTCATGCTGAAGGTGAAAAAATACAACGTTTTGTAAACGATGAGGATGTCTGTCTGCAAGATATCCTGCAATTGAATCGAAGCGTGGAACGAGTATTGCGGGGGGTGGTGAACAACCAGATTCTGCTTCAGCACAAGCTGGAGGACGTATTACTACTTGATGGAGATAGCAGCTCTTACCACGGCCCTGACTCTGGTCCCAACGGGCGGTCGTGTCCGAAAAAGGGTGGTGGTCACCATTCATGCAGCAAAACAGACCATTGGGAATGCCGCGGAGATTCTGAATGTAATGAAGAATAAAGGGCTTAGCAGCAAGCTGCCAAATGAACCTTACGCCCTCCAGCTTTTGCGAGCCGCAGCCCATCTCAACACAGGTTTAGCCGCATTAGCCAAATCCCAAAGCCGGATGGTTTCCTTTTTGTCGGACAAAACAAACGAAAACAGCTCCTCTCCCTTGTGGCTGCAATTGAATCATTCTATACTCCAGCAATTGGAGACATCGCTCCTTTTCCAAATGGAAATCGGGAATCATTGGAACACCCTTATATCCATATTCCATGAAGACATTCAGCTCCGCCGGGAATACAGGAGTGTCCTGTCCGAAATTTCTACTTCCATAGATGCACTGGAAACGGCAATGTCCCTCTTATTCGAACAAATCATCCGCTTCCAATTTCTTCTGTCCGTCGACCCTTCCACCCACCTGTACAAGGATGTGCATCAGAATTCACAGAGACTCTACCATCAAATTGAACGCGCCCTTCACCTTTTGGAGCATGGACAGCATCTGATGCATTGGATCAAAAATCAGGGCAATTCCTCCCCTTCCTCAGAGAACTCACAGTTTCCTTCGGAGGTTCAGCAAGCAAGAAGAGCGAGCAGTCTGGGCTGGCTGCGATTATTAAAAATCCAATGGGAATCAGGCCATGCGGCCTCCATGCTACCACCGGGGCAAATGAATCATTTACCCAAAGCAATCGAGCAATTGCAATCCGTTTACAACATTTATTCAGGCGATCTCGCTGGCTTTGACGCCTATGTACAGCAACAAAAAACGGGCACCCCCAAAAGGCAGCCTACATTTGGAAAAGTATGGCTTTCCCCTCTACTTCCGCTTTCCATACATTTTCGTTGAGTCACCACGTATGAAGCACACCAGATTTATAACATAAGGAGGATTCACATGTCTTTTCCTAATATCCCCAACGTAACACCTACGATTAACCTAACACGGGATGACGCGATTAATCTGTTGCTGTCATCCATTGCCTTTGAGGAATTGGGACTTAGTCACATCATCAATGCCGAGGGTGAAAAAATTCAATATGTACTCGGTACGATACCTGGACTGACCGGAGGAACGGCTACCATTGCTGATGTTCTTGCCGTGGACCAAAGTGTCAAAAGTGTACTGGACACCACCGTGAAGAAAGAGCTGCTGCTGCAAGCAAAGCTCGAAAATGTGCTGGCCGCTCCCACATTGGCCGGACCCACCGGATCGACCGGTCCGACTGGACCTGCGGGCGGTCCGATCGGACCGACAGGGGCCACGGGCGCGACAGGAGCAACGGGAGCGACAGGTTTGACAGGAGACACAGGCCCTGCGGGTTCAGCGGGTGCAGTCGGACCAGTAGGACCTGCCGGAGGTACGGGAGCTACTGGGGTGACAGGTGCCACAGGTGCCGGAGTAACAGGGGCTACTGGTGTTTCTGGTGCTACGGGCGTAACCGGAGCCACAGGTATCAATATCACCGCTACGAATGCTTTTGTGGCGAATACAACGGGTGGCCTAATAACCGTGTTGCTTGGTGGAACGAACGTTACCTTCCCCGGTCCGCCTCAGACGCTGAGCGGAGGCGTTACCATCAACGGTACTAATGATGTATTGACTCTGACGAACGCCGGAACCTATTACATCAACTATGAGTTAAACACGACGGTTGGTCTTCTGTTGAGCAGCCGTTTGCTCATTAACGGCGTGCAGGCTCCAGGCTCCGTCCTTTCGCCTGTGGTCTCCCTGTCTTCTTACATTAATGACGTTATCGTTAACGTAGCCGCCGCAACAACCGTCAGCGTACAATTTTTCGGGGCCGTAGGTGCAGCTACCCTAATTGGAGGGGGCGCAACAGGCGCGTCACTAACCATCATCCGACTTAATTAAGATGTCATGATCTGCAACTGGCTCACTCCCTTCCTGATCTGTTTCCCGAGATCATTTCTGTTCACCTATATAAACAAGACAATATGAAGGGTGTTTCCAGGCTGAGGTGCCCTTCGCAAAAATTACAGTTTTTCAAAAGAAAAATGTCTCCTGCAAGCTTTAGCTCACCAAGAGACATTCACAATACTCCCTTTAGAACACTTTCTTCCGGTCTCGTTCCCCCTTCAAAATTTCCACAGACTCATGGAAACGGAGCGAATGGATGATTTCGCGCTCACGCAGAAACTTCAGACTATCCTGCAAATCCACGTCATCTGTCAAATCAATCAGCCACTGATATGTAGCTCTCGCCTTTTCCTCTGCCGCAATATCCTCATACAAATCCGCGATTGGATCGCCCTTGGCTTGAAAATAGGTCGCTGAAAAAGGAACTCCGCCTGCGCTTTGATAATACAGCGCATGATCATGTGCCGCATAATATTCTCCCAGCCCCGCCGCCTTCATTTGCTCTACACTCGCATCCTTGGTCAGCTTGTAAATCATAGTCGCAATCATTTCGAGGTGCGCAAATTCTTCCGTACCTATATCATTAAGTACGCCGATCACCTTATCGGGAATCGTATACCGCTGATTCAGATACCGCAAAGCCGCCGCCAGCTCGCCATCCGCCCCGCCATACTGCTCCATGAGCAGTTTGGCCATATGAGGATCACATTTGCTGACACGTACGGGATATTGCAGCTTTTTCTCATATACCCACATTCATGTTCCTCCTTTATAAAAGGTTGTACCTACCTATACCTGCCACGGCCAAGGGGATTGGCTCCATTCCCAAGGGTACTTGGAATAGGCACGGCCAAAATTTTGCAGAGGTCCGTACAGGATCTGGTACTCATTGGCAATCCCCGTCCTTTCCTGCGTCAGCTTATTGAACTGTTCGATAGCCTGTAAATCATCTGGGTGTGTATTGAGATACAAATTCAGTTCCACCAATACAAAATCCACCGTCTGCAGCTTCTCCAGCAGCGCATAAAACTGTGCATTACCCGGCTTGGTCTGAGGCGCATAGCCTTGGTACGGGTTTCTGTCGTTCTGATTGTAGCCCTCAGTATGGTCTTGCTGTTGATACGGGTTTGCATAGGGGCTTTGGTACGGGCTCTGCTGCTGGTTCTCAATCTGGTTTCGATGCTGAGGTTGGTTTTGGGCCTGACCTTGATTTGGATAATCCATTTTACTCGCCTCCCCCCTGGTTTCTCCTACAGTCATAAGGGCTGTACAATAAGGGCCACAGCGTTCCCTTCCTCAGCGCCTCCTCCGGACTGAATTGAGGCAGACCTGGGGGCTGAAATTGTACAAACAGGTTCGGTGGTAGCACAAAGGTTTTGCACAAAACGGGCGGGCACGGATCGAACGGACCGACAAACGGGGCAAACTCACCTTGCTGTGGAAATTTCACGGGCCGGGACCTCCTTTAGTTGATCCATCTGCTTTACTATTCATCATATGCTGCATGGCCCAAGTCTCGAACACAAAATTACAGATAAAAAAAGAACCTTCAAAACCACGATAACGTGGAAATAAAGGCTCTTGCTTTTACACTCTATAATAGCTTTCATACCGGAACCGACCCTAACCAATATCTATGGATCAGGACTCATCGGCGGAAAGTTCATCTTCGATCACAGGGTCGGGCTTGCGGTGAATCCTCACTCTCATAATACGAAGCCTTGTCGCTTCCTCCACCTCAAAGGTCAGGTTATAGAACTCAATCTTTTTCCCCTTCACCGGGCTGCCCTCCAGTTCTTTAAACAGCCAGCCCCCGATGGAATCCACTTCGTCGTCTTCAATGTTCACCCCGGTCAGATCGTTAACATCCTCAATGAGCATACGGCCATCCACCGAAATGAGATTATCCTTAATCTCCACGCTCGGGCGTTCATCCTCAAATTCATCGTAGAGATCCCCGACGATTTCCTCCAATATTTCCTCCGCTGTCAGCAGCCCGGCTGTTCCGCCGTACTCATCGACCACGAGAGTCATCTGGGAATGCTTTTTCTGCATAAGACGCAGTACGTGACTCACTTCCATAGATTCTGGCACATTCAAAATAGGACGTACCACCGAGGCCAGATCCAATTGCTCGCCCTGCTCTGCCAACAGAAAATCTGTAATATGAACAAAGCCGATAATCTGGTCCTTATCCTCAACCGCTACCGGGTAGCGAGAATGCTTGGTATCACTAATGATTTTCAGATTTTCCTTATACGATAAATTCGTATACAAGCAGTCCATATCCGTACGTGGAAGCATAATTTCACGGGCCAGCAAATCGGAAAAATCAAAAATATTGTCCATCAGCTTGATTTCGTCTTTATCAATAACACCGCTTTTGGCGCTCTGATTCATCAAGATACGGATCTCTTCCTCCGAATGCGCCGCTTCCGCTTCACTTGCAGGCTGGATACCGAACGCCCGTAATAACAAATTGGCAGCAGCGTTCAGCACCCAGATGACGGGCAAAAAGATCTTGTAAAAAAGCAGCAAAGGAGCGGATAAAAACAAGGCCACACCTTCGGTTTTCTGGATCGCCAAAGACTTTGGAGCCAGCTCACCCAGTACAATATGCAAAAAGGTAATCACGCAAAATCCGACGACAACGGATACCGTTGTAATCAGTGTACTGTCAGTTACACCGAGTTTGTGCATGAGTGGCTCGATCAGGTAGCCGGATATTGCTGGTTCACCAATCCAGCCCAAGCCCAATGAAGCCAGCGTAATGCCTAATTGGGTGGCGGACAAATACGCATCCAGCTTCTGGTTTACCTTTAACGCATAGCCTGCCATCCGATGCCCCTCACTTTGGAGCTGCGTCAATCGGGATTGGCGCATTTTGACCAGCGAAAATTCCGCCGCCACAAATACACCGTTCAGAAAGACGAGCAGCAGTACCAAAAGAAGATTCACCGTTAGCAATCCCCAATGAAACTCGGTATGACCTTCCAATACGAACTCCCCATTTCTATAGTTTGCATTTTGCATCATTTGACTTGCAACGCTCCATGGTATGATTGAAAGTCGCTAATTTGGATTTATGCAAAATGCTCATAGTTGTAATGCTTTTCTGGATTTAAAATCGACTCCCTTGTAATACATATCCGCTACAAGCAGATTCGGTCCGCAGCAGGCAGCGGCATCACAATGACAGTTCACGGACTGATTCAACGGATGCTCATTCAGCCATTCACCGAAAATATCGTCCAGACCGCGCTCCTGAATATTTCCGAAAGCCGGAATGTCTGCGAAATCCGTCACATATACGCTGCCCGTGAACATATTCACATTTACGCGGTTTCTTCCGTCCGGATCATTACGCACCGTAATATTCGGTTCCTGACGCAGTCGGCGAAGCAGCTTGCGGTCTTCCTCTCGATCTGAACAAGCAAAGAACGGGAGCGTACCAAACAGCATCCACATATCCTGATTACGCACATCCAGCAGCTTATGAATAGAGCTGCGCATATCGTCAAGTGAAAGGACAGGCAAGGCAGAGGCAAAATTCGATGCATACATCGGATGAACCTCATGCCTTTGACAGCCCATTTCATTAATCAATTGATGAATACCATCCAGCTTCGTGTGTGTGCGGTAATTAATCATGGATTCGGCAGAAATGAACATCCCCATTTCGCTCAGCTTGCGGGCATTTTCCACCATTTTCTCATAAAGGCGAACAGCCCCCGCGCGAGGGGTCGGACGTCCGGTATTTGCAAAGCCCACTTCATAAAAATCGTCGGCATTCAAATAGTTAAACGATATATGCATGACATCCAGATAGGGAAGCATCTTCTCATATCTACGGATATCCAAGGTCAGGTTGGAGTTGATTTGCGAGCGAATGCCACGCTCTTTGGCATATTTCAGTAGCGGAACGATCACTTCGTCCACCGTTTTATCGAGCAAAGCGGGTTCTCCGCCTGTCATACTGATCGTCTCCAGATGCTCGACTTCATCCAGTCGTTTCAGCATCATATCTAATGGAAGGAAGGGAGCCTCCTTCATAACAAGCATGTCGCCTACAGCGCAGTGCTCACAGCGCATATTGCACAGATGCGTCACGGTCATTTCCACACTTGTCAGCAAATGACGGCCATGTGTACGCAGAGAGACAATCGGGTCCCACGGATCATACGCTGGCGATATTTGTGGAAGTATGTTGTTTTGTAGAACTGTCATTATTTTTCACCTTATTTCTGTTATTAACCTCAAAAGACGTATGAATATCATATCATGATGTGTAAAGTGTCTGCATGATTTCTTCCACTTCATCTGCTAATCCACATGTATTGCTCCAAGGGGGTTAGCCGTAGCATCCAGAGTGTTGGTAATCATCACCGAAAGAGATACGGACAGATCCACATCGTAAGGCGCTTTCAGTTCCTGTCCATCGCGATCCCTCACAATGCGAATAACAGGCCTTTGCGGGATTTTGGAGTGTATACGTACCACAACCCCTTCTTCCCCCGTATTGAGCATCACGGAGAGCCCCAGCGGGTATATAGCTACACAATCGCGGAATGCCTCCAGCATCCGTTGCTCATACAACGTGCCCGCACCGGCATAGAGCACCTCCATTGCTTCATAGGGCAACAATGGCTGCTTGTATATTCGACTTGCTGTCATCGCATCGTATGAGTCTGCCAGACCGATCCATTTGGCGTACTCGTGGATTTGGTCCTTTTTCCAGCCATTCGGATATCCGCTGCCGTCGATACGTTCATGATGCTGTAATGCACAGTGAGCCGACAGCAGGGGAATCCCCGGTTCGTCTTTAAGCAGCTTATAGCCGATCACCGTGTGCGTTTTCATGTGCTCGTATTCCTCGTCCGTCAATTTGCCCGGCTTATAGAGCACTTGAGGTGAAATTTTCATTTTACCAATATCGTGCAATAGTGAACCTATGCCCAGCTCCATAAGCTGGTTGTTATTGTATCCGTTGGATATTCCCAGTACAAGTGAATACAGACATACATTCAATGAATGATGATACAGATCCTGATCTGCCGCCCCGATATCCATCAGCATAATGACGGCATCCTGACGGCCTCCGATATCGTCCAGAATGGACTCCATCACCTTATAAAATGACTTGCCAAAGTATTGGTGCTTATGATCTACGGAGTAGGATGACAGACCCTGAAACTGCTTCTTGATCTCCTGTAGCGCCATCTTCCTCGTCTGTTCATGGATCATCTCGGGAATTACGATATCTTCTGTCACCGCATCCTCAATGTATACATATCCAATTCCGACTTGACCTAGACGTTCAATCAACCGCGAAGTAAGCTCAACACCCTCCGAGAGCAGCACCATTCCATTTTCATTGTATATTTTTTTGCCCAGCTTCATGCCGGCTCTTAATAATGTAACAGGTACCAGTCGCAACTTAATCCTCTCCCGATTGTTGTGATACCTGAAGCCACCTAGCTGCAAAACACTCTTCCATCGCGCCCGGACGCTTCAACTCCATTTCAATCAAATCCCGCAAAAATTCTGGAAGCATAAATCGGAGTTCCGTTCCGTTCGCAAGCACTTCATAACCTGCTCTGAAAGTGAACATATCCAACGTACCTACCGCATATTGCTCATCTTCTTCCAATAAACGACCCGCTACACGTATATCCGTCACTTTATCATAAGGAACGCGTGCCGGATCATATTGAATCTCCAGACCTTCCACACACATCGTACCAAGGACTTTACCTCTAAAGCCAAATCCCGTTATTTTCTTGTCCGCAAATTCCGGTAGCAAGGACTGCTCCAGCGCCAGCCGGATGTCTCTTCCCCACAGCTTCATGACACAGGTATTAATTGGCGAAGGGCATAAGGAATGCAGCATTCCTTTGCTGATATCACCTTGAGGTAAAGGGCCAAGCAGTTGGCCCGCATTCACAAGAGAAATCGCGGTTCCCGTAAAATGTGACACCGATTGTGCCAGCAAATTTCCGAAAGGAGACTCCCGATCATACGCAATCTCCAGCTTCCGATTCGCCACCGCCACCGTACTCTCCATGGCACGCTCTGCCTGTCTGCGATGCAGTACAATGGCAGATGCCACCTTTTCGTCCAGCAGTGTGTGATCTACAGGAACTACGCCGCCTGACGTAACCCGAAATGGCTCATGACTACTGTTGCGGCTTAGCGCCACTTCACCCAGTAGCGTTCCATACTTGCCAGCCCCACATAGAGCTGTGCTTCCGATCCACAGCGGTTCCTCCAGCACATGATGGGTATGCCCTCCAAGAATCACGTCAATCTCAGGAAACCGCGATGCCAGTTTCTTATCCGAAGGTAAACCCAAATGCGACATCACAACCAGAACATCGACCTGCTTTCTCAGGGACGGAATTTGCTCGCCCAATACCTCAAACGGATCGAGTGCATCCCAGCCCAGCAATTGATAGAACTCGCCGAAAGGAGCTGTCACGCCAAGCAAACCGACCTTGATCCCTGCTTTGTCCAAAATCAGAGATTCCTTCATCCACGATGGTCTTACCCCCGTGGCACTCTCTATCATATTGCCGCATACGACCGGGCAGTGAATTTCCGCATAGGCTTGTGCAAGAATATCCGGGGTAAACGTCAGTCCTTCGTTGTTACCGATCGTAATCGCATCATATCCTGTTAGATTGATCACATCTACATTTGCCCCACCCAGCGTTCCTTCCGTTTCGGGGGCCATCCGGTCCATGTGGTCTCCCATATCCAGCGCAAGCAGCGCATCTCCTGATGTGAATCTCCGTTCATTAATCATCGCGGCTATCGAAGGCATACTGCCAAAATGACTATGTATATCATTGGTATGCAAAATGGTTAACGTTTGCTGCGTCGTCATCTCCATAACCGCCCTCCTCTATAGTTTATATATCGACTCTGTTGCTTCTAATGTTTAAGCATACCATGTTATTTCCCATTATGGTACATGTCAGTGGGGGGGGCGCTACAACTGACAATTTAGCTACTGTGTTGTCTCAAGATACAGACACGGGAGAAGCAAAGTCACAATGCCTCGTATGCCTCTGAGAAGAGACGGGTTCCTGGGACCTATTTTACAGCTAGGAATAATAGTGAATTAGTCGTTGTCATCCCATATTATTCTTGATATATTAGGTTTGCTTCGTATTTTCGACAAATTTACGACAATAAGGAGGTTAAGCGCATGAGAGTTCACGTTACCGATGCCAAGCCAGGAGATCTTCTCAGATCCGATACATACAATGAACACGGTGTACCCGTCATGATTCGGGGTACCCAGCTTCAGCACGACGATATCTCCAAGCTCATCATGCATGGTGTTGAGTACATCGACATTGATGCCGGTTCAGCGAGTATTCCGGTTGACTTTGCCCCCGATGTTCCCGCTTCTCCCGAATCCCTTAAACGTGCCGTTCCCCTCATGGAGCAGACTATTCATGGCTTTGAAAGCATGTTTCTCAAAGCTGCCTCAACCGGCAAATTTGATGAATCTCGAGTCGATGAGCTGCTCAGCCCCCTCGTTTCAGAGCTGGCTCATCAAAAAGATGTCGTATCTCTGCTGCTCATCATGGAACGGGGAGATCACTATACGTACAATCATTCTCTCCAAGTGGGTGTACTGTCATATTACATTGCCACATGGCTTGGATACACAGAAGAAGAGGCCTATACCGCTGGTAAAGCCGGATATTTACACGATATAGGCAAGTCCATGATACCGGATGAGATTTTGAATAAACCTGGTAAGCTGACGCCTGAAGAATTTAAGGAAATGAAAAAACATTCCCTCTACGGCTATGATATCATTCGCAACTCAACAAGTGATGAGATTTCGGCAATCGTCGCCCTGCAGCATCACGAAAGAGAAGATGGAAGCGGATACCCGAACGGACTGTTCAAGAAGGATATTCATCCTTTCGCCAGTATTACGGCAGTTGCAGACGTATATAGCGCTATGATCTCCAACCGTGTGTACCAGACGAAGCAGGAGCTGCTCACCGTACTGCGCGAGCTGCACAGCATGAGCTTCGGACATCTGAACCCAGAAGCCACCCAAGTCTTCATCCGGCATATGCTTCCGAACTTTATAAACAAGCAGGTCCTTCTGACTTCGGGTCAGACGGGAACGATTATTTTGAACAATCCTGCCGATTATTTCAGACCTTTAGTGAAAATTAATGAAAATGAGTATATAGACTTGTCCAAAGAGCGACATGTATCCATTGATGAAATTTATCTGGAATCCTAATCTGCGAACTCGTTCTGCTCATACACAGACTACGCGAATAAAAAGAGACTGTCCTTGATCCGCAGGTTCTTCCCTACGAAGGACAGTCTCTTTTTATGTTACGGACAAACGCCTGATAAACATCATCGCATCATGGCTCAGCCCCAACATAACCCTCGTAAAGCGAGAATTATCCTATGGAACCTTCCATTTCAAACTTGATCAAACGATTCATCTCGACCGCGTACTCCATCGGCAGTTCTTTGGTGAACGGCTCGATAAAGCCCATAACGATCATTTGTGTCGCTTCCGCTTCGGTCAGGCCACGACTCATAAGATAGAACAACTGATCCTCCGATACCTTGGAAACCGTTGCTTCGTGCTCCAGCGTAATATCGTCGTTCATGATTTCATTATAAGGAATTGTATCCGAGGTCGATTGATTATCCAAAATCAACGTATCACACTTGATATTCGATTTTGCCCCTTGAGCCTGACGACCGAATGAAGCCAGTCCGCGATACGTTACTTTACCGCCATGCTTACTGATAGACTTGGATACAATCGTCGATGTCGTATCAGGTGCCAAGTGGATCATTTTCGCCCCTGCATCCTGATGCTGGCCCTTGCCTGCAACTGCAATGGACAAGACCATACCTTTAGCTCCACGGCCTTTCAGTACAACCGCCGGATATTTCATCGTCAGCTTGGAACCGATGTTACCATCGACCCATTCCATCGTTGCATTTTCTTCTGCAACCGCACGTTTGGTCACCAGATTGTAGATGTTTGGCGCCCAGTTTTGGATCGTTGTGTAACGAACACGCGCGTTTTTCTTACAAATGATTTCCACCACGGCGCTATGCAGCGAGTTCGTGCTATAAATCGGAGCCGTACAGCCTTCTACATAATGCACGAAGCTGTCTTCGTCGGCAATAATGAGCGTACGCTCGAATTGTCCCATATTTTCCGAGTTAATACGGAAGTAAGCCTGCAATGGAACTTCACATTTTACACCCTTCGGTACATAGATAAAGCTTCCGCCTGACCATACCGCACTGTTTAGTGCTGCAAACTTGTTGTCCGCAGGAGGCACAACTGTCGCAAAATACTCTTTCAGAATTTCAGGATGCTCACGCAGCGCCGTATCGGTGTCCATGAAAATAACGCCCTGATCTTCCAGCTCCTTTTGCATGCTATGGTAAACAACCTCGGATTCATACTGTGCGGATACACCAGCCAGAAACTTTTGCTCCGCTTCAGGAATCCCCAGTTTATCAAAGGTTTCCTTAATTTCTGTAGGAACCTCTTCCCACGTTTTCCCTTGCTTCTCGGAAGGTCTTACATAATACTGGATATCGTTGAAATCCAGCTCATTCATGTCCCCGCCCCAGTTGGGCATAGGCATTTTTTCAAACTGTTTTAGTGCTTTCAGACGGAATTCCAGCATCCATTCTGGCTCATCCTTAATTTTGGAGATTTCCTTTACGATTTCCGGAGTGAGACCCTTACCTGTTTGGAAAATGGATTTGTGCTCGTCACGAAAGCCATATTTATACTCTTCCATTTCCGGTGCTTTTTTGGCCATGTTTCTCAAACCTCCTCTATTCTAGTAAAATTATTATTCTTCATCTATTCCTTTGCGCAGCGCGTTCCAAGCCAAAGTCGCACATTTGATACGGGCCGGGAACTTATTAACACCTGACAAAGCTTCCAGCTCTTCATAATCGTCGAATTCGGCCGCTTCACCCTTCATCAGAGAAGAGAAGCGATTCGCCATATCCAGCGCCTGATCAATCGTTTTTCCCTTAACCGCCTCTGTCATCATCGAAGCCGAGGACATACTGATTGAACAGCCTTCCCCTGTAAAACGGGCATCCTCGACGACGCCGTCCTTCGTCTTGAGCTGAAGAGAAATCCGGTCGCCACATGTAGGATTGTTCAAATCCACCGTGACCGCGTCATCCTCAAAACGTCCGCGATTCCGCGGATTTTTATAATGATCCATAATTACACGTCGGTACAAGTCATCAAGTTGCATCGCCAAAATACTCCTTCGTTTGGATTAAGGCGCTGATCAAAACATCGACTTCCTCTTCCGTGTTATAGAGGTAAAAGCTGGCTCGCGCCGTTGCACTGGCTTTCAACCAGCGCATCAACGGCTGGCAGCAATGGTGGCCTGCACGTACAGCTACCCCTTTACTATCCAGCACGGTCGCTACATCATGCGGATGTACATCATCCAGATTGAATGTTACGAGTCCCACATGACGTTCAGCAGGACCGTAAATCGTCAAGCCATCCACTTCACGGAGACGTTTGAGAGCATAGTTGGCCAGACGGCTTTCATGCTGTGCAATTGCGTCCAATCCGATGCTTTCCAGAAAATCAATGGCAGCTCCCAAGCCGACAGCTCCGGCAATGATCGGGGTTCCGCCTTCGAATTTCCAAGGCAGCTCCTTCCATGTGGATTCATACAATCCCACATCGTCGATCATTTCCCCGCCGAACTCAATCGGCTCCATGTTTTCCAGCAGCGCCTTTTTGCCGTACAATGCCCCGATCCCTGTAGGACCACACATTTTGTGACCCGAAAAGGCATAGAAATCAGCATCTATATCTTGTACGTCTACTTTCATATGTGGCGTGCTTTGCGCACCATCTACGACGATGATCGCACCTTTGCGATGGGCAATAGCGGCAATCTCCTTGACCGGGTTCACAACACCAAGCACATTGGAGACATGCGTGATCGCTACAATTTTTGTGTTTTCAGTGATGGTATTCTCCACGTCAGCAAGATCAACGCTACCGTCCTCTTGAAGCGGGATATATTTTAAAGTTGCGCCTGTGGCTTTGGCTACCTGCTGCCACGGAATCAGATTGCTGTGATGCTCCATCGGTGTGATGACAATCTCATCACCTTCCTGACAGTTGGCTCTGCCATAGGAAGAAGCAACCAGATTCAGCGCCGTTGTCGTTCCTCTTGTAAAAATAATTTCCTGGCTACGCTTCGCATTCAGAAAGCGGGCTACCTTCTCCCGCGCACCTTCATAAGCATCCGTAGCACGACTACCTAAGGTATGCACTCCACGATGAACGTTCGAATTATCATATTCGTAGTAATGCTTGATCGCCTCGATGACCGCCAGCGGTTTTTGCGAAGTGGCCGCATTATCCAAATAAACCAGCGGATGACCGTTAATCTCCTGATGTAAAATCGGGAATTGTTCACGGATCAATGCAGTATTCATTGGCCTAACTTCCTTTCAACAAGGCTTTGCAGCTGCTGTTGAAGTCCTTCGAGCGGAATTTCAGAAACGACAGGTGCCAGGAAGCCATAAATAATCAAGCGTTCAGCTTCTGCACGGCTAATCCCGCGGGACATCAAGTAATACACTTGTTCACGATTCACCTGACCGACCGAAGCTGCGTGACCTGCGGTCACATCATCCTCATCAATCAGCAGGATTGGGTTAGCGTCACCACGCGCTTTCGGGCTAAGCATAAGAACACGTTCTGTTTGCTGACCGTCTGCTTTGGTAGCACCTTTTTCAATTTTCGTAATACCGTTAATAATGGAAGATGCATTTTCACGCATAACTGCGCGGGTAATCATCTGACTAGCTGAATTTTTGCCAAAATGCTGTGCTTGTGTCGTATAGTTCAGCTTTTGCGAGCCAGAGCCTACAGCAATAATCTTGGCATCCGAGTTGGAGCCGTTGCCTTTCAGCACGGACATCGTGTTGCTCGCTGTATTGCCGTAGTTCATTTCTCCGACAATCCATTCAATAGCTGCGTCATTACCCAACGTAGCACGGCGGATCGAAATATCCGTTACTTGCTCTCCAAGCTGATGCACCGATGCATAACGCACCTTGGCTCCTGCATTCGCTACCACTTCTACTGCGCCATTATGAATGACAGGTGCTGCCAAATCCGCAGATACATAGTTGTCTACGTACGTTACGGAGCTATGGCTTTCAGCAATGAGCAGTACGTGAGGGGCAAAGGTTGCTGTCGCATCATCTGTCAGGAAAACAGCCTGAAGCGGAACATTTAACTCCACATTCTTCGGCACGTAAGCAAATACTCCACCGTTCCAAAGTGCTGCATGCAGCGCGGACAATGAATTTTCATCCGTCTTAATAACCGTATTCAGATGAGCTTTAACTAGATCACCATGCTCCTTAACCGCCGTTTGCAGATCCGTGAAAATAACGCCTTGCGCTGCCAGTTCCTCGCTCAGCTTCACATATACCGCACCGGAGTTGCGCTGGATAATCAGACCGCCCTCCTGCTGCTCTTTGACCAGATCGGCAATCGCTGCGGGAACCTGCCCCACCGACGCAATCGCCTCGCTGTTTTTATGTTGACCGTAATCGTTGAGATTCCAACGTTCGATTTTGGTTTTTTCAAATACCGGAAGCTCCAGTTTGCCTGCAAGCTCAAGTGCTTTTTGTCTGTCTGCGGTCAGCCATGACGGCTCGCCGTTACGTTCGGACAGAACGCGCAGTTGCTCGGAATCTACCGGAAGGATTGTTTGTGTACTCATTAGTTTTCCTCCTCGCTTCCGGCTTACGCCTCTTGTCCTACAGTTTCATCAACGATACCCAGTTCTTCCTTGATCCAGTCGTAACCGTCCGCTTCCAGACGCTCAGCCAGCTCAGGTCCACCGGATTTAACGATACGTCCTTGCATCATGACATGTACGAAATCTGGCTTGACGTAATTCAACAGACGCTGGTAGTGAGTAATGATGAGGAAACCGCGCTCTTCGGAACGCATAGCATTGACACCACTAGCCACGATTCTCAAAGCGTCAATATCCAAACCAGAGTCGATTTCGTCAAGAATGACGATTTTCGGATCGATCATCATCATTTGCAAAATTTCATTCCGTTTTTTCTCACCACCGGAGAAACCTTCATTTAGGTAACGGTGAGCAAACTCAGGATTCATTTCAAGTTCCTTCATTTTGCTTTCCATTTGGCGGATAAATTTAATCAGGGAAATTTCCTGTCCTTCTTCACGGCGTGCGTTAATTGCACTTCGCAAAAAGTCGGAGTTGGTTACCCCTGCAATTTCACTCGGATATTGCATAGCCAGGAACAATCCCGCACGTGCGCGCTCATCCACTTCCATGTCTAGAACGTCTTCTCCGTCCAAAGTTACTTGGCCATCTGTGACTTCATATTTGGGATGCCCCATCAAAGCAGAAGCCAATGTACTTTTACCCGTTCCGTTAGGACCCATGATGGCATGGATTTCTCCGCCTTTCATTTCGAGGTTGATGCCTTTCAGAATTTCCTTGCCTTCAATGGTCGCTTTGAGACCTTCAATTTTAAAGTTTGTAGCCATATTCGGAATACCCTCCAAAATTAGTAGTGTGGTGTCGAAATCAGAAAGTATATTCAAACAGGGGAGCCCCCTGATTTCAAACAAACGAAATATTTAAAAATTTATTTATAATCATTCTAAACTGATTCTCAATGATTCTCAAGCTATTTTATAATAAATATCTTTAAGGGTGCAACCAATAGACACACGTTATGCGACTTTCTTCATAAAATATTCATGCTACTCAGCACTGTTGTCGTGATTGTCTGCCTCCTATTTTTATTATAGCGTAATTCTTCATCATACCGCATATCCAATCATAATCGCTTCCCATTTGGGAGTTTGCTAAAATCCAATAAGCGAATGGAATCGAATTTTTCAAAATCCTGATCTATGAAAAAGCATTAAAATACTGTAAATTGTATTTTTCATCCATAAAAACGCTACCGACAATTTGACGTCAGTAGCGTTTTTACATGTAGCGCTTATTTCAGAACAAAAACCCATCTAAGCCTCCAGCATCATTTTTTGGGATTAGCCCAGATAAGAGCGAAGCATCCACATATGTTTCTCCAGATCTGCCTTATAACCAATCAGCAAATCTGCGGTTGGCTGATCAGATGTACTTTCAGCCAGCTCAATTCCTTCCTGGAATTCCTCACAGACAGTGGCAAAGTCCTCGATCAGCGTTTGCACCATTTTCGGTGCATCCTCATTGCCACTTGCCTCGTGAATGGAGGACAGCTCCAAATATTCTTTTAGCGTTGCGGAAGGGGAACCTTTCAGCGCCAGAAGGCGTTCGGCGATCTCGTCCATTTTTAGCGTAATTTCATTATAAAGTTCTTCAAATTTAACATGGAGTGTGAAAAAATTGGAGCCTTTCACATACCAGTGATAGTTATGAATCTTCACATATAGTACATTCAGGTTAGCGACCTGGCGGTTTAATAGCTCTTCCACCGATTTCGTTTGCGTATTTTTCGAGTTGCTTGTTGTTTTAGCCATAATAAATCCCTTCCTTTTTCATCAAATTGATCATTCAGGAACGTTTACGTTTCATCCACCGTCCTGCTGACGGGAAGACGCCAGCGGGCATGATATTTCGCCTGCCGGACGTCTGTTTATTATTTACCCTTCTCATATGAAGACGAAACAAAATCTAACGTTCCTTCCTCCTATTCCGCCGCCCCACAAAAAAAAATGTACAAAACTCAAACGATTTTCGTTATACTTGGCTCTATCCAAGCAAAATGGTTGGTTTAATCTTGTAGTATTTCTCATCATTGATGTATGCACAATTTATGGAGGTGACTTCGTTGTCCCAATATCATGCTTTAACGACAGAAGAAGCAATAGAATTTGTGAAGAACATCCCCGGATTTTTTAGTCAGGATGCTCGTCTGGAATGCCGCGAAATCGGTGATGGCAACCTGAATCTGGTTTTTCATATAACGGATTCTGAATCTGACAAGAGTATCATTGCCAAACAGGCGCTTCCCTATGTGAAAATCGTGGGGGAATCCTGGCCGCTGTCACTGGATCGTGCCCGTATTGAACGCGAGGCGCTTCAGCAGGAGCACCACATTTGCCCTAAGCTGGTTCCTGCGGTACTCGGCTATGACGATGAACTCGCCTTGACCGTGATGGAGGATCTAAGCTCGTATACAATCATGCGCAAAGGATTAATTGAAGGAAACACATATCCGCATTTTGCTGACCATATTGGAGAGTTTCTAGCACGTACGCTCTTTTTCACCTCGGATCTGGGCATGAATCAGCAGGACAAAAAAGAGCTGGTCAAGCGCTTTATAAATCCGGATCTTTGTAAAATCACCGAGGATCTTATTTTGGACGAGCCCTATCGGTATTCAGACAATAACAACTATGGTTCCTATATCGAAGACGAAGCAGAGGCGCTTCGTACAGATCAGGCCATTCATCTGGAAGTAGCTTTGCTGCGCGAGAAATTTCTGACGCGGACAGAAGCGCTTCTGCACGGTGATCTTCATACAGGCAGTATTTTTGTAACAGCGGAGTCCACTAAAGTCATTGATCCCGAGTTTGCCTACTACGGACCGATGGGCTTTGATATCGGAGCGGTGATTGCCAACCTGCTGTTGAACTATGTAGCACAGCCTGGATGGACTTCTGGCGAGATAGCTGTACAGGAACGCCGTGACTGGCTTTTAGAGACTTCCATTCAGGTATGGGAGCAGTTTGAGAGCGGGTTCCGCAAACTGTGGGACGAGCATGTTACTGACCACATGGCCCGCACGCCGGGATATCAGGACTTGTACCTCCAGAAAGTGCTGCAAGATACGATTGGCTTTGCAGGCTGCAAGGTCATCCGACGAATTATTAGCTTGTCGCATGTGGCCGATATAGACACGATTGCCGATCCTGCGGTCAAGGAAGCAGCGGAAAGACTGGCGTTATCTATAGGAAAAGCCTTGGTTCTCCGCAATCGCGAGGTGCATTCGATCCGTGAATTGGGAGACATTATTCAGACAGCAACGGCTGCCCAAACTAAAGGAGCTTAATGGATATGAGTGAAAATAAAGAATCTGCGACTAAAGCTTCCAATGAAGCAATCGTGCCTGGTCAGGCTCTCTCGTCGCTGGTGTGGAAAAGTGACTACTTGTCCATGCTGGACCAGCGCCTGCTGCCCGAATCCATCGTGATGCTGGAGCTGTTCACAGCCGAGGAAGTGTGGGATGGCATCCATGCCATGAAGGTACGCGGTGCGCCAGCCATCGGAATGGCTGCGGCCTACGGCGTCGTGCTGGGTGCTTCCGCTTACGGCGGAACCGATGCTGCTGGATGGCTGGCACATGTACACAGCATTTGCGGGCATTTGGCTACATCACGACCGACCGCAGTGAACCTGTTCTGGGCGCTGGACCGCATGAAGAAGCGGGCCAAAGAACTAACCGCCGAAGCGACGGAAGGACGGGTCGAGGATTGGAATGCCGGATTGGAGCGTGAAGCTATATCCATTCAGGCAGAGGATGAGGAAGTATGCCGCCTGATCGGCGTCCATGCTTTACCTCTATTCCAAGACGGTATGGGCGTGCTCACTCACTGCAATGCAGGCGGACTGGCGACAGCGAAATACGGGACGGCACTCGCTCCTATGTACCTTGCACATGAAAATGGCATACACCTGAAAGTGTTTGCCGACGAAACACGTCCCGTGCTCCAAGGCGCACGCTTGACCGCGTTTGAGCTTCAGCAGGCTGGCATTGATGTAACCCTGCTGTGTGACAACATGGCAGGGATGGTCATGGCCAAAGGCTGGGTTCAGGCCGTCATCGTCGGCACGGACAGAGTGGCGGCTAATGGCGATGTCGCCAACAAGATCGGCACTTACAGCTTAGCTGTGCTGGCCAAGGCACATGGCATCCCTTTTTATGTAGCTTCACCGCTATCTACGATTGATTTGCATACTGCTACAGGCGCAGACATTCCCATCGAGGAGCGTCCTGCGGAGGAAGTCACCGAAAGCTTCGGCAAAAGGACAGCCCCACAGGGCATCAAGGTCTATAACCCTGCTTTCGACATTACGCCTCATGAATACATTACCGCCATCATTACCGAAAAAGGGATCGTCAAAGCTCCCTTTAGCGACAGCCTGCCCGCTTTATTTGCGGATTAATTCATCTGCCAGGCATGCAGCCCATATGAAAGCGAAATCGTTTTACTCGATAAAATGTAACTTTTCTATTGAAAAAACCGGAGCGAAGTAGCCCCGGTTTTTTCGCGTTTTTCTACCTTCGTGCAGCAAATGCTCCACTTAGACCAGCTTCAAAAGTGCCTCATACCCCGGCATACCCGGCTTAATTCCAAGCTGCTCCGCTTCCGTCGTCACCGACTCCATGGGTGCTTCCAGCAATTCGCGCAGCGTTTTTACCCCCACAGCTCGTGCGGCAAGAATTTTCCGATCTCCCAGCCGTTCATTCAGCAATCCGACATCCAGTGCGCCGCACATGATGTAACCACGGGAGTTGGAGATGGTCAACAGCGTTGTTTTAGGCAGTTTGACCTCAACTCCGATAAATGTATGCTCACCCACTTGTACGGGTTCCATGTGTATCATTGTTCTCACTGCACCTCCTCTTTGTTCATCCGGGATATTTTATGCAGTATTTGCGGGTGAGTGTGGACACCTGTGGATACGTATTAAATAAGAGCATTCGAAATTTGACGATGCCACATTATGAAGGATATTATATATAGATTAAATCCTGAATTGAGGTGATCAACGAGCATGAAGTATTCTAAAGCGACGAATTATGCCCTTCACACCATGCTCTTTCTGGTAGTATCAACCCCTAAAAATAAGCCTGTTGGTGTACAACAGTTGGCGGATCAACAAGGGGTTTCCCCTACTTACTTGTCCAAAATACTGACCAAGCTGGTCAAGGCGGGAATGATTGAATCTACTTCGGGTGCCAATGGCGGTTATAGATTAAAGCGGAACTGGGAGGATATTTCGTTTCTAGATGTTATTCATGCGATTGAAGGCACAACTTCTTTGTTCGACTGTTGTATGAATCATGAAGCAGAATGCTTAATTCAAAAAGTAATGGTTACAGCGGAGACCAAAATGGATGAGCATCTCAGGAATCAAAAGTTATCCGAGCTTGCCAAAGATATAAAAATGGTTCTCTGAGCCCTATTTATTTCGGGATAATTATAGATATAACAAACCTTTTATATTTTATGTTAATAGTATGGAGAAACGACTTAGAGCATATGCAGAGTACAGAAATCAAATAGCTTATACTGTATATAATATTATACCAGTGGCCCATTTTAGGGCCACTTTGTTTACAAAAGTATGCCTTTGGGCTAATACCCTTTATCTAATTAATCAGATTGATCTCAATTCGTACAAGCCATTTTGAAGCGAAAGACTGGCAGAACCTGCACCTTTAATCACGACCTTGGTGTTGAACCCGCATGGCACCCTATCGTCCGGGAACCAAGGCCGCTCCTTGTCTATGACAATCAATAGTCCTTCCGCGTCCCCGAGCGGAGTAAATTGCTGCCCGGCCTCACCCCATGAATCAATTTGGAACATTTCTGTAATTTTTTTGCAAAATTCTGGAACATTATCGACTGGAAGGCCAATCTCACTTATACGAAGTAGATGCTTTGACCCGAAGGCTTCATCTACTCCGTTGTCGAGCGAATGGTGAGCAATGAACTCGATGAGGTTATGATCCGGATCATAGAAGTAAAGTGCTGTTGCATTCCAGCCTTCGAAAAGAAACTCATCCTCTCCGCTTCTTGAAATCAATGAGATGCCCCGTTCAATCACCCATTGTTTTGCCTCTATGAACTTATTGGTTGGAATCGCAAACGCAACGTGATAAAACTCATTCTCCATGAGGGAATTTTCCTGAAAAGCAAGAACTGAATCGCCAGCTCCAAATGACAACCGTGAAGCGGTTTCTTCTAGAACTTCCATACCCAAGAGAGAGCCGTAAAAAGCTTTCGTGGCTTCGAATCTGTGTGTATTTAAGAGCACTTCTGTTATTTTCATCGCATTCATCCTCCTCTTAATATTCCCAAAATGAATGATTTTGGTTCAAGACAACTTGATTACATAAGCCGTAGATTGATATCCAGTGCCCTTCAAGACCCCTGTTGGAATGAGCAGCTTTTTACCGAAAGGGCTCCAGCGTAGCTGGTCACTTATACCATTATCGCCCAAGACCGGAGTTTGCTCCCCTGTTTCTGCTTCTGTAATGAAAATACGGTATTTATCTCCATCCTCTGAAACCGCATAGGCCAGCTTGCTGCCATCCGGCGACCAGCTTGTACCGAACAGTTGCATACCCGTAGCCAATGTGGACAGCTCTTTCCCTTTGATATCGCAGAGAACCAATACGTTCTCCCCGGGTTTGGTGTGTTTAACAACCGCCAGCTTGCTGCCATCCGGGGAAGGAAGGACCACCCAGACATCTTTTTTCAGGACTTCGGATTGCCTAGTTTCTGTATCATAGGCGATCATTTCCCCCATAGCGACATAGTAGATCGTATTTCCCGACTGAGCCACGCTAGAAACACTTCTCTGTCCAGTCTTGACCGCGACCTCACTTTTTCCATTCACATCAGCCCTGATAATGTCCCCTTCCATATTGGGAAAAATAACGTGACCTGTATCCTCCCATACGCCTTCCCCGGCCATAAACTCTGCATCGACCATTTTCACGGAAACGCCAGTTTCAAGATTCATGATGTAGCCGATTCCTGTGGACTCATACAACTGCTGATAGAGCATATGCTTCCTGTCAGGGGACAGCTTGGCAAATCCATAGCTTTTCTCCCCCTTCAGCAGCGGCGTCTCCCCATTGGAAGCAAGATCATATTGATAGAGGTTATGTGGATAACGTTTTTCTCCCTCAATCATCACGGGGGACAGCTTCCTGTTCTCTTTATCAACCACAAGCGTGTCTTCACTCACCCAATCCATCCCGCGCACACCCTCAATCTTGGAAATGCCCTCCAGCTTTAACTTAGTGTATACGGATTCAGCGGTGTTATCCATCACGGTAATCTTTTTACCGGACTTCTCTACGACCTGCCGGGCCTCCGTGTTTCCCGTAGAACAAGCAGTCATCGACATAAGAGTCGCCGTGGCGAGCAGTATGAGTCCTGTCTTGACCAGCTTGCTGTAGATATTTGCGTTCATTGCATGATTCCCCCTAAAGATTTGTAGAGCATGGACTGATTGAATTCGTTTCGTACAAACCTCGCTTTGGAAACCTAATCTTGAGTGGTGTGTAACCTTAGCTTGCTCTAAGCATACCGTAGAAGTTTTTCCAAACCACGGCTACTTGTTTCCAAGTTGTAAACTTATGGAGTAGCTTTGATACAGAGTACAGACCTATCAAGATGTGGCCGGAAAAGTCAGCTCGAAGACCGAGCCTTTGCCTTCCGTCTCCAGCAGCGTAATGCTTCCATTCTGCTTCTCAACCAGATTGCGCACCAGTGACAGTCCCAGTCCCGTGCCGCCCGATTGCCTGGATCGGTCGCGGTTGACCGTATAGAAGGGCTCAAAAATCCTCTCCCTGGATTCATCAGGAATGCCTATACCGGAATCACGGATCGTGATCGTTACCCGATTGTCCCTAAGCTCGCTGTGAACATGAATCGTTCCTTGAGGAACATTATATTTGATCGCATTGTCCAGCAAATTAATAAAAATATGCATAAAACTCTCTTTATCAATCCAGATATGGGCTGGCTCCGCATCGCAGGAAATAGTGATACCAAAGCGCTCCGCCTTGCCGCTCATACGTGCACAAACATCCCTCAGCCCCTCTGCAACCTCCAACAGCTCGGCCTGTGACTCAAAATCATATGTTTCCAGCGCCGACACCTGTAGCACCTTCTCCACCATTTCATATAGCCGCTGAGTTTCTTTGGTGATGCTGGCCTTGGCCTCCAGCAGTAGCTTGGGATCATCGTCGTACATATTCAGCAAATCCACGTAAGCTTTAATGGAGGTCAGTGGCGTCTTGAATTCATGGCTAATGTTGCCGATATATTGCTTCTGCTGCTTCTCCAGCGCCTGGAGTTTGTGGATGGCCAGTTGCAGCTTCCGTTGCTCTTCATCCTTGGCAGCAATACTCTGCTCAATCTCCTTGCTCATAAAGTAAATGCCCTCGGCCAGCTCGCCCAGTTCATCCTTTCGCCCAACTGGAGGAGCCTGGATATATTCGGCACGGCGGATATCCTCTGCCGCCTTTTTCAACCGTCCAATGGCTGCGGCTGCACGGTTAAAATACAAATATCCGATGATGAAGCTTAGTAAAAGCACCGCGATCCCTGTAGTCAGGAACAAATTCTGGAGGGTTCGCAGAAAACTCTGCGAGTTTTTGAGTGAATATTGCAACTTTACTACCCCCATTTGCTCCTCAGGCCCTTGGAGCGGAGCCAGATACAGGAGTGTGTCCCCCACAACCTCATATGCTATTTTATTGTGCAACGCATAGGCCAGGGCAGCATTCACTTCACTTTGCTGGTCTACCACTGGAGGGTCTTGAATAGTGGTGCCTACCTGGAGTCCCTGCCCATCATAAAGCGTGACTCCCAATCCGGTAAATCCGGCCAGCTCCGTAGCCAATCCCCGGCCCCGCTGCCTCATAAATATCTGCTGCTCCAACCTCGTTCCTGTATAGAAAGTCTGCTTCACTCGCAGATTAACCGTTTTGACGTGTTGGGCCAGATAAGCCTCGATTTGAGTTAGCTGGTTCCTTTCCACCCCTTGAAGAACAAAATAGCTTAGCACGCCTAGAGCGAGAATAAGCAGTACAGCCAGGAACAGACTAAATTTCAGCTTGATGCTAATTCTCATGGATAATCACCGCTCATCTTTTCTTTATTTATCTCCTTTTATCTCACTCAAAAACTTGTTATTTACATTCAACGCTGAAAATTGAAGCAGCACATCCTCTTCATCCAATACCTTACTTTTTGCTATTTTCAAAACATCAATACCCCATCCGCTTTCATCTACTTCTTTTGGTTATGGTTCAATGCAACGACAATTGTGATGACTAATCCGATCAGCGTCACCAGCAATGTACCGAACATTATCATTAATGTCAGCGCCTCTTTAATCTCCACAGGCGTCACCTCCTTTGCAGGAGACGAACCGACCGCCCATCTAAGCCAATAGAATGGTTAAAAACATGATAGCACACGATATTAGTAGCCTGAAACCAAGTCTCTGGCTTCAGCTTCTGCCTTTTCAATAGCTTCGGCTAAAGTCATTTCAGGTTTCACTTGTTTGTACTGAATGGCTTTGCTATATGTACCCCCTGCCTCGCTCCACTCCCAATATGTATGAACATCCACAGACTCCAAAAAGTAGACCGATAACGCCTCTACAGGGTTTACAGCATATAAATCCATGAACTTCTGGTTTGAAAGCTGATCGCGCCTAAGAAATTCATTTTTCATATTGTATAATAGATTGAATACAGCTTCGTCATTCACATTCACAATACGATTCACAAATGCATTGCGTCTTTCCACGTTATTCAATATGATTTGGATAGCGTTGCGTATACGCCAAGCCTTTGGGCCAATACTGAGCATATGAATTAAATCGTTCGTAGTCAGGTCAGGATGAAATGGGGCTGACTGAATGATTCGTGTCCACACTTTATCGCTCCCATGCTCAAACACTTGAATTGCATCCGTTACATTCATCCCAATGGTCTGCCATTGGCGGTCGAGGGCACCTGTAATGTGATAGTAGTGCAGCCCGGTTTCTTCGTTTTCTTCTGTCTGCTCCCAAACCTGTCCCATACGAACAATGGTTTTGACGGCTTGTTTGTTGGCTTTAGTATTTGGCATCATGGTATCATCCCCCAATTCTATTTTTGGAAAAATGGCAATAGCAAAACCAAGGGTATGTTGTACATCCCTTTGATAAAATGATAATATGTTACGAACTAATTGCACTTTCATGGTGCAACTTTATATAAACACAATATATCACATGCACTTTCATAGTGCAATATTTTATTCTAAGTCATCTGGAGGCTCCTATGGATCAACAAGGTTACATTTTACATTGCAAGTTGGATGAGATTTTAAAACAGCACGATAACATGTCTGTTCTGAAATTATCTGAGGAAATTGGACATCGCAGAACTACAATTATGGAGCTGGTGCACAATAGCAATATGGAAAAAAAGAAAATATCAGCAACCTTAATCACTAAATTGTGTGTTTATTTCGATATCACTCCTAACGATTTATTTGAAATTCGTAAACTTAATGAATAACATTTAGTGTCATACAGTTTGGACGGAACCTCTGGAGGTTTTTTAATGGATAATAAGGATTGGGTCTTATACTGTAAACTGGGAGAAATAATTGAAAAGCACGATTTGTCTGTATTGAAGCTATCTGAGGATATTAACCATAGAAGAACAACGATTATGGATTTAATGCATAATAAAGACATGGAGAACAAGCGTATACCTGCCTCTCTTATCACTAAATTGTGTATCTATTTCGATATCACTCCCAATGATTTATTTGAAATTCGTAAGCTCTAAATAAAACAGGGACCCGTAAAATATAGACTCTGAAAAGAGTTATTTTTACGGGTCCCACGTTTACTTCCTCTGCATTCGATTTGAACATTTTTACTTCAGCATTTTGCATAATTCGATTCCCAACGCTCGAAAGTACAATATATAGACGAACTAAACCGTTTCGATCTATATATTGCTGATTTGAAATCGCTCTTGGGATTTATGCAAAATGCTCATTTTTATGATGATTGTTAAAAAAGCCAGAAGTGTAAACATCATTCCGCTCCAGATGAGCTGGTGTATTCCCAAGTGAGAGATAAACCAACCGCCAATTGAAGCCCCCGCAGTAATGCCAAGATTAGAAAATGAGACAAACAAGCTGTTTCCAAATTCGGGAGCTTCTTTCGTCTCTGTCGTTAGCCATGCTTGGCTAATAATAAGCCCTCCGGAAAAAACGAAATATAGATGCATATTATAGGTTATCAACAAAATTCAAATAATTTTCAGTGCTTTTTTCCACAGTTTCTTCAGATCGATCATATTCCTCACCATAAAATGCAAAGAACGAACGATAATCTGCATCGCAATATAGGAATGTCATTCTAAATGGAACCAGTATTTGTTCAAGCGTATATTGATATCTTCCGTTTTCGTGATAATCTAGCTTTTCGATTCCTGCAGATACACCTAAAGCAACTTTACGATTCTTGAATTTATCTCCTCCATTTGAACCAAAAGCCCATCCATAAGTTAAAACATCGTCAAACCATTTTTTTAGGAGAGGCGGACAATTAAACCAATATATAGGGAACTGCAAAACAAGATTACCATGAGATTCAACCAATTTTTGTTCCTTTTCCACGTCGATGTTTCCATCAGGGTAAACTTTAGACAACTCGTGAACAGTATACTTTTCTGGATATTTTTTCAGTTCTTCTACCCATCGCTTATTAATGACGGATGTTTCCATGCTGGGATGCGCTACAATAACAAGAGTTTTCAAAGATTTGTCCTCCTTAAGTATTATTTATATCTTGATAATAAAATGAACGCTAGAAATATTGAAAGTATGCACTTTTAGTACAGATACTTACATAAAGGTAAGTATTTTTTTACTGGTTCCACACTTTTTATCACCAGAGAATTAACATAGAGGATTCCGCCACGCTATCCTGCCCGTTAATAAGCAAAGAGTTAACCTGTTTCATTTTAAAAGTAAGCCTCCATTGTATTCATATATACAGATTTATAGATGTATTTTACGAAAAAAAACCTCCTTTCTGTTATAGTTCCTTTTGGATGTACTCTGCAAATTCCTGTATTGTCTTTTCGTTCCGACGATAGTACGTCCACTTCCCAATTCGCTCAGACTCCAACAAACCAGCTTTTTGCATCGTTAATAAATAACTTGAGATAACAGACTGCGCAAGTCCTGCTTTAGCCTGTATATCCCCCACACATACACCAATTCGAAAATTAAGCCCTTGCTTTAAATAAGCCTGTTCATCAAAAAATTCCTCTGGATTTTTTAACCACAGCATAACTAGACGGCGTGTCTCATTAGACAAAGCTTTATAAATCAATGACGGTTCCATACAGTACATTATATCTACTTTATTAGATTTGTAAATATAAAATCCAGATTTGTGTACCACTTCAACTACACTGACTTACTACGATTGGAACGATACATCAAGTACAGGAAATACGGCGCACCGATCAGAGCGATCAGCAGCCCCGAAGGAATCTCCGTCGGCGCAAGAATCGTCCGTCCAATCGTATCTGCCAACACCAGCATCACCGCTCCCAAGATGCTCGACAAGACAATGGAACGGCGCACATGGTGCCCGATCAATGTGCGCACGATATGCGGAGCAATCAGCCCGATGAAACCAATCGTACCCACGCAGGCTACTGCTCCTCCCGCCAACAGCACACCCACTGCCATCGCCAGCAACCGGGTGCGACGCACCGGAAGCCCCAGTCCCATGGCGCTGCTATCGTCAAATACCAAAAGATCGAAACGGCGAGCTAGCCACCAGGCTACTGGCAACAACACGAGCAGAAAGGCCAGAATCGTTGTCACCTGCGCCCAGCTTCGAGCGTAGGTACTACCGGTCAGCCAAATATAGCCCGTACTGCCCCACAGCGAGCCTTGGATAATTAGCACCTGAATTCCGGCTGCTCCGATCGCTGATACGGCGATGCCGAGTAATATGACAACAGACGGATTCAAATGTTTTTTCCAGGATAGAAAGAAGATCACCGCCGCCGAAACTGCCGCTCCGGCGATCGCCGCGACTGGCAGCACATAAACAGGCAGCCCAGGCCAGACGATAATCACTGCAAGCGCGCCGAATCCCGCTCCAGAAGAAACCCCGATGATCGAGGCATCCGCCAAGGGATTGCGAACGGCTAGTTGGATCAAGACACCGCTCACCGCAAGCGCGATACCAGCCCCGGCCGCCACCAGCGTGCGTGGAATTCTAAATTGCAGCAAAGCCGAATTCTCGCTCGCACCGCCAAACAGCCCGGACAGCAGATCGCCCACCGGAATGCGCATTCCTCCAAACATCAGGCTAAATACGGTTAGCAGCACGGCCCCACACGCAAGCAATGTGACCAGCCTGCCATACGGTAATTTCCGAGAGCGCACACCTATGTTCATTGAAGACTGTCCGCCGATGCCGGAAGGCAGTTTCATCCTCCACAGGATAAGCCAAATTAACCAAGGGGCTCCGATCAATGCCATTACCGCTCCGGTCGGCAGATCCATGCTGGATTGGTGGACCATTTTCGCCAGCACGTCAGCGCCCGTCAACAACAGTGCCCCCCACAGGAAGGAACCAGGCAGTACCCAGCGATGCATTTTCAGGCCGCTTAAGCGCACCAAATGCGGAGCCACTAAACCTACAAACCCGATGGGCCCAATGACGCTGACTGTAAGGGTCGACAGCAGAACTGCCAATACAATTCCCGCCGCCCGGGTCAAGCCCACCTTTTGCCCGAGAGACGTGGATGTGGACTCATCCAGATCCAGCACATCGAATTGCCTCGACAGCAAAACCGCGATAACCGAGAGCCCTGCAACCCAGGGCCAAGCATAAGTAGTACCACTCCAATCGTTTTGCACCAGCGAACCGGAACCCCAGAGAAACAATCCCTGCGTTTCAAAGGAGTAAAAAATATGTAATGCTCCGGTAAACGAACCGAGTACCATAGACACGATGAGGCCAGCAAGCGCCAGCCGGATCGGACTGCCAGCTCGCCCGCCGCCCATAAAGTAAGCAAGCACCGCTGCCAGCAGGCCGCCGATGGCGGCAAACAGAAACGGAGCCTGATGCAGCAATGCGGGAAACATCACCGCGCCAAGCACAACCACAAAGTAGGCACCGGCGTTGATTCCGAGCGTATCAGAAGCCGCCAACGGATTTTTGGTGATGGCCTGCAACAATGCACCGGCGATCGCAAGCGCACCTCCAGCCAAGATTCCAATGACCGTACGCGGCATCCGCAGATCCCACACCATATTATGCTCAAGCGTATTCTGACGCTGGGTCAACGCCTCAATTACTGTGTGCAGCGGGATCGACGCCTCTCCATAGCACAAGCTTACAAAAAAAAGCGCAATAAGGACCGCCAAGCCACCCCCAAAAATGCCTCCTACACGCCAAGCCTTCGATAAATCCGCTGTACCTGTTCGGGTCATTTCGTCAGAACACCCACCACCTGGTCAACCAGCACTTTAGATGAGATTGGGCCCCCGAATGTCCACGTTGTTCCGTCCAGTGGATAGGTCCGTTTTTCTTTGACGAAATTCAGCTCTTTCCAGACTGAATTGTTCTTCATCGCTGCTCCGAATATATCGTCCGTCTTCTGCGTAATGTAGATAAAATGGGTGTCCTGTACCGCAGGAAGAGCCTCGATGCCAACAGTGCTGAATCCATATTTCTCGGTTTTGTCCGACTTCCAGTCATTCACCATACCGATTTTCGCAAGCGTTTCTACTACAAGCGAGTTATCCTCGAACATTCGTAGGGTGGCGGCATTTTGAACTGTGAAAGCCTGAGTCAGCACATAGTGGAAGTCTGCTTTATCCGCTTTTTTCAATGTAGTCTTTGCTTCCATATAATGCTGGTCAAGGTCATTTAAGACTTTATCAGCCTGCTCCGTTTTTCCAGTAGCCACAGCGATCTGCTTAAAGATTTCAACCATGCGATCATAATCATAACCTTTTCCCTTGAAAAAATCGTATTCTAGCGTTGGTGCAATTCCCTTAAGCTGTTCGTAAATCGCTGCATTATTGCCTGTGTTTGAGATAATAAGGTCCGGCTTGAGCGCCGCAATCGCTTCCAAATTCGGTTCGCCCCGTGTACCGATATCAGTGACCGAATCAGCCAGTTTCGCCTCCGGCGTTATCCACAGCCTGTAGTTTTCGTTGTCCGCATTACCAACAGGCTGCACGCCTAGCGCGATCAGGTCTTCGGTAAACGCCCACTCCAGAACAACGACACGTTCCGCTGGCTTGTCCAGCTTGACTTCCCCGTGATCGTCTTTAACCGTAACCGATCTGACCGCTTTGGTTGTCTGCTCAGACCCGGAACTGGTTTCAGGCTTCGAGCTATCCCCTACCGATCCGCAGCCCGCCAATACAATTGCAAAAACCATAATCAATAATAGACCATTCAACATCTTTTTCATTTCTTTCATTCCCCCCTGTACGTATATGTTTAAACAGAAAATGATAATCATTATCAGTAAAAGAGTATAAGGGTTGATTATTTTTGTCAACAAAGTATTGTACTAAAGAAAAGTGGCTAGGTCTCATTGGAAAGCTCCATCTTCCCGCTACCCGGAATTCTAAATTGAATCGCAAACGGGTTCCGTATATGATAGTTTTATCATTGTTCTAAGGGAGGTTTCATTTACGTGGCAGTATTAATCAACGAGCAAATAAAGGCTTCCGAAGTCATGCTCACTGGACTCAACGGTGAGAAGATCGGTATCGTCTCGATAGAGGAAGCCTTGGCTATGGCCCGATCCAAAGAAATGGATCTGGTCTGTACATCACTGATGAGCAGTCCTCCGCCATGCAGCCTAGTAGCTAAGGGCAAGGGAAAAGCGCTCGCGCAGAAGGAAACCGGAACACGTAAGGCGAGCGGTGGCAACATGACTGGAAAGAGCAGTAAGGAAAAGGTCAAGGAGCTTCGCTTCACTGCTCATATCGAGGAGCATGATTATGATACAAAGCTGCGCCAAGCAGACAAACATCTGCGCTCCGGCAAGCCGGTGCAATTGGTCGTAAAATCGTCTGGAGCGAAGGAAGCTGCCGCTGCCAAAGCGGTGTTAGAGCGACTATTGGTCGATCTGAAAGAAGCCGGAATGAAGGAAACCGGAATCCAGACAGGCGGCAAGGGCTCGCAGGTGAAATTAAATCCGCGTTGAAAGATGCATAATGAAAATATTTAAAATTTAAACCGCTTGATTTCAACCTCAGTCTCATTTATTCTCTGTATATGTATATGTATAGGATCGGTCACAACTTCGATCGTAATGCATAGCCATATGCGGGATTTACATATTCCATCCGCCAGGATCAGCAAGTTAAGCATATCTGTGTAATGTTCAAGCAAGTACTACCCATAATTTACCCTGGATATATTTTGAAATATTTGCATGTTAGTGTGGGTTCCTATGGACACACCATCAATATAAGTTTAGACAGAGCCTATTTTGTTAATCTCCATAACAGGGCCTAAGGTACTATGACAGATTACGTTTTAATGATATATTGATATGTACTATAAAAGACTAATTACCCAGGGCTTGGGCTGGAGGATGTATGAAAAAAGAATCAAATCAAGACGAAGCCAGTTATTTATTTAATGTAGATGTATTAGTTAAAGGTCGTTCCAATGTAGAGGCCCTTCAGTTCCTGCTTAACCTCTTGAGCCAAAACGAACAAATTGCGGATAGCCGGATTCAGTCCGGTATCGAACTTGGTAATTTAATCGAAGCTGCACTGTATCTAAAAAAACAGTCAGCCGCTAACGGCTCATCTGACGCTGCCGCTAAGCTTGCGGAGAAGTTCTCCAAAAAAAAATTAGACGCGGCTATGAACAAGCCACCTGTCGTTCAAGAGATCAAACAATCCCACGTACAGCCGAAGCCTGCAACACAACAAGAACTTAGCACCTATGACTGGATCAAACGCTATATACAAGATAATACGCTTGTACGGCTAATCGTAAATCGCTATGGCGGACAACGAAGCATCCCATGTCGCATCCTTAATTTGGATCATGAGAATAACTTACTGAGTGTGTACCATGTAGATGAGAAGCAAGTATACTCCTTTAAAATGAATGAAATCGATGAAATCACATCGTAAATGTAAAGTCCTTACAGCATGAAATAAACACGCAAAAAGAGAACCGCCGGAAAAACGTTATGTCTTTCCAAGCGATTCTCTTTTTTGTGATATGATCTGGAAAGTTAAATTAATCCTCTTTCTTCAAACCCCAGGCAGCTAATGCCAGCAAAAGCCAACCTGCGATAAAACACACGCCCCCCAGCGGGGTAATGGCACCTAGCACACGAATCCCGGTCAAGCTCAGCACATACAAGCTGCCGGAAAATAAAATGATTCCCGTAAACAGCAGTCGCGCTGCCCATTTTAAACGAGTCGACGCTCCCCACTGTCCCGCAGCCAATGCAATGATCAGCAAACCGACAGCGTGAATCATATGATATTTCACACCAGTTTCATACACAGCCAAAGCATCTGCGTCGATCCGTGTTTTCACAATATGAGCCCCGAACGCTCCAATAGCTACCGCCAGCAGCATCATTATAGATCCTACAATTATCCATCTGCGTTGCATGTTTGTGTACTCCTTTTCATCTTATACTCTCATCCAAGCTATCTCCTTATTTTATCGAATCCATATGAAGTTTGCCAGCCACTCCATTTAAATTTAAACCCTACAGAATTCCATGATTAAACCCTGTCTTTTGGAGGGTAATGTGTAAGGTCCCTTGCTTTTTTGTTCATTTTGTGGAAAATTAGTACCTGTTCGGATAATGTTCAAGGAGTTGAAAAGATGAGTAACCAAGATCCTAATCTGCAAAAGCCTGTTGCGTCTGAGGAGCATCCTGTTTTTTCAGAAGCTCCCGCCTTCCAGCCTCCAGTCAAGCTCAAGCATTCCGGTCCCGGTATTGCTTCTTTTATTATGTCGCTCGTCAGCCTGATCGGGTATATCATTCTGGCTGTTATGGTCATTAATCTGTTGGCTCATTTCAGCCAATACCAAACCCTGAACCCGGAAGTTGTTCTGCAACAAACGGGAACCGTCCTGCTTCCTTTTGTATTTTTAGGCAGTCTGTTATTGAATTGCGCCGGGCTTGTGGTCGGCATTATTGGAATTGCGTTGAAGAACCGTAAGAAAGCATTTGCCATTGCAGGGTTAATCATTAATGCGTTCATTATTTTGGGCTTCATTGCACTTCTGGCCATGGGTCTTGCCGTTCCGAGTAACACAGCGGATATCTATCCTTCCTCTGTGCAATCCTTATAATTTCTCCGCATCACACAGAGAGGATTCAATGTATGAACAAAATCAAAATTTTTGCGGACAGTACCAGTGATATCCCAGTCCAATGGCGCGAACAGTACGAGATTGGCATTGTACCATTGTATACGGTGTTTGGGGATGAATCATTACGGGATGGCGTGGATATCCAGCCAGAGCAGTTATTTCAGCGCGTAAGTCGTGAGAGACATTTGCCGCGAACCGCCGCACCTTCTCCATCGGACTTTATTCAAGCCTTTGCTCCCTACATAGAACAAGGGGACGACATTTTATATATCAGTCTGTCTTCCGAGCTGTCCTCAACCTATCAAAATGCGCTGCTCGCTGCTTCCGAGTTCCCGAAAGGTCGTGTTACCGTCTTTGATTCCCTGAATCTGTCGTGCGGCTTTGGCATGCTCGTGATGAAGGCCGCACGCGCTGCAGCCAACGACAGTACAATGGAACAGATTGTGGACATGTTGACGAGAACCCGCCCCCTGATCGACACGGAATTCGTGATTGATACGCTTGAGTATCTGTACAAGGGCGGAAGATGCTCAGGGATGCAAAATCTGATCGGTAGTCTGCTCAAAATTCGTCCGGTGATCAAAGTAATAGACGGAAAAATGACACCTGCGTACAAAGTACGTGGCAAACGTGAGAAGGCGCTGGAACAGATGCTGCAAAATGCCCTGAACCAGCGGGGACATATGGATAACGATATCATTATTGTCGTACATGCTTTGGCTGAGGAAGATGCGCTGATGCTGCAAGCCCGTTTACAGGAAGAGACGGGAGCGCAAGAGGTGCTGCTGACAACAGCCGGTTGTGTGATTTCCAGTCATTGTGGTCCACAGACGATTGGTATAATGTATGCCAAAAAAGAATAGTTTCGAATGTGAAGCTCCTTGCCTTTACAGGTAAGGGCTTTTTTGCGTTTTCCAACAATTTAGCAATGAATAACTTTACTATTTTTGATAGTATTAGTCGTCATGTGACGAATGATTCGTCTGACAATCTATCATAAAAAGAAGGTTATAGTGTATGAGCCCCATACGATCACGCTTGCTAACCAAACTTACTCTGTTGGCGACTGCCGCCATGACGATAATAACTACATTCGCTTCATGTTTAACCGTTCCCGCAACCGCGGTTGGCACAGCGTTTAAGGATATTTCAGACAGCTATGCTTATCAATCTATCACTTCTCTGCACGCCAAAGGAATTTTGGCAGGTACACAGCCCGGCTACTTTTCTCCCAAAAAGGCGGTTACAAGAGCCGAATGGGTTACCGCGCTGGATCGCACACTCGGTCTGGAGCCTGTACAAGCATCGGTCTCCTCCTATCGGGATGTATCCAAACAAGCCTGGTACTACGGATGGATTGAAGCAGCCTCCCAGCTTGACGTGGTGCAGGGCGGAACGTCCGCCACGTTTCAACCCAACAGCCCTGTAACCCGGCAAGAAGCAGCCTTGATGATCGCGCGCCTCATACGCTCGACGGGATCAGGAGCAGCGGTTTCCACTTTTACAGACGCCGACCAGATTGCAGATTGGGCTCTTGAAGCTGTAACCACCGTGAACCGTTACGGCTTTATGAAAGGGGAAGACAACCAATTTCGCCCGACATCTTCCCTGACCCGCGAAGAAACAGCAGCACTTCTGGAACGGCTACTGACGTATTCAACACAGCATGCCTCCAAAACAGCGTCCACAGCATCTTCCATCCGACTAGGCTGGCAATATGATCAGAGCGTTCAACAGTTTGAAAGCTCAGTGCTTCAATCTAACATCAACACCCTATCACCGCGCTGGTTTTTTCTAAACGAAACGGGTAATATTAGCGATCTTACAAACACCTCGCTCCTCACCTGGTCCAAACAGCATCAAAAAAAAGTCTGGGCGATGGTAGGCAACCGTTCCAATCTAACGATGACGCACCAAATCCTGTCCAATGATGTTTTACGGAATAAAACCATAACTCAGCTTGCGAATGCCGTATCTACACATCATCTGGATGGGCTTGTGATTGATTTTGAAAATGTGGATGGGCAGGATCGTACCCAGCTCACGCTGTTCATCCAACAATTAAAAGCCAAGTTAAAAAGCCTGAATGCTGTGCTGGCGATCTGCGTATCTCCTGATTACGGTACAGACTGGACAGCCGCCTTTGACTATAAGCAGCTTGGCGCTGCGGCAGACTATTTGATTCTGATGGGATATGACGAACATTGGGGAGGCGGCTCAACTCCCGGCTCCGTATCCTCATTACCATGGCTCCGTGAAAGCGTACGGCGCTTTCTACTAACCACCGACCCGGATAAAGCCATATTGGCATTGCCTTTATTCACACGAAACTGGACCCTCAATGCGAGTGGTCAATCGGTCGCTTCGTCGGATATTTCACTGATTGAGCAAAATCAGTTTGTATCCCGTTCCACCTCCAAACCGGTCTGGCATGAGGATATTCAGCAGTACACCGTTTCCTACAAGGATACTCAGCTTCATAAGCTATGGCTGGAGGAAGGGCGATCCTTCACCCGTAAATACCGTTTGGGACAGGATAAAGGAGTCGCAGGCTTCGCCTACTGGTATCCGGGCGGGGCAAGCTCTGATCTATGGTCCAGTGTGAAAAATGCAGACCGTTTCGCACAGCGTGGTTTGTAAAAGCCAAGAAACCTTCAACTCCACTTTTAGCGTGAGGTTGAAGGTTTTTTGCACAAATCCCTATTTCCGTCTATGCCCGGTACGCAACGATTCCGTTCACAACAGTCATACGTGCTTTAACGTCAAGCAAAGCCTCTGGACGCTCCGATAAATCCCGGTCAATAACCGTAAAATCAGCGGCTTTCCCGACAGCCAGCGAACCCCGTTCATCCGCTTCTCCCGCAGCCACTGCACTTCCAAGGGTAAACAGATGAATCGCTGCGTGAATGTCCAGCTTTTCATCGGGAAGATACCCCTCATGCGTCTCTCCCGGCTTGGTGCGGGTCACAGCGGCATGCATACCGAGAAAAGGGTCCAAAGGCTCAATCGGCGCGTCACTGCCGCCAGCACATGGAATACCTGCGTCCAGCAGCTTCTTCCAGGCATACAAATATTCAGTACGTCCCTCGCCAACCCGATCCAGCACCCACGGGAAATCACTTGCTACAAAACGCGGCTGGATGTCCGCAATCAGCGGCAGCTTCGCCATTCTCTTGACCAAATCGGCAGTCAGCACCTGACCATGGATCAGACGATCCGGCAAGCCGCTTTCCTCCGTTAGAGCATGGGCTTCCATCGCGGTCAAAATCATATGCGCCGCCCCATCCCCTATCGTATGTACAGCAACCGGAAAACCTGCGGATCTGACAGCAGCCACCATCTGATTCAGCTCTGGCTGCGGTTGAATCGCCATGCCACTGGTATGCGGAGCATCGCTATAGGGTGCAGACAATAGCGCAGTTCTTCCACCAATCGCACCATCGGCAAACATTTTTACCGCACCGATTTTAAACCACTCATTTCCGTCACCAGCACGCAGCCCTTTCGCTTTGACTTCCTCCATGAACGGATGATAGATAAGCTGATGCGTGCGAAAGGCAATGCCTTCCTCCCTCAGCTCCCTGTAAATCCGCTGCATGGTGTCCACGCTGCCCAGAAAACGCAAATCCTCCGTGTGTGCAGCCGTCAGACCGAGTCGTAGTGCATCCAGACAGGCTCGACGGATCGCATCTTTTTTAACCGAATAATCCGGCTCTGGCTGCACACTTGTAAAGGCAGTGGACGCTTCCTCATAAATCAATCCGTTCAACTGTCCATCCGCATTTCTTCCGTAGGCTCCCGAAGCGGGATCAGGAGTGTTCTCCCCAATACCTGCACGCCGAAACGCTTCTGAATTCGCCAGAAACGTATGAAAGCATGTACGAGTCAAATATACCGGGTGCTGATCCGTAATGGCATCCAGCTCTGAGATGGTCGGAATCTCAACAGGAATAAACGCATTTTCGTTCCAGTTCAGCCCTAAAATCCATTCTCCCGGCGGTGTGAGCGCAACCCGTTTGCGCAGCATATCAAGCATCTCATCCTTCGAGGTAGCCGACGTAAAATCCAGCATCGCCAGCTTCATGCCATGCATGGACAAATGCATATGTGAATCGGTCAAGCCCGGCAACACATAAGCGTCCTCCCAATCCACCGTGTCATATTCCTTACCCGACAATTGCAATTCAAGCTCCCGCGCTTGTCCAATGGCCTGCATGATGCCATTTTGTACTATGATTGAATCTCCCTTGGCAGCCCATTCCCCATACAGCTTGCCATGCTTGAACAATGTTAGTGTCAACGCAGCTCATCTCCCTTTTTTTCAACTATATAAACCAAACTAAAGAGCTACTATAGCGCCACTGTGCAGTCGGATGGTGCTTCATATCACGCCTGTGCTGCCGATTCCAAACATAGTGTATGTATGTCTACCTGCTGCACCAGATCGGCAAAGTGGCCATGCGTTGCACAGACAGCCATTTTATAGTGTTCATCGATCTCATACTGTTTAAAATGACAATACTCGGTGGTAAAGCCTTCCGTCGTAAAACCGATCAGCGGACGCTCACTTAAATCGAATGAAAATGACTTTAGCGGCAGCGTTAATCCCTGTCCTTCGGCCTTCACAAAGCTTTCCTTGAGCGTCCATAGATCATAAAAATAGGATAAGCGGCTCTCCGCTTCCTGGTGCATCAACGCATCATACTCCGTGTCCGAAAAGCACACCCTTCCCACCTCAAAATCAATAGGACGAAGTTGTTCAATGTCGATGCCAAGCGAATGATCATCCACGGCGCATACCACCCATTTTCCCGAGTGAGAAACATTAAAATGGAATGCGGGTGCATTCAACAAGGAAGGCTTGCCGAAAGCATTATATGTAAACTGAAGACTGGCGTTGGATACCTTCAATTGCCGACAGGCCAACCACCTTAGCAACACATCGGCGTATAAGCCCCTTAAAGCATCTTCCCGATGTAAAAAACGATCCAGCTTCTGTCGCTTTTCAGTCGAAACCCGGTTCATCAGTGACCCGTAATGACCGTCTGCCTCCGGCTTGCTCGTGTCAATCGCATATATTTCCATGGTCGGCCCCCTATACCGTAATAAATATCAGCCCATTCATAACTTCACCGCTCTATTGGAAATTCATTGGAAGTTTATCATCTGCGGCGTACATGGTCAATATACTACTCTAGCACTTTCAATTCAATATGGATACAATTGGGATATAATCCTCTTGCTGCTCACTTCGTATCATCAGACAGGTGATAGGCATCAGCATAGAGAGCTATTCAGTACAAATCCTTTTGTAAGCGCTTTAAAAACATACAGAGGAGGACGAAACAATGAAATATGATTTTGCCACCTTACTGTGTATTATGCTCGCTGTTTTGCTGTCGTTGAGCATTTTCCAGATGTTTTCACCGAAGATTGCTTCAGCGGCCCCAGCGAATGTTGTGAATGGCATTCAGTTTAAAGATAGCGCTGGAAACGTGGTTCATGCTCATGGGGGCGGTATGATTAAGGTAGACGGTTACTACTACTGGTTTGGTGAAAATCGCAACCCCAACGGCACGTTCAAAGCGGTATCGGCCTACCGTTCCTCTGATTTAAAAAACTGGGAGTTCCGCAAAAACGTGTTAACCAGCAGCTCAGCAGTAGAGCTGAATGTCTCGAATATTGAACGTCCAAAGGTTATTTATAATGAAAAAACACGTAAATACGTATTGTGGATGCACAAGGAAAATGGAGTTAATTACAACGAAGCCCGGGTGGCCGTTGCCTCTTCCGATACTGTGGACGGCGATTACACCTATCAGGGCAGCTTCCGTCCTCTGGATTACGATTCCCGGGATATGACTGTGTACAACGACAATGGCACGGCTTACCTGATTTCTGCTACCCGTGTGAATGCCGACTTGAACATTTATCGTCTGACACCGGATTTTCTGCAAGTTGAATCGCTGGTGACCACACTCTGGCCGGGACAATATCGTGAAGCTCCGGCGATGTTCAAGAAAGGAGACGTCTACTTCCTGATCACATCCGGGGCAACGAGCTGGAATCCCAACCAGGCCAAGTATGCTACTGCATCCAGTATTGAGGGAACGTGGAGCAACACCATTAACTTCGGAGACAGCACGACCTACGGTTCACAGTCAGCCTATGTCATTCCGGTAGAAGGTACTCAGACGACCTCGTACCTGTATTTAGGCGACCGCTGGGCGGGAGCGTGGAGCGGTCCAGTGCAGGATTCACAATATGTATGGCTGCCGCTGCGTTTTCCAACCGGAACTTCTTTGGCTATGGACTGGTTCGACAGTATGAACATCGACACTGCCAGCGGGGTGGTTCAAGGCGTAACCACGCCAATCGTCATTGACCCGGACGGATACTATCAGTTGGTAAGCCGCAAGAGCAACAAGCCGCTGAATGTAATTGACGGTGCAACCACAGATGGAGCGGATCTGGAGCAGCGTGCGGATTCGGGAGCATCCAGCCAGCAATGGCAGCTCAAGGACGCGGGCGGCGGATATTACAAAATCGTCAACCGCAACAGTGGCAAGCTGATCGGCGTTGAAAACGGAGCTACTGCGGACGGCGCAGTCATCGAGCAGTGGAGCGATGGAGGCTGGTCCAGCCAGCAATGGCAACTGGTATCTGTAACGGGAGGTTATTACAAGCTGAAAAACCGGGCAACGGGCAAACTGATCGACATTTCCGAAGGCACTACCGCCGATGGTGCCAAAGCGATTCAATGGGGAGATAACGGCGGAACCAATCAGCATTTTCGTGTAGTGAAAGTAGATTAGTTCTTTCAACGTCGAACGGACATCTTCCATCGTCATTGAAGCAAGAATCTCTGATTTTCAGTTATTTCAAAAGAGCCGTCTTCCCAGCAGATCTCTGCTAACGGAAGAACGGCTTCTTTTTGTAATAAAATGATAGTTGAACCTGTACGTAGGCTATCCCTTGTCCAGATCGGTTTGAGGCGCGTCAGGGCGTTACAGCTCCCACGGATAATCTGTCGTCAGGAAGCTCGCCAGTTGCTTGCTTTCCTCCCTGCGCTGACGTCGTATCGCTGCACGCGATGGCGCGGTCTGGTGCAATTGTACTTCTTCTTCCGTCTCCGGAATGACCTGCGGTACGATCACTTTACCGTTGTTCTCGTCCAGTGCCACAAAGGTCAGGAAAGCGGTGGCTGCGACTTTCCGGTCGCCAGTCATTAGTCCTTCACGAATTACCTTCACGAAGACCTCCATAGAGCTGCGGCCTGTCCAGGTTACGAACGCCTCCAACGTGACTGAATCGCTCGGATGGATGGGCAGCAAAAAATCCACTGAATCCGTAGACGCTGTGACCGTATTCGTGCGGCATAGCTTGGAGGCTGCGATAGACGCAATATCGTCGATATACGACATCAATCGGCCTCCGAAGAGCGTGTTATGATTGTTGATATCGTTGGGAAATACACGGGACGTCTTGAAGCAGTAGGTTTCTCGGATGTACTTGCTTTCCATGGGTTCTCTTTCCTCTCTTTTCCTCGTAGCTATCTTTTTATATAGTGAAAGCCTGTGTTAGACTGACTGTGCTAATCATCCCACTAATCCGCATAATAAATCAAGACATAAAAATCCGCATCCACATCCGACTCATTACAGTAAGTATGAAGGTCAGTGACTTGAAATTGCACAGCATCTCCTGCGCTCAGTTTAAGCCGTTGTCCTTGCATTTCAAAGTACATTTCCCCACGGATCATGAGAATGGATTCCTCTCCCAAATGCTTCTCCGCATGATGTGTAAAACCTGGCTTCAGGCTTACGGTGAACACCTCGAACTTTTTTTCCGAATGATACGGGAATATAGGGTACACAAAATAGTTGCCGTTCTCATCAATCACCGGATGCAGGTCTTCCCTGCTGATTTTAGTGATTTGCGGGGAGTCCTCTTTGAGGAATGTGGAAAAGGACACGTGCAAACCGTTGGCAATTTTCCAAAGTGTGGTCACCGTAGGATTGGATTTTCCCTTCTCAATCTGGGCCAGCATTCCTTTGCTGACCCCCGTCATTTCAGCCACTTTATCCAGACTAAGTCCTCTAGTCTTCCTGATTTGAGCCAAATTTGAGCCGATGATATACTGCATTGAATCCACAGACCCTGCCTCCTTGTATCCAAAAAATCTATACGTGTCTAAAATTGAGGTCAAATCCTTAATTGGCAACCACCTACACTAAAAAATAAAAAATTTCACTTGGGAGAGGTCCATTCGAAAATAATCTACACATAAGTCTTAACAGACCTTTTGCTATCTACACAAACTCATTATCTTATCCAATATAAAAAAGTGTCAAATTGAAAATTCAATGTGACACTTTTTCTACACGTCGTGAATTACCAGAGTAATCCCCGTGGTTAATTAAACTATATTTATCATTTGAAGGTTCGTGCCTTGCCTTTTGTAAAGTCGTGAGATAATTTTAATTTGAATGATAACGGTAACTAAAGTCTAAACAGTCTCATTTCCCCAAATGCTTACTAGGTCATTAATTTGAAGCGATACGACCCTTAGGTCTCCATCAATGGTATAAAGCTCCAGCCCTCTACTTTCCGAATCAGGGAAAACCATGTCTGAAATGATTGTTTCTCCATGATTTCCGAAGACCTCAACACTTGACCAATCCACATAAATACTCAACTGTATCCGTTCATGCTCTGGCTTCATAGGGGCCTTGTGTATCGCTGTGAAATCGGAATGAAAATCAATGGCGCCCGACTTCGTCCGATCGACGAACAGCTCCCCATTCGAGATATTATATCCGATGATCGTCTCCTGATTGGAAGACTTCCGCACTTTGAACCCGAATTCCACGGCTGTACTGACTTCAAATTCTGCAATAATTTCTACCTTTGCAGCAGAAAGATCAGACAACACGTTCATACCTGGCTTAATTGTCAAGTCTTGCAGAGACAAAATCGGTTTTCTGAGCTGACTTAGTTCACTTATGGGTACTTGGATTAAGCGAAGTCCCTCTGCATAAGTCCTAAGCTGTAGCTCACGGGGAATTGACATCTTGCCACGCCATTCCTCTGAAGGCAGCGTGGCAGCATAACGCCAATTGTTCATCCAGCCTATCCAAATCTTTCGTCCGTCCTCGTTTGGAATGCCATTCCAGGTCACGGCCGCGTAAAAGTCTGATCCATAGTCTACCCATTTAATAGCATCGAAAGATTCTAGCGTTTCATCCAGAGTAAATGCTTTACCGTCAAAGTTGCCTATGAAATACATCATACCAGAACCGCCTGCTGGTGGTTCCGGATCATCTGGATTCACACCATTTCTATCCCCCACGCTTAGCATTAGAATCCACTTCTTGGTATTAGGGTCCTCATCCACTTGGATTCGAAATACATCAGGACATTCAAAAATTCCCCGGTGGATACCCGGAATGTCGGAACCGAATTCGCTTGCAAAAGACCATTCTTTAAGGTTTGGAGATGTGTAAAATTCTACACGGTCTCTTACAGCAAGGACCATTATCCACATCGACGATTCATCATGCCAAAACACCTTCGGATCACGAAAGTCTAGCGTTTCCGTTGGGAATAAAACCGGGTTACCTTCATATTTCGTCCAGGTTCGACCCTTGTCCTTGCTGTAAGCAATGCTTTGCACCTGTGGCTTGCCAGGCTGAGCCCTGTTGCCCTCATTCGTATAAATGGCAACCAATCCTGATCCTTCTTCGTTGAAAAATCCGCTTGTATTGTTCTTATCCACCACCGCACTTCCCGAGAAGATCGCTCCGTCCTCTCCAGGCGGAATTGCTGGTGGAAGTTCGTCCCAATGAACTAGATCCTTGCTTACCGCATGCCCCCAATGCATGCGGCCAAAGTCAGGCTGCGTATCATGGGGCGTATGCTGGTAGAACAGGTGGTACTCTCCTTCATAGTAAACCAAGCCGTTGGGATCGTTCATCCAATTTTTCTCCGGTGAATAATGAAATTGAGGCCTGTATGCCTCCCTGTAATTACTGTTTCGTAATCCTTTTCTGCTCCTGCTATTGTCATTCGTTAGGTGCATGTCTTTAATGGTATCCACTCTCCTATTGATTGTTGATAAGGTGTTTAACAGCCCCAACCACCTTTTATATGTTTCAGCCTTGATCTTTAAGATATCTGTCATAGCCTTTCTGTTTGATTTCCAGCCATTTGTCCAATCCAAGTCTGGAAAGCTCGGCCTTATATTCCGCCCATTCTTCTTCCACTTTGCCTGTTTTGATCCATTCCGCCCGTTTGCGGTTAACGTAGGCAAATAAGTCTGTTTCCAAGGTAGAGATCTGCTTCTGATCTTCCAGCGAGAAGAAGACTTTCGGGAAATTGTGGTCAGCCTTCATATAAGGAACAAGTCTTTCTTTCATGAGCTTGAGCCGCCCTACTGCATCATCGGGCTTGGTCGTTACTTTTCCGTAATACTCGTCAAGAATTGCCAATGGACCACCGATATTCGTTTTTTGCCGCAGTTCGACAGGAGCCGTTCCCTTAAGCGGAAGATGCTTCAGCATATGACTCGCTTCATCGTATTCAAAAATGTTCTGCTGAGTTTTGTCGCCGTAGGTGCCCCAGTTGTCCTGTACGGACTGGATGGGATCATACAGCTGGTCAATCCATTTTGCCGTAAGCTCAAGATTTTTGTTGTCACTGGTAATCACCATTCTCCCCCGGTCAAAGCCGAGATTGTTCGTGCGGGTCACATTGACTTCACCGCTTGGCCCTGCGAGCGGATTCATCAATTCATACTTATCGTTGTCTCCCGAAATATTCGCCTTATCCCATTGAAAGTAGAGACCGTATTTTTCATTCTGGCCTTTGGCCAGATACGTATTGTAATCCTGCTCGAATGACTCTTCGTCGATCAGGTTCAGCTTATACAGCTCATTAAGATATTTGATCCCCTCTTTATAGCCGTCCTGATCGGCAGTGAAGACCACTTTCCCCTCATTGGTCACTACCGTATGATCGCCATTGTCCCCAAGACCAAATGAACCGAACAGAAAATTCAGGTCCTCATTGCCGTTATTGAGCATAAAGGACAGCGGGATTTCATCCGCTTGGCCATTTCCGTTAGGGTCGCCATTTTTAAATGCGAGCAGCACATTTTTTAAATCCTCAGTCGTTTTTGGCATTTTAAGCCCCAGCTTTTTTAGCCACTCCACATTGATCCAAGGCATGTCGTTTACAGAATGAATGCTCTCCTTCCCGGCCCCCAGCTCTTCAATCCAGGGAAAAGCATAAATATGCCCGTCCTGTGCGGTTATCATGGATTTGTACTCAGGTGCTTCCTTCAATACCTTTTGTAGATTCGGCATATATTTTTGAATCAAATCCTCCAGAGGGATAATGGTTCCATCCTGTCCGAGGTTCAACAAATCATAGTCGGAATAGCCGGCATCCAGTATGGCATCTGGAAGATCTCCACTGGCAACAGCCAGGTTTCTTTTTTCAATGAAGGAATCGGAGGTGAAGTTGGTAAAATCAATATGCACCCCTGTTTTTTCTTCCAGTCTTTTATAAATCAGTTTTTCATTTGGATCGGAAGGTGCCAGCGGCGAGCTTTGTGTCATAAAATGCAAGGTAACTTTCTCTTTGAGCGGCAGAGTGACATTTTCCAGCTTGTAATCTTCGGATGCCGCAGAATTATTGCCTGAACCGCCACATCCGGCAAGCAGCGAAGTAGAAAGCACCAGCACAGACAAGGTTAGTAATGTTTTTTTCATCTCTATTCCCCCGGTTTGTTATTTGATCGAACCTACCATGACACCCTTTTCGAAATACTTCTGGAAGAATGGATACATGACAATCAACGGCAAACTTGATATGACAATGGCAGAGTACTTAATCATTTCAGACAATTTCTTAAGCTCCGCTTGTGCCATCGCATCTGCAATCATGCCGGGCTGAACCTGATTCTGTATCAAAATGGAGCGCAGCACCAGTTGAAGCGGAAACAGCTTCGGATCATCCAGATAAATCATGGCGTCGAAATAAGAATTCCACTGTCCGACAAAAGCGTATAAAGCTAAAACAAAAATAATAGGCTTCGAAAGCGGCAGGACGATTTTAAAGAAAATACTGAGCTCCGAAGCTCCGTCTATACTCGCCGCCTGGAACAGCTCTTTCGGAAGTCCCTGGAAATAAGTCTTTGCCAGAATAATATTGAATACGCTGATCGAGCCGGGCAGAATAATGGCCCACACCGTATTCAACATGCCTAAATCCTTAATCACCAGATAGGTAGGAATCAGACCGCCACCGAAAAACATCGTTATCAGGAAAAAGATCATAATGGGCCGTTTCCCTACCAACTCTTCAATCGCAAGCGGATAAGCCGCGAAGACGGAAAATAATACGGTTGCGAACGCAAAGGCTGCTGAATAAAAAATAGCATTAAAAAAACCGCGGATCATGGCACTGTTGCTTAGGATTTTGGCATATCCCGTGAGTGTCCAGTCTGATGATGTAATGGCAAACCCTTTGGTAATCAGGGTATTTGGAGTCAAAAAGGACGAAAGCACCACATAGACCAGCGGTAACAGAATAGCGAGAACAAAAAAACCAAGTAGAATATAATTGATGATGAGCAGAATCCGGTCCTTCCCGGTGTAATGAATATCCATAAATACCTCCTTCTTTAATACAGCCCTTCCCCTTCGTTCAGCTTCTTGACGACGGTATTTACGAAAATCAGCAGGACCACATTAATCACGGAATTGAACAACCCGATTGCCGTAGAATAAGCATAATCGCCAGATTGCAACCCCACCTTGTATACATAAGTCGCGATGATTTCCGAGGTTGGCGTGTTCAGAGCCGTCTGCATCAGGTAAGCCTTTTCATAGCCGATCGACATAATGCCTCCTGCAGCGAGAATGAACAGGACCGCCATGACAGGTTTGAGAGCTGGCAGATCAATGTGGAAGATTCTCTTCATCAATGAAGCGCCATCAATTGTTGCAGCGTCATGCAACTGCGGGTCCACATTGGCTAAGGTGGCCACATAAATGATAGAGGACCAGCCCGCTGTTTGCCATATACCGGACAAAATATATACCGTTCGGAAATAGGCGGGATCAGTCATAAAAGAAATCGGCTTGCCGGTGAAGGTTGTTACCAAAGCGTTCACTATTCCAGCCGGCGATAGAAAAACAAACAGCATACCGGCAACAACAACAACCGAGATGAAGTTAGGTGCGTAAACAATAAGCTGAATATTCTTCTTGAGCTTCGCTCCTCTGATCAGATTTAGCATTAAGGCCAGAATGATCGGTACTGGGAAACCGAGAATAAGACCGTAAGCGCTTAATTTAAGCGTATTCATTAAAATGTCATAAAAATTCGGTGATGAAAGAAACCGCTGAAAATGTTCAAATCCAACCCATTCGCTGCCCATGATGCCTTTTCTTGGACTGAAATTTTTAAACGCAATGATCGAGCCGTACATGGGAACATACTTGAAAATGACGGTAAGAATTATGGACGGAACCAGAAACAAATACAATATATAATTTCGAACCATGTAACTTAGCCAATGGTTTCTTTTTTTTGTTTCTGAATCCTTAACTCCCCTTTTTTGAGCGATCGAGTTTGCCAATCTTTTCCCCCCCTACTGTTCACGGCTTATTATTAAGACAGCTATAAGCCATGTTATGTCATCTCTCTGACATAATTACGCAAGATGTTTTGCAAATACCTTACTGGTAATTTCCCCACCTCCAACATGACTAGAAATTTACATTCCCCCAAGATGAATGGGTTTAAATTTTACATTTGAACATTTTTTCTCTTACAATTTAACAGGTGAGAATTGAATAAGTCAATACATTTCGGCAACTAAATTCATTAAAAATGCATGATTAAAGAGGAATGTAATATTTTAAGCAAAAAATACTTAAAAATGCACCATATTAATGAGTAAATGTAAACTTATTTTGTTCATTTGAATAATTTCATTGTTAAAAGCATGAAAATACTATATATTTAGAAATATGAAGAATCTTAATTCGGAAGAATAAGGTGGAACAATATGACGAGAAAGTCAAAGGTTACTATTCAAGACATCGCTGATGCCTTGGGAATTTCCAGAAACACTGCATCCAAGGCGCTTAATGGAGTAGAGAATATTCCTGCCGTAACGAGGGACAAGGTGATCAAAAAAGCAGTGGAGCTTAAATACAAACAATTTTCTTATATGGAAACAGCCTCTGAAAAACAGGGCAATATCGCACTTTTGACCTGTAATCTTCCCAATAGCTCACACTTTGGATCGCTGCTGATCAGCGGGCTGGAGAAGGAAATCAGCAACCAGGGCTATACTTTATCCATTTATTTTGTCCGTGAGAACGATATCAATACGATGACCCTACCCGGTAATTTCGAGCCTTCGAATGTGGCTGGCATTTTCTGCATCGAAATGTTCAGCAAGGAATACAGCAAGCTGATCACGGATCTTGGCATCCCAACCATTTTTATTGATTGCGCTGCTGATATGGTGTATCCAGAATTGAAGGCAGATCTGGTATTAATGGAAAATGAGCATAGCACATACTGTCTTACCCGGAAATTAATAGATCATGGCTATGAAAGCTTCGGTTTTGTAGGCGATTACAATCACTGCAAAAGCTTCAATGAACGCTGGACGGGATTCAATAAGGCCCTGGCAGAAGCCGGAATCACCTTGGACCCTGCCCATAGCATTGTAGCGCCGGACCGCAATTTCTTTATAGAGGAGAACTGGATGGAGCAGCAATTGGATGCCCTGAGGGAGTGCCCCTCCGTCTTTATTTGCGCCAATGATTTCATTGCCATCAGCGTGATAAAATCTTTGAAAAACAAGGGGATTAAAGTCCCGGAAGATGTTGCTGTCTGCGGGTTCGATGATGCTTCAGAATCCCGGGTAGTCGAGCCACATCTGACTACCGTACATATTTACAGTAGTCAGATGGGTATTATTTCAGCCGAAATGTTATTGTCCAGAATCAAAGATAATACCATGCCGTACCGAGTGACCCATGTTGCAACGGATATCGTATACCGGGACTCGACGCCTGTTTTAAACTAAATCTGCCAAGAGGTGAATCAAAGTGAAAAATGTCGGAACGGTTCTATGTGTGGGCGAGCTGCTCATTGATTTTTTCTGCACGGATATTGATGTCAATCTTGCCAAGGGTCAGCATTTCTCCAAGCAGGCCGGCGGTGCTCCGGCAAATGTGAGCGCAGCCGTAGCCAAGCTCGGAGGAAAAGCGTCATTCTTGGGAAAAGTCGGAGCCGATCCGTTCGGCATGTACCTGAAACAAACTCTGGATGAGCAGCACGTGGATACGTCCATGCTCCTTTTTGATCCGGCAACGCCGACTACACTGGCCTTTGTTTCCCTTGCCGCTAACGGCGAACGGGATTTCGTGTTCAACCGTGGAGCTGACCGTCAGCTGTCTCTACTGGACATTGATAGAGAATGGACTCGGCAGGCTGCCATTCTGCATTTTGGCTCGGCAACGGCCTTGCTCGCCGATCCTTTCCAGGAAGCGTATTTATCTTTATTGGACGAGGCGAAGGCCAATGGGCAATTCACCTCCTTTGATCCCAATTACCGGGGGGACCTATGGAAAGACAGGCTGGAGGAATTTATCGCACTGTCCAGAAGAGGAATAAACAATGCGGATTTGGTAAAGGTAAGCGAAGAGGAATTAAACATCATTACAGGGCTGGCTGACCGCAATGCTTCATTGGATCTTTTGCATGGGTTGGGAGCCAAGACGGTGGCAGTTACCTTGGGGAAAGAGGGAACACTCATCTCAAGCGGTGTCTCCCGTTCGCTAATCGGCAGTATTGCTGTCAAATCGATCGACTCTACCGGTGCCGGAGATGCCTTCGTCGGAGCTATGCTGTATCAAATCAGCCAGCTGAGTCAGCCTAAGGCATTTACTACCAACTGGAAGCAGCAGCAGGAATTTGTAACACTTGCCAATCAAGTCGGCGCCATCGTATGCACCAAAGTTGGAGCGATTGCAGCCTTGCCGTCGATGGAGGAAGTTAAGCGATTCGTAGAGCAGGGTGAATCAAGGATTGAAGCGTAAGAAAGCAAAAGGTGTCCGACGATCCTAAGGTCGTTGGACACCTTTTTATGTAGAGATTCGTCATTCTGGATCGTACTATTCAATCGTTCATAACAGCAGATACTGTGTGGTATTGCTCAGTCGCTTCATCACCTCCTTTTATTTGATATAGATGTATGACATTTTATTATCAAGTTGATGTTCATCATAACATACAATTGTATAATATATTGATCAATTTCGAGGTTCCGTTATATACTATAATGAAATTTAGAATGGAGGGAAGGTTGAAATGTCTATAGCTTCGGGGTTGAGCGAAACGGAGCGCGATCCACTCCACTTTTTACAAGGAGTCAAGGATTGTATCCCTACGTTGCTCGGTTATGTGTGCATTGGCTTCGCGGCAGGCATTGTGGGGGCCTCGTCAGGTGTGGGCACGATGGAAATTGCCCTGATGTCAGCGCTTGTGTACGCAGGAGCTTCCCAATTTATTATGTGTTCGATGCTGGCTGCGTCCAGTCCCCCCTCTGTCATTATTTTAACGACATTCATTGTGAATGCCCGCCACCTGTTGTTAAGCGCATCGTTGGCTCCTTATTTCTCAAAATATTCATTGTGGAAAAACATAGGCATCGGCGTACTGTTGACAGACGAATCCTTTGGGGTAGCGTCGGATAAATTGGCTAAAGGCGGGCAGGTAAGCGATCGCTGGATGAACGGGCTTAATATCACCGCATATCTCGTCTGGATTGCCTCCTGTGTGGCAGGAGGAATTCTCGGAAACTGGATTTCCCGGCCGGAGGCATTTGGTCTGGATTTTGCCTTGCCAGCTATGTTTCTAGCTCTGCTTATTTCCCAGTTGCAAAGCGTCCAGATCTCCAAGCTCAAGCACCGTCTGCTGCTCGTGCTGTGTATGGCTGTGCTGATGTACCTTTTGTCCTGGTGGGTGCCGTCGCATATCGCCGTCATTGTAGCTACTGTGATGACCGCAACGATTGGAGTGTTAACCGACAAATGAACATTGATCCCAACGTCATGTACATCATTATCGGCGGCATGGTCGTCACAGCCATCCCGAGAATCATTCCCTTCGTCGTACTGCAAAAGCTGGCGCTGCCCAAACCAGTGCTCCAATGGCTGTCCTACATCCCTATTTGCATTTTTACGGCGCTCGTCATGGAACATCTGCTCGTCCGAACGGAAGGCTCCGTCACTTTTAATTGGCAAGTACTTATTGCGATCCTTCCTACACTGGTGACTGCCTTATGGAGCAAAAACCTGCTGGCTACCATTATTGTCGGTATTGTGAGTATGGCTATAATTCGACAGCTGTGGATGGGATAGAAATTACCCTCCTACAACACAGGAGGGTATTTGTCCTTTATTATTATCCACCTGACGTCCTTACTAAAGAGGGCGACGTATTTTCCTCCTGAAAGTCACATTCTCGTTGTGGAAGATACGACGAGGCTTGTAGCCGAAACATTTCAGCATATACCCCGTTCATATCCAGTAAGTATTCATGGCTCCCTGCCTCAATGATTTTGCCCTCCTCCATTAAAATGATGGTATCCGCCATGCGTGCAGAGGACAATCTGTGAGAGATAAACACTCCTAATTTCTCATTTACAAGCTGATCAAACTTTTGAAAAACCTCTTTCTCTGCGTGTGGGTCCAAAAACGAGCTTGGTTCATCCAAGACATATACATCGGCGTTCCTCATGAAAGCTCTTGCTATTGCAATACGCTGCCACTGTCCTCCAGATAGCTGTTGTCCGTCTTCAAACCATTTTCCAAGCAAGGTATCAATTTTATCGGGCAGACTGACTACCAAATCTGTAATTCCAGCTTTGTCTATAGCTGTCCAAATGTCCTCATCCATTTCTCTAGAAGACACATTTCCAAAACCTATATTATCTCTAACAGCCATCTCATAATGTACAAAATCCTGAAAAACAACTCCTATCTTTTCTCTGAAGCTATCTTTATCCATTTCATGTATAGAGTGCCCATTAATTAAAATTTCCCCTTCAAATTCTGAGTACAAATGAGTCAACAGCTTAACGATGGTTGATTTACCCGAACCATTTCTTCCTACAATGGCTAGCTTCTCTCCTTGAGAAAGAGTGAAGCTAACATTTGAAATTGCATTTACCTCAGTATTTGGATACCTAAACGAAACATTGCGAAATTCAATACTTTGAATGGCGGACAAACTCTGATTTATTGTTTGTGTCTCCGCTTCCTCAGGCATATCTAAAAAGTCGAATAGCTGCTTAATGTATAAATTGTTTTGGCACAAGCTTAAAATTCCCTGTACGATGCTCTGGGATGTTGACTGTGTTAACGTTATAGCCTGAATTAAGCTTACCAAGTTCCCTACTAAAATTTGGCCTACAAAAGTAGCTTGTACTGCCATGAAAATAATAAATCCACCTGCCCCCTGGTTTACAATTTGAAATACAAGAGAAGTATATGACCTACGAACTGCTAGAACTTTATCCTCACGGTAAAATCCTTCAAGTATAGTCTTATATCTTTTTCGCAAATAGTCTCCCAATTGAAAAATTTTTACTTCTTTAAAACTGTTATCTCTGGTAACTAAAAAAGACAAGTACCAGGATTCGCGTTGCCTTCCTGCCCTTTGAAAATGAACATTAAATTCTCTTTGTCCGATGCGTAAGAAAGAATAGAATGATAAACAGGGAATAAGAAAAATAAATAAGAACGCCCACCATTTCCACGCTATAAGAATAGCGCCCACTGAAAATAAGGTTACAACACTACTAATAATGGCCAGGATTTGAGTAAAAATTTCAAAAGGCCTGTAATCTGCCTCTCCCTGAGCCCGTTGAAGCATATTTTGGACATCTGCATCCTCAAACGACTGCAAAGACATCTTCTGTGCTTTTTCAATAAGTCTGATATTAACTTGGTTTGATAGTTGACTTTGAAACATTTTTCGAAAAAAACTTTCTCCTATGCTTATCAAATCATACACAATGTTGATGCCTATTAAGACGCCAAAAGCAATAAAAACAGGTTGAAAGCTTCCTCCTGACACCCCTCCCACCACACTGTTGATCAATTCTCTCGTAGCTAAAAGAATCACAGCAGGAATCGCACCTTTAAACAAATTAGTAATGAGTATAGCAATTAGAAAGGCGGGATGAGTATCCCATAGTAATCTGAATATACGAGGCCAAAATAAAAAAGTACGAAATATATTCTTATAAGACAATGACACCAAATCATTTTTTTGCCCATTAGACTGTGACATGGCCTACCCCTTTCCGGTGCAACAAGTTAGCTAGTGTGTGCTTTGCTAAAGCCATACATTTCATTTCCCGCTCCCTATTAACACCAAGCAGACGATTCAAGTGCATATGGATTACACTGCCCAAAATATCATTCGGATGATTAGTGAGCACATTATTATTTTTAGCAAGGGTTATTGCTTGAGCATACCGCTCAATGCTGGCTTGTCTTTTTTCTACAAGTTCCAAAAAAGCGGTCTGTGAGACCATATCTGCCTGCCGAATCCATTCATAGTTCGATTCTACAGAGGTGATCAATGTTTTTTTAATATCCCTGAATGCCTTCATATGCGGCTTGCTGTCAATTCTCTCTTCAAGCCAGTCGACTTGCTGTTGAATTGTTAAACCAAAGCCACTCAGATAATGAATAATATTAATAACCGCCGCAATCTCTACGTCCAAATTAAAAAATTTAGAACGAACTCCCCCCAAGTAGGAGACGACCCATTTACTGTCTATGTCAAAAACTTGTTCTGCCAGTTCCATAAGTGTCTGTCCCCCATATCTCTCTATTTCAGGAAGATATGTGTCCAAAATCATATTCGTTATAAGTCCTTCTTCACGCATTTGGACTGCCCACTGATTTAATTGCGCTAAACCAGTTGTCCACAGCTTATCAGGGTCTCCCTGGAATCGTAGACGGATATGATGTTCAGGATCAACATACCGTATAAAATAGGCTTTTTCACTCCAGTCCTCAAAATCGGGCTTGTATAATAGCTGACCCAAACTTAAACCAATAAGGTCCGTCTCTCTTTCCTTGACTCCGTACAATTTAAGGTATAACCAATCCCCTCCTGGAAATATCCCTCTATTCATGCTGACAGGAGTATGGGTAGTAGAATTTTGGAGTGCAATCTTATTATGTGAACTAGGGATACCAGGTTTCACCTTTATATTTTTTTTCTTTAATGGAAACACAAATTCCCCCATATATTTACCTGCTGCCCCATGTAATGGAGTGTGGGAAGGGTCACCCAGACATTCAGTAAGTAGAAGCGCCTGTCCATCACGTGTCTTGCTCAACTCACGAAGCAGTTCTTTCACATGAAAGAGATTGCACAAGTCTAGTAAAAGACGATTATCACCCATCGTTAAATAAACATAGCGCGGCACATTCCATTGTTGTCTCCATGTATGAAAAAGCTCTTCTCCTTTTTTTGGTTCACTTAGTTTTGAAATGTTCAATGTGGCCTTGCTCAGTTTCCATTGTGCAGCACTAATAATAACCTTTTTATACACTAGTCTTGGTAAAAAAGGTGATTGCTCTAATGGTCCCCAGTTAAAATAGGACCACATGCCAATTTCTTTATTGGTAACATCCGTTAGGAATCTGAATATATGTGGTGAAAGCTTATAATTAAGCATATGTGTTTGCAAGGGGATTATTTCTTTACCTAAAGATTTGGATTTGACATAGAAACGGTCAAGAGTTGCACCCACCAGCAAGTCATCAATGTGTAGTGTATGCTCCTTGTCTTTAGAAGAGGTAGTTCCAGATACAATCTCATATTCCATTAAATTTTTACTTAGTGATATATTTGATATTTTTCCCTGTTCAGGCATAAAAACCATCTCTGACAACAATGCTTCTGGATGGAAACATCGGTGATGATCATATACTTCAGAGAATTTTTGGACAAATTCCTCATTAAACATATCCAGAAAACGACCAAAAGTTTTACCCGCTCTATTGGAACCAGCACTTGCTCCAAGTAACAACGCATAATCGCCAGAATCAACCTTTTCAGGGGAATTAGCATAAATGCTATAATAGATCTCCATCGTTTCAGGAGAAGCTTCAAAATTATCAAAAACTGTAAGTTCCTCTACCTGCTCATCTGTCAGGATAAGCTCTATTTCATGGTTAGAAATTGCATTCGCAACCCATTGAAAAAGAATAGCGTTGCGTTTAAACGCCCCTACATCCTCCATTGAACTTTTCTCTATATTTGTACGGTACATCTCCGGTATTCCGAGTCCCCAATCCTCATCAAACAATTCATTAATTGGGACCTCCTGATACACACCGTATTTCTCCAAAAAACGATTCAAGTATTCTGCCAATTCATAAGTTTGGGGAGGTGCATACAATCTACACATGATCTCAGCACCTATTGCAGCATCATCCAACACATGTCGCGGCAGAGTGACCTCTTTTTCCAGTTTGACATCAACTTGTACAGGTGTCTTCACAGAAATTATATTCAGCATTTTGCTACTTAACTTCCGATAGACATCTGCTCCTTCCCCAATAGTGCATTGATTATATCGAAGTAATAAAGTATCGATTTCATGTAAATTATGAATCCATTGATCGGTAACATCCAACTTTTTAATTTTTTCCATTATGTAATGAAAGGACGAATGATCCATTAACGGAGGTCTAAGCTCACTCAAAATAAATTCTTGCTCTACAAGTTGCCGCAAATAATTAACGATGATTTCCATAGTAGCGTCAGGAAATGCTTTCAATAGTATTTCTTTTAGTTCCATTACCTGAATTGGAAACTCTGTAGCTTCGAACGTCAGGCGAACGACATCAGAGAGATGAATGGAGCTAAAAATTTCTGTAGAATCATCAGCTTCTGCTGCTCCATGCTTAGGTCTAAAAGGTAATTTGGCTCGGTTTCCTTTGATCATAACCGTTTTGTTTAAGGAGACTTTTAATTGATTAAATATAGCTGGATCAGCTTCGATTTTTTGAATAAGTTTATATATCCATTCCATATCAGGTCTAGCTCTCTTAAGATGCTTATTATAGGTACCGATATCCAAGTGGGTAGACTTGCCGCAGATCCCCTGCCCTACTCCCGAGAACAAACCAAAAGGGGTCGTTCGGGTAGTCATCCTAATAAAATAACGATAAAAGCTGTTCAACGTCTTCTCATACTTTTGTAACTCTCCTTTATCATCCAATGCATTGTCATCGTTCAAGTAGTGTAGAAACTGCATAAGGGACGGAGAGGCTAATGATATAGCTTCTTGAATAACAGCTTCCTGGGAAACCAGCTTTAGTTTACGAGTTATTTCCTCCAAAGTAAGCTCGCTGTCCAAATCTTGGCCCGAAAATACCTGAAAATATTGATCTATCGGTAGTAATGGGGCTCTGAATAGAAAGAAATCACATGCACTGAACCACCTTTCATCCTTAACTCTTTCTTCTTTATGTAGTTTATGAGTATCAGTGTAATGCAGTTGGCTCTTCACAACTGACCACCTCCAAATTTTCAGGAAATATATTCAACTTGTAACCGATTCCATGACATGTTACTAAAATTTTCGGATGACTTGGATCATCTTCTATTTTCTCTCTCAATTTTCGAATATGCACATACACCGTATTAGATGTAGTAAAAGCATCAACCCCCCATACTCTGTCTATAATGTGATCAATCGTCAATGCACGCTCTCTCGCTGTAAGGAGATACATTAATAATCGAAATTCCATCATAGTCAGCATGTGCTCATGCCCTTGCTTCCAAATAACCTTTCCAGCAGGATCAAAAATGACATTGGGTGATAAACTAATTACCTCCTGGTCTCTCTCCATTCCATATTCAGATGAAGCCATGGAAAACAATTGGTTGAGGAGATCCAATTGCCGTTTGTCATCACAATGATAGGACAGGAAGATAAATGGGACCGTAAATTTTTCTTTAACGGTGTGCCAGTAAGACAAATCCTCTAGCGTTACATGATCCTGATTCAAAGCTACACCGATGCACTGCTCATCAATCTCCGGTAGAGCCTGGTAAAGCGAATCATAAAACATGATTTGAACGTTTTCTGGAGTTCTTAAAGTCTCAAAAAAATGCTTAATTTTCTTAAAGGATGATATAACCATAAATTTATGTTTCATCTAATCCCCCCAAAACCAATGCTTCAGATAAAGCAGTTAAGACCGAGCCGCTACGAAATTAGAAACAATTCACTCCATCTCCCTGAATATTTAGGTTGTTCCTTCCCTATTCCATAGTCCAACAAGCTTAATGCAATCCCTGTTGCCCCTTGCAATATTCCTATATTATGAACATGAGTTGTCCCCTCCAAATCCTGGTATCCAAACGGAAGCTCTTCATCGTATAAATTCACTAACTTTAATGCTATCTGATCGGCAAAGTGTAACGCTGCTATATTACCGGTTAAGTAATAGAATCTATGAGCCATATGAAGCAAACCCGCCAATCCGTGACAGAAAGTGGGGGATAACGCATTTAATAGCTCATCATCTAAGCAAAATATGGATTCCACAGCTTTTTCCGCTATCTTTTTCCATTCTTCATTACTACACTCATTTCCTGCTCTGAATAGAGTCCAGGCTATTCCAAAGGTTCCATGGCACCAGCCTTCAATTTCTCTCATTCCTTCTTTGTTCTCTATCTTGTTTATTGAAGCCACTTGAGAGTTTACAGGCCAATACAAACCATATTGATCCTCCTGAATTTGAATAAGCAAAAAATCGGCTATATGTTTTATAGCCTCATGTATTCCTTCAACTTCGATCTTTTTTTGTAGGGCAGTGACAAGCAGTGCAAGTATTCCGGTAATACCATGCGCCAAACCTAGATGGATTGAAGCCGAACCTACTCTTGACGTCAAATGAATATATTCAGGTATGAAGCACGTAATGGTATCCAATAATTGACGAGACAGATCACGCATCGCCTTGTCTTCAGGAATCTCCAATGTGTATCTGCCAACTCCGAGCAGTCCATTGATGAAATCCATCTGCTTGCTGAACTCTTTTGTTGAGCTTATCAGAGGGAATTTTCCCCATTCAACTTCAATATGTTTATTCAGTTGAGACGTTAGTTGGTTATAGTTATCTCTGTTATTGGAAGCTAACAGTATGCCATAAGCCACTCCTGTTGTTCCGTAATAAAGAGAAGTATGAGGCAGCAATAATAAAGAGTTAGAGTGTAAGTACAGCAATTGAGCATGCACATGCTCTGCCCAATATTGATCTGGCTCCAGATAACCCCATTCGGCCAACAACACTAATACACCTGGAACTCCATCGGCAAGCGAGCCCGGATTCCAAGGGGCCACTCCACGTGAAGGTGAGAGATTGTTTTTATGAATAACTATCTTTTCTGTATATGATAGGTCTGTTAGTTTTTGTGCTATATACTTACTGATTTCAACTGATCTCCCCTGCAAATCTTTGACCATAAATCCTCCCCATATTCATATGGGAAAAGACACGGTAATAGAAACCGTGCCTTTTTTCCATATTTTCTCGTTATCAACACGTTTTGCAGAAGGTAAGACTAACTTGACAATTCAAAGTACCTGTTGCACATGAAGGAGTACAGATGAGACCACTGGCTGGTTGGACCTCTTTAGGAGCAACCTCATTTTTAGCTACTTGCAAGTCCAGATCAAATTGATTTTTCATTTTGTTACCTCCTTTTATTTTTTACAATTTCATTATAAGTTATATAATCTTAACTAGACTTTATAAAATTCTTACATTTGTCTTAATTTCAACGAGTACATTTAAGATAAACCTTCGTTACTTTTTAGTATTTTTAAGGACAACTCAGCAGCTTTTAGCGACAATATAATGAGAAAAAAATAAAGGGGACATTCATATGACAATGGATAGTTTTGTTATGCAACAATCCGATCAAGCTCGTGCAAGAGATATCAGTAAAAAGATTGCCTTCCGTCTATGCGATCCCGAATCCGTCTATACGGCAGTCCATGCAGAACACAATGTTTCGCCGGAAACAAAGTACCACCCTTGGGGAGGAACTTCACTTTCCCATGGTTATCCTGGTAATATTCATTTACTATCCCAATGGCGTGCTACAGACTCTTCGTATGATTGGAATGGGGCTATACACTTGAACATGGCTCAAATCCAAGCTTCACTTGCTAAAAATGGTCTTAACGATGTCTCGCTTTACAGTGGATGGGCAGGTATTGCTTCTTCCGTGAGTGAGGCTTCCAATCATGGCGAATACTACAGCAATTTCTTACATCAGATCCATCAATGGATGATTCCTCTAACGAAACAATGGCTTCAGTCGAATACAGAACAATTAGGTCTACACGAAGGGATGCCTATGCAAGCCTTTGACACCATTTCGGGAGCTTCAGGGATTGGAAGATATATTTTGAAGAGTTCAACCGACCCCATCTGTACTCCTCTTGTTGAGCCTATTCTTCAATTTCTCACTCATCTTACACATCCCATACATATTCACAGTCGTTATGTCCCAGGGTGGTACTCTCCGCAAAAGTTTCAATTTTTAGGCCGGGATAAACGTAACTATCCTCTGGGTAATTTCAATTGTGGAATGGCACATGGTATTCCTGGTCCGTTGGCTTTATTATCCGTTGCATACAGTGCTGGAATTGAAGTAACAGGTCAATATCAAGCGATTGAAACCATTACGGAATGGTTGCTTAAGTATAAACATGAGGATACATACGGCTTCTACTGGCCTCATATTGTTCCATTTGAAGCTGAAACAGGGTCACTAGAGTTTGATTTCCAACGAGCAAGAGAAGCATGGTGTTACGGTACACCCGGCATCGCCTGTTCCCTATTTCTTGCCGGAAAGGCTCTCCATAATGATGATCTACAAAAATGGGCTGTAAAAGCTTGTATCAGTGCAATCTCCTATGAGATGGCTGAACGGGAAATGGACTCCTCTGCACTCTGTCACGGTCTTGCCGGTCTACTCATGATATCTTGGCGAATGTGGTGTCACAGTAAGGAGCCTGCGCTTATCCCACTTGTCCAACAATTATCGAGCCGTCTACTTGATCGCTTTCAAGCGGATAGCCCACTTGGATTTCTTGATCCCGAGCCAAAGGCGGACGGCTCTCAGATCTGGCTGTCAAAAGCGGGCATGCTTGAAGGCGTTGCTGGAATTGCTGCTACTTTATTAGGGGTTTCTGAGAACAAGGAGCTAGCTTGGGATTACATCCTAATGCTATCCTAACTACAACCAGTCCCTATTCACAAACATCTTTCTTCCACCATACAGATAAGCTAGAAACGTAAAAATCACAATCAATCCAAGGCTATAAGGCTCAACTCTGGGTGCATAAGTCGCTGTTTGAGGCATCATGATATAATAAGGAATCGTAAAAGGAAACCACGCACCTATAGTAGAATGAAAGCCTGTTATGACAATATTAGGAACCACACAGCAAATGGACATTCCCAGAGAAGCTCCAAAATTCCGGATTTTTATCGAGAGCATAAGCTGTAGTGCTGCTAGAGGGAAAATCCCGAGCCACCCTCCCAAACCGGTAGAAAGGACGACAGACCAAGGGATTTCTCCTGGAGCACCTGCTATATTTCCACTTACAAAATAGCCTACTATGAATATAAGCTGATCAAGCCCCAGTATGAGAATGAGCAATATATATTTTGCATAATAGATTTGTTGACGAGGATACGGACTGCTCAATAAAATCTTCCATCCCCCATCTCGATGTTCGTATGCACACAAAAGAGAAGCGATAATTCCACAATAGAGCGGATAAAAAAACATAGAGTGAAATTGCGCTGAATAGGTGTATAAAGTTAACCAGCTAGGCGAAAAAAACTGCTTCAAATCGTTCAGTTCCAAGACTCCCATTAAAGAATTTATGACCGCATCCAATATAATGAGAATCCATACCATGATCCATTGAAGCTTTATCGTTTCCACGCGTAAAATAGAGCCCATGTAGCTTCTCCTCTCTATTTGAATTCATGCTTGGTAAACTGTAATGTACCAAGTCCCGTAAAGATGATCCCTGCACTTAAAGCAACGATCACCCAAATCATGTGTTCCTTAATCAGAGGGCTTGATAGTGCAGGGTATGACCAAGGCAATATTTTAATCCATAGAATACTTGTGCGTGCCAAAAACAAGCTTGCAATAGAACCAAATATACCAAACGCTAATGGGAATGCTTGATTAGTGAAAAGCGTAGAAAGCCAAAGTTGAATTGCGAGTACTGGTAGAGTAGCCAAGCTTGCATTAATCGGCTGCAACAGCATAATCCGCCAAGGAATTGGCTCGTTTGTATACAGCATCCAGATAAGACTCATCCCTGCTATAGTGATCAAGGCGGTACCAAACTGTAGAATCACGATCCATACTATTTTGGATAAATAGATGTAGCTTCTGGGAACAGGCATGGCCATAAGCTGTTTCCATGTATGAGTATCATGCTCTGTACCCGCCATAATGCTCGCTAAAAGTGTACCGCCAAGCAGCATCACAAACGAGAGAAACATAAACATAACAGCAAAACCAGCATAGACTCCTCCTGGCCCTTGCCGAAAGTAAAGATACCATTCCACGGCAGTCATACCTGTGAGTACACAGCCTTGTACAAGAGGAAGCCACCAGCATATTTTCTTTAGCTTGAACCCCTCTGCCTTCACTACCCGGAGTATCATAAGCTTCGCTCCTTACCAGTCAGTTCAAGGAAAATCTCCTCCAATGTTTTTTTCTTTTCTGTTACCCGATAAATGGGATGATTGTGTTCCACAAGCACCTTAATCATCTCCGAAGATTGTTGCCGATCCACAATAGGAGTTACGACTTCTTTGGGCTCCATGGATTCAGCTCCAGCCGTCCATCCATGCTGAATCAGTGCTCCTGCAGCCAGAACAGGATCTTGGGTTTCGATGAATAATTGAGGCTTACTTTTGGCTGTGAGTTCCTTCATCGTTCCCTGGAAAATCATTTCACCCTGATTAATAATTCCTACATAGGTTGCAATCTGCTCAATCTCACTTAATAAATGGCTCGAAACCAGTACCGTCATTCCGTAAGCGCCAGGCAAGTTCATAATTAACTCCCGAATTTCCTGGATACCTGACGGGTCCAAACCATTCGTCGGTTCATCAAGAATCAACAATTTGGGATTAGAAATAAGTGCCATGGCAATCCCCAGTCTTTGTCGCATCCCCAAGGAATATCCTTTTACCGGACGATACGCATCCTTGCTTAATCTCACCAAATCCAGCACTTCATGAATTCTTCGTGTCGGCAGTCCACGCATCGTTGTAACGATTTCCAAATTTCTATATGCGGATAAATGAGCATAATAGGCAGGTGATTCAACTAAGGAACCAACATCCTTCAAAATTTCCATACGCTGATCCTTTAGCTTTTTCCCGAAAATCTCAATTTCTCCAGCTGTGGATTTAATCAGCCCGAGCAGCATACGAATCGTGGTTGTTTTACCTGCCCCATTAGGTCCTAAAAATCCATAAATTTGCTCTCCGGGTACCTGGAGATTTAATCGTTTTACAAATTCCCGTTTTCCAAAACGCCTAGTTAGCTGCTGTGTATGTATTACATATTCAGACATTTCCTATCTCCTCTCGACTTTTAATGCTGAAGTTTTAGTTACATATAGTTTACTGAAGTAAAGTTAACATCAAGTAAACAGTTCATAAACAGCAGGCAAAAAACAAGCAAGCTTCAAAATGTGAGATCAGATGTTGAAAAGTTAGATGTTTAGCGGCAATGAAATCTCCATCCTTGTACCCGTTTTACTTCCTGGAAGGATATGAAGCGTTCCGTTATGCGCTTCAATAAAGCTTTTGGCAATAGGTATTCCATGACCTTTAGAGTGAGACGCCCGCATGAACTCATTTGGAATTATTCCTATGCCGTCATCTTCGATAAAAATATGAAGCTTATCGTTCGCTTTGTTCACTTCCATTGAAACATGTGTACCTGGTGGGTTATGGATGATCGCATTAATTAAAAAATTTTGTAGCGCTCTACCTAATAATTTGCTATCGAAGAGCATAATACATGTTGCTTCCATTGACGTAAAAGAAAATTCGTATTGCTCGGCTGAAGGATGGTTAGCGATATCTATGACTGCATTGCGCAGAAACTCTACAATGTCTTCCTCCTTCAATTGAATCGGCAGAGAGCTCTCCTTGAACTGCATAGAAGCATTTAGATCCTGAATCAACTGCTTCATCTCCGTCACTTTTTCACTGATGCATATGCTAAAGCTTCTTCTCTCTTCATCAGACCAATCATACTCTTGGGCAGTTAGCATGGCTGCATATCCTTCGATATAGGTTAACGGTGTTTTCAGATCATGGCTTACGCCTGCTACCCACTGCTGTTTTCGCTTTTCTATTTCCACTCTCTCCTCCTCATTACGGCGCAATTGAGCAGATAATATGTTCATTTGTTCAAAAAGCTCTCTATACAATTGATACGGGAGCTTATAACTATTTTCCCGATTTTTTTTACGCTCTCGCAGTTCCAACTCACTTAGAGGCGCTTGGAATTCCCCCGTTGATATATTTCCAATCCATTTCATCATGTAAATTAGTGGCTTACCAATATACCATCCATAGGCAGCTATGAATACAGTACTTTGCACGATACCAAGTCCAGTCCAAAATAGATTAATATTTATATTTTGAGATGCACCATGAGATGCAGCAAATGTACTTTTTATAAAAATATATATGATCGTGCAGATAACAAAACAAAGAACATAGGCCAGTACAAAGCATAACGTTACTTTCATAAAACGAAAGGACATTTTAACCAGAGGGTTCATTCTTGCTCCTCCCTCTTGACTGACATCATTTTATAACCAAGTCCTCTTACATTAATTAAAAATTGCGGTTGCTTAGGTTCAGGCTCTATTTTTTTTCGTAAACGGGAGATATGAATCACTACAGTCTTCTCATCACCCAAGAAGGCCTCGCTCCATATCGCCTCGTATAGCTGCCGTACACTGAAAATACGGTTTGGGTGCTTACATAAAAATACCAGCAGTAGCCATTCACGTGCCGGACAATCGACCTGCTTGTCCTCCACATACAACACACCGGAATCCAACTCCAGACGAAAATATCCAAAATCTAAAGTGCGTAAGGACGGTTTCATGGCCACAGTCGGAACTTTCCGATATCTCATTCGAGCTTTCATACGCGCAACGACTTCCAGAGGGTTAAACGGTTTGGTAATATAATCGTCCCCCCCGATACCAAATCCCATTAATTTGTCCAGGTCTGTATCTCTTGCCGTCAAAAAAAGAATAGGAGCTTCCGTATATAGACGCAAATGACGACACACCTCAAACCCATCGCTATCAGGGAGCATAACATCAAGCACAATCACATCAATCTGAGATTCCATCACGACTTGCAGCGCTTCCTGACCCGTTGCTGCATGCTTAACATGAAGGAATCCTTCTTTTTTTAACACCATTGTCAGCATATCCCGCAGCCCCTGTTCATCGTCTACTATAAGTACTGCAATTTCTTCCATAACTCAAGGTTCTCCATTCTTTTTTTACATTTTTTACTTTCATTATAAAAGCAAACGGGCAGAATTTAAATCGAGTTCCATCACATATCGTACATCCCCGTGAATATACTTAATAACCAACAAGGCCAAACTGTGCCGTGTATCCACTTGGGGGGTGCCTAACAATGCCGGAACCACGTCAGCCATATTCATTCGTCGTATCCCGCGAAGATTGGTCGCTGCATCGCAAAGGGTACCAAGACCAGCAGCGTCATCAGCAGAAGGTCAAAGATGTGATTAAGCAAAATCTGCCTGATCTGATTACGGAAGAAAATATTATCATGTCAGACGGTAAGCAGATTATTAAAGTGCCGATTCGCAGTCTGGACGAATATCGCTTCATTTATAATTATCAGAAGCAAAAGCATGTAGGGCAAGGGGATGGCGACAGTCAGGTGGGCGATGTCATCGGACGCGATCCTGCTTCCCAGAAGCCCGGTAAAGGCGAGAAGGCCGGAGACCAGCCTGGACACGATATCATGGAGACGGAAGTCAGCATGGAAGAACTGGAAGATATGCTGTTCGAGGATATGGAATTACCGCATTTGCAGCAGAAAGACAAGGAACAGATTGAGGTTGAGTCTATCGTATTCAATGATATACGCAAAAAAGGCATGCAGGCCAACATTGACAAGAAGCGAACCATTCTCGAAAATCTGCGTCGCAACGCTCGTCAGGGGAAGCCGGGCATTCATCATATCAGTCCTGACGATCTCCGTTATAAAACATGGGAGGAAAAAACCATCCCTCAATCCAACGCTGTGATCATTGCGATGATGGATACTTCCGGCTCGATGGGATCTTTTGAAAAATATTGCGCCCGCAGCTTCTTTTTCTGGATGACCCGCTTTTTGCGCCGTCAATATGAAAAGGTGGAGATTGTCTTTCTGGCGCATCATACCGAAGCCAAAGAGGTTACAGAGGAGGAATTTTTCACTCGTGGAGAAAGTGGCGGCACGATCTGCTCTTCGGCCTATCTCAAGGCATTGGAGATTATCGACAAGCGCTATCCTCCTTCCAGCTATAATATTTATCCCTTCCATTTCTCTGACGGCGACAATCTGACCTCGGACAACGAGCGGTGCGTGAAGTTAATCGAGGAGCTTATGAAGCGCAGCAACATGTTCGGCTATGGAGAAGTGAATCAATATAACCGCAGCAGCACACTGATGTCGGCCTATAAGAACATCAAGATGGATCAATTCATGTATTACGTCATCAAGGAAAAGGGCGAGGTATACGAAGCCTTACGCACCTTTTTTCGCAAACGGGAAGGGGGGAGCGCTGGATGAGCAGTGACCATCGGGAGCTGGAATACGCCATTGCTGAAATTATGGAAGTTGCCAGCGGATTCGGGCTGGACTACTATCCGATGCGGTATGAAATTTGCCCGGCCGATATTGTCTACACGTTTGGAGCCTACGGGATGCCCACTCGGTTTAGCCACTGGAGCTTTGGAAAAACATTTCATAAAATGAAGATGCAGTATGATTTTGGCCTGAGCAAAATCTATGAGCTGGTTATCAACTCCAATCCCTGCTACGCCTTCCTGCTGGAGGGAAATTCTTTGGTTCAGAATAAACTGATTGTCGCCCATGTGCTGGCGCACTGTGATTTTTTCAAGCACAATGCCCGCTTTTCGGCCTCCAACCGCAATATGGTGGAGAGTATGTCCGCTACGGCAGACCGGATCAGCGGTTATGAAATGGAATACGGTTCGAAGGCCGTCGAATCCTTCATTGATTCGGTACTGGCTATACAGGAGCATATTGATCCGCAGTTGATCAAACCACAACATCTGGATAAACAGCGATATATGGAGCTTAAAGTCCGTGAACAAAAGGAACCGGGAAAACGGCAGCGCCCAGACGGTCCTTACGATGATCTGTGGTCACTGGACACGGTGAAGCTACAGCCGGATTCGACGGAAAGCGAAGGCATACAGATACGACAGTTCCCGCCTGAACCGGAGAAGGATGTCGTCTGGTTTATTCAGGAATTTTCGGAAGTTCTAGAGGACTGGCAGCGGGATATCATGACGATGCTGCGGGACGAAATGCTGTATTTCTGGCCCCAGATGGAGACCAAAATTATGAATGAAGGCTGGGCCTCCTATTGGCATCAGCGGATTGTCAGGGAATTGGATTTGACCGGGGATGAAACCGTTGAATTTGCACTGCTGAACGCTTCTGTCGTACAGCCTTCCAAGCAAAGCCTGAATCCGTATTATTTGGGGCTTAAAATATTTGAGGATATTGAAAAGCGATGGGATAACCCAACCCGTGAAGAGCAGGATCGACAAGGACGCAAACCAGGCGAAGGACGCGCTAAAATGTTCGAGGTACGGGAATTTGACTCAGACACCTCTTTTATACGCAATTACATGACCAAGAAACTGACAGAGGATTTGGATCTATACGTGTTTGAGAAACGAGGGCCGGATTGGAAAATCACAGATAAATCGTGGGAGAACATACGGGACCAGCTCGTATTCTCGCGTGTGAATGGCGGCTCCCCTTATATCGTCGTTGAGGATGGAGATTATCTGCACACTGGCGAGTTGAAGCTCAAGCATCAGTTTGAAGGGATTGAGCTGGATTTAAAATATATGGAGCGTACGCTTCCGTATGTGTATCAGTTATGGGGGCGGACCGTTCATTTGGAAACGATGATTGAAGGCAAGCTGGCCTTATTCTCATACGATGGCAAGAAGCATCATCGCAAGTTTGTATAGTTGTATAGAAACAAACGACCAGTATATAGCGAAAGTAAAGGCGTATCCGAAAAAACGGAATGCGTCTTTTTACACTTCTTAATTAGAATCCAAAATGCCCACTCCTTTGGAACCCACTTGACCCACTCTATTGGGACCACATATTGGTCGGCTACACTTAGTTGGACAATAAAAATGCTCGTCAAATCCCATTAATTCGGATTCACGTCGTCGATTGTAAGCGATGATCGCATGAGCTTTGCTTGGCGAATTTGCTCGTAGATCGGCTCATAATCATACCCAGCATCCAGAGTTGCATATTTGAAGGCGTAATCGGGTTGTTGTGCTTTTATCCCTTTTCATATAAATATTGCCTCTCGTGTCGAATATATGACATAGCAAGTCTATCCTCTCATCTCTGTGTTTTGTGTGGTGCTTAACACTTTCGAGATTTGGGGAGGTACTCCTTTTTCTATTGATTAATTTCATATAGCCTCTTTCCAATTTCAGGGTACCTGTTTCAATTGAGCAGGAGGTGACCGCCATCTACGGGCTGGCTGGACGTAATTTTGCCAAATTTGTACCGGGTATGAGCCGGATTTTTTCCAGATATAGCAGCAGGGTGCTGGAAGAGGATCGAGCCGTGGTGGAAAGCCAGCATCCGCGTCCTATCCCTGAGGCGCTCCGTATGGAGGAGCACGTACCCGCAGACGGGCCTCAGGTTCGTTTTCGCAACCGCTGGTACGACTTTCTCGTTAACGATGAACCTCGTGTCCGCCTGGATCAAGAATCGACATGGTGAGTGGATGGGCCAAGCGCCAAGCAACCGCCGTTCGTTCACAGCATCTTTTCCGCCTTATAGCCAATTCCATATACCGTCTGCAATAACGACTGATAAGGCTCAAGCTTCTTGCGCAGGCGCTGGATGTGAATGTCCACCGTCCGTGTTCCACCTGCATAATCGAAACCCCATACCTGCTCCAGCAGCTCGTCCCGTGTGTACACCCGCCCGGCGTGTGACACCAGAAGTGCCAGCACATCAAACTCCTTGGGTGTCAGCTCCAGCACTGTTCCCTCCAGTTCAGCCGTCCTGCAGGACGGACGCACTCGCAACGGGCCAAGTATCGTTTCTGATCCCTCTTGCGCAGGTGCTCCTTCCCGTTCCAGTCTCCGTACCAGCGCCTTGATGCGGGCGAGCAGCTCTCGCAGATCAAAGGGCTTGCTCATAAAATCATCCGCTCCCAGTTCCAGCCCGAGCACCTTGTCCACGATATCGTTTTTGGCAGTCAGCAGCAGAATACCGATGCCCTTCCGACTTTCCAAACGACGGCACACCTCATATCCGCCCAGCTTGGGCATCATCACATCGAGCACCAGCACATCCGGGTGAAACAAACGGACTTTTTCCAATGCGTCCTCCCCGTCAACAGCGGTTTCTACTAAAAAACCTTCTCTTTGCAACGCATAGGCCAAGGCATTGCGAATGCCGGGCTCATCGTCCGCTATTAATATTTTTTTATCCATGTCTTTTCCTCCCTGCCACAAGACCGATCATAAGTCTGCCCAGCGTTGACGCACTCTCTGCTTAGTACCTTCGTCTCAACTTAATTTTCAGGATAGTGTACCAAAAAAATAAACAAAACTAAACCTTTTACCGAATGGAACGCAAAATAAACCGCTCTTTTCAGGAAAAGACGTTTTTTTAATGTAAAGAAATATAACATAAATCTAGAAGGAACGTGTATAGCCCTTTAAAACAGCACCTATTACCCCATCATGAATAGACTGATAACTAACAGAGGATTACCTTTTTATTTAATCACAAATCAAGCGAGGTACTTATGGCGAAATCCTATACCAAAGCACAGATTCGCAAAATCACCAGTCGTTTTGGCCTGATCCCGTTAAAATCAAGCTTGGTCTCATCCATGTACCGAAAAAATGCAGTAATCCAGGTAAAAACGAAAAAGGGAACTTATGCATTAAAGCCCTTTAACCGTACTAAGATGATCCACTCCAATACAATCCAGCAGATGGAGCAGGCAGCAAGCATGATCAGGCTTTTGAAAAAGAGAAAGTACAGCTACATGCCCGCGTGGCTCCCAATACATTCCGGGAAGCTATGGACTTTATTTCAAGGAACGCCATTTTATATGAGTCAGTGGATCAAGGGGCGGGGATTGGAAAATGCTGAAGATTTCGAAAAGCTTGGGTGGGCACTTGCCACGCTTCACGCCACGTCCACTGGCTTGCATCAGATTGGAAGGGGGAAATCCCCTACGTTACAACAATTGCGAATATGGAAAAAACAGGACCGTCTTTTTCAACGAAAAATAACACAAATCAGTCGTCATGACAAAGAATACCGCAACTGGTACAGCACTCATGGAAAAAACTGCAAACGTTTAGCTAGACAGGCATGGAAGGATTTGCAGGACACATCCATTGTTAAGCTGCTTCAGAAGGAAAACCGTTTCCCCTCTTTGATACACAGCGACATCACGATCCCCAATGTCATGATTTCAGATGATGATCAACTTAAAATCATTGATTGGGATCGGGTTAAGGTCGGCTCAGTCTATGCAGATCTGGCGAAGGCCCTTATGAATACGACCCAATTCAATCCTGAATTTGTGCAATCCTTGTTGAAGGGATACCAAAAACGCAAACCACTAAACCGAACTGAACGAAAAATGGTTACAGCCTTATATAAGCTGCCACGTGAAGCATGGCACGCCTCCCTACACCCGACTCGATCAAGAGACCGCGAGATCTTGGACAATTGGGATCAATCGTGGCCCCTTCGTTTGCAAATCATTCGTATTTTGCAGGAATGGGCCCATGCATAACAGAAAGTGAGGATCAAAATGTCGATTTTATCGAACGTTGAGCAGATGTACGGAATCAAAATTCAACATACTCGTCAAGTGAAGGACATATACAAGATTGAGACCGCCAACATGACCTATTGTTTAAAGCCCTACAACTTCCCGGAGGATGAAATTCGTTTTATTACACGTGTGTTGTCCTTCCTGGATGAGCGCGGGTTTACCCGTAGCCAAAAGGTCTATCCGACAGTGCAGAAAACCGCTTATATGACCCATGCAGGCATTTCGTATACGTTAACCAATTGGGTGGATGGACGAAGACCAAATTTCATCAAAAAAATAGATTTCAAAAAGGGAATTTCCACCTTAGCCAAATTTCACTCCAGCGCCGTAGGCTTTCCTGTCGCCGAAGCTCCCACAGCCAGAATACGTTACGAGGGCTTGGGTGATGAAATAGCTGGATACAAAAAACGCCTCAGTCCCTACAAAGGCACAGCACATCTTGTGGCTCTCTGTGAAGAAGTGTCGAATCATTTACAGCAGCCCAAGGTTCGAGAAGCAATCGTCTCGGAGCAAAAAGCAGGCGCATGTATACATGGCGATTACAATTACCCCAATCTGATTAAAGATAGACGGCTCAAGATCCATTTAATCGATTTTGAAAATTGCTCCCTGCACGTAAGAATGAAAGACTTATCCCATCTTCTACATCGAAATTCTCTTTGGAACGGGACCAATATGCTGCGCGCGGTCGACTACTATCAACGATATCGTCCGTTGAGCACCCATGATTTACATTTGCTTCACACGCTTTTGATCTCTCCCTATCATGTGGTCCGCAACATCAGAATAGGCGGCATCCGTTCTGCCAAACGTGTTATTCCATCATTCGCACAGCTAAACAAATACCGACGTGAGCTTAGAGCGCTGATATAATCTGTCGGCTTGTAACTAAACAAGAAAACAGACCTGACGAAACGGTCTGTTTTTTTATGTTCTGACAACGATTTATGGGAAATCTACATGCCACTGAACCGAATCCACTTACTGATTGTACCGGTACAATCAAAAATTTATAGCATTGTTATCAGTACGCCCCCCTTCTACAATGAGGATAAGACTCAAGGATCATTAGTTCCGAAAAGAGAATTGGGGAAACTAACAATAGAGGTGACTGCACATGTACATCATGACAAAAGAAGAGATAAAGGCTTATCTAAACAGGATCGGAATTGAAGACATTCTGCCTCCTACCCAATCCTATTTATTTGAGCTGCATAAGGCCCATGTGAAACATCTCTCGTGGCAAACGGTGGACATTTTTGCAGGAAAGCCGGCGGCCATTGGTTTCCAAGAATCCGTTCAACTTATTTTACAGGGGAGAAGCGGTTATTGTTTTCATCTGAATGGTGCCTTCAGTGCACTACTACATTCGCTAGGCTACAAAGTCTGCCTGCATCGTGCCGGGGTTCAACCTTTAGGGGCAGAGCCACGCATCAATTCATTTCACCTTGGGTTAACCGTTAACTTGCTAAATGAGCAGCACGAAGATGAAGTATGGATTGTTGATGTTGGTTTAGGCGATATGCCATATGAGCCTGTTCCACTCCGTATGGGCACTTATGAACAAGCCCCTCTTCAATATAAGGTTACGGAGTCCGGGGTTGTTGCAATTGGCTGGCGGCTAGAGCATGATTCGCTGGCTTCATTTGTTGGCGTTGATTATGACCCTGCGGTTGTTCGGGATCTGGAAGAGTTTATGCCAAAGCATCATTTCTATAGCCGCTCAGCGGATTCTCCATGGTTCAACCTGTTTCTGATTCGGCAAAGACAAGCATTAGAAACGAATGAACTAAGAGGCTGCATTTGGAAAAACCACGGGCTGAACGGATTGAAAAAAATAGAGCTGGATCATAAATCGCAGTGGCTGGAAGTGTTGGCAGATGTGTTTGGTGAGCCGCTTGTTAACTATAGTCACCAGGAACGGGACGAGTTATGGAAAAGGGTATTTGCGGCTCATACTGATTGGAAAAAAAACACTGCCTTTTAAATATTACGCTCTTCCTCGGTTGCGTTGCTTGGACCGCCATGGAGGGAGAGCGTTATTTTCCTCAAAAAGCTCTCCCAGGGATACAACTCATTCTATCCTCTCACAACTACATCCTTTCGCCGGGATGTTGAAGCGTTTCCAATTCCTTCACCATATTTTCGATCAGCTTTGTGAAGGAAGCCAATTCCTCAGAACTGGAGGCCTGTTGTCGGGCGCTGGCTGTTGTGGCAGCCGTTTCGGATTGCACACTGTTCAACATACGGGCTATATCCAGTACCTTGCCCTGAATTTGCTCCTGCGCCTGCTTGGAATTGGATGCCAGCTTGCGTACTTCCTGTGCCACAATTTGAAACCCTCGCCCTGCTTCCTGCGCATGTGCTGCTTCAATCGCCGCATTCAGCCCCAGCAAGTGTGTCTGATCCGACAGCTCGCGAATCGTGCCGCTCATCTGCTCAATATGCTTGATCTCATCGCCCAACTGCTGTACCAATTCTTCCGTATGTTCCTGCGAAGAGGCTGTTGTACGGGCACTATCTGCTATATTATCTGTATTTTCACGCAATTCAGCAATCATACCAGTCAAATTTTGAGCAATTCGGGAAACAACGGTTAATACTTGTGTCTGCTCAGCGGCCAGCTCGTTAATTTGCTCCTTTTCCTTCTTCTGATAAGCTTCCAGCACAAGCTGGGAGTCCAGATTGAACATTTTGGAAAGAGCGTGAACAATCGGATACCAATCGTCGATCCCCGAATGCTTCAAAATATCTACTGCAATGTCCAAGTAAGTTATGTATGTGCCCAAATAATAATCCGAGGACAGACCAATGCGGGAATGCACCTGACCTACAAAAAGACGGTGCTCTATAAATGGTTCATCTATTTTCCCATCTGCCAGAGAAAGCCAGTATTCTCGTTGTGTTTTCTTTAAACGTTCAATATTGGACCATTTGGAGATAATCGACATGAGGTGCGGGACCTTCTCCACATGATCATAAAATCGATCCACCACCTCATCCACAATAGATTGGAACAAATCCTGATGGAGATGCAATAAGGCCAAATCATCATCTGTGATTCCAATATATTGAATCTGTTTTAATCTACTTTCAGCTACATCAATCATATGGTTCCTCCAAATAATTAGTTTACATCCATTTAACATTACCATATTTATCGGCGCATTTTTGGAAAGTGTTATAATTTAGTGGATTCACTGTGACTTTTCACATATCCATGATGGACAAGCACCTGAGATAACTCCTTCATGATAAAAAAGAATCCGGTAACAAGCACTTGAAGCTCCCAGTGCTTGCTACCGGATTCCTCATAGGCTACGCAGCCGATAAATATCTCTGTTCAGCTACGACGCCGTCCATCACAACTCATTACTCCAGCCTATTGCTTTTGCTTACCTTAAGCTTACCGATTTTTATCGATTCAACAGACTTCCTACATACCTGAGCAGGTCGTTGGCACTGGCACCTGTATAACCGTGTTCCTCAATCAATCGCTTAATCACCTCATTCATGCGTTTGAGCTGATTAGCATCAGGTGTTTTGGTCGAGGTCGTAATTTTCACAATATCCTTCAAATCAGCGAACAGCTTTTTCTCAATCGCTTCTCTCAGCCGATCATGATGATGATATTCGAACTTGCGTCCCTTGCGTGAGTAAGCGGAAATCCGGATGAGAATTTCTTCGCGGAACGCCTTTTTCGCATTTTCTGATACCCCAATCTGCTCTTCGATCGAACGCATCAGCCGCTCATCCGGGTCGAGTTCTTCATCCGTAAGCGGGTCGCGGATTTTCACCCAATTGCAGAAGGCTTCGATGTTATCCAGATAGTTGTCGAACAGTGTCTTCGCTGATTCCTCGAACGAATACACAAAGGCCTTCTGGACTTCTTTTTTCGCCAGTTCGTCATACTCCTTACGGGCCACGGAAATGAAATTCAGATAGCGCTCCCTTTCCTCCTTCGTAATGGAAGCATGCTGATCCAGACCATCCTTGATGGCTCGTAAAATGTCCAGTGCATTGATGGATTCTACATTTTGTTTAATGAGCGCACTGGAAATGCGGTTGATGACGTACCTTGGATCTACCCCGGACATGCCTTCCTCCAGAAACTCATTTTGCATTTCCTTCAGATCGGCCGCCTTGTAGCCTTCCACCTCTTCTCCATCATACATACGCATCTTTTTGACCAGATCCATGCCCTGCTTCTTCGTCTCCTTCAAGCGGGTAAGTACAGAGAAAATAGCAGCCGTCCGCAGCGCATGAGGGGCGATGTGAATATGCTTCATGTCGCTTTGTTCAATGAGCTTGGCGTAAATTTTTTCTTCTTCCGAAACTTTAAGATTGTAAGGAATCGGCATCACGATCATCCGCGATTGCAGAGCCTCATTCTTTTTGTTCGAGATAAAGCTTCTATACTCCGATTCATTGGTATGGGCAACGATCAGCTCATCTGCACTGATTAACGCAAAACGCCCCGCTTTAAAATTACCCTCCTGGGTCAGAGACAGCAAATTCCACAAAAACTTCTCATCGCATTTCAGCATCTCCTGAAACTCCATCAGTCCACGATTGGCTTTGTTCAATTCTCCGTCAAAACGATACGCACGCGGATCGGATTCCGAGCCATACTCCGTAATTGTAGAAAAGTCGATACTGCCCGTCAAATCAGCAATATCCTGTGATTTCGGATCCGAAGGACTGAACGTGCCGATGCCAATCCGATTTTCTTCCGATATAAACACCCGCTCCACGCGGACCTTTTCAATATCTCCTTCAAATTCTGTACGCAATCTCATCTGGCAGGATGGGCACAGATTGCCTTCAATTCGGACGCCAAGCTCCTTTTCAAAATCCGGACGCAGTTCATGAGGGATGAGATGAAGCGGATCTTCGTGCATGGGGCAGCCTTCAATGGCGTACACCGCCCCCTGATCCGTTCTCGAAAATTTCTCCAGACCACGTTTTAGCAAGGTGACCAGTGTCGATTTCCCCCCACTGACGGGTCCCATCAAGAGAAGAATACGTTTGCGCACATCCAGTCGCCGAGCTGAGGAATGGAAGTATTCCTCCACCAGCTTTTCCAGCGCCCGGTCCAGCCCAAAAATCTCCTGCTCGAAAAATTTATATCGCTTATGTCCCCCAATCTCTTCTACACCAAAAGATTCAATCATCTTGTAAACCCGTGCATGAGCGGTCATCGCCGGCGTCGGGTCTTTCTTGAGTATCTCGATATACTCTCTAAAAGTGCCGCTCCAGGCCAGACGGTTGTTTTCCGCCCGGTACTCCGCAACGCGTTCAAAAATATTCATGCTCGGTTCCTCCCATGACTGCGTAATGACTATCCTCCACTCTGGATGGTTAATGGCTTCACTCGTCACGCCTTTCAGGATATGATGCAATCCTCTTAAAAAAAGTGTAATACATACCTATGCAGATTGAGTTCAGAATTGACCTTTTTTTGTGACAGGTTCCTCTGCTTTTTCGAAAAACAGAGAGATACACTGTGCTAAAATAAACAACAACGACGCGGAACTGACACATTATGGTACAATAAAAGCTCGGAATAATGGGATAAAGGAGCGAGAGAAGCATGGCGGTTCGGCATGAGACAGAGCTGTACGCTCCGGTCAAAGCCTTTTTTGAGAGCTTGGGATATGAAATCAAGGGAGAAGTGCGTAACTGCGATTTGGTAGGTATAAAGCCGGAACAGCAGGAGCCACTGATTGTGGAGATTAAAAAGACGTTCAATCTGGCGCTTGTGCTGCAAGGCATGCAGCGCCTGAAGCTAAGCAGCAATGTATATGTGGCGGTGGAACGAAACCGTGCGAAAAAAGGGGCTGTCAATCAGCGCTGGAGCGAGCTGGTCGGACTGTGTCGCCAGTTGGGACTCGGCTTGCTCACCGTCACCCATTACAAGACCAAGCCGCCGCTCGTTGAGGTGCTTTGCAAGCCTGCGGGCACGAGCGGTGGTAACCGCAAAACAGCGACACCCCGCACCGGCTCGCGCAAGGAAAAGCTGCTGCGAGAATTTCACGCGCGCAGCGGCGACCACAACACCGGCGGCAGTACCCGGCACAAGCTGGTCACGGCCTACCGGGAAAAGGCGCTGCGCGTAGCCGCGGCCTTGCAGAATCTGGGGGAAGCCGCACCGGCGCAGCTCGCCCGTACAGCAGCCGTCAGCGGGGCCGCAGCCGTGCTCCAGCGCAACTACTACGGCTGGTTTGAGCGCGTAGCCCGTGGCCGCTACAGGCTGACCCCGTTTGGCGAGGTTGCCCTGAGCGAGTATGCGGCGGTACTGCAAGAGCAAGGCGCCGAAACGGGCGCTGGCAAGGCTGTAGAGCTAGATGACGGCGGCGGACAACGGCGAATCGCGGAAGCGTCAGCCGCGTACTCTGCCACTACGAATGCGGAGGATCGCTGAAAATCCCGCCGCTTGCTTCTGGAACTCCGATGCAGACATTCACTGAAAACCTACCTCTTACTGTTCGCACTACGAGTGCCGGAAGCCCGACTACAGCAAGCAGATCATTCGGCCCCAGCTAGCTTCGTGCAGTAAATTCACTGATCGTCTCACCGATCAAATTCATGCCCATAAGTAACTGCTCGCGGCCCGGATGGCTGAAGTTCAGGCGGATATGGGACGCGCCTTCGCTGCCAACCGCACATAACTCTCCCGGCATAAAGGCTACACCCTTGGGTAAGGCCGCCTTTAGCAGCAATGCGCTATCCAGCCCATCGGGCAACCGAACCCACACATACATGCCGCCAGACGGAATATGGTACATCACATCTCTCCAAAATGGACGCTTGAGCAGCTCCAGAATTAATTGCAGACGTGTCGAGTACTCTTTGTTCAGCATGGCTAAATGCTCGTGCCATTGAAAACGCGAGCTGGTCAGCAACTGGAACAGGAGCCGCTGGTTCATCGTACTGGACTGCATATCGGCCAACTGCTTCAAAGCGTACATACCTTCGATCAACGGGGCGGGGCCTGCCGCCCATCCAGTTCTCAATGCGGGCGCAACCGTTTTGTTGAATGAACCGATATATAGCACCTGACCTCCCTGTCCCGCATGATCCAGCGCGAATAGCGAAGGATAGGCTTCTGCAAATTTCCGGCTTTGCCCATGCGGGCTCTTGTCGCCGGATTCATTTTTTTGTTTAAAATGTAGCTCCCCGTAAGAGTCGTCCTCCACGATCAGCACCTGATGGCGCCTGCACAGCTCCAAAATTTCCTGACGTCTTGCCGCGCTCCATAAGGAACCGGTCGGGTTCGTAAACGTGGGTGTGGCAAAAAAAAGCTTGGGATGATGGCGAATGATTAAGCCTTCAAGCTGATCCAGACGCACACCTTCTCCATCAGATTCAACGGGAACGATCTGCGCTCCTTGCATTGAGAGCACTTGCAGACACCCGGGCGACGTCGGATTTTCGACTAACACTGGGTCGCGTTCATCCACCATCAGCCTTACAATCAGGTCAATGGCCTGCTGACTACCTGTTGTCAGGAGAATTTGACCTGGTGGCACTCTAACTCCTTTGCGCTGTTCCCACTCTCCTGCAAGCCACGCCCGCAAAGGAAAATAGCCCTCCGGTTCACCATACTGGAGGGCGTCAGGGCCAGAACCAAATACATCATGAGCCGCTTCTTCCAGCAGCTTCACCGGAAACAGCTCTTGTGCAGGCAATTCTTCAGCCAAAGATATAAAGGAGTGTCTTCTCGCATTTTCCCGGATATGACGCACTGGAGAAGCCAACATTGCAGCAGTTCGTGAAGCAAAGGAATATTGCATGAACATCCTCCTTCTCCTGAAAAATTGGCTCACGACCTCCGGGTTGCGCGTCAGGCATACAGTTGCTTCGCTTGACGCGCGTACAAGGCATAACGTTCAATCGCCTGCGCCCGGCTGGACACGCCCAATTTCGCATAAATTTTACGTAAATAATTATCAATGGAGCGCCGACTGACTTCGATCTCGATAGCAATTTTGTCATATGTAATTCCTTGCACAATACGTTCCATAATAAAAACTTCAGTCTGTGTCAATTGGTCAAAAGGCTCAGAAGCCATGAGGGGCATAAAAGGCCAATTTCCACAACGAATCCAATCCATCGGTAACGAAGCAAATCCTTCGCGCAAACCGTTGATCAGATGGATCAACTGGCTTGGTGACGCCTGTTTGGATAGCATTCCATTCGCTCCCAGCGAAATCAGCTGTTGGAACAGCGTAATATTATCCTCATCCGTCATAATAACAATATGGCTGTCTGGAGACAAGGCCCGTATTTGTGTTAGGAACGGTTCCGCCGTTCCCTCAGGCAACCTGTAATCCATTAAAATGATTTCCGGCCGAATGGAGCAAGCCAATTCCAGACCTTCCGTCCCGGAGGAGGACATCCCTCTGACAAGCAAATCCTGCTGGTCTTCCAAAATAAGCTTTGTTCCAAGCATACTTGTAGGATGGATGTCTATGATGACCACCTGCCATACTTTTCTCATGTCTAAACCTCCTGATTTCACAAAAAAATACTTAAAATACATAGTTAACGAAGTTGAATCTATAATTTGGGGTTGCATATGTAGAAATTGCGCAAATATGAACGTATAAGAAGCGAAAATCGTTTAAGGAAATTGTATCCTAGGACTTCCTTACGATGCAATCTCTTTTTCCAAATAATTTTATGCATCTATTTCGCTTTTGCGAAATAAATAGGCCCATGATAGAATTGGAATTGCAAAATAAAGACTGGAAATTTGATTTTACATAGGAGTTGAAAATCGCATGCAAGCTTCACCCGAACACCCTCCTACCGAATCCCGGAGGGGCACTTCAAGAAAGGGGATGCCCGTTAAGGCTTTTCTTCTATTTTGGTTCCTGCTTATTATACTAGGTGCTCTCGCAACCTATCTGTACAGCAATCATTTGAAGCAGGAAATGCTGAACGAAATGCAAACCCATACGAACCAGCAGATTCAAGCGCTTAAAACCGACTATGAAAAACAGTTGACTGCGCTTACCAAGGAAGTTAACGGATTAGAGGGCAAAGTGCAGTCCTTCAATGAACTGCTGACCTTTACCAAGGATAATGCAAACAATAAAACCGACAACAGCAATAAGCTCTACACCCAACTGAACGAAGTTAAGCAGCAGCTCAATACACTTCAGAAAAAAATGGACCTGCTGAAATGAATATGGATACAAAACAGGTAAATCGTTTCTTCATGTTGGCCCTTGCTCCTTTTATCGGTTTGTTGGGGTGCGTTTTGTTAATTCATCCCACATTTAGTTTTTCGGATCCTACTGTCCCGAGTCTACAAAAAGCGAAGGTCGTTCTACAAACGCAATCAGTAGGCAAGCAGCTCGATGAAGCCAAACAAACGGCAACGTACACCTTGTCTACTATTCGCCGGACATCAGAACTGTACAAGCAAACGACCCAAACGATGAACCAGCTTGTCCAAACATCCTCCACCCAATCCAAACGTCCCGAAAAAATCTATGATCGACGCATCACCGCTAAGCTCGGGGTTCCCTATGAGCGGGTAGACAGCAACCGGATTACTATTGAATTATTTAAGGTGAACCCGGGGGTTTATCATGGCTATGCCATGAAGGTCAAACTTAAGGCTCCTACCGCTATGAAAATGTCTCTGGGGAGCGACAAACTGGGCGGCTCCGAAACGACCATGCGTGCTGTCTTGAGACATGGAGCCGTCGCTGGCATTAATGCAGGCGGCTTTGCGGATGGAGACGGCAAACGCTATCCATTAAGCACTACTGTCATGAACGGTCATTACCTGACTGGCTTTCAGTCCAGCTTTAAGGATTTGTCCTTCGTCGGATTGAGCAACACCGGCAAGCTCATCGGCGGCAAGTTTTACAGTCAAAGCGCTCTGGACAGCCTAAAGCCTGCCTTTGGAGCTACCTTCGTTCCCGTACTGCTGCAAAGCGGCCAAAAGATGCCTATTCCGGATAAATGGAAGGCATCGCCCAAACGAGCGCCACGCACAGCCATCGGCAACTATAAAGATGATCAACTGCTCATTATTGTCGTAGATGGCTACAATGAAAGTGGAGGTTCAGGTGCAACACTGGAAGAACTACAAGGAAAAATGTACAATCTCGGCGTTCAGAATGCTTATAATCTGGACGGGGGCGGCTCCTCCTCACTCATCCTGAACGGTCGGGTCGTGAACAAGCCGTCGGATGGCAACCTGCGTCCAGTCCCTACTCATTTTTTGTTCTATAAATAGGAGCTTATCGTTTATAAGCATGCAAACTACGCTTGCTCACTTATACTCTATATGAAAAAAAAGCATCACGAACGAATGTCGTGATGCTTTTGCCCCATTTTAGGAGTACTGTGTCATTTCAGTCAAGCATTGAGCACAAATATAACGGTCTTTAAAATTGTTCACTTGCTCAACTGATCCGCAAAATACACATTTCGGACGATAACGCTCCAAAATAATATGGTCACCCTGTACCAAAATTTCGACAGGATCTCCCTCATTCATTTGATATCTTTTGCGCAGTGATTTGGGCAAGACTATTCTCCCCAGCTGATCAACTTTACGCACCACACCGGCAGGTTTCATCGTGATCGTACACCTCTCTTATTCATTATGACTTGCATTTTTCTTCCCTGCGAAAAACTAGGTACAAAGACACTATTCTTTATGTAGTATTCGCTGTCTTTTTGTCGAATCCTGCTGACCACAGGAAATTTTATTACATTTTTTCATAAAATCTTGAACCATATCAAAGTATGGTACAGAATGTCTATAATATTTTTATCGACCGGAATGTCCATTATCATTAGCTTTATCTGTGGATTTTACAAATTACTGAATATAACCTTATTTTCAAGCCCTACAACGGGTTTGTCTGAACAACAGATACGCGAGGCTTGATTAGCAACTAAGGTCCTGGTTCTTTATTCGCACTTATACTCACTCACTTGATAAATTCACGATAAACCTGGAAAATCCATTTGCCGCAACGCTTCATATACGATAATTGCAGCGGAATTCGACAAATTTAGCGATCTTACTTTATCTGACATAGGCATCTTGATGCATGTATCCGGGTTGGCAGCCAGAAGCTCGGGAGGCAGTCCCTTCGTTTCTTTGCCAAATACCAGAAAGTCTCCATCCTGAAATGCAATATCACTATAATGCTGATTTGCCTTCGTCGTGGCATAAAAAAAGCGGCCTTTTTGATACTTCTCCTGCACCTCATTAAAAGATTCATGGTATTCAATGTGGACCGCATACCAGTAATCAAGTCCAGCACGTTTTAACGTAGCATCGTCGGTACGAAAGCCCAGCGGCTTCACCAAATGCAGATGTGTTCCGGTAGCAGCACACGTTCTAGCAATATTCCCTGTGTTAGCCGGGATCTCCGGCTCAACAAGCACAATATGTAATGGCATCATGTTTCGTTCCCTTCATTTTTTGAACTAAAAAAATGTACACATTCGAATCAATTTCATAATACCCTCAGTAGCTTTAATAAAGAGTGCATATAGATCAAAATGGTTTAGTTAGTCTATATGTAGTATACATTTCGTTGGCTTAATCATTTATGAAATGGATTCATTCTATTATTTTAACAAAATCGGTGAGATTTGAACATCAACCAAAAAATAATCGCTCTACACCACTAAAAGCCTTCCCCTATACACATTCAGGGAAGGCTTTACTTTGGTCATTTCGATTTCCAACATTCGTGTATCGAAATATATGTCCGTTACAATCAGCTATGACGCTGCTTAAAGCTATCCATAAACTCGGCCAACGCTTGACAGTTCTCCAGCGGAACAGCATTGTAGATCGAAGCGCGAAGCCCTCCTACACTGCGATGTCCCTTCAGACCGACGAAACCAGCCTGCTCGGATTCCTTAATAAATTGCTTTTCCAAGTCCTCATTTGCGAGACGGAAGGTCACATTCATAATGGAACGGTCAGCGACGTCCACACAACCACGGTAGAAGCCTTCACTGCTGTCAATACGGTCGTAGAGCAAAGCAGCTTTCTGCTGGTTGACGCGTTCAATGCCTTCCAGGCCACCTTCTTCCTGGATCCATTTCAGTACCTCATTCACCATGTATATAGCAAAGGATGGAGGTGTGTTGTAGAGAGAGTTATTTTTCTCATAAGTGCTATAACGCAGCATCGTAGGAACGTTGTCCGGTGAAGATGTTAACAGTTCTTCACGGGCGATCACGACCGTTACGCCGGAAGGTCCCAGATTTTTTTGTGCTCCAGCATAGATCAGTCCGAATTGAGTAGCATCAAACGGCTTGCAAAAAATATCACTGGACATATCCACAATCAACGGCACAGAACCGGTATCCGGGAATTGCTTGAACTGTGTACCTTCAATCGTCTCGTTGGACGTAATATGCACATAAGCAGTATTGTCAGGCAAGTCCAAAGAATCCACATTCGGAAGACGCATATACTTCTCATCAGCGGAAGACGCAGCAATATGAGCCTTGCCCACAAGCTTGGCTTCTTTATAAGCCTTGTCCGACCAGCTACCTGTCATGATATAGCTTCCTGTCTGTCCTTCACCCAAGAAATTTAAGGGCAGCATAGCAAATTGCGTACTAGCGCCACCTTGAAGAAATAACACCTTGTAGCCTTCTGGATTGCCTAGCAGAGATAACAGACGTTCCTGCGCTTCATTATGAACAGATTCATACACAGCTCCACGGTGAGACATTTCCATAATGGACATACCTGTTCCCTGAAAATCTACGAACTCAGCTTGTACACGTTCCAGCACTTTGAGCGGCAATGCCGCTGGTCCTGCATTAAAATTATAGGCTCTCTTACTCAACAAATTCCCATCCCTTCTCTACTCTGGTGTGGATATTATCGCTATGATAGCAGTATTCATAAGAGCGTTCAAGACTTGTTAAAAAATGTTTTCGATTTCATTTATGATGTGACAAAGATGTGAATGTAAGTATATTTAACATCTTAACTTTGTGGTATTTAATTTAATGTTAAAAGGTCCCCGGCTTTAAGACCGGAGACCTATCTTGAACATTAACCATTACCAGAGGCTAATGGTTAATGTTCAAGGCAGCTATGCTGCTTGTTTTGTAGCTCATGTTGTCATTCAAGGCAACTATGCTAATTGTTTGATTAGCGCTGCTCATTTATTAACTGCTATTAGCAGTCGAAATACAGGCTGTATTCGTGCGGATGAACACGGATGTTAACCGATTTAGCTTCAGAACGTTTGAGCTCCACATAGTTATCAATAAAGTCCTTCGTAAATACGTCGCCTTCTGTCAAGAACTCGTAGTCGGCTTCCAGAGCGTCCAGAGCCTCATCCAGCGAAGCAGGAACACTGCGGATTTTACCTATTTCAGCATCGGACAGCTCATAGATGTTTGTATCAAGTGGACCATATCCCAATTCGATCGGGTTCAGTTTGCGCTTGATGCCATCCAGACCCGCCATCAGCATTGCGGAGAAGGCGAGGTAAGGGTTAGCTGTGGAGTCCGGTGTACGGAACTCGATCCGACAGCCTTTAGGCGTAACAGCCGCTACTGGAATACGGACAGCTGCGGAACGGTTACCTTTGGAGAATACCAGGTTAACTGGAGCTTCATAGCCTGGAACGAGACGCTTGAACGAGTTCGTACTTGGGTTCGTCAAAGCGATCAGCGCTGGTGCATGGTACAGGATACCGCCAATGTAATGAAGGGCCAGTTCGCTCAAGTTAGCGTAAGCACCTTTTTCGTAGAACAAAGGAGTGTCTCCATCGAAAATGGATTGGTGAACGTGCATACCGCTTCCGTTATCTCCAAAGAGTGGTTTCGGCATAAATGTTGCCACTTTACCGTATTGACGAGCTGTGTTGTGTACAATGTATTTATAAACAAGCAGATTATCAGCTGTTTTCTTGAGTGTATCAAAACGGAAGTTAATTTCCGCCTGGCCTGCCGTAGCAACCTCATGGTGATGGCGCTCAATTCTCAGACCTGCTTCTTCAAGCAAACGGCACATTTCACTACGGATGTCTTGCTGGGTGTCTACTGGCGCTACAGGCACATATCCGCCCTTCACTCCCACTTTAAAGCCCAGATTGCCGCCCTCTTCCTTGCGATTCGTGTTCCAAGCTGCTTCTTCGGAATCTACGAAGAAGGAGGAGCTGTTCATACTGCTTCCGTAGCGCACTTCGTCAAAAATGAAAAATTCGGATTCAGGTGCAAAGTTAACTTTCGTACCTACACCAGCAGTTTTCAGGAATTCTTCTGCTTTTCTTGCAATGCCACGAGGATCGCGGTCGTATTTTTCGCCGTCTGGCGTAGCAATGTCACACAGAATATTCAGTGTAGGATGCTGAGTGAAAGGGTCGATAAAAACCGCTTCCGCATCGGGCAGCATAACCATGTCGGATTCCTCGATGCCACGATAGCCAGGAATGGAAGAACCGTCGAAAGCAACACCGTTAACAAATGTTTCCTCATCTACTTCGGAAGCTGGCAACGAAATATGGTGAGCACGGCCGGACAAATCTACAAAGCGAAAATCTACCCACTCAATATTATTTTCCTGAATTGTTTTTAATACATTTTCAACGGACATGTCTTCTTCCTCCCAATTTTCCGAACATTAAGTCTTATACAACCCTGAAATGTTCATGATCGAATGTTTTTTTCTGTCGTCATTATAAATCTCAAACATGACACGGGTCAATAGCTATGTAAGGTATTTTTTAAACTAATGTTAGATATGCTTACGCTCTTGATAACATTTGAATAGCACAAAAAGCCCGAAACATCGGGCTTTTTGGGGCGATTTTAATCAATTGACTGCGTTGCGGCACAACTTTTATGCATTAATGTTAAGTATTGGTTTTAAGAAATGGTACTGGGGGTATGGAATGTTTTTCCTACAGCTGGGGCCAGCAATTCCAAATCTTTCAGCAAATCTGAAAATTGATCCGGGAACAGGGATTGTACACCATCACCCGTCATCGAATTGTCGGGGTCTGTGTGCATTTCAATAATCAATCCGTCTGCTCCGGCAGCCACCGAAGCCTTCGTCATAGGAACAACCAGCTCACGACGCCCTGTGCCATGGCTCGGGTCGGAAATAACCGGCAAATGGCTCAGTTGTTGCAGAACAGGAATAGCTGACAGGTCCAGCGTATTTCTCGTGTAGGTTTCAAATGTTCGGATTCCGCGCTCACACAGCATAACATTCGGATTACCGCCCGCCAAAATATACTCGGCAGCATTCAGGAACTCATCGTAAGTTGAACTGAAACCACGTTTGAGCAGCACTGGTTTGCCACAGGATCCCAGCTTGCGCAACAGATCAAAGTTTTGCATGTTACGTGTACCTACTTGCAAAATATCCGCATACTCCGCACAGATATCCACGTATTCGGGTGTCATAACCTCTGTGATGGTCAGCAGGTCATGCTTCTTGCCCGCCTCGGCCATCATGATCAAACCTTCTACACCTGTTCCTTGGAAGCTGTAGGGACCCGTACGCGGCTTAAAAGCGCCTCCACGGAGAACCTGTGCACCCGCAGCTTTAACCAATGCAGCAATTTCGTCAATCTGCGCAGCAGACTCAACGGCGCATGGTCCACCCATAATCACAAGCTCGCCTCCGCCGATATTCACACCTTTGATAGAGATGACGGTATTTTCGGGATGAAAATCACGGCTCGCCAATTTGTAGGACTTCGATATTTTTACTACATTCTCTACGCCCTTCATTTGGCGCAGGTGTTCAGCCAGCTTAGGCTCTACACTGCCGATCAGCCCGATAATCGTACGATCCGATCCATGGGAAACGTGAGCCTGCAAACCTTCTTTTTCAATAACTGCAACTATGGCCTGGATATGTTCTTCAGGTGTTTGGACACCAGCGATAACGATCATATTTTTCTTCCTCTCTCATAAAACATATTTTATGAATCACTTACATACATTATGACACTTAAACGCTTGTTCGCTTTTAAGCTTTTATTCGTTAAAGTAAATATACCTGTTTTGCCTGTACTCGTCAAGACTTAATTAGCCTGAATATTAGCCTGCAATTTCGATCCTCGTGATGCCGATTTGGTCCGGGTAGGCTTCCGTCCAATTCAAAAAAGCTGCCATCCGGGATCCCTTTCCCGAATAGCAGCCATGATCTGTTACAAATTATTTAGTCGTTTTTGACTTTTCACGCACAGGGGGCAGCAGCTTCTTCATATCAATCGTCCGCTGAATCTCCCATGTATCCGGGTTAGCCGGATCATATTGTTCCAGGTACAAAATAACCTCTTTCGTAATCAACGTAGGCGTAGAAGCTCCAGAAGTGACTGCTACCTTGTGAACGCCCTCCAGCCAATCCCGCTTCAGCTCTGTTACATCCGAAATACGGTAAGCTGTTGTACCCGCAATTTCCTCAGACACCTGAGCCAATCGGTTTGAATTGTTACTGCGCGGATCACCAACGACAATCACCAGATCCGCCTGTCCGGCCTGCTCCGCTACCGCTTCCTGACGCACTTGAGTGGCCAGACAGATTTCATTGTGTATCTCGGCACCTGGGAACTTATCCAGCAGCTTTTTCATAATGTGCTTGATGTCCCACTGACTCATGGTCGTCTGATTCGTGATTAGAATTTTGTCCGCAGACAACATGAGGCCATCGATCTCCTCTTCCTTCTCAATCAGATGAACATGGTCGGGAGCAATGCCGATGGCCCCCTCCGGCTCGGGATGATTCTTTTTGCCGATATAAATAATTTGATAGCCTTCGGCAGACTTCTCCCGAATCAGATCATGAGTCTTCGTCACGTCCGGGCAAGTTGCATCAACGGTAGTCAGCCCCTTATCGCGAGCCAGCTTGCGAACCTCAGGGGATACACCATGAGCGGTGAAAATAACGGTACCACTCTCCACCTGGCTTAAAATCTCCATACGGTTAGGGCCGTCGAGTGTAATAATTCCCTCATCCTCGAAGGAATTTGTGACATGACTGTTATGCACAATCATGCCTAGTATATAAATAGGCCGAGGTAAATCCAAGTTTCTGGCCGCCTGACGAGCCAATACCATGGCATCGACTACGCCGTAGCAGTAACCCCGGGGCGAAATTCTGAGCACTTCCAAAAATAGCACCCGCTTTCTTCGACACAGTATACAGCTCCAAAAACTGAGTAGCTGTGGCATCCAAGCCTTTACCGGCCAATTCTATGATGTAGTTGCCTTCCTATTATAGCCTATTCCAAAGGCGCGGAAAAGCTGACCGGAAGCCAGATGATAAATGTCGTCCCTTCCCCTTGGCGTGTAACCACTTCCACGGATCCATGATGTTCATCTATAATCCACTTGGCAATGGACAAACCCAATCCAATTCCCTCCGTCACCCCGCGCGACTCATCCGCCCGATAAAAGCGGTCAAAAATAAAGGGAACCTCACTCTTGTCCATCCCGATGCCTGTATCACTAATCCGCAGACCTACCTGTCCCTGATAAACGATAGCATCAAATCGGACCGTACCTTCAGGTGTGTATTTGAACGCATTATCTATGAAAATAAACAGCATTTGCTGCAGATAATCCTTGCTGCCATCCATATAAATGCCATTCAGTATCGAAAAGTCACCTACATTCCATTCGGACGTCCGCTCCAAAAATTGAGCACGCCGGGCAACCTCACTTACGAGTGGCTCCAGCGCCACCGGGGCCTTCTCGAATGTTTTCCCTGTATCTGCTCGGGCGAGCGATAGCATATCGCCAACCAGACGGCTCATCCGTTTTCCTTCATCCGCCATATCACTCAGGGCCTCCATGGAGAGTTCACGAATCATCGCTTCATCCATATTGGGACGGTCTCCCGGCTCGGTAGTCCACATTTTGAGCAAAAAATCAACGTTGCCTCGAATTGTCGTAAGCGGCGTACGCAGTTCATGGGAAGCATCGGCTACAAAACGGCGCTGGGCTCCATAAGCATCCTCCAACTCCTTATAAAAAACCTCCGTACGCCCCAGCATCTTGTTAACCGTCGCGATTAGTTGCCCAATTTCATCTGGCGGTCCATCATACTCAATGCGGACACTCAAATCATTACTGGACTGAATCTGATTAGCCCCTTCGATCACCTTGACCAGCGGCTTCATGGACTTGCGGGCTAAAAAGAGGCCTGAGGTCGCAGCGGCGAGTAAAGCAAATAACGAACCGTATACAAGCACACTTTGCAGCCTGTTCATAAGCCGATCCTGAGAGCCTGTAAATTGCCCCACCTGTAACAGTCCAACCACTAATCCCAGTTCCTCGGATTTGATCGGTTGCTGATAAATCATAAAAGAATCCCCATCCACACTTACACGTCGAATTCCCTCATTTTGAACCGCTCCAGCCGCTGTGGATGGAACCGGAAAGGTAATATCGAGATTTTTCATATTTTGCGTCGTCTTGGTGACGCCGGATGTATAATTATAAATTTGTACATATAGCTGTGATTCATCAATTCCACGACCCTGCACCAAGCCCAAATCCAGATTGGGGACCTCAAACAGTCCTCCTTTGACGGTAAGCAGTAACTGCTTGTTAATACGTGGCGTCTGGTTCATAAGCTGACTTTTCACTTCATTATATGTGTAATAATATACCAGTCCGTAAATAGCCAGTCCAAACATAACAAGTACTATAGCCAAGATGCTGGAATACCAAGCTGTCAGTCGCCAACGAATAGACATAATTACACATCACCTCTTAAAATATAACCCGCTCCCCGAATCGTACGAATGAGCCGTTTGCCGCCATCCTGCTCCGTTTTTTGTCGGAGCATGGCAATATACACTTCCAGCACGTTTGACTCCCCGCTGTAGTCATAGCCCCAAATTTTGTCCATAATCAGATCACGAGACAGAACGCGCTTCGGGTTTTGCATAAACAAGTGGAGCAGTTCAAATTCTTTTGCCGTTAGCTCCAGCCGCTTGCCGCCGCGAACCACTTCACGTGATTCGTTATCCAGCTGCAAATCCTCGAAGGTCAGTCGATGTCCATTATGATCCTGCTGATCGGTTTTACGGCGTAGAAGCGCCCGCACACGAGCCAGTAGCTCCTCCAGAGCAAATGGCTTGACGAGATAATCGTCTGCACCCAGATCCAATCCCTTAACCCGGTTCTCCACCTCGTCCTTGGCTGTAAGCATCAAAACGGGCACCGTACTTCCTCCCTCCCGCATGCGACGGCATACCTCGAAGCCATCCAGTTGCGGCATCATCACATCCAGCACGACAACATCAGGCTCAGCTGTAAGCATTTTATTCAATCCCTCTGCGCCGTTGGCAGCCGTCAGTACTTCGTAGCCCTCGAAGGCCAGCCCTCTGCGCAGCATGGACACAATTTTTTCATCGTCATCAATAATCAGAATGGTAGAACGCATACACCATCGAGCTCCTTTATTATCTTCTTTTCACTCTATTGTAGCAGGAGTAGACGCGTGTAGCATCTTGCCTCCACATACAGCAAGAAACGGAAGGTAGCTTCCTTCCGTTTCTTTTCACATTTTTCACTTTTAAAGGATGATTGGATTACTGTTGGAGAGTCGAGCTAAAGTCGTTCTTGTTACCCACTTTTAACTGAACATCCTTTTTCTGTCCTGCCCGTTCAATGTTAAGCGTCAGTGCTGTACCCACTTTTTGCTTTTGAATGAAATCGATCAGCTCCTGTGATGTGCTGTAAGGAGTACCATTAGCTCCGATAATCACATCATAAGGACGTAGATCCGCCTGATAAGCTGGTGATTTGTAGATAATATCCCGCACCACCGAGCCTTCAGTCAGGGTTGTCCCTAATTCCTTGGCTACTTCGGGACTCAGATTCAACAGACTTGCGCCAATGAAAGGAACGGGTTCTTTCGGAATAGGCTGATTATTTTTCAGCTTGTCGACGACTTCCAAAATCGTATTGGACGGAATCGCAAACCCGATTCCCTGTGCGTCAGCACTGACAGCTACGTTCATGCCGATAACCTGTCCTTGCAGGTTCAACAGAGGGCCACCAGAGTTCCCCGGGTTAATGGACGCATCGGTCTGGATTAAATGTTTATATTGAGTAGGTTTTCCCGTAGACTCACTGTTAATGGTAATCGTACGTTCCTTCGCACTCAGCACCCCCGCTGTTACCGAATGCTCGAAGCCTTCAGGGTTACCGATGGCTACCATCCACTCACCGACTTTAGCATTTTCGGAGTTGCCTAACGTTACCGTCGGGAAGTTATCCTTGCCTTCAATTTTCAGCACAGCCAAATCCAGGTCTGCATTTTTACCCAGCACTTTGGCTTCATATGGCTTATTAGTTCCCTCTACCGTGACCTGAACCACATTCGCACCTTCAACAACGTGATTGTTCGTCAGGATGTAGCCCGTTTTATCGAAAATAAAGCCGGAACCAATACCAAGCGGAGTCAGTTGTCCGCTGTTGCTGCCTTCATTTTCATTGCTGCTGCCGTTGTTTCCGCTATTACCACTGTCTCCATACTGATTACCGAAAAAGTATTGATACAGCGGGTCATTATAATAAGGACTGCTTTGTCTGCCACTGCCACTAGATTGCTTAGCCAGTGTTTCAATCTTAACGACTGCCGGACCCGCTTTGGCCACAACGGATTGAACGTCTGCAGTGCCGGAAGGCATCACAGCCGGAACTGCGTTAGGTGACTGACTCGTCGTTTCCGAATTGGTCGTTGCTCCGCTTTCAGCTGCCGCCGAAGTCAACGCCGTCTCAGGAGTGAACATATTCGTGCGGTCGGCCGTGTACATCAGAACCGTAATAACCAGCATCCCGGCCAAAAAGGATAGGAAGATCGTCTTTACCTGAGACTTGGGTTTATTTTGTTTAAATTGCCAGTTACCGCCGTTCCGGCCCGAGCCGTCTTGTTGTTGCTCCGCCCCTGCACGATGGTATGAGGAAGGAAGTGGCCTTACTGACTGCGGTGGCGTAATCTCAACGTCCTTCTCTACAAGCTTCCCATCCTTGCGTTGTCCATCTGATTGAACTGAAGAAAAGGGACCGTACGAATAGTAATATGAAGAACCATTTGAATCATTCTGCCGAGTTGTTTTATCGGATTCAACCTGATCGTTTTCATCCCGGCGTCCAGAATTATTATTTTTAAATTCGTCCATTGTATATCTCCTCCCAAACCCTATGCTTCAAGGTGGTGTTGTTTAGCTGACTTTATTTTGCACTTTAAACCTTAATTCCACCTTAAAAACAATTAAAAAGGAGATAAAACCTCAAACCCCATAAGTGACCACCCCTTGTTCAAACACGAAATGCCCCGGATATGAATCCGGAGCATTATCAATTGTATATGCTTTTTTATTTCGTGTTAAAGTTTTCATCGAATTTTTCATTTGGTGTTTGAGCATTGTTTTGAACTTTGCTGAGACTGGAGTTTTGTACCTTTTGTGCTACAGAGCTTGTGCCGACTTGATCTGCTGCGAATTCTTCACCATACTTCTCATTTGGTGTCTGGAAGTTGTCCTGAATTTTATTTTGCTGGGACTTTTTCACCTTTTGAGAAACGACTCCTACCGAGTTATCTTGGGCAAATTCCGCTTTGTACTGGCTTCCTGTGTTTGCTTTGTTTCCTTGATTTTTCATAATTCTCAGCCTCCCAATATGTTTTTCGGGATAAGCTTTATCCCGCAACATAGTATGTGAAGCCGGGAAGAACTATATACACGAATTATATGGAATCATCCAGCGTAGAGGCCGGAATGGATTTGTGCGTCTCGATCACCTTTTGGAGCGAATTCAGCATCTTCTCCGTACATTTTCCGTTTCCTTTTCTAATAATTTGCACATCCACTTCTTTCTTGCCCCACTCGGAATATACCTGCCGGGTAGTTTTGAAATACAGGTCGATTTTATTGCCTTTGATCGCTGATCCCGTATCTGCTACAATGCCGTAGCCGTAACCCGGAATGTACAAAATGCTACCCAAAGGAAATGTTTTGGGATCAGCCGCAATCGTGGACAGTGTGTTTTTGTCACGACGCACTTTAACACCGGAATACGTGATACCGTAACCGGGATGACTTGGCCGTTTGCCAGTGGATTCATAGCCTGCTGTATATCCTGTTGCCGTGACCGTCATAGTCGTAATTACCTGCTCCTCCCGCGGAGCCAAAACAGGCGTTGACTGCCCTTTTTTATGCTGGACCGGCTCTTTGTGACCGTAAACCTCATTGCCGGGCAATACCAGACAAGTGGCGGTTAACAAGGTTCCCAAAATCCGTTTCCAAACCAACATGGATCTCATAAAAAACCTCCCCTTGAGGCAAAGGCTTTCCAGAAATCCGTTGGTTTATACGAGCATTTGATTATTTTTGAACATCCTGTCCGGGATAGAGTCTGCTGAGCTTCATTTTATCTTCAAAAATATGCAGGAGCGTCCGTACAATAGGGGTGTGCTCGTCGTCTGTGTGTAATATAATGGAAGCAGGAGAAATCGAAATGAGTGTGCTGACAATTCTGTCCTCGACTTCCATTTCAAGTTCAACTCCTGGCATCTCCACAATAATGTCATCTCCTTCAGGTGTCGGTATCGGCACCATGGAGCTATCAAGGATGGTAAAATCATGCCCACCCTGATGAAGCACATGCACCAGTGGAACTTTACTTTCCTGGAAAAACACAAAATATTTGAGCAATCCCATAAATTCTTCATACTGCCGATCTGCCCAAAATTCTTCCATGGCATAGTCGACGATTTCCTCAAGCTCTTTTTTGTATGCGTTCAACCTGAATTGAATAAGCCCTTCCAGATTAACCACGCGCAGCTCCATAAAATCCTTTTCCAGTAAGGCCACCAGTTTGCCGTGACGCTTCATACGCCCTCTTCGCCCATCATCCTTTAACAAAGAGCGCACCATGCTGCGAATCTGTTCCGTATCCTCTTCCTCCAGTAGCGAACAGGCTTTAGCGAGGATCAGATTGAGCATCCCCCATTCCTTCACTTCGATAATATAATCCGCTATTGCGGAAGCCATGATGCTGTATACACAGGGGAGAAAGCTTTCAAACGCCGGATTGCTCTCTGTACCCTTGCAGGTCCAGGCCACTTTGTTTTCCAGTTGTCTGAAAGTGAATCGAAATCCGCGCCGTGACATATGTAGTCCTTTGTTTCTACTCTTGACCACCTGATAAAAACGGTCGCTTTCCTGATTTCCGTCTGTATGGGTCCACACTGTAAACAGTTCCATTGGCTCACTCCTTTCGATCACTGATTACAGTATATGGCGGGCTCTAAAGGGTTATACGAAGTGAACGACTGGAAACAGGATACAGTGTAAAATGAGAAAAATCAGGTTTCAAAGAGAAGGTTATGGTGTTATAAAGAATGGCTACAAACTCAATACGTTTGAATATTTAGGGTTGGGTATGTTAAGGTTATATTAATATGAATTTTTCACAAGAGGGAGGGGATTAGATGTCAACGATGCTGAACATGCTGCGTACACTCATGATTGTCATATTGAGCCTCGTTCAGATTTTGTCCCTTCCTGTGACGTTTCACGCGGAAGATACTACTCAATCCCTCCAGTTTACTGCGGGATCTTCTCTCATGCCGATTGTTGAAGCTTCTTCGTTGGAAACGGACTCCCATGGGCTGGAGCATCACTCCAAACCAGCCATCCGCAAATCCTCTCCGGTCCTTCATCTGGTGATTGCTGCGGCCAAATCACTTCCCTTTGTCATTTTGGTGGCGTTGGTGCTACTATTGAGTATTCCAAAACTGCGCTTGCCTTTTATTCCTGTCATCTACAAGCTGAAAAAGCAACTGTACTTGTTCCCCATTAAATTCACCTCCAGTTATGTGGCTTAACCCCTTTTACATGCACATCATATTTGCGTGTTTTTTGTAAAATTTTCCTAATATTTCAATAAACAAGTCTGTTCTCTGTCTGTTTCATGCCAATTAATGTAATTTTATGATGTGAAAAAAAGTTCCATGTCACACCTAATGTATGTGATTTATTTCCCATACCAATTTTAAACAAATGCACAATACAGGAGGCTTTACAAATGGATATTCGAGAGTCTATTTTGCCGGGAATTGGGATTAAGTATCGAATAGATACGGAAAGTGGCGATCGCATTGTCATTATTATTCATGATGACGGCAGACGTGAGCTGTATCATTTTGATTATAAGGATTTGGAACAAAGTATTTCCATGACGACCCTGAGTGATCAGGAAGCACGTTTGGTAGCCTCCATTATCGGTGGCATGACGTATAAGCCCAAGCAGCTTGAAAGCGTAGAAATGACGTTCGACGATTTTATTATTGAATGGTACAGAGTGGAGCCTCACTATGCTAGTGTTGGCAAGTCCATCGGTGAGCTGGATGTACGGCAAAATTCAGGAGCTACGATTATTGCCATTGTAGAGAAAAAAGGGAACAAGTATGTAAATCCCGGCCCGGAAGTGATTATTAGCGAAGGTGCTACTGTGGTCGTGGTCGGGGAACGTGATCAGCAAAAACGCTTTAAACAAATTCTTATGAACGGAAGCGGGTGATTGGATGGATCATCTGGTATTTGAGGTTGGATTGGCTATTGCTCTGATCGCCGCAGCCGGACTTATCTCCACCAAACTGCGCTTATCGGTCATCCCTTTTTATATCCTGATTGGAATGGCCGTCGGACCGCATGCGATGGAGCTGTGGCATTTTGATTTCCGATTTATCGAAAGCGCGACTTTTATTGATTTTATGGGAAGAATCGGGGTGCTATTTCTTCTCTTCTACCTGGGACTGGAGTTCTCGGTAGGCCGTTTGATTAAATCAGGCCGTTCCATCGCGGTGGGCGGCACCATATATATCGGCATTAACTTTACATTAGGACTGGCGCTCGGCTTTCTAACTGGTTTTCCCATTGCAGAGACACTCGTCATTGCCGGGATCACGACGATTTCCTCCAGCGCCATTGCTGCCAAGGTGTTGGTCGATCTGAAGCGAACCGCTAATGCTGAAACTGAAATGATTTTAGGCATTATTATGTTTGAGGATGTCTTCCTCGCCGTCTACATTTCCATCCTCTCCGGATTGGTTCTCAGCGATTCATCCTCGCTCGGGGGTGTGCTGTTATCGGCGCTAATCGCGCTTGGCTTTATGCTCGCAGTTATTATTATCGGTCGGAAGGCCGTCCCTCTGTTAAATCGAATTCTTCGTATTCGTTCCAATGAGGTATTCGGACTTGTTATTTTTGGCTCCCTGTTTCTTGTGGCAGGTTTTTCGGAAACGATTCATGTGGCGGAAGCCATCGGAGCCTTACTAATCGGACTCGTGCTGGCCGAAACAGAACATGCCAAACGGATCGAGCATTTAATTGTTCCTTTCCGCGATTTCTTTGGCGCCTTGTTCTTCTTCAGCTTCGGACTATCTATTGACCCACTGTCTCTGGGAGGAAACGCGATCTGGCTTGCGCTGGCAGCAGTCATTCTTACGTTAATCGGTAACATTTGGGCCGGGATGCTGGCTGGACGCACTGTCTCTCTGTCACCCAAGGCGTCGGCAAATATCGGTTTGACGATTGTGGCCCGCGGTGAGTTCTCGATCATTATGGCTAATTTGGGCAAAGAGGGCGGTTTGCTGGATATTGTTCAGCCCTTTGCAGCTATCTATGTACTTATATTGGCGATTATGGCTCCGTTACTGGCAAAGCAGTCAAAACCTATTTTTAATATGATGAATAAAGTTTTCAAATTCAAGGACCCCCGCCTTCGAAAGGAAGAGAGGAACTCGGTGTAACTGAAATGTAAAAGCTGGATACGACAATCCAATAGGAGGGAAGGCTATGCCGCACGCTGTAAAACATGCCGAAGCTCTATGAGACGGCTTGTGAAGCCCGCTTCGGGAGATTCGAGCAGGTTGCCTGTCTTTTATACGGTGATTGGCGGAATTACGGCATCCGTCGGTCTGGAATTGTTTTTGCATCCGCATGATATGATCGCTGGTGGCGTCACAGGCATCTCCAGACTCGTGTCGCTTTACACACAAGAACATTTTGGATTACTGCTGTTCATGTTGAACTTGCCGCTGATGCTGCTGTATTCTCTGTCGACCCACAAGCCCATGCTGCTTCGGGCGCTTCCAGGTTTGTTTGCCTTTTCAGGCTCAGCCATTATTCTGTCTCCATTCCCGGCAGTGAGTGGCCATCCGGTAGTATGCGCTCTGGGCGGCGGGGTCTGCATCGGACTTGGCGCAGGGCTGGCGGCCCGTCACGGAGGTTTGCTCGATTCTCTGGGGCTAAATGAATCTGACGAAGGCCGTCCATCCAGTCTGTTATTAACGCATCGGAAGATTCCGTTGATACAAATTGTGATGCTTTGTAATGGTTTGCTGCTAATTACGGCTGGCTTCATGCTAGGCTGGGAGCCAGCTCTGTATTCAGCCCTTTCCTGCCTTGCTGCCTATGAAACGGCCCGACTGATGTTTAATGGTCTGACCCTCATGGTATGTGTCGTCAGCAAGGATCAGCAAACCATCGAAGAAGCCTTATATCGCAGGCTTCGTATACACAATATGCCTGTGGGAAATCCTGCACAGATAGAGGGCAAAAATAGAGGTGGACTGACAGAGGAAAAAGATGAACAGGTCATCGTCTACAGCGTTCACCTATTAGATTTGCAACGATTTAAGGCAGTCATCCAAATGACAGACCCGCAGGCTGAGATTATGTATGTGAAGCGATGGGAAGTGTAGCAGGCCAAGTATATTTACCGTAATACGCTTTTATTCCATTGCCATGCTAGTCGGCAATATGATAAAATATAGCTAAGATGTATACACTAAAAAGAGTAAGGATGTTGTAGCATCCTTACTCTTTAGCAACAGCCGCTTATAAGGGCGGTGGCTGTGTTAACAAAGGCGCTGAAATAGACCGCTAACCTGTTCCAGAGGGCGGTCTACTTCTTTTTGTTGAAGGAAATAATCAAGATCACCAACGTTGCAAATTGAATCTTCAACATCAGCGTATCTTTAACCTCCACAGGCATCACCTCCTTTCTATATTAATGCGATTTGAGGAAAAAGAATAATCCATAATAATAAACACATTAAAAAACGCTTATCTACACTAATCCCTCTACACGGATTAATGATAGATAAGCGTTTTTTGTGATTAAGATATATTAAAGGATGTATTTCTAATTTTGCATAATAAAGTCATGTTCGATGCTGCTGGCACCGTCAAAGGTACGAATAATATCATAGCGGGTATTGCGTTGCGCCTGTTACAGAAACGTGAATTATTAGTGCTTGTTTCAAGATACATCTTAGTAGCGGTGGATCATGCGCATAATGAGCGGGTACTCCCATGCATTTATCCCATCTGATCAAATGAAAGTCCCGTTTCAAGTCGCCGCTGGTTAAACGTCTTCATAACTTGAGCAATGCCGAAGCCCCCTCATGCAGCTTTGGAAAGGAATCTGCTTAGTAAAAAATATGGATTGTTTAATTATTAGATTATGGATGTACTCACTCAATCCAACGACTGATATACTAACGAAAACAATCCAACATTAGAGGAGCGGTTGAAAATGGATAAGGTTCGTTACAAGATAAGAGAAGTATTGGACAGTGACAAAATTGATTCTTTCTTGAATAAAGCGAGGATTGGACATCTGGGTATGGTTGATGGTAAGTTGCCATACGTTATTCCGCTCAATTACGTTTGGTCAAACGGAAAGCTTTATTTTCATGGGGCTACAGGCGGGAGACGCAATCAGGTGATGAGTACAAATCCAGAGGTTTGTTTTACAGTTTGCGAAGAATATGGAACTATTACTGATCCAGTACCAGCCAAGACAGACACCGCATATATGAGTGTTATGATTTTCGGCAAGGCTGAGCCTATTGTCGATCTGGACGAGGTTACACATATGTTGCAGGAAATGATTCAAAAATATGTGCCTGATTATTATAACCGCCCATTGGCCAAACAGCACGTTGACAAATACAGGTCCGCTGTATTCGGAGGTCCAGTTCAGGTATACCGCATTGACCCCTATCATATAACGGCGAAAGAAAATCCAATCGAAGAAGAAAAAATGTATAGACCAGCAAAAACAGTCTAATAGCGGTCTCTAACGAAAACATTTATTTTTGCCAATTTGCATGTGTCTTTCTTCGTGATCTCCATTCCTGAAACAATATAGAGGTTACTTACATCTATAAAACAGGGTTTGGGATGAAAGTTAAACCAGCCAGGTTGAGTAATGACCAAAAGCCGTGGTCCTAATCATAAGGACTGTGGCTCTTTACTGATGTTAGAACCAAAAATTTTGATAAGAAGGCATCAGAAATGGGAAAAGCTAAAATACTTGAACAAAATACATGGGTGAGAAGCAGAAAGAGGGTAGAACGAACATGGGCCATTTAGTCGAAGAAAATCTTGAATCCGTACGATAACGGATGGAATTGGCTTGCCAGGCTTCAGGGCGCAAGAAAGAAGATGTGAAATTGTTATTAGCGACAAAAACCGTACCCCTTGAAAAATTAAAAATTGCCATTCAAGCGGGCGAAACTTTATTTGGTGAAAACAACGCTCAAGAGCTTTTGGGGAAATTACCACTTATGCAGCAGTACAACCAGGTGGAATGGCATTTTATCGGACATCTGCAAACGAATAAAGTAAAAGACGTTGTAAAATATGAGTATTACTGGAACGAAAACGCGCGTCAGAACGATTAGGAGAGAGGCAGGAGAGAGCTTATGAACACAACATCAACTTCACTGCGCGGCCGCGATTTAATTTCACCCACTATAGCTGCTTTAATATCTGTCATTGTCAATTATGGGGGTACATTTATTCTCGTATTTCAGGCAGCAAAAGTAGCAGGTCTAAGCTCTGAAATGACCGCTTCATGGATTTGGTCGATTTCTATTGGTGTGGGTGTAACTGGTATATGGCTAAGTTACCGATACCGTGAACCGATTATTACCGCTTGGTCAACACCAGGCGTAGCTTTTCTTGTTTCGGCGTTAGCTGTAACCCCCTATCCAGAAGTGATTGGCGCCTATATTATCTCTGCTTTAGGATTTATTATTTTGGGGTTATCGGGGATGTTCGAACGTTTCGTCCGGCTAATCCCTCCAGGCATTGCTTCAGGGCTGCTGGCAGGTATTTTACTGCAGTTTGGCATTTCAGCCTTTGGTGGCGCGAAAGTTGACCCTCTGCTTGTAGTTGTCCTGTTTTCTGCGTATGTAGTATTAAGAAGGTTTACATCCCGTTACGCTATCGTGGGTATTTTGGCAATCGGACTTATTTATTTGATTAGTGTGGGGAAAGTAGATTTCAGTAATATCAAATTGGCAATTGCATCGCCAGTATTTGTCGTTCCGGAGTTTTCGTTTCATGCTTTATTGGGTGTTGCATTACCGTTGTTTATTATTACCTTGACGGGACAATATATGCCTGGAATGCTAGTGTTGCGAAATGACGGATTTAAAACGAGCGCGAATCCGATTTTGACTGTAACGGGTTTGGGCTCGCTCTTAACAGCGCCTTTTGGCTCACACGCCTTTAATGTAGCAGCAATTACAGCGGCGATTTGTACAGGGAAAGACGCGCACGAGGATTCAACAAAACGTTACATTGCAGGTATTGCCTGTGGCATTTTTTACATTGTTGTCGGCATTTTTGGTGTGACGCTGTCTGCTCTGTTTCTGATTCTTCCTGCTACCTTTATCGCCACCTTAGCAGGATTGGCACTCCTGGGTACAATTGGCGGTAGCCTTGCCAACGCATTAACAGATCCCAAGGGACGTGAGACAGCATTAATTACTTTTTTGGCAACAGCCGCAAATGTTACATTACTTGGAGTTGGAGGTGCATTTTGGGGACTTATTACAGGTTTGGCGGCACATCTTTTGATACATGGACAATTTCGAAAAAAGCAATATAGTACGAATGTAATTCAACAAGCTGAGCAGAAACAATAGAAGGCTGAAAATCAGTGCAGAGACAGATAAGGTCACAAAGGTATGGCAGATATATTGTGGAGGTGGTATATGCCACCTTCGGCTGATTAACGGTCACACCCGCAAAGTATATGTGCTGTCAAAGGATAAAGTTGTAAAACGGATGAGAAGCTGCTTGGCGGTAAGCAACGAGTATTCACCTTTGCTGCAGAAGTGGTAGCTACGCCATCTCATGAAGCTTTGATGATGCTTCTCGGCGTAGACGGTGTCTTATAAAAGCATCTCCGCAAGGCGATAAATACCGACCTCAATTGCCTCCTCATCTACTTTAGCAAAACCAAGTACCCATCCTTTTCGGTCGCTATTTAGACAATAATTGCTTAGGGGATAAACACGTATTCCTTCTTTGAGCGCTTGGTTAGTCACAGCTTCTTCGTCAAACGATTCCTCAGCTTCGAGAAGCATGTGCAATCCTGTTTCTACCCCACTGAGTTTAAAACGCTTGTCTAGACCAGTAGCAGCTAGGGCCTTTGTCATGGCTGCATGTCTGCGCCGATATACATTTCTGACTCTTCTCATATGGCGCATGAAATGCCCGTGTTCAATAAAATGAGCAAGCGTCAATTGTTCCATAATTGGAAGATGACGATAAGTGAGTGCATGGACATGAGCAAGCTGTTGGATTGCCCCTTTTGGCCCAACAATCGCAGATATTCGGATTCCAGGAGCAACCATTTTGGAAAAGCTCATCATATATAACGTGTTTTGGGGTTGATGGCTGAATAACGTAGGAAGTGGGTCCCCACGATATCGAAATTCACTATCATAATCGTCCTCAACAATCCAAAATTGATGTTGTGTAGCCTTACGTAACAATTGTTGCCTCCGGGGTTCCGACATTATGACTCCAACTGCACACTGATGCGAAGGCGTGACAAAAGTTAGCTTGGATTGTGGATGAATGTGATCTACCTGTAATCCGTACTCGTCAACAGGAACGGGCACAACATTCATACTCCTATATTTCATGGTCATCCAAGCTGCAGGAAAACCAGGATCTTCAACAGAAACCGTGTCTCCTTCAGTTAATAGCGCTTGAGCGATCAAATCAAGGCTATGCTGCGCTCCTGAGGTTAACATAATTTGATCGATATGCACATGGATTCCTCGTTCAAGTGACAAATACCGTTGTATCTGTTCGCGCAGTGATACAAAACCGTAGGCGTTACCATAAGCCCAATTCGCCAAGTCCATTTCTGCGGAGGCTTGTAAAAATGATTGTCTCCATTTTCTTTGAAAATGTTGGTCCAAATAAGGTTCGTGGGGACAGAAATCAATCTCCACATTTTGCTCTTCTTTGCCTCTAAGCCAGCCGTGTAGATGATTGACTGCAGCGTTTAATACAGGTAATTCAGGGGTGACTGGCCCTTGAGGCATAACATCTTCAAAAGAGCCTGTTATATAGCTCCACTCACTTACCCTTGTTCCACCGCGCCGAGATGTCACGGTGTATCCACGGCTGAATAATTCCTCATAAACAATCTGTATGGTTGAGCGCGAGACACCCACTAATAAAGCGAGCTCACGAGATGGGAGTAGCAATTCCCCTGGTGGCCATTTTCCTGTTCTAATATTATGAATCGCTTGGTCTAGAAGTTGCTGCCATAGGGGACGTTGGTCGTTTCGGTTAACTTTGAGCATAAGATTCACCTTCATATGTATTTGAATTCAAAATATAGATCGCTTAAATTACTTATTAATGTATGATTATAACACTCCATTAATTAATATACTATCATGACGATAGCTGCCTTTCAATACGATAGTATTTAGAAAAAAGAGGACAACTAGAGCGTGTCTTCAAACTTTAAGCAGCCAAAACATGATGGAAACCAACGTCAAAAAAGCTTGTCTATCATTAATCCTTCCATTTGGATTAATGATAGACAAGCTTTATGTTACTACCGGAAAATAACAGGTTACATGCTCCATTATGTGTTAATTTAGTTATGGCGTGTTTGTCTTAATTTTGCATAATAAAGTCATGTTCAATACTGCTGGCACCGTCAAAGGTACGAATAATATCATAGCGAGTATTGCGTTGTGCCGGAACATGACCCGTCTCGCGGATCAGCTGTAAAATGGATTCGATGTTAACTTTGTACGTTGCGCCTGCGGCGGAAACGACGTTTTCCTCAATCATGGTACTACCGAAGTCGTCGCAACCGTAGTACAATGATTTTTTACCGATTTCCGGTCCCATCGTTACCCACGAAGACTGAATATGCTTGATGTTATCCAGTACAAGTCGGCTGATTGCAACAGTCTTCAAATATTCCTCTGGCGTCTGGCGTTCCTTTTTCAGGTTTGTGTTATCCGGTTGGAAGGTCCATGGAATAAAGGCCAGAAAGCCTTCGGATTCATATTTGTTTGCAATGCATTCGTCCTGGGCATCACGAACACGCAGTAAATGCAGCGCACGCTCCTCCATCAACTCGCCAAAGCCGATTACCATCGTAGCTGTCGTGTTCATACCCACCTTGTGGGCTGTCTGCATCACGTCCATCCAATCACGCCAAGAACCTTTGAGACGGCTGATTTTGCGGCGTGTGCGGTCATCCAAAATTTCTCCGCCTCCCCCCGGCAGAGAATCCAATCCAGCTTCATGAATGGCTCGAATCGTATCTTCCATGGACAAGCCGGATTTTTCCTTCATCTTATGAATTTCAGCCGGCGAGAAGGAGTGCATCGTAATATCGGGAAAACGCTCCTTGATCGCTTTGAGCAAATCGGTATAGTAACTGAACGGCAGGTTAGGATTCACTCCGCCTTGCATCAGAATCTCGGTGCCGCCTACATCCTGCGTTTCCTTGATTTTCTGGAAAATCACTTCATCGGGGAGGACATAGCCTTCATCCGAGCCCGGTCTACGGTAAAAGGCGCAAAAGCGGCAGTATACGTCACAGACGTTCGTATAGTTAATATTTCGTCCGATGACGAAAGTTTTAATCGGATCAGGATGCATACGGTTCATCACTTTATTCGCCGCATGACCGATTTTTTCTACCTCGTCTGACTCGAACAAAGCAACGGTGTCCTCTAAATTCAGGCGTTCGCTGCGCAAGGCTTTATCTAAAATATGATCGATTACACTCATGGTGTATCCTCCTTCGCTTTCACAGGGGGACGAAATGAAAGACAGGACTTATGAACGAGAATGATTTCACAAACCTGCGTTCGAACCCTGTCGTATTATATGTGTTCATGACTGGCTTTGTATTTGTCTGTGCTGTATAGCATAGTAAAACCTAATGATAATACTAACATAACTTTAGGTAAGGAACCATACTTATTCCCGTTTCTTTCTGCTTTCTACCCAGGGAATGATGCGACGAACAAGCTATAATTCTACGGTAGATTGTCCCATGGAAAGGGAAAATGGGGTTGTGCAACACCATTCATATTGTCCTCCCCCATATCGCGCTTACACAAAGCAGCAAGCTTCCCACTACACAGAAGCTTGCTGCTTTTTTAGGTTTTATGTTTATTATGCCGTGTTTTTGTTTTAGCGAAGAGCCTCATTCAGATCATTGATCAGATCGTCAATATCCTCCAGACCTACGGAGAAACGTAGCAGACCGTCCGTGATTCCACGCTCCAGACGTACACTGTGTGGCATTGCCGCATGTGACATCATCGCCGGATACGACAAGATACTTTCCACAGCTCCTAGACTTACCGCCACAATCGGAATTTGTATGCGATTGAGTACCTCTTTTGCACGCTCACCGGAACCTACATCAAACGAGATCACCGCACCATATCCACTGGATTGGCTCTCATGTACAGCACGCCCCGGATGATTTTCCAGACCCGGATAGTATACCGCCTCAATGTCACTTCGCTCGTTCAGCCAATTGGCCAGCTTCGCTGCACTCTTTTCACTGTGAGCCATACGCGCTTCCAGTGTCTTCATCCCGCGCATAAGCAACCACGACTCCTGTGGGGCTAATACGGTTCCAAGTCCATTTTGAAGCTGCTTGATTTGTCTGCCCAACGACTCCGTACGTGCTACCGCAAGACCTGCCAATACATCACTGTGGCCGCCGAGAAATTTGGTTGCGCTGTGCAACACAATGTCGACACCCTGCTCAATTGGACGTTGATAATATGGCGTCATAAAGGTGTTATCCAGCAGTGTCAGCAGTCCTTTATCCTGTGCCCAAGCTGTTACCCCTGCCACATCGGTGATTTTGAGGGTTGGATTGGAGGGCGTCTCCATGTACACTGCCTTCGTATTTTCCTGCAATGCTTCTTTCACAAGGTTGATGTCTGTCATATCGACGAAGGTGGTTTCAATGTTCATCCGTTTTAAAATCGAAGTCAGCAGGCGGTAGGTCCCACCATATACATCCTCCGAAACAATGACATGGTCCCCTGCGGACAACAGCATAAACGTACTGGAGATGGCCGCCATGCCCGATGCAAAGGCAAACCCTCTGGCCCCGCCTTCCAGTAAGGCGATGTAGTCCTCCAAAGCTTGCCGTGTCGGGTTGCCGGAACGGCTGTAGTCATGCAGCGGAGGATTGAAAATATCGTGATGGTGAAAGGTGGACGCCTGATAAATCGGTACGCTCGACGCACCTGTAACACTATCGATTTCAGAGCCAAAATGCAGCAGCTTGGTAGCGAATCTCCGTTCTTTTTCCGACTCTTGCCCGATTTTCCGCACGTCCTCAATCATTGCTGTTGTCCTCCTTCGATTTCCTGACGTGCCGCCTCCAACGCTGAACGCAAATCTTCAATTAAATCATCCGTATGTTCAATGCCGACGGAGAAGCGCAGCAACCGATCATCTACTCCCACTGCATCCCGAATCTCAGCCGGTATATCGGCATGTGTCTGCACAGCAGGATAAGTCATTAACGATTCCACACCGCCCAGACTTTCTGCAAAAGCAATAAGCTTAATGTTTCGAAGCAATGGCTCCACATAACGGGCATCTTTTACTTTAAAAGAAAAAATACCTGTGTTGCCGCTGGATTGTTTATTTTGAATTTCACGACCAGGATGACCCTCAAGCCCCGGATAAAACACCTCAGTCACCGCCGGATGCGTCAGCAGATAATTGGCCAGCACCGTCGCATTATGCTCATGCCGATCCATACGCAGCGCCAATGTTTTCATGCCCTTCATCAACTGGTAGCTATCACTCGGAGAAAGTACAGCACCAATGGAATTATGAAGGAAGGAAATCTCGGCTGATAGCTCCTTACCCTTAGATACGATCAAGCCTGCCAGCACATCATTGTGTCCGCCCAGATACTTGGTTGCGCTATGTACCACAATATCGGCACCCAGCTCCAAAGGACGCTGGAAATACGGCGTTAACAGGGTATTATCTACAATGGTAAGCAACTGACGTTGTGACGCCCATTCGGCTACAGCCCGAATATCCGTAATCATCATTAATGGATTCGTAGGCGTTTCAATGAATACCGCTTTGGTATTTGGTCGACATGACTGCTCGATGGCTTCAAGATCGTTCGTATCCACATAGCTCGCTGTCACGCCGAATCTGGATAAAATACGTTCCAGCAAACGATACGTGCCTCCATACAGATCCAGCGATACAATTAGATGATCTCCTTGTCCAAACAGGGCAAATACCGTTTGCAGCGCCGCCATACCTGAACTGCATGCAAAGCCTGCATCACCGGATTCCAGTGTAGCGGACGCCTCCTCCAGCACCTTGCGTGTCGGATTGATCGTCCGAATGTAATCAAATCCTGTGCTTTGACCCAAACGGGGATGGCGAAACGCCGTAGATTGATAAATCGGAAAATTCACCGCTCCGGTTACCGGCTCTTCAATTGAACCAATTTGTGCCAATCTGCTTTCAATTTTCCACTGTTTCTCACTCATATGAATCCTCCTGTTCATTTCCACAATAGGTGCTATAACATATGCTGCAAAATTGGATTATCATATCTATACTGCTGCGCTGCTGCAAGGTGGTACTGCGTAGAGATAAACGTTAAGCCCCATTTTAAATCTGGGGCCCGATATCAAAAGGGGTTTCTTGGTATACATAGTAGTTGAGCCAATTTGAAAATAATAAATTGGCATGCGCACGCCAGGTTGAGGGCGGTGTACGCTCAGGGTCATTGTTGGGAAAATAATTTTTCGGTACTTCAATATCCATCCCTTTGGCGACATCACGATCATATTCCCATTTCAGGGAAAGTGGATCGTATTCGGAATGTCCGGTTACAAAGATTTGTTTGCCATCACGCGTAGCAACCAGATACACTCCGGCTTCCTCAGATTCGGATAAAAGCTCCAGTTCATGGATATGCTCGATATCTTCGCGCCGAACCTCTGTATGCCGGGAATGAGGTGCATAAAACAATTCATCAAAACCGCGTAGCAGCTTCACTTTAGGTTTAATAACGCTATGTGAAAACACGCCAAAACATTTGTAATCAAGTCCGTATTTAGGAACGCCGAAATGATGGTACAGACCCGCCTGTGAGGCCCAACAGATATGCATGGTGGAAGTTACATTCGTTTTCGTCCATTCAAAAATTTGCCGGATTTCCTCCCAGTAGTTCACATCTTCAAACTCAAGCTGTTCAACGGGTGCTCCCGTAATAACCATACCGTCAAAACGGCTGTTTCTGATCTCATCAAAGGTTTTATAAAACATGTTCAAATATTCCTGCGATGTATTTTTAGATACATGCGACTTCATGTGCACCAGCGTAACGTCCACTTGAAGCGGGGTATTGCCGACCAGGCGCAGCAGTTGGGTTTCCGTTGTCTCTTTGGTAGGCATCAAATTCAAAATGGCGATGCGCAACGGACGAATATCCTGATGATAGGCCAGGCTTTCATCCATTACGAAAATATTTTCGCCCTCCAGCACTTCCTTGGCAGGTAGTGTATCCGGAATTTTAATCGGCATGTAAACTCACTCCTTGTTCGGTGAAGTTTTTGCGAAAATCGTCATGTTGAGATGCCGGGCATATAATAAAAAGACCTTCCTCGGTTACGAGAAAGGTCATATTTGTATCCATATGCGCCTCTCTCATCTGTCAGGGCATCGCTCTTTGTAAAAAGCGCGCGTCCTGCAAGAATTAGCACCGTGCGATTAAAATCGCCGGTTGCCGGGTATCATCGGGCTAGTCCCTCCACCTGCTCTTGATAAGATTTCGCTATATTCAATTTGGGTTCATAAAAAGTTCTTGTTGTTCACTTTAATGCATCCGATGGGCTTCGTCAAGATGGGACTTGTAATTTTTCACCCCTGCATTCACATTTCGGTTTACTTTTCCATATGTTAAATCATACATTATCCCATCGCCGAAGCTCTTGTCACTCCTATTGATTTAGCCCATGATTTTGCGCTTGAAAGGCTGTAGGCCGAGCGTTATACTATACAAGTGCTATAGGCGAAAATATAAAGCAGTGGTGCAGATTTAGAGTGCTTTCTGTGATACTGTGGCAACCTAAAAAAGAACATGTGTGAGGTGAATCCGGAATGGAAGGCGACCCGAGTCCGAATAGGCGGCGATCCCTGAACAACAGCATAGGAATGACTTCAGCTTGCCGAAAGACGGGACGCCAGGCTCTGCATGCTCCAAAAGCCTCTGGCTTTTGATGGGGATGCCGCTTACCCGCTCCAGCTAACTGAGTCCATTCCTTATGCTTTTAGGTACATGTATTTTCCGTTACGACGGAGCATAAGGAGTGACATATATGAAAATCCGTTTGGTAAACAACGGGGTTTTTACCCCTGTCGAAGAAATTGAAATGGCGCTTACTCCGCCAGCAGAAGGCTTTTATTGGATTGATGCCGATGTTGATGATCTGGCAGTGCTCCAGCCTTTGTTCTCCATGCATGATCTCGCGGTAGAGGACTGTTTGAGTGAAGAAGAGCAGCGTCCGAAGATTGAAATTTACGAGAGCCATTATTTTATCGTTGTAAACAGTATTCGTTTTGATGATGAAGAAATATTTTTACGTGCTTTGAACATTTTCCTGGGCCGCCATTTTATCATTACGGTGACGAAGCAGAAAATCAATGAGCTGCGCACCCTCAAGCCTATGCTGTGGGAGCAGGAGGTCAGCCAGCCTGACCGTTTTATGTATCTGTTGATCGACTTGATCGTTGACAACTATTTTCTGGTTGGTGACCGGATTGAGGTTCGCATTGAAAAGCTGGAAGAAGACATTCTGATGCATACGAAAAAATCGCATTTGAATGAAATTATTGGCTTACGCAGTGAGATTCTGTGGCTGAAAAAAGTGCTTGGTCCACAAAAAGAAGTCATCAATACGTTGAACAAACGGGATTTACGGCTGATCGACGATCAATTACAAAAATATTTTAGCGACATTTATGAAAATGCCGTGAAAATTTCGGAGACTTTCGAAACTTACCGCGATTTAATGGGTAACCTTCGAGAAGCTTATCAATCCAGTATCGCTAACCGTGCGAATGAAATCATGCGCGTGTTTACAGCGATTACAACCGTGTTTATGCCGTTGACTGTTATTACCGGAATTTATGGTATGAACTTTGATAATATGCCTGAGCTTCATACACGTTATGGTTATTTTGTCGTCATTGGTATTATGGTGGCGCTGGGTGTCAGCATGTTCTGTATTTTCCGCAAGAAGGATTGGGTTTGAAAAGAATCAGCAGCAGCGTATCCTCACAGGATATAGCTGCTGCTTTTTTGGTGCAGTTTTTTATATCTGCACTAGGTTATCCCGCATGCCGATCTGATGCCACCTGATGACGAAAACGGATACGAATCAGACGCAGCCGCTCATAAACTTGATCCAGCCCCGTTTCCGTGGCCTGTTCCTCACCATATACCCGCAGCATGACGGGCTTGAGCAACGTATCCCCCAATTCTTCATACGCAGACCAGATTGCCGTCTGCTCTTCCTCAGATACGTTTACCAATTCCTGACGGATCAGCTTTTCCATATCGATTCCATCTCTATCCAAATGCTCCACTGCTTCAATCATTTCTCTACGATGTAACCCCACCTTCTGTCCAATATGCTCCAATGTAAGACCATCTGAAATACTTTCAATAATGGTTTTTGTCAGACTGAATTTATTCAGTTCCTGCTTATACTGGGTCTCTTTTTGCTTGTACAGCCATGATAAGAAAACTTCCTCATCCAGCGTCTCTGTTACCCAATTTAGCGGAAATGGCGTAGTCCGGTCATTTTGTGTCGTAATAGCCAGCAGTTCTGGCCCATATTGAGATATTTTACCTTGCCCCATCCCTGGTAGCTCCAGCAACTCCTCCTCGGTATGGGGAAGATAGACGCTAATCAACCGAAGCAGACGATTGGTGGCAATAAAATAAGGTGCCTTCCGCTCAGCAGCAGCCTTTTGCCGCCTCCACATCGTCAATTGCTCATACACATCATCACGTGGAAACAAATCACTATAGCAATACAGCTTTTGTAATGTTTGTCCACGCCCTGCTGCCCCTGACCCTTCCTGTTCATGGAAAACACCATGGATTAAGGGCCTGTAGCCCTCTGCCATCTTCAGCGCCAGCTCATGGCGGTATACATGCAGCAGCTCCTGCCATAAGCTGCCCTCATACCAAAGATCATCTGTACTTTCATCCAAGCTGTGTTGTGTGCTCCACCCTGCACTCCATACCCCATCATGTTGTCCAATCCATACCTGGGCAAATACCTCATGGCCCTGTTCATTCCGTTTGGACAAGCGGTTTAAAAATACGATTTCCATGCTTTTTTCCTCCATGCTTATAATTGGGTTACAGTCCGGTACAACGCCAAACGCAAAAAAAGCACCTATCCCGCGTATTCGCAAGAAAGGTGCTTCCCTTTTTGAGCCGTACTATACTGTTGCCTATATGATAACCGTACCTCGGATCGCCGTCAACCCAAAATTATCATTTGTTCAACTTTTCCTTTGCCAAGGCAAGAGCACCGCACAATCCGGCATTGTCTCCCAAGCCTGGGGCCACGATATATTGATCAATTTCTGTAGTCAGACTCGGATGCTGTACGTATCCGTTCAACAGTTTTTGAAGCTCGGCGCGAACGAGTGGGAACAGTTGCTCCTGCTTCATCACTCCGCCGCCCATAATAATTTTTTGCGGTGAAAGAATCAATACATAGCTCATCAAAGCCTGTGCCAGATAATAAACTTCCATCTCCCAAGCCGGATGATCCACAGAAAGCTCATGTCCTTTGACCTTCCATCTTTTTTCAAGCGCAGGACCTGCTGCCAATCCTTCCACACAATCTCCGTGATAAGGACATGTCCCTTCATAAGTATCTTCTGGATGACGACGCACCAGGATGTGGCCCATTTCAGGATGGGATAATCCATGAATCAGCTTCCCACCGACCAGAGCACCCGCTCCAATGCCTGTACCTATCGTAATATAGAGACAGCTGTCCAGTCCCTTGGCCGCCCCCCAGATGGATTCACCCAGTGCTGCGCCGTTCACATCCGTGTCAAATCCCATAGGTACATCAAAATGCTCTTTCAGCTTGCCGATCAGGTTATAATTGCCCCAATGCGGCTTTGGCGTTGTTGTAATATAGCCATATGTATTACTGCCTTCGATAGGATCAATCGGCCCAAACGACCCTACGCCCAGCGCTTCTATACCCTTCCCTTCAAAAAATGCAACGACATTCGCCATCGTTTCTGCTGGCGTGACTGTAGGAAAGCTCGCGCGTTCCAGCACCTCTCCCTGTTCGTTGCCAATTCCACATACAAATTTGGTACCGCCTGCCTCAATTGCTCCCAATACTGTCATAGCTGCTGTTGTCCCCTCTCAGTCATGATCCGGTTCTCTCTACCCTATATTCGCCTGAAATGTGTCCAAGGTCAATCCCCTGATCGCAATTGTATATAATCCTTCACAAGAATATATATCTCCCTTAACATAACTGTGCATAAAAAAGGACACTAACGCACTAAGCGCCAGCATCCTCATATGTGTAATGCCAGCTCCGAGTTGTACTTGTGAAGCCAAGCTGGCTTCGTTATGATCCAGTTGCCACACCCATTAACGTACACAAGCTTTTCATTTCAAGCTCCTCAAACTTGTCTACAATTTGCACATGATCCAGCGTCAACAGACAGCTGTCCAGTGCGCATACTACAGGTACACCACAGTGAATTTCTGCCAGCTTACGTGACAAATGCAGCATATCCAGATCACTCTCGATCTTTTTGCGCACTGCTGGCGTCAATTGATCCAGATTCTCCAGAATACCTTCAATGGAGTCATATTCCTGTACCAGCTTGAGTGCCGTCTTTTCACCAATTCCCCGTACTCCCGGGTAATTGTCGCTTGCATCCCCCATCAGGCCCTTGAGGTCCACAACTTGGCGGGGTTTGAGTCCTTTTTCGGACAGCAGCGTTTCCGGGGTATACACCATATAATTGCCGTGACCTTTTTTCATAATAATAACCCGTGTCCGCTCATCCACCAATTGGAGTAAATCATGATCTCCGGAGAGAATCATTACATCCATGTCCTCATTCTGCGTATAGTGGCGTGCCAGCGTACCGATGCAATCATCCGCTTCAAAGCCTGTCGCTCCAATGTTAGGGATGCCAAGGCTGTCCGTCACTTCACGGATCAATGTAAATTGAGGAATCAAATCATCCGGCGCGTCAGCGCGATTTCCCTTGTACGCAGCAAAATGCTCCCCGCGGAACGTCGTTCCTCCCATATCCCAGCAGCATACGACATGCGTTGGATTATATGTTTGTACCGCATCCCAAAAATATCGAATAAAACCATATATTGCGTTCGTTGGCACCCCGGCCTTTGTACGCCTTATATAACCGTTTGCAGCAGTTGCATAATAAGCGCGGAATAACAGAGCCATGCCGTCAACCAGCATTATGGATTGTTCTTTACGTTGTGTCACAGATTGTATTGCTCCCATTCATGATATTATTATTTAACCCCAACAGTATAACATATCGCGGAGCCGAATTGGACGTTATTGAGCGCCCCATGCTTCATCAAATGTTTCCTCTTTGAAGCCTACCGTTACTTTGTTCCCGTCTGTTACAATCGGGCGCTTGATCAATCTCCCATTCGAGGATAAAAGCGAGATTTGCTCTTCACGGCTCATGTCTGCCAGCTTGTCCTTCAGCTTTAGCTCCTTATATACCTCACCGCTCGTATTGAAAAACTTTTTCAGCTCCAGTCCACTTTTGCTGATTAAATCAGTCAATTCCTCCGGTCCGGGGGCTTGCTCAAAAATAGGAATCAATTCCGTTTCATGTCCCTTGCTTTGCAGCCATTTCACTGCATTGCGGCAAGTGCTGCATTTGGAGTACTGGTATACTTTCAACTGGCTCATCGTTATGTTAACCCTCCATTTTGATTTCTTAACAGCTCCTGTAACTGGGCCATATCGTCGGGCCAAGGAGCACAAAACGTCAACTGCTCTCCGGTCACAGGATGCACCAAGGACAGCTCTGAGGCATGCAATGCCTGTCGGGGCATCTGGGCATCCAGTTGATCATAACGCTCACGTTGCGCAGCGTCAGCAGGCGTATTTCGGTACATTTTATCTCCAATCAACGGACATCCGATAGAAGTCATGTGTACCCGGATTTGGTGCGTACGCCCGGATTCCAGCTTGATCCCGATGCGGCTCCCCTCATTCCAGGCTTCCTCCAGCTTATACAGTGTAAGGGCCGGATAACCATCAGGGGTCACCATGCGCAAATGTGGATCATCCGGATTACGGTCAATCGGCCCATCCACCCTGCCTTCCTGTGGATCAGGGCAACCGTGCACTAGGGCAGTGTAACGCTTATCCACCGTTCCCATAATCATTTGCTCGGAAATATGCTGGTGTACATATGGATTTTTAGCCACCACAAGAACGCCAGTCGTCTCCTGATCCAGACGATGAACGGGGCGAAACCGGAACAGCTCACCTTTGGCCTCCCAATAATGCACAACCCCATTAGCCAGTGTTCCCGTGTAATGGCCGTGAGTCGGATGGACAATCATACCCGCCGCCTTGTTGACAACCAATAAATGCTCATCCTCAAACAAAATGTCAAAAGGAATCGGTTCAGGCAAAATATCATCGGAACGCTCGCGCTCCATACGAATTTCCACCCGATCCCCGGACTGTACCTTTACACTGATATACACTCGTGTTCCGTTCAGCATAATACCTTGTTCCGTCAGCTTAAGTTTGGATATCAGCTTGCGTGAAACATTCATACGTTTTTGCAAAATGGTCTTCAACAGCATTCCCTCCTCCTCAGGAGGGATCGTATACACGATAGGTTCATAGTACAAACTCATCACAAATTCCCGGTTGCCTCCTTATTTGCGAAACACTTTTTTGCTGCGCACATATTCGACATCCGGCACCCCTTGACGTACATTCGCGGTGCGGGCCACGACGAAGAAATAATCGGACAGACGATTCAAATACCGACGTACCGCAGGATTGATTTCGGTATGCTTCCCCAGTGTGACAGCACGACGTTCCGCTCGGCGGCAAACCGTACGGCAAACATGAAGCGCTGAGGACAACGTGCTGCCCCCCGGAATAATAAAACGCTCCACCTTCGGATTTTCCTCCTGACATGCGTCAATCCAGCCTTCAAGCCGCTCTGCCAGCTCATCCTTCACCTTGTATTTACTTTCGTTGATTTTGACAAATGCCAAATCCGAACCGCAATCAAACAGTTCCTGCTGTACTTCCTCCAATTGATCCCGAATATCCGCAAACTTTTCTCCTTCGGCAAAGCTGATTGCTTGTCCTACAAAGCTGTTCAGTTCGTCAATCGTACCATATGCCTCCACACGGTCATCATCCTTGGACACCCGACCACCGATCACCGAGGTTTGTCCCTCATCACCTGTTCTTGTATAAATTCCCATGGTATCTCATCCCCTCTATCATTCCGTCAATGCTTTTAACACCTTGATGGCTTCTTCCTTATTACTCGTACGCGGTGGCACGGTAGCAAATAATGTTGTAGAGTTATATTTTAAATCCTTGAACATCTTCATCTGCTCCACCGGAATCCCGAACAAATGAGTTTCCTTGATTATATCGGTTCCTTTTTCCCCCTGCTCCTTTTCCTTAAATACGCCGCCCTCGAACACACCCCGAGCATACGTTTTCTTGTCAAAAGCATCGTCTAAAGGCAAATTTGAACCATTCTGTCCATACACCTTCATATCCTCTTCCGGCAAAATAAACAGATCGTTTTCCCCAGCCGCATATTCAACGACCAGTTTCTGCTGGTTATACAATGGGCTAACTGCAATCTCGATGGTTGGAGCCTTTTCGCCCAGTTTATCCTTAAGCTTTTGCGCCAGCTCATCACGAATAATTGAAGCATCCCCTTGCTTATCCATGATAAAAATGGAGAAACTGTCCTTGTCCTTTCCCCCGCATCCCGCCAACAGCACGAGTGCCAGCACTCCGATGATCCATGGCGAAAGCCTTTTCAGCCCTGCTCTCATATGTACGCCCCCTCTTCCATGCCACTAATATATCATAAGTTGTGAACGCAAAAAAAGAAGGCCCTGCGGCCTTCTCTATACGTACGGCTTGGCTTCACACGGTTACACCTTGCATTCTGTACCGTACAGCTTCATGTATTCGTTAATTTTCAAATCGAGCTTGCAACTGATCTCAATGACAAGATCAGAGGTGAAGGACTTCTCTTCCTGAAACGTCCGCATCATCTCATTGCGCAGGAACAAAATTTCATTTTCCAGGGAAATGTCGTATCCTATTGAACCCGATGAATGATATCCAACATATGACATGAGCACTCCTCCTGCAATTGAAAAATTGAACTTCCTGCTTTCAATTTTATATTATAGCATATAAATTTAGAAATAAAATACTTTTTTCTATGAATTACCCATAAAAAAATTTCAACCTTCTTTTTTTACTTTTTCTACAAATTGACCGATCCGATCCAATGCTTCCGTCAGTTGAGACACAGAGGTCGCATATGAGCAACGAAGGTAGCCTTCGCCTCCCAAACCGAATACGTTCCCCGGCACAGCCGCAACCTTGGCCTCTGCCAAAAGGCGCTGCGCAAACTCATCCGAGCTCAGCCCTGTGCTCTGAATACTTGGAAAAACATAAAAAGCCCCTCTCGGTTCGTGACATTCCAGACCAATTTCCCGGAACCCCTCGACCATCAGACGGCGACGCTGATTGTAAGCCTCCACCATGCGATCCTTCTCGCCCAAACCATTGCGTAGACCCTCAAGAGCCGCAACCTGACCCATCGAAGGCGCACACATTACGGTATACTGGTGGATTTTAAGCATAGCGGCAATTAAATCAGGGTGCCCGCATGTATATCCAATACGCCAGCCGGTCATGGCGAAGGCTTTGGAGAAACCGCTGACGAGAATGGTACGATCCATCATGCCTGGCATAGCCGCGAAGCTGACATGCTTCTCACCATAGTTCAATTCTGCATAAATTTCATCAGAAATGACGATCAAATCATGCTTTTCTACAACTTTCGCAATCGGAAGCCAATCCTCATAGGTCATGGTCGCCCCGGTTGGATTGCTGGGATAGCATAAAATCAGCACTTTGGATTTAGGTGTGATTTTAGCCTCCAGCGCCTCTGCTGTCAGCTTGAATTCATCCTTGGCGAAGGTTTCAATCCCTACGGGAATACCACCGCCAATCGAAGTGATTGGAGAATACGAAATGTAGCATGGCTCTGGAACCAGAATTTCGTCGCCGGGTACAATTAACGCACGCAAAGCGAGGTCAATCGCTTCGCTGCCGCCCACCGTTACGATAATTTCACTTTTGGGATCATAGCGGACTGCAAACTGCTCATCCAAATATTCACTAATCGCCTCACGCAGTTCAGGCGTCCCCGCGTTGGAAGTATAGCTGGTAAACCCCCGTTCCAATGAATAGACGCAGGCTTCCCGCATATGCCAAGGCGTTGTAAAATCCGGTTCGCCTACCCCCAGAGTAATAATATCCTTGTTGCCGCCCACCAGATCAAAAAACTTACGGATGCCCGAGGATGGAATCTCGCGCACCAACGGAGACAAATACGAACTCATGGCTTTGTTACTGTCAGTCAATGCTTCAGGTTTGATATTCATCATGATCTTCCTTTACGGCGAAATCATCAGACGATTATCTTCCTGATGATCTTCGAAGATAATTCCGTCCTGTTTGTATTTTTTGAGCGTAAAATTGGTCTTGGTGGACAGGACCGAATCAATAGGCGACAGCTTTTCCGACACAAAGTTCGCTACCTCGCGAAGATTACGTCCTTCTACTTCCACTAACAAGTCGTATGCACCGGACATGAGATATACCGATTTAACTTGTGGATACAAATAAATCCGTTCAGCGATGCCTTCAAATCCTCTTCCCCGTTCCGGTGTAATTTGCACCTCAATTAGAGCAGTAACCTTTTCGTCGTCAACTTTATCCCAATTGACCACAGCGGCATATTTGACGATTACATGTTGGTCTTCAAGCTCTTTAATCGCAGTACATACATCCTGCTCGGCAACTCCCAGCAAGGTAGCAAGCAGAGTCGGTGTCCTTCTTGCATCTTCTTTTAACAATTCCAGCACTTTTAATTTCAAGTCATTCAGTTCAGTCATTCGACATAAGGCCTCCATCAAAAGAGATTACTATACATCATACAATACGCGCTTTAAACCTGCAAAGAAAAACCGCCCACCCCCGGTGAACCCGGCAGACGGACGGCTTGTTATGAGAAAGAGCTTCAAAAGCGGAGTGCCCCGTTTACATATAGTAAGGGTTGTTTTGGTGAGAAGGCTGGCCCTGTTGATGCATAGGCTGGCTATACACTCCCGCGGAGGACGATTTTTGCTGAATGAACTGCTGGCATTCCTGTTGGGTTTTTCGGGCTTCCTGAATCTGTTTGTCCAAATCGGTGCGCAACGCTTTGGTCGTGGTGGAGTACATGTTGTTCTGACTCATCAAACGGTACAAATCACCTTGCAGACGCAGTGTATCGCTCGTAAGGTCGGTGAAAAGCTGGCGCACAGACGGACAATTGGATTCAGTTGTTGCCGTTGTATATTCTCCCACCGTACGTTTCATATCGGCAAGAATGGTATAGAGCAAATCTTCTTCGGGCATAAATGACGTATTGTTCTGTGAAAACATCGTGATATTACCTCCTTTGTTGGTTAATCCATAATTACTGCTGGGGTTGCATAGGAGCAAGCTGCTGGTGCTGTTGAAGGGCATTTGAAAGCATGTTCAGGTGGTGCTCATGAGTTCTTGCGAATTGCAGACAAGCTTGCTGAATGGCAGGATGCTGAATAGATGCTGCCGTTGCCGCACATTGCTTGAGCAGCAGTTCTTCATTGGAAATGGAGTCCACGATGTACTCCAGTTCTTTGCCGGTCAAAGGTTGCATGTTCGTAGATTGCATGGTCTGTGCCTCCTTAAATGTTTTGTTGCACGCTGATTAGCTTGTCCTTTTAGCGGAATTATATGTATATAGGAAGAGGAGCGGAGTTTAGGTGGAAAGTGAAGGGTATTAGAATATGAGCTGCCTGATGGCTTCTCGGAACTACTGTAAAAACCACACACATTGAATACTGCATATTTCATTGCTTAATAGGGAGTGTTTTGTTATGAAATTGATTAGTGGGAATACGTATTGGCCTAGCACCCTGGAGCAGAAACTGGATTTTCCTGCTTTAACAGAAGATTTGACTTGTGATGTGCTTATCGTCGGGGGTGGGATGGGTGGCTCTCTCTGTGCCCGGCTGCTGGGAGAACAACAGGTGGATACGGTGGTCATTGACAAGCGTAAGCTGGCACACGGAAGTTCTTCGGCCAATACCGGATTGCTGCAATATAGCAATGATAAGACGCTGACCTCTTTTATCAACACTTTTGGCGAAGCTAATGGGGTGCTGTTTTATCGGATGTGTAAGGATGCTCTGGATCAGTTGGAAAAGCTGGCCAGCACAGTGGACATCGATCCGTCCTTGATCCGTCGCAGCAGCCTGTATTATGCGAGTACGCCAGAGGATGTGTCGGTGCTTCAAAAAGAATTCGAACAGTTAAACCGCTTTGGATTCCCAGTGGAATATTGGGATGAGCAACAGGTGGCGGCCCGTTTCCCTTTTCGAAAACCGGCTGCGCTGTATACACACGAAGATGCTGAGGTGAACCCGTTTCGTTTTGTACAGGGACTCCTGCAATACGCCAGCCGCCTTGGTGTACAATTATATGAACATACCGAAGCGAAGCATTTTAAATTTGGCGACAATGAGGTAGTTTGTCATACCAGCGGTGGAACCATCCGGGCGAAAAAGGTTATTTTTGCAGCAGGCTATGAATCACAGGAAATCAAAAAGGATCGCGGAGCCATACTGGAAAGCTCTTATGCTATTGCCACCAAGCCGATTGGAGATTCAGCCATGTGGCACGAACAATGTCTAATATGGGAAACCGCCCGTCCTTATTTGTATATACGCTCCACTGCGGATGGACGCGTGATTATCGGGGGGTTGGATGAGCCTGTACTCGACCCGAAACAGCGTGAAGTCAGACTGCTGCACCAACAGAAAAAACTGCTGCAAGCATTACAGAAGCATTTTCCCGATATACCATTCAAGATTGATTATGCATGGGCAGCCGTCTTTGGCTCCTCCCATGATGGCTTACCGTATATTGGCCCGCACCCGCGCTTTCCGAACTGCTACTTTTTGGAGGGCTACGGAGGAAACGGTACAGTCACCAGCATGATGGCTGCGCAGTTGTTGGCTGATGAACTGACGGGCACACATCGACCTGAGATGGAGCTTTTTTCACTAACGCGTACCACCAAGCCTTCACCTGAAATCACGGAGCCGCTGGCTTAGTAAATACAAAATACGAAAGAGCCTCCCATTCCCATTTTCGTGGGTTAGGAGGCTCTTTTTGAATATATATTTCAAGCTATTCGGTTTGCCTGTGCCAGCGTCGTGCCTTGGAATGAGACTTGCTCTGCTTCGTTGTTTGTTCCTTCTTTAATACATTGCGCATAAATGCCCATCCCGCCACGGGCATTAACGCAAGCCCAATTAATAACCAGATCATCGCTATAGGTGCCTTGCTCATACTCAACACACCCAGAAAGATAAGCATTCCGGTCAATCGACCTACCATTAGACACAGCTCGCGCAGTACGACCAGCTCCACCCTCTGATTAACATCCTCTTCACTCACGCCCATCAGGTCAAAGCTCGCAGAAATCATCGGGATTAAATATAACGGCAAAAACAAGGCGGTTCCGATGCCCATTATCAGCAACGTGCTATATTGCATCCGCCACAGTAACGGAAAAAGCACAATCACCAGCAGTACGGCACCCAACAGCATGCCAATCGAACGATACTGTGGCTTGAGCCATTTGCCAACAGCCCAAAAGCTGAAAAATGAAACTGCGGATGTAATAAGCGAAAACTGCGCCAGCTTCCACTCCTGCTGTGTTACCACGTACACAAGCAGCGTAATCAGGAAGGCAAAAACTCCTTCACGAATGCCCTGGGTAACAAGCGACAAAGACAATGGTCGCCACATACTTCCTTTTTGCGACAAACGTTGCTTGGGCTCCAGCCAATTGTAACTTCCTGTCGTATTACGCTTGCGAAGAAAGAAACTCAGCACCACCCCTACCACATAAAGTGCCAGAGAGATACTAAATATCACGCGGTATCCCGCATCATCCTCCATACGGGCGATAATCCAGCCGGACAGCCAGGGACCGACAATACCTGAAAATGAGCCCAGCAGACCGACCCAGCCATTAAAATGATCCCGGCTTACCCGATCTGTGACTTCGAAAAAAATCACATTAAAAGCCAGCCAGAACAAACCCAGCGCTGCACCCAATAGCATCCCTAACGGCCATATGTAGTTTACAGCCTGCGATCCCGTATATAAAACCACCAGATAAAATAACCCGGACAATGCGGTCCCTACGCGCAGAGCATTCATTTTGTTATGCTCCTTGACCCATTTTCCAGCCACCCAAACCATGATTCCCAGCGCAATTTGCTGGCTGACATTAAACCAGCCAATCATCGCGTAATCCTGCCTGCTTTTCCACAGATATACGTTAAGAAAAGTACCTGACAAAGCTGCCGCAAAAACAAACAATCCATTCAGGCTTAGCAGCAGAATGGATTGTCCGTTCAGGTTTGATTTCAATATAGTTCCCCCTAACCGAAAATCACCATTCAGCTCCTTTTAACTCAGCTTGCTTCAGAGCTTCTTCGGTTTAAGATGCCCGTGTTCAACTTGGGCTTATCCGGGGGAATATGATTTAATTGTTGGAAATACCACTCAGCTTCTCTAACAAACGCAATCGGTCATCCTCTGACAACGTCTGCTGAACATGGAAGCAGCTTGGACATACATATACATTTAAGACAAACGGCAAATCCAGAACAGGTCTGCCGAGCGCAGGAGAAATCGACGGTACAAAGCCTTCCCCTGTCACGGTTTGCGAACCTGCATGCAGCATATATTCACCGCACTGGGAACATTCGAGAACCTCATCTTGTCTGTCGAGAATTTGTTCAGCGCCTTGTTCATAAGCCATCAGATCCGCACCGCTTTCTTCGAATTTTTGCAGGGTATGCAGCACAGGCAGCTTGTGAAGCTCGTTGTCCTGCAACAACGGAGCATCGGCAGGCTTTTCTACTATGATTTCATTCTCAGCTTCATATAAAATATCCTGCTCATCCTCGTCCCCGAGCTGGATGCTCAAGGTGCGATAGCCCTTTAGGTCTTCCTTCCCAGAGAGAGACGCGGCTTGACCCGCAGAAGCCACATCATCATGGCTGTGTTCGTGGTCATGTGCATGGGTACGCATGTGTTCACTTTCTACTTGCCGGTGCTCATCCGTATGCCCATGAACATATGCAGAATCAGACTCCGTTTCATCTTCATCATCGGTAATATCCGAATACCCTTTCAGGTCGTTATGGCAATAAGGGCACTCTTCTTCAGGTCCCAATTCTTCATCCCAAATAATTTCCATGTTACACCATGGGCAAATAGTCATTTCCAAGCTTCATCATCCTTCCGTTCCATGCGTATACCAAGCTCTAGTATACAGGATGTGTCAAGTTACACTGGCACCGATCACATAAGATAACGATATCGAGATAATCATGGAGAACAAGCCGACAGCGCGGTTGTCCTCCTTAATTTCCTGATCGATTGAAAATACCGGTGTCAGAAACTCAAACAGAAAGTACGCCACAAGCAGTAGTAAAAAGCCGACGAACGACCAAATCATCGTATCGTACACGCTGGATTTGGCTTCCATCGCAAAGCGGAGCACGTTGCAAATACCGAACATTTTCCCGCCCGTAGCCATCGCAACTGAAATATTGCCGCGTTTGATCTCTTCCCAGCATTTATACCGGGTTACCAGCTCAAAGCAACACAAAAATACAATCAGCTCCAGCACCGCCACCGAGAAATAACCCAGCATCATTCCTAACGGATGTGACAGCAATTCATCAATCGCCATCTTCACTTTGTCCCTCCCGTTCTACAAAGCTTTCCTGGACGGAGCCGGTAACCCGTAGCTCATTCCAATTCAGCAACAGTCACGCCTGTGCCGCCTTCATTGTAATTTCCGATACGGTAGCTTTTCACATGCTTATGCTTGCGAAGATACTCCTGAATACCGGTCCGAAGAACCCCTGTACCCTTGCCATGAATAATGTGTACCTGCCCCAGATTGGCCAGAAATGCTTCATCCATGAAGCGATCTACCTCCATCAGCGCTTCCTCCACGTTCGCACCGCGCAGATCAAGCTCGTTTCGCACATGATCATCCCGTGTCCGCTTAATGCCGGTTACCGGCTTCTGAGCTCTCAGTGCAGTTGTTTGGGCGGGTTGCAGCAGCTCCAGATCGTCCAGACTGACCTTCATTTTCATGATTCCCAGTTGCACCACCGCTTCCTTGCTGCCGGACAGTTCCACCACATGACCTTTTTTATTCAGGCTGTGAACGGATACCTCATCACCAGCTACGATAGAGCGAGTACGTGCAGCGACAGGGCGTTTGACTGCACTTTTCTTACGATGTTTCGGTTCCGCTTCATCCAGCTCTCTGCGAGCTGCAATCAGCCTATGCTCCTTAACAGAGGCTCCTTCTTCCTGAGCCAATTTACGCAGATCGGCAATGATTTTCTCCGCTTCGCTGCGAGCTTTGTCCACGAGACCTCTCGCTTCGTCCGCAGCTTTTTCCAGCATACGGTCCCGCTGTGCTTCCAGCTTATCCAGCTCATTCTGGTGACGGGTGCGCAGTTCTTCCATTTCACCGCGCAATTGTTCCGCCTTTTCCCGCTCTTGCTCTGCTGTCAAACGGTTCTGTTCCAGTGACGCAATCATATGCTCTACGCGCTGATCTTCTTCCGTCACCTCACCACGGGCATAATCAAGAATACGGCCCGGCAATCCCAAGCGCTCAGCAATGGCAAAAGCGTTACTTCGACCGGGCACACCCACGAGAAGACGGTATGTCGGGCTTAATGTAGCAACATCAAACTCCATGCTCGCATTAATGATTCCTTTGCGCTCATAGGCATAGGCCTTTAATTCACTGTAGTGAGTTGTCGCAACCATACGGCAACCCAAAGCATGCATATGCTCCAGAATGGATACAGCCAAAGCCGAGCCTTCCGCAGGATCGGTTCCTGCACCTACCTCATCAAGCAGCACAAGGCTTTTTGGCGTCATATTTTTCAGGATGCTGATAATGTTGGTCATATGACTGGAAAAGGTACTCAGGTTTTGCTCAATGCTTTGCTCGTCACCAATATCTGCATAGATCGCATCAAATACGCATAGTTGACTCTCGTCTTCTACAGGCACAAAAAGTCCCGACATCGCCATCAGACTAAGCAAGCCAATGGTTTTTAGCGTAACGGTTTTCCCCCCTGTATTCGGTCCGGTTACGATAATGGAGGTGTACGAATTGCCCAGCTCCACATCAATCGGAACGACCTGCTCCAACGGAATAAGAGGGTGTCTGCCTTTTTTCAGCTTCAAGTAACCACGATCATTCATCAAAGGCAAGGTTGCCTTCATCTCACGAGCAAGACGCGCTTTGGCAAAAATAAAATCAAGCGTCCCCAAAACATCTACATCATATAGCAACATATCCGCTTGTTCTGCAACAAGTGCGGTCAGCTTTTGTAAAATCACTTCGATTTCGCGTTCTTCTCTCAACCGTGTTTCTCGCAGCTTGTTGTTCATGGCCACGATGGATTCAGGCTCAATAAACAGCGTTGCACCGGACCCGGATTGATCATGCACAATTCCGCCAAAATAAGAACGATACTCGGCTTTAACCGGAATTACAAAACGGTCTCCACGGATCGTAATCAACTGATCCTGAAGCATTTTGGATACGGTGGAGGAACGAATCATGGAATCGAGCTTTTCCCGAATACGCACTTCACCCGAGCGCAGCTCTCTGCGGATTTGTGAAAGCTCTGTACTGGCAGAATCCAGCACCTCTGCATTTTCGTCGATACAGCCTTTAATCGAGTTTTCCAGACCTCTCTGTTCTGAAAGCTGCTCACTCCAATACAGCAGTGTTTCGACTGGATTTTCCTCATGCAAACTTGCCACGTACACCTGTACACGGCGTGCAGCCTGAACTGTTGTCCGAATGCCAAGCAGCTCCTGCGGACTCAGTGTTCCGCCGATACGGGCGCGTTTGACCGCCGGAGTAATATCCACGACTCCGTTAAACGAGGGTACTCCTTTAAGTCGATCGGCAGCATAGGCCTCATCCGTGCCTTTCAGCAATTTCTTGATATGTTCCAAATCATCGCTGGGCTGTAGCCGCTGGGCTGTCTGCTGACCAATCGCGGTCTGAGCATAATGACTTAGTTTATTTAAAATTTTTTGATATTCTAGGGTTTTGAAAATTTTAGAGTCCAACTTCACTACTCCTTTCACTTATATCTATATTATAACGAAAGCCGCGCACTTACGCTATTTGCCAACTCTGTTTTACACATAAGAAAGCCGTTTATGCCACACAATAACCTTTGTATAACCCTGTACATTCAAAAAACAAAGGAGGTTATTCCGTGAGCATTCTCGGTCACATTGTGCGTTTCATCGTTGCCGCTTTGGTTCTGATGGTCGTAAGCTGGATCGTTCCCGGCTTTAGTGTAGGCGGCTTTTGGAGCGCGCTGATCCTTGCCATTGTCATTGCCTTGATCGGTTACATCATTGAGGCTATGTTTGGCCGACGCGTTTCACCATTCGGACGTGGAATCGTAGGCTTTCTGGTGAGCGCTCTGGTTATCTGGATCGCTCAATATATCGTAACTAGTGTCAGTGTTTCCGTTCTGGGCGCATTGCTCGCTGCATTGGTTATCGGGATTATCGACCTGTTCATTCCGGTAGCGACACCGTTTGAAGCCGGCCGCAAGAGCGAGAAATAATTTGGGTTCACATTCCGACAAGGCTGTTCCACAGCAGATTTCTTCTGCCGCTGGATAGCCTTTTGTCATCCGAAAACCGAATAGGATACTGCATACAAATAATCCCCGGCGATAAGCAGCCGGGGATTGCATTACATTTATAATCCGTATCTACTGATCCTGTTCGATTAATTCAATCCACTCATTATACTCGGATTGAAGCTTGGTATACTCTTCTTGCAATTGACGTAGTTCCATCGATATCTTCTCCGTATGTTCCCGATCCACATCCTGCTGAACCTGTAAAAGACGAAGCTGATGAGCCGCCAGCTCATACTTCTGACCGACTTCCTCCAGTTCGGACTGTAAAGCTATCCGTTCCTGATCTACAGATCGCTGTTCAGCCTTCGCCGCCTCGGCAGCTTCAACGGCCAAACGAATTTCCTCTTGAAGCTGTTCCTTTTGTTCAACAGTTACGGCTATTTCCCGTTCCCACGAGGCAAATTCTTTCTTACGTGCAGCATCTTCGGCCTCCAAACGTTCCGCTTCGGCCTTCAACTGCTCATATTTTAGCTGCCATTCCAGTGATTCCTCTTCGGCACGTTCCAGTTCCTTCCGCCGTTCGCTATCCTCACGTTGGAGCTGCTTGATATTCTGTCCCAGTTGCTCTGCCCGGCTCTTCATGCTTCCATACTGTTCCTGAAGCGTTTTGTAAGCCTTTGTTCCCTCTTGCTCACGCAGGATTGCCTTCTCCAGCTCATCCTGAACGCGAATCAGCTCAGGCGAAAGCTCCTTGATTCTCGCTTCCAACTGCGACAGACGTTGCTGCTGTGCAGCAAACTTATGATTTACAGCTTCAACCTCAGCCACCGCATGCTGTAATTGCTCCTGTACAGTCTCCTTCTGTTCACGTACTTCCAGTATCGAAAGCTCCAGCTCATCTACTGCATGCTGGCGTTCCTCTGCAAGCTTCTGCCAAGACTTCTCACTTTCGGCCAGTGTAGCCAACTCACTTTGCAGTTTGCGGGAGGACACATGCGCCTGTTCCAGCAACTTCTGCATCCGGCGCTGTTCTTCCTCCAGCTTGGCCGCCTGCTGCTGCGTTGCCTTGGCTTCCGCCGCCAATTCATTGTAACGGCTTTGCAGCTCTTCACGCGCAAGCGTATCCGCCTGCTCGCGTTCTGTCGCAGCCTGTCGCTGCGTTTCCAGCATAGACTCCAGCTCGGACTGCTGTTGCTTCAATGCTGCAACCTGCTCTTGTGCCTCTCCCAGACGGGAAGACAGCTCTGCACTGCCTGCATGTACCTGCTCCAATTGCTCTTGAAGCTCCTCGATCCGAATTTCCTGCTCCAATGCAGCTTCCTCGGCCTGTTTCTCCGCTTCCAGATGCTGGAGCTTTTCCTCATTCAGCACCAGTTCCGCCTGTTTACGCTCCTGCTCCAACTGCTCACTCAGCCCGGACCACTTGTCCTGCCATTCGGTGACCTTCCGGCTATGCTCCTGCTGCAAAGCTGAACGCAGCTTGTCCAGCTCTGTACGCTGACGCTCCTGATGAGCCTTTTCCGCAGCCGACAGCTTGGCTTCCGCCTGCTTGACCGCTTCGGCCAGCTCCTTCCTGGTTTGCTCCTCCATCTGGCGGATACGGGCATTTGCCGCCTCCTGCTGCTCTTTCAGCTTAAGTGCAGCTTCCTGACGGGACTCCTCCAATTGACGTTCAGCCTGCTTTCGTCCATTTTCGAGTTCTACCGCTTTTTTCTCCTGCTGTTCCAGCTTCGCCTTTAATTCGGCAATTTCCCTGGCTGATGCGGATTCGTTCTCCGTCCACTTTTTCAGAAGTGTTTCCTTCTCTGCCTTCAATTGGGCAAAAGACTGCTGCAAATCCGTATTCTTTTGCTGCTGTTCTCCAAGAGCCGTCTGAAGTTGAGCCAGTTCGCCCCGAAGCTCCGCCCGCTCCCCGGCCAACCGGTTCATATGACTCTGAATTTCCTGAATTTGTACAGCTTCTTCTGCCATATGAACCGCAGCCAGCACAGCAATTCGGGGCATATCAAGACGCGAATGAGCCTGAGAAATGCTATGCATGCGTTCATCCACGTAATTGGCAACCTGCTTCATATAATCGGTATTACTTCCGACGAGTTTATAAGAAGTACCGTAGATCTCTACAGTGACGCGAGTACGATCTGGTGTAGTCACAATTAAGCCCTCCTTCAATACTACTGTATGTTGATTCTAAGTTGTGTCCGGTACTATGGTAACCCGCCCTTCGTGAAGCGTTCAACCCCATTAGTCCGGCTTCCCCGCAGCGGGTGAATATCAGAGTAGAGAGCTTCCATGATGATAGGCCAAAAAGCCGTATCGAACCTCTGTCACTAAGATTCGATACGGCTCCCCGCATTTCCTGCTACTTTCTCAATTCCGCTTCAAAAGTTTGTTCCAGAGACGTAACGACGGGAATATGCGCCGCATTAATCTCTTCATCCGTCAACGTATGCTCCCAGTGACGGTAGGTCAGAGAGATAGCTACGCTCTTCTTGTCTTCGCCAAGCTTACTGCCTGTAAATACATCAAACACCCGTGCATCCTGCAATAGCTCTCCGCCTGCCGCATGAATCACACGCAGCAATTCGCCTGCCTCAACGTCCTTATTCACCACGAGGGCTATATCGCGCTCCACAGACGGGAAGCGGGCCAGCTCTCTGAACTGAATATGACTGTTGGCGTGTTCGATCACCTGTTGCAACTCAATTTCCGCTACATACGTATCATTCAGCCCATAAGACTGTTGCAGCTCCGGATGGATCTGCCCGATGGTGCCGATTCGTTGGGAGGCCCCATTCACATCCAGCCATACCGAGGCGGAACGGCCCGGATGATAGCTTTGCGGCTGGTCAGCCACATAACGGATGCTTGCATCCAGTCCGAAATAGCCAAATACCGTTTCCAGCGCGCCTTTAATATCAAAGAAATCGACCTTCTCAGCACCGATATTCCATTGTTTTTCACGGCGTACACCAGTCAGTAGCAGACTGAGCACTTGAATTTCCTGCGGCTGGCGGGTCAACGTTTGTTCCGCGGTATAAAATACAGTTCCTATTTCGAAAATCGCCAGATTTTCCTGCTTTCGGTTCATGTTGTACACTGCTGTATCCAGCATTTGTGGAATGATGCTTGTACGCAGCACACTGCGGTCTTCGCTCATTGGCATCGCCAAGCGTACCGGATGGCTGCCCTCTGTCAGTGCATTAAACAAGCCTGTACTTTCCGGATGCACAAACGAGTAACTAATTGTCTCTTGCCAGCCGCCATGAGCCAGTAATTTGCGCAGTGAACGGCGTAGCGATTGCGAAGCTGTCAAAGCTCCCGGTGTCGTCGGTCCTTCAATCGGTGTTGTAGGGATATTATCGTAACCATAGAGACGAGCTACCTCTTCAATCAAATCCACATCCATGGAAATATCGCCACGGCGCGTAGGTACTTCGACTTCCAGCACTCCTTGCCCAGCATCACCGCATCCGAAATGAAGCCTGTCGAATATCGTTTTTACTTCAAGCAGCGACAACTCCGTTCCCAAATATTGGTTCACTTTATCCAGCGACAGCTTAATAATCCGGTTTTCGGCCCTTGCAGAAGCAGATTCCACGATTCCTTGATGCACAGTGCCTCCTGCATAACGCTGAATCAGCGCAGCCGCACGGTTCACCGCAGGTACAACAGCACCCGGATTGACCTCTTTTTCAAAGCGCAGGCTTGCTTCGGAACGAAGTCCAAGCTGACGGGACGTTTTGCGTACCGTACCGCCGTCAAACTTCGCAGATTCCAGCGCTATGCTGACCGTCGCATCCGTAACTTCGGAATTCGCTCCGCCCATCACCCCTGCCAACGCAATCGGCTTCACGCCGTCTGTAATCAGCAGCATATGCGGCTCCAGCTTCCGCTCCTGATCGTCCAGTGTAACCAATGTTTCGCCTGCACGAGCGAGACGCACTTCAATGTTGCCATTTTCCAGCTTATCCGCATCAAAAGCATGTAACGGCTGACCGTATTCCAGCATGACATAGTTCGTAATATCCACGATGTTGTTGATCGGACGAACTCCCGCCGCCATCAGGCGGTTTTGAATCCACAGTGGAGAGGCCCCCACTTTCACACCCGTGATATAGCGAGCCGCATAGTGCGTACACAGTTCAGGTGTATCCACCTTTACCGACAGATGATCTGCCGCCGCATCGCTGATTTCCACCAAATCCTTAGCCGGGTCAGCCAGCGAAATATCACGCCCCAAAATCGCGCTCACTTCATAAGCCGCTCCATGCATACTCAAGCAATCCGAACGGTTTGGTGTCAGATCAAAATCCAGCACCTGATCATCCAGCGCCAGCAGCTTCGTAATCGGCGTACCGATTTCAGCATCCTCAGGCAGTACGAGAATACCTTCCTGCAACTCTTTGGACAGCAGCTTGTCATTCATGCCCAGTTCCTTCGCCGAGCAGATCATGCCCATGGACACAACACCACGCAGCTTGGCCTTTTTAATCTGAAAATCTCCCGGCAGCTTCGCGCCCACGATGGCAACAGGAACCTTTTGCCCTGCATCCACATTTTTGGCGCCACACACGATTTGCAGATCTTCCTCTTGGCCCGCATCGACGATACACACATTCAGCTTATCCGCATCAGGGTGTTTTTCCTTGCTTTTGACATAACCGACCACGACGCCAGTAATCCCTTTGTTGCGATGTTCGACCTCATCAATTTCAATACCCGAACGGGTGATTTTCTCTGCCAGATCCTCCGCGCTCACCTGATCCAGCGACACATACTCGGATAGCCAATCGAATGATACTTTCATATGGGTTCACTTCCCTTGATATAGTTGTTTATTGACGCGCAAACTGCTTCAAGAATGACAGGTCGCTGTTATAAAAATGACGAATATCGTCAATTCCGTATTTCAAAATGGCAATCCGTTCTACACCCATACCGAATGCAAAGCCGCTATATACCTCGGGATCAAAACCGCCCATTTCCAGCACCTTCGGATTAACCATGCCACAGCCCAAAATTTCGATCCATACGCGCTCGCCATTTTTCTTCACAAAAGTTACATCCAACTCAGCACTCGGCTCTGTGAACGGAAAGAAGCTTGGACGCAGACGAATTTCGGTCGATTCCCCGAACATTTCGCGTGCAAATTGCAGCAAGGTTCCTTTCAGATCACTCATGCGAATGTCTTTTCCAACCACAAGCCCTTCAATTTGTTGGAATTGGAAAGAATGCGTAGCATCGTCATCATCACGTCGGAAAACTGTACCCGGACAAATGACCTTAATAGGAGTCTCACCCTTCATCGCTTCCATTGCGCGAATTTGAACAGGTGACGTATGGGTACGCATTAACAGATCCTCGGTCAAATAAAACGAATCCTGCATATCCCGCGCCGGGTGATTTTTAGGCAGGTTCAACGCTTCAAAGTTATAATAATCCGTCTCAGCCTGTGGACCCTCCGCAACTCGGTAACCCATACCGGTAAAAATGTCCTCAATCTGCTCAATTACTTTGTTGAGTGGATGCAATCCACCTTGCGGCAATGTGCGTCCAGGCAGCGTAACGTCGATCTTTTCCGCTTGCAGACGCTCATTCGTTTCTGCTTTGGTGAACTCGTCCTGTTTACGATTGACGACTTCTTCAATCGCCTCGCGCACTTCATTGGCTACTTGCCCGATAACTGGACGTTCTTCCGCGCTCAGCTTGCCCATACCGCGCAAAATTTCAGTCAAGGCACCCTTTTTACCCGAATATTTGACCCGCAGATCGGCCAGCTCCTTGGGCGTTGCCACCTTCTCCAATACTTCCAATGCTTCTTCCTTCAAGGCCAGCAAATGTTCCTTCATTTGGATGGTTTCGCTCATCGCCTGTTCAGTCCCCTTTCTTCATATCCAGCTTTTCAGACAACAAAAAAAGGTCCTTTCTCCCGGTAAAGGGACGAAAAGACCGTGGTACCACCCTCGTTAGACAATCCTTCTAAGCACATCCCGCGCTTTGCCTTTCGACAATACAGGTGTTATCCATGCTATGCATGATCATCTCGCTCTGCACGTTGTAACGGTCGTGAACCGGTATCCCCTACTTGCCCGCTTGCCATCTACAGATGGCATATGAGGTTCAAGGAACTGCTCCGGAGCGAACTTCAACAGCCCAGTTTTGCAGAAACGCTCTCAATCCTATGGCGCTTCCTCCCTGTCCAATTGGACACTGCCTACTCTTCTCCATCAAGACATTTTCAAATTTCGAACTATTGTTCATTATTATATGCAAACCCTCGCGCTTTGGCAAGCCGGGCATACGTTTCACCCATTTTCACACAGCAGTTTAATCCCACTGAGCCAGTTTGGCACGAATACGCCTGATTTCTGACAGCAGTTCCTCATTTTCATCGTTCGGCCCCGCCGTACCCATCAACTCCGTAAGACGCAATTGTAATCGAAGACGCTCCTCACGCTGCTCCTGATCCTCTAGTTCCTGTTGACGGTTCCGCTGTTCTTCCTGTTTTTCGTCGGCGGTTCCTTCGTAGATTTCATAGGTGCCTCCAGGCTGCATATCAAGCAAACGGGTTGCCGTCCGGCGCACCAGTTCCCGGTCATGCGAGACAAGCACCAATGCCCCATCATAACTGCGCAAAGACTCCTCTACAATCTCACGGGTTTCAATGTCAAAATAATTGGTTGGCTCATCCAGCACCAACAAGTTGGCTCCACTAAAGTACAGGCGTAGAAAGGCCACCCTGCATTTCTCACCCATACTGAGCGTCCCGATTCTCTTGAACACATCTTCTCTGGCAAAAAGAAAGCATCCCAGCACCGTTCTCGCCTCTGTCTGCGTCATGGTGGGGAGCGCCAGCAAGCTGTCCAGCAATGTCTGATCCTCAGGAAGCTGCTCCAGCTCCTGTGAAAAATATCCGATTTTTAGCTGTGGGTTCGCTGTGATCTTTCCCTTGTACAACTCCAACTGACCTGTTAACAGCCGCAACAGCGTTGTTTTGCCAATTCCATTCGGACCCCGAACAGCCAGACGATCGCCTCGTGCAATGTTCAGGCTGAGATCCTGCACAATGGTATGGTTGTCGTAGCTAAAATAGACATGCTCGGCACGCAGCAGATATTTGGCTTGAAATCCGCTGTCACTTAATTTCATATGCAGAGACGCGGCTTCACGCGGCTGCTCAACCCGGTTGGCCTCCAGCCGTTCCAGTTCCTTCTCCTTCGCATGATAACGGGAAATATTCTTTTTAGCCTTGGCCTTATAAAAGCTTTGCGTAACGGCCATTTCTACATTGGAAGCTGCCCGGTGCGCCTGATGGAACCATTCCCGGTAACTTCGGATCGTCTCCTCCAACGCCTGCCGTGCCAGCTCCTGCTTCCGGTAGTTGGCTTCCTGCTCCCGCAGCTCCCTTTCCTTATGCTCCTTATATTCCGTATAGCCGCCCTTATATCGCCGAATGCCCGTTGACGTCAGCTCGCAAATACCTGTTGCTACCCGATCCAAAAAGGCTCTATCATGCGATACAAACAACAACGTCCCATGATATGTGGACAGCCACTGCTCCAGCCAGAGCAAACTTTCGGCATCCAGATGGTTGGTCGGTTCATCCAGCACCAGCAGCTTCGGCTGTCTGACCATCAATCCGGCCAACCGCACTCTGGTCTTCTGCCCTCCACTCAGGTCACCATAAGCAATAGACCACGTCTCAGCAGGCATTCCCATCCGGGTCAGTGCCTTTTCCACTTCAGACTCCCACGCAAAGCCTTGCAGCCGCTCGTACTCATCCATTAGCTCGCCGTATTGCTCCAGACGACACTCTGCTTCCTCTCCCTTATAGGCAATTTCAGCCTCCAGTTGCTTCAGCGCCATCCTCACTCGCCAATGCTCAGGACTGGCCTGCTGTGCCGCCTCAAGTGCAGTTCGCGCGGATTGAATGGTATCCTGCTGCTTCAGCCAGCCCCGCTCATCCGGCGGCAATTCATGCTCTACCTTACCTGAAGTTGGCGCCTCGTCGCCCAACAGTATCCGCAATAGCGTCGTTTTGCCTGCTCCATTTCTTCCGAACAGGGCGAGCCGCTCCCCCTCCGTTACATCCATGGACACATCCTCAAATAAAGACGTCCCGTTCCAATCCTTTATAACATTTCGAATACGTAAAATGGTTCTCATATGGTAATCATCCTTTCCCTGTCCGGTTTTCATCACCGGAAGCAATCAAAAAAGCCGCAGAAGGCTGCGGCTTGCATACAAGGAATATAGAATGACTGCTATGAATCGTTTCAGAACATACGTTTATAAGAAAGAGAACCGTAAACGGAAAAAAGCATAATCCCGTTCCGGAGCAAACGTATACGTCCCAAACCTCATTTTCAGACACACTTCTCCCGTTGCAGCATACAGCCGCCTGCCAGTAACTGTGCAGTTTATGGGGAAAATCAGTGTCTTACTTCATCGGACGTATCGTTACCTTCCTTTTCACGGAATACTTGCTTGCAGTCAGTATAGCAGATCAGAACATATTTGCAAATCTAATGCACGACAAAATTATTTTCCGAATACAAGGGTTGTATTGGACGATCCTGCATATTTAGTTACAAACTCCCTGGTGTATTCAGGAGTTTGGACTTGATAACTGTAGTTCTTGCTCGGATTCCAGTTGGTCACCCGCGACTTTTGGTTGGTAATGGCTGGAAAGCTGCCTACGTCTTTAAATTCTCCATTTGCTTTATCGTCCAGAATGCCGCCCTTTTCGCTACCTTTTCCAAAATAGTTGTACTCCGAATAGATTCTTGCATTCGTAGCTATCGTGTAGGCCAACTGAAAATTATTGATGTAATTATTTTTAACATGGAAATATCCATATCTCATAAGCCCAGGACCACGAACTAGCAAGTTTTCAAAATAATTATTGGCGATAGTGATATGAGGTAAGCCGTCGTAGCTTTTATTGCTATCATCAGGATAACCCAGAATGAGGCCGTACTTATGATTAGCAAATTTGGAATTACTGATGGTTACATAATCAGCCGATTGTCCTACGTACAAAAGCTTGTCCAGATCTGAACCATTGGAATCATAATTGTGACCTGCAAAAGTGACATGATCAATCCAATAGTTTGTACCCGCAGTCAGATAAAGCTGAATATCATCATTATCGTTAATGCTGGCGCTATGTTCAAAAGTCAGATTTTGAAAAATTACATTCCCGGAATTAGCCGTTGTTTTCAAATGAATATTAACCAGCTTGTTTTGGGCATATGAACCGATAAGCGATTTGTTGGAACCAATATTGACAACAGTTTTAGAGGAGGCAGAAATATTTTTTTCAATTACCAGGATTTTGGGAGTTGAATCCCCTAACTGGTTTTTCAAATCGTTGAGATTGTTGATATAGATAACCTGTCCGTTTTTGCCCCCAGTTGTGATGGGCTTGGAAGCTCCATTTTCATTTTTGGCCTGTCCAGCAAAACCTGTAAGTCCATTCGTCGACGTATTCGGGAAATCAGCCGCAGCGAACGTAGAGGTTGCTGGAAAAGCGAAAAGCACAAAGGTTAAGGCAAGAATTAATAAAGAAATTTTCCTCATTGAAACTACACCATCCTTTTATTATATTTAATTACAATAATTATACTATACTATTCATCTATAAAATGGTAAATAGTTCTTTTTATCTGTTTATTTATAGCATGAAAGCGAAACAAATGGTTATAATTTTGTGTAATAGTGAAAAATGGTTCGTAAGAACGCAAACAAGCCGGGAGACCTGATTGGCATCCCGGCTAACATATATATAATCCAATGCCCTTGATCCGTCCCATTTTAAAAAAGAGTCTGTGGTCCGTCGAGCTAGGGGTAAAAAAAAACCTTGCACCACAAGGGTTTCAAAGGTTTTTACAAGCAAAGCGGGTGATGGGAATCGAACCCACGCTATCAGCTTGGAAGGCTGATACTTACCCTATTCATAGGAAGTCAATCACAGTCAAAAGATAGATAGACTCGCGTTTTAATGCTTATAGTGTAGTCAGGAACAGCATGTACATTTGTTGAATATACAATTGACTGCCCCATGACTGCCCCATACATTAATGAAGGAAACAAAAGGCCCTGGCATAATCGCAAGGGTCCTTTTGTTTTACTTGCTTACTATGGTCTTATACTCCAGATAAAGCTTTTTCGATAGCCACCTGAAGCTCCACTATAATACCTCGTTCCGCTAATCGAAGTGTAGCGTATGTAAGGTTCCTGAGAAAAGTCGAACCCCTTTTCGAAGATAACGACACATAAGCTTCTACGGGTGTAATCATGGTATTGATATCACCTAAGCCGACGCCCCGTAACCGGATTCGTCAAAGGCAGCCTGATTGCTTCCTCGACTAGCTACAGACGGAGACTAGACAGCGTATCCCACTAAAGTTGACTTTTCCCTTACACACATGAAAGAGGCAGAATCATTAATATAAATAATAATAGTAATAACCAATATCGCATTTTTACTGTAAAATAGGAATTGGTAAGTTTATCCACAGGACTTTATATAAATTGTACAATGAACAAGGAGTGAACGGAATGAGTATAATAGAGGTAAAAAATGAATACTTCGCTTATTTGATTGGGTTAGGCGGAGGTAAAAAGAGTGCGGAGTTTTATTTTGATATAGAAGGTAAGTATACCAAGGAAGAGGATTTTGATGGTATCCTCATTAAATCGTATTCAGTAAGTGAGTATGATAGCTTTGAAACACATGTATTATTAGGAGAATGGATTGCCGAGGCCCTTAACTATAAATTTACACATAACTATCCTTATAACAACGAGAAATTAAGCATTATTAAAGAACGGTCTGATTATGATATCGTTAAAAGCTCAGTAATCGATGAAATAAAAAGAATATATCGAGAAACACAAGATTATCTTGACTGTTTATTTCCTGATGATGAATTCATTTACTCATATCGAGTACTAAACAGTAGACAAGAAGTACAATATCTAAATCACCAAAAAGTTACGTATAATTTCATTTCATCTTTCTTTTCTACAAATAGAATTAATTTTCCAGGAAGGAATGTTAAGTTGCGACTACCAGTTAATAAGAGAGAAATTTTAGCTTATACAAATTTGGGTTATCGTGGCCAAACCTTAGGGGATTTAGAAGATGAAATAATTGTTATTCAATATTCAAGCTAACTTTTTACAAATGGAGGCGAACTTACACTAATAAAAACCCTGTACGTTACATATAAGTTGTAACTTCATCAAGAAGCCTTTAATTGTACTCTTCAATGGACTCCTACAAACAGAGCAAGGGGAATAATCCTCTTGCTTTTTTATGTGGATAAATATTCCTAGATCTGATAGAATACATATGTTTCAACATACCAAACATCAACGGGGGCTAACTTAAGTAATGTCAGAATGTGTAGAACGTGTAGAACGTAAAAGGTTAGACTGGGTTGATACAGCCAGAGGGATAGCTATAATAGCTGTTTTCTGCGGTCATTTTTTAACTCCTGACCGTAGGCTAGAAGTTTTCTGTTATTTGTTCCATCTTCAACTTTTCTTTTTGATTTCCGGCTTCTTTTTTAGCAAGAATAAGGACTTACCCTTTTCGGTATTTTTAAAAGAACAAATAAAAAGGCTAATAGTTCCTTTAGTGTTTTTTGGGGTATTGAATATTCTGTTTTTTGATTTCTACAAAGACGAAACCTCCCCTGTCATGTGGTCTCAATTCGCATCAATATTCACAGGGTTTAAAGATCATCCCGCTCCAGAGTTGTGGTTCATGGCTAGTTTGTTTTGTGTCTCAATATTTTACTATCTCATAAATAAAATTATAAAAAACAGACATGCAATATTAGTGCTATCATTGATTATATTCCTATTCGCCAAGGTGCCTGTAATTACTGTTTTACTTAAGCATTTATCATTTTTAAACGTCTACGATACACCTAATTATCTACTATTCTTTGCACTAGGAGATTATATATTCAGTCATCTTCGAAATTTCGATTTTAAGGCACAACGGAAAAAAATAAAATATTTCATACATGTTATAGGTTCTTTTTTATTTTTTTGCGCTTATGGAATTTTCACTTTCACTCCAGACTGGTATAAATCTTATGGTATTAATATTGATGGACATGTTATTTATAATGCTTACAGATTGGCGTTAACCTTAATTATTATTTCAGCAGTATTATATGTAAGCCATTTAATTTCGGACTTTAAAATACTTTCAGAGATAGGTAAAAACACTTTAGTACTAATGGGGCTAGAAATGATTATTAAAAACATTTCACTGAATGTTATGGGGATGTTCAACATATCCATACATTTAGATAACGCTTTGCAAATAGTCATATATTGTTCGCTGCTTATTTTCTTAGTTAAAATTTTGGCCTTCAATTTTTTTAATAAATCAGTTTCATATCTAATAGGTAAATAGCATGGAAAAAGGCCCCGGCATAATCGCTCAGGGCCTTTTGTTTTACTTGCTTACTGTAGCCGTATTAGTCTTACTATCCCACTCCACTGTAGCGCCCCACGCCTCGCCAACAGCCCGCAATGGTACATACGTCGTACCGTTAATCATCTTAACATCAGCGATAGTCTTACCATTTACGATTACATTTGCCTTTTCCATCTTTTCATCGTCCTTCGCATCCGGTTTGTTATACAAGGACAGCTCTGCTTCTCTGCGCCGTGTCAGACCAGCCAGCACATTACCCCCCCCCGCCTTGTTGTATTTGGTGATGTTGGCGGCAATCTGCGTCACTGTGCGGCCTTTACAAAGGCTGCGCAAATTACCAGCTCCACAGTTGTAGCAGAAGCTGACCAAGGCATCAAATTGGTTTTGTGTGAGTTTGTCCGTCACTGGCACATACGACGGGTTGTTTACATACGCCTCGTATTTGGCTAAATCATCCACCAACATAGCGTCAGCCTCAGCTTGTGTTATGGTCATGCCCTGCTTAACGTCTGGCCCGTAGTGACCCCACCCGATAGTCCAATACGTTTCAGTAGTTACAGGCTTGTATGCTTTCAGACGGCACCCTTCGGAATTCTTGATTAGGTGGAGTCCTGCTTCTGAGATTTTACGTGCCATTACTCGTCACCTCGATTACCGATCTGTTTGGACTGCTTGATAAACTGGTTGCCGTAGACAGCAAATGCCCCGGCCAACACGCCCTGGATAACTGCCTTTGGCCCCCAACCAATCATCCAGATAGTCAGGATCACTGCAACAGCGGTTACGATATACACAATGCTCCAGTCTGGCACGCGTGGAGTATTTTTAATAATGATGCCCAACACCCAACACAATGCCACAACGATTAACAATTTCGGATCGATAAGCGACCATACAGTATTCCAATCCATTTTATACGCCTCCCATTTTAAGTACGGCGACGATTGCGCCGATCACTACAGCAATAGCTGACCCACTGATTGTGCGCCATAACCACTTTTGGCCATCCTCAATCTTGTCCAGCCTATGGTGTGCCGATTTGGAAGATTGCATTGCTTCCCGTGCCAAATCTCGCGTAGCTTCCAAAGTGGCCGCCATAGCTGGTACGCTCTCCAAAGTCTTCTCCATCCGGGCAAGCTGAATTTGTATGCCCATTAGGGCCTTCGTTGTCTCTTCCACAACAGCGTTCACCTCGCTAAGTTCTGTATCTCCCACGTTCTTCCCCCGTTTCTAATCTCTCCATAACAAAAAGAGCGCATCATATAATGCGCCCTGCATCACCTATTTGTGCAAGTAGATCATCATCTTTTAAGCGGTACCCCCGCCTCTTCCATACGTTGGTTAATGTCGATGTAAATTTCATTAATCTGTTTTTGGATCTCTCTCTGGCGTGCAGCTCGTTCAGTCAAGGAAAGAGATACATCATTACCTAGTGCTCTTTTCTGATTAGTAAGCTCGGACAGGCGAATTGAAATAGATCCTTTCGCCCTGGAAGTAACCATTTTACGAAGGTCTTCACTGTACCACGTTGGAATTTGACTCTTACCATCTGCAACATCCGCAGCGGCCTGTTGCAATTTGGTTTTACCGTCATAGAAATCTGTGGAAAGTGTATTCGTGAACTGCGGGTCCAGAATGTAGTTTTTAAGCAAAGTATTTCTGACATTACCTGAACCTTGCTGACTGGTCAATGGTAACAATAGCCGCGCTGGATCTCCACCGTATGCCCGGATCAAATAGTCCACCTTCTTAGGAGACATATTTAAAACCTCTCCCAATTTGATAGCCACACTTGAAGTCCTCTCATCGTATCGGTTGACAGGAGAGTTGGCTTCAAACGACTTCGACTCAATGGGACGGCCAGCATAGTCGCGATTGGACATAACCGCTACAGCTGGAGCCAGCACCGTTGAATTAAGAGTACCGGACAATCCTTGTTCAAACCCGCCCCCTTGAGTAATAGGCTGGAGCGCACCGGATACTAATGGCGGTACATAGGCGTTCACTACTGCGTCTGCCGCCCCCTTAAATGCCCGGGGATTATCGTTATTCACCTTCTCCAAAGTGTCCACGAACAGGCCGCCAATAGCCCCATACTCCTGCGGCAATGGAATCTTAGTGAACGTACCGTCATCGTTCTTACCTACGTACAAGCTTCTATACTTGTCACGTGCAGGGATGATCTGATAGTCCGGGTCATCGTGGAATTTTGAATACTCGATCAGCTTTGGAACCAGCACCGTTAATGTCACCATCCCGATAGTTTTGATCGGGTGATCTTTAACCTGGGAAAAGAATTTACGTGCGCCCTGAACGGCTGCATTTTGATAAGGAATCAGCTTCTCAAGATTTTGAGATTGTGCGCCGCGTCGGCTGAAATTGGTTGTGATTTCTCTGGCTTCCCGCATAGCATTACGGATATTATCCGGAGTTCGCTCACCACCTAAACGCCGAAGCTCACCTTTATACGCCGCCATCCGGTTAAGGTTCTCTGTGATATCAGCAACTTTATGCAAGGCGCGGAATGGAGACGCTGCGACCTTGCCTGCCCCTTTAACGATACCTTTAGGAGAAAGAAACGGATCACGATCAAGAGCGCGAACGCCCTTACGTAAAGGCTTTTCTCCCCGCAATGCTGCCGAATACTCCCCGCCTGCACGACGAAACTCTTGCGACAAAGCCCTGATAGCCTCCAACCCCGGTGTGCCCTTGGGAAGCGTGTCTGCCACAGAACTGATAACCGCGTGCCCAAGGTCTGTAAGATGGCTGATCGGATTTTTAGATTGGATCATGGCCTGTGTAACGTCCATCGTGAAACCTTTAATAGAGAACACAGGAGCCAGTGCCCCGGTAGCGCCATACTTGGTGGCATCACTTAGCTTACCGAAAACGTCCAACACAAGATTAGACTGTTCGGCCCCCATACCAGCCAGCGCCTTAACAGCTTCCGGGTCTTTGATTTTAAGGTAAACGGGCTCACCCTTAAACATGGCACGCACAACGTTGTCTTCGTCCAGACGTTGACGGTTAAACAGTTTGTCAAAGTCTTCATTCAGCATCTGAACATAATCCACTTCATCACCTTCAGAAAGAAGCTGTTTGAGTGACCTTTGCCCGGCTGGTTTCTGTACAATCTCCATCGTACCCATGTACAAATCCGGGTCTTTACGGACAGCATCCACCAGCGTCTGCATAACACGGTTACGCATTGCAGCGTTTACCCATGCCCCTGTAGCTTCGATAGCTGATCGGCGTGGATCTACTATGTTGCGAACAGAACCTGTAGGACTGACCTCCTTGATAGGAGCTTTCTGCCCTGAAAAGGCATTGGTCTGTTTCATCGCGAACGGACTGGCAAACTTCTCTGATGTCGTGAACTGTCGGCGCATTGGAGCGTAATTAGGGTTGCGCTCTCTAAGAGCTTTAAACGCACTTTCTGACATTAGCCCCTCTTCCACGCCATAAGTACGCAACATATTTTCGTTGAATTTATCCCACTCAGCCGCTAACTGCTTAAATTCAGGAAACCTTTGATCATAATCACGAATCTGTTTTTCCACTTTTTCAGGTGTCATTTTCAGGTTTTTGGCATATACACGTTCACCACGTTTCATACGTGTAACCGCATGACGTAGAACAATGTAATCTGTGAATTTACTTGTTTGACCCCGGGCCACTTTGCTGAAAATATCTTTCAAGCTTGAGCCAATAATCTCACCTTGTGGATTGACAAATTTATCATTGACAATAGTGTTGGCAATATTATTGGCCCTGTTAGCATCAATCGACTGATCATACGCTTTAGGACTGAGCTTTTTGAGTGGCGACCGGGAATCTACCATGTTTTGATGCAAAGCGCGTACCACTGCCTCTGCTTCGGCCTTGGTCCCTTGAACATCTCGCCGTAATGGGTTTCCCACGATTTGATCTGCCGTTGTAAGAGGATTGCGGCTAATACGTTTATTGCTGCCAAACATAGAAATACCCACGCCCTGATTACCGAACAAATTAGTGAACCAGTTTTGCCGCATAGGGGTTAGCTCTTCGATCTGAGAAGGAATAGTTTCTGTTTCTGTAACTGGCGTTGGCTCACCCACGTTAGAAGTTTCCGCCGACACCCGGGCAGCTTCGGCTTGATCCGCTTTTGCCTGACGGCGACGTAAAAACTCGGGGACAGCAGAATCATTAATATCAAATGTCTTCTGATTATTAATAGATGATTCATTTACACGTGGGCCTGATCCCTCTTGTTTTAACTGGCTCGATACAAGCGGTTGATCAGTAACGCGCAAAGCAGGGTCAAGCTCTTGCACGCCAGCTCGTAAATTATCCCGAGCCGCTGTATATGCTGCTACTTGTTCGTCAAACCCGCTTGTTTCTCTCCATGACGGCACACGTCCTGACTCATCCATAAAGCCGTTATCAACACGTTCCTGTGCCAGTTTATATAAATCTTTGTTGCTCGGCGCTTTCCCATTAGCCCGGTGAAATTCTTGATACCAAAGTGGGTTCTGAGATGTGCGTCCTGTACGGCCAATGACCTCACCTTCAGGAGTGCGTTGCAGTTGCCCCTGAGTTACGCCACCTCGACTGTCGCGGGACTGCTTGAGGTATTTATACTCGTCAATGACACGCTGACCGTATTGGCTTTCCAGCTCTTGCAATCTGGCATTAATCTGTTGAATCTCTCCACGACCTTCAGCAGCATTGGCAGTAGCACGACGAGTCTGTGGCGACCCCTCAGGCAAATCGAAAGTAAACGGATTAGCAATTGCCTCGTCGCCTGCCTGCTGGACAGATCGGGCTGTTGCCGAATTAATACGAGCATCCTTTCTACCCGCGGGCAGGCTGAGAATTTCAGACACTTCGCTGTCAGGGATGCCGTTCTTTTTGAACAGCGCACGCCAGCCAGCTCCGACACCTCTGACCACTACTTCCCCGCCAGCTCCAAACGCTGCACCCATAGTAGCATTATGAAGCATTTCCTCGCCTGTAGACTGATCCAAATTAAGGCCATAAGCAGTATTCCCAATGGCCCCCGTCGCTGCTCCCGTAGCAATGCCGCGAGTAACACGATCAGCAGCGGCAGACGTTACGCCTGGTAATTTAGATGCCTGTCGGCTAATCGCATTCACAGCAGCATTACCCGCCCGCGTAGCAAGCGCCCCCTCTGCCGCAGCCATTGGCCCAGTAAGTAGGTTTTGCCCCTTAACGCCCGGTGCTGCTGGGTTAAAAGCCAATCCAGCAAAACCTCCTACTGTACCTGCTATATCCGCTACATTATCCGCTGTAGCGTTTCCTGTTGTGGTGTTGTAATAGGGTTGTTCTCCAACAATCATACTACCGCCTGTGCCCACGGCCCGGTTAATAAAGTTACCTGTATCTGTGTTTGACATTAGACCCGTACCCCACTCGGCAAGAGGCTGGATCGGCTTGAGATACGGGTTTTTGTTAACTGTGTTTTGGATCTCTTCCATACGCTGTTCATATTCGGTTAAAGGTTTGATCGTTTGTCCAGTAGCCTGCTTGAAGGTTTGTATAGCTTTTGGATTACCCTTCGTTGCCTGAGCAAAAGTAGAATTTTCAATAAAACCAGGTCCGATACGTAACGGATCAGGAAGCTTCGCCCTTTCCACAGATCGGGCCTGAGTTTGACGATGCATTTCCTGCGCGGCTTTATTTAAAAAATCGAGGCCCAATTCTGGCGTGAACACATCCGACAACTCGACTTTATTCGCTTGATTATTTCGAAATTGGTCTGATCGACTGGTACGCGACTGCGTATTTTTTTGAGAACTAAGAGTGCCGTTTAAAGCACTCTCTCTAATTTCTGATGCACGTTTACGCTGGTTCTGTACAAATTGTTCGTGTCGGGATGCCATCTAATCACCTCAGTACCATTTATTTTTATCCCAAAATGCGAGTGCTTTTTCAGGCGTTCCGTATCTGTCTTTAATGTATTGAACACCTGCTAATGCTTGTTGAGTTGGATCGTTCCAGTTCACACTATTGCCGCCATAAGATTTGCGGGTACCGTCCAAAAACTGAAAAAGCCCACGGGCCGTGGACTTTGGATTTTTGGCATTTGGATTAAAGCTAGACTCTCTAGCAACCAATTCAAGCGTAGGCTGGAGCCAACTTTGCGGTAACCCTTTCTGTTGAAGTGCTGAAGATATAGCGACATTTGCCGTAGAATAATTACGCGGATTCGCTTTTGCATCCTTAGCTGCCTTGTAATAATTTTTATAGGCCCCGGATCCACCGGGGCTAGTCAGTTTCCCGACGTAACCCCATACCTTTTATCCAAATTCGCTATTTCTTTAGAAGTCAGACCAAGCGATCCAAGTACACGGGCATCATCACCATCGTTAAGCTGTAAGCCCATGACGTACTGATACATCGCGTCTTTGGACGTGGAATCAGTAGGCAGTTTCTTGGTCTTCGGATCAGCAAATCTATTAAACGCCATATCGGACGCTTGGTTCGTAGTGAACCCTGTGTACTTAGAATTAGATCCGACACCATTAACGCCGTCCCCGTACTCAAGCCATGAACGAGCGTTTTGGTCTTGGTCAAGTGCGAGTGTGGCCTGGCGGAAGGCTGTGTTATTTTGCTCTTGCAAACTTTGAAGAGCATAACTCATGCCGAACTGTTGAACGTCTTGATCAAACTTCAAACGCCATTGCTGATCCGTAATCGCGTCACGGGCCTTCTGATACGCAAACTGCTGTGCCTGGAACGTCTGTGGTGCATTCGGATTAGCAGCCTGTCGGTAGAGTCCCTGCCAGTCGCTCTGCGGTGTAACCAACTTTCCACTCAACTCGCTGACAGCATTAGCCGCTTGCTGGTTGGCCTGACGTGTTTGCAGATCCATCTGTTGCCCCTGAAGGGTACGAATGCCTGGACTTGCTGTACGAGCCGTATTGTAGTTCACATTAGCTCCGTACTTGCTTGGATCGATACCCAATGCTGACAACTGCGCCCGGATACCGTCTGCTTGTTTCGTCAGGCTGGCACGTTGCTCCGCTGTAACGCCTTTAACTTCTGCCTGTTGCTTGAGTGATAACAATTGATCAATCGCTTGTCGTCCTTCTGCCGGCAGGTAATTTCCCGTGAGTTGTCCCTCCGTAATCGGATTCTGGAAATACTCCTGATTTTGCAGACCATACAAATTAGTAAGGTCGCCCATCTTATCCCGCTGCACACCATAGTTAAGCTGTTGAAGCTGCATGTCCCGGTTTGCAGCATCCGAGTATCGTGAATATGACTGTTGCATGAGTTGCGGTACAAGCGTATTAGCAAGACTCGACATGGTGTTGTCAGCCACTTGATTAGATACCAATTCGCTGTATGACGATTTACCCTGCCCGTTGGCACGTAACCGCGCATTCGTATCAGCCTGCTCCGTTTCGATGTTCCGCTTAGCCTCCGCCAAACTTGATGTATACGAGGGATCATCCTGCGGATTGTAACTCCACGGATCAGGAGCTTTGTATTGGAACGCTGGCTGATTGTTTATCATATCGTTCATACGTTGTAAGGTCTGTTCCGTCTGCCGCTGTACAGGCGTATACGTAGCCTGTGGCGAGCTTTGAAAACTGGTAGCAGCCTGCACCATCGGGCTTGGAGAAGACTTGGGCTGGTTAGGAACACTCACAGGAGCACTGGTAGGCTTTAAGCTACTCCACGCATTATTAAAGCCTTGCTGCGTTGTCATGGCAGATCCATTGTTGACAGAACCAGCTTTAAGAAAATTCTTGCCATCTACCGTTACATATCCATTGCTATATCCAATCCGGCTGTTATTCACGCCTTTGCCATTAAGCGCCTGCCGGACACCGTAATTATTGGTGGTTGCCATTGCACACCTCCGTTTCTGAGCATGAAAAAAGGACCCTCGATTGAGAATCCTTGAAGATTATTTATTTTTGTAGTTTTTCTAGTTCTTGTTGTGCCTCTTTTATTAATTTGGAATTGTTTTCTATTTCTTGCTTATATGATTTAAAAAAAGGATCACTTTCTTTCTGCTCTTCCGTTAAATTCTTTTCAAAATGATCCACTCTTACCTGAAGTTCCTTTGATCTCTTTTCAGTATTATCAATAGTGTTTTTTAGAGTTTCTATTTTCTTGGATTTAGCGTAATCCTCATCCTCTTGTGAGACAACAGAATCTTGTGCTTTAACCTCACTCACAGAACCACTCCCCTCTTGTCGTAGTTTGATTTCTGTGTTATTTACGCCTACGGTAACACCTAAATTTTCGGACAGCGCGCGCACAGGCAAGTAGCTAGTCCCTTCTATTACAGCCGCTTGACCAATAGACTTATCGTTCAGTTTAACGTCCATCGTTTTGGTCACTTTTTGACCAACCAGTTTATCGGCAGCCGCTTGAATTTGAGGGGAAAACGAAATACCTAAGCCAATAACAATACCAACCAAAAGAGTAGAAATAGTTTTAATGTTCTTCATAATGGCACCTCAATGTTATTTTTGGCACCATTATACCATATAAATCTAGTTCCCTTGACTTATTTGTGCATGAGTATGGTTGCCAGCAGTCCGCCAAGTATAAATTGTCCCGTCCACCGCTTCAAACTTCGCCCCATCAGGTATGCCGTGGTTATGGCTCCCAGATCCGCCAGTTGAAATGTTTGCATCAGCTTTACCAGCCAGTTCCTGATTAAGACTGCGACCTGAGTTGTTATCTCTAAAATTACTAAAATCTCTTACCGTAACATCTCCTGATGTGTTAAGCGATATATTTCCGCCATTTGTAGCTTCTATAGCTAACGGTCCGTAGGACTCCAACGACATATACCCAAATAACGTTTGCAACCGAGCTTTAACCGCCCCGTTTGTGAAAAACTCAAGTGCAGGAGCCCCGCCGTAATTCGCAATGATTCTTATAAAATTTCTGCTGTCGAAATAAGCGCCAAATAAATCATTGTTCCAGCTCATCTCAGCACGTGGATAGTCATTATACCTTGTAGCAATATAAGAGCCATATATCTCCACAGCCTCTACTAAACCAGCCGTGATATGTCCCAAGTTGGCTGAAATAGCGGAAAGCTGACTCACTTGGATCTTATCAGCTGTCACCGAGTTGGCTTGAATCTTTTCTGAGGTGATTGCGCCTGCTTGAATCTTGTCAGAGCTAATTGCTCCGGCTTGAATCTTATCTGCGGATACTGATCCGGCTTGTAAGTTCTTGGCCTGTATACTATTTGCCCGAATGTTATTGGCATCCAAGTTACCATTAATGATGAATTCCAAATCCTTTGCCATTTTCGCTACAGTGTTGGCAAGGTCTTTAACGTATAGCAACAACTGCCCTAAATCTTGTGTATCCGATGGTCCACTTAATCGTGGACTGTCACTCCATATCGCCATGCTAAACCTCCTAATAAAGCGGCAACTGCCGTACTTGTCTTGTGAACTCATGGATTCGTGCCCATCCAGAACCAGAGAACCTAACACGAATCCAGTTCTCTCGCGTGAACTTTGCTACAGGAATAATAACTCTTCGAACTTGAGGGGCACCGCTACCAGAAATAGAGTTGACCAATGTCCAATCATTCCCGGATATGGAGGATGAAACGTATATATCCATATTTCCTGATAGTTCTACTACCACCCAAAGCTTGTACCAGCGTTGTTTCTGAGCAATTGTACCGCCGTTAAATGGCTTTGTTGTGGCGCTCCATGCAATAGCATTCCCGGCATCCGTTTGCCCCTCCAGCCGTAGTACGCGGCCCTGCGCATCGCCCACGTAAAGCTTGTTCTGCATCTGGATGAAATAGACAGCTTGAATACCACGCCATAAACTCCAGGCTTGAATGCCCGGACGTGGATCATACACCAGCAGCTTATCTCCTGGGATATTGAAAAGCATCCGTGTGCCATCTGTCCCTGCCGCGCTTTGATCGGTTACACCGTCCAAGTAAGTACCGATGATATCTGAGAAGCTTTTGCTTGGAAGCGTTCCGCCGCCATAGTCGTATATGCCTGTCTTATGCATGAAGCGTAAGAAGCCCTCTTGAGTCACTGTAGCTTTATTGGCAACTGGTCCCATGTCCTCCGTAATTAGCTTTGTGTTGAAGTCGGAAGGCAAGCCACCATACAACTCGTGCAAGCTGTTTGGCATTCCTATAGTGAGTTTGGTCAGGCTACCCGTGAGCATACTGATTTGTTCGCCTCGTGAAGACTCCATTTGCCTACGGTAGCTACCCTCTTCGGTCAGGAAACTATCCCACACAGTTGGATTGTCCAGCTTTGAAGCCCACAGCTCCTTGCCTACTGCACACCATAAACGGTTTTGATAGGTGGTAATGTACTTGCCACTGGCAGGTGACGATCCACCAAGGCTCTGCACGCTGCCGCCGTCATATCGCCGCATGGCATCCACCCCATTGCATCCAATCAGGTTCACGCGCGACAAATTGCCCTGAAAGTTTGTAAACGTCCATTCGGCAGATGTGTTCAGGCCGCTTGCAAGCGTGGCCCAATCAGACCCATTCCAGCGTCTCCACGTACCGTCATTCCATACGACATGCAGCTCCCGCCCTTCCCATACGCCCATCCCCAGCACGCGATTGCCAGCTTGACCAATGACGGCATATCCTGGTCTTGTCGTAAGGGCTGGATAGTCTGCCGTACTCATGTTCTGCACGTCTGTTAAAAACCGATCGTCTATCGACAACGGATCATAAGTGTTCAAGCCGCGAAACTCGCGGATAGACACGGGCGAAAGGATACCCGGCAAAGGCTGATAATTCGGACTGTCATATTGAATAGGTTTCACTTTACAACACCTGCCTGATGGTTCTGAGCAGCTACATTCCACGCCGCTTTATACTGCCCCTCATAGTTAGCCGCTTTAACGCTGTCGTCCTGGCTGTTGGCGATATACGCAGCCAGCGCCGGAATGTATGTCCAATGGTATTCTTCCGGTGCGTCCGGCTGAATCCCCAAGTTGTCTGTTGTAAAGGTGCTGGTCGCAATTCGTCGGTAACGCAAAAAGCCCTGCAAGTCCGTATAAGGGGCAGGGTAGAGAGACAACGTATGAGTAGCATCCGTAAAGTAATATGCATTCTGTGCTGGAGTCACGTCCTCACGGTCAAAGCTTCGGTACTGGAACATACCGACCAGAACAGAGTCAATATTCTTCTGTCGCACATCGGACGGTAGCACATAATCAGTCTGGGCGGCTACACATACGAACCGTGCAACCTTAGGTATTTTAACCACATTGAAAAAGTCCTGATTAACCGCATTCAGCCAAACAACCTTATCAGCCTGTGGAACTTCATTAGGAACAAGAAGATCCGCTTCGGCGATAATCTGCGTTAGATTCATGTGAATTCAATTCCTGTGATGGTCTTATATTCGTCCGGTGTGATTTCCCCGAAACGGTTTGTCTCTGTAATTACAGCACCCTTTAATTTCTCTGCCGTTACCCAATTCCATTTAAAAGCAAGGCTCCAAAATGTCATTTTCCTCCAGCTCCTTTCAGGTTTATAAGTTCCAGTTTGGTTGCTGCCAACTCCGCGCCCATGCTCGCTAAAAGTTGGGTTTGCTGCATGGCCTGAATTTTCAACTCCGTAAGCTGCTGCCCAAGAAGTTCATCACCAGTCGGTTGTGCAGAACCCTTTACAATCAGACCGCCATCCGGTGCAACTTCAATTTCCTGCTGCTCAATAACAGCTCCTTCTGGTAATGGGTTGGTGACCCGATCCTCGTAAACAGCCTCTTTTGTTACGTTACCCTCATCATCATGCTCGGCTGGCGATACCATAACAGACAGAAGCTTGTAATCCCATGGACCAATATTAATTACTTGGCCATCTAGTACCACTACATCTTTAATCATTTATACAGCCCTCCATCCTGTATTGCCTGATCCAGACTCTTTAATGTAGAGCGTTGATCCAGCTCCTCCGACTCTATTACGATAAAGCGCACCCACAGGGGCAGTGATCACTCCCTCGGGGCTTCCTACTCCTCTATACATTTCTACCAGATCGCTAACTACTGTAGAGCCGCTAGAAGTGGTAAATTTAATATCTCCTACCTCATTATGCAGTGTTATTGCAGTTGCTCTACTATCTTGGTAACCGAAATATCCGCTACGACCATTCGCCAACCCAGACCTATAGAACCGCATATATACATGATCTGTACCAACTAAAGCTAAGTTTCCACCGCCATTGGATATGATGTTAAACGCACCAGTAATATCTCCACCACGAGTCATGAAAATTTCCGTCCACTCTCTCCAGTCGGTATCATTGAACGAAATACGGAAGTATACGCGGCCCGGGCTGTCGTGAGAGACATACATTTGCACACGAGCACCATAATCACTGTTCACAATAAGCTTTCCATACGTGTAAGCCCCGGACGGATAGTTCGAATAACCTGTCCATGCGGAAAGAGCCACATTATAACCACCAGATAGCGTGGCATCATTCCAATTTGCTGGTGCATTGCCTCGATAGCGATATGCGCTATTTGCCAGGCCATACGCAGAACTTACCGCACTCTCTGTAGCCGCTATATCATCCCGTGTCCCGTTAACAGCCTTGGAGAGTTGGACAACACCCTTTTTAGTTAAAGAAGCATCCTGTGTCTTCTCGGCTATCGTAGTGCTTAACGCTTGCACTTCCGCATCAGTATAAACCTTCGACGATGCAATAGCGTTATCTTTGGCTGCGTCAGCCTTAGATTGCGCTCCTGTCTTGGTTTCACCAGTATTGCGCACAAAATTGGCATCCGCACCACTCATAAGGCCAGACGCGGCACCTGTTACAGCATCAGGGATAATGTCTGTGCCTCCTGTGATATGAGACGATGCGTGCGGCCCAGGTGTAGCTTCCCCGGTTGCCGTGATCATAACCTTCTTGCTTGCCGGATCAGTTGTGACCGTGATTCCGGTACCACCTGCAAAGTTAATTGTCTCCTGCTTGGAGCCAGCAATTACATCTCCCTGCCCTGGTGCTTTAATCGTAGCGAAAGCATTCTGATTGACTTCCGCGCCTGACTCAATACCGTCCAGTTTACTCTTGTCCGCAGAAGACATAAGCCCTCTAGCTGCTGGTGATGCTGTTGTCGTTTCCGCCTTGGCATCCCACGCAGCTTTCTCTGCATCTGTCACGAAGCGATTAGATGTATCTTGAACAATAATAGACGGTGGATGCGTAACTGGATGCACATAGTTGTTTGCCCCTGCTTCGATCCCATCCAGTTTGGCCTTATCAGCTGCGGACTCGAATCCTGGAGTCGTTGGCGTTGCGTTGGCATGGGTGTGAACACCAGAAGCCTTACTATTCCAGTTATCCTTATCGGATTGAGTCACATGGATAACCACATTCTGAACGTGTGCAGTGAAGTCGGCGTTCTTCTCATCCGTATACTTCTTGGACTCTTCCTCCGCCTTGTCAGCCTTCGCCTGTGCGCCTCCCGGCGTTTCCCATTGCGGCGGCTGTCCGCCAGCTATATCACTACTTGTATCCCTCCAGGGGTATCTGCTCATGTTACCACCTCTCATCGACAGAATACCGCTCATACCCGTTAGAGGCCGACTGATACTCCGTATAAAGTTGATCGTATTTACTGTTATATTCCTGCGACTCGTTGCCGTTTGTGATCTCTTTAAGCACCCCATACACAAGCAACATGTCGTAATCTGGATCAAATCCTGTATCCTTGCCCATGTCCTCCAGCCGTAACGGGTACAACACAGGAGCATGAAACACCTTAATGCCATACGACACTTCAGCATCTGGCGTTGGTACGATGCCAATTTGCCCGGCTTGGAAATAGTGGTACGGCTTTATAGAGGCATTATGAAACTGTCTTAACGGCAGCCTGATATATTGGTCACCACACAGCATTGTTACCTCAGTAACAGCACTCTGCGGACAAGGCAGCGTATAGGATACCTGACCCTTAACCAAGTCGATAGCCGTACAAACCGTCTCTGACTGCTGTTGCGCGGAACCAAGATTCCGCAGCAGACGATCTCGCACCTGTGTGATCTTCCGCAAGATGGACGCAGGAGACAGCGTATGCGGTGACTTCTCGATAATTTCCTCCACGACATCACTTACCTTCATCGCGACTCACCTTCTCTGGCTTGCGGCTTATCTGCTTTTGGACAGGTTGTCTCTGCTCCAGCAGCCGCTCCAGTAACTCATTGGTACGTTGTTGCTCCTGATGGATGGCATTCAGCGCATCCAACTCGTCTCGATACATATTGCACCTCCCAAGCAAAAAGGGGCCGAAGCCCCTAGTCCACCTTATGACCATAAATGAAGGAATAGTTCACGAAGCCGTAAGCCCAACGGCCAATAGCTTTGTACTTTGCAGCTTCTGTGTCGAAGTCCGTCATTGTGCCATTTTCAACCTTCCGACGTTCTTGCCACATATTGAACTGGCGCAGGCGAGCAGAGTCGGCAGCATACCAGTTCTTTCGCTTGGACGGATGAATAAACGGATTGACGATAACTTTGATGTTACCCATATACATGTTGGCATCAAAGTTATTGCTGCCTGGCTCATACTTCGGCAAATCCGCATCCGGCAATCCAGCAATCTTGAAGGCTGCACGCGCATTATACGGTGCTACGATCAACGTATCAGGGATCACCGCCATCGGATTGCCTTTATCGTCTCTCCACTCTTGCATGGCTACGGCTGTATCATCCCATGCATCAATAGTCAGAGGGCTATTACCCAAGTTCCCTTGCACGTCCGTGCTATTCGTTGGACTGTACGGATGGTCCGCAGCAAACAACGGCTTACCATCAGGGCCAAGATAGCTTTCTGTGCGACCGCGCCAGTTCGCTCCCGTGGCGTCGAAGCCGTTATTCAGGAACTCTACAGCTTGGAGCTGACGGGTCTTATATACTGCATCAGCCAGGGATGTAATCCGGCGTTTGATCTCTGTAAGCTGCAAATCGTCGATGAAATCCCGATCAATAATACGGCCATCCGAAAACTTACGGTTTTTGATGATCTTCTGCCAGAGCTGGGCTACGTCCTCATAGTAGACCTGGTTATTCGAGTGGCCCCATTCTTCCATAAGACCCTCACCGCCAACTCCGTTGTAAGACTCCATAGCCTTCGTGGAGTTGGTCACGTTGTAAAGCAGTGGAATAAAGTCTTTCTTGTTTGCCGTCTCCATTTTGTACAACTCTTTGAAGATCGGTTCTAGGACACGCGGGTCCCATCTCAATGCTGTCTGCATAAGTAAAATCCCCCTTCGCTATTAGGACAGTTGACGGTTCTTAACCTTGAACCGCGCCGTCTTTTTGTTCACATTGATATCAAAAACAGCTAGCGCTCCACCAGCTACGGTTGCCGCATCCGCAGCAAGTCCACTAGCAGCCAGAGCTACCTCATTAGCCCCCGCAACAAATCCAGCCACCGCTGTCCCCGTGTACGGGCCGTCATACCAGTCACCCTCACGGGCCAAGACAAATTCCACCGGCTGATTGACACCTGCTGCTACGTTAGCAGTCAGGAAGCCTGCAATGGCATCCGTAGGGCCCGCCTTAGTGACTCTACCTGCTGCAATCTTAATCGCCTCGTCTTCCAGACCAGCCTCGTTATCAGTCATGAGCAAGCTGGTGATACGAGTCGGGTCCTTGCCGTAATCGTTGTATACATACTTAAATCCTCGTGCCATATCGCACATCCTCCTATTTGTTGAAGTTTTTCGCGTATTTCTGCGCGTTTTTCGGGTCGATCCCGAATAGGGAAAATGCAGCCGTCAATTCTTCTGGTGCTTGTGGCTCCAGGCTGCCAGTTGGATTCGTCTCCACTTGAGCTCTCTTATTAAGCCGCTGCGCCTTAATGACAGTCTGCTCAGCCTGCTTCCGTGTCTGGGCAGCTAGCACGTCACGGTGTACAAGCTCATAGGCATCTACAGGGTCATACCCTCGCTCCAGGCGTACGTGCATGTCAGGGGTCATCCAAGCTGCGGTACCTGTGTCCGCGTCTACCTGGTCAGCTAACGTGGGATACTTGTCAAACAGCATCTGCCAACCTGCAAGCTGACGCTGATTAAGCTCTTCCTGCTTCCGGTACTCCTGCTCCTGCTGGCTGCGTTGTACGGCTTCCTGTGCCTGTTGTAGTAACGGATGATTGTCTAGGTATCTGTCCAATAGATCCGGGTCAATGCCAGCGTTTTCGGCATCCTCACGGAGCGCAGCCTTTTGCTGCTCGAAGTCATTAAGCTTCTGCTGTGCCGCCTCCTGCTCAATACGATCCAAGTTATCCAGCAGCTCTGCGTGATCCTTGAATCCTTGCTGGCGTGCAAGACGATTTAGAGCCACTTCATACTGCTGGCTACGGTCTTTGATCTTGTCATAGTTCATGCCCTTTTCGACATAGCCTCTGACCTGATCATCCGGTACTACTGTTTCCTGCCCGTTGTACTTGACCGGAATACCTTTATGCTCTGGTTCGGTTTCTGGATCATCTATGGCGGGATCATCCTGTTCTTCTAAGCTCAATTCCGGGTCTCCTTCGGGATCTCCGCTCTCAGGAAAATCAATGCCGAAGGCTTTGTAATACTCACGAACCTCATCATCATTGCTCATCTGTTCCTGTTGCTGAACCTCTTCGCTTTGGCTGGCGTTAGGGTTAGTCATGTCGTTATTCCTCCTTGTCCGCTATGGCTGGCGGAAATATAAATAGGCCAAAGGATTCTCACCCTTGGCCTGATCGTTGTGGCTGCATCAGTTGATGGGCAACCTTGGCAGCATCCAGATTCATCTTCTGTTGTTTCATCCCCTGCTCAAACTCCCTGTCACGCTGCTCGCGCTGCGCTTGCTCTCCACCAAACTGCTGAAGCTGTTGCCCCATAGCCTGATTCTGCTGGCTCAACTGCTGCACTTGGGCTTGCGCTTCCTGTGCTTGCTGCTGAGCATGGGCAAACTGCTGTTGCGTCCCTGCTGATTCTTCGATCCGGCGTTTAATGACATCCATTGACTCCATACGACCTGTCTGGATGACGAATCGCACAGCCTCTGCATCCACCATAGGCAACTGCGTGATCGGGTCGCGCATGTTCATCAGATTGAATACAAGCTGCAACCAATATTCACGGTCCTGAGGCTTGTCCACACTGATGTTAACCAAAATATCAAACTCAGGCGTAAATTCTTCTTCGACTGACAACTTTTCGGGCGATTCTTCTCCTGTCACTGGGTCGGGAACCATGTTACCCGTCTGGAACTCAGACGGCACACGCGAAACGATTGCCTCACGGCTGATAGAAACTTTACGACCAGTCACACGGGCAATACGCTCCGTGGTGTAAAACTGGACAATCAGCTCCACGTATTGGGCAAACACCTCTTCCAGCGCCTCCTGGATCATGTCGGATGCTGTGTTCAGGCGTGTGCCAGCAGCAGCCATGAGCGCTTTAGCTTGTTCACCGCTGGTTACATTGCTACTGGCCTGCCCATTAGCGCTGTCAAACTGGCCCGGAATCTTTTGCAGCATCTCATCATAATAGTTCAAGGCGTTGAATACAGTTGCTGGAGCATTGACACCTTGCAACTCCTTCACATCATTCAGGCGTCCGGGGGCAACAGGCAGCATCGCGCCAGGAAGCCCGCGCTGCTCCTGCCATGTTCGCGGCTTGGAAATTGCCCCTTCCTCATACGCGATGGCTGAGCCACCCATCTTGGCCGATGTCTCGACAGCGATTTCCGCATACTTGTTCTTGATGATCTGCGGCTTAATCATGTCACGAGCAAACCCCTTACCCCAGACACTGCCCTCTTCGGGGTACAGGGTTCTGGCGGTGAACGGGTATTGCCCATGATCGTACACATACGACTTATGCTCCAGCATCACACCTGACGTGGAAATGTAGATACAGTGCACACCCTCCATCTGGCCTGCTGCCTTGGCTACCATCTCGGACGGATCAGCATCACGGGCAAGCATCTCTTCGGCAAGCTCCGAAAATAGTTCCTTATCCTCATCCGTGACCAGCTTCGGCAGACCGCGATACCAATACTCGATCAAGCCAGATGTCTTATCCGTGGTGTGGATGCTGTTCTCCGGTGTCTCCACAAAAATGTCTACGTCAGACGATCCGTTATCCGGCTGTACCTTAGCCCCTTGCCCCGGCCAGCGCTTCCGGAAGTATTCCAATGGCTGGCGAGTATGAATTATGACAGCCGACATCTGTTGCAGATAGATGAAATCATTGATACGTGGGTCTGGAAAAAACGTAGCCAAGTCAACAGGCAGAATGTCATTGCGGCCAGTATAACGATTCATGCCACGTCCACCCTCGACAGTCGGGTCAAAGATGGTTTTATAAATCAGCGGCCCGTGGATGACCATACGCCTCACCGCACGCATATGCTTCTGCTTGAACTGGATTTTACGCAGCTCATAGGGCATAAAGTCGTTTAGATCCCGCGCTTTGGTCTCGTCGCTCGGCTCAGGGGCAGAAAAATCAGGGTAAGGCATCCAACCTGCCAGCTTACCTACAATGGACTCAATCTGCGAGAACACGATATTATCTACCGCATTCGGTCTACGCTTGGACGTTGCCTCCGTCCGCAGGCCGTGCCAGTGGTCACCCGTGTAAAACCGCTGTTCCTCGCGCCAATGCGACTCCACGGGCTGGCGTGCAGCTTTGAATATCTGGTAATCCTCATGGACGGTATCCCAGATCCGCTGCTGTTCAGGCGTATTCGGGTTGGTTGAGTCTGCAACATCCTCGCCGCTGAATATGCCTTTCACCTTATCGAGTAGCTTCATCCTTCGTCATCCTCCATCGGGTCATCGTACCAGCTAAGACGCTTTGCCTGCTTATCGTCTGGTGGACGTTTTTCATAACCTTTAGTCGCCACGTATTCGCTATAATTACGGGCAGATAGGCGATCAACCAAATCCTTAATCGTACGGTCTTGGTCACGTATACGCAGATACAAAAAAACGATGGTCGCTATCCCCATCGCACCGAATACAATTTCCAATTTGTTCACCCCTCAATGTATAAAGACTGTATATTTGGGCATCTCATCCTGAAAGCAAAACCCTGTAGTTATGCGGGTTTTTAGCTTATTGCATACTCTATGCATAAATCGTTTTGGCACAAAAACAAATAAACCCTTATGCACCAAGGGTTTCAGCTTGCAGACTTGTTCACAAAACTTTGTCTTTTGTACACATGTATTGCATAATCGCTGTATAAGCAATTACCAAAAGTGTTGTGCTATTGGATCGTCATCATCGTCGTCGTCTGAATCAAAGTTTGAAGCCCGCTCTGGGATTGATTCAGGATTAGCACTCCACGCCGACTCCTGATGATTACTTATAGTGTGTACCAGTTCCCCGGTCATTGACATCGTATCCACCTGATCATCATGTTTTCCCTTAGGGAAGCTAAGCAACTCCGCTTCAAAATCATCGAGCCACGCTCCATCCTCCCGGTGGAATACCTTCCCTAACTCATACCTAGCAGCGATAGGCAGGGAACGAGTAACCTTATCCTTGTCCACTTTTACAGGCAGTATGGTCATACCATCACGCTTGCATTCTTGAATCAGGTTAGTACCAAACGTCTTGTCCTCAATAGCCTGAAATTTGGGTTTGTACCTCATCTCCATTTGTTTCATCAAGCCTTTTTGTTCCGGACCCTCTATATGAGTGCGATACACATCCCGTACTAATATATCCCGATCAGGTGTAACCATGATGGTGGTAACAGCAAAATAGTCATTGATCGTCTTTTCGCTGTTCGCGGTATCCACGGTCTGGAACATCCAACAAGCATTGCCTACGAAACGGCGTCCATCCGAGAGAACAACGTATTCTATATTGTGAATCCGCTCAAATCGGAAATATCGGAAATGTTTACGTTGAAAAATCGTCCCTCCCGCAGCAGATGGTCGCTGCTGATACAAGGCACTGAACACGTAGGAACCAACATCATGCTTGATTTGCTCAAGTCTATGAGAATCAAATCCAAATTCAGCCCATAAAGGTTCACCTGGCTTGCGACCTAGTACATCCTCTTCCTCTGCAACAGCTGGGAAGTTGATAACCGTCCAGCGATCACCTTTATGCGTTCCGTTCTTAATAGCGTCTTGTTCCTCTTTCAATAACCGCCCTACAAGATCATCCTCATGCCAGCGCGTCATCACCACTATAATCCGACCGTCAGGAGTAAGACGGGTGTACAGTGTAGATCGGTACCACTCCCATACCTTCTCACGCATAACTTCCGAATTGGCTTCTTCGCTATTTTTCACCGGGTCATCGATGATCGCTATCTTCGCACCTTTACCCGTGATAGATCCACCAACACCAGCAGCCGTTACACCGCCCCTGTGATCTTGTAATGACCACGATTCACTGGACTGGTTGTTCTTATCAAGGCACTGGTCAAAAACGCCTTGATTAGCTGTTAGAGTGTCACGGGCAATACGGCTGAACCCTCTGGAGAGATCAATACTGTATGAAGCAACAATAATTTCATCATCTGGGTTACGCCCTACATGCCATGCCGGGAACTTCTTGCTCACCCGTTCCGATTTACCATGCCGGGGCGGCATAGTGACAATGACCCGTTTCAACTCACCCGTACTAACTCGTTGTAAAGTGGCATCAAGTAAATCCAAATGAGCACCAGGCTTGTCCATTCCATTGCTGTCATAATCCATAAAGTATGAAAAGTCGGTGTATGCACGGGCAGCTCTCACCTCATCCAGAGTCGGTAGTTTTTGCGATAATTCGCTCAAGGTCTGCCAGCTCCTTTGGATCAAGATTGCGTAAATTGTGGTTGTATTCGTGCTTCACCTCGCCGGACAGTTCAACATCTTGCTTATCGCGCCACACTTTGGGTTTACGATTCTTGAGCCAGAATATTTGTGCAGTCACATCCGGTTGTACCTCTTTCGTGACTCGCTTAGTCTCAACGCCGCCTTCCGTTGTTATCTCATCATACCGATAACCCATAGCCCTCTTAAGCAGCGAATTCTCCACTTGTACGTCAACGACTTCCTGCCCTCTTTTTAGGGCTTCCGTTAATTCCGGGTACTTGTTCTTATACTCAGAAAAAGAGGACATCGCCACCCCAAGTTTCTTGGCAATATCCTCCTGAATCATCCCGTCACGCGCCCATGCTTCAATAAGCAGGAGCTTGGGTTCAACGTGGGTTTGATATTTACTTTTCCGTCCTCCTGCCATCACAATTCAGCTCCTTTCAATGCAAATTAAAAAGCCGCAGAAGAATTTTCCTGTGACCTCAATAACGTATTGACAGCAATACATAGTCGTGTTATTATATATTCAGAGGGTGCGGTAAGCACTCCGGAAAGGAGAACCTAAGATTATGGGGACAGCAATTGTACTTCTACTGACTGGCTTGGTTAACCTCGCAGCAGCTTGGCTTAATTTTCAAACTGCTAAGAAGAATAACCGCCGGGTAAAGTAAAAAGCCCCTTACGTTGCACCGTAAGAAGGCTCAAGTCAACAGCAGGGTTGGGGAGTAATCCCCTTCTCTGCTCCCTATTAATCTTATGCTTATCTTACCCTCTTCAAACTCTGTTGTAAATTATTTTTTAACAAAGGAGGCACCAGCATGGAAACTCTCACACTTGTCATCTCGTTGGCCGGCTTGGTTTTATCGTTGGTTGCTTTAACGCAAGCTATCAAGAATAGGAGGTAATCAATTTGGCAAATGCCGCTTTGTCTTTCCGATTCCCGGAAGAGTTCACTACCTTGTTGCGTACCTGGTCATTTGTTACTGAAAAGGATCAACGCACACTATTGCAAGAAGCCTTCACGGAATATGCAGCTAATCACCCCGACATTAAGGAAAAAGTCGATCAAATTATAAATACACTGAATAACCCGTCCAAGTGATGGGTTATTTTTTTTCAACACACAGCGGAATCGAACCGCCATAATCCTATATGTGTCAAATAAGGCAAGGTGCGTTATGCACCCGACCTTTTACATTTAAACGGTATGTGTTCCTTCCACGCCTCGGGCTTCACGTTCCAATGTCCGTTTCCGAAGCCATAGAAGCGCTTCTTCCAACTTTGTGATTGCAACTGCGTTATCCCGACTACGATACTCACTGTTTTGGAATCCTTCAAGACGGGCAAGAACCATGCCAATTAAATCTTCATTGGCTACTCCGTTTACTCCAACCTCTTTGATCGGCCCCTCTTGGAAATGAACGCTACCAACTACCTCTCCATTCAAATCTTGCACTTCAAAATAGTGTGGCGCGTTGTATCGATAATCCTTTTCATGATGTACGGTAGTATACTTTTCGGTAAGTAGTCCATTTTTTAGCTTTACTAATTCCATGCCCATCCCCCTATTTGAGTTGGTCAGCAAGCTGCTTAAGTACGTTTGGTACCGCAATGCTCTGTCCCTTGGCTTTGTTACCCTTGACGTAAGCTGTACCCTCATTGGCGTAATAGATTACTCCTTGTTCCTCGACGATCGGAAAGCCGCTTTCGTCATACTCCAGATTAGTTTCCACGTACTTGCCGTTTTGTGCAGCAATACGTTTTTCTGGATGCAAATGCAAGATGCCCTCTTTGTCCAAATATGCATAACTCAATACGTCACGTCCTTTTCATTATTTTTGTACATAGCAAAAAGAGCAGCACCTAGGCACCGCTCTCTGCAATGTAATACAGGTGGCAGGATTCGAACCTGCGGTCTCTGCCTTCCAAGGGCAGCGGGAACGACCAAGCTTCCCTACACCTGTGCAATAGAAAAAGCACCCCAAAGGATGCTGATGGTAATTTTAGTCTAATCTTCGTAAATCACTAACGCATTAAACAGCTCTCCAGAATCGGAATCGTTGGTACCAGATGTGCTAAACTTAACATCAATTAATGCTTTTCTAGGAATGTTACGGATAAATGCATTAAGTTGTTCTTCTAGTTTTTTTTCCGTGTACTGTGAGAAAGCTTTCGTCTTCACCATAGCAAACACCTCCTTTCGACACAATAATTCGACACATAGGAAGGAATTTCCTCTTTCAGTGTCGAAAGAACTAGGATGAAAGGAGGTGTTTAGTATGTCTACAACAGGAGAAAAACCAGGCAAGGGTACTTACACCTGTACCAATTGCAGAACTAGTGTAACTCTCGATGACCACACAGACACGCTTCCACCGTGTCCAAAATGTCACGAGACCGAGTATCGCCCTTAAAAACGCAATCAACTCTCACTCCCTGAAAGGATGTGTTTATGTGAACTGGGTACCTGTAACATCTTCGAATCTTGACGCTGTAGCCTATGATGAAAACACATCTACGCTCTACGTCAGATTCAACCACGGCGGCGAATATGCTTATGCCAATGTACCACAAAGCGAATACACTGGACTCCTATCCGCAGGCTCGCATGGGAAGTATTTCGACGCTCATATCAAAAAGGGCGGCTACAGCTACCGCAAGCTCTAGTCTTGATTGACTAAGATCACGGCTGGGCCAGTGAACAGCTTCTCTTGCTGGCCTACTGTGATTCTGATCTCCTGGTACGGCTCCACGGTAATCGTCTCTACACCCTCACGCTTGGACAGCTCTTTGCTCAGGTTCTTTGTGCTTTGGCTCATGATTATCCCTCCTTGATTCTTGTCTTCCCGTTTTCAGCGAAATTGAAACGTAAAAAGAGCCCTTCACAATGAAGGACTCCTTATAATTAGCTCGATTTATAATTTTTGCACACTACCATATTAGCATTTTCAAAATGACTCCGTAAATGGTCAATTAGTGACACACTATTTAACTGATCAATCTCATCCCATCCACCCCAAAAAGCAAGCTGGATAAGGCTTCGCAGGCTTTGTTAATGTCCCGATAGATTGATCTTTTATTGATTTTGTGACATTCACTAAGCTCTTCAACGTTTTTTTCATCGTCTGCAATGTATAAATCATAAATGATTTTGAATCGTCTCAGATCTTCCGGCTTCGATTTTTCAGACAGGATCTGATAGATTTCAAGCATCCGGTCAATGTACCTCACCATAGCTGCTGTACGCTCTTTATTTTTTATAATCGCTTCGATTGCCAGATCATCGGTGTCCAGATACTCGAAAGAGTCAGGGTCCTTTAACTCTTCAAGCTCTTGCACATTAGAACCACAATGGATTTTAAATTTGCGATAATTGCGAAGTAGCATCTTCGTGTTTCTCAGCCGTCGATCTCTTTTAAGTTTATTTTGCCGTTCCTGCTCCTTTTTATAAAATTCTAGTGCAGTCTCAGCAGCAATACGTGCAATCTCCTGTTTATTCATGAACCTTTCACCCTCTCAATTCTGGCTTTTAGCGCCTCCAGTAACTTGTCCTGTGTAGCCGCTTTACCCTCAAGCGCAGCCATGACGTCCTCGTCAGCTCCCCCCTGCACGACCAAATGATGCAGGATGACTTTCTGTTTCTGGCCCTGGCGATGCAGACGACCATTCGCTTGCTGATACAGCTCCAGACTCCAGTTCAATCCAAACCACACAACATGATTCCCCCCATCCTGCAGGTTAAGCCCATAAGCTGCGCTGGCTGGGTGCGCTAACAAAATATCTACCTTACCTGCATTCCAGTCCAGTTGATCCTGTGGCGTCTTCAGCTCCCGGACTCGCAGGCTGGTCTTGCTCAATGCCTTCAGAATCCGATTACGGTCATGCTGGAAGTTATAGAATACCAAAGCTGCTTTTCCGTTAAGCTGTTCGACCAACTCCATGAACGCTTCGATCTTGTTGTCATGAATCTCATGTACCTGACGGGCTTCGTCGTACAGGGCTCCATTGCAAAGCTGTAGCAGCTTACCTGATAGCACGGCTGCACTGGTTGCTGTAATCTCTGCCCCTTCGATCTCCAGCAGCAGCTCCTTTTCCATCTGCTTGTATTGCTTGGTCGCTTTGGCATCCAGCACTACGGGAATGACGTTGGTCACGCAATCAGGTAATTCCAGATAATCCTCAGCCTTCATGCTGATGCATAGATCGGCAATCTTACGCTGAATCACGTCATCGGCTCCAGGCTTGGCTGTGTATCCATGGCCGTTATAGTTCCTCTCGAAATACTTCGTACGGTATCCGGTAATGTTTTTTTCCAGCCGCTGCCCCCGATCCAGCAGAAACATCTGAGCCCAAAGATCAAGCAGTCCATTCGGTGCCGGTGTTCCTGTCAGTCCGACGATCCGTTTGATATGGGGTCTCACCCAAGATAGCACTTTGAACCGCTTGGCTTGATGATTCTTGAAGCTCGACAGTTCATCCAGCACCACCATGTCAAACGGCCAGGCATTCCGGTAATAATCCACCAGCCAAGCTGCATTGTCCCGGTTGATGACCCATATATCCCCGGGCGTGTTCAGCGCCCTAATTCGCTGCTGCGCTGTCCCAAGCACTGTGATAATCCGCAGATGCTTTAAGTGCTCCCACTTGGCTGCCTCGTTGCCCCATGTAGCTTCAGCTACTTTCTTCGGGGCGATGACTAACGTCCTACTGACAGTGAACCGGTTGTACTTTAGGTCATTAACGGCTGTCAGGGTTATTACTGTCTTCCCTAGCCCTAGATCCAGCAGAAGACCAAGGGCGTCATCCGTCAGAACTCTGTTTATGCAGTACCTCTGATAATCATGGGGCACAAAGCGCTTACGCTCTATCAAAGTTCCTGTAGCCATGCATCCACCTGCTCTCTGCTGTCGATCACTCGGACGTCATGCCCAAGCGCTTGTATCCGTCGGTGTTGAGCCAGTTGTAACTTCGTGGTTTTTTTCCCTGGAGCCTTCAGCTCCACAAACACTGTTCGATTTCCAGGTAGTAGCACCAATCTGTCAGGCACCCCTGAATTACCCGGTGACGTGAATTTATAGGCAATGCCTCCGAGGTCTTTAACCCTCTGGCGTAGATAAGCTTCAATTTTACTCTCAAGCACTTGACAGCACTCCTTGTGTGTGATATATGCGCGCACCTGTACGTGCGTAACTTTTTATAAATCAGGTGCGCCAGGCGTTATATATTTTCTATAATCTCTATAATCTATTTGTTTTTTATCTTTAACTAGATAACTGTCAACAGTGTCAACAAAGTATAATAAATGTATATATAGCAAAGGTTTTGGTTGTTGACAGTCATGTTGACAGTCATGTTGACACTTGAAAATCTGTCACGCATGCGTTGTTGACAGTTGGTTAGGTGTCAACAATTTAAGTGTCAACATGTCATCACACTTTTCGGCGGAATCCTCGCTGGGTCTCGTATGGGCCGAACCGCCCTCGATACTCTTCCCAACCAGCCATGCCTGATAGTATCCCGTTAATTTCTCTTGTGTCGGCTTGCTTCATAAACTTAATGTCCGATCGGAAGCACTCACACCAAACCTCTGCGGCACATATGCGGTCTCGGGGGCCTCCCTCGCCTTCATGGGGCTTCCCGAACTCGCCGGACCAGTAAATAAGTCTCGTTGGTATATCACGCTTCAGCCAATCCTCGGGCACAGGCCGATCTACAAAAGCCTGGATGAATCCTTCTTTAGCGTTGCTCTCTCTGTGCGCCTCCTGGTGCAGCTTTGCCATATCCTCAACATCGCCCGATAAATATAGCGGCTCTCCCAGTTGCCAGCGCACGAAGGCTTCAGCGTATATCTGATCTACTTCACCCTCCAGATCATGAAACACGCTCTTCACAGGTTTCAGCACGCCTACATCAATAGGCCAGAAGCGCCGATTTCCTGTCCGATCCCTAAGGAACTCGCTATCATTGGTGGTCCCGAAGAATACGCATCGACGCGGATAAGGCATTGTACGTTTACCGTAGGCTTCCCGGTAGATGTCCTCCGTTCGGCTAAGAAACTGCTTCACGGCGTTGCTCTCCGACTTACTCATACCCGTCAGCTCCCCAACTTCATTGAGCCAAATGCCCTGGATTAGCTCCATGGCGTCCTTGCCCTCGAAGGTGGTCAAGCTGTCGGAATACCAGTCCTTGCCCATTAGACGTAAAAAAGTGGATTTTCCAAGACCCTGCGGCCCGGCCAAAATTGGCATATAGTCCCATTTGATGCCTGGCACCATAGCTCTAGCTACGGCAGCCGTGAAGGATTTTCGCGAGACTGCCCGTGTATAGACGCTGTCTTCTGCGCCCAGATAGTCCGTAAAAAGCGTATCCAGCCGGGATACACCGTCCCAAGACAAGCCTTCCAAGTATCGCCTTACATCGTTGAATCTGCGCTTATGGCTGATCAAGGTCAGGGCGTTATTAATTTTGGCGTCTACCGCAATGCCATACACCTTTTCAACGTAGTGATAAATCCCCGCATCATCGGAACTGGCCCACGGGCGCCGCTCTTGTCTCGAATCCCAAGGGAGTGCCCCAAGCACCAACCCCCTATTAGCAAATTCATCAAAAGCAATCTTATCCTTCAGTGCTGGGTCATGTTCCAGTACGATCAGTACGTTATCGACGGTCTTCAGGTACACGCCGTTACTGTTGAACTCCAAGCGCTTCATCCAATCCACATCACCATCAGGCGCTAAAGGCGTTTCAGTGAAAGCAGCAGCCGCTTTCTGGTGCCGCTCCTGCATGAGCAATGAGCCCACAGCATCCTGACGCATAGCAAAATCCGTCATGGCCGTATAGCTTGGAAGCTTATTCGTCGGCGTTCCAGGCTTCGCTTCGTCGTCCTGATCGCCAAACTTGTGCAGCCGGACCAGGTCGAAGGCATTCACCAGCCGTCCACCTGTAGGGTCTGTAGCATGATGGCTATACAAGAATTGACCGTCATCATAAACGATGGCACCTCCTGTCGTGGAGCCACCTATATAGGTTAGTCGTCCGCTGCCGTCATCCACCGGAATATAAATCCCCGGTAAGAAGGCTTCAATGGCTGCCGGCACATCGTAGATCCGGCAAAATGCACCCACGATGCCAGGCTTATCGGTAGGGTCCCCCTGCTTGGCAGCCAGGCGGACATGGGTTTGATTCGTGCCAGGCACCTGCGGCCAGGAAGATACATTTCGCCAGTCTGCATACATACCCAGCGTGCCATCCGCTGACAGAAAGGGTTTGTCCCCGTAGGTGTTCACGTACTGGCTGTCAGAACTACAGCTTGGCCAGTACATAAGCCGGTTCGCTTGAAACGTGGTAGGGTCACAGAATGAAATGCCGATAATCTCAGCCAACTTCCGGGCAAGAGGCTCGTATTCATCAGCCGTGGCCGTCCGGTCCAGCGGAACCACGACCCGTAGCCGTGGCTTGGCCTCTTCATGCTTCCGTGTGGAGTAGACTGCATAGGCACAGCCTAGCGCTTCCACACGGCGCAAAATGTCCGATGTACCACCGGCAGGGATATTATCGAGATCAAGCGTCAGCACATCACGGCCCGTTACAGCATTTGCCTTCCGGCGACCGCCTGACAGATGACCCCCGACAAAGCCCCCAACATCTTTCAATTGATCCTGTTTAGACTTCGGCATCTGAAGGTACTCTGCCAGCGTCTCCGTCCCTCGAACCGCCGTCCGTAAGCGCTCTACCAGTTCAGACCAGTAAATCACCTGCGGCTGCCAGTTCGTGCTGTCTCGATTGCCGGCGCTTGATATCGTTAGTTGTCTGTCAAATTGCATGACGCTTGCCTCCTGATCTACTCTCCCACTTTGTTGGTATGGGTAATCGTCTTTAAATCCAATTCAAATAATCTCCATTGAGCATCTTTAATTATTCGTTGTAGTGCCTCTTGTTCGGCGTCCCGGAGCCCGTCCGCGGAGTGAATCAGGTCTCTCGCGGTCAGCGTAGCCAGATCCTTCCGTGAAGGGTTAGGAAGCTGCGAAACTCGCATAGCTTGCTTGCGGATAGATCGCTCTACGTGGTTCCGTACTGTACGAGCATTCCCAAAATTCGGCTTACTCTTCTCGACCCACATCGCGCTTGCCAAAGCATCCAAGTAATCAGCCCCGGCTTGATATTGCTGATCCAGTAACATCTGCTGCGCTATCCGGACAAGTTCAGGAACAGCATAATCAGGAAAATGAATCGTTGTAGGAAAGCGAGAGGCCAAACCAGGGTTGAAAGACAGAAACTCCTGCATGTTCTTTGGATAACCAGCTGCAATAACAACCACCTCATCACGCATATCCTCAATGTGTTGCACCATTGTAGCTATAACCTTTTCATCGGATCGGTGTTCTGACTTTCCGATGAAGGCGTACGCTTCGTCGATAAACAGCACGCCACCTTGAGCCGCCTTGAATTTTGAAGCTACCTTCTTTTCAGAAGCACCAACCAGCGAGTCCACAATAGTAGACTGATTAATCTCCACGAAAGGAATTTCATCAGATTGGCGCTTAAGCAAACCGATTTCTGCAAAGGCTTCGCCGATCAAACGAGCAGCTGTCGTCTTACCCGTTCCCGGATTCCCTGTGAAAATCATATGATTAGATTGAATTTGAGTTTTCAACCTGTGCTTTTTCCGTAGCGCGGCTATCCGCGAGAAGTGGACCATTTCATCTACTTGCTCCTTGATAGCCTGCATACCCGGCAAGCTAGTAAGTCGGTTCAGCGCGTCTCGCGCTTTTTGGTTTATTTCATAGTCCACGTCTATTCCCTCCATATTAGCCTCATTCACAAGATAGGCGTTTCTCCAGAAGCCCTTTGCGCCACTGTTTTCAAATTTACGCTGCGCCAGCAAGGCCCAATAGTTTTCAGTGCCATATTTCTGATGCTGTTGACGCTCACGGCCTATGTCCCGAACTAGCGCACGCAGTTCAGTTTCTGGATAGTACCAGCGCGGCCACCCCTCGGCAGTCTTGTGTCGGTTAATCTGCTTCCGGCCAATATCCACGTTATAGCGGTATTTGTACTGCCGTTTACCTTTGTGGTCTCCGATTCGGATGCTATGGCAGACACCGTAATCTAGCTTCAGATAAATGCTGCTGGTCGTCACACTGTCATAGCGCTGTATCGTGAAGCCCTCTTTCTTCAACAGCGTTATTAAGGTCGCAGCAACGAGCTGAGTCTCTTTCACAACGCCCACCTCTAATCCTTCATATAGAATTCTGTGGTGAACCCAGCTGCTTTCAAAGAAAGGCCCGGAGCCCACGACACAGGCTCAGCCATCAAAGCCAGTACGTTCTCCAGATCCTCCGTCCGGTCCGACTCGATCCCGATTTCGTCATGCACATGCAGCACAGTTTCATACCCGGCATACTCAACTTTCACCAAAGCCACCGCCAGGCAGTCCCGCGCTATGGCCTGGACAACGTTCTCCACCAGTTTCCCGCCATAGGTACTGATTAGCGTCCATTTACCTGTTTTCTGGTCCGGCCCCATGTAATGCAGGGCCTGCTTGCCGAAGTCGTTTTGAGCCAAGCGCGGCGCTACGTAGTAGAGCTTACGACCACTCGGTAGCTGGATCGTGAAAAAGTCCAAGCCGTTAGCGTGATGGCTCTCACGTGCGAAGATGACGCCGCGAACACCCACAGGCTGTCCGGTCTCCATGACCTCAATTGCCGCCCGTTCGAAACTGTACCAAAGGTCCACAATCCGGCGATTTGCATTACGCCAGCGAGTCACGATCTCCGGAAGTTCTGACTCTTTCAGGCCCATATCCAAAGCCCCCATGCTGATTAAGGCACCAGCTGCGCCTTGATACCCTAGCGCCAACTCGGACACCTTGCCCTTTTGCCTCAGATCACCGCTCACGTCTTCCAGCGGCACACCGAACATAGCCGATGCTGAAGCTTCATATATCTTGCCATGCGTGGCAAACACGTCTTGCCTCCACTGCTCGCCTGCCAGCCAGGCAATAACTCGGGCCTCAATTGCGCTAAAGTCCGCTACATGAAGCATTTTCCCGCTTGGAGCGATAAAAGCGGTTCGGATAAGCTGCGAGAGAGTATCCGGCACATTACCGTACATAAACTTGAGCATGTCCACCCGCTTCTCGCGGACAAGCTGCCTTGCAAACTTCAGTAGCTCCAGAGCCATTTTGTTCTTGGTCAGGTTATGCACCTGGACCAGTCGGCCTGCCCAGCGCCCTGTCCGATTCGCTCCGTAGAACTGAAGCAGCCCACGCACTCGGTTATCCTCACAGGCTACTGTCTGCATAGCCTGGTACTTCTTAACGCTTGTCTTACTGAGTTCCCGGCGAATCTGAAGCACACGCTTGGCCCTGCCTTCCTCTACTTCCTTTATCAAGCCCGAAACGGTGTCTTTGCGCAGGTCCTCGATTTCCTCCCCGATCTCTTCCGACAGCCATTTTTTGAGTTGCTGTACAGACTTCGGATTGTCTAGCCCACTGAGCTGTATGGCTTCTTGCATCAACGCCGCAGTAATCTGGCTATCTACAGCCAGGGCCCCCTCAACAAGCTCACGATCACAAGCGATACCGCGAACGTTGATGCGCTGGTCAAGCTGCCAAAGCTGCCACTCTTGATCCGGCACAGGGAATACGGATAGTCTACGAAGGATTTCCATTTCTGCTACAACATCACCCACGCAGTAATCTTTGAACAGTTGCCACTTCTCCGGCTCATGGTGCGGCAGCGTCCGGGTACGTCCTCCATTTGATTTAGACGGCTTCGTTGGGACACAGAACGTTCGAATCAAAGCACCACCTACACCCATTTTCTTCTTATCTTGGGGCAGCCCTAACGCCTCGCCCACTTTGCCAAGCCCAGCAGGGAAGCCACAATACAGGCCATGGATCTGAGTACAGCGCCATTGCTCGATTGGTGATTGCATTACGCTATTGATGCAGTACCATTCGAAAGCGGCGTTGTATGCGTGCTTGATGACCTGAGGATCATACAAGCCGTGAATAACTTCCATTGGCAACGATTCTCCTTGGGCCAGATCAACAATTTGGACGGGCACACCGTCCCATGAGTAGGCGAACAGAAGAATTTGAAAATCCGGGGATTGAACATACTTGTACAGCCCTGCTTTCTTAATGTTCACGCTGCTGTAGGTCTCGATATCTATAGATAGATGCCGCATAGCTTCTCCTTTCGGGTAAAGATAAGGGGCTCCGAAGAGCCCCTATGCTGGATCAAATCCCCCACACACTGCCACCAAGAGGCTTGCCTGTGATCGGGTCAATATTTTGCTGCGGCGGTTGCGCTGGAGGTTGTTGATAGCCTTGTTGCGGCTGCTGCCCATACTGAGGCTGCTGGGGTGCTTGTCCATACGGTTGCTGTGCTTGTCCATAACCTTGCTGCGGAGCTTGGGGTTGCTGGCCATAACCTTGTTGTGGTGGGGCAGCCTGTTCCCAGCCTTGAGGTGCAGGAGCAGGGGCAAATCCTACGCCCCCTCCATTGCCACCAAAGGCTTGTTCTGCGGAGATTCTGCCGCCCAGTGGATCACCGTCACGCAAAATCTGAACAGGCCCAAGACCTGCACCAATTCCCTTATTACCGCTATTGCTGTAGGCGAAGAAGTTGATGTTCACGCGGCCATAGACACCAGAATATACACGAGTTTGGTCAATGATCGGGCTCATGTCCGCAGCCACCACAGCCTGTTGTTGCTTACTACTGGCCGTAAGTACCCAATGACCACGGCATTCCGGGCCAAAGGCCTCGCCGTTAGGACGCGCTCCATCACCATCATGAATGGGTGTTCGCGGCTGCGCTGGTCGAGCACCGGCCCATACCCCGGCCACACCCTTCTGTGTAGCCGCTTCAATTGCTGCATTGATTCGTTGCATTGTGGCTACATCTGATTTTGGAATAAGAATAGTCGTGCTGTATTTAGGCTCCTGCCCCGGCTGGTTCGCACGCGGCGTAAACAAATTCACAAAGCTCAGTCTTACTTCACCTGTAGTTACTGCTGTTTCGGTTGTCATATAGTCATATCCCCTTTGATTAAATTGTTCAGAATAATCCTCGGGCTCCCATTTTGAGAGCAGATCGTCAAGCATATCCGCTAATAAATCACTCACGGATCAATCCTCCTTGCCGAACACGTCTTCGGGTTTCACTTGATTCGTGACCGCTGGGCGCTTGTCTGATTCGGTAGCCAGTGTCGGTGCGCCTGATCGTGTAATGACGTGTCCTGACTCGGCAAGCAGTTCCTTGTAAACCTTTTTCGTCAAAGCATTCTCCAATTGAGGTGGCGTCAGTGGTCGTCGCTCGTACAGGATAGCTTCATCAATGCCCTTCTCCTTCAGATAGGCAAATGCCGCATCAAGATCCGTATAGTCACGGCGGCCTCTGCCCTCTACGGCCTTCCAGCCAGGTACACTTCCGCCTTTTAGAGCTTCAGCCAGAGCCAGTTTCTTGAGTTCGGAATACCAGCTCACAATTCCCTCGGCTTTCCTGAGTACCTCCCCTGCTTCCTCCCAACTAATCAATGGCGGTTTCATCGGAGCTTTACTCCCAGCTTCGAGCAACTTCTCAACGCGCGCTCTGCAAGTTCCTTTTGCCCGGCAGAATCCGCAGTGATCACCTGGAGCATATTCACCCTCACCGCTAAAAGCTGCCTGCGCTATAGGCTTGATAGACTCTCCCCAGGCCAGCAGATCCGCTACAGGCAGTGACCACTCCGAAGGCTGATCCCACACTTTCGGCTGCACAATAGCAACGTGTACCTCTTGGATCGGGAACAGCAAGCTAAATGCTTTGAGCGCACCCAGCGCGTACAGTTTCATTTGTGGATTATCAAAAGCCGGAACGGGCACGCCCTGGCCGTTCTTGTAGTCGATGACATGCAGCTTTCCGCTGCCGATAATGATACAGTCCGAAGTTCCAAAGCTTTCAGGGACAAAGTCCGTCAGATCCACCTTCCGCTCGATGGCCACGAAGGGCGGGGAAGGGAATGCATGCACAATTGACTGGATGTACTCCACATAGGCATTCGTGTGCTCATCCATAATCGACTCATACAGCTCATGCTTCTGCATCTTCTTCAGTTCGGCGTTGTATTTCCGTGTTGGTAACCCACTGAACACCTTTTGTAGCTTCAGCTCCGCAATCTCATGAGCAAGCGTGCCAATTCTAGCGGCTGCACTTGTGGTATCGGGCAGTGTAGCCTCAAGCTTGGCGCTTGGTGTGCAGTGCAACCAACGGTGGGCCCCGCTGGCAGACAGCAGGGCATGAGCCCTCTGTGCATGTGCAATCTCTGTCATTAGACACGGCCCCCAAGGCTACGCAGGAATGTGGCAAACTCCCCGTAAAGGCTAGGGTTAAGCTGAGTAAGGCCTCCTGCCCCGTGTTGCTGAAGCCATCCGACCAGCTCAGGACCTTTTCCAGCGTCCATGACGGGCTGTGCAGCTACGCCTAGTTGATCCAAAGTATAAGCTGGCGTTGATGTAGGAACGGTACCCATAGGCACGGTTGGCGGTTGTTGTGTTGGTACTTGTCCGTATTGTGGCTGATGGCCATAATGCGGTTGCTGGTCGTAGGGCTGTTGCTGAGTAGGTGGTGCTGTTGGTACAGCAGTTGGAGCCGATTGCTGGAATGGCGTTGCAGGCTGAACCGTAGATACCGTTGTCTCAGCAGGGACAGCCGTATTCGGCAGGCCAGACATGGTGCCAGCTAGATCATGCACCAGATGTTTGATGTCGGAAGCATTAGCAGCTTGAAGTGTAATTTGAATCGGAATAAGATTTTGCATAATATAAGTCCTCCTAATGTGTATAAATGGTTTATTTTGTTGTAAAGGTAAGGAATGGCTTTATACTGATTTTTTTCAGCTATGCCATAACATCAATTCCATTTGGCTGGGATTGCTGTTATGGCATTAATTCCTTCAATTACTTTGCCGACTGCATTAAGTGCGTCCGCAATCCCCTGCTTGTATGCCGCAGTTGTAAGTGAATTTGTAGCAGCGTACCTGATCAGAGGATTTTCATACATGTAAAGCAGTTTTTCTTCAGGTGTCTTTTCAACTTCGTAACCGAACACTAAGGCACCAATAAGGTTTTCAATATTCATACCGTTAAGAGCGGCCCGATCAAGCCGAGACCAGCCTAATCCGTCTGTCCTCATATGAGCTTGTATAGCTTCAAATTGCTCTTGGTTAGAAATGATTGCAGCAAGTGCTTCGGCCTGTGATTTAGAGACAATCAATTTTCTACTCATCTGCTCCCCTGCTTCCCGAAAATTTGCGCTGCCCAATCGCCCTCACGCTCACGCAGTCTCTGAGCCCCAAGTCGGCCTATCTGCTCTCTTGTCCATAATGGCTCCGTTGCGGCCCGCTCCATATCCCAACCGCAGTATTTAACCCGATGAAAGAAAGTAGGATAAGGAATGTCATTTTTCTCTGCAAGTTGGACATATGTTTTGGGATATACTCGAATTTGTTCAGACGCATGTAACGCCTGTTGCCGTCTTTCTTCCGCTGTTGGTAATGGCTTAGTGGCTGCTTTCTCCATTGACCAGCCCCGGTTCACACGGGACATGAAAGTGTCGTAGCTAATCCCATTTCGTTCAGCTTCAGCTTTCCAGCTCTTCCGATCCGTAAGCTTTCTTGGTGGTGTGGTCATGGCCCGATCCTTCGGCCAACCCTGTTCCCGTACACGACGGTCCAGCATGGCAGGCTTTATTCCGATTTTTGCAGCTTCTTCATATTCGTCTGGTGTAATGTAGAACCAGTGTTCCATGTCGGCTTAACCCTCCTTGGATCAGGACTTGAAAGTAACGTATATACAGTACCGACTACGGTACCGGAATCGTCAGTGACAAACTCCCAAGGAATATCGTCAAAATAGGGGTCCCTCATTTTTTGGTCCGTTCCAGTTGGATGTAATAGATCCCTTCACCTTCAACTACTTGCGGCTCGTATCGCTTGTGAACAATGTCTTTACTTTCTAACCAAAATCCCAAGCGCTTACGATTTACACTAATGCTGCCGCTTTTCCCAACGGTCTTGGAGAGCAGAATACCCGACTTTGCTTTCTTAAAAATGAGAAGAGCCTTTTTATCATTGAAACCGACCTGCACATAATCTCCGGCAGAAAGTCCCATCACCTTTGCTGCGGGACCATTTATTGAAAAACCAGCACTATTAATCCCAATAGAAGGACTACTGGTAGCTATATTGCTGAACCACTCAACACCATCCAATATGGACAGACGAACATCATTTCTTGATACAGCCACACCCTCACCCTTTTCCATGTATTTTTTTAAACGCTCACCGATCCGAGTCATGAGCTGAGAAGCATAGGGTTTCGATATACCAATTTCAGTAGCGATGGTTTGAAGTGTCGCGCCATCCATGCGCCGACGAATTAAAAGCTGTTCACGACTATCAAATGAATTAATGAATTCTTCCACATTTACAGTGGTAAAGTCGGCTTCGCTTGCCAACATATCAATTCGTGAAGTCGATTCATCACTATCACCTATAGGCTGATCCAAGGAAGTCACACCGAAGCTATTGACATGTTGAGTTACCCTATTGGCGTGTGCTATCGTGCAACCAGTCTGCTCAGATATTAGTTCTAGGGAAGTATCAACAAGGTTCAATTTGTTCAACGCGCTAATCGTATTTAGAATAGAAGGAGGAACCTTAACGCAGCTTCCTTTATTGCGAATGAACTGCATAATACTCCATTTAATCAGGCGGTAAGCATACGTAGAAAATTTAATTCCTCCCTCTACCTTAGAGGGATTATAAGATTCAAAAGCTTTAAGCAGCCCCATTGTGCCCTCAGAAACCAAATCATCAAAGCCAATACTCTGATTTACACTCGATCTGAATTTATTAGCGATAGAATAAACTAGCCCCATATTCTTCTGAATGACCGCATCCCGTTCCCCCAGGTGGGGGTTATAGTTGGACGTCATCTACTATCCTGAAATTAAAGTCCGAAATCTGTTGCTGGCAAAGCAGAGTTATGGAAGTGGTCCTGATTACTCGTGATAAGATCCACACAACCGATACATACCAGCTTGTCCGGATAGAGTTGGACAAGCTTTCTATCTGTAAAGCCACAGAGAGAACAACCAGGGGCATACTTTTGAAGAATGATTTGAGAATCATTCACAAAGATTTCGATAGGCTGATGCTCGTCCATTTTCAGCGTCTTACGCAGCTCCATAGGGATCACAATACGACCGAGCGAATCAAGGTTACGAACTATTCCTGTATTTTTCATTTGTCCATCCTTCCGGCCCCATGTTATAATGAGGCCAATCAATTTTTTTGTTGCTGAACCTAACAGGCTCCTACCCCTGTTGGGTTCTTTTCGTATACCGCTTTGTACAGAAGGCCACGGTACTTTTTGTACTGCTTACGGTAATGCTTAATATTGCTAAAACGTCTTTTACGACGTGCCCGCGCTTCGCAGTCCAAGTAAAAGGCGCACACGCTGGCATAGTGCCGGGATGTTTGTAATGGCAAGTTATTCATCTCCTTTCGCGACTATCGTTACGGCTCCAATAGAGTTGCACAGACAGGAGTAACAACAGAACCATTCTTTGCCCCGCTTCACTACCTTCTGACCGAAGTATATGGCTGCCTGACACTTTGGATCAGCGCAGTAGTCCATGATTTCTTTAGATTGTTTGGTCACGATTCGTAGTTCCTTTCTTCCTCTGTTCACATTCAATTGTCCAAGGAAGCACTATTGAACAAATAGTGAGGATTTTTACTACTTAAAATTCATAGCGATTCTTTACAGTACGTTGTTACAACATTCCAGTACACTGTTCCTTATCTTCCAACCATTTATCTAGTGCAATCTGGCGAAAGTGAATTAACGTTCGGTTTCGAATGAAAGGAATCTCGCCGTCTTTGACCATGCGCCGTAACGTCGAATCCGAAACTTTTAGATACCTGCACGCCTCAGCAAAATCAAATACATTTGCGTATAAGAGGCGTTCGATGTCCGGTTTAAGCTCCGCCAGGATCTCATCTCTCAGTTCCTGTTTGATTTCCACCCGAAGCGCTTCGATAAATCCTGCTGTTGATGGCATAATCATCACCTTATTTCGTTGTTAACTGATGCAAATCTATTGTCCATACCGAAATATGCTTGTATTTCTAAGCAATTTTCTTAAGCTTGATCTTTTCGTAATAGCCAGTAAGGATCTCTTTGCGTTGCTGAAAGTCAGGTATCGCAACGATCAATCCAATATCTACCCGCTGGAGCGTTTCGACAGCCTGTATCTGCTCGGTCGTGAGGTAACGTCTGATTGACTCGCCTTTTGTAATGCCGTTTGCTTCTCGGAACTGCTTTGCGCTCATACCGAGTACAACTCGGTTGATCATGTCAGCCTCATTGCTGAAATGGTAATGCTTTGGCTCTTCATGGGCATTCATGATAGCGTCCGTAAAAGCTGGGTGTTCGAGCTTCGCCGCCTGCAATGATTTGATAAATGATTCCATTTGATTGAATCGTCGAATGTAGGCTTCTTTGAATTTTCGAGCCTTTGCGCCTTTAATCTCCATCGACACAAGAACAAAACCATCTTTGGTCATCAGAATTTCTCTGTTTTGCTTACCAGAAGCATCTTTGTACTTACTCGCCTCAAAATTGAGGGTGATGAATTCAGCACTCACCCCACTTGTGGGGGCAGTCAAATCATCAATCATCCGAAGCACATGGTCGTGGCGACGTTCAAATTCTTCAGCCATCTGACGACTACTGCAATACGCTCTGCCTTTGCGTTCATAAAGGCCACAATCAGGATTCAGGACAAGCTTGCTCATTGAGTCACCTCGCTCTCCATACCCAACAGCTTAGCGATCATGGGCTTCTGTTTCTTTCCTTCACGCGTACCTTTGAAAATCTCAGATACGTACGTAACTGAAACACCAAGCTCGCCAGCGATATCCTTCAACTTAATGTTTCGTTGAAACATGATCTTCCGCGCTTCGGCTCCAAACTCTGTATAATGCGGCATTGTGCGCTCCTCCTTTTGTTGAATTATAGTTTAAGCTAATTTATCGGCTGATATATTGACAACAAGTATCCAATAGTATACTATTTAAACATAGCTAAATAAGACTTTGAAAAGCCTGTAAACATTACATTTCGCCCGTTCCCCAACGTTGAAAATGTGTTTAAAATAGGTCGTATTTTTTACTGTCTCTTTAGCTGATAAACTAGCTTATGTAAACATAATAATACAGTTGGATACCTAAGTCAACTATATTTTATCCAGTTGTATAATTTGTTTTTTTTAAGCACATGAGGGGTTGGTACCATGCTGTTTAACAGAGTTAAAGAATTGTCAGAAAAACGCGGCAAAAACATAAAGGACGTAGCTAAAGAGCTAGGGTTTAGTGAAAATGCCTTTTATAAATGGAAATCTCAAAGTCCTAAATCTGAAACAATAGAAAAAGTAGCCGATTACTTTAATGTATCCACGGATTATCTTCTAGGACGTACCGATGAACCCAACTCCATACCGAACAAAGTTCCTGAATGGGCTTCTCCTAAAGATATTCGAGATTTTAAAACGATGCTTGAAGAGGACGGGCCAATAATGTTTGATGGAGTACCAATCTCAGACGAAGACAAAGATAAGATCAAGCGAGTTATGGAAGCTCTCTTCTGGGAAGCGAAAGAAATGAACAAAAAAACATATGGCCGCAAAAAGAAAGGTGAATAGCCTATGGATGAAATTGTTCGAGATCTAATCAAGCGGTTCAAGACTAATAATCCATTTGAAATTGCAGAGCAATTAAGCATCCACATTCGGTATTGCGATTTAGGTAACAATACTCGCGGACTGTATTATCGAAAATTACGACGAAGATTTATAGTTATTCATGAAAATCTAAGCGAACCATGGATGAGATTTGTTTGTGCCCATGAACTGGCCCATGATCGTCTTCATCCTGGAATCAGTAGATTCTTTGTTGACAACAAATCATTTTTCAATGTTGGGAAATTCGAGCGTCAAGCAAATCAATTCGCTGTTAAACTACTTACAGACAACGCCACGCCTGGACTAGGTGAGACTAAAGAACAGTTTCTGTGTCGTTGTTCTATCCCGACCCAATTACATAAGTACCTATAAACTTGCGCTTACTTCGCTGCAAGGCGGTTTAGTACGCCTAAAAACAGAACACACATTCCCTTTGAGGAGGTGATTTTCATGTAAATGGAAGTAAACAAGGAGCGATATCAAATTAGAAAGGGAGAAGAACATGGCTTGGAGTGAACATTTAGGAGGCAATAAGTATAAGATTGTTGAGCGAGATCCGTCCAAAGCGTCCAGACCGAAAAGGTCTGTTACGGTAGAAATGCCTGGAGAAATTACACGTTCAAAGTCGGAGAAGAAAAAGGAAGCCTGGCTATCGCTTGAAGAAGCTAAATGGAGCGAACAAGTTATATCAGGAAAGGCAGTCAAACAGGAAGACATCACCCTTTTGAACTTCATACCAAAATGGGAGAAAGGGTATGCCGCTGGGAACATGGGCGAATATACTCAGAATGTTAACCTGTATAACCTGAACAAATATGTAGTTCCAGAGTTTGGCCACCTGAAAATCAGCAAAATAACAACTCTTCAACTCGTTACTTTTTTTGGAGAACTGAAACGCGAGAACGGAAAAGAATTTGCCACCAATACAAAATTGAATATCTACAAAGCTGTAAAGTCGGTATTTGATGCTGCATACGAATGGGAGCTGATTTCTAAAAATCCGATGGATGGGGTGAAACGGCCCCGAACCAGCAAGAAGGAAAAGAAGGCCATGCGCGATGTGAAGAAGGCATTCAGTAGTTCAGAGACGGAAACGATCCTGTTGGCTCTCTATGACCTTCCTGATAGATGGAGGTTATATTTCACCGGGTCTATGCTTGGAGGCTTTAGACGGGGCGAACTGTTGGCTATAGAATGGCCTGACGTTGACTATGATCGAGGAGCAATCTGGATCGATAAGCAAATCACTCTTAATAAAGAGGGGCAAAAGGTGGAAGGTGAAGTAAAGACAGAAGAATCTGAGGGCTGGGTAGCCATGCCGAAGTGGTACATGGATCAGCTTAAACTGTATGAAAAAGAATGGAAGAAAGAAAAATTCCAGTGTAAAGATTGGGCAGGCGGAAATAAATCATACGTATTCCATGGAGGGAAAGGAATTATGTACTTCCCTACAACGCCCACAACTACCTGGAGAAAGTTTCTCCTGAAAAAGAACATACCACACGTTAAGTTACATGGACTTCGCCACACGGCTGGTATGTTGCTTAGAGAGAGTGGCGCCGATTTAAAAACCATGCAAGAACGGTTAAGGCACACCAAGATCGGAACGACTGCGGATATCTACACTCATTCGTCTGAGATGATCTCCAGAGACGCCGCAGACCGTTTAGAAGTGTTTGATCCTAAAAAATTGAGATTTGCCCCATGAGTTGCCCCCTGATCAAAAATAGTCTAGTCGTTTGTCGAATTTTGAGCAAACAAAAAACCCTTGTGCACCAAGGGTTCTGGGTGAAACATATTGCTAAGCGGGTGATGGGAATCGAACCCACGCTATCAGCTTGGAAGGCTGAAGTTCTACCATTGAACTACACCCGCATTTTACAATATCGCAATTCTCATGTAATGACATAATCAAACTGTTGTCAACCAGCAGAATCAGGACATTATCTACTATAACTTACCTGCATGTAAATTGCAAGCAAACTACACCCCATCCTGAGTCAGCCAATTCATAGGTTTGCGCAAAAACAAGTTTTCAAAGGATTCCGCCGAAATAGGCCGACTGAAATAATAGCCTTGACCCTCATGACAATCCTGAGCCTGTAAAAATTGGAGCTGACCCTCATTTTCCACGCCTTCAGCCGTAACCTTCAGCTTCAAATGGTGGGCCATGGAAGCAATGGTCGACACAATAGCCGCATTTTTGCTGTCCACCAGCACCTCATTGACAAAGGAACGGTCAATTTTAAGACGATCTATCGGAAGATTTTTCAAATAATGCAACGAGCTATAGCCTGTTCCAAAATCATCGATACTGATTGCAACGCCAATGGCTTTTATTTTTTTCAGTTGCTCAAAGGCTCGATCCTTATCAAAAGTCATACTCTCTGTAATCTCCAGCTCCAGATAGCACGGTTCCAGTCCCGTACAGGCCAAAATCCCCCGAATCACATCCACCAGCTTTTTTTGCTGAAATTGGCGCATGGATAAGTTCACTGATATCGGGATCAGCTGGTATCCAGCCCTCTGCCAACGCTTGTTTTGTGAGCATGCTTCCCGTAGCACCCATTCTCCCAAAGGCACGATCAGACCACTTTCTTCAGCTACTGGAATAAAATCTCCTGGCATCACCATTCCGCGATGAGGATGATTCCAACGCACCAGTGCCTCCAGGCTCGTCAATTCACCACTCTGCAAATGAACACGCGGTTGATACACCAGTGAAAATTCTTCATTTTCAAGCCCACGCCGCAAATCATTTTCCAATTGGAGCCTTTCCTGCGCCCGCATCTGCATGACACTGGTATACCGCTGAATATTCACTCCCTGCTCCTTGGCATTATGGACAGCGGTATCCGCATGCTGAATGAGCTGCTCACCCTGAGTGGCATCCAGAGGATATAAAGCTATCCCCATACTCACCATCACATGGTAGTACTCACCATTAATATCAAAAGGCTGCTCAAATAACTTTACCATATCATCAATACGATTTTTCATGGCATCTATATCCTGGTAGCCTGTGAGAAGAAACGCAAACTCATCTCTGCCCATACTGAAAACATCCTCGCCTTCACGGCAAAAATGCTCCAAGCGTTCTCCCACCGCATACAGCAAATAATTCCCTGCCATATGGCCCAACGAATCGTTAATGGTTTTGAATCGGTCAATATTCAATATTAAAAGAGCTACCGTCTCATCGGGTTTTAATGGATTGCGCAGAGCTTGCTCCAAACGTTGTGAAAGACGCCGACGATTCGGTAGCCCTGTGATATCATCATAATAGGCTATGTAATTAAATTCAGATTCTGCCACCTTCTTTTCCTGATAGGGAATTAGAACCATTAGTCGAACCATGCCGCTTAGCAGATCATAAAACGCCACGGCATTCATCAAAAGTCCCATAAGGTGATTTACATCACTCATTTGCCAGGAGGACATATAAAACAGTTGGCTCACGATACATAGCCCAATCCCGCGAAACATAAGCAACATACCAAATTCCGATGGAAGATATTTAAAATATTTTCGTGCGCCCAAAATAAAATTGGATACAAGCAGAAACAGGATAACCCAGTTCAGCATCCATCCCAGATTGTCCAGTTGATGTCTAATACGAAGATCCGGTAAGTACGGTCCGTAGATCTGAATAGTCCCCAGAATCAGCAAAGTAAAACTTATACCTGTCCATAAAACGGTTTTCTTGTATCCTGATCTGGCTTTTCTAAAGGGAAGGGAACAAATGACTACAAGCATAATAGAGGTAAAGACGCGATTCACGTAAAGAAGCAACAGCGAAATACCCGGAGACAAAACAAAGTCCGTCAGGCTAACAAAGCTAAACGAAAGGATATGAACAAGATAAAGCAGACCAACCACCAGAAATGTAGGAGCGATGAGAAGTCGCTGCCAGGATAAATGCTCCAGCAAAACCGACCAGGAATGATAAAAAATAGAGAAACAGATCGCTGCACAGGCGAATCCTGCAATGGGGTATAGCAAGAAAAAAGCATTATGAGAGTATAGCTTATTCAAAGTTACCTGAAATAACTGAACTAAGACAAACAGAACTAGCGCAGCAATACCGATGCCTATCGTTTTCTTTACTTCCAGCCGTGTATTCATTCAGCCTCTTCAGCCCCCTGCATATCGGAAATTCCGATCATCTAAGACGTTTGACAGCTTTGGAAGCCGTTTTTTAAGTCTATTGTATCAAATATAAATATGGATTCTGGTACATAATAACATTTAATCTGTGAAAGGTGAATCATTTTTTAGTCTTATATTCATTATTTTATTTTCATATTTACGCAAATAAATAAGCTTACAGCACCAAAAAAGCGCATCATCTTTTCAGATCCTGCGCTCTATGCGGTCTTTTTCAAATGAGTGATACCTAGCTGTAGAACACAAAAGAATGAGTACTTAGCGCCTCCCTTTTGTGAAAGGTCCAAAAGTCTAAACTACAGGAAGCGTGATTTTAAACTGTGTCCCCTTTCCATGTGTACTGTCTACATGAATAAAGCCTCCGTGATTTTTGATGATCCGGTAGCTCACTGCCAGTCCCAAGCCGGTACCGCTTTCTTTTGTTGTAAAAAATGGATCAAATAAACGTGATAATGTATTGTGATCCATCCCCAAACCATTATCTTCAATGCAAATATGGACATACGAGCCCTCCAGCACCGTATGGATATCAATGCATCCTTCACGGTCCTCTCTGATCCCCTCGATGGCATCCATTGCATTTTTGATCATATTGAGAATGACCTGCTTAATCTGCTTTACATCAATGGAAACCTTCATGAGCGTGCTATTTTCATCCAGTGCGATCTGGCACCCCTTCATCAGCGCCTCGCTTTCGGTCAGCATCACAACCTCTTTCAACAGACCCATCACAGGTACAGCCGTTTTTTGCGGAGCTGAAGGCTTGGACGAATTCAGAAACTCATAAATAATGTCGTTCGCGCGATCTATCTCTGTCAAAATTATACGAGCATACTCATCTCTTCCCAGTTCCACCAGATGCGGCCGCAGTAATTGAATAAAGCCCCGAATGGCAGTAAGCGGGTTACGGATTTCATGAGCAATCGAGGCGGAAATGCGTCCTAACATCGCAAGCTTGTCATTTTGATACGCCGTCTGTTCAATTTGCTTATAATCCGACACATCCTTGACACTGAACAAAAAATCGCCATCCATCTGATCCCCATAGGTCACCGTAATCAACCAATGCCGACCATACTCATCAATCAATTCATGATAGCGCTTTCTATGAAAGATGGTCTCTTTGTATATCCGCATAATTTTCTTCTTCTTAAATCGGCTTAACTCGGGATGATGCAAAATTTGCATCAAGTTGCGACCTGCCAGCGAACTACGTGGCAGTTCCAGCAGTTTGGCCATTTGCACGTTAATAAAGGTCAGTACCCCGTCACTGTCAAACAGCATGATACCACTATCCAGGTTCTCCAGCACATTTTCATACTTGTTATTGGCGATCTGTGTGGGAGGGCAAGCTCCCACGGTATCAAGCAAGGCTTCTTGGAATTCACTGATCATGCCAGGCTTCCCCCTTGTTTCGGAATGATAAACTGGCCGTATCGGACGCTTAACATTTTTTGAAGAAGAGAAAGACATCATCTATCGACTACCCTTCAACGGTTAGAAAACAGCTTCAAAAACCCGGTCATCTCTTTCCAATTGAGAGTCTAATTTTATGATAGACAAGACTTAGGATTCCAGTCAATCGGAAAAAGTGTCGAATTCACATTTTTATCCTGTTTTCTTTCGTCATAATATCTGCGCAACATTACTAAAAACCAAACAATAAGTTAGGAATAAGCGCCCTACACACCAAAGAAGCTCTCCAGGTGTGAGAGCTTCTTTGGTGTGTAGGATGTCAACTGCCGCTCTTATTATGCTGAAGCCGAGAGCGTCTCTGGCTCATAACAGCCAGTCTTCTCTTGAGCTCCCCCTGCCATTTTTCATCGTTCATCTGTTTTGCTACCATCAATAAATCCAGAGACATGTCAATTTGGCGCTTCAAAATTTCAAACTCATCCTCACTCTCTCGATTCACACAATTCTCAAATATCGTATCATCATCTTCCATGACGTAATCCTGAAAATCAATCTCGCTTGCCCCGTCTCCATGTGCATACTCCGCCAAAATTTCATACTCATTCTCGACTTTATAATGAACCTCAATGCGACGACATACCGGGCAAAACAGCAAAGGAACATTATGAACTTGGGTGCGGTAATGCTTCAGCGTTCCCTTGGTTCCTACCATGCTTGCTCCACAGCAATAGCTCATCCGGGCTCAGCCTCCTCTGAACAAAACCTGTTCCGCCTTGTGTATCCTCTATGTTACCTTATTCGCTTTCACCAGCTGAAATTCCTCCAAAACACAGTAACATTTCCACAATTATTTCTTATTTCACCCTGTACTGTTCAATTCAAACACACATTATTATAAAATCTTTCCCTGCATAACATAGGCAAGCAAGCCCCCAATGTCGGTAAAAAACCGCTTGTTGGGGGCTTGCAAGTTTAATGTTCAACTTCTTCTAAGTTTGTATTACAGGTTTTTGTCGCCTGGTTTCCAGTTCATTGCGCACAAGCCGCCAGATTGCAAAGCTTGCAGTACACGCAATGTTTCTTCTACACTACGACCTACGTCGTTGTGGTTAACCACTTGGTATTTCAATTCTCCTTCAGGATCAATGATGAACAAGCCGCGCAATGCAACTCCTTCTTCTTCGATCAGAACGCCATAATCGCTTGCTGTTTTTTTCGTGATATCAGAAGCCAACGGGAAGTTCAGTTTGCCCAATCCGTTGTTTTCTTTAGCTGTATTGATCCATGCTTTGTGGCTGTGTACAGAGTCTACACTGATACCCAGAATTTCAGTATCCAGCTCTTTAAATTGGTCAGCAGCATCGCTCAATGCTGTGATTTCTGTTGGGCACACAAAAGTGAAATCCAGTGGATAGAAAAAGAATACGAGCCATTTGCCACGGTAATCGGAAAGCTTCACCGAACCAAATTCTTGACCGTCCCCAGTCACTGTTTCCAATGCAAAATCAGGTGCGGGTCTTCCTACCAATCTTTCTGCCATAATATGAAATCCTCCTTTTAAAATATGTAAGAAAAACATCAAATGTGTTTTCCTCAATCATCTGTATTGTATTAAAGCAACCTACTTGATAAATGTTATCATTCGCAGAAATCAAAGTCAATATTGTAACCATTACTTTTTTAGAATTATTTTAAACTAGATTCTAAAAATTCACAATTTATACACATTCACCAGGCTGCACCCTTCAAGATATAACAGCAGCCCCTGATTGCTCAGGAGCTGCTGTATCATGCACTTGCTGTATCATCAGCCACCTTGTTTCAAGGAAGCCTCCAAGCTTTTATCGAATAGCTGCTGCGATCAGATCACCCATACGAGTTGTCGAGATAGCCTTGGATTTATCTACCGCGATATCGGCTGTACGATGTCCAGCATCCAGTACCTCAGCTACCGCCTTCTCAATGGCATCAGCAGCTTTCTCATATCCGAAAGTCATTCGGAACATTAAAGCAACGGACAGGATCGTAGCAATCGGATTGGCCAGTCCTTGACCTGCAATGTCAGGTGCCGAGCCGTGTACCGGCTCGTACAGACCGAAGCTGCCTTCCCCGAGAGAAGCGGAGGACAGCATACCGATGGACCCGGTCAGCATAGCCGCTTCGTCACTAAGGATATCGCCGAACATATTTTCCGTCACGATGACGTCAAAGCTGGACGGCCGACGCAGCAATTGCATTGCGCAGTTATCAACCAGCACATGCTCCAGCTCAACATCCGGATAGTCTACTGCGACCCGGTTAACCACTTCACGCCACAAACGGGAAGTTTCCAGCACGTTGGCCTTGTCCACCGATGCGAGCTTTTTGCGACGCTTTTGTGCAATTTCGAAAGATTGGCGAACAATGCGCTCCACTTCCGTTACATTATATGCGCATGTATCGACAGCTTCCTCACCCTGAGGACTTTCACGTCTGAACTTCTCACCGAAGTAAATGCCGCCTGTCAGCTCGCGCACAACGATCAGATCCGTTCCTTCCAGCACTTCAGGCTTCAGTGTCGAAGCGTCCTTGAGACAGTCGAAGACGACAGCCGGACGAAGATTCGAGAACAGGCCCAGCTCTTTGCGTATACCTAGCAGTCCTGTTTCAGGGCGAAGCTCCTTCGGATTATTATCCCACTTGGGACCACCTACGGCTCCCAACAGTACGGCATCTGCAGATTGGCAGACAGCCAGCGTTTCTTGGGGCAACGGTGTACCCTTCTCATCAATCGCAATTCCACCGAACAGTGCATGCTCCGTTTCAAAAGAATGGCCAAACACTTCCTCCGTACGCTTCAAAATTTTCTCTGCCTCAGCCACCACTTCCGGTCCAATTCCGTCCCCAGCTATTACCGCAATCTTTTTCACGTCTGCCATCACGTACACTCCTCTTGTTTTACAGCCTTACGGGCGTATTATTTATACCTTCTTTGTAACATACATGGCAGGGCTTTGACCAAGATATAGAATCTATCAATTAATAGGCTTAGCCTATAAGTTAAAAATCTGTAGTAAGACAAAACAAAACAGGACCGGAAATACCCGATCCTGTAAACTCCAAATTGCTTGATTTGCAACCCTTAGGACTTGTAATCTACACGATTGCTGTAGGTTTTACGCTTGTCGATCAAGCCATTTAATGCATCCACATAAGCACGGGCGCTTGCTTCCAGAATGTCAGTGCTTACCCCACGTCCCTGTACAGATAGATCGTTTTGGGTCAACACGACATGCACTTCACCCAGAGCATCCTTACCTTGGGTAACAGACTTGATCGAGTAATCCGAAAGAACGACTGTCTCGCTGCTGGCTTGGTCAATCGCATTGTAAATCGCATCGACCGAACCGTTCCCTTCAGCTTCCGTCTCAATAACCTGACCATCGTCTGTAACCAGACGTACCTTGGCGGAAGGTGTAGCCTCGTTGCCATAGGTTACAAAAATCGTTTCCAGCTTGAAAACTTCTGGTGAATCGGCCAGTTTTTCTTCCAGCAGCGCCAGGATATCATCATCCGATACTTCTTTCTTCCTGTCAGCCAAATCCTTGAACTGTCCGAAGGAGCGGTTCAGCTCCTCTTCGCTCAATTCGTAGCCCAGCTCGATCAAGCGTTCGCGGAAAGCATGGCGACCGGAATGCTTGCCCAGTACCAGCTTGCTTTCCTTCAGACCAATACTTTCCGGCGTCATGATTTCATAGGTCGTTTTTTCCTTCAACATGCCATCCTGATGAATACCCGATTCATGCGCAAAAGCATTCGCTCCAACAATCGCCTTGTTGCCCGGCACGACCATACCCGTCAGACGGCTGACCATACGGCTCGTACGTGCAATCTCGGACAGTTGCAGAGACGTTTTGGCCTGGAAAAATTCCTGTCTCGTCTCCAGCGCCATCGCGATTTCCTCAATGGCGGTATTTCCGGCGCGTTCACCGATACCGTTAATGGTGCCCTCAATCTGATCCGCCCCGTTCAGGATCGCAGCCAGCGTATTGGCCGTAGCCATTCCCAGGTCGTTGTGGCAATGTGCGCTCAATTGAATCTTTTCCACACCAACTACATTCTCCTTAACATGCTTGAAAATGTTGCCGTATTCATAAGGTGTCAAGTAACCCACGGTATCCGGAATATTGACGACAGACACACCTTCCTGTACAGCCATGGTGACCATTTCCACCACAAAATCAAGCTCCGTACGACCTGCATCCTCCAGGGAAAACTCTACCTTGGGCAAATATTTTAACCCATAACGAATGGCTGAACGAGCGGTTTCCAATACCTGTGCCTTCTCCATCCGCAGCTTATACTGACGGTGAATGGGGGAGGTTGCCAGAAAGATATGGATACATGGGTCCTGAGCTCCCTTAAGTGCCTCGCGGACTGCATCAATATCCTGTTCCCTCGCTCGTGAAAGACCAATAACCGTTGAATTTTTGACAGCCTTGGCAACCGCATTAACAGAGGCCAAGTCCCCCGGTGAAGCAGCCGGGAATCCAGCTTCCATACGGTCAATACCTAATTTTTCCAACTGATGGGCAATCTCTACTTTCTCACGGGTATTCAAGTTCACACCAGGTGACTGTTCTCCGTCTCTCAACGTTGTGTCAAATATATATATTTTGCGCAACCTAACGCACCTCCCTCAGGATAGAAGCATTAAATTACAATGCGGCTCACGCAATAAGCAGGGCCGCATTGTAAGATTACATTATGAATGAATCATGTTTTTCGAACTCGTTGTACAAAAAGATCTTATTTTTTGATCCAGTGCATCATTTCGCGCAATTGTCCGCCCACCACTTCAATCGGATGGTTAGCTTCATTACGGCGAGTAGCCGTCAGGAATGCACGTCCGGATTGATTTTCAAGGATGAAGTCACGAGCAAATTTACCTTGTTGAATGTCAGTCAATACGTCTTTCATTGCTTTCTTCGTATCTTCTGTTACGATACGTGGTCCAGTTACATAGTCGCCATATTCCGCTGTGTTACTGATGGAATCGCGCATTGTTGCCAAACCGCCTTCATACATCAGGTCAACGATCAGCTTAAGCTCATGCAAGCATTCGAAGTAAGCCATCTCAGGAGCATATCCTGCTTCAGTCAACGTTTCAAAACCCGCTTTTACGAGTGCGCTCACGCCACCACACAATACCGCCTGCTCACCGAACAGATCTGTTTCCGTTTCTTCACGGAAGGAGGTTTCGATCACGCCCGCACGTGTACAGCCAATACCCTTGGCATAAGCAAGACCGATTTCTTTCGCTTGACCCGTTGCATCCTGCTCGATTGCAATCAGACCCGGTACGCCAAAGCCTTCTACATAGGTACGACGTACCATATGACCTGGAGATTTTGGAGCAACCAGCAGTACATCGCTATCTTTAGGAGCAACGATTTGTCCGAAATGAACATTGAAACCATGGGAGAATAAAAGAGCTGCTCCTTTTTTCAGGTTAGGTTCAATTTCATTTTTGTATACAGAAGCTTGTGTTTCATCCGGCAACAAAATTTGAACCACATCTGCACGGCTTGTTGCATCAGCCACGTTCAGAACTTCAAAACCGTCGTTTCTTGCAACATCTGCCGATTTGCCTTCACGCAAACCGATAACAACATTTAGACCACTGTCACGCAAGTTTTGTGCTTGAGCATGTCCTTGGCTACCGTAACCGATAACGGCAACTGTTTTTCCTTTCAATACGCTGAGCTCTGCATCTTTTTCGTAGTACGTTGTAACTGCCATGGTTAATTTCCTCCTTTTAATTGGACCCTTCATAATGAGCGGGTACTCCAAGAGACTCTGCATCGTTACCGAACCTTGAAAATCTCTTCGAGCCCCCGCTCTTATGCGGGCGGTTCTTTATTGATGTAATGCGCTATAAGCGGTGATTCGTTAAAGCTCCGTATTAAGCATTGCCACGTATCATGGCCGTAACCCCGGTTCGGGTCAGCTCACGAATACCGTAAGGCTTCAACAACTCGATCATGGCATCAATTTTTTCGGTATCGCCAATGACCTGAACAATCAAGCTCGTCGTTCCAACATCAACTACGGCTGCTCTGAACGTTTCCACGACACCCATAATTTCTGGCCGCTGAGGCGGTTCTGCTTTCACCTTAATCATCGCCAGCTCCCGTGCGACCATTGGCTTGGAGCTAAGATCAATAACCTTGATTACATCAACCAGCTTGTAAAGCTGCTTCTCGATCTGCTCCAGATTGTTCTTATCTCCTATGGTCACAATGACCATACGGGATAATCCAACTTCCTCCGATTGACCCACGGTAATGCTCTCAATGTTAAAGCCACGGCGACCGAACAGGCCGGACACACGCTGCAAAACGCCGGGATGATCATTTACCAGTACAGCAATGGTATTTTTAGTCGTCATTTTACTCGTCCCCCATCAGCATTTGATCAATCGTCGAACCTTGCGTCACCATTGGATATACATTCTCTTCCTTGCTGACCACAAACTCGACAACGACCGGTCCGGGTGTATCAAGCGCCTCCTGCCAAGCCCGACGTGCCTCTTCCTTATTCGTAGCACGCAGTCCTTTTACGCCGTATGCCTCAGCCAGCTTCACAAAATCTGGGCTTCCGGCCAGATCAATATGGCTATAGCGATTGTCATAGATCAATTCCTGCCATTGTCGAACCATCCCCAGCACCTGATTGTTGATGATTACGATTTTGACCGGGATGTTATTGATTGCACAAATGGCCAGCTCCTGCGAACACATCTGCATGCCGCCGTCTCCGTTAATCGAGATAACCAGTCTGTCGGGATTCGCCATCTGAGCGCCAATCGCGGAAGGGAAACCAAATCCCATCGTACCTAGCCCACCGGATGTTACCCATGAGCGCGGCTGATTGAATTTATAATACTGCGCTGCCCACATTTGATGCTGACCCACGTCCGTTGTCACGATTGCGCCGCCTTTGGTCGTTTCATCCAGCAGCTCGACAACCCATTGTGGCTTAAGCACTGTATCCGAATCCTTATAAGAATAAGGCTTCTCATTTTTCCATTGTTGAATTTGCGCTCTCCATGCATCCGCTCGATTCGCGCGTTTCACATCCTGATTCAGCAACTCCAGTACCGCTTTCACATCGCCTACAATCGGAATATCTGTCGGTACGTTTTTGCCGATTTCGGCAGGATCGATATCAATATGGACAATTTTGGCGTGAGGAGCAAAGCCGTCCAGCTTGCCTGTCACCCGGTCATCAAAGCGGGCACCGATACAGATTAGCAAATCCGACTGTTGAATCGCCTGATTGGAGGTGTACGTTCCGTGCATCCCCGGCATTCCTGTCCACAGTTCATGACCACTTGGGAAACCTCCCAATCCCAGCAATGTTGTTGTAATCGGAATTTCCGTTTTGCGAACAAACTCGTAAAGTGCCTCATGCCCACCGGAGTAAACAACCCCGCCACCTGCCAGAATAAATGGGCGTTTCGCTTCAGAAATAGCGTGAGTCAGCTTGTCTAGCTGAATTTTGTTTGGCAATACCTTCGGGTTATAACCTCGCATGGTCACAGGTCCCGTTTGTGGAACAAACAGCGTTTGGGCTGCCGATATATCCTTCGGAATATCAATCAGTACCGGACCCTTGCGGCCCGTGTTGGCAATATGGAACGCCTCATGAATGATTCGCGGCAGATCCTCTACATCTCTTACCAGATAGCTGTGCTTCGTAATCGGCATCGTGATTCCCGTGATATCAGCTTCCTGAAAAGCGTCTGTGCCGATCAGGGAGGATATAACGTTGCCTGTGATGACCACTAACGGCACCGAATCCATAAAAGCCGTCGCAATGCCGGTTACCAGGTTTGTTGCTCCAGGTCCGGAAGTCGCGATACAGACGCCGACTTTACCACTGGCACGTGCGTAACCATCTGCCGCATGAATGGCTCCCTGCTCGTGACGGGTGAGGACATGCTTGAAATCCTCAAAGCCATACATGGCATCATAAATGTAAAGCACTGCACCACCGGGGTATCCGAAGACACAATCTACTCCCTCCAGCAACAGGCTACGGAGCAAAATTTCCGAACCTGTAATCACTTCAGGTTTCATCCACTTTTCGCGTAATTCATTGGTTGACCGAACTTCAGGAATTTGTGCACTCATTGGTCATCCTCCTTTACAAAATTTACATACATCTGACATTTGTAAAAACAAAAAAACCTTCCATCCCTAGAACAGACTTGCTGTTACTGAGGGACGAAAGGCTATAGCTTCCGTGGTACCACCCGTATTTGCCCGATATTTCGCAATATCGAACCTTGGCAGGTACAGAAATCACAAAGGATCTCCATATCTGGCGTCTGTAACGTAGACCGTACGATTTTCCCTAATAGGTGAATCAGCGCACCGCTAAATATCATCGGGCCCAAATACTTTTCAGGAAAACAGCTCCAAGGTGAGCTCGTTAAAAAGGGATTTTGGTGAAGCTTGCAGCTAATGCCTCACTCTCTGAACAAAAGAGCCCTAATCACTTCGTCCTTTTCATTGCCGTTGAGTTCATGTCATTCTTTCAAATGTTTAGACACATTATATGTCCCCCATCTGGGATAGTCAATACCCAGATTTCATAAAAATTCATGTTTTATCTCCGGGGTACCTCGGAGCCGCACGCTTGCAAGAGCTACCCGCATATTATAAAAAAGACCACACGGCGAGACTGTGCGCACCTCCAAAGCCTCGTCTTGCCTTGCTAAAAGGGTGGAAAAGGAGGCACGCTATGATCCGCAAACGCAGCGCCCAAGATGACAGAATGATCCTTCGTCTGATCGAGCAAGAACTTGTCCCCCTGTCACATTTAGGTGCACAAGAAATAGATCAAATCCGTAAAGAATTACCCCGGCGCTTAAACCGGGGCATCACTTTTGTCGCTTGCAGGCCCGATAATGCACAGCCTGTCGGCTTCATTCATGTCATGCTGCATGGAGAGCTGCTGTACATTGATTTGATCGCAATCTCTTCGTCTCATCAAGGCCAGCGCTACGGAAAAAAACTGCTGGAGCATGCCGAACAATACGGGCGACTACGACGCTGCAAGCGGGCAAAAGTCATGGTAGATGAAGTCAATATCCGTGGAATCCGCTTTTATCTGCGTAACCATTACCAAATGCTACGATACGTCTCCCTGAGTCGATGCCATGAACTTGAAAAAACACTGTGAAAAAGTGGAGCCTACATCTCAAAATTCCATTAACCTAGAATACATTGGGGTAAAACGGATATCCTGCTCCGGGGTATCCCCCATCTGTATATGGGCCGTACTGAGGGGCACCGTATCCCGGACCGCCATATCCCGGTCCCCCATAACCTGCTCCGTAACCGCCATATCCACCAACGTAAGGAGCCGTGCCGATGGCAAGCAAGTCAAACAGCACCAGGGGAATAATCGCCTTCGTCTTTACTTTTTTCTTACGGTTTGGCTGAAGAATCAGTCGGTTACCCGAAATGCGAATCAGCTTGCCGCTGACCTGAGAACCATCCTTGCGAGTAGCCAGAATGACTTTGCCGACAAGCTTCTCCACCTGCTTTCTGGTTACTGCCTGTTTCATCGTATTTCCTCCTTCTTTCTTAACGGATGGACAGATTGAACGGCTCCTTGATAGCTCACGGCCACCACAAAACAGACTGGAGCTGACAGGGGCCGAGCGTTCGTCCAATCTGCATAGCACAGTCTATTCCATCCATGCCAGAAGCGTATGTTTATATGCCTGCACAACCTAAAAAAATCCGGTATCTGCGAATGCAGATACCGGATTTACGAACAAATACAATTTACTGATTCCAAGACAAATAGCGTTTAGTTGCCCATTTACTATTAGCGCTTGCTTGGATCATAGAGCTGACCCAAAGCAGCCGGTGCACGTGAACGTCCTACAGCCGCTACCAGTACAATAATCGTCAGGAGATACGGCAGCATAAAAATAATTTCCTGGGGAATACTTTGCGACCATGCGAACAACTGCACATAGTTGCGAATGGCCTGAGAAAAGCCAAAAAACACAGCTGCGCCAAAAGCGCCGAGCGGGTTCCATTTTCCGAAAATCATAGCGGCAATGGCAATATAACCTTGGCCGGATACCGTATTATGCGAAAACATATTTGTCGTCGTCAACGTAATCGTGGCACCACCAATACCAGCCAACGCACCGCTGATCATGACCCCAATATAACGCAGCCTGTTCACCTTGATACCGACGGTATCCGCAGCCCCCGGATGCTCTCCGACAGAACGTAGACGCAAGCCAAACGGCGTTTTATACAAAGTGAAATATCCAATAATGACTAATAGTATAGCCAAATAGGTCGTTGGATAAGCTTGGAAAAAAGCATTTCCTAAAACCGGAATATCTACTAGATAGGGAATTGATATTTCGCTAAAACCCTGAATTCGCCCAGTATCGCCATCACCCTCAAATAAAAGCTTAACCATGTATAGCGTACTGCCTGCCGCCAAAAAGTTAATAACAATTCCGCTAATGACCTGATCGGCTTTAAACGTAATCGAGGCTACAGCATGAATCAGCGAAACCAGAATGCCGAATACAGCCGCCGACAACACACCTACCCAAGCGGCAGAGGTCCCCCCCAGCCCTGCTTGTTCCGCATAAAATCCGCCTACACCCGCCGCAAACGCCCCGAACACCATAAGACCTTCCAGGCCGAGGTTCGTTACACCGGATTTTTCTGAAAAAACTCCGCCGAGAGACGCAAATATAATCGCCGTCGCAAAAACGAGCGTTGTATGGATTAATTCACCAAGTGTTAACCAACTCATTTTACAACACCTTCTCTTTCTTCCGCTTGGAGTAGAGCGGCTTCACAACCCAACGAACAATTCCCTGAGCTGCAATAAAGAAAATAATTGAGCCGATGACAATCCGAATGATTTCAGGCGGTACATCCGCGCTAAAGCTCATCCCCGCAGAACCATACGTAAGCGTTCCGAACAAAACAGAGCCCAGCAGTACACCGAACGGATTATTCATCCCAATGAGGGCCACGGCGATACCATCAAAGCCGGTCCCCGGCGATCCTGCCATGACGGATTGATAATGGAATACACCCAGCACTTCAAAGGCACCCGCCAATCCGGCAAAAACACCACTAATAAACATCGCTTTTACGATATTGCGATTCACATTCATACCTGCATAGCGAGATGCGTCCTGATTAAATCCAACAGCACGCAGCTCGTAGCCTTGCTTGGTTTTCCACAAGAAAATATAGAAAAACACCGCTGCCAGCACGGCAATAACGGTTCCCCAATGAACCCGGGCATTACCCATCATCTGTGACAGCCATTCAATCGAAATTGAAGCGGAGGGCTGAATATCCACGGAACGATTTTCACCCTCCATGAGTGCGAACTGGTTAATCACCAGGTTAGCCAAATACAGACCAATCCAGTTCATCATAATACAAGTGATAACCTCATTCACGCCACGCTTAGCCTTCAAATAGCCAGCAATTGCAGCCCATAGACCCCCGAATACCGCCCCAGCAATGATTGCCAGCGGCGCATGAATAATAGCAGGCAGTCCATGCAGCTTGATGCCCACAATCGAAGCAGCCGTCATACCCACCAGAAATTGTCCTTCGCCGCCGATGTTAAACAGTCCGGCACGGGCCGCAAAAGCAAATGCAAGCCCCGTCAAAATCAGTGGGGTCATCTCACGGATAGCCTCACCAAAGTTGTATGAGTCTCCGTACACACGGCTAAATAGAGCAGAATACGCCACAATGGGATCATAACCGCCAATCAGCATTACGACAGCACCCAGAAGAAGACCCAAAATTATAGAGACCAGCGCCAGAACAAAGGAGTCTTTCGTAAATATTTTCAACAGGTTAGCCATTCTCTACTCCTTTCTTCACTGCACTTCCGGCCATCATCAGTCCCAATTCCTGATCATTCGTTTCTTCCGGTAGCACTTCCCCGACAATCTTGCCCTCATAGATGACAGCTATTCGGTCGGAAACATTCATAATTTCGTCCAGTTCAAAAGAAATGAGCAACACCGCTTTGCCTTGGTCCCGCTGAGCAATCAGTTGCTTCTGGACAAATTCAATCGCTCCAACATCCAGCCCCCGTGTAGGTTGGGCCGCAATAAGCAGATCTGGATTTTTATCTATTTCACGCGCAATGATTGCCTTTTGCTGATTACCGCCAGATAATGCTCTCGCCTTGGTATGAATGTCCGGCGTTCTCACATCAAATTTCTCGATGAGACTTTTCGCCTGCTTATCAATAGCCTCTTTGTTCAGAAAGCCATTTTTACTGTACGGAGCCTGATAGTACGTCTCCAGAACCATGTTTTCACTCATGGAGAAATCGAGTACCAGCCCGTGCTTATGCCGGTCCTCCGGGATATGCGAAACGCCTGCCTCTGAAATTTTACGTGGCGACTGATTCGTCATCTCTTGTCCGAGCAATCGGATATGCCCGCCATCGACCTTACGTAAACCGGTCAAAGCTTCAATCAGCTCACTCTGTCCATTGCCATCTACTCCGGCGATTCCTAAAATCTCACCTGCCTTGACTTGCAGGTTCAGCTTGTTCAGAACGCTAATGCCATCCTTGTTTTTAGAGACCACATTGCTCATTTCCAGAACGGTTTGTCCCGGCTTCGCAGGCTGCTTATCCACTTTAAAGGACACACGGCGGCCTACCATTTTCTCCGCCAGATCATTCGGCGTCGTTTCCGACGTCTTGACCGTATCAATAACCTGACCCCGGCGAATAATCGTAACTGTATCTGCAATTTGCATGATTTCTTTAAGTTTATGAGTGATCAAAATAATGGACTTGCCTTCAGCTACCAGACGCTTCATAATGTCCAACAGCTCAATGATTTCCTGTGGAGTCAGTACCGCTGTCGGCTCGTCAAAGATCAGGATATCTGCGCCACGATAAAGCGTTTTTATAATTTCCACTCGTTGTTGCATGCCAACGGATATATCTTCAATTTTGGCATTCGGATTCACCTGAAGGCCATACTGCTCAGACAACTGCTGTACTTCGGCGGCAGCCTTTTTATAATTGATTTTCAGACCTTTACGTGGCTCCGAGCCCAGGACAATATTTTCGGTGACAGTAAACGGCTGCACGAGCTTAAAATGCTGATGCACCATGCCAATTCCCAAATCAATCGCCTTATTTGGGCTATCAATCTGCACTGGTTTTCCACCGATTTCTATCGATCCTTCATCCGGCTGATACAGTCCGAAAAGAATATTCATAAGCGTAGATTTACCCGCACCATTCTCACCCAAAAGGGCATGAATTTCTCCCTTATGCAGCTTGATGCTGATGGAGTCGTTGGCAACGATGCCGGGGAATCGTTTTGTAATTTGCTTTAACTCAACGACGGGGGTCGCTGCATCCATGAGATCACCCTTATATACTTTATAGTATGTGCTCCAATGAGCTGATTGACCGTTATGATCTGTATAACTCCAGACGTAAGAACAAGGCTAGTCTTGTGAACCAGCCTTGTCGCCACCTTTATTTATCTTGCAAGCCAAATCTTATTTCGAAGGAACTGTAATTTCACCCTTAATAATTTTTTGCTTGTACTGCTCTACGAGATCAAGCACGTCTTTAGGAACGTTTTTGCTGGATGTATCCGCCAAGCCAATTCCGTTATCTTTCAGAGCCAGCGTTTCGATACCGCCCTTAAATTTACCGTCGATGACTTCCTGGGATACACGTTTTACGGCTTCATCCACACGTTTGACCATTGAAGTCAACGTTACGTCATCACCAAACTCAAGCGACTGGTCTTTATCTACACCGATAACCCATACCTGCTGACCTTGTTGCTTCCGTGCGAGCGCTTCGTTAAATACGCCTGTGCCTGATCCGCCAGCTGCGTGAAAAATAATATCAGCGCCGTCATTATAGATCGTTGCCGCTGCCGCTTTACCTACATCCGGCTTATCAAACGCACCTGCATAGTTTACGATCAATTTTGCATTTGGATTTACTGCTTTAATCCCTGCTTCGAAGCCTTTTTCAAAACGTTTGATCAACGGGCTGTCTTGTCCACCCACGAAACCAATTTTGTTTGTTTTCGTAAGTTTACCAGCTACAACCCCAACGAGGAAGGAACCTTCATTTTCAGCAAAAACAACCGATTTTACATTAGGCGCATCTACGACACTGTCGATGATCGCCAGATTTTTGTCCGGGTTGTCTTTCGCTACTTGTCCAATCGCATTCGCCAAATTAAAACCAATACCCCAAGTCAGGTTAAAACCGCCCTTAACAAATTGGTTCAGGTTAGGAATATAATCTTGATCCGATTTACTTTGCAGATATTTAGCCTTGGTGCCTGTTTCCTTTTCAATGGCCTGCAGTGCTTCCCATGCAGATTGGTTAAACGATTTGTCGTTTACTCCGCCTACATCTGTAACCATGCCGATTTGGACATTCGATGTTTTGGTAGAACCACCTGCTCCGCCACTTGCGTTGGATGCGCCTTGATTTTTGTTACCGCAGCCAGCGAGAATGACCGAGATCGCCAGCAACATAACCAAAGACATACTGAACATTTTCTTCATGCTGATACTGTTCCCCCTTAGTGTTAGATCCCTGGACTGTCTCTTTTCTCTGAAAATGGGTACGTCATACATGCCATTTACTGTCGAGACAGATCCTACAGAAGACTTACTTTAGAGATTATACAATTATGATCGACTAAAATCCAGATGATTAATAACCTTGGGTCAATTTTTTTTGAAAATGAATCAATGTAAGCGCTACACATATTGCAAAATCCATACATTCTGTCATCAGACGTCATGTTTATTCGTATTTTGAATAATTTGGACTTTTTTCATTTCATTAAGTATGTACAAAAAAAGGCATCCCTACACAGTATACTGCTCGGGATACCTTTCCAACCACTTTCGCGGTTTCAACACCTTCATCTCAATAATTAAGCGTTGATTTTGCCTTTAGCAACAGTTGCCAAAGAGTTGAACGCATTGATATCGTTGACTGCAAGATCAGCCAGGATTTTGCGGTTAATGTCCACACCAGCCAATTTCAGGCCGTGCATCAGTTTGCTGTAAGACAAACCGTTCAAGCGAGCTGCTGCATTGATACGCACGATCCACAGTCTGCGGAAGTTACGTTTCGTCTGACGACGGTCACGGTATGCGTAAACAAGCGATTTCATTACCTGCTCGTTAGCTGTTTTAAAAATGCGGTGTTTGGAACCAAAATAACCTTTAGCAAGCTTCAATACTTTTTTATGACGACGACGAACGACGAATCCGCCCTTTACTCTTGCCATATCAAAAGACCTCCCAAATAATGTTTATGCTTAATTCATTGCCGTACTGTGTGCTATTTCAGGTTAGCAAGACCTTGTTTCAGACGCTTAACGTCCCCAGGCGCCATCTCAGGGTTAGTACCCAGAACGCGTTTTGCACGTTTGGATTTGTGGGAAAGCAAGTGGTTTTTGTAAGCTTTGTAACGCATTACTTTACCGGTACCAGTAATCTTGAAGCGGCCTTTAAGGCTGCTATGTGTTTTCATTTTAGGCATTGAACTTCCTCCTTAATTTGTCATTGACTCTTTGGAGCCAATATCATAATCATGCTGCGTCCTTCGAGCTTGGGTTGGCGCTCCACGGTACAAAGATCAGCAACTTCCAATTTCACACGTTCGAGAATCTTTTGACCCACGTTAGCATGGGTGATTTCACGACCGCGGAAACGAACGGAGCATTTCACCTTGTCCCCTTCATTCAGGAACTTCACCACATTGCGAAACTTGGTCTGGTAATCATGCTCCTCGATGTTGGAACGGAACCATACCTCTTTGATGTCAACGATCTTCTGGTTTTTACGGGCTTCCTTTTCTTTCTTCTGTTGTTCGTAGCGGAATTTTCCGTAATCCATAATCCGACACACGGGCGGCTTCGCTTGAGGCGCCACGTTCACGAGATCCAAGTTGGCGTCAATCGCCATTTGTAGAGCTTCACGAGTCGGCGTAATCCCGATTTGTTCCCCGTTAGCACCAACCAGACGTACTTCTCTCACCCGAATCTCATCATTGATCATATGTTCCTTACTAATAACCCTCCACCTCCAGAACCTGTTATTGTTGTATTGTATTAAAGCACAAAAAAGGGATGACGACTATGCAGCCGACATCCCTGTCTGATACTCAATTCATCATGAAAGTTCAATTCACAAATCATTGGATCAAGACCAGCCGGCAATACCGGACAGGTGAGAAGTCGGACCTTCTACTTGTTAATCCATACTTTTTCAATTAACACACTTGATCATCATATCACGCAACTCACCAGAGTGTCAACACATTTATTAAAAATAGTTAGGATTTGTGAAACACTTATATGTGCTTCTGCATTTAGCCCTGCTTGCTTTGAACTTCTTCCAGCCGAACGACACGCGTATGCTGGGTGTGGCTCCATTGCTTGTTGTTTTGCGTGAAGAACGCATAGAACGTAATCGGATACCACGAAATCAGATAGACAGGGAATAGCAGCAAATAAAGATACACTTTTTTGAACGTGACCTTCTCCAGAATCATCGCAATCACAAAGGTTGAAACGTTCAACCCAACTGCTATAACACCGGTCCAAGCCGGAAATTGCACATAGATATTTTCAATATTAGGTCCCCCGAAGAACGCAATATCCACCCACATCGCTGCTGTCATCAAGAAAGTGAACAGTACGATGTACACATTCAGACCATAGAGAGCCATATCGAATTTAATCAGACTTCTATGCTTGATGCTCTGCCACAGCAGCGGGAAGAAATAACGGCGAGCGACTGTAAAGTGACCCTGCATCCAGCGCAGACGTTGTCTGGAGGAAGCTTTAAAAGTCAACGGCTTCTCGTCATATACCTTGGCATCATAATTAAATCTCGGATATACATTACGTTGCGTACAACGCATGGTAAACTCCAAATCCTCTACCAGACTCGTCGCACCCCAGCCCATTTCCTTGAGCAGATTCGTTTCAAAGCACATGCCTGTACCACCAAGGAAGTTAGCCATGTTCAGGTTGTGACGTGACAACTGCCACAAACGGTTGATATACCAGTAAGATACCCCGTATGCCGCAGTAATCCATGAATCCTCAGGATTCTTCGTATCAATGTACCCCTGGATAACGCGGGCACCTGTGCACAAGTCGTTGTTCATTTCACTCAAGAAATTCGTATGTGCCAAATTGTCAGCATCGAACATGACAATCGCATCATATTGACGTGGCATAGCCCACAATTCCTTGAGCATCCACTCAATGGCGTAGCCTTTACCACGCAAATTCGGGTTCGTACGTTCACAAGCATTCATGCCGTGTGCTCGAACGATATCCGCCGTCTTGTCCGTGCAGTTATCACAAATAACGAATACATCGTACAGTTCCTTTGGATAATCAAGTTGCTTCAAGTTCTCCATCAATGCTCCAACAACCTGTTCCTCGTTGTGGGCAGCGACCAAAATGGCAAATGATTTTTCCGGAGCCGCATGCTCTTTCCTTTTTTTGCGAACCAGACCGAACAAGGAGAATCCAAACTGATAGACCGCGATCAGCGCCAATATAATCTGGAGCGTCACGAAAATGGCGTCTAACATAATCTCTTGTTACCCCCTTTTTTATACCCCTTAAAAATCTTGCGTTTGTTTGTTTTCTATCTGTGTAGCGCAAGTTGCGGCGCTTTGCGCGCCTTTTTTTGTAGTTTTTGACCCGACCCTTGCTTTTTTCATTGACTGTGCGCAGCCCCCTATTGGCTGACACAGGAACGCCATTACGATTTTCGTTGGTTTTCAATCTTTTGTCAAAGCCTTTAAACCGTTCTCAGCAGCAAAAAAACACGACAAACTCCCGTTTGAACCAGGAATACGACGCTGATCCTTTCATAACATGACGGTAGGTCTTATTTTCATCCATTTGCTAACTTTTTATTTCTTTAGTCCCTCCTTTTTGTGGCCCATTTAGCAGCCACTTCTAAATACTCTATCGTATTAGACGAATGAACGCAAAGAAAGTTATACAATTCAACTTATATTCCATTAACATTTTTGTGTAGAATTGAACCAGATAAGTTGTGATCCTTGAAATGAGCAGCGTTTAAAAATATGATGAGAGCAAGAGAATAATGACTTATCACCTGATTCTGTCCAAGTGGCTCAAAATATTTGCCGACCAACCCGGCACGGCAACCGGAGGAAACCAAATGCAACGTTTAGTCGTAAAACTTGTAAATCTGGAGCAGCAGTTGTTCAAATGGATCAACGGACGCTTACACAATCGTTTTTTGAACTTCTGGCTTTATTATCTTACACATCTGGGTGGAGCGACCTTTACAATCACCTCTACACTGCTTGTATGGCTGCTCGCTCCGCTTCCATGGAAGGAATCCGGTATGAAGGGGGCCATCGCGCTTGGAGTCAGCCACATCCCTGTAGCCATCGCCAAAAAGCTGTACCCGCGGATTCGTCCCTACCTGGCACTGCCAGATACGAATACGTTCCGAAATCCCCTGTCGGATCATTCTTTTCCTTCAGGGCATACAACCGCTATTTTTTCAGTAACCGTTCCTTTTATGCTACAGTCACCCATGCTAACACTGCTTTTGCTTCCTATCGCACTGATTGTGGGGTTTTCCCGAATTTACCTGGGACTCCACTATCCTACGGACGTACTCGCAGGAGCGGTCATCGGCACATCAGCAGCAATAGGAACGGTTGCATTCTGGCCTTAAAGCCGATATGGTATGATTGAGAACATCCCAGCAGGAACAGGTGAAATGAGAGTGGCTAAAAAACGAGTGTTATTATTATCGGAAGGTTTCGGTGCCGGACATACTCAAGCTGCGTACGCACTCTCAAGCAGTTTGCGCAAGCTTTCTCCGAATGTGCAGACCAGAGTGCTGGAATTAGGGAGCTTTTTGAATCCGAGAATGGCTCCGCTCATTATTACAGCGTATAAGAAGACTGTCATATCGCAGCCTCGCCTGATCGGAATGGTTTACCGTCATCAGTATAAAAAATCATTAAACCGTCTTACAACGCTCGCTTTGCACCGTCTGTTCTACACGCAGACCCGAAACATTCTTCGGCAACTTCGTCCTGATTTGGTGGTATGCACTCATCCCATCCCAAGTGCAGTGATTTCACGTTTGAAGCGCTTGGGCGTACATGTTCCGCTCTGTACCGTCATTACAGACTACGATGCGCATGGAACGTGGATCAGTCCCGAGGTGGACCGGTACTTTGTATCTACACCTGAAGTCATGCGTAAGCTGCGTACACGCGGAGTACCTATGTCAAAAATTCAAGTAACGGGTATTCCGGTTCATCCAAATTTCTGGGAACATCCGGGGCACGACGAAATCCGGGACCAATTCGGTCTTAAGCCGATTCCCACGGTGCTCGTTATGGGAGGCGGCTGGGGTCTGATGAACGACGAAGTCATTCATCGATCGCTTACCCACTGGAGAGAAAACATTCAATTTATTTTTTGTCTGGGGCATAATGATAAAATTCGTCGTAAATTGCAGCTGGATCCCCGCTTTATTCATCCGAATATTCATATTTTTGGATTTACGCGGGAAATCGACAAATTAATGGAGGTATCGGATCTGCTTATTACCAAGCCCGGCGGAATGACATGCACCGAGGGCCTGGCAAAAGGGATTCCGATGTTGTTTCACAAGCCTCTCCCCGGACAGGAAGAAGAAAATTGTCAATACTTTACGGCTCAAGGCTTCGGAGAACCGATTACTTCGCTGGATGTTGTCGTTAAATGGATGAACCGGCTGTTACACGAATTTCCGGAAATCGTTCGCAAGCGACAGGATCACGTTCATAATGTAGCGCGATATTATCCTCTTCAGAGTGCACAGAGTATTTTGGATATACTGGAACCAAACAGGGTGCTTTCCTAAAAAGGAAGCACCCTGTTTTTTTATTTATTTCCCATACTTCTCAAGACGCATTTTCTCATACTCTTCCAATACATTTTTGCCAATCAACACCTCGACACGGTGGATGTTCATGCCTTTACCCATAAATTTATGCTCGTACTCGGTCATGACATGCTCTTCGTTGATACCATCACGATGAAGATTCAACGATATATTCGTCATTTGCAGACCACTATCAGCAAACGAATTCAGCGAGAACTCAAACAGCGTCTCCGAGTCGGTTTTGAAATGAATTTGCCCCTTGCTGTTTAAAAGTTGCCGGTACTTGTCCAAAAAGCGTGGATGTGTCAAACGACGACGCGCGTGCTTGGCTTTAGGCCACGGATCGCTAAAATTCAAATAAATGCGCTCAATTTCCCCAGGTTCAAAAACATTCTCAATCTGTTCAATGTTGGCAAGCGCCAATTTGATATTGGGCGGCGTATCAACCTCTGTATCACTCCAGGCCAGACGCGACTTTTCCGCTGCGCGACGCACCAGCTCATCATACATATCAAAGCCAATATAATTGATTTCTGGATTACGATAACTCATTTGGCTGATAAAACGCCCTTTGCCCATACCGAACTCCACATGAATCGGATGATCATTCCCAAAGAGCTGCTGCCACTTTCCTTTGTACTGTCCCGGCTCCAAGATGACCAGGTCCTGCTGTTCTTCCAGACTTTCCCGTATTCCTTTTCTTCCGCGTAAACGCATGTTACTCCTCCATATACTCTGTTATCAAGGAAAAAGGAATTTCACCCCCGCTTGAAGATACGGAAATGAAATTCCTTTTTCAATATATTTGGATTGGGGTCCAACTAATTTAATTGTTCATAGTCTACCCCATCAGCAGGTGAAAAATCAATCGTCTTTTGGCAAGCGGCTCTGATTTTTTGACGAGCGGCCGTTCCAATCTGGCGGTCTTGCCCAAAACGGACACCAGTCAGCGCCAAAGCCTCGTCAAAGGTTAACTCAACCGTAACTTTATCCATACGCGTTTTATCCTGCGTATTCATAAAAGATCACCTCACGGGTTATTAGTGATGGAACCGACGTGCATTTACCCTAAAGCAGGCGATAGAAGCAGCATAGCTGCCCTGAAAAATAATCATTAGCCGATGGTTAACTTTTATTTTCAGGATCGAAAACAGTCCTTTTATATTATGTCTGGTACCGCTTACAATATAACACATGGTGTAACCTTTTTCAATCCTGAATCCAATAAAATCCGCACTTTCTCTCGCCTTTCGCTCTCAAGTGATTCCCAATTCCGACTGATTTTTGTTACAATAGGGTGATCGCAAAAAAAAGGAGTACACCCATGAAAACAGATTTGTTGCCTGCTTCTCTCCTGTGGGGAGATAAACGGTTCCATACGTGGAATTACGAAATGCGCGAGCAATTTCAAAATAAAGTATTCAAAGTCATGCTGGATGCAGGCTTTACCTGTCCGAACCGGGATGGTTCCATTGCCAAAGGAGGCTGCACCTTTTGCAGCGCACGGGGATCTGGTGATTTTGCCGGACGCCGCCGGGACGATCTCGTCACCCAATTCAATACGATTCGGGACCGTCAGCATCTAAAATGGCCAAACGCCCAATATATCGGCTATTTTCAAGCCTATACGAATACGTATGCCCCGGTTGAGGAGCTGCGCGAATACTTCGAGGTCATTCTGGAGCAGCCCGGCGTTGTCGGTCTGTCCATCGCTACACGTCCCGATTGCCTGCCTGACGATGTAGTGGATTACCTTGCCGAGCTGAACGAGCGCACATACCTGTGGATCGAAATGGGCCTGCAAACCGTCCATGAATCCACCTCGGAGCTGATTAACCGCGCCCACGACACTCAATGCTATCTGGATGCGGTGGAAAAGCTGCGCAAGCGCAATATTCGCGTGTGCGCGCACATCATTTACGGACTGCCGCAGGAAACGCATCAAATGATGCTGGACACAGGTCGCGCAGTGGCGGCTATGGATGTGCAGGGCATCAAAATCCACCTGCTGCATCTCATGCGCAAAACGCCGATGGTCAAGCAGTATGAAGCCGGATTGCTACGCTTTCTGGAAAAAGATGAATACGTCAAGCTGATCGTCGATACGCTGGAATTTTTGCCGCCCGAAATGATCGTTCATCGGTTGACCGGGGATGCACCACGCGATTTGCTGATGGGTCCGATGTGGTCGCTCAAAAAATGGGAAGTGCTTAACGCCATTGACGATGAGCTAAAATCACGTGAAACGTGGCAAGGCAAGTATTGGAGGCAGCCTTAAATGGGCTTCCTGTCTGTACTGAGCTATGCTCATCAGTTGGTAGCTGCGCGAGTCCAGCCGGGCGATATCGCTATAGATGCTACAGTCGGCACTGGCGCGGATACACTTTTCCTGGCTAAAGCCGTCGGCAGACGGGGACGTGTCTACGGCTTCGATATCCAGCAGGAGGCGTTGCAGCTTACTCTTCGTCGGCTCGATGAAGACACCTCTCCCTCACTGGCGGAGGTATCGCTATTGCTGCAAGGCCATGAGCAGATGCGGGAGGCCGTCCCCGACAAGCTGCATGGCAAAGTCGCTGCGGTCATGTTTAACCTCGGCTACTTGCCCTCGGAAGGCGCTGATCCGTCTGTTATCACGCATACCGACAGTACACTCGCTGCTCTTGATGCGGCACTGTATCTGCTGCGCCCACGCGGCATTCTGACCACCGTACTGTATCCGGGGCACGCTGGAGGCGGCGAGGAAGCAGAAGCTGTCCTTCAATGGGCCTCCGCCCTCCCGGTATCCAGTGGTCAAAGCATAATTTATCGCCAATTACAACGAGCTGCTTCGCCTTACGTAGTGGCGGTTGAAAAGAAATAATGTCAGATTTTTAAATTCGCATATTCAGGTTATGAGCGGCTTTTTTTGGCCGCCTTACATATATATTTTTTTGAGCGTCGTTCGGGCTATTCATCCCAGTTTTATTGCCTCAGCGGCACGTTTCTGATTTCCCTATTCTGTTAGGTCGCACTCATTACTCATTATGGAGGAGAGAATTATGCTAAAGCCATATCCGCTGCAATTTCAACCTGAGTTCAAAGAGAGAGTTTGGGGAGGACGAGCCTTAGAACAATTCGGCTTGACCCCGCCGGAAGGGCATATTGGCGAAGGTTGGATGATTGCAGATCATCCAAATGGAACCACAACGGTCATCAATGGCGAGTTGGCTGGCAAGGGGCTGGATGAAATTCGGGAAACCTACGGGCAGGATTGGCTCGGGGCCAAGGGCGTATCGGAAAAAGGGGGACGTTTTCCGCTTCTGATCAAGCTGCTGGATTGCAATGACGATCTGTCCGTGCAAGTGCATCCGACAGATGATTATTCAGGACTTCCAGCCGGAGAGCTGGGAAAAACTGAAATGTGGTACGTGCTTGATGCCAAGCCGGATGCCAAAATTATTTACGGTTTGACCGAGGGCGTGACCCGGGACAGCCTGCGTACCGCCCTTGAAAGCGGAGACATCCTGGGCAGCTTGCGTCAGGTTCCTGTTGAGGCAGGCGATACATTTTTCATCCCTGCTGGAACCGTACATGCGTTGTGTGCGGGCGTTGTTGTCGCTGAAATTCAGCAAAATTCAGATACCACCTATCGGCTATATGACTACAACCGTCCTGGTCTGGATGGCAAGCCCCGTGAGCTACATATCGAGGATTCCCTCAATGTGACCTCTTATGAGGAGGCTGGTGCAACAACGATGAAGACAGATGGTTTGCAGCCGGGTGAATGGCTTCAACTCGCAGCCTGTGAGTATTTTGTCGTGGAAAAGGGTATCGTAGAAGGAAGCTGGACGCTTTCCACAACTGATGACAGCTTTACCATTCTCGTGATTTGCGAAGGCAGCGGTACATTAACATGGGACAATCATTCGTCGTCTCTCTCCTGCAAAGCCGGAGATTGCTTCCTGCTACCCGCTAATCTGGGTGGTTACACGCTGAATGACGGAATGACTATCCTTAGATCTTATCTTCCTTAAAGCTTAAAGGGTGTGTTGTCTAATTATGCGGGAATATACCTTCACCATCGCTGAAAATGACGGAACGGAGCTTTTTGCCTACCGATGGCTACCGGATCAGCGTACAGCCGTGCGGGGAATCGTGCAGATTTCGCACGGGATGTGTGAGACGTCCTACCGCTATATTCGCTTGGCTGAGAAGCTTACAGCTTCCGGCTATGGTGTATATGCCAACGATCATATCGGCCACGGACGTACCGCCGGTGATTCTGATAAGCTTGGCATGCCGGGAGCGAATGCATTCCAACGAATGGCAAGCGGTATGCTGGATCTGGGCGAAATTGCGGCCAAGGAGTTTCCGGATCAGCCTCGTTTTTTGCTTGGTCACAGTATGGGATCCTTTTTAGCCCAGAAAATCATGTATGATGATAAGCAGCAGTATCACGGATTTATTTTATCGGGAACGAACGGGCGACGTGGCCTGCTGAAACTTGGAGAACAAGTTGCCCTGCTGCAAGCCAAACTGCAAGGAATGGATCACCGCAGCATACTGCTCAACGCTATGGTCTTCGGCGGGTTTAATCGAGCCTTTCGTCCGGTGCGTACAGCGTTCGACTGGTTATCCCGCGATCCCGATGAAGTAGACCAATTCGTGCATGATCCGTTATGCGGTGCCATCTGCACGACAGGCTTTTTCCTAGATTTTTTCCGGCTTTTGCAGGAAATTCATTGGCCCTCCTCACTCGAAAAAATCAATCCCAAGCTGCCAATCTATATTTTTGCCGGGGATCGTGATCCGGTGGGGTTGTTCGGTAAAGGTGTTCTATCGCTGGTGGATATGTACCGAAGTTTGAAGCTTCAGGATGTAGAATATCGTCTCTATCCTGACGGCCGACATGAGATGCTACATGAAACGAACCGCGACGAGGTCATGACCGATATCGTGGATTGGCTGGATCGTCATGTTAACACAGCAGCGAGCTCCGTTTCTATTTTGTCTGGAGGCTCTGAAACATCCGGTTGATCCGCCTTCTCCAGGTCATCTTCGCTGGAGGAATAAAAAAGAAACCTTCAAAACCACGATTACAGTGGACTTGAAGGTTTCTTTTTTGTGTTTAATTTTTACTTTGAGGTTATGTTCAAAATTACCATGCATTCCGTTCTCTTAGGGAAGTAATATGAGCTATATGATGTTTGCCATGCCAGGCATAGATGCCGATGTTTCGTTCCAGGCGAATCGTCTGACCCGATTCCGGATGGATAAACGTTCGGTGTAATTGATCATCCCCCAGCGAACGCAATACAACCACCCACCGTTCATGCAGCCCTTCCAGCAATTGCAGAGAAGGCTCCAGTGGAAGCTCCCTTGCATCCGGTATTTCGGCCCAACGCCCCTCATCATATGGCTTAATCGTGGGTGTATCCTCTGTTAGCGCCAGCTTGAAGCGAATATAACCGTTCATATGGCTGTCTGCCAAATGATGGACAACCTGCCGAACCGTCCAACCTCCTTCGCGATAAGGCGTGTTCAACTGTTGTTCGTCCAGCCCTTCGACCGCCTGACGAAGCTGAGAAGGCAGTTCAGCAATATCGTGAGTCCATGCCACAAGCTGTTCTTCTGTAATGGTATCCGGAACGACGAATGGCCCAATCGGGTAACGCAAATCATGATCCAATACAGTCCCCACCCTTCTTTCGCATCTGAGTACCTACTACCTGTAATCCTATGTTATAACTATGCAGGAAAAAAAGCAGACCCGCAAGAGCCTGCTTTTTCATAAACGTTAAGATTGGATACAACGGTTGATCTATTTTATCCTTCCAGCAACAACGATTCCGGATCTTCCAGCAATTCTTTGACCGTTACCAGGAAGCGAACCGCTTCGCTGCCATCAATAATCCGGTGATCGTAGGACAACGCGATATACATCATCGGACGATTTTCCATACGTTCCTCGTCAATGGCAATCGGGCGAAGCTGGATTTTATGCATTCCCAAAATACCTACTTGCGGTGTATTCAGGATTGGCGTAGACAGCAGGGAACCGAAAATACCTCCGTTGGTAATGGTAAAGGTTCCACCTTGCAGATCTGCCAATGAAAGCGAATTGGAACGTGCTTTACCAGCCAGTTCTGCAATACTCTTTTCAATTTCGGCAAAGCCGAGACGATCAGCATCCCGTACAACGGGTACAACCAGCCCTTCCTTCGCAGATACGGCAATCCCGATATCATAGTATTTTTTCAGTACGATATCATCGCCGTTAATTTCCGCATTTACAGTAGGAAAACGCTTGAGCGCACCGACCACTGCCTTCGTAAAGAAGGACATAAAGCCCAGCCCTACATCGTGCTTCTCCTTGAACTTATCTTTACGGCGTTTGCGAACATCAAGGATGGCGGTCATATCCACTTCATTAAAGGTCGTAAGCATAGCTGCCGTTTGCTGTGCCTCAACGAGACGCTTGGCAATGGTCGCTCTGCGGCGGGACATGCGCTGACGTTCTACCGGCTTGCTGTACTCTGTCTGAGACGGAGACGCAGCAGCAGACTTATTCGCAGCGGGAGCCGCAGGTGCAGGTGATGCAGTACGCGAAGCATGGGCGCTGTTCGCATGCGTTTTAACGTCCTCCTGGAATACGCGTCCGAGCGGGTCCTTCCCCTGTACCTGTTCCAGATCAATTCCGCGCTCACGCGCCAGCTTCCGGGCAGAGGGAGATGCCGTCTGACCGTTTCCGTCACCATTGGATGCAATAGGCTGTGTGGCCTGTTCCGCTGCTGACTTGCCAACGCCTGCTGTGGAAGCAGGCGAAGTGGCTACAGCCGATGCCTCTGGCGCTTGGGTCGCTGCTGCTTCTACGGCACTGGATGGTTCTGCGTTACCAGTCCCACTGCCGCTTCCGATCAAGCCAACTGCTTCACCGATAACCACCGTTTCCCCTTCCTGTCGAAGGATTTTCTGGACTACGCCCGCTTCTTCTGCGCTAATTTCCAGGTTGACCTTATCGGTTTCCAGTTCCAGTAGAACATCTCCCTGTCCTACGGAATCCCCTTCCTTCACAAGCCATTTGGAGATTGTTCCTTCCGTGATGGATTCTCCCATTGCTGGCACTAAAATATCGCTCACAGCCGCTACCTCCCCAGTGTAATATTGTTTTTGGAATCCTGCTTCAATGCTGATTGAATAATTCGCTGCTGCTCTAGGCTGTGTACTTGCTGATAACCACTCGCCGGGCTGGAACGATCCGGTCTGCCTGCATAGCGGATTTCCGCTCCTTGCGGCACTACATTCCGCAATCGAGGCTCAATGTAACTCCAGGCCCCCATGTTTTTCGGTTCTTCCTGTGCCCATACAAATTCCTTAACATGCTGGAAGCGGCTGAAAATATTCCGAATTTCCTCTTCTGGGAAAGGATACAACTGCTCGACGCGAATGATGTGAAGACGTTCCTCCGCTTCAGCCTTGTCCTTCTCCAACGCTTCTTCCAAATCAATGGCAATCTTGCCACTGCACAGTACAATTCGCTCTACACGATCCGGGCGCACACCCAATCCAGGCTGCTCCAGCACGGGACGGAATGTTCCTTCGCTGAACTCGGAAGCAGGCGAAGCGACACGATTGTTACGAATGAGGCTTTTCGGCGACATCATCACAAGCGGACGAGCTTCCTCACTTTCGCTTAATGCAGCCTGACGGCGCAGCAGATGGAAATACTGCGAGGCACTACTCAAGTTAGCGACAGTCCAGTTATTTTGTGCAGACAGTTGGAGGAAACGCTCCAGACGTGCGCTTGTATGCTCCGGTCCTTGCCCTTCACTACCATGTGGCAACAGCATCACCAGACTGGATTTCTGTCTCCATTTGGCTCGGCCAGCGGAAATGAACTGGTCAAAGATAACCTGCGCACAGTTGGCAAAATCACCGAATTGCGCCTCCCAAATCACTAACGTTTCAGGAGAGTACACGTTATAGCCATATTCAAAGCCAAGGACAGACGCCTCAGACAACGGACTGTTATGAATACTGAACGAAGCGCGTGCTTCCGGCAATGTGTGCAGAGGGCAATGTGTATTGCCCGTTTCAGGCTCGTGCAGCACGAGGTTACGATGAGCAAAGGTCGCCCGCTCCGCATCCTGACCTGTCATACGAATTGGTTTGCCATCGGCCAGAATTGTAGCCAAAGCCAACGTTTCCGCCAAGCTCCAGTCCACCTTTTCGCCATCGTTCAGAGCTGTTTTTCTGCGCTGTAAAATACGATCCAGCTTCGGATATACTTGGAAGGATTTCGGCCATTTCAGCAGGTTTTCATTGATCTGGCGCAGCTTTTTCAACTCTACAGCCGTACGAACCACAGAATCCTGACCCCGTTTTGCCTTGGAAGGAGCAATTACAGGCTCCTCTTCCGGGTTATTCTTCACATGCTCATGTGCTTCCTTGAGCCGATTTTGTACCTTTTCGATAAGTCCGGCATTATACGCTTCTTCCACGATTCCTTGCTTAATCAGTTTTTGAGCGTACAATTTGCTAACCGTTGGATGGTTTTTCACCTTGCTGTATACCAGCGGTTGCGTTGTTTCCGGATCATCGGATTCATTATGACCATAACGGCGATAACCGATCAGATCAATCAGGAAATCCTTCTTGAAGCGGTTGCGGTATTCTCCTGCCATTCGAGCTGCTGCAATACACGCCTCGGGATTGTCCGCGTTCACGTGTACGATCGGAATTTCGTAGCCTTTGGCCAGATCGCTTGCATAGCGGGTCGAACGTGAGTCCACGCTTTCCGTTGTAAAGCCCAGACGATTGTTAACAATAATATGAACCGAGCCGCCATTACGGAAACCGCGCAAATTCGTGAAATTGAGTGATTCGGCCACGATACCTTCACCCGGAAAAGCCGCATCGCCATGCATGATAATGGTTGCTGCCTTGCTGACATCCAGCTTCGGATAGCCTGCTTCACTGCGATCCTCCTGCGCTGCGCGGGAAAAGCCCTGCACGACCGGGTTCACGTATTCCAGATGACTCGGGTTATTCGCTAATGTCAGACGGGCCTGTACCGCTTCCCCATCCTTTACAAAACGATTGGCACCCAGATGATATTTTACATCTCCGGTCCAGCCGTAATTAATTCCTGTCGAGCCTTCTGACGGGATCAGATCCTTATTCGGAGAATGATGAAATTCAGAGAAAATTTTGCTGTAAGGCTTGCCCAGTACGTGGGCCAGCACATTCAGACGACCACGATGCGCCATCCCCATCAGCACGTGGCTTGCACCTGCATTCGTCGTAAGACGGATAATTTCGTCGAGTACGGGTACAAGGACATCATTACCTTCGATGGAAAAACGTTTCTGTCCGACAAACGTTTTATGCAAAAACTCTTCGAACTGCTCCACCTCTACCAGTCTGCCTAGCAACGCCTTGCGTTCCTGTGTGGTGAGTGGTTTGGAGGACCAGCCGGATTCAGCGTAGCTGTTCAGCCAGCGGCGTTCCTCTTCGTTATGAATGTGACTAAATTCATAGGCAATCGGGCCTGTGTATGCTACACGCAAGCGTTGGATAGCTTCCCAGCCGTTAAGTGTTCCAGCGGGAGCATTATCCCATATTAAAGAGGCCGGAAAAGCCTTTAGGTCCTGTTCAGTTAAACCGTAGGATGCCGGATCAAGCAAGCGTGTATCCTGCTCGGCATCCAGTCCCAGCGGGTCTATTTGTGCAGCCAAATGTCCGTATTCACGGATGTTCCACACCATTTTCCCGGCTGTAACCGCTTTCTGTAATGTGTTCGAATCAAGATGTCCCTGAGCGCTTGCCGGGGGGCCTTGCAATTTGTAGTCTATCATGGAAGCAGCCGAGTATTCGGATTGCGGCGGCTCACCCCATTGATCAAACAGCTCGCGGTAAGCCGGATCAACTGTTCCGGGGTCCGCTACATACTTTTCATACTGGTCCTGCACATAACCTAAATTAGGTCCATAATAACTCTGCCAAGGTACCTGTCTGCTGCTCTCTTCCATTGTCATCTCGTTCCCTCCGTCAAATTTTGAAATTCATAGCTGGACGGAAATCATTTTCATTTCAGTTTTCGCAAAATTCTCAATTAAGTTGTTCACAATATGCTCACATTATATGAAATCCTTCATCAAAAGTCGAATTTCACAGTTCCTATCCTTCTTCCATTGTATAAACTTTTCCGTCAATGAGCATTTCCTTTTTCTCAACATACCAATGCATAAATTAGATCAATCAGGTTATTTCGTATGAAAACAAGCGCCAGAGACTGGTTTGTCCCCAAGCCTTGGCGCTTTTATCGTACAAATCATAGTATCAGGAACCGAATTGGGCAGTGTGCAGACGACTGTACACTCCACCCGCCGCAACCAGCTCCTCATGTCTTCCCTGCTCGGTAATGCCTTTTTCCGTCACTACGATAATACGGTTGGCATTTTTGATCGTCGCCAGTCGGTGAGCAATGACCAGTGTCGTCCGTCCGGCAGACAATTCTGCCAGCGATTGCTGAATCGCAGCCTCTGTCTCCGTATCCAGCGCTGAAGTCGCTTCATCCAAAATGAGAATCGGCGGATTTTTCAAAAACATCCGTGCAATCGCCAGTCGCTGCTTTTGACCTCCAGACAGCTTCACACCCCTTTCACCGATCACCGTATCCATTCCTTCTGGCTGAGAACGGATAAAATCATGTAGCTGCGCACGCAGCGCAGCCTCCCATATTTCATCTTCCTTGGCATCCAGCTTGCCATACACTATATTTTCACGAATAGTGCCAGAGAACAGGAACACATCCTGCTGTACAATTCCAATCTGTCGGCGTAGTGAAATTAGCGTCATACTGCGGATATCCATACCATCAATGGTAATCGCACCACCCTCCACATCGTAAAAACGGGGAAGCAAGCTGCAAATCGTCGTTTTCCCCGCCCCTGATGGACCTACAAAAGCAACCGTTTCTCCAGCCTGGATGTTGAGATCAATTCCTTTGAGTACCTTGTCCTTGCCTTCATATCCAAAGGAAATATCGCTATAGCGAATATCTCCTCTCAAATGCTCCACTGCACGTGCATCCGGTGCATCTGCCACATCCGGGTTGGTATCCAGCAGATCTGTATAGCGCTTGAAGCCTGCAATGCCTTTCGGATAGCTTTCGATAATTGCATTGATTTTATCTATCGGACGGAAAAATACATTAGACAGCAAAATAAATCCGATAAACTGTCCATACGACAATTCTCCACGAATGACATAATATGCTCCAAAAATCAGCACAAACAGCGTAACCATGCGGGTCAGCATATAGCTCATCGACAGTCCGTTGGACATGATTTTATAAGCCATCAGCTTTGCACCCCGAAAACGGTTGTTGTCCTTGTCAAAGCGCACCTTTTCAAATTGCTCGTTACCAAAGGCTTGCACTACACGGATACCGCCAATCGTATTTTCCACGCGGGCATTAAAATCTCCCATGCTCGTATACATCGTGTCGAAGGCCTTGGTCATCTTTTTGTTAAAATAAATGGACAACCAGATCAGCACCGGAATCACTGCAAAAATCAGCAGCGCGAGCTTCCAGTGAATCGAGCTCATCAGCACAAATGCCCCAATCAGCGTCATAATCGCAATGAACAAGTCCTCCGGCCCGTGATGGGCCATTTCGCCAATCTCCATCAAATCATTCGTAATCCGTGACATCAGACTGCCTGTCTTGTTGTTATCAAAAAATCGGAAGGACATTTTTTGCATATGCTCAAACAGCTTCCGCCGCATCGCCGTTTCAATATTAACGCCCAGCATATGGCCCCAATAGTTAATGATGTACTGCATCACCGTGTTTACCGCATAGATCGCCAGCAAGCCCGCGCAGGCCCACAGAATCAGCTCTAAGTTATTTTGCGGCAATAAGTCGTCCACTACATAATTCACGGCGAGTGGAAATCCTAGCTCCAGCAACGCAGCAAAGACCGCGCACGAAAAATCCAAAAGAAATAAAGACCGATACGGTCGATAATATTCCAAAAAACGACGTAGCATGCTTTTCCCCATTTCTGTAAATACTCATTAATGAACAGGCTTCCAACCGCTGGAAAGATCCAATAAACAAAAAAATATCCGGCAGGCGCAAAATCTGCGTCAGCAGGACATTTTGGATAGAATCGGAGTAGCGGGATTCGAACCCACGACCTCGCCCACCCCAAGGGCGCGCGCTACCTGACTGCGCCATACCCCGATATAACCATTGTATGTAAACCGATGTTGTTATTTTCCATTATAAGGTGACCATAAAATCCTGTAAATCCATTTTTCTAAAAATCACGCAGTTGATCAAAAAGCTCAAACAACAGATCTCTGTCAATGAGAGTTTATCTTTGCTCACCAAGCTGCTGCTCCACTAGATCCAATAGACCTGACAGCACCATATAGATTTCTTCGCGCTCTATTGTTTCGATAAACCCGGTACGACGATCCAATTTGTTAAAAGCTTCTGTATATTCGTTCACCAGCGATTTCAATGTTGCATTCACTGTATCGATGTCCATTTGTCCATCCAGTGTTCTTACAGTTGCCAGCATTTTTTTATACAGTTGGGCGGATTTTTTGGCATTGGCTGCTGTAATCTGTTCGCGTCCATCCCAATCCCGAAACGGATTGTCCAGATTTTCAGCCAGCCATTCCGGTTTGCGTGCTTTGGTAATGGAGAGGTCTAGTCCACGTGGGACTTCTTTTTTGTAAGCAGCCTTAATCAACTTGCCTGCGTCTGCTGGTAAGCTGGTCATCCACAACATGGACAAATGCGGCAATCGGTCTGGAGTAGGAAATTCTTCACCCGTGAATCCGAACAGGTCGTATATTGATTTCTTTAACACCAGTCAAAGAAAGTCCATTTAAGCGATCAAGTCCTTGAAATGTCGGAACATCGGCAGGTTTTTGAATATCCATCTATCGTCCATCCTCATGAGCATGAATCGTCAGACGGGGTGAAAGATTGCCACTTAGCATGAGTTGTTCCAGGTCCTCGTTCAGATAAAATTCTTCGATACCTTCTGCATTTAAAATAAGCCGACTTACATGACTATTTCTGAGATCAAGTTGGCTTGGGCTGCATGATGCGAGCTGAAGTTCATGAATCAATGGATTACTATTTACATAATGAATCAGTGCTTGATCTGCGTTATCGGTGTGGATAGTCATCAGGCAAGGAAGCTTGTCCAATTCAGACATATCGTCTACTATTGAAGAAGACGGCTCCATTATAGACGATTACCGGATTGACTATTTCAGACAACATATCGGACAATTAAAAGAAGCCATTCTAGATGGCGTTGAAGTGATGGGCTACACCAGTTGGGGAGCGATTGATATCATCAGTGCATCCACTTCAGAAATGTCCAAACGCTACGGGTTTATTTATGTGGATCAGGATGACGAAGGTCACGGGACCCTTAACCGCAAAAAGAAGAAAAGCTTTGACTGGTATAAAAAAGTAATCGCCACAAATGGCGAGGATTTAGCTTAATTTAGATTAGAGACTGCCCCCCCATTTGTGAGTCAGGAATCAAACACCTGGCAAGTTAACCAGCCAGTCGTCGGATATCAACCGACGGCTGGTTATTTAGTTTATGTTGCGCCTCATGCTACGCCAATCGAGTTTAAAAACAACTCCCCAGCCCAACCCATATGATTACCTTTTACAGCAGAGTTTTTTAAAAGATAGATGGTCCGATACGATGCAAACTCACATTTTAATATGACATTAAAGTCACTTTTCTGTACAAAATTCCTACTTTTCACTATGATTTTAAATAGGCATCTAAAAACCGCTTTGAAAGCGAAAGGGATGGAACTGTGACTGGATTAAAACAAGTACTCAGAAACAAGAATTATGTCAGGCTTTTCCTGGCAACGTTCGCCTCACAAATGGGAGGAATTATTGGGGTTACTGCATTCATGTTTTATTTGTTGAAACGGTTTACGAATCAGCCATACTATGCAACGCTTGCCGAGTTAATGTATTCGCTCCCGATGCTGGCAGTATTCCTCGTGGTTGGAGTGCTGGCAGATCGGATGGACCGACAAAAAATTGCTGTTAATTGTGACTGGATCAGCGCTTTTTTATCCTTATGCTTGCTTATTTTTGTTTGGGTTGATTCGATTCCTTTGATATTTGGCTGCCTCTTCATCCGTAGTGCTGCTTCCAAATTTTTTTTCCCAGCCGAAAGTGCCATTATACAGGGAATATTAAACAAAGAGGATTACACCATTGCAGCAGGCCTCAATCAAATGATGGGGAGTCTGTTCATGTTGTTTGGAGGAACTCTGGGGGCCGTCGTTTACTGGCATTTTGGAATTACTGGAGCCATCCTCATTGATGCTGTTTCTTTTATTGTGTCTGCGCTGCTTATTCGTTCCTGCAAAATTCCAAAGGAAGTACGCCTTCCGAACGGGGCACATCAATTTAAACAATTAAAATTCAAACTGGTCATGCACGACTTTAAACAAGGGTTTCTTTACATATTACGCAACAAACTATTGATTTGGTTGGTTTCAGGATTTTTTATGTTCGGTATTTTAAATGGTGGATTTAGCGTTTTACCGATGTTTATTCTTAAATATAAGCTAGCTCCAGGCAACTATGAGCAGTATATGGTATGGGCAGGTATTATTTTTGGAGCTGGTGTGTTGCTTGGCACCTTAATCGCTTCTCTTATCTCCGCCAAGCTAAAGTTACACCAAATGATTGCAGCGGGAGTTCTGGTAGCCGGAATTGGTATATGCACACTTGGATTTGTTAATCACCTCTATGTATTTTTGATTATCAACTTCGCCATTGCACTGGTACTTCCGTTCATCAATATTGGCATAGGAGGATGGCTGCCTTGTATTGTAGATCCTCAAATGATGGGACGTGTGCAAGGTTTAATTAATCCGTTAATGATGCTGTCCCAGTCTCTTACATTAGGTTTCATTGCTGTAAGCTTTCCTTCATTTATTTCAATTGAAGTCTTGTTTTTATTAGTTGGGGTCTGTACCGTTATTGTAGGAATATACTACACTATTGTGCTCCCTCGTTATGCTGATTACGGCACTTCTTCTAAAGCCCTTCAGGAATCTTTATAGGCAAATTAAAAGAGTCCTAAGTTGAATTGCCACTTCTGTCTCCGTATCTAGTGCAGAGGTGGCTTCATCATATCTCCCCTCAAATGCTCGACAAGTACATGCAATTATGGTAGATACAGAAGTTAAGAGGTCAAAAACAGAGGTCATAGGAGCTAACCATGCAAAGCAAAAAAGTGCTTATACCAGTTACATTACTTCTTTTAATACAGTTAAGCGTTCCTGTCAGTTGTACCTTTGCACAGAATAACCCTGTCATAGATCAAGAAACGAAAGAGAGAATCAAAGAACAATATGGCTTGGAAGAGCCTCAGCCACCTATACCTATATTAGAGCAGCAGCAGAACAAATTATTGGGGGGTGATTGGGGTTCTACTCCTTCTGTTGGTGCTGTTGTGCTGGAATTGACCATATGGATTCGGAATCCGCTCATTTTCATCAGTCAACAACTGGTACATTCACTGAAATCATAAGCTGTTTTCTATTCGGTAAGTTCCATGATATAGAGCATAAGGGTCATTTATTTTGTAGTAAGTTGTCTGCCACTTGGGGTCACTTCATCCTTCTTATTGAAAAGGTTTAATTCAATGGGTCCCCTACCATGTAGCCACAGCAGTTCATCGAATAAAAATGTCAGTCCATCCTTGGCGCATAAGCGTTCGATGATCTCCGTGACAACTTGCATAACTTCCCCTTGTACACCCTCTGCCAGTTGCAAACCTCCGCTCTCTCCGTCTAGGTAAAGATGCGTATGATATGATTGCTCCACCTTCTTCACATGGCGCAAGCACAGTATGCCATTTTCGAGGTAAAAGAAGTATTGATGGTCATAAAGAACCCCTTCGCATATCTCATACATATGAGGTGAATCATACGGCCCCTGAACCATGGATACCCGTTCCAATCCCATTACCCATTCTGTCATAAATCCTCGCTCCATTCGTTGGCTTATTTTCTTCAGGAGAATATTAATCGAAGTTGTGAGCATTATTTATTGCTAATTTTAAAATGTTTTGATACGATGAGCATATTACCATAAAGTTTATAAAGCACATCTCAGTAAATCAAAAGCACACTACAGTGTTACTTTTGTTAATCCCAATATACATCTAGTGATGTGTATTTTCAATACTTTGATATCAATTTTGAACAGTATAGAGTGCATTCGGCTGGAGGAAAATATGATAAAGATTCATCTTTCCCGTATTATGGGTGAAAAACGAGTAAATATTGCCGAGCTTTCCCGCATGACTGGGTTACATAGAAACGGAATTACTAAACTTTACAATGAAGAAACAGACGGTGTGAAATTTGATACGCTAGATAAAATTTGTAAAGCTCTAGACTGCCATGTTCAAGATGTAATCGAGTATGTAGAGGATGATGCAGATTTGTAGAATGGACTTCACTTTTTGGAGGAATTGTTGTGATTAGATTTTCTCTTGATAAGATCATGAAAGATCGTGGACTGGAACAAAAAGATATTGTTTCTATTACAGGGATTAATCGAAATACGGTTAAAGCTTTGGCCTCCAACGCAAACACCCGGATTGACTTTCCAACCTTGAATACACTCTGTAGAACCCTTGGCGTACTCCCTGGTGAACTGATCGAATACTTGCCGGAAGACGACGAAGAGAGCCGTTAATTTGCTTACGGCTCTTTGTTCTTTACAAGCTAGATGAATGTGTACTTATAAATGCTAGATGCCCCCTGTTACAATTCCAAATACGAGCCACTACTTAGTAGATTCATCGTTTTGGATCGGCTACACTCTTCTAGACAGAAAAATTGTGGTCTAATATAGTAGACTACAGACCAACCTAGAAGGAGCAAATGGACGATGACTAAAAAAGAAAGACGTACCTTTAGCGCTGAATTTAAAGCACAAATGGTTCAACTCTATCAGAGTGGTAAACCGCGAAAGGATATCATTCAAGAGTATGATTTGAATCCTTCATCGTTAGATAAATGGGTGAAACAGAGTTCCACATCTGGATCCTTCAAAGAGAAAGACAACCGAACTCCAGAGGAATTAGAACTGATCGAGCTTCGAAAACAGAACAAGCAACTGCTCATGGAGAATGACATTTTAAAGCAAGCCGCGCTGATCATGGGACGAAAGTAAATGTCATTCGCCAGAATAAACATAAATACTCGGTATCAGCAATGTGCGACGTCCTAAAGCTCCCTAGAAGCACCTATTATTATGAAGAAAACAAAGTGGAAGTGACATCGGAGGATGAGCTTCCCTCCCTGATTATGGACATTTTTCAAAGCAGCCGACAAAACTATGGTACGCGTAAGATAAAAAAAGAGTTGCACCAACAAGGCTTTACGGTATCCAGGCGGAGAATAGGACGAATCATGAAAGAATATGGGCTGGTTTCCTCGTATACGATCGCTCAGTACAAGCCTCATCCCACGAAATGCAATGAAGCCAAGCAAGCGAATGTATTGGACCGGAAATTTGAGCAAGAGCAGGCGTTATCTGTCGTCGTAAGCGATCTGACGTACGTTAGAGTAGGTTCATATTGGAATTACGTATGCTTCTTTGTGGATCTGTTTAACCGCGAAATTATCGGTTACAGTGCGGGGGCACACAAGGATGCCAAGCTGGTTTACCGTGCTTTGGCTTCGATTAAGGGCAACCTGAATGACATTCAGCTCTTCCACACGGACCGAGGCAATGAATTCAAGAATAAGCTCATCGACGATGCGCTGGAGGCTTTTCAGATTGAGCGTTCCTTAAGCATGAAAGGCTGCCCCTATGACAACGCCGTTGCGGAAGCCACGTTTAAAATGTTCAAAACGGAGTTTGTGAAGAAACGTCATTTTGAAAGTCTAGCTGAGCTAACCACAGAATTACATGACTATGTGCACTGGTTCAACCATATTCGGATTCACGGTTCTCTGGAGTACTTGAGTCCGGCTGAGTTCAAGCAGAGGCACCATAAAAAAGTTGTCTAGTTTAGTGTTGACAATCCAATTCCCTCTGGCACCATACGAATATGCATCCTGATTTTCGGTAGAGGTAGCAATCCGATTCAGCTTATCATACGTAAAGGAATCCTCTACACCATTTTGAGAAAGCTCCATTTCGAGATAGAAAGAGACCACATGCAAATATTTCACATGTGGTCTTTACAGAGCATTTTACCTATAGAACTTCTAATTATTCGCAAAAAACTATCACGAAAAAAATCAGTTAAAAAGACGCAGAGAATCTAACAAAAAGGTGCGATTATTTTCATTTTTCACATCAGCTATCTTATCTTTTATCAATTGTTTACATATTTCCTTTTGAGTACTAGAGAGGTTATTAGCCACGCCACTTATCAATTGAAAAGAATGTCTGCTGACTTCAAAGTTATCATCAAGTAAATCTGTTATTGTAATAACATGAGGAACGATATCAAAAGATTCTAAAGCATACAATAACGTTCCTCTGCTCCCTTCTGTTTTTGGGTCTTTCAGTACATTGATAAGCGGTAAAATAGCTTCTTGATTTCTTATATCAGCTAATGCAATAGCGATTGCATTTCTTAATATTGGACTATCAGTTGATCCAAGATGCTTAATTAGTATAGCTGTAAATTCATTATCTCTCTTTTCGCCCACTTCTTCTATCATCTTCACTGCTTCTACTAAATCCCCATTATTTATAACATTTTCTAAAAGTAATTTATTCATTTCGTCTCCACCTTATTTTACATTTGGCTTACCAATCGACGTCCAATATTCATATATTGCTTTAGCCTCTGCACTATCTTCGATATCATTACCACCATATTCTTTCTTGCCCGATCGGTGCCACCATTTTTGAAATTCTTTATCATTATAACCATACCAATTATCACGGGTTGACTTTGCTCCCCCTCTAAATTCTTTTCCCTTTTTAGCAAATAGCTGTAAATCCATCTTAAGCATATAAGTCGTAGTTTGCTCTACACTTTTTTTACCCAGTGTCTTAACTGCAAGAGAGGCTGCAGCTTTATAAGACAAAGTAAATGTACCATCAAATAAAAAGAATAACGGATCTTCTAGAAAAGGAACCTCAATTGCGCTACCTTTAAGTAATTCATTATACTGATCCTTATTCACAATAGGATAGTAAACCTTAGATAAATAGTTAGTTCGATTTACAATAATTTATAAAAATAAGATAAAATAAACAAAAGAACCTTGAAAGGCATGGAGCCAATCAAGGTTGTGGTTTAGTTAATAGTTATTTATTTCCTATTTGGGAGTTGACACAGTCTGTTTTCATCGACCAATAATCCTCTAATAGCTCGCCAACTGATTTGTTGTCTTTAATTTTACGAGATTTTAGTAATTCTACTAAAGCATATAATTCGCAAAAAATAACTCAGCACACGAATCATCTGCCATTTTGCAGTCTTTAACAAAAAGACTTACCTCCAAGTTCCTTCCATCCGGATGTTTTATTTGGTTTGGGGCGTAACTTCATCTAGACTTACGAATTTGTGGATCCTTGGCAGTGTTACAACCGGACCTTTTGTTCCTGAAGCGTCAAACAAAACCATTAGGTGTGTATCAATTTATTAAGAGAGTGATACATATCTTCAGTCATAAATACTCCAGTTATCCTCTCATTTACAAAACGAACTATATCGAGTGGATCAAAATTAATATTGGAATCTTTATAAATTAATTTAACGTTTGATAAGCCCTCCCGAATTAACATTTTTCCTAATTCTTTATCTCCCTTACCTAGATAGTACTTTCCCAAATCAGTGAAGTTAGTAACATGTTTTGGACACTCTTGTATCGACTCATTTAATAATGAATCAAATCTACAAATGTCCATACTCTTATAATGCCAAGCAAGAATATAAGACAACATGGAGGACACTTCAAAATTTACTGTGCTTTTTAGTTCGAGTGCTTTCCTTACCAACTTTTCATCTAAACCACCTAAGTACCAATCAGAGAAGAATAACATTAAAACAAAAAACAACAAATTGTCTTTGTGAAAGGCTAGAGCATTGTTGAGATACTTAGTTGCTCTTTCATAATCTTCAATCGGAGAAAGTGTCTCCAAAATAACCAATCTAGCCCAACCATCAACATCATTTGGATTCACTTTTACATAGTCTAGCATCAGCTTCTCTGCTTCCTCAAGAGAGTCCCGCCTAATAACTATTTTTGCTATAGTCTCTTGTAATTTTTTATCTTCCATTTTACCACTCCAATTTATTTAATGAGGTTTCCAATTACCCTTTCAGCAGTCCCCATAAAGCTATTCACGTTAATAACTGTACCATTTTCATTAACGTAAAACCTTATCGTGACATCATATCCATTAATTTTGGTATGAATTTGGTTTGAACCTTGTTTAAACTTAGAGGAATCTATAGAGCTAATTTTTCCAGTTATACTGCTGAATATTGATTGTCTATCTTTTCCTAAATTCATTATCCCGTCTTTAATATGGTCGGCTGAAAATACATGGCTCTCATATCGCTTAAACAAATCTGTCTTGAAACTGATTTTTGTAAAGCCAACTGTTCTTCCTCTGCCAGCAGAGTTTCCAGAAGCTTCACCAACCATTCCACTAGCTGCTATCGCAAGAACTTCAGCATCTGTCCAATTCTGATATGCACTTAACAACTGTTCCCTGGCCCAATCCGACTTGCCAGCATTATTTTTATAAGCACTGGTTCCCGTTAACAGGTCGTATAAGTAATTATACTCGTTTAAGCCGCCAAAGATGGATCCAAAATCGTATCGTTTCTGAATAAAATCCTTGTATACCTGATAATCGTTATTTTTGGTGGAATTCGATTTAAACCTCGCTTCATTCAATAATATTCTAAGTTCTTGATAATCAAGCGTTTCAAAAGAATGCCCGCTAGGATCAATATAAATCAACGGATTGTTTTGGACATACGTATACAAATTCAAACTCAATGTATCATTAATTTCGCCCTCATACGTATCCTCATTGATAAATCTTCCACTATCAGGGTCATACCATCTCGCACGCAGGTATTGCAGTTCTGTCGTATCATCCCACAATTCACCAGAGTAACGGAATGGATTGTGGACTTTTTCTTCCTTGACCTCTTCATTGCCCCAAATATCATATTGATATTGATTCAGCAAGGCTCCGGAGGAATCCCTAATTTCGATAATATCTCCATGACCATTGTAGACGGGATAGGCTTCCGTTTGATCCTCATAGGCTATAGCCTCTAATTTTAGACCCCGAATATAATTGGCTTTTAAAACAGGTTTTCCATTTTCCATCGTAGCTTCTGCTATAATTTGGGCACTGTTTCCATCATAGTAGTATCGGGTTTGAACACCATCCTGTATACGGTCTGTCAGTAATCCATCCCCGTTGTATCGGTACTCTACGATCTTTCCGTCGATCTTGACCTGAGTCAATCGGTCCTGATCGTCGAAGCTGTTCTCCCTCGGCTTCGTATGCGGAGCTCTCTCCGTTTCCATCGTAAGACGATTCCCTCTGGCATCATACGAATATACATCCTGATTTTCGGTAGAGGTAGCAATCTGATTCAGCTTATCATACGTAAAGGAATCCTCTACACCATTTTGAGTGCGTTTCGTGATATTTTTACCTGGATCGTAGCTATATTGAAAGCTGTTCGTTTCCGCATCAGATCGTGTGTGCTTCAATTCAACTAACTCAATCCCGTTATATTGGTTTTGCTGGCGATAACCATTTGCAGATACGGTTGTGTCCAGCAATCCATTTTTGGTGTAGGCATATTCTGAAACGGGCTTATCTTTTGTATTGCCTACGGTCTTCAATCTGTTCAATTGATCATACGTGTAGTTTACTTGCTCGCCAAATGGTCCTGTCATTTCGGTTCGATTCCCATTAGCATCATACTGATTGGAGAGCTTTAGACCATCCGGGTAAGACAAGGTGTTCAGTTGCTCCGTATACGGATCATACGCATAGGAAGTTGTACCCGTTCGATCTGTCATGCTTAGGCGTTTGCCCGCGGCATCGTATACATAGCTGACCGTCTCATCTTTACCTACACGCGACTTCAACCGATTACGGCTATCGTATTCAAAAGAAGTGACATTCCCGTTACGGTCTATTTTCTTGGATAAGTTCCCGTTGGTATCGAAATAGCGCTTCTCGATCTGGCCCTTCTCGTCTTTGGTTTGAATCACTCTACCCAATTCATCATACGACTTCACCTTGGCATGGCCATCTGGATACGTGATCTGAGTGAGATTACCCAGCATATCGTAAGTGTACTTCGTCGTTTCGCCGTTTGGCTCCGTCACAGCTGTCTGATCGCCCAGGGCATTATATAAAAATTGAGTCTCGTTTCCATTCGCATCGGTTTGACTCAAAATCTGATCGTTTACAGCATCATAGGCCACTTTGGAAGTTAATTGCTGATTACCATTCAATGCTGATTTTTCTTCGTTTTGTACTAATCGGTTCCATTTGTCGTAGGTCTGAATTTGTTCATTCAGTTCACCGTCTCGTTGCGTTACTTGACGAAGAGCATCATTATATCCTACTACAGCTTCTGAACCGTCTGCATAGGCTGTTGATGTAGTACGACTCCAAGCATCATACCCATAGCGCGTCAGATGTCCAAGCGCATCTTCACTGGATACTAATCTGCCGTTAGGATCATAAGTTGATTTGGACTTGATCACGTAATCGTTACCTTCATACAGCCCTGACTCGATATTCCAGCCTAAAGCATTGTAACGTGTTTTAGCTCGTATCCCCAGCTCATTCGTCACCGTTACGGTGTTCTCAAGATCATCATAAGCCACACGGATACTTTTACCGTCTGGATAGGTTACTGCCTTTACGCGATCAAGTGCGTCGTATTGATACCCGGTTTTCTGGCCTTTCCCGTCCAACGAGGAAATGATTAAACCTGTTGCCTTGTCATAATCTGACTGAATGGTAACTGTAGATTTTTCTCCATCTATATTCGTAACCTCTACAATTTGTTTCGTTGGAAAAGCATGATCGTCATCACTGCTATACTCCGTCGTTGTCGTCACGGATTTGTTACCATTTGCAATGGTTTGAACGGTTGTATTTCCGTAAGCATCTATACCTGAATAATTTACTTTTTGTAGTAGTTCGCCCCCGGAATGATCCTTGGAAACAATGACTCGCGTTACTTTCCCCTGTGGGTTACGTGTGTACTCTGTAACTCCAGTGCTTTTGGAGTCAATCGGTTCAGTAACCGTTTTAATCCGATGCTTGTCGTCATACGTATACGCCGTTTGTGAACCCTTCTCATCCACTGAGCTTGTCACATTACCGTAATCATCATATTCAGCAGTCGTTGTCAAAACGTCTCCATTCTGATTATTGCTGGACGAGGTACGGGTAGGTACAGGTGCGGTATAAGCCTTGCCTGTCACCTGCTTGCCGTACTGATACGCTGTGTTCTTTTCAGAATTTCCTGCTTTAACCACTGACTGATTCAGGTAATACTGCGGTGGCGTGTCTGCACTAATAAACTTTTTATTATAATTGAAGGTTGAACGAGTTAATCCATTGTCTGTGATGGTAGAGAACGAAGTATCTTTTACATAGCTCTCACCCATATCGGAATTGTAATGAATGGTTTCCTGATTATAGTTTTCGGTTTTATTGTTTTGATAAGTGATTTGATCTACACGTGAGACTGCTCTATAGGCCTCGTTTACTGAGTTGGAGCCAATATAGCGTTTTACTGGCTGGTCCTCGTAAGTATACAGAGTAGAGGCTCCCGTAGGATGAAATACTTTGGTTAACAAAGCATACGGATTAGATATTTGTCTTTCCGGATGCGAAGCACTCAAATTAAATTTGGCAGGTGCTAATGTATATGAATATGTGGTTTTTCTGCCTTCGGCATCTGTCACGGAATCCAGTAATTCAACGCCTTGTTCTGTATGTTTACGATAGACAACAGTGCGGTTTCCTTTAGACAGAGTGACGTCTGTAGCCGTATATTGAATATCAATTGAGTTGCCGATTGCATCTTCTACTTTGCTAAGCAGCTTGCGTTTATACGTAGCATTAAGTTCATAATTAAACTTAATGGCATTATGATAGGCATCTTCAATTTGCAGCAACTGACCGTCTTTGGAGAAATATTGTTTTTTCGTCCCGTCGACAGAAGTTAATACAGAGGTTGAGTTCTCTCCATTAACTGTTACTGAAGTGTCGGGTGTGAAAGTCAGGCCTTTCCAGTCGTAACCTTTAAGCTGATCTCCCTCAATTTCATAGCTACCGCCATCCCCCAAGTGCATGTACTGCTTGCCCTCTTTGGTTTCTACATAAGGTAGATTCCAGGACCACCCCTTGCCAAGAGGATTTAATTGATCTTCCAGCGCAGGATAGGTACGGTTTTGAAAAATAAATGAAGGTTGATAGGCTACAATTTCAGCAAAAACGGTAGCATCCGCATCTGCTGCAATATAATATTTATTTCCATCATCACTGGGAATTTCAGCCCGAGGGTTACTGTTAATTACATCCCTATAGTGTTCAGCCTCAGCAATGGTTGTGAACAGCGCTGTCTGTCGGCGAACAGCCGTTTCCAGCCCCTCAGAAACAATCGTTTCAATTTGTGGTGAGCCTTCCATGGTAAAGGCTGTTCTTGTCCTTCCACCTTTGCCATTACTTGTCCACTCGCTATAACCGATATCGCTTGTATAACCGGGTTTAGTAACGGTTCCGCTATAATCTTGTCTCCATTCTCGGGTATCAGCAGTTCCCTTATTGTACACTGTTCCTGAATAATACGCTGTTCCGTACTCGCTACACATGATTCTACCAGGAGAAAAGCTGGGGCATCTTTGAGGAACAATCATACCTGTTAAGGACAAATCCCCTTCATATGAATCCCTGTCGTAATGTAATTTAGAATCTCCACATGACGAACCACTTGGATAATTCCGTGTTATATTTCCAGCGCTATCATAAAAGAACGTATTCATAACACTACATTGTTCCCCGAATACATTTTTAAAACTTGGAGCTGTATATGATCCCTTGATGACTCTAACTTGCCCATCTTTATTTAAAGTTCCAGTAAATCCGTCTTTACTATACTTTATTGAATCTGGAAAAGCCTTCTCCCATTTTCCAGTCCTAGAGTCTTTCTCTGTTCTGGATTCCGAAGGTGTAGTATAGGTTATTTTTTGTCCCGCCGCTTGGCTGGCAGCTTCATAAGTCGTGTAAGTGCCTATAACTTTTGTTTCTGGCTGAAGATTATAGGTATTAACATCAACATTCCCATCACCGTCTGTATCCTCTTGCACCCATCTTTTTTGCTGATAGGCTACCTTGTACGACTTGGTAATAGGTTTCATCATCGCCTTAAAGTAGACATAATAGTTTTGCACAGCAGCACTGTTGTCAATAATTTCAGCGCCTTTGTCAAAAAATTGAGCACGATTCGTATCATATTGACGCGTCAAAGAAAAGCCCAGTCCGTTTCGTCCAGGCAGTGTTAAATCTGTATTTTGCAGCGATAGGCTGCCTGATAAAGTGGATATGGATTCCTTATCATCGCCAACAGAATAAGGCGCTTCATTAAAGGATGATTTATTGTACACTGGGGCTTCTTCCCTGATCGGAGGAAGTTGCGGTACATTTGCCATGAGACTCTGTTTCAGGAAATCTGTCTTATATACATCTTCGGTAACTTTGTTCGCAGGATCAAGGTCATCTGTTTGATAAACATCATCTGATACATTATGAGAAATCAGGTTATCTAATGGAGCATCCGATAGCTTATTATATACATCACTTGTTACAGTATGTGATTGGTTTTCCTCTGAAGGAAATAACGAAGCTACAGCCTGCTCATAGCTTATATGATCCTGTTCAGCTATATATAGCGACGTATAAATTTGATTTAATGAATAACCTTTTCTTAATTGTTCTGAAATAAAAGATGATGTGACTCCAAATCTGGCAGCCATTTGATCCGCCGAGTATTGCGAATTGTCATTCCCTTCACCGAATACATTCGGAGGAACAAAGCCGCTAATTGTACCGAAAATAAATGTTATGATCATGATTATTGCTATATGACGTCTTGTTGTTCTAAATCGCAAGTTCTTCTCTCCATTCCCGACTTTAAATTTGGTTACAAATCATTTATTGGAAGCTGCTTACTTTTATAATCTGTTTCAGGTTACCATTGGAGTCATATTGATATTGGAAAACAACCTGACCATCCTGTTCAATATGCTCAAGCCTTCCATTAGCGTCATAAATGTATTTATACTTTCTGGATAAGCCACTTTTAACATTATTGCTAAACTCCGAATAGTTACCAGCAGCATCCTTGGCTTTTACTGCGAACATATATATTTTCTGAGGCTCTAGCTGGTTCACCTGGAATGTTAATTCCTTGGTGCTGCCTATCATCAGACCATTACGATAAACATCATAGCTAACGACTCCAACATCATCGGTAGATGCTTCCCAGGTTAGAATAATGCTGTTAGGCGTAGGTCTGGAACCTGCCAGCTTCTTCGGTTTGGAAGGGCTTGTTATATCCTTGGGTAAATCATCAATAGCCGGTATACGATCCAATCGATCGTTAAGCTGTTGTTTGTCTGTATCATTGAGATGCACTAGTAAAGTACGAGTCATATTAATCTCCGTTTGTAATTTTGAAGATTCTGCTTTTTCAACTGCCTGCGTAGCCTTCGTCAATTGTTCAGTATAAGCAGCTTTTGCATCAATGATTTTCTGTATAGCTACTATCCTTTCAACAAGCTTGCCTTTGTCTGGATCGCGCAGCTTATTTATTAGCTCTACAGCTGCTGTTACATCGACTTGTAATTTAGAAGTCTCAGCTTGTACTACCGCTGCTGTAGTTTTGGCCAGTTGTTCTATATATTTGGTATCTAGAACTTTTACAACGAAGCTCTGGGATACAGACTTGCCTAACGGATCTGTAGCAGTTATCGTTATCGTCGATTCTCCCGAGCTTTGAGATTGCAAATTCAGTATTGAGGTATTCCCTTTTGAGTCCTTAACCAATTGATGTGTGACAACAGATGAATTTGAATTCGCACCGGAATACCGAAGCTGCTGCTGGTCAGGATCTGTAAAGTATTCGGATAAATCTTTAGCTGAAGTTCCCTCATCCATTTCAATCGTGGTTGCTGGAATGGTTTTAATAGCTACTGGGCCTCTGTTTATCAAATTTATGACAGAATCTGCAATCTGAGAAACATTTCCAGCGCTGTCTTTTGCCCGTGCTTGTATGCGCAACCCGTACTCATTGGCATCGATTGGTGAATTGTACACCTTCCATTCGCCTTGATTGATACGATATTCCCTTGAGGCTGCATCAGAGGGGTAGTTAATTGTAACTCTGATATTGTTTGCTATTTCACCCGCAGGGCTATGACTGAATGATGGCGGCGCTGGCGGTGTTTTATCAATGTTATTGACTACTAATGAATTCACAGCGCTTATATTCCCGTATTTATCCGTACAACGAGCAAAAATTGTAGTATTCTCAGCCACCTGAAATGGATTATTATATGGAGTCCACGTACCGTTCACACCGATTTTATATTCGATTTTAGAATTATTAGGTACACCATCCAATTGAATAAGAACATTTTGATTCGTCATCCCTGTCATATTGGGACTAATACGCGGGCTGACTGGAGTGGTTAAAACCATTCCTGAGTATGTAAAACTTCCCGAGGATTTAGCTCCATTATTCTCATTTATATAAAAGTAATTGACAGTAATAGCGTTATTAGAAGATGCAGAAGCACTGTAAAATTTAACCGATAATGCAGCCCCAAGATCTTTGGAATAAACAACTACATTGTTGCGAATAAAATTAATATAAGGAGAACTCGCCTGCACATGTACAATGGAACCGTCTGACAAGGTTACTGCTTCATGTGTAGATGATGGCTCCGACGGTGTTGGCTTTTCTTCAGGAGGTCCAATTGATCCTCCTCTGTCTGGTCGTGGATAAATATTTATGGGTATTCCACCTGTAAAAGCTGCTGATACTACTGCCTGAGAAAACAAAGTTGTACTCCATGGAGATAAAAAAACAAATAAGCCAACCATAGTTAAAACGAGTGGCTTAACTTTTTCCCCCTTCTTTCCTAATACGGTTAAAAGACATTTCATTTTTAAATTTCTCTCCTTATATTAGTGTTAATACGAAGTTAAAAGAATAAAATTTAAATATATTTTCAAATTTCCAGTTCCTACTCCACCTACTTAGAAAGGATATATTTGTATTTCATATGATAACAATGTCGCATTTAATTTGTATATAGCGAATAATGTCGAAATAAAGAAAAATAGAGAAATACTTTAAAATTACGATTAAATGAATCCATTTCATAAATGATTAAGCCAACGAAATGTAGAGTACATATAGACAAACTAAACCCTTTTGATCTATATATCCTCTTTATTAAAGCTACTGAGGGTATTATGAAATGGATTCAAATATACTTAAAATAATAAATATCTTTTTAAACATAATATCCATTTGAATGACCAGTATAATTAATACCTTCACTTCTCCCATTGATTCATAATAAACAAAATGTTATATTGTCTATAAAATAATCGTTATTTAATCGAGGTGTTTATTGAAATGGATCATTCCGAGCTATTTTGGAATGCTGGAATTGAGGAACTAAAACGTGGATATATCCGTCAAGGGGAGCAGGTAGCTTGTCTGCTGGACGGACAGCGCTATGAGCAAGGAATCATATATCAGGATCAGGGGGTATTTTATGACGCGGAGCGGTTTATGCGTCTTCATATTGAGCGGACGTACGGTTCGGTCTTTGACTATTTGATCGGCCTGGACAAAAAGCTGACTGGACTGACGGATCATCAGAATGGATTGCTCCAGTTGTTTTATCAAGGCATGAGCGATACGGATATTCAAAAGGAAACCGGAATCGGCAGTGCATCCACCATCCGCAATCATCGCTTTGGCCTCAAAGAAAAGGAACGGCAGGCCAAGGTATTTCTGACCTTGATGGAGCTGCTAAAAGAAAAAGACCGTCACGCCCCCGCTATCGTGGAAGTGCCTGTACGGGCACGGATGGTGGATGAACGCTACAACATTACCGAAGACGAACAGCAAAAGGTACTGGCAAAATATTTCCCAGAGGGTACACACGGTCGCCTGAAAACCTTCAAAATGCAGGAAAAGCATAAATGGATCGTGCTGCGTGAAATTGCGCGACGTTTTGAGGTAGGACGGACATATCATGAGAAGGATATTAATGCTATTTTACAGGAAGTGTATGACGATTATGTCACGTTACGAAGATATATGATTGAATATAGTCTACTGGATCGCAAGCCGGATGGCAGTGAATATGGGTTGAAGGAATCTTGAGGCACGATATTTGAAAACGAAGGAGAACTCAACATGAATCGAAGAAAAGAACTGGTGCAGCAGTATATGGAGATCAAGACAGAGGCCGGAATCTACTGCATTCGCAATACACACAACGGGAAAATTTTTGTCGCTGGCACACCAAATTTAAAATCACTGAACGGTCGTCGGTTTGAGTTACAAATGGGAACTTGTCAGAACCAACAGCTGCAACGGGAATGGAATGAGTATGGCGAAGATGCATTTGAGTTTGAGGTGCTGGAACTTTTGAAGAAAAAAGATTCGGAGTTCTTCGATGTCAAGGATGCGCTGTCCAAGCTGGAGCAGACCTGGCTTGATCGACTTCAGCCTTACGGAGAAAAAGGATATTTGTAAAATTACCAATCCGCACGATATCCTTCTCGAAGGATGACAAAAATAACAGCGTCGAGAAAACCTCGGTAAAACCACTTTTGAGCAACAACCGTCTGAAGCCTTCGTTAACTGGTCAATGAAGGCTTCATTTCCTTTTTCATCATTGATCTCCTTCCTATATATGAAGATGCTAATTCATCAGCCACCAGCCGATCCCCACCATCACCCCATTGATTGAAAATAATAAAATACATGCTTTCCACTTGTTTAGTCCACTTGTTTGAAAAAATCCACTCACCGTACTACGACACATATACACCGTAAACAGCAAATTCCACACAATACGCATACCATACTTTACGTAGTACAGGGCAGGACTTAGATGTACGCCCCCCAACATTGGAGGTACATCCGGAATTAACAGGATCGCACACGTATAACGCATCGTTTCATATGTAAAATAAAATACAGCCAGCCACCAGGCCCACTTCTTACCAAATAGCATCCCCACACCCGCAGTTGCCCCTGACAAACCGAGCAAAGCGATGAACCCTTGAAACATCCCCCTGCAAATCCCCACCAGCGTAGAAGCCTCATTCAACGCATTAAGCGTCAACAGCTGTGTCACCAACAAAAGCGCTCCATTAAAAATCAGTAAAATGGCTGCAATACTTACACTTAAAGGCCGTTCAAGAACTACGTTCGTTACATAATCCTCTACTTCTTTTTTCGTATACAGATCCGACACTTCTTCTACTCTCCTAACCCAATCATATACTTCCTTTTTATGGACGGGTACAATAACAGTGTGTTTTCGCCTCATTCAGATATATCGGCATTTAGGAAAATATGGTTTAATCTATTCTGAAAATTACGGTTATCCATAGGATAATCATTGTTAATAGAATCCCAAATAGAGTAATATCTATCCTTATACTACCATTAAAAGATGAACTCTGACAAATAAAAGGACTAAAGTCCCGCCTTTCTCCGTGATAATTCTTCAATCATACATACCTGGGTTGCCAAACATTTGGGTGTGCCCAAATTTAAAATAATGTCATTCATGTATCCTCGCCCAATCTGCTCCGCCTCTGCAATTTGCCGAATGGTGGTGATGCTGTAGCCTTGGGACATGAATAATTTAGTTACTTTTCCTTAAAATGGGTTCAATCCAAAAGCTCTTGTAGCGCCTGCCTATACTTTTCTATTCGTGCTGTATCCTTCTCCGTGGGATGAGGGATGCGATCCAGATTCATATTTTCCTGAATATCCGCTATTTTCACTGCTCTGGACAATGGATTGTTTTTGGCTCGGCGTATAAAATCGCTGTACTCCTCTCCCTCGTTCCGAGTGAGTCCTTCCACTGCTTCAATGATATGTTTGCCAAAGCCCGCTTCTTTCAGTTGATCCGCTGTGACCTCTGTATCCTCCAGCACATCATGCAGCACGGCTACTATTTTTTCATCCATATGCTCTACGCGGTTCATGACCTGAAGGGGGTGGAAAATATAAGGCTGACCGCCCTTGTCCGTCTGTCCCTGGTGAGCCTGTGCGGCAGTCGCAATCGCTGTTTCTATGTTCATTTTACGCCACCTCCATACTCTGCTTTTTACCTTTGAATACCCTTAGCCATTATGAACTAATCGTTTTATTTTCGTAGCTTCATAACCTTTAGATGACTGGATATACTCTACTCGATAACCAGCTTGGATATCCAAAAGCTTTTCCATAAAAGGAAGGCACGGACTGTAAATAAAGCTTCCTCCCGGCCGGATTGCCCTTAGCAATTCCATATATTTGTGGGCGTATTCGTGAATATGGCCATCCGCTTTCAGATGATGATGTATAAAATGATTGGAGAACGCCATATGAGAGATAATCGTTCCCCATTCTCCTTCCTTGAAGGTTGTCTCCAGCCAATCGCCCTGAGTAACACCTGTTCCTTTTTCAGCCAACCGATCTGTCCCGTAAGCCTCAATTCCAAGGGAACGCAAATAACCGACCAGCCGCGCCTCTGATCCGCAGCCTATATCGAGAACAGGCTCCTGCAAACGTGCAATGTCCAATCCTAGGAGCTTTGCCTGCAATTCAGGCGTGTATTCCTCACAAGGTATCCAAAAGGTGTACTCACTCTCTGCATACTTGGCAAACATCGTCCGTCCGTTGGTACGAATTAGAAAATCTCTTAAATGCCCGTAATGCTGTTGCAGCAGTAAATTTAGCATGCTCTCATTCATAGCCTGGTTTTGGAACAGCTTCTGAATCCGGGTGAAGAGTCTATCATACAATTGCGTAAGCTCATCAAGATGATCGGAGTGAAAATGAATATACTGATTGACGCTCACAAACTGGTGCAGCGTTTTTACCGCTACGCCAGTGACAAAAGCGGTATACTCATGCTGACGCTTCAAGCTTTGGAGCATGAGGAGCAGTTCCGGGCTTCTCTGTGTCAGCCAATACGTCATTTCCGGTGAAGGTCCCATCAGGGCGTTCCCCTCATGCATATAAAACAAACTCCGATGCTGATTATAGAGTATTTGACCGTCAATGAGTCTGTTCAACTGGGCAACCGTCATTAGCGTTTCCTCCCAAGGCTCAAGATAAATGAAGCTTTTATTTTTCTGATTAATTCCATATGCACATAAAATACGCAAGCGATGATGGAAATGCGATGTCTATGTGTAATGGAGGACACTTGAACTACAGCCGGGTACTCACTCCTGTCCTCTACTTCTTCTGCCTAAAACGTAAAGGCCCTACCCAAGCCGGAACAGAGCCATCTTTGGGTAGGACCAGCTTATCATCTAAGTATACCATGCGTATGGAAATAGCGTTTTATTGTGGATTATTCGTCCGTACATAAGAGGATAAAGGGATATTCAATTGACGGATACCCTGTGCTACCAGACGGGCTATTTGCCCCGCGCCATACTCCTGAAAATGCGTATCGTCCTTCACCCCATCAGGGAATGCAGGATATACTCCCGGCTCCAGATGTAAAAATAACGGAAGTGTCCCTTCTGGGCCAAGTGTATTATAGTATGCCACACTTAACTGGCTTAGATCGACCAGCGCAACGCCTGTCTCGGATGCCGTTTCCTTCATGGCCTGCACGTATTCCGGAAAACTGATTCGATAGGAAGCACTTGCGGCGTCATAATCCCTGCGACCCACAGGAGTTATCAGCACAGGTGTGGCCCCGCGCTGTGTCGCTCCCTGAATGTAGGTTTTCAAATAGACTTTATAATCGGCTGGGGAAACATAACGCTCTTGGTTGTTGATTGCCGCATCATTATGACCAAACTGGATGAGTACATAATCACCCGGTCGGATGGTCCGCAAAATATCGTCCAGTCTTCCTTGTACAAGGAACGTCTTCGTGCTTCGTCCACCAATAGAACGGTTCACAAAAGTCGCCTCGTCTGTGAAGAACGGCGCAATCATCTGTCCCCAACCAGCCTGAGGCTTCATAGAGGCTTTATAGGTCTGGACCGTGGAATCCCCCGCAAGATATACGGAAGGATGCTCACTCTGCGTTCGAGTCTCTTTTGGCGTAATAACCAGCGCGTTAATCTTCGGGTCATTTCCCGAGAAATACAATTCCAGTTGACCATCGATGAGCGCAAGCTCAAATGTAGCCTCGACAAATTGTCCCGCTGTTTTGGTGGTAGGCTCCACCTTGACAATGGACTCGGCCTTTACCGAAATATCTGTGCTTCCGTCTGTATCCCCGGCGATCAGGGAAAGCGTATAATCCGCAGGCGGCAAGTTGACAACAAAGGATGATCCCTGAACACGAACGAAATCCGAACGAATAGCGTCATTTCCACCACGATCCTCTTCTTTCACCTTGGAAAGATCGGTAAATCCATAGCCCCGTTCGGGCGTGTATGCATCCTTGGCGGTGACCTGAGTGTAGCCTGTAGCAACGCTACCTGGGCCAAAATCAAAACGAAGAGGCCCCGCGAGCTGTTTAACCGCCAATGCCTGCCCCGGAACAATTATGGTCGCAAACAACAAGCTGAACCCCGCGCATAATCCGATCATTTTACCCAACAACCTGTAACGCTTTCCCTTTTGTCTCAAGCGCAACCCTCGCTTTTCAGATTATTCGAATGACTCGTCATCGTCTATACGTGTAGTGATGCCTGCCAGCCTTCTATATCCTTGGTCCAACGCCCAGGATACTGCAATACCGGCCGTGTACCGAACCAGATCGGCGGTCAGGAACCCTTTTCCCAACACCAGCCCGCCCAGTGTCGTCGCCCGGATACTGTTAATCCAGGGAGCCTGATACATCTGACTGAACTCGATGGCGAAACAGAACAACAAGCTGCCCCATAGCGCTACAGATACACGACGATCCACCCACAACATTCTCAGCCCAAAGTAAATCATGCACGCCCACAGGGCATCCCCAAAATGATTGGCAACGAATTCAGGCAACCGGGAGGAAAAGGTCCGACTTCCCAAGCCCAACAGGATAGCGACCAGCACAGCAGCCAGATACATGGCCCGGGCCTTCCAGCGAAATTCCGCACCTACTTTCCAAATCGTCTTCCTGTCGACGTCGACGCTTTTACGAGTTCTCCCCATACTAAATCACCTGACCTAACGCTGAAAAATCTTCGCCAAGCTGCTGGAATCTCGTCGAGTATACCCTTAGGTTAGCGCTTGCAAGAGTGCTGATATTCCTGCTGATGTCATATTGTATGCACACCAGCTTGTCTGTATTTTTCGTGATCCAATTCATCATAACGAGCCTCCGCAATATCGTACAAACGTAGCTTGTAAATATGGTTATCTTCCCGTAGTAACAATGTATCCCCTCTGAAATCCCTGTCCATCGATTTGATCGCTTTGCCCGCTTCATTTACAAATCGAACCGTATGCTGTTACTTAAATCCGCGCTCAGGCTTGAGTCGGGTCAAAATATATTGTTCTGATGCTAAAATTCAATACCGCGTACCTTGGCAAAAATCATTTGGCTGGCCAGTGTTCCCTCTTCATCATACTCGACATTCCGCAAAATGCCCTCCAGCGTAAAACCTGCCCGCTCTGCTACCTTGGCGCTGCGCGTATTTCTGGAATCACAACGGATCTCCAGCCGATTCGCCTCCAAATGCTGTATGGCAAAATCCGTGATACCATGTACTGCCTCTGTTATCATGCCTTTACCTGTGCAAGACGTTCTGAGCCAGTATCCGATTTCAAATTTACGTGCAGCCCAGTCGATCCGGTGCAAGCCGCTGCTGGCTACAAAAGCTCCCGATACCGTCTCAAATACGTACAACATCATGTCAGACCGGTCCAGAAATTTAAGTCTGGCTTGGCGTGAGCGAATTTCTGATTCCTCTGGCGTAGGAAGATTTCTCGCAAAAGGCAGCCAGGGACGCAATTCATCCACACTCTCACGAATGGCTTCATTGACCGTTGCCCCATCCCCCCACTGTGGAGCGCGAATCGTCAACCGTTCTGTCTGGAATTGCTCGGGGAACGATAATAGCATAGGGCTAGTCTGATTCGCCTGCTCCTTACTCATGATGCTCCCTCCTCCATATTCCCGGAATAGCTGGCATGATCCAGCCAACCGATGATTTCACGCAAACTGCCAATCCTGTAATCCGGCACAATGCCCGTTTCCTGCCACGACATAAATCCCTCCAGCCAGATTGTATGCAAGCCTGCACTTTGGGCACCACGAATATCATTTGTCGGATGATCGCCTACATACCAGACGTTGCCTGGGTCTGTAATCTCCAGTTCACTTAACGACAACTCGAATATGCGAGGATTAGGCTTCTCCACGCGGACGCCTCCCGAAACAATAATGGAATCAAAATAGTCCTTCAGCATAACGCGGTTGATCTTTGCTTGTTGCGTGCGGAGTGAACCATTGGTGATGATACCAAGCTTCAAGCCCCGCGACCGTAGCTCAGACAGCACTTCCTTGGCCCCGTCCATCAGTACCGTAAACTTATGAAATTCACCATACCAAAAGCCCAGCATTTCCTGTACCGTCGTATCCGGATTTTTCAGTTTCAAGTCTGCATGCAGCTCCGTATACAGCTCCCTTTTGTCCCGATATCCATCCTGATCCGCCAGGCGTATGTGCTCGACTATTGCTGACCTGCTCGCCGGATCTTCCACCACAATGAAGCGTTCCACAAAACGCTCCGTATATGCCGCAAACGCCTGTTTACGATGAATCAGCGTATTATCCAGATCAAAAATGATCGCTTCTATGGACATAACGAACTCCCTTCTTTCGGTTCCTCATACCGATGAGTTGGAAACAAATTGAATAACTCCGATCACCAAAAGCAAGAAAAAAACAGACAAGAAAATGATAAGCATCGTTTTCAGTATTCTTCCGGAAGTCGACCTTTGTTCCAGCTTCGCCTCGATCTGGGTCAGTCTGTCCTTGATGTCTTCCAAATCCTGTTCTACCTTCATGCCATTTCTCCCCCTTTCTTGGTTCTAATTTAACGGTTCAAAATATTTAAAAAATGAAATAGTCTCTTCCAGATCCTGCTCGTTTTTGTAAATATCCATGAGCTTTCCCAATTCAATACCAAAATCTACATAGGCGTTGGCTTTGGCTGTAACGATATGTCCATCTGTAACAACATTGGTATTTACGAATGTTCCCTGAGGGCCAAGCTTCTCCATCTCTTCAACTACGTTAGTCGTAAATGAGCGCCCATTCAGCACACCCGCCTGACCCAACAATAATGTACCTCCACAAATAGCACCGATCCCTTTTTTATTCTGATGCAACTGCTGGAGCAATTTGTGCAGATGCTTATTCGCAGCAACTCCGCTTATGTCACCACCTGGAATAACCAGTAGATCCACACTCTCCATATCCACTTGATCTATTGAGCACAACGGAAGAACTGAAAAACCCTCGTATGAAGTAACAGGATCTTTGCTAATTGCAAAAGGGATAATTTCTCCACGTGTTCTTAAAAAATATGTTGCCAACATGATTTCAAACTGTACAAAACCTTCGTAAATAAATACGTATGTTTTCATGCTACTACATGTCCTCCTCAATGAAATAAGAATAGTTACTCAACTTCCTGACAATCATTCACACAAGCTACTCCAAAAGCGGACTCTTTTACGGAAACAAAATCAATCTCTTCATAAGATTTCTCCCCAAACTCAAGCTTGAAATATTCCTGTAAACATTCCCCATACACGATGATATCCGTTTGGTATGCCATTCGAATCTATCTGAGTTGTCTCAGGTCCTTCCAAAAATATGTACTTCTTTCTAGTGTAATCTAACAGGAAAAGAAATCCAAGACCCATCCGCAATGAGTTGCCGAATAAGCTTGGATTACATAAGTCCCTCTTGGGTCAAAAAATATGACTTCTACACCTGCTGTCCGTTCACCTGAATATCCACGGCTACCTGCTGCCCCAGCCATTCCCGCATACGATTCCACGAAAAACACTGCTCCATGTGAAATACACCATGATCAAGCTCGGAGCGGTATAGCGCCAGCGCTGCAAAGATGGCTGCCCTGGCGGTTAAATCGGACTGATGATGTCCCCTTAGTTGGCATTCGGCTTTCGTTTCCTTGCCATGGAGGGTTCCTCGCGCGTCTACCTTGACCGCCACCGCATTCCCTCCCAGATGCAGCTTGCTAAAGCTGCGAACCACTGCGTTACGCACGGATTGCTGTCGGAGTAAACCCGATATCCCTGTTGTACGAAGCCCTGCCAGAAGCCGGGTCGTCAACCGCGCATCGAAGCAAAGACGTGTGCTGACCGTAGGAATTCCGAGCGTACGTGGAAGTGTATGCTGATCGGAAAAAGGAAAACGATACGCGCGGTGACGCCCTACACCTGTGCCGAAATCTGTCACCCGCCCGTCGCTAAAGCTTTTTCGAATCACCGGGCGGCCCTGTTCCATAACCTCCAAATCGGTATGAATCTGATCCACTGTCCATTCAATGGCAGCCTGACCGTGTTCGTCTCCCAAGCCCAGCATCAGAGATATGTTCAACTCATCCGTCCGATCCATAAGCTGCGTCGCTTGCAGTGCCAACAGATTTGTCAGCCCCGGGGCCAATCCTACACTTAGCAGGGCAGTAGCCTGATAAGCTCGCGCCTCCTGATGACACCGCTCCACCTGACTCAAGAAGGCTGCATTCGCGGTAATATCCATATAATGCACCCCATGCTGAAGGCAGGCACGTACCAGGTCTGTGTTTTCCTGATCCAGACACATGATAACGATCCTGGCCTGCTTTAAAATCGACGGGGCTATCGGCTCACGAATATTAAGCTGTAAAGGCAGTACCTTACCACCCGATTGCTTGCTAAATTCAGCGGCACGTTCCATGCTACGCCCTGCGGCAAACACCTTGCCGGGAAACATTTTACTTAGTTCCGTACATAAAATTTTTCCGACATGACCATATCCGCCAATGATGATAATGTTATCCTTTGTCATGAGTAACTTCTCCCCCTTTAACTGCAAACCACCCATTCACTAAAAAAGCGCCAAAATACCGGGTGATATGGGTAAAGCCTGCATCTACCAGCATTTCCTGTATTGCCGTATTGGACACCGGGTCTGACTCACGGCCAATGGAGGCAGCGAATCGCTCCCAATCCTTCAGGGGAATGCCCTGATCCAGCATATGACTTTTCCACGCCTGCATTTGAATGGAAAAGGCAGACTCCTGTGGATTTCCATTGATGGAGGCCAAGCAAAAAGGCGCGCCCGGTTTGAGACGAGCAGATATCTGCTGCAGCAATGCCCGTTTGCTCTCCAGGCTGTGAAGAAAATGAAGCACCAGCAAGCAGGTGGCAGCATCATAAATCGGCTCCGCGTGTGATTCTTCGATCCGTTGTCCAGACTGCTCCTTAGGCTGTTCTTGGAGTAGTTCTCTGGGCAGCTCTTCCAACGTGCCTGTGACAAATGATATTCTTGACCTTATGCCCGCTTGCGCCACACGCTGACGTGCCAAATCCAGCATGCGTTCAGATGGATCAACTGCCGCAAAAGACCATGCCGCATGTTGTCCTCCGAGTGTAATCAGCTCCTGACCGCCGCCAGCCCCGATAATCAATACGTTCGGATCCGCGTCCTGCGTGCGGGCCTGAGTCTCAAGCTGTGCGGTTATCAAGCGGTCCGTCATCTCATACAGATGAGCATATCCCGGTATTTTTAAAGCAATCGTGTCCGGGTACTTGCGTACATTCGGATCGTTCCAACTCATAGGCTGGTTAGGACTTGTATGTTCAGCGCTTGTATGGCGGCTGTTGCCTGTGTGATGAGCACCCATAGGATCGTTTGGCTTACTGCTGCTATATTCCATATATAGTTCCCTCCAAAATCGAACAGCTGGAAAAAGATGCGACTGGCCTTGCATTTAGCCTTGATCTTCCCCTAGCATTCGTATATTGTTGATTTAATTAAGAATTATTCTCAATTATAACAACCACACGTATATCCACCATCCCATAGATGTGGGATTTACTTCGATACACTTAGGCGAAACTCCAGCTTTTCACGATGGGAGCAATGTATGAGCGCACAATATACACAATTTTCACAGCTAAAAGATGCTCGACAGCAAATCATTCGACTGGGAGAAAAAGCCCATTCATCGCAAGCTTACAAACATACGCTAATCGACCGCTTACGTACTCAGGTTTCGTTCGATGCGGCGTGTTGTACGTCAATAGATCCGCATACGCTGCTTTCCACAGGGGCATTCACCGAATCAGGCGTGGATGGCATTCATTACAAGCTGTTAGAGTACGAATATCTGCGCAATGATGTGATGAAATACGACCAGTTGGTGCGGGAGGGGCAATCCATAGCGACTCTAAACGGAGCTACGGGAGGTCATCCGAATCGGAGCGCACGTTACAGGGATGTTTTGCAGCCTGCCGGATTCGGGGATGAGTTACGTGTTCCGTTAATGTACAAAGGAAGCTGTTGGGGATTTCTCACGTTGTTTCGCCTTCATACAGAGCCGGTATTTAGTGAGGAAGAGCAGCAGCTTCTTGAAGCCTTAGCACCGTCTATAGCCTACCATTTGCGTCAGGCCAGTGTGGGCTTATCTCCAGACTCCGCTATAATTATGGAAAATGATATGGAGCCAGGGGTTCTGGTGCTTTCTGGCAAGCTGGAGCCGATTTCCTTCAATCCAACGGCAGACCAGTGGCTAAAGTTGCTTCGGCAGCAGGAAGACATCGACGAAAATAGCCTTCCCGCGCCCGTTCGGGCGGTATGCTTTCGCGCACTATCCACAGCCCTTCCGGGAACTTTCACTGCTTCCGCTTCACCAGCCAAACTATGTATACCCGCCGCAGACGCAGGAACCCCGTGGGTAACACTCAGGGCCACCCTTCTTCAAAGCGGGCAAAGTAAAGATGAAAAACAGCTTGCCGTATGGTTTGAGCCTGCTAAAGCATCTGAAATGCTGCCGCTCATGGCAGAGATGTTTGCATGGTCCGAGCGGGAAAGACAGATTGTCCGGCTCATTGTTCAAGGCTTTTCGACCCGAGAGCTGGCAAGCGCACTTCATATTTCAGCCTACACAGTGCAGGATCATCTGAAAGCGATTTTCTTGAAAACAGGTGTAAGCAGCCGCCGTGAGCTGGTATGGAAGGTATATTCCAGATTCAACTAATTTCAATCCTCCTATTCCACAATAATACATGCCAAAGAGACAGATGACCCCATTAAGGATCATCTGTCTTTGCATGTTTGCTCTATTTGGACGCAAGAGCCTTATTGCTTCGAAGAGGTTTTCGTATCATCGTAGGACACGGGTGAAGGCTTCGCAATCCATTCGTCAGCCTCTGGTTCGATATCCACGCCGTTTTCCAGCTTGTTTTTCTCCATCAAGGAATCTCCGTCCTCGTTCTTCTTATTGCGGATTTTCGCTTCGTCTTGAGTATGGTCGCTCATGTTGATTCCTCCTTTTTGACTTCATCTGATTGATGTACCTTACTCAACATTCCCCATTGCCATCCTGTGCAAACCTCTACACAACCAGATGCCCCTTTTTCTCTGCTGGACTAATAGTTGCTTCAATCCCGGCATTAAACTCCAGAAAGTCGCTTTCCACTCCATCGCTGAAAATCACTCCATATTCCGGCATCTGCGAAGCAATCCGCAGCGGTTTTTCGGCTTCCACCTGACCAAATACCAGATCCGTAGCAGTCGTCCGACTGGGAAATGGTTCTCTCACCGTAAAATATAGCGATGGCGAACTCCATGTTGCGCGGTTGTCATAACTATAGTCATCGTCACTGCCATGGTCGCCCCCATTGCTTCTCCGGCCTCGTTGCCGTCCTTCTTCCACTGCTTCTTGATGGAAGACGGCGCCCGTCACCAGATGATCTGGAGTCAGCGAAATTGGACGCTGCGTAGCGCTGCCGACAATCCCTGCCGCCCCGGCAAGCACGCTGGTCAACCAGCCTATCGCGCCCAGCCCCGTCGAAACGATAATGCCGCTGGAGGATTGCTGCTCTACCTGATCCTCCAGCCTCAGCTCATATCTCGCTGAAACATGGGTTTTGCGCCCGATGAACAAATCGTTCACAGCGTACAACGATTGACCGTCATTGAGCTGGGCCTTAGCCAGCGTAACCTCCTTGATCGGACGTTTGTGTACGAACACATCTGGCACAACCCAGCGCAAATCCGATACTGTAAATGGCAGCAATACTCCGTCCCAGCGCAATGGATCTGGATTCACACCGATCAACGGCTGCTCAGTCAAGTACTTTAACGTGTTGGCCACCAGCCCATCCTGACCCAGTACCACCACCGTATCCTGCTCACCAAAAATAAAATTAGGCACATGCTCCCGCTCCACAATCTGAACCCGCCCCAAGGTCGTCAGCTCCGATGCTGCCGTTGCCACCGCTCTGCGGTAATTTTCATCCTCCAGCACATAATCACTGAAATCCGCGCCTAGCCGTTCTATAAAAAACCGGGCCTGCTGCACCGTGTTATATCGGACAATCAGTTCCTCCAAGCGTGTTTTACGCTTCACCAAAATGATCTTGTGCTCCGTCATCCGGTTGCTCATCGTACTCATCGTGCTCTTCCTCCAGATCCTCTCGTTCCTTCCGATCCACCTGTTCCCGTACCCGACATCAGACCTTGCAACAAATCCGGTGTAATGTTTAACTGACCGATTTTCCCTGCATTTTCTGCAAGCTCCTGGAATGCAATGGCAATCAGCTTATCTGGGCTCATATCCATATTCGCCATAGCCTGAAGCACGTTCGGCTCGACATCCTGCAACGATTTCATGACTGCCGTCAGCTCATAGGCCTTGGCATCCGCTTCCGCCTTTTTATTCGTTACCGTCAGCTCAATCAGCACCCGTTTTTTCTCCTCCAAGGCTGTGTCAAAACGTAGTTGCTCCTCCTTCATCTCGCTTTGCTTTTGCTTGACTGAACGTTCAGCATCGAGCTGAGTTTCGCGGATTTGCTTCTTTTTCGTCTCCACTGCAATTTCGGTGTTCAGCTCATTCTCCTTCACACGCCGCTCCTGCTCAATGGAAGCGTTCCGACGCTCATACAGGGCGTGATCCGCATTGCGAAGAATTTCCTCCCTCGCCTGTGCCTCCAATGCTCTCATCGTTTCTTTATTCGGCAAAATCGCCAAAATCGACAGGCCCATAACCTCAATGCCGAGCTTTTCGATTTCCGCGTGTTGAGCGATATCCTTCGCCATGCTTTGGGCCAAACGTTCACTGGATTGAACAGCTTCTTTGAGCGGAACACGCTCCAGATACTTTTTGGTCAGCACCTTGGCAATGTTAATCACCCGTTGGGCCAGCTTGCCCGGGTCATCCGAAATGTAGCGTTTGGTCTTCAAATCATACGTATAATTCAAAATCTGCGTCGTTCTCCGGTAATCCACAATCCGATAGGTCAGTTGCCCCTGCACAGTCACCGCCTGAAAATCATGGGTCATTTCCTCAAATATGAACGGCACATCAATAGAGGAAACAGGCACGACGACGACCGAGGTTGTTGGAGCGTAATAATAAAAAGATAATCCCACCCCTTCCCGAACTACCTTCCCGTTTCTCACCTTCATCACATACTCACTGGGCTGAAATTTCACAAAATTAAATCCGAACATGGCAGATGCCTCGCCTTCGTTATAGTTTTTATTATTTTGTTATTATCAATTAGTTATTAACAATAAAATAGCATACATTTTCAATAATATCAATATGACATTTATATAAAAAAAGCTGCTTCCCCTCCGATACACTCGGTTAGAGGAAACAGCCTTATTGAAACAACCTATTTATCATCCACATTCCATTCCCTATAAAACTGCTCTAGGTACATCTCCATCCATTGATGCCGGACCGCCGCAAGCTCTTTGGCATAAGCGGTATTCATTAAATCCTTGAGCTTTAACAGCTTTTCGTAAAAATGGTATATAGCACTTTTCCCCGTAGCACGATAAGCATGCTGTGAAAAATCCTTTTCCGGGTGATGCATCATACTGCCTTTGGAGCCTGCATACATAAAAGTCCTCGCAATGCCAATCGCTCCAAGGGCATCCAACCGATCTGCATCCTGCACAACCTGACCTTCCAGCGTATTCATAGGCGGATTTTGCCCACCGTTGTAGGACATTGTAGCGATAATGGTCATTACATGCTCAATCACGCCCGGATCGCTTACATGCAGATACAGCCACTTCTCCACTTTGTCCAGTCCCGCTTGTTTGGAGTCGTTTAATTTTTCATCCGCTACATCATGCAGTAGCGCTGCCAGTTCACAAACAAAAGAATCTGCGCCCTCTTGGGCAGCAATTACGAGAGACAGCTTTCTCACCCGGTCAATATGCCACCAATCGTGACCGCTGTGGTCATGCTCCAACTGCTGCTGTACAAAAGGCTCTGCCTTTTGAATAATATCTGCCCTTATTGCCTCCTGTTGCCCTGTTCGATTCTCCATAAGTCACCTTCTGCTCCCACCCTTGCATTCTATGGCGAGTTATTTTAATTTCTAACGCTTGTTCATTTACCTATTCATTTGCTTACTGCGGATCATAGAAAGCGGTATGCGAGCTGCCAGCCTCCCATTTGGCATTCCCCCGTGCCACTACTTCTTTTAGTGTCCGAAAAGGACAGGCTATCTCTATTTTATTCTATATGGGGTATGACATCCAACCTTTGTGCTGGAGTTAGTGACCGTACAAAAAAGAACTTCCAATTCCACATCAACAGTGGTTTCAGAAGTTCTTTTGCGTTTTGCCTATCCTATCTCTATCCTATCTATCCTATCAGACTTATTTACGCACCTTACTCCACGACACCAAGCTCGCGGTTTTTTTCCTTGAAGCGGCTGTTGTGGGAAGATACATAGGCCACTTTATCTGCTGCGGGATCAATGTACAGCTTGGCGCTATTCAGCGCAAGGGCAGCATCCGTGAACGTACCCGCAATCAGGTACAGCTTGCTTCCGTACTCGACAAAATCTCCTGCGGCGAAAACCCCTGGCAGATTCGTTTCCAGCTTCTCACTCACTCTGGCATGCCACTCACCCATATCCAGTCCCCAATCCCGAAGCGGGCCGAAGTCCGATTTCAGACCATGATTCACAATGATCGCATCGACGTTCAGTACCTGTGTTTCACCCGTCTCTACATGACTGATCGTCACCTGTTCAATCGTCTCACCATTATTACTATGTAGCTGGCTCACCGCATAAGGTGTGAGGACATGAACAGAAGACGCTTTCATGCGGGCTATATTTTTCTCATGTCCGCCAAAATGCTCCCGCCGATGGACTACCGTCACACTCGCAGCAATAGACTCCAGCTCATTCGCCCAATCCACAGCCGAGTCGCCTCCGCCGGAAATTAGGACATGCTTGCCCCGGAACGGCTCCAATTCTTGTACAGTATAATGCAAGTTTGTAACCTCATAGCGGTCAGCTCCTTCAATCTCCAGCTTGGCCATTTTGAGAATGCCATAGCCTACTGCCAGCACCACCGTACATGTCCAATGCTGCTCACCCGTCGCAGAGGTCAGGAGGAAGGTTCCATCCTCTTGTCGATCCAAACCTGTGATCTGCTGTCCCAGCACAATCGTAGGCTCGAACGTCCGCGCCTGCTGCTCTAGCTGATCAATCAGCTTTTCACATAATATCGGCGTGACACCTCCAACATCCCAAATCATCTTCTCCGGGTAAATGCGCATCCGTCCGCCCAGCTCATGCTTGGCTTCGATCAGCTTGGTCTTCATATCTCTCATTCCGCTGTAAAATGCAGTATACATACCGGCAGGACCACCGCCGATTATCGTTACATCATATAATTCCAAGGACTCTGTCACTCTGCAACTCTCCCTACCTTAGCGTGATATGTCTGCTCCTATTATAAGTGATAATAATTATCAATATCAATTAAGAATTAAAAATATATCCGCTGCGGAGGTTTTTGTGGCTTGGAGCTACATTTTATACAGTACACATGGCTGTTGTTACTCTCATTTTCCTGAGGTATTCACCTGCCACAACACCTGTTCGTCTAAAACCTCGACACATACCCGCAGCTTTACCAAATATTGATCGTACATTCTGTGCTTGGAGATGATTTTAAATTCATGCATGGAAGAATCCATATTTCCCCTGCCCCTTTCATATGAATTTTTCAAAAAAATGACTTCCCATCTATAATCCAATACCGCTCAGACGGAGGCACCTCGTTCAAAAAGTTTTGGTATTCCCCATTCCATCCCGCTGGAACATAATGCTCAAACGATGCTGGCTCTGGAAACAGCGAATAGAGAATTTTTCGGTCAAAATCAACATACAGCGCAGGGCAGAACTCTAACACCTCATCCTTATGCTCAATGGCATCAGCCAGCATACTGAGCAGTAAGGTTAGTTCATCAGCAGCTACTCTATATCTTACCAGTTCCATTGTCCTTCAAAAATGACACCCACAATGATGTTTTGCGCATATTCAGGCTGTAATTTCATAAGCTTTTGCGCGCTACCTCTTTCTCACTTTCTTGTTGTATATCATGACTTCGCAAAATATTTATTTGGGATACACGGTTCCGTTTAATGCCAATATAACAAATTCCAACGGCAGAATCGGACGTTATAGCAAGGTGTCTCCGAATAACCGTGGAGAATACAGACCCATGTATGAGCAAGCGTATATGTGAAAATCTACTTACAGTTTTATCCAAAATCGATTCATACGTTTTCCATCTTCATCAACGTAATCCTGATCCGGGATTCCTCCGTTGCCAAGGATTGTTTTTTTGGAGGGAATATTATCGGAGTCACATACAACCAAAGCTCTGGAAATCCCCAGCTCTTTTGCTTTTTCCAGTGCCAACGCAAGCATAGTAACAGCGTAGCTATTCCCCCGTGCGGAAGGACGGATACCGTAGCCGATATGCCCTCCGGCATTCAACAGACTTTCGTTAAGCTTATGCCTGATGTTTACCGCTCCGACAACCTGCTCATTTGCAGTCACAAGCCAATACGTTGAAGTTTTGACCCAGCCTTCCGACAGACCAATTCCATTTTCCTGATTGCTCAAAAACGTCAGCATACCTTCAAAATCATACGGTTCTGTAGAAATTACCCACGGTACCATAAGCTCCTGACTCTGTTTCCATTCCTCATAGAAAGAAAGATAAGCTTCCTTCCATACACTTTCCGGCTTTACCAAGCTGACTGTTTGCACGCCTATCACTTCCTCCTATTAAACTCGCAATTCTTCTGCCTAGTGTTCATATATCTCAATATCCGTGAATTTACGGGCCCAATCTGTAAAAGATTGCTTGTCATCCCAAGTGACCTGCTTCATCGCTTTGGCACAGCCCCAATTTAAAATCTGCTGATGCAGCATATGCACCCGGAAGCGCTCTACAAATCCTTTTTTGTCTTTCATCCCTTTCACGTAAGCTGTAAGAAAACGTCTTGCCAGCTCTTCCTCTCCATTCTCCAAATACATTATGGTTATTTTCGGAAGGTCTGCAACCCCGTCACCAAAATAGGCTGTTGTAAAATCAAAAAGTCCACTGACTCTCCAATCACCATCGCCGTTTTTAACAAGGAAATTTTGCGGTTTAAAATCTCCCATTACAAATGTGTGGGTATTCAGTTGATCGAATGCTTGGCGTGAGCCTTCCAATATGCCCTCTACCCATGCTATGTCCTGCACGGAAATGTCTGAGTATTTTCGGGCATCCTCTAGCCAGTAGCGGATACGTCCATATAACCACGCCCGATAAGAGACATCAAAAGGACGAATAGCCAGACTGATTGTATCCAGCTCTCCACTGTTCTCAACCTTCCAGCTATGAAGCTCCAGTAGTACAGTAGCCAGCATTTCAGCCATCTGTTGTCGATCAGGCGGTGTCAGTTTCGCTTGCAGCTCGGGCGTATGTATATGCTGACCGTCTAAACGGGGCATAACAGCATAGCTCCAGCCAAAAATATCCTCGGTTTCATCCACAAGATACGGTGCAGGCACAGGAATTTGGGTCCTTGTATGTAGTTGCTCCACTATAAACTGCTCTTCCACCCATTGCCCTTGAAAAAGCGGGTTGCCCTTCAACACAAATTGTCCAGCCGTCGAAGAAATATAGAGGGTTTGTCCCATGACGCCTTCTGCCGTTTTCCCCGAAGATCGCAGGCGACCCAGATTGAAACGATCCAGCATCCTCTGCAATTGATCATCTGCTACCTCCCCCAACCGATTAGATGAAAAATAAATGGTCGTTGTCATCTCTACACCCCATAGTTTTTGATCGTTGCTTCCAAAGTTTCATTCGTGTCCTGTATCCACACCTGGCTCACCTCAAAGGTACCGGGAGCGAAAAACAATGGGAATCTCTGCTTAAACCAATCCTGCATCGGCAGATCGAGCGCTTCCTCCATATCCACCCATAGCAGTTCTCCTTCTGGAGGATTTTCTAGCAGCTCCCCTTCACTCGCAGTAGCCAAATAGTTAAATACCATGTATCTTAACCCTTTGCTAGGGTCACAAAATTCGTCAATTCCTTTAAATACAATTTCCGTTACGGTTAATCCTGTTTCTTCCTTCACTTCACGAATGGCCCCATTCACAATGCTCTCTGGAAATTCTACTTTCCCTCCTGGCGCGATGTAACCTGGAAAGCCCTTTTTATCCGGTCTGTTGAGGAGCAATACCTTGGTTCCGTCCTGAATCATGCACATCGTATATATTTTGTGTGTCACTTCCGTGGTCAATCCGATCATACCTTTCTTTATCCCTATTCTTTATAGTATAACTTCTAGCTTTCCAGTCGACATACCCCTGCTTTTCATAAAAACCGGGTGCCTGAAAAGTAAATGTGTTGAGTTGTATAAAGGTACACCCTTTATCTTGGCGATTTGTTCGATCTCACCAAGCAATTGTGAACCATAGCCCTTCCCTCTGTAGCTCTGATCTATCCACAAAATATCAACCTCCGCCCAGTTAAAATTAAAATCTATAATCGCTTGAATCCATTTCAAAAATGATTAAGCCAACGAAATGTATACTACATATAGACAAACTAAGCCATTTTGATCTATATGACCCTTTATTAAAGCTACTGTATAAATATTTCCATGTAAAGTCACCTTCTCATTTTTCTTATTACACCAAAAAGATCACAGTAATGATTCGAGAAAAATCTCGTCAATTACTGTGATCTCTTATCAACCTTGTAAGATCGCTTTATTTTTTTCAAAGAAGGCAGCATGATGAGACGAAACACCAGCCATATCTGAAGCAGTTGGTTCCAGATAGAGCTTAGCACTATTTACGGCTAATACGGCATCATTAAATGCTCCTGCAATTAAACGTACCTTGCTGCCATAGGTGATAAAGTCTCCAGCCCCAAAAATTCCCGGGATGCTTGTACGCATTCGGGCATCAACAGAGACTCCATAATCTTCCCTGTCTAGCCCCCAATTCAATACATCACCGAAATCACGATCAAATCCATGACTGACTACAACTTCATCTACTTCAACCTGCTTGATAGCACCGGTCTTGAAATGCCTGAGAGCCACGCTTCCAATAGAATCCCCCGCACCATGTAAGCAATCTATCATGTACGGTGTCATGACCTTAGCAGATGCCCTCATTTGGGCTACGGGAAGTTCATGTGCAGTAAATTCATCTCGTCTATGAGCCACAATAACTTCTTTGGCCAGCTTTACAATTTCATTCGCCCAATCCACCGCGGAATCTCCGCCCCCTGAAATTAGAACACGCTTATCTTTAAATCTGGACAAATCTGTAATCACGTAATGAAGGTTCGTCAATTCATACCGATTTGCCCCTTCAACATCCAGCTTTTGAACTTGTGTCATTCCTCTTCCAGCACATAATAATATAGTACGTGTGTAGTGACATTCACCCGTTTTTGATGTCAGTACAAAGACATCCTCATGACGTTCCAAATGTGCGATTTCCTGACCTAACACAATAGTGGGATCAAATGTTTTCGCTTGTCTCTCCAAGGCATCAATCAATCTCTCACATCGTATCGGATCTACTCCGCCCACATCCCAGACTAATTTCTCAGGATATGTACGCATAAATCCGCCCAGCTCCTGTTTAGCGTCAATTAATTTAGTACGCATCGCTCTCATTCCACTATAAAAAGCAGCATACATACCAGCAGGGCCGCCGCCAATAATGGTGATATCGTAAATATCCCGTTGCTCTGTTTTCATTTAAGGCACCAACTTTTCTACGACATAGTCAATAAGCAGACTTGATCCAATGGGACCTTCACCTTCAACAAAATCACTTGTTTTTAGTGGAAATACATGGTTATTTTTAACAGCGTCCATGTTCTTCCATAACGGGTTTTCTTCCAAACTTTTCAGTGAATCTGCACTGTTATAATTTTGTATCATTCTTTTCTCAAGGAAAACAAAATCCGGTTTGATTTCAGGTAAAATCTCTAGTGAAAATGGTGTAAACCAGTCTTTCGAGTCTTTAAATATTTCAGGGATTGTTAGCCCAAGTGTTTTATAAAAGAATTCACTGCTCTCGCCAGCTTGTGATCCTAAATAACGGTATTGTTTGGGGTCTACTCGAAGAATAAGCACCGTTTTATTCCCAATAGCTTGATGAATTTTTTCTCTCGCCCTTGTCGCCTTCTCCCCAAATTCAGCTAATACCTTTTCGGATTCTGTTTTCTTATCGAAGAGGTCTGCTAATTTGGGCATTGCGTCATACATGCCGCTACCTGCCTGTAAAGCAATGGTTGGAGCAATCCTGGATACCTTTTCATATACTTGTGCATCCATCCCGTCTCCTTGTGTGATAATCAAATCTGGCGATAAATGAAGCAATTTTTCATAATTCATTTGATACTGCTGCTCTTGAATCATTTTAACTCCATGCTTTTCAAAATATGGCAGCCGATAAGCCGGTTCTATTTCGGGAACAAATGAAACCATTTGTGGCGTAATTCCCATTTCAATTAAATACTCTGCATATTTGGAACTCATGACAAGCATATTTTTCGGATGAGATGGGATTGTCACATCTCCAAAAGCATCCTTCACCACTCTTGTTCCACTGCTCTCTGGATTCCCTATGGAAGAAGCCGCTTCCTTCTGCTTTGGTGCATTGGTACACGCTGCTAATACGAAGGTAAAAGCTAACAGTACGGTTCCCAATCGTATCATTGCCCGTTTTGACATGATGGCCCTCTCTTCTGTTGATAATAATTATCATTATCAAAGATTATCAAATAAGAAGATATCCTTCCATAGCTAACCGTGCGTATTGAAGTGGATTATTGTGCTCTATTATTTGGTGAATCCATTAAACTGCTCACGATTTGATCCATAATCATCGTATACCCAACAACTCCACTACCATCCACCCACAGACTCGTATCTATATAGAACACCCGATGATCTTTAACCGCTCTGACATTTTCCCACTGACTGCTCTCCATGAGCTTCTTCATATTTTCCTCTGCGCTGAAATTCTCCATCACACGCTTCTCCACAAATAGATAGTCAGGATTAGCCATAAGCAGCTGCTCAAGGGAGCATGGATTAAACCATGCTTCTCCCGCCTTTAGCGATTCTGGGAGTGATAGTCCTAACTTCTGATACAGCAATTGAGATACCTCGCTTGAATATCCCCCAAGATATCGATATCCAAAGGGTTCCACTCTTAGAACCATGACTGTAGCAGAGGAGTCTATTATTCTTTTTAATTGTTTTCTTGCTGCTCTCACTCCTTCTTCCATTTGAGCCTGGAGCTTTTCTGCTGCTGCATTTTTATTAAATAATGCTGCAAATTGGTCAAGCAGAACATCCAAATGGATGGTAAGACCTGTGATAATGGGTGCGATTGTGCGCAATTTCTTCTTTGTATCTTCCGTTAACAGATGTCCAACAATCAGCTCCGGCTTTTTTTGTTGAATTAAAGTTATATTGATATCGTATTGTGGTACTTCCAGCAATTCTACTTGATGTTTCTCAAATAATTGCCGTTGATGCTGTGGTAATAGCAGGGGGGTGACCATAACCGCATAGGGTATGATGCCTAAATCAATTAAAACGTCAGCACAAAGCGGTGATATGGATAAAATTTTGCGTTGCTCCAAGGTTCGAACATAATTTCCTGGTGACACACCTGTAAAATGTTTGAAGCGGCGGCTAAAATAATGAGCATCCTCAAAACCTACTTTTTTAGCAATCTCTTGAGATTTCGCTGAAGTTAATAACAGCTCTTCTTGTGCGCGATAAATCCTGTATTTCGCTAGATACTCTAATGGAGGTTGGCCACATAATTCACTGAATTTCCGAGAATAATGCCACTGACTTATGCCTGCCATCTGTGCTAATTGCTCACGTGTAATCACTTCATCATAATGTTCTTGCATATAGGTGATAGAACGTATAATTCCATTTTCAGTGGTCTGCTGCTCAGTTGGCTGTATATGATATAAATTCTTCAATAATCCATACAAAAGATGTTGATTCTCAACCATCATCTCACTAATTCCATCACAAACTTGTTCTTCACTCAAACGGTCACGTATACTCGCTAAAAAACCGCGGGTTAACTGCACCTTTTGATAGGTTTTCCCGGTAGGTACATGCCATTCAAATTTCATGATTTCTCGTTCTTGGTGGAAAGAATACGTATCAAACTGAATTTTCCAGCCAGCCAGATCAAGATTCCCACCCTCTAGAACCTCAATCAACGATCCTTTTTCGATGGCAATCAAATCCCCAAATGCAACATGGACATGCTGCCCATTAATGTTCCAAACCGCTTGCCCGTCTGTAATGATAATCAGTGCATGGCTAAGAAAATAATGTATTTCTCCTACGGTAAGCCATTTATCTGTTAACGGCTGAGTTGACTCCCATTTCGCAATCCATGCGTTCTCATTTGGTTGTGCTTGTACTTGAGTCAATATTGTTAATCTCCTGTTCCTGCAAATATAGATGGTTATGTCAACGATTTTAAGCTGAATGCTCTTATTGCTTAAAACAAATAAGCCCATGCACGGAAGAATCCAACATGGGCTTTAGCTATTTTAACACAATCTTTTTTATAGATTCAACTAACAACTCTATCGAATAAGCTGCTTATGAGGCACTGACTGGGGTCAGCTTGCCACCGCCGGACAGGGTAATGGTTTCCCCGTTCAACCAGCTATTTGCACTCGCACTTGCATCATAATAAATGATGTGTCCGTTATCCACGATGTTGGAGAGCTTAGTATCACTGTCTGTCAAAGAGGTCAGATAGGAATCGGCTGTAACGACCCATTTGCTTGTTTTATCCAGATTTAACGCAACTGATTTAGCTGTATTTTCCGAATTCATAGCGCCTTTCAGGGTTGTCTTGTTTTTCAGATTAGCGGTAATGGAACTGACTTTATCCGCAGTAATGCTGCCCGGCAGTGTTTGGTTGTCTGCGTTCAGCGTCACGTTAGCCCCGTTTGAACCTGTGGTTCCCCACTTGTCGGCAGCAGCGTTCAGCAGCACTCCTGTATTTCCTTTTAATTTGGCCCCTTTCAGGTTAACCACAGCTTCTGTATTGGTAGAATAGAAGATCGGCCCCGCCTTAGCCGTCAATGTACCCCCATTCATCGTAAAGACGCTGGTTCCGACCTCGGCATCGCCCGAGAAGCTTTGATACAGCATGACGCCACGATCTACATCTCCAGACAAGCTGGTGTTATTGACCATAATGCTGTTTCTACCCTCAATGACAGCCGCTTCCGATCCGGTTGCTTTCAAATCCGAATTGGATACAGTAATCGTACCTGTCGAATAGATGCCCGGGGAGCCTTTTCCTGTTGTTTTGCCCGTTGCTTTGGTCACATTAATCGTACCGTTACCCCGGTCTGTCGCAATAGCTGCGGAATGCTCACCAGTCGTTTGGATTTTGACATTCGTTGCATGAACCGTTCCCTTCAAGGTAGCATCCAGTCCACGCGAGGAGTCAGCGCTGGTTTGAATGGTAACATCTTTTACATTAATGGTAGAGCCTTCTCCTGTTGCAAACACCGCATTGGCTCCGTTGGCATCCGTTTTAATAGTGGAATCCGACAACTGAATGGTGCTGGCGGAGGCAGCTAAAACCCCGGCGTTCAGGCCGTAAAAGTTACTGTAATCGTCCGATGAGGTAGCACCTTTTTTAGTTAGAGTGGATTTGGAAAGTGTTAATTTTCCACTATCCGTTACTTTGACAATCGACTGATCTGCCTGATCCGCAGCAATCGTTTGCTTGGACAGGGTTACACTTTTACCGCTTTGTGTGTATTTTGCTGTTCCGTTATCTGTATAGCTGTCCGAGCCTTCACCTGGTTGTCCGCTGGGTGGCTCTCCATCCGGAGGCGTTCCTTCCGGTAGGGCTTCTACGGTTGCGCTAGTACCTGTCGAATTGGTGTCTGTAGCAGTTACTGTAGCAAAATCCTCTTGAGTGGCGGTTACAGATGATGAAGTAGATGCAGCGGTCGTCCCGTCCGTCGATGAGCTAGCATAAGCATACGATGCAGTAATGGAAGCCAGCAGTACAGCCGTAGCGATTACATTCAATTTCTTTTTCATAAAATCATTCCTTTTCACAAAGTATAGTTTGGTGAAGCCTGTATGCATAGACTTGATGGTTCTACAAGGTGTCAGGGAGCTTATAAGGAGTGAATTGCTTGTCCTTATCGGCTACAAACTCATTTTAGAATACTAGATTGAAAATAAAATGAGTGCTTACTGAAGGTTTGCTGAATGCTAAAAAAACAGGCCCCCGGTGAGGCGGAGAGCCTGCTAACTGCTGTCTTCTGTTGTCTGTTGTCTGCCGTAAAATGAGAAGAGAAAGTTTGATTAGATTGAAATATCCAATGACTTCCCAACACCGGTAATGTCGCTACTGTTAGCAGTGTTGACACGAGTGGATTCCGTGTTGCTTGGTGGAGCTGGCTGTTGCGCTTTTGAAGTTGACGTGCTGCTGGATTGCGAACTTTGCTGGGCAATCTGCGCTTCAATTTGTTTAATTTGCTGCTGAAGCTGCTTCATTTTCGTTTCTTTTGTATCCTTATTATCCTTACTTTGCTGTACCTTGTTGTACTCCGCTTCAAGTTGAGCTTTTTGCTTTTCCAGACTAGCTGTATCGTTGGTACTGGATGAAGATGAAGTGCTTGCAATAGATATAGAACTGCTGGAAGTCGATGAAATGTTCATAAAAGGTTCCGCCTTTATCATAGTATGGGTTTACAGTTGTGGGCTAACTATGCTCTAAGTAATAGTATTGCAAAGTATGACTAAAAAGATGATGAAACAGATTGTTCGAAAACTTTAGCGATTTTATCAAATAAAGCCAATATTTCTTCATCTGTCGCATTCGATTCGTCCGTATTGCCCCATGCGTTTTTTAATGCAGACAACAGATCTGTTGCTTGATCATCCTCTGAAGATGTCGACCCGGACACCAGACTGGAACTCAGGATACTTTGCAAATCACTCATGAGAGATCTTTTTTCATCTACCGTAAGTTCCTTGTCAGATGTAGTGCTGTTGCCCTCCTGGTTCGAGGTCTCCTGTATATTCCATGCGAACGGAGGCATAATTCCACCCATCGCTTGCATCATAGGAGGTAGACCGCTGCTATCAACCTCCGACTGGAATGAGTCATCTTTGGGCGGCGGTGCAGGCCGATTATTCTGGATCGTTTCTGCTACTTTATCGAATAGATCCGATACTTCCTCATCCGTTATAGTCGAAATATCCAGATTGGATAATAACTCGGTAACTGAAGCCAGCGGGTTCTTGGTGCTTCTAGTAGGTTCATATGTTTCAGATAAAGCGCTTGAGGAGGTCAGGTAGCTTTGCAGCTCGGATAATAACGTTTTCTGTTGATCTGTACTCAACGTAAGCTTATCCTGGTCGTATTTGTAATCATAACTGTAGTTTTCCGTAGGAAGCGAGGTTTGCATTCCACCCGCATATTCCATAAATTCCGTGCTCAATTCGAGTGAATCATTCGATTTCTTGTGTGTGGTGTTACCTGTGTTATTTAATCCAGTCTCGTTGGACTTCACCGTATTGGAGGTATCATAGGAAGTCGTGATCAGATGCCTGTTAATGGATAGTGACAAAGTAGATCTCCTCTCAGTGTACATCATGTTTTTAGTTGCCCACCCCTCTTTCATCGGTAGCGAAACTGAATGCAACCTGAAAATCCGCTGAATGATAACTGAATAATTTCCCCACTGCTCCCTGGACTATAGTCAAGGAAAAAACCCGCCTCAGGACGGGGATATGAACCCTACTCCAGACAGGAGTAAGCAAAGGTATAATTTGTTACTCTTAGCAGAGAATAAACGAACGTATTCAGAAAATCGAAAGTAGGGGAACGGTTCATGATCCGTATTAGTCATTTGGTTCAAGAGAGATTTCTGTTCTTATTTAAATTTTTGCATTCGCCAGCCTATGTGGGTAGTGTAACGCCAAGCTCCAGATTTCTAGCTAAAAAAATGATCGAATCCATTCCATGGAGTGAGATTCATAGCGTTGCCGAGCTTGGCGCTGGTACCGGGGCAATCACCCAATACATTCCATCTGCTACAAGGGAACAAACCAAGGTACTGCTTTTTGAGAAGGATCAGACAATGCAACGAGATTTAAAAAAGAAATTTCCAAATTATCTTTGTTACTCCGACTCCCGTGAGCTTCAACGTGCTATGCAAAATGCCGAAATTGAACAGCTTGACTGCATTATAAGCGGGCTGCCATTTTTTAATTTCCCCCAAGCGATGCGAGATCAAATTGTAGAACAGATTCACCTATCGCTCAAGGATCAGGGAATGTTTGTCGCCTTTCAATATTCCAAGCAAATGAAACAGCAATTAGAGGAATGGTTTGATATTGAGGAAATCAAGTTTGTGCCCATGAACCTTCCACCTGCGTTTGTCTATGTTTGCCGGAAAAAAGCTTGAGCAAGGGAGGTTGGATATGGACGTTGATTATTTAATTTCCATTATCGAAGACTACGGCTATGCGGCATTATTTTTTTCCTTATGGCTCGGGATCGTGGGGCTACCCATTCCAGATGAAGTCATTGTGATGACTGGCGGGGCTGTAACCAGCATAGGAATACTTCAACCGCTACTCGCCTTTTTCATCGTATATCTAGGGGTTATATCGGGCTTGTCCTTAGGTTATGTATTGGGAAGATTCTTGGGTACAACCGTTCTAGATCGTTTACGACGAAAAAAGAAAATGGACAAGTACATTACATTTTCGGAAAATTTGGTACATAAGTATGGCAATTTCACCATTTGCATCAGTTATTTCCTACCAATTGTCCGTCACATCATCCCTTATATTGTAGGAATCAATAAAATGAGCTTTAGGCGTTATGCTCTGTTCTCTTACTCAACAGGCTTGATCTGGACGCTAATCTTCTTTTTGGTCGGACATTTCTTCGGTGATCATGTACAAACAGCAGAAGAACTTATACATCGTTATGGCTTACAGATCACAATGCTTCTTATGGTACTGGCAATACTATTTTTTATAATGAAATATGTTTGGGGGAAGAAAACAACTGAGGAGTAAAGATAGAGGATAATGAAGGATACAATTGTGTAAATCCGATCAATTTACCTTCTTCTATATAATCTGAATTTAAAAGTTACCTAATGCGCCACTACGCAGTCGGATGGTGCTTCCCATCGCCACCGCCCCCGGATTTCTTGAATAAAGCCTTTTATAAGGGTAGAAATCCGGGGACAAAAGCGACCGCTTCGCTTGTACAGCACCATTCCGCCTACTCCGTTTTCCATGTACATTTTTTTAATTCAACTTATATATATCCTTTAGGATAAAAACGACAGATGCCATTGCGACAAAACGATCATGTAGAAACTGTCGCGCCCTCTATATCCGATTCCTGGTTATAAAATGTTTCTAAATCCCATAAGCATTCCCCAAATAAATTGAATCTCATATCTATGTACAAGGCGTGTCAGTTGCTCCCCGGTCATCCATAACATCGTATTTCCATACCCGTTTTCTTCAAAAGCCAGATTGCGTTCTACATATTCCAAAAGATCGTCCGGTATCCAATTCAACTCTAACCCGGTAAGTAACCAATTATATTCCGTTTGGATATTGTTTATGGATTCAAAAACCAGTCTTAAATCCGTATAAAAGGAGGTTTGAGCCGAGTTTATTAGTATGGAGTTCATGACTGCACTCCCTTAGGCATTATTTAATCTATTACAAAGCAGAGCAGTCCTGAATTACTCTTGTTTAGCGGAGTCAGAATTATTATCTTCAACTATTTCATTAACCAGTCTTTCATTTTCCAGCTCTTCATTTTTTTTATCTTCTAACTCTTTAGCTTTTTCCTCTTCAAGCTCTTTAGCTTTTTTATTCTCAAATTCTTCAATATGTTGTTCAATTAAATATTCAATCTGTTTTGCGATTGACCGCTTATCATGCTCAGCTATAATTTTGATTTTCTCAAAATTTTCTGGATTTAATCGTAGTGTGAACGCTTTTTTATTTGTTGTCATCGTTTAAACTCCTCACCATAGTGATTTCATTATTATAGCACTGTGAAACAACCATTTAACTCTACCTATTGACATCATAGTGATGTCACTTTAAAATGAAATTATGATTTCACTTTGATGTCACCTTAACGGAGGAAGATAAATGAATGCTATACAAGATGGCCTTAACCAGTTCATTTCTATTCGCATGGAGCATGTTGCAAGTTCCATGTTGGCTACATCCCCAGAATACGAAGATTTAATAAAAAACTGTAATCAACTCTTTTCTATTCTACATGATTGCTTGCCAAAGGAATACATACAAGCACTTTACGACTATGAAACCAATACTACCTTACTCCAAGGCATGGCTGAATCTATTATGTATGAACAAGGCTTAAAAGATGGCGTATGCCTAAACCAAATGTTGCTTGGTGAATAATTTTCTCTTTTCTCTTGTCAGAAGGATAAAGTTACCCTTAATAGCTTATCCAAAAACCACACTCTAATTTCACGAAATGATAGGTTAAACTTTTCTGTCCATCCTGCACAATCGTTGGTGAACAGTTAACCTAGAATCTAGAAACAGACGTTTTCATTTTTGTCCTTTTTAGCAAGACTATCCATATGATATACTATGAACTAACAACAGAATGGCTTAGATGGGCGGTCGGCTAGTCTCCTGCAAAGGAGGTGATGCCTGTGGAGGTTAAAGATACGCTGATGTTGATGATTCAGTTTGCAACGTTGGTGATCTTGATTATTTCCTTCAACAAAAAGAAGTAGACCGCCCTCAGCAAAGGTAAACGGTCTACTTCAACGCCTTTGTTAACACAGCCACCGCCCTTATAAGCGGCTGTTGTCAAAGAGTGAGGGTGTTGGTAGCATCCTTACTCTTTTTTAGTATATACCTATTGGCTATAGTTTATCACAGGAAAAACCATATTGCCAATATGGAAAATCTTTTATTCAGGCACCCAAATGCAGGATTTCCCACCTAACATTCTCTATTCATATATCAGATGACAGCATTTCATCCCAAGTTATTTTTTTGAAAGCAGGGTTATTTGTAAAAACCGTTGAATTACCGGGATATCCGGGGGACTAATTTCATCAGGAAGATGGTCGAGATCAAAAAATCTTAATTCCTTGGCTTCATTTGGATCTTCCTTTAGCTCCCCCGTATATTCGGTGCAAATATAGGCTGTAACGACATTGTATACTTCGTCCCCATGCGGGTATTTATAGTATAATTGCGGCCCGGAGAATACATCCAATAGAGTAAGGCTACCTGCTTTCAGCCCTGTTTCCTCGGCTAATTCTCTTACCGCGACTTCTTCCATAGATTCTCCCGGTTCCAATGACCCGCCTGGCAATCCCCACAAACCATTATCTGTTCGAAGTCCTAGTAGTAATTTGTTTTTATGAAGTAATAGCACGCAAGCGCCTGCCATGATTAAGGGTCTGGTACCTACCACTTTTCTTAAGTCCATCATATAGCCCAATCTGATCACTCTTTTCATTCGTCAAAAGAAGACACCGACTCTTGTGTTGTCAAGAACGATGCCTTCTGATGTTTAGATGTCATTTGTACCTTATTCCTTTTAAATCGCTGCAATTTCCTTGCCAATCGGCATGGTGTAGTACAGCGGCTTTTGCTGTTCGTTTTGCTGGTAGATTACGAGTAGCAGTGTGCGGCCTTCTGCGGTCAAAGGGCTGCCGCCACTCAGCATATGATCCAACCGGAACGGAAGAACATCCAGCACAGCGTGCTTTTGCAGTTCCTTTTCACCCAGCTTCAAGGAAGCGAAAGTCGGAATGATCTCGCGGTATGGCTGCGGCTGATCTGCCACAGAGTCTGCAACCACAGGTGACAACAGCGCATCCGGGTGCTGGAGAGCCATTTTCATATAGCTGGACCAATCGTCCTTCTCCAAGGCATGCTCCCACCAGATTTTACGCGGCTTGTATTTATGGTTCAGGAAATAGTCGAGCTTCATCAGCCCAAGCACCATATCCATTCGCTTCGTTCCGCGTGATTCAAGAAAGGACTGGAGACGCGTAAACAGGTCTTCGAGCTGGTGGCCGATTTTTTGCCAGCCTTGTCCCTCCCAATAGTCTCCGAACTCCTGAAAGAAATCAAAGGCCGACGCAAATTCGCGCTCGATCAGATAGTTCACCGTATGATCCATACGATGGGAGTTCCAGTATTTCTCCAGCACATCTTCCAAGCGTTTGAGCCGAACGATATCGGCAAAGGAAAGGACGTCATTGCTCAGCATTTCATAAGGCGCAACATCCATGTACGTGTAGTTGTACTTATCTGCGTCGATACGCAGTCCAGTGCCGCGCAGCATTTTGAGGAAGCCGAGCTGAAGCTCCTCCGGGCCGAGCGCAAAAACGTCATTAAACGTTTTACGGAACGTATTGTAATCCTCCAAAGGTAGGCCTGCAATTAAATCGAGATGCTGGTCGATCTTGCCGCTTTGCTTGACCTTCGTAACGGTACGGGAAAGCTTGGCAAAGTTCTGGCGACGCTTGACCAATTCATTGGTCGGATCGTTCGTCGACTGGACGCCGATTTCAAAGCGAAATACGCCTGGCGGCGCGTTTTCTGCCAAATAATCCAACACCTCGGGACGCATAATATCTGCTGTAATCTCAAACTGGAAGACACATCCACGATGGTTTTCAATGAGAAACTTGAACATTTCCAGCGCATAATCGCGTTTAATGTTAAAGGTCCGATCCACGAACTTGATCAGGTTGGCTCCGTTGTCGATCAGATACAGAATATCCGACTTTGTACGCTCAATATCGTAATAACGCACCCCTACCTCTATACTGGACAGACAGAACTGGCAACTGAACGGGCAACCCCGACTGGTTTCAAAATAAACAACCCGTTTGCCTAATTCCGGTATATCCTCTGCAAAGCGGTACGGTGACGGAAGCTCGTTCAAGTCCGCCTTTGGACGACCTGGCATCTGAATGACCTCTTCTCCCTTGCGGTAGGCCAATCCGTAGACAAAATGGTACTTTTGCGTACCCTCAATCTCCTGAAGCAGTTGATGAAAGGTTTCCTCCCCTTCACCGACAACGATAAAATCCACATTCGGCAGGCGTTTCATCCAATGATCGGTATCGTAAGAAACTTCCGGGCCACCGAGAATGATTTTGACCTCTGGCATAATTTTTTTCAATACATCAATCACTTTAATTGTCTCTTCAATGTTCCAAATGTAACAGGAAAAGCCGATGACATCCGCTCCCCGCTGAAACAGGTCGGATACGATGTTCATCACAGGGTCCTTGATCGTATACTCCGCCAGCTCGATGTCAAAGTCCTTTTCACTGTAGGCTTTGAGACACCGGATCGCCAGCGAGGTATGAATATATTTTGCGTTTAACGTTGATAAAATGACTTTCATAGGTCACAACCTTTTATAGTTTGCATGATGCCTCATATCCTTTAGTATAGCTATTCAAAATCCTCGTACACATCGTCCGCATAAATCTCATCTTCACTCACCGTTCCCCCGGCATTCCCCTGATTTTGAAAAAAATCAAGGAACAGCTTGCCGTACTTGCGGAACTTCACTTCACCAACACCCTTGATCCGCAGCATGTCCGCCTCGGATTGCGGGTTCGCTACACTCATCTCACGCAGCGTGGCATCGTTAAAAATGATATAGGACGGTACATGCTCCTGCGCAGCCAAATCGCGGCGAATCAGGCGCAGTTGCTCGAACACCGTTTCGTTGACTGCCGCTGGGTACGCATCGCGTCCCTGTCGTCCACGTGAGCCTGTCCCACCTGCAAAAGCTGTGGCATGTCGCACCACACGCTGCATGACTTCGCGCTGGCCCTTCAGCACTTCAGCCGCAGGCTGCTGCAAACGGACAACCGGATATTGTCCCTCAGACAGCAGCAGATAGCCTTCCGATACAAGGACGTTAATAATTTCAGAAATTTCTTTTTCCGTCCGATTGCCCATTACACCATAGGTTGGCAGGCTGTCAAAGCCATACTGTAGCACTTTTTTGTTACGCGAGCCTTTCAATACCGAGGCTACCATCGAAACACCAAAACGTTCCCGCATGCGATGAATACACGAAAAAATCTTTTGCGCATCAATGGTCATGTCTACCAGTTCCCGTTCATCTGTACATGAGCTGCATGTGCCGCAAGCTTCATGCTCCTCTGCCTCACCAAAATACTCAAGCTGCGCCGTACGCAAGCAGCGAGTCGTGTAGCAATAATCAACCATCTGCTGGAGCTTACGATAGTCGTTGCGCTTGCGGTCCTCATCCTGCGGATTTTGCTCGATCAGGAATTTCTGGGTCACAATATCCTGCGGTCCGAACAGCAAAATACATTGACTCGGATCGCCGTCACGTCCTGCGCGTCCCGCCTCTTGTACGTAAGCCTCCATATTTTTAGGCATATTGTAGTGAATGACGTAGCGCACGTTCGATTTGTCGATTCCCATGCCGAAGGCGTTGGTCGCTACAATGACACGAATATCGTCGTACAGGAAGCCCTCCTGGCTGTCTGCCCGTTCCTGATCGGTCATCCCGGCATGATAACGCCCAGCCGCCATTCCCGCAGCCCGCAGCCGTTGGTACAGATCGTCCACGTCCTTGCGTGTCGCCGCATAAATAATGCCCGATTCGCCGTCATGCTCACGCGCATAATTCAGCAGAAAGCTGCGCTTATCCTCCCCACGCAGCACGCTGAACGCCAAATTCGGACGTCCCAGTCCCGTGACGAATGTCTCCGGCTCACGCAAGCGAAGCAGCCGCACGATGTCGTCCATGACCTGCGGTGTCGCCGTTGCCGTGAATGCCGCTACAATCGGGCGCTCGTATAGCCCGTCCACAAAAGGAGCCACCGCCAAATAGCTGGTGCGAAAGTCATGTCCCCACTGGGATACACAGTGCGCCTCGTCAACCGCAACGCAGGAAATCGGTAGCTGCGCCATCTCATCGCGGAACCAGTCCAGCTCCAGCCGCTCCGGTGCAACATATAGCAGCTTCAAATCTCCATTCCGTGCGGCACGTATGCGGTCGTTCACTTCTCGGCCACTCAGCGTACTATTGATATAGGCAGCCGCAATTCCCATCGTGGTCAGCGCATCCACCTGATCCTTCATCAGTGAGATCAGCGGTGACACAACAATCGTCAGCCCATCATGCAGCAGTGCAGGAATTTGGTAGCATATGGATTTACCTCCACCTGTTGGCATAATACCTAACGTATCGTTGCCCTCCAGCATACTGGCGACAATTTTCTTTTGACCCTCCCGGAAATCGGGATAGCCATAAAATTTTTGCAGTAAATCCTGCGCCCGTTCCAATGTTGGTGCTTGTACACTCATAGTTTCAAAACTCCTCATATTTCTGGCGTCCCTCGACGCATATCGGCTTATCTTTCGTTACCTTTAGTTTACCGGGGTTCAGGGTAATGTTCAACCGCTGGAAGTCCATAGGCATGATGTATAATGAAATTCTTATCGAACCCTTTCTACCATGGCGTTCGCTGTTTTCTCATGATATAGTGGACACGGTGCCGCAAGTTTGTCCATTACTTATGATGAGACACGGTATCAAGAAGGAGAAAGAACCTATGAACAATCGTAAACCCAATCGAAAAAATCATACAAAATCCACGCCAAACACAGGCAACTCCAGACGCAGCCACAAACCCGCCGGAAAATCCGGCTCACATAGACCCGATGCACGGGGCAAAGCGGGGGTTTTTGATAAAACTGCTGCCCGAGAGCACGGTAAACCAGAAAAAAACGTTGCAAAAACTTACATCGTGCAGGAGCCTGCCGAGCTGTTGAATTTTTTGGTAGAGCATGTGTCTGGCATGGGCCGCAATTCCATTAAATCAGCGCTGGCCCGTGGACAGGTGTCCGTGAACGGCATTCCTCGGACTGTGTACAATTTTCCGCTTGAGCAGGGTCAGACTGTAGCGCTCTCCAAGGAAAAAATCACTCCCGAGGTGCCGCTGACCGGGCTGCGTATTTTGCATGAGGATGAAGCCATTATTGTTATCCACAAGGATGCCGGGCTGCTGTCCGTCGCCTCTGCGCAGGAACAGGAAGTAACAGCATATCGTCAGCTTACGGCACATGTGCGACGAGAACATCCATACAATCGTATTTTTGTGCTGCATCGTCTGGATCGTGATACATCCGGAGTTATGATGTTTGCGAAAAGCGAAGCCATACAGCAGGAAATGCAACAAGCGTGGAAGGAAGTCGTGTATGAACGAACGTACATTGCTCTTGTAGAAGGACAGGTTAAAAAAGCTGCGGGTACCATCACCTCATGGCTGAAAGAAAGCAAGACGCTGAAAATGTATTCCAGCCCGTATCCGAATGACGGACAGCACGCGGTTACTCATTACAAGCTGCTTCAGGCCAATCGGCATTTTTCTTTGCTGGAAGTACGTTTGGAAACCGGACGCAAGAACCAAATCCGCGTTCATATGGAGGATATCGGCCATCCGATTGTGGGAGATAAAAAATACGGCTCCAAAGCCAAATCTATCGGTCGCCTTGGTCTCCATGCGCGGGTGTTGTCGTTTATTCATCCCGTCACTGGAGTATTGCTGCGGTTTGAATCCGACATTCCTAAAACCTTTCTAAATCCGTTTCGGGAGTAGACTTATGTAAGACAAGCAGGAATAATTGGAGCGGATCTACGGGAAAATCAGGGGGGTGTATGATACAGCCCCCTTTTTATTCATTAAGCGGTGTACTTTCGGACACCATTAGCTGTTTTCATCAGCTCGTCCCAAATGGAGATCGGTGTATTGCAAACGGGACAATTCATCCGACCGTTTAAATAGGGTAAATGGGCCAAAAGGTTGTTCTCTTCAATTTTTTGGGCATATTGATATAGCCATTGTAGATTAGAGCCTTTATGGTCCAATGAGCCGGGTTGGATCGAATAGGGAATCAGATTGTTTGAGTTTACCGGATCTTTATCGTAAACCACCAGAACATCACTTTGTTCAGCAGGCCAAATATAGAGCGAAGTTCCGCAATGCGGACAATCCAGCGTATATTCATCACCAGTATCAAAGCTTTGCAGCATAAAAGCTACACATCGATAACCCTGAAAGGCAGCCCCCGCAGCCAAAACATAACGCTTGCCAACATCTCCTTCGTGGTCCTTGGCATACAGCACTATTTCCTCGGTTAATCCTGTAAGCCGGACAATGGCTTGTTGGTATTGTTCATATATATATTCAGCCAAATCTGCATCCAATTCTACCTGATCCCTTGCAAATTCCAACGGAACTTTTGTATGTAATGGATTAACATTTTTGGCTTCGAATATTCCGCAAATATTATAAATATCCGCTCGAATACTTATATCAGAAGTGCTTAACGCAATATCTACGAGGTACGGTACAGCTGCGAAGGTACAAGTATATAACGTATTTTGGTGATACAGTTCCTCCCAATACAAGGTGTCAGCCATTTCGCCGTCATATCCGGCTTGGAGCTGCTTCAACATTTCCGGGACGTATTGAGAGGAACCATAGGGGCCTTGGAGCAAAGCCCAGGCCGGATCGGACAAAGCCAGCATCTTGAAACTCCTTTCACCATTTTACTTTCAGTGTAACATGGGATGGGATTGTGAAATTCTTTTTGCTATCAAATTCATTTTAACTTCATAATTCTTAGCTTCTTACGTTTATTTAATATACGCTTATTATTAGCTGAAGTTTCTTTTCTCATTTTACGCAATGCCCAAAGTCACTTTCCCTGCAAGTCTATAATCATATTCGGTTAAGCTTGCGATATTGTGAAGGTGACACGTGTTTTCTGACGAAAAAAAATCGACTACAATAAAATCCGTTCAGATATCCGCATTTTTCCCAATATAATCCAGCGTATATTCTGTCTCCAGCAATAAAGTCCAGGCCTTCTCAAGACGCAGCGCGGTTACATACCGGATGGCTGTCAAGCCCACCACCGTCTGAAAGCGCCTCGTGAATTGCACGAGACTTAACCCCGAACATGGGCGTTTACGGCCTTCATTTTCCTTGTCCTGCTGACTGTGCGCCAAATGTCCACAGAGCGTTCTATTCATCATCTGCTTTGTCATTATAAATCCTGTTACTAAAGATTAGCTAAACGTGAATTAAAGTATATGCGTATGATGTTTCGGCATGTCAAAACAAAGCTCGCTCAGGTAATAGCGTCCAGCAGCCTTAAAGCCTTGTGTGTGGACTCCCTCAAGCCGTCTGCTTCTGTCAGAACTTCACGGATATATGAAAGCCAGCGCGGTTCTTAAATAGACAATGCGATCCGGTGGACTGCGGGTGCCGCGAAAAACGATGGTTCGGGAGATTCATTGTATCTTTAATGAAGACGTTCACGAGGATTTGGTCAAGAGCGTACGTGAACGTTGATTCCAGGTTAATGAATGAAATTTATTACGGCAAAAATATAACGTAGCTTCGGAGCTGAAACAGAGCCTGGCATTTGTCCTTTTTTGATGCAAATGTGAGATTTAATTCAGCTTTATCTGTACAAGTGGGAGATTGTTCACTATGATAGGGAAAGAATCCACTAATTTGAAATATTAAATTCACCTCTTAGGCACGCTTTCGATTGTAAACGCAAACAATTGATCCTACTTATTTTGTATGGAACACTAAAGGAGGAATTTATATGCAAGGCGGTATTGGCGGTAAAAATATCATTTTACGACTGGAAATTTCCACTGAGCACATCCAATTTGGTCAATTGATTACGCTGGTCAACGAACATGGCGGGGATGTTATTGCAATTGACGTCATTCGCACCTCTGAAAAGGTCACCGTGCGGGATATTACGGTTACCGTTGCTGATCCGGCCGAAATCGACCGAATGATTGCCCAGATTAAAAAAGTGCAAGGCGTGAAGATACTGTCCATCTCTGACCGGACATTTCTGCTGCACCTTGGAGGTAAAATTGAAATGCAGCCCAAGGTTCCGATTCAGAATCGCGACGACTTGTCCCGGGTGTACACTCCAGATGTAGCACGTGTGTGTATGGCGATTCATGAAGAGCCGGACAAAGCCTTCCGTTTGACGATCAAACGTAACACGGTTGCAGTCGTCTCGGACGGAAGCGCTGTCCTCGGCTTGGGCAATATTGGCCCCTACGCGGCTATGCCGGTCATGGAAGGCAAAGCAATGCTCTTCAAGCAGCTTGGGTCTGTCGATGCTTTCCCGATTTGTCTGGACACACAGGACACTGAGGAAATCATCAAGGCGATCAAGCAAATCGCTCCAGCTTTCGGCGGTATTAATCTGGAGGATATTTCATCGCCCCGCTGCTTTGAAATTGAGCAACGGCTACGTCAGGAACTAGACATTCCTGTTTTTCATGATGACCAGCATGGCACCGCTGTTGTGTTGTATGCAGGACTGATCAACGCTCTTAAAGTCGTCGGCAAAGCACTGTCCGAGGTCAAAATCGTGGTCTGCGGCATCGGAGCTGCGGGAGTAGCCTGCACTAAAATTTTGCTGTCTGCGGGTGCCGTTAACATCATTGGTGTAGATCGCCACGGAGCCATTACAGCTGATGAAACATACGATCATCCGGTGTGGAACTGGTACGCACAGCATACCAACCCCGAACGGTTGTCAGGCACGCTGTCCGAGGTTCTGAAAGGCGCTGACGTGTTTATCGGTCTATCGGCAGGCGGACTACTCCAGCGGGAAGACGTAAAACGCATGAACGAGGCCCCCGTGCTGTTCACCATGGCTAACCCGGTTCCCGAAATTGCACCCGAGGATATCGAAGACATCGCAGGTGTCATTGCCACCGGACGTTCAGACTACCCTAACCAGATCAACAACGTGCTTTGCTTTCCCGGCATATTCCGTGCGGCGCTCGACTGTCGCGCCCGTGAAATTAACGAGGAGATGAAGCTTGCGGCAGCCGAAGCCATTGCGAGTACGATCCGTCCCGAAGAATTAAACAAGCTGTATATCATTCCCGGCGTATTTAACGAGAATGCCGTTCAGCGGGTGCGTGAGAAGGTCATTCAGGCTGCGATTGAGAGCGGAACCGCCAGAAGAGTACCTCGCGATTTCAGGTAAAAGAGAACTACCATGTAACGTGCCAAAAAGGATTGCTCCCCTACCTAATACGGGTGCAATCCTTTTTTTATAAGAAGATCAAGATTTCCTGCAGCTATGACTTCCATTTGGAAAATAACTGGCTGACGCGTTGGGCGAACTCCTCCAGATTAAAGCTGGAGTTGTCCAGCTTGTAGTACCATTTTTTAATCGTATCCAGAATCCATGACGGAACTTTAACCTCCGAGATACCTGAGTAAAACGTATGATACGCCCACACCAGATGCTCCCAGCGCTTGTCATAGCCCTCCTTCACGTATTCGGATACGTCCAATACCTTGGCGCGTCCATCTTGCATCAGTACATTTTTGAGATGAATATCACGAGGGTTCAGCCCCTTGGATCGGACAAACTCCCTCGCCTCTTCCACGTCCAGAATGACCTGCTCCGGCACAGGAATGCCTTGCAGCAGACAATCCAGCAGCGTAATACCTGATTCATAGCTTATGACAATATACTTGTCACCTTTCCCGTAATAATGTGGAAAAAAATCAGAGCCCCGCAAACGCTCGTATACATCGGCCTCCGCATCCTTTTTCTCGATCGCCATGTCTGAGTACACCTTGAACGCGTAGCCGGGCAACGTATCGAGCGTAAATACGGCCGCATCCGTCCCGATGCCAATACAACGGACGTCATGGGAGACTGTTTTAATTGTTACCGGATCATTATCCTCCGTACTGTAAACAGTCACTTGACTTATAATTTCGTCTGCCTGCCTCCATTGTTCAACCATGCGCGATCCCTTCCTTCTCTGTTCTAAAACATTGGAATGAAGTTAGACATCTGTCGGATACAGCAGTAATTTTTTCAGTTCTGAATAGCTTGCTGCTGCTTCATAGGTTCCTGCTATCTCGGACTCCGGGGCAACCTTTCTGTGATTGAACCAGATGACCCGCCAATTCGCCGCTACAGCTCCCGCCACGTCATTACGCCAGGAATCCCCAATATAGCAGCAATGCTCCGCCAGAGTCCCTGTCCGTTCGTTCACTACTTCGAAAATACGTGGATCAGGCTTGGCATAGCCAACCGTTCCAGATAGCTACGGCGTGGGACGGCTTTTGGTATCTCCGCAAGACGGACTTGATCCGGGAGAGAAGCTCACGTATTCTAAAAGGTTTGGTAATGTAATCATCGGCTCCCATGTCGAGTCCCATCACGACATTGGCCTCATCGTCGATCACCGTTAAGAAGATGACCGGAATGTCTCGCCGCTCCTTCACCATCTTGCACAACTCATAGCCGTTTCCGTCCGGAAGCTGTAAATCGAACAAGCATAGAGTGAATTGATCAATGTATTCGGCGAGCACCTTTTTGGCTTAGGCGACATCATGGCAGAGAACGGCCCGATAACCATCTTGCTGCAGCGAATATTCCAGTCCCGACGCGATCGTCTTATCATCTTCGACTAATAAAATTTTCATATGCAGATCATTCTTACGTTAGAGTAAGTTCACTCCTCATCTTGGTTACTTCTACTTCTCCTGCTCCTTTATCACCTGCTCAATCCCCAACAGAATCAGCTTCAAGCCGAACTCGAACGCCCTGTCGGTCCCCATCAGCTCGAACAGCCCGTTCGTGAACATCCTCCGGAACAGTCCCGCTTCCGTCTCGCTCATAGAGTCCAGAAGGCGGATCATCTCCTCGCCCGGAAGCGCTTCTGCTCCCTGGTCCTTAAGGATAGCGGAGACATTGCGCTCATGCTGATAAGCGTCCAGAACGAAGAAGTAGACATAGTTGACAAACGTAGTAATGACTTGCATTTTCTGCTCTTGCTCAAGCGGCGTCCATTCCACGCAGAGCATCATCCGGTTGGTAAACCGGATGATGTCCGGTTCATGGGGTAGCGTCATCATCATGAGCTGCGTGGAGCAGGGATACCGGCTGAGCACGCTCCGTACCGTTCCCGCAAGCCCTGTCAGTTGTTCCTTCCAGTCTCCCTCGGAGTGAAACTCCTCCAGAATGATTTTCGATACCTGGTTGGCCAGACGCTGGTAGAGATTCTGCTTGCTCTTGAAGTACCAGTACAGAGAGGGAGCCTGAATCCCCAGCCGGTCGGCCAATCGTCTCAAGCTGAATTTCTCGATCCCCTGCTCCCCCAGAAGCTCCCACGAGGCTTCCAAAATCTTATTCTCCGAAATCTGAGGCTGCTGCTTTTTCATCGTTATCCGCCCTTTTATCTAACAGTGTAAGTTTGTTCTTTACAGATCTATAGGTACATGATACCATCTAACACTGTAAGGTTCAAACTAACACTGTTAGGTCAGAACAAAATATATAAAGAAAGTAGTGATCCACATGGATGCAGAAAACCTCCATTATTTTGAAAAAGCACCGATCGCTAAAGCCGTAGCTCACTTCGCTGTACCTATGATGCTAGGTACGTCAATGAGTGTCATCTATTCCATCTTGAATGCCTATTTCCTTGGCACTCTCAACAATACCGCCATGTTAACCGCACTAGCACTAACCTTGCCGTTATTCGCGATCATAATGGCGTTAGGCAACTTGATTGGCATGGGCAGCGGTACCTTCATCTCACGTTTGCTGGGAGAGAAAAAATATGATGATGTAAAGCATGTGTCTTCATTCGCCTTTTACAGCAGTTTAGTTCTCAGTCTTTTCTTAATTGCCGTAGGGCTCCCGTTGATCGATCCAATCGTCAATGGCCTGGGGGCAACGCCTGACTCCTTCGTCTTCACGAAGGACTATGTCACAATTATGCTTATGGGTTCACCATTCGTCGTATTATTTTTCACGCTGGAGAATATCGTGCGTTCGGAGGGTGCGGCTCTCACGTCGATGATCGGTATGATTCTGAGTGTTGTCGTGAATATTATTCTCGATGCGCTGGTCATCTTCGTTTTCCATTGGGGCATAATCGGCGTTGCGTCTGCTACGGTCATTTCTAACTTGGTCGCGAGTGCATTCTACGCCTTCCATATGGGATATAAGAGCCAATTCTTAACTGTCTCTATAAAATGGTTTAAGGCTACCAAGGACATTCTAAGCAATGTATTCAAAATCGGAGTTCCAATCTTTATTATGAGTATCTTTTTGGGTGCAATGTCACTCATCTTCAACCATTTTCTTATCGAATATGGAGATCAGGCCGTAGCGGCTTACGGAATATCATCACGTTTATTGCAATTTCCTGAATTTATTCTGATGGGCTTATGCGAGGGAGTCGTGCCCCTCATTGCCTTCTCTTTTACAGCGAATAAATTACGCATGAAGCATACCATTGGATTCACGATCAAAGCGATCGTAGCGTTAGCCGTCGTGTTCGGATTGGTCGTCTATCTGATTTCCGACAACTTAATTGGTTTATTTACGAATGACCCGCAATTAATTGAAATGGGGAGCTACATTTTGCATGTGACGTTCTTATCCTTGTTCATTACAGGAATGACCACGTTGTTTACGGGAATCTTCCAGGCAACGGCGCAAGGAACCGCCGCGTTTATTATGTCTGTTATTCAAGGAATTACCCTGATTCCTGTGTTGTTTATTTCCAATCGTATGAATGGCTTCCACGGAGTGGTCTGGTCACTTGTTATTGCGGATGTCGTCGCGTTCCTTGTTGGGGCTATCATGCTGTATGTTCTGAGGAATAAATTGCAGCCGGAATTGGATAGTTTAGTACAGTAGAAAAATATAACTCGCAAGAAGGCAGGATAAGGGCAACTCCCCGATCCTGCCTTTTTAGGTACATAGGGGAATGCCAAGAAGATGATCTTCGAGACCATTCGTAATCAAGCCAACCAAATATCCAGCCGAGTTCAACTCGTCCATTAATAATGTAGCTCCCTCGAAAGGCTCAATCCGATACTGGCGATCCAGGTACTCTTTTTGGATATCCACTGCCTGCTCACGGGTAATATTCACCCCAAATTCCTGTAAAGCTAGAACAAAACGACCTTCCCTCATATCCTCCAGCTCATCCTGCCCCGCTTTACCCTCCAATAGTCCTCCTTTTGCTGATAACACATCACTGTAATAGCGAATACGATGATAGGCCTCTTCATAAGGAAAACGCTCACTCAAACCTAATACTGTACGCAAAGCATCGCGAGTAGGGTGCAAATGATCGTACATTGTATCATCCACATCAAAAAATACGGCCTTCTTGTGCAAGTTCATATACCCACTTCTTTCTGTAAAAATCATTGGATGACGTCCATCCTCACCTTGTCCTGATATTATACCCGCTGACCCGATACGTTGCACCTTACTCCTTCGACATCCATAGCTCGTATCCATTCCCGCATTCACACTTCACCGTGGCGGTCATAAACTGAAAAGACATCTTTTTCATATACTCACTTTACTTCTGTACTGTTCTAAATATAGGCATCACGTCCTGTTTTGCCCCGAAAGCGGTTTATTCCATAGAACACAGGTAAAAGGTCACATTTTTGAAAAGATTCAGCATACAGGTTTACATTTCGTGTAAAATCACGTACCTTTTAGGGATGGACGCTTTATGGATGTACTTGGATAAGGAGGCATACACGATGAATTCCGGTTCTAACCCTGCCTACGGATCAGCTACACCTTTGATTGAGGCACTTATAGAATTTGAACAGGAGCTTGAAGCGAACCGGCACTCTCTGGGTTTTGATTTGGGATTGATTATGGAGCATGGCCGCGCGCCACGATATATGGCTACACCGCCGGATGTGATTCCCTTTGCCCACGCAGGCGTGGACGGAATACATTACGGCTTTTTAACGGATTTTGGACTTGTAAAGGATCTTTCGCAGGCCCCCATTGTATGCATATCCCCTGTTGACTGGACAGGTGTATGGGTGGTTGCCCGCCACTTGCAGGATTTTTTAAGTGTTGTTTATACAGAGAACAGTTCATTAAAGCGCTACTATGCTAATGGACAGGATTATACAGGACATCAGCCTCCTCAGGCCGTAGATGAACGCACTGCGTTTGTGCGGGAATGCTTTCGGGAGCGCTTCGGTGTTCAAACGATTCAGGATATGGCTGCCTACATTGACAGTTTGCGAACCGAGCGTAAGCAAAACGAAGCTGCCCCTACACTGAACGGCTTGGGCATTCCGGCATTTCCTTCTTCCGCAAAACAGCATTCCTCTATGAAGAGTGCTCTTTTAAGCGTGGCAGAGCCCTTTCATTGGGATAAACAAGGTGAAACGGTTCGTGATTTGTTCCGCAACGCCTCGCGTGAAGCGAGATTGGCCTTTATCCGGGATGCTCAAACACGCCATCTGTTCACCCATTCTGCCCTTCGTGTTTTTGTAGCAGGACAGCTTAGATCCATGGGCTTGTCTGAGGCTGCAACACATTTGGAAGAGTCCTACTATACAGTTATTCCAGATACGATGGAATCTTGACGGATGCCTTCTTATTTCCCACACAACCGCCTCTGAAAGGGCGGTTATTTGTGCTACAATATATACAAATAATACGGCCAAACGGCCCGGTACGAATGAAAGAGAGCGAGCATGAATAATCATTCCCATCCTACCCCTGAGATCATCGAGGTTTGTCTGCTGGCTGGCAAGCTCATGATGCAAAATGGAGCCGAAACCTATCGTGTCGAAGATACGATGTCCCGCATTGCCTTAGCCTACGGCATATCCCAGTCCCATAGCTATGTGACACCGACCGGGATTTTTTTTGCCATTAACGACTCGGAGCCCGCCAAGCTGATCCGGATTGTGGAGCGGACCACCGATTTGCACAAGGTAGTAGAGGTTAACGCGATTTCACGTAAAATAAGTCGGGGTGACCTGGCACCCCGCGCAGCAGTTACGGAGCTGTCCAAGATTGAACGTGGTCCTCTCCGCTATTCCAATCGCGTGCAGCTGATGGCTGCGGCATTGGCGAGCGGCTGCTTTATGATTATGTTTGGCGGGGTCTGGCGAGACTTCCCTGCAGCCGTTCTCTGTGGCGGGGCTGGCTTCGCGGCTGTGCAATATTTTCACAGACTCGTTAAAGTTAAGTTTTTCTCGGAGTTTTCTGCATCCTTTTTAATCGGCATGCTGGCGGCCTTACTGACAGTTGCAGGCTGGGGCCAGATGATGGACAAAATCATTATTGGCTCCGTTATGCCATTGGTGCCAGGCTTATTAATTACTAATGCCATTCGGGATCTGATGGCCGGGCACCTCGTTTCGGGCATATCCAAGGGTGCTGACGCTTGCTTGACGTCCTTTGGCATTGGAGCTGGCGTTGCGGTTATCATTTCGTATATGTGATTCGGAGGAGATCCAAGTTTATGCTTGCACAATTATTCACAAGCTTTATTGCTACCGCTGCATTCGGCATTCTTTTCCACGCTCCCCGACATTCACTGTTACAATGTGGCTTCGTCGGCATGTTGGGCTGGCTCGTCTATTATTGGACATCAGACAGCATGGGACCCGTGAGCGCCAGCCTGTTGGCAACGGTTCTAATCGGAATCATCAGCCAGAGTTTGGCCAGACTGTACAAAATGCCTGTTATTATTTTCAGCGTGGCTGGCATGATTCCGCTCGTCCCGGGGGGAATGGCCTACAATGCGATGCGACAGTTTGTACAACATAATTATCCTCAGGCGCTGGAGCTGGCTATGAGCACACTCATGATCGCAGGTGCCATTGCTGTCGGCTTGGTACTGTCCGAGGTGCTCAATCAGATTTTTCGCAACATACGTTTTAAATCTCACCGTTGAACGACGGAGATAGACAACATCTTTTTTTCACAACATAAAAAGGCTGCTTCCAAAACCACGCACGATTGTAGTGCACAGAACATTTTGGATGCAGCTTTTTTCATGTTCACCTTATAAATGATGTTTGTTCGTCTATTTATCCTCAACATCCACTCGTTTACCCAGAATAGCCAGATCCCGCTCTATGCTGTCCAGCACCGCAACACGCGGATAATAACCCCATTGTTCAAAACCGAATTTCCGCAGCAAGGCGATACTCGGCTTGTTGTGACCGAATACAAACCCCAACAGCGTCGTAATTCCAAGCCCAGAGCATTCATTCAGTACATGCTGCACCATACGGCTTCCTGCTCCAGTTCCACGAGAGTCTTCATGGACATAAATACTGATTTCCGCCGTACCGTTATAAGCTGGACGTCCGTAAAAAGACTGAAGGCTGGCCCACCCTGCAATCGTCTCTTTATGTCTCAGAACCCACAAAGGTCGATGGTCTTCTTGATGAGCCTCAAACCATGGGATACGGCTCTCCACTGTCACGGGCTCCAAATCTGCCGTTGCCATTCGTCCTGCAATGGTGGAATTATAAATGCCCACAATAGCCGGAAGATCCTCCCTGCGCGCAAATTCAATGGAAAAAGATTGGCACCTATTCATCGTTTGTACCCGCCTCCTGCTCTGTTGATTTATTTCATTGTACAAGACAAGCGCCTGAACAGCCATATGGAGTTGATTTTTTGCGGTTCGGATGTAAAGGGTTCTATAATAGAGCTTGATGAAAAACAAAAGCCTCAAAGGTTGGTCGACCCATTAAACAATAAGAGACAGGAGGTGGGCTTCGGAGTTCACGGGATTCTGAAGCAGCTTATATGAATATTGGAACCCAAATTTTGATTTTGGAAGTACCTATGGAATCCTTCTTTGGAAAGACGACGATTTATCCTGTACTGCTTAAGGATGAAGACGGGCTTACACTCATTGACACGGGGATGCTAGGCCAGTTGGAACCATTGCGCAAGGCTATTGCAGATGTGGGAGAGGATATCAGCCACCTAAAGCGAATTATTTTAACGCATCAGGACATTGATCATATCGGAAATGTTCATGCACTACTGGACTTGCTGCCGAATACCGCTCTATTGGCTCATAAGGATGATATTCCTTATATGACAGGGGATCGGCCGTTTGTGAAGCTGACACCGGAACGAATCAATCAGATGGATACTGTACTCAAGGAGCAAGCAGAGGATATGATTCACCGCCTGCCGGACTTGCGCTTTGCCCATGCCCTTGAAGACGGTGAGCATCTTCCTTACGGTGGGGGAATACAGATTATCCATACACCTGGTCACACGCCGGGGCATATCAGCTTGTATGCGCCTGCGCAAAAGCTGCTTTTGGCGGCGGACGAGCTACGTGTAGTTGAAGGCGAACTGGTCGGCCCTGCTGAGTCGGCTACACCGGATATGCCACTGGCCTTGGAAAGCCTCGGTAAACTGACTGTATTGGAAGTCGAGAAGGTGCTGTGCTACCATGGGGGTTTTTATGATCAGAATGTACAGGCACGTCTACAGACATTAAGTCAGGAATGAGAATAAAGTCAGTCAGATCTATAAACAAATATGTAATAAGCGTTATAATGAATCCATGAATAGAAAGGAATGAATCTGTATGAATGATAAAATAACCCGGCTGTATGATGAATTGAAGTCACAATCATGGGACGGATTGCTCGTCACCGATCCCAAGCATATCTACTACCTGACTGGCTTTGCCAGTGACCCGCATGAGCGATTTCTCGGCTTGGTGCTGCTTCGGGACGAGGAGCCTGAACTGATCGTGCCTGCATTGGATGCAGAGGCGGCCCACGCCGCTTCTTCCGTGACTCGCATATCCACTCACACAGATACAGACAATCCATATGATCTGCTGCGCCAGCGCACAGGTACTGGAGTGGAGGTGTTCGCGCTGGAAAAGGAGCACGTCTCCGTACTCCGCTACGAACAGCTACATACTGCCATTGATGCGGCCCAATATGTGGATCTCGGCCCTCTGCTCCAGGACATGCGCGTAAGAAAAACACCTGAGGAAGTACGGCGTCTGAAACATGCCGCACAGTTGGTGGAGGACGCACTCCGCCACGGCCTGACCCACGTGCGTGAAGGCGTGACAGAAGTCGAGCTGGTTGCCGAAATTGAATACCAGATGAAGAAAATCGGCGCAGATGGCCCGTCCTTTGACACCACGGTGCTGTCCGGACCCAAAACAGCGCTGCCTCATGGTGTTCCGGGCACCCGCAAGCTGCAACATGGCGAACTACTCATGTTTGATATGGGCGTATATTCAGATGGTTACGCCTCAGACATTACGCGCACTTTTGCTTTTGGCAAGCTGTCGGCTGAGCTGGAGACGATTTATCAGACGGTACTCCGCTCAAACGAGGCTGGTATTGCCGCCATTCGTCCGGGTGTATCCTGCGCGTCGGTAGATCAGGCAGCTCGTGCAGTTGTAGAAGCTGCTGGGTATGGCCCAGCCTTTAACCATCGGGTTGGACACGGCCTTGGCATGAGCGTTCACGAATATCCGTCTGTGCATGGCGGCAATGAAGACCTGCTTCATGAGGGCTTCGTGTTCACGATAGAGCCCGGTATCTACGTGCCAGGCCTCGGCGGTGTGCGGATTGAAGATGACGTTCTGGTCACCTCTGACGGCGTAAAAGTCCTGACCTCTTTTCCGAAAGAGCTGACGGTGCTGGGATAAGTCCTTTTTTCACTTTAAAGCTCATGATGAAAGCTGCGTGGGCTTTTTTTACCCTTATGATTCTAAATCGATCGAGAGCAGTTGTGATTTGCGTTTAACTTTGCTATACTTTATATAGCTAGTTTTGCTTTTTTACGGATATAGTAAAGAACACGTTTTGAATACTTTGAAATATCATAGCCGGATATTTTAAGTACATCTGTTATGTCTGTAACATTCAAGACTTGTTTATGTTCTTTACTCCTCTCTACAATTAAGTTAATTTCTTCTCTGTATTTTGATTGAGCTTCAATTGGGATATTCTCAGTATCCTGTTTTTGTTTGTCTATTTTTTTCCTGATGCGTGCTAACGTCCTGCTGATTGTCATGGGGTATACGTGGAGTATTTCGGATATCTGAGAGTTATTTGCACCTTTCATAATTAAGTGCATTACCGTTTTTTCATGTTCTGTAAACAGAGTACTACATAACAGTTGTTGAACATAAACCTTATTAATCACAAGTTCATCCATGTTATAATGTGAGTTGTCTGTAGCTTCAAAGTTATCTATTGAATCAAAATGTTCCATTGCATCACTGAATTGAGCAACTTCTCTATAACGCTCTACAGGAACTTGAAGGAGCTTCGCCATTTTTTGCTCACCCGGCCTGTAGCCTAGTGTATCTTCTATCTCTACCATCCTTCGGATCATATCAATAGCTCCCCGACTAAGTCTTACCTCTTGAGAGTTGCTATATAATAACTGGTTAACCTCCCATAAAATTGGTCTTACTACATACGTAGTAAATTTAATTCCTCGATGAATATCAAAATCCTTAAGTGCCGTTAGTAATCCTATACATGCATGTTGGTATAAGTCATCCTCAGTAACCTTGAATTTCATTTTTAGATCTTCTATACTTCCCTTATATCGCATAATAATCGAAAACATAAATTTACGATTCTCTTGAAGAAACTCCCCAAGAAGGTCTTTGTCCTCTTTACACGCACAGATCAGCTTTATATTATGCATATCCTTCACAGCAGGTTTTCTTAATTGTACATACGTATCACTAAGCAATTCGTTCACCCCGTATTTTCTGGCGATACCAGCATAATGAAATTCCTTCTCCATTGATCAAGCTCACACTCTAGTAGTCGGTCTACCTTTTTAGAATTTATTTATCCGAATAGTTAATACGATACATATCGCCGGAATCATCCAAGTATAAAAAATTCTTTGAACGCGTTTGATTAGCTTGCATCGAATCCAACACATACTCATGCTGGTCCAGGAACTGCTGCTCCATTTCCTGGACCAAAGACATATATTCATTCATTTGCAATTCGAGCAATTGATTACGGGCCGCAAGTTGTCTATTTTGGGAAATCAGATGATGATTTTTCCTTTTAAGCTCCTTATTCTCTTTGACAACCCTCTGAATTTTGCTAATAATTTGTATAAATTCTACTGAATCAGAATCTTCCCCATCTTGCTCATACATGTGGTTGTTCATATAGTTCATATCATTTCCTCCAAAGTTTATTTATAGCGATAGTCAGTAAAATCCTTGAGATGTATTTCGACCCGATTCAGGTTACAGTCAGGTTCTGCTGCCAACGTTTGTTCCAGCTTTTCAAACATAAGCAGCATGCCTTTGCTCACAGGCGGCTTACATGTGTCTTCCCCTGCGTCGTATCTGGCCCACCACTTCCTCAGGGACTCCATTGTTAGGGTCTGATTGATATAATCCCCACAGTGCTTACACCAAAGAACAAGGGATTGATCGCATTCCATCTCTTCAGGAACAAAAGAAGAATCCGCCCCACAGTGGGGGCATTTATTCATATAACCGATCATGTTCTATAACCTCCTCCCTAGGTGCTGTTCCTGAAACTCGGTCAGGTAGAGAATTAGGATCATAGCTTTTGGTTCGTTATATTAGACGAAGGGTAACCTTCGGGTCTGTCAAAAAATAATAGGATACTTCTATTCTTTTGCGGTCAGCGCTCTCCGTGTAAAATTCAAAACAAAAATCTCGCCCGCCCTTTACAGGATGAGCTACCTGAAAATAGAGACCTTCACTATAATCTTTACAATATACGTGGTTAACAATTACATTTTCATCTACCACTAAGGACCAGTAATCGGCAGGGGTAATAACATCCGCCTTTATGGAAATAGCGAAAAACTCCAGATCATTAGATATCTTAAAAGTGTCCGTTACCGCCCTTTTACCCTCTAAAGTTCTTAAACCATCTAAATCAACCCTGCGACTTGCTATGCACGGCCTTGTTTTGGTAGGATAGAAAGGTGGATCTAATCTTCCACCAACTATATAGCGACTCAGCATGTAAACTACCTCCCTTTTTAACAATTTTCATTAAATTTTCAGAATCATTCACTTGCAATGCCTCGGCCAGATATGTATACTAAAAATGTATAGTAAGGGGCAGTGCGTAGTGCCTTTCTATTTCCTTTTGGTTTTGTTCTGATAGTGGTATATCAGAATGTTTATTTGTCAATCTCATTTTTATAGAGATCTCTTAGTTTTTTCACGGCTCGACAAGCATGGGATTTATGAATATCAAGATAATGGGCAATTTCTGCAGGTTTCATATCCATTCCTTCTTCAGTGAATAGCATGAAATTTATGATTCGTTGCTCCTGTTTTGTGAACCTGTTACGGTTGCTTAAATAGTCTACTTTCACGTCTGCTAATTTAAACCCGTAATCATTCACTTGAACCGAGTAATAATTGGCCATTGAGCCTTCTTCATCTGTGCCATCGCAAAAGTTAACGGTTGTACTGAACTGTGTAATTTTACGTTTTTTTTTACGATAATAGTCAACCACAGAACGTTTGATAACCGTATGTGAAAAAGTAGATATATCCTTTTTTATATTGCCTTTGTGGATTGCTGTCAGAATTTGAACGATTGAATCCTGTTTCACATCTTCCCGATCCTCCTCGTTAACACCACGAAGTATAAAGTTAAAAATATGATTTAAGGTATCTGGGTTAAATGAGCTAACATTTGTCGTTATCATCGCGGTTCTCCTATTTTAAATAGTTTATTTTAATTCAATAGGTTCCAGTTCACTCCGTTCCCTCCTTAAAACTTGTAACACAACTCCTTTCCGATTTCGACAATTAGTTTCCACTTTTTTCTTTATCTTACCCTACTCTTTTTTTAATACGTAATACATTTGAATCAGTTCCATTTACCTAATTAAATATATAATTTATAGGATTCTACTCTAATAGTCGTCATATCTATTAGAAGAGTTGCAATTTATCTACACTTTTTCAAAAATACGAACCTATGTTCCCATTCTAATAGGTATATATAACCTTGTCAATTCCTAACATTGATTGATGTTATTTTCATCTGGTTATGTTGTTCCATTTTTTTGTGTATACATCTTTAAAATCAAGCCTTTTGAATCAATTCCAATATGTTTCTTAAGTCCTATTTCAACATTCTTTTGGAGACTGTCGAAGTTGCTCGATAGCCTCCACTAGTACTTCATATCAAAAGGCCGTTCGCTCTCCCTATAAATCTATTTCCTATCCACCTTCAAGTCTGGATACCAATGCCTCTACCTTTGCATTCAAGGATCTGTTTTCTGCGAGCAAACTTAAATTTTCAGCTTGAAGTACAGCTACCTCTTCACTTAACCTATGGATTTCCTCCTTATGACTTGACAATGCATCCATTAGGGTAACCCGGAAAGCCTGCTCATCTTTTGACAATAGCTCTCGATCCGTGACCTTATTATTGCTACGACCGCTGGCGTAGCCGATGACTCCTGATATGGCTGTACCGATGACTCCTATAACTGCGGTTATCACATTTATGTCCAGCCCACATCACCTGCCTTTTGTCTATTTTCTTCCCGACAGGTTCAATATAAGTAAAAATCAGTAAAATTTAACCCCTGCTACGAATAGCAGGGGTTAGGTTTACATGATAAAGCAGTATCCGTATTCTGTAGCCACATCTATGCTGGAAGCCATCTCATCATACACCTGAACCTGTATAGCCCCAGGTAGTAATGATTTCTGCCATACCGAAATATGACCTGTTAATATAGATCTTTTCCAAATGTCCATGGAACCATGAAGATCATTTTGTCGATACTGTCTGACCACCACTGAACCAGTGATAATGGATTTCTCCCACACACTCATTTCGCTTCGCAAGCTTATTTGTGCTGTCCTTTTCACAGTTAGATAGCCTGTGATGTGACTATGCTCACGAATCCCCAAATCTGATGGAAGCTCGGTTTGCTTGGAATGTCGAACGGTAACGTAACCAAATTTATCATACGCTGCGTCCCGCCTAATCCCCACTTCAGCATTCAGATCATGGTGTTTCATAACACGAATCGATAGTTCGGTATCCCAATCCTGCTGATCGGAAATTCGCACAGAGATTCGAGACCATCTATCAGATTCACGGCTTTTCCGTGCACTGACGCTGCCTTTAAGTTCAGATTTCTCCCAAGTTTTTACGTAAAGCTCACTTGAGACAGAGTCCAAATGACTACGTCTGATTCGCAGATGAGAAGACTGATCCGTATGGCTGTCCACTCGAACCTTTAAGTTAGAGCCCAGATTGCCGGATCTTACTCCTACTGCAATTTCCAGATCAGAAACGAGCTTAGCCCGCACTGTAATTCGTGACTGCATATCCATTCTTTTATGGTACGGAATGGATATGGAGGCCCATAAATTCCCTGAAAGTACAGTGAGACTTGAAGGCACATCTTTTTTCGGCCAGACCGCTATACTTGATCTCAAAGAAGTATAATGCGGTATTGTGAACGTTGAAGATAGCCTGGAATACGCTTGGGCTCTTACAGACAAACCGGATATGAGCTGATTACTAAACACAATTTGAAGCCAGCCGTAAAAATCAGGATTGTGGATATTCATATCCGCAGGCATATCTTGCCTATCAAGTATACGCCCCTCCACCATCAAATCCGCTTCACGAGATCTACGGACTGAAATAGAGCTTTTCTTTACTGCTCCCTGAAAAACGGTTATGCTCCCTAATATATTAGGGATATTCAGTTCCACACCGGAGGAGATATCCTGGTGCTCTGTCCTTCTTACACGGAACGACCCAAGCGTTTCCTTACGATTGATAAGAATCATTGCTGGAAGCTCGGGAAACGGAGCTGCCCAGCGGGTAACGCTCAGTTCGGAAGCAAGGTTCTCCCTGTAAAAGACATACATATTCGAAGGTACTATTTTCCTATTCACCCATAGGGTACTGTCCATTGAATTCTCACGTGCAACAGCAATAACAAGCTGAGCTTCCAAAGAATGATTATCCTTGCGCCGTACGGACATCTTACTGGTTAAGTTAGGTACCGTCACTGTAATATCGGCCAGGATCTCCCTTTGGTTATGGACAAACAAGCTCCCCTTCCAAACCGCTGCCCCATGAGACTGTTTAATACGAAACGAAGCTGCAAGATCAGATACCTTACTTACACGAGAGGTAAGGCCACCTTCGATACTGTTCCTGCCCAAGCTATAGATACGAGTATCATAGTAGGTAATGTCTAATATAGGACGGTACGATTTTTGCTCCTTGGTAAAAAAACGGATACTTCCATTTTCAAATTCATCCAGAGCTTTAAAGATATATCCAAAATTCGGCCTTTTTCCTTCATACCATGCACGAATGGAATCGGTCACATCGAATGAAATGTACCCTGAATCTCCACCTACATCTTGAACGATGTTTATACCGTCATAGGTTGAATTGGGGCTGCTAAAGCCAAACGGAAACGGTTGATTTTGCCATGTAACTCCGTATTCTGTCCATTCCCTGGATGCTTCAATGAGCTGTATCCCCTTCTGGGGTACGTTGCGACCATCGAAATACACTTTGAGCTCGGCAGATTTAATCGTTGTATTTTTCTTGGGAATAGAAGCAGTATCCAGATCAAAACCAACATAAGATCTGTATCTCTCCTGAGCCGAGGCAGAATATCCAACATACATTTGTTCCTCAACGCCATAGTTTAATCTGGGCTGAGACTCACGAACAAAAGCATCTTTATTAGAATACATAATCGTCGTGTATGTCGGAGGCTCGATAACATCATATCTGCCTTTCATCCATGTATAGGGTGCAACTCCTATGGATGAAGCCATATTCGAAACTTCCCGAACCGTCATTGCAGATGGAAGATCATCATAACTCCGAGAAGTTATCCGGTATCTGCCGGTAGACTGGGTAAAGGATGCAATAGATAAAGATGAAGGTAGATTCACCGTTTTCTTTATTTCCAGACTGGAATAAAGCTCTATGGCATGACTTTTACGAATATGGTAATACCCCATTAATCGGGTATGGATACCTACCAGAATGCTACTGTGTAGTTCAGATATTCTTGGTACCGTCAGGAAGGAGGTTAAGTCTTCGGCTCCAAGAGACTCTATACCATATTTCACGCCCAGGCGAGTATGGGCTCGTACAGACAATAATGAATATATTTGTTGAATAGATTTAACTTGCAGGCTGGAGCTAAGGTTAGCAAGCTCGATCCCCCGCACCTGATATCTTCCATTGCTGTTTGCCTGAGTGTTTACCTTTAAGCTGCTGACGATATCATTAGACTTTTTGACCTCTATTGCAGCTTTGAGGTTTTGCTCCTGAGCAGCATGAATATCGTATTGGGCGGCTAAGGTAGTACTTGCTTGAACCGATATACGGGAAGGTAATCCCTGTTGCACAACATTCAGGCTGGAATGCAAATCACTTGGCGTGAGCCGCTTCACATTGTATGTGACTACTGCTATAGCTGATGAACTAACACTCAGCACGGCAGTGAGATGATCGAATACCTTAACTGCCAACCTACCTTGGACATCACTATTAATCGCAGGCAGGATACTGTAGCGAGCCTTAACTGCTGCTTTCCCTGATGCATTAACCCCCAGCACGGCTGCAAGATGATCCGCTACTTTAACTTCAATAGTACTCTGTACATCATCATGATCCGCAGGGCGAGTCGCATAGTGCGCTTTTACAGAAACATGAGTATTAATATGCATATTGCTCACTATATGACTAGGCTTTTTAACGGTTATATGTGAAGACATGTCAGACATGTCGGTAGGAATAATGGCCTGCTTTCCTTGAACTTCCCCGCTAATTCCCACTTGCAAGGATGCAGTAAGATTCAGCCTTTCCGGCACTCTTGCATGAATCTGCATGTCCGAATGACTTATCCCCAAAAGGTAGCCAGCCATATAGTTTGCAACGATTTCATCCATCGTTAGCGCAGCATTGTACATCCGTACAACAGGAATATATCCACGAAACCACTGACTAGCCTCTGTACTGTGTTTACCAATAAAAAGTCCATCTGGCTGTTTGATATGTTCAGTGGCTTCAGCTTGCACACTTCCTTGAGGAGCCCCATTCAGAAAGGTAGATAGATTGCCTGTAATTTCGTCATATGCGCCAACAATATGATACCATTTGTTTCTGGGTAACTTCCCTAAGTTGGCATATGCTTTTCTCGTATGGGTCGCAACCTGAAGCTCCAATTCCCCCACAGGGTTAAACATGACCAAAATGCCCTGGGTATCGTTCAACCATCCCCCGGAAGACAAAACAACGTTGCCCCCGATATAATATATCCACACTTCAAAGGTAACACTGGCGACAGGCCTAGAGGTATCCGCTCCTGTACATCGGATATAATGGCTCGTCCCGTTAAAAAACAGGGCATAGGGATCGGCGAGGGTGTTACTGCCTCCCCAACCATCATCTTTCGTAAAATGGAAGCCTTCCAGTATGCCGTGATTTCCTTTACCACTCAAATCATGCCATTGCGAAGTGGGTTTTGAGTTGGAGCCAACCTCCAAACCTTGATCGGCAAGGGAAGCGTGAAGGGAAAGGATTAATCCTCTCTTACTAAACATGAACATCACGCCCTATTCCATTGTATTGGAACATCATTACATGGGGCTTGCCTTCGCCCTTAGATCAAACGTTCCGCCCGTCTTCACTGCAATATCCGACTTGATTCTTACATAGAGCTTTTCCGCGCTCCCCCTGGCCAATGTGCCGTTAAAAGCTAATTCCTGAGCAGGCAAAAATGGGGTATCCGACATACTTAAGTCAATTTCCATCCCTTTAGCTACTGTCGCACTATCCACCCATGTTTTGAGTTGATTCACCGGGAAATCAGCATTATTTTGCAACCATACTGGTTTGGGGGAAGAGGTTTGGCTTGCGACTAATGTGCCAAACTCCAGGTAACGCAGCCGCTCTCCTGCATTATCCGTATAGTATTTACCAAATTCATTACGGAAGCCCAGCAACGGCAGATCAAGAGGTAAGAGCTTCCTTAAAGCTGGATAACCGTCATTATATTTAGGATCCATGATCCATATGTCGTCAAAATTCCAAGCCGTATTGGAGTAGGTTCCCCTGTACTTCATTTCACGGGTAGTCAGGCCGGATCCTCCTGTGCTGGAAGCATTCTTATACAATTCCTTATCAAAGTAATTATCTGAAAAGACTCCACTACCTGTATAAATAAATCCATTCAAAGCGGATGAAGCAAATGCCTTACCTAACGCGAGACACCGTTTTATCGTGAGGGTAGCAGTATTGCCACCAAATCCACCTACCGTTACTCCATTTAACTCTGCAATGGTGTAGCAATCCTCCACTACAGAGGAACCGGTACCATAACCTAAAAATCCTCCCAGGTAATTTCCAGTACTCTCACCTTTACCAGAAGCATAGCATCTGCGTATAATCCCATTACCTGTTAAATAGCCTGCAAACACTCCGGTGTAGTCTACTCCTGCAACAGTTGCATTTACACTACAATCCTCTATGATTCCATCCGTAGTTACCTGTCCTACCAAGCCGGCTCCATGACTTCCTTTACTTGTAACTTTGCAATAAGAAAATGTATCGACATGGCAATTGCTAATGGTAGCTTTGGAAACCTGACCTGCTAATGCTGACGTATAACTGCTGCCTGTAATATTACAATCAATGATATCCAGATTTTTGATCCATCCACCCATCATGTAGCCAAACAGACTTACAAATGAATCATTGGGACGATAGATGAATAAGTTAGCAACGCAGCGCCCCCCACCATCAACATATCCTTTAAAATACGATTCTTTACCCACAAGATTATAGCCAATGGGATAAAATCCGTCATTCGCCTGGAATTGTGTCATCTTGATATCATCTTCGAATTTGAAATAATATTCATTGCGGAACCAACGCATTTGAGAAAGATCAAACTCCGTCAGGATAATGAAAGGATCCTCTTTTTTTCCTGTTCCGTTCTGATATTGAATAAACTGTCGATGCTCAGGATATCCTCCATTGTAATCCTGACTCATATACCAATAATTTGCAAAATCCCAGTTTTCAAATGTGGATGCAACCTTTAATTCGGATGTGGATTTGCCAACACCTGCTGCACTGGTTGGAATTCCAGAGGTTTCTATATCCCAGTAACAATTTGTGATTGCAGAAGTATTATTACTGCCTATAAAGCCCCCAATATTGCTTCTTTCCCGAGCTAATGTGATATCCTCAACCTTACCGGTAGAGTAACAATATGCAATTGAGATACTGCCGCTGTAATAATTTACATTTCCAATGAACCCTCCTGCAATATTGCCTGCTGATCGAACGTTACACTTATAATTATATGAATAATTAATGATTGAGCTTCCTTGGTAAGTGCGGGCATCCTGATTCAGATAACCTATTAATCCACCAACATACCCACCCTGACCTTCTATTATTCCTGAAATAACATTACAATTATATACTGAAGTATTAAATCCATAACCTATTAAAGCTCCAGCATACCCCTTTTTGTTAGTGATGCTAGGATCAATCAATCTTAAATTACGTATTGTTGCAGACCTGGTATAACCAAATAAGCCAACAAAATTTCTATCCTGGTTCATAAATAAGCTTTTTATAGTGTAACCATTCCCATCATAAACACCTGTAAACCTAAGAGGGTTAGTATCATCACCTATCGGTGTAAACCCCTCTCCACTCTGAAAGCTGCCCATGACAATATCCCTATCCTGCATATACCAGGCCCCAGGCTTTTTCCGTACATCATCCAAATCCTGTTCGGTAGAAACAATGTAAGGATCTGCTTGCGTACCACCACCACCGGAAAAATGATCCACATAAATATAGGTTTGACCCTCTACCTTCTCGTAATAGGGCCTTACGCCGTCCGTCTCTTCCTTCGTCTTCACATAGGTCAGCTCGGCAACACCGTCTTCATCCGCATCACTGACTACGTATACATCCGAATAATCATCATAGGGTAAAATAATCGTTCCGCTCAGGTTAGAGGCTCCATGGACATAAGCGAATTCACGACCAAACGGAATCTGTTCACGGGTTTCCGCATCCAATACATGCTTCACCCGATCTCTACCCACGATGTCAATTCCCGCCGGATCGACGGTATCCAAAATAATCGTGGAAGCTATTTTATTTTCGTAAAAGGAATCAGCCAATTGCTTATATTCTTTATATATCTGCTCTTCGTCAGATGTTAATGTAACATTGCCATCCAGCTTTTTTTCCTGAAGCTCTTCAAATTCTTCCTGGATATTTTCCCAGCCATTTGGAGTGAGCACTTCTACAGGATAAGGATATATACTGAACACTGACTTTTTATTGATGTTATCCACTTCAATCGTATAATTACGTATTACTGAACCAGCCAATTCAATTCACCTCCGATATCGGGTTTTAATGGAGCACTGAATTCCTGTGTAACCAAGCCGTTTACTTTGACCCGTAATTTACCATTCAGTTCCGTATTAGATACGAGTCTCAATGCCATATGAACGGGTGCATTGAATGGAATCTTACAGATCGCTTTGACATGAAATTCAACATGGTCAATCAGAAGTGCCGCCTTATATCCAAAATTAAATTGGGTAATCGTACTGCTCATTAAGCCTTTTTCCCCAGCCGCAGCAGGACTGTAGTTGGGTAATCCAGATGCCTCCGCATCCTTATATGCAATAATGTCTCTGTAGGATTGAAACACATTACCCGTCAGGGTATAGTCTTTGTCCGGCGTTGAATATACCAGCTCCACCATCCTGCCAGCTAATTTGAAAATACCGTCACTTTCAAAGAAAAAGGTTTGACCATGCCCAACCATACCAAAACGGACCAATTTTTCTCTTTGAATGGCGTAAAAGCTGTTTTCTGCCTGAGTGACAAAATCATACTCAGAAAGGTGAGTACCGTCCGTGTACTCACCCAGCCAAATAAAATCCTGTGACACAGGAGAATATCCGTTACATTGTGCAAACATAGATATTCTTCCTCCCATTGTATTGGATATCAGTTGTTAGACGTATTGATAGGCCACACGTGTCAAAAAGTTGACATTACCCGCCGTGGCCGTAGCCGGAACGCTTGCTTGTAGTGTCACTTGTGTGTAGTTGCCTTTGGAATTACCTACAGAGCCATCGTTGATAACCCCCAAAATTTCCTTGTTTCCCGGCGAAAAGGTTCCCTTGGAATTGACCGTATTCCCCCCCGCCTGAATGACCTTCGTCGCTGTCCCGCCAATGGAAGTAAAGCTGGATTCCCCCATACTATCTACACGTACCTGAATCCATGTATTCAGGACCAGCTCACCATTATCTCCACCTGAGCTATCCTTAGTTGTAATGGTACAATTGGTCATTGTCGAAAAATCGTTATTTACATTCCCCCGGTTGTTCCAAATAAGTACACCCAGAGCTGGAGAAGAAGATCCTGCGTCAATCGTCCCGATCTCCCATTTTGACAATGTTGTTACGTTGTCTGTTTTAAGCCATGATACTGCTGGTGCTGGCATGTTTTTTCCTCCTTCATTTTAGAAAAGATAAAATAAAACCCTTCGCCACGTTCTTCATGGCATACTCAATATAAGTAACTAGTATAAAAAACTAACATTCCGAGGAAATAAAACCTACAAATTTCTTTAGAGGACATAAATACACCCCTTAGCTACTCCGAATGAGCACACACTCGTTCAACGCTTCTAAGGGGTGCTGCTATTACTTATTCAGCCTTTTTATACTGAATGAACAACACATCCGGTACATCTTCGACAACCTTCAACGTATCCGGCGTAAAGCTAAAGCCTGTAATCAATCCGCTGGCATCCTTGATATAGGTAAAGTTAATGCCTGGTGTTTGGAGCTGCCCATTAATGGCCAAACGTACCGTTTTGTCTTTGGCTTTTCCTTTTTTTAGAGTGTATTCTGTCTCTCCCCCAACTGCTTCAAATACCTCTTCTTCGTCCGCCGCTTCGATCGTGCCCACTTTCACACTTAATGCTTTGAACACAGCATCTGCAGCCTTCTCCAAATCAAGAATACGGCCTTCCGCATGACCAAAAGCCCCTGCCTTGAAATACCCGTTTGCGGAATCTACATCTCGGTCATTAATTCCATTCATTAAATCCTCAGAAGATTTCAAGCGCTTCGCTAAATTGCTGAGAGCCAGCTGTAAAGTCACTCCGCTATAGTTCGAATCTGTTGCAACCCCGATCAGTTGTGCGCCTGTAGCAGAAGCCAACTGATCCCGAATCGCCTGATCCGCATCTTGGCGATCTTGTACCTCCTGGCTAATCTGGTCTTGAATTGAAACTATCAGATTCGAATTACCGTCATTGTCCAGCGTACCCGTCGGACCATATACATCCTTCATCAATTGAATCAGGTTCATATAGGCCTTCGCATCGGTGGCACCTTCCACGAATCCGCTACCGCCTTGAATGATCGCATCCGAAGGAATGACAGACAAATTCGTGCGAATCACGAAACGATAATCAATTTTGCCTGCTTTTGCATCAAATGTATAAGGCTGCTCTTTCCCCCCTTCTACACTATAAAATTTCAGAAGGTAGCTGCCTTTACTTTCTTCAAGACGACCGTATACCACGTCAGAATCGCTGTCTCCGATGGGGCTGTCTGTGCCAGCGGCGCGAAGCTGCACCTTCTCGGTCAGCACAACACCTTCCACTCTGTCTCCGGTCGAGACGGTTCTTGTACCGATATCGCCCGATACATCCAGCTGTGTGCTGCCGGCAACCGCTTTTCCGTTTACCTGTACAAATACATCAATCTTGGTGTCTTCCAAAATTTCACGGTGATTATGAAACTGGAGGTCAATGTACTTCTCTGCAATCTTGTTCGCTTCGTCAAAATGTTGATTCCGTAACAGCTTGTTGTTCAACTGCTCACCACGAAATCTCGCAATACCTCTTGTTTCTGCCATAACATACCTCTCCTTGTCGGGATTTTGCAAAATCCTCTTTTATGTTTTGTTACAAATGCAATATAAGTTTGCTTGATGCCTTCTTATCCGATATTGTAGTCATTTTTTGTTGTAAACCATCAATTTTTTATCTTATTTTCCATTTTATATCGTAACGACAATTTCTAGTGTCAAGCCTCTTAAGCCTTCGCCTGCCACATGAGTGTAAATACGAAAATGATCATTTTTATGAATCATAGGATCGGACAGAACATAGGGTAAGTTGCTCGTATTACTAGATTTCTCACCTGCATGAATGGTCAGGTTGCGGCTGAAAATATTAGTCCAGTTTGGCAATGTTTCATAGTCGAGCTGTGAACATTTTTCAATGGAAAACTCACTTTTACTCGTCCCGTACACTCCGCAAGAAGCATATATTTCCCTGATCTTACCTTCGAAGGGGAATCTCATTTCATATTTACAGGGACCCAGCGGAATCCGATCCAGCACGAATACCATCGTTTTGACCTCTGCCCGCTCTTGAATATAATCCAGCCTGTCATCCAGACGGTGAAACTCAACATCACGTTCCGTATATTTACGAGCCGAGACAATCTCTTCCTCCAGCCTTTTGAACCTGAGATCATCAATACCGCTTCCACTCCCTTGACGATACTCAGGCTTCCAGGTACGAATGTATATTTCATCACCAATTACGAGAGGAATATGCTCTCCTGCCAAGGGATGCTCCAGCGGATAAGTACCCAAATCGAGACGAATGGTTTTTTCGTCCACTTCCTCATATCCACCCTGAACCAGCAAATGCTGCCCATTTAGATATACGTCCAGCATCTTTGTACCCAATATATAAGGATGTGTCAGACGGATGTACAAGTCTTTATGCTTGTCCAGGTAGGCCTGATCCACAATAATCTCCTGCTCGTTCCAATAGATTAGTTCATTTCCATATCTGCGCAACGTCATCTTCGTACCAGCCAAAATCCAACACCTCCTTATATATGAGTAATATCCAAAATAAAATGAAGAGGCTTGATGCCAAAGTGCTCATTTTTGCGCTCTATCTTCATCCAGAATTTCATCTTGCCGTCGGGGGGGAGAGTCCCCATAGGGAGTCGCTGCATATAATCCCCTTGAGGATGATCTGATCCATCATCATGACTCAAGTCCGCCCATTCATAACCAAATTCCTCCAGATATTTCAGGATACCCATCGAGATTTGCTCGGCCTTCTTATTTTTTGAGGGATTATATAGCTCCATCTGCACCTGAATGGTATTGTCATACATCGTGCCCAGGTAAGTTTCGCCGCTTAGACTAAGCTCTTTATCCTTCCACAGCACACGAAGATCGGTACCATACAGATACAGATCCCCACCGTACATATCCATTGCCCCAAGGCTCGATAAAAGAACTCCGTTTTCATCATAAACCCTCAGCATTCCGCTAAAAGGCATCGTCGGAAGCTCCAGATGAACCCCTGTCCACGTGGGCTCTACTTTAGAGGAAGCAATAGCATATCCGTGGGGATCGCATAAAAACACGGAATAGCCCTCCGGCAAATTTCCCATTGTTATTTTGTTGCTTTTACATAACACAAGCCTGTCTAAACCAAGTTTTTCATATTCATCACGCTGTGGATTTTTTAAGAGGATACCTATTTTTTCAGCCTCCAGATCAGCCGAGTCAAATAGCTCCCACCCCAATCCGCGATCAGCATAAAAGGTCCATCGATTCCCCTTCTTCTCTGCCCGCCATCGGCTATACTCCCGGGTTGTCGTATCCTTACTCTCCAGGAATTCCAGCCGATGGTAGCCATCCTGCCAGATGACAATTCCCCCTTCGTCACCGTATGCAATAGGAACATAGTCAGCAGTAACTTCTAACAGCAGAGTAGGCTCATCCTTGGGTGCATCAAACAAAAGCATAGTTTCCGGTTCTGTGTGGGACATGATTAACTGCTGCAAGCCTGTATCCAGGGTACAAGCCGTTGTCGGAGATAATTGGTAGCGGGAATGGATTTCTCCACTTTGGAACGCGTCATCAAAAATCAATCCACTCCATTTCTTGTAAATCCCCATGAGATTTCTATCACCTACCTTGTCTTCTTCCAGTTCCAGATGTTCCAAGAAGCAATCTTGCCCATAATCATCCATATTTTTCGTTTAGGCATGCCTGGTACCGATTGATTCGTAGCTTCGGATGGAGTCTCAATCATCGTCTTTAAGGTTTTATGCCGCTTGGCCGACTCTGGAGCTTCGATACGAACAGTAGCTTTTTTTTTCAAACGTGTACCAGCTTCTGCATCTGTAATCTGTGTCTTTATTAGCTTTTTCTCTCTGCTAGCTTGTTGGTGTTCATCCTCAATATTGGTAGACATGACCTTCTTCTTGCGAGTTCCTTCAGATATAGCATGCAGGTCGGTTTCTTCAATTTTTAAAATAGGCTCTGCATCGGTATGAGCAGGCGCCACTGCTTCCAACGTTTGTTCGTTGGGTTGGCCTTGTTCCAGCTTCTGAATATCCATGATTCTGCTGATATCTCCTAGCGTGGCTGTTTCATGATCGTCTCTGACACTGGTGTAGGTCTGCTTCTCACCACTAGAGCCTTCCACGTGAACCCATAGGGCTTCAAGTACATTTTCAACATTGTTACCTTGTCCATGCACCTGCTCGATCACAGCATCATTCGTCCTCATGATGCTGTTCGCCTGATCGATCTCACCTGTAATCGTCTCCTGAACGGATTCCATAGAGGCTGCTTGCTCTCCGTCAACGAGAACAGCATCAGAGACCTGATTATTGTCTTGACTGTTTGCACAAGTGCCGCTAGTGAAAACACCTGCTTGAATATCCGGATAGACCAAAGCATGCTCCAATGAAGTAGCGTCAGCTTCCTTCATCTGTTCTAAAAGCTCGCCAGCTTTGACCTCATGCAGATCGGCTTCCACGCTCACGATGCTTACACGTTCCGATGGAACCAGCGTAACTTTCTCTGCCTCCAAACTTTCTACGCTTATTCGATCTGACGGAACCAGCGCGACTTTCTCCGCCTCCAGGCTCTCTATACTTATCCGCTCCGACGGAATCAGTGCGACTTTCTCCGCTTCCATTTCTCCAATATACTGTGCGCTTTCGAGTGGTCCTGACACCGTTGTATCAAAGTTTCCAGTGCTCATGGCTGCCTTTTCCAAATGACTATATTCACCTTCCGTAAACGATTGGATCATGGTGCCCTGTTCCATGGAATCTGTGACACCTGTAGTACTGGAGAAGGTTCTGCCTGCTTCTATGTCCTGTATCATGACATTCGCACGATCCGAGCTAATAAGTGCCTTGCCCAATGCCTGGATTTCAGCTTCGGTAGACATGTGTCTTTCTGCATGTCCCATCACATGATACGCACCTTCCTTGGAAGAGAAAGAGTTACCGGATTCGGAATTCGTAAGCTGTCCCTCTTCAGTGGAAGACTTGCTGCCCTGCTCGGCACTTGTTTGTAGCGTCCCTTTGGTATGCTCGATATTAGCTTGATCGGAACGAATCTGGATAGCTTCCAACGAACCACCAGCCAATGATGTTTCCAACTGATGAATGACGCTATCAGTAATTAGAGCAACCGAAGTCTGCGTTGTGCCTTCCTTCACAGCCTCTGCCACAATATTTTCAATACCTGCTTCAATCAGCTCCATTGCTTGCTCACCGTACATAATTTGGAGCATTCGAGCCATTTTGCTGATTTCAGGAGATTCCGCAATCTTTTCTATCAGAACGTCAGCTGCAAGTAACTCTCCAGACTGCGCCTCCAACTCCAATGGATTAAAATCCGCAGAACTAAGGTCGTCCAACTCTGCTTCTTCACTGACATATATCCGCTCACCACGCTGAGGCTCGTCTAACGTCGCGTGATGTTCAGATAATGCTGAACTCAATTGTTCATTGTCAGCATCTGTGGAAGCATGAATATAAGCTGTACTGCTCTGCTCCACTGGCTGAGCTTTAGAGTCATCATATGGAGAAGCTGCTCTATACTGATTTAGACTGGTAGGGTAGACTTGTTCATTATTGTAGCTAGCCACGCTCGCAGGCTCGTTCAAACCGTCCTGACCTGAGGATACGAGACCATTTGTAACTGTTTCTGTCTCTACACCTATTGTGCCATCAGCGAATTCCATGCTACCTACCATCGGATGACCTTGAACCCCCTCAAGTGAACCGCCGTTCGAAGTCTCCTGCATTCGATGAACTACACTTTCAATCGAGCTTGGTGAAGCTGGTACATCAACGTGCTGCAAGCCCTCTGGCAGGACATTTTCCATTCCCGCTTCGACCATTTCTGTCGTGTGCTCCCCATATACAGGATGGATTCCTTTAGACATCCTGCCCATCTCGGGTCGCTCGGTGATCGATCCCATCGTTGGGTCTGCTGTAATGGACGAAGTGTTCTCCGGTTGAATAGAAAATATGCCAGGCTCCGCATTCAGTATGTCTTGAGACTCTGTAGCCTCTTGAAGATATATACGATTACTTGTTGCAGACTCATGGATCATCATGGGCTTGTCATGACTCAACTCTGCTGAGTCCATTCGTTCATGTTCTGTACCAGTGCCAGAACGTATCGATACAGCAGTGCTATGTTCGTCGGTGGAATCCTTATATTGGCGCTGATTGACAGACACCTGCCAATCTATGATGGCATCCTCACTTTTGTCAGACTTTTCCATACGAGCTTCTACAGGGGCATTATCATTCTTGGCTCTAGCCTCTGTCTCTCGCAAATCATCGGGAATCGTCCCGACTACCTGTTCAAGCTTCCGGGCTTTTGTTAAATCGTTGATTTCGTCCGAATCCAACATCTGTTCCTTCACACTAGACTCTGATGTATCAATCAGAACATCCCGGATATCGGTTCGATAGCGCAACGCCTCACTTGCTGGCTGGAAGAAAGTTTCCATCGCAAGGCTTTCTGCCGCGTTTTGCTGTTCTACCACTACTTCTCGATCCTGAAATATCTGGTGAATAACCGTCTGTTGTGTAGCGGTATCTCCCTGCTTCACCGTTTCTCCGTGAATTGCAGATTCAGAAGAGGGAAATCCATCACCCTGACGCTGCTCAGATCCAGAACCTGCATCAAGAAGTCCCTCATAGATAGAGAAAGCCCTCCCGGATTCATAAGCATCACTTGAAGCCTCTACCTGCTGCCTTATTTCAAAAACTGCGTCTTCTTCCTGCACCGCATTAAAAATAGAATCAGCCTGAATGGACTCCTGCCTGTATCCCTGCTGTATAGAATCTGCATGTTCCATGGAATGGATCTGGCTACCCATTTTCCAACGCGCATCTGACGCTGTAGAACGTGAAGGCTGCTGCGCTTTCTGTCTGAGTTCTCCTTTAAAATGCCTGTGAATATCTGATAAGTAAGATACAATGGTCGAGTGAACGGCTTCCACGGCTTGACCCTCGAATTCACCAGCAATCGCTGCCTCTCTCCAATCTCTCCCGAATAAACTTGTAGCGGAATATGGAGCTTTGGATGCATTCTTTAACGTATCCTGCCTCAGCGTTCGGTACGTACTATTCACAGGAGCAGACAGATGGTAACGCGTTTCCCGCTGTGTATCCAAGATCATGTCTGTACCAAATGCCAGTTCATAGCCCTTTTTAGAAAAAAGGGCGGTGATACTGATCAGGTAAGATTTTTTACCGTCCAGCATGTCACCGCCGACCTCCTTTAACCCTGTAGGTTAACTGTTCTTAACAAGCGTTTCCTTCAGAATACCCAAGCCGATTGGAGCGAATGGACTGATGGTAGCCAGTGTAAACGGACTCACAGGTGTATCCGCCAAGGTATAACGGTAAATCTGTTTGTACTCATAGGTGGCCAGAACCTCTTCATCCGCCTTCGGTGCTTTACCGTCCAGGAACATGATTTGCTTGGTTTCCAGATCCAATGTGTAATCCGTGCCGAATTTGGCCTCGACACAATTGACTTTGATCACCAGATTGAAGGGTGTACCATCATCTTTTAATGAAGGCTGATGAGATAAATGGAACACCTTATTTTTCCCATTACCTGTGCCCAGAATTTCATGATCTGTCGTTTCTACGACCTCCAGCTCATCGAGCTGAGAGATATTTTTCGGATGAACAGCATAGCACTCATCCAGCTTACCGACAAAGCCGTCATTGGGATGAACCACATACATAGGAGAAATATGGTATTTTCCGCTGTAGACCGAAGGATTGAACCGGGACTCACCCGCGTCCACCTGCTTGTCATGTGTAATAAAAGCGAGATAATGCTGCTGGTAATACGTTCCGCCAATAGACTGTTGAAGCTGTACAGAGCTGTTACCGTTCGAGGTATTCAGTCCATAGTCTACGTAGGTGGCACCCAGCTTCATATCCTTTTTCCATTTCACTTCGTCCTTTTCCCGGCATCCGGAAATCAGCACGTGATTTTTTCTTGGCGATTTGCCCAGCGTGGTCATTTTGCCAATGTAAAGTGGTGCAAAGTATGTGTTCTCAGGACCCGAGGTAGGGTCAGGACGCAGAAACATGACAATGCGGTCTTTGTTGAAGTTCCCCCAATAATAGATGCTGGAATCACGCTGCCAGCCGCGAGTATAATTATCCAGTGAAGTAAAGGACAACGCTGTAGGCAACGAAGGATAGATATAGTATATGCAGGAGTATACAGCGTCCATTAAGCTTGCTCCGGAATCCGGGTCAAAGTTCCGGGTAGTCACATCCCCGAAATTAATCATTTCTGTTCCCGTACCCGCCAACACCCTGATATAAGAAGCGTGAAGCTCACTACCGGCGTCCGGTGCCTTAACCGTGGTTGGGATTTTAATCGTATTGGTATCGTAGTCAACTGTAAAATCGGTAGGAGAAACCTCTACCTGGTTAATATATAACCGGACGCTTCCTGCCTTGATGGTCGTGTCAGCAGGTATTTTAAACTCTCGACGAGTTCCATTTCCGTCAGGAAGAAGGGATTCAGGATCGCCTACCCTTACTCCGTTATTTACAGCTTCTACAATTTTTTCCGAGCGTACATCATCGAAGGTAAAGAAAAATAAACGTTTGGGCAGACTTGGAGCATTAGCAGCAGGTGCATAGGATACGGTAAATTGATCGCTTGCCAGTGCAGCTTTATTTAGCTTAAACACGCCACTGTAAGGTTCAAAGGTATATTCTGTCTTCTGAACGAATACGCCATTCTTATACAGCATCTCCGAGTCCGCCTCTACAGGACGTACGACGACCTGCAATTGCGTGTCACTACCTTGTACCCGCTGTGCCTCTCCAAGCATGGAGTTTTGTGAGATAAAGTCCATCTCTCCCGGCTGTTTGACCGTTCCACCGTAACCAAAAGCCATGCCGAAATTACGTATCTGACCGTCACTGCCTGTGGATCTGAACAATCGAACGTCAGCGAATTTGGTCGCCGTATTTCTAGGGTTCCCGGTTACGGCCCGGTATTTAATAAACGTGTTCCAGCCATGAGCATTGAATTGTTTCTCCAATTCCTGCGGAAACAGTTGAAAAGTAGCATCTCCATCAAACCACGACACAATCAATCACCTCTACGATTAGATTTTCCAAGCTACACTACAGGGTAGTTGGTTTTATTTCATTTCCTTCATCATCTACAGTGTTCACATACAAGCCGATGCCCGCGGATCTGAATTGAGTACCCGGTTTTTTGGTCAGTGGGGAAATTCCCTCTATCAAGAAGTAACGGTATACATCAAATTCATCAGGACAGTTGGCCCGCTTGACTCTTAATTTGTTGGCATTAAACGAAAAGGCAGCTAAGGAGATCGCATCTTTTAACGTGCCCCGCACACCCTCCTCGGGATGAATAACGTATACTTTGGAAGTATGCACCTTCCCACTGTATCGAGAAGGATTGAAAGTGTATTTGTACAAAGGATTTTCGGCATGATTCCAGGCTCGCGGGTAATCTTTCTTACCGTCAACAGAGGTTCTAGCTGGCGGCATGAGATTAGGTGGCGAATTCCAGGAAAGATAATGGGCTTGATATCTCGCACCCAGCTTGGCGCGATTAACCATGATATTATCCAGACCATTAGCTGGAAAGTTGGGATATGATTTTAATAAAGGCATAATATGAGGTTGTCTGGTGGTGGTATCGTCAAAGTCATACGTAGCGACTCCATTCACCGTATCCCTGATTGGAACCGTTCCTGCGAATAAGGCGTAAACGTTATCTCCTTCCTCGACGGGGTCCAGCTTGCCAAAATAGAGTGGAATGATCGGAACCAGATTGTTTTCTGGAGCTGGTACATTATCACACTGAATGGTAAAAAAGAAATTAGTGTCTGAAAGAGTCCCTTTCACGGAAATTTCAGAGTCACTCCACCAATTTGTGTTTTGGACAGGGTAGTTAAAAGAGTTGTTGTAATAAGACTCCATCAGCTTGTAGCGCAGACCTGCTTGCATAATCGGAGACTGCATACGAGCGCCCTCTGCTTTGGTCACCGTAAACATAGGACCGCTAGCCGTTGTTTTCCAGGCTGATTCCTCTACTTCAATATCTAACGCTGCTCGAAGCTGTCCAGCCTCAGAATTATCATTCCAGGCCAGTACAACATCCGAACCATCCGGTTTCAATCCTTTCAAATCCTCCAGCATGTACACGTATAAAGTATGGGAAAGTCGGTATTTGCGGAATTCATTTGTTGCCCATTCCCCAAACTGCTTGTAGGTGTCTTTATCCGGACGCTTCACATAATCAGCCAATCGAGGGTACCATGTTCCTGCGATAGCGATACCGAAGCTTTGATTATCCTTATTGGAATATATAAAATGCTCGGCTACCGTAATCCGGAAATTTGTATAATTCCTCACTACATCTGAAGGATGGGTAATATTGGCGTCAAAGATGACCCTTTTATAATTGGCTGCAACTTTCCAGCCTGCGGTAGCCAGCAACTCTCCCAAACGGGGCTGTAGGTCCGCTTCCGTTACTTTTGGAGTAAATGCTGCTGCTGTCGTATCAATGAATGACATTTGTTTCTCCCCTTTCTTTGAACTACGATTGTGTTCTTTACTACTTAACTACGGTAATGTCCGCTGTCGCCGTTCCTGTCTGCCCCAGCTCATTCGTTAAGGTAAAGGTTACGGTATACTTCCCCTCTTTATGAAAAGTAAAGCGGGCGTTATTCACCGTATGGCCTTCTGGATTCGCACCACCTGAAGCAAACCAGTTGGAGATCAATACCGGAGAATGCTTGTTATAGGAAGACATCAATTCCACTCCCTCCCCAGCATGGACAGAAATATGGGACGGAGTCAGGGATACAACGAGCGTAGGCGGCGAAATAGGTAACCGTTTTTCTGGCCTTCGAAGATTTCCAGCCTTCAGAATACCGATACCCGCTGGTCGATAAGGTGTCGCTGCTCGCTTGGTCAATGGTGATATGCCCTCTGTCAGATAATAAGAATACGTCTGATGCTTAGGACCCTCTCCATCGGTGCAGTATTCATCAACGGCCTCCAGCTCATCCCCGTTCATTATAGTTAGGGGCGACAGTAAAATAACATTTCGTAGTGTTCCGTGCGTACCATCTTCCGGATGGATTAATAAAGCTCTCGAAGAATGTACCTTCTCCGTGTATCGAGATGGATTAAACTGATAATGATAGGCATTGCTCATATCGCTATTGTTCCAGGCTCGGATGTGCTTGGCTCCAGTTGTGTCCTCCCGCAAGGGAGGCATCCTGTTCGACGGAACAGTCCAGGCAAAATAGTAGGATTGATAACGCGCACCATACTTTGTTCTCTTGACCATGACAGAATCAATACCGTTACTCGGATGAGCAGGATATTCTTTTAACATCGGCATAAGCACTTCCTGATGACGTTTGGGATCGGCATCATCATAGTCAAACCGGGCCGATTGACTGAGCGCACTCTCTAAGCTTAGACCGTCTTTTGCAAATGCAGTTCCTGCGAATAGAACGGCTGTAGCACCCGCGTTTTCTGTATAGATTTGAAGCTCCACCCAGACTCTTGCGGAAACAGGACTAAAACCATTAACTCCGGAAGAAGCGAACACTTCCAAATCCAATGAATTTTTACCATCAATTCCGTATAGAGAAAACTCTCCAAGATACTCTGCCTGATCTCTGGACTGGACGGGGGTGTGGGCTTCCGTGGTTCGTAGCTTTACAAGCTCCTGACCTGCAATACGTAGAGAAATATAGTTTGATTCCGCAGCCACCTCTCCTGATAACCATACCTTCATCGTCGACCCGATATGAACCATTGGACTATCCGAGAAAAAGGTTGCTTTGCGAGATTCCTCACCGCCATTCAATTCAAAAACGCAACTCTCGTTCATTATCGAATGGGTATTGCCCTTGATATCAAAATCGCCCATATAAATCGGAATCGAAGGTACTGCATTACGCTCCCAGGCAGGTGCTGTATCTGCCAGCAAAACCAGCATGGCAGACTTTCCATCCACGTAGCCTCTAAGCTGGACCTTGCTGTCCTGCCACCAGTTCGTAAATTTCACATTCATGGAGGCTACCTGTTCATAGCGATCCAGTTGCGGAATACGTGTCCGCGAAGCGACGTAAGGAGATTGGTAAAATTGAGGGAATTGATGCGTGATCATCAACTGAAGCGCCTGGGTCTCATCGTGCAGCCCCCACATAGAAGATTGAATCTCCACATCCAAAGCGAGCCTTTTAAAATCAGCAGGTTGTTCCCAGCCTACAATCATTCTGCTCGTATTCACGAACTTTTCCAATTGATAAAAATACATCGTATGACGCTCATACAGATTGTCCTCTTCGATCTTCTGGACAGCCCAAGAGAATATACCGTCAGATTGCGGCTCCAGCTGTGTTCCCCAGCCGGCATGGTTCCTGCGAATAGCAAACGGGATTTTTGAGCCTGTATTGTGCAGCTTTTCCTTCACACTTCCCAGCATAGCCATGCCAAAAAGATGCCCCGATACATTTCGCAAAATATAATGCTTGGCTACAACAAATTCAAACTCCTCTGAGCCGTTCAGGTCGCTATAATAAACAACCACCTCTCCTGAAACCTCTGGCGCAAAGCTAATACGTTGTCCGTCATCCTTTTTCTCTTCTGCTGAATAATAGGAAGAAGGCATAAGCTCGCCATCCAAATACACAAAGTAGTTACCCTTATGCGCAAGCTTGGGAATATCTACATAGGAATTGACGAGTGGAAGAGAGAAGCGCTGAATCGTGGGTTTGGACAGTCGGCTCGAATAGACGACCTTATGAAATTCATCCACAATATCCCATCCATTTTGAGAGCACAGGGTAACGATTTGGCTCAATAGCTGATCCTCGTTAACGAGCATTTCCAGCCAAGGACTATCATCTGGCATGATGTTTCACCTCCTTTCTATTGAAGCATTTGATAATTCACCCATATATCCTTGTTCCTGCCGCCTTCATTAAAAAACTCAAAACGAAATTCAGTCCCTGTCGGACAAGGAATAACGGCTGTAAAATACATCCCTTCAGGCAGATCCTTCGTGAAGATACGTTGGCATACCAGCTTATCCCCCACATACAGGTTCCAATAATCGCTGGACTCATAAAAGGATGCTCCCACAGCTACCGCAAGCAGCTCGCAATCATGACTGACTTTCATTGTGCTTTCTACCTTGCCAATTCCTCTGGATTCAATCCGATTGCCCACAATGTACGGTTGGGTCTTCGTTGGCATAAAAGGCGGGTCCAAACGCCCACCTACCATATAGCTTGCAAAATTAGCACCACTGGACAACGACTACACCGCCCTTACATAATCAAGAGTCAAATTTTTGAACAAGCCATGTTCACGAATAATGCTTCCCCGTATAGCGTTTAACAATGGAATGTCAGCCTCTTCCTCCATTTCTGCATTCAGGGTTGTGGAGGCTTCAAATTCAATAAAAAATCCGGTCACTTGCAACAGATCATCCCGGTACAGCGTTAGCCGTTCCAGCAAGCCATTATCATAGGTGTATAGCACTGACGTTACCAATGCAGGATATTGAAGCATTTCACGGGCTACATCGATGGTAATGACATTGGGCTCCTCCTGAGCCTTTTTTTCCAACAAGTCGTCCGTCTGACCCGCATGTATCCTTTCCTTACGTACTTCACGTCGAATCAGATCAATAATCGGAAATACCTCGTTAGAGTTCGTAAAATTCTGGTTCTCCAAAGTTTACACCTCACCTTCCCCTTCAATATAAGAAAAAGGAAACGACAATTAACGCAGGCTGCGTAATGCCATTTCCTTGGATTGTATTTATAGATCATAGCGTCAAATCAGGATGTTGCAGGAAGAGCGGACCAGGTTAGCTCCAGATAGTTGACCATACCGCATTCATCACCGACCAGCCGGTTGCCCTTGATCAGATAATATCCTGCATTACAGGTATGGTTGTCATACACATAACACCCATCCAAAAGCTCTATGAGCGGGTTGCCGCGAATGACAATGTTTTTGGTGCGGGCTTGTCTTTTCATATCAAAAAATACTTTATTCGCTATCTGCTGCTTGAGATCACGCATGGATGCTCCACCCTGTTCTTCAATCCATGGTAGCTGTAATCCAGCGGTTCTCATATTCCCTTTGGTGGCCACAATCAGGCTTTTATCCAGAAAATGCTCTGTTAACCCCGCAGAACCAGAAATCATCAGATGGTTGCGAACACGCGAGTAGTCGGTAGAAGACGTCATTTCAAGCAAATGATCCTCTGTAAATTCCCATTTGGAGCGCGCTACCTGGTCCCAATCCGGGGTATCCAGAAAATTCATTCGTTTCAGTGTAAACGTTCCGTAACGATCGCATCTGACATCATAAGGCAAATCCTGTATGAGTGATTGCATAGCATCTGATGCCCTTGTCCCAGCCTTGAAGGATACCGTTGCTACGAAAGGAGTTTTCCAGCCTTCGGTTGTCTTCATACATTTTTGATCCTTGGGAATCGTCTGGAGTTCCCCTGTCTCGGGATCAAATCTCATGTAGGCGTGCTTGTCCTTCTTCACATCCACATATACCGTTTCGTCTATATCCAAATTGGGGTATTGGCAGTCTTCACCGTGTACACGCCACGAATCCAGCCCGGCTGCAACTGCAATATCCTTTACAATACTGGATTTCATCCAGGCAAAGGCGCCACCGTCCCCAGCATACGCTTCCTCCGGAGGGTAGATCATATCCTTATAAAATATAAATTCCTCCAGCATGTCATAACGGTCTACACAATGAAACGTAAGCGTTCTTCTCTGGGCATCCTCCTCAATTTCACCCTTGATCATGCCTGTAAATACACGTACCAGCTCATCGCCATAACCTGCATAAATACGGATGGGAGTTCCTTCACTAATCAGATGTCGTCGCTCACCCTCCTCCCAATAGGTAAATTCGTTAGGAGGCTGCTTCCTTCCATCCGAAAATGCAGCGTACCGTTCCAAGGATGGGGAGTAGATCCCTTTGGCATTATTTAAAGTTACGGTGGCTGAAGTCGACGACATGTCCATGTGAGAATGAACCTCCCAGTTCATCACGTCCCGTTCCAGTGAAGCGGTATTCTCATACTGAAACCCGCCGACGTCATACCATTTTTCTTTATACGTATCTGCGATATGAGTGGCAAACTGCTCAATAGCGTAATCATGAAAAGCATATTTAACCTCTGCAATATACAGACTACCGCTGGATACGGAAAATCGAAGTCTGTTCGTCGTATCATCTTCGGATACGCCGCGTACACGGGTATTTTCCCATTGTTCGATACCGCCCGGAAGTATACTTTTAATATATACATCCATATCTGTTTCGTTATGGCAGGTTACAACATAGTCGGTGTACTCGCTCACATGCTTATGGCTATAGGAGCCGACATTCGTAGAAATTCCTTGATCTGTGACCTTGACCACAAAGGCTTTAGAGCCATTGGACACCATGATTTTCCCTTGTGTTCCCTGATCGGCCTTGATTCGGAATTGCATTGTAAATGGAAATTTCCTGATCTTCCCTGTCCGTTCAATACCAGCTTCTTCACGTGCAGTGGATATTTTCTGCTGATTGCCCATATCTGTCACCACTACCTGCTGGTCGGGAGTCCAATCATTCGTTGTGCTCATCGGGTCTTCGAACGTCCAGACTGTTTTGGCTGAGAGGGATTCCACGTCAAATTCTCTGGCTTTCAGAAAAGTGATCCCGAAATTGCCTCTCGACGCCTTGGAAGGATTCGACATGGAAAATTCAATTTTGTGGTGTCCACCAGGCACCGGAATAGAGGGAGGGTAAGCCAATCCGTTTTTAGCATTTACCCCTTCAATGGTGGCAACTACATGGTCGTCCACCTTTACCTCTACTCTGTCCTGGATATCCATATCCGAAACATAGGCCCAGCTTAAACACCCCGGCTTGAACCAGTCATGCACAAACGTGAATTTCTTCACCTGACCTGCCCCGTCTGTTCGTTGAAAACCTAAAACATTACGGACCTGATTAGGCGTTTCATTGGTGAAAAATTGAGTGGCACCCACGATATCCACAAATTTCAAATGGTCCAGACTCGTTTTATGGGCCGTAAAATTCTTGCTATACGATACCTTTTCTGTCGTCCGGTTGATCTGGTAGGATGGAACGGATTGATCTACTTCCGAATTTGCACTGCGAGTTCTTCCGTCCCCCCACTGCTTGATTTTCACAATGACAGGTTTTCGCCCAAATTGAAGGCATTGCTCCGCATTTTCCATTAAAATCTCAATACGCTTGCCCTTCGTGGAGCCAGCCGTATCATCAGCCACATATTCGCCCCAATTTTTCCCTTCTACCAGCAGTTCAACCTTACTTCCCAAAGGGATGACAGAAGGATCGACAGCGATAATTTTGTAATCCTCCCACTGCCGTACATCTGTTCCGCCTCTGGTAATACCCTCAGAGTTTGCGGGATTCACATAATAAGCCCATGCTTCCATACTATATTCCGTGTAGGATTCGACGACGCTAGCTTCCACCGTTGGAGTAGATATACTTTTATTCTGAACAGCCGTATCCAGCAATCGAATGGGCAATTGTATGGATTTTTCCCCGCGCAGGAAAGCTTCGGGATTCAAATCCTCGCCATCCTTGCGAACCTCAAAATGAAGATGTGCTCCATCCCCACCCCCACTGCTACTCTTGTGACCCGAGTTCCAGCCTGTAGCAATCGGGTCTCCAGCCTTCACACAATCTCCAGCCTTGACCCTCATGGCATTGGGTTTCAAATGAGCATACCGGGACGTCCAGCCATTGCCGTGATCGATATATACCGCGTGACCATAACCCTTTACGGCACCTGCGGCAGTAATTCTTCCATCCCATACGGCATGGATGGTGTCGCCCTTGTTACAATCCAGGTCCAATCCCTTGTGGAGAGGACGCTTGGGATTCATTGACCAGTGGCGACTTATGACCAGCATGCCCTGGATGTGATTGGAATCGGTAACATGTTCACGCATTTTTGAGCTTGAAAGAATAGGCATGGACATAGGCAAATTGGCGAGACGGGCTATCTCGCTAACCTTTGTCGCTTCCTTTTCACTTGATAGCTGGGTCATACCATCAATGGACAAAAATTCTTTAACGGCTGTATCTTTTACATATTGAACGACGGCTTGGTTTGGCCGCAAGCCACGGACATAGGACATTTTGTCCAGCTCTACAATGACGCGTGGCTGATGACCCCGAGCCTGTCCGTGCTTATTCATGGATTCAAAAGTCATTTTTCATCACCTATCTGAATTTTTCTAGGGCCCATTCTATGAATCGGTTTAAAAATACGACGGCTTCTGCACGTGTAATACATTTTTCCGGCTCCAGCATATTGTTTTCATAGAGCGGAAATACGTAGCTTCCATCCAGGAACTGCTCGCTCACCAAGTCCATAACGTCCTGTTCATACCATTGGCCTGAGAAAGAGCTTCGGTCCAGCAGGGTTCTCGGTGGATACGTACTGCTCTCCAATCCACGATCGGTATATCTGTTATAGATATCCACCCGTATCTGTTGCAGAAGCACAAGAAACTGTGCTCGTTTCATATGAACATTCGGAAAGAAACGATCATGATAACGAGGGTGGTCAGTGTTGACAACGACGGTCTCCTGTTTAAATTGCACACTTCCGGCTTCTCGATAGTTATATCCGACAGTCACGGGAAATCCGTTATAATTGAAGGGGAGATACACAATTCCTCGGTGGATCGCAAATACATCCTGTCTGAAGCCGAATGCTTTCTTAATCACTTCCTTTGGTTCTTCTTCCGATTGGATTTTCACAGACAACCGCTTGAGCTTGGTTCCCAGAACTGTGACCGTCTCCGGCTGATATTTCGTTTGGGTCTGATCATCAGCCGCCATGGGCAAGGTCGCAGAAGGAAGGGAAATCGCACTTTCATCCGTCTCAACATAAGGCCTATGAACACAGCCATCCTCCTGATAAGCGGGTCTGCCATAAGCGATACATACCACCTCAAGTCCACTGGATAAAGGATGGGACATCGTTATTTTTTCGTTTTCCACTCTTTCAGGCTGTACCTGAACTCCAGCGACGAAAACAAAAACCGGGTTTTCAATATGCATTTGATAGTCGGGAATGGCAAATTCCTGCTGACCATCGAACGTTACAAAGCGCTTGATTATGCGTTCATGTCCTGGTTCAAAAGTGTCGTAGGGCATCCCCTCGATAAAGCTGTGCTCGTTGCGGGCATCGAGACCCAAACGTGCCATATCTAACATATCTCTATAAAACCAATCCAGTGGATCTATATCAATCCAACGTTTCATCTCAATACCCCCTTAGAATCCGGTCCACATACCTGTAGGACCTCATCAAAAAGGTGATTCCCTCTGCCCGGGTACAGCCCTCGTCCGGTCTAAAATAAGGGCTGACCTCGCCTTCATCTGCTGTGGCGGCAACCATACCACGCTGATCCATTTCCTCAATATAGCTGGATGCCCAATGGCCCTTGAGGTCGATGAATTGACTTTTGCAGCGGTATTCATCACCTTGTTTGCGAATAAGTGACATTTGGACTTGGATGATATATTTAGTCTCCAGCTCTGCCGTTTGAATATCCGGTCTACCTGTCACAATCCCCAGATAAATCGTGCCTTTTTCATCATAGTATTTGTGCTCTGAGCCTATAAAAGACAGCCAGTCCGCGTATTCCTTTTTACTGTAGAATAGCAGCGTTAGGCTCGCTGTATAATGTGAGGTTCCACGGTTGACCAAGCCTGCTGAGTAGGAAAACGTCTCATGAACATGAGATTTCAGATGGGGAGCCGGTGGCTTGTATTCGCTGATTAGTTTGGCCTTAACCTCGACAAAACGAATTCCGTTATCGTAAAATAGTCGCTTTTTGTAGATCACATCTTCTGATTTATGGGAACTTTGCTGAGTCAAAATGTATACCTCCTGTCATTAAAAATGATGTTTGCTCCGGTGCGACAGAGTAAGGATTAATATGACGTACTGCTACGATAAGCAGTGGTCGGATTCATAAGAAGCTGATCCCGTAAGCTTCCGGCTCTACCGTTTTTAAGACCTCTTCCCAGTCCGTTACCGATCGCTTCCAGTTGGGTCGGACTTACGTCATTCGTGACCTTAGGCAATGTCATATGGACGATGACGTCACCGGAGTTGATCGTGTACGATGGATGCATGTTTGCACGTGTCAGATATTCATTTCTGGTTAGCTCCGTTACGCCTTCTGGCATATGAAATGTACGCTGATGACGGAGTACACCTTGCAAGTCCTGAGTTTGGTGCTTGCGCATACAGATATACTCCATAGAGCCTGTTCGTATATCTGCTATTTCAGCGTTTAGCATCTTCCTGCTTTGATCCCTCTGCACCTTTCTCATATATTCATTCATGGGGAAGGTCGGCGGCTTCGTTTTACCATTCATATCATGTTGCAGACTTTGACTCTCATCTGCGGATAGCTGATCTGGTTTTTGCTGGTTTACTTCGGACCTTGTCCTACAATTTAATATGGTGCTTAATGTGTGCTTGTGTTCCTCCAAACACCCGAAGCGTAAAACCAGCCCCTGCTTCTCTACATTAGAAGATTGCCTTAGTGTCTGAATAAATGCCTGTAGCTCCACAAGCACATCAACCTCTATATTGCCCATACATTCACCGCCTTTTATAAAATGAAACTCCCGCTCCTCCTTACGGAGCAGAGCAGGAGTGTTGTTCATCCAAGCATATTAGCCAGAAATACCATATCTTCTTCGTCCGCTATTTTATAGCCGCTCATATATGCGCCGTCTTCCCTGACTTCTTCACGGCCTGTATGGCGGGTATCCGAACGATCCATTTGATCTGTCCCACTCCATAGCCCACCGGCAGACATGGAGGATACTTTAATGGTAAATTCGATATGGTCATGACACTGCTCCAGATAGTAGCCCAACTGAGGGAGCGTAAGATCCCAAACCTGATGCTTGTCCAGGTGACAATAATGGGCCAGCTTAAAAAAAAGATTCGCCCAATCAATGGGAGCTTGCCGGTCATACTCCAGTTCCTCATCCTCAGTGGCTACATGGACTTTTTTATTCCATTCAGACCAATCATGGCATCAATAATTTGCTTGGCCGTTTCCAGATCAACATACTCTTCCAGGTGCTCGGGAGTCATCCAGCTATAGTAAGGTTTAAAGCCCATCATCAGCACATCCAACAGCTCATGATAACGATCCGCACCTTCCGGGTCATCTGGAATCAGATTTGCAATAATAATGCCGGAATCAATAGCGTTCAGCTTTTTAATCAGCTTACGCGCATCCTTTAACCCAAGCGGAGGCAAATAATACGTTTTACCATCACGGAGACGCACCTTTTCATCTTCTTCAAAGAAAGCTTTTTCTTTGATCTGTGCTTCCTCTTCTGTCAAAACCTTCTTTGTACTTTCTACCACCGTATCTGACTTGGAAGGCTCATTTTTAGATGGAACGGTGAACTCTCTTTCATTCATTCCGAAAACACATCCTTACATATCAGTTGTTAGCAGATGTTGTTGCAATCTCATAACGCTTGATCGTGCCGAGCTTGTGATCAAAGCGTTCCGGGTCAATGACCGTCAAGGTTACACTATGCGTAGACGCCTGCTGGCGCTGAGCATCAATGGTGAAATTGGATTTCACACGACATTGATACAATTCCGTTTGGTATCCTTGCACAGAACCGTCCTTTTGCTCAAAACGGCCATCATGAACCAGGTGAACCGTCAACGGTAAATCCCTGCTCGAAATATCCAGAACATCCACCACTTCATTGCGTTTGTAGTTTACATAAATGGCTACATCCTTCAACGCTGCATTGAAAATCAGCTTTTCCCCTTCAACAAGGTATTGCTCCTCGTTAGGGGCTCCGGTGAGCGAACGTTTGAGAAGCTTGTTTCCATTTAGCGTACGCACTGAAATTTCAGGCGTGGTATGCAGCGAGGTACCAAAGACAAGCTCTGCCTCACACTTCCCGTTTACTTCCTGAATAACGTGCTTCTCTTCCAGCTCCCACACAAATCCATCATCATCCTGCTGAATTCCACTCAAAGCGACAGGATAGACAACCACTACTTTTTTCCCGGCCAACGCTGCATCGAACACCACCTTATTACCTGTCACGGTAACTTCTGTGGTTACATCTGTGCCTGTAATTACATCCTCGTAAGCCTTCATAGCAGGACTTGTCGCTGCGGCTTCTGTGAGCAGCACCTGGTATGGGGATTCCCCTGGAACCGTCACGGTTTCCGTTGTCAGTCGGTAAGACGCTCCGCTAACACCTTCACGAAGCTTGGAACCGAGGACGAGACGGACCAGATTTAAGTCAAATTTGGCATCTTGAGCTGTAATATCAATCGTTTTTTTACGAAGCAATGCATCCAAGGGCACACTGGAATCTCCACCCTCGATATCCTGCATATCCAGTTGGATGTCCAAAAGCATGTTGTTCAGTGTTCCAATCGTGATGAGTTCATCACTATTCGGAATTTTAGCCATAAACTTGCCCGCACCTTTAATCAACATTTTTTTGTTTTTCGTTATTCCCATTCTTAAAAACCTCCAGTTTATTATTCCATTCCAACGATTATGGCGATTTGAATCCGTGACATCTTGACCTTGGAGCAAACCACCTTCCTGACGATATCAATATAAGTGAAGCATTGGATGTTTTAACTGTAGCGACGTACTTGATCTCTTCATCGTCCTTGTTTCTTCATACAGGGTCTACACCCCTCAATAGACGACCTCGGAATATGCTGCTGCCGATTAGACTGTTCAACCTCATGTGGATAAACAAGGCTCCTGGACTGATTTATTATTTTACCTGTGAGTTCATTAATACAATGCAGGCATAGCAAGGGTTCTCCTACCATTTTCTCTGCCATAAAATTTTCTCTAGCCCTTTGTGTCACATAACGAATTTTACACCGGATACATGGGGTAAACTGCATCATTCCTGTAGCCTCCTTTATAGTACAAGGTTTGTTTTTTTCCTTACATAGTCTCCAATCTTACATTTCATCTGACGATCTCTATACTTCAATATAAGCAACTGCAAGCTTCATTGAACAATTACATTAGTTATACAAAAAAAGGAGGAGCAACCCCAAGCCAAATTACGGCTTGAGCATCTGCCCCTCCTCTTCTGCAAAGTGGAAGTTGCGTGCGATGTACAATATCGGTGTACCCGCCGCAGTTAGTACAAATTTTAAAATATAGGTGGTGAACAGTAGCTCCAGCCATATTCCCCATTCATAGCCGTAAAAGGCGATGCTGCAAAAAATGAGCGTATCCATAAACGAGCTAATCATCGTACTGCCATTGCCGCGAATCCAGAGTTGGTGACGTTCCGGGAAAAACTTGCGAATCCATGAGTATAGACGAACGTCCAGCAATTGGCTAATCGCATAGGCCGTCAGGCTGGCAAGTGCAAGTCTTGGTAATAGTCCGAATAATTGCTGCATGGGCGCCTGGGCAAAATCGGTTGCATTAGGCTGAAACACCAGCGCCATCTGCATCGTTAGCGTCGTCATGATTAAGGTAAAAAATCCGAACCACACCGCTTTACGCGCCTCTTTAGGCCCGTATTTCTCATTCAGTAAATCGCTGGCCATATACATAGAGACATACATTGTATTTCCCAATGTCGTCGTAATGCCGAGCAAATCAATGGTTTTGGTGACCTGAATGTTGGCAAGTACGGTAGCCACACCAATCCAGGCGTACAGCCCTTTTTTACCGAACAAACGATAACATAACAAAAAGAACATAAAATTGACGAGGACAAAGACTGCCCCCCATAGCAAATTAAACATGAAAGCCTCCTAGTTTTGATAGCGCGGGATGGTTGCGAACCGCGGTTCATCCGGAGTAAGCCGGAAAAACATTATTTTAATGTATCACAGATCAGGATTTGTGAACAGCTATAATTACATTACGATGAAACCAAACAAAGAGCCGGCCTAATGGCCGACTCTGAGCATTAATATGCACGCAGATACTTCTCCCTCTAAAACCTGCCCCTAGACTACGTGGAGAGTTTCTATCATCCCAATCAGGAGCGTGCCGCCGCATCCAAATCCATGCCGTGGTCGTTGAACACGTCCTGATCATTCTCCTTGAGCACCTTGCCTGAAATGAGTCCTGCTGTAATGGAATCATTGACATTCAGTGCTGTGCGTCCCATATCAATCAGTGGCTCAACCGAAATAAGCAAGCCTGCCAAGGCTACGGGCAAGTTCATGGTCGACAGCACGATCAGAGAAGCGAAGGTGGCACCACCACCTACACCTGCTACGCCGAAGGAGCTGACCGTAACCACCAGAATGAGCGTGAGGATAAAATCCCAGCTCGTCGGATTTATGCCCACGGTTGGCGCAATCATGACCGCCAGCATGGCTGGATATATACCTGCACAGCCGTTTTGTCCAATGGTCGCTCCCAAGGTGGCAGACAGATTCGCGATGCCGTCCGATACACCCAGCTTTTTCGTTTGCGTTTCAACATTCAGCGGAATCGTAGCCGCACTGGAACGGGATGTAAAGGCAAAAACCAGCGTAGGCAATACTTTTTTCACATACGTTACCGGGTTATAGCCGAACAGAGCCAGCAAAATAAGATGAATGACGAACATGACCAACAGGGCCACATAAGAAGCCAGCACAAACTTGATCAGCTTCAAGATTTCATCCGGATTCGTCGTGGCTACAACTTTAGTAATCAGCGCCAAAATACCGTAAGGCGTCAATCTCAGCACCAGCGTCACAATCCGCATCACTACAGCGTACACGGCATCAATTACTTTACGGAAGGTTTGCGCCTGCTCTGGCTTTTTACGATCCAGTCCAAGCACGGCCACTCCGATAAAAGCCGAGAAAATCACTACTGCCAGCGTCGAAGTCCGACGAGCTCCCGTCATATCCTCAAAAGGATTGGATGGAATAAATTCCAGCACCTGCTGTGGAATCGTCATATCCTGAACTGTTCCAAGACGCTCCTCCATCTTCAAGCCCTGTGCTTGTTCCTTTTCCCCACTTTGAATCTCAATCGCTTTAAGATCGAACGACAAGCTGGTCACAATACTGACTGAAGCGGCAATAGCCGTTGTAATCAGCAGTACAGCAATGATGGACACGCTTATTTTGCCAAGGTTCTGCCTTCCCTTCAAATTCATAATGGCTGAAATAATCGACACCATGATGAGCGGGATAACTACCATTTGCAGCAAACGAACATAACCATTGCCTGCGAGGTTGAACCAATCGACTGATTTCGTAATGACCTCTGAGCCCGCACCATAGGCGTATTGAAGAATAGCCCCGTAAATCAGCCCGAAGCCCAGTCCGGCAAATACCCTTTTTGTAAAGGAAATGTGCTTTTTCTGCATCCAGACCAACACGCCGAGCAGTGCAAGCAGCACAAGCACATTTAAAATAATAAACAAGGTATCCATATATTATCTCCTCCAAATAGATGATATTTTATAAAATGACCCTGTAATCCGTTCATTACTATATCACAATACCAACTATTTTTGTAGGTTTTGTTTTAATAAATGGGTTGAAGCCCGCTTAGCTTTGGGGGATTACATTGAAAACGCAAAAAGGCAAGTCTTCCTGTTTCGAAGACTTGCCTTTGGTTAGAATCCAACGATTGATGTTAGATTATACGTAAAATCTTTTGTTGTCGTTAGACGATTACTGTATAAAAAAGCTCCTGTTCCTTAACCACTTTATGCTCATTTCCAGCAGGCTCCAGCTCACTAAACTGAGCTACGTTTGTAACAATAACAGGTGTAATCGTTTCGTAACCAGCCTTGCGAATTTCCGCCAGATCAAACTCCAGCAAGAGGTCGCCTACCTTTACTCGATCCCCTGCTTTCACATGAGGGGTAAAATAGAGGCCTTTCAGCTTAACCGTATCCATCCCAACGTGTATGAGCATTTCAAGCCCGGCATCACTCACCAAACCTACGGCATGTCCACTTTTGGAAATGGAGAATACTGTACCTACAACTGGAGAAACAACTCGACCTTCAGATGGTTCAATAGCCCATCCTCTACCCATGATTTCCTGAGAAAAAGCAGGGTCATTGACTTCACTGAGCGGCTTAACCTCACCCATAATCGGGCTGTATACCGGGATTTTCTCACCTTTTGGCAGTGAGGCCACAGCAGATTGACCTACTTCCCCAGAAGAGGTATCTCCGCCAGCTACTGCAGATGCTTGTGGTACTCCTTCTTCCTTCACATCTTCAAAGCCCATGAAATAGGTAATCACTGTAGCAGCCACAAAAGCAATCACGAGACCAAGGATTGCGTACAAGAAAGTCGGTCCAATAAACATCGCCAGACCAGGCAAACCAACCAGTCCACCCATGACATACGCTTTTGTGCCAAACAAGCTCATGAAGCCCCCGCCGATGGCTCCCCCGATCAGCGCTGCCGTAAATGGTTTTTTAAAACGCATGTTTACACCATACATTGCAGGCTCGGTTACACCCATAATAGCTGTCAAGCTCGTGGAGAAAGCCACTGTTTTGACTTTGTCATTTTTGGATTTTAAGAATACACCCAGTGCAGCACCAGCCTGAGCCAGATTGGCTGCTCCCATAATCGGAATCATATAGTCAAAGCCCAACGTTGCAATAGAACCGATCATGATCGGAACCAACGCGTAGTGCATACCTGTCATGATGATCAGGGAGAAAGTACCGCCAAGCAGCAAACCTGCAAGGGCACCTGTATTTTCAAACAACCAAGAGATACCGCCAGACAAGCCATTACCAATAATCGAGCCCAACGGCCCTACAGCAATCAACGTCAAAGGTACAATAATCAACAGAGTCAGTGTCGGAACAACAAGCAGCTTCAGTGATGCATGCGTATACTTATCAATAAATTTTTCAACATAGGACGCCACCCAGATCGCAATAACGATTGGAATAACAGTCGAAGAATAAGTGGCCGCCGTCACCGGAAGACCGATAAAGCTGACCTTCACATTGGATGCCAGCAATGCCGTAATCGTCGGATGCAAAATAGAGGCACCTATCGCAGCCGCGATAAACATGTTACTTCCCAGTTTTCTAGCAGCACTCACAGCCAGAATAATCGGCAGGAAGTAGAATGCTCCGTCACCTATGGCCGCTAAAATCGTATAGGTTTGGCTCTTATCGGACATCCAGTTCATTGCCACTAATAGAGCAATGATCCCTTTGATCATACCTGCACCGGTGATCGCCGGCAAAATAGGTGTAAACATACCAGCTATAAAGTCAAACAGACTGCTAATCGGGTTTTGTTTTTTCTTGGATGCATTGCTTGCGCCTGTTTCACTTTGTGGTACCTTGGACATGTTGCTCACCAACGATTTGTACACGTTAGCTACATCATTACCGATAATAACCTGAAACTGACCACCACTCTCCATCACTCCCATAACGCCATCCGTTTTTTGCAGCTGCTCCTTCTGAGCCTTCTTATCATCATGAAGATTGAAGCGCAGACGAGTCATGCAGTGAACTACCTGCTCAACATTCTCTTCACCACCGACCAGTGTAAGTATCTCTTTGGATAATTGATTTCGATCCATGAGGGTTTCCTCTTTTCTTTTAAGGTATAAAATGCGTAAATTGGCAGTAAAAAAACCTGAATACAGAAAGCAGACAGCTTTATAAAAAGCCAATCTTCTTTCAGCATTCAGGTTTTGCCTTCTGGTTTGGAAGTAGCAATCCTAAATCCCTGATCATCCATGAAATCATTGATTTTTAATGATACGCTCGATATGAATGGTGAGATATAGCATCTCATCCTGGGACAAGCTCCGACCATAGATTTTAGTGGTATAATCTCTTATTTTTTCAGCACAGGCGTAGGCATTCTTGTACTGCACCTTAACCATATCATGAAGGGAATTATCTGCATTTTGTACAGGAGTCCCATTCATTACCCGTTGAGCAAAAAATTTGAGATGTGTAATAAAGCGGTAGTAGCTTAACGACTCTTCATCCAGCTCCATTACAAAAAAGCGGCTTACAATGTTCATGATATCCTTGACGATATTAGTCAGGGCTATCGTTTCGCGCATTTCGCTGTTGAGCTGAGCATTCACCAGATGCAGAGCAATGAAGGCTCCTTCATCATCCGGAAGCGTAACTCCCAGCTTGTCCTGAATCATGTGCAGTGCCTTGGTCCCAATCGAAAACTCCTTGCGGTACATTCGTTTGATTTCCCAGAAAAGGGCGTTTTTTATATCCATCCCCAAACGATAACGCTCTATGGCAAAATGGATATGATCCGTCAGCGAAATATAGATGCTGTCATGCAATTCCACACCGAGTATCGTTTTGGCATATTGAATAATCTCATCAGAAATTTCAACATATTCAATAGGGATATCAGACATCAGGGTCATCAGTTTGCGGGAAACCTCGGTGCTTTCAAGCTTAAAGATTTTCTCGATATGCCCTTCATCAATCTCATCGCCTGCGCTTTTTTTAAAAGCAATGCCTCTTCCCATAATGACTAATTCTTTCTGCTGCTCATCAATGACCGTTACGACATTGTTATTCAGCACCTTTGCTATCTTCATTCCATCACCTTAGGCCGCTTGGAGTAGTAAAAAAAGGCAATACCAAAACTGACACTTAGTGCCTGCTTATGGTTTTGCCTGATATGTTCAGTAACAACCCACGAATGTGCAGTTTTGAATAACTGCCATCATAATATCATATAAGAACTGAGCTGACAAGTTTTTTGTAAACACTTTCATAAGGCCCTTAGGCGAGGGGAGTACCAAATCACTGATGTTATTCGCACGACAGTGCTGCCGCGTATCCGCTTTTGAAGTTAGAAAACATGTTTGCCCAATGTGTGGAATGACACATCCTGCGACGGTTTAATTGAAGTCTCCTAGCTGTTTGCACTCTTTTCCACAACCAAGTCCGAAGCTGTGCTAATGCCAGATGCAGTTGCTCCTTTGGAGTGTTCCTCTTGTTCATCCGCAAAGCCCATAAAATACGTAATTACACCAGCCGTCACAAACGAAATTACTATTCCCAAAACGGCGTACACAAGAGTGGAATCAGTATACAACGGTAAAGTCATTAGTCCGAATAAGCCTGACAAAGCTGTGAGCGCTGTTTCAAAAAAACACATAAACGCACCACCAATAGCCCCGCCGATCAATGCGGCAAAAAACGGCTTTTTGAAACGTACATTCACACCATACATGGCCGGTTCAAGGATTCCCAGCAAAGCCAGAAAGCCTGTAGAGGCGGCCAGCACCTTGACTTTGGCATTTTTGGATTTAATACATACGCCGAACGCCGCCCCCGCTTGAGCCATAACTGCCGCCACTATGACAGGAGCAATATAATCATATCCCATCGCAGCAATGGATTCCAACATATCGTTTATCATCATATATTGCATGCCCGTAAATTGAAGCAGAGGTAACGTGCCTCCAAACAGCAAACCTGCAACAACTTCCCCATTGAAAAAAAACATTGAAGAAAACTCTTCTGACAACGTATGAGCAAGTTTAGTCCATAGAGGACCGAAAACAAACAGCAATAACGGCATGATAATCATGAGCGTCAACGTGGGGACAATAATCAGCTTTATGGCATAGCGACTAAATTTGCCTAACCCTTGCTCAATCTTCGCTGCAAGCCAAACAGCAATCAGGATTAGTATAAAGGAAGAAATATACCTCGGCTCCGCCACTGGTAAACTGGTCGAGCTGATCTCTTTAGCGGACTTCAGCATTTCTGTAAGGCCGGGAAAAAATGAGCAGCCTCCGATGACCGCTGCAATGAATATATTGCTGCCAAGCTTTTTGGCTGCACTTACAGCTACCAAAATGGGTAAAAGATAAAATACTAATCCGCCAATGTACATTACAATTGTAAAAATTTTAAAATTAGAATGAAGATCCAGATACAACAAGACAGAAGCAATCACCTGAATGATTCCCGCCCCGATCAGTGCCGGCAGGATGGGAGTAAACACACCGGAAATAAAATCAAACAGGCGACTTATTGGATTCCTTGCTGTTCCAGCTCTTCTGGTGCTGGAAGAAAGCTCCTGTTGGTCTTCTCCTCCTACCTGCAAACTCGTTTCTTTGGAAAGTAAATCCTGATTCATAAAAGCCTTTTCCCCTTTTTTATGTATATTGAAGGCCACATTCGTACTTATATATAACTGCTTACAGGAAGTACATGGAAAGCGACATTCCTTATACTACTTTCATTCCTTCTTTTTTACAATAGTCTTAAAAGAAGGAATGAGATATTCATTGTCATGCTCTGATGATTTTACATCAAGCTTACATCTAATAGCCTACGACCATAGTTACATTTTTTTGTTTGTTTTTGGGCAAATATGACTATTCAACCGCCTGTTAATTATGTAAAATAGGTCTAACCTACTTTTTAGTAATTCATGAATTGCTTCCCTTTCTTGTTCTTGCCCCTTGAATACAACTGAAATATACATAGAATCCGAACGTTTTCAGTTTTTTCTTCAAGCAGAAAAGGAAAATAAGTAGATCATAACGTGTTATCATGTGAGAGGAGATTTTTCATGCAGCGTTTTAATCGTTCCATTGGCGCAAAATTACGGATTATGATTTTATTGATTCTGCTCTTTGCGTCCATTCTGTTCAGTGTCAGTTTTTATGCAGTTTCCATGAGTATCATTAATAACAGCGTCATGCCTCAGGTGGATCAAATGCTGGAAACCGGGGCCAAGAGTGTGTATCAGGATCTTAATATTTCTTTGGCAGTTCAGGCACAGCAAGGAAATGGTTCGGATTCCGGGTCTGGTATGCAGATGGAATCTTATCTTCAGGATAAGGTCAACACACTTAAGCTTGAATCGGCATATATCGCAGTGGTGAAAGACGATAAGGCCGAAGTTGTCGCACGAAATGAAAAATCGGTATATAAGGTTAAGGATGTACTTGTTCCTGTGGAGGATATCAAAAAAGCAAAACAAGGCGAGATGAATGTTAGCGATATTTACAGCGATTCATACGGAATACACAAAACCGCCTTCTTTGCCATAGCGGGTAGTAATCTGGTCTTGGGTGTGAACGAGGATGTGGGGTTTGTGCAGGATAAATCCCAACAAATTTTATGGATTTGCATAGGTATTACAATTGCAACACTCCTGCTGGGAGGAATTATTTCTACGCTTATCATACGCAAGGTTGTAGAGCCAATTGCTGAACTGGTTCGTCATAGTGAAAAAATTGCTCAAGGTGACCTGTCACAGGAACCGAAGGTTATCGGTAACAACGAAATTGCGCAGCTTGCCCGTAGCTTCCAATCCATGTCCCATAATCTGAAAGAAATGATCGGTCATGTGCTTTCCACATCCAATGCAGTTGTAAAAGGCTCGGACGAGCTGCTTCGCCGAACTGAAGCCATGGGTGTAAAAGTACAGGACTCCACCGTTGCTGCAGAGGAAGTGGCAAAGGGCAGTACCAGCATAGCTTCCGCTTCTGCGGAAAATGCACAGGCTATGGAGGAAATCGCTCAAGGTGTTCAGCATATCGCCTCCTCTGCCAATGATGTATCCGATCAGATCAGTGAAGCGACTGAAGAAACAGTGAACGGTAATACGCTCGCTCAAAATGCTGTTGCCCAAATGTCGCAGGTAGGACTGGCTGCCGATGAGTCGCTTCGATACATCCATAGTATGAATGAGCGCTCCGAAGCCATTGGTAGCATTGTTTCAGCTATTTTTGATATTACGAAGCAGATCCAAATGTTGTCCCTGAATGCCTCCATTGAGGCTGCCCGTGCGGGTGAGCATGGACGCGGCTTCGCCGTTGTAGCCGGAGAAGTTCGGAAGCTCGCCGAGCAGTCGAAAGAAGCGACACAGCAAATTTCCGATTACCTGGTAACCATTCAGGAAGTATCGCAACAGTCCGTTGACTCTGTGACCCGGGTCAGCCGTGAAATTCATTCGGGAACGGAAATGGTGCAGCAAGCGAGTACAGCCTTTAATCAGCTAAGTCAGCTCATGCAGACGATCAACGCGACGATTCAGACGGTATCCGCAGCAACAGAGCAGGTATCCGCCAGCTCGGAGGAAGTATCGGCTTCCGTGGAAGAGACAGCTCTCATCGCTGCCAATGCCAAGCTTATGATTCAGGAAATCGGTTTAAATTCCGATGAGCAACTGAATGAAATGGAAGGCTACAGCGAGGTCGTACGCCAATTAAGCAAGCAAGCGACCGAACTGCAAACAGCCGTACAAAAATTCAAAATCAAGTAAGCTGAACTCCAATGAAAGAGGTATCTCGCGGCCACGAACACGGCTGTGGAGATACCTCTTTATTTTTTTTAAAGCGTGATGTTATACGATCATCTATAAAGGTTAAAAGTCCATCCCCATAATGCGGTAGATTCGGTCCATGTCCAAATGAGCCCGCACCACCTCTGCAACACGGTCAAACTCACGTTCCTTGGCTTCACGTACGGTAAAGGTGCTATCCAGCCCTGCCAAGCCCTTGGCTTGTCTCAATCCATCCAGCCAGGAACGGCGAAAACGATCATTATCAAACACACCATGCAAATAGGTACCCCATACTTTACCATCCGCTGTTCCCCAACCCTCCTCAAAGGTGGTTCCCTCGCCGCGACGGATATGGAATAAGGTGTGCATTGGGTTCATTCCCTCGGTGCCATCTGAAGGCGCGTGTAGTTCCGTAACACACTCCGTGACGCCCATATGTATTTCATAGCCTTCAATCATCGTCGTGGGAGCAGAATCCGAATCGGGTGCATTTAGCAACAATGGGCAGTGATCAGACAAGGTTCCCTGTACGCGTACCGTTTGCTTTTCCTTTAAAAAGGTCGTGGATAGAGCCAGCCAGCCCAACCCTTCTGCCTGCTGCGGCAACCCAGATTCGACCGCTTCGGGATCAAACAAGGCTGTGCCGAGCATCTGATAGCCTCCACAAATGCCAACCAACTGCGTGCGTCCCGCGTTCATAGCCTCCCGAATGTCCTGCTCCACACCTCTTGTCCGCAATTCAAGCAGATCGCCAATCGTGTCCTTCGTCCCCGGTAAAATAATAGCGTCAGGTACCCCCAGTTCTCCGGCCTCCGTGACATAACGTACACTCACATCCGGCTCTGCGGCCAAAGCATCCGTGTCTGTAAAATTGGAAATACGCGGATAACGAATGACCGCGATGTCCAGCGCTTTATCCTTTGCAGACAGCTTGGGCTTCTTGTCCAGCACCACAGAATCCTCTGCCTCAATGCGGATATCCGGTAGATAGGGCAGCACGCCGAGTACAGGAATACCGGTTCGTTCCTCCAGCCAGTCCAATCCCGGCTGAAGCAGGGACAGATCCCCTCTGAACTTGTTAATGACAAATCCACGGATACGCTGCACCTCATGCGGCTCCAGCAGCTCAATCGTTCCTACTAGGGAGGCGAAAACACCGCCCCGGTCGATATCCGAAATAAGCAGCACTGGAGCGTCCGCCCAACCTGCAAGATTCATATTTACAATATCGCGGTCCTTTAAATTAATTTCTGCCGGACTGCCTGCCCCTTCCATAAGCACAATATCATAGGTATCACGCAGCCGATTCAGCGCGTCCATGACCGTCTGTTTGGCTTGCGGCAAAAATTCCTTTCGATAATCGGAAGCACTCATATATGCATAAGGCACACCGTGAACAACAATTTGTGAATGCATATCCTTGACCGGCTTGATCAGAATCGGATTCATGTCGGTCGTCGCTTCAATACCGCAGGCTTCTGCCTGCACACCCTGAGCGCGTCCAATTTCTTTGCCGTCCTCGGTGACATAAGAATTTAGCGCCATATTTTGTGACTTGAACGGTGCGGGATGATAGCCATCCTGCGTAAATATACGGCACAGTGCAGTGGTCACCACGCTTTTGCCCACATCCGATGCTGTGCCCTGGAGCATAAGCACCGCTGCGGGATTCGTGCGGGACGGTTCGAAATTTGACAATTGCCTCTTCCCCTTTTACCAATTCATTTAAAAATCTGCCTACAGTCCGTGCAAAATTACAATAAATAGCAATAAAACGGTCTCCAGCAATTCGTTCAAGGCTCCGTAAATATCTCCTGTCAGTCCTCCCAAACGGCGGTTAATACGGTTTGCTGTGAAGCTTCCAACACCATTGGCCAGCAGCGGCAGCAGTAAAAAGCCTGTCCAAATGGCTAATTCGCCCGAATGGAAAAAAATGGACTCCCCATACGCTGTAAAAGATACATTGCCCAGGTCCATGCCGCCTGTTCCTGTGAACCATCCGGCAATGATACATTGCCCTGCTGCGGCACACACCGTAATGAGTACAGCCCAGAACACAGCCAAGCCGGCACGTCTGCTGCTCATATCGGCAAAACGCGATGCCAGTCCATCATCATTACGAGCTTTCGGCCAGCGTTTCATCGCGCTTACCATAAACCAGCGGCTCCAAACCAGCGGAAGCAGCAATAAGCCGGACAGATCCCGTTCAGCCAGCACCGTATACAGCAAAGAAGCCTTGAGCATAAGCAACAACACACAAGCAATGACGCCCATCGCTCCTACACGGCTATCCTTCATAATCTCCAGCATCCGTTCACGGGAACGGTAGCTGAACAAAGCATCAGCCGCATCCATCCATCCGTCCAGATGCAGCCCGCCCGTAAGCCACACCCAAACGGCAAGAGTAAGAACTGCACATGGCAACGGTGGCAATATCAGAGAGGCAAGCGCTGCAAAACACCATACGATGAGGCCAATGACCATCCCTACCAACGGATAATAGCTTGCACTACGTTTTAGCAGCTCTGGCGAAAAATCCAGCTCTGCCTTAACTGGAAGACGGGACAAAAATTGAAAAGCTGCCGCCATTGCCTGACGTTCGCCGCTCATAGCTTGTATTCCAACTGTTTTAATTCTACGGGAATGCCAGCCGTCACCAGAAATACCTCATCACAAAGGCGGGCGATCCGCTGATTCATCATCCCGCTTAAATCCCGATATAGCCGTCCAAGCGGATACTCGGGCACAATGCCATCACCGACCTCATTGGTAACGATGACAAGCGGCCCCGGATACTGCTCCACAGCTATCGCCAGTTCATCCATGGCAGCTCTGGACGCAGCATCGCCGTCCTTGCCTGCGGCCAGCAGCACGTTCGACAGCCAGAAAGTCAGGCAGTCGACCAGCACCATCGGCGCGGACGCTGGCTGCGGTGCTTGGCTGGCGTGCAGATCGACAGTGCCACTGCCGATCTGCTGTTCCGCAGCGGCAGACCTCGCCGCAGAATGCAAAACGCTGCGGCCTTCGCCTGTTGGCGATGCGTCGTCAGGCTGCGCCACTGAGAACGCAGCAGATGCCCCCGACGCGGAGGCTTCGTCGGCAGGCTTGTCGCCTTGCGCAGCCAGCCGTGGCTCTACGCCGCTGCCCAGGCGCCACAGCAGCTCCGGCAGCGCCTGCGCTTCCTCCAGCGTCTGCCAGTCGTACCCGGCAGACTCGCGCTGGAGCCGATGAAGGGCGATGCGCTCCTTCATCTCCACGTCATAGGCTTGCGCCGTTGCAATGTAGCAGGCGCGCGGGGCGCGCGACATGCACAATCGCTCGGCAAAGCCGCTTTTACCGCTGCGTGCGCCGCCGGTCACGAGCGCCTTCATCGCTGCGCGGCTCCCTGACCGTCCGATACGCCTGCATCGGCAAAGGTCGCCATTTCGCGCATAATGCGGCACGCCGCATCAATCAGGTGCAGGCTAAGTGCACCGCCTGTGCCCTCCCCGAGCCGCATGTCCAGATGAAGCATCGGCTCCAGCTTGAGCTCGCGGAGCACCGCCGCGTGCCCGCGCTCGTCCGAGGCGTGCGAGGCGAGCATATACGCTGCGCTTGCAGGCGCAAGTGTACGCGCAGCCAGCGCAGCAGCGCCCGAGATAAAGCCGTCCAGCACGACTGGACAGCGATGAGCGGCTGCGCCGAGGATGACGCCTGCCAAGGCGGCTATCTCCAGACCGCCGACCTTGGTCAGTACGTCGAGGGCGTCGTTCCCGTCTGGCTGGTTCACGTCCAATGCGCGGCAGACGACCGCTATTTTACGGGTCAGCCCAGCCGAATCCACACCTGTGCCCCGACCGACGATTATTTCCGGCTCCAGCCCAGTAAGAGCACACACGACCGCAGCACTGGCCGTTGTATTTCCAATGCCCAGCTCTCCGGTTACGAACAGTCGTGTGCCGCCTTTGACTGCTTCCGCCACGGCTTCAGCTCCAGCCAAAACCGCCTGCTCCGCTTCCGTACGCAGCATCGCCGGCCCCTTCGCCATGTTCGCGGTCCCCATACGCAACTTGCGGTCCACCAGATCCGCATGAGCGACATCTGCGTTCACACCCACGTCTACCACCTTGACATCTGCGCCTGCATGACGTGCCAACACGTTAATTGCCGCGCCACCGGACAGCATGTTATACAGCATTTGCTGTGTAACCTCTGCCGGGAAGGCGCTGACCCCCTCTTCACACACACCATGATCCGCAGCCATCACCATAACCGTTTTATGGTCAAACTCAGGCTTGTCCACCCCTGTAATGCTTGCCAGTTGTATAGCCAGACTTTCCAGCTTTCCCAGACTTCCCGGTGGCTTCGTTAATTGATCCAGATGCTCCGAGGCCGCCAAGGCTGCCGCCCCGTCCGGCTGTGCAATGCTGGCGATCAGCTGACGTAATTTTTCGTTCATGCCTTCCACTCCCTGCTCCGTATATATATTTAGCGATCTCATCGTAAATTCTGTTGCTTCAGCACTTGACTCAAGCAAGCTACTCAAGTCGTTCACCCTGACCAGATACATCCCTTGCACGTCTTCGCAGTAAAAGCTGCGGCACACCACTATCCGGATGAGGCAACATTACAGGCTCAACACCATACACATGGCGTATTTGTTCCTCTGTTAACAGCTCAGATGAAGCCCCTAACCCTGTAACCATTCCATCCTTGAGCACCAGCAAATCATCACAAAACTGGGCAGTCAAATTGAGATCATGCAGAACAGATATAATCGTCACACCTGTTTCCCGGCGCCATTCCGCCAGCAGCTCCATAAATTCAAGCTGATAGCGCAGATCCAGATAGGTTGTAGGCTCATCCAGCAGCAAAATCTGCGGCTCCTGCACCATCACCTTCGCCAAAGCCACGCGCTGCCGTTGTCCCCCGCTCAAACGGTCTAACGGCCTGTCCGCCAAGCTGGTAAGACCTAGCCTCTCCAGCACACGATCCGTGATGATTCCCGGGTCCATCCCTTTTTCCTTTTCCAACTTTTCTCTGCCAAACCAGTCCTGATGGGGAAATCGCCCCATTTCCACGACTTCCCTTACCGTGTAACCGACCGGGGGAAGCCCTTCCTGCTGGAGTACAGCTACGAGACGGGAAAGCTCCTTTCTGCCATAGCTGCTGACCTTTTTACCATATACAAGCACGTTGCCCGAAGTGGGGTGATCCACACCGGAAAGCAGATGCAGCAACGTCGATTTTCCACTTCCGTTCGGACCGATGATCCCCCACCAATCTCCTTCGTCTATGCTCCAGCTAATATTTTTTAACGCATGGAACTCACCGAAATCACGACTCAGACTGGTAATCTCCAAGGCACGGACCCGCAGCTTTTGTGGTCCACCTAGCTCCTTCACAGCAATCCCCCCCTGCGCAGCTTCTTGTTCCGGTACAAGAGATATGCGAAGAACGGAGCACCGACAAAGGCTGTCATGACACCAAGCGGAATTTCCGTCGGAGCCAGCAATGTACGCGCCGCAGTATCGGCCCAAGCCATAAAAATAGCCCCGCCCAGCGCAGATAACGGAACGATCATCCGATAGTCAGGACCCGTCACCAGACGGATGATATGCGGTACAACGAGTCCTACAAAGCCAATCACTCCACATACCGAGACTGCCGCGGCTGTCAGCAGCGTGGATACGATGAGAACGGATAGCTTCGTTGCATCTACATGAACCCCTATATGAGCTGCCTGACGTTCACCCAAAGCCAGAATATTCAGTACTCGTGCCCGGTTCCATAGAAACACCAGTCCAATGATCACATAAGGTAAAAGAATGCCCGTATATGACCAGCCGCGCAGACTGAGGCTTCCCATCGTCCAGTACAATATTTCATTGACTGTCTCCTTCGACATAGCTGTCAGAAAGGAAACGACCGCTCCCAGAAAAGACTGCATCACCACGCCCGATAAAATGAGGCTCTGCGTCGGAATTTTGCCGCCTTCCCTCGCCAGCGTCAGCACCATCCACAACGTCAGCATTCCGGTCGTAAATGCCACCAGCGGCAGTGTCCATACGCCTACAAACGAAAATTGAAGCCCCCAATAAATCAGTACCGCTGCCCCTACCGAAGCCCCCGAGGATACCCCCAGCGTGTACGGATCAGCCAGCGGATTGCGCAGCACACCCTGAAATCCAGCTCCCGCCAGCGCAAGCGCTGCGCCTACCAGCATACCCAGTAACACACGCGGCAGTCTGACCTTCAAAATAATCTGCTCTGTGGATGTATTCCAATCCGGTGTGACCGTCTCACCTAACCACGGCAGATGGTTGGCCAGAATACCCGCGATTTGGCTGACGGGAAGCTTGGCCGAGCCGATGCCGAGACAGAGCAGCAGCGTCAGCAGCAATAAGGCGAGGCCTGCCCCTCCAAAGCCGATCAGCCTACGATTCATTTGAAAATTTCAGGATACACGCCCTTGGCCACTTCCTTGAGACCTTCCGTTACGCGCGGACCCGGACGACTGATCAAATTATCATCCACGGCAAACACCCGGTTGAGACGAACAGCTGATATTTGATCCCACCCACTACGGGCTTTGATGATATCGCCCAGTGTCTGGCCTGTTTTGTCGTCCTTGACATTTTTGCTGTATAAAATGACGTCCGGATTGGCCGCTATAATATTTTCCTCACTGATCTGATACCAGCCTTTTTGCGTTGCAGCCACATTTTCGCCGCCCGCCAAAGAAATCAGCTCGTCCATAAACTCGCCCTTGCCGACCGTCCAGCCGGGTGAAAATTCGACGTAGACTCTCAGCTTTTGCCCTTTACCGATATTTTTAACACCGTTTTTCACTTCCGCTACATCGGCTCTCATCTTGTCGGTTACCGCTCTCGCTTCTTTCTGATGATCGGTAATTTTCCCATATAGTTCGATGTTAGCCATGACATCTTCAACCGTTTTCGGCTCGGTTTTAAAAATCATAATTCCCAGGTCACGCAGCTTGGTTGTCGCCTGCTCACTGAGTGATATCCCTGCAAAAACGACTTCCGGATTCGCAGCAATGATCGCCTCTTCATTCGGCTTCATTATGCCGCCCACTTTGGGCTTCTTCGTAGCTGCTTCCGGGTAATCCGAATAGTCCGATACACCGACAATTTCCTTATCCAGTCCGATGGCGAACAGCGCCTCGGTTTCAGCCGGAGAGACGGAAACGATTTTGTCCGGCGCTTTTTTGAATGTAAACTCCTGCCCGGTCGCATCCTTAATGGTCAGCGGGTAGACCGTTTTGCCCGGAGGCTCCTGAGCGGTTGCCGTCTGTCCCGGTTGCTGTGAGGCTTGATCCCCTTTATTTTCAGCGTTCTTTCCGTTAGCTCCACATGCACTCAGCACAACCGCCAAGACCAGAGCCAATAAGCCTGTAGTCCAGACCTTTATTCTATTCCCTGCCATGATTTACACCCCTCCATATAAATTCTTTTAAGAGCGTCACTTGAACATCATCCGATATCTGCAAAATCCAGCCTTCTTTTCCTTTCAAAAAACCCCTGCATCCTCAGATAAGGACACAGGGGTCACGTTAGCGCAGATCGTACGCAGGCGGCAGTTTCTTCCGCATGGACAGTCACTGCGAACACGTCATCCTTTCCTCGAAGGACTATGGTGACAGGCAGACGGGCAGGTATCCTGACTTACAGAAACATGCGACAGCCTGCTGCTCCTTCATAAGCTTGTGGCACATAAAGCAGAGCGGGCTGGCAATTTTCCATTTACAGTGGCGGGACCGCGCCGGATTTACACCGACTTCCCTTTTAACAGCGCACCGGAAAGAACCCGAGGGGTTCATCCCACTGCGCCGACCTCGTCTGCTGGATATTTGATGTAGTGCTGGTCAAGCCGTTCTTTTACTTGATGATTATAGGTTAAAAAAGACTGGCTTACAACCCAAACCGCCTGTTAACCTGCCCTATGTCTGTGACCATGAGAAGTATATAGGTAGTTAGTTTATCCCGGTTTTTCAAGAGTAGCGAATGCGGAGAAGAGCTATAAACATCATGTCTGCTCGACCAGCCATCCGGTGAATTTGTGCCCTGTAGCCAAATCCAGATGCGATGTTGTAGAACGGGTAGTGGTTAAATCTTCAAGCAGCTTTTGCGCCAACCTCAACTGAATCGTAATGGCCGCTCCCGGCTTCGGATTCAGGCTCCAAAAATCATGCCCCGGTACCAGCATACAAGCCAACTGACGAATCACTCCCCCATGCGTAACGACCAGAACGGAAGGCGGAGCATCAGACAATTCTGTTTTCTGAACATCCATCATTTTAGGCCACTCATACAAAGAGCCTAGAAATTCACCAAGGCGGTTCACAAAGTCTTTCCAGGGCTCTCCACCCGGCGGCGTAACCCTTTGCGGCTCATTAATCCACGCGCGGTACAACGCCTCATCCTTGAGCATGTCATACGTTTTTCCATCCCATTCCCCAAAATGAAGCTCTCTCAGACGTGGCTCCATGATGGCAGACCAAGCAGACATATTATCTGGTTTCAGTTCCGATTCTGGCAAAATGATCTGCAAGGTCTGACGACAACGTATCAAGTCACTGCAATAGATTCGGGCAAAGGAATATCTCTGTAATTTTTCCCGCAAAGGCTCTAATTCCTGCTCTGCTCCCGGTAGCAAGCCCAGATCGGAGTGCCCCAGATATCGACGTTCCCTGTTCCATAAGGTTGTGCCGTGACGTACCAGCACAAGCTCCAAATCCCATGGCGGATGTTCTGTAAAATCATGCTTCAAGGTCATCTCACTTCCTGCTCTATTCCCAGTGTTCGGTGCGTCACGCTTCATCACTGCGTCCACCCCAATGCATAGCATCCGGCGGACACGAACAGACACAATCCCGCAAACATGCTGGACACGGCAAACATCAGCCGGATCGTATGTCGGATATCATCCGGCTCCGTCGGTCGTACCTGCTCTCCCATATATGCACGGAAGGAGCGCACGCCATGATATACATTATAGCCCCCGAGGCGAATTCCCAACGCACCCGCAACTGCTGATTCTGGAAAGCCACTGTTCGGACTGGGATGCAGCCGCGCATCTCGCCTTACCGTACGCCAGCTACGTCCAGCATCATGCCGATAAATCCACGCCACTACTACCAGCATCCCCGCTGTCAGGCGTGCCGGGATGTAATTAGCGACATCATCCAGACGTGCCGAGGCCCAGCCCAAATGCAGATACTTTTCATTTTTGTAGCCAACCATGGAATCGAGGGTATTCACGGCACGATAAGCCAGCGCTAAGGGTGCTCCCCCGATCAGGGCATAAAAAAGCGGGGAAATAATCGCGTCCACGATATTTTCAGCCACTGTTTCGACGGTACCGCGTACAATCTCAGGCTCATCAAGCTGCTGCGTATCCCGCCCGACGATCATCCCCAGCTCCCGGCGTGCCACAGGCAGGTCACCCGCCTTCAATTCCCGATAGACTGCCATTCCCGCGTCCTTTAGTCCTTTGGAAGCAATCGTGGTGGCGATCAGCACCATTTCCGCGCCGATAGACAGCCACGGATGAATCCAGGCAAGCCAGCGCAGTAGCGCCCAGGCAAGCGCGAAGGAGCCGCCCACCACAATTAGTGGCAGCAGCAAGCCAGCGCGTTTCAAACCACGGTCACTGTGAACCCGGCGGCGAATCGCCTTTTCCAAGGCAGAAATGGCATGTCCCATGCCGATGACCGGATGTGGCAACCACCTCGGATCGCCGATCAGCCTGTCCAGAAGATATGCAGCCATCATGATCAAGCTAACTGTCACGCCGCCGTTCCTCCTCCAGCACTTCACCCAATACAGACAGTAGCATACCGTTGGCTTCCGCGTCCTTGACCGCAATTCGAAAATGGCTCGTCGTTAGCCCCGGGTACATGGCACAGCTCCGTATAAGAATCCCGCGCTGTCCAAGCGCCTGTTGAATGGCCGATGCGCTCCACGTCCCCGGCGCCCGTGCCAGCACGTAATTCGCTTCACCGGGGATGACACCACAGCCCCATTCCGCCAAAGCGGTCAGCAGACGACTACGTTCCGTAGCAATCAGCTCCTGCGTGCGGCGCTCATACGCCTCACCGCTTCGCAAACATGCCTCACCAGCCAGCAACGCCAGTCCGTTCACGCTCCAGGTTACCTGCTTGGCCGTCATTCGCCGGATATAATCCGGATGAGCAACCGCGTAGCCCAAGCGCAAGCCTGGAATGGCATAAAATTTCGTCATCGACCGGATCAAAATCACATGAGGATACCGATCCAGCACAGGCAGCAGTGAAATTTGCCGCTCTAGCGGGATAAAATCAATAAACGCTTCATCCACCACCAGCACGGTGCCGGTTTTCCCCGCTGCCTCTGCCAGCTCGCGCAGCTCCTGATCGCCGTATTGTACACCGTTCGGATTATTCGGCTGACCGAGAAACAGAACATCCACCTGCTCCATGAGCTGAAGTATGTCTTCCACGTCCGCCTTCCATTGAAGCGAGGCCTTGCCGTACACCCGGCTTACCTCGGCTCCGAATTTACCCGCCAGCTCTGCATATTCCGAAAAGCACGGCTCCACCGTGCCTACACGCTTGGGAGCCAGTCCCAGTAACAGCAACGCCATGCTCTCAGCCGCGCCGTTTCCGATACTCAGCGACTCTGGTGGAACATGCAGTCGCCGCGCCAGCATATTTTTAAAATTCCGGTGCCCGGGATCTGGATAGCGAACCACAGTGTCCAACGCACTTTGCAGCACCTCAAGCACCTCCGGTGGCGGACCCAGCGGATTAATATTTGCGCTAAAATCTACAAAATCCGCAGCCGCCCCGCCGAATGTCGCCGCAGCCGTCTCCCTGTCCCCGCCGTGACCGTAAACCTCTATCATTGCCTATCATCCTTTCCGACCGTTCCGAATCATTTAGCTCCATTATGGGACTGCTTTTTGCGTCCCGTCAATGCAAATGAGCTTTTGTGTACGTCGCTGACTTGGGTTACAATAGAAAGAGCTACACATAAAACTACACAGTTTGTATATACGGAGGAATGGACATGCTGTTCATCGACAACCAGGGCATACACGATCCAGCCATTAATCTTGCCATTGAGGAGTACGCGCTCAAGCATCTTCAGTTGGACGACAGCTATCTGCTGTTTTACATTAATCAGCCTTCTATTATTATAGGCAAGCATCAAAATACCATTGAAGAAATCAACGCCGAGTTTGTCAGAGACAACAACATTCAAGTCGTTCGTCGCCTGTCCGGCGGCGGGGCTGTATATCATGACCTCGGTAATTTAAATTTCAGCTTCATTACAAAGGATAACGGGGAGTCCTTTCATAATTTCCTCAAATTCACGCAGCCTGTCATAGACGCCCTGCGCCAAATGGGTGTGGAAGCCGAAATGACTGGACGCAACGATCTTCAGGTCGGTGAGCGCAAAATTTCAGGGAACGCCCAATTTGCCACGCGCGGACGCATGTTCAGCCACGGTACATTGATGTTTAACCTGAACCTGGACAATGTGGCTGCATCACTGCATGCCAATCCAGAGAAGTTTAAATCCAAAAGTACTAAATCTGTCCGTAGCCGCGTCGCTAACATCAGCGAGCTAATGGACCGTGAGATGACCATTGAGCAATTCCGCGAAGAGCTGCTGCGTTACATATTCGGTGCAGAGCTGGACCAGGTACCCCAATATAAGCTAACCGATGCCGACTGGGCCAAAATCCATGAAATTTCCGCTGAACGCTACCAATCGTGGGACTGGAACTATGGTCAATCCCCTGAAAGCAATATCAAGCACACACGTAAATTTCCGGTTGGCATTATTGATATCCGCATGGATCTCAAGGAAGGCCACATCCGTGATATTAAAATCTACGGCGATTTCTTCGGTGTGGGTGACGTCGCTGATATTGAAAATATTCTGCGCGGCAAACGCTACGATGAAGGGGAGGTTCGTCAAGCCTTGTCCCCTCTTGATTTGAAGCATTATTTCGGAAATATTGAGCTGGACGATTTTGTAGGACTCGTATTTTTGGAAGACTAACAGCCACTTTTTCCCATTGATTCAATCCAATTCTTCAGTGGTTATAAGGGGACAGGCTCTTAAGGGAGTCGTCCCCTTTTCATTGTGATATTGTCATTTTGAATATTATAAGATACAATTTGGACATTGCCCCATGATAGAGATAAAGGAGAGAATACCGGTATGTATAAATTAATTGCCATTGATATTGATGATACACTCATTAACGACCAGAAAGAAGTTACTCCTGCAACGCAACTGGCGCTTGAAGCTGCTGTAGCCAAAGGTGTCGTGGTTACACTTGCAACAGGACGTGCTTATGCATCTGCCAAACAACTCGCCCGCCAAACTGGCTTGAACGTTCCGATCATTACGTACCAAGGTGCCTTGATTAAAAACCTGCTGGACGAAAACGTGCTGTATGAGCGTTATGTTCCACTCGTGGCTGCACGTCGCTTGTATGAATTCTGCGTGGAACGCAATTTGCATCTGCAAACGTATATAGATGACAAATTGTACACACGTGAAGATAATCAGAAAATCAAAGATTACACCGCGCTAAACAATACGGAATATTTTGTTGAGCCTGTATTCAGCAAATTGGTAGAACTTCCTACGCCTAAAATGCTGATTATTGACGAGCCGGAAGTGCTTGACAAATTGATTCCAGAACTGCGCGAGCTGCTTGGTGATGAAGTGCATATTACCAAATCCAAGCCTCATTTTCTGGAAATCATGCATCATGAAGGCACTAAGGGTCACGCTCTTACGTTCCTTGCTAACCATTACGGCTGTGATCTGTCCGAAACGATTGCAATCGGCGACTCCTGGAATGATCACGAAATGCTCGAATGCGCAGGCCTCGGCATAGCGATGGAGAATGCCATTCCTGATTTGAAAAAGCTGGCTGATTACATTACTAGCAGCAATAACGAAGACGGTGTTAAGCACGCCATCGACAAATTCGTGCTGAATGCTGAATAATTTGTGCTAATGAAATAGCAACACAACAAAACCTCCAAACGTCGCATATTCAGTAACACGCGGCAGCTTGGAGGTTTTTTCTGTCCTATCATAGGGTGCCTAACAGCTTCTGAATATCAGGCAGCAGAACGCACCTTTCGCCTGTTCACCAGACGAATCATTCCATTGTTCATAAGCATTAATCCGGTCACAATGAGCACCACTCCCGCCAGCATCCACCAGCTTACATGCTCTCCATACACCAAGGCTCCCAATCCCACCGCAATCGGCGGTGAAATATACAACCACGTCGTCGGGAAAAGAGGATTTGTACGCTCCATGAGCCAGTAAAACAGTGTATGTGCAATCATCGAACCAAACAGAATCAGATACAATAAAGAGCCCATGGCAGGAAGGTACTGCCACCCCTCAGAACTCCACGGCTCCGTAATCGCAGACAGTAACAGCAGCATCCATCCCCCATGGAGCATTTGCACCGCATTCAGAGCAATCGGGTTGGTTTCACGAAATACATCCATCACCCGCTTGGAATAAAGAGCACCCCCGGAATAACAGAGCTCCCCCAGCAAAATGACAAGGCATCCCGCCAGCCACAGGCCGCTAATCTGAACCGCCAATCCGGGCAGCACCACCAGCACGACGCCAAGAAAGCTGATCATGCAGCCAATGACTGTAATCCGCGACGTTTTTTTCCTTAGCAGCATTGATTGCAAAATAACAATCATCATCGGTCCGGTAGCTGACAAAATAGCTCCGATCCCCGAACTGACATATTGCTCTGCCCAATACAAGGCTGAAAACGTACCAAAGGTCGTTCCCGCTCCAATGAGTACCATTTCCTTCCGCCATAATAACGACCAGCGAACTTTTCCCATCATCTTCATGGCGATAAACAAAATAGCTCCTGCCGCGAAAAAACGTACGCCTGCCGAAAAAAACGGCGGAAGTCCCGCTTCTACTCCCACTTTTATTGCCAAAAACGTTGTACCAAAAATAAGACACATTATCGTAAACGCGATACCAATCATGATACGTCCCTCTCCCTTCAATTGCTTTCAAGCATACAGGGAGACGAACAGAACAGATGTATACCTACAGAACAGTTGTATGCGGTTTTGAAATGTTTTATAGTAAAATACACAAAAGGAGTGTGGAGCGAGTGGGCAAGAACAACAGCGAATTACTCTTTCCAGCCGATCATGCCTTAAAGCTGTATGAGCAGGTCATCCATTATGTGACTGTGCGGATTGATCGCGGGGATTGGCAAGCAGACACGAAGCTGCCGTCCGTAAGAAGCCTGGCTCAGGAGCTGGGTGTACATCGGCTAACCGTTTTCCGGGCCTATCAGGAGTTGAAGCAACGGGGACTGGTTTATGTAAAGGACAAATCTGGATATTATGTTCATGCTTCCCCAGCGACCGGCCATGCGAAATATGCTGGCTACCCGGGGCATTCATCCATTGACCTTACGTTTCACTCCGAATCCGCCCATGCGGCAGATGATCCGTCTGTTTCAGCCTGGAGAGGAATGGATGGACTTAGCCGCGTTCAATCGGTGAATGCGAATTTTCAGTTTTCCAAAGCGCTGATTGACCCGTCTCTCCTGCCCAACCGATATTGGGGTGAGCTGATGATGCAGGTATTTGAAAAGCATCCGAAAGTAGCGGCCACTTATTCCTCTGTACAGGGCGATTCCGAGCTTCGGGATGCGATGGCGCAGCATTTTAGCGTCGATAAGCATTTTGCATTGTCACCAGACGAAGTACTGATTACTTCCGGAGCACAGCAGGCCATCGACCTGATTTCCCGTTCTCTGATCCGGACAGGGGATCGCGTATTGACCGAGCGTCCCGCTTATGGCCCTGCTATGGAAATATTCCGCAGACAAGGTGCGCGCCTGACCATGACCGATATCCGACCGGAAGGCTATGATATGGAACACATTGAATGGTGCATGAAGACAGAAAAGCCACGTGTGTTCTATATCAATCCAACGTTTCATAACCCGACTGGCTTCACGGTACCCGATGAACAGCGCAAACGTCTGCCCGAGCTGGCCGAGCGCTACGGCTGCCTTATTGTCGAGGACGACAGTACCTATGACATCAGCTTTGGGCAAAAGCCGCCTTTACCTATTTTCGCTTATGATATTTCGGGAAGCGTCGTCTACATTCGCAGCTATAGCAAATATGTCGCGCCAGGTCTGCGAATCGCAGCCGTGACCTGCCGACCACAGCTCATGAACAGCCTGCTGAACGTCAAAGCACTGGTAGATAACGGCTCGCCATTGCTGAATCAAAAGCTGTTCCTGCAATACTTTCAATCTCCACGCATGCAGCAGCATCTCAAAAAGATATGTATCGCGCTCCAGATCCGTAAGGAAACGATGGAAGACAGCCTCCGCGATTCCGGCTGGACATGGACCAGCCCGGCAGGTGGCCTCAGTCTGTGGCTCCAGTTGCCTTCTACGTTGAAACCTAATGAACTGCTCGCCAAATGCGTACAGGAGTCGGTCACCTTCGTACCAGGTAATGTATTCGATCCGATTGGCGAGGAAGGCAAAACACATGTGAGATTGTCCTATTCGTATGCCAATGAGTTGCAAATTAAAGAAGGCATCGCGACCCTTCTCCGCATCAGCCGAACGATGTAAGGGACAGCATTATTCCAATGGCAGGCTCATTCCAGTCCGTGCCAGGCTGATCCCATCCAGAAGCCCGTAGTTGCGTGTGACATCCACATCATGCGACATATGTGTAAACACGGTGCTGTTGGGCTGGAGTCTCTCTATAAGCTCCTGAGCCTCCAACATGTCATATACCGAGCGGGTTGCATATACGGCCTCTTCATGATAAAAGCTCGTTCCCAGTATGAGCATATCCAGATTGTGCAGGGGCAGAATTTCCGCATCATTTAGTCCGATTGAATCCGAACAGTAGGCCCACGAGAAGCCGTCCTTTTCCAATCGATAAGCGTAAGAATATCCGTTCTTCCCGTGATTCACACGCCAACCCCGGATATTCCATCCTCCAAGCAAGGCTCCCTGATCGACAGGGATAAGGTCAATATGCCCCGGAAGCCAGGAAAATTGACGCAGGATCGTGTCGATGACCTCTTGTGGAGCGTACAAACGACCTCTGTTCCCGGTCCAGCGACAGGCATCCGCCCATTCCGGCAGTCCTCCAATATGGTCAAAATGTGCATGCGTCACGAGGATCGTACGGATGAAGCGAAGCCCGCGTATTTCCATCTGCTTGGACCAGTCCGGGCCGCAATCAATCATAAAGTCCTCCGTCTCGCTTTCGATCAGTACAGACGACCTCAGCCTCACATTTGCCCCTGTCGTGCGGGCCTCCGTACATACGAGACAATCACAATACACACGCGGAACACCCATCGCATCCCCCGTGCCAAGAAAAATAAGCCGATTCATGGTTTAACTCCTATCTATACTGGTTGTTTTTACTACTATTATATCGAACACACCAACCTTGCGTAAATCCTCCACTCCCAACGCCAAAAGGAGCATGCCCCAAACCCCTAAATACAGGCGGACATCCCCTTTATGTTTGATCGCGTTAAAATTTTAAATCATAACAGGCATTGGATCCTTCTTGAGACGGTTTTCCACCATCCAACTGGACTGGTCGTTATACAGATAAGCCCGATGCACTAGCACGCGCACCTGCTGATCAGGCTCCAGCGTGGACTTCTCTAATGAACGGTACGTCATGAGCCGGTGATCCCCGACCTGTACTTCAACCATCCATTCACTCCCCCGAAAATGCAAATGCTTCACAATGCCTTCCTCGGTCGCCGACAAAAGCGCAAACTCCTCGCTTGGCCCGACATCAATATACTCCGGACGGATCAAGGCACATGCTCCCGTTCCGGCAGCTTCCTCGAAGCCTTTGAGACTGTCCGCTTGCTCGATCACCGTCGATTCCCCGATAAAGGAAGCTACGAACGGCGTCCCCGGCTTTTTATAGATATCCCAAGGTGTTCCCTTCTGCTCCAGCCGTCCCTGATTGATCACCATAATTTCATCGGCTACTTCAATAGCCTCATCCTGATCATGGGTGACGAAAATTGAAGTGATCCCCACCCGCTCAATCAACTCTCGCAGCCAGGTACGCAGCTCCTGGCGAATCTTGGCGTCAATGGCTGCAAAAGGCTCATCCAGCAGCAGCAATTGAGGCTCTGGTGCCAAGGCACGCGCAAAAGCAACCCGCTGCCGCTGTCCACCGGACAACTGATGCGGATAACGATGCTCGAAGCCTTTAAGTCCTGTCAGCTCGACCAGCTCTGTGACGCGTTCCTTGATGCGGGCTTTGGAGCTTTTTTTCACTTTTAGACCAAAGGCAATATTGTCGTACACGCTCATATGCTTGAACAAAGCATAGTTTTGAAATACAAATCCAATTCCGCGTTCCTGCGGGGCCAGCTCGTTTACCCTTTTTCCGTGAAAATGAATTTCGCCCGCATCCGGTTGCTCCAGACCCGCCAAAATCCGAAGAATGGACGTTTTACCGCCACCACTCGGACCGAGTAAACCAATCAAATGACCCGCTTGAATATCAAAGGATACGTCCTTAACCGCGTGAAAATTACCGAAATGCTTGTTTAAACCCCTTACTTCTACATGCATAACCGTACACTTCCTTTCCGCTTCTGAACCTGTGCAGGAGCAGCAACCTTGCTTACGGCAAAGCGCATACCTCATTTGAAATCATATTATTATTCCAATGTATATACTATGTTTTTCTTATGTGATACTTTATCAAAGGAAAGCTTTCGTCGTCAACTCTATATATTACGTCAGGTGTTCATTGGGTAAAGTAAAATGGGTAAAGTAATAAGAAGAAGGGAGAGGGGAATAATGTTGCATACTTTAGAATTATCCACTAGCGGACGAGATGAGATGCGTGATATTACACGCTGCGCCAGTATCATGTAAAAGTCATAAAGGGCTGACCATGTAAAAAAACAGACCATGATGTTCTCCTGCTGGATGCATCATCGTCTGTTACAATCTTAGTCGCTTTCGCAAAGTACCGTAATGATAAGGCACCGTCATGAAGTGAATATACCCAGAAAAGCGTCCTACAGATTCATAGCCGAGGCGTGTGATTGCAGGTACGCTCATAGGTTTCTGCACAGCAGCTTTACATGTGCCAAAGCAGCGGGCCTGATCTCTTCAAATGTTAAACCATCCTGAATGTAAAAGGACACAAAGCCGTGCATAGACAAAAACAGACTTTGCGGTACTCGTGAACAATCTTCCTCTGAATGTCCCTGACCACTTAATTCCTGACGGATCATGGACGCGAATAATTCCACACAACGGTTTTGCTCCGTGCGACAGTAAGCGAACAGTTCTTCATCATGCATCATGAACATAATTTCGTATTGATAAGGATTTTCCAAGCCAAAACGGATAAACTCCAGCATCAAGTGCTCCAGTCTGTTCAGACCATCCTCCAGCGTGCCTATTGCTCCTTGCAGTAAAATCCCGCGTAACGTATTAAAATCCTCAATCACAATGGCGTAGAACAGTTCAGCCTTCTCTTTAAAATGATAGTATAATGAACCATGACTGTAACCCAGATGCTGGCCAATGCTGCGCATTGAAATAGCACGGTAGCCCTTGGTAATAAACAAGTGCCTGGCCGCTTCCAGAATCCGCCCTCTTGACAACTCCTGTTCTACTGCTCTTCTAGCCATATTTTTTATTCCCCTTCAATAAAGTAAAGCTGCTCTCCCTCCGACACAAGCGATTGTCCCTGTGTCAAGTCTGTTATCCAGTTGCTGAAGGATTCCGCATCACCAGCCAGCGGCAGACAGGTTAAGGTAACTTTATCCGTAAACATGGTTTCTCCTGTACGGATGCTGCGATTTCGCAATTCATTTTCCACTTTGCCCAACCAGGTGTAATCCAATTCCACAAAAATTTCACGATGCAGCACACGCGTAATCGCATCCCCTGCCTCAATGGCTGCAACAGCACCGTCTGAATAGGCACGAATCAGACCGCCTGCTCCCAGCAAAATCCCCCCAAAGTAACGGGTAACGACAATTGCCACATTTTTCAGCTTCTGGTTACGGATAACCTCCAAAATAGGCTTGCCCGCCGTACCACTCGGTTCACCGTCATCCGATTGCTTCTGGATTTCGTCTCGTTCCCCGATCATATAGGCAGAACAATTATGGGTTGCGTTCCAATGCTCTTTTTTAATGCGCTCGATAAAAGCCGCCGCTTCTTCCTCGGTCTGAACAGGCTGGATGTGACCGATAAAACGGGATTTCCGGATCACAATTTCCTTGCTGCCGGAGCCGCGTACAGTTCGGTATTGTTCCAACATATCACAAATAACCTTCCTTACTTCATTTTACAAGAAAGCAGTCCCCCGCTTCTGGCAGCCGGTGAACTGCTTTCCTGTACTTTATTTGGTGCTACACGCTATAACGCTCCTATCTGAAATCCTGTTTCATTCAGGAGTTTACAGCTTCCTTATTCGGACAATCTCGCTTCAAGCTCCGCTTTTTGCTCTTCGAAGCCTGGTTTACCCAACAGGGCAAACATGTTTTTCTTGTAAGCTTCCACGCCTGGTTGATCGAACGGATTTACACCCAACAGGTAGCCGCTGATGCCGCAAGCTTTTTCGAAGAAATAAGCCAGGTACCCAAAGGAGTAAGGACTCAGGTCAGGAATGTTCACGATCAGATTTGGTACTTGTCCGTCTGTGTGAGCCAGCAATGTACCCTGGAATGCTTTTTTATTTACAAAGTCCACCGTTTTGCCTGCCAGGAAGTTCAATCCATCCAGATCATCCTCATCTGCTTCGATGGTGATGTGGCTAGGTACATTTTCCACTTGGATAACCGTTTCGAAAATGTTGCGGCTACCTTCCTGAATGAATTGTCCCATGGAGTGCAGGTCTGTCGAGAAGTCAACGGAAGCAGGGTAGATCCCTTTGTAATCCTTGCCTTCGCTTTCGCCGTACAATTGTTTCCACCACTCGGAAACGAAATGCAGAGACGGCTCATAGTTCACAAGAATTTCAATAGCTTTACCTTTGCGGTACAACGCGTTACGAACGGCTGCATATTGGTAAGCCTCGTTCTCAGCTACATTCGGATTGCTGTATTCCTTGGAAGCGTCTGCCGCCCCTTGGAGCATTTCCTCAATGTTAATACCTGCTGTAGCAATCGGCAGCAAGCCTACTGCTGTCAGCACGGAGTAACGGCCACCTACATCATCAGGAATAATGAAGGATTCGTAGCCTTCCTCGTTGGCCAGTTTTTTCAAAGCGCCACGTTCTTTATCGGTTGTTGCATAAATACGTTTTCGCGCTTCTTCTTTACCGTATTTTTTCTCCAGAGCCGCACGGAATACGCGGAAAGCGATAGCTGGCTCTGTTGTTGTACCTGATTTGGAAATGACATTCACGGAGAAGTCTTTTCCTTCAATCAGTTCCAACAGATGATTCACATATGTAGAGCTGATGTTATTGCCTGCAAAATAAACAGCCGGGCCTTTGCGCTTGTCCTTAGGCAGTGCATTGTGGAAGGAATGCGACAGCATTTCAATCGCAGCGCGTGCGCCAAGGTAAGAACCGCCGATGCCGATGACGATCAGCACTTCGGAATCACTTTGGATTTTTGCAGCAGCTTTTTGGATGCGTGCAAATTCTTCTTTATCATAATTGGTAGGCAAGTCAATCCAACCCAGGAAATCGGAACCTACACCGGTTTGGTTATGCAGCTGCTCATGAGCCAGCTTGATCGGTTCTGCAAAATAATCAATTTCGTGCTGTCCTACAAAGGAGAGCGCTTTGGTGTAATCGAAAATAACTTTTTTAGACATGTTTGGAACCTCCTGTTTTGTATTGCTAAGACCATGAATACGAACATAAGGACTTAGGAATAGGATACTTTAATTTGCAGGGCCTGACAAGCTTGCGTTACCTATGTGTCCGGTGCCTTGCCAGGCCCTAGTGTAGATAGCGTGGGATACCCATGCTACAATAAATAGAGATCAACCCCTATATATAAACAATCCATTCAAGCCGAACTCGTGTATCTGCATCGGACGGCAACCTCCAACAAGAAAGGTGATTAGCTATGAAAAACATCGGATTTATCGGACTGGGCACCATGGGCGCCCCAATGGCATCCAATCTGTTGAAGCAGGGATATGGAGTCACGGTCTACAACCGCACCGCTTCACGCTGCGAACCACTGGCAGAACAAGGCGCGCGTACGGCTTCAACGCCCCGTGAGGCGGCTGAAGGCCAGCAGCTGGTCATTACCATGGTCAGCGATGATCACTCGATCCGTGATATCTACTACGGCGAGGACGGCGTGTTTGCCGGTCTTACGCCTGGTGTAACTGTGATGGACAACAGCACCATTTCACCTGAGCTGGTCAAACAACTGGCCGCCGAAGCGGACAAGCTGGGATGTTCCTTCATTGATGCTCCGGTAACGGGCAGTAAGCCTGCTGCTGTGGACGGTACGCTCGTGTTCATGGTCGGCGGTGACGCGGAGGCCATTGCCGCACAGTCGGACGTTTTTGATACGCTGGGCAAAAAGGTGCTTCACATGGGACCGAATGGCAGCGGGGCCGTAGCCAAGCTCGCACATAACACGATGGTCGGTATTAACAATCTCGCTCTGGCTGAGGGCTTTGCCATCGCCGCCAAATCCGGTATTCCGGCGGAAAGCTTCCTTGAGCTGGTACAGCTCGGATCGGCAGGCAGCAAGGCTGCTGACCTGAAAGGACGCAAAATCATCGAGCATGATTTCAGCAACCAGTTCTCACTGGCCTTGATGCTCAAAGACTTGAAGCTTGCTGCCTCGCTGACGGATAACCAGTCCATTCCTGCGCCTATGCTGTCCATTGCCAAAAGCCTGTTTCAAGCCGGTCAAACGCAAGGCTACGGAGATGAGGACTTGTCCGCTGTCGTGAAGACCTATGAGGCTTGGATCGGCCACACTATTGGCGGTAAGCCACTCAAATAAGCCGCATCCTTCTTTGTTATCCATGTTGCTGTGCTTTGTACATATCGCATAGCTTATAGGGGAAGCACACTTGGCTTAAAATCAAGTGGTGCTTGCCCTTTTTTCACTGCTTATTCCGGGTAAGAACAGCAGTAATCCGTTACGCTTCGTACTTCCAGCTTGAAGGAAGATTGCGCAGGCACGTGGAACGTTGCCGTTCCCTGTATTTCCAGCCATTCCTCAGTACCTGGAAGCAACACCTTCAAATCCCCTGCCAAAATCTCCATAATCTCACGAGAATCCGTGCCGAATTCATACGTTCCAGGCAGCATAATTCCCAATGTTACCTTACTGCCGTCACCCAAAATAACCGTACGGCTTGTAACCTGACCGTCGTAATATATATTTGCTTTTTTAACTACGCTGACTCCATCAAACTGTGTCATTCGTTATCCCCTCATCTGCTCATCAATGGTTGAATGAATATTTATGGATCATAACATATATTTGTTCCAAGCCTCAGTACGAAAATACACACGGCCGCAAAGTTCCTCAATGTACGAAACAAACAGCCGTAAGCCTTACTCAGGTTACGACTGTCTGTTTAATAGGTTGTTTTATTTCAACAAAGCTTTTACACGATTAACAACGTTCTCTACCGTAAAGCCATATTCCTTAATGACGCGGTCGCCAGGTGCGGATGCGCCAAATGTGCTGATACCGAGAATGTCGCCTTGGTCGCCGACATATTTTTCCCAGCCCAGTGGATAAGCCATTTCTACAGCCAAACGTGCTTTTACTTCAGGCAGCAGAACGGAATCTTTGTATGCTTTGTCTTGTTTTTCGAACAAATCCCAGCTTGGGAAGCTGATAACGCGTACTTGGATACCTTGCTCCGCCAGTGCTTCCTGAGCTTTAACAGCCAGTTGTACTTCGGAACCCGTAGCCAGAATTTGAGCAACCGGCTTGCCGTCTGTCGCATCTGCAATGACATAAGCACCGCGTTTAATACCTTCGCGTGCATGTTCAGCAGTAGCAGCCAGGATTGGCAGGTTTTGACGAGTCAATACCAGAGCAACCGGGTTTTTCTTGTTTTCCAGCGTGTAAGCCCAAGCAGCGGAAGTTTCATTGCCATCCGCCGGACGAATAACCGTCAGGTTCGGGATAATACGCAGGGAAGCCAATTGTTCGATCGGCTCATGAGTCGGGCCGTCTTCACCAACAGCAATACTGTCGTGAGTCAGAACGTAAGTTACAGGCAATCCCATTAGAGCTGCCAGACGAACGGCCGGACGCAGGTAATCCGTAAACACGAAGAATGTACCGCCGAATACTTTTACCCCTTGGTGCAATGTCATACCATTCATCGCAGCAGCCATACCAAACTCACGGATACCGAAATAGATGTTACGGCCAGCATAGTCTTCTGGCGTAAAGTTCGTCAGGTTGTTCAAGTGTGTCATCGTGGAGCTTTCCAGATCGGCAGATCCGCCAGTCAGGAACGGTACGTTTGGAGCCAATCCGTTCAGTGCATTACCGGAAGCCACGCGAGTCGAAACTGCTTTGTCTTCAGTCGTGTACTTCGGAAGGTCACGGTCCCATCCTTCTGGAAGATCGCCGTTTACCGCTGTTTCGAACTGAGCTGCCAGGTCAGGGTGAGCCGCTTTGTATTTCGCGAACTGTTCATCCCATGCTTTGTTAGCTGCGATGCCGCGCTCTTTTACTTTAGCAAAATGCTCGCGAACCTCTTGCGGTACGTGGAAGTCCTCTTCGTATACCCATTTGTAAAATTCTTTAGTCAGCTTGGCTTCATCTGCACCCAGTGGGGAACCGTGAGTACCGCCATGTCCGCCTTTACCTTGTTTGTTCGGGCTTCCGTAGCCGATGACTGTTTTCACTTCAATCAACGTAGGACGTGTGGAGTCGCCTTGCGCTTCTTCAATTGCTTTTTGGATCGCTGGAAGGTCGTTACCGTCTTCTACGCGCAGCACTTGCCAGTTGTATGCTTCAAAGCGTTTGGCAACACTCTCGGAAGAGGACAGGTTCAGCTTGCCGTCCAGTGTGATATCATTGGAATCAAACAATACGATCAGCTTGCCCAATTGCAAACGTCCAGCCAGCGAAGCCGCTTCGTGAGACAGGCCCTCCATCAGATCGCCATCGCCACAGATTGCATAGGTGAAGTGATCCACAACTTTGAATTGATCTTTATTATAGGTTGCGCCCAATTGAGCTTCAGCCATTGCCATACCTACGGCCATAGCTACGCCTTGTCCCAGAGGTCCGGTTGTAGCGTCTACACCAGCGGTGTGTCCAAACTCAGGATGACCTGGTGTAAGGCTGCCCCATTGACGGAATTGTTTCAGTTCTTCCATAGGCAGATCATAGCCGCTCAGGTGCAGCAGGCTGTACAGCAGCATGGAGCCGTGTCCAGCGGACAGTACAAAACGGTCACGGTTAATCCATGTAGGGTGATTCGGGTTATGATTCATCGTTTTAGCAAATAGTTGGTAGCCCATCGGCGCGGAACCCATCGGCATGCCGGGATGTCCCGAGTTTGCTTTCTCGATGGCATCAATTGCCAACGTACGGATTGTCGTAATGGACAAATTGTCGATCGTGGAGTTTTCATCCTTTTGAATCGCTTGATTCTGGTCAGTCATGGTTAGCCTCCTCATATTGTAAAAAGTATGCCAATTGCATTAGGTCATGCTCTCCAATACCGCCGTCTCCTATAGTAACGACGCCCATTGAAGTGAGTGAATCTGCTTGAATGTTTCAATATGACTTATACATCCTTAAACATTGTACCATTTGCCGTGCAGGTTTGCCAGATCGTTTATAAAGTTGATTGTCGAAATATCGTACCAGGTCCTCATTTAAATATACCCGCAAAGTATTAACCTCATGTGAACTACCCTCCACTTACACTAACGCTTAGAGGTGAGGGCTTCTAAGGTAATCGTACCTAACGGTACGAAATTTACTTAGCTATCAAGCCTGAACCATGCTCTATTGTGGGCTATAATTGCTCTAACAGCCGCAATCCTTCGCTTCTGATATTGATAGAAGCGTTCCCATCCCTATCTGACACAAAACCACATTCACAGTGGAATATACGTTCAGAAAGGGATAGAGATTCCTTTACTTTACCGCAACACGAGCAAGTCTTAGACGATGGAAACCACTTGTCTATTTTTATCAGTTTTTTTCCTTGCTCCTCTAACTTGTATTGGAGAAATGTCGTGAACATTCCCCAAGCATTGTCAGCAACGCTTTTGCCAAAGTTCAGGGCTTGCGACATTCCTTTCATGTTGAGATCTTCAATGACCACTCCATCATACCGTTTGGCCAATTTGTGTGATTCCTTATGTAGAAAGTCTTTTCGTTGGTTGGTGATTTTTTCATGAAGCTTTGCTACTACCATCCTTTGCTTGTTCCAACGAGAAGAACCTTTCACACGTCTGGATAAGGTACGTTGTGCTTTCACTAAACGATCTAACATTTGGCGGTAGAAACGAGGATAATTGGCTTTCTCACCCTCACTACCGACATATAGTTCAGCCATTGTAAAGTCTAACCCAACAACGGTTTCGACTTGTTTTTGAATACGTTCCATCTCATATTCAGTGAGAATAGACACGTAGTATTTCCCAGTGGATGTCATCGAGATCGTACATGACTTCATGATATGTTCAGCAGGGATTTCTCTATGTTGTTTTACTTTCACCCGTTTGAGCTTTGGTAATTTGATATAGCCATTCATAAGCATAATGTTTCCGTTCACAACATGGGTTATGTATGATTTTCTTGCATTCTTACTCTTAAATGTAGGAAATCAGTCGTTCCACTATAGAAATTTCTGTAAGCAGTCTGCAAGTTTAATTGGGCATTAGCCAATGCCAAAGAATCGACTTCTTTCAGCCACACAAACTCATCTTTGTACTTAGCAGGGGTAGGGAACTTTTGCTTTTTCAAGGCTTCTTTATCGTCCTTGAACTGTTTGTATACTTCCTTGCGTTCAGCTAACATTTTGTTATACACAAAACGAACACAACCAAAAGTTTTACGCATAAGGTGGGCTTGTTCCTCTGTTGGATACAAACGGAACTTATATGCTTTATTATATTTAGCCATATATTCTTATCTCACTTTTGGCCTTGATTTTCTATATACTTCTTTATTACCTCAACAGACAAGCCACCTGTTGTAAGTAAGCAAAAACTTCTTGACCAAAACATTTCTTTCCAAAGCTTCTTTCTGACTTGCGGAAAATCTCTTTTGATGAGTCGAGAACTTGCACTCTTATACGCATTTATGAACTTTGTCATTTCAGTGTTCGGATGTGCTTTGAACAGAACGTGAACATGGTTATTGTCATGATTCCATTCCATCAGAGTTATGTTGTAACCCTCCGCAAGTCGCACAAACATGTCTTTTGCATAATCGGATATTTCATCATCAAATACATTTCTTCTATATTTCACGACAAGTACGAGATGATAATACAATAAGAATACTGAATGATTATTACTATCTAATTTCATTGATATACCAACCCTTATACTCGATACGACTGATTATAAACCAACCCAAATAATAAGCAAACCTTTTTGGCTACGCCAAACTGAAATTCATCTCCACCTTACCATTGAAACTATCGTTCCTTAACACGCTTGAAGATGGTGACTTAATTTAGAAAATTGTTTAAAAATCATAGAATCGCGAAAAATAACGTATTTTGTCCGGTTTTGACACTGAATTTCCGCATAAAAAAAAAGAAAAAACCCGTCATCTCGACGGGCTTTGCTTGGAAGATGTATGAGCTTTAAATATAAAATCAGTTAAAAACGACCGTTTTGTTTTCATGAACCAAAATTCGGTCCTCCGCATGCCACTTCACGGCTCTTGCCAAAACGACCCGCTCAATGGTGCGACCGATCCGTTTTAACTCATTGACATCATCACCGTGGCTTACCCGCTGCACATCCTGCTCGATGATCGGGCCACCGTCCAGTTCCTCAGTTACATAATGTGCGGTAGCGCCAATAATTTTCACACCGCGATTATAGGCTTGAGCATATGGCTTTCCACCCACGAATGCAGGCAGGAACGAATGATGAATATTGATGATCCGGTTGCGGTAATGCTCAATGAACTTGGGTGAAATAATCTGCATGTACCGGGCCAAAATAATGACATCAATATCTTCACCAATAACCTCTAGTTGACGGCGTTCCGCCTCCGGTTTGGTATCGGCTGTCACCGGAATATGGTGATACGGAATGCCGAATGATTCCACGTACTCCTTCATATCCGGATGATTGCTGACGACCAAAGAAATATCCGCATCCAGATCCCCTGCCTGCCATTGCCACAATAGCTCCACCAGACAATGATCTTCTTTGGAAACGAAAATAGCGAGCTTTTTCTTGCGGCTGACCGCTGAAATCGTCCACTCCATTCGGAATTGTTCTGCAACCGCGGCAAAATCCTGCTCCAGTTGGGACTGGGTTTCACTCAAGTATGGCAGATCAAATTCAACCCGCATAAAAAACATACCGCCGGACGGGTCCATCGTGTATTGATCAGATTGAACAATATTGGCGCCATGCTCATACAAAAAGCGAGACACGGCCGCTACAATACCCGGGCCATCAGGACAGGATACGAGCATACGCGCACGGTTTTCATGCGCAGATTGAGTGCTGTTTGGCTGATGTTTTACGTGAAGTTCCATGTGGCTACAATTCCCCCTTGGCTTATACCGTCACTGGCAAATGACTGCCGGCAAACCAGGCAATCAGACGATGATTAATATGTTCTTCGCTCAACTCCGGAAACAGTGCTGCTTCCGTTACCATGTCATACAGACGTTCCAGCGGTTCGCGCGGATCGGCTTTTTTCGCTTTGGCATCATTTTTCAGCAGCGTCCAGGTATCCAGTACAAAGTTACGCACATCCACATCCTGCTTTTTGAAAAACGAATGCAACTGCTCTACCTGACCCAAAAATTCATCGCCAAAACGCTCCTTCACATTCCCGCGAAGCAAAGCGATTTCAACCTCATACATTGGACGCTGGGTTTTCGCTTCCTTCCCGATCCATGGCGTTTCCAAAATAAACGGGCGGCCTTGAAGCGCATCGTGATGCACCACGTTATGAATGGTCTGATAGCCTAACCAGCCCGATCCAATCGGAGTATGACGGTCTTTATGGGCGCCAACCGCATTTTTACTGTCATTGACGTGAACCACTGCGATGCGATCCAGCCCGACAATACGATCAAATTGCTCCAGAACGCCATCCAGATCATTCACAATGTCATAGCCGGCATCGTGTATGTGACAGGTATCCATACAAACGGTAAGACGCTCGTTGTGCTCTACTTTATCTATAATGGAGGCAATTTCTTCGAAGCTGCGGCCCATTTCGGTGCCTTTGCCTGCCATCGTTTCCAGCGCAATGTTAACATCCGTCTCCTTCACGCCGTTTAGTACCTCATTCAAACCGTCGGCGATACGCCCAATTCCATATTCAGCATCCTTATCGGTAAAAGCGCCCGGATGAAGCACGATATTTTTCACGCCAATCGCGTGGGTGCGACGAATTTCCTCTTGAAGAAAGCTGACTGCCAGCTCATAGGTATTTTCTTTGTAAGAGCCGAGATTGATAATATACGGGGCATGCACCACGATATCATCCATCCCTTTTTCAGCCATCAACTGCTTGCCTTCCTCCAGATACATGGATTCCATCGGCTTACGACGCGTGTTTTGCGGTGCCCCCGTGTATATCATGAACGAACTGGACCCGTATGAAGACGCTTCTTTTGTAGCGCTGAGCAGACCCTTGTCCGAGAAGGACACATGAGAACCAATTTTCAGCATGATTCGGTTTCATCCCCTTATCCTTGTTATTCTGTTATGATTATCTTATTTTGATTTAATCATTTTAACGTGATTATTGAAATCAAACAACATGGCTTTTATGGTAGTGCACACACAAATCAGGAATACACGAAGGGAAACGAGGTAAATGATAGCATGGATTGACATCCTTTAGCGTATACAGGTACATTCGAATGAGGTTTTTTTCTTGAAAAGGGTTATATTCTATAACATGAATCCATTTCATAATACCCTCAGTAGCTTTAATCAAGAGTACATATAGATCAAAATGTTTTTATTTGCCTATATGTAGTATACATTTCGTTGGCTTAATCATTTATGAAATGGATTCACATACATATTTTTTTGCAAATCGGAAGGAGAGTCGAACTCCATGAACATCGTCATATGCGGAGGTACTGGATTAGTAGGGTGTGCGCTGACCAAAAGCTTGCTCAACGACGGGCATACGGTGAAGATAATCACCCGTAAACCCATGGCAGGTCACGAAGCTAGCCCACGCTTGCAATATATGAGCTGGAACGAGCTGAAACAAAAACCGGAATCATTAGAGGGCATAGATGTGGCCATTAATTTGGCAGGCGAAACGCTGAACCAGCGCTGGACGGACAAGTCCAAACAAAGGATTCTCCAATCACGCCTGTTGTCTGTTGCCAAATTGGCCCAAGCACTAAATGCTCTGCAAAAAAAGCCGGAAGTTATCATTCAGGCTTCGGCTGTCGCCGCCTACGGTACATCTCTTACTGAAACGTTCGATGAAACCAGCCCGCGCCGTTCGGAAGACTTTCTGTCTCAAGTGGTCGAGCAGTGGGAGGAGGCCGCCAACGCCTACCCTTCCAATGCCCGGTTAATCAAGCTGCGCATTAGTCTCGTACTGGACAGCAAACGCGGTGCATTTCCACTGATGAAGCTGCCTTACAGCTTCGGATTCGGCGGCAAAATAGGCAGCGGCCATCAATGGATGAGCTGGATTCATATTAAGGATATCGTCCGCCTGATCACCCATTGCATCCATACGCCGAATATCGCCGGGGCTGTGAACGCTTCATCACCACATCCATTGACGAACGACCAGTTTGGTAAAACCGTGGCTGAGGTATACCACCGCCCACACTGGTTCCCCGTTCCCGGCGTTCTCGTACAAAAGCTGGTCGGCGAGATGAGTACCCTCGTTTTAGACGGTCAAAAAGTAATCCCGCGCAAGGCGCTGGAGCACGGATTTCAGTTTAACTATCCTTCACTGAAGGAAGCACTGGAGGAACTACATTCTCCTCATGAGCAGCATTGAATTAAAAAAGAAGAACTCTGGACTGATAATATCCTTATTAGCCTAGGGTTCCTCTTTTATTTAGGTCAGGATTGTGCAAAAATCGATTCCAATCTCTCCCTAAGTGTAATATATAGACGAACTAGACCCTTTCGATCTATTTATTGTTCAAGCTCACCCTTTTTATAGCTGAGGAGCAAGCTCAGATTACTCTAAATAGCTTATATTTATCTTGATAGTTTCAAGCTATTTTCTATCATTTAATCCCTTTCCAATGAGAATTTGCTGCATATATTTTTCAACCCTTGACTCCCGAGTTTTGGATTGTTTGGGTTCAGAAAAATAAAGAATGTATGCCCTTTGCCGTCCGGGCGTCAATGCTTCAAAAGCAGTTTTCAAGGCAGGGATTTCATCGAATTTATTTTGAAGTTCTTCAGGAATTATGAATTCTGTATTGTTTTTTAAATCGACTTTCAAACCAGCTTTTTCAACCTCAATGGCTTCATAAATATAGGCCTTCAAGATGGTTTCCATTGCAACTATTTCCCGAACATTGGTGAACCGAATCTGGCGCCCCGCCTGTACATTCTCCGTTTGTTGGATTAGAATACCGTGGGCATCATATAACAAGGAACACCCCACTTCAATTCTTCGGTCAGCTGACAGCCAAGAATGATCATTCTCAATTTCTCAAATTCTTCCTGCCACTTTTTAGCTTTACTTAAATATTCATCAACCATAGGATTCATTCTACTATTCGTCATCAAGAAACACCCCCTCTTCATCATCATAAAATTGTGTTTTCAAAATAAGCAGTTCATTTTCAAATCTACTTGATTGCTTGCTTAGCTTGCCCCTTTGCGCCCGATCCATGCTGGTGGACACGGACTACGGTCGTGTCGATCATGACCTGGCTCCAATCGGGTTCTATCGAAACATGATCCAAAATGATGTCCCATATCCCCGCCTTTTGTAAGCGCCAGTACGAGCAATCCAAAGTACGGCATTCAGCATCTAACGACGATCTTTGGGCGGACGACCTCCTTATGGTTTTCGGTTAGGGGGCTAATGATCAAATCTCTCCAGGTGGTCAAAGGCCATTGTCTGTTTCTTAGTTTGTATATATACCAGCGGGGAGTCTAGAGAACGGCTTTCGTGATTGCGTACACCTATATAAAAAAAGAAGCCCATAACATTAATAGGCTTCTTCTTTATACATATCAAACTATTTCACTCAGAGGCGTTGGCGGAAGATTTAAAAGAGTCCAGTCTATAAGCGTAGGACACTCCGGCAATCTTAAAAGTGTCTCCAGCATTCGGGATGAACTTCTTGTATGGCACCATCGCCTCTCCATTCAGAACAGTTCCGTTCGTCGAGGACAAATCCTTGATGATGTGGCTGTGCTGCTCTCTGCGTTGGAACTTTTATCCGTCTTTTTGATTTCGTCTTTTCCCATATCAGTGTTTTGCAACCGGCCGTAACTGCTTGTAAATGTCGGCATACGTGAAATGTTCACTGCTTTCCTCCTAATTCTGTAATGAGGAAATATATGTTTTCGTACACCACAATTCATTGTCAGTTTTTTAGGAAAAGTAAAGATGAATGACAGAAAAAATGAAGCGGGGCAATCCAAAGAGATTACCCCGCCCTAGCCTAACGGATTATTCCAAAACGTAGGAAATAGTCATTTCAACAGATTTATAAGAAAGGCTGCCGAACCATCTATCTCCGGTAGAACTTGCAATGTTTGTTCCAAAGACCTGTGCTGTCCATGTACCACGTGCTTCCTGATCTAGAAAACTTGCTCTCTCAGTCATTCCACTGGGCTTCCATGCGATAGTAGCAGATTTGCCGCTAGGAGAGATTACATCCAACTTAGAAAAAACAACTGCCCCTAGCAGATTTTTATTGTTGTTGTTGATAATTCCTCTTCCTGGGTCAATCTCAATCGACTTTACCTTGGCATTAAGAGGCAATGACGTAAACCGGAAGCTAACCTGATCGGAAAAACCGCTTTTGCCAGGGGCTAATGCCAACCCTAGGCTTTTGCCTGCGCTCACTGTTTTACTGCTGCTGGAAGCATTGGGAGCGGCACTTAACTGTACATCCACTGTCTGTGTATAGACAGTTTCACCAGCCACATTGGTGGATACCTTAACATTCGGCTCCGCTGCAAATGCAGTCACGGACATTGCGGCACTCATGGATACCGCCAGTAACATTGCACCTAAACGTTTTTTCATGCTCATACTTTTTTACCTCCAAAAATATTATTAAGGTGGTATGAATTGCTATTCTAGCATAAAGACCTATTTTCAAAAGGATGACGTTTTCTAGTAGAACAGCAATAACCCCTTATTAATATTATCGGTATACGCTTGGAAAAAGTCAATTGTTTCCAATGATTTTTTTGGTAGAAATGGATTAAATTTTAACATTCTGCCCTCTGTGAACCATCGCCTTAGTTCATCGTCTTCACACAACTTTTTATAGCGTGAATGCGTGATAACCAAAACATCAGATTCACGTACAGCCTCAAGATTCTGCCTATAATAACTCCACTTTTTGGTAAAATGTCCATAGAAAAGCTAAGGGTATGTTGTACATCCCTTTACTAAAATGATATAATCATTTAATGAACATGAACATTTGTTGATTATATAAATAATATAAGACTATATGCATCTGTTGTCAGTAATCATTTAATATGTTCTTGGAGGCTATCCATTGTCATGAATATTAAATTCGAATTAACCTGTAACTTGGAGAGAATTCTTAAAGAAAAAAACATTACACCTTATAAGCTATCAAAAGATACAGCAGAGAGAATCGGAACGATATATAAATTAGTGAATAATCAGGGAATGGATAATTCACGCCTTTCAACTTCGTTGCTAGCCAATATTTGTGGATATTTAGGAATTACTTTAGGGGAATTATTTGACGTTGTTCAAATGGAAGAAACTGAATAAACCTCCAATCTATCAAAATTCAAAAGAAGCCCATAACATTAATCGGGCTTCTTTTTTATACATATCAAACTACCCTTCACTCAATAAGCGTTGGAGGAAGATTTAAAAGATTCCAGTCGATAAGTATAGGATACTCCGGCTATTTTAAAAGTATCTCCGTCCTTCATTGCATACTCCTTGTAAGGCACCATCGGCTCTCCGTTCAGAACGGTTCCGTTCGTCGAGGACAAATCCTTGACGATGTGGCCTTGTCCTTCTGCGTCTACACAAAGCTCAATATGAGAACGGGACGCTCCCTCCGTTTGTTCTACAAACTGGACCAATTGCGGGTCTCTTCCGATGAAGAAGCTGCCTGCAACAAATTGATCCGGCTGCAATCGAATGCGCTCGGCCGCTCCACTTCCCGGCGGCTTGCGCTCCAGACAAGCAATCGGTGATTGCTGAACGTGTGGAATATGCATCCCCTGATCTGCACGAAGCAGCACCGTTTCCTGCCTTGATGTAGCATTTAGCAGCTCCGTCACACCAGACAAGGACTTATAATATGCCTCGCTGGTATCACTGGCTTCCAAATCATTTCTTCGAGCCACACCTATCCCCTGTGGCTCGTGCAAGTCGTGACGTGCAGAAGCTTTATCTCCTTGGCCCGTATCCCAGCTACCCATATTTTCAGATTTCTGGTCAGGAAAAGACCAGCGCCAGCTTTCTTGTCCTTGATCACCTGAATCGGAAAAGCGCTTATCCTTATTCTGACGCCCTGCTACGAATCCGGTTAGCTTATCGACCTGATAACGGTCATTTTTCCGCTGTGCAGGAGAAGCTTCGCCAAGCCATTCCGAATCCAGCACAGGGACTGAGTCGGCATAGGTATGCGACGAAGCGCCCTTGCGCCCCCATTTTCCCGTCCAGCTCATATGAGCAACGACTGCGAGTACCAAGGTAAGCACTACAGAAATACCAAGCGGCACCGTCTCTGGATGGTCCAGATAAATATATCGCCACACGATAGCCGAAGCGAGAAGACAGCCTAAAGCAATGTACGTTTTATACTTCTGCAACGCAGACTTCGATTCTTCTATATCTGTATCTACCTCATCATTCTCCTGTGGCTTTATGGACTGCTTGAGTCGATTGATCCGTTTAAGCTCCTGAATTTCCTGAAGCATCTCCTGATCCTCATGCATTTTTTCCTGAGATCTCTGGTCCCTTGAGGCGAAAAATTTAGATTCTTCTCCTTGCCCATATCCCGCTCGGCTCGTTGAATGATCACGCGTTGACGAATGAGCGGGTAAGGATTGATCAGCATAAGGAAAATCTTTCCGATATGCTGTTGAATGCAATCCATCACGCTCTCCTTGAACTCCCATTCGAGCATGAGTATCTCTACTGCGTGCTTCCCCAGCTTCGCCTTGAACGCTAACGCTGTCTGCACCGACTGTCATCCCTTGCAGCAGCAGCTCCTTCAGCGCCCCCGGATCCAATTCATTCCTGTCGCACAGTTCAAATATGCGCTGCATATGGTCCCCTTGAAAATGAACCACACGTGTCATCAAGCGAATAACCAATTGCTTAAATTGGCTCCCAGCCTGTCCTTCATACAGTACCCCCTGCAAAGGAACATAGGTTAAACCGACGTTTTCCCTTGAGCCTGAACCGCTCATAAAGATATAATCCTCATGCAAAATAAATTGGCGCATATCCAGCATATACTGTGGACTACGATGGAGGGCATCCGCCACTTCAAAAAGAATCCGGTAGAAATCGGAAGTCGACACTCCCCCTCCCTTCCATATCTGAGACAGCATACGTTGACCCGAAATATCGTAGTGCAGCTCCACCTGAAAATCGACATCCTTGATTCTTAGCTCCAGAAGACCGGGAATCCGATTGCCAGTCATCATTCCAGTTTGCACGGAGTTTAAATCATCGGTCTTAAGCCCGCCTTCCTTGTTCAAAATCATAAATGTCCCGCCGTTGCGGGCAAAATCCCTGCTTAAACCAAACAATTCATGACCTCCTTAGCATTTTCCCGATTCCCGTGAGTACCATCATATTTACCTAACTGCGTAAGTTATGGCAAAAAATAAAGATAAGCACTGATCGCTCCCGGAATGACGGCGGTCATAAAAGGAAACCTGAGGTGTGCCTCTCTCCCGTTCGTCAGCGCCTTGCCGCTGCGAAACAGAAAGAATCCTCCCAGATTAAAAGCCACACGCCGCAATCTCATCATGGTTTCCCGTCTCCACAGCAGGATCACCAAACCAATAATACCCGCGAAAAAAATCGAATAGAGAGCCGACTGCCATGCAAAAGCCGCACCCGTCCATGCTCCGATCAAGCCAAACAGCTTCACATCGCCAGCACCTACAGCTCCCATCCAGTACAGAATCAACATGAAGCCAAATCCCGTCCCCAACCCAGCCGCTGCAAATAAAAATCCATGCCAGCCCCCAAACATCGTATTAAACAGCAAGCCCATCGCCATGCCGGGCAGCGTAAGCTTGTTAGGAATTTTCATACTACGTAAATCCGTGACCAGCGCAATCGCCAGCAAAACACCACATACGATATACATCCACGTCAATGCAATTCCCCCTTAATGATAAGCACGAAGCGTTTCAAACCTTTTCCATCGTTATTTTCTCTATCTATTCGCATCGTTCCATATAAAAGTGCTATGGAGAACCATCCGTGTTCCTCTCCCCGTCGGTCGTCTTCTCTACCGAAAATGGAACCTCGATACGTTGTCCATCGTCCGTTTCGATCACAAAGCTCCATTGACCGGGTGTCGTGTTTGTACCTACAAACCAGTTCCATTCAATAATCCCGTCCGCATCGGCAGAGGTCCAGCCCAAGTGTTGAGCCGTGCTTTGGCCCGACTTATAAAGTACAGAAAGATTAGCTGACGTTCCGGGTTCCACTTTGGCCTTGATCAAGTTATATACACCCTTCACGGCAGGCTCAGGCTTGGCAAGCAACTGTATGGAGCTCTGGGCATTGTTAGCTGCTGTAGCATCTCCTGTACCTGCTCCCTCTCCCGTATCACCGATCCAGAGACGTTCCTCTGCCGCTGTCTGGAGTACAATGCTACGATACAGAAAAGGAACCTTCATCGGCAGCTCATAAGACAGTTCCACCCTAAAATAAGGGTCCTTAGTTCCCGTAAGAGACGGCACATGTACGCTCGTTACATGTATACGGTCATACTCCAAAATGCTTTCCTCTATAAAAGGCTTTAACAGCGGCTTTAGAACAGGATCAAGCGCGGCTTCTGTCAAGCGCCCACGTAGCTCCTCCATGGGCTTTTTTCCCCCCTGCACAGCGCTTTCCACCCAATCACCGATGGGAGGTGGCAGTTGGGCAGCGAATTGGCTTGCATATTCACTCACAGATAACTTGGGCAGCTCATCCAGCGGCTGGCGGACTGCATCTATTTTCGCAGACGCCGCATCCACCGCCAGAGACACCGGATAGATTTTAGCCGAAACCTGTTTAACCGCTTCTGAAGCGGTGGTCTGCAAGGCCGTAGATACCAGCGTCATCTGTACCATATAAATTAGAAAAATAATAAAAAATAGAAACAACGGCAACACTAGCGACGCCTCTAAAACGATACTTCCTTGTTCACGGCGACTCCGTCCACCAATCCGCTGTAAATACCGATTAATAAGAAAAATGCGCTGTTTTCGTAACATAGTACACACTTCCCTTAATGCTTTCGCCTTCCTCTGAGGCCAGGCCCAGCATCTTCATCACCCCAGGTAAAAACAACAGCCTCATCCCGTTCTTAACCTCGCCCCTTGCATACGTTTGCCGTTCAGCAGGATTGACATCTGTATTCAGGCGGATCAATGCCAGCATACGGGACATTTTTCGTTCATTATTGCTATGGAGCATGAGGAACAATCTCAAATGATCCTTGTACGTCATTCGAAATTTCAGAAAATCAGACAGAGGCACATACCCCTTCTGAGCCAGCATAATCATATCTTCAATCGCCTTCTCTACCCCATATAAAAGAGCTGCCGCCAAAACAACCAACGGATTGCCCTTGGAGCTATTTTTGACCAAACCCTCCATCGTGCGAATGGCCAGCCTCATAGCAAAAATCTCGCCATAAGCGGAGGCCAGATTTCCGGTAGGATTATGGAAACCGTACAAAATGTACTCGACCTCCTGATTATTCAGCTCCAGTTGATCCCCCAAAATTTGCGCTGTATTCCCCACCCTCCCACCTGATCCGCCTAAACTGCCAAATCGGCTAAAATCCACGTGATTAAAGTAAGAAAGCGCATATTCATTCTGGAAAAATTCATCCCCTAGTTGCGTCAGCAAGCCGGATGCCGCCCCGTATAGACCATCCATACTGTCCATGGAAGCTCCTGCCGCATCATAGGTATCATAGGACAAATCAGCGGATACAGACGAGCTGGATGCAGACTGGTTAAAAGAGATACTTTCATTGTAATACTGCTCCAACTTTTGAAATGGTCCGGCACTTTGTGTACCTTTGGAAAGCATTTCAATGATCTGATAGGCTTGCTTGAGCTTGCTCTTCGCCTCTTTTTCCATTTTTTTGCGTTCTTTATCAGGTCCACGTCGCGTGTCCATTGCTCTGGCTTCACCATCGAGTACACTAGAAGGTCCTGACCAGGCATATGCATTCAAATATTGATCCATTTCCTTGAGCGTTGAGATCACTTCTTGTCTGAACATATCTGTATTGAGATTCGGATCTGTATAAAAGGATAGCGTACGGATCATACTCGATAATCTGTTGTTAACCGTATGAATAGCTATTCGTTGCTTTTCTATAGCCGCTTCCATCTGATCAAATTCCTTATCAGGAACCAATAAGTCGTCGGCCTTCTGCCTTGCGCTTCCTACAGACGGATCAGCACTGGAGCTCCCTCCACTCGGAGTAGGGGCTGCGGAAACCTCATCATACCCTGCATTGGCAGCCCTCTGTTTATATTGAGCAATGACTTGACGCATCTCTTCGTTAATCTGCCTGGCTTCATTCAGCGGCTCCTTAGCCTCTACAAGCAGCTCATCATGTTCTTTTCCTGCCTTGGTCATGGCTTGGCCCAGACGACCAAGTGCCGATCTCGCCCTGCTCGCATATTTCTCGATCTGCATGATTTTAACGTCGTCTACACTCTTTTTATTATCCTCATACACATGCACGTAATGCTTATATTGGGCGGCAATATCGGCTACAACCTCAAGCGAATCCCAAATATACTGATTGGGGATATACGCACCCCTCTGTTTAATGATCCGTTTGCGAACCTCTTCCATATTAGCTCCTGCCTCACGCTGCTTCTCCAGCATGTCATCCAGCTTGGACTCGCGTTTGTCATACAGCTTTTGCAATCGTTTCAGCAAATCAACCGTATGGGAAGCCTCTTTCATATTCTGAGAGAGCGGCTTCAGCTTTTCAAGCACTTCCACTGTAAAATCGACAGGCGCTTTATACTTCATTTCCTCACGAACCTGCTCATTAAATATGGCATATTTACCAAGCTCTCTTTCCATGTGCAAAGAGCTTGAATCCAGCTTCGTGTTCATAAGTGGCAGTGTGTCTGCACGCGGCGTGCGCTTGGCGCTGTCGTTCAGTACTTTGACCATAATTTGCTCTCCGCTGCTCTCACCATAGGCAAACAGACCGTAATCCTGTTGTAATGCCGGATCATAGGCAGACATCACTGAACGAACCGCCGCATGGGTCAACCGTTCAGTTTGCACATGTAATGCAGCAATTCGCGCATAATCAATAAAAACAGCAATAAAGCCAAACATGACCGCTAAAATCAGAATCAAAAAAACCGTGACGGCACCTGACTCACCATCCTGTGCATTACGTCCTTTTCCAAACACTCGCTTCCTCCCTTCCAGTCCATTCGTGTTCTCCGCTTCTTACGGACCGTTCTGTCCATATTGCGTTAATACTTGTCCTGCAACTGCCGGATTTATCTTTTCACCTGAGCCTCTGCCCATAAATTTTGCTCCGTAATATCGAACCAGCTCTACCGTACGAATCCATTCCACAGGCTCTACCACACCCGAGCTCATTGTTCCCTGCAAATCCGTCTGATCCAGAAACTGATTCAGCAAAGGCACTTTCACTATTTTATTCAGCTCTGTCGTCACCTTACGGCTGATCAGGCTGTTCTCATATGTCATCTGTCCCTGCATACCGGCAGGCATGCCACTCTCGACATGGGACAGCTTCTGAGCGGGCAAATCGCCTCCTCCACCGCCACCAGGCACCTGCACACTTACCTGATTATTGGCAGCCCACCCAAACAAAACACCCAGCATGGCATCATCCTTCAAGCGCCAATAAAGCGAATCTCGTTGTCCTTGGGTGAATGCGCCTGTACGCGGTTCCTTGAAGCTGTTATCCCAGCTATAAGCGGCTCGTTCCGAAGCCGTAGAAGCGACCTGCGCCAAGATGGATTTTTGATATATGTACAGGCAAAAAAATAACATCACAAAAATGACCAGCAACAGTATGGGAAAGACGAGGGAAGCTTCCAATGAGAAGCTCCCTTCCTCTTTGTGTGCCAATTTGCGCAGCATTATGAATCCATGAAGTCGTTACTCTTTTTATCCGCTTTTTTCAACAGACCTTCTACAATCTTCTTGATCTGATCCTTGAAAATAATCGCCACCGCAATCAGAATCGCGATAATCAAAATCATTTCCAACGTACCCAAACCGTCCTCATCCTTGTACAATTTACGAATACTGCCTGTTACTAATGTCATCATCGTTGTATTCCTCCTACATATTCATCATCATTAAAGCGGGAGCACCCACAAGCACAATAACCGTTAGCAAAATCAGCGCCATCGGAAATACCAGCTTAGATGAAGCCTGCTCTCCTCTTGTGCGGCTAATTGAAGTCCGCTTGCTCCATAATGTCTGGGACAACTCACGTAAAGCCATCACAAAATCGCTTCCGCCGCGTCTCATATTCAGCAACACCGTTGTCGTAAACACCGTCATTTCCTGAATGCCGCAGCGCTTGCTCAAATGCTCAAATGCCTGTTGAAAGGAATAGCCACTTTCCCATTCCCCCACCGTCTGACGCAGCTCCCGATACAACGGATGTACCGTATCCGCCCCTTTGCGCTCCACGCAATGAAGCAATGCCCGCTGTACCGTCTCGCCTGCACCGACCAAAAGCATGATTTTACTCAGCAATTCAGGTAACTCCATTAAAATTTGCTGATCCCGCTTCTGTACCTTCCCGTGCAAATCCTTGACCAACGCGATGGGCACCAGAATACCCAGCCCCAATCCGAGCACTAGCCCGGTCGTATCCCCGCCCATCATGAGCGATATTAAAGCTCCACCAGCCGCCATCATGTATCCGTAACCCACCATTTCGGCCAGAAAAAGCATCGTTTTTTCCCCACTGTTGCGCATACCGTACAGCTTTTGTACCGAGCGCTGTAGCTTGAACATCAGCAAAGGCAGTCTTTGGGCGGCACGTGAAGCATGGATCATGTGTACGAAAGGAACCGAGAGCCTTTGCAGCCGCAGTCCTTCCAGTTTCATATGACGAAAGCACGCATACTTAGCACCATATATCCGGTTCAGCACCACCCAACCTCCCACTTGCAGAACCAGCATGACCAGACAAACCAACATCACCACGCCTATCTCTCCTTACACCTCAATTTTCATAATGTGGTTAATCCATACGAGGCATCCACCAAGCACCAATAGGCAAAAGGTAGACAAAATCATACCTGTCCCGCTGTATAACGGCATCATGTAATCTCCCGCAGTCATGGTCATAAACAGTACAAACAAAAAAGGCGCCGCAAACATAACTCTCGATTCAAAACGTTTCTGCGCGATCATCACACCGATCTCTTGCTGAATTTCCAGCTTCTCCCCTATAACACTTGAAGCCCGTCGTACGACCTCCACCAGATCACCCCCGGTTCGTTTGCAAGCTGCAAACACGTCCGCAAAATTCGTAATATCCTCCATCTGCGCCCGATGAGCAAAATCCTGCAGAGCTGTCTCCACGGGTTGTCCAATTTCCAGATAGGCTGTAATAATGTTAAATTCAAAAATCAGATCATGATCTCCATCCGGGCTAAGCAGCCTCAAATCCTCCACCGCCTCACGAAAGCCGTTCTCCACCGACCTTCCCGCGGAAAGGGAAGACGAGAGCGAATATAAAGCCTGCTTGAATTGAATGCTTAGCGCCGACCTGCGCCGTTGCAGCAAAAACTGCCGAAAATAACGAGGCGTCACCAAAGCCCCAGCAGCGCACAGCAACGACAATATCCATTGATGATAAAAAAGATAGCCGATCATCGCGAATAGCACGCCACTAAAGAGGATACACAGGCTTTTTTGCACAGGTGACAGTGTATATACCGTGTAGTCTGGCAGGGAAGTAGCCTGACGGGATACTTGCTCCGGCTTCACAGCCGCTTTTCCTGGCTTCATACCGACGCTTCCCCCCTGCTCCAGCTTTCCGGCTTCATCCCGGCCATTTGCAGCTTCAGCGTATGTTGCAGACCTTCACCGCAACGCTCCAGCACTCCGACGATGCGTCCTTTACTTTCACCCCGCTCCTGAAAACGATAGAGCGGATTGAGCACCACTTCACCATTTTCAAAGCCAGTTACCTCGCTAATTTCCAGCACCCGTCTGGATTTGTCACGCAATCGTGACAGATGCACGAATATATCAATGGCCGAGCTGATCTGTTGCCGCACCACATCAAGCGGAAGATCAGCCCCTCCCAGTACCATCGTTTCCAATCTGCTGACCATATCACGGATATTATTCGCGTGCCCCGTCGATAACGACCCATCATGTCCTGTATTCATTGCTTGCAGCATATCCAAAGCCTCACTCCCCCTGACCTCACCCACCACAATGCGATTGGGCCGCATACGCAGGGAGGAACGAATCAGATCACGAATCGTGATTTCGCCCTTACCCTCGGTGTTGGCATTCCGTGTTTCCATGGAAACCAGATTAGGGACGGTTACAATTTGCAGCTCTGCGGAATCTTCAATCGTAATAATCCGTTCCGACGGCGGGATAAACTGGGATAGTGCATTCAGAAAGGTGGTTTTACCAGAACCCGTACCCCCACTTATAAAAATGTTGTACTTGCTGCGTACCAAGTCCTTGAGCATATGGGCGGCTTCTGCATCCAGTGCCCCCATTCGTATCAAATCATCCATCGTCATCGGACGCTCGGGAAACTTCCGAATCGTCATCGTCGGCCCCTTGAGAGCGACTGGCGGTAGCACAATATTTACACGTGACCCGTCCTTCAACCTGGCGTCGACAATCGGTGAAGACTCATTCACAATCCGGTTCACCCCAGCTACAATCGTCTGGATCAAATCCTCCAGTCGCTCACGGGATTCAAATTGATCGGGTGCCTGGATCACCTCGCCCGCCCGCTCCACAAAAATTTCGCGGTGACTGTTAATCATAATTTCCGTAACCGTGGGGTCATCAATCAATGGCTGGAGCACATCCAGCCCACGGAAGGAATTAAAAACTTTGCGGACCAGCGCATGCTTTTCTCTGGAGGTCAAACCTGCCAGCTCTGTGTCATGCAAAATTCGATTTTCAATATGCCGCACTAACTCTGCATCCCCTACTGAGGATGTGACGTCCAGACCTCCACGAATATCCGCTCGTAGTGCACGAAACCGTTCTTCATTCATGTTCATCGGCCCCCTTTAAGCCCAAGCGGCGGGCGGCTGTGTTACAGTCTCCACATTCAGCAGTTCGCGGCACAGCTGGCGAATTTCCCGCTGATAAATCGGCGAACTAAGCAGCAGCTCACGATGCTGCATCTGCTTCCATGAAGGAATGTAAGGCAACGCCCCGCTCAGCTCCATAAAATCCCGAGGTAACGAGTTGGTCATAGTTCCCATATAACGGTTTACCACAAAGCGGGTTTTGGTCAGCATGGCTTCAAATCCTTCCGGCTGTGTGGCTTCCAGAACATCCAGCCATAGCCCGCATTTGTGCATGCTCATTAAGTCGTCTGCCAGCAGCCAAATCAGCCTATGACTGGCTTTAAGCACAGCTTGAGCCCGATCACTATTTTCAGACTCGCCATCTACGATTATGACATCATACTGTCCACTTTCGGCAATCGTCCGAATCAGCTCTACCGCTTCATCACAGGTCATGTCTATCAGTTCCTTGCGGTTATCGACAGGTTGAAAGGTGTCGGCCTGAATTTCAGAACGGCGCACACAATACGAAGCGACAGATAAGGGATTTCCGTCATGTCTCATCGCCTTGAGATCATAAAGCAGTCTGGACAGCCCCTCTCCTTCTGCTCCACTAGAACTGCCGGAACCCGTGAACAACGAACTTGAATCCACCGTTTCCAAATTCAAATAAAAAACCGAATACCCCTCATTTCCCAGCTGCTTGGATATATTGAGCGCGGCCGTTGTCTTGCCCAGTCCACCGGAGGCTGCAACCATGCCAATAATCATTCCGCCTTCCCGGCTGTTTACGATCTGCCGCCCACTTGTCCGCTGTCTCGCCGTTTCCAAAATAAAGCCCACCAGTTCAGACAAGGGCTGATATTTTAATAAAGGTTGTCCGTATTCGCTCACCTGTTCTCCCTCATGTAGCACCAGACAAGGAATATCAGAAGCCTCCCGATCTGTCCACAGACTCAAAAAAGCGGCTTCACCCACTACAACATCCGACTTTTTCATTCCAGCGGTTTCCATCATGTATTGGCGAAATGCCTCCGGCTGCGAAAATGCCGTTACCCTCAGCCTCCTGGCGTACTCGCTTCCATGTACATAATTCAGCAGTGGCTCAATATAATCCCGGCTTTCTACAGCCAGCACTACTTTTACCGGAATCATGACGCTCATCCCCTCCCCAAAACAACAACGCAAAAAAGCACCGTTCACCCATCCGTAAGTACACGAAGTACATACGGTTGGTGAACGGTGCTTCCGTCACGTCCAATCTATTTACTGGTAGAATAGCACAGCGCCTATTTTAGAGCAAGCATTTTTTATGCTAGAATTTCTTCACAACCCTTATGTAGTAAAAGGCGGGCATTCAAGCCCGCCTCCATTGCCTTAATCTTAGTAGAATTTGTGATGACATGGACGATGACAGTGATGGTGACGATGATGACGATGTTTCCGGTGGTGATGGTGATGTTCTTTCAGAAAACCACATTCTTCATGAATGAAATGACGACGTTTAACTTTAGGTACAAATTTAATTGTAAACACCGTTGTTTTGATAATCTTCTTAAAGAAACGTTTTTTGGGCTTAGGAAAATGACAATGACGCGGATGATGTTTAAACATATTCAAATTCGCCTCCAATTCTTTGAGATAGAATATACTATGAAAGCACTGAACAACCGGAAACCAGCATTTGACTATTTATAAAAGGATTGGGCGATTCAATCCCCCTCCTCCAGCTTGATGTCCGGGTCATAGTCCGCCACGATCAGAACGTCCATATGACGCGCTTGACGAAGAATTTGCGGAACGACCGCATCCTTTCCCCAACGGCTGCTTCTGGAAGACTGCCCCACAATTAACTGCGTACCCGTATACCCTTCCACCGGAGTAATTAATATGTCAGCAATCTCTCTCCGACTGGAAACAAGCCGGATTTCGAAGGTTCCTCCCAGACGGTGGGTTAGCATTTTCAACTGTTCCACCCGGGAATTTAGCTTCTCCGGAATGCTTATACCGACATGAACATAGGTCACGATCCACACCGCCTTCAGACGAAAAGCAATACGAAAGCCGCGTCGAATCAGTCTTTCAGCATTATTACTGAGCGTAACCCCTACGAAGATTACTTCCTCTCTACGCCACGGCCCTCTAAGCGATTCGTGCCGATCCCAGGATTCCAGCCGTTCGTCTACATCATCTGCCAATTCCCGCAAAGCAAGCTCCCGCAGGGCAATCAGATTACCTAATTTAAAAAAATGGCTAAGCGCCTGCTCCACTTTGGTAGGATCGTATATTTTGCCATCACGCATACGCTGCTGCAACGATTTGGGAGCCACATCAATGAGCTGTACCTCATCGGCCAGCCGCATCATACGGTCGGGAACGGTCTCTCTCACCCGAATGCCGGTAATCTGCTCGACCGCATCATTCAGGCTTTCCAGGTGCTGTACATTCATTGTAGAAATGACAGAAATTCCTTGATCCAAAATCGTCAATACATCCTCATAGCGTTTGGATCTCGAACTGCCGGGAACATTGGTATGTGCCAGCTCATCAATAAGGACCACCTCGGGATTACGCTTGAGAATCGCTTCCGTGTCCATTTCCTCCAAATATACGCCATGACGCTCGATAATCTGGCGGGAAACGGTATCCAGCGAGCCTACTTGTGCCAGCGTTTCCGCCCTTCCATGCGTTTCCAGCAGTCCGATAACTACATCAATCCCACTTGTCAGCAGATCATTTCCCTCTCTGAGCATCGTGTACGTCTTGCCGACACCGGGAGCGGCACCAATATATACCTTGAGCTTGCCACGCCGGATTTTGGCAGCCTCAGCCTGCGCTTCCTCGTCGCTCAGACGATGGTATGGATCATTGTCTTCTTCCTGCCTCATCGTCGGCAAAATACGTTCACCCTCCTGCTCGGCGCGGTCAGCAATAAGCAGCAGGTCCATATTTTTCATCCGCTTAAAAATCCCGTTTACCAGCGAACCTCTAACCAGCTCCTGCCACCGGGTCTGCCGGGAATGTCCCATAACGATCCGGGTAACATTACGCGCCACCGCATAATGGATAAGCTGCCGAGGCAATCTTCTGCGGGAAATGAGCGGGATTTCTTCAAATTCCGATCCTACCTTGTCAACCAGCTGCACAATTGAGCGCTTGAAGGCCGCCGATTCCTTGGACAGCTTGCGCTTCGGATCGACAAAGGAGGCCACCAGCATATCTCCGCCCAGCCGCTTGGCCACCTGCTCCCCCCTGCGTACATAAATGGACCCGTTCCAGTGATACTGGACAGGCACCAAAATACGCTCTGCGGCTCCTGACGCCCCGTGCAAACCCAATTCCTCCCGATGCCGCTCCAGCGAATCGTTTACATCCTCCGCTACCAATCGCAGAGCCAGCTCACGCAGCTTACCCAGATTCCCCCGATGAAACATCTCAGGATTGGGCGTATGCATGTACCCTTTCGCCAGCCGTTCCAAAATCGTTTCGGGTGTGACATCAATCAAACGAATTTCATCCGCCAGTTCCAGTGTGTCGATAGGAACCGTATATTCTGCCTCTATCCCTGTTAGCTGATAAACCCATTCCGTAATCCCTTCCAGTTCATAGACATTGACCGTCGTAATGACGCTAATCCCCAGCTCCAGCAGATATTGAATATCCTCCAGCCGGGTTGGAAATGGGGCGCCTTCCCGGTTGCGATGTGCCAAATGGTCCACCAGCACCACCTCGGGATTGCGTTCCTCCAGTGCTTTCAGATTCAAATCCTTCTGCTCTGCCCCATCCTGAACCCAATGGATACTGGGCACCCGCTCCAGTGTGCCCACCTGCTCCACCGTCTCGCGCCGCTGCATAGTCGATACTGCACAAATTACAACGTCGATACCTTCATGCTGAAGCGATTGTCCTTCCTGAAGCATATGATACGTTTTGCCTGACCCACTAACCGCTCCAATGTATATTTTGAGTCTGCCCCGATGCAATTTGTTAATGGAATCCAATATTTCCTCTGGCGATTTACGTTTAAAGCTCTCCATCTTTGTACCTCCCTGCAACGTGACAGATCGTTCCGTCCGTTCTCGTATCGCTGTAATGAATGTACTCCCGTGTCCCCAACAATTCAAGACGATCCGCTCCAGCTTGCGCAAAATAAGTCACACAGGGCAGCATACGCGCAAAAAAACGCGCACTCAGGCATTTTCTACCTGTCTGCACGCTATTTTAGGCACTCATAGATGATCGCTTTCTGTGAATTACTTGCTGTCTTCACGAACCAGTCCTCGTTGCTGGAACAACTTTTGCCACACCACCCCATGGAACGGGGAAAAGAGAAAGGCCAACAGCAACAGCAAACCTGATACACACAGCATACATGCGGCAATAGAGGCATCCAGTACACTTGCTATGTAAAAGCCTGCTACCGAACTGATCGCCCCCAACCCGACGCTGTACACAATCATACGGGATAACTTCTCCGTCAGCAGATAAGCCGTAAGAGGCGGTACCACGAGCATTCCTACCACCAGAATCGCACCCACGCTCTCAAACGATGCCACTGTCGTAAGCGAGACGAGACTCATCAGCAGATAGTGAAAAAAAACAACCGGAATACCTAGCGAAGCCGCCAGTGCGGGATCAAAGGAAGTGATTTTAAATTGCTTGAAAAACACTCCTACCACGAGCAAATTAATCAAGAACATCGCACCCGTAATCCAAAGCGCTCTCGGACCGACATCTACGCCGGCTATCTCCAGCGTATTCCATGGCACATATGCAATCTCACCATATAGCACGTGATCCATATCCAGATGGACATTGGAAGCAAACACACTAACCAGCAGAACACCTATGGCAAACAGTGTCGTAAACACCACACCAATGGCGGCGTCACTTTGCAGACCACTTTGTTGGAACAGCTGAATCAGATACACCGTCAGGAGTCCCAATACCGCTGCACCAAACATCATCCACACCGAATCCCTGGACCCGCTGATCAAAAAGGCAATGACAATCCCCGGCAACACGGCATGGCTGATGGCATCACCAATCATGGCCATTTTTCGTAGCACGAGAAAACAGCCGACAATGCTGCATCCCCCTGCCACTAACATTCCAGTCAAGATCACATAAAATGTACTCACAGGGCACGCTCCATTCCTGGCTGTGTTGCAGCTGCCAGCTCCAGATTCTTTTTGGCGTTCAACCGAACGATAGCCTTGGAAATCAATCCACGCTGTGGTGCAAAAACCAGACTCACCCCGAACACGACAGTCGCACACAGCACACACAACGGCCCTGTGGGCAGATTTTGTCCCAGAGAACTAATGACCGTTCCACCGAAGCCCGCTATAGCCCCAAACAAGCCCGACAGACACACCATGATCCCCAGCTTCTCCGTCCAGTATCTTGCAGACACTGCGGGTGTAATCAACAAGGCCGCCATCATGATGACACCCACCGCCTGAATACCGGCAACCACCGCAATAACAATCAGCAGCATCAACAGCTTATCCAGCAAACCTGCGGGAAAACCAAGTCCACGGGCAAAGCCGGGATCAAAGCTAAGCAGCTTAAATTCCTTGAAGAACAGTATACAGACCCCGATCAGCACCACCGAAATAGTCGCCATCGTGTAGACATCAGATAATACCATCGCCGCTGCCTGACCAAACAGGAACTTATCCAATCCGCTCTGATTCCCCGCCCCACTGTGCTGGATTTCCGTCAAGAGCATAATGCCAAAGCCGAAAAATACAGACAGCACGGCTGCAATTGCCGAATCGTTTTTGATTCGTGAGTACCGCGTCAGCGCACTGATGGCAAAGGTCGCAACAATGCCTGCAATGGCGGCCCCGATCATAAATCCAAACACGGATTTTGTGCCCGTTATCATAAACGCTACACATACCCCCGGCAAAGCCGCATGTGCCAAAGCATCCCCCATAAGCGACTGCTTGCGCAAATACATAAAGCTGCCAATCACGCCGCTGCTTAAACCGAGCAAGATGCAGCCCAGCAAAATCCACTGCATATTCGGATCGGTCAAAAGCGTAGCCAAGCTTGTCATACCGCTCACCTCACTCCGAGTATCGTGCCGGAATCCGGGCCTGTTTTGAGTATACTCAGACGTCCGCCATATGTACGTTGCAGATTTTCCTCGGTGAAAATATCTGCCGTCTCTCCGAACGCCATCAGATGCCCGTTCAGCAGCATGACCTGATCAAAATAATCTGTGACCGTAGACAAATCATGATGAACGACAAGTACGGTTTTTCCTTGCCGCTTCAGGTCTGTGAGCAATGAAATAATAGCTTTTTCTGTTGCAGCGTCTACACCTACAAACGGTTCATCCATAAAATAAAGCTGAGCGTCCTGCGCAAGTGCTCTGGCCAAAAAAACACGTTGCTGCTGCCCACCAGATAACTGACTGATCTGCCTGTCCGCATAGTCGCTCATTCCCACCTTGTCCAGACTCTCCAGCGCTGCCTGACGATCAGCGGCTCCCGGCCGCTTGAACCAGCCAAGTCTGCCGTATCGTCCCATCATGACCACATCCAGCGCATTCGTCGGAAAGTCCCAATCTACCGACTCACGTTGCGGCACATAACCAACCTTGAGTAGCTGCTGTTTATAAGGCTTGCCGTAAACCAGCACCTCGCCCCTGAGCTTCGGTATTAGTCCCAGCGCAGCCTTGATCAGCGTGGACTTTCCGGCCCCGTTTGGACCGATAATACCAATCAGCTTGCCCTCCGGCACCTCGAAGGAAACGTCAAGCAGAACGGGCTTTTTTTGATAAGCTACAGATAAATCATGAACCACAAGCGGTGAATGCCTCATATGTTTCCTCCTCCTTTAATTAAGAGCTTTAACAATCGTATTGACGTTATGCTTGACCATTCCAATATACGTACCGTCTTCCGTGCCTTCTTCACCCATCGCATCCGAATACAGCTCCCCGCCAATCTTGATCGTATGCCCCTGTTGAGCCGCTCCCTGAATGACCGCATCTATGGCCTTTCTCGGAACGCTGGATTCTACGAATATGGCCTTGATTTTATGTTCAACCAAATAATCACGCAGCTTGGTCACATCCTGAGAGCCCGCTTCTGATTCTGTACTCATTCCTTGAAGCCCTTTCACTTGAATGCCGTAGGCATCTCCGAAATAGCCAAAAGCATCATGGGCCGTGACGAGCACGCGCTGGGCTTCCGGTATGCTGGCAATCTGCTCCCTCGTGTAATCATCCAGCTTCCGCAGTTCAGCGAGATAAGCTTCTGCATTCGCCTTATAATCCTCCGCATGAGCAGCATCCAGCGTCGACAATTCATCTCTGACGGTTGCTACCGCAGACATCCAGTTTTGTACGTTAAACCAGATATGCGGATCATGGTCCGACCCCATTTCCGGGCTACCTGAGCGCAACTGATCCTGAGCTATATTTTTGGACACAGGTACGACAGGCTTTTGCTTACCGATCTTCTCCAAAATGTCCTGCATTTTCCCTTCCAGATGCAACCCGTTATAAAAAATAATATCTGCCTGATCCAGTTTGCGCATATCTCCCTGAGAAGCCTTGTACAAATGCGGGTCAACGCCTGATCTCATAATGCCTGTGATCTCCACATGATTACCGCCTACCCTGCCGACGATATCAGAAATCATGCCAATAGTAGCTGTGGCCTTTATTTTTTGCCCCGCCTCCCCGGCAGCTCCCTGCTCCGCCCTCTTACCATCAGTGCATGCACTTGCTGCAACTAAAACCAGGAACAATGTTCCTGCGATCAAAGCCCGACGCGGTACAGCCGCCTTAAACCGTTTATTCATGTTTCAACATCCTCCTCTATTTATATGTATTTGGGACAAACTATTTCATGATGTCAATTATTTTTTCCTAATACTATATTTTAGAGTATACACTAAAATGTTTCCCCAAGGAAACATTTTAAATATAAAAATCTATTTATCCTGTCAGTTCGTTCGATTTTAGCTCTCCGAATGTGTAATATATAGAAGATATCCAATCGTTAAATGAAAGAACATATATAAAGAAGGTGAAGATCATAGAGCAAACAGGATACGACCCTTACCGGGACAAGCATCAACAACATCGAACACGGAAAATGCTGCTCATTTTTGTGCTGCTGTGCTGTCTGATCCCTCTCACTTCCTGTGCACGGGGGGACGTCCATGTAGATGTTCATTTGGACCAAAGTGTGGATATGGATGCTTCGTTCAGTGTAAACAATCAGACGCTGGTGATGCTGGATAATCCAGGACTGCTGGACCGCTTGGCCAAGCGGATTCAAAACAACAATCTAAATGTTCAGCCACTATCTGAGCAGGGAAGAAAGGGTTATCAAATCAAGGGGCACTATCAAGGAGATTGGAGTGCAAGCGGAAAAAATCCCAATCAGGGTCTAAATCTACCTGAAGGATTAGAATTTAAACGCGCTGTGACCCCACATTTTTTCACAACTAACTATGATCTTACGATGAAGCTCGATCTGCCACGAATGCTTCCTGAAGAAGCTCGGGGACTGAGTGACAAATTGGAGCAAATGAATGTGTTCGCACGCAAAATACTGGAGCGGCAACTTGATCTTAATTTTAGCCTTTCCTTACCGATCCAGCCCGCTGCGAGCAATGCCGACAGTGTATCGGCAGACGGGAAGACACTACATTGGGACATTGCCCCATTAGAGCCTAATGAGCTAAAGCTATCCGTCAACGTACCCAATGTGCGTCATATCATATATGTAGCCGTTGCGGGCCTGATCCTGATTACGGCAATTGTGATATGGCTGATCCGTCGTCATCGCTCCAAAAAGGGCGCTAATAAGGAAGCTGCTCCTCCGAAACCTGAATCCTGAACAGTTAAAAAAATCGTTGCCTCATTTCTGGTGGGGGGATCTGACATTGATCCTCCTCATCCTTGCCAAACCAGCGGTATCGGTTACGTGCCACCCAGCTATAGACTGCATTGCGTATAAAGCGGGGGACGAGGATGAAGACATAGGCCAGCGGATATGGAAAACGAAGACGTCTGGCAATCCGCAGAGCTGCGGTTGACCTCGTATAATACATACCGCCTTCAATGAGTACGAACGTATCCAGCTTATCCGTTGACAATCCTCCTGCACGCAATAGCTTTTGTCCCTGCTCGGATTGCAAGGAACCAAAATGAAACGTCCCCTTCGGGTCACGCTTAATAATGAAGCGGGCCGCCCCCTGACAAAAATGGCATACACCATCCACCAACACAATTAAATAATCTTGCTGAGAAGGATTTTGATAAGCATCGTCAGATTGCTTCATAAATGCATTTCACCTCCAGGAAATAAACAAAAAAACGCCGAAATCATCCGACGCTTGTTTAACAATGTATAGGCTTTTACCTGTTTTGAGAACTAGCTCAATGCTTTCTCAAACAGCTGTTTTGATTTAATTTGCTCTAAAAACTCATCATGGAACTTATCCATACACTTACAGATAAAATCCTTATGACATACCGGGCAAGGCGTCGTTAGCAATCGACTGATATTCGTCAAGATCCACTCCGGATTACGTTGAGAAAAAACGCGGCACTCCGTTCCATCGGCCAAACTCATTTTAAACTCATAAAGCCCTTCTTTTTCGTTGCTGCCAGCCAGCGTGAAATTAACAATATTCGGTCTGTAAGACATCATATCACCCGTATTTTTCAAATTTGTTTCGTACCTGATGACCAGAATCACCTAAGCCATCTTAATGAATTTTGGCGATGATGTCAAATGGGAGCGGATCTCGGCGAATCAAGGTCTATATGCAAAAGCCGCCGATGAATCGGCGGCTGGAGCGTAGAGATAATGTGCTTCCCGCTCAAAGGACATTCAGCTCAACATCAATATTGCCGCGAGTCGCTTTGGAATACGGACAAAAATCATGCGCTTGACGCGCCAAATCTTCTGCCTGTGAACGTTCAATCCCCGGTATTTTCACGTCCAGACGCACCGCCAATTGGAAGCCGCCGTCGCTCGGGTCTTTACCGATGGACACATGGCTGGTTACCTCAACGTTGTCCACTTTTACCTTGGCTTTGCGAGCAACATTGGCCAGTGCGCTCTCATAACAGGCGCCATAGCCTGCCGCAAACAATTGCTCCGGATTCGTAGCCTCTCCACCTGCGCCACCCAGTTCCTTCGGCGTACTGAGTTTATGCTTTAAAACTCCGTCCGATGAAGCGACATAACCGTCTCTTCCACCATGTACCGTTGCTGATGCTGTGTATAATGCTTCCATGATTTCCCCTCTCCTTCTTATATGATTCACATTCTGCCAGGATCATCGTCATGTTAATGATGATTTCCTTCTTGTATGTATTTTAAACGAACCACTCAAAATGAATCATAAAACAGGATTTTTTGCTTGGCCACATAAAAGTTGTACTAGACAAAAACTATTGTGGGTGTACAATATGGATAAGGCAATCATTATGACACTAATAATATATTTCAACATGATAAAGAAGGTGAAGCGTATGGAAAATACAAAAGGTAACTTGGCGGAAATCGCTTCACTAGCGGAAGTGAATCGTTCCTTGAACGTCCCGAAGGACGGCACGTGGTTTCGGAAATTCCTCGCCTTTGCCGGACCCGGCTATATGGTCGCTGTCGGCTATATGGACCCCGGCAACTGGGCCACAGACATTGCGGGCGGATCGCAATTTGGCTATACACTGCTCAGTGTCATTCTGATCTCTAATCTAATGGCCATCTTGCTGCAGGCCTTATCCGGCAAGCTAGGCATTGCTACAGGTAAAGATTTGGCTCAAATGTGCCGTGAAGCCTACAGTCGCCCGGTTGCGATCGGCTTATGGCTTCTATGCGAAATCGCTATTGCAGCCATGGATTTGGCCGAGGTCATCGGTTCAGCCATTGCACTAAAGCTGCTGTTCGGCATACCGCTATTGTATGGTGTCCTGATTACTGCCTTCGATGTCATGCTCATTTTATTACTGCAAAACAAAGGTTTTCGTGCTTTGGAAACGCTGGTCATTGTACTAATGGCCACGATTGCCGGCTGCTTTGGCATCAATCTCATTCTAGCCCAGCCGGAATGGAGCGGCGTGTTAGGTGGCTTTGTGCCAGACTCGCAAATTTTGACCAATCCAAGCATGTTGTATATCGCCATCGGTATCATGGGCGCTACCGTAATGCCCCATAACCTGTACCTGCATTCATCCATCGTACAAACTCGTAAATTCGAGCAGACGTCAGCAGGCAAACGGGAGGCTATCAAATTCGCCACATGGGATTCGAGTATAGCGCTCATGTTCGCCCTGTTTATCAATGCCGCCATTCTGATCGTGGCCGCAGCCGTGTTCCATACCGCTGGAAAAACCGATGTGGCGGAAATCAGTGATGCTTACTATCTGCTGTCGCCATTGCTCGGAACCACACTCGCGAGTATCCTATTCGGGGTGGCGCTGCTCGCTTCCGGTCAGAATTCAACCGTAACCGGTACCTTAGCGGGGCAAATCGTCATGGAGGGCTTTCTCAGCCTTCGTCTCGCGCCTTGGCTGCGCCGTCTCGTAACCCGACTCATTGCTATCATTCCAGCGGTAATCGTTACAGCTATCGCGGGTGAAAAAGGGGCCGAAGAGCTGCTGGTACTAAGTCAGGTTATTCTGTCCATCCAGCTTCCCTTTGCCATCATCCCGTTGCTGATTTTCACTAGTGACAAAAAGCGCATGGGTGAGTTTGCGAACAAAACATGGCAAAAAGTATTAACCTGGATCGTGACGGCAGTCATTATTATCTTGAATGTGGTGCTCATCGTTCAAACCATTTCAGGTCATTAAGAGATAAGCAACACTTTAAAATCAAGAAAAAGGTATCTCACTAGCCCAAATGGCTGCGGGATACCTTTTTTGATCACTCTATTCCAACCTCTAGACTTACCGCTTGGCAGGCTGGGCCTGCGTTTGGGCTTCAAGTGCGAGGTTCAGCTTGAGCACGTTCACACGTGGCTCACCGAACACTCCGGCACTACGGCTTTCGGTCTGCTCCAGCACCAGTGCCTTCAGCTTATCCTGCGCAATACCCGTCAAGCCGCTAATGCGCGGGATCTGAACCTGTGCCGCCTGCGGCGAGATATGCGGGTCCAGACCGGAGCCGGAGTTCGTAATCAGGTCCACCGGAACCTGACTGATCGGTACATCCGGATTATTTTTCTGCCAATCCGCTATCGAATCCTTGACCCGCTGTATTAAGGCCGGATTGGACGGTGCGTAGTTACTGGAGCCTGAACCAGCTCCATTATAATCAATGCTCGATACCCGCCCCTGAAAAAACGCCGGATTCGCAAAAGACTGCCCGATCAGCTCGGAGCCGACTACCTGACCCTCCGCATTACGAAGCATACTGCCGTTCGCCTGCTGCGGAAACAATACCTGTGCCACGCCCGTGCTAACCAGCGGATAAGCGAGGCCGCACAGGAGGATCATCAACACCGAGGTACGCAAGGCCACGCCAACAATGGCGCCTCCCCGCATCTCTTCGCTCTCCGGCTGTCCATTCGGCACAGCATCCGCCTCTGGACGCTTGTTATTCTCGTGCCCTGCAGACCCGACTTTTTCGTGCGCAGCAAATCTGCGTCCAGACATCATCCGATAAAAGCCACTCATGTTGCTCACCCTTTCCGCTTCCATTCAGTATCCAAAATGCACACCTTCACAGGCTGCGTTAAATCCACAAATGCACTAGCAAATCAATGGCTTTAATGCCAACAAACGGCACCACCATACCGCCCAAACCGTAAATGAGCAAATTCCGTCCCAGCAGACGATCCGAGCTCATGGGCTTATACTTCACGCCCTTCATGGCCAGCGGGATCAGAAGCGGAATAATAACAGCATTAAAGATCAGCGCCGACAAAATAGCGGACAACGGAGAGCCAAGCCCCATCACGTTCAATGCGCTCATTTGCGGAATCGCCAGCATGAACATCGCCGGAATAATGGCAAAATATTTGGCAACATCGTTCGCGATACTGAATGTCGTCAAAGCACCGCGTGTCATGAGTAACTGCTTGCCGATAGCGACCACCTCAATAATTTTGGACGGATCGGAATCCAGGTCCACCATATTGGCGGCTTCCTTGGCTGCGACCGTGCCGCTGTTCATGGCCAGCCCGACGTCAGCCTGTGCCAGCGCAGGGGCATCATTTGTGCCGTCTCCGGTCATGGCAACCAGCTTGCCCAGCTCCTGCTCACGGCGAATGACTGCGATTTTATCCTCCGGCTTGCTTTCAGCCACAAAATCATCCACACCCGCTTCCCGTGCAATCGTTGCAGCCGTCAGCGGATTATCCCCGGTACACATAATCGTACGGATACCCATTTCCCGGAGCTGATCGAACCGCTCCTTCATGCCCGGCTTCACCGTGTCCTTCAAATAAATAATGCCATATATCCGATCATCCAGCGCGACTGCCAGCGGCGTACCTCCTTCAGAGGCCACCTGATTCGCTTTTTCCTCCAGATCGGCTGGAACGCTGCCATTTTGCGATAATACCCACTGTCGGACAGAGTCCACCGCGCCCTTGCGTACCTTGCGTCCATCGGCCAGATCCAGACCACTCATCCGGGTTTCCGCCTTGAACTCGATAAAGGTCCCACCTGCTGCCAAGGATTCATCCAGCGTGTACTCCTGCTTGCGCATCAACTCCAGCACTGAGCGCCCCTCAGGCGTCTCATCCTTCATCGAGCTCATCGCAGCCCACTTTACTAACTCTGTCTCCTCTACGCCCCCTACAGGCACGAATTGGCTCGCCATTCGGTTACCGAAGGTGATTGTACCCGTTTTGTCCAGAATCATCGTATTGATGTCCCCGGATGCTTCTACCGCCTTGCCTGACATCGCCAGCACGTTAAACTGGGTGACCCGGTCCATACCGGCAATCCCGATGGCTGACAACAGTCCTCCAATCGTGGTCGGAATCAGGCAAACCAGCAATGAGATAAGCACGGGAACAGGCAAGTCAATGTTAAAATGACGGGCAATCGGTGCCAGTGTCACCACTACGATCAGAAAAATAATCGTCAAGCTGATCAACAGAGTACTCAGTGCAATCTCGTTCGGCGTCTTTTGCCGCTGTGCGCCTTCCACGAGCGAAATCATTTTATCAATGAACGTCTCGCCCGGTTCTGTTGTAATCCGCACCTTAATCCGGTCACTGACCACACGCGTCCCGCCGGTTACCGAGCAAAAATCACCGCCCGATTCCTTGATCACTGGTGCTGATTCTCCCGTAATCGCCGATTCATCCACTGAAGCAAGACCTTCAATCACCTCACCATCACTCGGAATCATCTCGCCCTGGGACACCATCACAATGTCACCTTTGCGCAGCTCGGTCGAGCTGACCACCTGAATCTCATCCCCGACAAGCTTGCTGGCTTGTGTGTCCTGCTTGGATTTTTTCAAAGAAGCAGCCTGCGCCTTACCCCGCCCCTCTGCTAGCGCTTCGGCAAAGTTAGCAAAAAGCAACGTGAACAACAGGATGATAAAAACAGCCAGATTAAAGCCCATTTCGTTGCCAGTTCCAAAATAACCGGGAAACAGCAGCATAAGCAGCACGACCAATGTGCCGATCTCCACAACGAACATGACAGGATTTTTCATCATGATCATCGGATTTAATTTCATAAAGCTATCCTTGATCGCATGCTTCAAGATGCTTTTGTCCAGCATGCGTTTGCGTTGTTCCTTCATGATCAAGCACCCCGTTCATCCATTCTCATTTTCTTCTTCCTGTTCATCTTCTTCACATGGTCAGAAATTCAGCTACAGGCCCCAATACGATTACGGGCAAAAAGGTCAACGCGCCGATCAACAGCACAACCCCGATTAAAATCGCCCCAAACAGCTTGTTGTCCGTGCGAAGTGTGCCCGTCGTCACGGGAGTCGGTGCTTTGGCATTCAACGAAGCCGCTACAGCTAACAGTGCAACAATCGATACATATCGTCCGAAGAACATAACGATACCCGTTGTGGTGTTCCAAAATACGTTGTTATCCGCAAGACCCTCAAATCCCGAACCGTTATTAGCCGCAGATGACGCATATTCATATATCACCTGAGTCAACCCGTGGTATCCGGGATTTGTGACCGCATCGTATCCCCAATGACTCATAAAAGTGAGCGCAGTCGGCACCAAAATGAGAAACGGATGTACCAAAATGGCAATCGCGATCAGCTTCATTTCCTTGCCTTCAATCTTCCTGCCCATAAATTCCGGGGTCCTGCCGACCATCAATCCACATATAAACACACCCAGAATCGCGTACATCAGCATATTCATCAGCCCGACACCCTTACCGCCGAAAATGACGTTCAGCATCATTTCACCCAAAGCAGCCATACCGCCCAATGGAGTCAGTGTATCGTGCATGTTATTGACCGAGCCTGTGGTAGCCGCCGTCGTCACCGCCGTGAACAGTGCCGATTGTCCGATGCCAAAGCGAACCTCTTTCCCTTCCATGCTTCCCTGAGAAGCATCCACACCCAGTGCCTGAATCAGCGGATTACCCGTTTTCTCTGATACGTACGTAATGGATAGGAATACGAGAAACAGTACCATCATCGAGCTAAAAATAATCCAGCCCTGCTTGCGATTACGGGCGAACAGTCCAAAGGTATACGGCAGCGAAGCCGGCATCACCCACATCGCCAAAATTTCCAGCACATTCGTCCAGGGATTTGGATTTTCAAAAGGATGCGCTGAGTTGGCCCCATAGAAACCACCCCCGTTCGTACCCAAATGCTTGATCGATTCCATCGAAGCAACGGGTCCCAAAGCAATCTGCTGCTGTGTTCCGCTCAGCGTCGTGATATCCGCCGCAGGCTGAAGCGTCTGCGGTACTTTCAATCCAACCAGCACCAGCGTAAGCACAAAGGCCAGCGGCAGGAAAATCCGTATAATCGCTTTGATAAAATCCTGAAAAAAGTTGCCCATTCCTTCTCCGCGCCGCGTCAATCCCCTCATAAAAGCCGCAGCAACCGAAAAACCGGAAGCAGCCGAAGTGAACATCATCATCGTAACAAACGCCATCTGTGTCAGGTACGTAAGTCCGCTTTCTCCGCTATAATGCTGGAGATTCGTATTGGTCATAAAGCTGATCACCGTGTTAAAGGCCAGTGACGCCTCCATATTGCCGTTTCCCACCGGATTACCGGGGAGCAGTCCCTGCAAGCGCAGCAGCACATAGCTGATCGCCACAAGCACGACATTCGTAGCAATAAAGCTCATCACATACGTGGTCCAACGCATGCTCTCCAGCTTTTTCAATCCTATAACCTTATAAATCAGCTTCTCCGTTCCGCCAAACACCCGATCCGTCCGATTCGGTTCGTTGGAGAATACATGATATATATAGGTGCCCACTGGTTTCACCAGGAGCAGCAATATCACAATCACAATTCCAATTTGCAGCAGCTCCATCATCTATTCCCTCCTCCAAAATACTCCTGCGTTTGGAACAACAGACGGGTTCATCGCACCGGTCGATTGCACACGTTTGCGAAAACCCGCTGCCTCTGATGCTTCACTCATGATCTGCTGTCCCCCGCCCGCTTGATCCTGTTTAGCTGATTAGAACTTTTCAGGATTCAGGAGTGCGTAGATTAAATACACAAATACAATAGCAGTAAGCGTAAGCATAACTATCATCCTTTTCGCCCTCCCTTGGAGGTCTGCGCATCACACCAGCGTACAAACAGCAGTATCACTCCGTAACTCACAGCCATCACGAGCAGCATGTATATATCCATCATGTTCATACCCTCCCGTACCAATCCTTAATTCATCATTCTTACACTCTTGTAAAATCGCTATACAACTAAATTCGCAAATTTTAATGTATACCAGCATACCTAAGCGACTATCCGTTCAGCAGGAAACCCACCTCTCCATTCAAAGTGTAGATCACATGGTCTGCTCCCAAACCTCGATAAATCCCTTGAGGATTACAGCCTTGTGTAATGACATAGACCGAATCTGATGTCAGCGGCCGGCATATTTGCAGAAAACGGCACGTCAGATTCAAGCTGTTCTCAAACAAATACACGCAGCCAATTTCTTTTTTGGGAAAATTCCATTTCCCCGCTTGCATCGTATTGATGCGCACAACATGCTCCACACCCATTTTTTTGAGCTGTCGTTCCTCCTGAGCGCTATTCGTCAGAACCGCAAACGCCAGTTTTTTGTACATAAGCAATTTCACAAAATTTCTGCCCGATTCATTCGGTGCAGTGACAATGATTAGCCGACCTTCCATCAGTAGCTCCTCTCCCGGTATAAAAAGACAACAAAAAGAAGCCAAAGGAAAAAGGCTTTCCTCCGGCTTCTTACGTAACCATGATAAAATAAACCATGGCTGCACACGGCGGTTTGTTGCCTCTCCCTGTACGCTTACGAGGTTAGCTGTCGGATTCGGACGTGAGAGTCGCCCTATTTCTGGCACTTGGCCAGAAAATTCACCCCATGAGACACACGGCCCTTTAAAAGCCGAATAGATCTCCTTTGGTTCCCCCGCTTTTGCAACTGCAAAATTCAGCGCTATAGACAATTCGTTGCTGCTTCATTCACTTCATTTGAAATTACGTCTTGAATCATACACCCGCGCAAGGAACACTGTAAAGCTCACCTGCAGGGTTATAAATCGGTCTTTGGAGCATAAAAGATTAATAATAGCGCTTACAACATAAATATCCTTCTCCCAGCTCCTTCAATCTCGGTTTTTCATCCCTTTTCGAAAATGAAGAGGCATGTCAATATTGGCGTATGGGGAGTATTTTTTGTAAAAGAGAAAGAAAAAGTGCTGTATGTACCTGATAAACGCCGATTGAACCTGTTTTCACCATGAGAAACACCGCTATTTGCCCCATTTGCAGTGCCATTTGCCGTTTTGGACAAAATACGATTTTACAGTAGCAGATGGCGCATTACATCTATTTATAGACTTGCAGCCCTTCGTTAAATTTCTTACAATTTAATTGTAGAATATCAAATTAGGAGGAAAACCATGACCGTTTATGAATATGATGCACAAACCCTGCAAGGGAAAGAGCTTCCGTTGTCCACATACGAAGGAAAAGTGCTGCTTATCGTGAATACAGCCAGCAAATGCGGGCTAACCCCCCAATACAAGGCGCTACAAGAGCTATATGACCAATACCATGAGCAGGGTCTTGAAATCTTGGGGTTTCCCAGCAACCAGTTTGCCAAGCAAGAGCCGGGCTCCAGCGAGGACATTTCGGAGTTTTGCCAGATTAACTATGGAGTTACGTTTCCGATGTTTGCCAAAATAGATGTCAATGGCGATCAGGCGCACCCTTTATTTCGCTACCTCACCCAAACAGCTCCGGGCGTATTAGGCTCCAAAGCGATCAAATGGAATTTTACTAAATTTTTGATTACACACGAAGGTAACGTATTTAAGCGCTATGCCCCACAGACAACTCCGGATAAATTGGCGGGGGACATCGAGAAGCTCTTGCAGCAAAGCTGACAGGCTTTTTCATCACCTTCTCACAAGCAGCCAATCCCAATGGCTGCTCCTGTGGATAGGAAAAAGGGATATTTTTGTTCAGCTTATATAACAAAAAAGCATCCAATCACGTCAAAAACGTGTCAGGATGCTTTTTAGCTGTGTCTTGCATGTAATGCGGTCGAGAGGACTCGAACCTCCACGGGCGTACGCCCACTACCCCCTCAAGATAGCGTGTCTGCCATTCCACCACGACCGCAAATTCTAATGTTTTGAGGCAACAGATTTATTATACTCCCTTATATTCTATTTGTAAACATAAATACAATAATATTTTATGAAGTGAAATAAACTAACACGTAAAAGCTATAAAAATATTTAATTTGACATATTAGTACTACAAGTGTAAATATATATTACATAATAACTCTAAAATTTTTCTTAATCCGTTTTGTGAGTTACTTAATATAACATAAATATTCTATTCCAAGGGGGCGAATCGCCTTGCACAAAGGCAATCGTTTGCTGAACTACGCATTGCTGTTGGACCCTTCCCTGCCTGTCGGTGGTTTCACTCGTTCCTACGGGCTGGAGGAGCTGTTTCGCAATGGCCGCTTAACCTGTTTGCAAGACCTGGAGCACTATGCCCGCACTGATCTGCACCCTCAGTTCACATCCCTCGATGGCATGGCTATCAAAAGCCTTTTTATCGCTGTTCAGCAAAATGATGGTTGGCGTATCGCCCTCATTGATAAAATGCTGCACGCCCAGCGTTCTTCCCTACAGCATGTGAAAGAGTCACGCCTATCAGGCCAACGCCTGCTCAAGCTCGCCAAAGCTTTGTACCCTTGGCTTGAATTTGACCGACTCGAAGCCACACTCATTCAATACAATGCGATGGGTACACTTGCTACCGTTCATAGCTGGATTAACGTTTCCCTTGGAAATGATGTAGAACAGACCATTCACGGCTATCTTGCTGCAGCAGTGTCCTTCTGCGTCGAAGATGCTTTCAAGCTGCTCAATCCCCCTTATGAGGAAAAGAATCCTGTTATTCAGCGAATGACCCACGAGCTTCTAGCCGCATGGAAGCAATACAATGTCCCTGAGTCAGAGCCAACCGTATTTCAGCGCGGCCTTCTGCATAGGCATTGGTCCAGCTCCTACATTACTCAGCCACCCTATATGAGCAGCAGCCATCAGCGCAGGTGAAATTCACTGATTCCTTCGTCCGCCCCCGTTATAAGCCTCGTGCATTCCCCTGATGCCTACTTTCACCATTCCAGCACCAACGACAAAAGCACTCCACCACTTTTTCTAGTGACAGAGTGCTTTTTTTCCAGAATACAACTGCAATTTCGTACAATTAACAGGCTCCAGACGGATTATCCAGACCATTGATCACTTAATTAAGTAATATTTTTATCCAAATTACGTATTTTAGATTGTAAAAACACGTATAAACGTGTATCATAGTTTCAGATGGTTAATTCTAACATGTTTACTGATGATTATTATAACACACCAATTATTCCGCAAGAATCCGTAAGGGGCGATTTCACTTGAACAACAAAATGCCTGTCACCTCCCTCGGGTGGGCCATCAAACAAAGGCTTGTCGAACTTCGGCTGGACCAGAAAACATTTTGTGAAACGCATAATATCCCGCCTTCACGCTTGTCCAATCTGATTCACGGCACCCGCAAAGCACAAAGGTACAGAAAACAAGTTGCCGCAATCCTCAACATCGACGATAACGATTATAAGGAGGCGCCGCCACTCTGAAACCAACGACGTGAGCGTCTCCCCAAGTATACGGCACGCTACAACATCGACAACCCAAACAAACTCGTCAACCGAACCCTCCAGTCCGTTTTACGGGTTTCAACCTGAGTGATCTTTAGCGAGAAGATCATTCAGGCTGTGTTTTGTCATTTTCGACTTTTTGCTTACGATATTTCGCAAATTCCACATATTCTAATATGAAATTCTGTTCTTCTGTATCCAGATCCTCTGCCTGGCAATTCAATGGCCCCATCACTCCAAAAAAATAAGCAGCCTTCTGCTCCTGAAGTACGCCCTCACCCGGCTTGACGCCTTTCATTAACCAATCCAACGATACATTAAAAAAGTCCGAAATCTGGATTAAATGCATCGTTCCCGGTGTTGTTTTGCCTCTTCTCCAGTCTCCAAGATTCCCCGAGCTGATTTTGAGCTTTTCACAAAACGCCTTCTTCGTCATTCCCCGATCCTTGATCAAGGCTTCAATTCGCTGATAAATCGTTTGGTCTCCCAAAATTATCCCCTCCGATAACCTAACTTTTCCTTGACTGTTCCCAAAATTTCAATCATCACTGCAACCATACTTATTCGGTAATCATTACTTTAGTATTCTGCACCCGATTATTCCGTAGTTGAATCTTCCTGCTTTTTCTCTTTACGAAAGCGGGTAAATTCAATATACTCAAGTATAAAATCCCTTTCCGCCTCACTAAGCGATTGCCCCTGGCAATCCAGTTGCCCTAAAGCTCCAAAAAAATAAGGGTCTCTCGACTCCCTCAATGCCTCACCCTGCACATCGCGTCCCAACATGATCCAATCCAGACTAGCATTAAAAAACGAAGCGATTTCAATGAGTTTATTCGTGCCTGGTGTCGTCTTTCCTCTTTTCCAGTCCCCAAAATTTCCCGTACTAATACTCAACTGCTCACAGAACGCTTTTTTTGTCATCCCACGTTCCTTGATAAGCTCTTCAATCCGTTGGTAAATAGATTGCATAGAAGTTCCTTCCTCTCTAGCAGACTTTCAAATAACGATATCATGTCCCCTGTTCCCATTTCAAAGATCACGTGTGCCAAAATTGCCGAATTATGTATGTTGGCTTTCATTATACCACAATATGCAACAAAAACCGCCTATTTTCCGAAGAAAATGGCGGCCCTCAGTCAAAATCGTGTACACCCATTACAAAGTGTAGTTGTCAATTTTAAGTAGAATCTGCTTCAATTCGTTCAATGTTTCACTCAAGTGCAATAAATCTTCTTCTGGCAGAAGCACCAGTCTCTCTTGAATTTTATTGGAAAAGGTATGAAATACCTGTTCACAAAAAGCATCGCCTTCTTCTGTAATTGCCACATTCACGACTCTGCGATCCGAGTCACACGACTGGCGGTCAGCCAACCCAAGCTCCACCAGCTTGTCCAGCAGAGGAGTCATGTTGGGGCGTGAGACATTAAGCTGTTTGGACAAATCAGATACCGTAGACAAACGCACTTCTCGCAGCAACAGTAATGTCTGAAAGTTATTAGGCGACAAATGTAATGGGAAATCGAGCGGACCGTAGGCGAAAAATTTCTTCTTCACCATTGGAAACAAGCCCAAAATATTTTCTGATATATTCCCTAACAGTTGAGTGTCCATATTTTTCACCATCACTTCATCAGTTTATACTTATCATTCTATAACATTATGGCTTTATATTATACTATGGAATCATTATTTCTTCATAATAATCACTTTATTACATTACTGCACAAACAAAAAAAGCCTCTACTACGAGAGACTTTTCCGTTTATTCCATTGATGCGGTCGAGAGGACTCGAACCTCCACGAGCATACGCTCACTACCCCCTCAAGATAGCGTGTCTGCCATTCCACCACGACCGCATAATAAAACATATATGGTGAGCCATGAAGGACTCGAACCTTCGACACCCTGATTAAAAGTCAGGTGCTCTACCAACTGAGCTAATGGCTCATGCTGTTCATCCAAGATGTCCGCCATCAGACTTCAGGAATTTCTCTTAAGCATGTAACATGTAGTCCATAAAGACAACAATGACCCGTAGGGGAATCGAACCCCTGTTACCTCCGTGAAAGGGAGGTGTCTTAACCGCTTGACCAACGGGCCGCATTTTATACACCAACTTGGCGACAAGAAAGAGTATATCAAATAGCAGAATGATTGACAATACTTATTTTAAAAAAATTCAAAACAAGTTGTTTACCGAAAAATAAAACGCATTTCCACTTACGAAAATTCACTTATTTCACGTTATTAGAAGCATAAGAAGAGATTACATTGCAAAATAACTTAATTTTACTTATAATCACTTACATAATACCGAAATCATTTTGAACACGAGGAGCTTTTTATGTATCAAGAAGAACGGATGCTAAAAATTGTGGATTACCTACAGCTTCACAAGCGTATTTCGGTGGATGATATTTGCGAATTTTTTAATGTATCACGAGATACGGCCCGCCGGGATTTGGTAAAGCTAGAGGAGCACCAGAAGATTATTCGAACCCGTGGCGGTGCCCTTCTGCCTACACTCGATCATGAATTAACCAGAAACTATAAAGAGAGACTGCTCACCGTATCCGCAGAAAAACAAATTATCGGACAAATAGCTGCCAATATGGTTCGTGACGGGGATCGCATCATTCTCGACTCCTCCACCACTGTGCAGGCATGTGCCGAAAAACTCCATGTACAGGAGTGCTCGGTCATTACCAATTCGATCAATCAGGCTGATGTTCTTTCCGAAAAGGACGGCGTTTCCATTCATCTGCTCGGTGGACGCTTGCAAAAGGAGCACCGTTTTGTCTACGGCTCTTCCGCCATCGCTACCCTGTCCCGCTATTTTGTAGACAAAGCTTTTGTTGGGGTCGGGGGCATTTCTCTCCATGGACTGAGCATTAATCATGAAGAGGACGGTATGCTCAAGCACCAAATGATGAAACAGGCCGATCAGGTGATCATTCTTGCGGATCACTCCAAATTCGGCAAAAACCATTCTTACCGTTTTGCCGATTTATACGAGGTGGATATCATTATCACTGACCGCTTGCCAGACCCGGCCATGCTGGATGTTTTTCGCCGTCATGATGTTGAAATTATTGTTCCGTAAAGGAAGAAGTAGCATGAGAAATAGTGAAGAAGACAGGAGATGGAGAAATGAAACTGTTTGCGATTGATTTGGATGGAACGCTGCTAAACGACGAAGGAAAAATAAGCAAGGTGAACGCGGACGCAATCCGCAAGGCACAGCAGCAAGATGTTCAGGTAACCATTGCCACGGGTAGAGCCGCTTATGATGCCTGGATCAAGCTGGAGGAAGCAGGACTTGTCACCCCCGTCATCGGGGCGAACGGCGCGACCGTACACGATGCACAGCGTCGCCAGCTAACCTCTACGCCTATGGATCGGAGTGAAACGTTTGAAGTGCTGAACTGGCTGCGCCAGAACGATTTTTATTATGAGGTCATGACAGACCGCGCCATTTATTCTCCACAAAACGGACATCAGCTGCTGGCTGTTGAAATGGATCGCCTGTTAAGTGCCAATCCAGATATTTCACTGAATACTTTGTTACATGCAGCCGAAAAACAATATGAACAGACCGGGCATACCCGTATCCCCTCGTATGAAGACATTCCGCTGGATGTAGAGATTTATAACGTGCTGTGCTTCTCCTTTGATCAAGACAAGCTAAACCGGGGTCGTGAGCGTTACCGGGATTTCCCCGGCCTGAACATGGTCATTTCCTCAGACCGTAACTTCGAAGTCGAGCATAAGGATGCTTCCAAAGGAAACGCACTGCGTTATCTGGCAGATTATCTGAGTATTCCCATGAAGGAAGCCGCAGCGGTAGGAGATAGCTATAACGATATTTCCATGTTAACGATGGTAGGTAAAGGCATCGCTATGGGCAATGCACATGACGACATTAAGGCCGTCTGCTCTGAAGTTACCCTGACCAATGTAGAGAATGGCGTAGCTCATACTCTTCTAAATATACTAGATCAACTTCCGAAGCCGACCTTGTAACAAAAAAATTCACATGCTGTGCCACTTTTCAGATCCTCGTTATTTTCAGAATCGAATATAGACAAAAAAAGACGCTCGCAAGCATCATCCGATGCATACAAGCGTCCTTTTTCTGATTTGAAAAACCAACGGAGAGAGAGGGATTCGAACCCTCGCACCGCTTTCGCAGCCTAACCCCTTAGCAGAGGGTCCCCTTATAGCCACTTGGGTACCTCTCCATGGCTCCCCGAACAGGACTCGAACCTGTGACAACTCGATTAACAGTCGAGTGCTCTACCAACTGAGCTATCAGGGAACATTGCTGTAAATTATCATACAGTACTTTTAATTTACCATGATTCAGGGGGTGCCGTCAAGTACTAGCAGACGAAGTTTACCTCCGCATTTGCCGCAGCGGTAACGCTGAGGGTTCATTTTACGCTTCCGCAAGTATTCCTGACTACATGAGGCGCACACCAGCTTGTAGCGATAGGGCAACGGCTTCCGTTCCGCTCTCCCCGGCAGAGTTTGGCAATGCCTGCTCCCTCCTACACGGGCCAACCATGCTTTGAAATCCGCATCTCGGTGCTGGTAGCCCATCCCGCGCAAATGCAAATGATAATGGCACAGCTCATGCTTAATAATTTTTTCCACCTCGGGCCGCCCGTAGACTGCAAGCTGATGCGGATTAATTTCAATATGATGGCTTTTCATAAAATATCGACCGCCTGTGGAAGACAGACGCGAATTAAAGCTGGCACGATGGCGGAACGGTACGCCAAAGCTCTCTATTGAAATGTGTTCCACCCATTCCTGAAGCTCTTCATCGCTCATGGAATGGTTCATGGAATTGCTTATGGACTTGAACTCCATCCTTACCCAATCCCCTCCTTTGCTCCATCCTGCCAAGCATATTACAAAATAGCGTCCAAAGTCTAACCCTCAATTCATAAGCCATCCAATTGATAAGCACACTTTAGGCACCCACCCCATATGCTAAACATACAGATGTAACGCAGAGGAGGAGATTGGCTTGCCTCAATGGCTCAGCAACCAGCTTATGCGGGCCTTTTACAAAAAGGACCGGCGCCAGATCAAACTGTTGAATGACTGTTGGTTTTTTTATCATAAAGCACCGGGTGTAGAGTTTGATGCCAACAATGGGTAGAAGTTCAGGGCAGTGAAAAATGAAAGCCGGAGTCTCCGAAGTGGTTCGGAAATTCCGGCTTTTGTTATACCCTAATAAGGCGGTTATACGGATTTGTAGAGTATTATGCCTGCGATTGCGCTTCTGCCGGAGCTTTCATCGTCAGACCGACTCTGCCTTTTTTCAAGTCTACATTCAGCACCCACACGGTTACGTTATCACCAACGGATACGACATCCATCGGATGCTTGACGAAGCCGCTGCGTAGCTGCGAAATATGAACCAATCCGTCACTCTTGATGCCAATATCGACGAACGCACCGAAATCAATCACATTGCGGACGGTTCCCTGAAGCTCCATGCCCGGTGCCAGATCCTCGATCTTGAGCACATCCTTGCGGAATACAGGCAACGGCAACTCGTCACGCGGGTCGCGGCCCGGACGCTGGAGGCTGTCCAGAATATCCTTCAATGTCGGCACGCCAACTTCCAGCTTCGCGGCCAGTTCGTCAATGTTAGACACGTTCAGCGCTTCCGTCGCAGCCTTGGTGCCCAGATCGTGGGCGCTAATGCCCAGTTCAGCCAACAGGCGGTCTACGACAGCGTACGATTCAGGGTGAATCGGTGTACGGTCCAGCGGATTTTCTCCACCCGGTATACGGATAAAGCCAACCGATTGCTCGTAGGTTTTCGCTCCAAGACGCGGTACCTTTTGCAACTGACGACGGTTGTTGAATTTGCCGTTTTCCTCACGGTATTTCACGATATTTTTGGCAATCGTCGCGTTAATACCCGCTACATAGGACAGCAATGCCGAGGAAGCGGTATTCACATCCACACCGACATGGTTAACTGCCGATTCTACAACATCCTTCAAGCTTTCATCCAAATGCTTCTGTGACACATCATGCTGGTACTGGCCTACACCAATAGCCTTCGGCTCAATCTTGACCAACTCAGCCAGCGGGTCCTGCACACGACGTGCAATGGATGCCGCGCTGCGCTCAGCCACGTCCAGATCCGGGAACTCCTCCTGCGCCAGCTTGGAGGCGGAATAAACACTTGCGCCTGCCTCATTGACGATCAGGTACGCCAAGCTACTGTCACCAATGTCAGCAATAACTTCTGCCACGAATTGCTCTGTTTCACGCGAAGCCGTTCCGTTACCGATGACGATCAGCTCAATGCTGTATTGGGCGATGAGCTGCTTGAACTTCTCGGCAGCCTCACGCTTCTTGTTGTTCGGCGGTGTCGGGTACGTCACCGCCACTTCCAGCAGCTTGCCCGTATCATCTACGACCGCCAGCTTGCAGCCTGTCCGGTACGCCGGATCGACACCGAGTACACGGCGGCCCTTGATCGGAGCCTGTAACAGCAGGCTGCGCAAATTGCCAGCAAAGATAGAGATGGCCTGCTGCTCACCCTTCTCTGTCATTTCAGCGCGCACCTCACGCTCAATAGATGGTGCGATGAGCCTTTTATATGCATCCTCAATGACGTTGCGCAGCAACTCTTCCACGGCGGATGAGCCTTTAATCACTTGACCTGCGACGTAATTGTGAATCGGATCGGACGCTACCTCCAGTCCGACCTTGAGAATGCCTTCACGCTCTCCGCGATTAATCGCCAAAATACGATGAGGCGGCATTTTCTTAGCCAGCTCACGATAGCTGTAGTAGTTCTCGTAGACAGACTCTTGCTCTGCATCCTTCGCTTCGGAGGTCAACATGCCATGGTCTAGCGTATATCGACGTACCCATTGGCGAATAGCCGCGTCGTCGGCTATATTTTCCGCTAAAATGTCCAAGGCTCCTTGTATTGCCGCCTCAGCGCTGTCCACTCCCAGTTCTGCATTCACATAGGACTCAGCTTCTTTCAGAGCATCGCCCTGCTTCGGCTGATTCCAGATCCAGATGGACAGCGGCTCCAGTCCCCGTTCCTTCGCCACACTCGCGCGGGTTTTGCGCTTTTGCCGATATGGACGGTACAGGTCCTCCACTTCCTGTAGCTTAACCGCGGCAGTGATGGCAGCTTGAAGGTCTTCTGTCAGCTTGCCCTGCTCATCAATAATGCGAATGACCTCTACCTTGCGGTCCTCCAAATTACGTAAATACAGCACACGATCTTCAATTTCACGCAGCTGATTTTCATCCAGTTCCCCAGTCATTTCCTTACGGTATCGTGCGATAAAAGGAATCGTATTCCCTTCATCCAGCAAACTGATCGTCGTACGGATTTGCTTGAGTGCCAGCGACAGCTCTCTCGCCACTTGTTTGACAATCCGCTCCTGGCGTTCTGCTTCGTTCGGCTCCTGCCGGATTTCCGTCTTCGTTTCCTCGTTAGACAAAGCTATCCCTTCTTCCTTGCAACTCTTGTCTTACATCATGTCTTTCATTATCACAAAAAAAGAATCAAAGCGCCAGCACGTAACGATGAAGCCAGGCCCAGCCTGCATTTTTCATCGGACACGCAAAAGGACAGCGCCCACGCGCTGCCCTTTTCCCGTTTCACTCGTCGTTCCAAAATGCTAAAAATCAATCAAGCCAAGACTGATTTGTAGCGAATCGCTCACTTTGCGCATGGTTTCTTCATCCAAATGGGTGATTTTGTCGGTAAGCCTTTGCTTGTCGATCGTCCGAATTTGCTCCAGAAGAACGACAGAATCGCGATCAAAGCCATGCGTTGCCGCGTCGATTTCCACGTGTGTGGGCAGCTTCGCCTTTTGAATCTGGGCGGTGATGGCTGCCACGATCACGGTGGGACTGAACCGGTTGCCGATATCATTTTGAATGATCAGCACAGGTCTGACGCCACCTTGCTCGGAACCGACTACGGGTGAAAGGTCTGCAAAAAAAACGTCGCCGCGCTTTACGATCAATATGGATTACACCCCGCTAACTGTACGGCCCAAGGTGCTGTTTGCATCTTCCTCCGCATGAAAGGCTTCGGAGGCCATGGTCAAGTTAATTTTAGCCATCTCCATATAACCACGCTGCATGGCTTCACGAATGTAACGTTTCTTACGTTCGCCCACATACAGCTTCATGGCCTGCCTGATAAATTCACTGCGGTTGGAATTTTCCATAGCTACGATCCCGTCCACTTCCTGCAAGAGATGATCCGGCAAACTGATCATTATTCTTTTGGTGTTCTGCAAATTGGCCAACTTCTCTTCCACCCCCAAAACCTTGTCGCCATTGTACCATTATAACGTTATTCCCGGTAATTTATTCAAACGGAATACAAGAGAATGTATATGATATTCGTATATCATCTATGCTGTATTCCATTATAAACTACGCAGTTCGTTTTCGTACAGGCGTTTGATCCCCGAAATACAAGTGTCAGCGGAGCCTGATGCGTCGTTTTGACAGTTACAGCACTCTTTTCTTTCTTTTGTACATATTTCGGGACGTTCTGCGAAAACTCCTGCTTTTATCCGGTAATTTGCGTCATGAAATTAATCCCAGCGGGTTGGAAGAAGCGAATTCACTCGAACGACAGGGATATCTCCCCGTGTATATACACGCGGCACCCTGTGTGCGATCATGCAGATCACCTCATAGTGGATGGTACCCAGCTTGGATGCCAGCTCATCCGCCGCAATCGTTTCGCCGGACTGCTGGCCGATGAGAACAACCTCTTCGCCGATTTGAATTTCTTCCGCATCCTCTGCGAAAGATTGTAAGGATACCATACACTGGTCCATGCAAATGGTGCCGAGCACCGGGACGCGACGGCCGCGTATCAACACTTCGATGTTCCCACTCAGCATACGGGAGTATCCATCCGCGTAGCCAATCGGCAGTGTGCCAATCCGCTCTTCGTCGGAGGTCACGTAACGGGTGCCATAGCTAACCCCCCAGCCGGGAGGGAGCGTCTTGGTATAAACCACTGCCGTCTTCAATGACAATACAGGCAGTAGCTCAATGGCTTGGCGGTTAACCTCATCGGATGGATACAGGCCGTATATACTGATGCCAATCCGCACCATATTGGGAGAAAGCGCAGGGGTATCAATGGTGGTCGCGCTGTTGCCCGTATGTATAATGGGAATGGTGATGCCTTGTTCCCTTAGCGCCTCCGCCACGCCCTGAAACCGGTTATACTGTTGCAGTGTATAGCTTTTGTCTTCTTCATCCGCGCGGGCAAAATGGGTGTACATGCCTTCCAACAGCACTTGCTCCAACTGGTGAGTCTGCCGGACAAAAGCAACCGCCTCTTCTCCAGGCAGCAGGCCCAATCTTCCCATGCCGCTGTCTATTTTGATGTGCACCTTCAGCTTGCGTTCGCTTCCTTTACGGTCCAGTCTGCGAATACTCTCCAGCACTTCTTCACTGAACACGGTCAGTGTAATATCATGCTCCCAAGCCGTCTGCACAGCTTCGGGCAGGGTATAGCCGAGTACAAGGATAGGCAGTCTGATCCCCGCCTGCCGAAGCTCCAGAGCCTCGTCCAGAAAAGCGACGCTCAAGTAATCCGCACCAAGGCATTCCAATTCCTTGGATATTTCCACGGCACCGTGTCCGTAGGCATTAGCCTTGACACAAGCCAGCAGCAGCTTATCCACTGGTAGTGCCTTACGAAAAGCCTTATAGTTGGCGCCAAGGTGATCCAGGTTGATTTCGGCCCGGGTCGATCTGTATTGTGCTTGCAAAATCCAGTCACCTTCTTCAATTGTTAGCCTGTAACATAACCTTTTACCATTCGGAATGGACAAAGTCCTTACTTCCAAAGATTAATGGTAATGTTCTGAAACGTGGCTGTCAATGGCAGATGGCGTTTGCCAGCATCCTCCGCAAAGAATATGACTCCCAAGCGAGAGGTGCACCCCCCAGACCTCGAATGAATAAAAGACGGATACGGACGGAAGCAGAGCAAAATACACTCTAAATCGTCTGCATCCGTCTATAAAGCTTTATTTACCCGATTGATCCTGTATAGAAGCGGCAATTTGTATCATTTCGCTCACAGGCAGGTCAGCACTGGTAATTCGGAACTCTATACCGTCATTCATCCAGGTCATCGTCTGCTGCTCGCTACCTGTCAGAACGGCGAAGCTTCCTCCAATATCGACCAGTTCACCCGCGGCCAGCGATACCGCCCGATCTTTCGGACGCGCCTCCACAATCGTATAGTTATACGTTCCACTATACCGGAGCATCACCGCATGTGTACCATTGTCCTCCAGCTCTGGCGTATCTTTGATCTGTACCCCGGCCGGCGTATAGGACGGTTCAATCAAGCCGAACTCACCCATCACAGCTTCAGCAGCATCCGTGCCTGCCGATGTCCCTGTTGCTGCATCAGATGCGCCCGGAGTTTGCTGTTGCGCCTCTGTGTTGCCCGCTGTATCCGGCTTGGCCTCCGTATCCGTGCTGCCCGTCGCGTCCGCGCTATCCGGTTTTGACGTACCGCCTGCGGCAGCTCCATCCATCGACGCTTCTCCTGACGGCTGCTGTGCCTTCTCTCCTGCTGTTCCCTGCACTTGTCCTTGCTCGCCCGAGATTACGCCAGTCGTGCCATCAATCGTACCTGTAGGATCAAGCTGACCGCTGGAATCCACTGCTCCGGCTGAAGGCGTTCCTTCATTTCCCTTGCCTGTTTTTCCAGAAGCCATATTGCGTTCCATATCAAAAGAGTCCTTGTCGAACTTCGTATCAAACGCAAATTGATCGAATTTAAGATCCACAACTACCTTGGCGTTCGCATCAGATACCTGTACCTGAGTGGGTGCATAGTTATTTTTGGACAGCCATATTTTTTGCCTTACCAGCGCGTGGCTGTTGTAGTTTGCCGCTACATCGAATACATAAGATTTATCATCCGAAGCCAGTTGACGTGAAGCATCCCCGATAATACTGCGAACCAGCGTTTCATACAAATATACCTGGCCCTGGTTGTTCGGCCAATCGCTTTTAAAGCGGAAGCTCTTATTCAGACTGGGCGTCAATACGAATACACCCTCATCATTTCGCAACACGATCTGAGTAACATCCTTTTTCTCGTTCGTCATGGCAATTCGGTAATAGGAGGGCTTGCGGTAGGAAATGTCCACCTTGTACTCCTGCGGCGTGTCGCCGGTATGCAGCGTCATCAAAGCTGTACCGTGGTAGCTGTTCAGGTCACTCACCACGTCACTCAAATCTTTAACCACATCGTCCGCGCTCTTCTTGCCGCACCCGGCCAGCAGCAGCGTTACACACATGACCATGGCAAGCATCCATGAAATCCGGCGCATATCATCAACCCCTTCAGCACATGTTTTAAATGAATTAGTACATGTCTATGAAGGACTTGTTCGATTTATGCAGACTGGCATGACAAGCTTAAACGTATCTATTGCATTTCCTCCATCAACTCGATTACTTTTGTAATGATTAGCTCTTCTTCGTGACTAACCTTTTCTGTGGCCAACTGTGAAAGGTCTGCATGCTCTCCCACACATACGGAATGGCGGGCATGCTTGAACATTTCCACATCGTTGGCATCATTGCCAAATGCAATAAATTGCTGCGGTTCTATACCTAACTTTTGCAGGCCTGTCCATTTATTCACGCCTTTAGGACTGATATCTATAATATCTTCTTGCCCATGTCTATATGTAATGACGGGTAGCTGCTGAAGCTCTTCTAAGATTTGCTGCGTATGAAGGCTACGCAATATGACCACTTTTACAATCTCATTCAGCTCATCTAAATGTATATTTTGGGCTCGCTGCTCAGGGTCCACATTTCGCCGAATAGGATGCTCGCTATCTCCTGAATAAGCATAGTCCCAACGGCCATCGATTAAGTAATCTGCCTCGAATTCCCTGATTAACTTTATGATATTGTCAGCTGTGTGTGGGTCAAAATGAATGGCTGAAATGATTTTCCCATCCTTGGAAACAAACGCGCCATTCCCGCCAACCATTGGAAAATACTGCATATGAAGCGGCAACACAGGCAACAAATCACGGATCGGTCTAGCGGAGGCAAAGATGATTTCATGGCCTTTTTTTACAAGCGCGTCCAGAGCCTGCACTATCGCTTCACTCAAAGGCTTGCCGTGAAAACAAATGGTTCCATCTAAATCAAAAACAAATTTCACTGTGATCAGCCTCCTCCTTTTTCCCTATCGTAGCAGTTCCCTGTATAATGAAAAGGACCGATGTCCAAAAAGGAGAAGACGATGAAATCCACTCAAGAACAAGCTCTCATCGAATATTACATCTCACAATTTAATCTCACTCAAATATTTTCGGACCCTGAAGCTCTTCCGATTCAGCTTCGTGTGTATGAACGTAATGAGTTTGTTTTAAAGGAGGGGGATGAGCTGGACGGTATTTATTTTCAAGTGGAGGGTCGAACAAAGGTATCCTCCAGTGTGGGGACAGGAAAGTCCTTACTTTTACGCTTTTGCCACCCTTTATCTGTATTTGGAGATATTGAACTTATTCAAAACATTGTCATACAATCGCAGGTAGAAGCTGTTCAACAAGCCTCTTTTCTGTTTATCAACAAACGTTTCATTGAAACCAATCTAATGCAGAATCACAGATTTAATAATGAGCTATTAAAGCATCTCTCTTATAAGCTCCTGACCTGTACAACCGCTTCACGAATAAATCTATTAGCTTCTGTAGAAGAGCGTTTGGCCAGCTATCTATTAACAACACAACTTCAGAATGAGTTTGGAAAAGAAATTCATACACCGCATATACCTGAAATAGCTTCGCTGATCGGCACAACTGCCCGACATGTCAACCGTGTCATTCAAAAGCTATCTGACGACAACATCCTGCGTAAAGAACAGAAAAAAATCACGGTTTTGGATTGGGAGCGTTTGGACGAGCTGTCAAATGGACTGCGATATGAATAAAGGACTGACGGTCTTCCGCCAGTCCTTTATGTTGTGATGCTATATACTACATCAAGCCCTGAATGCTCCCATCCGGCTCCAACGACATATGCTCGGCTGCCGGAGATTTGGGTAGACCGGGCATGGTCATTGTATTGCCCGTTTCCACGACCACAAAGCCTGCTCCTGCGGACAATGACACTCTGGACACGTGGATCGTGAAGCCCTCCGGTGCACCTAGCAGAGACGGCTGATCTGAAAAAGAATACGGCGTTTTGGCCATGCATACAGGCAGTTGCCCGAAGCCAAGCTGCTCCATACCGGACAAGGCCCGTTTAGCCGCAGGAGTATATACTACCTCTGCCGCACCATAAAGCTCCTTCGCAATGACATTAATTTTCTCTTGCAAGTCAAGCGTATGATCATACAACGGTGCAAAATGAGCTTTGTCCTCTTGGAGCAGATGTAGCAGACTTTGGGCCAGCTTTGCTCCCCCTTGGCTTCCCTGTGCCCACACCTGCGATAGCTCTGCGGGTACACCCAGCTTGCCACACTCCGCAAAAATCAGTTCCAATTCGGCTTCGCTGTCTGTTACAAAATGGTTGATCGCTACCAATACAGGCACGCCAAATTTTTGTAGATTCCGTACATGCCGAATCATATTGGCTAATCCAAGCTGTAATTGCTCCAGATTTTCCGCGTCCAGCTCATTTTTAGCTACACCACCGTTATATTTCAGCGCTTTGGCGGTTACAACCAACACAGCCGCATCCGGCTCCAAACCAGACTGACGGCATTTGATATCAAAAAACTTTTCCGCCCCCAGCTCAGCCCCGAATCCGGCCTCCGTCACGACAACCTCCCCTAGCTTCAATGCCAGCTTCGTACCGATCAGACTGCTGCATCCGTGCGCAATATTAGCAAAAGGACCACCATGCACAATGACGGGTGTTCCCTCCAGCGTTTGCACCAGATTCGGCTTTAACGCATCCCGAAGCAGCACAGCCATACCTTCCACTGCTTGCAAATCCTCCGCCGTTACCGTTTCGCCCGCTTCATTATATCCGATGACCATCCGGCCCAATCGTACTTTAAGGTCGTCAATATTCTCGCTCAGGCACAATACCGCCATCACTTCCGAGGCCGAGGTAATCAGAAATCCGCTCTCTCTCACTGCTCCATTACCTGTTCCCAATCCGGTTACTATACTTCGCAAACTCCGGTCATTCATATCTACAGCCCGTTTCCACATGATTCGTTCCGGCTTCAAGCGCAAAGCATTGCCATGAAACAAATGATTGTCAATCATCGCTGCCAGCAAATTATGCGCAGCCGAAATCGCGTGAATATCGCCCGTAAAATGCAGGTTAATATCCTCGGCCGGAACAATCTGGGCTTTTCCTCCCCCGGTTGCTCCCCCTTTCATGCCAAAGCAGGGGCCAAGTGACGGCTCACGCAGCGCAGCTATGGTCTTGTGCCCCAACGCATTCAGCGCCTGCGACAGTCCAATGGTGGTTAGCGTTTTTCCTTCCCCCGCAGGAGTCGGATTCATTGCTGTGACCAGCACCAGCTTTCCGTTCGGACGGTCCTTTACCTGCTCCCATAGGGACGGATTCAGCTTCGCTTTAAATTTTCCATACGTCTCCAGATGCTCTTCTTCGATTCCTGCTTCTTTGGCTACTTCAATAATCCGCTTCATCCTTCGTTATGTACCTCCTGTTTTTAAGTCTGACCGATGGTGTCAAACACTGTATCGTTTTATTTTACCAAAGTGTGGCGCTTTTTGCGCTGTGATCCATTTCATCGCAAGCATTTCTGTTCTGTGAGTTGTAAAAAAAAGAGCATCCCCCGCCCATATGGACTTTGGTGGATACCCTTTTGGCACATCCTGTTTAACGACCAGTTCAGAAACTAACCGACAAAGTTGGCAGCATAATTTTCAGCAATAAATTCTGTAGAAATCAAGTCAGCCTGGGATTTCTTCGTCGCAGGACCATAGCCTTGGGACAGCAGATCATTAATATGTAAACAATTATAAATGAAGCAAAATACAAAGCTGGATAGCCCACTTCCAATCCCCTCTAAACAACGCAGGGAAAAAAACGACTCGAGACTCTTACACACTTTCTTGTTTATAATGCTTTTCTAAAACTTCTTTAAAAGCATCAACCGGATACTGGTATTGAATCGTTTTGAACACAATCCGGTTATTCCACTGGTTTTTTTCCAGCTCACTTCCATGCTCCATATCCAGTTCTTTCATGACAAAAATAATCTCATTCAGCGTCCCCACTACACTGCGATTATTGGTTGTAGAAGCCAGCATCTGCTCGCCTTCCTGTGTGTACGCCTCTACAATTTGCTCATCAAAACCCTCACTGATCATGAGCTCCTTCAAGGCTTGGACAAAAAGAGTTGGCAGGTTTTTATACTGCGCCTTTTTGATGCCGAACAGTGTAACGCTCAAGCGGGATGCATCATGCATAAACACAATATTTTTTCTCCGATTCAGCAAAAACAAGTTGGCATGCCAACTATTCAAAGGCGGATAAATATCAACTTGAAGTGGTTCAATATCCCATTCCTTCAGCAGTTTTTGTGTTCCCCGTATGACAAACATCGTTGCTCTCCTTTATGACGGTCCTGTGCCGTAGCTCATTCCAGAAAATCATTCCTACAATCCGCCCAAAAATTCACCATGATCATCCTCGGCTGCATAATTGACTTTCTTGTTCTCGTAATTCGTAATATGAGGCAAGTTCTGATCATTATATGCCTTGAGCTTCCCTAAAATAATCTCCGCATTCTGGTCATAGTCTTCCTTCTCAATCCTCATCATCTAACACTCAACTCTCCTATAGCCAGCATTCTCAGTATAATCTACAAAGGCGGTATATTTCCAGTATTCATTATGGTCAATTTTGTGATTAGATTTTAATGGTGGGTTTTTTATAGGGCAGAAACAAAAGTTTTTGATTACATCTTAGGTTGTGGTTAAAGGATGATGCTCGGCTGGCTAATCACACTGAGGAACATTTCAAAAATCATCATTGTAGGAAAGGAACTATTCGTGGAATTCATACTCCTGACGAGTGCCCGAAGTATTATATACGATTTCATACTTTTGCCCAGTTGCATCTTCACGTACACGCTTACCACCTTTTATATAGTAAATCGAAGCTCCTGCTTCCTTTGCTTGCTTCCGGGCAAATTCATTCGCCTGTTTTAGTATACGTTGAAGTTCTTTTCTACTCGCGTGCATATTTGTCCCTCCTAATAAGTAGTGGTAATCTTACTTTAGCATACAAAAAACAGCCCTTAAATACATGAAAGATATCTCTTATTGAAGATTGTATGCTTATAACAACAGATACTCCGAACCTGTATTTCAATACATCTCATGTTATGGTTGGAGGTTGGTATAATCTTTCATATTTGGTAATTATTCACCAGAAAACATGTCTTTTTCGGGAAATACCAATATGTAGATAATCAATAATTGTAATAAAACTTAATTAAATACATACTCGAGGAATAAACCTATCTTTTAATTTATAAATTTCTCAAGGTAACTTTATGCTTATTTATATTTATTCTCAGTTGCTACTAATTTCGCATAAGAAGGTACCCATTTAGGGGGGCCATATTTTTTTAAGTAGCTTAATTTATTTATGTAACTCTCTATGTTTACTTCTTGAGTTATACGTTTAAACACTTCCCAACATGCGTAAACATCATTCATTGCTCTATGTGCACCATCCAATGTTACTGCGTAATGAGCGCAGACATCATTCAACGTATGTGGATAATATAATTTATCTCTACATACAGTAAGTGTATCAATAAAAGAATTCTGAATACTTCTATTGGCTAATCTCATTAATGTGTGATGTAAAAATGATAAATCGAAAGCAGCATTATGCGCAACCAATAAACTATCACCTATGATTCGATTTAAGATCCTGAATGCCGTATCCTCAGTTAAACCATGTGTCAAATTTTCCACTTTGATTCCTGTTAATTCAATTACTTTTGGGGATAAATTCCCATCAAATTTTATTAATGTTGAAAATTCAGATATTACTTCATCACCCATGCAACGGATAGCAGCAATTTCAATAACTTGATCTTTTTCAGGGTTCAGGCCAGATGTCTCAAAATCAAATACTGTAATGGATTTATTCACTAGCATTTTAGTACTCCTTTATTTTTAATTAGAAGGAAAAAAGAAGTTCATAGTAATCACTAAACCCTTTATAATTATAGGCAGGATAATTGGCATCAAATACAAAAGAACTTGATATGACTTATCATAAATACCCGTTTTCCAAATAGTCTTTTTATATCTTTCAACTTGTTCTTCGTTCAATTTATTTGATTCTTCCGTATCATTTAATAAGACTCTGTAATAATCTATTGTCTCATGATTATCAACTGCTGATAACAAATTATTATAATGATTTCGGACATTGGTAATTTCATGGACACTTTCTGGCTTTAATACGCTTAGTTGTCCATATAGTTTTTCTAACTCTATATAGTTAATTTTTAAATTAAAAAACTTTTCTTGCAAGTTTTTGGTAGAAACAAACAATGAAAACAATGAAAAAATCACTGAAATGATCATTAAAAAAAGAGCTGCTTCCGTTATACGCCCATTAGTGTTTACGGGCTGTATATTCCAAATCGAATATATTACTATTACTATTGAATAATATATTAGTACCCCTTGGTAAACGTTGTATTTTCTCAATATTCTTTCTGATGCTTGAATTCTGCTCTTTCTTGTTATCCATATCTTTCTTTTAAATTCAGTTAAGTTATCCATACTTTCTTGCGCCCCCGTTCATGAAAAATGCTGCAAATCTCTTTCTAATTCTCTAATAAATTTATACGTTTCTTTATCAAACATTTCTTCAATTACTTCATCACTAAAGAAGGTAGTTGGCAACCCTAGTACTTTTTCAATAAAAGCTCTCTTATCATCTACGGTAAAATTATCTAAATTGGGTATATATGTGGTTCCATGTAAATTGTTTTTTATTTCTTTAAAGGTTCTGACGTACTTTTTTATCTTTATTTCTTCAAAATCTTCTTCTAAATTAAAACGTTTAATATATTGCTTAATTAGCCAATCGAGATGAAACAAGACTCTTTCATTTGTAATTTGCGAAAAGAAAAATGTCCACCCTCTTTTCTTACTATCTTTAATTAGACCAGTTATTTTAATATTCAATTTCCATATAAATAGTTCCTTTCCTAATTTTTTATATATTGCATATTCTTTGAATAATTTTTCTAAGGATAATTCCAACTTTTTTACAGAACTTGGCCTAACTGAAATTTGATCTTTACTAATCAAGTATCCTAAATATGAGATTTCTTTTTTTTGTACTATGCCGCTTTCTGTCTTGTCTTTATTTATTTTTAGAAGATATTTCCTTTCCAACTCCTGCTCAATTGCTTTTTTTAAACCGATAAAATCTTCTTTATGGCATAAAATCAAAATGTCATCTACAAATCTAAAATACTTATAATGAATTTTATTATTGTGTTTTTTATCAAACTTAGATAAATATAGACCAGCAAGAATATTAGATATTGATAACCCTTGAGGAACCCCTACTCCATTTGTTTTTTTTAAACCTTTAGAATAGCTCTCCTCCACTGTTGGTGTTTTTATAGCTCTTTCTATCAACTGAATAAAAGCTTTTTTTCGTATTTTACTTTTTACTTTTGACAATAAAATTTGATGATTAATAGTGTCATAGAATTGAGACAAATCTATTTTGAAATAATGGTTATAATTCTCATTTTGTAAAGTTCCGACTATAAGGTTAATAATTCTATGTATAACAGAATAAGATACCTCATTGTTATAGATTTGAGCTAGTATATTTTTCATTACAGCCAGTGTTATTTTGTCTCTTATTGTAGGCATAGAAATAACTCTTGGGTTTTTACCCTCCCCCTTAGAAATTAATTTTTGTTTGTATTTTGTAAACTTGTATGTACCGTTAATTACCTTACTATTAATAATACTTAGGTTTTTATCAAGCTCTCTTTCAAATATTCGTCTATTAATTCTGTCTAGGCCCGGGGAAGAATTATTTTTGATTCTTTCAGAATAGACTTCTCTTAAGTTTTCGATTTTATAGAGTTCGTAAAACAATTCAAATGCTCTCAAATAAATTTCCTCCTTGTATTAGAATAGGCTGAAGTAGGTTCTTGATAATTACTAAATATCTATTAACAAGTAATAGATCACAAGGTAAGAAGCTTCTTATTGTTTAGAGAATCTTGGTAAAATCCAAAATCACAAATATATTACATCAATACATTTGTAAGAACCTACCAAAGCCCATATTCACTTTATCACAATTTCTTGCATTATGTAATATATAATCCTGTATTCTCCATTTCTCATTTTTCCACTTTATTATAATGAGATTGTTTAATATTATAATTTCTGAACTCTATAGCTTCCATGGATATTTTTTATAGAAATTCCCTCCACTGCTCTATATAATTCAGGTACAGCTCGTCACACGAGCTTAATCTAAAAATTAGGGGTGTTCCACACCTATGTCACAACATATTTTACTCATTGAAGATGATACATCCATTGCCGAAATGCTACTCAAAGCACTCACCAAGGAAGGTTACACATTAACCACCGCCTATAACGGGGAAGAAGGGCTTCTTGCCTTTGAACGTCACACCTACGATCTGGTATTGGTGGATCTGATGATGCCCAAGGTGGATGGTATGGAGGTCATCCGTCGAATCCGTACCCACAGCGCTGTCCCGATTCTGATTATGTCAGCTAAGGATAGCGACGTGGATAAAGCGCTTGGACTGGGCTTCGGAGCAGACGATTATGTCGCCAAGCCCTTTTCTATGCTGGAAATGACAGCACGCATTCAGTCTGCAATCCGCAGAGCCACTACCTATGCACGCCAGCAACAACAGGAGGAACAGCCGAAAGCACAGGTCCTGACCTACGGAAATCTGCGCATTGATTTTGATCATTTTATGGTCACCCGCAACGGAATCCAAATTCAGTTAACAGCTAAGGAATCTGATATTCTCAAGCTATTTGTAACCCATCCGAACCGTGTATTTACCAAAGCGCAATTATACGGGTTTATCTGGAAAGAGGACTATATGGGTGACGAAAATGTGATTAACGTCCATATCCGCCGCTTACGTGAGAAAATCGAAGAAGACCCCTCCCACCCTGTTCATATTAAGACCTTATGGGGCATTGGCTACAAATGGGAGAACGGGTGATATGAACATCGAGAGCATCTCTGAATGGATCGTCGTCCTCATCCTATCCGTCGTTATTGTATGGCTCTGGCGGGAGCGTGTGGCGCAAAAGCGCAAAATAAAGGATATCCGAAACGCACTGGAACGGATTGTAACTGTTAATCATGCGGAAAAGCTGCTATATGTCACGGGTGACGCTGAGTTGCAACGCCTCATGACGGAAATTAACCGTTTGCTGGACTTGAATTTGAGAGTGTCTGTGGATTACAACCGAAGCCAAATCGCCATGCGCAAAATGATTTCAAACATTTCCCACGATCTCAGGACCCCGCTGACGGTGGTGCTCGGGTATGCCGAGATGCTGGATGCCGATCCGCATATTTTGCCGGAAGAACGTGCAAAGCTGCTATCCAGGATTCATCAGAAGACAAGCGAAGCGATTGAGCTGATCGGAAGCTTTTTTAGCTTGGCAAAGCTGGAGGCTAATGATACGGACATTCCGTTGACCCGGCTGGAGGTGGGAGAGCTGTGCAGACGCAGCATTTTGGAGTTTTATGATCTGCTGACCGCGCAGGGGTTTGCTGTGCATATTGATATCCCGGAGCACCCCATTCATGCCTTGGGGAACGAAGGAGCGATTGGGCGGGTGCTGAACAATCTGATTTCCAATGCGATTCGCTACGGTGCCGATGGTCGGACACTGGGACTGACTCTAACGGAACAGCAGGACACGGTGCGTATAGAGGTATGGGATCGGGGGCAAGGCATACAGGAGCCTGAGCAGGACAAGGTTTTTGAACGTATGTACACGCTTGAGGATTCCCGCAATAAGGCGATACAGGGCAGCGGGCTGGGTCTTACGATTGCCAAACGTCTGGTTGAGACGATGAACGGAGAAATTCATTTGAGCAGCATACCTTATGAGCGGACGATCTTCTCTTTTACATTGAAAAAAATCAACTATTAATCGAACTTAATAATTTTGTAAGAAACGGGAAAGAAAAATGAACATTTCGCCCTTTATCCTTGAATTATCAACAGTATACGAAGGGAGAACACCCATGACTTACATATTACGGACGCATCAACTGACCAAGGCCCTGAAGGGCAACGAAATTGTAACGGGGGTCAGCATGAATGTGCGCCAGGGGGAAACTTATGGCTTTCTCGGTCCCAATGGGGCGGGCAAGACAACGATTATGAAAATGATTACGAACCTGCTCAAGCCGACCTCGGGTGAGATTGAATTGTTCGGTGAAAAATTAACGCCAAAGTCGTACCACCTGCTCGGCCGGATGGGCTCGATTATTGAATATCCGATTTTTTATGACAGGCTGACGGCCCGGCAAAATCTCGAACTTCATTGTCAATACATGGGCTATTATAACAAGCAGGCTGTTCGGGATGCACTGGAGCTAGTGAACCTGCGAAATGCAGATGACAAGCCGGTAAAGGATTTCTCACTGGGGATGAAGCAGCGTCTCGGGATCGCCCGAGCGATTGCGACCAAGCCGGAGCTGCTGATTTTGGACGAACCCATTAATGGATTGGACCCGGTGGGGATCAAGGAAATCCGCCAATTATTTCACATGCTGTGCAAGGAATATGGCATGACGATCCTTGTGTCCAGCCACATTTTAGTGGAAATCGAGCAAATTGCTGATACGGTGGGTGTGATTAATCACGGTCGATTGATTGAGGAAGTGTCGATGGAACAGGTGCGGGAAACCAATACGGAATACATCGAATTTACGACCAATGACTGCAAAAAAGCGACCTACGTCCTCTCCCATCACCTGAATCTGACGAATATCCGGGTGCTGAATGATCAGAATATACGCATTTACGATACAAGTGTACCGCAGAAGCAAATTACGAAAACACTCATTTTAAATGAGGTAGAGGTGGATTCCATCCACCAAAAAAACAGTACGCTGGAAGACTACTTCGTGCGGCTGTTACATGGAGGTGAACTCCATGCTTAAACTGATGCAACTGGAGTTGAAAAAGTTTCATTTGGCGGGATATATCCGTTCGGCGCTGATCGCCAACGCCTGCATTCTAGGGTTGCTCAGTACTATTGCGCAGGACAGCCACATTGAAGGAGTACCCGAATTTACACAGTACGCTCAGCTTCTCAATCTCATGGACAATATGGTGAGGGCCACGTTTATTGTATTTGCCTCCGTCCTGCTGTGCCGCTTTATTGTGAGCGAATTTAAGTCCAAGTCGATTAACATCTTGTTCATGTACCCGATTGACCGCAAAAAGCTAATGGTCGCCAAACTCTTGGTCGTGTTGCTGTTTACGTTCCTGTCCATTATTTTATCGGAAATCATCATTACGGCAGCCCTTCATCTATTAAATCAGTTCGTCGTTATTGTACCAGATAAGCTTAGCCTCACTACACTAGGACAGCAATCAGTGCGGACACTGATCAATGCGGTTGCAGCAAGCTTTATGGGGCTGGTTCCGCTGTACATGGGAATGCGAAAATACTCGATACCCACCACCATCGTGAGCTCGATCCTAATCGTAGCCCTGCTGTTCTCGAATAATAACGGCGCTACACTTAGCTCCATTGCACTTGTACAGATCGGCTTTGCCGCGCTGGGGATGCTCGTAGCTTATGCGGCCATCCGTCGTATCGAGTACAAAGATATTACCTCGTAATATGTAATTTTGTAAAACGATTTCAAAAAATAAATGAAAACCTTTGTTCGATGTACACATATTTTTCACTGGACTTCATTCTAAAACAGGTATATCCTATAGGAGAAATTAAAAAACGGAATAAGGATCTTCGGGGTAGGGTGTGATTCCCAACCGGCGGTATGGCTCATGGAGCTAAGCCCGCGACTCTGTATCTGGCAACAAGATACGGACTGATTTGGTGAGATGCCAAAGCCGACGGTAAAGTCCGGATGGAAGAAGATCGAAGCATGAACATGCCGTCAAGTGGATGAATGCTGCATTCTTGGTTTTGCAGCAACTTCTTAACTTGCATAAAGCGGCAAGTTTATTTGATCAACCCCCGTCTTGCATGGCCTATCGCCATGGACGGGGGTTTTTGTGCCACCGGTCCTGTATTCGCAAGGAGCTAATTGAGTATGAGTCAATCATCAACTGTACTAACATCCAAAGGTTTTGATCGTAGCTCCCACATGAAAAGCGGTTTTTGGCTAGTCGCGATTGGAGCGGCCTTGTGGGGCGCGGACCCGCTGTTTCGTATTATTTTGCTCAAATCATTTACCTCTACACAAATTGTGCTGATGGAGCATGTGCTGCTCTTTATCGCCCTGGCACCAGTGCTGTGGAAGCATCGCGAGGAGCTTAAAGCGGTACGGCTTCGTCAGATTTTGGCTATTTTGTTCGTCTCGTGGGGCGGCTCGGCTCTAGCCAGCGTGATTTTCACAATGGCACTCAGCAACGGTGATCTTAACGCTGTGCTGCTGCTCCAAAAGCTTCAACCGTTGGTCGCTATTATTCTGGCCCGCATTATATTGAAGGAAATGCTGCCGCGTAATTTTGGAATATTAATTGTCGTGGCTCTGTTTGGGACGTATCTTCTTACCTTCGGCTGGTCGCTCCCTTTTGGACATGTTCATGATTTCGTCCACGTCGGCAGCCTGCTTGCACTTGGAGCTGCGGTCCTGTGGGGCGGTTCGACAGTGATGGGAAGCTACTTGCTTCGTTCGATGAAATATGAGACGGTGACCTCCCTGCGCTTCATGATGGCTCTGCCTCTGCTGATCGTTCTCACCTCTGTGGAGCATGCACCTTGGAATATGCCTGCTGGCACATGGGCGGGCGCAGCCGTGATTATCAACCTGTTGCTGCAGGCGCTGCTCCCCGGTCTTCTCAGCCTGTTACTGTATTACAAGGGCCTCAGTACGACCAAGGCGTCTTATGCCACGATGGCAGAACTAAGCTTCCCGATGGTCGGCGTTGTAATTAACTGGATCGCTTTCCAGCAGATCGTTACGGTAGCGCAATTGACTGGCTTTATGCTTATCTGGATTACACTCTTTATGATTTCTCGTCAGCAAAAAAACGAATAGGTTCAATGTCCATTTTATCCCTCACCCAAGCCAAATCGAGAAGATGCTTTTGCATCTCCGATTTGGCTTTTTATGTATAAGTATTAATATTTAATATACTACTTTAGAACTATTTTTAGATAAAAACGTCCTAAACATGCAACTATTCCTCGTTTCCCAGAGATTACATCTATAAAATCCTTTAGCTTTTGTCGAATAAAACAATGTAGTGATCATCACACACAGAGGAGCAAGAACTATGACTAACGTAAAACAAACAATTCCATGGTGGGCCAGGTTTCTCAAACAGTTCTATTTAATGCGGACAAAATTGATTGTATCTTTTTTGGCAGTCCTATTGATTCCAAGTATTCTTATTGGATATTTTTCGTATCAGAGTGCCGAAACACAGCTTCGCCAGCAAATGGCTAGCTCGGTCAATACGAACTTGAATTTGATCCAAGGCAATATTAATCAATATGTATCCCCCATTATGAAGGATATGGATGTATTTGCATCTGAATTTCAATCCGATTCTTTTATCACAAACGCTGACACCATTCAGGCCAGGCTGGATCTAATCACCAAGGCTCATCCTGAATTGGATGGTGTGATTCTGGGTAATGCGAAGGGCGAATACATCCGTTCACCGAAAAAAGAATCCACAGACTATGATCCCCGACAAAAAACTTGGTACAAGCTGGCTACAGCACAGGACGGTAAAGTAATCGTTGGAGTTCCTAAGGCGAGTGCCTCCACGGGTAATTTGGTAGTCACTATATCAAGAACCCTGACGGAGGGACAGGGGGCCATAGCACTGAACCTGAGTCTGGATAAGATGAGCGAGAGCTTGAGCGGGATCAGCATTGGTCAGCGCGGCGGACTGTTTATTGTGGATGCCGAGCACAAGCTCGTATCCGGGGCTGGAGCAGCGTTCAAGAACACGGGTAAAAAACCGGCAGACACCATTACCGGATTACCTGAATTGCCAAAAACAGCTCAAGGACAATCTCAAGAAGCTCCTTCCATAAAACAAATTCAGTTTATGAATAGAACCGTGGAGGCTTTCTCAATCGTTGATCCCCTCACTGGATGGAACATTATCGCCCTGTCCGATCTGGAGGATTACAGTGATGCAGCCCAACCGATCTTGAAGCAAAGCCTGATCGTTATTGCTATATCCGTGCTGGCTGCTGCTATTGTTATTATCCTGATGATTCGCTCGTTCCTGATTCCACTAGGCAAGCTGCAAAATGGAACCCGCGATGTCCGTGACGGCAATCTCACCGCACGGGTCAATTTGTCCGGCAAGGATGAATTCAGCGAGCTGGCGCAAAATTTTGACCAGATGACACATGCACTGCATACGATGGTTTCCGAGGTCAACCAGACGTCATCACGACTCGCATCCTCTTCTCTGATGATTAAGGAAAGTACAGAGCAAACGACGGAATCCGTGCAGCATGTAGCGGAAACAGTTATGGAATCCGCAGAAAATGCGACCACCAGTGCAGAGGCATCCGAACAAACAGCCAATGCCGTTGAGGAAATGGCCAAGGGTGTCAGCACCATTGCGGAATCGGCAAGCTCCATTGTAGATTCGGCAGGACAGACTGAGCATGACGTAGCCAAAGGCAGCCAAATGATCGGCAGCGTACGCACACAGATGGACCGTATTCTGGAAGCTGTGACCCAAACCGCCAGCCTGATGGATGAGCTGTCACAGCTCTCTGACGATGCGAAGCAGATGAATAGCGCGATTGCTGCCATTGCCAAGCAGACCAACCTGCTGTCGCTGAACGCGTCGATTGAAGCCTCCAGAGCAGGCGAAGCCGGGCGTGGATTCGCTGTGGTAGCCGTGGAGGTCCGTAAGCTGTCGGAGCAATCCAAGGAAAGCGCAGATTCCATCAGCCAGATCATTACACAGATGCTGGATTTGATCCAGCGCTCCACGGCTACGATGAACGGTAATGTCCGTAACCAGGTGGGTGAGGGGCTGCGTATTAGCCAAGATGCAGAAGGTGCCTTCACGAATATTGAGCGCTCCACATCTCATATTGTGGAACAGATTCAAAGCGTGTCCGCAGCCGCTGAACAAATTTCGGCCAGTACAGAGGAAGTTTCGGCAACTGTTACCCATCTGGCAAGCCTGTCCCGCAATTCGGCGGATAGCTCACAGACGACTTCCGCAGCCGTACAGGAGCAAATGGCGGCGATGGAAGAAATCGCTTCTTCCTCTCAGGAGCTGTCCAATATGGCGCAGGATTTGCAAGAGCTGGTGAAGCGTTTCAAGATTTAGTTCCTGCGATACATCTGTATCTGTTCAGTCTAAAAAGGCCTTCGTCCGTATACAAAAATACGGGCGAAGGCTTTTAGTATGTTAGCTGTTGGGTGGTATCCCAATCCTTGTCCTTGGCTCAGATGCTCATTTGTCCGGTCAACCGACGGCGTCTTTCCCCTTTCGGGTCATGCTGCACCGAGATGTCCTGATAAAAAATGGCCGTAGCCCGCGTTTCCCTGTCGTACATGGGCCACTCCTCTTCCGGCAGCACAGGCTTTCCATCCCGTGCAAAAGCAACCCATGCCTGCTGCATATTGTGAGCCAGTGTCCGCATAGGCGAATGAACGTCTAATCCGAGCTTGCCCAGCAGCTCCAGATTATCAAAAACAAACGCAATTTCCGCGCCATGAACCGCTTGTCCGAATACAGAATGCCCCGGCAGCGTCCAGTCAAAACGGTACATCCACACCGGGGCATACAGGGCTTGTGCAACCGCCAGGGCCAGCGCAGGCCGCCAGAAAAACAGATCGGTCAGCATCTGCGCTTGCCCCTCAATCGTAACAGGAAAAGGTTCCATTAACTCGCCAACATCTGGCATGCCCGTCATCATTTCCAATGCCTGACTCGCCATTGACTTGTTCATCAGATGGGATTCCTTGCGAACAAAATAGGCACCCTCGTGCAAATTCGTTCCGATCAGAACGGATACCTGCTTGGCTGATCCTTTGGCAATCGCAGATAAGGGTGCCTCTGGCAAGGTCACACCGTCCACAACAGGTTGATAGAGCATCGCCAGCCCCGATCCGATCATTTCATGCGTCTTGACCGTGGCAAGCATGAGCGCCTCCGTCGGCAGTGTAAACAATCGTTCCGGATGCAGGGTGTCCACCCCCAACTGCTGGAGATATGCAGCCGTGACTTGCTCCGCCTGTGAAGTCGGCAGCACCTGCGATGCTCCGCTCTGTAAAATAGCACGCTGGAACAGGCCCTCTGCGGCCGGCATAGCCAATAACGCAGCAATGCTCATAGCTCCCGCTGATTCACCGAACACCGTCACCTCGTTCGGGTTACCTCCAAATGCGGCGATATGGTCCCTGACCCATTCCAAAGCAGCAATCTGATCCAGCAGCCCCGCATTAGAGGTCAGTCCGTCTCCCCGTGGAGTCAGGTGCAAAAAGCCCAACGGCCCGAGTCGATAATTGAGCGTAACGACGACAACATCGCCATTTTCCGCCATCCGTGCCCCATCATATAATGGAATAATTCCCGACCCGGTTACAAAGGCTCCGCCGTGAATCCACACCATCACGGGTCGTCCCTTTGCAGGTGCCTCCGAAGCAGGCGTCCAGACGTTCAGGTACAAGCAATCCTCCGACTGCTCAGGCGGTTCAACCAGATTCCCGGTCATACTCTCAGCAGATGGCTTAGGCTGCGGACAGATCGGCCCAAAGCTTGTCGCATCCCGTACCTCTTCCCAAGGCCTCAAAGGCTGAGGCGCGTGAAAACGCAGTTTTCCCACAGGAGGCTGTGCATATGGGATGCCTTTCCATACATGATATCCATTCACCGTTTCTCCACGAAGCTGACCCAGGCGGGTATGTACTGTAATACTCTCCCTCTCCATATATGTAGCCTCCTTTTACTCTATTATACCCTTTGTGCAGGGCCAAACCAAAATCGAACAAAACAAATCCAAAGTTTACAAAGCCAAACACAAAAAAAACGCCGGGAACGCTTTTTACGCTCCGGCATTTTTATGGAAAGAAAAGAGGATAAGCGATTAATCACGAACCTCTTCCTTCGGGATCAGCTTATATATTTCTTCGTTTTCCATCGAATCAATCAGTCGGTCCAGCCACTTGTAATAGGCAACAGCCTGCTTCATTTTCAAACGATCCTGCTGGAGAACAGCCTTAAACTCCTCATATTCCCCGCCCTGCTCCAGCAATCTGTCCAGCTCCTCAATGGCCTTGCGCAGCACCAGCAAATTCGTTTCAACCGCTTTTCTCCATTTAATAGCAAAGAAATCTGTGAACGTTTGATGCCAGTCATATTCCACTTCATACAAATCCTTACGCGAGCCTTTGCCCCACACCTTGTTGACCATTTTCAGATCCAACAGCGTTCGGACACCGGTACTCATGCTCGTTTTGCTCATTTCCATTTCACGTCCCATTTCGTCCAGCGTCATCGGTTTATCCGCAAAAAAAAGCAAACCGTACAAATGCCCCGCTGACAAGGTGATCCCATACAAGTCCATATTTTTACCTATAGCTTCTATGACACGTTTGCGAATTTTTTGCAGCGAAGCCTGCTGCTCATCACCTAACTGGTACAAGCTCATGCTTGCAACCTCCTAATTTTAGAGCAATTCTCCAAAAATGTATGAACGACTTTTGCCCGTAACCGTTGGCTTTGACGCAACGCATGAAATCTTTCAATTGAAAATGAAATGTTTCAAAAACAATGCTTCTGTCTATATTACAACAGCATGGGTCGTTCAAAATCATAATTCGCAAAATTGCTAATGATAGTAAACTTTTTAAATTATGGATGTACATAAATCTTTTGCTTATGGTTATATTTCATTGTCTATTTTAAAAAAAGAGCTATCGGTTGTAAAGTTTCGGATGGTTGAGCATTCTAAAGAACAAAGAAGCATATGAAAGGAAAGTTCGTACAGTTTTTTCCGTACGTACTTTATGAACAGTTTTTTTGTTTGAAAAGTAAGCAATGCTTCTGTTACAATTAATTTTGTCATTAACCGTTCAGGATGCTCAAAATATTGATTTTTTATACTCGATCCTTAATGCAACACGGGGTTAATACCAAGCAAAGTATAGAAAGAAGAGGTGTATGTATGACGATTTTGGAAGTCAAAAATGTCAGCAAACTCTTTGGTCCTCACGCAGAGCAAGGTGTTCCGCTCCTGGAGCAAGGCTGGGGCAAGGAAAGGCTGGCCAAAGAAAAACAAATTACCGTTGGTGTTAATAAGGCCAACATGGAAATTAAGCAAGGTGAAATTTTCGTTATTATGGGTCTTTCGGGAAGTGGCAAGTCCACTTTAGTGCGAATGCTAAATCGCTTGATTGAGCCTACCTCCGGTGAAATTCTGGTCCACGGCAAGGATCTCCGTAAGATGAACAAAGAACAACTCCGCGAAGTTCGCCGTAAAACCATCAGCATGGTTTTTCAAAAATTCGCCCTGTTCCCACATCGGACTGTATTGGAAAATGTAGAATACGGCCTTGAAATACAAAAGGTAGAAAAAACGAAACGTAAGGAAAAAGCACAGCAAGCGCTGGAACTGGTTGGTCTTAAAAACTGGGGCGATAAAATGCCCGATGAACTGAGTGGCGGTATGCAGCAGCGTGTCGGTCTGGCACGTGCGTTGGCTAATGACCCTGAAGTGCTTCTCATGGATGAAGCATTCAGCGCACTGGACCCCCTCATTCGCCGTGACATGCAGGATGAGCTGCTGGAGCTTCAAGATAAAATGAAGAAAACGATTGTGTTTATCACCCATGACCTGGATGAAGCGCTGCGGATCGGTGACCGGATTGCATTGATGCGGGACGGATCGGTCGTGCAGATCGGTACACCGGAAGAAATTATGATCCAACCGGCTAACTCTTATGTAGCCCGCTTCGTCGAGGATGTGGATTTGTCCAAGGTATTGACGGCTGCTCATGTTATGCTTCGTCCAGAAACGATCACAATGGATCGCGGTCCACGTGTTGCTCTCGAATTGATGCGGGAACGGGGGATTTCCAATCTATTCGTCATTGATCGTACCAAGAAGCTGTTGGGCGTTATCAATGCTGAAGATGCTGTCCATGCGCTTCGCAATAATTTGAAAATTGAAGATATTCTCATGACAGATGGACCGCAGGTTGCTGCTGAAACCGTCATTAATGACTTGTTCGAAATTACAAGCTCGTCCAAGGTCCCTCTGGCTGTGGTCGATGACAAACAGAAGCTATTAGGTGTTATCGTCCGTGGAGCTTTGCTGGGCGCACTTGGCGGAGATGTAACCACCATGAAGGAGGTGAATGCCCTTGATACCGAAACTGCCAATCGCTGAGTGGATTCAAACCATTGTAGACTGGATGGGTATTCATCTGGCCGGATTGTTTAATGTTATTTCTTCTGTAATTGAAGCTGTTGTAGGCTTTTTCTCTGGCCTGTTCATGCTTCCGCACCCTCTGGTGTTCATCGTGATCATCGGGATTATCGCGTTTATGATCGGTCGGGTTCAGCTTACGCTGTTTACCGTCATCGGCTTCCTGCTGATTGACAACCTGGGCTATTGGAGCGAAACGATGAATACGCTCGGACTGGTCATTACGTCCGCACTCGTATCCATTGTCATCGGGATTCCAATCGGAATCTGGTGTGCATACAGCAAAACGGCGTCACGCATTATTACGCCTTTGCTTGATTTCATGCAGACGATGCCTGCGTTCGTATATTTGCTGCCTGCGGTTACCTTTTTCAGCCTTGGTGTTGTACCAGGTGTAATCGCATCTGTTATCTTCGCGATCCCTCCAACCATTCGCATGACGAATTTGGGGATTATGCAAGTGTCAGGTGAATTGGTCGAAGCCTCCGACGCATTCGGTTCAACCTCGGCGCAAAAGCTGTTCAAAGTACAGCTTCCGCTGGCTATGCCAACCTTGATGGCTGGTATTAACCAGACGATTATGCTGTCACTGTCTATGGTTGTTATTGCTTCTATGATCGGTGCGGAAGGTATTGGTGCCGTTGTATACCGTGCCGTGACACAGCTCCAAATTGGTAAAGGTTTTGAGGCCGGATTGGCTGTCGTTGTTCTGGCTATCGTGCTTGACCGTTTCACGCAGAACCTGTTCAAACCAGCGAAAAGAGGCAAAAGCCGCGTATCTACCAAACAAAAGGTATGGATTACCTCTGCGGTTACGGCTTTCATTCTGATCGCTGGCGCATCGCAATATTTTGTTGAATCGAACCATTCTGCATCTGGCAAAGGAAACGCTGCTGCCAACCCGGTTGGCGAAGAAGTCGGCTACAAAATTATCGGAATTGATGCCGGGGCAGGTATTATGAAATCAACTGCCAAGATGTTAAAGGACTACAATTTGTCCGACTGGAAGCTGGTAGAAGGTTCCGGTGCAGCGATGACTGCAACACTGGACAAAGCCATAAAAGCGAAAAAACCGATCATTATTACAGGTTGGACGCCGCACTGGATGTTCAACAAGTATGATCTCAAATATTTGGAAGACCCTAAAAAATCTTATGGTGAGGCCGAGGGTATTCATACGATTGCCCGTAAAGGACTGCAACAGGATGCTCCTATTGCTTACGAGTTTCTAAAACGGTTCAAATGGACACCGGAAGACATGGGTGAAATGATGGTTGCTATTCAAGGCGGAACCAGCCCTGAGCAAGCTGCAAAGGATTGGGCTGAAAAGCATACCGATAAGGTGCAGGAATGGACCCAAGGACTGCAACCTGTCAATGGTGACACCTTCAAGCTCAGTTATGTGGCTTGGGATTCTGAAATTGCCAGTACGAATTTGCTAAAATATATTTTAGAAAACAAATTGGGCTACAAAGTAACCGCGTTGCAAGTTGAAGCAGGTCCAATGTGGACGGGTGTCGCCAGTGGGGATGTGGATGCTTCTCCGGCTGCATGGCTGCCACTGACACATGCGGATTACTGGGCTAAATACAAGGATAAGCTTGATGATCTGGGCGCTAATATGACGGGTGTCAAAACAGGCTTGGTTGTTCCAGTTTATATGAATGTCAAATCTATTACGGATTTGCAAGGCAACGGAGCCGCTCCGGCTTCTGCCGCTGCTGGGGACTTTGGCAAGGAGGTCGGCTACCGTATTGTAGGTACCGACCCCGGTGCCGGTCTCATGAAGCTGACTGCCAAAGCTATGAAGGAATACGACTTGTCTGACTGGAAGCTGCTTGAAAGCTCCGGGGCTGCTATGACAGCTACACTGGATAAGGCGATCAAAGCCAGGCAGCCCATCGTTGTAACAGGCTGGACTCCTCACTGGATGTTTAATAAGTATAATTTGAAATACTTGAAGGACCCTAAGAAGGCGTATGGTGATAAGGAAGAAATTCATACGATTGCCCGCAAAGGCTTGAAACAGGATGCTCCTGCTGCCTATGAATTTCTAAGCCGCTTCAATTGGACTGCCGAAGATATGGGTGAAGTGATGATCGCCATTCAGGACGGTACTGCTCCGCAGCAGGCCGCCAAGAACTGGGCAGATAAACATCCAGACAAGGTGCAGGAATGGATCAAGGGCTTGCAGCCTGTCCATGGCGATCCTTTGAAGCTGAGCTATGCTGCCTGGGATTCTGAAATTGCCAGTACGAATGTATTGAAATATGTATTGGAGCAAAAATTGGGCTACAAAGTGACCGCCCTTCAGGTAGAGATTGGCCCAATGTGGACAGGCGTTGCAGGCGGGAGTGTGGATGCTACCGCAGCCGCGTGGCTTCCACTGACACATGCCGATTACTGGGCAAAGTACAAGAATCAAGTGGACGACATCGGAACCAGCATGACTGGCGTTATGTCCGGGCTTGTGGTTCCATCCTACGTACCCGTTGATTCTATTGAAGACTTAAAAACGCAATAATAATTCAATCGACGAATACGATATAGCACTTAAAAACAAAAGGCAGATCAGAGTAAAAAAACCTGATCTGCCTTTTAATATGCGTATTAAGTTACTCTTAGGCTTTTAACCTTTTAGTGTAACTCCCTCTTGAGAAGATACATCATTATGTTGGTCTGCCGTCTGACGCTGTCTAAAGAATAGTGGATAGATTGCGAAGGACACCAGCAGACTCACACAGCCTATTACGCCCAGAGCAATCGTATCCTTGAAGACGAATGTGATATCCAGTCCTTTGAGGGTGATATTCCTTACAGCATCCAGAAAATACGTTAGTGGCAATATTTCGGCAACCCCCCGCAAGAAGCCGGGCATCGCTTCCAGCGGCCACGTGTAGCCTGACAGCATAAAGGAAGGAACGGCAATCAGCATGAGGGTCTGGGTCGCATCCACTCTGGTCTTGGAAAAGAGACTGAACAGGAACCCTAAACCGCACAAGGCAAAGTTAAAGGCCAGCGACACCAGAATCAGCGGCAGCACCTGCCCCCTGAACGGAATATCAAAGCTTAGGGCGCTAATACTGAATACAGTCAGCACATTGAAAGCTCCCGCCACATAATACGGTGTCAGCTTGGCAATAGCGAGTCGCCAAGGGGTATTTTTCCATGCGGCAAATCTCCCCCAAGTCCCTGCCTCCTTATCCCGCGTACAGGACAAAGCAATACCGAGCAGCAAACACTGCTGGAGAGCCGCAGAAATGACCCCGAGAGGCATGAACAGCTTGTAATCATATACCGGGTTGAACAGCACTCTGGACCGGAACGGGATGGTACTCAGCGTTGACGCCGCCTGATCAGCGTTCATTCCCTTTTGCTTCATGGAATTGACCGAAACCCCGGCGCTCACGCTACTGATGACCTGATTTGCGATCCGGCTTGCGCTGTTGGAATACATCATGTTACTGCCGTCTATCAGGGTCAGCACAGGCGGGTTCTCACCATGCTTAAGCCGGGTGGTAAAATTGTCCGGAATGACGATGCCTACCTTGGCTTCCCCGGTTTCTACCTGACGGACAACATCCTCCTGATTGGAGGCCTGCCGTGTAACGGCAAATGAATCTGTCGCATCGAATGCCTGAATGATCTGACGACTGAGCTGCGAATTGTCTCCGTCATACACCGTGACAGGCATCTCGGTAATCCGCTGATGAGAATACAGGAAGCCGAACAAGATGGTATACACAATCGGCGTAATCAGCAGAATAGCCATAAAGCGTCGATCCCGGAAGATGCTCAGCCATTCTTCACGAAACACATCGCGGATACGAAGTCTTTCCTGTTGATCCTGCATATTACTGCGCCCCTTTGCCTGTAAACAGAACCGTGGAGCCTGTCGGAACCGAAGCCGCAAGATCGGGCAATGCTACTTTAACGCCAAAGGAACGTACATCCTTATCACCGGAGCTTTGACTCGGTTTTTGAATAGCAAAGTCGGCAGCCGATTCCAGCAAAATAACTTTACCTTTCAGCTCCTTGCCGCCCGACAGCAGTTTAACTTGCACAGTGTCCCCTGCCTGGAGACCATTCAAGGACGTTTCCGGCACATAGAATTTAGCCCAACGCTGCGTCGAAGTTTCAATCGTATAGACCGGGAAGCCTGCACTGGCCATTTCGCCCAAGCTGAGCGATTTGGATTTTACAATGCCGTCCTCAGATGCGCGTAGCGTGGTGTAGCTCAAGTAGGTCTGAGCTTCCTGAAGGGCAGCTTCTGCCTGAGCTACTTGTGCGTTGGCACCTGCAACCGCCGACTGTGCCTGCTCTACCGTGGATTGAGCCGCCTTCACAGCGGATTGCGCCTGTTCTACCGAAGCCTGTGCGGCTTTGACATCCTCCTGCTGTAAAGTAACCTTGCCCGCTCCTGCCTGTGCTTCCTTCACCGCAGCCAATGCCTGACGGTATTGTGCTTCAGCCGCCGTAATTTCTTCCTTGCGGCTTCCCTCGCGTACCATATTTAGTTGCTGAGATGCTGAATTGTACTTGGCTTCCGCCTGTTGATGGTCCAGCGTCGCTTGATCCAGTGAGGCTTGGGTTGCTGCCCCGGCTTCTTGAAGCTTTTTGGCACGCTCCAGATTTTTAGTGGTCAAATCCAGCGTTTCCTTGGCAGCCTTCACACTCACTTGTGCTTGCTCCAGCTCTTGCGGTCTTGCGCCGCTCTTGAGGGCATCCAGCTTCGCTTTTGCGGCAGCCGAAGCCGCTTGTGCCTGTTCGATCTGGCTGGATGAAGACTGTGCAGTCACGCCGACTGCTGCGGTGCCCTGGCTCTTTTTGGCCTGAGCTGCACTCACGGTAGCCTGTGCCTGCCCCACCCCCGCTTGGGCCTGCAATACGCCAGCCTTCGCTTTGGACACATTACTCTGGGCTGCCAGCAATGCCGCCTGTGCCTGTTTCACCTTGTCCTCCAGCTCACGGCTTTCCAGATGTGCTAACACCTGTCCTTTTTTCACCTTGTCGCCCTCATTCACAAGCATCTGATCAATACGTCCCGCCAACTTAAAGCTGGCATTGAGCGTATCTGATTCTACATAAGCTGTCGGAATGGAAGAAGACTCATCCGCAGACAAGCTGCTGCCACCCTTTTGAAAAGCAGTCAAAGCATAAATTCCTACAGCAATTAAAACGATAAGTACGGCATAGATCGTATATTTTTTAGCTTTCATGTTCTCATCACTCCATCTGTCTATTAATGTTGCATACCCAGCGCGTTACATACAAATACTTCAATACTTTCGCGAACCTCCTGCAGATTCATGGTTTCGCCCCAAACCATCGACCGCATCGGAGCAAAAATGTAAATACCAAATAAGCAGTTTGCCGTCGTTTTCGCATCCAGCTTACTCGAAATTTTCCCGTAAAGCTTACCGGAATCAATCTCCGCTTCCATAAAATCAAAATAGTCAGCCAATACCTGCCTGATATTAAAATGCTGTTCCTGCGAAACCCATCCCTTACTAACCAATAGACGGCAAAAGTCTGGCTCTCTCCCAATAAAATCAATATGTACTTGGATCAGCTTAAGAACCCTAAGTTCTACCTGATCCATAGGAACCTGAGCCATCGCTTCACGGATATCCTGAACAAAGCGCTCCATCCCCATCTTCAAAATATAAATGTACAGATCTTGTTTATTTTTGAAGTTGTAATACAGAGTCCCTTTAGCAATACCGCATACCTTGGCGATTTCCTCCATATTGGTTTCATTGAAGCCACGCTCGGAAAAAGCCTTGAGCGCACCATTAAAAATAATTTCCTTCGTCTGGTTTTTCATGTTTCCTCCTTTTTTTTGAACTGACCGTCCAGTACAAAAATTATGTATTCATTATAAGCCCACTTTTAGTTATCCAGCAATAGGAAATGTACAAAATAAACAATTTTAGACAGTCCGTCTAAACGGACGTTCTAAAAACAGGAGGATGCGGACATACAAAAAACAGACCGAACAAGTGAGGGGGTCACTTATTCGGTCTGTTATTTTATAAAACCGGCTGGTAAAGGGGGCGCGTATTAAGTTTACCAGGCGGTTTTAAGGGAAGGACGATTATTTTTTTACCGTTTGATTGTATTGCGCAATTTTGCCTGTGATCTCTTGTGCGGCTTGATCCAATGCCTGTTTTGGCTGCTGCTGTCCACTCAAGACGGCCTCAATTGCGCCCTCTACGATTTGACGCGCTTCCGGGAATACGCCCATCACTGCGCCTTGTGTAGCCATCGATTGCGCCGATGCGTGCAATTGGTCAACAGCGGTTTGGAATTGCGGGTATTTCACCATATTGTCCTTGAGTACCTGCTCGTCATAAGCTGCTTTGGTGATCGGGAAGTACCCCGTATTCACACTCCATTGTGCCTGTACAGCCGGGGAAGCAACGAATTTAATGAACTCCCATGCTGCCTTTTGCTGGGCTTCAGGCTTGTTGTTCATGATGTACAAGCTCGCGCCACCTACAACCACGCCGCCTTCTTTTGCTTCGTTCGCTCTTGGCAGAAAGCCAGTGCCTACCTCGAATTTATCGCCAACCTGCTCCACAATATTACGCAGCGAAGCGGTGGAATCCAGTGTCATGGCAATTTGCCCTGCGGAAAAAGCTTTGGCAGTATCATCGGAGTTACGTCCCAGATTAGATACAACCTTTTCGTCGATCATTTTTTTCCACCAAGTCAGGGTTTTCACACCTGCATCCGAATTCAGCAGCGATTCCGTTGCCGCCTGATTGCGTCCGTTGCCATTATTCACATAATCCGCATTCTGATTAGCAAACAACTGCTCCATAAACCAGCCATAGATGGCGATGGATGCACCGGATTTTCCGTCCTTGCTCAAGGCTTTGGCAGCCTTCTCGAATTCATCATAGGTTTTCGGAGGATTAGCCGGATCAAGTCCCGCCGCCTTAAAAGCATCCTTGTTATAGTACAAGATCGGATTCGACGTATTGAATGGCATTGCATTCAGTTTACCGTCAATGGTGTAATACCGTGTAATATTCGGCTCAAGCTGCGACAGATCGAACTTGTCTGCATCAATAAATTGTTGTACAGGAGTGATCATCTTGGAGTCGATCATGAATTTGCTTCCGATTTCATACACCTGAATGATGTCCGGGCCGCTGTTGGAGCCAAGCGACGCTTTCAGCTTGTTCAAGCTGTCATCATATTTGCCTTGGTATACTGGCTCTACCTGAATGTCCTTGTGGCTGGCGTTAAAATCAGCGGCGATTTGCTTGATCGCTTTTTCGCCGTTACCGGACATAGAATGCCACCACGTCAGCTTCACTGGAGAACCTGCTGCTGCTCCCGCATCGCTACCGTTGCTTGGCTTCTCATCCGCCGTGTTATTGCTACAACCTGCTGCAACAACCATTGCAGTCAGAATGAGCAAGGTCAAAGCACTTTTCAGACGAAAAAATCTCATAATCTCTCTTCTCTCCCTTGGTTAAATGATTCATGAATATTGATCAAGCTTTATATAGGCTGCTTGCGCAGATGTTGCTACTTGCCGAAAGGAAATCACTTCCAAGATCAACCTTTAAGTGCACCCGCTGCCATCCCGCGCACCAACTGCTTCAGACCAAAGATCAACAGAAGCAGTGACGGTAAAATGACGAGGGCCGTACCCGCGAACACGAGATTCCATGAAGTGGACTCCTGAAATTCGAGCATGGAAATTCCGATCTGTACCGTACGCATATTCTCGCTATTCGTGATCAACAATGGCCATAGGTACGAATTGTACATGTTCAGGAACGAATACACAGCCAGTGTTCCGAGCGCCGGACGCGATAGCGGAAGCACATGGAACAGGAAGTAACGAACATGTCCACACCCGTCCATACGAGCCGCCTCGAACAATTCCTTGGGAAGCTGGAGAAAAAATTGTCGCAGCAGGAACGTTCCGAATGCTGTTGCCAGAAACGGAACCGTCAGCCCTTGATAAGTATCAAGCCAATTCCAGCTACGTACGGTCAGGTAGTTTGGAATAATGGTCACTTCCCAAGGAATCATCATCGTTGCGACAAACATGCTGAAAATGAAGTTCTTCCCCTTGAATTCCATTTTGGCAAAGGCATAGGCCGCCAAGCTGGCTGTAATCAACTGACCGATCATGGTTAAGCCTGAAATGAGAAAGGTATTACCGATGAACGCTGCAATCGGAACGATTTCAAACACCTCAGTAAAATTGGCCATATGAAAGGAATGCGGGAAAAAGCTCGGCGGATAGGCGCTTGCTTCCTCCGGCGACATGACAGCCATAAAAAACGTATAAATGACCGGATATAAAATCAAAGCAGCCGCAATCGTAAGCAACACATACACGAGTGTTGAATTAAGATGTCGTTTCATTGGTAATGCACCTTTCTTTCCACCCATTTGAACTGGATCATCGTAAGCAGCAGGATAACGATAAACAGTACAATCGCCTGTGCGCTGCCCGTTCCGAATCGGAAATTAACGAAGGCTTCCTGATAAATGGAATACACGAACACATTCGTGCTGTTCACCGGACCGCCCTTGGTCAAAATGTTAATTTGAGCAAAAGACTGGAAAGCTCCAATGATGGATACTACAGTTACAAAGAAGATCGTTGGCGACAGCAGCGGCATGGAAATACGCCAGAACGTCACCAGCGGGCCTGCCCCGTCCATTTTGGCACTCTCATACATGTCATCTGGAATCCCTTGAAGTCCGCTTGATAAAATAATGTAATTAAAACCTAGATTCATCCAGATGGTCATGATCGCTACGGAGAACAATGCCCAATCCGGGCTAGTCAGCCACGGAACCGGATTGATATGTAGTAGGGAAAGCACGTAGTTAAACATCCCCAGCGTCGGATGAAAAAGAAATTTCCAAATGACCGCAGATGAGCCGACCGACAGCACCATCGGCAGCGAAAAAGCGAACTGGAAGATACGCATCCCCCGCAGCTTGCTATGTGTAAGTGCAGCCAGCACCAGCGCCAGTAAAATACCTACTGGCACCGTCAGCAGAGCAAACAGGAGCGTAACCTTGATTCCTTGCAGGAATTGACCCGAGCTGAAAAGTGTAGCAAAGTTATCTAACCCAACATAAGCTGCAACATTTCCTGCGGGATCTGTGGAGTGCAAGCTGAGATAAACCGACTTGATCATCGGGTAAAACATAAATACAGCAAACAAAATGAGCGATGGAGCCAAAAACGTATACGCCAGCGCGTTTTCGCGCAGTCTCTGAATTTTTAGCGAACCCGTGCGTACGCGGGCCTTAGACGAAGTCTGTTGCTGGCTCCTCGTTCCGAGTCCCATAGATTTGTTAAGCTCACCCAAAACGGAGCGCCCCTTTCTTTTCAAACCAACCTCAGTAAGTGTATCGTTTTGATGTAATGGGAACATCAAGCGGGCTGGAGCAGAATGTTAATGTTTCAACCCTTTGTAAAACCTGTCTCAGGGTACCCGCACAATAGCATAGGCTTCTGCATACGATACATTATTCTATGAGTATGGAGGTCAGAGGCGAATGCCGTACAACACTGTCAATCCGCAAACCTTATATCAGGCCAGACCGGAATTACAGACAGAACTCAAAAGAGTCCGCGATCATCTGCATCACCAGTTGGATCCTTACGTCAATCACACCGTCCGGATTCAAACGATAGATCATCACGTGTATGAAGGAAGGATTGTCCACATCGACGTGGATCACTTGTATTTGAGCGTTCTTCAGCCGCACCACACGCCCTCCCCAGGCACCCCCACTCCCTATCGTTCCTATGCCTACAGAGACGTCATTCTGCCGTTGGTGCTGTACAATCTGCTGGTGGTAACACTACTGAGCTAACGCTCGATCCATTTCGTCTCTAAACAAAAAAACCTCCAGCTTCGTGAACAGCCGAACCTTCGGCATATTACGAAGCTGGAGGTTTTACGTTTTTATTTTACATTTTGGACAGGAACAGGAGTGAATTTATTTGTAGAAGGTAATTTTCGGAGACGAGGAATGGTATACGTTCCTTCTTGGCAAGCTAATGTGAGAAAACGTCAGAACGGAGAAGAAGCCTGATGAAATATAACCGAGTACTGTCTGCAAGTATCGCTGTTTCCTTGTTCTGTGCCACCCTATGCCCCACACCCTATACCAATACTGTACAAGCCGCATCGTACGCCTCCCCTGCTCCTACAAAGGGTAGAGCCTACTACGAAGAACGAGGGGACATTATTTGGGAGGTTCCTACCCATCGCAAGATGATTGCCCTCACATTCGACGACGGACCGGATGAAAGTAAAACACCCGCCATTCTGGATTTGCTCAAGCAATATGACGCCAAGGCGACTTTTTTTGTCGTTGGCAGCCGCGTTGAAAAACTCCCTGACATTGTGAAGCGGGAACGGAGAGAAGGCCATGAGATTGGAAACCATACGTTCCATCATCCATCCTTTCAGCATATTTCCCGTAAAAAGGCTCTTTCCGAGATAGACCAGGGCCAGGCGAGTATCGTTCAAGCCACCGGCTCAGGAACCCATCTTTTTCGTCCACCCGGCGGTTCATACACTGACACACTCGTGAATCTATCCAAAGAAAAAGGACAGAAAATGATTTTATGGTCCTGGCATCAGGACACCCTGGATTGGCGAAAGCCCGGTGTACACCGAATCGTCAATAAGGTGCTTCGTAATGCCCGCAACGGCGACATCGTCCTCATGCACGATTATGTATATAAAAGTACACAAACCGTTGAAGCCCTCAAAATCATTTTACCTGAGCTGAAAAAAAGAGGGTTTACCTTTGTCACCGTATCCGAACTGCTCGCCAATCGTAGGACTCCCGAAGGACTGATTGAGGTCAATAAGTGAAGAGTCGAAAAATTCCAAGCCAATCCTTTCCTTTGAAATCATTGGCTACATAAAACCTTCTTCGTACGGAAACTATATTGATGAATTACCAATTATCCAAAGGAGGCAATACAATGAAAAAAGCAATATTGACTGTAGCGTCCCTGGCTGTACTTCTGTCAGTAGGATCGATGGTATCTGCAGCACCCGCAACGGAAAAGCATGAACACAAAATGCACCAGCATAAGGTTAAGGCTCATGCAAAACATGAACACAAGCTGCATGCCAAGAGCAAACATGAGAAAGTTCACAAGCTGCATGCACGTGAGGCTGCTCCTGCCAAAATGATCGGAGGAAAAAGCATTCATGCGAAAAGTATGAAAGCAAAGGCTACTAAATTACCAAAAACCGGATTTGGTGGCGCGAGCGAGCAAATGAATTAGGGAGGGTTAAAAGGAGAGGGTTAGCTTGTAGGCCCTCTCTCTTTCTTCATATGAACAATAAGTGGATTATTCGTATTATTGTGCTATTGATTTTGCTGGGTAGTACGAGCTGTTCATCTTCGGCTGAACCTCAAGGTAGCTCCCATGCTAACTCCAGCCACACCCCGGCTAAGCCTGAAATTCAACAAATTAAAACGACGAAGCCCTTACAAGTTAAAAATAAACCTTTTCCAGGGATCGTTCCACATAAAATCGATATTCCTGCGGTTCGAATTCATTCGATTATAGAACCGGTAACCTATTTAGAAAATGGTCAAATGGGCGTTCCGGGTAACACGGATCGAGTAGGCTATTTATCTACCGGTGTACTGCCAGGAGCGGCAGGTAATGCAATTATGGACGGACATGTTGATACATACACGGGACCGGCGGTTTTTTATCCTCTTAAAAAACTGAAAAAAGGGGATTTTGTGTATGTGACTGGCGCTGACGGCTGTAAGGTTCAGTTTGTTGTCGAGTCCGTAAAATTTTACTTAACCTCCGAAGCACCGATTCAGACCATTTTTGGCTCGACAGAAGAGCACCGTTTGAACTTGATTACCTGCGCAGGGCGCTATAGCCGAAGCAGGAAAGAACACGAGGGAAGACTGGTAGTTTACACCAAATTGGCACACATGAATTCAGCATGTGAGAAGCTTACCGTTCAAGACAAGGACGCTTCCAAAATCAATTCAACCATTTTCAAGGAGAATGAATAAATGTGCTTAGGATGGCAAAATTGCAACTGCTGTGCATGATCTTAATATTGATCCCCGCTTACAGCTTTTCTTTATTTCGTGCACAAGCCGAACCAGCTAAACAAGATAACGTTATCCCCTTTCTTCAAGAACTGTTTGATGACCGTACCCGGCTGTTGATGGATCAGGATAAAACGCATATCGAGGACCATTACTTGTTAACAGATAAACGAAGCAACTACGCGTACCTTCATGAAATGAACAGAGCGGAATATATTCAAGAATGGGCCAAGCATCGTAAAATGAAATTCGTGAATGCGGAAAGCTCCATTCGGATAGCCCGTGCAGAGGTGTTGGGCGATACGGCAAAGGTGTCACTTGTTCAATCCTTGAAATTGAGTTATGAGTATATCGATAGCTATCCCGGTCGGCATGATTTTGGAATTGGAACACGTCATGGCATTACACTGAGAAAAAAAGATAATCGTTGGTACGTGGAACGTGAATGGTATTCAGATCCTCTGGAAGAAAATTCAAAGAAGATTGAACAATCCGATTTATTTTTTACTCCCCATAAAGATCCGGTAACACCAGAAAGGGTTAATCATAAATACAACAGGGGCCGCGCCGTTGACTATGCGAACAAATATGCAGGGACGACATGGGGAGCAGGTAATGGTCAGCGATATAATCAAAAATACCTGGATTATAACTCCAAAGGCGGCGATTGCACCAACTTCTCCTCCCAAGTTATCGGAGACAAGGAGGAAGGCGGAGGCCTGCCTATGAGATCAGGGTGGCATTACTTGTATCGCAACGGTGGAAGTCAAGCCTGGGTTCAAACGGACGCATTTAAAAATTTTCTGATACGCTCCGGCTATGGAAGGATTATAGAACAAGGAAGCTTCTCCGATATTGTCCAATCGGTCAATAAACGACAGCAGCATCTTAACAAGCCCCAGTTGCTTCCAGGTGATTTAATTGCTTACGTATTACAAGGAGACGTAGACCACTTCTCGGTTGTAGTCGGATTTGATCAGAGTGGCTATCCCTTAGTCAACTCCCACACCGCAGACCGTTTTAGAGTCCCCTTCGACTTGGGGTGGGATAAAAATACCAAATATTTGTTGATTCATATACAAGATTAAGCATCTGATCCTTAAGACTTGTTCATATCCCGGAGGTTGCTGTCATAGGAATAAAATGGACAGCTTCTAATTGGGGTGGAAAATGATTTGAAATTACCTCTTATATTAAAACAGACCATGGTGAGGGCTAATGCGATGATTGTCGTAAAAGCCATCGGTTTGGTTGGAAAAGTATTTATGACGCGACTTGTTGGAGCTGAAGGAATGGGCCTGTATCAGCTAGCCTATTCCTTCTATAGCCTAATACTGATGATTATTTCAGGGGGATTGCCAACAGCTTTGGGTATGTTTACAGCTAAGCATACAGCAAGAGGCTGGCGGTTGTTTAAAGTTTTTGCAATATTCCTGATTCTCACAGGATTGTCATGCAGTATCTTAACCTTTTGGCTATCAAAGCCGATCGCAATTTTGCTCGGCTATCCACAGCTCGATTTTGTAATTCGTTGCCTCTCCCCTGCTATACTGGCCGTTCCCTTGCTAAGTCTGCTGCGCGGATATTTGCAAGGGCTTGAAAGATACACCACAATTGCCCTTTCGGAAATCATAGAACAAACCGCCAGGATCGGTACTTTAATGTGGCTAGTGCCACTATTTATTCAATCCGGCATCGAGTTTGCTGTAGGCGGAGCGGTACTGGGAACTTTTACAGGCGCGTTGTTAGCCTTTGCTGTGCTTACTGCTTTTTTCATGTACAACCGTCCCTCTGTAGCTTTATCCCCCCCATCAAGTCGAGCAGATTTACCTTTAGTGGTACAAGCTTCCTTTGCTATTGCGCTTACACGCTTGCTTATCCCTGCTTCCGACTTTATGGATGCGATCATTATCCCCCAACGATTACAGGTTGCCGGGGTTTCTTCCAAAGAAGCAGCGGAGATGTTCGGTATTGTCACGGGTATCGCCCTGGTCGTCGCTTATATGCCTACTTTGATTACAGGTGCATTAACACATACGCTCACGATGAAAATAACCGCAGACTGGCAAAATAAGAAATATAACTCATTCTACAAAAAAAGCCATACCGCCATTCAGGTAGCATGGGTCTGGGGATTAGCCTCAGGTTTTTTCATTTTTGAATATGCCTCAGAAATCTCCCTGTTTGTTTTTGGTATACAAAATGCCGAAATCCCCATTAAATCATTGGCTATGTTACCCCTACTCGTCGGATTGCGGGAAATCACAACCAGCGTGTTATGGGCACAAAATCGAAAGAAAACTCCCTTTATTGGCCTTTGCGCAGGTGTACTTTCTAATTTCATCCTTCTTTACTCCATACTTGCTATTCCCGAGCTCGGGTATACCGGCATGTCCCTGGGAATCATAACACTGGAGCTGATCGCTACAGGCTGGAATTTCAAAACGCTAAAGCTCTTCCAACGAGCCAAATCCCGTACAGCCATGGTGCTGTTGGTGGACATTTTCGTTTTTGAAGCCATTCTTATCGTTGGTACGCTGTGTTCCAAAGCGTTATCCTCATTGGGTTTGCCAGAAACAGTTCATATGATTGTGGAGGTATTACATTACTGCTTCTGGTGTACTCTGTATTTGAAAGTACGATTAAAGAATGTTTTCGAAGAGTAGGGAAGGCCTCCCCTTAGTGCCCCTTTCCACAGTAACCCAATTACAGGATTTTTGAATCCTTTACACTTGCACATCTTCACTTCTTTCAGGCCATCAATTAAATTCGGTTTATGCTCTTTCTTCTGTCCATCCTAACAACAACCACTGCCATTAACATTGACAGTGGTTGTCATTACTATATGGACACCAAATACGGCGCTCTTCTCTTAAATTGCACAACCTCTTGAATGCCTAGGCCATGCAGCAGCTCTACCGCTTCCGCAAAGCCTTGCTCAACATCCCCTACTTGATGTGCATCCGAACCAATGGATACCGCTCTGCCGCCTAAATTCACATACATGTCGAGAATATACGGATGAGGGTGAATCCAGCCTTGTCGATATAGTCCTGTCGTATTCAGCTCAAGCACCTTTCCCTTCTCGATGATTAGCTTCAAAATATCATACAAAACAGGTTTGCAAGCCACAATATCTTCTTCATCAACTGGATAAGTCGTATATCTCGTAACATAATCCAAATGGGCAACGATATCATAATTATCCATCTGGTCGACAGCCTCTCTTACCTGCATAAAATAGTGTTTAAGCCTTTGTTGCATGGGCAGATCATGATAAGCCTTTTCGGAAAAATCAAGGTAACCATCATTATGCGCAGAAAGCAAAATGACGTCAAACTCGCGCTGAGCCAAATATTCGTTTATGACGTCTTTATAGTCGCTTCGAAAGCCAACCTCGATGCCTTTGCGAATCTCTATAGGATAACACAGTAATAGCTCTTCCACTTCTCTATGGTAGCTCTTCCAATCAATATGAACATCCTGCTTGAAATATTTGCAATCATACTCTAAATGGTCTGTCGTAACGATAGCAGGCTTCCCCAGTGCGAGCGCATATCGCACAAGCTCCTCCAGCGTTGAGTTGGAGTCAGGCGAATAGGAGGAATGCACATGCTGATCGATTAAGAGATTGGGTATTGTCATCCTTTACTCCTTCTATTTCTATTTCTATTTCTATTTCTATTTCTATTGAAACTGCAAAAGATTACGCCCTTCGTCTGTCATATCGAAAAGATGGAATTTATTTGGCCTAATGCCGATCCAGACCGTCTCGCGCTCCTTTAGCAGTTTCTCGTTATCGGTCAGTAAACGAATCATAATATCGGACTGTCCAGCTGGATCCGTCATTTTAACTAATTGCCCATTACCTAAATGCTCAATAAGATCAATTTCTAGCATAATAGATGCTTCATGGGGCTGCTCCGGAAAGAACAAATCATGAGGACGTACGCCCAGCTTAACCGCTTTCCCTATGTGCTGCTCCTCAATCCTGCGTGCCGGAGGGATCTCCAATTCGAACAATTTCGTCTTCACCCACTGTCGGTTCTCTCTCAGCTCCACTGTTCCATCAATCAAATTCATAGGCGGATTGCCTAGAAAGCTTGCAACGAACAGGTTAGACGGATGATGGAATAGTTCATTCGGGGGTGCGTATTGCTGAATTTTTCCGCCGTTCAGAATAGCTACCCGATCAGAGATGGCTAAAGCTTCCTCTTGGTCATGCGTGACAATAATCGTCGTTACTCCTAATTTGCGTTGGATTTTCCGAATTTCATCTCGTACATCCAATTTTAATCGCGCATCCAAATTGGACATCGGCTCATCCAGTAGTAAAATTTCCGGGTCCTTGGACAATGCTCGCGCCATGGCGACACGCTGCTGCTGGCCGCCTGATAGCTGCGAAGGCTTGCGATCGAGCAGATGATCGATTTGCAAAATTTTACTCGTTTGCAGAGCACGCTCGTACGCATCCTTCTTAGACATTTTCCGCTCGCGAAGCGGAAACGCGATGTTGTCACGAACCGTCAAATGAGGATAAAGCGCATAGGACTGGAACACCATACCAATATTTCGATCCTTCGGATCCACATGATTAACAAGCTTATCCTTAAAATAAATTTCCCCGGAAGTTGGCTTCAGTAACCCAGCCAGCATCATAAGTGTAGTCGTTTTCCCGCAGCCTGAAGGACCTAGCAGCGCAACAAATTCACCTTTTTCAATTTCAAGATTCAACCCGTCAACTGCACGGCTTTCGTTTTGCTTACCATCATAGTTTTTTACGATATTTACAAGAGAAATCATACCTGCTTTGCTCCTCCCAAATTGACCTTCAGGAATACTTTTTGAGTAAAGATATAGAACACAACTAGCGGAATCGTGTAAAACAAACCAATCGCCGTGATCAATCCATAGTTCATAATGACATTTTCCTTCGTTACCAGACGAGACAGATAGCCAGCCAGCGTCAGCATATTATCATCGAATATGAAAAGCTTGAATAGAAACCATTCACCGTAGGCGCCTAAGAAGGCGAACACTGCAATCGCCCCGATGCCTGGCAATACATACGGAACGAGCACCTTCATGAGGGCTCTAAATCTCGTACATCCATCGACCATAGCCGCCCATTCCAAATCCCACGGTACCTCGTCGAAGAAACCTTTCATAATATACACTCTGCCTGGCAATGATCCTGATATCGCAACAAGAATAACGCCTAAGTACGTGTTCACCAGATTCATTTGAACAAGGATGAAAAAGGTAGCGATAATGAGCGTAATGCCTGGAAATGAGCGCATCAGGAACAGGAACTTCATTGCGCCCAGCTTTCCTTTGAAATCAAGCCTGGAGAATGCATATGCGGCAGGTACGGCAATAAAAATTTCAATCACTACAATAAGAAACGAATAGACTAATGTATTTAGAACAATAGGCCAAATCGCCGGCAGGTTAACCCCCGCATACTCGACAGGTTCTTTGACAAAATTGAAGTTCTCCAGTGAGAATTGGCCCGTCGTGCTATTAAAGGTTGCCGAGAGAAAATACCATATAATCATTCCAACGATAGGCATGGTGAATAACAGCAGATATGTGTGCACAAGCAGCTTTTTTACAGTAGTTGTCGACATCTTGGCCCTCCTAATCTTCAATGCGTGATGGCTTGATCATTTCATCGAAATCAAACAGCCTCAGCAGCCATAATGTCAAAATAAGCGAGATCAGAACTACCACAAGAGAAAGAGCGGCACCGTAGCCATAATATTTTAAATTAAAGGCCTGCTGATACGCATATAAAGATAACGTTGTCGTATCTCGCATAGGCCCGCCATTGGTCAGTAGTAAGATGAAGAAATAGGAGGACACAAAACCGATAAGGTCGGATATCGTAATATACATTAGCGGCCATTTTAATGAAGGAAGGATAATTTTAGTGATGACCGATTTTTCACTTGCTCCATCTACTTTGGCAGCCTTATACAAATCTTCAGGTATGGAGCTAATTGCAGCCGATAACAGAATCATGCCGCCTGAAGTTGTAGATACAATGGTAGCAATGATCACGACAGCCATAGCGATTTTCGTAAACCACGAAATGGGATCGCCATCTGGCTGGAATAAGAGCAGAACCTTATTGATAAACCCCTCATCCGTAGGATCAAATAAATATTTCCAGAACGTAACATATACAACAGCAGGAATGATGCTCGGAATTAACCAAAGGACACGATAAATGACTGCCGTAAATTTACCTTTTAAGAAGTACTGGGTCGCAATCGATATAAATAAACCAAAGAACAAAGAGAACACGAGCGTAACAACTGCAAATATGAAGGTGTTCCATAAAATTTGAGGCATGCTGTAATCGGAAAATATTCGCTTGAAATTGTCCAAACCAACAAAGTTGATTTTCATTGATGCATTCAAATTCGTGAAGGACATGATAATGGTCGCAATAGCCGGAAGAATAAAAAAGACTAGCACCAGAAGAGCAAAGGGCATAATGAATAAATATGGGTACACTTTCTTGGTAAAAGGCTTCTTGTAAGCCGTCTTGGCCAAAGCCACTGGGATCTCCATAATGAGATCTGCACCTGCTTCCTATAAAGAAAATATACAGAAAAGGTGCTCATGCAAGCAGAGCACCTTTTCTGTATCATCGTTATTCTACAATGAGACTGTCCGCTGGTACATTTTGTTGTACATCCTTTTTGAATAGCTCATAGGCTTGAGATGCTGTTTGACCTTTTGTCAGAATAGCATCAATTCCAAGCGTAAAAGATTTCATATAGACCGCATAATCCATTTGAGCCGGGCGAGTTTTCGTAAAATTGATTAAATAAGCATGATCTTTGTAGAAGCTCATTTTTTGGAAGCGCGGATCCTCCTGTGCTGCCGCCGTTACAGGCAGCTTGCCGCTCTTAAGCGTATGATTAATCTGCAAATCTGCATCCAGCACATGCTCAATCAGCCTTTGAACATAAGGCATCTTTTCATCATCCACATTAGCTCCTACATAGATCATCGCAGGATTGCTGTAGGATACAGGCTTTCCTCCCTGTTGAACTGACGGAACCGGAATCCAGATGGCATTTTCCTTAAACCATTTTTCATAGCCAGCCAAGTCATCATCCATGCCAAGTTGCTTACGCATGACTTGATAAAATTCAGTACGGGCAAATTCAGCGAATAGCTGGCCCTTAATGAACAGCTCCGCAGCCTTGTCCGTATCAATATCAGCAATCCCCTCCGTGACTACGCCGCGCTGAAGTGCGTCATACCAAAACTCATAGACCTTCTGCGTATTTGGCGACAGCACCATCTTGTTCTGTTCCGCATTATAATTGAAGTTGCCGAATGTATAATTCCAGCCCTCAAATCGGGTATCCTCAACTCCAAAGCCTACCTTAACACGCTTTTGCTTAACAGCCGCATCTGCAAGATCAACAAGCTCACCGAATGTAAAACTGCCGGCATCAACGCGAGCCTTCAGCTCATCGATTTGCGCGGCTGTCCAGCCCAAGCCTTCCAGTGCCTTTCGGCTAATGAATACGGGAGAAGCGTCCATATCCTGAATAACGCCATAATAGTGGTTTTGGTACTTCATAATGTTATCGTAGGATTTTGGCATGTTTTTGAACACATCTGATGTCCCAACCCAATCCACATCGCGGATTAGACCGGCGTTCAACTGCCACCCAATATCTACGCTGGAGTTAATAAACACATCTGCTACTTTTTTGGCTTGCGCTTGCAAAATCAGCTCATCATCGCCAACGCCAGGCCACCAGTCTATTTTGATCTGTACATTTTCTGACTTCAATTCTTCGTTCAAACGCTTTTCTGCTTCTATAAAATTGTCCTTACGCGCTCCCCATGTGTTCTCGCGAACGGAGATCACGATCTCTTTCATATTCCCATCATTGCTAGAAGACTCTGTAACCGAACCAGAATTTGAGCCTGTACTACATCCCGCTAACAATGTAATACTTGTAATTATACTAACTAATCCAAGTGCAAGCCTCTTCATGCTTCTAAACCCTCCTCGTTTTCCAGCTATCACTGGCATAACTAAACTATAACGGAGAATTGTAAAAACCGTGTCAATTACACATCAATTATTTGTTTTATTTTATTTTTAATTGTATTCATGTTGTTTTTAAGAGTTATTAATCTGTTTTCCTTTTGTGAACACTTGCTCCAGCGATTGATCCAAAATCAAAATAGCTTCCTCCATTTGTGTAATACTGGTAATTAGTGGGGGGACAAGCGTAATGACATTTCCGCTGGATACCTTGAAGCTTAGTCCTCGGGACAAGCATTCATAGAGAACTTTCTCAGCGCCTGTCACTTCCTTCTCTTTTGTCTCGCGATCAGATACGAGTTCTATTGCCGCAAGCATGCCTTTAACCCGAACATCACCTATTACGGCATACTTCTTCTGCAACTCCCCAAGATGAAAAAGCAGCCATTTCTCCATACTTTGCGCATGGTCAAGCAGGTTTTCCTTTTCGATGTATTCAATGGTAGCCAAAGCTGCCGCACAGCCTACAGCGCTTTTCTCATGGGTATAATGTCCGAGTGAAATGTCGCCCGCAATATCCAAATACTCTCTCGCAACGATGCCCGCCATCGGAAAAATCCCGCCTCCAAAACCTTTACCAATGACAACGATATCTGGAACAATATCATAATGCTCGTGAACGAACATTTTGCCTGTACGACCTAATGCCGTCGGTATTTCATCCAATATGAGCAACACGCCATAATCATCGCAGATTTGACGAAGTCGTTGCATATAGGCAACGCTTGGAATCTGTACATCCGTGCTGCGAATGGGCTCAAGCATGACAGCGCACACATCAACTTCTCGTTCCAACATATAGGATAGGTAGTCCAGATTTTTGGCAGCAGCCGTTTCTCCTTCACCAAAGATTGAACGATAGCTGTTATAAGGCATCATATGCTCTGTTCCAGTCATCAACGGTCCAATCCCACTCCTGAATACAGCTTCGCCACCAACCGATATTGCATCCAGGCTTGCGCCATGAAAGGAATCCCACGTCGAAATGGTTTTGTGCTTACCAGTTGCTCTGCGTGCAAGCTTTAGTGCTATTCCAATAGCACTTGTACCTCCGGGTGCAAATAGCACCTTGTTCAAATCTCCCGGTGCAAGCTCGGTCAGCTTCTGTGCCAGATCAATCGCAACCTGGCTCGTATATCGGCGGGGCAGAAATGGCAGTTGCTGCATCTGTTTAATGATGGCATTCATTACATGCTCATTTTTGTAACCCACCTGATGAACGCTATTTCCATGAAAGTCCATTACTCTGCGTCCATCCACATCCTCAATGTATATTCCCTCTGCACTTACAATGGCATTTAAACATGGCGTGGACATCGACTGATGAAGAAAGAGCTTGCTATCCTGGTCCAAGACAGCAAGCGTCTCTTCACTTAGATGCTCATCTTGCCAAGCTTGACGTTCATCCGTTCCATTGATATCTCCTTCTATACGACTATTGATGCGGATTAGCATAAGGCAGCTCCTTATTCATCAATCGTTCATTGATTTGCTCAATCATTAGAGGCAATTGGGACATGTCCTTAATAACGGCATGCGCTCCCGCTTCCATATAGTTCTTACGCACACCAGCAATAATCTGGCCTTCTTCCTCTGGAGACAAATGCTCTACCTCAGCTTCCGTAAGACCAAGCATAGAGCTGCCTTTCACAATGCCAATCGCCCATACACCAGCACTATTCGCCTCTTGAATGTCAGAAATCGTATCTCCGACCTTAACCACTTGAGCATGATGACACAGGCCAAGCTGTTTCATATTCTCATAGATCATATACGGATAAGGTCTGCCTTTATCCATAACTTGGTCAGGAGTTACCCAATGATCGGGTTCATAGCCATATTTCTTCGCTGCTTTCACCACTATGGAAAGCATAGTCGAAGTATAGCCTGTCGTTGCTCCAATTTTTAAGCCTTGCTGTCTCAATTGATGTACAGTCTCTACAACATGTGGATTTGGCTTCCCATATTGCGGGAGAATAGACAGCAGTCTAGGTTCAAATCGATCATGCAGCTCATCAATATCCGCCTCCGTATAACTACGGCCAAATTTCACCTGAAAAGAAGCTTCTATTCTTGGCATTTGGAGCAACGATCGAATATGATCCCGCTTCAGTTGCCCCATTGGAACCCGAACCTCTTCCATTGTTAATGGGATGCCCATTTCCTTGAAAATATCCATAAATACCTGCACTGGTGCAAAGCAGCCATAATCAACTGTCGTCCCTGCCCAATCTAAAATAATGCCTTCAATTTTCATATTTGGTCACTCCAACATAACGTAATATTTGCTCACTTAATCGCTCCATATCCTTGGCATGCACATCCCCTATATTCCCGATTCGAAATACATTAGCATCTGTTAATTTGCCAGGGTAAATGACAAAACCAGCCGACTTCAAGAAGTTATAAAAATGTTCAAATGCAAAAGGGATATGTGTTGGGTACAAGAAGGTTGTAATAATGGGAGACTGTAGCTCCCTTGGCAAGTAGGCCGTAATGCCAGCTTGAGTCAACCCTTCCAAGACGATTTGCTGGTTGGTCCGATATCGCGTATGACGGGCTTCCACGCCGCCCTCTTCATCTAGCTCCTTTAGCGCCTGCGCAAACGCGTGCACGACATGCGTTGGCGAAGTAAAGCGCCATTTGCCAGCATCCTTCTCCATCGTCTCCCACTGGTCATACAAATCAAGCGATAACGACCGCGCTCTTCCTTTGCATTTTATGAGTTCATCCCTTTTACATAGAATAAAGCTAAAGCCTGGAACGCCCTGAATGCATTTATTTGAACTGCTTATTATAAAGTCGATTTGCAACTCCTCGACATCAATCGGAATGCCACCAAAGCTGCTCATTGCATCGATGACTGCAATTCGATTATTTCGCTTAATTACGTCCATCACCGCTTCAAGCGGGTTCAGAATACCTGTTGTCGTCTCACAATGGACCATGGCCACATGTGTAATAGCTTCATCCTCAACCAGTTTCCTCTCCACTGCTTGTGGATCTACCTGCGTATTAGCTTCAAATACAAGAGATAGATGGGGAATTTTGAGCACCTTTGCGATTTCCTCGATGCGCTTCCCATACGCGCCATTTTGCAAAATTAACAGCTTGCCGTCACTCGGGATGACAGATCCAAGCGTCGCTTCAATACCGAAGGTGCCACTGCCCTGCATGAACAGAGCGGCATAGTGCTCGTTAGAAGTGCGGCCAACCTCTAATAGTTGCAGACGAATCTGCTCGACAATCGCCTTATACTCATGATCCCAAGTACACCAATCCTTTAGCATCGCCTCTTTGACCGTTGAGGTTGTGGATAAGGGACCCGGTGTTAATAATAAATACGGATTGCTCATAGCTCCTCCAATAACTGCCGCTCAGATTTCGGGTAGATTGGATTGCTCCACGCTACTTTGCCCGATGCATCGACACATTCCACGCGCACATATTGCTCATTATTTTGAATGAGATATTCGGCTTCGGTGATGCATTGGCTCGTCGGGTCCATTTCAGCCAAGCCATTGTCCGGGAAAGTAATAAAACGAATGCTTCGTACAGGAGAGCATTTGACTTTAAACCTGTCGTTCTCAATGCGAAGATCATGGATCATGGGACCATTGGAGCTATAATAATGACCTGCTTTTATGGCCTCGATAATCGCCTGCTGCTCTAATTGATCGGTCTCTACAGCTATCCAACCTCCATAAAATTCCGATACCACCATATCAGTCGGCCCCCCGTGAGCATCATCTGAGGCGATTGCGTTTACCTGCTTGCCTCGCTTAAGTACATAGTCCCAGTAGGATACACCATAACCTACCGCCTCTTGGATTTCGGATTGGTGATTATAGATTTCGATCGCTGCATAGCCCTCAAGTTTAAGCAAATCCTCTTCCCGATTTTTAGACCATTCGGGATGATTCATAATGACAAGATTTCCTTTGCTCCTCATTTCATCAATCAATTGCTGAATGGTATCCAAGCTCTCATAATCCGGCTTTGCATGTTCCTCATCATGCTGAAAAGGCTTCTCTGCCAACAATGAGCGATCCAAAAGTCCATGCAGATGATACTGCTGACCGGTCGTATTACGTTCCATCTCGCAAGCCATTTCATAGCCGTCCAGCATAATAAACGTTTCCGTGTCATACGCATCGCTATGAAAATAGATCTCATGGTCACTCAAGCACATAAAATCATAGCCCTTAGAGCGATAGGCTTCTATCATTTGCTCTACGGTATACTCGCCATCACTGCGAACAGAGTGTGCATGAATGTTTCCTTTATACTTTTGACAGACAGCATCCAAAAGAACAGCATCTCTCATTGTTGTTCCTCCTCCGCCAAATCTCCCACAAAGATCGGATTAGACCATGCCACTCTGCCCTTCTCGTCCACACATTCGACCCGAATATATTGCATGTCCTTCTGAATCATCATGCTTCCAGAGGTCATCAGCTCACCTGTCTCGTATTGCACGAGGAACGGCCCGCGTTGTGGAAATGCTTTAAACATAATATATTGGCAGGGCGAACACTCAACGTTGACGAACCCATCCTCTACACGATAATCCAGGATCTCAGGTCCAGAACTGGAATAAAACTGTCCCTTCTTTAGTGCATCTATAATCCCTTGCTGCGAAAGCTCCTCCGCCTCGACAGAAATCCAGCCGCCCCCATACTCAGCAATTTTGCTGTTTGGGTCATGATTGTGCGAGTCATCAGCAGCGATCCCAAACACACGCTTGCCATTTTGAAGCGCATGATCCCAGTAGGCCGCCCCATAAGACGAACTTGGCGTCCATTCCGTGGCATGATTGTATATTTCAATCGCAAAAAATCCATCGTACTGAACCATATCCTCGAAACGTGTCAAATGCCATTCCGGGTGATTGAAAATGACGAGATTTCCATGAGCCCTCATTTCATCAATTAGCTTCTGCGGAGATTGTGATCCCTCCCAAGGAATGGGAATCTCAAACGATTGCAAATGATGAAATTGTTCCTTCTCCGACTCTATTGTCGGATCACCCAGCACTCCAAAGTGGTAGCCAGAGTCTTTATCCGGCACGTGATTCAAACCTCCTCTTTCCATGCCTGGCAGCACGATGAAAGAATCCGTATCATATTCAGCCGTACGAACGAATACATCATGATCCGTTATACTGATAAAGTCGTAGCCCTTATCCTTGAACGCAGCGACAACATCCAGCGCCTCTTGCGATCCATCTGACCATGTTGTGTGTAAGTGCAAATTCCCTTTGTACTTTCGTTTGCTTTTGTCTAAATACACTGCGTCTCTCATCGTCACCACTCCTGTTATTGTAGTCATCCGTTTACTTAGGAACCTGCTGAAGCACAAAATCATGAACATCAATAAAAAAATGCTTTTTATTGCTTTTATTTTTATTTATGTTGTTTTTATTATTCTACTGCTAAAAAACAATCAATACAATGCGATCCCAAATATTTAACATAGAGATTACAAATTTAACACAACAACAAACAACACAAAAAAAGCTAGTAGAGAAGGAATTTCTTCTCTACTAGCTTTACGCCTGAATCAAGCCTCACGTATATGATTCACTCGGCATCATCCATTTTGTATTGGAGTCTTCCAGTTGGGCCTTCCATTCTGATGGAGGCTCCAGTTCCGAAATAACCACATCGACATTCTCGAAGTCGCATATCTTAACCATCGATCGTTTGTACCATTTTGATGAATCCGCCAGAACAATAGACGTTTCCGACTGCTGAATCCATTTGCGAGTTAACGTTGCTTTTTCATAGTCATAGCTTGTAAATCCATGCTCCATCGATAAGGCATCTACAGTTACAAATGCCTTATTCACAAAAAAATCCGACATATTTGCTTCTGCAATAGCACCTGATACACGGAGATGCTTCACGCTCACTTCGCCGCCAAGCATAATAATTCGGCCATCGAATTGCTCTCGTTTCTTGAGCTCGATCAAGGACATCATGGCAGAGATCGAGCTCGTTAGAACGGTAACCTGCTGCTTCTGAGATAGATACGGGATAATCTGAAGCGGTGTCGTGCCTTCATCTATAAAGATAACGTCATGATCATCAATTAGTGTAAAAGCAAGATATCCAATTTTCTCCTTCGCCTCTTGGTTAATACAGGCTCTTTCAAACAATGCTGGCTCTACCTCTACCTTCAGCTTGATCGCACCGCCATACACCTTCTTGAGCTTATTCTCCTTCTCCAGCTCATCCAAATCTCTACGAATCGTTTCTGTTGTAACCTCGAACATGCGTGCCAGGTCGCCCGCAATGACCTTCCCATGCTCGTTCAGCATGTTCATAATACTTAGCTTTCTTTCTTCACCCGCAAGAGACATTGCAAATCCTCCTATTCTTCCTAGCTACTATTCCCACGCATTTAGACACTCACTTGGACATTATAAAGATAACGCCGAGGAAGGCGTCTCAGGGACATTCTTAACCAAATTCCGCATCCATTTCTGGGAGCGATAACGTTTATACCCTATGAAGGCCTTACTTATCTCTTCACACAAAAATAATGCATACACCCATTCCGGCGACAGACGGAGCACATATGCCCCAACAAATACTGCCGGTAATGCAATGGCCCATGTTGTAATTAAAATCATGCTCATCGTAAACAAATTATCTCCACCTGCTCTAAACATACCGACAATCCATACATTATTCAAGAAAAATGCGGTCATTGCCACAGCCTGCAGCAGAAGGATATTTCCTAAAGAAGTGTGAACCTCCTCACTTAAGTAAGGAAAAATAAAGGACACAAACGGCGAAACCATCATCATGACAACACTAACGATTATACCCGCAATGACCGAAATCCGAGTAAATCTGCGAGCATAATCCAGCGCTTGCTCCTGCTTGTCCTGTCCCAGCTTTTGTCCGATCATCACTTTTGCCGCGTAGGCAAATCCGTGAATCCCCATCATAAAATACCCTTGTAGCGTATTCGCAAGCTGGAATGTAGTCAATGCCGCGATGCTTAATGATCCAAAAGCTACGGCATACAGCATATTTCCGATCGACCACATTCCTTCATGAAACACTAGTGGGGTTATCGTTTTCACCACCTGCTTGCGTAGTATCAGAGGTAAACTGAACAGCTCTTGGAATCGAATATTTAAATAATACGATTTGCAATAAATGAAAACAAACAAAAACAGAAGACTCGTACCTGAAGCTATCAACGTTCCCCATGCCGCTCCTGCAACACCCAGGTTGGGTAAACCCAACTTCCCGTAAATCAGCCCATAGTCGAGTGTAATATTAATCGCCATTGCACATAAACCGACATATAACGTTATCTTAACCTTCCCCAAAGATCCCAGCGCTTGGGCATAAGCATCTCTAATCGCACTGATTACAAAAACAAAAACCATAATCGTGACATATTGAATACCAAGCGGCAGTAGCTCATCGTCCTTAATAAATAGAGAAAGAATCGGCTCCTTCCAAATCCATACTACAACAAATGACAAAAGACTGATGCAAATTCCCGTCAACAGCATAAAACCGAATGTTGCTCGCATAAGCGTATGCTGCTGTTTTCCATGGTACTGGGTTATGTACGCGGTCATCCCGTAGACTGCCGTAAGGATCATCGATAAAATAAAGCTGATTCTGCCCACAGCAGCAGTAACAGCCACCGCCCCATCACCTAGATTGGTCATCATTAGCATATTCACTAACGAAAATGAATTAGCAACAAGCATTTGTAGCACAGAAGGAATAACTAACCCTTTCATCTCCCAAGTAAACCCAGACTTTCTGATCATACCCTCTCCCAAGCATATCCCTCATTCACATTCAAATTGTACGATACCTCGCATGTTTTTCACTTCGTTCTGTTTGTTTAACTATAGTATAATTGTTGTTTTAGTTGCTTTTATGTTGCCTTACTCATCATACATATTGCTTGTCATTTAGTCAATGCATAAGGGAGAGAAATCATGACCTTTCAATGTAGCCAAATGTTTCAATGGACTGCTTTAGCTTTTCGTATTCGGCATCACCGGGCTGTAAATCGACTCGCGGGTTGTATGCCGCTGCGTTGATTTTCTCTATTGGTAGGACTCTGATTTCCATTAGTCTTCCACCACCTGATAACTAAAATAAGCAACCTCCAACGGCCTGCGGAATGTCAGTTCACCTACGAACAAAATCTCATTTCCATCAGCATCGGTGACGCGTATATCCTTTTGGTCTTTCGGTTCAAAATCCATCTGAGTAACCCCCTGTTTGAGTTGAGTTGGTTTCCGCTATTCGGGTAGCAGGTTGATAGGCTGTCAGAGCGTGTGTATGCCCTCTCTCTGCTCTTTGTTGTACTCCTTCCGGCATTTTCCTGAGCAAAGGAAGAAAGCTCAAAACGGCTCATATTTTGTCGTATGAGGGCAAAAGAAAAAGCACCACAATGGGTGCCTCTTAATCAAGGAAAAACGTAACCCAAATGCCTATAAGGGCTAAGATTCCTAAAGCGGAAATTACAGTTTTTCTGTTGAAAGGTCTAAAGAAAACCTTAAACATTAGAACCAAAGCTATTATCATAGTCAAAAGTAATAGCAATTTGTTCCCTCCTACAGTACCCCACAAATCAACGTCTGCTCCTTTTAAAACATTCAAATAGTATGCCTCCTTAAAATTTTGCCTAATTCCAAGATTCGACAATTAAGACGGCTTATCCTTTTTCACACAGTCAGACCAAAAACAAAACTGTTTAACTCCATCCCATGCACCCCATACACAACCTTTACATTTCTTCGGCTGTTTTGGTGGTCCTTTCAACGGGAGCAAAATTCCTTTCTTCTGCTTCTTCTTCAAGACTAAAATCCTTTCAAAAGGCAATAAAAAAAGCCACCCAAATGAGTGACTTGTATCTGCCTATGTATTTACAGCACCAAAGCAATGCTTATTTAAAACCCGAAAAAATAAACAGCGATAGGATCTATTCCCGCAAGCGGGATGCAAAACGCTGCGCTGTTGCATAAAAGCAATTGTACTTAGTAACTAAAGAAGAAGACCATTTTACTGATTACCGAAAATGGTCGTCAAAGAACAAAAACCGGACAATATCGGAAAATGAAGGATTAAGCCCTAATAAGCTGGCTTTTGCTCACTTTCTCGATATCACTCGTCCCAAACAGTACGCTTGTCCATATCCTCACCGTTTTTCATAGCCTGGACACATACAGTACAGAACCGAATACCCAATGAAACATGCGTTGATGGTTTGTCACAATGAATGCAGAGACCTTCTATGGATACCTTCATTTTTTCCTGTCTCCTGATCGTGGAACAAAGCAGCTCCCTCCTTAATATAAAAAGGCCGACCCATTGGTCGACCTTATCAATAATCATAAAAAAACTGATTATTCCAATTCTCCCTTTGTACTACTTACACGAACTGAAAGTTTACCCGACATATCAGCTTTACCACTGGTGAGGTTAACATAGAATGTACCAGTAGACCAAGCATTACTGTTAACAGGAGAACTCCATTGATTATGTGCATCTGCGGTTCCGCTAAGTTTTACTGTACCTGAACCTGAGCCTTGGGTTACTGTTATCTTAATCGGTTGGTCGCCAGTATTATTCACCCATACTTTTACATACCCGTATCCTGCAGGAATGCTGAAAGACTTAGACATTTCTGTACCCTCTAGTTTTGCATTATCAATTCTAAGATCAGTGGCTTGAGGAGTAATAACATGATCCCCCTCTTTTGGTGTATTCACATCGGTCGTTTCGTTTGCAGATTGGGAAACTGCTGCTGAATCAGTTGTAGCTGGTGTAACTTCCGTAGTGGCTGCGGCAGAAGCAGTTAATGGAATTGCAACAGCTAAAGACAAAACAGATAATAATGAAGCTTTTTTAATGTTTTTCATACTCATAAGCCCACTTTCTTTGATTTTTTTCCTGCATGCTTTATCAATCAACCAGTATGTATAGAAACTATTAGAGTATCATGATCAATAAAGTTTTTTACAGGTAGTTATATACATTTACATTATAAGTCTTTTATTGTAATTGTTCAACAAAAAATTGGACAATGATTCCATTATCCTAATATGGCACGCTGCGGAATTGAACCGCACAAGGGTTCTGACCAGGCTGTTAATGTTTCCTCTGGTTAACTGGTTCCTTACTGCCTGCACGTGCCATGTAAAATGTGGGCGGGGTCCACTCTCACCCGCATGGAATGACTTACCGTTTAACCGCAGCCTGCATACCGCTACCGATCTACCGCTGTGCGTTACGGGTGCCCCTAATGAATGCAAGGATCTATCCTTGTTCGCGGCCACATATTTGGGCTTCCCCTTGCGCGCACTGAGCAGTATGTCCCTCTATCCCCTTGCAGGATCGTCGAGGCTCTGCGAGGCATGATCATGGCCATAAAACCTGGTCGTTGCCTGCTGAAGCAAAGATTGCGTGAAATACGAAAAGATCAACAATGGCTGAGTGAAGTGACTGGGATTACCAAGTCTCAAATCTCTGAGTACGCCAATAATAGACGCTTGATGTCTCTAACAACTGCTATGAACATTGCAGCAGCTATCGGGTGCCATATGGATGATCTTTATGAGCGAATCGAATTCAGCAGCACTGAGTGACACTACGTCACTCCGACCGGGTAATAGTTCGCTATACCGCGAACTACTTATGCCGATCTTCCCCACAGGTTCATATATATTCGTTCATTGTCGAATTGCTGGTGAATATGTTGTACAACCATTTGCAGGATTAACTTTAGCATCGCTCGGTGGTCGGAGTCTGTCGAAATACGCGGCTTCAAGGGCCAATTTCAGGGGGGTTAAACCATGTTTAAGGGGGATTGACAAGCCTATAGTTTTGTTCTTATTCCTACAAAACTACCATCATCAAAGAATATTTTACTACCATGAGCATCCGTTTCAGTACGCTTAATCATGTTCTCGTTCACAACCGTTGAGCGATCATAGGATTTGAAGCCATACTTAGCATAAGCCCTTGAGACGTCCTTTAGCGTTCTCAAACCTATGTATGAGCCTGTTGAGGTATGGTAGGCAGGACATGACTCCTTACTCTTGGTTGGCTGCCACAAATCAATGTAATTCACATCGTATAGCGAAATTTCGACAAAATCCGAGTCTGTCCCATCCCGATCATGGATTTTTACGCACGTTACTATCATGCTGACTACTCCTGTTGTTTTTACTTCATGATAGAACAGCCATAGTTTATTATCATTATGTAAAAACTTACAAAGTATTACATAATTAAAATTATTATTCGATAATAATTTTAGCAAGACGAAATGAGCAACTCCCCCAACCGATGGGGTTATAAAAGGGAAGAGTTTTATGAGAGACGTTATAAGTACGATTGCAGCTATTGGAGGGCTAATAGCTTTTATTGTTTACATTCCGATTGCTATTCTATCCTTAAAAAAGAAGAATGGAAAAGCTCCAAAGCAGTTCGGAACCGCAGCTATTTGTTTAGTCGCAAGTTTGGTAGGACTCTATGAAGTGGGCTCATCCCCAAAAGATGAATCTCAGCAAACTACTGTTACTACAGTAGATACCCAAGCACCCTTTGAAACACCAAAAGTGTTTGAGACTAGCGAGGTTCTCCCGACTTCGCCTTCAGATTCAGGTATGTATGTGTTTGGTATGAGCGCCGAGGAATTTACGGAAGCATTCAATGCCGTTGTTGAAAAATATAAGTTGGATTATTTGCACATATCCAGATTGAAAATAGATTCCAAGACATTTCAATACACTTTTAATGACGATTTAAGCATGGTAGGTACAATCGATTCCAATCAAAAATTACAGGAAGTTATGTTTATAGCAAATGGAGGTTTCAAAGAGGAGACTGGTGGAAATTTAATGACAGCCATCATCACGTTAATAATGACAACAAATAGTAATTACAGTTATAATGATGCACAAGATGTCCTGAAAGATATAGGACTTTTAGCGAACGATGTCAATCTACAAGACTTTGAGGGAGCCACTGATAGAAACAAAGTGAAATATAGATTTAAAATTCAGGATGACAATATGGCTACGTTCGGCATAAAAGCAGCAAAGTAAAATTCCTGAAAGTAGAAATTTCTATCCCCTTCTGAAATGGTACAATAATTACAGTGATTCACTTAAAGGAGGAACGCTTCATGAGCGAACAAATATTGAATCAAATTCTAGCTGAGCTTAAATCCATTAAAGAAAGTCAAGAGAACACAAATAAACGCCTAACCAAAATCGAGGAACAAACGAAAGATATCCCTCTGATCAAGCAAGCGGTGCTGGAAACCCTGACGATCACCAAGCAAATTGATTCCTCTCAGAGCAGCTTCGAGCGAAAGGCTGCCACTGATCTAAATACGCATGAACACAGCATAGATATATTGAATCGTCGTCAGCTTCGTTTGGAAGCTGACATTGAGAAGCTCAAAAACCGCTAAGCCCGCAAGGGCTTTTCTTTTCACCATTAAACCGAACATTTGTACTTATGTATAAGGAGATAGACTGCATGGCATCTTATACTAAAATTAAGGCCAATAACAAACAGGGATATAAATGGATATGTACGTTGGAGGGCCCTCCTGATCCTGTGACGGGGAAGCGCAAGCAGATACCTCGAAGGAAGCTCTTGCTCGTGCTCAAAAAGTTCTAGATGATCTTGTTAAACATGGCGTGGATGCCAAGAAAGTAAAAAAGCTCCCTTTCGAGGAAGTTGCATGGGATTGGCTTAAAACCTACTCTGAAGGAAAGGTTAAAGAAAGCACCGTCAGAGTAAGAAGCAAAGAAATTAAAATTTTGGTGAGATACATTCCCAAAGTAAATATTGACAAGGTAACGCATAAGCAATACCAAAACATACTCAATGATCTCGATGATAAAAAATATGCCCGAACCACAATTGAAGGGGTACATGTCACTGCGAATATGATTATGAAATATGCGATAAAAAATAAAATGCGATTGGATAATCCTTGCACCGGTGCAGTCATACCAGCCAAAATGCTGACTGTAGAAGAAATTGAAAATACGACCATTGAAGACGAATTTTTAGAAAAGCCTGAAATAACGGAGTTCCTTCAGGCAGTATACCTGCATGGCCTACCAATGGATTTAGAGCGTTTTTATCTTCTCGCCTTTTCAGGCATGCGTTCAGGGGAACTATGTTCCTTAAAATGGACGGATATTAATTTTGAAACGAATGAAATACGAGTGACCAAGACTCTATATAATGAGCAAAACAATATGAAGCTATATAAACTCACTCCGCCTAAAACTAAAGGGTCTATCCGCACTTTCGACTTGGACGAAACCATTATGAACTTGCTTGCCGATTATAGAAATAGACAGCAAAAAATAGTTCAGGAAAACAGAAAAATGTACCCTGATTATCATGACAAGGATTTCGTATTCTGTCGTGACAATGGATATCCATTCATCCAAAAAAACATCTTGATTAGAATGGATAGAATCTTAAAGAAAACATCAATCAAAAAAGAAGTACTCCCCATATCTTCAGACACACCCATATAAGCATGCTCTCAGAGGCTGGAGTAGACCTAAAAACGATTATGAAGCGTGTGGGACATGATGACCTGGAAACAACTCTAAAGATCTACACACACGTCACAGATAAGATGAAAAAGGACGCAAATGAGAAAATAAGAATTCACTTTGCAAATATATTGAACTTCAATTTCACGAAAGATCATCTCTCTTTGCAAGAAATGTGATTTTTTCGTGATTTAATGAAGAAAGGCTCCCTCTCGGGAGCCTTTTAAATAGCGGTATTACAGGCTTTTTAGCCTTTTACTTACATCATTCCGCCCATTCCACCCATGCCGCCCATATCAGGCATTGCTGCCTTTTCTGGTTCTGGCTTGTCAGCGATAACTGCTTCGGTGGTCAGGAACATTGCTGCTACGGAAGCAGCGTTTTGCAGTGCATAACGAGTTACTTTTGCAGGGTCCACGATACCAGCGTCGATCATGTTTACCCAGTCGCCAGTAGCTGCGTTAAAGCCTACGCCAACTTCTTCGCGTTTCAGACGCTCAACGATGACAGAGCCTTCTTCACCTGCGTTAGCAGCGATCGTGCGGATTGGAGCTTCCAGAGCACGCAACACGATGTTCACGCCTGTTTGCTCGTCGCCTTGCAGTTCAACGGCTGCAACGGCTTTGTATACGTTCAGAAGCGCTACACCACCACCGGATACGATACCTTCTTCAACCGCAGCACGGGTTGCGTTCAGGGCATCTTCGATGCGCAGTTTGCGTTCTTTCAATTCTGTTTCAGTAGCCGCACCGACTTTGATAACTGCTACGCCGCCAGACAATTTAGCCAGACGCTCTTGCAGCTTCTCTTTGTCGAACTCGGAAGTCGTTTCTTCCAGTTGTGTACGGATTTGACTAACACGAGCGTCGATGTCGGCTTTGTTACCAGCGCCGTCAACCACAATCGTATTTTCCTTCGTAATACGCACTTGACGTGCTGTACCCAGTTGGTCTACGGAAGCAGTTTTCAGGTCCAGACCCAGTTCTTCCGTGATCACTTGACCGCCTGTCAGGGCAGCGATATCTTGCAGCATTGCTTTACGACGGTCACCAAAGCCTGGAGCTTTAACAGCTACAGCGTTGAATGTACCACGCAGTTTGTTAACAACGAGCATAGCCAGCGCTTCGCCTTCGATGTCTTCAGCGATCAGCACGAGTGGCTTGCCTTGTTGTACGATTTTCTCAAGCAAAGGCAAAATTTCTTGTGTGTTTGTGATTTTTTTGTCTGTGATCAGGATATACGGATTGTCCAGTACAGCTTCCATTTTGTCCGTATCTGTAATCATGTACGGGGAAATGTAGCCACGGTCAAACTGCATACCTTCAACCACTTCCAGCTCCGTTGCAAAACCGCGGGATTCTTCAACCGTGATCACACCGTCTTTGCCCACTTTTTCCATAGCTTCAGCGATCAGTTCGCCTACTTCATCATCAGCAGCGGAAATACCGGCTACTTGTGCAATGGATTGTTTGCTTTCGATTGGCTTGGAGATGGCTTGCAGTTCAGCAACAGCAGCTTTAACCGCTTTGTCGATCCCTTTACGGATACCGATTGGGCTTGCTCCAGCAGTTACGTTTTTTAAACCTTCTGTGATGAGGGCTTGAGCCAAAACAGTAGCGGTTGTCGTACCATCACCAGCTACATCGTTGGTTTTGGTTGCTACTTCTTTAACCAGTTGAGCGCCCATGTTTTCGAACGCGTCTTCCAATTCGATTTCTTTTGCGATCGTTACACCGTCATTGGTAATGAGCGGGCTACCGAATTTTTTCTCCAGTACAACGTTACGGCCTTTCGGTCCGAGTGTTACTTTAACAGCGTTAGCCAATGCATCTACCCCGCGAAGCATGGAGCGACGAGCGTCTTCACTAAATTTAATGTCTTTTGCCATTTACGATAAACCTCCCATGGATTATGAATGATTTGTTCGATTCCTATATTCAGGTCTTGTCCGGATTCCGGTTAACCAATGATCGCGTGGATATCGCTTTCTTTCATAATCAAATATTCTTTACCTTCATATTTGATTTCCGTTCCAGCGTATTTAGAGAAGATTACACGGTCGCCTTCTTTTACTTCCAGAGGAATGCGGGCACCGTCTTTCAATGCGCCTGCGCCAACCGCGATAATTTTGCCTTCTTGCGGCTTTTCCTTAGCAGAGTCAGGAAGTACGATTCCGAAGGAAGTCGTTGTCTCTTGCTCAATTGCCTCCACCAATACGCGTTCACCCAAAGGTTTGATCATGAAAAAATAGCCTCCTTATTAAGTGTTTTATTCCGTTATACGGTTGTTATGCTGTATGTGTTAGCACTCGACACTCGTCAGTGCTAACAACCAACTTTATGATACTCAACTTGAGATTGAATTTCAAGTCCCTTATGTATTTTTTATGGGAATTTTTATGGACGGCCCTTCTCGATTATATCCATCCGTCATAAAAATAACCGTTACCTCAGGCTAATGGTTATTTTTATGCAACGAAGCTGCTATCTTTTATGAGCTGTTTTCAAGTCAGCCAAGCTGCTGCTTTTAATGATCTGCTGATCCCTGATCTTCATGTTCTGCAACTTGCCATGCAGCTCCAGAACCCTAAAATACCGTTTTGCACGGAAATTCGGGTTCCTGCCCATTATCGCTCTGGCGCTATACGCAATTGTGCCTCCCGTTCCTCGTCAGCGCGCAACTGTCTGCGATATACCACTGCCGACATGTACACACTCACTTCATACAGTACCAGTAACGGGATCGCCACCAGAAAGTCGGAGATAAAATCCGGGGGAGTTATGACGACAGCAACAAAAACAAGCAGAAAATAAGAAATTTTCCGCCATTTGCGAAGCCTCATCGGAGTGAGTACCCGAATACCTGTCAGGAACATGATGAGCAGCGGTAGTTCAAACAATAAAGCCACAGGCAGCACAATATTAAACATGAAGGTGAAATATTGAGCAATACCGTACGTTTCATGCAGTCCCATGCTTTTAGTGACAGACGAGGTAAACTGAATCGCCATCGGGAAAACAATAAAATAGGCAAAAGCTGCACCAATCACAAACAGCAGCAGCACATAAGGCACATACCGCAAAGTCGCATTCCGTTCTTGCGGTCGCAAGCCGGGACTAACAAACTTCCACAGCTGGTAGCATGCAAACGGCAGTGCAACCGCAATTCCGATCAGCATGGCGATCTTCATGTAGATGCCTATTCCGTCCCAGAAGGAAAATGCATTCAGCTGAAAAGCCTGCGCCGAACCGGAGCGAATAAGCCAGTCATAGACAGGACCTGCGGCGAACAAACCACCAGCCAGTGCCAGAACAAATACACTCAGCACATAAATGATCCTACGGCGTAGCTCGCCTAGATGCTCCATGAGCGGCATTTCATGCTCTGGCGGGATCACACTCATTCCTCCTTCCTTGATTGGACGCAGATGCGCCTCCTAAAAAATAAAGCCCTTCCCTGGAGAAGAGGCTCTTCTTGAAATTGTAAAAGCATTAACAATGAAACTAACCTAAGACAACCGTTTATCCTCTGGCTGGGGCTGCACTTCTGGAGCTGCTGTCTGGGATGCCTTGACTACGCTGTCCTTACTGTCTTTGTGTTCAGCCCGTTGGTCTTCAGACAAAATATCACGTGCTCCGTTTTTAAACTCACGGAATGTACGCCCTACAGCGCGACCCAACTCAGGCAGCTTGTTCGGTCCGAATAGCAGCAGCGCCAGAATGATTAACAAGATATAACCCGGTGCTCCGATATTAGGCATGAGTGTTATCCTCCTTATATTGACGGGCAAAAACTACAAACAAGAACCAGCATCTGGTACACAGACGCAACTATGGGTACCCTACTTGTCCGTTGTATGTTTCTTGTATGGTTTGCTCGCATACAGTCATGTAAATTCTTACGGATATCATATCACACTCAGTATACTGCCTTCTACCGGAACTGGCCTGTCACCATGAGAAGCGCCTCTGGCAACTGATCCATAATAGCCGCCAAATTTTCATGCACACCCTTGGGCGTTCCCGGCAAATTCACGATCAGCGTACGCCCCCGGATCCCTACGATGCCACGAAAAAGCATGGCCGCCGGATTTTTCTGCATCACAATCATACGCATCGCCTCTGCCATGCCGGGTACTTCCCGTTCCACGACCCGCCGAGTCGCCTCGGGTGTCACATCACGGATCGCCAGTTCGGTTCCACCCGTCGTCAGCACCAGGTCTGCATGAAAATAATCGGTCATTTCGATTAAAGCCGCAATAATTTCATCCGGTTCATCGGGAACGATCCGGTACTCCACAATCTCTCCGCCCAGTTCTTCTTCGATGAGTTCCCGGATGACCTGTGCGCTTGTATCCTCCCGCTCTCCCCTCGCCCCTTTATCACTGGCTGTCAGGATCGCCGTTTTCCACACCATAAGATCACCCTTCTCCTATCATGAAAGAATACTTTCTCTTCTGAAAATCAGAAACAGCCACGCTGCATCCTCCATCACATCACAGTACCCTCTAGGCGACATGTATGGCTATGTCAAGGCTCCCGGTGGTCCTCCCTTTGAAAATCCCCATGCTTGCCACCTGTTTTCGATTGCAGCATGGTAGGGCCGATGATCATGTCTTTTTGCAGCGCCTTGCACATATCATACACGGTTAACGCTGCGGCTGAAGCCGCTGTCAAAGCTTCCATTTCCACACCTGTCTTGCCCTCAGTCTTCACTTCGGCTTCAATATGAAGCACATCATGTCCGTTATCAGAAAACGTAATATTCACGCCCGTCAGGGCCAGCGGATGGCACATCGGAATCCAGTCCGACGTTTTTTTCGCGCCTTGAATCCCGGCGACCTGGGCCACAGCAAGAACATCGCCCTTGCCAATCCTTCCTTCTTTCACAGCCGTGAGCGTAGCCGGATTCATCGTAATCCGCGACACGGCGACTGCTGTACGAACCGTGGATGCTTTGCCCGAAATATCCACCATACGAGCTCGTCCCTGTTCGTTAAAATGAGTAAAGGAATCCACGACTCCCTCACAGCTCCTTTCACACGCCATACTTCGCTTCATTCATCGTTTGTTTTTTCTGACTTTGTAATATCGCAATGTATGGGACCTTCCGGGGTAAAAAGCACATCCACCCTCAAATCTCCCGGCTCCATGGGTACCTGCTCCTGCAATTGTCCCGGCAGCAGCAGCGAAACATAAAGCGGACCTGCATTGCCGTTGTCACACTTCTGCGCCTCTACCTGTACGGTGAAACGATCATAGTAGCCCCCGCCGTAGCCGATTCTGCCACCATGACGGTCAAAAGCCAAACCCGGCACGACAACCCAGTCGATTTCCGACCACATTTCAGGCACCCATTTCTCGCATGTGGGCGCAGGCTCAGGAATGTTCCACATGCCGGGCACGATATCGCCGTGCTGACCCATCTGCCTCAGCTCCATGGTCCGGGTCACCGGGTCCACTCTCGGAGCCAGCACACGGTCCCCCCGTGACCAGCAATGCTCGATAAAGGGAGTCGTAGAAATCTCGCTGCCAAAAGAAAGATAGCTAAATACCGTCAGCCTATCTCCGTTTCTGTCTATTCTAAGCTGCTCCCATGCCTCAATTGCATGCCGACTGGCCACAGCCGATGCCTCCTGCCGCGTCAGCCGGTCCAGGGAATCCCGCGCCTCCCGTTGCTGCAAGCGCAGCGCGTTCTTCACACTACAGACATTCAAAAAATATCCGTCCTCCCGCACAATCGTCGATAATGCTTTAAAACGTTACTATTTGTTCAATTGTCAGTAAATCTTGTACCTTGCAAGCTTTTTTCATTTTTTTTCAGTTCTCGTTTAAGTTTATCATTGTTTATACAAATTGACTACACGCGGCTCAAGGGTTTACTGGGTGATAGCAGTGCAATAGTGGGTATTTTCATGTAAACTGGAAGGCAGACGCCCTGCGGAGAAAGCGGGGAAAACTGTGCATAATGTAATGGAGGAACGATACGCGATGCTATTGCAAGTAACCGGAATTATGAAATCCTATGGAATTGAGCCCGTTCTGGACGGGATTAACCTTCAAATATTGGAACGTGAACGTATTGGACTGGTAGGTGTGAACGGCGCGGGCAAATCAACATTGCTCAAAATCATCGCTGGTGAAATATCCTATGACGGTGGGCAAATTTTCAAGGCGAAGGAAACCAGTATTGGTTATCTGGCACAAAACAGCGGCTTGAACTCCGACCGATCCATATGGGCAGAAATGATGCTGGTGTTCACTCCGCTGATCGAAGCAGAGCGGGAACTGCGGAAGATGGAGCAGGAAATCGCTGACCCGGCTAATGCGCAGAACGAGAAGCGCTATGCAGACCTGCTGGAAAGATATGCGAGAAGGTCGGACTGGTTCAAGGATCACGGCGGCTATGAAATGGAGACACGCATTCGCAGTGTGCTTCATGGTATGGGCTTTGGCTCGTTTGCACCGGAAACGCCTGTATCCACACTGAGCGGTGGACAGAAAACACGTCTCGCGCTGGCTCGCATCCTGCTGCTCGCTCCTGACGTACTCATGCTGGATGAGCCGACCAACTATCTGGACATTCAAACACTGACCTGGCTGGAAGATTATTTGCGCGGCTATTCCGGCTCGCTGCTGGTCGTATCCCATGATCGTTATTTTCTCGATCGACTGGTGACGACCATTATCGAAATCGAGCGTCATCGTTCGACCCGGTATACAGGTAACTACAGTCGATATATGGAGCTGAAAGCTGCCGAGTACGAAACCAATCTCAAGCACTATGAGAAGCAGCAAGGGGAAATTGCCCGTCTGGAGGCATTCGTACAACGCAATATCGTACGGGCTTCCACGACCAAACGCGCCCAGAGCCGCCGCAAGCAGCTGGATAAAATGGATCGAATGGATCGGCCGATGGGGGATCTGAAAAAAGCCCATTTTTCCTTTGAAACAGCTTATATGTCGGGAAAGGAAGTACTGGAGGTACGTGACCTCTCCGTCGCCTATGAAGGTAAAAAACCGCTATTTCAGCATGCATCCTTCGACTTAAAACGCGGCGATACCGTTGCGCTGATTGGTCCGAACGGAATCGGAAAATCAACGCTGCTCAAATGCCTGACCGGAACGTTAAAGCCTGCTGCCGGGTCGATTCACTGGGGCACAAAAATCAAAATCGGCCTGTATGATCAGGAGCAAACGAACCTGAACCCGGCCAATACAGTGCTGGAGGAGCTATGGAGCGAATACCCCCATATGGAGGAAGCGCGGATCCGCACAGTGCTGGGCAACTTCCTGTTCAGCGGTGACGATGTGCTCAAAAAGGTAGCCACACTAAGCGGCGGTGAAAAAGCCCGTGTCTCTCTCGCCAAGCTAATGCTGCGCGAAGCCAATGTGCTGATTCTCGATGAGCCTACCAACCATCTCGACCTGTTCAGTAGAGAAGTGCTGGAGGCTGCCCTAATCGATTATGACGGCACGCTGCTGTTCATCTCCCATGACCGTTACTTCCTTAACAAAATGGCGGAACGTGTCATTGAGCTTCATCCTGAAGGGATAAAACATTTCCTGGGGAATTATGATGACTATGTAGACAAAAAGCAGGAGCTGGAGGAGATTGCGCAGGAAGCGCTGGAGGCCAGTCAGGCAACACGCAGCAAAGCATCTACTGTATCCGCAACGGATGAGACAACACCCAAAACAGGTGCAGCAGCCTATGCCGCAGACAAACAGGCCAAGAGCGAGGAACGTAGTCGCCAGCGCAAGCTGGAGACACTAGAAAATCAAATCAAAGAGCTGGAAGAGCAAATTACCGGGTTGGAGGTGCAAATGACTCTACCGGAAGTTTATCAGGATTACACAGCGCTTCAGGATATTCAGGCGCAGCTTGACGCACGCAAGCATGAATTGACAGCAACCTACGCATCATGGGAGGAACTGTTAGAAGATTAAGGCATGCTTTAAAACATGGACTTAAAAATTTCACATTTGCTCCATCCGTCTTTTTATACACAAAGATATCCACAGAATATGTGCATGAAATGTATTGAAAAATGGCCTTTGGGGCCATTTTTTTATTGATAAAAAGCCATTTTCATATGAAAACCAAATTTATCCACTCTTTTATCCACATTATCCACAGATTTCACAAAACCTAAAGATACAAAATGTCCCCTGTTCTTGTATCCTAAAAAAGTCTTAATCCGCTTGCTTTGAGCTTGATTATCCACATTTTTGATAGGATATGTGGATAACTTTGTTCACAACTTGACAAATCATATCATTGTTCGGGGAGTATTAAATTTCAGGTTTTTTTGATGAATGCTGAAAAACCGTGCAACATCATGACGAACGCTGCGGGGAAATTAGACACGGAAATTCACCTGCTCAAAATCCTGTATTTATACCTCTTGAATTTTATATATAGATCTGAATCCATTTCATAAATGATTAAGTCAACGAAATGTATACTACATATAGACAATCTAAAGCACTTTGATCTATATGTACTCTTTATTAAAGCTACTGAGGGTATTATGAAATGGGTTCATCTGTATAAGCATTTTTCGAGTTCAGCTTATATGAAACATAAAAAGACACGACCCAAACGAGTCATGTCCCAATATACTTTCTACTTTTTTCACTTACCTTCTGCTCACTCGCCTAATGCCTCTTCAATTAAGATTGAACGGACCACTCTTCCAGAGACAGCCCGGGATCAGCTTTCATGTCCAGTGAGGTGAATTCGCCACGCTTCCACTTGGCGTAAGCAGCCGCACCAATCATAGCTGCATTATCCGTACAATATTTCATAGATGGCACAAGTAACTCGATACTTTCACGCTCACAACGTTCGTGAAGTGCCGTCCGCAGTCCGCGATTGGCGGCAACACCGCCGCATAGCAGCAGTTGCTTCGCGCCGTATTCACGCATAGCACGAATCGCTTTTTCTACCAGCACCTCCACGACCGACTCTTGAAAGCCTCTTGCGATAGCTCCGGCATGAACAGTTTCTCCACGCATTTTCGTCTGGTTGATCACATTCAATACCGCCGATTTCAAGCCGCTGAAGCTAAAATCATAAGAATCCGGCTCCAACCATGCACGGGGCAAGGTGATAGCTTCCTCGGATTCATGAGCCGTTCGATCTACGTGCGGACCGCCGGGATACGGAAATCCAATAGCCCGGGCTACCTTGTCATAGGCTTCCCCAACCGCATCATCCCGCGTGCGCCCAATCAGGTGAAAATGACCCTCAGACTCCATCCATACCAGCTCCGTGTGTCCTCCCGACACGACCAGTGCGATGCACGGATATACGATTTTATGCTCCAACTGATTTGCATAAATATGTCCTGCGATATGATGTGTTCCAATCAACGGCTTGCCGAACGCCATGGCAGCGCTCTTGGCAGCAACAATGCCCACCAGCAACGCACCAACCAGTCCCGGCCCTTGCGTCACGGCAACCGCCGAAAGCTCGCGGGGCGTAATTCCCGATGCTTGCATGGCCTCGTCCAGCATGTAGGTAATGCTCTCCACATGCTTGCGGGATGCTACCTCCGGCACAACTCCGCCAAAGGCTTTATGTGTTTCAATCTGACTGGAAATCAGGTTAGAAAGCACCTCGGTGCCATTTTTCACGACGGACACAGCTGTCTCGTCACAACTCGTTTCCACTGCCAGTATATAGCAAGGCTCGCCAGAGGCGGCGCCTGTACCTGCTTTTTCCTCCTGCGTCATTGCTTCTGCACGCTTCCTTCCTGTTCACCGGATGGCCCATGTGCGGGAAGATCCGCCCACATGATCACAGCATCCTCGTTATTATCCGAATAATAGCCCTTGCGGACACCCGCTGGCTTAAAGCCCTTTTTCTCATATAAGCCCTGAGCAATCCGATTCGTCACCCGTACCTCCAGCGTCATGCGTTCCATCCCCAGATAAGAGGCAGTTTGCATTAGCTCGTCCAGCAGCTTATCTCCAAGCTTGCGCCCGCGATAGGCCTCACGAACGGCTATATTCGTAATATGGGCCTCGTCCATAATCGTCCACATCCCTGCGTAGCCGATGGCCTGTCCGTTCAGCTCCATAATCATATATTTAGCAAAATGATTCATCGTCAATTCATTGCGGAACGCTTCTTCCGTCCACGGTAGCGTGAACGCTTCATGCTCAATCGCCAGCACATCGGGAATATCATCCAACTGCATCAGTCGAAACTCCAGCTTTTCTTCCCGTTGTATGTTCTTTGCCATGTTGTTCACCGCTCTCTTCAGCGCTGACGAAGCAGATTGGCTTCCGCCTCCGCCAACTGGGTATAGTTTGGAACCAGCGTATGTAACTCGTCATGTTCCTGACAAAGCAGCTTATCCGCCCCAAGACGGCCAACCCATCTTCCTTCCAGCTCATACGGTACGATACGAAGCTCGCTCCATGCACGCAGGCGCTCGGCTGTTTCTGCGTGAACCGCCGTTTCACCAACCAGCCAAATGACCGCTGGGCGCTGTTCGGACGGCAAAGCCTCCAGCCGTTGCAGAAGGTCCTCGGTCCAAGTGGCCATCAATCGGATCGCATCCGGCTCCAGACACTGCGGAATCCCTCTATCGCCGTCCATATTCACAGCGAACAAGCCTGTGTAAACCTGCCCACGCCGGGCATCCAGCACTGGAACGATCCAGTCTGTCGCCCGCTCTCCATCTGAGTGGTTCCTTGCTGATTCATTTCCAGCTTCTTGCTCCTGCGATTCGGTACCACGGCTCCAACCGCCCCAGGCCAGCGCCTGCAAAGTGGATACGGATGTCACCGGAACGCCCCAGGCCCAAGCAAGTGTTTTCGCTGCGGTCACGGCAATGCGAATACCTGTGTAAGACCCCGGTCCGACACCCACCGCAATGCCGTCTACATCATCCCGTGTCAGCCCGTCTTCATTCAGAAGCCGTTCCAATTCGGAAATCACGTGCACCGAGTGATTGCGTTCGCCATAGACATTGCTTTCTCCCAGTAACTCTTTACCGTTCATCAGGGCGGCCGCCATCACGGTCGTCGCTGTATCTAACGCCAAAAACCGCTCACGCGGCTTTACCTTCTCATCTGTATGCTCTCTTTGCATGCTTCAAACTCCATTCTCCCGCAAACTGCGGCACCATTGTTCATAAGGCTCGCCGTACCCGGTAAGGTGAATCAAGCGCTCCTCCACATCCGTTGTTTCTATATACATGTGAAGCCGCTGCTCCGGCAACATATCTGGTATAGTACTGCCCCATTCGACCAGACATACGCCTGTCCCGTAAAAATATTCGTCCAGCCCAAGATCCTCTGCCTCATCCTGTGTAATACGGTACACATCCATATGGTACAAGGGCAATCGGCCTTCATACTCCTTAATGAGCGTAAAGGTGGGGCTGTTTACGATACCCGGGACACCCAGATGACTGGCAAAGGCTTTCGAAAAAGCGGTTTTGCCCGCTCCCAGATCTCCATCCAGCACGATCACCGTTCCGGGTACCGCTTTGGCTGCCAAAAAACCTGCCAAAGCCCCGGTCTGCGCCTCCCCGGCAGAACGGAACGTTAACTGTTCCTGCGAAATTGTCATATATTTTAATCACCTTTCGTCCGAATCGGACCGTTCCAACTTGTCCTTTATTATATAGTTCACCTTATGTCGCCGCAAGACATGAAGACATGCTATGGTAAGATAGGTGTAACATACAGGGAGGGAAGCGAAACGATGGGACAAAACGTTTTACTCATGATTGACGTGCAGCAGGCTATGTTTATGTATGAAGAGAAGCTGTATCGAGAGCAGGAAGTTGTAGAGCATTTGCAGCAGCTTTTGACCAAAGCCAGAGCAGCAGGTACACCGGTGATTTTTGTTCAGCATACCGATGAAGCGGATGAGGATTTCCGGGAAAACAGTGTGGGCTGGGCCATAGCAGATGTAGTGCGTCCCCTCCCCCATGAGCGGATTGTCCGTAAAACGTCCTGGGACAGCTTTTACCAAACTGAATTGGACAATGTGCTCAAGGAACTGGGAGCTGATCGGCTCATCATTGCGGGGATGCAAACCGAGTTCTGCCTCGACATGACCTGTCGGAACGCCTACAGTCTGGGGTACCAGAATAATGTGCTTGTGTCGGATGCGCACAGTACATTTAATAGTAAAGTGCTGAGTGGCGAACAAATCGTTGCACACCACAATGAGATGCTCGGTAATCGTTTTGTACGTTTGCTTGCAACGGAGGCTGTACATTTTTAATATGAAACCATTTGAGGTCGATTGCTTTCAAGCAGTCGGCTTTTTTACCTGTATAAACTAAACTTAAAAGTTACTATTGCCACTGCGCATTTTCTTAGTTCAGCTCCTTAAATGTTTACTCAGCTCAGCATATTATGTAAAAAAGACCGTTAATAGTAACGGTCCATGTCAATTTTACAATATACTTATCTCGCAAAAGGATCATCATGTTTATCGGAATTCCAGATGTATTCAATTTGATTGGCAACCTGTTGAGCTTTTTCAAGACCAAGCTGGTCAGAAACAAAGCCTAAGGACATATCTATTCCAGCGGATACACCCGATGAAGTATAGAACTTTCCATCTACTACCCATCTTGCCTTTGGAATCCACTCAACCTCTGTGTCGATGGATTTCACCCAATCAAAGGCTAATTTATTGGATGTGGCGTGCCTGTTTTTTAACAAGCCTGTTTTGGCAAGCAGCGCAGAACCTGTACAGACGGTTATACAAAAACAGGACTGTTCCGCAAAATCTTTGACCTGTTTCATAAATTGATCATCATGGATTAAACTTCTTGTCCCCTGTCCGCCCGGGATCATGAATATGCCATCGGGCTTTGCTTGTGCAATAGGTTCTGTAACAATCTTGGTTTTTTGCCGACTCTCAATAATTCCCCCGTTCATAGAGAAATATTTTAAGTCATACTCTTCTGGCAGGCGGCCAAAAATCTCAACGGGTCCGAATACATCCAGTGTTTCAAAATCATCAAACAAGCATATGTTAAAGTCCATATGTCTCACCTCCCTCAAAGATTAACCATACTATACACCCTGTTTCCTGGATTAAACAATATAAAAAGCGCCTTTTCGGGCACTTATTCAGGCCACATCAACTTAGCAATGAAAGAGCTCTTGAATTGCCTTCTGTGGAGATTCAGGAGCTTTTTGTGTAATTGGGGTGACACCGTTAACAAGAAGCAAGCTGGCACAATTATGACGAAGATCATGAATATTTAATGGCAAAGCCGTCTTCAGAAAATTCTGAAGGGCTTTTTTTCCCAGCGATAAGTTAGGTGCTATTTGCGAAGAAAAGGAGGGGCGGATTAAGAGGAAGGTGTGCAAACTCAACGATTGGCCTCGTTTTTTCACGTGTTGATTAGAAATTTCATTTTTAACAGAAAATTCATTTTATGATCATTATTTTCAGAAAAATAGAGAAATTAACAGAAAACATTAGAATGACCTATCTATTTTGGAGTATATGGCTTTATAAACATCTGTACTTAGATATATGTAAATATTTGAACATTGAGCAAAATTTGCATTAGAACTATGATGAAACTGGTTTTAATTTCCAACGAAAGAAAGAAGGCGATCGAACCGTCACACTCACTGTCTTAGGCACCATGATATGCCCGCATGTAAATGTAGCTTGCAGTCGCTGCGCTTCGTAAGGTAAAAGCGGAATTTACGAATTGAATTGCAGTCATGGATGTATTGTGTCTTGAACACAGCGAAAGGAATGTGAATTTTTTATGAAAAAAGTAGCTTTAGTAAGCCCGTTGAGAACAGCGGTCGGCTCTTTTAACAAAACCCTTGCGCCCCTAAGCGCTCCTGAATTGGGAGCAACTGTGATGACAGCATGCCTTCAGCAAAGTAAATTAGAGCCTGCTTTAATTGATCAGATTTATTTGGGAAATGTTCTTCAGGCAGGCAATGGCCAAAATCCTGCTAGACAGGCGGCACTAAAAGCCGGTATCCCCATTGATGTACCCGAATCAACGATAAACACGGTTTGCGGGTCAGGACTTCATGCCGTCGGTTTAGCCTACAATTCAATATTAGCGGAACAAGGCAATATCGTCTTGGCAGGAGGCATGGAGAGCATGTCGAACGCTCCTTATCTGCTAAGGAATGCAAGAAACGGCTACAAGCTTGGCAACGGTGAATTGGTAGACTCCCTGGTGACCGACGGCCTTACATGCCCGATCAACCATTACCATATGGGAATTACCGCAGAAAATGTTGCCGATAAATATGGAATTTCAAGACTTGATCAGGATGAATTTGCCTATCAAAGCCAGATAAAGGCTTTGGAAGCAAAAAACAACAAGATTTTTGAAGAACAGATTGTTCCGGTCATGATCAAAACCAAAAAAGAAACTATTTATTTCACGGAGGATGAACACATAAGAGGAAATACAACGAAAGAAAAACTTTCTCATTTAAAAACTGCGTTTAAGGAGAACGGAACGGTTACCGCCGGAAATGCTTCGGGGATCAATGATGGCGCGGCAGCTATGCTTGTAGTATCGGAAGACAAATGTAAGGAACATGCATTAAAGCCGTTGGCATATATCAAGGGTTATTCACTTGTTGGCGTTGATCCTGCATATATGGGAATGGGACCGGTGAAAGCCATTTCGTCACTTCTTAAGCAACAGGGAATATCCATCAAGGACATTGATCTTTTTGAAATTAATGAAGCGTTCGCCGCACAAGCATTAGCGGTATTGAAAGAGCTTGGGGTCAGTCCGGAGAAGGTGAATGTCAATGGCGGCGCGATCGCGATCGGGCATCCTGTCGGAGCAAGCGGTGCCAGGATATTGGTTACGTTGGTTCATGAAATGGTGCGAAGATCTTCACGTTACGGCATAGCATCGTTATGTATCGGAACGGGAATGGGAATAGCGATGCTGGTTGAAAATGCACTCATTTAAAATGCGTGTTCAAAAGATGACTTTTGGAACTACCTCTTAATAAGGAAGGGAGAATCGCTATGAATCAAAAAGATGTACTTTCACTTCAATCCATGCCTGCGGCCAGCGGCAGTTATGGGCGCCCGCCATGCCGCTTCATCAACCGGGAATTTTTTATTATTACCTATGAATCCGACCCCGCTGCGATTAGACAAGCGGTCCCGGAACCTCTTCAGCCGGATGGAAGCAATACTGTTTCCTATGAATGGATCAAGATGCCCGATTCATCCGGCTTAGGAAGCTATGAGGAAAGCGGTATTGTCATTCCGTGTACTTTTCAAGGAGAACCCTGTAATTTTGTTGCCCAAATGTATTTGGATAACGCGCCTGCTATTCTTGGGGGACGTGAAATCTGGGGATTTCCGAAAAAATGGGCGAAGCCTCGCCTGATCGTTGAGGATACGGAGACGCTGACGGGTACATTGCATTATAATCACGTCCTGGTGGCCATGGGAACCATGCCTTTCAAATATAATATTCTTGATGAACAGGAAACGGCTAAAGCGATCGCAAAAACACAAGTTAATTTGAAATTAATTCCTGATGTTGATGGTACCCCCAAAATTGCTCAGTTAGTAGCGTATAATCTCGAAGCCATCACTGTAAAAGGCGCCTGGTCAGGGCCTGCCAGATTAAGCCTGGTCCCCCATGTCAATGCTCCTGTGGCAGATTTGCCGGTTCAAGCTTATGTTGGCGGAAAACATTTTATTGCCGATTTAACGCTTCCATATGGAAGAGTCCTCTACGATTATCTCCAATAAAGTTTGCTTTCCTAAAAATATATATATAAGGAGAAGGAACCATGAATAACAAAGTAATCTCCGCTGAAGAAGCAGTTAAGAAGGTCAAAGACGGAGACACGGTGATGGTCGGAGGTTTTCTGGCAGGAGGTTTCCCGGAGGATCTGGTACGTGCGCTTGTCGACACAAATTCCGCCAGTAATCTAACAATTATTTCGAATGATACAGGCACGCCGGAATTATCTATCTATAACCTGGTAAAAAGCGGCAGAGTAAAAAAGATTTTTGCATCCTATATCGGCTCCAATCCGGAAACGGGAAGGCTCCTTATGACGAAAGAAGCGGAGGTCCAGCTCTTCCCGCAAGGAACGCTCGCTGAAAAAATACGCGCAGGGGGAGCCGGTTTGGGCGGTGTTTTAACACCTGTAGGTGTAGGCACCATGGTAGAGGAAGGAAAAAAGAAAATAGAAATTGACGAAAGGGAATATTTGCTCGAACTGCCGCTCAAAGCGGATGTGGCGTTAATCAGAGCCCATAAGGCTGATGAAGAGGGGAATCTGGTCATTAACGGCTCTTCACGCAACTTTAATTTGGTTATGGCTACAGCAGCAGAGTATGTAGTTGCTCAGGCAGACGAATACGTAAAGGCGGGGGAAATTGACCCCAATCATGTCAACGTTCCCAGCATATTTGTGGACGCGATTGTAAAGGTGGGTGGACACGCATGAATAACAGAGAATTGATTGTTCGAAGAATAGCCCAGGAATTCAAAGATGGCGAAGTTGTCAACCTTGGTGTTGGAATGCCTACAATGGTGGTGGACTATATCCCCGAAAACATCCATATTATGCTACAGGCAGAGAACGGAATCCTCGGTGTAGGTCCCAAAGCGGCTCAGGGAAAAGAAAGACTCGATTGTATCGATTCAGGTGGAAACTACGTTACATCTGTAAAAGGAGCTTCCTTTTTTGACAGTGCGCTTTCATTTTCTATCATCCGCGGAGGACATGTGGATATCACCGTTTTGGGCGCCTTGGAGGTCGATGAGAAAGGCAACCTTGCAAGCTGGATGATCCCTGGGAAAAAGGTACCCGGTATGGGGGGAGCCATGGATTTGGTGGTCGGAGCCAAGAGAGTGATTATAGCCATGGAGCATGTAAACAAAAATGGGGCGCCGAAAATACTGAAACAATGCAAGCTGCCCCTGACCGCTGTAAATGTTGTAAAGACCATAGTAACCGAAAAGGCTGTCATCGATGTTATTCCGGGTAAAGGGCTGATGCTGAAGGAAATTGCTCCGGGTTTGTCGGTAGAAGACGTTCAAATGGCAACAGAGGCTAAACTGATGGTTTCACCACATTTGAAGGCTATTGCAGTGTAAACATTTTTACAAGTAGGGTTCGCTAATTGCTCATTGAGCAATTGCGAGCCTTTTTTGTTGGAGTGGACCATTCAAGCAGCATTCTCCCGGAGCTGGCTCGTCCAACAGATACCCAGTGTCAGCCAATCATTAACCTTGTGCCCATCTCCTATCGCTCTTCCAGACGATCCACCCGAACGGTTTGAGTATTACCGGGGTTGCTTCCCACCTGTACGGTAGCCATACCGTTTGCTTCATCTACATGCTCGATCCAGATCGGTTTGCCCTCTAATTGCACGGCAATGTTTTCGGATGAATTGTAAATCGCTTTTGCTCGTTCCACGTTCATGCTGATCTCCTCCTGATGATTTGTTTTGTATCCATGTATTCAGAAATACAGGTTCACCTAGTCCTCATCTATAATCCGTTCAACGTCCAATGAAGGGATGCTATGAGAAGGCGAGGTTGAAACCACAGCCTCCAAATCCACATGACCCACAGCTACAGGAAAAGGCGGCTGGATTCCATGGGAAAGGGCAAACTCGGGTGGCAATGCATCCTGTTCGCCTCCGGCCGGTCCCCGAAAGGCGATATGGCTTTGACCCACACGATGTCTGATTTGCCGAGGATAGGATTTTCCGGGCATAAATTGTACCTCCTTTTGAATCGGATATACCTTACTATGCACCAAAAAAGCTGTAACCATGCGCAAGCGGATTTTTCGTGAGCTTAAACATCAAAAGCCCCAGCTTCTCACGAAGACCGGGGCTATCTATGATTCCATCCTATAAATGAGTTATTATTTTTATGCCTTAGCTGCCCAAATTTCAATTTCAATTTTTATTTCAGGCAATCCTAGAGCAGTAAGGTAGCCGATCGTCATTGCAGGATAATCATTACCGAATAACTTTTCCCATTGGGAATACATGTAATCCCAATCTATCTGCTCAGTTGCCCAAACATTTACTTTAATAATATTGTCAGCGGTTAATTGTTCGGCGTCCAAAACTGATTTAATGTTATTAAAAGTATTGCTGATTTGTAGGTTAAAGCTTTCTGGGAATTGGCCATTCTGATCTACTCCAATTTGACCTGAAGTCACGAATAGCTCTGAATTTCTGGGAATTTTAGTTATATGTGTGTAATTCCCTACTGGTTTCGGCATACCTGCCGGGTTTTTTCTAGTTATTTTTTCATTTTTCATTTAATCGACCTCGTCATTTTAAAATTTTTCTACCGTTTCTTCTAACCATTTTTAGGCAGACTCCACCCATAAAAATGATTTTAGAAAAAAACAGCAGTAGAGTATCCATATCCAAAAGATATAAAGTTTAATGATCTTTTCTTCATGACATGAACACTCCTTCCTTATAAAATGGCAAGATTATTTATTATTCCTTATCTTAATATAACCCATGTAACTTAACAACCTCAAATCATTGTGTTATGCGATATAGCTCTCCGAAGCATACTAAGTGAAAAATGAATATGCTCACAGCCAAGCGTTGGAATCGAAGGATACAACATGCGGATTAAAGAAAAGGAGGACTGGCGGTATGCATACGGTCTGGAAAGGCGCGATCAGCTTTGGGCTGGTTCATGTGCCTGTTAAGATGTTTTCGGCGACAGAGGATAAGGATATTTCCATGCGTTATATTCACAAGGAATGCGGAAGTCCGCTCAGTTATGTACGAAAGTGTCCCGTTTGTGACAAGGAGGTCGAATGGGAGGAAATTGGAAAAGGCTATGAATACGAAAAAGGGAAGTTTGTCATGTTCGATAAGGAGGAACTGGAGCAAATCAGCGGACAAGCGGATAAAAATATCGTTATTTTGGATTTTGTGGACTTGCAGGAGATTGATCCGATTTATTTTCAAAAAACGTATTATTTGTCCCCGGATCAGGCAGGCTCCAATGCTTACAAGCTTCTTATGAATGCGATGAAGGATACCGGAAAAATTGGCATTGCTCAAATCTCGATACGATCCAAAAGCAGTCTGGCGGCTATTCGTGTACTGGATGAATGCTTGGCGGTGGAGACGATGTTTTACCCGGATGAAATTCGCCCAGTGTCCCAGGTTCCTAATCTGCCAGGGCAGGAGGAAGTTAAAGAGAAGGAACTGACCATGGCAAAAATGCTCATTGAGCAGCTATCTACACCTTTTGATGCAGCAAAATACACGGACCAGTACCGCGAGCGGCTGCTGGATCTCATTCAGCATAAAGTGGCTGGAGAAGAGATCCGAATCGCCCCGTCCCAGCCACAGGCTAATGTTGTGGACTTGATGGCTGCACTCCAGGCCAGCATCGAGGCAGTGAAGCCTGTTGTTACCGATCCCGGCCCTGACGTGAAAAAACGTCCTGCGCGTAAAGCAGCAACCACAACAACACAACAAGCAGTGGCAGGAGATGCCGTTTCTCCAACTCCGATCAAAAAGAAAAGGAGCACAGCCAAACACAAGGAAACCTGAAGCTGTGCCCATTCCATATCCAGTGGGGAGTTAAGCATTGTCAACAGAACAGGCAGCTAAGGGGTGGAGAACACACTGCTTTGGTAAGACAGCAGTTGACTGAACGCCCCCCGCTCCTCCTGCACCAATTGACGGTAATTCCCCTGCTGTATAATCTCTCCCTGCTCCAGAACGACAATCTGATCGGCATGACGGATGGTCGACAGTCGATGGGCAATGACGATCAGCGTCATTTGACCTTTCATCCGCTCCAGCGCCGCCTGAATATCGGCTTCATGCTCTCCATCCAGCGCACTTGTCGCCTCATCCAGAATGAGTACCGGAGGACGATGCAGGACAGCTCTTGCCAACACTAGCCGCTGACGTTCCCCTCCTGACAGACGAATGCCGCGATCCCCGATTACCGTGTCCAGTCCTTCGGGCAATCTGGCAACAAACCCGTCTGCGGATGCAAAATGTAACGCTTCCCATAACTGCTCCTCGCTCGCATCTGCATCAGCCAGCTTCAAATTTTCACGGACGGTGGCATGGAATAAAAAAGGGTCCTGCGACACATAGCCAAACGATTGCCGCCACTGTGGCAACAACTCGTCGTCCAGTATATGTCCGTCTATTTTAATCTGGCCCTGAGTTGGTCGTAAAAATCCCATCAGAACGTCAACCATTGTACTTTTGCCTGCGCCCGATTTCCCCACAATAGCCGTCATTCCCCGAGCAGGGATGAACAGATTTATTTGGTGTAATGCAAGCGCTGCTGTACCCTCATACCGATAATCCAGACCACTGCATTCAATGCCCGTACGTAGATACAAGGGTTGGCGTACAGATGAAGTTGTAGATGCTGATACAGATTGATGGGTTGCCGATAGAACGCTTGAAACGCGAGTCTCAAAGGTTGTAAGTGCCGTTAGCGACGGATCTGAGAAAGCTTCGCATTCCTGCTGTACCTTGGTCACACTTTCAAAGGCAGACAGCATGGACATGATATATTCCAGGCTCGCTTGAATAAGGGCAAACCTTGGCCATAAGCGGGAAAATATAAGGATGAGCACAATCAACTTTTCAGGAGAGACATGTAGCCATTGCAGTGATACAAACATAATGCAAGCAACAAATACAGCAGCGGCTGTGCGATGAAAAAATTGTGTGGTTGCGTTCTGCCGTACAAACTGGGTTGTATTGTCCTCCATCCGTTGGGTCAAGGAGCGAAACCAGTCTATATTCGCGGCTTCCAGCAGATTGCTTTTAATATCCTTCATCCCGTTCATATGGTCGGTAATTCCGGCAAAATAAACCTGCGACAGCTCGGTGGTACGGTCGCCCAGTTGTTTAGCGTTTTGAATGGATCTGCGAAACACGACAAACAGCCCCAATCCGCACAGAAACACCAGTCCGGTTAAAGAAGGAGACAGCCAAAAAGCCAGCGCAATCTGGATCAGCGTAAAAATAACGGCTGTGGTGAGCTGAAGGAGCAAATTGGTTCCCTGACTGACACGCGCCAGCTCGGTTGTCATCACATGGCTGAAATCAGACTTCCGCTGACGCAAATAAAAAGTCCATTGGGCCTTCATAAAGGAGGTATATACATCTATTCGAAGGGAACGCATGAATCGTTGCTGAATCCGTGAATTCAGAATGGACTGGTAACGCTGAAGCAGAGCCTGCCCTATGAGCAGCAACACAAAAAGCAACAGCATTCCCGGCAACAGCCAGCTTTTAGGGATGTTTGACAAGAAATGATCCAATCCGCCTGACAGGATGGCCATCCCTGCATGACCGCCAAATATACCGATAGCCGCCAGCATGGGAACAAGCATGTAAATACCCAGCCCCTCCAGCAAGCTGACGATGATCATACATCCAATATTGAGAAATAACGCACCGCCGTTCACGGCATACAGCTTGGTCATATATAATCGCAGGTGGTACATATTGCACGCTCCTTATCAGGTCAGTGCTTCGAGAATCGCCGTTTTAGCCAGAGAAATGGACGTAAAGGAATGTACAGAAAATGCAGCTGGCGAGGCAGCGGTAAAACGGCCGGATCGCCCGTAGAAGGAAGCAAACGGCTGATCAGGTACAGCAATCGGTGGCTCGGCTCCTTTAGGGAGAGCAAATAGGATCGACTGGTTGGCTGTTGGATCGATGGTTCGGCTACCGGGTACGCCGCCGGTACACTGGCCTGAATGAAGTCCAGCGCGCTCAGCGCGAGCCTGTGCGCCAGCCGTGTAGCCGCTACCTGACGCAGCGGCTCCGGTATCGAGGTGCCCAGCAGCGCAGCGGCGAGCGCCCAAGCCTGCCCGCCCGCAGGCAGTCCCCCATATCGGCGCATCATCGGCAGAAGCGCCTCCCAATCGACGGCGCGTACCGCAAGCCTGTCGATGTCCACCAGCCAGCGCAGCCTGAACCAGCCGTGACGCGCCCCGTGTGCGCTAAGGTACAGAAACTGGTGCTCGCTGCCAAGCGTGTACATACAGGGTACTCCTGTGGCTGTGACTTCATCGGTTTGCCTGTGTTTCCACAGGTCCTCAAAAGAAGGTTCTCCGCCTGCATCCGGGTGGAGCCGCCAATGCAGCTCTATCTCTACCCGCTTATGCGGATGAAGAAAGGATGCATGATGGTCCTTCCATTTCCAACTGCCCAGGACACGCGCTTCTCCGCTTTTGGGTACATACCCGGCTTCCTGCATCCATTGCTCCGCCATATCCATGTCGCCCGGAGCAATGAGTAAGTCTACGTCCTTGGAGGTACGCAGGGAAACATCCCCGTACAATTGCTGCGCCAAGGCAGGACCCTTGAGCATAAGTACACGGATGCCATGATTCATGAGCAGCCCAGTCACACGCCCGGCTTCCGCTTGCAGGTGCAACATACGCAGGGTGTTCCGGTGATATTGAGCCTGAAGGTTGCGCAGCAATTCAGCGGGGATGGCCGGATGATTTATTCTTTTCAACCGAAGATATACCGCAGGTACCACCCGATGGTGTTCTGCCAGCCGCAGCAAGCGGGCCCAATCCAATCCATGCAGATCACCAGCATCGATTGTATCCAGCCTTGAAGTGGCATCTTTTCGCAGTAAAAAGAGCAGCAGCGTTAATTCCTGATCCTCATTCCAGCGGTCAGATTTCAGAGCTGTATGGGTGGACATGCTTTCAGCAATCTTCGTATTGGGGTCCGTCACAGCACGCCTGCCGAAGGTACCCACTACGGTAAACGCCCCCATCTCTCGTTCGCCCGTAACATAAATCGGTCCGCTCCGCACCCAGGCATGTGCCGCCAAACGTCCCGCAGCATTCTTGGCTGTGCCAAGATACAGCGTGCAGTCCAGTTTTCTGCGACCCAGCAACGTCATTGCGGCAGCAGCCTGCACAAGACAGCTACTGTGCCAAGGGGTATAACGGCTTGCCAGCTCCACCGCATGTGAAATATGCCGAGCAGCCTGCTTCTGCCGGGCATCACACTCCCAAGAGGTTTCTTCCATACGTATTCCCCAACCGCGTGCATAATCTTCAAATGGACGATGCTGGTGAAGACGCGCCCATCCGAGTTGCATCCAGGCTTCCGGCAGCAGTCTCCTGATCTCCGGGGATAGACGCCGAAGGCGTTGAATCCACATTTTAAACCGTCTCCCTCAGAAGCTTTAGCAGTCCTTCCCGTTCCAGTTCAGCCACAAAGGTATGTACCTGCTGTCTGCACCGTTCTTCGTCCACTTCATATTCATCCGTCAGAGCAGCTACGATCTCCCCCAGTGAAGGGCCGGATTCCGCCAGTTCCCAGATTCGTCCTCCCGTGAAGCCGAGATTATAATATTTTCCTGTGTTGATGCTCATCATGACCTTTTCCCCGTCCATGTCACTGACATAGACTTCCTCACCGTGAATGACACGGTCATGATCCTTCATGGAATGAGTAGCTGCCACAGCTGTTTTCCTCCTTACAAATGATATCAAGTACCCGGTGTACAACCTCGGACGCGGTAAAAGCAGAGCTATCCCTCAGTAGTCGCCAGCCCTCCACCTGCCGGGCCACCTGGGCTACCGTTCCAAAATGCCATTCACCCAGACTCATTCGCGGAATGATCACCCTGCGATATGTATGAAGCAATAACGTATGCAAGCACTCCAGCATGTTCAAAGGTTGTTTCATAACCGCCGGCAACTTCCCTTCACATTGGAACTCACGATTTGGAGACTCCGCCACCAGCTCGAATACACCTCCCAAGGGAAGCGGTTTGTTGTAGAAGTAGTCCACTCTCGGCACGGCATATTTATTCAGTTCACCTGTAAGCTTACGCAAATGTCCATATTTGAGCATCGCAGGATTGCCGTCCATTAAAACAAGCCCGTGATTGCTTTTGTGTGCATGCCTATTACCCTGTGAAGCCTCCAGTTGGAGCAAGCTTTCCAGACCCAACTTTTGCTGTGGGTAAGCCGGATAGACTATGGTTTTGGAAGCCGTAGCTTGCATAGCAATAACATCATCACTGACTATCCGATACCCTGCCTGGGTAAAAGCAGCAGCCAGCGTCGATTTACCTGCTCCCGATTCGCCTACAAAAGCATAGGCTCTACCTCGGATAACTACCGCACTCCCGTGAATAGGCACTATCCCTCTCTGCATCAGCAGGACACCCATACATGTGCCCAGCACAAACAACCTTACCGTGTCCGGATCAGCACCGGAGTAAGAACATACTTCAATTTCCCTGCCTCTCCTGACGGCGTAAATGGCTGTGTCCGGTATATGGAACATAAAGCGCTCACCCTGCATCACAAAATTAGCCTGCTCCAACTGATCGCTCCATGCTGTCAAATCAGTCTGACGAATGACCACATCCTCCACCGCTCCCGGTGCTGCGGGTATCAATTCAGGCAGATACAGCTCGCTGGCAAGTTTGAGTCCAAAGGCTGTATACATCGTCAGGTTAACATTGGTACTCCTGTCATGCACGATAGGACTCACTCCCTCTGCCCTTTAAAAATCCCGCCTTTATTTCTTCGAGCAAAACCTTCAAACCCCAAGAAATAAAGACGGCTGTGTATTGAATAATTGCCACTCTCTAGCTTGGATTATACAGATCGGCATCATGGTCAGATACCCAGTCAATCTGTTTCCAGCCCTTACCTGCCATCGTCTGGTTAATATCCAGCACCTCTATGGTTGGCTCTTGCCATTCTTTTTTACTCATGTCATCACCTCCCCTCCAACGAGCGACGTATCTGTCCTACCGGATAGACCGCATCAGTTAAATCCGCGTATAAAGCGGTACACAATCAGACTGTGCATCAACAATCGTAGGTTGGGATCGGACGCCTGCTCTGGTCGCGGTTGACGAAACTTCGCCATAGCCGTTTTAATGACATCGATATTCAGAAATTCGGCGGCATGTAAATCATGGCACAGCAGTTGAAGTTCCCCCATAAACGTTTCCCAGCAGGGGAGCATACGGTGCAGCCAATCCGCAGGCTGGACACCGCGTACACGCTGGTTTAACCGGACATCATCGGGCAAATAATCCCGCATGGCTCCGCGAATAAGTGCGCGATCCCGGCCGTTTTGCACGTATTGCTCAAAGGGCACCGACAGGCAAAAGCGGATCACCCGGCTGTCTCCGGTCGGATCACGTTCCCACAGTCCGTAACGCAGCGACAGCTTGGTCGCAACCACACCATTTTTGTTCGCAATCGCCAAATTCGTGAACTTCTCTTTTCTCGCCTGATCTGCATTCTTCATCCACCCGGTTCCACTCAAAGTCGGAATGTCCTCCACATTCATCCGCTTGGCAAACTCCGGGTGAATGAGCGAAGGAACCGGACTCCGATTACCGCCGCGTAACCAGGAACGAGAATCGAGCGAGGTCGCTTTCTTCAGCATCACGGGTAATAAATGCGATACTCGCCTTCCGGTCAGCTTGCTGTACTGCCACAATCCCTGAAAAGATTGCAGCCAGTGCAAACGACGAAGCTGACGGGCATAATAGTCCAGCGCAGGCCCCCACGAAATGGTAAAATTACCTCGCGCTCCGGTTAACAGCACACCCACATTTTGTTCCTGTGCTTTTTCATAAAAGCCTCTGATCCAGAACGAATTTTCAAAATATTTATAGGGAGCTTCCATCAATTCCAGCCAGATATCAATTTCTGAAAATGGGCTTTTCCCCTCAAAATCCAGGTAATTTTCGTGGATGTTGCCCACATATCGAGCCGTGGATTGGATATAAGCCCGTTCATTCGCCAGCAGTGTCGATGGTGTCCAATCCGTAAAATCCTGTACGGGCACATAGCTGTACGCATGAAGAGGCTTTTGCTGCAATCGCAGCGACGGCGCGGCAAAGCTGGCAACCGCACCGGAATCCAGACCGCCACTCAAGGCCGCTCCCACCCCACGATGCGTGCGCAATCTGGCATTCACCGCCTGTGAGAATACCTCGCGAAAAGCCTCCACGTACTCGCCACCGGTTTTGAGCCGCAACGGCTCCACATCATCCAGAGATGCATATTTATGGAGGGTTGACTTTCCCTCCTCCATGGTGAACCAATGGGCGGGCGGGAGCTGGTTTATATGCTTGTAGCCAGTTGTCCCAATATCGACGGATTCCTGCATGGCGCGGATCGACAGAAATTCCGCCAGCCACGGCTCATGCAATTCTTTTCGCAGGGAAGGCAACGTCAGAAGAGGGGCTACTACTGTACTGAATGCAAACCCTCGGTCATGTTCGTATGTATACAGCGTGCGGCTTCCTGCCATATCACGAGCGCCATATAACCTGTGCAGCCCGGCATCCCAAATGACAAAGGCAAAATCGCCTATCAGATAGCGAGCCGCGTCGAGCGCCCATTTGTCGTATGCCAGCAAAATTAACTCGCTGTCCGTGATGTCTTGCCGCCGTTCCTGTCCCACCCCCAGCCGTTCAAACAGCTCGGATCGATTGTCAATAATCGCATCCGCCGTAATTGCCAAATTCCGTTCCTCGTCATAGAAAGGGAGACGCTCATGGACGGATTCCGGTGTCACATGCTGCGCGTGGCAGCCCAAGAATATAGAACCCTCACACCAGGCGCAAACGCGGTCGGCGGGATATTTTCGCAGAGCTTGCATCATTTTACCGCCTTCTTCGGTGCAGACGGGCTTATGTCCGAAGCTGTATATTCCTGCAATCGCACTCACGTTTTCCCCCCTTTTTCTTTTTCCATAACTGATAGCGCTACAGACGCCCAGCGCCCCAAATGACGAGCAAAGGGGATACGAGATCGGAGCCGTTGATTTCTGCGTTGGTAGGTTTGGAGCTGTGCGATCAGACGATTCCGCTCCTCATAGCTATGTGCCAGCCTGTTTTCCAGCGATTGGAGCCGTCTATCATTTACAACCTGTACAGCATCATTCTGTCGAGAATCTTGAAGTACAGGATGCTGTCCTGCTTTTATTATAAATCCCCTGTTATCCGCATCCTGCTTTTCCAGCATCCGATAAGCGTTCTTCCACTCAAAGCCGCTTTGCTGGAGAAACTGGCTCGTACGCCGACTTAGTAACTCCACATCGGCTTCCTCTTCAAACCTTACCCCGGTGATATGCTCGGCCTGCTCCAGTGCTTCCCCGTAGCCGAGGTGTGTAAACATACGAGCTCCGATGCTTCTGCAATACAGCTCGATTTCCTTTTTGTTCAACAGATGTTGCCAGCTATGTACCGAATCCTGATGCGTCTGTTCATGCTCCCCCACGAACGGATCCCCGGCTCCCATGCTGTAAAAAAGACTGGATTTAGGTGTATCCACAAAATCCCCGTACTTTTCCATGCCCGGTTCATAATCGACACCCAGAAAATCGCACAGCCTCCCGACCTCCACCGCCGGATTGGCTACAAGTTGTTCATACACAAGCGGGTATGCAAGCGGATGAGGTGTGGCAAAATAATGTGCATAACGGAACAAACCGACCGTAATATCCGTCATCTTCATATTAAAATGCGGGCTTTCCAGCTCCTCCAGCAGATGAAAACGTTCGCCACGCATTTGATTAACTTTTTTGAATGAAGCCGCAATAGATAAGGGATTACGGATAAGCCATACCCTGCGGGCTGCCGGGAAAAGACGGTCTATAAATTCCAGCACCGTATAGTAACGCGGGGATTTGTCGATAACCATATTTGCGTTAGTCCCTTCAAGCAAACCGTTATAGATCTCAAGTGCATACGATCGGGAAGCCTGTTCCAATACGTGCGGAGGAACCATACCGTTAAAAAATTGCCGGATGATTCCAGTTCCCCCATAGGGACGTGTTTGCGACTGGGGAAGATCATGTAGGCTGAGCAGGAACCACATTTCCTGCGTGGCAAACAGGCGGGAGTGGTTTTGCAAAATGGTAGTCACTAGCGAGCTTCCACTTCGGGGGACACTAAGCAGGAAAACCAGTCCCTCGCCTTGCTTATCAATCAAGGAAACTCCTCCTCTACCTCTGCTCAAGACATTTAATAGATACACTACGTATTTTATTATAAATTTATGATACATATTGTATCTTGTCAATCCCTTTGACGGATAATTTCTGTACATGACGCTCATGTTAATCCATAACTACATCTAGAGGTGCATCATTCCGTCTACTCCGTTTCCATGTACATTTTTTCGAGTTCAGCTTATCACAGGTTAAAAGAAGGAGCGTAGACGTTATGGGACAAGCTGTTAAAGGCATCATTACCATCGAAGGTCTGGAAATTCCTATCACCAACCCGGATAAACCGCTATGGCCCGAAGCTGGCATCACCAAAGCGCTGTATCTTCGCAAGCTTGCAGTGCTGGCCCCTTTTCTGCTCAAATATAGCCACAACCGTTTGCTGACCGTCATCCGTTGGCCGCACGGTATTCACGGGGATTTTTTCTACCAGAAAAATGCCCCGCAGCCTCGTCCAGGCTATATCGAGACTTTCCTGCATGACGGCATTGAATATATGGTGCTTGGTACGCTACCGCAACTGCTATGGCTCGGCAATCAGGCGGCGCTGGAATTTCACCCATCGCTGCATCAAGCCGGAAGCACGCTGCCCTGCGAATGGATGATTGACCTTGATCCGTCCAGAGAAGTGGAGCCACGCATTATGGAAGCGGCATTCATCGTCGGTGAAGTGCTGGCTTCGCTTGGTTTGGAATCCGTACCCAAAACGTCCGGGGCCACGGGTGTACAAATTATCGTCCCAATCCGCACAGGCATAACCTTCGACGAGCTTCGCAGCATCGGTCTGCTGGTGGGACAGTTTGTGACCGAAAAGCACCCGCACCTGTTCACGCTGGAACGTTTAAAAAAGGATCGGGGAACCGCTATCTATTTTGATTATTTGCAGCATTATCAAGGAAAAACCCTGGCCGCTCCCTATACCCCGCGGGCACGCCCTGGCGCTACGGTGTCCACCCCACTGACATGGGACGAGGTACGACAAGACGTTTCACCGCTTGACTATCATTTGCTGAATATTGAGGAACGGCTAAATCAGGTAGGCGACTTGATTTCCAAGGTCCCTCCACAGCCCATCGAAGATGTTCTAAAGCATATGCGCGCCAAATAAAAAAGGGGACGAACTCCACAGCCGTAAAATCGGCCGAGGAATTGTCCCCTTGCGCTAGTGTATTCCTTTTTTCTTAAAGCGTCCGCCCTTCACATCGTGAATGTTACCAATTGCCACAAAGGCATGCGGGTCCCAATCTTCAACGATGTTCTTCAGCTTCGCTTCCTCCAGTCGGGTGATGACGACGAAAATGACCTTCTTGCTTTCGCCTGTAAAGCCACCCTCACCTTCCAGATAGGTTACGCCCCGTCCAAGACGGTCCGTCAGGGCATCCCCGATGTCGCGGTATTTTTCACTAATAATCCAGACCGATTTGGACTGATCCAGACCTTCGATGGTAATATCAATCATTTTCATCGCAATATAATAAGCAATCATGGAATACAGGGCATTCGGCCAACCAAATACAAAGCCTGCGCTGCCCAGAATGAAGATGTTCACGAAAAGTACGATCTCACCGACCGAAAAAGGAGTTTTTTCACTGACGAGAATAGCTACGATCTCTGTTCCATCCAGCGAGCCGCCAGACCGAATGACGAGACCTACCCCAACGCCGAGAATGACACCGCCAAAAATAGCACCGAGCAGCGGTTCGCCAGGGGTCAACGCATTTACACTGTGTAGTAACGTGGTTCCGATAGACATCACGATAATGCCGAATAATGTGGATAAAGCGAAGGTTTTGCCGATTTGCTTGTAGCCGATAACCAAAAAGGGAAGGTTCAACAGGGTCAGGAAAATACCGAGCGGGTAGCCAGTAATCTTGGAGGCCATAATGGAAATACCTGTGACCCCACCGTCGATAACGCCGTTAGGAACCAAGAATATTTCGAGGCCCACTGCCATAAGCGCGGCACCGAAAATAATCATGGCCGCACGCTGAAACAGGCGTTTTGCTTTATTTTTAGGATTGGCTGGAATTTTGCTGATCTTGGTCAACTCTCCGGTCACATCTGTGATCTCAGACAGATTTTGGACTTCCTTGCTCACTACACTCATATATAAATCCCCCCGTTACATTATGGTATATTGGACCAAAAAAGGGGCTGCGATCCGCAGTCCCTTCTCCTTTACCGCGATTGTGTTATATGAATACTATACCATAAAACTGTGATTTTGCGCAAAAAAGTTAGCAAAAAGCACATAAATCTCAATAAAGCCGGATTATATTGATAAAAACGGCGAAAACCGCCTTTAAAGGAGCGGAGAGAGCATGCGAGACAGAATTTCAGCTGTTTTCTGTAATCGTGGCCGTCTGCGGAACACCTTTAAATCGATGTGCGAAGAGTTGGACAGATCCTCTTCAAAATCGGCCGAAAGATGCTCCAGCGCTGACTGGGCAAAGAGTACAGCGGTCAACTCAAAATTATAGAAAAAGCTGCGCATGTCCATATTGGCGGTCCCGACCGAGCCGAGCAAATCATCCACAATGATGATTTTAGCGTGAATAAATCCTTTACGATATTGATAGAACTCCACGCCCGCCTCCAGCAGCTCCTGCACATAGGACAGGGACGCCAGATGCACCAGCTTTGAATCCGATTTGTATGGAATAATAATTCGCACATCTACGCCGCTGACTGCCGCCAGCTTAAGCGCCTCATAAATCCCCGGATCGGGAATAAAATACGGGGTGGTAATCCAAATCCGCTTCTTGGCAACCGCCAGCGCACCAAAGCACATTTCCTGAATCGTATCCCATACCTGATCGGGGCCGCTGCTCAAAATCTGTACCTCCTCTTCTCCTTCACAGGTATGCGGCGGAAATAAATTCTCATCCATCAGCCGTTCCCCGGAGGCCAGCTTCCAGTCGCTTAGAAATGTATTTTGCAGAAAATAGACGCTATCTCCTTCCATCTGCAAATGCGTGTCCCGCCAAAATCCCACCTTGGGGTACTTGCCGAGATAATCGTCGCCCACATTTATGCCTCCAACAAACCCGATCAATCCGTCCACCACTACGATTTTACGGTGGTTACGATAGTTAATCCGCCGATCCAGCGTCGCGAAAAACGGGGGCAGAAAATAATGAAACTCTACACCTGCCTCATTACAGGCATGAATAAAAGAATAGGGCAGATTGTAGCTCCCCACACCGTCCACCACGAATCGAACCTTCACACCCTCGCGCGCCTTGCGGATCATGACCTCCTGAAACCGGGTACCGATGTCGTCCGCCCGGAATATGTAAAACTCTACATGGATATGAGACTGTGCCTGTTCCAGCGCTGTCAGCATCGCCTCGAAGGTCTCTTCCCCGTCCGTCAGCACACGTGTGCGATTGCAGCCGGTCAGCGGATTTTCCGACATACGGATGAGCTGGTTAAACAGACGCTCCTGATGCTTGAAATGAGGATTATGCATTTGTTCCACATTCTCAATCACCCTCGATTGCGACCATAGGCGCTCGCGGAATTCACGAAACAGCTGTGATCCCCCTTTTCGCACCATTTTGCGCTTCTTATAATCCTGTGCAACAAAGTAGTACACGACAAAGCCGATCAGCGGGAAACAGAACAAAATAAATAGCCAGGCTACCGCCTTGGACGGCTTGCGAAATTCAAAGAGCAGGATCGTCCCGGTCTGAAAAATAAAAACAATTAAAACCAACAGCAACCACAGCATGTTTAAGCCTCCTTATACATCTATATTTTATACCAAGCTCCAATTTTTTTGACATGTTTGCCCCTTAAGCTGAATAGATAGTAACCAAGCACTATAGGATAGGAGCGATGTCCGGAAAGGAGCGATTATGAAAAAAGGAAGCCTAAATCGCCGGATGACCTTGCTCGTCATTCGAGATGCACAGCAACCGCCCAAGCAGCTACAATGCTCTACAGCCGCTGTCATTCTCGTCCCGACCCTTGTGATCGCGTCCATCTCTACACTCGTGATCGGGCTGCAGATCCGTTCTTCCCATATTATCTCCCAAATGGAAACGAATCTTGCTGTCCAGAGCTTGCAGATGGAGGTTACGGTAGCGGACAAGGATGCGGCAATCGGGCGACTGCGCCGCGAAGTGATGGAGCTGACGAATCAGGCCACCAGTATTCGCGAACGCCTCCAGCGTGTAACAGAACTGGAGCAGCAAATGCAGCAATTTATCCGCAAATATGGAAAATCCTCTGCCACCAGTAGCAGCAAAACGGTCGTGACTCCACTCTCCTGGGATGCCTCCGGCTATACCGGGGGCGAATTGATTACAGTACATGAAAATACAGCCATGCTTACTCGTCAAGCCAAGGATGATTTTCAGGAAATCGAATCTATGCTGGACACGGTAGAGCGCACGGTTCCCCGCTCTATTCAGCAGGCGAACGCCGTACAGCAGAACCTTGAGCAGAAGCAAGCCGCACAGTTGCTCCAGACCCGCAGACTGGCGCTTGCCGAACAAGGTAAGCCTTCGGCCTGGCCTGTCAGTTCACGCCAGATGACCTCCAGCTTCGGCTATCGCAGCGATCCGTTTACGGGCAAATCGGCTTTCCATTCGGGCATGGATATTGCCGGACAAACGGGTGATCCCGTCTATGCGGCAGGAGCGGGCACTGTGCTGGAGGCAGCCTCCAGCGGGGCACGGGGCAAGTGCATTATCATCCAGCATCCTGACGGATTCCAGTCCTGGTATATGCATCTAAGCGGTATGCAGGTGACTCCGGGGGAACGAGTCCGTAAAGGACAGACCATCGGCCTTCTGGGAAATACGGGAAGAAGCACGGGGCCTCATCTTCATTTTCAGATCGTCAAGCATAGTCAGCCTGTCGATCCGTTACTGTATGTACAATGATATTTTTCAAAATCCTTACAATAAACGAATGGAGGCAAACAACATGTTCAAGGACTCCAAAAAAAAGCTGTCCGCACCTGTGACCGATACGCTGTTGGCTAACGGCACCAGCTTTGAAGGTACGATTGAGGCTGAGGCCAATATTCGAATTGATGGCCATTTTCAGGGCGATATCTGCAGCACTCATACCGTTGTGATCGGAGAATCTGCTGTCGTGCGTTCGGATATCATCGCACGAGACGTCACCCTTGCCGGCAAGGTATTCGGAAGCATCACCACAGAGGGACGACTGACGATCACGCCTACGGGCGAACTGTACGGCAAAGTAGCCGCCGCCGCGCTGGTCATCTCCGAAGGCGGCGTTCTGGACGGTACGAGTCAAATGATCCGAACGAAAGACGCAGAACCCTCTGTTTCAACTGACGCTTCTGATCTTGAAACACAATCCGGTACTCGCAAAGACAGGGAAAACCGTCAGGCAACCCTGCAATCAGAGACGGGATAACTTCATTTACTCCATCCTATCCTCCGACAGTCGTGACACCGAATCTTCACCCTGAGGCAGCGCTTGTCTCAAGGATTGATTGTGCCGCCATTGGCTCAATTGACCAACCAGGCTGCTATCTACCTCTTTAAACGCAAACCGTCCCTATTGATTGATTCTTGCTGAAAATAGATTGCAATATACCCCGGTACGCAGAATCTGTAGCGGTAATTGTATGATACAGCTCCAAAACAGCGCAAAAAGGACGTGCAAATGGGTAGCCATTTAACACGTCCTTTTTGTTGCTTTCAGTATATTGTAATATCCTCATGTTATAAAAATCAGATCAAATCAGATGCTCGGGTTTAGGTTGAAACATCTCTTTTCACAAAAACCACCCAGGTAATTGCAATAAAAACTACATAATAGGTGGCCAGAACGGTGAGCGAAAAGGTCAAACCGGAGCTTACTGTACCCGACGGCATATCGAGATATTTTTTCAGGTCCATATGCGTAAACAGGACGTATTTGGTCCATTCATAACGATCTGTACTAAACAAACCGATTGAATTGTAGATTGTTTTGGTGAACATCATGAACAGAGATAAGCCGATCGCCAAGGCGCTGGAACGAAAAACAGCAGACAGCATAAAAGCAAAGGCCATGGTCACGAATAAGGCAATATAACTGTACAAGAAATTCAGCGTTACATAAGATATCGGATCACTGAACGGTGGAATCGAACCAGCTGGCGCATCTTTGGATAACATCAACCAGGAGGACAGCGTAACCATCGCTACTAAAATGAACGTTCCGAGCAGACTGAACAGAATGACCGATATATATTTGGACAACAGAATTTTGCTACGGGTCCAAGGGCGGATAAGCAGCAGCTTGATGGTTCCCCATGTAAATTCACCTGCCACCGAATCAGCCGCTACAATGACCGTAAACGTCGTATTGAGGAAAAATGTAAACATCGCCGTCAACACGATACCATCCCACACGCTGACCTGATCGGAAACAAGAGCAATCAGCATCGGAATCACAGCCGTAATGACCGCAAGCAGCCCTAGCATAATCCATGTTCGTACACGCAGGTAAATTTTAAGATTTTCGTTATGTACCAGCCTAAAGAAGTCAGCCAATGGACCCGCCTCCCGTCACTTCCAAAAATTGATCTTCCAGCGTACGGGCCACCGGGCGAATCGCATATACCTTGACTCCATTTGCAGCCAGAAGACTGTTCATCTCTGCTATTTGCTCCCGCTCCAGATGCAGCAGCAGTTGGTCGCCTTCGACGCGCCCTGCACCGGCAAGCGCATAAGCATGCTGGGCATCGTTCACTTCAAAAGCAATTTCCGCCGTCTGGGCCTCTTCAACTGTGCTCTTCAATTGCTTGATGTCAATCAGTCGTCCGTTTTGGATAATAGCGACACGGTCGCACATCAGCTCCATTTCGGACAACAAGTGACTTGATACGAATACTGTAATTCCCTCGCTCCGGCTCAACTGCCGCAAATAATCCCGCAATTCGCGGATACCCTGCGGGTCTAATCCGTTGGTCGGCTCGTCCAGTACAAGCAGCTTCGGCCGATGCAAGATCGCCTGTGCTACCCCGAGTCTCTGCCGCATTCCGAGCGAGTAGGTTTTGACTTTATCGTGAATCCGGTTTCCGAGTCCTACCAGGCGGATCGCTTCATCTATGCGCTCCTTCGTCACCCCCGGTGACATTCTCGCAAAATGCTGCAAATTTTGATAGCCGGTCAGAAACTTGTACATTTCGGGGTTCTCCACAATCGCACCGATGTGGGAAACTGCCTTTTCAAAATCGGTTTTGATGCTGTCTCCACAAATATGGATATCGCCCTTGCTGATCGATATCAGGCCAACCATCATACGGATGGTGGTTGTTTTTCCCGCACCGTTCGGTCCGAGGAAACCAAATACCTGCCCCGCTGGAACCTCCAGCGTCAGATCGTCCACAATCGCTTTTGAGGAAATGATTTTACTCACTCCCTCCATACGTATGACGGGAAGCTGTCCTGTCGCTTGCTGCATGCTATGAAACTCCTTCCATCCGGAGTGAAGCTCTATTCTATTTTGCTGTTCATTTCCGGTTTTGGAAGTATTGTACCATATTTAACCTGTTAGAAACACCGCGTCCTATTATTCCTTATCCTTGTATATCCAAAGCACCCGCCACTCTTCACCTTCCTGCGTCACATAACAAGGCTGTACGATATCAAAATGACCAAACCGGGTCTTGTAATGCTGGGTAACCATAATACGATAAACCTTCCCCAGCTCGTCTCCACTCTGCTCTGTGCGAATATCATATTCAGCCTGCGGCTCTCCCAGCTCGAATGTGAACGTATCCGTCCCCATATCCTGCATGAACACGTGCGCACGCTGCTGTACATACGTGGATTTTTCGAATTTTTTCTTCATTTGTGAATGAAAAAGCTCCCAGGAGCCTCCGAAATTACCTGACTGCTCCATCGTATAGAACTCATTCAGCGCTTCGACCGCCTGATCGCCTTCCCCCGTAGACATGACCCCGCACAGACCCAGCCACAGCAGCCATAATAGCCCACATATCATTGCAAAATACAGCAGTTTACGGACGAACGTGGAAGCCGCTCTTCTTCTGAACAGCACAAATCGCCCCTCCCCTCAGTTGGACATCCTACTGGATACTCTAAGATGTATGTGGGACAGGCCTAGTTTAGAAGAGAATGAAAGAGAATGACGGGTGACCTCCTTACAAGCCACCCGATTGCATAAGGCAAACCTAAGGTGATATGGTTGTGGTGAGCAAATGCTGCTCCATCAGTCCACGGATACGCTGGCGTTCCTGATTATCCACGATGTAATAATACACTCCGTTGATTTTGGTTCCATGACCCTTCAACTCAACCATATCTGTCTGCCGTAGAGATGGGCCGATCCGGGTCAGAAAGGTCGTCATATCGTTAAAGGTAATATCCGTACGGATCTGCTCCCCCGCTGCCTTCAATATCGGTTTTACCTTTAACAGCCCTTCCTTGCTGATCGCCTGTGCGAGAATTTGCTTGAGCAGCTCCCGCTGGCGGGCATTTCTTCCGAGGTCCCCACGCGGATCATCAAAACGCATCCGGGCATAAGCCAACGCTTCAGTCCCGTTCAGCTTCAAGCTGCCCTGTGCAAAATGATGGCCCTCATATTGAAAATCGAGGGGATTGTTAACCGTGACTCCCCCCAAAAGATCAACCATTTTCGCAAACCCTTCCATGTTCATCTGCACATAGTAATCCATCGGATGATTCAAGAAATGCTCTACCGTACGGATCGACATGTCCACGCCGCCAAAGGCAAAGGCATGATTGATTTTGTCCTCACGTCCCCTGCCGATCAGCTCCGTTCGCGTATCGCGCGGGATGTTGAACATCAATACAGAGCCTTCGGCGGGATTAACGGACAGGACCATCATTGTATCCGAACGCCCCCGATCATGGGGACGCTGGTCCACCCCCAACACTAGCACGGTGAACGGCTTGAATTGGGATATGGCCGCCGGATTGGGTGTTCCCGATCCGGCGCTTGTGACTGCCGGGCGTCCCGCTCCGCCTGTTGCAAGGGTAGAAATCGCGGCGGGCTGCACGATACTGCGTGGATGATACATAGCATTTGCCGCCGTTTGAACGGAATGATATACATAAGCGGTGTAAGCACCAGCACCTAACATCAATAATGCAGCGGCCCCTAATGTTATTTTCAGCCATCGCTTCATACAGAGCCTCCCCCTTTACGGGTTCATTACAGACCGATGACGATCCATATCCATATTGTTCATCTGCGGCCTGCCGACAGAATAGTATGCAAAGGCAGACTGTCTGATTTGCTCCTCACGGTACACATTGCGTCCGTCGATCATAATGGGATGCTTCATAAGCTCGTTCAGCTCACCCAGCCCCACCTCACCAAATTCCTCCCACTCCGTCAGCAGACACAGCGCGTCGCATCCTTCCGCCGCTTCTCGTGCGCTATCGGCCCATGTCACTTCCGAGCTGTCCAGCAATCTGCGGAAGTTGGCGGTGGCGACCGGGTCATATGCACGTATTTGCGCACCCGCTTCCAGAAGCGACTGCATAATATCCAGCGCTGGAGCATCTCTTACATCATCTGTATTCGGCTTGAATGCCAGCCCCCATATCCCAATAGTAGCTCCTTCCAGATCACCTAAGGCTTCTTCCAGCTTGCGAATCACATTAAAGCGCTGCCCCTGATTCACTTCCACCACGGATTTCAGCAGCTTGAATTCATAGTCCACATTGCCCGCAATCTGGATCAGCGCCTGTGTATCCTTGGGAAAACAAGAGCCGCCATAGCCGATGCCTGCGGACAGAAAAGAGGAACCGATCCGCTGATCCAGCCCCATGCCGTGTGCCACACGCGTAACGTCTGCACCCACTTTTTCACAGATATTCGCAATCTCATTAATAAACGAAATTTTAGTCGCCAAAAAAGCGTTCGACGCGTACTTGATCATCTCCGCCGAACGGATATCTGTGGTCAAAATATTTGTCGTCAGCGGCTCATGCAGCGTACACAGCACAGCGGCGACATGAGGGTCGGATGCTCCGATCACGATCCGGTCCGGCTGGAGCGTATCTGCTACCGCCGAGCCTTCGCGTAAAAATTCAGGAACCGAAGCCACGCCAAAAGAGTAGTTCGTGCGGCTCGCGATCAGGCTGTGAATACGATCATTGGTTCCGACAGGCACTGTGCTTTTGGTGACAATCACTTTGTAGCCGTTCATGGCGTCTGCCACCTCGCGTGCGGCTCCCTCAATATAGGACAGGTTCGCTTCCCCGCCCGGCAACGAAGGCGTTCCAACCGCCAAAATAACAATCTCCGCTCCCTCTACCGCAGATGCAGTATCTGTTGTAAAGGTCAGTCGGCCCTGCTCGACATTATCCTGGATCAAGCCTTTTAAGCCCGGCTCATAAATCGGTACTTTTCCTTCATGAAGCTGGCTAATTTTGTCCTCATTCTGGTCGACACAGACGACCGTATTCCCGAGCGCGGCAAAACAGACTCCCGATACCAGTCCGACATACCCCGCACCAATTACACATAGCTTCAAAACGGCTCCCCCTTTTACATACTGTCTCGCTGAATTACGCTTTTACCAGTTTCACTTCTCTACGCCTCTCCCTGCATGCCGATTATGATGGAGCGTAAGCCGTTTGTTCCGCCGATAGGATTTGAGAAATCGGTATACATACACCGGATTGTTATAGGCATATCTCTTCCATAACCGTTTCGGTTCGCTGATCAGGCGGTACAGCCACTCCAGCCCCAGCCTTTGTATCATTAGCGGCGGTCTGCGAACCTTTCCGGTGATATAGTCAAAGGCCGCTCCTACACCAATCATCACGCCACGGATGCGGTCTTTGTTACGATACATCCATATTTCCTGCTTCGGACAGCCCAAGCTGACGAAGATGATATGCGCGCCTGACGCATTGATGTCATGAACAATCTGCTCCTCCTCATCGGGCCGAAGCTCCCGAAATGGCGGTGAAAAGCCACCCGCAATTCGGATTCCTGGGTAGTCCTGCTCCATTCTTTCCTTCAAGCTGTCCAGTGCATCCGGCGTGCTGCCGTAAAAATAGATACTTAACCCGGTCTGCGGCGCGCGTTCGCACAGCTTGAGCATCAGACTGGGTCCGTCCACCCGGTCCTGACGCTCAAATCCGTACAGCTTGAGCGCCCATACCAGCGGCATACCATCCGGGGTACACAAATCTGCACGCGCAAGTGCATCATGGAACTCGGATTGATTTCCGGCTGTAACAATAGAATGCGTGTTACAGATACATACATAGCTGTCCTTGCGTCCGACCGCCCATTGCTCCACCGTGTGTACGGTTTCCTGAAACGTAAGCGCCGCAATATCTGCGTCCGCAATCCTTCCGACTCTATACTGGGGCAGTTGCTTCATAAGCACGCTCCTCTATCGCCTCGTTGTATATGTCCATCAGTTGCTTGTAATTCACTTCTTCCGTGTACCGAGCAGCATATATTTCCGATACCTTCTCTCTCATGGCTGGATAGTTTTCATAGGCTGTCGCACGACGGATTACGGCACTGATATGTTCCATATCATCATGTTGAAAATGAAACCCGGTCACTCCATCCTCCACCACTTCCTCCAGCGCCCCGATTCGGCTGCACAACACCGGGGTTCCCACGGAATAGGACTCTACGATGGTCATGGGAAAGCCTTCATACCAAATGGAAGGGACCATGACATACATGGCTCGGCTCATGCAATCCAGCACCGTGTCTCCATCCTGCTTGCCCAGAAAACGGATGTCCTCCTGCGGATACGCGGCAGCCAATTCAGCCTTTTCCGGGCCATCCCCGATGATGACCAGTCTCAAGTCGCCCCGATCTTCCACCTGTGTCCAGGCTTGCAGCAGATTACGCACCCCTTTTTCAGCCGAGATCCGCCCTACAAACAACAAGTATCGATCAGCCGGGTCATACACGGCTTCCACCTCTTTACGTTGGATGAAATTTGGCTTCACCACGATACGATCCGGTGGAATGCCACTTTCAGCAAATTTCTCCCGCGCAAACTCGGTTAGCGCAATATATCGACTTACTTTGTGTTGCCATGTACCGATCAGATTGTTGAACTTGATCATCGCCGCCACCGGAATCGTCTGTAGCTGTGAGCCCCGGTAGCACCCGTGGCGGATGGAATGCAGCAAAGTGCCGTGCAGGCATTTTTCACAAACCTCATTCCCCCGCATAAAAGTCGCCGCCGGACAAATCAGCCTGTAATTATGCAGCGTCTGGACGACCGGAATCCCCAGCCGTTCACAGGCATGATAGACGGAAGGAGAAATAACCGGAAAAAAGTTATGCACATGCACCACATCCGGTTTCACCCGCAAAAGCAGCTTTTTGATCCTTTTGAACTCGGGCAGGGACCAAGTCGCCTCCACCGCCAGCTTCGCCATGTTAGCCAGCCCTTTGCTTTGGATGCTGTCGTTATGAACATAATAATGCTCCGTCTCTATCCCTCTGGAGCGCAGCAAAACCAATTCCTGCTCGACAACCTTGTCTTCTCCACCGCTTTGCTGATAAAAGTTGTGGATGATCAGCACCTTACCCACTGTGTTTTTGTTATATTCACGTGGATGAACAGGGTTTGCTGTATCCGATGGTGATGATATGTCAGACTGAGGGACCTCCCCCTGAACATGATGATGGTCTGGGTTTGAAACCTGTAGATGTACTGGAGGCCCTGTCTGTATGTTGATCTGTTTGCTCACGTGGCCGTCCCTCGTTCCTGCGTAGATTGCATGGGATGGTGCATGGGCTGCATCGGTTGTATCCGTGAGTGGCTTAGCATTTCTTCCGCAATCCGATCCCACGACATACGCTCGACTGTAAGAAACGCCTGCTCCGCCATCCTTTGTCTCAGCTCAGCATTGTCCAACAATTCAGAGACTCGACTCACCCATTCCTTCTCCGAAAAGCTTCTCAGGATCACTCCGCTCACACCGTCCTCGATCAAGGTAACCGAGCCGCCATTTATCGAAGAGATAATAGGGACGCGAAACAGCATACTTTCCAGCAGCACCATACCGAAAATATCGTAATGAGTCGGAAACAGCATCGCATCCGCTGCTCCGTAAACCTGCCACAGATGCCGCTGCTCCACTCTTGGAAAATGCAAAATACTGTCCGTCAGCCCAAGCTCATGGGCATAGGCCCAATAGCGATCCGTATCCGCCTTACGTCCATCCCCTACGATGATCAAAAGGCAACAGGGGTGCTTTTGAAGTACCTTTTTGAACACGCCCAGCATAAAACGTATATTTCTACGCTCCTCCAGCACACCAACATACAGTAGCACCGGACGATCCCCGAGCCGTCTCAGCTCATCCGCAACCTCGCGGTTTTTCTCACGATCTTCGCTTGTGTCATTGCCGCTGTTGTCATTGTTGAACGTTCCCTCCACCTTGCTGCGGTCCAGTCCGACTCCAAGGGTGACGACGTTGTGAAAGCCTTTATCCTCCAGATAGCGCTTGGCCAGTTCGGATTTGACAAAGGTACAGCGTAGAGACTTTGCCACCTTCGACAGTAGCAGGGTATCGTACAATCTTCGGATCAGCGCATGTGTATTATCGCGGTATGGGCCGTGATACAGCACCAGCTTTTCCGGACATTTGCGGGAAAGCAGATAAGTCATGATCTGGTTGTATTCTGTGGAGATGACCCAATCATAAGCAGCCAAAAACGAATCCTTGAGGACATCCCTGTAGATGCTGTTGCTCAGGAACTTCAATCCGTGGAGCCATATGATGCGCAATGTGCAGCCTTCGTGACGGTATACCTGCTCCAGATGAGTTTCCTTGTGGTCGTTGTAGTAGACAATGTCGCAATCGAAGCCTTTCCGAACGAGTGCCTTGCCCAAGCCGACTTCCTGCAAATTGTATGAGTCCCCGTTCACCTTGCTGGCAAAATTGCGAAGATACAATATTTTTTGAATCATCATTATGCTCCTGCCATTTCATATTGGGTGAGTTATGGGGTGCGAGGGTTTAGAGACCGCTGCGCACTCCATTTGATCTTCCGATCGCTGTTGCAGTGGGATTCTTGGATGATATAAAACATTCCAAGGTAAGAATCCCACTGCAAAGGCGAACGCTAGCGCTTCTTCAGATTCAAATGGACCGCTTCGCTGCTGACCGCCGTGTCCATAAAGTCACCCTAATTTAAAAAAAGGGAACTTAGGGCATGAAGTGCCCCCGCTGCGCGGGTTACGCGGGCGGATGCACGCAGGCGTTGACTACGCTGGTTTGTATGCTGGTGCAATAGCGGCAAGCGATTGAACAAGCATGGGCGCTATCGCTGGGATGCGTGCCCGACGAGATGTTCACGGCGATAGGGCGAAGCTATCGCCGGGCGGCTCTTACCTCACCACCCATCCTATGGGCAGGGGGAATTCTTTTTGGCGGCGGCGGGAAGTAGCGGAGGGTAGGATTTGAATCTGGAGAAGCGTCAGCGTTCGCCTCAAAGCTTTCCGTAGGAAAGCTCGCTTCGGAAGCATACCCCTGTGGGATTCCGCCCCTATGGGGCTTATTTAATCCAAGGAATCCCACAGCAACAGCGATCGGAAGATCAAATGCTACTCGAAGCGCCTTACACCGACAGTCGTAGCTAGGAGATCAAATCCGTCCCGAAGCGGCCTCTCCCCTCCAAACCGAACTTTCCCCCTGCCGCTGTTTTTCTTCCATCATCTGCATATTAAAATGATCTGCTCCTTTAAGCTGGGCAGCCGCCATATCTGCCACCAAGGTCACGCTCGACTCCATCGGGACAAAGCGGTATTTGTAGGCCGTAAGCCGATGGTCCGTTTCGTGAAATAAAATATCCTGCGCGTAGTTGCCCCAACGATCCTTGGGCATCAAGTCAATCGTCATGCCCGCATGGGCGGAGGGCAGCAGCATATTGGAGCCGTGAATGCCGATCACTAATCGGCTGGCAGCATACACCTCGCATACTCGCAGCTCACTTTCCCGGTCGAAGCGTGCGACACGTTCGTCCGTAATCCATGCCGGGAAGCTCCCGGTGCGACCCAATCCGGCAACCGTAAAACGGTAATCTGGAAAGGATTCCCGCAACCTGCGGAACAACCGAATGATTTTGCGGCGCTGATGATAAATCAGCGGTTTAAGCCAACGTTTGAGCTGCGGAAATTTCTGCACTGCCCGTGCGATATGATGGCTGCCGCTCCACAAGCGGTCTTCCCTCCATACGAAGGTAATTCGCGGCTCCGACTCACGACCATCCTCATAACGCGGGATACCCGTAAACTGCTCAATATCGAACTGACTAGGGTGTGAATACGCCGGACTGACATGGACCTCATCAAAACGTACCAGTTCCTCTATCATCCGATGATGCAGCACCGGATAAAAGTTGCGGGCCTTGCTGAACGGCACATCGACTGTCCAGATTTCAGCCACACATGCGGGAACCATCCACTCCAACGATTTTTGCACAATAACGACGATGCCCAGCTCCGGCGATTGTTCGTATTCCCGCTGCACATTTAGCAGCTTGAGCAAAGCGTGACCATACAAATAATCAATCGTATTGACGATGATGATGCGCTTAAAGGGTTTCATTTTATGCACAGTCATACCAACCGCCAAATCATAGGAAGGACTTAGCAACGCTTGCCGCAAGGGCTCTCCGAGCCATTTTCTCGACTTCGCATCTCCCGTCAATGTATAGTTGGGCACTTCTACCCGATAGGGTGAATACGTGGCATGACCGACCGGCATATCCTCGATATATTCACGTCCACAGCCCTCACACCAAGTGCTGACACATACATGAATTCCCTGCCACAGCACCTCTCCGCCCCGTACCTTATCTCCACAATGCGGACATTGTCCCTCATGCTGAACAAACGGTTTAATGGGTATCATGATTGTTCTCTCCAACTTTCGGTACTGTAATATGAACACGCCAGAAGCTCAGGATCGACTGGATCATCCAGCCCAAATTGGCTTTGGCTTCCTTAAACAGCAAATCGAATAGAAATACAGATATCGTAAAAGACAAGATGGTCGCCACCAGAGAGCCTCGAACACCAAGCAACGGGATAAGCGCATAATTTAAAGCCACATTTGTGACCGCACCCACGATAGAGGTCAGCAGCGTATATTTGAACAAATTTTCATTCGTGATAAACAAGCTTTTGGCAACACTGAAATTGGTGAAAAACAGACGAATCGCAAACAGCGACAGCAAAGAGCCTGCCTCGGTAAATTCCCGCCCATACAGCACGACCACCACCCACTGGGACAGAAAAAACAACGGTATCGAGGTCACAAGAAAACAGATAAACATCAACCGATACACGTTGGACAACGTCTGTCTGTATTCGTCGCTCCCTTTCATCTTGGAACGGGTCACCACCGGGGCATATGCTGTGGTAAGGACGACTGGAATAAAGCCCAGCACTTCAATGAGTCGGAGTGCAACAGAATATTGCCCCACCGCCGCATCTCCCAGCATCTCGCCGATAATGACCTGATCGATCCGTGCCTGTACATATACAGCGGAGGATGACAAAATAAGTGGCCAACTGTGATTCATAATCCGTCGTGCTGTGGTTAAGCTGAACGTCCACTTGTGCATACGCCGTCCTTCCTTACGGAAGAAATACAGCAGAATCAGACTTCCCAGCAGAAACTCGCCGTGAGCGCACAGCGCCACCACCCAGATGGGGACACCGGACAGCAATAAAATGATTTTAACGGTGGAGCTGAGGACAAAGGCTGTGTTCTTGGCAATGACCGTGTATTTGGACAACATCTGCGCCCGGAACCAGTAGTCGATGATATCAAACAACTGAAACACCGAGGCCGTTGCAAGGATCAGATTGATCAACCGTACGGAACTATTCTCCGGTCTGAGCAGCGAAATGAAGGAGCATGACAAGACAATGGCTACCACAGTACCCGCCAGCTTCAGCAGAATCGTCGTACCCAGTAACTCATGCTCATCCTTGGGGTCCTTGACAAGATCACGCACCAATATGGAATCAAAGCCAAGCGTCGTGAAAATCAGGAACATCCCGAAAAAAGATTCCGCATAATTCCACTTCCCCAACTGCTCCGGTCCGAGCACTCTTGCCATGATAATGCTGACCGCCAGGCCAAACACCATGCGGATCATCTTGTCACCGAACAGCCAGGACGTATTCACCAGCAGACTTCTGCGTGGCTTGGCGCGATTTTTGACTAATGTCATAAGCTCTACTCCATCTTGAAAAATGACCTTTCGCACGGCTCCATACCATACTGTTCTGCCGACGCGACTACAATAATGTACAGCGAAGAGACCTCCCGGCCAGCGGGCGGTCCCTCCATGTCTTACACGACGACGGAAGCTTCGACCGCAGCCTGCCTTTTTACCCGCTCCAAGTCTGTATCCACCATCATATGAATGAGCTGCTCGAAGCCTACTTCCACTCGCCAGCCCAGCTTTTCCTTCGCCTTGGCGCAATCGCCGAGCAGTAGATCCACCTCTGCCGGACGGACGAACTGAGGATCAATGACGACATAATCCTCATAGTTCAGACCTACATGGGAAAAGGCAATTTGCAGCAGTTCGCGGACGGAATGCATTTCTCCCGTGGAAATGACGTAATCATCCGGTTGATCCTGCTGGAGCATCATCCACATTGCCTTAACGTAATCCCCCGCAAACCCCCAGTCCCGCAGCGAATCCAGATTCCCCATGCGCAGCTCCTGCTGCAAACCCAGCTTGATACGGGCTACAGCATCCGTCACTTTGCGTGTTACAAACTCCAGCCCACGGCGGGGCGATTCATGATTGAACAAAATGCCCGAGCATGCGAACATATCAAAGCTTTCGCGGTAGTTCACGGTGATCCAATGACCGTACACTTTGGCGACACCGTAAGGGCTGCGCGGGTAAAATGGGGTCATTTCTGTCTGCGGCGTCTCCAGCACCTTGCCGAACATCTCACTGCTCGACGCCTGATAAAAGCGCGTGTCCGGCTTGGCAATCCGTACCGCCTCCAGCATATTGGTGACGGATAGCGCTGTAATCTGCCCGGTAGCCAAGGGCTGCGGCCATGAGGCCGCGACGAAGGATTGGGCAGCCAGGTTATAGACCTCATCCGGGTCAGACTGACGCACGGCTTCGATGAGCGAGGCCAGATCGGTCATATCACCGGAAAGCCAATGAATGTCATTCTGGATATGTGCCACATTTTCAAAGTTCGGCGTACTGGTGCGTCTGCGTACCCCGTACACCTCATAATCTTTGGACAGCAGCAACTCAGCCAGATAAGATCCGTCCTGTCCGGTAATCCCTGTGATCAGCGCTTTTTTCATTCCTATTCCCCCACCGTTTTTTTATTGTTCAACCAGATCCAGACCTTGAAATGCCTGATAGACAGACGTTAATCCCTCTTCCAATGGAATACGCGCCGACCAGCCCAGTCCGGAAATTCGGGTCACATCTACCAGCTTGCGCGGTGTGCCATCGGGAGCGGACGTGTTAAAGGTAATTTCCCCCTCATAACCGACGACTTCCTTCACCCTTTCAGCCAGCTCCCGGATAGAAATATCCTCCCCAACGCCGATGTTCACAATCTCATTTCCCTCATAGCTATTCATCAGGAACAGACAGGCTTCCGCCAAATCATCCGAATGAAGAAATTCACGGCGCGGTGTGCCGGAGCCCCATACTTCTACCGTTGGGGACTGATTCAGCTTGGCTTCGTGAAACTTGCGGATGAGCGCAGGCAGCACATGAGAGGTCTGGAGATCAAAATTGTCGCCTGGACCGTACAAATTCGTAGGCATCACCGAAATAAAACGGGTTCCATATTGACGGTTGTAGGACTGGCACATTTTAATCCCGGCGATTTTAGCGATAGCATAGGCTTCATTCGTAGGCTCCAGCTCACCTGTGAGCAGATATTCCTCCCGCAATGGCTGCGGGGCAAATTTGGGATAAATACAGGTAGACCCAAGGAATAGCAGCTTGCTTACATTCGCCCGGTATGACGCGTCTATCACATTCGTCTGTATGAGCAGGTTGTCACGGATAAAATCGGCTGGGTAATCGTTATTTGCCAAAATCCCGCCTACCTTGGCTGCTGCCAGAAACACATAATCAATAGACCCGGTTTCAAAAAAACGGTCTACCGCTTCTTTATTGCGCAGGTCCAGTTCACTGCTTGTGCGAGTGATCAGGTTACGATAGCCTGCTTTGCTCAATGCCCGAACAATGGCGGAGCCCACCAGTCCGTTATGCCCTGCTACATATATGTTGGAATGAAGATCCATGCTTTCCCCTGCCCTTCCTGTTGGAGTGAATTTAATATGCATCGTTGGAGCCCAATAGCACCCGGAACGTTTTCAGCATGATGATAATATCCGTGCGTAAACTACGTCTGGATATGTATTCCAGATCTAACTCTACCATCTGGTTAAAGCTCAGATGATTACGACCGCTGACCTGCCATAGGCCGGTACAGCCTGGCGTAACCGTCAGACGCAGCTTATCCCTAACCGTATAATCATCAACTTCTCTCGGCAGCGGAGGTCTGGGTCCTACCAGACTCATCTGCCCACGTAATACATTCAACAGTTGCGGCAGCTCATCAATGCTCGTTCTGCGCAGGAAGCGCCCAATACGGGTGATGCGTGGATCATCCCGCATTTTGAACATTGCACCTTCGATTTCATTTTCCAGCAGCAACGTAGACAATTTATCCTCAGCATCGGACACCATGGAACGAAATTTGATCATGCGAAACGGCCGCTCATTTTTACCAATACGAACTTGATAAAATAACGCGCTTCCTCTCGGATCCTCCAGCTTAATCAGCAAAATCACGAGTAGAAATACCGGGCATAGCACGATTAATCCAATGAACGACAGCACGATGTCCATACTTCGCTTTATGAACGGATACACGCTCAAACCTTGCCGGCGTTCAACCCCATGAGCGGCCGAATACACTTCCACTGATGTACTCAAAGCTTCGGCCTCGTTCGAGTGGGAAGACACAGCTCATCACCTCAGTTTCCAATTGATTTGGCTTCAGATTAATAAGTATCATTTATTCATTGTTACAAGAATTTAATTGACTTTCATTTCCCTTTTTTCTATTCATGTCAGGTTACGTTCCTCCATGCCGCGCTCCGCACGAGTATTCGACCGTTTCACGTTGTTGAGCACCACGCCCAAAATACGTGCCTTTACTCGTTCCAAATTGGCTTTCGCTTTCTTGACGAGATCCTTTTTGACCTTCCCTGCCTGGACCACCAAAATCACTCCGTCACACATGGCGCTTATAATGAAGCCATCCGGAAAGGACAGCAACGGCGGCGTATCCATTAAAATCACATCATAACGCTCCTTCAGCTCAGCCAGAAGAGCTTTCATTCTGCGGGAGCTGAGCATTTCGGACGGATTCGGCGGAGTCGGTCCAGCTGTAATGGCATACAGATGATCAATCCCGGTTTCCTGAACTATTTCCTGCCACGGCTGCTGGTTGGCAAGGACCCGCGTCAGTCCAGTATGATTACGCAAGCCGAACATGTGGTGCAAGGAAGAGCGGCGCAAATCCATGTCCATGACCAGCACCTTCTTCCCCTCTTGCGCATACGTTACAGCCAAATTGCTGATCGTAACCGTCCTGCCTTCACCCGCCTGAGCTGATGCGACCATCATAACCTCAATCGGTTCATCTATAGAAGAAAACTGAATGTTCGTGCGAAGCATACGGTACTCCTCCGAAACAGGAGATTGGGCATGTAGGGATGTGACAAGCTGGTTATTGATTAATCGCGGCATATTGTCCTTCACCTACCTGTTTGGGAGTTGTAGCTGAACCGTCGGAGCGTCTGTCTTCTTTTTTCATTTTCGTAATCAGGGATAGGGTAGGCAGGCCGAGTTCTTTCTCAACATCCTCTTCATTTTTAAAGGTATCGTCCAGCACTTCCAGCAAAAACGACAAGCCTATACCCAGCAACAAGGAGACGGAAAAAGCAATGAACATCTGTATAGCGGGATTGCTATTCACGGGAACAGCCGGTTCAGTCAGACTGGCTTCGCTTAGAATCGTGACGTTGTCCATTTTCATGATAGAGGGAATTTGTCGTTTGAATACTTTGGCTACCGCATTTACGGTTTTGACAGCCTTCGTATACGATAAATCACGGATTGTTAAATCCATGACCTGTGAATCACCTGCGGTGTTTACTCTTAGTTTTTGCGTCAGAGCTGAAGGAGTGGCCTTGAGATCGGGGAAGCTGGTGACCACCTGATCCATAATTGCCGAGGACATCATAATTTGCTTATAGGAGTTCGTTAAGGCTATATTCGTTTGAACGACACTGTAATCGACGACACCTGCTCGATCCGGCCTTGGTGTCTGGTTGATAATAAGCTTCGCTGTCGCTTCATAAATCTGAGGGGTAAAATATACATTTTTCACGCCCACCACAGCACATACCAACAATACGATACCGCCAATCAACCATATTCTTTTTCGGATCATACGGATGTACTCTTTCAACTGCACAAGACCAGTCCTCTCTGATTGACTTGTTTTCGATGCAATGACGCTTGTACTGATCCTCTGCGTAGCATGACCATATAATCTATAGTAAAATGTTGTATAATAGCGCATAGAAGGTCTAGCCAGCGAATAAGCACAAGTGCAAACCATCGGTGGCCTCCCAAGGTATATAAACGATAACATATGGTTAAAACTATAAAACATAGATACGTTATGTATCTTACATAACTAATTTATGATACGAATCGTATCTTGTCAAGTGTAAAATCGCTTTTTTTCTTTCTCAACCTTGCATTCAGGAGGAATATCAGATGAATTATGGCACCCGCATCGCTGAATTACGGGAATATAAGGGATTAAAACAAGAGGAACTAGCGCAATCTCTCGGAATTACGCGGGCGGCTCTTTCTCACTATGAAAAAAACCGGCGCAAGCCAGATTTTGAGATACTGACCAAGCTTGCAGACATTTTCGGGGTGTCCATTGATTACTTGGTAGGACGCACTAGCCATCCGGCAGCAATTTTGGATTCAGATGTGAGGGAATTTGTGGACCAGTTGGAGCTGTCCGATGAAGATATCCTGCAACGTTTTAATTTGACCATTGATGGAAGAACTTTGTCTGAGGAAGAAGCCAAGCGTTTTATCGCGTTTGTCCGCATGGAACGAATGATGAAATAAAGAAGGATGGGAGCCGGTTCACTCCTATTTTTAAGAAGTACCGGCAACCGATATTTTACAAGCTCTTATCCTTTCGGCCCTTGGTTCCGTCAGCTTCGCTCTGTAGACAATGCGGCATCGTGATGCCGCATTGAAGCAAAATATCCCGGATGTCCAAGTGGACGACAGGTTTGTCTGCTTTCCGTACATTGTTACGTACAAGAGGGTTGTCCATCCCTGATTCTGTCTCCTTGTTCATTCGGCACTAACCTCACTTTATCATTCTTGGTCACCGGAAAGAGAATCCCCACAAACCATGTATGTATAGTTATGAGCAAAACTATTATATATGAATACATACCTGCAATGTTGTCGTCTTATGGCGAGAAAATTAAAGGATTTTCGTGTTTTTTTCTAAAATATACGCAATGAACTGCCAAATCAGAACCATTTACAGATAAAAAAGAACCTGTCGGGTCCTACTTTCTCCCGATAGGTTCTTAGGCATTCTATTTTCGGTTGCATGTAAGGTATTCTTCGACTCTGGTCCTACTCTGTATCTGTCCTGATTAAGCGACCTCGGCCGCGGGAGACACCTGAGTGCCCCCAGTCGCTCGGACTTTGTAGGCGTAGTGACTTCCGGCTTTCACCGTGTGGTCCGTATACGTGCTTCCCGCTACTTCCGAGGCAATCACCTGATACGCCCCGTCTGTCCCGTCCGCACGCAGCACATCATAGGCGGATACGCCTTCTGCCTGAAGCCAATCAATCTTTACCGCGCCTTCCTGAACAGAGGCGGCCTTCACCTCTGTAGGGGCCGAAGCTGCGGCCTGATCTGCACTTTTCAATTCCAGAATGTATTGGACCGACTCGCCGGGCCCCAGCTTTTCTTCAAAATCAAGGGAAGGCGAAGCCTTGAGTCCTGATATGGAACGCTGTGCCTGGCTGTACGTAGAGCCAGCTCCGAAGCGTTCACCCGTGTACAAACCGACTTTCGGCAACGTCACCCGTACACGGATCGTCTGTGCTGTGGATTCAAAATTCACCAGATTCACCAGCAATTTGTCCGAGGTGGCCCCACTGCCAGCCAGCGGTTTCAGTTTAGACGTATCCACTGCACGGACATAGACCATCTTATCCTTCGTTTCCTCTGGATTCAGGACCGTATAAGTCAATGGTTTTCCGTGTGTGGCATAAGCCAGACTCAAGCGTCTCATGATGTTTACACGGCTGTCCTGCCCTTGTCCGAACGGATAAATTTCCGTATTCGCCGGATTGTGATTTTGCAAGTCAAAGCCGGTTTTAAACAACGTGTAGTCCTTATAAAAAGCAGCATGCTGGATAAACATATCGGCAAAACCGATCTGCGAACGCATAATCCGGTCGAATGCTGCTGCTTGTGGCTGACTGGCCCCGTAATCAGGGTTGTCCCGATGCGTATCGTTCGTACCAAACTCCGTATTCAGCATCTTCTTCTCCAGCCCATTGCTCGAACCGCCGAAGGTTTTCAAATTTTGGACGAAGCTGCCCCCGCCCTCTTCATTATACGATTCGCCATAGGCGTGCCCGTTAGTCAGGTCGGTGACATCCTCCAGTTGTTTACGCTGTGCCGGGTCCCGCTCCCATCCATCCGGATCGCCGCATTTCGGCGTACCTCCGGTTTGGTTTTTACAAGCCTTGGTCGAATACGTCGGCCAGTAGGCCCAGCCCGGCGCTACCGTTTTGAGATGCGGCGCCAATTGCTTACCTTCCGTATTCAGCCACTTGGCAACGGCCAGATTGACCGCTTTCGAGCGGTTAAACAATCCCGGTTCATTATCCACTTCATAATATTGCAGGTATGAACCATATTTTTTTACATAATCGCGCAACTTCTGCTTGGCTGTCTCCGGCAGGGAACCGTCTTTTTGCAGCTTGATATCGCCCGTATATAAATACAAGGCCGACGATTGCATATTATACTGCTTCAACGTTTGGTAGTACTCTCCCACGTCTGTGCATGCCTTGTTCACATTACTGGCACAGGTGACTCTCATGACATTGCCGCTATATGCAATTCCCAGCCATTTGAGAACGTATGGTAAATGTTTTACCGCACCCTGATCATAATAAAATTCTTTATTGTTCACATTCGTTCCGGTCAGTATATATTTACCGTGTATCGGCTCAGTCGCAGGTGAAGCTAACGTCTCCAAGCTCAAGTCATCCCAAGTCCACCACACATTTTTATCTTCAGCAGAGGAGCAGTATAGGCAGCGTGCTGTCTTTAGCTTGAGTACGTTAACACCGCTTTGCAATTGCTCTTTGGGGATATACAGCTCGTAGTTGTTTTTGAAATTATATGCACTGCCTGTGCCGGAAACCCCGGCAATCTGAATGATACCGGACAACTGATGATTTGAAAATACAGCCATTTGGGGAACGGCTTTACCCGCATCCAAAATCCGTACACGGAATATCATCCCGTTGGGAGGAACCTGATCCAGCTTGTACTGGAGTGATAGTTCAGGATTCATGGACGCATTTAAACCGGGAGGAATATCTCCACTGCTGAGCAATACCGGAGCCGTTGTACTTTCTGCTATGGACATCGCTGACGATGCTCCTTTAGCAGACGACTCGGTGGAGGCCGCCGAAATATTGACATTGTCCTTACCAACCATACCTTTAAATTCTGCTGAAGAGTCATCCCGCTGACCAATCTTCCATACCGGACTGGCCGCCGCTACTTTAATCGTCTGAAGTTCTTCACTCTTGGGAGGCGTATGAATAAACCAGGCAATCAGCGCTATAGCTGCGACCCCTAGCAGCCCGGCCAATACTACTATATACCTTTGGGTCAACCAATTTTTCATCATTGTGCTCCACCCTCTCTCCTCAAAATTTTTGGCGGGGAAAGAGTATATATCAAGGAAGAAACAAAGCGTTGCCGGGAATTACCGCTTTCGCTTCATGCTGACTTTCCCACATCAGACGTGCCATTGCGTCGCCTTTTTCATCATAATATTCAACTTTCAAATCTGCCATTTTGCCTGCTTGCAAGGTAATGCTGCCCTTGCGTTCCGTCCAGCTTTGTTTGAACCAGCTATCAATAACCAGCTTGCCGTCTACCCATACACGAATACCATCATCAGAAATCGTGGTAAACGTATAGGTCTCACTGTATTGCGGCTTGATTTTGCCCGTCCAGCGGACCGAGAACTGATCAGCCTTCACCTTGGGATCAGGCGAGGCCGCACGCCAGTTATAATCCAGCATACTGTCTGTACGAACCAAAACAGTGGTGCCGTCCAGATCCATACTGTTAAAATATTCACCCCGCAACCCGTTCGCATAAACCATATCCGGAACGGAAGGCGGGGTTGGTTTACTTACCACTGGCGGAGCCGGAGTTGGATCGTTTGACCCCGTGTCCGGTACGGTCGGTAGCTCCGTGTCAGGTTCTTTCATCGCAGCTAATCCTTTTTTCACATCATCCCGCGTCAAGCTTGTCGAATCATTCATATAATCCTGAATCTGATCCGTCGTGTTATTTTCGGTCAGCATCTTGCCCCAGGTCATGGAATACACCCATTTTGGCTGAGCCTGCATCACCTCGGGACTGGGTACCTCACCATGTTCCCCAATGGCAATCGGCTTATTCCGTGCCAGTCCGAGCAGTCCTTCGTAATGGCTTTGCTTAAAATCATGGTTGTAAATGTCTACAGCCAAAATATCCACTTTGTCATCCCCCGGATATTTCGGGGTATATGGGACAGTGTACGAATTAGGCGCATTCGGACTCCATACCCACAGCAGATTGTTCAGTTGATGCGTGTTTGCAAAACGGTCATACATGATATCCCATAGCTGATTGAAATTGTTTTTATTTCCCCACCAGAACCAGTCGCCGTTCATTTCGTGGTAAGGTCTCCATAATACTGGAACTCCTGCATCACGAAGCTGCTTTAACGATATAGCGACCTTATCCAGATCGGCAATGAGAAGATTATACTGCGCAGTACCCGGCGTCACATATTTATTAAACTCCGCCTGGCTTACTTTCGCCTGCACATTAGCCCAAGTCAGTGGTTTACCCGGCAGCGGTTCATGATAAGTCATTGTAACCATGCCGCCATCTCTACTCCAACGTATGGCGCTATCGACGACATTTTTACGTTGTGCTGCCTCCGTAGTGGCGGACTGACCGGAGATGGCCCCCATCTCGTAGCCATGTACACCAACATACGCCTTACTGATTTTTTGGACCTTGTTGCTTAATTCATCCGGACTTTCCAAATAGTCATGTTGACCTGTGACCATTTTTTTCCCGGAGATGCTGATCAAATAGCTGTATAGTTCACGGGCCTCAGCAGAAGCGTCCGAATTAACAGGCTGTAATGTGGCAGCATTCGCCACGGACAGAGATTCACCGAAACCGACAGGCAACAAAGAAAAAAGCATAACAACGGGGAGTACACTGCGTATCCATCGATACACAGGGGTAAAATAGGGGCTCACTCTCGCTCTTCCTTTCGGTAGCCAGGCTGCCATCCTCACGGAAGGCCCTTTAGCTTTGCGTACCTGCCTTTCAACAGGGCTGCGTTTATCGTGGAAGGAGTTTGGATTCCTTCTTACCCTAAGTATCGACTTTTTTTTACCAAAATTTAATAGGTCATGTTTATGAATTTACAGATTTTCGTGTATTTTCGACAGTTTGAGCTAAATAACTTCATAAATGAGTCTTTTTTTCATCTTTCAGGATTTCGCAAAATATTTATGAAATAAACTTGTGACGGGAAATTTCATCCCAATCCATGCAAAAACGGACAATATCCTCTTCGATCAACTCAGAACCTGTCTGTACCTCGATCAATTCCACATCAGTCACGGCTAAAATACTATGCTTCGTCCCTTCTGGAATACGAACCACATCACCAGCCTTCACCTTATGCAGCTTTTCATTCAAAATAATTTCCGCTTCACCGCTAATAATGGTCCAAATTTCACTCCGTTTGAAATGAAGCTGGTAGCTGATATTTTTGCCTTGCAGCACACGGATTCGCTTGGTCAATACCTCGTTGCCCTCGTCATACTTCACATAATCCACTACCCGATAATGCCCCCAACGGCGCTCTTCGTACATTGGACGCTGATTATGAGCCTTGAGCACTTCCTTGATGCGCGGACTTTCCGCCTTATTGGTCACAAGGATGCCATCCGGGCTGGCAGCTACGATCAGATCATTCGTTCCAATGATTGCCACGGGGATATCCAGTTCGTTGATAAGGCTCGTATTGACGCAATCCTCCGTGACTACGCCTCTGCCCACTTGCTGATGTGACATTTCTTCCGTTAAGGTGTTCCAAGTACCTAAATCCTTCCAGAATCCATCATACGGGAGAACAACGATGTCCTGCTCCTTCTCGACTACCTCATAGTCAAAGCTGATTTTTTCCAGAGAAGAATATTGCTTTTGCATTTCTTCATAGTTCAGCGGCAAACCTTTGGATGCCAAGATATCGAGCAAGTAACCCAATTTGAATGCAAAAACCCCGCAGTTCCATAGAGCATTGCGTTCCATCAGACGCTCCGCCTGCTCCCGGTCGGGTTTCTCTTGAAAATGGCTCACTTCGCGGTAGCCTGTGCTACCTTGTGTGGCATCATTTTTCGGTATAATGTAACCATATTTCTCAGAGGGATAGGAAGGGACAACCCCGATTAGTGCAAGCTTGCCTTCACTCTCCTGAAGAGTATGTTCCAACTGGGCGACTGTAGCAAAGAAAGCATCCTCTACATAGGGATCTACCGGCAATATAGCAACAATTTCATCGGGCGAAACTCCAACGATGGAATATAGATAAGTCGCTGTCAGCGCAATGGCAGGAAAGGTATCTCTTCGCTCCGGCTCAACAATGATGCGCGTATCCTGCCCAACCTGACTCTGAATCATTTCAACCTGCGCTCTCCCTGTTGCAATAAACGAGGATTCGGACAAGCCGTTATCCCCCAGTTGTCTCCACACCCGCTGCACCATAGATTCCGAATTACCCTCTGGACTCTCCAGCACCTTCAAAAATTGTTTGGAACGGGAATCGTTGGACAAAGGCCATAATCTCTTACCGGAACCACCAGACAAAAGTACGAGCTTCATAACTCTCCACTTCCTCTCTAAATGTATGGGTGATCGGATGGGGCAAAGTTGAGTAGCCCGAGCCCGCTACGGGATGGATTTGATCTTACGATCGCTGTTGCTACTCCAGATTCAAATCCATCCCTGCGCTACTCAAAAATGCATCATGCCGATCATACCGTGTATTGCAAAAGGCACAACCGGACGATTCATGTCCGGTCAGCCTGTAAAGACGCTCGCGTGCTTGCAGGCTTCAAGTATCAGTCGGCCCTGCCACGCCCTTGCTCGGAAGGAGCAGCATAGAGTAAACACATGACAGCCCCGCAGGAGTAGCATAGCGCATTCTCACAGTAGCCTTGCTCCGCAGGAGCGGCGCGGCTTTGATCCGAAGGAGCGGCTTCACTGAGCCGCTCCTTCGGATCTGCCCTTCCTACCTCCCCCCATAAGGTGGGAGGTTAAAAATCGTGACTCCATGCGGTAAAAGCAACGGAGCGGGCAGAATTGTTCTGAAGAAGCGTCAGCGTTTGCCTTTATCCCCGGATTTTAACCTTTGAATGTTTTATACAATCAAGAAAATCCGGGGGTAACAGCAATCGGAAGAACAATCTGCACGCGTAGCGCCTCCAACACCACCACAGTCACTTTTTAATGTTCCACTTTTATATCCGTCACTTTTTAAGCTTCCACCTTATCCCGATTCCACCCACTCATCCGCGGACGACCCACGGAATAGTATTCCAGCCCGGAGCCTTGAATCTGCTCCTCCGTAAATACGTTACGACCGTCAATCAGGACTGGCTTGTGCAGAATGGAAGACAATTGTACGAGATTGACGTTTTTGAACTCTTCCCAATCGGTCAGCAGGCAGACCGCGTCGCTTCCTTCGGCAGCTTGCTGCGGGGATGAGCACCATACAATATTCGGATGATCCACGCGCTCCTTGAATTTTTCCATTGCAATCGGATCATACAGCTTCACAATAGCACCTGCCTGAATCAGCGTTTCAACGATTTCCAGTGCCGGAGCCTCGCGGATATCGTCTGTATTCGGCTTGAAGGCCAAGCCCCAAATGCCAATCGGCACGCCGTGCAGCTGACCCAGCGATTCGCGCAGCTTGGATACGATCATGAAACGCTGGTCCGTGTTCACCTCGACCACCGATTTTAACAGCTTAAATTCATAATCCACATTACCCGCAATTTGGATGAGCGCATTCGTGTCTTTCGGGAAGCAAGAGCCACCGTACCCAATCCCTGCTTGCAGGAAAGAGGACCCGATTCGTTTGTCCATCCCCATGCCGTCAGCCACACAGGTAACATCCGCGCCTACCTTTTCGCAAATATTGGCGATTTCGTTGATAAACGAAATTTTGGTCGCCAGAAATGCGTTGGACGCGTATTTGATCATCTCGGCACTGCGGATATCCGTTACATAAATTTTATCCGTGAACACCTGATGCAGCGTAACCATCGTTTCACGCAGCCCCGTATTGTCCAAACCGATAATGATGCGATCTGGATGGAGAGTATCATTGATAGCAGAGCCTTCTCTCAAAAATTCCGGAGCGGATACAATATCGAAGGACAAACTCGTATGATGAGCCAGCACGTCCTTGATCTTTTCGTTCGTTCCGACAGGCACCGTGCTCTTGGTCATAATAATTTTATACCCGTTCATGGCCTTCCCGACATCAGCAGCCGCCTGCTCAATGTAGGACAAATTCGCTTCACCGTTAGCTAGAGACGGCGTACCCACCGCCAAAATAACGATATCCGAGCGGCGAACCGCGTCGGCCAAATCCGAAGTAAACTCCAAACGACCCGCTTCCATATTTAACGCGATCAATTCCTCTATGCCAGGTTCATAAATAGGAGATTCAGCCCGGTTCAGCATATCAATTTTGTACTGCTCCAGATCGACACAAATCACCTCATTACCTTTATGTGCAAAACACACGCCCGAGACGAGCCCAACGTATCCAGTACCGATTACAGCCAGCTTCATTCCGTTCATCCTCCTTTTAGAAAGTTCACATAGGCTTGCTCTACATACTTTTTGAAATGATCCTTGAACGTATCTTCATCAAATTTGCGTGCATGGCTAATGATACCGTCCACATCCCATGCATGCTGCTCGACCTTGGCGACCGCCTCCAGCACATCCTCTACCTGATGTCTACGGAAAAATACACCATTCACATGAGGAACAATGGTATCCAGCGCTCCCCCGCCCTGATAAGCGATAACAGGCCGCCCAGCTGCATTCGCCTCCAGAGGCGTGATACCGAAGTCCTCCTCCCCCGGAAAAACGAGCGCCCGGCATTCTGCCATCAGCTTGTTGACCTCTTCGTCTTCAAGTCTGCCAAGAAACTCAATATTCGGGGAGGCCATGCCCTCCAGTCTTTTACGATCCGGTCCTTCACCGACAATGCGCAGCTTGAGACCATTGCGCTTGAATGCTTCAATCGCCAGGTCAACGCGCTTGTAGGACACTAACCGGGATACGATCAGGTAATAGTCACCAATGCTTGTAGCACGTTGGAAACGGGATGTATTAACAGGAGGGAAAATGACATCCGACTCCCGCTGGTAATAGTGCAGAATTCTCCGTTGGACGACCGAAGAGTTGGCGACAAATTGGTTTACATTGCGAGAAGTTTTGGCATCCCATGTTTTCAACCGATTCATGTACAGCTTTAGCATGCTTTTGAGCAGGTTGGATTTGGACTGCCGGGCCATATATGTATCGTAATCCCAGGCAAACCGCATCGGTGTGTGACAATAACAAATGTGAAACGTATGCTTAGGTACCTGGATGCTTTTCATAAATGCGCTGCTGGAGCTTAAAACAATGTCGAAATCCCTAAAATCAAAATCACGGATAGCAATGGGGTACAGCGGCAGCACTCCTTTGAAATTGGCCTTCACTCCCGGGATGTGCTGTAGCCAGGTGGCTCTAATATCTGCATCCTTCAAGTTGTTCGACAGGCGGTCGTCGCTGAACACCGTTGTGAAGATTGGAGCCTTCGGATACATATCGTGGAATACCTCTACCACCCTTTCCGCTCCGCCCATTTGGATTAAGTAATCGTGTGCTATCGCTATTTTCATCTGAATCATCCTTTAACGCGAATGTCGGTCAGACTCCTGCCAACAAACCCTTATAGTAATGAACTATATCCTTAACGGTGTTCTCGATAACAAAATGTTTCCTGACCCGTTCCATCCCTTTATCGCCCATGTGCTGACGTTCCTGCGGATGCTCCAGCATCCAGCGGATGGCTTCTTCCAGCTTGGCCGGATCACCCGGTTCAATAAGCAGCCCGGTTTCGTTCGGTACAACGGTTTCCTTGGGTCCACCCTCATTCGAAGCAATCACTGGCAGACCTGCAGCCATGCCCTCAATAATGACCTGCCCGAACGGCTCCGGTGTAATGGAGGTGTGAATGAGCAGATCACAGCGCTGCATCAAGCCCTGAATGTCATCGACGTGTCCAAGTAAGTTAACGTTGTCTAATCCGTATTCGCGCATCGTGGATTCCAGACGGCGTTTGTATTCCTCTTCGCCGAACAGCGCATCCCCAGCCAGCCAAAATTTCACACGCTTATCTGGTAAAAAAGAGCGAGCAGCTTCCAGTAAAATGTGCTGTCCCTTCCACTCTGCCAGTCTGCCGACCAATACGACGTTAAACGAGTCATCGTCACGTGAATTTGCAGTCGCATCACGGGCCGTAATCGCTTTGGCAAATGCCGAGTAGACGACGAGCGTCTTTTTGTCCGGGGGCAGCTCCAGCGCACTCAGCGTGGACTTGGAATTGGCAATGACGCCGTTAGGCAAAAAGCGGGACATCAGCCGAATGCCTTTGGCCACAATCGGCTTCAGGTACGGTGGGCCGATATGGTCACGGATATGCCAGATCAACGGCACCTTCGCTGACTTCGCGGCTACCGCGCCGTAGAACGCCGACTTGAGTGAGTTCGTGTGAACACACACGACCTTTTCCTCGCGCAGCAAAGGCGCAAGCTTTTTCCCATAAGCCAACAGTCGGTAGGCTGCCGCAGGCGCACCCAGATTGACGGCATTCCGTCCCCGATTGCGAATGGAATCATCCAGCGGAACGATACGTACATCAATGTTGCGCTGCCGAAGACGATCTGCCAAATCGCCTTCCTCCGCCAAAATCACCAGCGGATCGATATGTTCCCCGATGTTCGTCAGTATGTTATACAACGCGACTTCGCCGCCGCTCCATCTTGCCGTGTGGTCAATATAAGCTATTCTCAGCATTTTGCAGCCGCCTTTCTGTCAAGGACCTGCCGGAACACATCTTCCACCTGCTCCACCACATGTCCCCACGTATATTTGCTCAGGACATGGTCCCTGCATTCCCGTGCGTTGGGAAGGGCTTCGCGGTTATCCAGCACACGCAGCAGTCCTTCCGCAATGGCTTCGCTGTCCGTTCCCCGGAACAACAGCTCCGGACGGAATCCACTTAAAATTTCCCTGTTGCCGCCTACAGGAGTCGCCATCACCGGAACCCCCGAGGCCATCGCTTCCACCGTAATCAGGCCGAAGCCCTCCAGTGCCTGTGTCGGCACAACGAACATATTCGATGCCTGATGATACAGGGGAAGTTCCTCATCCGATACATATCCAAGCAATCTTACATGATTATGAAGATTGTATTCTGCCACCTTGGAAGCCAGTTCCTCCATCAGAGGTCCCTTCCCTCCAATCAGCAGTAGATGATCAGGATGACGCTCAATTACCCGCCGCCATGCTTCCAGCAGTTGCAGCAGTCCCATTCGGTTAACAAGACGACGGACGGTCAGCACAATCGTCGCATTCTGTGGCAAATTCAGCCGTTCCCGCACCGTCCCCCGATCCTCTGCCGGATGGAACCTCTCTATATTGGCTGCACCGGGAATGATATGGATTTTGCTGAGTGGAACCTTATAATGCTCATGCAGAATATCCCGAAAGGTTTCACTCAGCACTACAAATTTGTCCGCCAGGCCATATGCCTTCATTTCAATGGATTTGGCCAACGTTGTTTTCAGCAGATGCTTGAGGCCTTGCCCTTCAATTTTCATTTCCTCCGTCCATGGGCCGTGGAAGGTGGTGACTACCGGAATTCCCCGTTTTTTCGCCTCCAGCGCCGGTCCGACACCATAGGGGGCAAAATGGGAGTACAGCACATCTATCGGCTGCTTGTCGAACAGCGTTGCTGCATATTTTTGCATCAGCTCTCGACGCTTCCAGATGGATTGCTGCTTGCTGCCAATCGAATGAATTCGGATATTTTCAGGTACTTGCGGCTTCTCATCGCTACAGATTAAAGCATCCAGCGTATTTTGCTCTGCCAGTTGCTCACAGATGGATTTGAAGTACGTGTTTAATCCGCCGGGCTGCAGGGACGGCCAGCTAAGCCCTGTTGCTGCAATGCGAAAACCGTTATTGTACGACATAGCTGGTTTCTCCTTTCTGCTCGGTCTGTCCGTCTTCCACAATCTCTATTTTTTTCCGCCGCTTCGTCAGCTCATAATGCTTGAAGCAGACCAGAAACTCGTACATCACCCAAAAGACCGCTACAGCAAAACCTGCCAATCCCTTGCGGTATAAGCCTTGGACAAAATACTTCTGCACAAAGCGGGCTGGAGGTCGCAACAACAGCCTGGAAATCCGAAAGGATCTGCCTTTGTTAAAGGCCGTCTCTGCTTCGAGGTCCGTATACTTGTTAAAACGGGTCATATGATCACTGATACTGCGGAAGCCGTAGTGCCATAACACACCCTCCAGTTTAATGATCTGGGAAGAGGCTACATCCGGCATTTCATGAACAAGACTATTCGTAATGCCGTAAATACGCCGATTGTACAGACGAACCAAATGCTCGCCTTTGTTCATCCATTTGCCCAAAAAATCACCAATTCGAAACACAGAGTATGCTTTGGCAGGATCATGGAGCGTTTCCTTGACCTTCAACAAATTTCCAAGAAGCTCCGCATCTACCACCTCGTCTGTATCAATCAGGAAAATCCAATCAAACTCGGCTTTTTCAACACCAAACATGCGCTGCTTCGCATAACCGGGCCATGGGTTGGAAAACACCCGACAGCCCAATGATTCAGCTACCTGAATCGTATTGTCCTTGCTCCCTCCGTCAATGACGACGATATCGTCCGCAAAGGGCTGGCAGGATTTAATGGCGGCTGTGATTCGAGTACCATCATCCTGAGCGATAATAACTACGGATATCCGGTTGTCCGCGGGAACGCTAGACATGTGGTTCATTAGGGGGTGCCTCCTTCTTTATCTAACCGTTAACTGGCTTTTTCCGGATGTAGTGTGACATCGTTGATCGGAGCCATTGAATATCTTGTTTGGAAATAAGCAGTCTCGGAATTTTCATTTTCAGAACGAATTTAACATTACATAAAATGAAACCGAACCGTAGAATCCCCGAAGACAGCATTGCTATCCCTGCACCCGTCAAGCCGTATCTCGGAACGAGTATAGACAGCAATGGTATGACGAGCGCCAATCCGACACCCTGTAGGATGGTAACCAGCTTGGGCTTACCCAGCGCCATGAATTGCTGTGCCAGCACCATGGTTCCTCCGCTGATAGCAACCTCAAGCACCAGTAACCGGAATACCGTAAGCGCTTGTTTAAACTCCTGACCATATAGCAATGTAAATACGAACGGAGCAATCAGCATCAGCATCATGGCAGCCAGAATCGTTGCTGTTGAAGTCACCCGAAATGCCCGGAATGTTATTGCAACCGCATCCTCCTTGTTTAACCCGGAGGCTTTGGGAAAGAGCACGACGATAATCGAGGTTGAAAATACATTCACCATCCGGGCCAGGCTGACCGCTACCGCATATAAGCCGAGATCAGCCGGTCTGAGCAGACCTGCAATCAGGATCTGGTCGATATAATAAGAAACCTGCCCCATGAGATCATTGCCGTATGAGCCCATGCCGTAGGTAAAGAGATTTTTGAATTGCGTCCAGCTGTTCTTCACCTTCGGTTTGTACAGCCGAACCATTCGAATCGTGACACCGATATAAATCGGCAAACCTGGCAGCAAATAGGCCAAGGCTGAGGTATACGGATTCATTTGACCCGTCAGGATTAGGATCGTCAGACCCAGCAGCGTACTCAGCGGTACCAGATACCGAAACAAATTGTACTGCTTGTATTCCGACCGGACCTGAAGCAATGCATTATTAATCTGTGAGATCGCGATAAGCGGACACATCATCATGGAGCATTGGGCGAACAGGATGACCGATGAAGAAAAGGAGCGCAGCCAATATGGAATCAGGAACACGCCGATAAGTGTCGCCAAGCCCCCGAACATCGTCGCCAGTAGCAAGGCGAGGCCGTACAGCTTGCCTGTTTCCTCTGGGTTCCTTTTCGCATTGTAAATCAACGCAGACGGGACACCGAAGCTCATGCAGAAGGCGAGAAATTGGGACCAGTTCACCATCGCGGTCTGTTCCCCGCGTCCGGTAGGACCCAGGAATCGGGCCGTCAGCACGCCAGTCAGCATGTTTACGACGAGAATCAGCATGCTGAATATCATCGTTTTAACTGCTGCCGAGCTGCTATCCTTGCTTTTGGCAAAGCGAACGACCGTGGACCATAGTGTTCGGACAGGTGCGGATATTGTTTGTAAGTTTTGCACAGCCTCTACCTTCTTTCCGCGATAACATCTTTCGCCCACAGTCCTATTCCGATCATCATCCAGATCAGATAGCCGCGCATACCGGGAAAACCGTTATCCGATATGAGACTGGCTACAGCTCCGGCCCACGTAGCCAACGCCAGTCTGATATAAGGCTGGCTGGAATCTCGCTCGGCAATGCGGACAAGGAGGCGCTTGACGATAACGAACAGACCACCGAAGAAAAAGAATGCTCCGAAAATACCGAAGGTGAGAAAAATGGCAATATAGCCATTATCCATAATCCCAAGTTCACCGAGATCGCCGCCGTTATCTAGCTTGGTTCCAATTCCGACACTCCCGATCCCCTGCCCTACCGGATTACCGACAATGGCCGGAAGCATCGTATGCAACAGATCCAAGCGTTCATTGTACGAATGATCCTGTTGAATATCCGTCAACGTCTGCATGCGTGCCACAAGACCTTCTGCTCCCGGCAGCTTCGGAACAATGATGTAGAGAAGGAGGCCAACAACAGCAAGTTGAAACAAGGTTTTCCACTTTCCCTTGGAGGATGAAGTGAGGATATACGCCAGCAGCATAACGAATGCAATCAGCCAGGCTGAACGTACCAGCGTGATCAAAAGACAAACGACCGTCAGCAGGACTCCGATCCATCCCAAGGTGCCGCGCCACCGTTTTTCCATCAGCATGGGTACAAGCGCCATTGCCAGGAAAATAGCGCAGGGACCAGGCGAGTTCATCGAAGAGAAAACTCTGATTTGGAGTGGCTCTGGTATACCAATGGAATTCATCTCTACGTTATTCATCCAAAACGCATCCCAAGGTGGCACCGTCAAATACTGAATAATGCCGTAAATCGCCACGAGAACGGCAATATTAGCATAGGAATACAGCAGACGGTCCAGCTCCTTCGCTTTCATGGGCTTAATCGCAAGATAAGGCAGCAGTAGCAAAGGAATCACATAGTTGGCTAAATCATAGGCAAAAACGATTCCATTTTTGAACAACCCGACCACACTTCCGTAGGCTAGTTCAATCCCAAAAAACACAGCAATTCGGGTCAATGGCTTTTCCGCCTGATGAATGCCACGCAGCACAGGAATAATCAACATGCTGCTGACCAGCAACGGTGCCAAGCTCAACAAGGACACCGAGTGATACGTTCCCTCCAGCCAGTCTGCAATGCGCCGGATTTCCGGACCTACTGCCCACACCATCAGTGTGTACGGAATCAGCATCCGCGACTGGATAATCGCCAGCAAAAAGGCCGGAAAAACGAGTGCCAGCAATATGGCTCCCTGCTGGCTCATGGTGGGATTCATCTTGGCGCTGACAAATCCGATGGCGAGTGGCAGCATACAAGCCAGCACTCCCATGCCGATCATGCCAATTCCACGCCGATTTCCTAACCAAACGGAAACCTGCTGATCTGCCAGCCGAGTCATATTTCTCACCCCTGACCTCCCTTCACCCGGTTCCGCTTGAACATTTCCTTAAACAGCAGTACGAGAAACTGGGAATCCTCAATCAAGTATCTTTTCCACAAACGTTTAGGCTCTTGAGACAACCGCCAAAACCATTCAAATCCCGTCCTCTGCATCAGCTCCGGTGCACGCTTCACATTTCCCGACAGAAAATCAAACGTAGCTCCCACCCCTATCGAAATCGGAGCGCGATATGTCTCGTAATATCTGTAAATCCATTTTTCCTGTTTAGGTGCGCCTACGCCGACAAAAACGATGTCCGGGCGGGCCTCTTGCAGCAATTGGACAATGTGTCTGTTCTCTTCCTCATTTTTCTCAAAGCCATAGGAAGGAGAGTAACAGCCCACTACATTCATGTTCGGGTACGACTCCTGAAGATTGAGCATCGCCTTCTCGGGAATACCATCCGCCGCCCCCAGAAAAAACAAGCGATAGCCTCGATCCTCAAAAGCCTCCCCCAGCCGGGTGAACAGATCGGAGCCTGATACCTTTTGCTTGAGGGGTTTTTTCAGCAACCTGGACGCCCATATAATTGGCATTCCATCAGCCACCACAGCTCCTGCATCGGAATATACCTTGCGGAATTCATCATCCTTGCGAAGCTTGATCACATGATCGACATTACAGGTCAAAATGTAGGAATGACGCTGATGCTCAATAGAAGTATCTATAAATTCGAGTAGATCGTTAAAATCATAATTATCAAAGTTGACATCGAACATGTTCACTCTGCTCATCGTATCACTTCTCTTTGCGAAAATCGGTTTGAGTAGATGTCTGGTATAAAACGTTCAAATACCAGCAAAATGGAATAATCATCTGAACCGTCGACAACGTGTTATCTGAAAATGAATAAATCAGAAAGCCCGCAATCAAGCTTGCAAAATAAGGTTTGATCGACTTGGCAAGCGACCGGTAAATGAGAACGAACACGACCAGCAATGAAAGCATCAATAACCCGCAGCCAATATATCCCGTGTCAAAATAAAAGCGTATATACTCGTTATGCGGCACGACAAAGCCTTTGAATAACGTCCCGTCGTTCGCAACCGTCACCGCGCCAAGACCCCTGCCTGACCACGGATAATCCTGTACTCTGTTCAAGAAATATTCCCATGCCTCCGAGCGTCCCGACAGATCAATTCCCGTATCGGTCTCCCGCTCGAAGGAGCGTTTTTTTAAATTGTTCCATTGCAGGGCCACCGCCCCCAGAGCAATCAAAAACGATCCGGCCAGCGGTAGCAAATAATTGACTTTCCCCTTGAGATACTGCCTGGCGATATCGAACAGATACACAGCAAACATGAGCAACAGTGCCAGAATCGGCCCGCGTGTGCCGGTAGCAATCAGAATCAAAAAGTTCAGCGCCAGCACCGTATAATAAAAGGCAGCTTGCTGCGGCTTGCGTTTGACCTCAATCAACGAGACGGCAATCCCGAGGAAGGAAAGCATCGCCAGATGCGGCGGAATATTCGCCCCCTGTACTCTCACCGCTCCCGTAAATTCCACATCGGTAAACGAATGCATACCTACGATCTGTAAAACGAGTCCAACGACCACACTAATGATCGGCAGCAGGCTGATCAACCGGATATGCTTTTCGGCCACCTCCTTCTTCCACTGGATCAGTAAAAAAAAGAAGGGCAACGATAGTCCGACGAACGCCTTCACTGCAATCGAGGTCGTCAGCGTAGGCAGCCATGCTGAAAATCCAAATGTAATCCCCAGCATGATCACCAATGCCCAGATCGGATAGCTAAATTTAAGACGTATGCCGTAAACGAGCATGCACGGTACCAGCAAGGCCAAAATGCCCAATTTGTATAATGACAAAATCTCGATCCCGAATACGCCACCCTGATACAAGGAATCCACCGATACCGCCGTACTCAGCAGAACTGCATAGCTGATGCGCTCTGGATGATGGATAGAAACGGCCAGCAGAAGCAGTAAGCATACTGCCGCAATGCTGGCCACCGGCTGATAAGTAGCCGCAATTCCTACAGCAAGAGCGCCTAGAAGAAAAATGAAAACATGCTGTATTGTGTTTATTCTTGAAGTCCAAGGATAGTTGCTCATGATCAATCTTTCACCCCGCAGCTGACTCGCTTTTCCGGTTGCGCAGCGTATCCAGGGTTCCCCGTATACTTTCAAATCTGCACCGGTTCAACAGCTTTCTGCCCTCAGTACGTGCCAGCAGGGAGTCCGCCGTGTTGTATAGCCATTTGGCTGCCGTCTTCGCCATCAGCATCACGTTGCCGCGCAGGCCTGCGGCCTGAACAGCATAAGACATACCCTGACAGTAGTAACGGTTCATGATCCATTCCTTTGTTAAGCGTGCAGCCGGAACAAAATGCTTCACTGCCATGTGAGGATGATACATGATCGTTCCACCATTTTTACGAATCTGCTCGAATACCCACGATTCTTCACCAGATAAGAGAATATCTCCCTTTCTTCCCAAATGAAGTGGGAACATTACGGCAGCAAAAGCTGTTTTGCGCATGGCCATATTCGCTCCGAACGGATTCAGTCCCGCCGGATATTCACGGATGGCTTTTCCCAAGTCAATAATCGTGTAAGGCAGCTCAAGCGGCCCGGTCAGCCAGCCCGGTCGTTCCGTTTCAAACAAAGGATCTATCTTCCCGCCCATGGCCGTCAGTTCGGAATTATTTCCGAAGGTCGACATAATCGTTTGCAGCCATGTAGCACACGGGATCGCATCATCATCCAGAAAAGCAATGACTTCTGCCCTCGATAACGTAATACCCGCATTACGAGCGGCGGATAATCCTTGCTCGCGCTCATAATGATACCGAAGATGAATATCATGACCGTGCTCGGCATTAAATCTTTTGATCGTTGCCGCCGTATGGTCGGTGGAGCGATTATCGACCACAATGATCTCAGCCAGCGCAAGGTCGTTCAGCTCCAGCAGCGACATTAGCGTTTTTTCCAGCAGATCAGCCCGGTTATAGGTGCAAATAACGACGGACACTGCGGGACACCGCTTGAATGCATCCATCAGTAAGCATCCTTGGAGAACAGCATCTTAATGCCTGTTTTCATGATGATTTTCAGATCGAGCCACGTATTGCGAACATGAATATACTTCAAATCCATTTGCACCATTTCTTCGAAGCCTACACTGTTACGTGCACTCACCTGCCAGTAGCCGGTACATCCTGGTGTGACAATCAGGCGCTGCTTGTCATAATCAGAGTATTGCTCAACCTCGCTCGGCAATGGCGGACGTGGACCTACTAACGTCATGTCCCCGACCAACACATTCCAAAGCTGTGGAATCTCATCAATACTCGTCTTGCGCAAAAAACTGCCGATCTTCGTAATTCGCGGGTCGTTTTTAATTTTGAACATGGCGCCGCTCACTTCATTCAGCTCCATTAAGTCCTTTTTCAGCTCCTCGGCGTTGGACACCATGGAGCGGAATTTATACATGTTGAATAGCTTCTCGTTCTTGCCCACCCGAATTTGCTTAAAAAAAACGCTTCCCTTCGGATCTTCGAGCTTGATCAAAACACCCACCACGATAAAAAGCGGCAGTAATACGATCAAACCAACGAAAGACAGCAACATGTCGAGCAATCGCTTGGTTACCAGGTAAGACGTTTTATCCTGAATTTGTGTATTTCCGTATGGCATGTAAAACGCTTTACCTGACATGACAGCCTCGCCGTCCTCCGGTAAATTTTCCATGCTCATGCTGACGTACCCCCTCTCAACCTGCCGTGGTTGCTTTCTCGGTCTTTTTCAGCCACTCGTGCATGGCTTCTATAACCGGATACTTCAAATCATCACTAGCGAGTGCAAATTCAAGTGTGGTCAAAATATAACCCAGACGCTCACCCACGTCGTAGCGTGTTCCTTCAAAGTCGTAGGCGTATACGCGCTCGCTTTGATTCAGCTTTTGGATCGCATCGGTCAACTGAATTTCGCCGCCTGCCCCTTTTTCCTGAAGATCGAGATATTTGAAAATTTTTGGTGAGAATACATAACGGCCCATAATAGCCAGATCGGAAGGCGCTGTGCCCGGAGCCGGTTTTTCTATAAAATTGTTTACCCGGTACAGACGTCCGTCCTGTTGATCCGGTTCAATGATGCCGTAGCGATTCGTGAATTCCTGCGGTACCCGCTGTACACCGATGACGGAATTTTGAGTTTCCTCATATTGATCCATCAACTGACGCAGGCAAGGCTTCTGACCTGTTACGATATCATCGCCCAGCAGTACACCGAACGGCTCGTCCCCGATAAAGCGTCTTGCGCACCATACCGCATGTCCCAGACCTTTGGGTTCTTTCTGGCGAATGTAGTGAATTTCTACTCCCGAAGAACGCTGAACCTCTTCCAGAAGCTTCAGCTTGCCGTCCTCCAGCAGCTTCGATTCCAGCTCAAATGCGTTGTCAAAGTGATCCTCAATCGCACGCTTGCCTTTGCCCGTTACGATAATAATGTCCTCAATACCAGAAGCAATCGCTTCTTCCACGATATATTGAATTGTGGGCTTATTGATAATCGGAAGCATTTCCTTAGGCATTGCCTTGGTTGCAGGAAGGAAGCGCGTACCCAAACCTGCTGCTGGAATAATGGCCTTTTTCACTCTTTTCGTCATCGCACTCATTCTCCTTGCATCATCGAATTTTGGTGTTGCTTACTTCACCTGATTCATCACAATTCCAACCAGTGTCGCACCGGCCTGATCCATGAGTTGCTTTGTTTTGCGTAAATCTTCCCGCTTGGTCCGGGCGTGTCTGGCGACGAGAATCACACCATCCGTCAAGCTTGCGACCAGGCGAGCATCCGTATAGTTCAGCGCTGGAGCCGAGTCGAGCAGTATGATGTCATATTCGCGTTTTAGCTCTTCCAGCAGCTCCACCATGCGTTCACTGCCGAGCAAATCAGCCGCGTTGTGCAAGGTGTCTCCGCCTGGAATAACAGACAACTCCGGCACGCCATATCTGACAATGGACTTGGAAGCAGCTCCACCGCGCAAATAAGCCGATAAACCTCCGGTATTCTCCAATCCGAATATCTCGTGTAACGCTGGCGTATGGAGATTGCAATCCACCAGAGCCACCTTCCTGCCTTCTTGTGCAAAGGAAACGCCGATGTTGGCGATCAGCGTTGTTTTGCCCGCTCCGCTCTCTGGCGAGGTCAGCAGCAGAACCGTCCCGCGGTCCGTCTGCCCGATGACCTGCTGCCGAATGTATGTACGGAGAGAACGGAAGGATTCCGAGACATACGATGAAGGATTGCTTTCTGTAATCAACATGTCATTCAATCGCAGCATATTTACGCTCCCCTACCCGTTCTTTGGAATTTCCGGCTGCGCCGTCGATGTCCTTCTTGCGAATGACCGGGATGGATGCAATCACTGGAATACCGATGTCCGCATCTGCCTCTTTTTCCGTGCGCAGCGTACCGTTGATGCTTTCCAGAAACACAATCGTGCCCAGTGCAATCATCAGCGATACGAGAAAGCTAATCGCAATATTCATGAGCGGATTGCCATTGGTCGGGTCAGGATTGGCCCGCGGGTCCGCCTCATTCAAGATTTTCACATTATTCAATTCCATCAGCCCCGGAACCGTCTGCACGAATTTCTGGGTTACCGCGTTCACAACAGCGGCAGCCTGTGGATAACTCCCTGCCTCAAACGTCAAGCCGATGACCTGACTTTTATCCGAGGTTTTGACCTGCAGCTTTTCTGCCAGCTTTTGCTGCGTCAAGCCGAATTCGGGATGAATCGTTACGACAGCCTCCATAATTTTAGGTGAAGTGAGAATTTGCTTGTAGCTTTCCACCAAATTAAGACTTGTGTTGACATCGTTCAGATTGTTGCTTCCCTGCTTACCGGAAATATGGTTAACCAGTAGCTGACTTGAGGCGGAATAGACCGGCTTCACGACCTTGTCGCTCACAAAGTAAGTCGTCACGCATGAGAGAATGACAAAAATCGAAATCAGCCACAATCTTTTTTTGATTAGGACCAGATAATCCAAAATGGTTTTCTCCACAAAAATCCTCCCTCCCATACCATTTTTCTTCTTATTTTAAGTATGATCTAATTGTAACAAGCTGCTGTGGGTACGACATGGAACCTGACGGCACTTTCTCCATCACTACAGGGGGATGAGATTGTATACTTTTAGCTACAGCATGGTATACTTTTGTACCAGTCTTTGTTGATTATGGAAAAATAAATTGAAAAAAAGCCCCAAAACCACCGAAGCTGGTGATTTTGAGGCTTCTTCTGTTACTCGCTATATAAACTGAACTGGAAAGCTACATGGGCGCACTGCCCAGTCGGACAGGCTTTCCATCGCCACCGCCTTCAGCGTATCACACGCTAGATGTTCGTTGGCTCGTACTTCGCCAGACCAATCGCATTGGCATACAACGCTGCCTGAGTCCGATCCGCCAGCCGCAGCTTGGCCAAAATCTGACTGACATGCTTTTTGACGGTAAATTCGCTGATGAATAATCGGGATGCAATTTCGCGGTTGCAGGCTCCCTGGCCCAGCTCGACCAATACTTCCTTTTCCTTCGGTGTCAGGTCGTCTGTCAGATTGCCCGCATCCTCCCGCAGCTTGTTCTCCAGAATAGCAGGATCATAATATTTGCGTCCTTTGTTGACAAGATGAATCGCGTAAATTAGTTCCTCAGGCAAAGCCTCCTTGAGTACGTAACCGTCCACAGAAGCTTCCTCCGCTTTCAGGAAGTCTTCTCGTGTGGACGAGGATGTCAGCAAAATAAATTTGCTTCTGAACCCGCGTCCGCGTGCTATTTTGATAATATCCAGACCTGATTCATCGGCAAGCTTCAAGTCCAGCAGCACCAGATCCGGGTCAGTTTCCTCGATAACCACAAGTGCTTCCTGTTGATTCTGGGCCTCTCCCGCAAACTGAACATTGGGCTGCATGGATATAACGGCAGCGAGTCCTTTCCGTACTAAAGGATGATCATCGACAATGACAATTTTCATGATTCGGCCTCCTGTCTACAGTTCAGGATTTGCATAATCCCTATGTATCCGATTGTTACCGCAGATTTTGTATTGCAGGATGTTCACACATCTTTATCAGCATTTTGCATAATTCCATTCTCAACGCTCGAAAGTGCAATATATAGACGAACTAAACCGTTTCGATCTATGTATTGCTGATTTGAAATCGCTCCTGGGATTTATGCAAAATACTCTTATTCATAAGCATTTACTGGAATGGACAATCGGATCTGTGTCCCCTCTCCGATTCGACTTGAAATATCAAATTCACCTCCCATCGAATGAGCTAAATATTCCATATTCATCATGCCCAGGCCGCTGCCTGCACTGACTGCCTCACCTCCTGCAACCATTCTCGCCGTCTCGAACCCTACTCCGTCATCATGAATAGACAGTCTAATCACTTGGGGCGTCAATTTTAACTTCACATCAATCCGCTTCGCCAGCCCATGCCGGATTGCGTTACCTGCGGCTTCGGATATGATACGAAACAAAGCCTTTTGATACAAGTACGGCAGTGAAAAATGATCCCCATGAATATCAAAGTCAATCTGTACATGGTTCAGCTTGGACAGCGTATGCAGATGGCTTTTCACTGTTCCTAACCAAGTCGGGCCGCCGCTCTTTTTCGAGCTTAGGCTATGAATGGCTCCTTTTAGCTCTCTCACTGCCTGATTGGCGGATTGCTGAATCAGCTCAATTTGTTCCTCCACCTGCTCCTTGGACTGATCATGCCATGTCTGCCGAAGTGAATGCGTCGCGTACACAATGCCAAAAAGACTTTGTGATACATTATCATGCATTTCATTCGCGATCCGGTTCTGCTCATTCGTCACAATCAACTGATTTTCGATACGCTCCAGCTCGTAGCGCTCTAAAAACACGGCGCTCAGCTCAGCCAGGAATATCAGTTGCTGCACGAGCCAGCGTCTTCCCGTCAGACTTTGATCCGGGCCCAGCTTGAGTCCGATGGTCGCTACAAAACGAGTCGTCATCGGTACCGTGATCATGAGAAAATCGCCCCATTCCGGCAGATGCCTGAAAAACGGCTCACGCTCTTCCCTGAATTCCTCACGATAATTCCCCAGCTCCTCGAATAGCTGCTCCTCTTCCTCCACCGTCCAACCTGTCTGACTACTCTCCGGCGCATCCTCCTCCTGACTGTCCAGCCAGAAAAATGCGCGGCTCTGCTTCGTCAGCTTAACCGTGTAGTCCGAGATGACCTGTCCCAGATTTAATGCCTCGTTGTGGCTAGTCGTCTCCATGATGTGGTAAATCGACTTAATATGTTCCATCGTCTCATTAGCTTGCTCCTTCGCCATCTTCAACTCATTCTTCATAACACCGATCACCTGCATGGCCATCGTGGTCACAATCAGCACCAGAAATAAATTCGCATTTTGTAACACCGTATCCCACAAAAAATATTGACCTGGTGTAAAAAAGATATAACAAAATGTGAGTACCAAGCCGATATAGGAAAGAAGGAGCGTCCAACTGTACCTCATAGAAAGGTGAGCACAAGCCACCAACATAGGGGTAATCACATACCATTTGAACGGACTATCCATCCCTCCCGTCGGGAGCAGCAACAAAATGATCCCTGCGGTTTCCAGAGCAATGCAACATTTCAGTACCATATCATGAAGTCTGTACTTGCGGTAAATCCACGTAAATAATGTAACAGATAAAAAAAGAAACACAATAAGTAATAACTTCTGCCACGCGATTAATCTGGATGATTCGAACAGAAAAACAAGCGATGTTAAAGATAGTGATACATACCGGTACAAAAAAATCATTTGGTCTTCTGCTGACTTCTTCAACTTCATCCTGTCACCCTATTCTGTGTTTTGAAGTGACGATGGGCATACTAGATTTGCATGTGTACTCTAAAAAAATCATAACCAATCCAAAAATAAATAACAAGACATAAACTCTAACGTAAACGGTTACATTCCAAAAAAAATGACACTTTTTATAACATATTTACCGTTTCAGGAAAACATTTTGGGGGTAATGTCAGAAACTATAACGTTTGTCAAGGACATAAATCATATTTTCTAAAGAACTAAAAAAGGACTTGCTGGTATCACCGTAATCTTAACAACGGTATTCAGCAAGCCCTTTTTTAGTAAATTTGGTGAGGGGCTACATTAACCCCCGGCACGCGCCAATTCACGCATATTGGCTTCAAATGCAGCCAGCAGAGCCTCATCCCCGCTCAAACCGGTCGCCTCTTCTTTTTGTATCTGTTCAACCATACGCTTGTAATCCTTTGGAATCACCCGTACAAACTGCTGAATCGCAGTCTGCCAGTCATCCAAAATACGTTGTCCCGCTTCGCTGCCTGTGTGTGTGACATGGCGCTGAATCATACCGCGCAGATCCGCTGCTTCCGCAGGGTCTTCCACGTCTTCCAGCAGCACCATTTCCAGGTTACAACGGCTCAGGAACATCCCCTGAGGATCATAGACGTATGCAATGCCTCCAGACATCCCGGCTCCAAAATTCCGTCCAGTCTCGCCCAGTACAGCTACACGTCCGCCTGTCATATACTCACAGCCATGATCGCCGACACCCTCGACGACGATACGTGCGCCGGAGTTTCGAACGGCAAAGCGCTCCCCTGCAATTCCGCTAATATAAGCTTCCCCGCTGGTCGCTCCATACAAAGCCGTATTTCCGATAATAATGTTCTCTTCTGCCTTAAAGGTCGCTTTGTGAGATTTCTTCACAATAACCTTACCACCGGATAGTCCTTTACCTACATAGTCATTGCTGTCGCCTTCAACGCTCAGCGTGATGCCTTTCGGAATAAACGCCCCGAAGCTTTGACCTGCTGATCCGATGAAGTTAAAACGAATCGTATCCTCAGGCAAACCCGCCGCTCCGTACTTGCGGGTGACCTCGCTGCCCAGAATCGTACCTACGGCCCGATTCACGTTCGTTATAGGCATAGTGGCCTCTACAGCTCTTCCGTTCTCCAGCGCCCCGGCAGCCATCGGTACGAGCTTCTGCATATCAAGCGTTTCTTCCAGCCCGTGGTTTTGGCGTTGTACGCGGTAACGCACACTGCCGTCTTCCAGCTCAGGAACATGCAGCAGCAAGCTCAGATCGACGCCTTTCTTCTTCCAGTGCGAATCGGCGTTCACGGTATCCAGGCAGTCCGTACGGCCGATCATTTCCTGAATCGTGCGGAAGCCCAGCTCCGCCATAATTTCGCGGACATCTTCTGCGATGAAACGCATAAAATTCACCACATGGGCAGGATCGCCCATATAATTTTTGCGCAGTTCCGGATTCTGCGTAGCAACACCAACCGGACAGGTGTCCATTTGGCATACCCGCATCATAATACAGCCCAACGCCACAAGCGGCGCTGTAGAGAAGCCATATTCTTCTGCACCTAACAGCGCAGCTACCACCAAATCGCGGCCGGACAGCATCTTGCCGTCTGTCTCCAGCACCACGCGGTCGCGCAAATTGTTCAGCATCAGCGTCTGATGTGTCTCGGCCAGACCCAGCTCCCAGGGCATACCCGCATGGCGGATGGAGCCTTGCGGAGAAGCGCCTGTACCGCCGTCATAGCCGCTGACCAGAATAATGTCAGCGCGGCCTTTAGCCACTCCTGTTGCAATCGTACCTACGCCTACCTCCGACACCAGCTTCACGTTAATGTCAGCACGCGGATTGGCGTTTTTGAGATCGTAGATCAACTCTGCCAAATCCTCGATAGAATAAATATCGTGATGCGGCGGCGGCGAAATCAGTCCCACGCCCGGCGTAGAACCACGCACCTCAGCCACCCAAGGATAAACCTTGCGTCCTGGCAGTTGTCCACCTTCGCCCGGCTTCGCGCCTTGCGCCATTTTAATCTGAATTTCGTCAGCGTTCACCAAATAATTCGACGTTACACCAAATCGGCCTGATGCCACCTGCTTGATCGAGCTGCGGCGAGAATCGCCATTGGCATCCGGAATGAAACGTGCAGGGTTTTCCCCACCTTCACCGGTGTTGCTCTTACCGCCGATACGGTTCATCGCGATCGCCATATCTTCATGCGCTTCCTGACTGATTGAGCCGAAGGACATTGCTCCCGTCTTAAAACGTCGCATAATCGATGCAGCGGATTCCACTTCTTCCAGTGGCACAGACTTACCCGCAGGCTTCAACTGAAGCATGGAACGGATCGTCAAATGCTGTTCAGTTTCACCCTGCACCAGCTTGGCGTATTTCTTGTACAGCTTGTAGTCCCCCGAGCGAACCGACTGCTGGAGCAAATGTACCGTTTGCGGATTAAACAAATGCTCTTCCCCATCGTTGCGCCATTGATATTCACCGCCCGAATCCAGCACCTTGTCGTTGCCGTCCTTATCGGTAAAAGCACGGTTGTGGTGAGCCAGCGCTTCCACCGTGACTTCCTCCAGACCGATACCGCCAATGCGGGAAGGTGTCCAGGTGAAGTAGCGATCAACGAAATCCTGTTTGAGACCTACAGCCTCAAAAATTTGCGCTCCACGGTACGACTGAATCGTGGAAATACCCATTTTGGACAATATTTTAACGACACCCTTAGTGGCCGCTTTAATATAATTTTTAATTGCTTTTTCATGCGAGACACCGCGCAGCAAGCCCTGCTGAATCATGACATCCAGTGTTTCGAAAGCCAGATACGGATTAACCGCACTCACGCCGTAACCAAGCAGCACCGCATAATGATGAATATCTCTTGGCTCTCCCGACTCCAGCAAAATACTTACACGTGTGCGTGTACCCTGCTTGATCAGGTGGTGGTGCAGGCTTGAGACAGCCAGCAGCGCTGGAATGGCCGCATTCTCTGCGTCCACTCCACGGTCGGACAAAATCAGGATGTTATGACCCTTGTCAATGACACGATCAGCCGCCTCAAACAGCCCTTCGAGCGCCTTACGCAAGCCTTCTGCGCCTTCCTTCGCTTCAAAGAAGATCGGAATCGTCATCGACTTGAAGCCTGGACGGTGTACATGACGAATTTTGGCAAATTCCTCATTCGACAGCACCGGTGAATCCAGACGAATCTGACGACAGCTTTCCGGCTCAGGATGCAGCAAATTGCGTTCAGGTCCAATCGTAGTTGCTGTGGACGTTACGATCTCTTCCCGAATGGCATCAATCGGCGGATTCGTGACTTGAGCAAACATCTGTTTAAAATAGTTGTATAAACGCTGCGGACGGTCAGACAGCACCGCCAATGGAGCATCATATCCCATCGAGCCAATCGGTTCCGCACCTGTGAGCGCCATCGGCTCCAGAATCTTGCGCAGTTCTTCAAACGTATAGCCAAAAGCCAGCTGAAGCTGGTTTACATTCTCATGCTTCGGCTCCGGCTGCTCCAGCGCTTCAGGCAACTCATCCAGATTGACCAGATGCTCATCCAGCCATTCCTGGTAGGGCTCCTCGGAAGCGATACGCTCCTTCAACTCTTCGTCAGAAATGATGCGGCCCTCCTGGGTATCGACCAGCAGCATCCGTCCCGGACGGAGACGATCCTTGTAGAGTACATTTTCAGGAGCAATATCCAGTACACCCGCTTCTGAAGACAAGGCGATCAGGTCATCCTTGGTCACATAGTAACGCGCAGGGCGCAGGCCGTTGCGGTCCAGAATTGCTCCGATCTGCACACCATCCGTAAACGCCATCGCAGCCGGTCCATCCCAAGGCTCCATCATCGTACTGTGATACTCATAAAATGCCCGCTTCTTCGGGTCCATCGTCTCATGCTTGTTCCAAGGCTCCGGCACCATCATCATGGCTACATGAGGAAGGGAACGCCCACTCAGATACAGGAATTCAAGCGTATTATCAAACATGGCTGTATCTGAACCATCCGGGTTAATGACCGGTTTTACCTTGCCAATATCTTCGCCAAACGCTTCACTTTCAAACTGGGTCTGACGTGCATGCATCCAGTTCACGTTGCCACGCATCGTGTTAATTTCACCGTTGTGAATCATAAAACGATAAGGATGCGCACGGTCCCAGCTCGGGAACGTGTTCGTACTGAAACGGGAATGGATCAGCGCGATTGCCGAAGTCACCCGCTCATCCTGCAAATCCAGATAAAATTGTCCTACCTGCTCGGTTGTAAGCATTCCTTTGTATACAACCTTACGGCATGACAAACTCGGGATATAAAACGACTCACGGTTCTGGTCCTCTTCGTTATAGCGAATGGCAAGCTCCGCCCGTTTGCGAATAACATACAGTTTCCGTTCAAAGTCCAGCTCTTCCTTCAAATCACTGCTTCGACCGATAAACACCTGACGTACGCCCGGTTTGGCGGCTTTCGCCGATTTGCCCAGCATTTCGTCATAAGTCGGAACATCCCGGAAGCCCAGACAATTCTGGCCCTCATCTACGATAATATCTCTCAGCTTTTGTTCATGAACTTCACGAACCTTCGGATCATTGGATACAAAAAGCATACCCACGCCGTAATGTCCAGCCTTTGGCAGCTTGAAGCCCAGTCGCTCCGCTTCCTCTTGGAAAAATAAATGCGGTACCTGAATCATGATCCCCGCTCCGTCACCAGAGTTCGGTTCACTTCCCTGACCGCCCCGATGCTCCATATTGACGAGCATGGTCAAAGCCTGACTTACGATATCGTGCGATGGTTTTCCCTTGATGTGGGCAACAAAGCCCATGCCGCAGGCGTCTTTTTCGAATTGGGGATCGTATAATCCCTGTTTGGGTGGTAAACCTGTCTGTCTCATGGAACGCAACCTTTCTGTTATAAAGTCATGCTGGCCTGAAATACAGGCGGCCGAATAGAAGACAGTGGCAACAAGAGGTAACTCAAAGAACAACTACGAGGATTGGGGGACAAAACATGTGACGTATTCAAGGCGGTACGGTCCGCCGAATGCGAATGTTTTTCAATAATTATGCAATAGCTTGACTTGAAAAATACGTCGGATCTACTGATGAATCTAATTAGTTATATCATTTTATCATTGACCTACCATGTTAGCAATTCAAAGTTTTTATGATTGTGATAATAAATCTTTTACATTACAGCTTCAACGTGAAGATGCAAAAATATACCGTTTTTATGTATAAATATTCATTTTAATAAATCCAGCCTTTCCCATTCCCAAAGGAACAGAAAAGGCTGGCAGAGGATATCTATTGAACATTCTGGCGCTCCGACATTTGCTCGCAATTTGGCAATGCAGGTTAAAATTCGAGGCTTTCGCCGGGATTCAGGGCTGTTCCCTTAATCCCTTCTTTGTGCAGACGGTCACAGAAGGCGTTCCCATCCTGCTCGATCCCCGGAAATGTATTGTAATGCACCGGTATTACGCGGCTGGCCCGGAGCCATTTGGCTGCCAGTAACGTATCCTCCGGTCCCATTGTATAACCGTCACCAATCGGTAATACCGCAGCATCTATGGAGTTGGTTTCACCAATAAGACGCATATCGCCAAACAGGGCCGTATCGCCAGCATGGAAAAATGTTTTGCCACCTATGGTCAATAAAATGCCCGCAGGCTCACCCATATATATCGTTTGTCCATCCACCGTTAAAGAGGAACTGTGGAACGCAAGTGTGAATTTTACATGGAAGCCGTCAAATTGGTGACCGCCGCCCAGGTTCATACCGTGAGCCTTGGCTCCCTGAGATGAACAATAGTTAGCCAATTCCGCCACCGCGATTACAGGGCAATCGTTGTGCTTGGCAATTTCGATAGCATCACCAAAATGATCCGCATGACCATGCGTCAACAGCACTGCATCCACCTGAATATCCTCAGCTTTTACTACCGCTTTAGGATTCCCGGTCAAAAAAGGATCAATAATAATCCGTTTGCCCTCTTCCTCCACCAGTACTGCTGAATGTCCGTAATATGTGATTTTCATATCATCTGCCCACCTCCATTGTCACTTTTATAACTTAGGTACCTTAACCTTTACCCATTATACCACTTTTTGCATAAAAGCTTCACCTGTACACGAAAAATACGTTCACCAAGCCGAACCCTATTGTTTAGAAAGGGCTGTTATTTGTAGAAGGTATGATGGCCGATTGTTTTCACCTTGGTACGCGAATGATGAACTGTAAGATCCTGAGCCAACGTCAGCGACAGGAAAAAGCAGGTGTTGTCAGGCACGGCTTTATGACCGTTCAAAGCAGCCGTAACCGCACGAATGCTGTCCTGATTGGGCTGGACACGACGAAGACGCCCGTTCGCAACCGGACTAAATTGCGCTTTTTGATAAATCACTGCCTGAATCGTATCGGGAAATGGGGCTGACCGCAGCCGGTTTAAGACAACGTTGGCAACTGCCACTTTGCCTTCGTACGGTTCGCCTTCTGCTTCTGCCATGACTATTTTTTGTAGCAGGAGCAGTTCTTTAGCGGAGACAGGATAGCTCCAGGTAGACAACGCCTTGTCATCCTGAGAGAGCATTTGTGTCTTCGTAAAGTAAATGGTTGTAGGAGGGGTAAGAATTGCAGACTTGCTATGCTGGACTTCAGGTTTTTTCACGCCGGTTGCAACATTGCTCCGGGCTTGTCCCGCCTGCTTCATCTGGGAAGCGGGTAACGGAGCCGGCATGATTTGTTTCCAGCTCGGCTGCCCATGAGCCTTGGCAAAGATGGGACTTGTTCTGTTTGACCCATTATGGGTCTCCATCCTGTCCCCGTGTGAAGGAGCCGAAGAATTCCCTGACCAGCTCAGAGATTGCATAGGTGCATTTTTGTGATTTTTCTGTGTTTGTTGAACCTCAGCGTAGAGGCCTACCCCCAATATACAAACAAGTAGCACACTCAAAAGAGGTGCAAACCAACGATGTTCTTTAACGATTTCCATAATGTTCCTCCTGTTAACTTTAGGCACATTTCTCAGATATGTAACCCAAAATGCGCCTTTTGAATAACGCTGAAATACTATATCACTAAAATCGCTGATAGATCAAGGGTTTCACCTTGATAATGGGATCGTTTGAATTATTTGGTACATCGGTTTTTGGCCCATTCGGGTCGCGTACAAAACAAATTCTCCCACTGCCCACGGCTCTCCTATCCGGTCATTGGACTGAAACATAGACGCCGGAATAGGCTCCTGCCCTGTATACGAACGCGCTACTGTGATATGGGGCCGGTAAGGCCGTTCCTCGGGCTTAAAACCAAGCGGTTCGGTAGCCTTAACTATGGATTGGTGGAGCTGATTCAAAGAATCCTTCTGCCCCGTAACTCCCCTCCACAGCACCCGCGGAAATCCATCCCGTCCAAAAGTCCCCGGTTCGCCAATGCCGAGAGTGAATGGGGAATGTGCAGCAGCAGCCTGAAATAAAGCCTGTTCCAGTTCCGGTATATCGTTGGTTGCCACATCCCCCAGGAACTGAAGTGTCACGTGGTAATCCCTGAAATCGCTCCATTTGCGAAAAGAAAGCTGTTTAACATCCTGTTCCACCCAGCGACGCAGCTCCTTCTTGTGCTCGCTCGGGAGAGCAATCGCGGTAAAAAGCCTTTGTGTGTGTGCTGTTTGTGGTACTACCGGCGGTATTCCGTTCATCGTCATCGTCTTCCTTTCGTCCCTAATCAGAGCTACAGTCATTTGTTGTTATCTATGGTGACACAGCAAACTCGTCTTTACCCCCATTTATGCAATCTTTCCGCCAATCTGTTATCCTTGAAGGGATGATTCATCAGAATATATTGGAAGCTCCATAGAATCAAAAGTCGAGGAGGTAATGAATCGTGGGAACCATCGTCAGTTTACACCAGCTTACCACAGAGCAAGAAAAGCAAGTTCGTGCAGCAGCTCCGGGCTATGAGCTGATCATTAGTAAAGCACAGGAGCTGGAGCCTGAACAAATCCGACAGGCAGAGGTCATTTTGGGCTGGTCCAGGCATATTGCCGAAGCGGCTTTGCATCCCGACAGCAAGCTGAAATGGATACAGACCTGGTCGGCGGGGATTGATAAGTTGCCACTATCAGAGCTGGAAAAGCGTCATATTTTACTCACCAATACAAGCGGCGTTCATGCCATCCCGATTACGGAGCAAATCTTTGGGATGCTGCTGTCGCATACACGGTATTTGCAGCAAGCAGCTCTCTTGCAGCGTCAGAAAACATGGCAGCCACCGGAAGGCGACCTGACGGAATTACGTGGCAAAACGCTGCTGATTACGGGCGTGGGTGAAATCGGCCGTGAAACGGCACGGATCGCAGAAGCCTTCGGCATGCGGGTGATCGGAGTCCGACGTTCCGGCAAGGATGCCCCTCATGTGAAGCGCATGTATACAAATGAGCAATTACATGAAGCGCTGGGGGAAGCGGATATTGTGGTGAATATTTTGCCATTCACCGAGGAAACCCGTCACTTCTTTGACGAAAAGGCATTTGCAGCCATGCGTAAGGGAGCTTTCTTCATTAATGTAGGTCGTGGCGGCACTGTCTATACGGATGCACTTGTGCGCTCTCTGGAGCAAAAGCATATTGCCTTTGCCGGACTGGATGTATTCGAGAAAGAACCGCTACCCGTGTCGCACCCGCTGTGGAGTCTGGAAAATGTCCTGATCACGCCGCATATTGCGGGCGACACGGACCGCTACGCTGAACGGGCGGTAGATATTTTCCTCACCAATTTGAAAGCCTATGCAGCCGATCAGGAGCTACCGCTGAATTTGGTCAACTATAAAACCCAGTATTAATAAACCAATTACTCACAGATCCATATTTCCCGGCTCATACCTGTCTTGTGTATACGGCATTGCTCCGTGAGGGTCCAGCCTGACTTGGACAGCAATGCTGCCATCGGCTCCGTGCTTACGACTACTGCTCGTGCAGCCAAGCGTCTCAGACTGCGCAGCATCTGCTTTTGTTCATCGGCAGGGAGCACGGAGCACAGGTTATAGGGCATATCCAATATCGCTGCATCATAGGTTCCCTCCAGCAGATTCATATCTCCCAGTTTCACCCGATCCTCTTCATATCCAAAATGACGCAAATTCACGCGTGCCCCGCGTACCGCCAGCGGATTGATATCACAACCGCGAATATCTTTTCCCATGCTCAATGCTTCAATCATCACATTACCCATGCCACAGCACGGGTCCAGCAACTTCAATCGGCCCGCATCTATACCCTGTGCTGCTATGCCCTTCACTGCTAAATTCACAAGCGCTTTGGCTACCAGCACGGGTAGTCCGGTGGAATAGTTTTGCGGCTTATGACGGCGCTCCAGCCATGATCTGTCGCTGTATATGCACTTGCCGAGCAGCCACCGCTCTCCTACCCGTATGACACCCAGGGTGACATCCGGTCCTTTCATTTGCGCCTGTCCTCGAATACGTGCGCCAATGCGTCTTTCTATACCGCGTCGCTCGTCATAGTCGGCCACGTTGTCGCCTTCCTTAAGGCACAGAACCTTGAAGGTCTTTCCTTCTTCAAGGTGAATTGCGGAAGCTGCTTCGCACAGCTCATCCAACGTACCCGCATCTGCGGTCACATTCAGCCGAAGATGGATGAACGGGCTGGTGCCAGGCTCTAACCGCCGATGGGACAACAGCATGGAATCATGCGCAGGTGGCTGACCAAACAGGCTTTTCAACTCCAAAAGACACAGCTCTCGCTCGGTTTCATGACACGCATAGGTATATATGTATCTTTGCATATTCATAGCAGAACTATTGATTTCATGTCGGTTCATGTCAGATCTCTTTTCATTTGGAATCACAGCTAGACTTTATCGCCTCCGCTATAAGGCGGTAGGATTGAAGCCGCTGCTCATAATCTGGAATGGGTGTGACCAGCAAAAATTCATCATTATCGTACTCAACCTGCAAGCTGTGCAACCGTTCGGCAACATCCGCTGGTGTTCCCACCAGCCAATTAGCCCGCATCGCAGGGTCACCCATCGTAATCTGTGCAGCCCACCGCTGCGCCTGTTCATCCGTTGAGGCGCATATGGCTCCTACAGCAACCATCGTACGCGGCTTGTCCATTCGTTTGGACGGCTGAAAGCCGGAACGGTACATGCTCAGCATTTCTCCCGTATCCTGCTCACTCATAAATTGACCGAACACATAGCCAGTTGCATACCGTGCGGCGTATTCGGCACTTTTACGGTTTGTACCCAGCATCCACAGCGCAGGTGGCTGTTCAGGCATCGGGCGGGCAAACACGGACACCTGCTCATACTCGTATGTGCCTTCCAGCAAAGCCAGCAACGCTTCCATCGTCTGTGGCAGTTCAGCCACATGCTGGAGAAAGTTGCCGCTCAGCGCCATCGACGCATGTGGCCCTCCACCGGGTGCTCTCCCGAGACCCAACTCGACTCTGCCCGGATATAGAGCCGCCAGCAGATGAAACCATTCTGCGACCTTGACCGGACTATAATGCGGAAGCAAAATAGCGCCTGCCCCCAGCTTGATTTGCCGGGTCACTGCCCCGATGTGAGCCAGCAGCACTTCCGGACTGGAGGAAGCCAGCCCCTTCATATCGTGATGCTCCGAGGTCCAGTAGCGCGTATAGCCCCATGCTTCCGCACGTCTTGCCAGCTCTCCTGCCCATTGAACGGCCTGCTCCGGTCGATTTCCGGGCAACAACGGCACCATATCGAGTACCCCCAGCATCAGTGATTTGGCAGGTATAGACTGGGAACCCATAGACATCCCCCCTTCTTTTCCATACTTAAAAACCAGTTTCTTCTACTATATAGGGTTCAGCATGAAGTGTTAGTCCAGATCATAAATGGAACCCACCTTCAAACCGTACAGCTCATTATAGATTTTCTCGGCAAAAGCATCGGTCATCCCTGCAATATAATCAATGACCATATGCTCCCATGTCCAAATCGGTTTTGCCTTGCCCTGGTCACGTTCAAAGCGTTGAAGCCAATCACTCGGAATAATGGACTTGGATGTCTCTGGATCGAGAAAAGCCAGCCACAGCCGTCTGAGCATCCATTCACTCCGTTTTTGCAGCCGCTGCACGCGCAGATCACGGATCATCGTGACCCAGGCAAAGCTTTTCAGCACACTCACGGTGCGAAGCATGTCGAGATCCTCGCTTCCATCCCGTACAAAAGTAACCTTTTTCCAATTGCCTACATCAATTACACCCAGGCTGCTGACGAACAAACTGACCCAGTATGCTTTCACCTCACGCCGGGTACGGGAATAATCGTGTTCACACATCGGCATCTTGCCATTCCATACCTTCAAAAATTCGCTAAGCACAGCCGCCACCTTCTGTTCGATCTGAGCCAGCTGCCAGCCTTGCCAGAAGCTATCCTCCAGCGTAGTAATTTTTTCTGTAATCAGACGGATCAAGTACGGATCATACAAAAAATGCTCGTGTACCTCAATTTTCCCTGCCTTAATTCCGTCCTCCAGATCATGCGCGGAATACGCAATATCGTCGCACAGGTCCATAAGCTGGGCCTCCAGCGTCTTTTGACCATCCGGGATTCCCCAATCCTCGCGGATGGAACGAATGTATTCCCACTCATGCAGATACATCCCTTTTTTATTCCAAATCCCCGGATACGGGTACTTGTTGATCCCCAGTAAAACAGCGTCCGACAAATTCAAACCATCTACGTTCTCACGCTTCTCCAAAAACATAATGAGTCGGAAATTGTGTGCGTTCCCCTCAAAATGCTCGTAGATTTGTCGCTCGCGTGCATATGCCTCCAATCCCTGCTTGGAATCAGGCGTGAAGCCTCCAGCGGCTGCTATCTTTTCCACCTTCGTCTTGATCAACTGATCCAAAATGCCGTCCAGCACCTCTTCGCCCTTGTGTCCGAACGGTGGATGACCAAAATCATGCGCAATGGACGCACATTCCACCACCTCGGGGTCAATAATCAGCCCGGCGTTATCCGCCTGCCCCAGCTCCACCTCGGGATGCCGCCGCAGCAAGCTGCGTGCCGCTTCGCGTGCAATCTGCGCTACCTCCAGCGAATGCGTCAGCCGTGTGCGATAATAATCGCCCGTGCCTGCGCCAAAAACCTGAGATTTGCCTTGCAGCCGACGAAAGGTCGGTGAATGGATTAATCGGGAATAATCCCGTTCATATACTGCCCGTGAAGCGTCGCTTCGTGTCTGTTCCGGAAACTGCCGGTGCTCTCTCTTGTTTTGCCATGTCATAAATCCCACTCCCAACGTACTCAATTGGAGTGATTATACATTTTTTTCACGTCTCAGGAAAGCTGACATGACTTGCATTGAGAAGATTGTATTTCACAGTTGAATGAATCGAAGTTCATTACACGAAAAATATCATATGAAAAAGGTGTTCCTCCAGCCATTAGGATTCAGGCCGAGGAACACCTTTGTTTATACCCCACTATTTTTGTTCTAACGCTTCGCCCTCGGGTCCAGCACATCCCGCAGGCCGTCCCCCATCAGGTTAAAGCCCAATACGGTCAGCATAATGGATATACCCGGAAAAATAACAGTCCACGGCGCGTTCTGGATGTATTGGCGTGAATCCGACAGCATTTTCCCCCACTCCGGCTGAGGAGGCTGTGCGCCCAAGCCGAGAAATCCAAGCGCCGCCGCTTCAATGATCGCCGTTCCAATTCCCAGCGTGCCCTGTACGATAATCGGTGTCAGGCTATTCGGCAAAATATACCGGAGTATGATTCGTACATTATTCGCCCCAAGCGCTCTGGCAGAAGTGATGTATTCCTCGGTTTTGACACTAAGCACTTTGGAGCGGACCAACCGTCCGTATGTCGGAACGTTGACAATCGCAATAGCATACAGTGCATTTTCCAGTGAAGGTCCTAAAATAGCTACAATGGCAATCGCCAGCAAAATCCCCGGAAACGCCAGTAAAATGTCGAATAGCCGCGAGATGATCATGTCTGCCCATTTTCCATAAAATCCCGCAATTAAACCTAAAGCTGTTCCTACGATCATCGAACCAATGACGGACAGAAATCCGACCCACAACGAGATTCTGGCCCCATATAACGTACGAGTCAGCAAATCCCTGCCGAGATCGTCCGTCCCGAACCAATGCTCTGCGGAAGGAGGCTGCAAGCGACCCACCAAATTCTGCGCTTTATAATCAAAAGGAGCAATCCACGGCGCGATCAAGGCGATAATGACAAAGAAGATAATAATGCTGAGGCCAACGAGCGCCATTTTATTGTGTTGGAAAGCCCTCCACGCGTCTCTCCAAGGGCCGGAAACGACAGGCACATGAGCCAGCGTATGGCGTGTCGTCGGTATATTGTTGGGTTCCATCGAAAATTGTGACATCGGACAAGCTCCCCCTTGACCCATTGACGACTTGATTACTGATAACGGATACGCCGGTCCAGAACCGCGTACAGCAAATCGACAATCAGATTAATGATAACGAACAGGAACGCAATGGTCAGAATCCCGCTTTGAATGACAGGATAGTCACGCGAGCTGATTGCTTCAAAAATGTACCGTCCGATGCCGGGCCATGCAAAAATGGTCTCTGTCAGCACCGCGCCGCCCAGTAGCGAGCCTGTCTGAAGACCGATGATGGTAAGCACGGGGATGGCGGCATTTTTAAGTGCATGCTTGTACACGACTTGAAAAGATGCCAATCCCTTCGCCCGCGCCGTACGGATATAATCCGAATCCATAACCTCCAGCATGCTGGAACGGGTAATACGCGCAATGACCGCCATCGGGATGGTTCCCAGTGCGATGCTGGGCAAAATTAAATGCTTGATGACCGTCCATACCTGCTCCATACGTCCACCAACCATTGCATCAATAATCGCCAAATGTGTCACCGCCTCCACCGGATCACGGGAATTCATGCGTCCGATGGAAGGTAGCCAATGCAGCTTATTGGCAAAAATCCACTGCTCCATCAAGCCCAGCCAGAAAATCGGCATCGACACCCCGACAAGGGCAATGACCATGCTGACATAGTCGAACCAGGAATTTCGCTTCCAAGCGCTCACGATACCCGCATTCATTCCAACAACAATGGCAAAAAACATACTCGCCACCGTCAACTCCAGCGTAGCCGCCAGATAAGGCAGCATTTCCCGGGCAATCGGCTGTCTGGTGCGGATCGAATCACCCAAATCGCCATGGGCCAGCTCACCCAGATAGGTTCCATATTGCTGCAACCACGGCTTGTCCAGCCCCAACTGCTCACGTAGTGCCTGTTTGGACTGCTCTGTGGCCTTGTCTCCCAGTATCGTTTCCGCCGGATCACCCGGAATGGCATGAATAATCGAAAAAACGATGAGCGTCATGCCCAGCAGTACCGGAATCAATACGGCCAGTCTTTTTACAATGTATGAGTTCATACCAGAATCACCGCCTGCTTGCGCTTGAGCTATTTGGACTATTCAAAATAAACGCTGCTATACGATTCAATACCTCCCGGAGCAGGCACGAAGCCCTTGAGGTTCACTTTACCTGCCATCAACGGTGTACTGTGAACCAGTGGAATCCATGGCGCATCCTGTTTAATAATGAATTGCGCTTGCTTGTACAACTCAGCACGCTTGTCCTGATCGACCTCAACCTGTGCTTTTACCAATATTTTGTGCAGCTCCTCATTGACATAAAAGCTACGGTTATTACCCGGAATCGTATCCTTGTCCAGCAGGGTGTAAAGGAAGTTGTCCGGATCGCCATTATCCCCGTTCCATCCCAGCATATACAAATCATCTTTCTGGCCCGCTTTGAGATCCTCCAGATAAGTGGCCCATTCCGGCGATTGGATGTTCACTTTCACACCTATTTTTTCAAAATCAGCTTGAATAGCCTCCGCTACCTTTTTGCCGTCAGGCATATACGGACGAGATACAGGCATCGCGTAAAAGGTTAACGGCTCGGGAAGCCCATTAGGGTAGCCCGCTTCTACCAGCAAGGATTTGGCCTTATCCAGATCGTAGGTATAATCCTGAATGCTATCGTCGTACCCCCATAATGTAGGTGGCATCGGATTGACCGCAGGCTTGGCCTCTCCCGCAAACAATGCATCAATAATGGCCTGCTTGTTCACCGCATGATTAAGCGCCTGCCGCACCTTGGGATTATTGAATACCTTTTTCTTTAAATTAAATCCGATATACGCCACATTAAAGGATGGGCGTTCTATTTTTTGCAGTTCGTTATTGCCTTCCAGCTGCTTCGCGTCGTCCGGGTTCAGATCCTCCATCAGATCAATTTCTCCATTTTGCAGAGCATTAAATCGCGCGGTATTGTCGGGAATAGAACGAACAATGATCTTGGCCAGCTTCGGCTGTCCCTCTTTCCAATAGTTTGGATTTTTCTCCAGCGTGATGGTATCGTTCCGCTTCCATTCCTTAAATACAAAGGGTCCCGTACCGACCGGATTGCTCTTGAAATCAGCCTTTTTCTCCTGAATAGCCTTAGGGCTGGCGATACTAAAGGATGGCATAGCGATATTTTGTAAAAAAGGCGCCTGCGGCTTGGTCAGTGTAAACTGAACCGTGTTCGCATCTACCGCTTTGACCTCCTTAATCACCCGACTCCCCTCTGGCCCGAACATGGAATCATAATAATCATACGAGTCCCCTTCAAATTTGTACGGACTTTTCGGATCAGACCAGCGGTTAAAGTTAAATACAACGGCTTCTGCATTAAAGTCGCTTCCATCATGGAATTTTACACCTTGACGCAGCTTGAATGTATAAATCAGTCCGTCCGGTGATACTTCCCAGCTCTCTGCAAGCCCCGGCTGAATCTCCGTGGTGCTCTCCTTGTATTCCAGCAAGGTATCGAACACCTGCATCCCGATTTTTAACGATTCACTTTCGGTCACGATCGCCGGATCCAGCGCCACAGAATCTCCACCGCGTCCATAAATCAGCGTATCCTGTACGCCCTCGCCCGCTCCGCCCGGCGTTTTTCCCGCCTCTGGTTTTGCGCCTTCATTGGAACCTCCACAGCCGGAAAGTGCCAGAACAGCCCCCAATGCAAGCACCAACAGGACGGTCCAGGCTTTGTTCTTTGCATACTTTTTGCTCATGCAGCAGACCCCTTTCACACCTCGTATATTGTTAGTTCGTTGATACCAGATGGATGTTTAGATAACCTCTATGATCTAATGGACACAGCGTCCACATTAAACCTCATGACACACAGATACGTAAGCTTATACAGCAAATAGCTATCACACATCGTAAGGTATAAGCGAATGATGGGGCTGAACGGCTAAACCGAATAACCCCTTTATATTCAGCAGAAAAAACTGCTTCCGGGTGGTATGTGCATTATTTCGAGTAAGTCTAATGGAATCAAGCTGATTTGAAATCGCTCTTGGGATTGTTGCAAAATGCTCAAGTAGGAGGTGTGAAAGGTAATTTTATATGTAGAAGTAGATATCAACACCTGTGGTTCAATTCAATCGGCCTCCGTGCTGTATGCCTAAAGTTTCGTACCCGATGAGATGATCTGTGAGGTTATGAGGAAGATTACAGTCTCCAAGCATTCAGCTTTTGTTGAATCATAGTAAAAAATGTCATATATACTCACAATATATACAAGTGATTACATCAATGGAGAGTGATTACTGGTTACTTTACTATAAAATGAGATGGTAGACAAGAGCGTTTTCATAGATTTTTTTAAAATTTCCCAGCGTTTTCGGAGAGCGATGTTAGTTAATATCACAGGGAAATATCTACAAATATATAAAAAAGAACGCGGCTATAACAGCTGCTCGCGTCCTCTTGGCAAGATACGATCTCCCCACCTAGCTCTACTTATTCACTCAAACTTTTTCCCTACAGTTCTGTAGCTAATACATACCATGTCAATGTTCAGTTCGTCTTACGACGATTTCTTAAACACACCCAGACGGTTCAAGACGACAAGCAGGCGATAAAAATCATAGCTGCTCGGCTGCTTGGCATCCACAATCGGACTCGACGGATTAAAAGCAACAACTGCGGCTACGGCTTCCTTGGCCCAAGCTGGCACTGGCATAGCCTGACGCGCCTCCAGGTCAGCTACTTGCTGATCCACTTTTTTAATATAAGCGGTCTGTTCGTTCAATGTCTGTTTGAGCACATCCTTGCTGTTTTCAAGTGCGGCTACCTGCTGCTGCAAGGCTTTAAATGCTGCTTTTTCCTCTGCCGTCATCGGCTCATCCCCCTCTTCTCCTGCAAAAGCCTGGCGCAGCTCTGCCTCTGTTCCGGCGTATACATTCAGGTCAACGGGCCCTTGAATCCCATCCACCCGCCCGCTGTCGCTGTATTGCCAGAAATCCCATTGCTTCCATGCTGTGGTATCGTTGGGCACTTGTGTGCTGTAACGCGCGATCCACAGCTTATAGGCTCCCAGCGGCGCTTTAAAATGGGTCGCAAAAGCGTTTCCCGTATATACCATCGGCTTGCGACCACTTACCCTTTCAAATTCCGTCAAAAATGCCATGGCTACGTCATGGATCGCGGCAGAGCTAAGTCCTCCCGGATTATTCTCATAATCCATGACCGCTGGGAAGTCCAGCGCTTTTGCACCTCCAACCCGATCCAGCACCTCGGCAAAATGTCTGGCCTCCGCTTTGGCCGCGTCAACGCTGGTTGCATCTACAAAGTGGTAAGCTCCCAGCAATACTCCTGCTGCCTTGGCCCCTTTCGCGTTGGTGATAAATGTCGGATCGACGTAACGCTCTCCCTGACTCGCTTTCATAAAAGCAAACGATTTGCCATCGGTTCGTACACGTTTCCAATCAATATTTCCCTGGTATCGGGACACGTCAATGCCCTCGGCAGCGTTAGGACTGCGATTTTGCATAAGTCGATCCCTCCTTGTCATTTCATAATGTTGTAACCGATGATGTTACTGTTATTACTATGCTTGGACCATTGACGTGGTCCGGGCTTTTCCAACTTGGTGCTGAAAATGGGGCAAAGGTGCATTCTGCTCATCTTATGAAGATTTATTTCCTTTGTCGGAGGGGTCTGCTTGCTTTTTCTTTTCCCCATTCGACTTGGATTCAAAAATGGCTACCGCATTTCGCAAAATATCCGGCATCGGCACTCCCATTCGGCCCACATTTTCAATAATCGACAATAGCTCGTTCGCCAAATAAAAGAAAACGACGGCATCCCGGAAATAATGTGCATCCCCCAAAATACCGTCGATCAGATGAGCTACCGTAATCATCAAAAACACCGTAACCTTGCGAAAAATACCGTAATAGCCCTCTCGGCTTTTCAATGCTCCATTAATCCAGGCCGCCGCCCAGCCTGTGAAAAAGTCGATAATAACCATCCATAACAACAACGTCAACATCGTCGTCCACCCCCCGAAAAAATAACCGATCAAGGTCCCCGTGGAAAACCCCAGCCAAATCTGATCGACCTTTTCATGCATGCTTGTTCCCCCTTTTGAATCAAGGTGTAAAATGAATGTCCCCTTGAGGTAATCAAGGGCACAAAAAGACACACTCCGTTGTGAAAACGTGCTTGTTTACTTTTATCTCTATAATTTTATATTTGTTATATGGTATATCATTTAATATTCTTTGTTTTAATATTCTTTATATAGATTTAATTTCGATACCTTTTTTTCTAAGTTTAGAATACCTTATGGTATGTCTTTTAGGCTGCTGAAGGGAGGGAGTAAAGCTAAGCCACGGTTTACTATCCTAAATTTCAGATGTGTATGCCTCTCCCTTAACGTCCGAAGTTCCTGTTGATTCAATCAATTTTCCAATTATTCTTCTTCACTCATAAGCCCACCACTGATATAGACTAAACCGAAAATATGAAACTACAGGACTGGTAGTCGTTGATGTAGGTTTGAACGTAACCTGTTTTCCAGATAATGATATATCCACCTTACCGTTTGACCCCTGCACCCCGATTCCATCTTTTCCTGTATTCCTAATTACTGCAAATACTGAACCTCCACCTGAATAGTCTTGTAAAGCATCCAAAGTTACAAAAACAGCACTGGGGTTAAAATCTATTGGTAAGGTAATGATATATGATTCCCCCACACGAACGACCGCTCTATCTACGTTAAGATAACCAGTTGCATATTTCTTTGTAGGTAAATTTAGAATCGATGCTGCTAACTGATCTCCGGTCATACCAGAGTTGGCGCTGCCGCCTTTGCCAGTGATAGCGTTAGCAACCTTTGATTTAAGATCACTGGCTTGCGTAAAAGCCTGGTCTGCCCGGCTATATGCCTCATTTGCTCGATCATTAGCTGCCTTTACCGCACTCGGCGTAGCTGCCTGATCCGTGGCTGTGCTCCCTGTGGATGTATTAAGCTGCACAATCCCTCTCGCCTGTGTGGATGCAGAGGGCAAGTCGGACGCTGGATGTGTATGTGCTTTGGTAGCTGCATAATCCCGTGTATACTGTTTGGCGTTGCCTTCTGCTACATTCCATGTCGCTTGTTTGGCGGCTGTGACGTGAAGGTCTGTATTTGCAGCATGGTTATCCAGTGCTTCTTTGGAAGCAACACCATTCCCGGCTGGGTCCTTTTTGATGCTTTCCACCTGTGCAGCCAGTTCCTGGTCGTTTGCATAAAGCGTATCAATTGGTACATTCAGGACATCCGCATGTCCCTGATCCGTTGTCACAAATCTACGTGGTTGTTTTATTGCCATAAGACTCATCCTCCTTAATAAATATCATCAATTTCAAAAATAAACTCCATATCGCTGTCCTTGGTCTTATTGCTCATCGTACGAACAGCCGTCAGCTTACCAGCCGAATCCACCAAGGCAAGCTCATTAATCGTTTCACCAGCCAATTCAGCTTCTGCCAGTGAGCAGGTATAGCGGATGGTCGCAGGTGAAATAAATTCAAAGCTGGTAATATCCTTTTGGATTAGTTCTTTTTTCAATAACTGTTCCGTTCCGTCCAAAGGGAGGGGTTTACCTGCTTGATCCACACCTCCGCTACCAAATGCCATCTTCACCACTTTAGTTAGCGAACTACCTTCAGCGCGGGCACGTGCCATTTGTTCCCTTGCATAAGCGGTCGTAACTGTTAAAACTTGTTCTGCCATGACTATCACCCTTTCACTCATAAAAATTAACGTTTACCCTTGTCTAATCCATTTATAATGGGGCAACTATGTTGCAAGTTTTCACCCTCTTGCCAATGAGCCACATAATTTATAAGTGATCTACATTGAAATAACCGTCTCAGTTGAGCTTAAAAGCCGGGTACCATCGAGCCTCATGCTACCGTCAAATTTCCAGTAATGATTCCTGATCTTTACGTTGCCTTCCTGATGATTGTCTACACGATGCAAAAAAGATAGCTTCGTGCGGTTCAAATACCGCAGACGTTCCCCAGTCCACCCGGACAAGGAAGCCCCTCCGTTTAATAACTCAACACCATCCAGATACCAGGGGCGTCCACCAAAAAAACGAACTCGCGAGCGTAATCTGAGACGTGGATCCATCTCATGATCATGAAGGAATGTAAGCCTCGTTTTATTATTTATATAAAAAGCAAGATGAGCAGGCTTAACATCCTCTATGATCTTTCTGAAATCAGCCATATTATCTGGGGCTTTATTTTCAAAACTTATGCCAAGCTTGTATGCCGTCGGGAAAAAATCAACTTCTCCATCGGCACCAAACGAATTCATAATACCTCGTACTAAATCCCCGGAAAATTTGCCACTCCCGCGCAGCTTGGATTCTACTACCGAACGTCGCTGCTCTAGTGGCTTGTCCAAATGAATAGGGATGCCTAGCTCCATCTCCCAACGTTCCAGCGCCCAGGTGGCGGTACGAACGAAAAACTGGGCTAATGTATCATCCAACGCGAGATATAGAGCATCCAATTCACTACCCTTTGCGTCCATATCAGCGTGCATTACACGGGAAATTTCGTAATAAGCAGGCAAATAGGAGAATAGCTCCTGTCCTCGCACACTGCACATTTGACTTTTGATATCCTTCATCACACTCTGGATGCCGAGTTGATTACTGTCTGGTATATCTGAGCCGCTCCTCCCGAAAGAACCTGTCTCTTTGGAGCTTACGCTTATTCCATCACTACCCACTGACGATCACCTTCCTCAGCTCCGTCGCCTGACCAAATTGAATCCTTTTATGCTGCTTGCTCCGTCTATTCATTTTCAGCTTGGAACGATCAGCCAGGGTCGGATTCATTCTTTGACACATGCTCGTCCCCCCTTTGGGTTCAGACTGTTTTTTTGTTCTGTTCGCTACACTGTTTTCTTGCGGAAAATAGAGCTATACCATTTAACCGTTTCTGGTTGTGTATTGGAAATCTCCACAGATGACGAATCTTCTACGTTACCCGGAACCAGATCAGAACGTTTGGATATAATAATCTCCATGACCTCGTCACGCTGTTGTTCATCCAAAACATAGCTTCCAATGATCGTAGCTACATCGCCCTCTCCCCGATCATAGCGGGTAATGCAAGCATGAGCACAAATACGCAATTGAGCCTCTGTTAAAGCTGCCATGATGATAACTTCACCTCTTTTATATAGATTTTTGCTACTTATAGAATAGTCAGTACACATTATTTTCCTGTGTTACCAAGCATGAGTTGGGTCAGCGTTACTTCCAGATCTGCAATACGCTGCTTCAATTGGTCTGCCTCGCTTGGCTGTTGATCCGCTTTTTGTGTCAGCTCTTTGATCGCTTCGCCACTTAATCCTTCACCCCAGAATGTCGTTGGGTCTTTTCGTTCTGGAGTTGTAAAATGTGGTGAAGAATATACAGGTTCTTCCCCGCGTTCGCTTACCGGCTTACTTTGCCATTCATCATGGAGCTTCTGAAATGAAGCTTGTGATTCCTTGCTCCGTTGCTCATACGCGTTTTGGGCCTCTAGCAGCTTTTCGCTGTATTCTGCTTCACAGTTCAGCCAGCTTTGGATATCAAAACGAGGATGGTATAAGCCCGGTGGCACTGGAATACCAACGGTATAGCCAGCAGGAATTTTTTCCTGACTGGTTTGATCCGCAGTGTTGGAATTAGTAACGGTAGGCTGATAGGTGTCTAACTGCTCGTTTGTATCAGATAGCGTGAGCGAAGATGGAACATAAAAAGGGACAACGCCAGAAAAGGCATCATCCACCAACTCGTCCTCCAGATAGAGGCCGTCTGTGTTTACTTTAGGTACTAATTTCATACATTAACCCCCTTTTTATTCTGCTAGGAATGGCGGCAGGTGAAGAGACAACCAATCATTAGCACCGTTCACGACCACAGGAATAAAAGTCATAACTGTACCATCAGCGCTAACTTTTACACGGGTTGTTTTTTCCCCTTCGCCAATATCCCCGCCTGTATCACGGAAGTAAGGCACACTATACATAACAGACTTCTTAGGTCTGTAACCTACTGGCAAAATAGCAATAACACCTCTTACAGCGCCATTTCTAACCAAGCCAGTGATGTAAACCATTCCGTTGGAGTCTTTTCTAATATTCATACCTGGTAAGTAGTCTGAAAATTGTGACTCACTTGTTGCTGCAAAACCGTTCAAAAGCGTAACAGACATAAAACTCGGAGCATCCTTCTCAGTCTTTTTGTTCTCTAGCACCGAAACACGCGCCGTATTTTGCTGCACATTGTCTACCAATTCCAGCAGTAACGTTTTTTCGTTGGCAACGTATGTACCAGCAAATGTGGTGATAGGCGACTTGTCTAACATTAGATAGGTTGTACTATAGGATTTGGACGGTATATAGTCAGTAGCCAACGTATATGTCTGCTCTTTCCCGTACGTAACCTGGTATTCTGTGCTGACATTCGCAATTCTCCATGTCGAGTCTTTTTTATCCCCAACAAAAGTGGTCAGTATCCTTCCGACTCTGTTTCTCAATATACTCGGCTGATCTGTACGTCCATTAATATAATATGCGCCTGAAGAATACACAGGGTTTGCTCGTTCACGTAATACAATTCCCGTACCGACTTCGACCTGATTATATCCCTCGCTAAACGTAAGTTTGCCCTCGCTAACGATAGACTCCATGGTAGGCGTTGCTAGTTGATATACGAGTTGGTACGGCTCCCAATACACAGCCCTACCGTCTTTACTCAACCCCGGGTCTATTTGCGTTCTCGGTAAAATCGAAGTTGTTGATCCATGATCGTTGATCTTCCTCCAGCTCTTTGGTCCTTGGTTATTAAAAATCTCAGCAGACGTACCGTTCCAATAATACATGTTCCATCCCATAAAATACGCCTTAATCTCGTCTGCCGTCGGCGTGTAACTGTCTGCCCATCCACTGTCTGCGCTAGACACGGTAATAAACAGTTGTTTGAGTATCGGATGTAGAACTTGAGTGTCAGGGACTTGCGCCAGCACATTTCCTATAATTTTTCCGTCATACTTACAAACAATAGCACTGCTACCTACCCCATCCAATACAGGAAAAGCCACTTGCTTACTACCCGTGTAAGAGGCATCCAGCACCCACGGTAATGACCCATCCAGAACGATGCCATTCCATTTCTTCGACTTAAAATACTGCCCATCACGTTCAAACACTGTATCGGAATTAGCCCCTGTAACTGGATCAGCACACAGGCCTGTTTGTGTCGCCAACATGCAGTCCTCCCGTGGCTTGAATGGTTTGGCGGTGCTGCCGATGTTGAGCATAGGATTAGTAAACGTGAATTTACCTGTCTTGTCTGCTTTTATATAGGTTTCGATTAAGATGTAATTGCAGTATGCAGGGGTTTTGAAAGTCCCATCTGCTGTGTCGATGCTTGCGGTTTCCGCAAAGGAAAGCCCATCAGCAGAGAACCAAACCTTCATGGTTACTCCCGCACTACCATTTTTTAAGTAGTAGCTGGTGTTAGGCACCACTGGCAATACTGGAGCTGAGCATGATTCTCCTACGCTCGTATCAGTCTTAGTGTGCGTCAAGCTGTACGGCCCGAGAATCTTGGCGTTTGCATGGATTCTCTGCCACTCGTAGAACGGCGGCAACAAATTTTCCCCATAACGAATCGCATACGGATTACGTACAGGCATTACGCTATCCACATATGGATACTTAGCGTCAATTTGCTCCCCCGTCATTGAGGCCAAAGCGGTATAATCAACTGCAGAAATCTCATAGATGCGGACAGCCTCAAAATAAGAATACTGTCCTTGAGTCCCTTGTATTCTCAAATCAATATTTGAAGTCACATTGCTGGTAGGAGCCGCCCTGAACCATGAAGTAGTAAATTTAGTCTTATCTGTTACTGTCGTCCCTTCCTGAACGTTCGGGGCCGATATTCCCGCATTTGCGGAGTTTCCGACCTTCACCTTTGCGATTGCAACATAATATTTTCCGGCCAAAAATTTAAAATCGCTATAAAACCCAACTCCGACTGTATATCCCGATTTGATTGTTACTTTTAACGAATTAGGCATCGTTCCCTTATTCGTAGTATCCATCGCTATCTCGGATTGATAAGGTGTAATCCCCGTTAAACTACTTAAGTTTCCCCATCTACCCAACAAATTCACCAACGTACGCCCGCTCAGCCCCGTGAGCGAGAACGGCGAAGCCTTTTCCGCATGCACAATTTGCACCCCAGGCTCCAGAGTAACCTCCTTACGCTCCGTCGTATCCAACCGCTTCTTGATCGCATCCACACCATCATTCACATCACCTGCAAAATCGTCTACAGCACGCCAGTTTTGATCCAAATACTTCTCCAGATCAAAATACGTTGTTTTAGGCGATGTACGGTCAATTTGATTTAAGCCCAGATTTGGTGTTTTTTCACTTGCCATGTTATGCGCCACCTCCTAAATATCTATCCTGTGTTGTATGTTCATTTTCATAGATGGTCATAGACTCGACTTCGGCAATGGTCAGGTAGCGTAGTTTATATTCAACCGCCAAATGAGCCGGCTTGATCTCCTCGATGGCTGCTTTAAGATCCTCCACATTGGGGGGAATCCCGATGGTATCTATAAATTTGACCGTGAATCCCCATTCGGCGGGATGAAAGGTAACATCTACTGTACCGCCGTCATATGCTTCAGCTACATTTTTGACAAGTCGGCCTGAAAAAGTCCCTGCTCCCCGTAGCTTCGACTCCACTACTGCACGACGCTGATCCAGCGGCTTGCCAAGGTCGGTTTCGATACCCAGCTCCATTTCCCAGCGTTCCAATCCCCAGGTAGCGGTACGGACAAAAAACTGAGCTACCGTCGCATCCATCGCCAGATACAAGGAATCCAGTTCACTGCCCTTCGCATCCATATCGGAGCGCATCACACGGGAAATTTCATAGTAGGCGGGTAAATAGGAAAACAGCTCGCGTCCCCGCAAGCTGCTCATTTGCCCCTCTTCACCCATAGCTAGACGATTCGTTGGATTGTTCATGTTCATTCCATCATTACTCACTGACGCTCACCGTCCCCAGCACCGCCACCTGACCTGATCCGATCTCAATATTTTGATTGCTCTGTCCGTTGATTTTTAGCTCAGAGAAATCAATAATGATCGGAATGTCCAGCAAAACAGCAGAAATCCGGGTATACCGAACCAATGGGTCTTCCTTGTAAAAAGCAAGCTGCTTCAAATACGTCCGCACTCCGCTTTCGATTAGCTTTTTGATCTCTTCCAGGGTGGATGGCTTCTCCTTGGTACGCTGTACCTTGACCGAGATGTTAATTTCCACCTCTGCCGCAGGCATGATCGTCACCACGGGACCCGCGGGTGCCAATCCTTCGCCTTGTCCATCCTGAGTCGGATCAATGTACTTCTGCACCGCAGCGACGATATCCGGACTGGCAGCGCGTTTATCTGTGTCCAGCACATATAAAGCCACCGTACCCGGCCCTTTCCACAGCGGAACAACCTCCACGCCGCCTACTCCAGCGATTTCATTCGCCCACTGCATATACTGCGCCTTGTTGCCGCTTGTCCCCTGGTTCCGCACCTTGGCATAAAAACGCTCCAGCAACAGCTGGTCGCTCTCAATGTCCGTGCCACTTTTCGTTTCCTCTGTATTGATAACGGAGGAAACACCATTGACCGGGCTAGCCATCACCTGAATGACGCCCGCGGGTACGTTACCGCTGCGACCGGGATTGACTGCCCGAATCGCCGCTTCTCCTTTACCCTGCTCATCCAGCGTGGCCGCTGCCGTGGTCGCATACTCAATGGAAGCTTCCCCGGATACATCATCTGCCGGGGTCGCCACCAACGTTCCCGCCGGAACGGTCGTTCCCGCTGTACCCGTGAATGTGACCATACCTGAGGCAGCAACCGCTTCCCTCCGTGTCACTCCATGCTCTGCTGTTCGCAGATCCAGCTCCGGCGAGCGAAAATCCAGGTTGTCGCTGGCTGCCGTGCTGGCAAAGCCCCGGCGCAGCAGCTCCTGCGCCCAGATCGCCGCTTCGGAAAGCATAAACGCCACTGGCGCCTGCGCATCCCAAATAAAAGAGCCCTCGGACTTATCGATGTCCGAAGGCACTTTTTCCAGCATTCGATTTAAAATTTCCTCTTCCGTCTGGTTTACCAAATATTCCGGCAAGTCTGCCATTAGATCACCACACTTTCCACAATTTCCGTTTCATCCCGCACATTCGTAATCTGGCAGCTAAAATGGCACGCCTCGCCTTCCCAGCTAAACGTGAACTGATCCACACTAGCCGTGCGAGCATCTGCCAGCAACGCTTCCGTGACCATGCGCTTGATTTCACTTTCCTGCACACCATGCCCATAGCTGCTGCCGATCAGCTCCTCCAGCTCGCTACCATAGTCGGGAGAATAGATGACGTGACGGTAGCGGGGGGTACGAATTGCTTTTTCACACCACTGCACCCAGGCTTCTTTTTCACCTGTAGTCACGATTTTACGACTGGGGCTCATAACAAATTCTCCGGCTTCAAAATCAAACCGCCAGCTTCGTCCAAATACCGCCCGGTTATCCTCCAGCACATCCGGATCCGTAATATCCGTCCAGAGCATATCATCCGTTTCGGGAAATAAATTAGCCACGTCCACTCACCACCTTGCATACCACAACCACATCGTTGCCGCTATTCACCCGAACCGCAAGTACGCGATCACCGGGCTTCAGTCCTTCGTTCAGGCTCAGATTCACATCCTCCAGCTCGTCCTCCCCGATATAAAAGGAAGTTTTCAGCTCCTTGCCCTCCCAATTCTCCGACTCTACTGCGGTTGAGGTTCCTCTGTACATATGACGCGGTACAGACAGCAATCCCGGCAGCTCGGCGACCAGATAATCCTGAAGCTCATGTTTAAAATCGTCCAGCTTGATTCCCGTGGAGGTAATCGTGCCCAGTACCGCGCCCACTCCACTCAGCGCTTGCTTGGTTTGCTTGTGAAATGAGGATTGCAGAGCAGTGACCAAATGCCCGTAGGGGTCCTTATTCAAGGTAAAACCTCCTTTTCACATCGTCATACGTACCCAGTTCCAGCGACATACTGCCGGGATTCCCCAATTCCCTGCTCACTGAAATTACCAGCAGCTTCATGGAACCCAGCATCACCGCGTCTCCTGCACGAATCGTGTTCATATCTGGCGCATTGACCGATATCGTTTGTTGTATGCCTCTCAGCTTACTTTTGGCCAACTCACGTGCCGCCGCACCCGATTTCACCTCGTCATCCTGCACGATCACCTGAAGTGTGCCGTACTTGGCAATATCCTTTTCCTCCAGCGCCATCACCTTGGAGGGAACCTCATTGCCCGTTTCACTGGCCGCCGTAGCCAGCACCTTGACTCTTGTGGCCGCGCCTTCGAGCGTACGGGATTGTGTCGTATCGGTCACTCTCTCCAAAACATACACATCCTTGTTCGTTCCCAGCTCGTATAGCTCCAAACCGGAGGTAATCATCCGTGGATGATACAGCTTGCCACCCGCCTTTGCCGTTTCACGCAAATCGCCCAGCATCATGGAATAAATGGACTGTGTCCGGTATACAGCGCGTCCCAGCGTCTTTTTCGTATCTGGTAATGAAGCGATTTTCAGCTTCCAGTCCCTGGCATATTTCTGAAAACGCTGAGTAGCCGTCTGCTTGGCAGGGAGCAAATATTCATCCTCCGACTTGTCCAAATACACCGTGCGATCATACAATGTCAGCGTCATACGCTTGAGTCCATTGTTAGATGTTTCCACTTCCCAAATAACCGCTGGAGACAGCAAGGGGACATAGTCTTTTTTGCCATACGGAATGCCACTAACCCGAATCGACATCCCTGGAGAGATGGGCGGCAAATCCGGCGTCACGACCAGATTTACTGTGCCCTGATAAGCGATTTGCTCCAGCGAATCCCTCAAATTAATGTTCTCCACCAGCGGCGACAAATCATATTTATCCTGTAAAATAACTTTATAGCTCATGACAGCACCAGCTTTTGCCCTGGTTTAATCGCATTCGGATTTTGACCAATGACCTTTTTGTTAAGCTGATAAATACGGCTCCATTGTGAGCTATCCCCCAGCTCCAGCTTGGCAATTTTGGACAAGGAATCTCCCGATTTAACCGTGTAGGTTTTCTTCTTTTCTTTCATATCCGTGCGGGGCTTTTTGTTGACCGTAGCAGACTTCGTCCCACTGCCGGCTTTTTTGGATACCTTCATTTCACTCCAGGTCCGCAGCGAAAGATCAAAATTCACGTCCCCATATTCCCCGCCCCGAAAGGTCGAGTTATGAGAAGCTACAATTACGGGTACATTTACAGCCGTCTCTGAAATAATGAAGCGTAATGGCTTTTGGGACAGCAAAAAACCATTCAACGTGTTCATGGCCTCCTGTGGATCGGGAATGTCCTGATATTTACAATACGATTCGTCGTATTCCTTGGGAAAAAAAGAAGAGAAGGAGATTTCCTTCACCTTCTCCCCTTGTGGAAAATCAAACTCCCCATAGGATAAAATCGTTGTCGTTTCAAACCCTTTTTGCCGAGAGATCGTCACTTCCTCGGGATTCACCGGAAATATAAACTTAAATCCCTTGCCATCCGTTAAACTAAATTCCATCTCTTTCCTCCTTCCTCATTACTCCCATCCTACTGCATTACATAGCTCCTCCGCTCGCAGGCTTGATGTTCTGCGTCGCCCGCAGAATCTCGGCTTTGAGGCGGTAGCCAATTTGCGTAATAAGCCCCTCCACATCCAGCTTGTTTTCATGCACAGTTACCTGTACAGCCCCTGCTGGAAGATTGAACTGGTTCGTAGTTTCCGTCTTAAAATCCTTCAAAAATCCGGAGAGTGTTCCCATTTGTTCAGGGCTGATCTGTACTACTTGAGGAGTCGGGCTGCCATTGGCGTTACCTTTAGCTTTGGCTCCATTGTTCGCATGAGCCGCAGTATTCAATAGTGGATTAGGATTGACCCCTTGGTTAGCGATAGCCATCGGCCCGTAAGGATTGGCAGTGCCGTTTAAGGCTGACTGTGCAGGCCCATACATCACTTGAGAACCGGGTGGTAATCCCGGGAAGGGTCGCATAGGTGTTAATGGCTTAGTCATCGTTACAGGTGTAGTGGATTGAGGTGGCGTCGCAGGCTTGGGCACTTCGGCTGGCTTCGCTGGGGTTTTCTTAGGCTCATCTTTACCTCCAAAGGAGAAGAAGTTGGAAAAGCTTTTACCAAAATCTCCAGTCTTATCCGAGATCCAGCTTGTTACCTCGGATGCTTTTTCTCCGAGATATTTCCCTGCTGAAGTAGCCTTATCCATAATAGCTGGTCCATAGTCTGAGACTAATCCGCCTACTTTTCCACCGATAAAATCTCCCGCTATGCTTCCAAGTTGAGATCCAACCATAGTACCAATACCTGGAAGTATAAATGAGCCTATGGCTCCACCTATCGCAGTACCAGCGGTCCCACCTACAGTAGAACCAATAGCTTCTGCACGCTCTTTACCAGAGGTAGCCTGAGCGATATTCATAATGTCCATCCCGTAACTCAAAGGACCCATTAGCTTTTTCGCGCCACCTTTTAAAAGGTTTTTGAACAAGCCTGATCCTGCTTCCTCAGCTGCACCAGCAACGCTACTTGGTCTGATAATACTTGAGGCTGCATCTGCCGCAGCATTTGAACTTGCAGTGCTAGGTACTACACCAGCGGCTTCGCTTGGATTTATCATCCCCAAGCTTTTAGCCTGATCAAATAGTCCTTGTCCACCTTCCAATAAATCTGAAGCTCCTCCAAATTTTTCTAAAAATTCACCCCCAGATTTTCCTACATTAAGTGTCTTTTTAGCCAAATCTTTAAACTTTTCTGTTTTGGTAGTTCCCTGGAGCGGTCCCTTTAGGATACCAAAATCAGTTTTAAATTTTTTAAATGCTTCTGGAGCTTCAGATACGTTTTTTAATCCTTCACCAACTTTTTTAACATTACCAAAAAAATTTTGTACATTAGTTAAAAAACCCTTAGGTTCCTCTTCCTTCTTCTCACCGCCGAGCTTTAGAGAAGCTAAATTGCTACCTAAAGCTGCAATAGCAGTCGTGTTGGCGTTCACTGCAATAGTGTTCAATTGCACAGCAGTACCTAGCAAAACGATACTCGGATTGTTATCAGCCTTAATTGGATCTGCTTTGCCAGCACCACTATTAGCTGATGAGCTACCTTGAGAGACTGCCTTCACATTGACATTCCCCGAAGCGTTAATAATCTGGGATTTGACCCGGTTAATCTTGTTCAACAGATTATCCAGCCCTTTGGAGGCCATATCGTTCAGCACGATTTCCGGGGCCATGCGAGTGCGACCTATTTTCATAACACGCCCTTGAATCCGCTCAAAATAGCGTTCCATCGCGCGCAATTCACGGTTCGCTTTAATGACGTTTTTAGGATCAATTACGAGGTTCATACGGTAATTTAATGCTTCTGCCATATTTCATGTTCACCTCCTTGTTTATGCTTTTGAAGAAACCATACTGTCCATTTCCTGTTCAGCAAACGCCAACAGCAGCATGCGCTCGCCACGGGGAAACTGCCAAAAGTCTCCGGGACGGAGGTGGTGCCGAACCCACAAGTGGTACAGCATCGTCGTCATTCCCCCGGAGCCGATTAGTTTTTTAGGTCAGCAATTTCCACCCCAAAGCCGGACAGTTCCAGCACCTTGTCGCCTACGGCATCCAGCTCGCCTGCCAACAGCATACGACGGACAGATTGTTCGCCACCGGACAGCTTCAAACGGCTTGTAATCCGGGGATCGCCCCAGCCGCTAAGGGACAAGCCCTTCACTTCCAGCTTTCCGGTAGCTTCGGAAATCAACAACGCGTTGAACGTCTCGGTATCTACCTTTTCATCCACTGCACCCTTCACGGTACGGCGAATGGTACACCGTTCACGAATGCTGTCCACTTTGCTGGAGGTCAGGCCATGCAGCACAATTTTCATATCGAGGCGCTTGATACGCACCGTTTCCTCCGGCAATTTTTCAGCGGCTTCAAACAGGCTGTCCAAAATTTGTTCTTCTGTCATATTTTCATTCAAGCTCATAAGTCATTCTCCCTTATTATCAATTTGTTTTGGGGAACGGAACACCTTATGGCATCCCATCCCCCCGTATTCATATTAGTTCGCTACAATCGGATCAAGCAGCTCATAACCTTCGAAGGTGAAGGTCGTTTCTTCCTGTACTTCCTCACCTGCTGTCCAGTTGGCAAGCTGGATTTTGTCAGGAGTGCAACGGATAAGACGAATGCTCTCATGACCAAAGGCTTCTGGATCATCCAGTTTGGTAATAATCTCAAAACGAGTGAAACCACGACGAATCATATCGGACGTTACCTTGTAGCCACTCATCGTGCCCGTTCCTTTTTTAATACCGCGTTTGTGTACCTTCCAGTCATTGCCCACGAGATTCAGCTCGCGTTTTTCCATTTCCACACTGGCTTCCAGCTTATTGATATTCGTCTGCCATACCCCGTCCACATGCGCCTGACCATACGTACCTAAAATGACTCTTGAAGCATCCAACATTTATTTTTCCTCCTCAAAATGATCCATAATATAGTTTTGAATTTCTAATTTTCCGCAACCTTCTTATTGCACGTAAAATGTACCGAACAGTTGCTCCATCACGTCGGTCAGCTTCACGTTCCATTGCAGGAACACTTGGTCCGGCTCCGGTTTGATGACTGGCGCGTCACCATAGTAAGCCGGATCGAGAATGACATCGTAGCCATCGGCTTCGATCACGTTACTCAGCGACAGCTGTGCCAAATATTCTTTGATCGCACCGATGAGTGCCAGACGGCCTTCCACCGTGTTGTTGATTTTGCCAATGTAAGTCTCTTCGGCTGCACGCTGCAAGTCAGCGTTAATCGCATCCATAACGCGAATAGAGCGGATTTTCTTCCATGCATTATTTTGCCCGGCAGCCGGGTTCACCAAGCTGTTGATACCGCGCAGCGCTTTAACCTGACGACCGTCGAAGAACAGCAGGAAAACACCATTGCGGACTGCCTGCTCCTGCTCGGAGCGTGTCCAGCGGCGGGTTACATCCTCAAAAGGCGTCACCGCATATGTCGCGGATTGATTCAGACGTTGGCCTGCGATCAGTCCGGCTACATAAGCAGCCGTTTGAGCGGAGCTGTAGTCCGTACCTGCCAGACGTACGCCAGTACCGACGTTCACGATACCTTCATGGTTGAGTGCCAGGGAACGGGCAGAGGCCAGGCTGACAGCGGTTTTGGATACATCATCTGCCGCAGAACCACCGAACACGGCGATAACGCCCTTGCCTTCGCCCCGGACACGCTTGATCCACGCTGCAAAGCTTTGCAGCAAGGCCAGATCGGCTGCATAATCCAGCGCCAGCACGTTAAATTCCTGTCCTTCAAGCGCTTCCTGCATGGCGATATAATCGGCATTAACCAGCTTGCTATTACCGCTGTTGCCGCCCGTGAGATGTACGCCGCTGACATCCGCCGGAATGCCGCCATTGCCGACAACCTCGGCTTTCACCCATACATTTTCGCTGTTCTTGTTCAATGCTTCGGCAATCGAAGCAGCCGTACCGTCGCTGCCTTTATACGTACCCAGCAGTTTGGTGCCCTCATAGAGACGCACCTCACGGGCTTGCTCGTCACCCAAGGATGGCTGTACCGTTACGGCAAAGCCATTACCGCGGCTACCTGTGTACAAAGCCTGCAAGCGCAGCACATCGGTTGGTGCCTCACCGCCGCTTTTCAGCGTCACAGTTGCTTGAGCAGCCGTGTCATCTGCCAAACGGTAGGCCAACAGCTTTTTCGGTCCACCCAGCAGAGCCAGATACAGTGTAGAGTACGCTGTCGCACCATCCAGGCCGTCATTGGAAAAGATTTGGCTGATCGCCGTTTCGCTGCCAATCTCTACAAACTCACGTACAGGTCCCCAGTTGGCTTTAACCGGCACAACGACCGTACCGCGTGAACCACCTTGAATCGCTGAAGCTGCTGCTGCCTGAAAATTCATATACAAACCCGGCAATACCGGTTTATTCGTGTTTTCCCATGTTCCGCCTGCCATAATTAGTCCACCTTCGCTTTCATAAATTGTTCGATTTTAGTGTGTGCTTCTGCTACCGTGAACAGCTTGTCCTGTGTGCCAAAAAAGGCGCCTGCCAGCACTTCTTCCTTCACGGAAAACAATTGCTCCGCGTGCTCCTTAAGCTCCTCCAGCGTATAGCGGGGGCCGCTTGCTTCCTGCCCGGTAATGACCGGGGCCTTCTCGTTGTTGTCCATAGTCACTCGGACCACCTCATTTCAAAATAGGATGAATTTCCACTCTGCGGATTAACGCCGCTTCCTCAGCCGGACGCATACGCCGCTGTACCAGCGTCAGCCGAAGCTGACCGTCCAAAATCGCATCCGCCTGCAAATCTGCGGAAGCTTCCGCCGTGGACATATATCGGCCCTTCTCCTGATCCAGAGGAAGCTGAATTTGGGCGCCAAAGCCCTCGACCAGTGCGGTAGCCGCGCGGTTCTCTTCAGCAGTGTCGGGGGCAATAACGTGCCCAATGAACCGTTTGCGGAGCTCATACATGGAGGCTCCCGCCATCCTTGTCTCGCAACCGCTTAGCCGCCATAGCACCGCGTGCCGTCCCGGCTGTGCGGGCCATGCATCGGCGTACACTGACCACGCTGCGCCCAGTTGCTTCTGCGTCCAGCGGGTCAGCGCCGCCAGCCATTCATCCGGCTGTGCAACACCGTTTGCCGAAGCGACCGCCGGACTACCTTCCGTTTCAGGCACATACACGCCAAAGCGCAGCGTTCTGTAGGCCTTGCCCGTGACGGTATCCAGCTTTTCCGCATCCCGCACGCCCAAATAGTGCGTGGTAAATGCCGACGTGTCCCCGCCTTGACCTGTCACCGGCTCCCGGTGCAGACCGGCAATCAGGGCGTTCGCCCATACATCGGCCTGTGCCAGCCCGGCTTGTCCCGCGTACAGCTTGATGCGGACAACCTGCCGATATCCGGCCCAGGAAGATTTCCAGATTTCCTCACCCAGCGCCATAACGGCGTACGGCTCCTCTGCCGTCTGCGACGGTGGCTGAACATCGTATACGCGTCCTTGAAGCGCTGGAACAATGTCAATGAGCTTTTGTTTAAAGGCTTGTCTCATCCTGCGGCATGCCACCTTTGCGCATCCTGCACTCGCATGTTGTGGCTGCTTACCCAAGCTTTTTTCCACTTCCGGTTTCTCATCCGGCGCAGCCTCAACCTCATGCATTGCAGCATCCATTGCTTAGGCAACACGACTCCTCCTTTCTGTAAAACCATTCCCGGGAATCGACAGGGACAACAACCGCATGAAAAAACCGGCCCTGATGGCCGGCTAGCTTTTGACTGTGTGTGTCTTCGGTATGTCCTCTTGTCTTGATTCCCGATGATATAATCTTACACCCTTATAACGAATGCGTTGCCGGGGAAATGGACGATAAAAGCAGAGACTAGGGATGAAGTCGGGCGGTATTTCGAGAACAAGTGTTCCTATAATTAAAAAAGGCCTTAATCCCCGCTATTGCAGGAAATCAAAGCCTTTTAAGAAGCGATATTAAATTAAACATGCGAACGAATGGATAATTATTACACTATCCCGGTATCCGTTCCGCTCCCTTCTGTAAACCCGCCAGATTCAAAACACCTTGATCCGCCAGTGCAAGCGCCATTTTGTAAAAAGCACGCGTGCGCAGCTTCGTATATGTATCCTTGCTTACCGGCGGGTCGAGCACATAATTGTAAACCTTGTAGTCGAACACATCGTCATCCTTTAAGTAACGCTCACGGACGAGCAGCTGTTCGCGTTCATTCAAGCGGCCGACTACGGCATCCACCATTCCGCAATAAGCCAGGCGAGCCGCAGGAGCATCTACATTATATACGGCTGTCCGTGCTGTTGGATCACTGGTCACATTCGTCGGGCCGTTCGGGCGATCCGTATAGCCGGCTGTGATAAAACTTTCCCGGTCCATAAAGGTAATGGTTTTATAAATCCGATATTTTTCAAATACCCCCTCCAGTGCGTTCTGCGTTTTGCGTCTGTCCAACTCGGGTAGGTTATTTTTCATGTAAAGCAACACTCCTTATCTTATGCCTTTTGACAATGATGTATTTTTTAAATCTTACAACCCTTACGTTTACAATTTGTTCCCCTTTTGTTCGTATTATAAGTATAACATAGCATTATTTAGGATAGCTATCCATCGGCAAAAAAAGCGATATAGCTTCAAAAACAGCAAATTCGCTTTATTTCCCTATACCTTTTGGCATATTACGTGCTTTTACTATTTACCTAATGGTATAATGGAACTAATCTTTTATTCTGTTGCAGAAGGGGGCCGCCATTGTGGAACAACCAGCATTTGGAACATACTTAAAGCAGCAGCGTGAGCACAAGCAATGGAGCATTAACCAATTGGCAGAAGCGGCTGGCATCAGCAATTCACAAATTTCCCGCATTGAAAACGGGCTGCGTGGAGTACCCAAACCCTCTACTCTCCGCAAAATAGCGGACGCGCTCGGCGTATCGTATACCGAGATGATGAAGAACGCCGGATATTGGGGAGACGATGATTCCGTAGAGCAACATTCACACGACTCCTATCGTTCCAGCGTACCAGAATGGGCTACTTCCCAGGACCGCCGGGATTTTAAAAAAATGCTGGAGGAAGACGGCGAATTGATGTTCGACGGCATTCCACTGGATAAAGAAGATCGTCAACGGATCAAGGATGTGCTGACAGGTCTGTTCTGGGAAGCCAAACAGATGAACAAGCATAAACCTAAGTCGCCCCCAGCGGGCAATGATCAGGAATAGCAGGTGAGCGCATGAACAAACTCATTCACAAACTCGTCCGAAAATACCGTACGAACTCCCCCTTCTATATTGCGGAAGCTCTGGGCATCCATATCCGTTACTGCGATCTGGGCCCCACAACCAAAGGGCTGTATTACCGCAAGCTGCGCAGAAGATTCATCGTCATCCACAACGAGCTTACACCGGAATGGAAACGATTCGTCTGTGCGCATGAATTGGGGCATGACCGACTTCATAAAGGCGTCAGCCGCTTTTTTATGGAGGAGCATTCCTACTTTTTTCCCGGCAAATTTGAAATGCAAGCCAATCGGTTCGCTGTGCTTTTACTCAGTGAAGGACAACCACCGCTTACCGACGAAACGCAGGAGCACTATTTATCCCGGATCGGTCTGCCCAAGGAGGCTGCCCTTTTTTTTGACCCTAAAACAGAACGTTAGTTCTTGTATCTAATTGTCGTTTATTCATTCCTCTTCAATATAGGTAATTTGGCGAGGGCTTTAACAACCGATATGCGAGGATTTTGCAAAGTCCTGATACAAAAAAATTTCAGTGCTCTTATATAAAATAGAAGTTATTTTTACAATCTTCTGATAAAATGTGGACGTAAGCGGTTTCTCTAATTCATTCATTTTATAGGAGGTTGAAAGAACAACATGAACTCATGGAAAAAACTCTCGTCCATCTTGACGACCGCCGCGCTTCTGCTCGGATGTCTTGGCACAGCAGCAGCGGACCCGGCAGCCAGTACGGGAACAGCGGGAACTGCAACTCCTCCCGTCAGCGGGAAACACATCACCATCCTACATACGAACGATACTCATTCCCACGTGGTGGCGAACGACAAGGAAATGGGCTTCGCCAAGCTGGCAGGCATCATTGACCAGTACCGCGCTTCCAATCCTAATACACTATTGTTGGATGACGGAGATACGGTTCATGGAACGACCTTCGCTACCTTGGTCAGCGGCGAGAGCATCGTGAAAGTCATTAACAAGCTTCGCTATGATGCGATGGTACCAGGCAACCATGAGTTTAATTACGGCTGGAAGCATCTTGTGAAGCTGAGTAAGGAAATTCAATTCCCGGTACTCAGCGCCAATATTAAGCAAACAGATGGAACACGTTTGTTCCAGCCTTATGTCATTAAAGAAGTCGATGGCGTTAAAATCGGCATTATCGGCCTGACCACACCCGAAACGGCATACAAAACAAATCCTAAAAATGTCGAGGGCATTCAATTCACCGATCCCGTGGCTGAAGCCAAAGCGGCTGTAGATGAAATCCGCAGTAAAGTGGACGTTGTTGTGGTCCTCGGTCATCTGGGACAAGATGCATCCAGCAAAGACACCAGCCTTAAGGTCGTCAAGGAAGTGCCCGGCATTGATATTTTCATTGATGGACACAGCCATACGGTGCTGGAAAAAGGCTTGGTTGGTGACAATGGTACACTGATCGCAAGCGCGGGTGAATATACGAAGTATCTGGGCGTTGTTGATTTATGGGTTGACGGCGGTAAGGTTACGCAAAAGCAAGCCAAGCTGATTGATTCGACGCAAGCAGCCGACATTCAGCCAAATGCTGAGATTACTTCATTGATCGCTTCCATTCAGAAGGAACAGGAGCCTATTCTCAAAGAAGTTGTAGCACAAACGAGTGTGGACCTGGAAGGAGCGCGTGAAAAGGTACGTGCAGGTGAAACAAACCTCGGCGACCTGCTCACCGATGCCATGCGTGATATTTCGGGGGCAGATGTGGCCCTGACCAACGGCGGCGGCATTCGGGCGTCCATCAAGACTGGAACGGTAACCAAGGGAGACATCATCACTGTGCTGCCCTTCGGCAACCAGATTGTTACCCTGAAAGTGAAAGGCTCCGACATTCAGGCAGCACTTGAAAATGGCACAGCCTCCTATCCAGAGCCAAGCGGCGGTTTTCCGCAAGTATCAGGGATCTCGTTTAAAATAGATACCTCGGCAGCCAAGGGTAGTCGCGTCCACTCCATTCTGATTGGCGGAAAAACGCTTGATCCTGATGCCACGTACACATTGGCAACCAATGACTTTACAGCTGTAGGCGGAGATCAGTATACAATGTTCGCCAAATATCCGCAGGCAGGTATGTTCGGATCGCTTGACGAGGCGCTGATTCGCTATATGCAAAAGGTTGGCTCCGCCAGCCTGCAAGTACAAGCAGACGGCCGCATTCAAGAAGCCAAAGCAGACGGCAAGGCTTCCGTTCCTACCGTGCAGCCTGTACCATCTGCTCCAGCCACAACACCGGCACCCGTGCAGGAAAAACCGCAAGTGGTCTCTACCCCGTCTGCGAAACCTGCACCAGCCAAAGCTCCAACAGCGAAGCCACAGCAGACACTGGCTTCTGCACAAGCTACAAATAGCCATGTGTATATTGTAAAGTCCGGGGATACACTGTATGACATTTCCCGTCAATATGGGTTCACCTGGCAACAGCTTCAAAAGCTGAACAAGCTGAAAAATCCTCACCGCATTTATCCGGGACAAAAGCTTGACCTCCCGGCCTAATTCAATAAGCTTGCAAAGGCAGCGTCCGGAATCTCAATGGTTTCGGACGCTGCTGTATGTCAGAAGGTTGTTTTTATGCGATAGTCCAAACTCATTTGGACATCGCATATTTTTTTTCAAAAGCAAGCCTTTTAGACGCTGACAAGATGTGAACCGGGAGGTATGATGGAGAAGAGCCATTCGAGCAAAAAACATCCATCCCGTTCTCTAGCGGGATCAGTTATAGGTGTGGAAGGAGCACAAAAATGCAATATATTATTTATGATCTTGAGTTTACCGTTAGCCGTAACGCCAGATATTCCTCCGAGATCATTGATATCGGTGCCGTCAAAGTCATGAAGGGAGACGATGGCTTATACGTTGCGGACACGTTTCACAGCTTTGTCAGACCCTCAAATCGGCCTGTGCTGTCTACAGATACCGTGCAGTTTACCGGTATAACTCAACGGGACATTGATGCAGCCCCGCTCTTCCCTGAAGCCGTGAAGCAATTTATCACATGGCTCGGAACGGACTCTCCCTATTACTTATGTGCTTGGGGGCCAGATGACCGTCAGAAGCTGGTATCCCATTGTCGCACCCACCATGTGGACCTCCATTGGATTCATAATACGAATGATATACAAAAACAAATCTCCCGTTTGTTCGGTTCCAGCGGCAAGTACCGTCAGCTAAGCCTGTCTCAGGCGCTGGAGCTGTGCAACATTGACTTTGATGGTCAGCAGCACCGGGCGCTGGACGACGCACTGAATACCGCTCAGGTTTTCATGCACCATTTTGATCGTATCACATTATCCAATAACGCTTCTGACGATGAGGAAAGCCGGGGCTCGAAGCTTGTATACTCCTCACCGGAAGAAGAACAGGAACAGTATAGCCCATTTGGCAATCTCGCCAACCTGTTTAAGGACCGTTAGGAGGATCGCACCCCGGCCCGTTCAGGGGGATCTATCCCCCTTATCATTCATGATTCCCTGCCCTTTTATCGGAATAAAACGCCCCCCAGTTTCGCAGCATTTCCTGCATTCGCTTGCGGTATCGCAAAGGCTCCAAAATTTCCGCCTCCGCTCCATATTGAGTGAGCCAGTCCAGAAATTCACCTTCATGATTCACCGTTACCTCAAACAATAGACTTCCATCTGGCAAATCCTTGAGAAGAGGCTTGATGAACAACTCCTCTTCTTTGACCCGATATACAGATTCGGCAGAAAACCTCACCACAAACCGGATATTCTGGTTCCCCTTGGTAACTGACCAGGTCCCCTTAAAAAACATTTCCATTTCAGAAGTATTCTTCTGAAACGTATACGGCAAGATCCTCATATTTCGAAAGCGGCTGATCCGAAAGGTTCTCATGGCGGCTTGCTTGTGACAAAAACCAAGCATATAAAAACGCCGATCCTGAGGAACCAGACAATAAGGATCAATCTGAACCAATGATACATCTTCATTCTGAGGCGAACTATATTCCGCTTCAATAGTCTGCTGCGTAAGACTTGCCAAAACAATCAGCCTGAGCAGATAAGGCTGGTTTTCCCGCTCAAGTGTCGAGCCGAGCCGGACGATATTTTTCATTTCCTGCGCGAAGCTTGTCTGGTCCATCTTTTTTTTCTGACTGGAGGCCATCACTTTCTCATAAGCACTTTCAAAAGCTGGTGGTAAAAGAGGTTTAACCGTTTCCATGACTTCCCCCAGCTTGGCAAAAGCCTGTGCCTCTTCTTCCGTCCAATTGAGAGGATACAGGGCGAAGTTACTAATAAATATGTATCCTTTGCCATGCCCCATATTGGCTATCGGAATATGCATAGCGCTTAGAGCCTCCATATCTCGGTAAATGGTGCGTTCTGATGTTTCACAACGTTCGGCAAGCTCTCTTGCCAATATTCCCGGATTTGCCTGAACAATAGTAATAATCCGCATTAACCGTATCAACCGATCAGTCAAGGAAGTCTCTCCTTTACAAAAAGATAGTAAAATAGACTCACTATATTACATAAATAAACTAGCATAATTTCCTACTTTTAAATATTAATTTCGGTAAAGCGAACATCTTCTATAGATATTTCCTTATCAGTAGAGTCTTTAGAACTACATGCTTTAAATAATCCAAAAGTCCCATTCCATTTATTGCGTATGGAAAAAAGTAATTCGGCTTCCTCCAGATACTCCATGTCTCCTGTTCTCGCCGCCTGTATAAGCAGTCCATCTGCTTGTCTGGTAAGCAGAAACGCCCCTCGCTCATGTTCCCCCTTCTCGTATATACGCAATGCTTTCTTCACAATTGGAGCCGTCTCATTCAGCTTTATGTATTTTGCCACCTTTGAGTTGGATGGAATGCTCAGCAGCCCAAGATGATGTGTGTAATGGATATAGAGCTGGTCCGTTCGAATCAGCGTCCGTTTTTCCTGATTAGTCTTACGCCAGCTCCACTCCATCATTCCAATGGTATGTCTTCCGGAAGAGTGGGACGGTATAGAAAATGACAAAATAGCCTGCTTATACTTCCCCCTTCGCGTATCACCACAGTGAACAAGCATAAATTCTCCGTCTTCCGAGCGACTAAAGCTGAGCCTGGCCCCATCTACTTTCAATAGGTTTACTCCACTCTCTGGAATGAACCGAAGCTGCAGGTCACATCCAACTGTTTTCGGCATTAAAGTCCCTTTTCTTTTACGTATAGCCCCATGGCCCCATTCTATCAGCAGATTTACTTGTTCGGACCCATTCGCAGATATAGACTCTTTATCCCATGTGTACGTTACATTAACCATTGACTTCAACACTGGTAAATTCCCCCTAAAAAGAACATGTAACTCTAAATTAACAGTGTTATCTGACACTATATTGTCAGGGAACATATGTTCGTTACCGAAAATTATACAGGTAATCTGTAGGAAGAGGGGCGTATATCAATAAATAACATTTTAGCCCAATAAAATTGCATAATTACGCAAAAAACAGCCCGGCATAAGCCGGGCTGCATTATAGTCTCTCTTCATATATAAAGCTAGGAAATTGTAGTTTCTGCCAAAGAAACATTCGCTTTTGTGCAAATATCGGAAACAGGCGCAAATGTTATGCTGTCCACCACCAGTTCCTTCGACAAAGGCTTTCCGTTTACCGTTATTTTTAACGTTTTATAGGTTTGTTCTTTTTCGTTCATCGTTCATTTTCCCTTCTATATTTCTTGCTTAATATATTTTTACTCATTTCTGTCCTTCATCAAATAGGGTTGGCTCTTGTACATGCTCGCCAGAAAATTACGGAATCTTGCTGCTTCCTTGATATACCCGTTTTGAGGTACACTTAAACTAGAATATCGACTTTTTTTGTAAATATTTCTCCCGGATTTGTCATCCTGTTATTCTAAACTTTGAACCCTAATCATTACACTATACGTAACCAATAAGATATGGGTAATTATGCTTATCATTTAACATCTTGGTGCATCAGAAGGAGGAATATCTCTTGGTACGACAAATTTCTCGCTTTGCTTTCTGCCGTCGTGTCGCCTGCACTGCTGTAGCGCTTATGTTTATGTTTGGCGGAACCGGAGTTCCGGGAGCGCATGCCGCCTACTGGGATGATGTATACCAGGGCTTTGAGCAATTTTCCAGGCTGCCTGGCGATGTATATCAGCTCAAGGAAAGCTATAAGCAAACGCAGGAAGAGCTGCAAAAGGCCCATAGCAGCATTGAGGCTTATCAGGAGCAAAACGCTCAACTATTAGAGCAAAATCGCAAGCTGACCGACACCGTTACCGAGCTGAAAAATCTTCAGGTTCAGCGCGATCAGGCTTCACACCGTAACAAGATGCTGATCCTCACAGCCGTCATTCTGCTGGCTGGTTATTTTATCGGTATCCGCCTGCTGCGATACGGGATGCGTCGACGTTCAGGAAGATACTAGCTCTCTGAAAGGATGAAAGGTCAGAATGGACATACAAGCAGGACAACACCATGATGAAAGCGTTGGTTCGGTCGTAACGCTTGATCTGGCGGAGGGCGAAAAGCTGCATGTTCTTCACCCGCAGCAAATCATCGCTTACCGTGGCCCCAGCTCAGGCCGCAGTGACAAGCTGATGAATATCAAAGGCATGTACCGCAAGCACAAGCTGATTCAGGCCGATTTTACAGGGACTTGTCGTCTGATTGCCGCGCTTCCTCCCGGCTTCAGTCTAAAAATGATTGAGCTGGAAGGAGGCGATGATCTGCTATACGATTTTCGCAACCTGTTCTGGTACAGCTCCGGTATCCATATGCGTACCAAGCTACTGAGCATGAAAAACATGTTGTTCAGTCGGGACGTCATTAAAATGAAATTCGATGGCATCGGTCAGATCGGTCTATTGACTCAGGGACTGGTATGCCAGGAACAGCTTCATCCAACAGAGCCGATGTATGTCGATGCAAGCAGCGTCATTGCCTATCCCGAAAACGCCAAGCTAGAGCTGACGGTGTACGGCAACCATCTGGCCAGTCAGCATATGAATTATCATTTTAAAATGACCGGACACGGTACTGTGCTTTTTCATGCGGGTGAGCATCATCGACGACTCCAGCAGGATATGAACGACGATGGCGTGATCAAACGCTTTTTAAGGGAAGTCATTCCATTTGGAGGAGTGTTTATCAAATAGCTCTGCCATGCTATAATGAAGGCGTCTGTCCTCTGGCAGACATCAAATGAAGAAAGTCCATGCTCCATGCATGGGAGAGGTTCGCGAACTCCCTCTATAAAAAACTAACGATGCTTTGTCCTCCGCATGAAAAAATAATCGCGGGGCAAGGCCTGTTTTTTGTTGAAGTCGGTTCAAGAACTCTCCTTCTTCCAAGTGACAAGACCCTGTGTCTTACACCATTCCAAGAAGATCGAGAGGTTTTTTTATGTTTACCAACGAAAAAGCAGTCGTCGTATTCAGCGGCGGCCAAGACAGCACGACCTGTTTATTTTGGGCGAAAAAACATTTTGCCGAAGTAGAAACGGTGACGTTCGATTACGGTCAACGCCACAAGCAGGAAATCGAAGTAGCGGCCGGGATTGCCCACGAGCTGGGTGTTCCGCAATCGGTACTGGATATGAGCCTGCTCAATCAATTAGCCCCCAATGCCCTCACACGCACCGACATTGACATTACTCAGCAGGAAGGTGAGCTGCCCAGCACCTTTGTAGACGGCCGCAATCTGCTGTTCCTCAGCTTCGCAGCCGTGCTCGCCAAGCAAAAAGGAGCCCGTCACATCATCACAGGCGTCTGCGAGACGGATTTTAGCGGCTACCCCGATTGCCGGGATTCTTTTATCAAATCGCTGAATGTTACTTTAAATCTTTCCATGGACTATCCCTTTGTCATTCATACCCCGCTCATGTGGTTGAATAAGGCCGAAACCTGGCAAATGGCCGATGAGCTGGAAGCCTTTGAGTTTGTGAGAACCCGTACACTAACATGCTATAACGGCGTCATTGGCGACGGCTGTGGCGAATGCCCTGCCTGCAAACTGCGCCGCGCCGGGCTGGAACAGTATCTGGCTGTACGCGGAGTTTCGTCGCAAGGGGTTGAAGGCCATGCGTGAGCCGGGCCCCTTTCGTATCGTCGACAAGCTCCAGCAGTTCGGGACGGACATTGAACGCTCCCAGCTGCGTTATCATCGCAAACGTGTACTGGTCAGCAAGCAATTTACGTTCGATGCAGCACACCATTTGCACTGCTACGAAGGCAAATGCAAAAATCTGCACGGACATACTTATATCGTCGTATTCGGCATTAGCGGTACACCGGGTGAAACCGGTCTGACCCTTGATTTTGGTGATATCAAAACGATCTGGAAGGAGCGGATTGAGCCTTATCTGGATCACCGCTATCTGAATGAGACGCTGCCCCCCATGAATACAACGGCGGAAAATATGGTCGTCTGGATCTTCGAACAAATGGAATCCGCCCTGACCTCAGAAGCCTACCGCAATCGTGTGGAAGGCGGACGCACTGAATTTGTCCGGCTGTTCGAAACACCTACCAGCTATGCCGAATTCCGACGGGAGTGGATGCTGGATGAGTAATACTACGACGACTCAACAAACAGCCACACCTTCCCGGGACCCAAAAACAGCCCCGATCCCTGTACTGGAGGTGTTTGGTCCTACCGTTCAGGGCGAAGGCATGGTCATTGGGCGCAAAACGATGTTTGTACGTACCGCTGGCTGCGATTACCACTGCTCATGGTGCGATTCCGCCTTTACCTGGGACGGCAGCGCCAAGGAACAGATCCGTCGTCTCAGCGCAACAGACATTTGGCAGGAGCTTCAGGCCATCGGTGGCACACGGTTTTCACATGTGACCCTATCTGGGGGCAACCCGGCCCTGTTGCCGCAGCTTGGAGAGCTAATCACGCTGCTGCGCAGCCAAGGCATTGCCACCGCTGTCGAAACACAAGGCTCCCGCTGGCAGGAATGGCTGTATGATATCGACGAGGTAACCCTGTCGCCCAAGCCGCCCAGCTCTGGTATGTCGACCAATTGGGACGTGCTGGATGACATCGTAGCCCGCCTGTCAAATCGGAAGATTACTGACTGGAAGGCGGCTGGAGAGTCCTGGTCTGCGGCACACGTCTCAACCGCAGCATGCACAGAGCAAGCCGCTAATGAGTCAGCGAGATTCTACCATGGAGCATGCAGCTTGAAGGTCGTCATATTCGATGACATTGATCTCACATATGCACGCACCGTTCACGAGCGCTATCCACATGTACCGCTGTTCCTCCAGACTGGCAACCCGGATGTGAACACGGAGAACACGGAACAGATTGCGGAATCCCTATTGCAGCGTTATGAATGGCTTATTGACCGTGTCATGGACGATTCACGTCTGAACGACGTAAGAGTGCTCCCGCAGCTCCACACCCTCGTATGGGGCAACAAACGCGGCGTATAGCACATCAATGTAATATATTCCATATGAGCTGTATGTGATACAAAAGTTACACCCAATTCGTTGAAATATACTTTCGACATCCAAAGTTATAAAACAAGAGAAACCCTCGTCCGTGAGAACGGGGTTTCTCAAAGTGGCGCTACTTAATAAAGGAGCGAGCTTTATTCACTTCTGTCCAACCTCATGTAAACGAGTAGGGACTTTAGGGTGGTAACGGCGGTCGGCAGCGGAGCGGAGGATTTGAAGCTGGAGAAGCGCCAGCGTTCGCCTTTGAAATGGGATTCTAACCTATACATCTTTCACATGATCAGAAAGAATCCCATTTCAACAGCGATCGGAAGCTCAAATCCTTCGCGGAGCGACCTCCCCATTCACCATAACTCCCATCTCGTTTACCAAACTAAACTTAAGGAGCCTTATCCAATATGACCGGAAGAACACCCGAAGAAATGACCGATGTTACCCTGCTTGGCAATCAAGGCACACAATACACCTTTGCCTATGATCCCACCATTCTGGAAAGCTTTGATAATAAACATCCGTACCGTGACTATTTTGTAAAATTCAATTGCCCGGAGTTCACCAGCCTGTGCCCGATTACAGGACAGCCGGATTTTGCCACTATCTACATCAGCTACATTCCCGATATCAAAATGGTCGAAAGCAAATCCCTTAAGCTGTACCTGTTCAGCTTCCGCAACCACGGCGATTTCCATGAAGACTGCGTTAACATCATGATGAATGACCTGATCAAGCTGATGGACCCGCGTTATATCGAAGTGTGGGGCAAGTTTACGCCGCGCGGTGGCATCTCCATTGATCCATACACAAACTACGGCAAACCGGGAACCAAATATGAGCAAATGGCAGAACATCGCATGATGAATCATGATATGTACCCGGAGACTGTAGATAACCGTTAACATTTCAGAAATTTCACTACCAATGATTTGCTATTGTAAAGATACTTAAAACCTAATATCCACATCATTAAACAACAAAGTGCACCCTTAGAATTGACATGGGAATAACCCTTCCGTTATCCGATGAATTCTAAAGGTGCACTTCAATTGTTATATACCTAGTTTGTTACTTTGTTACTTTGTAACTTTTAACTGAATACTGTCAGCTTTATAGACAACCTTCACTTTGTACTTGCTTGGCAATCCTGTGGTTTCAATGGAAGTAAATGCTCCATTTCGTTTACCATAAGTCATGATCGTGGCACCGTTAGCTGGTACATATTTGTTTGAAAAATTCAGACGCAATTTCCCATTGGGTATTGCAGTGCCTTTAATTTTGAGCAAATCATTTTTACTCTGAAGGTTGAGCTCCAGTGTGCCCTTGGCAGATTGTTTGTAATTACCGCCAATGATCAGCCTTCCAGCAACATTCTCAGTGAGCGTACCCCCGTTGTTCGTCACATCACCATTTCCGAAAGCCGTCTCTGAATTCCCTTCAAGTCTGCCTTGGTCGATCTGTGTACCACCGGAATACGTATTGTTGCCCAGCAGCTTCAACGTACCTGTACCCTTTTTGGTCAGCTTTCCAACGCCGGAGATATTGTTGCGCCAGCGATCCAAAGCATTGAAACCGCCTTTGGAAGCGTCCATGGTCACGGTAACGTTATTGGCAAAAGCCCCATAACCATCTGCGGCGGAAAAGAGATTAAGTCGTCCCCATCCCTCAGCATCATCCAGTACGGGATAGCCGGAGGGAAGACCTGTAGTAGCTAAAACCCAGCGGCGTTGTGTGCTGTCCAGGTAAGGCAGACGTGTTTCCAGCAGCACCTCAGCTCCCTTAGGCACCGTCATTGCAGTCGTGGTCGGGTTCATTGGACTAAATCCGTAGGTCAATCGTTCAGTATAGCTTTTTTTATTGGCAGAGTAATTGCTGAACCGATCCGGGGCAGTCCCCTTTTGCGTTAACAATGTACTGTGGGCATCCTGATAAGCTGCTTTCTTTAAATTGCTATTGGCCGGATCAGACAGGATGGCAGCCGCTGTCGCAGTTGCCATGACGCGCCCTCCCATAACATCAAATGGCGAATGCATACCGGCAACAATACGGTTGTTGCCCAGTTCAGATGCTCGTGTCAGCAGTTCCTGGTAACGCTCTGGTACGGCATAGGCCATAGCAATAGCGCTAAGATACGCGGCATTGGTATGACCGCTAGGAAAACCGCCATCCTTGCTTGGATCAGAATTTTGAGCAGGAAGCAACGTCGGAACCACGACTGAATTATTGCTCCAACGAAACGGACGAGGATAGCTAAAATAAGCCTTGGCCGAGCTCGTCGAAGAGTAATCACCACGCATGGTATTGACCAAATTCACGATATTGCCTAGAGCGGAACTCGTACTGCCTGCATTGGTTCCGGCATCTTCATATTTTTTAGTCAGTGCATCTGCTGGAATGTCGTTGATCGTGGTAGTTGCCCCTGCATTCTTTCGATATACATCGGTAAGCGAACCCAGACCGTCGATCACACTGTAGCTCTGATTTCTGCGATCATCCAAATAAGCCGCATCTGCCTCACTGGAAGTACGGCGAGCAGCAATATCAATAACTTTTTGAATATTGGCATCCAGTACGCTACTGTTCAGCTTGGTACCTGTATCCCAGGTAGTGCCTGGAGTCCAAAGCTTATTAAATCCGGAAAGCAACCCGAGTGTCGGATTTGAACTTTCCGTCTTATGATCAGAATTATTATTTTTATAATGATCTACGAAATATCCCCAAGACGGCTCTGGCGCAGTTACCGTTGTTGGTAGAGTTGCCGCACTCGCATAACTTCCACCCAGGGAACCTATAAGCAAGGGTACAGATAATAAAGCAACTGATAATGGTTTCCTTAACAATTTCATTCTCAAATCATATCCTCTCTTGTGCTCATCATGCGTTCTCTACAAAGCTATTACCTATACAACAGGTTGTATGATATAAAGAATCATATCTTAAGTTTGTTAAATGAAGCGCCTGGTTTTGTTAAAAGAAAAAAAGGCACCCCAAGAGCCGCATATACGGACTCTGGAGACACCTTGTTTAGTCTGTTATAGAAAAAATGATTTTAATTTCCATGTGACGTGTAGAAAATCCAACTAAATCAAGCAATTGCGAGTATGCAGCAGGATGGGAAAGAACCACCGAGCAAAGGCGGACTTTATCCCCCTTTCAGCCATTTGCTGCAAACGGATCGCTTCCTATATCTTAAAATATACATACTTAACCGGAGGTTGCCATGACTACTAAAACTGCTGCACAAAATGAAACGAGCCCATCGCTCCCCCTGCCGGGACCTCAAGCGAAGGGCACCGTTTTTGCGATTCTGATTGCCATCAGTTTCGTTCATCTGTTCAACGACTCGATTCAATCGGTCATTCCTGCGATCTTCCCGATCTTAAAAGAATCCATGAACCTCAGCTACACGCAGATCGGCTGGATTTCATTCGCCATCAATTTTACAGCTTCGATCATGCAGCCCGTCATTGGCTTGTTTTCGGACAAAAGACCTACGCCCGCAATCCTTCCGATCGGCATGGGCTTTACGCTGACAGGCATGCTGCTGCTCGCCTATGCTCCCGATTATAAAGCAGTGCTCATCGCGGTCATCTTCGTGGGTTTGGGCTCGGCTGCCTTCCACCCGGAAGGCTCGCGGGTATCCCATATGGCGGCTGGACCCCGCCGGGGGCTGGCTCAGTCCATTTTCCAGGTCGGCGGTAATGCAGGCCAATCGCTGGCCCCCATGCTTACGAGCTGGATTTTTATCCCACTGGGGCAATTTGGCGCCATCTGGTTCACAGGTATTGCTGCGGCCGGGATTGTGGTGCAGTCGTTCATCGCCCGCTGGTATGGTAACGTGCTGCGCACGGAAGGCTATGCACGTAAAAAAGCGGCGGCGCGCCGTATGAAGCCCGAAGTACGCAACCGTATTATGTTTGCCATGGTTGTTCTCATTCTACTGGTATTCGTCCGTTCGTGGTACTCGACCTCGGTCGGCAGCTACTATTCGTTTTACCTGATGGAAGTGTTCAAAATGCCACTGGCTGATGCACAGCTGTACATTTTCCTGTTTCTAGGAGCTGGTGCGCTAGGCACCTTCTTTGGCGGTCCACTGGCAGATCGTTTTGGTAAACGCAATATGATTTTCCTGTCCATGGTATTGGCCGCACCTCTTGCGTTGCTGCTGCCTTACGCCAACCAATTCTGGACGGCTATTCTGCTGCCAATTATCGGATTTATCATGCTGTCGAGCTTCTCCATTACGGTCGTATATGCCCAAATGCTCGTACCCGGCAAAATCGGAACCGTCTCCGGTCTGATCACGGGCCTCGCCTTTGGCCTTGGCGGTGTGGGTGCGCTCGTGCTCGGCAACTGGATCGACAAAGTAGGCATCACGAACATCATGTTCCTGTGCGGCTTTTTGCCGCTGCTCGGTATTTTGACCTTCCTGCTTCCTACAGATAAAACCCTGAACCGCTGGGCGGAAGAAAACGGAGCCGAAGTGTAGCAGGCAAGCGTGTGGCGGCCATCCCGGCCGCTTCACACCTTCGTAATGGCCTAACCTGATTCTCCAAGCAAGCCAAGAAAGGTCCCCCCTCTTGTATCCCGAATCATCCAGTCAGCTCTCTTCTTCCTTTAAACGTATCAAAATACGGCGCTTCCTGTATAGCATTTTACCCGCCTCAGCCACGTCACGAATAGCACTTCGATTGGCAATGGAGCCAAACAAAATGCCCGCAATCGGGACCATCTGGAGCAGCTTTTTCCATCCAAACTGATCGCGGTACGTATTAACTACTTCTCTCCACCCCTGCATCTGGGAAAAGACCTGCGCCTGGCGTGAAGGATCATCAAACAAGGCCAGTTCCTCCAGCACAGCCTTTTTGCCCACAATATCGGATGAAGCGAACTGCATACATTTAATGATAAAGATGCGTTCCTGCTTCTCATCAGGATTGAAGCCGTAGCATAAGGCCATTTCCTGAAGTACTTTGAGCGACAAGCCGAGCAAAATAGGAATATCCGCTGCGATGGTCAATACACCACCAATCCCTGTCGTTGCCCCCTGAGCGGTAGCAAAGGTGACACGGCCTGCTATCATATCGTCAGCGGTCTGATCCATGATCGTCAGAGGTAGCCCAGCCGCCTGCTTCAATCCCCACGTCGGTTCAGGGCTAATGTCCGAATCAGCGTTTTCCCCATCATGAAGCCGATCCTGCGTATCAGAAGTGGAATCCGCGTCATTTTGCCGAATCACGTGTTCACGGGCCGTCTGTTTCAGCTTATTCAGAACCGTTTCTTCTTTCACCAGATATTTACCGCCGTTTTGAATAAAGCTTCCCAACTCGTTAAGCAATTGCTCCAGCTTGTCTTTAATGATTTTAGGTGTCAGCCGATCCAGCAGCATAAAGGGCCATCTGCCGAGCTTTTCCCAGAAAAAAACATCCTTTTGCGCCTTCTCCCACGCCTCAATGGCTTTCAGCTCATGACGCAATAGATCCTGACTTTCACGATATTGTGCAGCCTGCTTCATAGAAGTACACGTCTCCTTTTAACCATGCTTGTTTATGTAACGGGTAATACGTAAGTGAGGTGAGTTCAGGTTTCTTTTTTTTACCTCACAGCCTACTTCTACCGCTGACGTGGAGCTTGTCCCTTACCATTGTGAGCATGATGCCATTTTACATACATTTTATTTGCCTGAGGATCAGCAGCAGTTTACCGGAATGCCGGATGAAATGCTGGCACTGGCCAAGCAAGACCCGCACCGCCATCCTGTCGTGATTACGGCTGCCGGAAGACCGGTTGGATTTTTCATTTTGTACGATGGAGATGAGTTATCGGACTATACGAATACTTCCGAAGCTCTGTTGCTGCGTGCCTTCTCTATTCATTACACAGATCAGGGACAAGGATACGCCAAAAAAGGGCTGCTTCTACTGCCCCCATATATCTCCGAGTATTTCCCACATGTTCGTGAAGTCGTGCTGGGTGTCAACGCCCGTAATCTGCCTGCTCAAAGTCTGTATCTCAAATGCGGCTTTAAAGACGAAGGCGACACCAAGATGGGATCGCACGGCTTGCAGCATATTTTAAAAATGAGCCTGCATAGCTAACCTCTATGCGTCTCTAACAAAAAGCTCCCGGCACCAGCACCGCGAGCTTTTATCATTTTATTTCTCCTAACGAAAAGCTTAGCTTGTAATTGCCGTACTGCGTCAGTTCATCAAGCATGGTATTTAGCTCTTCCTGTGAGGACATGCGCAAGCGCATCCAGTAACAGCCCTCCCCGCTAACCCGATGAATCTCAATAATAGAGGGGTGCTTCCGTGCGAATGCCTGGAAAGCACTATGAACGGTTCCCGAATTCAAAAACACCGTAATAAAGGCATGAATGGTCTGCCCCATTTTTTCAGGGTTCCAGCGTAGCGTGTAGCCCTCGATGATGCCTGCATCCTGCATTTTTCGAACACGCGCTCCTACCGCCTGGCCCGTAAGATGTACAAGCAGACCCATCTCCTTGTGCGATAAAGAGCTGTCCTCAATCAGATGATGAAGGATACGCAGGTCGATCTCATCAGGTACGAATAGTTCCATAGCCATTTTTCCTTTCATGATGAAACGAGAATTCTTGTTTTCCTTTCAGCAGGCCGTAGCCTGTAGCTTCTTGCATCAGATATGATTGTAACAGAAACAAACAACTGCCGAACATATTCGGATAAAAATTAATCTGTCCAACTTAAAAGGAGATTCCAGATATGAAAATCACACTGATCCGCAATGCAACCCTATGGTTAGAATATGGTGGAGTAAAATTCCTGATCGACCCGATGCTGAGCGAGCCTGGCGTAAATCCGCCTATTCCGAATACGGAGAACGACCGTCGCAATCCGTTGGTTCCCTTGCCGCCGCAATGGGAATCGCTCGGACAGCCTGACGTTGTTATCGTTACGCATTTACACCCGGATCACTGGGACCCGGCAGCAGCACAATGGCTGGACAAACAGCTTCCTGTCCTCTGCCAGCCCGGAAATGAAGATCAGATCGCCGCTGACGGTTTTACGCAGGTGACTCCAGTTTGGGTGGTTGGTTCTGTGGGAGAGATTGAGATCATCCGCACAACTGGGCATCATGGTACTGGAGAAATCGGCGAACAGATGGGCCCCGTATCGGGCTTTGTATTCCAAGCTCCGGGCGAGCCTGTTGTCTATTTGGCCGGGGACACTATCTGGTGCAGTGAAGTGGCAGAAGCTCTCGACAAGTACCATCCGGAGTGGACGATTGTGAATGCCGGAGGAGCGCGGTTCACAGTCGGTGATCCAATTACGATGACAGCGCAGGATGTAACGACGGTTGCGCAACACGCCCCCTATACACAAGTAGTGGCTGTCCATATGGAGGCGATCAATCATTGTCTGCTCACTCGAACTGAGCTAACTGAACATATACGCAACGAAGGACTGAGTGAGCGTGTGCACATTCCGGTAGATGGAGAAAGCTTATCTGATAAATAAGCTCCGCTGCCTCAATAACGAACCAACAAGAAACCTCCAGCATCCACATTTCAAGTGGGACTGGAGGTTCCTTTTATACGACAATGGAATATAAAGCTTAAGCTGATCTTTTGTTTTTGTTGTAAATATCAAAGGCTACCGCCAGCAGCAGCACCAAGCCCTTGATACCTTGCTGCCAGTCAATGCCCAGACCGATCAGGGACATGCCGTTATTCAGTACGCCCATGACCAAACCACCGATAATCGCTCCGAAAACCGTTCCGATCCCGCCGGATGCCGAAGCCCCACCGATAAAGCAAGCTGCGATAGCATCCAGCTCAAAGTTCGTACCTGCTCTTGGTGTAGCCGCGTTCAGACGTGCAGCGAAGATCAGACCGGAAATGGCAGCCATCACGCCCATGTTGACGAATACCCAGAACGTTACTTTTTTCGTTTTGACACCGGACAGACCCGCCGCCTTTTCATTCCCGCCCAGCGCATACACATGTCGGCCCATAACCGTGCGGTTCATGACGAAGGAGTATACGACGATCAGAATGAACAGCAATACGAGAATGTTCGGAATCCCCGCATAGCTTGCGAGCATAAAGGTGAACAGATTGATGACAGCAGCCACCACAATCAGCTTGAGTACAAATAGAAACTGTGACGGAACCTCGAAGCCGTATTTAAGCTGGGAACGGCGTTCGCGGAGTTCGTTGACGATAAACCATACCGTGAGCGCGATGCCAACAATGACCGATACCAGGTTATAACCCGAGGAAGCAAAATCAGGCAGGAAGCCTGAACTGATTTTCTGAAAGCCACCCGGAAAAGGAGAGATGGATTGACCTTCCAGTACAATCATCGTCAAGCCACGGAAGAGCAGCATCCCTGCCAACGTCACGATAAAGGCCGGAATCCGCACATAGGCGACCCAGAACCCTTGCCATGCGCCGATCAGCGCTCCGACTACCAAGGCTGCAATCACGGCGATCCACGCCGGAAGCTGCCAATCCACCATCATGATGGCGGCCACTGCCCCGACAAAAGCGGCGATCGAGCCGACAGACAAATCAATATGCCCCGTGATGATGACCAGCACCATCCCGATAGCGAGCACAAGAATGTAGCTGTTTTGCAGAATCAGATTTGTAATATTAATCGGCTTCAACAGCAGGCCGCCCGTCAGCACCTCGAACAGGATCATAATGACGACCAGCGCAATCATCATGCCATATTGGCGGATGTTATTTTTAAATAATTTAGTTATGGTTTCCATGCTTCACGCCTCCCGACTTGGTCATATATCTCATCAATGTTTCCTGCGACGCGTCCTCACGGCTAACCTCTCCCGTAATCCGCCCGGCGTTCATGACGTAAATCCGGTCACACAAGCCCAGTACCTCTGGCAGCTCGGACGAAATAACCAGCACACCCTTGCCTTCGGCGGCAAGTCGATGAATAATCGTATAAATTTCATATTTGGCGCCCACATCAATGCCCCGCGTCGGCTCATCCAGAATCAGAATGTCCGGCCCGGCAAAAATCCATTTGCTCAGTACCACCTTCTGCTGATTGCCACCGCTCAGATTGCCTGTTTTCTGTAAAATGCTCGGCGCTTTGATGTTCATGCTCTTCTTCATTTCCTCTGCAACAACGACTTCCTCCTGCTCATTGACGACAGCGCCCTTCGTCAGCTTGTTCAGGCCGGTCAGCGAAATATTGCGCTTGATATCGTCCATCAGAATAAGGCCATACTCCTTGCGATCCTCGGTTACATAGGCGAAGCCGTTGTTGATCGCGTCTGTTACCGTGTTGTTCTGGATCGGCTTGCCGTCCTTGATCAGTTGCCCGGAGATATTGCGTCCATACGATTTGCCAAAAATACTCATCGCCAGCTCCGTCCGTCCCGCTCCCATCAGCCCGGCAATGCCGACAATTTCGCCACGCCGAATGTTGAGATTCACCTGTTCCAGCACCTTGCGCTCCGCATGATGCTCGTGATACACCGTCCAATCCTTCACTTCCAAAATGACCTTGCCAATTTCCGCATGGCGCTCCGGGTAACGGCTGGTCAGATCACGTCCAACCATCCCGCTAATAATCCGGTCCTCTGTGACCTGATCTTTTTTCATATCCAGCGTCTCAATCGTCTTCCCGTCCCGCAAAATCGTGATCGAATCAGATACCTTGGCGACCTCATTCAGCTTGTGGGAGATGAGAATGCAGGAAATGCCTTGTCTTTTAAATTCAAGCATCAAATTTAGCAGGTTTTCGCTGTCGTCCTCATTCAACGCCGCTGTCGGCTCATCGAGAATGAGCAGCTTCACCTTTTTAGAGAGCGCTTTCGCAATTTCAACCAGTTGCTGCTTCCCGACCCCGATGTTCGTAACTAATGTATTGGGATTTTCGCTCAGACCCACCTTGGACAGCAGCTCGCGTGTGCCCACAAAAGTCTCTTTCCAATCAATCACGCCGCCGCTGGCGCGTTCATTGCCCAGATAAATATTTTCCGCAATCGAGAGATACGGGATCAGCGCCAGCTCCTGATGGATAATGACAATACCCAATTCCTCGCTCTGCTTGATGTCCTTGAACTCGCATGTTTTACCCTGGAAAATAATATCCCCTTCGTAGGTTCCATGCGGATATACACCACTGAGTACCTTCATCAGCGTCGATTTGCCCGCACCGTTCTCACCACACAGGGAATGGATTTCGCCTTCCTTGACCTTGAGGTTTACATTTTCCAACGCCTTCACGCCAGGAAAGGTCTTGGTAATTCCCTTCATTTCCAAAATGATTCCAGTCATGGGGTACACTCCTTTCGGTTTGAATAGCCTGCTCTTATTTCAGTCCGATTTGCTCCTTGGTGTAATAATGACTCCCCACAATATCCTTCTCGACATTCGTCCGATCCACCGAGATCGGGTCAAGCAAATAAGCAGGAACTACCTTTATTCCGTTGTTATATGATTTGGCATCATTCACTTCTGCTTGCTTGCCCTGTAAAATGCTGTTGGCCATCACAACCGTCTGCTCAGCCAGCTTGCGAGTATCCTTGAATATAGTTTGCGTCTGCTCCCCGGCCACAATCGACTTGATCGAAGCCAGCTCCGCATCCTGCCCCGTAATGATCGGCAGCGGCTTGTTCGCTGATCCGTAGCCAACCCCTTTGAGGGATGAAATAATACCGATGCTAATCCCATCATACGGGGATAACACCGCGTCCAGATTGGCTCCCGAATAGTAGGCACTCAGCAGATTATCCATCCGCGACTGGGCCAAAGCTCCGTCCCACCGCAGCGTAGCAATCTGTGCCATCGTCATTTGCTTGCTGCGTACGACCAATTTGCCCGAATCAATGTATGGCTTGAGGACGGACATCGCGCCGTTAAAGAAAAAGTATGCGTTATTATCATCCGGCGAACCGCCAAACAGCTCCACATTGAAGGGGCCTTTGCCTTCCTTGAGTCCCAGCTTTTTCTCAATATATGACGCCTGTAGCACGCCCACCTTAAAGTTGTCGAAGGTCGCATAATACGTCAGATACGGCGTGTTCCGAATCAGACGGTCATAGGAAATAACCTGAATCCCCCGGTCGTGCGCCTTCTTGATCACATCTGTTAGTGTATTCCCGTCCACGGATGCAACCACCATGACATTCACGCCCTTGGTAATCATATTTTCAATTTGGGCAATCTGGTTTTCCACCACGTCCTCGGCATACTGTAAATCTGTTTTATAGCCTTGCTCCTGAAACAGCCGGACCATATTCTCTCCGTCCCCTACCCAACGCTCGGACGATTTGGTCGGCATGGAAATGCCCACATAGCCTTTTTCCTTGCTGCCCGTTCCACTCTCTGCCAAATTACAGGCTGAAAGCATCAAGGCCAAAACCAGAAGCCAGACGACAACAGCTCCTTTTTTCATATGAAGCTCCCCTTTCCTCATGTGATGCGGGTCATTTAGTGCTGATTAGAGTAGATATTAGATAGCGCTTACAATAGAGTGGCGATGAACGCCTCTCCTTTTTTTATGTGCAACCACATGGTATCATTCCAAGCCGGGAAAGGTCTTTGCTCGTTTTGAACTTTTTTTATAAAATTTTAACCTTTGTGTGGGGGGACGGGATTGGATTTGAGGAGAATGGAGATTATCGGGAGATCGCTCATATATTTTGAAAACACAAAAAGACTTTAGCCTTCTTACGATTGGCAAAGTCTCAATTTGTAGAATCATTAAATCCGCTATCTAAAGAGTTCACACTTTTATTGACAATTCATCAATCTTTCATCCCAAATTTCAAAATCATAATCCTTTGGTTCATTTCCAGTTTCTCTAATCCATTGGCCATATACATAGTCATACGAACGACTGAGTTCAGATTCAAGTCCCTTATGTGTGTAAGTAACATACTTACTTTCAGTGACAGCATGACTTACCATATTTAATGGAACATCGCCTTGTGTTTACTTACTTCATAACAAAGAATATGTGTAAACCTATCCATCTGGGATTAAAATCGGGCTTCATTAGGATAAATCTGCATTAAAATCACATTCTCATTTTTCTTGTTTTGAATTTCGTCTTTTCTTTCAAATAGCAAATGATAAATGTTCTTACCTAGACCAGACTCAAACTCTTTAATATCTGCTTCAATTTTGTAACCTACAACATGAAAAGGGGTAGTGTTATTACTTTAGCTTCCAGAAAATCTCCTCCATTCAAAATGTCTGTTGTAGTAAGTACATATAACGTAATATTCACGAAGTTCGCAAATATAAGGAATACCATTGATTATACTATTAAATGGAAGAATAGTTCGATCTCCTTAAAGCACTTTACAAAAAAAAAGCTTCCCCCATACTCTGGAAGAAGCTTCTAATCAAAACATTAATCATACAAAACCTCAATCATTTTCCTTGTCTTCGCTAGCTGCTCCACAGTAAAATCATGCTGAGCAGAAGCATATGCGCTAAAGACAATATCGAGCACAAATAATTGAGCAAATCTAGAGCTTGTTGCCGCACTACGAAGCTGTGCTTCTGGCGCACGTGATGTAAATAAAGAAACATCGGCAAGCTGAGAGAGCTTGTTATTACCAGGACGAGTGAGGCTAATTGTTTTTATCCCCTGTTCCTTAGCTCGCTTTATTAATTGAATAACCTCTCTCGTCTCACCGCTGTACGAAATTCCCCAGAAGACGGCGTTTTCTGATTTCGTAGCCATGGACGCTGCTAATAAATGACGATCTGAAATCGCATATACATTTTTACCAAGCCGAATCCATTTTTGTGCTGCATCTTCTGCAATAATAAAAGAGGCACCTATCCCATAAACATAAATAACTTCTGCCTGCTGTAACAGGCTCACTGCCTGCTCAATAGATTGCGCGTCCAGTTGACTGGCCGTATTCTGAAAGGTCAGTATTGTGTTCGACAACATTTTATCAATGATAGAATGCACCGTTTCATTCGATTCAACATCAAAGTAGCCAACATACTGCGTATTTTCTACTTCCGCTGATAAACGAATTTTCAGAGCAGGGAAACCATCTATTCCCAGCGACCTGCAAAAACGAACTACCGCCGCACTACTTGCCTCCGATTTCGTCGCTAACTCATGTATGGTCATATGCAGCACTTCTTTAGCATTGGCAAGAATGTACTCAGCTACTTTTTTTTCGGATTCTGGCAGTTCATTTAATACTAGTTCAATTTGAGAAATCATATTTCCTACTACCAAGTCTTTATCTCCTCTACTTAATCTATTTTACTTATTATAACAAAATAGACGGGAGTAATCATTAAGTAGCAGTTGTAAAGGAAAATCGGCTTCCGCCTTTTCTAACGTAGTCTAATAGCGGAATGTCTTCTTCTATCACATGACCAATCACATTAACGCCCTCATGTGCCGACAGATCCGTTAATGTGATCTGTAACTCATGTTCATAGCGGCCATACAAATAATTATCGACCGTAATCGATCCTTTTGGTCGCTTGTTCGTATGCATAGGCGCAATATTTTTTGTCATTACAAAACGTTCTTCATCTGTTCGTGCAGTTTCTGAGCGAACCACATCACGAGCAGCGTCAAGGCGATTCCGATGGACAATATCCCATAAGGCATAAGGCAGTTCCTTGGTTACCCGCAAAAGAATAATTCCTTCTTGATAACTTTGAAATTGAAGCTGAGACCATTCTGAAAGTGTTAAGTCTCCAACAAAAATTTTGTCCACGGCACAATCCTTCTCTAATTCCAAGTAAGCTAGAAAAGAAGATTGATTCCGATGCTTCTCTAATGTAGGCAAGCTTTCAAATAATGGTTTTCTCTTCAGCCCGTCTCCAGGAATAAAGGCCATTGTCGTAATGCCTTCAGCTTGCAACCATCTGTTCTTCTCTTTAAACGTTTCTTTATCAAGCCCAGTTTCCGGGCGGGGATAATAATTATGCCAAGCTTCAATATTATCAAGACAAATATGATGATCTTTTAATGTAGCTAAGAACTCTGGTGTTAATGTGCTAGCGTTTAAGGCAATTTTCATTATTTGCGAGTAGGCAGCAATATCATGGGCGCTAAATCCAAAATCCAACCGCAAACCTGTAACACCCGATTCCAATAAAAAGCGAAAAGAAAATTTCTCCAATGCTTTCCCAGAAATATCTGCCATCAAGTCCATTTCTAATTGTTTGGCAGCGTTTGTGATTTCCAGCAATTTCTCCTTCAATAGTTCTATATCATCTTCTGGCATATGAAGGGATGTGAATATTTCTGTACAACCTGCTTCCTTCATTTTTTTCATATAATTGATGTTTTCTACTAACGTCCGGTCCGCTACAAAAATTGAAATCCCCAACATTCGAATCACCTCAATACTTCTGATCAGTTATTCCTGTTCTGCCATAGCCTCTTTTGGTGTACCGAATAAATAAGTAGCTATAAAACCACCAGCATAAGCTGCAATTAACCCTATTACATATTTCAACCATAATCCATTCGCAATCAATGGAATTAACGCAACTCCAGATGGCCCAATAGCAATCGCTCCAACGTTACCATATAAACCAATGACCGCACCACCAATACCTCCGCCAATACAAGCTGTAATGAAAGGACGTCCTAGCGGTAAAGTAACCCCATAGATCAATGGCTCCCCGATTCCTAGAATACCAACTGGAAGCGCACCTTTAATCATGTTTGTTAATGATTTATTCTTCTTGCAACGAATCCATAATGCAATGGATGCCCCTACTTGACCGGCACCAGCCATAGCAAGCATCGGAAGTAATAACGTCATCCCTGAGCTATTGATCATCTCAATATGAATCGGCGTCAATACCTGATGCAGCCCTAACATAACAAGTGGTAAAAACGCTGTCCCTAATACAAAACCTGAGAATGCACCACCAACTTCTATCGTCCAGTTAATCGCTCCGATTAAGTTATTAGAAATAAATCCAGCAAATGGCATGATGAAAAATATAGTTATCAGCCCCACGACTAGTAAGGCTATTGTAGGCGTAACGATAATATCAACGGCATCTGGAATAACTTTACGCAAATATTTTTCAACGATTGATAAAATCCATACTGCGATTAGAACACCAATAACTCCTCCTTGCCCAGGCGTTAAAGGCGCACCCGTAAATATATTATTAATGGACAAGTCAGCTGTAACACCTGTTAAAAGCGTTACCCCACCGATCACTCCACCAAGCGCAGGAGTAGCTCCAAATTCTTTAGCTGCATTAATGCCGACATAGATCACTAAGTAACTAAAAATCGCATTTTTAATTACATTTAATATCGTTACATATTGCTGCCAAGTTGTGGCGTCTAAGTTGCCTGCTGTAATATTGTTCGCTAGAATCGAGCCAATACCCGCAATTAAACCAGCTCCAACGAATGCAGGAATTAGGGGGATAAAAATATTTCCTATTTTCCGCAAAAAGTTTTTGAACGGTGTATCATTTTTCTTTTTGAGTTGTGCTTTCATTTCTGCGCCTTTTGCTTGTAATTGTTCAGCCGAAGCTGAACTTTTACCCTCTGAGACACTTCCTTCTAACACTTCACCAAATTCTTCAGCTACTTTGGTCACGACCCCTGGTCCGAGAATGATTTGATACGTTTCATCATCCACTACACCTAGAACCCCATCAATCTTCTTCAATTCCGCTTCAGCGATTCGACTGCGATCAACTACAGTTACACGAAGACGAGTCATGCAATGAGTATATTCGGATACATTTGAACTGCCACCAATAGCCCCTAATATTTTGACCGCTAAATCATGATATTTACTCATGTTTATGCCCCCTTCTTACTTTCGCATTATTTTATCGCTTGACGTACAAACCCTTGTGATTCCTCCAAACGTTGTACAGCTTCTTCTTTCGAAAGCCCGGCAAGAAGCATCACAATTGCAATTTTCGGTTTATGATCTGCCTTTTTCAAATAATCTTCTGCTGTTTCAGCACCACAATCTGTCGCATCCATAACAATACGTTTAGCACGTTCTACAAGTTTTTCATTAGTTAACTGTACATCTACCATTAAATTCCCATATACTTTCCCCGTGCCAATCATCGAAGCTGTGGAAAGCATATTGCAAATTAATTTTTGAGAGCTCCCAGCTTTTAAACGTGTTGAGCCAGTTAACACTTCCGGTCCGTTCACGACTTCAATCGCAATCTTGGCAACTTTACCAATCGCTGAATCTTTGTTGCAACTCACGGCTACGGTAGGCGCTCCAATAGAATTGGCATATTCTAATCCACCGATAACATAAGGCGTGCGTCCGCTAGCGGCAATTCCTACAACAACATCTTTGGCTGTTAGCTTAATATCTTGTAAATCTTGCGCCCCTAATTGTTCATTGTCCTCTGCACCTTCGACCGCTTTAATAAACGCTCTCTCTCCTCCAGCAATTAGTCCAACTACCTCTTCAGGTGCTGTTCCAAAGGTTGGTGGACATTCAACCGCATCTAGCAAGCCGATACGTCCACTTGTTCCAGCCCCCATGTAAATTAAGCGTCCACCTTGTTTGAGCACCATTGTTATTACTTCAACAGCTTTGGCAATTTGCGGAATTTCTTGCTTAACCGCCTGTGCGACCTTTTGGTCTTCTTCATTCATCACTTCCAAAAGTTCAAGAGGTGTTAATTCATCCAAGTTCATTGTCTTCTTATTGCGAGTCTCTGTTGTCAAATGCTCTAACATGATTTTTATCATCATCCTTTTCCGTATATGAAATCGCTTTCTAATCGAATGATAACATTACTGAAATATTTTTTCAACATTATTTAGTTTTACTTAAAACAAAATGTCAAAATTCTGAAATGAATTTTTTGCGAAAGAATCTATTTTTTCATTCCTATTTGGAGTAGGTCTATACATTTCCTCAAGAGCCGAAAGCCGGGGAGATAAACCAAGATGGCGTATGGCTAGACGTTTACTAATCCTCTTGCTGCTGGGAATCATTCATGTGTTTATCTTTTGGGGAACCATTCTACCCGTATACGCGATTATCGGATTGTTTCTAATCCCTTTTTATCACACAACGGTTTCTACACTTAAAAAGTGGCTTATTGGTATGACATCCATTTACATCATTTCCTTGGTGGTAAAAATATTTTTACCCTCTCTAGGGGAAATATCCTCTATCCTTGATATTTTTTCTAATGACGCTTTACAAATTTTTATTATGTTTTTAGCTGGTTTTTTAACCGCGAAGTCAGGTTGGCTGACACACACAAAAGAATTATCTAAACCAATTAGATGGATTCAAATGGTATCATTTCTTTTATTCGTTGGTTTCTCACTATGGATTTCGAATGCTTCTCAAAGTGGGAGCAGCAATGTAAATTCAGTTACGGGCTTAGGATCACTTCCAACCACTTTGTTTTACTTAACAACATTATTTCTACTATTAGAAAATAAACACATTGTGAAATTCCTGACACCCATATCACGGGTTGGTCAAATGGCATTTACAAATTATGTAGCACAAAGCATTATAGGGACGGCAACCATTTCAATTATAGGTTTCGAAGTCGTTTCACCAAAAGATATTCTCTACATCGCAGTTCTGATCTATATTATTCAAATCATTTTTAGCACCATCTCGTTCAAGTTCTTTTCCATGGGACCCTTAGAAAAGGTTTGGCGTTTGATGACATATGGAACAAAGCATGCAATAAAACGATAAAAGGCTCCTGCTAGCTTATTACCTAACACTTGAAAGTGTTTAAAGGTTGCTCTTCTATACTCGTTTTCTATGTAGGACAAATTTCTGATATCAGCATCGCTTGGAAATATAGACAACATATTTGCTATCATTGCCAAGGCAACTCCCTTTCTGTGGTGTTTAGGGTGTACTGCTATGCAGGATAGACATTTTGCAAATTTACTATAGTGCTCAATCGGAAGTTTTCTTTAGTCTTACATCTATGGGTATAAAAAGAAAAAAGAGTCTGAACGATAAGGATTTCTTCTTTATCGCTCAGACTCTTTACCTAATTAAATATCCTATTACTTTCCAGATAAGAAAGTTAAATTCAGTAACTTCTACTAGAATTGTTTCACACGAACATCCCATCAATGACAGGTACGTGTGGGTCAAATAAACTTCAGCTAATCCTATTAGATAAAAAGACTATATAGCAGACCCAGGCTCCGACGGAGCCACAGCTTGAATATTTATGTTACACGACGGAATCACTGCTTCGATCAACCAAAATTCTTCCTTGATCTTGATCTGTCATTGCTCTGCTATGTGTTCCAATAAATCTCCTGGTTGACAACCTAAAGCCGTACATAATTTATCAATTACCTCTAATGACACATATTCACTCGTATTGAGCTTCGCCATTGTAGCAGACGAAATCCCTGTCATTTTAAGTAAGTCCTGCTTCTTAATTTCCCTGTCGATCAATAATTTTTGAAAAGGTTTGTAACTAATCATCTGTTATTCCTTTCACACATGAAGTTAATTTTCTTTAATTATATGAAAGTATATTTTCTTTATCAAAAACATCTTCAACATGTATTGACTTATATGTTCGTTATGATAAAATTTTATTCAATTAGTTAAACTTTTATTCACAAAATTAAATCAATGTGGTGTTCAAATATGCATAATTCTTTAGAAGTCTTACTCGATTCACTGATACGTAATCGAATTGAATCTTTATATGGCGAGCTTATCAAAAACAACTCCAGCTACAACCAGTTCTCATCCGAACGGAATCTTTTCTTCAAGCAGTTACATGAACTACTACCAGAGGATATACAAAAGACTCTATTCCTTTTTGATGATGCAGACCTTTCTGTTCAAGCTATTTTATAGCGTGAAATCTATTTGCAAGGTTTTAAAGATGCTCTCCATCTTACATAACGAAATTCCTCGGCCAAACCAAGGGCATAGCCCGATGCGTGAATATTATGTTAGATGATGTATCGGCCTTCTTTGAGTTGCCTACAAATATCCTCTATTAAGCAAAGAACATCAAGCACTTTCTATACTCGATGTTCTTCTATCCATTGTTCAATATTCTCTTCTTTAATTGTTCCTTCTGCCGTTTTTAATCCTAATTCAATTAGTTCTTTCTGTTCATATTTTATTGACAATCCATTTAAACGTAATAAAAATAAAATTGTCGCTACACCTATACGTTTATTCCCGTCAATAAATCCATGATTCTTTATTAACGCGTATCCAATTACAGATATTTTCCTTATCGTACCTTCGTAAAGCTCCTGTCCATCGAAGGTTGCTTCTGCTTTTCGTAATGCACTTTCAATCATTCCATGATCCCAACCGAACCACCTGTTGCCTTTACAATCTTAGTATGGAATTGAATAATTTGTTCTAAACTGATATTCTTCATTTGGCTAATTCCCTAAGTGCTTCAGCGTTTTCATTTATAATATCGTCCATTAGTGACTCCATTTGCTGATTACTTCGGTTCTTTAGAAATTCGATAAAATCAATCACACATACCTCCTGCACTTCTTTGTTTTCATTATACACCAAAGCATGATGGGACTTAACATTCGCCTTTAATGTTTTTATGGGGTTGCCGATATTTCACCTAACGTTATTGTATTCACGAACCCTCACTGGCTTAAGGGGCGTTAGCCCCGGGTCCGACGGACTTAGCCAGAGCAGGGTTGTCTGCTGTTTCCGCTCCCTCGAAATACCTCTGCAGACCAAGGACCCGTTAGGGTCCGTAGCGTGAGTACGGTGTTAGCTAAAGTCGTCGCTTCTTCGATTAAACTATCGAATCTATTAGAACATTACTAACAACTTACAATAACAATATAAACCAAACTTTAGATTATTCTCAAAAATGGAATGATATATTTACACAGTTATATACCAATACACACCATATTTATCTACTACCTCTGCACAACAAGAACTCCATGGAAGAGACCCTATAGGTAATAGCACCTTTCCTCCTTCTGCTAAAATAGAATATGCTTTCCTTACTTCTTCTTCGTTGTCAAAATTAATACTATAACTCATAGTCGGTCGCGACTCTTTTAATGATGATGACAACATAACATTAACAAATGCATCATTTGGGGACTCACTTACGGCAAATACTTCATGTCCATCTTTAAGTAACTCCGCATGTATGAACGTTCCATCTGGAAATTTCTCATTATATCCCAAATTCATTCCAAAAGCATCCTTGTAAAACTCCACGGCATCAACTGTATTCTTAATGTATAACGTTGCTCCCAGTTTCATATCTACACTCCTTGTATGATTTTATTAATTTTCACAACGAATTATCGAACAATAACTGCTTAAGCTATTTAAAAGTTTTTCGACGATTTCAGCTAACGTTTCTGTATTCACGAACCCCGTCAGGGGTTGTCTGCTGAAATGCCTCTCTGAAATCCATCCCGCAGACCCAGGCTCCGACGGAGCCGCAGCCTGAATATTATGTTAAGTGAAGTTCTAATCTACCCTGAATAACTCAAACAACATCATTTGTTTTTTCAAAATTAATCTCATTTATTCCTAAGCAACATTTTTTATACTTCTTACCACTACCGTAGAAACATGGATCATTCCTACCGATATCTTCACCTTCACACCCTCCTTTTAGAAAAGTTTTGAGACTAATATGTTGACTTACCTATAGTGTCCACAGCATAGTCGTATAGATTGTCATAATGAAGTAGATTAATCTTCTCATTTTCTCTTTTATTTCTTTTAATCCAATAAGTGTTATCGTTAAAATGGCTACGTCTCCCGGCGACAACAACGTAATGAATACGGGTTATATCTGGTTTAATAAATTCTCGGGGAAGATCTATTTTGGGGTTTTTATACTTTAAAAATGTTTCTTCAAGTGTCATGAAATTGGGAATAAGATACCTTTTCCAATCGTCAATCTGTTTTATCCCTTTACGAAATGCACTGCCTAAATCTCCACATTTCGTTGTAATATCCTTATAAGGATGTTCAAGTTCAACGAGTATAAATTCATAACCACCCGAATTTTTTCCAATCAATAGATAGTCTACACGATAAGTATTTCCAAACATAAACTCTGGAATTACATATGCTTCGTGGTGTCCAAAATTATAATCTTTAAACAAAGAAGCAATAATAAAATAAGTTCTACTTTGCTTAATAAATTTCATAATGGATAATTCGTTTGCTTTTGGGTTGTTTATTTCAAGTAGGTACTGTTCAGTTATATTTTGTAGTCTAACTTCGTCTCGTAACTCCACAACATCTAAATAGTGATTCGGAAATAAGCTTAAATAATGACGTATTGCTTTCGGATATTTCAAGAAAAGATTTCGCTTCCGTAGGTTTCCTAGACCAGTTTTCTCTTGTTCCTTCATATCTTCCCATATTAATCTTTCTTCATCAGTAATTGTTGTATAGTTTCGTTCATATAGTGACATACACATCCTCCTATAAGTAAACACACGCACTTATCCGTAATTCCCAAATATTAATCGTTCTTGATTTAAAACCCAATAAGAGATTTAAATGGCGTATAGCCCGTGACTATTGTAACGATTGAACTAACGAAACCAATGATGCCAATAAGAAATGAAAGTAACTTTACAAAGAAGTTATTTGATATTACATTGTACGTCCTATACTTGATTAATCCAGACCAATACATCAGTGAAATTGGGCTCGTTACGATAAACCGAACACCTTCGCGCAACCAAATAAGTGGATTTTTCGAATCCTTTTTTACTTCATCTAAAGCATCACTAATTGCACCTACATATGTAAGAAGTGCGTCATCAACCATACTAATTGATTCAATAACCCAACGTTTTTCAAAGCTTAGTCCGTAGCTGCCCGCCGCTCTTTGAAAGTTATCTTTTATTTCTCTTATCCCATTTACGACCAGTTGATAATTGTTGTACATATAATTAGCGAAAGGGGGCTTATAAGAGGCTACTCCGTAACTCCCCATCATTGTTTGCATTTTGGATGAATTCATCATTAACCATTGGTATTTTTCGGAATCAAAGAGTTCTTGCTGAACAAGTTGAGAGCCAAACTCTCTGAAGTTATTAAGGAAATCAATTGAGAAATTTTTCTTCTTTAACACATGAAAATAATTGAAGGTACTTCGAACTAATCCAATACAGAAAATAATTATGAAGACAATAAACAATATCCAATTATTCAAACAAACAACTCCCTTTCCAGGTGACGTTCTCTGTATTATCATACCATATATTGTTATACTATAGTGTGGGAGTCTCATATCGCGGTGGGTCATATGATCTATTGGTGATAGTCTGCGTAATACGCATCCGTGATTCATTTAATCATTTGAGAATGTTATTCATAAATGTAATTTATTATTAAATTCATTACCACAAGGAGGATTATTGTACCCTGAAATCTTAAAAACTTTTGACGCCAATTGGTGAAGGTATATCATCCAATATACATTCAATAGGAGATACATTGGTCATATCAATGTTTCTGGTCTTGTGATGCCTAAAAAGATATATAAAAAGACAGGTACTCATGGAATGGAACATGCCACATATTTCGTCAAAGAACAGAAACATGGGTATTAGGGGCCTGTCGTCTAACAAGCGTATTTGGATACCCAAATTCAGTGCTTGCTTCAACACGAGACAGCAGTTTCGTGTGAAAGATGCCTAACCTGCCGAGGGAAAAGGAATGAGTAGTTCAACATATGGATTGACTTTTCGTGTCCACAATAATATGATTATTGTGGACACGAAAAGTGGGGTGAAGCGATGTCGTCCAAAAAGATGGGGCGTCCTCCATCTGACAATCCCAAAAGCGAAACGATTAAGATACGTGTCGATCAGACTATCTTGAGTAAGCTTGATGCTTGCACCGAGAAGTTGAGTACGACCCGTTCGGATATCGTGCGTAAAGGGATTGAGAAGGTGTATGACGATCTCCAAAAATAAAGAAGGAAGCAGCGTGAGTCCCGAAAAGAACATCGCTACTTCCTAAGCGCAATCGCTTAATAAGCAGACTGCATAAATATCCTACCATGTGCAGGAATCTCATTCAAGCGATGCGATTACATTTATGGGAGGATGAACATGAAATCTATTCTGGAAGCTCTTTACCACGGACAGCTTCATCCCGATGAGACAATTGTACCGTCTCATCCTGAATATCGACAGTTAGGCCGACAAATCGTAGCTATGACGGAGCAATGGAGAAACAGACTTGGCGAAGAAGAATTTCGTGAGCTTGAGGAGTTTTTCGACTTGTGTGACATGTCTGACGGAATGCACGTCGAAGCCGCATTTATTCATGGGTTCAGGCTTGGGGCCAACATGATGATCGAGGTCATGAGCAAACGCGAGGAGTTTGTTCCGAATGCAACTTCGGGCTTGTCATTATGACGAAAATAGCGACAAGATGACTTTTATGTATTAAGGAAGAACAAGCTGTTTGCTTACACCAAGCTTGTCATCCAGCATGATGTGTTACGCGGAGGAATATAGTGCGGCGATTAATTGTTAACTGCAAGAGAGTTATATAAAAATCGGTAACTAGGACAGAAACAGCAATTTTCATCAGGAGAAGCAAACAGGGGAACACAAACCTTCAGGCCACTGAACGAGAGAATGGATGGCTGTTAAAAGCTGGACGTCGCACGTCTTTTTCCATCAGATTTAGGCAGCGGGGGGGCGAATGTATTGCGTTACAGCAAGCACTTAATTTAATCTTCAAAGTCCGCATATCAGGGGCGTAGCCCCTGATATCTAGTGCTTGCACAGATGCATCTCATTTCACATGTCTACTTTCAGAAAAATCATCTATAAATTCTTTATGATTTATCCCTTCAGAACAAAAAATTTCGAACTTCACAAGTTGATTCGGAAAGATTTGTTGTACTCCTTGCCACTTCACGATTAATCCCCCTGCAGACGTTTTGGGTTGGTTGTATTATATCATTTATTTGGTTTAATGGTATCCAATAGAATTTCACATAACGTTCCTGTATTCATGAACCCCGAAGGGTTGTCTGCTGAAATTCCTCCCCGAAATCCATCCGCAGACCAAGGCTCCAAAGGAGCCGAAGCTTGAATATTATGTTATACGATGGAATCACTTCTCGAATCTGCCTTCACTATTGGTTTTCTTTGGGTACATACTCAATTAAATCTGATAATTTGCAGTTAAATGTGTCGCATAGCTTGAATAAGGTTTCCAGCTTTGTTGTTTCTATATTCGTTCCCCTATACAACTTGTTGATTGAATTCCGACTTAAGCCCGATTTCGCCATCAATTCTGTTATATCATCTATTCGATGTTCTGCCATGAGTTCTCGTATATTGCACTTGATTACGTTCATCTTTTCCCCTCCATAATTCTATCTTATCTTCCATATTAGCAATCATCAACGAAAAGCGAAGTTTTAACTCTATAAAGTCAAATATTCATCTTTCAATTAACTTTATAAGGTTATATAATAACTCTATAAAGTTAACTTGAGGAGGAATAACATATGATTAATACATTAGAATCATTAACAGATCCGCTTATAAGAATACGTTTAGAATTACTATATACTGAGCTTCTGGAGTGTCATAAGGAGTACACTCAGCTTTCTTCGGAGACAGATCAATATTTTAAAACGCTTCGTGATGCTTTGCCCGATCAACTTCAACATACGGTTTTTCTTTACGAAGACGCCCAAATTTCTCTCCAATCCATCCTAGAAAGAAGTATCTACATACAAGGTTTCAAAGATGCTCTACAACTATTTAGTGAATTACAAAATTCTAGTATTTAGAGGGCCATATGACCCTCTTTTTCTATTGTTTTTGATTCTGTCGTATAACGTTCTTGTATTCACGAACCCCAGAGCCTTAAAGGAACGTAGCGACTGGGTCAGAGACTTAGGCTCGCAGAATTAATTGCCCGATCCCGCTTCCTCGCTGCTTAACTCCTGGCGATCCACAAGGTGCCTCATGGCCTCGCAACGTGAATATTTTGTTATACGATGTTATTGCCATCCTTGAATAGTCCAAACTATAAAAAAAAGATGTACTTTAATGATAGAAGTACATCTAGGAATAGTTACTTAAATTCAGAGCGTATGGAGGAATACTGGTAAATACTGATCATCTACTCTAAAATGAGTATTCCTATTGATTAACATATGAACCGAATCATCTCTTTTTACTACTTCTCCGACACAACTGAAATAAAATTTCAGGTTGCTCTTATCTACTATCTCTTTTAGTTGCTTGAGTAATTCCAAAAAGTTTACTGGTGAATTAGTAAAGAAAAACTCTTCAAAGTAAATATTACAGTGTCTTTGTCCATTTGAAACTTTAAAAACTACCCGTTCATCGTCTATTTCAATCTGTTCTATTGTCGCATCTTCTAGACTACGAGTAAAACCAATATCATCATTATTTAAGAGCGTTAAATTTCTCCTTCTAACAGGTGGTGCTTTATAACCACCTTCACCCTCCTGTAGCACAGCATCAGGACCAGTTGTTGGATTAATATTAATATTACTTGTTGCGGGCAAAGATGTATCTACATTAGTTCTTTTTTTCTTAGTTTTTTTATTCCCCTGATGCAATTGCCCTTCATTTTCTTTCTGCTTTCTTTTACGTTTTATTTCATTAAGGATATTTGAGATATGTTTATCCGTGAGAGCCATTGTAGCAGTCGCTGAGTTTTTATTGCCCTGAGCAACCTTCTCTCTTTCAAAGTAATCCAGACAATCTTGAATATGATTATGTTTAGGCCAAGTTTTAAAATGCTCCTTGCGTTTGCCTTTAGGTACGTACTCAAGCTTTGCAGGACAGTTTTCGAACACACAAAATAAATTATTCCTCGCAACTTCAAACTCGGGATGAGATTCAAATGTATTAATAAGTACCAATTCTTCGTTTTCTTCATTTCTATAGATCGCTTCGTATATAGGCACTTCAAGCACCCCCAAATAATGGATATATAATTTTATTATATTTTATCCGACATTCTCTATCAATATTAAAATTTTTAAATATATTTTGTCGGTTCTTTGGTCAATGCAAGAATTTCGTATAACGTTCCTGTATTCACGCCCCAGCGGATGCCGGACCCAGGACGAATGTCCTCAGCGTGAATATTATGTTATACGACGGAATTGCATCTCTGACTGACTAAAATTTTCTTTTCTTGTTTGACTCTTTATTTAAAAATATTTAATTATTTCTAAGATTTAAATTCTCTTCAACCCAACTTACCAATACCTTTCGCAAACTACTTTTAGCTTCACGATTTTTTTGAATAATTTTGGTATATAAACTATCCATAGATCTATTGAAATTAACATCATATTCTAAAAAAGCAAATTCTCCAGAATGAAAATGTCCTGATCGAACATTCCCGTACAGATAGTCGAGAAACTTTAAATCAATATCGTCCCCTAAATATCTTTTACACATTTCAGAGAAACCTATCTTTTCATATTTTCCTAGTGCTTCAACAGACGCTACCATATAGGATATTGCTGATGTTTCGTTAAATTGTTCTGTGTTCTTAGCAAGCAGGTAAATTCGACATGCATTTCTGAAAGATTCATATTTTTTTATATTTTCTTCTTCAAGCTGCTTGATTTCACGAAAATAATCTCTAATTTTTTTGGGTACTTTAATAGGATTATGTGGATTGTGTATCTGTGCAAATGAACCTTCTGAATATTCGTTTTTCATTGAGCTCTTTTTCTTTATTTCTCTATCTTTAAATATTCTTTCTAAAAAGGCGTCACTATTTGTTTGATAAGTAACTTTCGTCTTCATTTCCTCTGCAACTAAATAAATTGGGCCATAATCATACCCTGGATTATCTTCAGGCGTGATACCATAGAAATTATCCCTCACGTATAACTTTAGTTCCTCATCGTAAGTACCTGTACGATGGCGATTCAATTGTATTCGACCTAAATTACCTTTGATTAAAAAATTCATGTATTTTGATCTAATGTCTTGAAATCCAACATCTATAAGCAGAGAAAGAAAGGCAGTAAAATCCGAAATAATATTATATGCAATGCTTCTTGCTTGATCTAAATTGATTGCTTTAACTTCCACATCGAATACAATAATGTGTTCCGAATAAGATTCATCTTTTTCAAAAACCATAAGAGGGAACATTTGAATCTTATTTATCCAATTTATTGTATATACTCCTTTTATGGTAGTTTTATTGAAGATGCTTTTGTATATTCGAACAGTATATTTACTAGAATTTTTTTTATATACACTGTTTAGCAATTTCATTTGTATAGTTTTATAAATATACAAATCTAAATCATTTTCGTTGATCTGATGGTGCTCAAGAGAGAGCTTCATACTTTTAAAATTATCTTTCGTAAATTTAAATTCCAAAAACAAACTTAAATTCTCGAAATTTCTGATTTGATCTTTGTATATGCATTTTACAATAGTTTCGTTTTCTAACTCTTTAGTGGAGATTTGAGCATTCTTATATTTGAGAATTTCAGAAATTTCAGCAACTAAAATATCAATATTTTGATCGAAGTCTAACTCGACTACTAAATCTACTACTTTGTTATCTTTATATTCTTCCATCATATTGTTCACACCTACTTATCAAATTTATACTCATGATTTTCGTCACAAAACGAATTTAGATATTTTAGCTTTATCTTTTTTAGTCTTGTACTTGATTCTGTCGTATAACGTTTCTGTATTCACGACCCAGCATATGCTGGGTGTCCGGCGCATGCCGGGCCAAGGACGAATGTCCGCAGCGTGAATGTTATGTTATGTTATGTGATGTCTGCTTCTTCTTCGAACTACTTAGACAGCTTGTTTGATTTCTTTGCCATGCTTTTAAACTCTTCATATTTCTCTTTAGCAGCTTTAATTTTACTTTCCACTACATAAGGAGCATCATCTGAAAAACTGGGTAGTTTCTCATTTATGTAATCGTATAATGATTTTTTCTCAGCAGTCGTCGGAATTATCGGCGCAACAGGTATAGGTAGTGGCTTATCTTCTACTTCTATTCCTTCATGCAAATCAGCCATCCCAAAAGAAAGAAAATTATGAATAGCTCTTTTTCTATCTTCTTCTGTCTGTTTATAATTTCCGTCCGAATCTAAATGGAATCTATCAAATTCCACCATAAGTAGTTTATGCGGCTTCCTGTCTTTATTCCTGTAATATAAGATCACTTCAAGTACTTCCTCACCTGCTAATTGAGGAACAGATTTATGCTTATGATCTTTAGGTCGGGCGATCTTTATAACTTTGCCTGCACGAGATACAAATAAATATCTGCTTTGAATCATCTATCTCACTCTTTCTCTCTTATTTAAGCTGATTTCACATAACGGAATATTCACGAAGTTCGTAAATATAAGAAATACAATTGATTAAACGAAACATCGTATTTGAAATAGTCCTTTTGAATCATGTTTATATTGTATCATCAAATGGAAGAATATGACGATCTCTAATCCTATACTTTCAAACAAAAAACTCCCGCCAAAACTTCAGCAGAAGCTTTTTTGAATAATTAATTCACACGAACACCCCATCAATGACAGGTACGTAAGAATCATCAAACGTTAACTATACATAATATATAAGAAAATAGGTTTGTTCCATATGTACCACTTGACTAGACTTTAGGCTTACTAGAGCAGATAAGTCAATTTCTCAGCGATTCACCCCGGATTGCATAATAAAAGAAGTCATAATATAAATCCCAGAGGCATGTTGTATCCCGGCGATCAGCTCATCTGCTAAATTATCTGTAATGAGCTTGACATTCAGCTTCGTTGACATCGATTAAAAACACCCGCTCCTGGAATCCACCTCGTGCCTCGGCTTTGTCTGCCCGCAGCTTGTCCAGCTCTGCCACATTCGCCCCATGTACTTCTGCCAGCGCCCGGATGACTTCCAGCATATCTGCCAGCTCCTCCAGCGCGTCCTTATCTTTCGCCGCTTCAAAATATTCCTCTGCTTCTTCACGAAGCTTCGTTCTCAGCTCTTGCTTATATTCCTCTGGGTCCAAAATACGTGTCCGACATTCCTTGCCCTGAGACGTAATGATGTGCGGAATCCGGTCCCGCACCAGCTTGTTGTATGTAGGCATTTGAAATAACACCCTTTCTGTTGTAGAGCCTTGAGGTCGCAGCCAACATCTCCCTTTTTTCCATTATATCATTCGTGAGAAAAGGTTGGGTGTTATTACCATATGATTTAACTGAACATTTTGCATAAATCCCAAGAGCGATTTCAAATCAGCAATATATAGATCAAAACGGTCTAGTTTGTCTATATATTGCACTTCTAAGCGTTGGGAATCGAATTATGCAAAATGCTGAACTACTTCATGGACTGATTTTCTTTAAAAATAGATTGATACCGCTCAGCAGGATCAGCTACAATTCGACGAGATAGACATATTAAAATATGGTCCGTTCTAAAAAGCAGTCTATCGACCTCCTCCAGCTTCATTGGCTTGTTATGTGCATTATCCTCTGCGGAAATAAGATAATGCACGGTACCCATAAACAGCACCATATCCAAACTCGGCTCAGCATCCGTGTGGATTAACCTAAACACATCCGTTATAGATAGGTTAATGGAGGATAGAATGATTTGATTTCGGTGAACATAAACGGCCTTAGCCATAGAAAACATCGCCCGGTCACAAAGAATGAGGCAGTTGTGAAATTGATGATAATTGCGCATGATCTGTGCAAGCTTGATCTGATATTGGGCGAGCTTTTGAAAATCCATCATGCAATTCAATATGTTGGGGTCGCTATGATTAGGCTGTATGGAATCTGGATCACTATGTAGGTGGTTGCTTAAGGAGTAATTTTTCACGGGGAGTCAACTCCTGAATTTTAATTTAATGAACAGTGAGGACATCGCAGGACCAATAAGAAACGATCAAAATATACAAATTTCTAGCTATCGGACAAGCATTACAATAAATATTACTATATAGTAGTTTTTAATTCAATTTACTTATTAACAGTTATTAATTAGAAGTAACTCTTTCTCTACACTTCTAACTATAGAGAGGTGTAATCATGTCTGAACTTTTAGATTTAGTCGGCACACGTATTCGAGATATTCGGAAGTCTAAAGGGCTTTCCCAAGAAGCTTTAGCCGAAAAAGCAGGATTCAATTCGAGTTATATCGGTTTTATTGAGCGTGCAGAGAGAAATATATCTTTGAAAAATCTGGAGAAAATAGCGAAGGCATTGAACGTGGGCGTTTATCAGTTGCTTACATATGTAAAGGAAAATGATGAGCTTGCCGAAGGAAATTCGAGTGTAAAAAGTATTTTGACTCTGCTAAGAACGCGCGAATCCAAAGATACTGAGCTGGCATTGAAGATTCTTACGGACATATTTGCAAGAATTGATGAACGGTGAAAAAAATAAAAGGAACTGCACTTTGCAGTTCCTCCCATTCCAATCCCCTACGACAACGCCAGCATTGCTTTCATATCTTCCTCTGCGGTAGTAATCAGCTTTAAGCCAAACAGCTCTACGAGCACATCCAGCACGCCAGAAGAAATAAACTCGGGCGGCTTCGGCCCGATGCGGATATCCTGAATGCCAAGGCTGAACAAGCCTAGCAGGATGGCAACTGCTTTTTGCTCAAACCAGGACAACACGATGCTGACTGGCAGCTCATTCACCGTACAACCAAAAGCATCCGCTAACGCCAGAGCGATTTTCACCGTAGAGCCGGAATTGTTACATTGCCCCAGATCAATATAACGCGGAATCCCCGTGTCCCCCACGGTACCGTAGTCCACGTCATTAAAGCGGAATTTCCCACAGGACGTGGTTAAAATAACCGTATCGTTCGGCAAGGAAGTAGCCAGCTCGCGGTAATAGTTACCGCCTTTACCTGGTGCGTCGCAGCCTGCAATGACGAAGAAACGACGGATATGTCCGTCTTTCACCGCCTGAATAATCTCGGGAGCGAGTCCGATGACCGTCTCGTGATGATATCCCGTCGTAAGCACCTGCTCAGATTCTACATCTGCGGCTGGCAGCGCCAACGCGCGCTCGATCAACGGTGCAAAGTCATCGTCCATAATCTTGGCGACGCCCTCTAGCCCGGCTACTTCATAAGAGAAGAAGCGGTCTGCATATGTGCCTTTAATCGGCATCACACAGTTCGTCGTGGCGAGAATCGCGCCTGGAAATTCCTCGAACAGCCTGCGCTGATCGTACCAGGCTTTGCCGATATTCCCTTTTAGATGTGCATATTTCTTCAACGCCGGATAACCGTGGGCAGGCAGCATTTCCGAGTGGGTATAGATATTAATGCCCTTACCCTCCGTTTGCCGCAGCAATTCCTCCAGTGCATACAGATTATGTCCGGTCACGACGATACATTGTCCTTCAATTTTATTCTGGCTGACGGTAATCGGCTGCGGTATGCCAAAACGATCCGTATGCGCATGATCCAGCACATCCATGATCCGTACGGCTGCATTTCCGACCTTCATCGCCATCTCCAAATGCTCTTGTACATTGAAATTGGAATTGGTTAAGGTCATATATAACGCTTCGTGCGTGATACGATCCACCTCTGGATCGCTATAGCCCAACTGTCGAGCATGTGTCGCATAGGCCGCAATGCCTTTTAACGCAAAAATCATCGTATCCTGCAAGCTCGCTATCGTTTCATTCTTGCCGCACACCCCAACTACGGTACACCCGCCACTCGGCGTCTGTTCACACTGATAACAAAACATATCGTTTTCCTCCAAATATGGATAGGTATTTGTTCGTTATCCACAGCGTAACAGACCCCTAAGCGCATAGGTGTGATTACACACACATTTTTCAGCTCACTCCTGATCCGACGCGATCACAGCCATTCCACCGCCTTTGCGATACTGAACAGGGGAAACACCCATGGTCTTTTTAAAAGCGGTGCTAAAATAGTGCTGACTGTCGTATCCCGTACGTTCTGCTATATCATAGATAGACAACGTCGTAGAATCCAGCAGTTGCACCGCCTTGCGGATACGAGCGCGTGTGACGAGGGTCACGAAGCTATCGTTTAGCTCTTTTTTGAGCACACGGCTGAGATATACGGCGGATACCTGTAAACGCGAGGCGAGAGATTCCAGTGTCATCTCCCGGTCTGCGAAGCCTTCCTGAATAAGCTGCCGTGCCCGGCGTACGAGTGGAGACAGCTGCGATTCGCCGTACACACGATCACGGCACACTTGAAACGCATCAACCGCACCTTCCAGCCCCTGGGCATTTCGCTCCACATGTGTATGAACCGCTATGTTCAGGTAACGTCCGATAGCCTGCTCCATCGTTGCGCCGATGGCTTCGGGTGCCTCCTGCCACAAGCACATGCCGATCAGCCCGTTTGCATCGCGGAACAACACATGCGGCAGGCCCTCCAGCAGCTCGCCAATGATATTTTCAGCGGCAAAAAGAAACAGTTGGCGATCATTCTCGCGCATAATTGTCTGTCGTGCCTCTGCCGCAGGCCACCGCACTACGCCGATCTGAACGGGTGAACGGGATGGAAGACGTAAAAACGCCAGTTGCTCCATCACGTCCTTTCCCGTGTTCTGCCCTTCCAGCCATTCCAGACAAAAGCGCTGGCGCAGCAGCGGAATATTCCGCTCAATCTGCCCGGCGGCCTGTTCTACATAGGCGGCACGCTTACGCTCTTCATCCAGCCGCCCACCGAGCCGCGACAACGCAGCGTGAAGCTGCTCCGCATCGACCGGCTTCAATATATAATCCTCCACGCCAAGTCGGACGGCCTCCTGCGCATACGCAAATTCATCATGACCGGAAATGATCAGACACCGACATTCCGGGCGTTCTTCCCGCAGTCGTCGGATCAGCTCAATGCCGTCCATGAACGGCATATTCATATCGACCAGCAAGATGTCGATGCCAAGCTGTACCGCCAGCTCCAGCGCTTCTTCGCCATCCTCCGCCTCACCCGCAACCTCCATGCCGAGAGCCGTCCAGTCTACGCAATCTCGTATGCCCTCACGAATGATCGGCTCATCATCTGCGATCAGCACCTGATAACGTTTTGCCGTCATCGTCGTCACTTCCGTTATGTTCTTGTCCGTCAGACTCGTCGTTGTCGAGGTGCCGGTGGTGTGTGATTTCGTCATCCTGATCCGCTCCTTTATCATGAGGCTTCTTCAATTGTGCTATATCCCGCAGCAACGGATGAATGATCGTAACGCAGGTACCTGCCCCTTCTTCACTGTCCAATACAATTCCATATTCCTCACCAAAAGATAGACGTATACGCGCCTGTACATTCAGCATGCCATAGCTCCTGCCGTTCGCATTCACACTGGCTCCACTTGGCTTCTGTTGTCCTTCCATCGAGTACAGCGGTGCTTCCAGCAAATGCCGCAGCTCCCGCAACCGTTCCACCGTCATCCCTGCACCATTATCACGTACCGTCAGTAGCAGCTTATCTCCCTCAATCCGCGCCTCGACACCAATCGTGCCGGGTCCGCGTCTAGCCTTAATGCCGTGGTAAATAGCGTTTTCCACCACAGGTTGAAGCATGAGCTTTAACACGAGCAGCTCCCCTAATTCCTCGGGTACGCTTAATTCCCAGCGAAGTCTGTCCCGATACCGGGTTTGCTGAATTTGCATATAGCTCGATATATGCTCAATTTCGCTGCGTAGCGAAATAAAGTCATCCCCCTTACTCAGCCCGAGGCGAAACAATCTGGATAGCGCCCCTACCATGTCGGACACATCATCTGCCCCGTTTTTACGAGCCATCCAATGAATCGTGTCCAAAGTATTGTATAAAAAGTGAGGCTTGATATGCTCCTGAAGGCTGCGTAGCTCGGCATCCCGCTTCTGCCGCTCCCTTAGCTCGCTAAGCGACATCAAACGGCGAATTTGCTCCAGCATCCGGTTGAAGCTCCTGCCGAGCATCCCGATTTCATCCCCACGCTCACTCCATTGGCGAACCGTAAGATCCCCCGTTTCTGCTGTCCGCATATAGGACATCAGCCGGAAAATCGGCTGCGCAATCGAACGCGACAACCTTAAAGATGCCGTCAGTCCGAACAGACATACAATGAAGACAAAGGAGACGACGTAGAATTGAATTTGTCGTACCTCCAGTGTTGATTCCTGCGCCGGGAATACCCCCACCGTTCTCCAGCCCGTAAACTCGGAAGCCCGGAACATGAACAACAATTCCCTTCCTCCAGCTTCACGAGTAAATATCCCGTTGTCACCTGCACCAAACCATTCCGGGGGAATACGCTTGATCAGCGGCATATCGGGCATATACACGCTGCGTCCCTTGGCATCTGCCACCATTAAATACCCGGTTTTGCCCAGGGTTACATCTCTGGCAGCCTGCGACACGGCCCGTAGCTTGAGATCAATCATAATCACGCCCAGCACACGTCCAGTCTCCGAATCCGTCACCGACCGGACGACAGACACCATTTCACTATCCTTGTACTGAACATGAGTCGTCACATTACGATGGCTCGGCTGTCCCAGTACGGTAAAAATACCTGCATGCTGCGCCGCCTGTTTATACCAGTCTTCTTGAGTCAGGCTGCGCGTGCTTCGAGCATACATTTCGTTACTAATATAGTCACCGTGTTCGTTCACGATCAGAATACCTGCAATCTCGGGATATAACGTGGTAAAGCCCTGTAAAAATTGCTTCATCCCATACAGCGTATCCTGTGCCCGTTCCTCCTGTTGTTTCTCCTGCGCAACCGACTGCGCTCCTGTACCCGTATGACCGTCAGCGAGCGTCCGTCCTTGCCAGAACTCCCCGATATCCGGGTTAAAGCCAATCAAATACGTCATGTTCTGCAAATTTTCCATTTTGGTATCCAATGCCTCATTTACCTTGCCAATGAGCTGCATCGTATGGTCTTCCACCTGCCGCTCAATAATCCGTTCCACCGTCCAGTTGACCAGCAGGCCCAATCCCAGTGACGGTACGATGCCAAAGAACAGGAATAACAGCATAAGCTGATACCGCAAAGGCATATTGCGCAAGCGCAAACGCTGCATCCTTTGATCCGACCATGCGCGTATACGCTTCCATCTCCGTTGATCATCATTTCGCATAATAATCATCTACATTCGCCCGTGTGACGACGGATATTCCTGTGTCCACCCGTACGGGCAGCGGGGCGTTGTCACCGGAGGAGGAAGGAGCAGGAATCGTCAAATGATGGTGCAGATGGAACAGGTATTGAAGCGACCAATAGCCCATATTCCACGTTCCCTGAGCAATGGTTGCCGAGATCGTCCCTCCACGGATCATATCCAGAGTCGCTTTATTCGTATCAAAAGAAATGATTTTCAGCGGACGACGGCTCTTTTGGCTCAATACCGCCTCACCGACACCTGTTCCTCCCGTCGCCTCGGTCACAAAAATCCCCGCCAGCTTCGGATACGCCTTCATCAGCCGTAGCGACTCATTCCGGGATATCATCGCATCTCCGCGTCCATCTGCCACTTCCACCACCTTCATAGCAGGATACTGCCGCTGAATGGTGTCACGAAAGCCACGGGAACGCTCCTCGTGATTTTGCTGACCGGGTAACGTCAGAACAGCGACTTCGCCTTCCCGTCCCAGCAGCTCTGCCATTTTGTCCGCAGCGGTCACGCCCGCCTTGTAATTGTCCGTTCCCAAAAAAGAATAAGCCCGGCTGCCCGGCGCCCCTGCATCAAACAGCACCACAGGAATGCCCGCGTCCAGTGCCTTGTTGATCGCCGGGATCAGCGAGTGTGGATCAATCGCGGAAATCGCAATCCCTGCGGGCTTCCGGGCAATCGCCTGCTCGATCACGGTCGTCTGCTCCTGCGCATCATAACGGGTAGCCCCCCGATACTCGACGGTCACACCCAACGCATCCCCAGCATCCTCAAAGCCCTTTAGCCCGCTTTTCCAATACTCCAAACCGGACTGGAACGTAATCATGATATACGTTTCTCCGATGCTGCCGCGCAGTCCTTTTTCCTCCCAAGTGCCCTTCAATGGCCCGGATTGTTCGTACCTGAACACATAGAGCGCAAAAGCCGCAATCAGCAGAATATATACCAGCAGCGTTTTTTTCACCCTTCCTCCCCCCTTTCTGGGCCTATCCCAAAGTTGTGAATTTACTTAGATTGTAAACGCAATCATATCAAATTGGAACTACTTCCACTCCTCTTACTTTCAGGTAGCGTTAATCCTGCACTAATGTTCCTGCGTTACAATACCTAAATTGTGTTATGGAGAAGGTATACGATTTCTTTTGTAAAAGGAGTGATATGGATGAGCAAGCCGCGTATCGCGGAGTGGACAGAACTGCGGGGTCTTGCCTACCTCGCTGTCGTGCTTCAGCATTGCATTGGTGAATATATTTACCGCAGCGATATCCAGCAGCCGGATTCCGTTATGCTCGCAATGCTGTATCATTTGACTCGCTTTGGCACACCGACGTTCGTTTTCCTGTCTGCGGCGCTGCTTTTTTATAACGGTAACAAATCGATTAGCTATTCCCGTTACATTGGCAGGCGGTTTCGGGATATTTATGTTCCTTTTCTCTGCTGGACGGTTGTGTATTGGCTATCTACTCAGAACTGGTCTACGGCGCAGTGGGGAAATATTTATTTTTACAAGGGCATGTTGGAGGAAATGATTATACCTGTCAGCGGATATCATCTATGGTTTGTAGTGATGATTTTTCAGTTTTATATTTTGTTTCCCTTATTTGCAAAAGCAGCCGGGCAGGTACAAACGTTCCTCCGTCGCTACAGCACCAAAAAACGCAAACACCTCGTTCTGATTGTAATGCTGATAGCAGCGGCGGCCTATGCTCTGCTCTTGCAATGGTCCTACTATGACATGTCTGCATGGAGCACCCATTTGCCGTCCTTTTGGCAGGCCTTGTTAGATTACCGCACCTATAACTTTATTATGTATTTTTTCTATTTTATGTTGGGCGCCGTATGTGCCTATATGACGGACACGTGGCGGGGACTGGCTAAGCAGACGTTGCCGTGGAATGTATTTGTCTTTATTGGTCTGTTCATGCTCATGGGTCACACGATGCTGATCCTGTCAGGCGATACGATTAATCTGAACATTTCCACCTATCTCAAGCCAAGTACCTTTGTGCTGATTGTCTCACAGTTGCTTTTGTTATATGGACTGCTGCTCCATTTGCAAAAAGACCAGCGCTCCGAGCCGTTCCGCCGCATGCTGAACTGGATCGGACGTTATTCCTTCGGCGGGTATCTGGCCCATGCGCTAGTGCTGTCCTTCATATCCTACTTTACCCGCCCGCTTTCACTGGGCGATCATCATTTTACGGCGACGCTGCTTACGTTTGTCGTCGTGGCAAGTGTTTCTCTCGGCATTAGCTGGCTGTTCGCCCATCTGCCGGGAGGCCACTGGATTGTCGGCTCGAAAGGCAAACAGCGCTTGACCTGGCCGTTTCGGCTCCAGCCGCTTTCCTCCAAGCGAACTTCCAAAGGCACGCAGGAGGTTGGCTCATAGAAAAAAAGATGCTATAACACTAAAAAAGGACACTGTGTAGAGGGTAGCCCCTCTCTAATGAAAAAGGCCGACACATTGGCCGGCCTGATCCATCTTCAATACAACTATGAGATAATTACAATTCTCCCCGTGAAGTACCTATACGAACTGCGAGTTCACCAGACATGTAAGCATTACCTGAGGTAAGGCTCACATAAAACTTACCGGTAGACCAAGCATTCGAGCTAACTTCACTATAAATCTGGCCAGGTTTTACAGTTCCAGAAAGCTTCTGCGTACCTGATGGTGAACCTTGATTTACGGAAAACTTAATTGGTTGGCTGACGTCATTACGTATCCATACTTTAACATATCCATATCTTGAGGGAATTTCAAAATCCTCTGTAAGCTCTGTATTACGAAGAGTTCTATTGACCACCGATTTAGTTTCCTGAGGAGTAATAACATGATCTCCCGTTTTTGGCGTATTCACAGCTGTTGATTCATTTGCAGACTGAGTCACTTGTACTGTGTCTGTTATAGCTGGTGCAAGATCGGTCGTAGCTGCGGCAGAAGCAGTTAATGGAATGGCAACAGCTAAAGACAAAACAGATAATAATGAAGCTTTTTTAATACTTGTCATATTCATAGCCTTCTCTCTCATGAAATTTTGTTTTATCTAAACTAATCTGAACTCACTCTAATTAAATGGAATGAATAATAAGTGCCCACCTCTTTCCAAGACAGGAATGGTCTTTATTAATCAACTCCCAGTATGTATAAGTTCCAATTTTGCTACATGACTAATAAAGATTTTCCAAAAGTACAGCAATATCATTTAGCAGCTATACTTTCTGCTTTTTTGTGTATTATTTTACATTATAAGTTTTTTTATTGTCATTTTTAAATAGGAATTTGGACAATCGTACCAATCGCTATGCAAAGTGTGTATCCCCCCAATTCAATAACATTTTATTCCATGAACATGTATTTCATTTTAAAATAAGTCATTATATAGAATAATGATAAACGTTATGAGGGAGAAATCACAGTTCTGCATAAAAGGAATGGAGGGATGGACTGAATATAGCATCGTCGTTGCCAATGATTTGACCCAAAACATAGTGAGATTGCTTCTTGGTCTGAAACATACGGTTGTACTGATTAATCAGTTCATCCAAAAGCATAGACTGCTCAAGTACACAAGCGTGTCCGAAGCCATACTCTTCGTAAAGCTCATGCAAGTGTTGTCTGGCGTGTTCCATTTGTTGAATTAACGTTAACGTTTCATCCCTGTTCATCCTGCATACCTCCTAGTGAATCTCATTTTAGGAGGTAATGAACAAATATTTCATGTCCTTTTTTGAGCCAATAAATTACAAAATAATCCAAAAAAAGACCAGCAATAAGCTGGTCCAGTGTAATGAATATGAAGATGATTACTTGGATCAAGATCCACCAACGTGTCCATAAGTTTGGATTATTCCATAGCTTGGGTTTCCAGCTTGCACTGGTACTGTGAATACCAGCAATAAGCTAGTTACCATCAAGAAGAAAACCATCCTTTTGATCATTTTTTTCCCACACCTCCTCATAAATAGATTGGAACTGAGCCTGTGTTTCAGGAGCCGCATGTGTTTTGAAATGAAAAAATAATCCAACACAATTGGCAATAAGTAGTACATGATTAATTGTAACAGCTTTTTCAAAAGCGTTTATTAAACAATTGAAACCATATGGATATCTACCTTTATTTAGGCTGTACTTAGCTATCTTGTACCAAAACCGTACGTATTCTTCCGGTAAAACTTGTTGTGTATACATGTCAGAAGATGACGGTTCCTGATAAGCTGCAATTTGGGACTCAAAACGCTGTAGAATATGGTCCACATCCACATTGTATCGGTTGGCTACTTCAATGACGTTTAGTAACTCGGCAAAAATCTCTTTTTCACCAGCTATGTACTCCACGTAATCCGACAGGACGCTAACATCTCCAGACATAAGTCTGTTTACGTAAGTATTAATTTTCGCCCATTGCTGATATTGCCGCTTCCAATAAAGCGCATCAGGGTCCTTCTCCTTCACCCAACTTAGATCGGTATAACGACGAATGTGTTTTAATGCCTGTTCATGATCTCCTTTTGCATCGCAAGCACTAGCACACAGAAGTTCGGCGTAAGTTATGTATACAAACAGCGGCCTACTTAGCTTTTTTCGTGGCTCTGTTCCTTTTCGCTTGGAGTTGTGAACCAAATTATATTGGAGCTGTCCCAATCGACCCATTCGATGTGCAAATTCTTGAACCTTGTCCCACAGGCTTAATGATCTGTACACGTTTGCTAAATCTTTCAAAGCATCTAATTGCTCTATCTCGTCCAAGCGATCCACAAAAGGGGCAAACTCGGTGGCAGCTTGAAGATTTACAGTTCTATCCTGTCCAATATTGATTTGGAACAAGCGATATTGGCAGATCGCCAATCGCTCTGCATGCTGGTGCTTCTCACTTTCAGCCACCTTTTTATAAAGGTATGCCGCTGCTTCATTGTAGCCGTCTTTGTACACATTTTCTGCAACATCAAAGAGCGACGGCGGATAAGTAGGGTTATCCAACAACAGAATTACAACTCGCTGCAAGCAGTCCAGTCGCCCTAACTCAATGCATCGGTATAGGAATGGGCAGATCTTTTTCCAGTTGAGTGGAGATTCTTCAATGCACTCTTCAATGTAACGTTCGTAAAAATAATCCAGTGGTAAATTCATTCCCGCAGTAATGCAATCCAATTGGTGAACAGAAATAGAACGATTGCCCGTCACAATGCTACTAACTGTACCTACATTCAAATCAATAATGCGACCAAACTCGGTCATGGTTAAGCCTTTTCGTTTTAGATAGGTTTGAATTTCTGCTCGTATCGTAGGTGTGATTTCCATGGATAAACCACCCTTTCAGCATGAACTTTAAATTAGTGCAAATTTCAACAAAAAAATAGAGTTTGGAAACTAATAGTATAATTATTTTTTTCTACTCATGATAATACCATCTTCTGGAACAACAATAAATGCTTTTATTTAATTGATTTTTATATTTCTAATAGGAGAGTATTGGATGATGGCCGCAAAAATGACAAGAAATTTAGAAGCTTTTGGTAGACTCGTAATTCCCAAAGAAATACTCATAACCTGTGATATTTGTGCAAATGATGCTATAGAATTTTTCACAGATGAAGAAAAAGGTATCCTATCCCTAAAAAAATACATTGGTCAGTCTTGTAAGTTTTGTCAATCTACCGAGGGATTAAGTTATTTTAAGAGTTCTCTTATATGTACAAGCTGTAGATATATGCTCAAGAGTCATCTAAAGCCCGTGTAAGTCAGCTCATACCAAAAATGTTCGATCAGGCAGGTGACGGTTAAGAAAGGAGAAGATCACTTGAAGAATACAGGTATGACACGTTCCCTTGATACGCTAGGCCGGATTGTTATTCCTAAGGAAATGCGGACCTCTATGGGTATTGATGTTGGCGATCCTTTAGAGTTTTATGTAGATGTTGAAACAGGATTTTTGAGTATGCGGAAGTATATTGGAGTCGCCTGCAACTTGTGCAGTTCGGTTGAGTCTTTAACCTATTTCAGGGCTTCATTATTATGTAAAAAATGCATTCTCGATCTGAAAGGGAACATAGGTGTGAGTCCAATACCTGCTCCTGTTGTTAAGAAACCGTTCAAAGAAAAAAGAGCAAATCGGTCGTCTTCAAAAAAACTGGCTGAACAACTAAGAAGACTCATGAGTGAGCATCCTACAGCCAAGCAAGGCGATTATGCCAAATGGCTTGGCGTGTCACAAGGCCGTATTTCCCAGCTTAAAAAGCTGTTATAGGCATCGCTCACCATTATCCACATTTTTAAGGACGATATGAACCTGAAAAAAAAACGAATAACTCGTTGTATTTATCGACTCCAAATTACCTATCTAAGTGAAGGGCGAAATTGATACAAACACCAAAAAAGAATGTGGAGCCATTCTGGTGTTTGCGACTCCATCAAATTCACTCTCAATAAAACAATTGGAGGCGTATAACAATGGGTTTTCACATTCTTGCTAATTTTCCGGCTAATCGGGATTACAAAGGTATTCTGAAAGTATACAATGACAGCGGTACACTGGTATTTGGCCCTGTCGAAGCTTTGGGGCGCGGGTCAAATGATGAAGCGAACGGTGGCGACCATACCAACTGGAAACGTAAAAATGCAGATATTCCTACTGGTGTAGCTAAATGTAAAGTTTATGCTAAGGGTTCTTCGGAGTATTCTTATGGTCCCTACAAACGTGTATGGCTAAATGAAGCAGTAAGTGGGAATTTCTTAATTGCTGCACAGAACGGTCGAGATGAAATTATGATCCATGGTGGAGATCCTGCTCCAAGCTCTTCCGCTACTTGGTATCCATTACGCCCAACCTATGGCTGTATCCGACTCTCGAATAGCAATCAGAAAGCACTGATTCAAATCTTGGAGGCAAACGGAAGTTCAGGAAAAATTACAATTTCCGAGGTTTAAAAAAAACAGGGCGGGAGCAACTCCCGCCCTTCTTGCTCGTTCAATAGATAGACGAACTAAACCGTTTCATCTATCTATTGCTGATTTGAAATCCCTCTTGGGATTGTTGCAACATGCTCATTTATCAAGCTTTAACCATTGTTGAAATTCTTTTTCACTTATTTTTTTAACAGTCTTCACTTTCTTAGTGATCATAGAGTACGTATACAGTCTTTTTTGATCCGATGGATATTCACTTATATAGTTTAATTGATCTCCATTTTTATTCCATAAAATTAAACTTGTACTAATGTAATCTGTTTCTCTAGGTAAAAAAGTAAACGTACCTTTTGGGGAATCGTAAATGGCTATGGAGCTTCTGGCAGGATCTCCGTAGGAGAAAGCAAGTTGATCTGTTTTTGGTGACCAATTATAGGAATTTATTGTTTCAATATTTTTCTTGCCAGCAGCACTTAACTGGTCATTTAATATTTGATGCTTTCCATTTTTCAAATCCATAAGCAGCACCGTCTCCCCTGCGCTACGTCGTGTTTGTATAGCGAGCCAATCATTTGAAGGTGATACTGAAATACTCGATATATCACGCAGCTTATCATCAAAACCATCTGTTTTGATTGTGTAGATCTTTTCTCCTTTTTGGATCGTTATGGATGTAATAACGCTTTTTTCAGAGCCTGGTACATTTTTCAGCTCCGTTTTCTTCGCCGTTACCGTAATATTCTTTTCTTTCCATATCACTTGGCCTTGGCTCTCACTCTTTTTAAATTTTGTTATCGACTGATATACTGATGGATTTTGGGTTCCTGCATTAGCCATAGAAAGACCACTCAAGCTGCCCACAAGCACCATGCTCGACAGGAAAGCAGTAGCGTATTTTGCTCTTACATTCTTCATTTGAATAGCTCCTTTATAAAATGTATTGGCCTATTGATATTTATTACCACAATTTGTTCCAAGCCTTTCCTAAAATGATATCTATATACATAGACGATCAAATCGAAATTTTGTTGCTTTTCTCAAGAATTTTACACATAAATTTTTAAATGAGCATAAAAAAGCGTCCTGACAGACCGACTGAGCCGACTGCTGTGACAAATTTCTCTGACAAAACCTGTTATTTTTGAAATAGTGTAGATACACGAAACAGCGCAAAGAATGGAGAACCTATGGCAACGACAAGGAAAAACAAGCAATCTTCGCAAGAGCGATCTGCCTCAGTCTGTACCTGCATCAATCTGCGCCGTTCCTCGATGGCTGTTACGGGACTATATGACCGATATCTGGCTCCAAGCGGACTCCATATTAGCCAATTTTCACTGCTCAAGCACTTAGCTGCGCTGGGATCGGCAAGTGTAAGTGAATTGGCGCTGGAGATGCGGCTCGACCGAACCACGATTGTACGTAATTTGAAGGCGCTGGAGCATAGCGGATATGTGGAGGATATATCTGCTGAGGGCAGTCGCAACCGCTGCCTTACTCTGACGGAGAATGGAAGAACGGTATACAACGACGCAGCAGAGCTTTGGGAGGAGGCGCAGCGTTGTTTGCAGGAGTCATTGGGAAATGGGGAGCTGCAGATACTGACCGCACTCTTATCCAAAATTGAAAATTTGGGTTTGTGATCAGTCACCTTCTTACATGAGGTGATGCTCAATTCGTGTATATACACGAAAAAGATTGAAAATGTTTATCGCGGTATCAAGGAAAGAATGCTTTGCTGGTGAACAATAACCACGGAGAGGGATGTGGATAGGATGGTTGAATCCGTACCTGATATGAGAGAAATCATCGCAGCCGAGATGAAGACCTATGTGAGCGAAGACAAGGGCAATGTTTGTGAAGAACTACAGAGTCCTTATTACGAGGAGCCGATTATTCAATTTGCCGGGGCCAATGATCCTTTGTTTGAGGAGTACAAAAGAGTGGTGGGACCCGACCACGCCACGCCGCAGGAAGCATTTGAACATTCCTTCGGAATGGGGAGTTTTGATGGAGGCACCGTTATCAGCGTTGTGCTGCCGATCAGCGAGACGATCCGCAAGGCTAATCGCGCACAAAAAGATAGAGCCTCCAAAGAATGGGCGCTGCTGCGGACCTTCGGCGATGAATATTTTGTACAGTCTGCAAGGAGGCATTTGACGGGATATTTAACAGACCTTGGTTACCGTGCGGTTGCGCCGCTGGATACGGATTGGTACAGCATTTATGGTGCCGCAGGAGGGCCTGTCTCCAATTGGTCGGAGCGCCACATTGCATATGCTGCGGGTCTTGGCACCTTCAGTATTAATGACGGCTTCATCACCGAAAAAGGAATTGCCATCCGCCTGCTGTCCGTGGTGACCGATCTCCAAGTGCCGCCTGATTCCAGAACGTCAACAGGCCATACCGGAAACTGCCTGCTGTGCAGCAAGGGCACCTGCGGTGTGTGCATTACCCGCTGCCCTGTGCAGGCGATCAGCAAGGACGGCGGACATGACAAAATCGCCTGCATGAAATTTGTGTATGGCCAGGCATCGCGGGACTTTGCGGTGCTAAACGGCGGTGAAGCCGAATCGGGCGCCGGCTGCGGACTGTGCCAGACCAAGGTGCCCTGTGAAAGCAGGAATCCGATGCGAACCGCCCGGTGAATATGAAAACCTTGAGAACCGCCATTCTCAAGGTTTTTTTAGTACATAGCTTAGTTTTCATTAACCGAGGTTGAGGTGACCCCTGGCTCCCGCTTCAATTGGGCTTCATGTGGAGCCCCGGACTTACGGTCGAATGTAATCGGACCTTTACGGTTCACGAGCCGTTTCAGATCCACGGTCATTTCATTTTTCAGCTTATCAATGAGCTGTTCCTCTTTGATGCCTTTGCTTTTAGCAATATCGGCCAACGATTTGCCTTGTCCCAGTTCATTCTCTAACCGGGCAGGAGTGATACCCAGAAGCTTGGCGATCTTCTCGTTCAAATGGTAATTCCAGCCGCCTGGCCCTTTACCATGTCCATGTCCATGTTCGTGTCCATGTCTATGAACATGTCCTGATCTGTGATGATCCTGTGGTGCAGCCTTCCCCTGATGAGCTTCTCCTTGGCTTGTAGCATTAGGAACGGCAGCTTGCGACGGGTTGCCCGGTTCAGCACCGGAAGCTCCGGCAGCGCCTGCACTCCCATACATCATCACCCCTCCATATAGGATAGCAGCGGTCAATTTCCATTGGTTTTTCATGATGCAGACCCTTCTTTCGTCCTTTTTCATACTATATTTTCTCTTTCTGCTTTTTTTATTCACTTTACAGATTTTCATAAAATCCTTAATGTAAAAATAACAAAATGTTGAAAATTGCAATCTATTTTATAATGGCAGGTAACAACTAGATATCGCTATAAAATTATCTATAAGAGATGCAGGTGATAGCGATGGAATGGTATTTTGCATACAAAGATGAATTGGAAATTGTTTTCCGTCAAGCGGAAGAACGGACAGCCGCGTTTCCTGCTCCATTTCAGCGTCAGGGCTTGGACTATCTGGCCCGTTTTAATCCGTTAAGGGAAGACAGCACGCGCAACTACATATGCTATTTGCTTCCGTTCTGGCTGCAGGAGCTCACCGGGCTGGCTCCCGAAATTTGCCGTAAGCTGTCACTGGGCAACGTGTTCGTCATGGCTCATTATTTGATTCAGGACGATGTGATGGACACAGCAGCAGACAATCGCAAAACGCAACTCGCCTTAAGCCAATTGTTCTATACTGAATGCTTGGACGTATACCGGGACCTTTTTCCTGCGTCCTCTCCTTTTTGGACGTATGCCCAAACGTATATTGGTGAATGGGCCGTTAGTGTGACATCTGAGGGAGCAAAGGACTTTTTTCAGGGGGAACGGCGTCAGGTGGCGCTGAAAGCCAGTCCCTTAAAAATGGCTGGGACGGGTGCTTTGCTGCTCGCAGGGCGGGCCGACCTGATTCAGACCATTACAGACATGACAGATACAGCGCTGGTTGTACTCCAAATGTCGGATGACTGGGCCGACTGGTCGGAGGACTTAGAGGAAAATAGCTACAACTGCCTTTTGTCCCACATCAGCGCCGAGCAGAAGACGGCCTATCGCGAAGGACTGGGACCAGAGCAAATTCGGGAGGCGATTTATGTACGCGGGGCGCTTGTCAGTTACGTGAGCATTGCTGATCAAGCGGTTCAGCAGTTGGAGCATCTGGAGCCTGCCATCCCTGGACTGCGTATGTTCACGCGTTCGATCGCAGAAGAACTGGGTGAAGAGGCGGCAGAAATTGAAGCCGGACGTTCGCATTTGCGAAGAGGCGGACTGGATTTTTGGCTCTCCAAAAATATGAAATAGTGCTAGATTTTTACGATACTTTCGTGCTATACTGTCTAGGTAAATATAACCAATTGAATGAGAGGGTGATTTTTGATGGCTACTGAAGTTCTTCAAACACAGGTCATTCAAAAAGCGTGGGAGGATGCCAGTTTTAGAGAAAAACTGATGACAGATCCCAAGTCTGCAATCCGTGATGTGTTAGGAGTCGTTATCCCCGATCATATCCAAATCAAAACATTAGAGGAAACACCAGATCAATTTTATCTGGTCATCCCTCCAGACCCTTCCGGTGTGCTCGCTTCATCCCAGAAACCACGCTCCATGTGGTAAACTTGTTTTTGTTTGATAATCCTTAAACACCATGCGGGTGGGTTCAGCAAGCTTCCTTCCGTTTTCCCTAGCACAAAAAGCCGGATATTATCCGGCTACGGGGAAGCGGATGGTCGCTTCTGTTCCCACCCCTTTTGCACTTGTAAAAGAAATTTTTCCGTTCATCGTTTCAATAATCCGGAAGGTCACCATCATGCCCAACCCTGTGCCTTTGGTCTTATTGGAAAAGTAAGGCTCACCCAGTCTCGACAAGGTCTGCGCATCCATCCCTTCGCCATTATCCCGAATATGAATAACAGCTTCTCCGTTTTCCACATAAGCCCATATATGAATATGACCCTGATCTCGCAACGCTTCAATGCTGTTTTTAATAATGTTGATGAATGCCTGCTTGAACTTGGAGGAATTCCCGCGAACTTTGATTTCCTGGGGAATATCCAAAGAAATTTTGCCGCCTTGCAAATTAGCCATCGGACTGATGATTCCTTCAATATGCTTAAATTCATCCAGGATGGACAACGTTGTGGTCTGCTCAAATTCAGGCTTGGCAAATGTCAGAAAATCGGTGATAATCCCCGAGGCACGATCCAGCTCTTCCAGCGCGATATGCAGATAGTCTTTGTTTTTTCCATCCTCCTGCTTGCTCATCAACTGGAGAAAACCACGAGTAACCTGAAGCGGATTGCGTACTTCATGAGCTACAGATGCAGCCAGATCGCTAATAATCTCCATTTTCTCCGAACGCTGAAGCTCATTATTGAACATCTCTAGCTCTCTGGAATACCGAACCACCTGCTTATGCTTCTCTGCCAGTCTTCTGCCCAGAATCGCAATCAGTGCCAGAACAAAGCCGAACACGCCCCATTTCCACAGAATCATATTGTAGTGTCCGTCTCTGATGAAGAACCAGGTCAGTTCACCGATGGAAATGACAGCGAAAAATGCAAAGCCTATCGATAAAATGATCGCTTCGTGATCTCCCTTAAGCGCCATGCGAATCGAAGCAAATACCAGCAACACAAGTAATGCCACGAGTAAAACACACAGGATAATTACACTAAAAAAATAATATACATCGTTTAACCGCTCCTGTACCCCTAAATTCACAATCATCATTGTAAAGCAGAACAAGGAGTAAAATGTCAGCACTTTTCTAAATTTGCGAATCAGTATGATTGAATTGATATTTTGTTCAAAAAAGTAAGCTAATGAGGGCAGCAGAATAAATAACCCTACATCAAAAAGTTGTAAATAGAGCTTGCCGTAGCTGCGATAGAACGTATACAGGAAGGGTGAATACGTCACGATCATCAGACCAATAGACAGCACGATTGCGCTTAGGGACAGCCACATTGCCATGCTTGGACGGAACAGAAAAAATGAGCAGATCAGCAGCACCAGAGCTATAAATATAAAGGTGCTGCCCAGTACGATATCCAGAACATCCATTCTGACCAAGGTTCCCAGCAAATAACGATAATCGCCAGTCATCACATTTCCGGTAATGCCCAGTCTGTTCTTGCTGCTTTCCGTCCATATGTATAATGTTTTACCGCTGTCTTCCGGTTTAAGCGGGATCAGAATACGATTATTTTCATAATTGTACCCGCGATAGGACTCATAAAAATTGATACCGTCCTTATACAGCGTAATATGTCTACCATAAATATTTTCAAAAAGCACTGCTGGCGTTTCATCATTCAACGCTGGAAGCCGAATACGAATCCAGGCAGAGCCAGTGTTCCGCGGCTGCTTGAGCAACTGTGAATCATCATTAATATGCATCCAAACTTTGCTTGGGTCCCGCACCTCATCAAGTGATCCATCCTCCCCTTCCACTCCCCATCTCATATCCCAGGAGGGTATCCGATATTCCATTTCAGGGGTCGTTTTGGCCGCATAGGCGGGTAAACCTATCGACAACAGTATTACAATGACCGCCAGCAGGGCGGTGACAGCTTTGGGCACAAGCCTCATGTTAAGCACCTCAAAGTTACATAGTAGGATTCACAAAATTGTATGCGTTTTATCATTTTTCAACGTCCTGGAATAATATTATTCTATACGATGATGTTCATACCTTCTTCATAAGAAGGATATCATGTTCTTTTTACTCATTTTTTGTCAAATTTTATTGATTATGATCATTTCCTGTCCTCTTATCATATCACAGCAGTTACGGAAAAAAACGTTCATTGGGAATGGCAACATCCCGATTTGGCATGATTTTAGCCTCGTACAGACACACTAACCCAAGGTTTAATCGTTCTGCCGTTTGGATAAGGTCGGAATAAGCAATAAACGAACAAAGGAGTTGGAGTATGATGGCAAACCGAGATCATATAAATGATGAGCTTCATGACAACGATTGTGAGCCTTCCCTGCAAAATGCAGAAAAGAATTGGGAGAACCTGACCGACGGACTGGATACTCCACTGGAAAACATTCCTGATGCCGATGATCTTTCCCCGGACAGCCCTATTGACCCTTCCGCTCCAGCGGAATTTGTACATGGCACGGATTTACTGAATGGCGCCGATGGGAATGATGATGACGAACGGTTGCCGAGCCTTTCAAAAGGGTAATGAATTATCTACAACCAAAAGGAGTTGAGGTCCGTTATGTATAAAGATCCTATGTCTCAGGCGGATATGGCATATAAACATTACAAAGCCTTGAATCCTGTGGAAGAGGACGACCGCAGGTCTGCGGACAAGTCCAATACAGATGATACCGAGCAACATCTTGTCGAAAACATTCCGCGAGGCATTGCATCGGCAAAGCCCGTACTCAAGGACCAGGCATGATCAGGGAACACCTATGGAAGTAAAAAGGGTGCCTCCGCAAGCCACACAGATGATGAATGAATGGCTGGCTTGCTCGGAGCACCCTTTCTATATTCGTATTTTTTACAAGGGCAACAGCGCGATCATTGATTGGGCTTCCAACCCCTCGACCATTTCATTCCATACCGCAGGCTTATTCGACAACACCGTGTAGTAGCGGCGCAGGAAGGCAGCCACTAACGCTGCGCTCACCTCGTTTACGCTGTCATCCTCGGGCATAAAGCCCAAATTCAGCCCTTCTACAGCGACGCCATCGTTATTCCAGGATGGATGTACATAGTCCAGATCCAGTCGTTTGTAGCCCAGATGAGATAGTACCTCACGCCGTACATACGGGTCCATCGGCTTGACGCCGCCAAAGATATGATCATTGCCACGATAAGGATCATAAATTTCCGCAAACATCCCCTGCAACCGCTGTCCGCTGGCCTGAGCAAGCGAATGCAAATCAGCCTGACGATGCTTCCAAAGGAAACGACCAATACCGAGCCCTGGCTGTCCAATGATCGTAAAGTCCGTCATGGCTACATTAAAATCCTCGTAGTAGCGATATTCGGTTGCACCGACCACCTTTTGATCCTGTACGGCGACAAAGACACGGATGCCCGGGTCTTCCAACGGTTCTTTCCACAGACTATACTCCAGCACTTCCTCCGGTGGGAATACCTCCTGCATTAACTGATGCATGCTCGCAAATAGCGGGTCTTCTATATGGGTAATACGATGATATTCCATATGGGCATACTCCTTTTTATGTAGTGATGTAGTGATTCAGTGATCGGTATGAAACGGATTTCGCCATTCCATCAAGGCCGCATAATTACGCGATTGTTCATCGTCCAGATAATCAGGCATGATACAAACGGGCACCCGTCCGCAACGAAGCAGGAACGTTAACACCGGGTCTTTGAGCTCGCCGGAAACCACAGCATCTACATATGCTTCTGCGCTTAACTGGTCGGCATGATGCTGATAACCGGGCATGCGTCCTGCGCCTAACAAACGATCCAGTTTAAGTTGAATGACAAGATGGTATAAGGAAAAAATCAACCACTTGCCCAGCCCCAGTCTACGATAAGCGGGACGAACGGCCAAGTCGATCACATACAGCGCGTTACCGTCCTCACGATGGGTACGAATATAACCGTCGTCCGCGACTTCCTCCCATGTATGTTGGGGATGCTCCGGCTCATAATGCATCAACAGACTGGTAACCGAACCCGCCAGTTCCCCCTCAATTTCCACACACAGCGCTCCATCTGCAAAATGCTCAACCTGACTTGCAATCTGCTCCCGGCTCCACAGCAGCTCCTGCGGATAGGGCGGCGGAAAGCTCTCCTGCTGAATACGCAGCAGCCCCTCATAATCGGCTATGGAATAATTACGGATGACCGCCCGCAACGGTCGATCTCCGTCAAAGACAAACCATTCTTTGCGATACATGACGCTCTTCCTTTCGTTAGCTCCAGTCTGTGTACAAATCCGTACGGCGGTCACGCCATGTGGTCACTGAGCCGCGCTCGCGCACATCATACAATAGCTGCAAATCCAGATCGGCGGTAACGATCATATCGTTGTTCAACTCGCCTTCTACCATAATGCCGCGTGGCGGAAATGGAATATCATTCGGTGTAATGACTGCCGCCTGTCCATAATTGGCCCGCATAAAATCAACTGTAGGCAAAGCGCCTACCGTGCCTGTCAAAACCACATAAACCTGATTTTCAACCGCTCTGGCGTGGCTTGTATACCGTACCCGGTAAAAGCCATGGCGATCATCCGTACAGGATGGACAGAAAATGATATCTGCTCCCTTCGCCTTCGCCATGCGTACGATTTCGGGAAATTCAATATCATAGCAGGTCAGCATCGCTATTTTACCCTTGAATGTCTCAAACACGCTTAGCCCCTCGCCGGGAGCCATATTCCATTCATGCACCTCAGTCGGTGTGATGTGAATTTTGTCCTGAGTGACTACACGTCCGTCCGGGTAAAACAGGTGTGCCGTATTATATAAACGTCCGTTTCGTTGCACTACATGGGTACCGCCGATGATATGCATCCCGGTCCGGCGGGCGAATGAAGTGAATAATTCAAGATAGCGATCTGTAAAATCCGGCAGGTCGTTAATGGTCAGCGCCTTGCCTTGACCGTCACCGATCGACATGAGCTGGGTCGTAAAAAACTCGGGAAACAGAACAAATTCTGCACCAAATTCCTCGGCTGTTTTGATATAATGCTCCGATTGAAGGGCAAATTCCTCGAACGAATCAATCGTATGCAGATGGTATTGAACCGCCGATACTCTGATTTTGCTCATAATTCCTCCTTGTATATAACGTCTTTTAGATGGCAGGGATTCCCGTTGCTGTTCACATTATAACCGATTCAAAGCTGGGCGAGAACCGAACCTGACAAACAGGTCTTGCCTTCTGCACCTACTTTGTTTAAAATAAGGACAACTCTTTGAATCACATGAACAAAGACATGGACGGAGACAAGTAAACGTCTACCGGATTTCCACAGAAAGGTACGCATTGCTGAGAGCGTACCGAAATCCCGCGTTGAAATTCACTCCCGAGTCGAGCCTTGAACCAGCATAAGATTCATTTTCTTATCTGCATTAGAGGTTTCCGGAAGCCCCCGTTACGGGCATCAAGCTCAGAAGTTGCTACTGTCAGCTAGAATGACGTTGACAACTTGTATGTATACTTCTGTAATTAGGGTGGTACCACGGCATTCGTCCCTTGCGGCGAGTGCCTTTTTGTGTTATTTTCTGAAAAAAGGTCTATCGATTGACAGAAAAAACAATTTTTATTCGGGAAAGGATGTTATGTATGTCGACAAATGAAAATTCTTTGGAGCTGCTGCGGGAACAGCTCGATGCTACCAACCTGCAATTGCTGGAGCTGCTGTCGCAGCGTGCTGAACTGGCCGGACAACTTGGTAAATTAAAGGAAGCTCAAGGGGTGCCTGACTTTGATCCGGTCCGCGAGCAACAAATGCTGGACAAGCTGACCGCCGCGAACCGTGGACCATTCGACGACGCTACGATCCGCCAGCTGTTCAAAAATATTTTCAAGGCTTCGCTGAACTATCAAAAAGAAGAGCACAAAAAGCATCTGATCGTTAGCCGCAAAAACCAGCCGGATAGCACAGTCATCAAGGTTAAGGACACGCTTGTTGGTGGCAAAGCCTCCGTTATGGTTGCAGGTCCCTGCTCGGTGGAAAGCTACCAGCAAACTCGTGAAGTCGGTGAAGCTCTGAAAGAGGCGGGCGTTCCGATTCTTCGTGGTGGCGCGTTCAAGCCACGTACGTCTCCATATGATTTCCAGGGACTGGGCGTTGAGGGTCTGCAAATTCTCAAACGCGTAGGTGATGAGCTGGGACTGGCTACCATCAGTGAAATCGTCGACCCAAGACATTTGGAGGAAGCGATCCAATACATCGACATCATTCAAATTGGTGCGCGTAATATGCATAACTTCGAGCTGCTTAAAGCTGCCGGCGAAACAAGAACTCCGATCCTGCTCAAACGCGGACTTGCTGCTACAATGGAAGAATTCCTTCATGCTGCGGAATACATCGTTTCCCGTGGTAATACGCAAGTCATGCTGATCGAACGCGGTATTCGTACGTATGAGAAATGGACTCGCAACACGCTGGACATTTCCGCCGTGCCGATTTTGAAAAAGGAAAGTCATCTGCCTGTTCTGGTCGACGTGACCCACTCCACAGGACGTAAGGACATCCTGGCCCCTTGCGCCAAGGCTGCACTTGCTGCCGGAGCTGACGGGATCATGGTAGAAGTCCATCCGAACCCGGCAGTCGCTTTGTCTGATGCCCAGCAACAGCTGAATATTCCTGAATTCCACAATTTCCTGTCCGAAGTAAAAGAATCCGGTTTGTTCAAAGTGAAATAAATCGCTTTCATTTTCTCGGATTATGATGTAATATTTAAGTCAGGATTGTGACTGATAATGCAGGCAAAACCTAGATACATGTATGCTCAATTTCTTTTTGCGCATAATGTATTTAGGTTTTTTTTATACCTAAAATTAGATATAAAACCATCAATGTATATATAGTCTTAATCCTAAAAAACATCATGTGTACGTTCAGGAAGGGGAAAAGAAATGAGAGAAAGAAAATGGTTAAACGTTTTCCTACTAGGTATGATATGTATTTTGATCATTAGTGGTTGCAGCGGCGGAAAAGCTCCTGCTGTTGCAAAGGATGAAAAAGCTACTCCGGCCAAAGAACAAGTGGACAATAAAGTAGAAGCTAAAGCGACGAAGGCTAGAACCGTTATTACGACCGATGGAGAAGTCGATGATATGAATTCGGTTATTCGCTTCCTCCTCTATTCCAATGAAATGGACTTGTCCGGTATCGTACTGACCAGTTCCGTATACCATTATGCCGGTGATGAAAAAGCAGGCATAAAGCCATTCAGATGGACTGGAACTCAATGGGTAACGGATATGATCGATGCTTATGGAGAAATTTACCCTAATCTGACTAAACAAGCCGAAGGATATCCAAAGCCTGAATATATTAAAAGCGTTACCAAGATCGGCAATATTTCATACAAAGGTGAGATGGACAAAGAAACCGAAGGATCTAATTTCCTTAAAAATCTCTTCCTGGATGATGATAAAAGAGATTTATATGTACAAACCTGGGGTGGCACAAATACGACAGCCAGAGCTTTAAAATCCATAGAGGACGAATACAAAAATGCAGCTCAATGGGCTGATATCCAAAAAAAGGTGAGCGATAAGCTCGTTCTTTATATCATTTTGGATCAGGATGACAGCTACAATAAGTACATTGCAAAAAATTGGCCGAACATCAGAATTATCAATGATCAATCTAACTTCTGGCATTTTGCATACGCTTGGAAAATGCACACGGAAGAAGTCAACAGCAAGCTACACGGGGATTGGAACTTCAAGAATATCCAAAATGGTCACGGCAAATTGCTCGATATGTACGCTTTGATGGGCGATGGAAAAATGATCCCAGGTGAATTGGCTGAAGAACAAAGAGGCAGTGAGGCTTATTTAAAGAAAAATCCACAATATGATAAATATGATTTTATCTCTGAAGGAGACTCTCCATCATTCTTCTATCTGATTGATAACGGTCTGCGGAGTATGGAAAACCCAACCTATGGTGGCTGGGGAGGTCGTTTCGGTGTGGTTAACGATAAATTATTTAGAAATACCGTGTTAGACTATGATGTGTATACGAAAAAATTTGAAGCGGAATATTCTCTGATGAGATGGTTTGATGATATTCAAAATGACTTTGCAGCTCGTGCAGATTGGGCGATTGCATCCGACTATAAAGATGCCAATCATAATCCAACTTTAAGCATTAAAGAAGGATTAGATATAACCGCTAGTCCCGGTGAGAAAATAACACTGCATGCAGAAGGATCAGATCCGGACGGCGATCAATTAACCTATAAATGGTGGAGATATTTTGAAGCCGATACGTATGAAGATTCTAAAGTAAAACCCGCGGAAGTGAAGCCTGAATTGATAGGTAACATGCAGCTTGGACTTCATAGAGAAGTCGCCAAGGGCGAGAAATTAAATACGATTGACCTGCAAGGCAACGATACAAATACGGTAAGCTTTGCAGTTCCCGCAGATGCCAAGTCTGGAAATACGATTCATATCATCGCAGAAGTACAAGACAATGGAAAGCATCAGCTAAAACATTACCAACGTGTGATTGTAACTGTAAAATAACGGACGGAACGTCCAATGAAAAGGCTCATGGAATTCACACTCCATGAGCTTTTATTTATGCATTTGGACCATTGCATATTCGTCTAAGCCTTCTTTTCAGGTAAAGGGACATAATATCCTTTGCCATTTGGACCCATCGCGAATTTATTGCGAAGATGGATAAGATTAGGGCCGAATTTGGCTTCCAACTCTTCACGAAACTCATACATGATTTCCATAATATAAACATCATGAATAATCACTTCCGTAATCGGCATCACAAGCCCCGGATGCATCGTCCATGCAGCACGGCTATCATCCCCGAGTGAAAGTATACCAGCCACAACCTCCCGATCATCTACGCTGAGTACAATCCATCGTCCACCAATTTCGGACGTAATCTCCTCACTCATATCATGGTGGTAAATGGTGGCGAATTCAAAGTTAAGATCTCCGTAAGCTACAATGAAAATCTCAACCCCTTCCCGGGCGACTTGCTCTAAAGCAGCTCTGAATACCTCGGCATCCTCTTTCCAAATTTCCATTAAGATACGGTGCTTGGCTCCCTTAATTCCTTCTTGTATGCGACTTATAATGGCTTCATAACCCGATATATTCCAAATATTCTCTCTGTTTTGGGACGATGCTGTATACTGCTCCAATGTCTCTTGCGCTACATTAAAAATTTGCTCTGCTTTGCGTTTTCTCTGGGCAATCAATTCATGGGGCGGGAGTGGTACATATAACGGTGTATTATCTTGACTTACCATTATGTCCCCACGATGAACCATTCCTGATAATACCTCATAAATTTTAGATCTTGGCACGCCGGAATTCAATGACACGGCATATCCCGAAAGTGGAGAGCTTTCCAACAAGGTCACATAAGCTTTAGCTTCATATTCCGTAAAATTCAGATCCCGCAGAATTTCTAACACATTTGGTTTCATGACGCATTCTCCTCAAATTCATGTTCAACCTTACTATAACACTTCCCCTTGACAAAAACCGATATACCCACTATCTTTTTATTAGTAGTCACTAAAGTAGCTACTCAAGTAACTACTCATATTTCATTTGATATGAGATCATGTCAGGGAGGATTTCACTTGAACAAAGTCATAGCCATCAACAGCAACAGCAACCGTATCTATTACAGTGCTACCATTCTGGCCCTGCTGATTTGGAGCACATCGTTTATTGCCACAAAAGCGGCGTATACTACGTTCCCCCCTCTTACGTTGGGACTAACCAGATTTATGATAGCCTCTGTTGTCTTAGGGATTGTTTTGCTTATAAGAAAGGAATTTGTCAAAATTAAGCCAAAGGATTTAGCGATTATTGCATTTAGCGGTGTTTTGGGAATCACTCTTTATTTTTCAATGGAGAATATAGGAGTAAGCCTGACTACAGCTTCCAACGCAGCATTGATTGTCGCCTCCTATCCAGCGATCACATCGTTGCTTGAACTCATGATATATAAAGTGAAGCTGTCCAAATATAAAATTATCGGCATTGCACTGGCTATGATCGGGGTATATTTTTTGACCTCGGTAGGCGGAAGCTCGAATGGAAAGAATGAACTGATCGGAAATTTAATATTGATTGGAACTGGTTTTGCGTGGGCATTTTATACTTTCATGACGCGCAAGGTTGTGGACAAATACCCGCCCGTGACTTTATCTTTTTATCAAACCGTAGCAGGCAGTATCTTCTTTATACCTCTGGCACTCATTGAACAAGATAGCTGGCAAGCTCCGACAACGGGATCGTTTATGTTGTTAGTATATCTGGGCGTATTCTGTTCCGTTATCGCATTTTTGCTTTACAATTACGGATTAATCAAGCTATCACCAAGCAGTTCCGTTTCATTAATGAACTTGGTACCTATATTCGGGGTATTATTCTCTGTTCTATTGTTGCAGGAAACCATTTCGTGGCGACAAATTATTGGCGGCCTGGTCGTTATCCTAGGTGTCCTACTCAGTGCACAGCAACCAAGCAGCAAATAGAACGGGGAAGTATATTATGTATCCTGGTGCTACAATAAAAGGGCGAGTGACCTTATCATGTTTCTCGCCCGGGTCGGTTGCATTCATGCAGTCGGCTTTTTTTCTTTTACCTCAGGATTTTGCAAAATCCTCACATAAAAAAGGCGGTTATATTGATTAATGAGCTTGTCCAGAATCATAGATTGTCTAAGCACGCTGGCGTGACTGAAGCCATGTTTTGCTTGCAAAATATACAGCTTTTGTCGAGCTCTCTCCAACCGTTGTCGCAAAATGTCGTCCCTTATCATTATATAACCCTCCTTGTCGTATCCTTAGTTTAGAGGGTTATGAATAAGTTTACTAAAAGTAAAGGTTTGGGATAATTATCTATTTTGAAACAAAACTTGTTATGCACATCGAACAGTTGTCTATACTCCATCTATCCGGCAGGACGAACATCCCGATCCGTTGCGTTATTTGGGGCAGAGGCGTGGAAAACTCCCCTTCCCTTCACCCATAGCAGCAACGCCGCAACCAGCAGCATTCCACCGTTTAACACAAAGATCCAGCGGATCGGCATCCAGCTACCGAGCAAGCCGCCAATGAGCGGCCCTGCCATCATCGCCAGTTGTGTCGCCGACTGATTCAAGCTAAAGGCTCGCCCGCGAAACTCCGGTTTGGTGACCTCAACAGTCATTGCATTGATAGCCGGGACGACGGAAGCATAAAACAATCCGTACCCAAATCGCAGCGCACCAAAGCCGATAAAATTCGATACATAATATTGCAAAATATTGCCCACTCCCGAGCCAATCAGCCCGATCAGCAGTACTTGTGCAAATCCAATCCGTCCACCAATCCGCCCCCAGCGGGGAGCCATTAACACCGCTGCAATGCCTACGGCAGAGAATACAATTCCAGAGCTTAAAGAGGCTCGACTACGATCAATTCCCATTTCCAGAACATATACCGTAATCAATGGCTCCAAGATCATGACGGAAAAGGTACTCAATCCAGCCAGTATAAGCAGAAAGTACAAAGGCCGATTAGCAATGGCCTCCTTGATATCATCACGGACATGCGAGCGGGTACTGGTTCCCTTGAAGTTGTCCTCTCTAGCGGCAAAGGTCGCAATTAGCGCCGAGACCAGCACAAGTCCCGCAGAGAATAAAAAGGCATTTCGATTGCCGTAATAATGGCTTACCACGCCGCCAATCAACGGACCAATGATGCTACCCGTCGCCCCGGAGGTTGCCATAATGCCGAGTGCATAACCTGTTTTATCCTCAGGCGAGCCCGTTCCGACCAATGCGATGGCAGCAGGAATAAACCCGGAGAGCAGGCCCTGAAACAGCCGTACCCCTACGAACACATACGGATCAGTCACAAAGGCACATATCAAATATAATGCCGCCAAACTAAAGCCTGAACGAATCAGCATCGGCTTCCGTCCATATTTATCTGCGAGCGAACCCCAAAACGGGGCAATCAGCGCACTGGCTAAAAAGGTAACCCCAAAAGCGATCCCAGCCCACAGCTCCAGATGATCGGTCACACCCATTTCCGTATTCAGAAAAATAGGTAAAAACGGAATGGATACGGAATAGGCCATGCTGCAAAAAAATACACCGATCCACAAAACGACCAGGTTTCGCTTCCAATATAGATGCATGATGCTACACGTCCCTTCTCCTTATTCCATTATTAACCTCTAAATTAGAAAAGTCCACAGCAAACCTTACCCTTCACCCGTGGAACAACGACCAAGAAGCTGATATAATCGAATGGAATGGAGATGATGACATGGCTAAAAAGAGAAATTCGTCGATTCCCGCTCCAGCGGCTCAGGATAAACCTGCTACGTTAAAGGATCTGTTGAGTCAGGACGTGCTGAATAAGCTCAAGGCTCAGGCCAATGAAGCCCAGGCAGAGCAGGACAAGCGCAAGGAAGACGAACGGCAGCGTGCCCTCGAAGCAAAAAAAGCAGAGCAGAAGAAGCTGGACAACAACTTCGAGCATCTGCTGAATAACAGCAACTTGGACTGGCACAAATATAAATAAGCCAAAACCATCCCGGTTTTGGCCTATCTCCACGCTTGATTATATTATAGCCAGTCACGGATGTGTTGTACCGAGTACAGCACCCCTGCCCAAACCGGCAGACTGAGCGCCATCCCCCATATGAGACCTTTAGCCAGCTTTTTGTCTACCTCCATCATGATCCTGCCCCTTTCCTTAGGAATAGCAGCAGTATGGGTCAAGAATACGATATTCAAACCCGTATTTCCTAATCCCAACAAAAAAAGGTATGATAGAAAATGGAAAAGTGCTCTGCGCTGCCCCAAACTATAATTTAGAATTTTACACATCTAACCCTTCAGGAGGAATACAAATGATCCGAAAAAAGATACGTCCCTGGTATATGCTATGCCTGCTGGCCACCATGCTCGTGCTGGTTGCTGGATGTGGCACAAAAGCGACTGATGTAGAAGCCGCAAGCCGGACAAGCAGTACAACCCCTGCCGCGACTAAAGACAAAAGCAAACCTGTTTCCCATCCTGTCGTCACGATTGTCATGAACGACGGTAAAAAGATTAAACTTGAGCTGTATCCAGAAGTAGCACCGAATACCGTTAACAATTTCATTTCCCTGGTGCAAAAGGGCGCTTACAACGGTACGATCTTCCATCGTGTCATCCCCGGCTTCATGATTCAGGGTGGCGATCCGCAGGGTAACGGTACAGGCGGCCCCGGCTACAGCATCAAAGGCGAGTTCAAGAGCAACGGTGTCAACAATACGCTCAAGCACACGCGCGGCGTACTATCCATGGCCCGCTCAGCGGATCTGGATTCAGCCGGATCGCAATTTTTCATCATGGTTGCCGATGCGGATTACCTTGACGGTCAATACGCTGCTTTCGGCAAGGTAACGTCCGGGTTGGATGTCGTAGATGCCATCGTGAACTCCAAGCGTGACAGCAATGATAAACCCATCAAGCCAGCTACGATGAAAAAAGTAACTGTGGACACGCTGGGTAAGAAATACCCTGCTCCAATCAAAGTGAAGTAAGATCATATCGACCCTGTGCGTATGCATAGGGTCGTTTTATGTGTTCTACAAAAGATGCTTATCGTGTTCCATTATAACGTTTATTTGGCTGCTTCCTCTGTGATGTAGTAAGAGTATATACACTAAAGGAAGCGTTTTCAATCATTATTTTTAGCTTTTTCACGGTTAGCCGTTTAATTGGATTTGGTTTCTACCGAACGAATACCCTCCATCTCTTGAAGCAACGACAACAGCTCCTCCGTCCCCTCTGACCGGGACAGCTTTAAAACCATATGAATAATCAGCTGCTCGCCGTTATTGATGCGCTCGGCGTGAAAGCTGTGAATAGTCAGCTTCTTGTGCTCCAGCAGTTCTTTCATCCGATTCAGTACGCCCGGCTCATTTTCAACCTGGACAATCACTTGCCGCGTAGACGGAGTAGCAAGCTGATAAAAACGGCTATGGAGCAAAGACTGTGCTGCCAAAATAAAAAGGGTTACCCCTGCGCCAAGCCCGTACATACCAGCACCCACAGCAATACCAATCCCGGCGGTAGTCCAAATACCTGCGGCAGTGGTCAGACCTTTGATTCTATTTTTTTGTGTGAAAATCATCCCTGCGCCGATAAATCCGACGCCGCTAATGACCTGTGCCGCTATTCTGGAAGGGTCCAGCGACAGGTTCGACCAAGCTGTTTGATCCTGAAAACCGTATTTGGATACTACCATCATGAGCGACGCGCCGATACCGACAATGAAATGCGTGCGAATGCCCGCCTCCTTCATCCGACTTTTGCGTTCATAGCCGATTAACGCGCCGCACAAGCCAGCAAACATAACGCGAATCAAATAATCCCAATCCCACATACTCTTGTTCACTCCACTACATTTTATTTCTTGAACAGATGTTATTACCCAAATTTTAAAGAACTTGCACTTCATGCTCCGGCAGATTGTGATGTGCCTTCCTTCCCTTGAGCAGCCATAGCTCCGGTGTATCCTGTACCCCTTCAAGTCTCAGGCTGAACGCCCTCGGCGGCAAATTACATATACGTAGCAGTAGACGGTTACCGTCTGCCGCTGCATCCACAAGCTCTAATGGCCTCAATGAATCGTTCCCGCCTGTGCGAATCAGGTCACCCGTTGCACCAGTCAAACTCTCCCGGCTCCAGACACGCAGCTCATTCACAGACGGCGCGGCAATTCGCTTGCTGAAAGAAACGACCACCTCATCATCTGCGGTCGATCTTTCCGCACGGAGCGGGATGGGCGGCTCATCATACATATAGCCGCCCAGATGGTATTCATAGGCGGTCCAGGTGTTATAACCGCCCTCCAAGGCGGTAGCCCCAAACCGCCGGGTCCATTCGCGGTCCCGAACCATACTCGCGAGTGAACCAATATCCGCCTGCACCCCGAGGGGCAGATTCGGATAAGCGGCGCGTACCGCCTGCGCTATGCGGGCGTAGCCGCCAATATAATGCGGCGGCAGGCGGCGGCGCATCCAGTCCGGCCAATGGGTCTGGAGCACATGCATATCCGGGGCTACGCACCCGATCATCGCTACCGCGTCCAGACCCTGCCATTCCCGTAGCTGGCCGGGCACATCGCCGCGTCCGTTCACGGCCAGCGACCACGTCGCCACGCAGATGTCCGGCCGGACATCACGCACGCCGCCTGCGCCGTTCACCAGCTCGCCGATCAGCGCGTTCACGGCGTCCACGCGCAGATCGACCCACCGAGCGTACAGCTCGGGGACCTTCCGGTAGTAATTCCGCGTATGCTTGTCGCGGAAATCCGGAATGTCCTCTCCGCTGCGCTCGCGGAAGGCCCGCCGGGCATGCGGACCGATATCCCCGTACACTCCACTGCGCAGCCCGTTCCATTCGGGGAAATAAGGCTCCGCCACCTCGAACCCGTCAAACGGAATGTCGGTGACCAGCCGGGCAGCGGCTTTCTTTTTCCACTCCACATACTCCTGTGCAAAATGCGAAAGCCGCTGAAACCCGTCATTCGGTTCGCGTAGCAGTTCCATGCGCCATCCCTTCCACTCTGGCGGCAGCTGTGACACGCCAAAGGAACCATTGCCAAGCACCATCGCCCATACCGCGATTTCCCTGCGTTGAAAGGCGGCAACGAGCGCCCCATCTACTTCATTTTCACGCACAACAAAATAATGAACGGTCCGGTAGCCTGCAAGGGCGATTTCATCGGCTATACTGTCCCGCGAACGGTTCGCGTAGTAGGGAAATAACGGATCTATTTGAATACTGGGGCCGCTCAACGCCCACGGCTTTATTTTTCCGGTCAGTGCTATAGATTCTGTTGGTTGTGTCCCGTCATTTCTGTTATAGCTCAATTGAATCCACCTCCGTTACCCGTCTTCTTCGCTATATGCTCCTGCTGGTTCGCCTATGTTACCATACTTCGCAAATTCCGTGAAAATGCAGACTTACAGACAGAAATGCAGCACATACTGTTTCACCATCATCAATCAGAGGTATTGGAATAACGAGTCAGGTTAGCTTATGTGCGGATGAGGAGGAAATCACTGGCCCCTCAACGCAGTGTTTTCTCCGTGCTATGATCTTCCCCAAGACGTTCAGCTCTGTACACAGCTCCTTTGCGAAAGCGGGCATACAGCCTGCCTCCAGGCAGCACCTCGAACAGCAACATCATAAGAGAAAAGAATAACAGTGCAATGACCTCTTCTGCCAGAATATACAGCGGATACGGTCCCAAAACATCCAATATCGACGGTGTTGACGGCTTTCCGGCAAGAAACATATAGTTTGCTCCGAGTACATCATCTACGGTCCAAACGATCAGCGCCAAGCCATTGAGGAAAAGCATCGCTCCCCCAACGCCCTTCCACGTCGGCTTCAGCCCTTCGATCCATGTCATGTACAAGGCAGCCCATATAATAGCACTATGAGCCACAAAAAAATGAATAAAACGATAGTGCGGAAAAGCGTATGCCAAATTAGGCGTGAGTACCGCTTGAAGCGCTCCTCCAATTCCGGCAAAAAGTATGATCGGATACAGCCAGCGACTGCGGAAAATCAACATCACAATCGATAGCAGCAGCGTCACACTGCACAGCTCCAGCGGCAATGACGTCTCAGCATTCCAAATGTGCTGGGTCACATACCAAATATTCAGAGTTACCTCTGACAGAATGAGTATGGTAACCAGGAGCCAGCGAATCCCCTCACTTAACAGCTTATGCGACTGAATCAGGCCCCGAGTCAGCCAAAGCAGTAAAGCACATAAAATAAGCCCTAGTACAGCCAGCACATGTGAGGAAGTAAAAGCCTCGAATCCTTCCGGCGCAGTGGCATCGAACCAGGAACATGACCACGGCTTGTCCATAAAAAGCCCCCTTCTATCCTTTTTCTCTTTCTTGCTTGTTCGACACCTTAGCCTTTATGATAAAAGATATCATATTCAAAGGAGACCCTCATGCCCATTAATCGCCGTTTGATGACAGATCAGGATTTCACCGAGGCGTTGGAACGCCATCTTCGTGTCCGCATATTTCAGGATGACCAGTTGATTGGTTCGGGCGGAGTCATTATCCGTTTTGACGATCAAACCATCGTCGTGCAATCCAGTGTCAGTGATCTGGCCTACCATCCCAGAAAACAATGTGAGTTTTTTGAAATTAAAAAATAACCGTTACACACCGGAGAACCATTTTGCTTCGTTTTCCGGTGTATAGCGGCTATATTTGCTTTTTCTGACACGTCACGTTCTACAGCTGCATTCCACGAGTTTTCATCATGAGCTTGTTCGTAAGCACTTTCAAATCCTCGGAAGAAGACGAAATTTCCTGCATAATAGCCGTTTCCTCATGAGCGGCTGTATAAATCTTGTGTGCACCTTCCGAGAATGCCCCTGACATTTGCTGAATACGATTGATCTGCTCAAAGGTTTGATCTACCCGATTCGTCTGCTCCGTCACAGCTTCTTCCATTGAGCGAATACCTTCGACAAATTCACGCACAATCGAGTTCAAACGACTCAACGTCTGATCCACCGAGCTTGTCCGTTCCGCCTCAGCGCTGACCAGTGATGTTTGCTGGTGCATTAATTGTACCGTTTCCACAATTTGCGACTGCACACGGCTAACGATGGCATTGATTTGCTGCACCGATTCTGTGCTTTGTGAAGCCAACGCGCGAATCTGGTGAGCGACTACGGCAAACCCGTTACCTTCTTCTCCGGCACGTGCGGCTTCAATGGAGGCGTTCAGCGCCAGCAAATGAGTTTGTTCTGCGATATCCTTGACAGTGCTTGTAATCGCTTCAATTTGTGAAGCTTCCTTTTCCAGTCGTGCAATGACCTGCTGCGAACGGCCATGAGAAGCAGTCAACTCCCCCATTCCCTCCATCAGGGATGAAAATACCGTCTGAGTCGAATCGACCGAATGCTCCATATGGCCTGACAGCTCCAGCATATGGCCCGACTTGCTGCGCATCATTTTAAAATCACCCAGCATTCGATCCGCTGTTTCAATAGATTGGACAGACGCATCCCTTTGCTGCTCTACGCCTTCCAAAATATCCTCCACCACCGAAGTCATGGACTCAATCTGTGTGGTAGCCTGTACAATAGCGGAACTAAGGTTTTCCGCGTTTTGCGAAGTCGCTCTTGAGCTGTACGAAATCTCGTTAAACATATCCTTGATGTTTAGCATCATACGCCGGAATGCATCATAAAGCACCTTGATTTCATCATCTGAACGACGCTCAGGAATGACTACGGACAGATTCCCTGCCGAGGCTTCCTCTGCCGCCTTTGCCAGTCTAGCAATCGGACGAGTGAGGAGTTTAGAGATCAACCACCCCAAAATGCCACTCCACAGAACACCCAATAGCAAAATGATTGAGATATACAGCCATTCCTGCGTGCCTTGAGCAAGCCAGTCCTTGAGTGCAAAAATAAAAAAAGCACTTGTTCCATAGGTTATTGCAGAAATAGCGACAAATGCAGCAACCATTTTCGTACCTAGTGACATTTTCATGTAATGTAGCCCACCCCAAAAAACTCGAATTTGATTCCATTTTACCATATAATTGCTACAATTCTAGTGGTATTTTTCACAGACAACCTTTTTTATGAGCATAAAGATAGAGAGACTTTAGACCCTCCACCTTAACAGCCAAAATAACATGCACCGAGCATCAACGGGCATCAAAAAAATGGACGAACCGCGCTGCTGCTTGCTTTACTGGCCATTCGTCACAAATTAAACCATTGATTTGCAGGCGTTCAATCATTCCATCATTCGGAATTATTGTCATTTTCCTGTTCACCAGCTATTTTTTTGGCCGCTTCAATTGTGTCTATTTGGTGACTGTTTTTTTCCAGTACGGTAAACTCCCATGAGCCTATGGTCATACTCTCTCCCTGTCGGATATCAAAATGCTCTGAAAGCATCCATCCGCCAATCGTATATACGTCTCTGGCCTCAATATCCGTCTCCAAACGCCGATTGACTTCATGAATGAGCGCTTGCGATTTGAGTATGTAACGATGATCGTCTGTTTTTGTAATGAGAGGGGTTAGCGCCGCAGGGGTCTCGGTGTCGGTATAGGAAGGAATGTCCCCTACAATCTCCTCCATAATATCCTCCAGCGTGACCAACCCGGATGTACCGCCATACTCGTCCACCAGAACCGCTACGGGAATACGCCGCTTTTGCATCTGAATCAGCAGATCCCTGGCCTGAATGGTCTCAATCACCTGAAGCACTGGATGAATATAGGAGGCCATCGTGGTATTCCCTGTGCTGTGGCCTCGGGCCAAATCATGCAGCGCTTCCTTCACGCGGATCATCCCGATGATACGATCCCGATCCCCGTTTTCGGCTACAGGCAGAAAATTATAGATCTTGTCTTCGATTAGCTCCATAAACTCTGCCACCGTTGCCAGATGAGAAATAGAGCGGATGTGAATACGCGGTACCATAATCTCTTGCGCCGCACGGTCGTCAAAATCAAATACATTGTTCAGGTAGCGATATTCTGTTGGTGTAATTTCACCACTGCGGTATCCTTCGGATAATGCCAAACGCAGCTCTGCCTCACTGAGAGCCGCATCTTCCTCGGAAACCTTTTTCAGCCCGAACAGTCCCGTAATGACACGCGAGGAACGGCTGAGTACCCAATTCAGCGGATACGTCATTTTATAGAAGATTGTAATGGGACGGGCAAAAAACAAAGCCATCGGCTCCGCAATCTGTATGGCGAATGTTTTGGGCACCAGCTCCCCGATAACCACCTCGAAATACGTCAAAATCAGAAAAGCCAGCAAAAAGGATAATACTCCCGTGAGTCCGGCCGGAATATGCGCCAGCACAAATAGCGGATGCAGCAGCTTTTCAACCGTAGACTCCCCGAGCCAGCCTAACGCCATCGAGGTTAACGTGGTCCCTAGCTGACAAGCAGATAAATACTCATCCAGTCGGGACAAAATATTTTTGACAGCTTTGGCATTTTTATTCCCTTCGGATGCAAGCTGATTGATACGGGATACCCGCACGCGAATAATGGAATACTCGGATGCAACGAAAAACGCAGTTAACGCAATCAGTAAAATGACCAGTATGATATTCACAGTTTCCACAGCCCTCTCTTGCCCCGCCATACGAAGCAAGAAGCTCCCTTATGACGTTCATTTTTGGATGGACAGTTCCTATAAGTCATTATGTCCATAATCGTGTATTACCCAAAAATGACAAGGAGTAGACTATGGTTGACCAAGTTAGCGAATCGCCAGCGGACTCTTTTGCACGATATCTATCCATTGATCCGCTATCAACTGGTGCCCAACCGCTGTGGGATGAACCCCGTCATGCAGCCAATAGGAGGCGTCCGCCTTGGTAGCTGCCTCGTTCAGCACGCTTTGGAGCGGCACAAATACAGCCCCAAATTCGTCCGCAAGCTGACGCGTAAGCTGCTGATAACCTGTTATTTTTTCCTGCCAAATGTCCCATCGTGCCTCCGTAGCTCCCGTTTTCAAAATAAATGGCTCACACATCACCAGCCCGATATCGGGCAGCACTTCACGCGTTTCCTCCAAAACATGGCGATAGGCTCGTTCAAATCGGTCCGTCACCCCGGACGGCTCCTGCTCCACGATCCGCCAGGCATCGTTCACGCCGATCAGAATACTGAGCATATCCGGCTTGAGGCTAAACGTATCCTCATTCCAGCGCGCATACAAATCCGAAACCCGATCCCCCGAAATCCCACGATTCACAAATTCTGGCTGCGTAGCAGTCAATCGACTCCCCAGTTTACCTGCGATCAGATACACATAGCTCTGGCCCAGCCAATGGTTCGCGTCCTCATTCCGTCCTCTTCCTCCATCTGTTATGGAATCCCCCTGAAAAAGAATACGTGTGCGGCCTGTACTCGTCATCTTCCTTATATCCTCCTTCTGAATTTCCAATAATACCCTTATCATACCTTGTATTCTCCAAATAAGAAAGCGGTTTCAAAACTTGGGATAATTATAGATTTGCCATACACGTTTAGGCTGGCTTGTCGTAATGATACGGGCTAGATTGTATAGGCGTACCTACATGTTTTGGAGCCGATGATTAATCAGATGCAGCAGCCACTCTTGCTCACCAGGAATCCCCTCTTGTAACCTGGCAGCCGCTACAGGTAATATCCAGCTATTCATGCTATCAGCTTTTATATTGGAGCTTCTGCAATATTCATTCAGGTAAGCTCTGTTTAGTATTCTTTTAAATAGACACAATAAAGGCTCCATCGTTCTTGGTGTCCCTGGTGGATTAAACGGAGAAAGCAACATTAACGAGGTTCTTGCTACATCGCACATCGGGTCTCCTATACTTGCGTTTGTCCAATCAATTGCGATTGATTGATGATTCGTCATTAAGATATTGTCGGGGTGAAAATCACCATGACAAACCCAATTACCAGTTGGTAAAGTGTCCATAAATTCACAAATCAGCTTTGTTTTCTCTCCCAATAATTCTTTGGAGTCATTTATTGCTTGCTCCAATCTGTCTTTTTGGCGAGGAAGCTTGGTCGTTGAACAGCGATGAATGCTCCAATGAAGCCAAGCCATTTCTCTTGCATATCTCAAAATTCTATACGGAGAGCTTTGTATCATAGCAAGCATAGATACTCCCGGAATTCGTTCGTAAAGCAGTCCATGTCGCCCCCCTTCTTCTAACATTCGTAGACACTTGGCGCAGGTACCCCGGCTTCCTTTACGGCTGCGCTAATCTCGGCTTCAAATCGTACCCATTCAGGTTGATAGTTATCGTAATAGAGCTTTAAAACCTGCTGATCGCCCCATTCATAAACCTCAGCACTCATGCCTTTTCCTATCATGGCGCCTTTGTTCAATGTGATCCCTCCATCCGCATTGGTTGCACCTGTCACAATCCCATCCTATACCGCGCGGTACTTGCACACCTCCCGAAAATTACAGCCTCCACACGCTCTGCGGGATGGCATCGGCGTGAAGAAGGACTCGGGTTTCGGCCGATTATAATAATCATCATCGAGACAGGACTTCATTTCCTCGATGTATCGCCCGACATTGCCAACCACCTTGTAGATATCCTCCTGCGCAGGATGGTACACTTCATGCTCTCCGGTCATCAAATATTCCACACGCACCTCGATCTTCTCCAAGGGAAGCTGGTAATGCTCCTGCACATAGGAAGCATACAAAAATAACTGGTCGGAGAAGTCGCCTTCCTTGCCTGTCTTCCAGTCTACGATAACCATGTCTCCATTACCTCTGCGGTAGAGCAAATCCATTTTGACATAGACCTTCGTCTCATGAAGCAGCATCGTATCCCACTTCTCCACCTCGACAATTCGGGCCTCACCCTGCTGCAACTCACGCCAAACGGCAGTACGGTACAAATTGTGTACCACCGCATGCTGTCGCTCCTTAATGCGGGCAATGCGTTCCGCCAGCACTTCGTCATCATAATAAATTTCAGCGAGCATGATGCGATTTTTGGGGTCTTGCTGCCATAGCTCACGTTGTTGCAGCGATTCCTTGTAGCTGTCATTCAGCATGTTCTTCATCGCTGTCTCCAAGTACGCCGGACGTGGAACAGCGCCTTTTTCCATCCAACCACGTATGACCGATTCACACATTTGATGCGTAATATTCCCAAATAAAATATATAAGTTGCTCAGCTGCTTGAGCCGATACAACGCAACCTGCTCTTCACTGCCCTGTGCAGGGTTCCAGCCGTTATGCGAGCCGTAATAATGATAATAATATTTGCGTAGGCATTCATCGAACGTTTGGGCCCTCGATTGCGAATAGGACCAGGACGGGTACATAGCCATGAATAGGCCCTCCTTCGTTAGAACTTCCATGTTCTATTATAACGTAAGCCTGGACTGCATCGTCCAAAAAGAACGAAGACTTTAACCCAGAGGTTAAAGCCTTCAACGGTCTAGTATATTCAATTCACAATAACTCCTGAGATCCGTCCAACTCTGGCTTCATTTTCAATCCTTCGTTGCCGCATGAATCAAATCACTTACATTAACGGCACCCTGCTCACGGACGTTGACAACGAGTACCGGAGTTCCCAGCATTCCGCTGATCCACGTCTTATAATCATCAACACGATCATTGGGAAGAATCGTTAAGATGACTCCAGCAAAGCCACCACCATGTACCCTGCATGCGCTGTTATCTATGGATTGCAAATACATTTCCGTTAATGCTAGCGCAACAGACACGTCCTGTTCCCGGTCAACCCCACTTCTATATACGTTTTGAAGCCATTTCCATGAAGAATTACCGGATTCGGTGACGAGCTTCAAGAAATCAGAAAAACGTCCCTCCTCCAGCGACTTCACCTGTTCATCCACACGCCTATTTTCTTCAAAAAAATGCAACGCACGCAGCACTGCACGATCTCCTGCTTTTTCCCTGACCATTTTGAGGTTGGCATACAGATCCCCCGGCGATAAGTCACGGCAAACAGAAGCACCTAAGGACTGAGCCACTGCACGCATTTCGTTGGGCACCGCCGCGTAATCCTCCGTTAAATCAGCATGATTTCCGCCTGTATTAACGATAACCAGGGAATATCCATTCTGTTGAAAATCCCAGTGGACTGGATTGATGATCGGTTCCTCGGGGTTTTCAAAATCAATGGCAACCAGCCCCCCATATGCGCAAGCCATTTGGTCAAGCAGACCCGACGGCTTGTTCCAGTAGCCATTTTCGGCATACTGGCCGATTTTGGATTTGGCGACAGCATCCAACGCTCCCTCATTATAAAAATGACTGATGATCGTACATATCAACATTTCAAATGAAGCAGAAGAGCTTAATCCTGAAGCAGAGAACACATTGCTTGATATATAAGCTTGGAATCCTCCGATGCGATATCCGAATTCGAGCAAACCAGCCGCAATACCGCGAACCAGAAGCATCGTACCATCATCCTCCGGTTGTGGTGACAAGTCATTTAAATCAATGACGTATTTCGTTTTGTAGCCTTCGGAAAAGAACGTAATTACAGGCTCCTCCACTTTAGCAGCTACAGCAATGGTATCCAGTGTAATACTGCCTGCCAGCACCTTCCCGTGATTGTGGTCTGTATGATTCCCACCTATTTCGCATCTTCCCGGAGCACTAAACCATTCAATATCCCCGACGCCGAAGTGCTCCCGGTACGCCTGTAGAATGGATTGATATCGCGTCGTTTGCTCTGCAACCTGCTGTTGACCGTACATTCGAGCTAGTACAATTTTTCCCTCACTAGAATTCAACAATTCCATATCTTTCATCGTTATATCCTCCTATTGTAGGTGATTTCCACCGTGGTGCCTGGCCGAAAATTTATCAATGGCGCAAGAACAATATAATTATCTCAATTTTCCCAGTGCAAAAATAGGGTACTATTTTAATCTGTAGTCGCTTATTTAAATCGTTTCTGTGAGAATGCTTCCTTATTTTACGACAGATTAGATTCGTAAGGATATGCAAAAAAAGAACCGACCCTTAAACGGGCCGGTTCCTGTGTCTATACCTGCATATTCCATACACCAGCGGTGCAGTTGGATACAGATATGTGGAATGTCTTTTTAGTCACGTTTCAACACATACTCACCATTACTGTTACGGGTTACTGTAGCACCCAATGCTTCGGCAACCGATTTGAAAGGAACATACAGCGTACCATATTCATCCGTATATGGAGCTTGTGGCAGCGTTAATGTGCTTCCTTCCAGTCCAGCCTGCTTGGAGCCGCTTTTCAGCTTCAGGGTCTTACCTGTAATATCATCCACAACTGTAATTTGCTTGGCAGCCGCATCCCATTTTAATTCGGAATCCAGTTCGTACGTCAATTCACGCAGCGGGATGAAGGCGGTACCTCCACGATTCACCAGTACATAGTAATCGTCTTTAGGATCGAAAGTGGTTTCTACCTTTGTAATTTCCAAATCATTTTTTAAAATATTGTAGATCGGAGAGTTCGCATCAAAATTGCGAAGCGTCGCTCCTGGTGTTAATTCAGCTTGTTTATTCAGGTCGATAACGCCATTGGAGATATCTACCTTGTCGGCTGTTACACTACCGTTTACGTTCCAGGATTGAGTTTCCGTAACAATCGAGAAGGACTTCACTGGAAGACTATCTACTTCTGGCAAAGCAACCGTCAGGTCTGCTACTGATTTGCGAACATTTCCTTTTTCATCAAAATACATATCGGTTTTCAGAACCGTATTGGAACTCAGAACCGTTTTAATTTCAGGAGACTGTGCATATAAAGTGCTTACGCCTACATCATATTGAGCAACGGCCAGATCCAAATACTTTTTAACCTCGGTATAAGCCTCATTGACCAGTTTTTCCTTGTTCGTGTTCAGTTGGCTTGTGACTTGATCAGTACCATCAATATTCATGCTGGAAGCGATATTTTTAGTAAAATCAATCGCTTGCCCGATCAGTTCTTTCAAGCCTGCCTCGTCCTTGGCCAGATTGGTCAGGAATGGTTTTACCAATGCAACCAGCTCATCGCCACGAAGTTCCGCATGCAAGCGGGTCAGCTTCACTTTGTCCTTCTCACCATAAACTTCTTCGGTTACAGACGTTGCAGAGATCGTCGAAGGGTTAGGAGCATGCTTGAGTACAAGTGCTGCGGCAGTTTTCGTCAGATCTCTTACATCTTTGGAATATACATAAGGATCAAATCCGGCAGGCAGACTGCTCAAGCTCCCCTGCGAGTTCAAAGATATGTAATAAGGTTTTTTGGCACCTTCCAGTTGAATAGCCATACCTTGGCGGTCCAAAGCAAGTTCAAACGGCAAATTATACTTGTCGATGTGCAATGTACCCTTGGCGGAAGCGAGTTCCTCCGATTGTACCTTGGCCTCATCCACTGTTACGGAAATGGAATTGATTAAATCAACAATTTCCTGGTCTCCTTGCGTAATGCCTGCTTTTGGCGTCAATTTAAGAGATATTTTCTCCGTTGACTGCTGGGATTTCACATCAAGTGTGCCCAAAAGATTTTTACTTACATCAAATCCGCCTACTGCCTGGCAACCCGTCAAAGCTACCATTAGCAGAATAAGAGGGACGGCAATCCATTTTTTTATATTCATATTAATCCCCTTTCAAAGATATTTCCGTTATCTCTTCTATTATCTCAGTGTTGACACGCATTGTAAATGAGTAGTTTGGAAAATAGAAGTAGTCATTTAGGATCATTTTTCGGCCTGTAGCATCCGGTGAGCCAGCAGTGCCATCTCCAAACAACGACGTTTATCCGGGTCTGCCATATTCCCTCCTATGATCTCGTTAATTTTGTCCAGCCGATTGTAGAGCGTCTGCCTGTGTATGTACAGGATTCCAGCAGTGTCGCGCTTGGAGCCATGGCATCGAAAATAAGCATCCAGCGTATCCAGAAGCTGCATATGGTGCTCACGGTCATGCACAATCAGCCCGCCCAAATGATCCTGTACAAACTCTTGTAAGAAGGGAGTGCGGGGTACGGCTTTCAACAATTGATAGATTCCGATACTGTCGTAAAAAAGCCGATCTATCATGGCCGGAACGCTTCGCGCCACTTCAATAACCTGGTAAGCCTCCTCGAAACTGCGACCTGCCCCGGTCATCCGGTATCTTACTTTGCCGAAACCTGCATGAATGCGCACCTTGTCAAGCTGCCCGGCGGCATAATTCTGAATATATTGCACGGTATGGGCAAGCACTTTCTTCATTTGCGCTGCGGAACGCAGGGTCAATTCCTCCTTGGCGCAAAGAATGTAGTACTGGTTCCCCTTCATCATGAGCAGGTTGTGCAGCGTTTCCTTTTTCAGCAAAGAACGGAGCAGTACCAAAATATCCTGGTTAATGGACTCTTTGCGCACCTGACTGGCTTCCTTATCCTGATGCTCCACCTCAATAATCCCGGCCCAAAATAAATACTGTCCCTTGGACAGCAGACGCAGTCCCATCCGGGTCTGAGCCTGTTCCTCGCTGGGAAGCTGTCCGTTCAGCACATCCTGAATCAGTTCATTTTGGTTGCGTAGCAAGCGGTCTTCGAGGAACTGGGTTCTCAGCACCAGCGTAGCTGCTGCCTTGGCTGTGTAATCCAGCAGCAGCGACAGTTCTTCCGTCGGCGTTTCGCCATGCAACACCATACCTACAGCGGAAAATACCTGCCCGAAGCAGACAACCGGCTGAAACAAGACGGCGGTGGATTCATTGAGATGGAATAACAAGTGACCCTCCCGGTCAGACGTCATGCTGGATTCCACCTCATTGGCATAAAAATTCGCAATGCGGTCAGCCACATCAGGCTGGATGGAAGGTACGAACCGATGGGTATCAATGGAAGACATGTAGATGACCTGCCGGGCAGCATAATCATGAAGTACCCGCAAAAGAGCGCTCATATCCGTGCTGCGCAGCGTCTCCTGCTGAAGCTGGCGCGAGAAGCGCTCCAGATCTTTCAGTAGTTCGTGGTGGCGGTTAATAAGCAGGGAGTGAATATCTTGCGTGATCTCAACAAAGCGTATCGGCTGTTCAAATACGATGACCGGAAAATGATGCCGTTCCGCCAGCTCCAGGATTTCCGGCGGAATCTCATGGATGCTCGTACCCAGTTCCACGCACAGTCCTGAGGCTTCGGAACGGATTAGCTGCTTCATATACTCAGCGCGTTCCTCCTCTTCCCGGGTCAGCCATAGCCCCGTCGTCAAAATCAGGTCATGGCGACTCACAAAGGGGGTTACATTTGTGATTTCCAGCACATGGACCCAGCCGACCCGGTGACTCGTGCCCTGCTCCCCGGCTGCCAGCTTGGCCCGTCGGAATACGGGACGTTCCAGCACATCTGCAATGGTAAAGGTTTTTTTACCGTTCATCGGTATTCTCCTTATGTATATGTCTTATGTCATTTTATATGACACTTATCCATCAAAAAGTCGAGCCTTGAAGTCAGATAATCCGACAAAATGTATGATGTCAAGGAGCTTTTCCACTTGTAAACTGTACCTAATCTAACATGAATTGCATTTGTAGGCTTGAGTCCATTTAACTAATTGGCAGCGCTGCACAAAAATGATAATATCATTTTGGAATTCGTTTGGTGTAAGCAGCATAGCAACAACAGAAACAGCAACAACAGCGTAGCAATATTGAAACAGTGAAATATAGAAATATAGAAACACAGCAGCGTAGCTGCCCTAAAGAATAATTATTTGCCGATGGATAACAATTATTTTTAGGAGTGAATAAAGTGAACATTGGAATTCCGAAAGAGATTAAAAACAATGAAAATCGTGTCTCCTTGACACCTGCCGGTGCAGCTCAGATGATCCAGCACGGACACCACGTGTTTGTGGAAAGTTATGCAGGGGTTGAAAGTGGCTTTACAGATGGAGATTATGCCAAGGCGGGTGCAACGATTGTACAGCACGCAGCGGAGGTGTGGTCTCAGGCAGATCTGATTATCAAGGTGAAGGAGCCGTTGTCCTCAGAATACGGATATTTCCGACAAGGGCTGATTTTGTTCACTTATCTTCATCTGGCTGCGGAGCCGGCACTGGCCCGGGCGCTGACGGACAATGGCGTAACTGCTATCTCCTATGAAACATTGGATGTCGGGGGAAGCCTTCCGCTGCTGACCCCCATGAGCGAGGTCGCAGGTCGAATGGCTGTGCAAATCGGGGCACAGCTGCTGGAAAAACCGAAGGGCGGCAAAGGCATTTTGCTGGCAGGCGTGCCGGGAGTCAAGCGTGGCAAAGTGACCATTATTGGCGGCGGGGTCGTCGGCACGAACGCCGCGAAGGTCGCCATTGGCCTCGGCGCGGACGTGACGCTGATCGACCTGAGCCTGCATCGGCTGCGCCAGCTGGACGATATTTTCGGCAATCAGCTCCATACGCTGGTGTCCACACCGTCCAGCATTGCCGAAGCCGTAGCGCAGAGCGATTTGCTGATCGGTGCTGTCCTGATCACTGGAGCCAAAGCCCCTCGTCTTGTAACGGAGGCTATGGTGCAGACAATGCAGCCCGGTTCTGTGATTGTGGATGTCGCCATCGACCAGGGAGGTATTGTCGAGACGATAGACCACATCACGACACACGATCAGCCGACCTATGTGAAGCATGGCGTCATTCACTATGCCGTAGCAAACATGCCGGGCGCAGTGCCGCAAACCTCGACCCTTGCTCTAACGAATGCGACGCTTCCCTTCGCCCTCCAGCTTGCAGATCAGGGGGTGCAGGAGGCCCTTCGCAGAAGCAAGCCGCTGCTTAGCGGCACGAATGTCCTGAACGGTCATATCACCTACGAGGCGGTAGCCCGTGATCTGGGTTATCCTTACGTTCCGGTAGATCAGGCGTGGCAGGCAAAAGCCTTAAAATAGACTCGCCGATAGCTCAAAGAACCACACGTTCTTCCCCTCGGGGCATGAACTGTGTGGCTCTTTGTCGTTTAGCTATTAGCTGTATCCACCATTCTATGCTCGATATCAGAAGATTTCTGCTGTCAGAAACGTCTGGAGACGGCGGTAAATAGCTGTGATCTCTTCCAGCGACATGCGAACCAGTCCGCTGGACGAAGGGGCTACAAATTCATGCATCTCGGGGATCAGCGGCTGGGGCTGGAATCCCCAATCTGCTTTGGATTTTTTACTGTATTCGGTATATACGCCTTTGCCGACAAAGCAGGCAACCTTGGGACGGTATTTCTTTAGCTTGGCATACAGCTTCAGACGTCCCTCGGCGTATTCCTCGCGCGCAATGTCCTCCACTCCCCTCGTGGGTCGGGAAACAATATTCGTAAAGCCGTAGCCAAGCTTGAGCAGCTCACCATCCTCCGATGGATCATACAAGCGGGGGGTCAATCCCGCTCCCTCCAGTATGCGCCAAAAACGGTTGCGCGGGTTCGCATAATGATGCCCCACTTCGCCTGACTTCAAGCTGGGGTTGAAGCCTATGAATACGACAGATAATCCGTAATCCAGATGATCATCTACCTCATGGAGTTCTGTCTCGCTTCCTGTTCCCGCTTCTCTTTCTGTCATGGCACTCCCCTCTCTCAAACCATATCCAACGGCTGCTTCCGCGTAGGCGGCGGAAAAGCTTCATCTATCTGTTGCCGTTGTTCAGGAGTGAGCCGGATATTCGCTGCCGCTGCATTTTCCCGTACATGCGATTCCTGCACCGCTTTCGGGATGGCCCAGATATCGCCGTCCCGTATAACCCATGCGAGCGCAATTTGGGATGGCGTGACCCCGTGGCTGGCAGCGATGTCCGTCATCACGGGATGCTCCAGCAGTCCCCGCCGCAGACGTCCGCCTTGTGCAATCGGGCAATACGCCATCACGGGCACGCCATGTGTGCGGCTCCAGGGAAGCAGATCATATTCAATTCCCCGCGAAGCCGCATGGTACAGCACTTGATTGACCGCACAGGCATCACCTCCGGTCAGGCTCCATAGCTCCTCCATATCGGACTCGTCCAGATTGGACACGCCCCAATTGCGAATTTTCCCCTGCTCACGCAGTATTTTCATCCCTTGTACTGTCTCTTCCAGTGAGATATTTCCCCGCCAATGCAGCAGATACATGTCCATGTACTCTGTTCCCATACGGGTCAGGCTCGCCTCACACGCTTGAGCCAGCCCTTGGCGGTCAGCATGATGAGGGTAAGCCTTGCTGACAAGATATACCTCGTCCCGCCGGCCCCGAATGGCCTCCCCGACGATCTCTTCTGCACCGCCCTCAGCATACATTTCAGCCGTATCGACCAAGGTCATGCCCAGATCCAGGCCAAGTTGAAGCGCGCGCACCTCATCTTGCCGAAACGAAGCTTTTTCACCCATATGCCATGTGCCCTGTCCGATCAGTGGCACCTCACGGCCATCAGCCCATGTGATTGCACTTTTCCTCGCTTGGCTCATGTGTTCTCCCCCCTTTACTTTATACTCAGGACTTATCTGCTCAGGAACCTGATGCCATAGGCTTGTCAAAGACATGGCTCTGCGCCCAATGCTGTCCGCCATCCGAGGTGACATACATAACCGGGGCCTTCTCTGAATCCGAGAAAATAGCCCAGCCTTCCTTGGCATTCGCCATTCCGATTTGCTGGCCACCATAGCCGTCAAAGCTTTGCTTGCCATTGTTCCACGTCTTGCCTCCGTCATTCGTCCAGCCGATGGTATTAGGCTTATCACACGGTGCGCAGTAGCCCCCCATCAACACGGTACTGCTGTTTACGGCATAAAGCATACCTGGTGCCGTGCCTTCATTCTTGGGGATCTGATTGGCTTGCTGGCTAATGCCGGGAGCCGGACCCGCGCCAGCGGTGGCATTGGCCAGCACCGCACGCCAGCTTCGGCCGCTATCGGCGGTACGCCAGAGCGAATATGAGGTCTGATTCATGCCTGTATCTCCGACCAGCTCAATCCATGCGTTTCCGCGTTCTACCGAACGAATGGTCACACCGTTCAGAGGGGCTTCGGTTTTCCGTGACAGAACGGTAGTCCACTTCTGACCGCCATTCGTTGTGTGTAAGAAACGGAACGACCCCTCTGTGCTTTGCGTTACCGCCCAACCGTTTTGCTGATCATGATAGTATGGTTGTCCAACGGTGTGATCAGGCACGGGAAGCGCGGACCAGGTTTGACCGCCGTCCTTCGTATATTGGTTTCCGCTGAATCCTACTTTGGACGATACAAAGTGTAAAAAGCCCGCTTGTCCTTGCTTCGGCACCGTCCCGGTACTTTCCCAGCGTTTGCCTCCATCCTGAGTCATCAGCAGCATACCGCTGTCTGTCATGACGGCCCATGCCTCCTGCCCATTCAAGGCAAAAATTTGCTGTACTGTACCTTGCCCCTGATATTGTACACCCCATGTCGCTCCGACTGATCCGGATGTATCTGCGTCTGTCCGGGCAATCCAGCCCTTCCCGCCGATCCAGCCGGATTTGCCGTCGATCAGACGCAGTGCGGTAACATCGTCCATGCGAACCTTCGCCGCATTCGCATTCGTGGATGCTTGTCCACCTGCGCCCGATGCCGTGCCTGTACCGCCAGTTGTACCATTTTTCCCGTCAGAAGCGGTCTGCTGTCCCGGTGTATTCACCGTTGATCCCGAAGCACCCGATTGAGCGGAACCAGATCCCTTTTGCCCATCCTGAACGGTTGGCCCGTTCTGTTCTTTCTGTCCGGTCTGTCCTGCTTGTGTTGCACCTCCTCCACAACCCGCTGTCATGATGGATACGGCGAGCAAAAGCGCCCATACCGATAATTTTTTCTTCATTAATCGTTCATCCCCTTAATGTGTTAGTACAATGCTGCGCGGGTATGTAACGGCAGCAAGGTATATCCTATGTATTACCCTGCTGTCTTCGTTTCACTCTTCACGGATGGAAATCCAAAATCGACGCTATGGAAAACCACGTCTACGGATATACAGGAACAAAGCCGCCTTTTTCAATGATCCGTTTGCCATCTTCGCTTTGCAGCCACTGGAGCAGCCGTTGGACCGAAGGGCTGGATCTCTCTCCTTGCCGTGTGACCACGAACAATTGAGCGGTGAACGGATACTGCTGCGAACGAATATTTTCCTTATTCGGCGCCACTCCGTCAATAGACAAAAATTTAACTTCTTGCCGCTTATGCATCACATTGGCAAAATAATAAAACGAATACCCGAGCGCATTGTGATCCTTGTTATAATCGGCAACTGCGTTAATCATACCACCCATGATGCCAATCGTGCGCTCCCGGGGCGGCTCGGCCATCTCATGGTCAGCCATCACTTTCTTTTGCATATAGGTCTGACTTCCCGAATTTTCTTCCCGCTGATAGGCTACAATCGGCTGATCCTTGCCTCCCACTTCACTCCAATTATGAATGGAGCCTTCATAAATACGACGAATCTGCTTTGAAGACAGCGTATGAACAGGATTGTCATCGTGAACGAGGAAAATAAACGCATCCCGCCCTATGGGAGTAAGCTTCATGTTCACTCCCCGGCTTTTCGCAAGCTGCAGCTCCGCGTCGGATGGTCCAGCGACCAGAATGAGATCTGCCTTCTTGTCAATCAGATTTACATACGCCTGATGCGTTGTGTTGAATCTCAATTCGTACGCCACGCGCGCCTTGCTCATTCCGGTCAGTTCATGTAGCATATCCTGTGCGAACGGAATCGCTGCTGTAGCCCCATCAACCACTGGAAAATCCCGTTCTGCGATCAACGGACGATGAGGCAACATCAGTGCAATGGTCAGCACAATAACGAGTGCCGCAGACATAGCGGCCACGACCCATTGCCATCTGCGATCTACCTTTCCGCTCTTTCCTGTCACCGTCGGATAACGGTCCACCCCAACACCCACTACCATTCCGGCTATCGGCAGCAGTGCAGTCAGCAGAAACCAGATTTCACCATGCTGTGTATACGGCTCCAATACCTCCAGCACAGGCTCCGCCCACGCGTGATAGATTGAAAACAGTTGCCACGAATTGCCCCACACTTCGGCTGGTTGGCCGCCAGAGCCTTGTAACCCCACAATCCATAAACTCAGGCCACTTAATAAGGATAACAGTCCGGTCAGCATGAGCGGAAGCTTATGCAAACTGGAAATACGCGCACTCCAGACACCGTAAGCTGCAAAAATCAGACCGACGATCCAGGCATATAATACCATCATCACAATGACCGCCGTATCCGTCACACCTTCGCGTCTCAGCAAAAGCTGTACATTAGATGCCACAGCCATACTCCACAATACATTAAACATGACTGAAAACAATCCAAACATAAATGTACCGCCCAGCCACGGCCAAAACCATACTAGCCGCATGGAGGGGCCTGTTTCCGACTCGGTTATAACTCCCTTTGGATCAGACATGTACATCCCCCTATACTTTTCAAATGAATTGAGCCTCTAAGCCACTGCTTTTTTTCATTGTACAATTATGGTAAAGATTAGTATACGAGAAGATGGTAAAAATGTCCTTATCCGATCACGTCGCTTCACTGTTTTTCACAACACAAATAGAAATTTATCATGAAAAAAAGCACGCGGCCACGGACTGTAAAATTTACCATAAAGGAGTATGCCTAAAAAGGCCTTCCTTGGAGGAAGACCTTCTGGATATTGAACTTAATAATTTTATATTGCTCTTGCCTGGATCAAAAAACGGTGCTGCTTCACATCCCAATAGCCTTCACGTTGAATGTCCAGATGTAGACGATACAGCGGTTCTATATATCGCTCTGGCTGAAAGTCAGCAATCTGCCATTCAATCGCCTTTAAGTAGTAGACAAGCGCTCCGATATCGTAAAACCGCTGTATCGGAAACTGTTCCCGCTGCTCCACGATTTCGAAGCCGTTGCTTTCCAGACCTGCAAGCGCTTGAGAAAGGGTCCAATCCGCATACTCGTACTCAGGCGCTCCCAAGCGTTCGTTAATGCCCGCACAATCCAGGCCCCCTACCTGTTGAGTCAAGAACGTTCCGCCTGGACGCAAAATTCGGCGCACTTCCGCTGGCGAAAATGACTCGTGCTTATTCAGCACAAGATCGAACCCGGCATCGTCAAACGGAAGTGAATTGTCGTCATCTATAGCCATAACGCGTACGCCCAGCGGCTCCAATCGCTCCCTGGCAACAGGAATATTTGGTGCATACGCTTCTGTCGCACATACAATCTCTGGAAAAGGACGTAGCCGTGACAAAAGTTCGCCTCCGCCTGTTCCCATATCCAGCATCGCCGTGGAAGAATGGATGAGCGCCATTGCCTTGCTGGTATAAGACCAGTCCAAGGGCTCGCTCGCTACGCGTCCTGTATCCGAGATGAATGAGAAATCCCACCCGGCAAAGGACTGCTTATGGTGCTCCAACAACTGTATAAACTTACGATCTTCTGTATATTTCATATCGTGCTGCTCCTTCCTGAACTGGGCTGACCATCGGACACTACTCTCTTTATATTCTACGCTCTATCTCTCTAAGCCTTTATGTCTGCCCAAATCAGGGGAGCCCTTGCCTGTCATTCTGTGCTGTTTATGGAGCTGCTGGTAGAGCCTTCGCAAGCTCAGGTGTCATGTCTTTGGGATGTAATACATAATAGCCGATACGAAAACCGGACCCACTGACAGACTTGATTTTTATCTGTATCAGATATGTGCCTCTCTCCACTTCTGGAGTATAATTATAAAAATTCCGCTTTTCCAGTACAGTATTCCAGAGTTTCGGATCTTCAATTGCAGCGACTTTATACTTCTGCTGCAATATTTTGAACAAATTCGTTGCTTGAATATACTTACCAGGCTGATAGGGCTTCTTCTCTTGAGAAACCATTGGAACAGCCCGCACAGATACAATGTCTTTCGGCGTGATAATCACCTTGTCGGCATATCCTTTGCGTTCCAGCCAAGTATTCAGCTTGTGGAAGGATGTACGCCAGTTAAAGGAAAAATTGCGATTCCACTCTGGTTCTTCTGCTAAAATAGATGAAGGTTTATTAACAATATCAATATTCCCCAACACATAAGAGCCTGACTGCATTTCGCTATAACTCATATTCAAAATTTCTTCTTTCAGCACAGCCTCAAATTCACGAATTTCGCTCGGATCAGTCAGAACCACCCTTCGTTCCTCATCATCCCCTGATTTAATGCTGATCGTCTCGGCTTTGCCATACAGCTTATCTAAAGAGTATGCTACCGTTTTGTATGGCTCAGACACCATGACCTTTGCCAGCGCTGCCTGGAAAGGCTGCTCAGGAAATGTATAGCTTCGCGTCATAATCGAACCATCATCAAGGCGATAGGCAATGGATATCATTTGCTGGGGTTCATTTTTGGACCCAGACATCTGTCCGGCTGAATGTGCAAGCACAAGCTCACGTTGTAGATTCAGTACAGAAGCGATAAAAGCTTTATCATGCGAAAAGTAAAGATTTTTCCGTGTGCCCCCCCCATATAGATACAGGTTTGGCCCGACATAGACTTGCTTCACTGAATGCGCGGTTGGAATACGCTCCTCGTAGCCTACCCAGCTGGAAGTCGGCATGTACATTGCCAGACCTAACACTGCGCTGTAAGCGACCAATTCCAGCAAAGCACGTACACGTACAATTTGCCACGTCTTACGAATCACCATCTCCACAGTGATATAGCCAAAAATAGCTCCAAGTATATAGCCGAAGATAGACCAGTCTTTACCTTGTCCGCCTACGCCATTAAAATACTCCCCTACTATAAGCATAGCGCACAGCATCACACCTGCTTTAAATAAGGGCTGGAAGAAGGTAAATGCCATTGCTTGCGTTGCCTTCTCTACCAGCCGTTTGCGATATAACACATAGCTCAGGACGACGAACAGCAGAGAAACGCCCATATAAATCAGCAGTTCAATATATGAAAATGGATTTCTTAGCAAATCTGTAATGCGAACAACCGGCGATAAATTTTCCCAGATATTATTACTACTCCGCAACTCTATGTCATTACTATATTGAATAATAGTTCCATTAACCTGAAAGTAACCATACAGATGGCGGCCAAGAAAACGACTAATCATGGATGACAGAAAAATGGGCAGTAAAAGCAAAACATATACTACAACAGATTGAAGCAGTGATTGTCCGACACAAATACCTACAAATACGGTAAAGGTGAACAGAAAAATGGTAAGAACCGATACGACCAGTGCCCATGAGCCAATATCATTGATATGAAAAATATAAGGCAGGTCGGCTGTATTCACCAGAGCCGTTACCCCCGCAGTCAACCACACAGGTACGAGTAAGAGTATTAGACCACTAATCAAGTGCGCCGTTAACAGATGTTCCCTGCGCAGTGGCAGGCTATGATATAAATTGGATGAACCCTGCCGTTGAATAAAACGAAGCAGCATTACACCGGCCAGCACTGGAACAACTAATAAAATCATATTTTGAAAATTATTTACTGATTTTATACTATCGAACAAGCTGCTCAAAACCTCGGGTACCCGTTCGTCTCCGATGCTCATAAATAACGGCAGCGGCACTGTAAACACTAATCCCACCAAGTACAATAGACCGATCCAGCCATGCTGTCTCAGGCTTTGGCGAATCACGCCGCCGCTACAGAAGAATCGGTTGGATGTCATAACCTGCGTCCTCCATTTCATAAATGAAAATTTCCTCCAGCGTCAACGGCAGCAAATCGAACACATGCGGCTCATACGCCTGAATCGTTTCTGTAATCCGCTCTCGTTCCCCCCGGATAATAAGCAGCAGAACACTGCCTCTGCGTTCCTTATGTACAACCGGAAGTTGTCCACAGATGGCTTCCTCATGCTTGCTGTCACGAAAGGCAACCTGCACCTTATGCGTATCGGACTTGAGGTCGTCAACTTCTTTTTCCAACAACATACGTCCCTGATGCATAATGCCGACATGATCACACATGTCTTCAATTTCACGCAAATTATGGGATGAGATCACGACAGTCATCTCCCGTGCGGCGGTTTCCTGGAACAGCAAATTCTTGATCATTCTGCGCATCACCGGGTCCAGTCCGTCAATCGGCTCATCCAAAATTAACAGCTCAGGCATGCAGCTCAAGGCGAGCAAAAATGCGGCCTGCCGTTTCATCCCCTTGGAAAAACGGTGAAGTTTACGCTTCGGGTCAAGCTTGAAAATATTGGTAAGCTGTATGTAGCGTTCCTCACTCCAGCTCGGATAAATGGAGCGGTAAAACCGGGCCATCTGGCGAATCGTCGCTTGCGGGAAAAAATAAGGAGTATCCGGCATAAACAGAATGCGCTGCTTGACTTCTGGCTGCTCATACACCGGCTGTCCACCGATTAGCACCTTGCCAGTATCCGGTCTGTAAATCCCGGCGACGATTTTGAGCAGCGTCGTTTTACCTGCTCCGTTGGAGCCCAAAAGTCCAAAAATAGAGCCTTTCTTCACCGTAAGGGCGAGCTGATCGACAGCCTTTTCTTCTGTAAATGTCTTTGTGACTTCCCTTAATTCAATCAAGGGACATCCCCCTTTCCTTCAATTGCGTAGCTTCCACGTATAAGGCGTCCACTTCCTGCTGCGTAAAACCGAAATGGACAGCTTCGATCATCTGTTTCAATAGGGCCGCCCGAATCTCATCCCGCTTCATTTGCTGCGGCTGATGCTCGGCGGGGGTGACAAAGCTGCCCTTGCCTTGGACGGAATAAATGTATCCTTCGCGTTCCAGCTCTCGATACGCCTTCTGAATCGTGTTGGGGTTTACCGTAAGCTGAGCGGATAAAACCCGTACCGAAGGCAATTGCTCATCCGGCTGAAGCGATCCGTATACAATCATTTCCTTTACCTTGTCCGTTAGCTGTTCGTAGATCGGCTTGCGGCTGCGGATATCCAGCTCGAACATGGACTTCCTCCTTTCAAGACTTGATCAGGTTCATCTGCATCCTCTATCTGTTCTAACTGTACTATTATTAATAGTACAGTTAGAACAGTTTGTCAATCATTTCTTTGGGGATTTCTCACAGAAAAAAGACCAACTCAGAAAGCTGGTCTTGAAATCATCGTTAATATTTCGCTTATCATAAAAATAGCCATGATGCATTAAGTACCACGACTGGCTATTTCTTTTAGCATTCCGTTGATTCGTAAGGCTCGTCACGGCTTATATTCGCAAGCGCTTCCCCTTCTGGCAGCATAAGATCTAGCTGAAACCGGAACGTGGCTCCTCTGGCCTCGTCACTATCCACACCAATGGAGCCGCCCATCAGACTGACCAGGTTTTTGCAGATAGACAGCCCCAAGCCTGTTCCTCCATATTTTCGATTCAGTGCCGGATGGAGCTGGGAAAAAGGCTGAAACAATAGATGCTGGCGATCTGCGGGAATACCGATCCCGGTATCGGTTACAGTGAACTCAACCAAGCATTTCTTTTTACGGCTGCTGTAAGCCTTGCTCTCGGCAAAGATATTTACACGCCCTCGCTCCGTAAATTTGATTGCATTGCTCACCAAATTCACCAGCACCTGCCGGATACGCACATGGTCACCGACAAGGACCCCCGGCAATTCCTGATCCACATGCCACTCCAGCTTAATGTCTTTTTCCATAGCCTGCTTGAGAAATAGATCCGCCACACTGCCCATCATATCCTCAAGTTCAAAAGGTTCGTGCAGCAACGCCATTTTTCCAGCCTCAATTTTGCTCAAATCCAGTATTTCATTCAATATCTGCATTAAAGCACTGCTGCTATTGGTAATAATATCGATATAGCTCCGCTGTTCCTCATCCAATTCAGTATCTGCGAGCAACCCGGCCATCCCGATAATTCCGTTCATCGGTGTACGAAGCTCATGGCTCATCACAGAAAGAAATTCTGACTTGGCCCGGTCGGCCCGCTCGGCAGATTCCTTGGCCCGGATGATTTCCTTCTCATTCGTCATATCTACAAAAACCATTACGGCCCCTTTACGCTCTCCATTATCCATCAGGGGACTGATCCGGTATGAGACGAGGAAGCTGGACCCGTCTTTTTTCCAAAATACGGCTTCCTCAGCCTGATAAGAAGCACCACTTCGGATCGCCTGAAGAATGGATGGCTGCTCATCCGGGTAATGTCTGCTTATCTCATCGACATGGCGAATCATATCCGTGCATGTCCCGCTCAGTGGGTTTTCCGATCCCACTCCAAACATTTCGACCGCCGCCGGATTCATAAAACGGACATGCCCCTCGGTGCTCAGACCCACAATGCCTTCGGATACGGCGTTCAGAATGAGTGAATGCTCGTTGCTGAGCTTTTCGATCTGGGCGATGTAGCTTTTGAGAGGAGTGACATTTTCAATAATGCCATAGCAGCCGACAATATGCTCATGCACAAAAATCGGAATATTGGTTACCTTGATAGACAGACGCTCCCCATCCTTATGTATGAACTCTGATTCATAGGTTTGCGTTTCTCCCTGTTTGGCCAGCTCCATATGATGCCTGATCTTGTCCCGTTCCTCAGAAGAAGCCATCGCAAGAAATCCAGCCTCAAGCAGTTCCTTCCTTGTATAACCGATAAGTTCCTCCAGACTGGGATTCACACTCAGGATTTGACCTTCCATATTCATGGCGCATATGCCGAGCGGGTTATGCTGAAACAGCGATTTATAACGGTTTTCACTTTCACGAAGACGTTGCTCCATTTTTTGGTGCTCCGTGACATCCTGTACCATACCGACAATTTGAATCGGCTGTTCTCCGCGCTCGTCCATTTCCGCTTCCCAGATCGAACGCAGCACTTTCTGTTCACCATTAGGCAGTACAATCCGATAAAAGGTTTCTTTATGAATCCCTTTTAAAATGACGTTCGTAATGATCTCGATCATTCGCTCTTTATCCTCTGGATGAATAGCATCTAGAAAAGAATCAATACTTGTCTCGACCGGCTTTACGCTAAAGCCGAAAATACTGCAGAATTCCTTGGAAAAATGCAAAACATCGTTAACCAAATCCCAGTCCCATGAACCAAACATCGCCAGTTGCTGGGCTTTTGCAAGATTATCCTCACTCTTCTGGCGCTCCGTGATGTTGCGGCCGATGGACAGAACTCGTTTGATTTTGCCTTCCTCATCCCGAATGATGCGATATGACACTTCCAGCCACAAATAATGCCCGTCCTTGTGACGAACACGCCGCTTCATAATACCTGTTTCCTGGAAGATTCCATGTACGCGCATATAATCGGCATCTTCTGCATGATAAAATTCGAGCCGTTTTTTGCCGAGCATTTCCTGCCTAGTGTAGCCAAGAAGTTTTTCTACCGAAGGAGAAACATATTGAAGGTTGCCATCCGGCGTGCTGAACGAAATCACATCTGGCGTATTTTCTGTAATCAGCATGTACAAGTCCTCATTGTCCGAGAGTACCTGCTGCATGTCTTTTTTTTCTGTGATGTCCATCGCGTAGGCAATCAGATACGTTTGACCCATAGCCGGGTCATCAAATATCGTTAATTCCAGCGATAACCAGACGGAGATTCCCCGCTGATGTCTTAAACGAAGCTCTGCCTTGTACACTTGATCCGTAGCTTTCAGCCAGCCCGCATAGACGTCTCGCAACGCTTGTCGATCTTTGTCTCCTTGATACAGCAAATGATAATATCGGGTTTGCAGCAATTCCTCCTGCTTATATCCGACCATGTGACAAAGAGCGGGATTAACGTACAGACATTTTCCGCCCCTCGAAAAAATGGCTATCCCTGTCGGGGCATGATTGTACATGTGTTCCAGCAAAGGCAGTCGTTGAGCAGCAGAAAACACAATAAATCTCCTCCTTTGTGGTTTATGAGGGCGGCGCAGCCTTACATGCATACACAAAATTGCCGATGCAGTGCCATCGGCAATTTTGTGTATTATTTTTTTATACCACCCGACTCAGAAAATGACGCAAAAACCGATCCGCATCCACTTCAAGTGCCACGTCAATACTTGTCTGTAAATGAGCTTGATCCTTGTCCGTTACTTCACGGGTACGACCAACCTCGGCGGAATCCCCCACCTCGACGGCAATGTGCATCGGGCGCGTCTCCACAAAGCTGGAATCAATCGCCAGCCCTACGGCCAACGGATCATGCAAAGCACAGCCCGCGATACCGGGTCTGAAATTACGATAGGCTTCCATATAGAAGTCCGTCATATCTGCCATAAAGGTGCCCAGCTCAGTCCCTTGCTCACGCCATTTGTCCACTTCATGCTGAGGAAGCAGGGTCTGCATGGTTACGTCCAGTCCAACCAGCGTGAGCGGGAAGCCTGCTCCCAACACGTAGGCTGCGGCTTCAGGATCGGCATATATATTTGCTTCAGCCGTTGGGGTCACGTTGCCTTTTACCGTGACCGCGCCGCCCATAATGATCAGACGGTCAAGCAATTGCGGCAGTTCGGGACAGCGATCCAGTGCAATCGCAAGGTTCGTCAGTGGTCCCACCGCTACAAGGGTAAGCTTGCCTTCATAGTGACGAGCCTGTCCGATGATAAAATCTGCTGCATCCCCAGATGCTGCCTGTCGGGAAGGCGAGCCCTTCAACTGGTTTCCAATCCCGTCCTCGCCGTGGATATGCCTAGAATACGGCTTGAACAGCTCTCGGCCATACGGCTTGTGAGCGCCAGATACGACCGGGGCCTCTACACCCAACTTTTCCAGCAGGATCAGTGAGTTGCGTGTTGCCTCCTCCACCGAGATATTGCCAAAGGTAGTTGTAATTCCAAGCAGTTCCAATTCTGGCGAATGGACCGCGTACGCAATGGCAAGTGCATCGTCGATACCCGTATCTACATCTAAAATTAACTTTTTACTCATGATGACCTCCACAGTAGAACAGCATTCTTTTTCATTATACACAATTTGAATGCTTATTCTCTTGATCATGAGGTTCTTTATCTGAATACGATCGAAAAAAGCTACGGCAGTGTGCCGTAGCTTTTCCTTCGGGGCCCTTCCATTGCTTAAGCGCACATCTTCTGTCCTGATTCCTAAGGCTCGATTCCCCACACCAGCTTATCATTATGGAATAACGTTACTTTATTCCATTCTGTATAAGAGGTTTTGGTTGGATCGAAGGAGTAGTCATTGGATTCGTCCAGGTTAGACCAGTCGCTTTTGTTGATGCGGATCTGAATATCACCTGTTTGCGCTCCAGCAGCAAGCGTGCCAGCAGCAGCATTGAAACCAATTTCAATATAGTTGTCTGTAAAGGTACGCAGCACATTATCATTGCCTACTTGCGCATAGTCTACTGCGGATTGCAGCTCCTGGCTGCCATCTTTCGTGAAATAATACCGGACTTTCAGCTCACTCAGCTTCACTGGTGTTGTACCTTTATTTTTCAGATTTAAGAAAGGCTTGACTGCGTTATTAGCTGGGTCGGTGTCACCGGCCCGATACATCACAACCAGATCACCCGCTGGTTCTGTAGGATCTGTCGGTGTTCCTTTAGGTTCAGCGCTTACCGCAGCGGAATCCTTACTTGTTCCTTTCGCATTCGTAGCACTTACAACATAGAAGTAAGTTGTTCCGTTCGTCAGCCCCTTATCTGTGTACTCTCTTTCAGTTACAAGAGGCGCAACGGCTGTAAAAGGACCTGCTTCGCTAGTGGCACGTTTTACCGTGTAGCTGTCGGCCCCAGTGGACGCATTCCAAGTCAGCTTCACTTCCGCATTACCCGCTGTCGCCTTTAAGCCCGCTGGTACTGCCGGAGCGGCTGGTGTAGGAGTTGTTCCGCCACCAGATGAAGGGACAATCGCTGGATATGCATTTTGCACCAGCATAACAAACTGATCATGGAACCATGCTCCTGAAATAGGTGCATTCGGTAAAGCATCTGTTAATGTGCCATCCTTGGTTGTATAGGTAGGATCACACATACGGTCAAAGCCTTTACCCTCATCGTTCGGAATGAGCGAGCTGGAACCATCGGAATCACCCGGAGGTTTCGCCCATACATAAGCATCGACATGGGAAGCTGGAGCTGTTTGCGGCGGCGTACCCATACCTGCTCCGCTGTTATTACACCAGTTGCCGCGATGCGAGCGTTTGTCTACACGGCCTGAGTTTACATAGGAGTTAATATCACTGCCGACAGCGGCAGTCGGACGGTTAGGTCCTCCCCATCCATTACGGCCCGTATCAATGAGCATACCGAGTGAGCTCGGCCAGCCTGCGTTTATAAAATCTCTATGCAAGGACTCTGTGAAATCCAGTTCATCGAAATTAGGATTCCATTCGTAGTACTTGGATGATTTGATCGGCTGTCCGCCGATATTCAGGTTTGGATCGGGCAGATTAGGCTCTGTCAGCGGTGTAGTATTGGCTGTATTCGTGATAAAGCCGTCCACGCTGGACAGTCCTTTGCTCGTATCTCTGAAAACATTCGTGAACAGTGCGACGGTTGCTGAACGGTTGTTATCCCAACCCAACCAACCGGAGTGACCGATATCTACATATTTGTAGACGTTCGGAATCTCGTTCAGCTTATTGATTGTATACTTGATCCCGGCTTCATAAATCCCTGTTGATTTGGCTTGCGCACATTTAGGATCATCCAGATTGGTTACCAGGTTTGGCAAGCTGTCTGGTTCAATGATCGCTACGATGCGAATATCCTGATACTTCGGATTGGCAAAAATAGCAGCAATTTTATCAACATAATCCTTTTTGTACGTTTCCAGACCTGCTTGGGTCAGCGGCAGCTCACCATTGGAGGCCAAGGCATGGCAATCCCGTCCTGGCAGATCATAAACAATGAACTCAGCCGTAATCGGTGTGTTGCCTTTCTTTTGCGCCAACACTTGATCCAAATGCGCTTCCAGGCCAAGCTTGCCTCCACCGCCGTTAATGGCAGCGATGCGATCAAGCCATACGGCTGTCGGGAACGTTTTGACGGTTTGCATTTTCGCTTTCAGTGTAGAATCCGTAACCTGGGCAATCGACGTATCGACGCTAGCCGCATAATCAGGACTAACATACTTGGTTGCCCCAATATAAGGATTGTCCACATGGGATTCTGCATATATTTTATCCGTAAATCCTGCACCTGGTAGAAAGCTGCTTGCAATGAGTGATAGCGCAAAAGCATACTTCATGCCTTTACGAAGCACTTGCTTTGTTTTCAATTGCTTCACCTATCTTTCCGTAGATTTTGTTGAATCTTCCTATGGCGGTACCTGATTGTTACATGATTATGTGTGAGTTACGCCTTCTTTCTCCAAAAATCGGCGTTCATAGATGTAATAAGGTAAGCGCTTTCTACTTTGATACACGCTTGTCGTTTAATCCCTTGTTCACCTCCTATGTTAGATTATATAGAGCTGGAAATATGCTGTAAATTGAATAAATCAAGAATTAAATTATTAGTTAGGCTATAAATTTCCACTCTGTCGGTATTTTTTTGCCACAATATTTTTGGGGACCCGGTTCCTTTATTCAAAGGAGCACCCCTCCTGTGGCAAGCCCTCATGGTGAACTGGGGCTTCGACATAGAGAGAAAAGATTTGTAATAACAAGGCTGTATTCTTTAATTTCCGTCGACCCGAATCGACAACTATAAACCTGAGGCTATAAAATATGAGAGTTGGCTATGAAAAAAGGGCATTTTCAGGCCATCACGGCGCTAAAAATACCCTTCTAACACTACGACTATTGAAAAATGCTCCGGACCGTTTAGGCTCAGCTGGTTTGCACCTTTTCACGATCCTTGCCTTTGTCCGACTCACCAGCGTTTTTGTTCGCGGCCTCCCGGTCCAATTGCATTTCCTCGACCGTCTTGACCTTGATCCTCGCCGCTCCCTCGTAATCCCGGGTCGGGATCAGGTTGCCAGCAGCCAAACGTTCGCGCGCCTCGGCAATCGCCGCTCCATATTGCGGCAGCCATGCCTCCTGCGCTACCAACATTTCATCGACCATTTGCCAGATTTCCTTCGGATTACATACTGCACCCACCAGCGGGTCCATCATGAACGCCTGCCGCAACAGCTTGTCGTCCCCATGCACGGCAGCTTCAACTGCCAATCGCTGCACGGAAATGCTAACATTGCAGACAGCCGCAGGGCCGAGCGGCAGCTCACCCACAAGCGGCATGGAAATGCCGTTACGATCCACATATCCGGGCGCCTCAATAATCGCATCATCCGGCAGATTGGAAATCACTCCGTTGTTGACGACATTAAAATGTCCCCGGTATACACGTCCTGTTTCCAGTCCTTCGATAATGTAGGAGCCATGCTCCTCACCGCGTTTTTCCGCCTTATACTCCAGCGGATCTTCCTTCATCCAGTTTGGAAAATCTGTTTCAAACCAATTTCGTCCTTCCGTACATACACGCAGATAGCCTCCCGTTTCTCCGTTAATCCAGCTTCCCAGATCAATCCAGTCAAGAATTTCATCCGGACGCTTCCGATACCAGGGAACATACTCGCTTAGATGGCCGTTCGATTCGGTGCTGTAATAGCCAAAACGGCGAAGCATGTCGATGCGTACCTTTTCGGTACGGCTATATTCGGGATGCTTTTCAAAAGCCTCCAGTAGCCCGGCTGTCAGATCCTTGCCTTCATGTGACGCCTGAATATACCACGTCTGGTGATTGATTCCGGCACACACAATGTCCACATCCTGCTTCTCCAAGCCGTATACCTCGGCAATTTGGTGATGCCCATGCTGCACACCATGACACAACCCAATCGTACGTACGCCGCTGTACTTGTTGCAGGCCCAGGTCATCATCGCCATCGGGTTGGAGTAGTTCAGCAGCAGCACATCAGGTGCGCTTAGCTCGCGGATATCCTTGCAGATCTCCAGCATTTCCGCAATACCACGCTGCCCGTACATAATACCTCCTGCACACAACGTATCGCCCACGCATTGATCCACGCCATATTTCAGCGGAATGTCTACATCGGTCGCAAAGCCTTCCAGCCCGCCAACCCGGATCGTACAAATCACATATTTGGCATCCTTCAAAGCCACTTTCCGGTCCGTGGAGGACTGTATTTGAATGGACAAACCGTTCTCCCGAATATCCCGCTGACACAGCTCAGTGACCATATCCAGATTGTGCTGATTAATGTCCGTAAAAGACACTTCAATCTCGTTAAATTCCGGCACCGTCAACAGATCTCGTAAAATTCCACGGGTAAAGCCGATACTCCCCGCTCCAATAAAAGCCACTTTAAATGACACGGTATTCAACCTCCAGCGTTAGAATTGTAGTATACCGTCATTGTAGCAACTTGCCAGAGGGAAGCGTTATCAAAATCATGACCAGATTCGCGTATAGGTGTCAAAAATCCTAACCTTTATATCAACGGGGGCCATAATGTAGTAACATAAAGAAAATATTTGAAAGCAAGGAGCAGCCTGAGAATGAGCAAAAAGATTGTACAGACCGCTCCAAAGCGGAGATTTACGATTTCATCCTGGAAGTGGGTTTCGACGGAATTATCGGAGCTGGCGGGGGCTTTGTTGAAATCGAGGGTGAAATGCTATATCACCACAAAGTATCGGATGAAGATGTAAAACATATGGTGGGATACGGAGCTTTTCTATTTAAAATCAACTCTACGAAGGCCCACTGGGCTTATTGCTGTATAATGAGTTGAGTCTGTAAATATTCCCAAAGGAGCAAGACATGTCAAACCGTAAATGGACATTTATCCTTATCCCCGTCTTCCTGCCATTTGCCTGGCTGCTGTTTCAGTTCACTCTGTCTTCTCTTCAAATTCACCAATTTGCAGAACAATTGAAAACGGTTTCGCCAAAAGACAGAGTTTCGGATATAAAAGTGGTATTGATATCCCAAGAGTTGGACAATTATTACTGGCGGTCAATCGAACAAGGAGCCCGAAAGGAAGCGGAACAGTACGGTATGCGGCTCGATTATATCGGGCCGGACCGCATTAATCCGTCCGAGCAGATCAAACTGCTGGATAAAGCGATCGCCGCCAAGGCGGATGCAATTCTGGTTCAAGGGATAAATGATCCGGAGTATCGCCGATTAATCGACAAAGCGGCCGGACTTGGCATACCCGTCATCACGATCGATACGGATGAGCCGGACTCCCGAAGACTGGCTTACGTCGGAACGGATAATGAAGGAGCAGGAAAGCGGATGGGCGTACTGTTGGCGAAAGCCTCCGGAGAGCGTGGCGACATTGGAGTTATGATCAGTAACGAGCGCGTCGAGAACCAGCGGCTCAGGCTTGCCGGCTTTCGTTCCGTGATCGGCCGCTATCCCGAGCTCCGCATTGTGGAGATTCGCTCCTCGGACATTTCGCGGCTTCAGGCAGCCCAGCAAGCTCAGAACATGCTCATCCAGTATCCGCAGATCCGCTACATGGTCGGATTCAGTGCGCTGGACGGCCCTGGCATTCTGGAAGCCTCGGAGCGGAACGGAGCGCGGAGCTTGCAGATTTTCGCTTTTGACGATATGGCCGATACGTTGAAAGCCATCAGAGATCGCAAAATCGAACTGACCATTGTTCAGCAGCCAGTGGAAATGGGGGCTAAGGCCATAAAACTGCTGAATGATTACTTAAAGGGGAATGATCCCCAGAAATTAACATACACCAGGGTATATGAAGTGCATGCGGACACTCCCGACAACATGGCAGGAGATGACGGACGATGACGATCAGAACGAAGCTGCTTCTGTTCATCCCCCTCCTAGTTGTGTTCGCCAATATCATCGCTTATTTTGTATTCCAAAGCGGAAAGGTCGTACAACAGAGCTACGATGAAATGCTTGGCCGAATTCTGCTCATTGAGCAAACCTCCGAATCGGCGGAGAGCAACTTAAAGCTCCTATACGCCTATCTGCTTAATCCGAGAGACGATAAGGCTGTGCAGGGCCCGACAGAACGCCAATTGATGCAGTTGAAAGGCAGAATTCAGGAAGTCTCCGACTCGGCCGCCCCTTCATTCGCCGAGGAGGACTTCGTGAATCTGTTGGCCACATTTCTTGAACAGAAACAAGCCGCAGTTCTGGACGCCAATGCACAAGATCCTCAATCGGCTTTTGAACATTATATTGAAGCGGAGAAAACCGTCAGCTATATCCACGAGGAGGGACAGCGACTGGTCGATGCTGAACTGGCTTATTACCGGCCGATCATCGAGAACATCCGGAACAAGAATGAACGAATGAACGGATTGGGAGTGGCGTTGTTCGGCATGAACGCTTTGATGGGGGTTTTGCTTGCAATCTGGGTCTCGCGTAGCATTACCGGTCCTGTCGGCAGACTTGTCGGACTGGCGAAGCGAATCGCCACAGGCGATCTGAATATCGAGCCCCAACCGCGACGGGATGACGAGCTAGGCGTACTGTCGGACGCCATTTCGCAAATGTCCACCGATTTGAGCATCCTCATCGAGAAGGATAAACAGAGTCTGGAAATGCGGCGGCTTGTGAAGGAGCTGGAGCTTCTGGCCCTGCAAAATCAAATTAACCCGCATTTTCTGTTCAATACCCTAAATGTGCTCTCCAAGCTGGCGATCCTGGAAGGGGCGGAAAAAACCAGCGACCTGATCGTTTCGCTGTCCAATCTGCTACGGTACAGCCTGCAGAAGCTGGACAAACCCGTAACACTCCAGGAGGAACTGGATCATATTCGCGAATACGCAACCATCCAGCAGGCACGCTTTCGGGACAGAATTCGCTTTAATCTTCACTTTGACGCTTCCGTTCTTCAGCAGCAAATTCCGGCCCTGATCATCCAGCCATTTATTGAAAACGCTTTTCTTCATGGTGTAGCAGATATGGAAGACGGAGCCATGATCGCGTTAACGCTGTCGCGAGCGAACGAGGATGTGCTAATTGAAATTTCGGACAACGGAAAGGGTATGACGGAGGAAACCCGACTGTCCGTGCTCCGTCTTGAAGGCGAAGTCGAAAGCGGCAGTTCAACAGGACTTGGAATGCAAAATGTGTTTAGGCGGCTGCAGTTGTTCTACGGAAAGGAAGGAATGGTTGAAATCAATAGCAATATCGGACGAGGTACTACTATAACAATACGAATTCCCGTCAAGAAGGAGAGTGAGCAGACTGATGTATCGGTTGTTGATCGCGGATGACGAGGCCTTGGAGAGGGAAGGACTGGAATTGACAGTGGAACGGGCGATGCCGGGGGTATTCCGGTTTATTCATGCCGGCAACGGCCGCATGGCGATTGAATGCGCGGAAGAGCACCGTCCCCATATTGCCATTCTGGATATCAATATGCCCGGAATTGACGGACTCGAAGCGCTTCGTGAATTAAAGGAGCGGCTTCCCGATACCCGATTCGTGCTCGTCACCGCCTATGATTATTTTGCCTATGCCCGGGAGGCGCTCTCTTTGGGCGTAAAAGAATATATTCTGAAGCCGGCGAAGCGAGAGTTAGTCATCGGTACACTGAAACAACTGATTGAAGAAATTGAGCGCGAGAAGCGGGCACGTACAGAAGAATTGGAGCTTAGGCACAAAATCTCGCAGCTGATGCCGCTCGCAGAAAATGAGCTGGCTTTAATGCTTATGGTCGACCAGACGGTGGATTCGAGCGCTTCCCAGCTATCGGAATGGCTGGACTTTCCTCTTGATCAGGGAAGCGCCATCATTGCTGCCTTTGACAGATATACGGACGAGCAGGATAAAAAGAAAATTTACGATCATTTCCGAAGCTATGTAAAAACGCATGGCCCGAATTCCATTGTAAGCTCCTTGATCGACAATCATGTAGCCACTTTTTTACGAAAGCCGCCTGCCACCAGCGAAAACAGTTGGCGGCAGTTGGTTAAACACCTTGTCCAGCAGCTCTCCGAGCTTGCCCGGCAGCAACTTGGCATAAAGACGGCCATTGGAATCGGATCGCTGCATAGCGGCGAGGAAGGACTTCGTAAGTCCTATTTCGAAGCCGTTTTTGCCTCCACCCTACGCAACCGGGATGAGGGTTACTGCCACTTTGACGAACTGAAGTCGTCAGAGGCTGGTTTGCTTGCCGTCAAAGCGGAGAAAGGAATACTTCAGCAGACGTACGTCATGTCAGCACTGCAACGGATACGCGAACAGCGGGAGGTTCAAACACTGACTATGCTGGGCAGGGCGAAAATGTATATCGAGGAACGATTCAACGATGATCTTTCGCTGGAAGAAGTAGCTGATTTCGTCCATTTGAATCCTCACTATTTCAGCAAAATTTTCAAACAGGAATACGGAGAAACGTTCATCGACTTCGTAACCCGGCTGCGGATTGATAAAGCCATTTCTCTGATTAAGGCCGGCAACCTCGCTCTTAAGGAAATCAGCTTTGAAGTGGGTTATAAGGACCCGAACTATTTTAGCCGCGTCTTTAAGAAGATAACGGGCGTTCCTCCCACTGAGTTCAAAGGCCAAAAATAGTAGAGATTCATCCATGCCGACCATCGGCATGGATTTTTTTAAGCTCGAATGACAAGGTAATGCTAGGTTTACCCCCTCCGTCTCCAATTCGGGAATCAAAGCCAAAATCGTGCATGAAAAGGTCCGTTTATTGAAGACGATAACCGGCCTTTCTTTTATAAGCGCATGTTATACTTCTCCTCGAAGAACGGAATGAGGTTCCAGGAATCTGGAGGGGAGATGATAATATGGCAGTAATCATCAATAATGAAAGCGCTCAACAGAAAGCGCTTCAATCAGAAAAACCCAATATGCTTTTTGTGACGCTGGTATCCATCGTAGCTGCGCTTGGAGGCATCCTGTTCGGTTTTGATATCGCGGTTGTTTCGGGAGCAGTCGAATTCCTACAGCAGCGTTTTTCGCTGAGCGAATTTCAGGTTGGTTGGGCGGTGTCGAGTCTGATTGTCGGGAGTGTCACAGGAGCGGCTCTCTCCGGCTACATGAGTGAAAGGATCGGCAGAAAAAAGGTATTGCTGGCCGCCGGATTTTTATTCGTCGTCGGCTCGATCTGCTCTGCGCTTCAAGATACGTTCACCGGGTATGTTATCTTTCGCATGATCGGCGGCGTCGGCATAGGAATCACTTCCACCATTTGTCCGGTGTACAACGCGGAGATCGCTCCCGCCAAATACCGTGGCCGTTTGGTTGCTTTAAATCAGTTGGCGATCGTAACGGGCATTTTCCTGGTTTATTTTCAGAATTCTTGGATCGTCAGCCTGGGGGATGAAGCCTGGGGTGTCTCAACAGCCTGGCGCTGGATGTTCGGAGTGGGAGCCGTTCCGGGACTGATCTTTATGCTCTTGATGCTCTTCATACCGGAAAGCCCGAGATGGCTTATTAAACAGAATCGACCTTATGAAGCGCTGCCGATTCTGCTGAAAATTCACGGTGAAGAAGCCGCTAAACAGGAAGTGCTTGATATCAAGGAATCGTTCAAAAATGAGAATGACTCACTTAAACAATTGTTCGCTCCCGGTATTCGGGTCGCTCTCTTTATCGGTGTCATGCTCGCCATTATGCAGCATATTACCGGCATCAATGCCATTTTATATTACGCGCCGATTATCTTTAAAGGAATGGGACTTGGTACGGACGCCTCTTTGACCCAGACCATCTGGATCGGGTTGATCAATGTACTGTTTACCATCGTATCCGTCTGGCTGATCGACAAAGCAGGACGAAAAGTCCTGCTGATGATCGGCACCTCGTTGATGACCCTCTGTTTGGTCATTATCGGAACCGTATTCAAAATGAATTTGACCACCGGACCGCTTGTGCTCATTATGATTTTGATTTACGTGGCCTCCTACGCTATATCACTTGGGCCGATCGTATGGGTTATGATCTCGGAGATCTTTCCGAACCGCATTCGCGGCAAAGCGGTCGCCATCGCTTCGATGGCATTATGGGCCGGCGATTATCTGGTGTCCCAGGCATTCCCTCCTCTGCTGAGTTCAGCCGGTCCGTCCAATACTTTTTGGACATTCGGAGCCATCTCTTTGTTCGTCGTAGTCTTTATATGGCGCAAGGTTCCTGAAACCAAGGGAAGATCACTTGAACAGATGGAAAATATGTGGCTCGGGAAATGACCTAACTTTAGCTCTCAAGAAGCCCGGACACGTGTGAAAATGCTTTAAAACACAAGACCTCTGAAGTCATACCGACTTAAAATCGGCAATGGTTCAGAGGCTTCTTATTGCTTGTTTGTAATGCCCCCTTCCTCCTCCGCATAGTTCCACACATGGCGTTCCACGGCAGAGCGGTATTCGACAGGCGTCTTGCCTGTATGCTTTTTGAACAGCATATGAAAATACTGCCTGCTGCCTACGCCTACATAATCGGCAATTTCATGAATGGGAATGTCCGTTTGCTGAAGCAGCATTCGAGCCTTGTCCATCCTTAGCGTCGTCAAATAGGCGGTAAGTGTTTGTCCGGTATGCTTTTTGAAAATGCGGTGCAAGTACCCCGGATGCAGATTCACCGCGGATGCCATATCCTTGACCAGAATTTCCCTATCATAATTAAGATGGAGAAATTCGATGCAACGTCTAATGTAGACATCCGTTTGCTGCGTGTTACTGCGTTCCATTTCCTCACGTAAACGCGCAATCCGCACGAGTAATTGTATAAACAGCAGCTCAGCCATTGCACCCGGATGCTTTTTTCGCTGATCCAGTTCCAGCACGAGGCTTTTCAGCGTATAATACACCTCTTCCGGGTCAGACAGCACCAAATAAGGGAATGGACGCGACATGAAGGCTGTGACCTCAAGCTCTTCCCCTGCCATTTGTCGGATAGACGGACCTACTTGCACTCCTTCCGTAAAACCGAACTCCACATTCAGCATCCGGCACGGTTGTTCTCCTTCTACGACCAGTCGGTGCGACACACCCGCGTCGAGCATAATAAATTCCCCTTTACGCAGCGTGATGCTTTCTCCCGCTTTCTCTCCCGTCTGTACATCTACCCGGCACAGGCCGGAGATCATGTACATAATTTCTGTAGAATGATGTTCGTGATATGGCATGGTGTAATCGTGCCACTGCTTGTAATAGTAAGCAAAAAAACGGGGACTATAATCCCCGTCACGCAGCCGTGGCTCAAACAGACTTCCGTTCATCCCCGCACCTCCGCAAAATAGATCAGGCTAACACGGCAACGTATCTGCAACCGCCTATTTTCACAGTTTAACAGACGATGCTATGTAATTCTATTTCGCTCTAGCGGGCTATCTGAAATCCGGTGGAATACGCCGTGCCGTTCCCGTCAAAATAGCCGCTTCAATTACGGCCTTCCTCACCTCGGTAACGACCTGTTCGTTGAAGATGCTTGGAATAATGTATTGCTCGTTTAACTCCCGTTCACTTACGACAGAAGCAATTGCGCGGGAGGCGGCCAATTTCATCGGCTCGTTAATACGGCGTGCGCGGCAATCGAGCGCTCCTCTGAAAATTCCCGGAAATACAAGTACGTTGTTGATTTGATTCGGATAGTCACTGCGTCCTGTCGCAAACACGCGAACATGCGGTATCGCTTCTTCGGGCACTATCTCCGGATGCGGGTTGGCCATAGCAAAAACAATACTATCCACCGCCATCCCCTGTACATCTGAGGCATTCAGCAGATTGGCGCGTGACACACCGATGAACACATCCGCATCACGGATGACTTCTTTTAACGTGCCTGGCTCCGGCTCCACTTGAGGCTGATCCGCCAGCCACTGCCACATCGGATGGGAATAGGTCTCGCCACGTACAATAGCTCCATCCCGGTCTACAGGCACAAGCCGGTTCACCCCTGCAGCCAGCAGCATTTTGCATATTGACACGCCTGCGGCCCCTATTCCGTTCACAACGACCCGAACATTTTCGATCCGCTTCCCAACCACCTTTAGCGCATTCAGCAGCCCGGCAATCACAACCACCGCCGTTCCGTGCTGATCATCGTGAAAGACGGGAATATCCAATTCTTCCGCCAGACGGGTTTCGACCTCGAAGCAGCGTGGAGAACTGATATCCTCTAAATTAATTCCCCCGAAAATAGGACTGATCGCCTTAATGGTACGGATGATTTCCTCTGTATCCTTCGTATCCAGACAGATAGGAAAGGCGTCGACTCCGGCGAGTTGCTTGAACAGCATCGCTTTGCCTTCCATCACGGGCGCAGCCGCATGCGGACCGATATCGCCAAGCCCCAGCACAGCGGTACCATCGGTTACAACCGCAACAGTGTTTCGTTTGATAGTCAGCGAGTACGCTTTTTTCGGATTTTCATGAATGGACGTACAGACGCGGGCCACCCCTGGCGTATATACCCGAGATAGATCATCCCGATTTTTGATCGGCAAATTGGGTTGGACTGATATTTTACCCCCCAAGTGCGCGAGAAACGTGCGGTCAGAAACGTTAATGAGTTGAATGCCTGCTAACGATTTGAGTGATTCGATGAGCGAAGTCTCCGCTATTTCAGCGACGTGAACTGTGATGTCACGAACGGACGAATCCTGTCCAGGGCGAATAACATCAATGGAAGTAATGTCTCCACCAGCACGGCTGATCGTTGATGCTACCTCACCGAAGTTTACTTTGGCATGAACGAGCTCCAACCGAAGAATCAGACTATTAAAGGCCACGGTACACCCACTCCTATTCTTTTCATAGCACGTGTGCGGCACTAAGACAGACACGTGTATTGTTTCTTTTCCAGGTTCCCCTGCCTTTACATGTTATCGCTTTCATAAAAGCGTTGGGAAGCTTTTGTCCATATTGTTACTTATGGTCATTTTGATCACGCAGCAGCTCGTACCGATTCACGGGACGACCGACCCCGCCGTAATGCACAACCAGGCGCACGATTCCTCTTTTCTCCAGATAATCCAGATACCTTCTTGCCGTTACACGGGCAATACCTACTCCCTCTGCGGTTTCTTCAGCAGACAGCTTGCCGCCGTGCTGCTCCATGACCACAAGCACCTGTTTCAGGGTGGCAGCATTCAAGCCCTTTGGCAGTTCATCGTAGGACATCGCCCATTCCTCGTATATTGGAGCAGGTACTACCACATCCTTAACAGCTTCTCCATTTTGCATAATAAGGTCCAGCTCTTCCTGGGTTCCTACTTCCTCCGCCCATAATCCAGCCTGCTGCACCCGGTAACGCTCCAGCGTATGGTGGATACGCTCTACCTTAAACGGTTTAATGATATAATCGAACGCTCCGTTTCGCATCATTTCGCGGATCGTTTCCGTATCCTTCGCGGCGGTCACGACAACTACATCTACAGGCAATGCCAGGGAACGGATGCGCTGCAAAGTCGTAATTCCGTCCAGCGACGGCATGAATACGTCAAGAAAAATCAGATCAGGCTGTAGCTCCTCGATCAGTTCCAACCCCCGAAGCCCGTTGGAGGCCAGACCTACCACCTGGAACCCGTCAACCTGTTCGATAAACAGTCGATTCACCTCTTGTACCATCGGATCATCCTCGACCAGCAGCACACGAAAAAGTGATTTTATAGGTTTACTCATCGTCGCTCCTTCCCCCTCTCTCCCTCAACGGAAATAGAATCTCTATCGAAGTCCCCAAGCCAAGTGAAGATTCGCATGTCAGGCGGCCGTTCCCCTTGGTGATAATCCCGCTTAGTAAATACAGCCCCATGCCGCGGCTTTCTCCGTCCTTAGTCGTAAATCCGCGTTCGAGCATTCGTTGCTTCGTTGTCTCCGACATTCCACAGCCATTATCCTCGACCAATATGGACATATATTCGTCATCCTGCTGGATGCTGACATAAATCTCCTTGGAGCCGGCTTCTGTATCCGCCAGTGCATCAAAGGCATTCTCAATTAAATTTCCGAGTAACAGAACGAAATCATGGCGGTCAATCAGCCAGGGAAAATAACTCATTTTGCTGGCAGGATCAATCCTGATATCAATCCCGAGCTCTTTACCACGGCTAATTTTACCCAATAGCAGTCCTGCAACTCCGTCATCATCGAAATGCCGTTGAAGGAAGCGCGTGATCTCCTCCTGTTGCTCGGTCACCTCAAACAGATAGCTTAACGCCTCGTTCTGCTGCCCAAGCTGGAGCAAGCCGGCGACGGTATGCATCTTGTTCATATGCTCATGATTTTGTGCACGAAGCCCATGAACAAACTCTTTGACACCTGTGAGCTCCTCGGCCATTCTCGTCACCTCGGTCTTGTCCTGAAATATGGCGATTGCCCCTAGAGTAATTCCCTGTTCACGGATAGGAATTCGGTTACTCCAAATAATGGTTCCGCCAATTTTCAGCTCCTTACTCAGAATCGCCACTCCCGAATCCAGCACTTCCGGCAACCGGGTATCCGGGAGGACCTCGCGGATCGGCAAGCCCGCTACATCGCGGTGCACATCGAAGATTTGCTTGGCTCGTTCGTTAAAAATCGTAATGAAGCAATTGCGGTCAATCGCAATGACCCCCTCATGCATCGCTTGAAAGGCTGCGCTTCGCTCACGAAACATTCTAGCAATCTCCTGCGGCTCCAGGTTGAACATCTGGAGCTTAATATGACGGGCCAGCAATGCGGAGCCAATCACCCCAAACATCAGCGACAGCAACGAAGTGATGATGATGGATTGCTTTTCCTGACGGATAATCTCCGTCACGCTTGGCAGCAGGCCGCCCGCCACAACGACGCCCACCTGCTCCGAGGAAGCATTCATAATCGGCACAAAGGAACGCAAGCCGATGCCCGCTTCGCTGCGTACTTTGGAAACATACGTATGTTCAGCAAATGCGGCATCATCATCCCGAGCCTGAAACGTTCCGCCGATTCGCTCTGTAAGCGGGTGAGACAACCGTTTGCGCTTCATATCGAGCACGACGATATAAGCCGCATCGTTTAATATCCGAATTTTGTCCGCCATAGGTGCAATCACGGCAGAAGCATTCGGGTCATCAATTCTTTCCACTACGTCCGGCAGGTTCGCAACCGTCTGGGCCGTAATCGTAAGCCGCTGTTTGAGTTCTTCTTCCTTGAGCCGGGTGGCGCTGCCAAACAGAAAAAGACCGCCGATCAAAAGAGAAAAAAGAACGACTCCAAATGAAAGTATCATTATTTTCCAATATATGCGAAGTCTGTTCATCCTCTTCTCCTTCCCTTTAAAGCGTTTACCTTTGAATACCATTGTGGAATAATGGGTCTAAAATAGCAACAGATGGGAGGTTACTTTGTGAAAAGAGCTACTGGATTTGGTGTTTTGCTCGTACTGGGTATCCTAACGGCTTATGTGATCGGTTTTCAAAAGAATTTTGGTGAAAAACTCCCTTATGATCATGAATTTACCGGCCTTAAAGATCGGATCGTGATCAAATTTAGCCATGTGGTGGCTGAAAACTCGCCTAAAGGACTGGCAGCCGCTCATTTTGCACAACGGGTTAAAGAAAAATCAAACGATCGGATTGAGATTCAAGTGTTCCCCAATGGAATGCGCTATTCAGAAACCACGGAGGTTGCTGCACTTCAACGAGGAGAAATCCAGATGATTGCTCCTTCGTTTTCTAATTTGAATGCGATTGATCCAGCCTGGCTAGTGATGGATCTTCCGTTTGCCTTTGAGAATCAGGCTGAAGTCGATCAGGCACTGAATGGAGAATTGGGCAAGCGGTTATCGCAGACACTTGAACCCTATGGAATGAAAAGCGTCGCCTTCTGGTCGAACGGCTTTCGTCAAATCACTAACAACGTCCATCCCATTAGACAGCCCGCAGACTTTGCAGGCTTGAAATTTCGTATCCAGCCAAGCCAGGTGTTGGATCGCCAGTTTGAAGCGCTGGGAGCATCGACTATCAGCACTCCTTTTAATGAAATATACCACAGCCTGGAGACGGGAACGGCAGACGGACAGGAGAACACAATATCCAATATTTTCACCAAACGGTTTTACCAAGTGCAACGTTATATGACCATCAGCAACCACAGCTATCTGGGTTATGCCGTCGTATTCAACAAATCCGATTGGGATCACCTCCCAAGTGACGCCAGGCGGGTGCTACAAGAGGCACTTGAGGAAACGACGCGCTGGAGCAAACGGGAAACAGACGAAAATGCGAATCGCCTTCGCCAGTTGGAGCAGACCGGAGACATTAAAATTACCCATCTGTCCGAGGGTGAGCGTAAGCTTTGGAAAGAACGTCTGCGCGTGCTCTATCAGGAGTTTACTCCCATCATCGGGTCGGACCTGATGGATATGATTCAAGGACCATAAAGATCAAAAAGAACGTTATGACCGTATTCTTGTTTGTCAAGAACGCAGCTTTTACACTGGGGATACAAAAATAAAGCGTTTTCAAAAATCAAAAGAAAGCGAGAGCGTATCCCTATGAAACTAAGAATTAATTTTAAAAACTTGACGGTTCAGGTCGTTATCGCTATTGTGCTGGGTATTCTTTTAGGTCACTTTTTTCCTGCAACAGGCGAAAAGCTCAAAATACTTGGAGACGCCTTTATCAAGCTCATTAAGATGGTCATCGCACCCATTGTATTTTTTACAGTTGTACACGGGATTGCCAGCATGGGGGACATGAAGAAGGTCGGTCGCATCGGCGGAAAGGCCCTTCTCTATTTTGAAATCGTTACCACGATTGCGCTGGCTATTGGGCTAATCGTTGTTAACCTGGTAAGACCAGGAGCAGGCATTGATGTGAGCAAAGCAACCGGAGACGTATCTCAATATGCTCAAAAAGCAGCGGAAACAAGTCACGGAGTAGTTGATTTCTTCGTAGGCATTATTCCTGAAAATGTAGTAAGCGCTATGGCAGGCGGAGATTTGCTGCCTATCCTGTTTTTTGCCATCCTTTTCGGGCTTTCACTGACGGCGATGGGGGAGCAAGCCAAACCCGTCATTGTCCTGTTCGACAAATTGTCGCACGCCTTCTTTGGCATCGTCAATATGGTCATGAAATTGTCCCCAATCGCCGCATTTGGTGCCATGTCATACACCATTGGTAAATTCGGCATTGGGTCGTTAACCTCTCTGGGCAAGCTGATGGGGTCCGTTTACCTGACCATGGCCTTATTCGTTATCATTGTGCTCGGTCTGATTGCTCGCATGTACGGGTTCAGCATTTTCAAGTTTATCGCTTATATTAAAGAAGAAATTTTGCTTGTACTTGGTACTTCATCCTCTGAGTCTGCCCTGCCACGTATGATGAATAAAATGGAGAACTACGGCTGTTCCAAATCGGTGGTTGGCCTGGTCATTCCAACGGGCTATTCGTTTAACCTGGATGGTACGGCGATCTATTTGTCCATGGCCGCCATATTCGTGGCTCAGGCCTCCGGCGTCGACATGACCATATGGCAGCAGTTGACACTGCTCGGTATTCTCATGCTGACCTCGAAGGGAGCCGCGGGCGTCACTGGTTCCGGTTTTATTACACTGGCAGCCACGTTGGCGGCATTTCCTTCGATCCCGCTGGCCGGGATGGCGCTACTGCTTGGCGTTGACCGCTTTATGTCAGAAGCACGCGCCATCACCAATCTGATCGGTAACGGGGTCGCTACTGTCATCGTCGCCAAATCAGAAAATGAGTTTCATCCCGGCAGACAGCCGGAAATCGCTCCAGCACCGATGGAGCTTGAAACCAGTCCCTTAAGCAGTCCTGTGACTAAGTCAGTATAAAAAGCCATACTTAAAAAGGGCTACTCCGGGGTAGCCCTTTTTAGCATCATAATGCTTCTACATCATGTCTACAAATCTGTTTATTCTGAGCCGTCTTAAGAGCTTTGCTTTTTCAACTGACCATAATATAAATCACTGTAAAAGCCTTTATGGGTCAGCAGCTCATCATGCGAGCCCTGCTCCTCCAGACGACCATCCTTCAAGACCAGAATCCGGTCAGCCTGACGAATGGTATTCAGTCTGTGGACGATGACAAAGCTTGTTCGCCCTTGCATAAGCCGCTCCAGTCCTTCTTGTATTTTCATCTCAGTAATCGTGTCGATGCTGCTGGTTGCCTCGTCGAGTACGAGGATCGAAGGGTTGGCCAAAATAGCACGGGCAATAGCCAGCAGCTGTTTTTGCCCTTGGCTGATGCCGCTGCCGTTAGCCTCCAGCACCTTGTCGTATCCGTCCTTCAGCCGCATGATAAAGGAATGGGCATTCGCCAGCTTCGATGCTTCCTCTACCTCTTCATCAGTGGCATCCAGCCTGCCGAAGCGGATATTTTCACGGATTGTCCCTTGGAACAGAAAGGAATCCTGTAGTACAAACGCCATATGTGAGCGCAAGCTTTCACGCTGAACGGTGGTAATGTCGCGCCCGTCTAGCGTGATCATTCCCTTGTCGGGACTGTAAAAACGGGATATCAGCTGAATCAGCGTTGTTTTTCCTGCCCCGGTCGGACCGACCAGCGCGATCATCTCACCCCGCTTGGCTTCAAAGGAAATACCTTCTAACGTATCGCCCCCCTCATCATAGCCGAAGGAAACATCGGTAAACCGAACTGCGCCCTCGACATGCTCCAGCTCTACGGCGCCGTGCTCGTCCTTGGACTCCTCATCCTCATCCAATATTTCAAATACGCGTTCAGCTCCGGCAATAGCGGACAGCAGGGTATTCCACTGGTTAGCCAGATCGTTCAGCGGTCTGGTGAACTGGCGGGCATACTCTACAAAGATGATAATCGTTCCGATGGTAATAGAACCGTGTATAGCCAAAATCCCGCCGATTCCTGCCACAATGGCAAAGCTGAGATTGTTCAGCCCGTTCATCAGCTTGGGGATAAAGCCGGAAATCGTTTGTGCCCAGAAGCCTGACAGACGGATACGGTCATTACGTTCACTAAAGCCGCGAATAACCCTCTTTTCCTGCGAAAATGCTTTGATAATCTGCTGCCCGGATAACGTTTCTTCGATATATCCGTTCAATTCGCCCAGGTTCTTCTGCCGTTCCTTGTATAAGGGACCTGTACGACGCGTAATCCAGCGCATCCCGACTGCCATCAGCGGCACCACGATAAAGGTTAGCAGTGTCATCAGCGGGCTTAACCACAGCATGACTGCGAGTGTACCCACCAGCGTCAATACGCTCGAAAAAATCTGAATGGCTGAGCTATTCAGCGTAGAGCTGACATTTTCGATATCATTGGTCAATCGACTCATGATCTCTCCCTGCTGACGTTTACCGTAAAAAGGAATCGGCAAGCGATGCAAATGTGAAAACAGGTCGAAACGCATCCGGTACACCGTCTCCTGGGCGATTTCGATCATCCAGATATTTTGCAGCCAGGAGGTCAGCGAATTGAGCAAATACACAGCACCCAACCCAATGAGAAAATAAATCCACGTGCGTCCGCCCGGACCTTCCAGAAAATGGTCCACCGCAACGCCGACCAAATACGGACCCAGCAAAGCCAGCCCGGAGCTGAGCAGTACCATGAACAGCACCAGCATTAGCTTGGCCTTGCGGCGGGCCAAATACTCCCATATCCTGCCCAGTGTGCCGGACCAGTTCTTGGCCTTGGCTTTGCGGCGTCCCTCTGCTCCTGCCGGGTTGCGCAGCACACCGGACGGTGGTGTAGGCTGACGGAAGGGATCAATGAGTTCCTTGAACATGCGACTCCTCCTTTCCGTATTGTGATTCATAGATGCGTCGATACAGCCCTGAACTGTCCATTAAATGATCATGACTTCCACTCGCAATCAGATGGCCTTCATCCAACAGTAAAATCTGATCTGCCGATGCGGTCGAGCTGATCTTCTGCGTAATAAGAAAGGTCGTGCAGGACAAGCCTTCCAGCGCCTCCAGCAAAGCAGCCTCTGTCCGCACATCCAGCGCACTGGTGCTGTCGTCCAAAATAAGCACCGCCGGATGGCGCACCAGCGCGCGGGCAATAGATAGCCGTTGCTTCTGTCCACCGGACAGATTCACACCGCGCTGTCCCAGCATCGTGTCATAGCCTTGCGGCAAGCGCTCAATCATATCGTGAATTTGCGCCATACGAGCTGCTTCCTGAATCTGCTCCAGACTGGCATTCTCCAGCCCCCAAGCGATATTTTCCCGAATCGAGCCAGTGAAAAGAAGCACCTCCTGCGGCACATACCCAATGGCCTCACGCAGTATGGAAGCGTCCAGTTCCCGCGCATCCTTGCCGTCAAAGCGCACATGGCCCTCATCTTCTTCATACAAACGCGTAATGAGCTGCACAAGTGAAGATTTACCCGACCCCGTAGCCCCCATAATGGCGATACGCTCACCCGATCGAGCCATAAAGGAAATATCCTTTAGCACCGCGAGATCGCTGCCCGGATAATGAAAGCTCACCCGATCCAGTTCCACCTGTCCCTGGATTCGCGTGTTATGTGTTGGAATAGGCTCCCGTTCTCCATGTTCTTCATGATGTGTCTCCAATACCTCACGAATCCTTGCCGTGGAAGCGGTCGCCCGGGAAAACACGACAACAATCCCCGACAAGGCAGACAAGGCTCCAATCGTCCGCAGTGAATAATTGACGACAGCGACCACCTGTCCCACACTGGCATCCCCTGTTGCAATTTGCCCCCGTCCGAACCAAAGCACGGCGATAATTCCCACATTCATGGTAAACAAAATGAACGGCATCGTCGTTTCCGTCCAGCGCAAAGCGGAAACCGTCCCTTTCATCAATTCGCCCCCATAGTGGGCAAAGCGCTCGATTTCATGCCGCATCCGCACAAAAACCCGTATGAGCCGGATACCTGTCAGGTTCTCCTGAATCACCCCGTTAACGTCATCCAAACGACGCTGGACGCCCTTAAACAACGTAACGGTTCGCCGCATCATCACAAGCACAAACACGAACAGCACTGGAGCCATGACTGCCAGCAACAGTCCTAGCCTGAAATGCACGACCAACGCCATTACAATGCTGCCAATCACCACCAGCGGCACCCGTGTCATAAACCGCAAGCTCATAAACACCGTATCCTGCACCTGCGTAACGTCTCCCGTCAGACGGGTAATCAGCGATGAGGTAGCAAAACGTTTAAAAACCGGATAGGAAAAGGATTGCACCTTATGATACAGCCTTTCCCGCAAATCATACCCAAAGCCCTGACTGGCATGGGAAGCAAAAAAGGAACTGGAAATTCCCGCTATAAAAGCAATAACGGCGCTTCCTACCAGCACACCGCCCCATAACCAGACGACGGACAAATCCTGCTGTCGGATGCCCTCATCAATAATTTTGGAGATCAGATACGGTTGCGACAATTCCACCGTCAGCTCCAGCAGCATCATCACGAGCGCCGCGATGGCTGGAACCCGATATTTTTTTAGAAAAGAGAACATCATCCCCACTAGCATTCCTCCAATTGCTCGACAGCCGTCCTTCCAGATCAGCGTGTGATCATCATACAGCACTATATTTTATTATACCCTTCTGAACGCCCTCCTTCTAACTCATAAACTAAAGATTCCTGCTGCTATAATTAAAAATATGCAAAAAAGAGAGCACGTAAATACGGCTCTCCTTGCGATTTCATTTTAATCCAGCTTACTTGTCGTTCCCAGTGTTCATTATTCCTCTGCTGGTACTGCTGACTCTACCTCTACTTCCTCCGTATTTATTTGCTTCCCATCCATCTCCAATGTCTCTACCTCATCCACCTCATCGCCGCTCTCTTCCTGAATTACGGCTCTTGGCGTGTAGAGCTTGGGAATCGGCACATTCGCCCAATCCATATCGGATGCGAAGTAAAAGCTTGTATAGGATGGCTGGTTATAGCCCGTATTTTGACGCGCCACATCCACCCGATATTGCGGATCATGCATCAGTGTGTACAATTTATGCGTCGTAGGCTCAGTGCTCAAATAGATACGGATCGCCGAGCTATCCGCTGTGCGGACGAGCATTTCTTCTCGCCAATCTCCGAAAATGTCGGCTACCAGCGATGGTGTTCCTTTGGTATAGTTGTTCGTCTTCGTTCCTGTTGCGGTCAGCAATGTACCCCGTTTCCAGTCCTCAATGGTTGGGGTTACATCAATCGCGCCGTTTACGATTTGTGTGGTCATATCAGCTGCCCATTTGATACTCATATTAGTGCCTGGCATCTTGGTATCCAGTTGCTTGCCCGCAGCGGTCCATAAGCCCATAGCCCAGGTTTCCAGCCCTCGCTGATCCGGGTCTATGTCACCGATCATTCCCCGGCCTGTATCCTTGCCGGAATATCCGCCGTAGATGACTTTACCCGTTTTGGCATCCCGCAGCGAATAACCATAAGGGGCATAGGTGCCACCCTCATGCACCATAAAGATTTCTTTGCCCGGCCGATCCGGGTCAATATCCGTCACATGCAGCGCATCGCCATGACCCAAACGGGCTGTTTCGCCGGGAATCGCACTTTCGGGTGGCATGACATCGAACGAGCTGTACAGCAGGCTGCCGTCATGGTCGATGGTGGCAGAGCCGTATACGATTTCGTCCTTGCCGTCACCATCTACGTCTGCGACGCTCAGTGAATGCGCTCCCTGTGTGGTCAAGGTTCCGAATTTCGGGTCCGTTCCATCACGCCCGTGCGGACTATCGTTAAACGGATTCGTCATCAGCGCCCAGCCGCTGTCCACCATCCAGTTCTTCTGGAGATGGCGACCATCCCATGTGTAGGTGACCAGTGTGGAGCGCGTATAGTATCCGCGTGCAAACACAGCGGACGGTTTGCGGCCGTCCAAGTAAGCCACGCCTGCCAGGAAACGATCCACCCGGTTGGCGGGTTCGATCCGGGCCATGGCGTAATCGCCCCACATGAGGCCATCGTCATGACGCTCCGGCTCATAGCGGACGGTGTCCAGCTCTGCTCCCGTTTTTCCTTTGAAAATGGTCAAATATTCCGGTCCATCCACAATGAAGCCTTCGAACTCTCTCAGCTTGTTTTTGTCGCTCCGCGCAGGCGCGTATACATCCATAAAGTAGTCCGTCAGGCTTTCCGCATCCTTACGGGATAACGGATAGCTATACTTTGGAGCGATACCAAAGCATTCCTCCAGCGTAGCGGGCCACTGCCCTTTGACCACTTCTTCATGCTTCGTCCAGTTCATGAACATGTTCACCACATGCTCGTAATAATCCGTACGGCTTAAACGGTAATCGTCCTTATGCGTAATCCCTGCTTTGCGATCCTCACGGGGCAGGGTAATATAGGTTTCTTTTTTCGGCTTGCCCTTCTTGTCAAAAGTAATCGTTTTGGTACCCGGAGCCGTTTTGAACATCAACTCGGCTTTGCCGTCGCCATCAAAATCGTACACCATCATCTGTGTATAATGTGCACCTGACCGAATATTCACACCCAGGTCGATCCGATATAGCAGCTTGCCCTGGGCCGTATATGCATCGACATACGTATTTCCGGTATAGCCCTTCTGAGAAACGTCCTTGGAGTTCGACGGGTCCCATTTTACAAAAAATTCATATTGTCCGTCTCCGTCCACATCCCCCACACTCATATCATTTGCAGAGTAGGTATAGGACTCACCTGCGGGTGTTACGCCATCGGCAGGCTTTTGAAGAGGCAGCTCATAGTAGCCCTGCTGCCACGGCGTCACTTTGGCGCTGCGATCCTTTTCCCGTCCATTCACGACCGAAGCTACTCTGTACACCGCTTTTCCGCTTCCTTCTTTATCCAAATAGTTGGTACTGTCGGTCACCGTCGCAATCTTTTTACCATCACGGTATACATTAAAATTCGCTCCTGTCAGCCCCGTTGGACCGTAACCATTCACTTCCTGCGCCAACAGCCGCCAGCTTAAAAAAACACCCTCCGGTGTCACCGCAGCCACCAGTCCCCGATCCAGCTTTTCCAGTTGGATGCTGCCACTTCGGTTCTGTTCGACGGCAACAGCCGATGCTGCCTGAAGCTCCGGTTCAGATGGAGCTTCTGCCGCCATCCCCACAGTTGTACCCGTCATCGCCAGCATCGTTGCCAACGCAGCGGTCAAGGTTCCCTTTCGCCATGCGCCTTTCCTTTGAGCCATCCAAGTCGTCCTCCTCCATTGTGTTGTGATGACAAGCAAATACCCAAAATGATTGCGCTTACATAATTTAAATTCCTTATTATTATAGTTTTGCCGTTCTCCCAAAAGCGTTTAAATATCCGGGGATTTCTCTACACAAATCCGTGTTATTTGCCATTTCGCATAAAACAGCCCCCACCAGGCCTGTACGAACACGGCAAGATGAGGGCTGAAAAGTATTTAATAGTTATAGTTTAGTGATATCCGATAATTTGGGCGACAATCACGAATACTGCACCCAGTACGAACCAGACAGCCAGTAGCGGCCAAAAGAAGCGAACCCATTTCTGATACGGAATACCCGATACGGCCAAGCTCCCCATTAAGGCTGAGGAAGTAGGCAAAATCATGTTCGAAAATCCATCTCCTAGCTGGAAGGCAAGTACCGTCGTCTGCCGTGTAATGCCGAGCAGATCGGACAGTGGCACCATAATCGGCATCGTCGTTGCGGCCATTCCCGAACCGGAGGTGATGAATACGTTCATAATGTTTTGGAACACATACATACCCAGCACTTGCACCGATTCAGGCAAATGTCCCACCATGATAGCAAGGCTGTTAACGATGGAATCAATCACATTGCCGTGATCCAGTACAACCACGATGGAACGTGCAAAACCGATAATCAGCGCACCATAGGTGATATCTTTGGCCCCTTTGGCAAACTCTGTCGCAATGCGACTTGGCCCGTAGCCTGCGCAAAAGCCGGAAATGACTCCCATCGAAAGAAACAGGGCAGCCAATTCTTCCATCCACCAATCCTTTTTGGACACTCCCCAGATCAACATCGCAAAGCTTACTACGATGGTCAAAATGATCAGGATATGCTTGAGCTGTATGGAAGGCAGATTGGATAGATCCACCGGCTTGTCTTCAGCGGTCTTTTCCAATTCGTAAACAAAGCTGCTTTCCGGGCTTTTCTTCACTTTGCTGGCATAACGCATAATATATAAGCTCGTAATGACGATCAGGATGACCAACAGGATGGCACGAAGCCACAACCCTGAAAAAATAGGGATTTGCGCAATCGCCTGTGCCAAACCGACATTAAACGGATTCAGCAGCCCGGCAGTAAATCCACAGGAAGCCCCCAGTGAAATCATGGCCGTACCCGTCATCGCATCAAATTTCAACGCCCGGGCGATAGCAATACCAATCGGCACGAATACCATAACCTCGGTGGACATGCCCATCGTAAAACCGCCCACGGAAAACAGGGTAATAAATACCGGAATCACCCATATACCTTTGTTGGAAAAAGACCTCGCGACCCTTCCCGTCACCGCCTCAATCGTTCCCGAGGACGTAATAATCTGAAAAACACCGCCGATGATCAGAATGAAAAAGACCACATCGGCAGAATCGACCAGACCGGATACGATGGATTTCGGAATATCCCACAGCGTAACCGGATTGGGATCGACATGAGCGTACGAACCGGGAACGAGCAGCGTTTTGCCGGTTGTTTCATTTTTAACTCGTTCAAACTCTCCAGCGGGGACGACATAGGTCAATATCCCGGCCACTAAGGTCAGAAAAATAAGAATGACAAAGGTATGCGGCATTTTCAGCCATTTTTTCGGGCCGCTCGGTACGGCCGTGTTGCTACTCATTCGGATGCTCCCCCGTTTCTCTGCGCTTGCCACTGTTCAAATTCAGTCCGTACCTCTCTCAAAGCCACCGGATCGGTCACGAGATCGTAAGCCGTTAATGCCAGCGCCTTGGCGGCATAGTTCATTTCAATCATGCCTTCCTCCGCTCCCGCAAGCTGGGCAAATTCCGGCGTATGCGTGGACGCGTCACCCAATCGGATATAAGGATGAATCGCTGCGGTAATCTGGCTGACATTGCCGATATCCGACGAACCGATTCCTCCCTGTGCAGGCGGCTCGTGGACCTCCAGACCAAGCTGCTCCAGATTGTTCTGGAACAAAGCGGCCAGCTTCTTGTTCGTATTGCGCTCCGCATAAACAAGTCCCTCGGCAATGTCCACGGTCGCGCCCATGCCTTCTGCCGCCGCACGAACAGCGCGATACACCTTGCTCCGCACTTCTGCCAGGACGACAACGGTTTGCGCCCGTAAAATAAATACGGCCTCGCACAGCTCTGGCACCACATTCGGGGCATCTCCGCCCTTTGTAATAATGCCGTGGATACGCACGTCACTGGTGACGAACTGGCGAACTGAATTAATCGCCACAAAGGCATTAATCATGGCATCCAGTGCGCTGATGCCCTTCTCCGGGGAGGAAGCGGCATGGGCCTGCTTGCCATGAAACGTAAACGTGACATCCACGCAGGCCAATCCCCCGCGCAAAACCATCGTTTTGCTCTGCGGATGCACCATCATTACGGCGTCAATGCCGTCGAATTCGCCATGCTCGCACATGATGATTTTGCCGCCGCCCTCCTCCTCGGCTGGTGTGCCTAACACCACGATGCGTCCGGGCAGATCCGGCATCGCTTCCTTCAGGGCTATAGCGGCCCCCACTGATGCGGTACAAATCAGGTTGTGTCCGCAGGCATGTCCAATCGCTGGGAGTGCATCATACTCAGCCAGCAGAGCGATTGTGGGCCCGCCGGATTTCCCTTCCCATTCCGCACGGAATGAGGTTTCCAGTCCGGCAATGCCTTTTTCCACAGCAAAACCAGCCTGTTCCAGTGTATTGGTGAGCCAGCCCTGTGCCTGATATTCATGAAAGCTTAGCTCAGGATGTTTATGTATCGTTCGGGCAAGCTCCCGTAATTCGTGATCCTTCGCATCTACAGCCTTCATAATTTGTTCATGGGATGGCGTTCTGCCATTATGTCCGTTCGCTATTGAGTCCATCAGTGGAATGCCGCCTTTCATTCGTCATAACGAATAAATATACAATCAATATTCAACATTGTATAGGCGAATGCCAGTAAAGTAAATTTAATATTTTTTAGGTTTATCCTTAAAATTATTTTATATATGACATGATTTTTTTTGAAATACGCCATTTTCCGCCAATAATTACGATATTCGCTGCCTTTATTGTGTTAAGACTGGAGCATCCATTCTACAAATCTTTCCACTGCCATAAGATGGCTGGATTTATTTTTATACAACATCCATGTTCTGCGCAGCACAGGCTCCCCGTTCTTGCGAATCAAATTAAATGCATATAATTCATCCTTTGGAGAGACAAATATTTCGGGTACGATGGAATATCCCAATCCGTGTCGGACCATTTCCTTACAGGTTTCGTAGCTGTCCACCTCCATGGAAACTCGTGGCGGCCTGCCCAACATTTCACTCCACCACGCCTGCACAGATTCGTTAAACGAGGAATACATGTGACCAGAAAGCTGCGGCTTGCCCGGGTCCTTATAACGAATCATCGGAAGCTCCGGCAATTGCTCAAGCTCTACAGCCTCTTGGGAGATCACGCAAATATGCTCCTCCGCAAGAAGATGCTTTCCCTCAGACCAGGGGTAATCATTGCGAATGACACCCAGATGAATTTCATCCCCGCGAAGCATTTCATAAATTTCTGCACTGAGTCCGCAAGTAACCGAAAATTGCACGTCAGGATAAATATCTTTGAAGCTCTTTAAGATCGGCGGCAGCTTGTAGTGCCCGTAGTAGCTTGAAATCCCCAAACGAAGCGTTCCTTTTACCTCGCCTCTCAGGTGGATAACGGCTTCTTTTAATTCGGCCAATTCTCTCAAATTTCGTTTGGCATACTCAGCCAGTCGTTCTCCTTCCATGGTCAGCTTCGTTCCTCTGTTCCCGCGTACGATAATCGGCACCCCGAACTCCTTTTCCAATTGGTTCAGACGGTAGGTCAAGGCGGGCTGTGTAATATACAAACGCTCGGCGGCACGTTTCAGACTGTGTTCTTCTGCAATGTAGCACAACATCAGGCAATCCTTTTCATCCATCATCGTCGCTCCTTTCGTCATATTGTTCCCTTGTTCATCCGTTCTCGGTTCTCCACAGGAAAAAAGCCCACAGATGTATCGGTCTATTATACCGCACGAAGGGCTTGGGCAAGACCCGGTTAAACCGGCAAAATGATCCCCGTTCATCCCCAATCCACTTTTGCAAAAGGAACTCGCTTTTAAAGCGACCGCTTCGCTTGTACAACAAAATTTCGTCCTCCGTTTTACCATGTACATTTTTTTTTGTGCAGTTTGCATAGAAGAAGCTCACCGAAGGATGAAAAGCATCTCCCATCAAGTGAGCTTCTTTTGGGTCTTAATGTGGAACAAAGGAGCTGAAATCATCCCGGCTCGACTGATCTGCATGATAAAACACGACATCCCCATCCTGCAAATGAAAGGGTTGCCCGTACGGATTTTTTACTTCTCTCCGGTAGCCTTCCAGTTGCCACTGGTTCAGCAACGGGCCGTTAATATACTGCAAATGTGGATGCTCGGTATCCCCCTGACGGAGCGACTCCAAATTGAATCGAACCACGATATAGCCCGTTTTCTTGAATATGCTCGCATGTTCGTTTAGCTCCCGGCGACGGCTTTCTTCACGTAAATCCGTCCCTTTAGGGACCACGTACACATCAGCAGGCAGGCTATATTCGCCATACCAGCGCTGAATCGACGCATTGGCACGGTCGACATCGACTCCATCCGGCAGGTCCGTCTTGGGACCGATCAAGGTACGCACCGCCGCAGGCAGCACCAGCCAATCGTAGCGGCCGATCCACGTCTTGCTATGCGTGATACGCTGGGCATACAGGGAAACATAGCGTTCCAGCGTCGACTGGCTCCGCTGTGCTTCACTCAGCTCATGCTTGTATTGGTAGGCTGCTGTATCCTGCATTTCCTCCGTCGGTACATTGCGTAGCCGCTCATTTAAAATGACATATCGCTTCTCCCGATCCTCCGCCGATCCCAATCGGATAAACTTGCGGCTTCCCGCATGTGTATACAGCTCCACCTCTTCTCGCTGGCGACCATCCTTGCTCACCCAATAAAATGATGGCGTGATGCGAATACCATCCTTGGAGCTGAACATATTTCCTTTGGTTTTGAGGTCAAACTTGAAGTGGTAGCCTGTCTTGATCGCCACATTTTGGTAGCCTTCATGCGGATGACTGCCAGGGCGGACAGGCAAGGTAAACGGCTCCTGATTCCCCCTTGGCAGTCCGTCGATGTTCCCTAGTCCCGTCCAATAGGACAGTCCGCTATGCACCGGACTTCCTTTGCGCTGTCGGAATACCCGCTCCCAATGGTAGTCGGCAATATCCGTGATATGAAAATCATACATCCGTCCGATGACCTCGATCTCTACCACATCATTGGCGACATGATGCGCGATATCCGTATTGGCATGACGCTGCTCAGTGAACCCGTCCGGTGCGTTTTCCGCAATAGTCCGAAACTCGACGGTATAATTCCCTTCATCCACCCATACGGGCAAATAGAAGTCTGTGTCCAGTTGCCTTACCGGAATGTCGATCCAGGTTCCACGCGGATAGAACTGAGTTTTCCCCTTATCGTACACATCAAACGGAAATCGTACCTGCTTGGTTCGTACATATTTGGCATACTCCCGATCACCATAGCCGGGAATATTCAAATGCGGGCCCGCCGTCGAAATCGTCACGCGGAAGGGGCGTTCCAGGATGAGCGCCGATCGGCCTTTCGTCGGTTGGGTTTTCTGGTTGTGGGTCGCATCGTCTGACACACTTGAAAGATTCACCACGGGCGTATGGACGGTCACGGTGTTGATCCCTTGGATCGGCAAAGTCTTATCTGCACCGCCATTGATATTTCCTTTGAGAATGGTATAGGTGATATCACCGCTACTAGGCGTATTGGGCTTATTTGTCTTGTACTTTTCAATTACGTGGCCCGGGCTGTACAGGGTATCCGGCCCGATTTTTACGGGTTCAGGGATTTTGCCAGGAGTCGGGCCGTTTTCCTTGACACGCTGATGGTCCATGATCGTCTGGCCGTTGAATTTCACGGTATCGTTCTCCACCTCTACGTCCGGTGTAGCTTTCTGGGCCACAGGCTCCAGTGACCTTTGTTCATTGGGCACCTTCGGCATACTCTTGCCGCCATAGATATAAAGTGAACCCCCATCAATAATGCCCGGTGAGGGAGCAGGATAGTATTTTCCGTTGGTCGCGGACTCTATAGCAGGAGGAGTATAGTCCTTCGGCGGAATCGTAATACTGCCTCCCGGCAATGCATAGTTGTGTAGCTGCGCGTGCTTGATGCCGTACACTTCGAGGTTGTCGATCGTCCAGTAAGAGTACGGTTTTACAATTTCGTATTTGTAATACTCCACGACCTTCATATGCCGGGTATCGTTGATATCTTCCCATTCCAGATCATAAGTGCGCTTCAGCTTGACGTTGTAGGTGCACTCGCCTTTGAGCTGTTGGAAGGTATTCTGGAACAGGTAATTTCGGGCCAGCACGTTTCCATACAGGCTTTCGGAGGTTGGAATGCCCTTGGCTACATCAAAGCGTGACGCGCCTCGCTGATCGGCTTTAATAACACCTGAAGCCATTGGATCGAGGTATTTATCCGACTGGCTACCGCTAGGCGCAGGTCGAGTGCAGGTGACTCCTGTCGGGAGCTGCTCTATCGCCTCTAGCTCCTTATAATATAAGTAAGCTGTAAATCGCTCGAAGGAGCCGTTATAGGTAAATCCGGGTACATTTCCCGGCAAAATATCTCCGCTCGGCGGATTACCCGTGGTACTTTTCTTGTAGCCAACATACTCATATCTGGGATCGGTTGGCGGAGTGAAATCATACAATTGATCAGGTTTCAGCTCATCTTCTATTGGTGTAAATACGTTGTTAAGAGATTTTCCATCAGTAGTAAAATGCTTGACGATGAGTCCGCTATCCAGTTCGATTTTGAAGAGTATGGGCTGGTAGATACGCCAGGCTTCGACTTCTTTGGCACAGGTAGGGCAGCTCTCCAGCTTTATATCTTTAGGATTATAAGCATTTAGCCGTATATTTACTGAAATTGGGATTACAGCAGTGTCTGTTCCCAATCCCTTGTATTGAGGAGGTTGAATATCCGAATCTTTAGTCCCCCCTTTAGAACCACCACTTATTGAGTTCTGATAGTCCTCATATTTATCTGGCCGGGAATTTTCGAAATATTCAACATTGTCAGTTTGTGTGTACAGTCTAGCCTCAACATTTTTAATTTTCCGACCGGGAAACTGAAATTTATAAGTGAATTTTGCCATACCCTGCATGTTCTTATTGGGCTGCTTGCCGCCATCGGTAACCCAAGTCCCTGCGGTGTTCTTCCACATGTCAAAGTACATCATGCCGACAAAGTAGCGTTCATTCTTGTCTGCATAGTAAGACAGCGGTGTGATTTCCGTATCGGCTGCCGCCTTATCGGCAGGAAAAGAAAAAGGTGGGAGCTGCAACAAGAGCAGTACCCCCACCAGCAATACGGCCAGAATACGTTTCGTATTCTTCATATGGTTAATTTCCCTTCCACGGATTAATCATTAATGGTATGTAATCCATGGAACCGCCGTAGAACCCAATGTATTGAACGTCTTGAAGTTTAAATAATTTGTAGTCCTTAATTCCGTAGTATATTTCGTCAGCCGAAGAATAAATTTTATAAAAAATCATCTTCGTTCCATCCCCGTTATCTTGGGTTAGTTGGTCCATAGGATAACGGTATCTTGTGTCATTGTCCTTAGTAACATAGAACAATGGGCTTGCTGTAGAAGCAGTTTTAATTCTGACTTTCAAATATGGAATTCCCTGCGAGGATGTGTAAGGCTCAACTGAATAAACATCACGCAGTAATTTGATGGGAAGGTCAGTGTACTTAAAAATCATAGTTTTGGTATATTCCTGACCTTTTCGATTTTTAAGCAAATTTTGGTCTTTAGCAAATAATTTTTTATACGGCTCAATGCTCACCGCCTGATGCCCCGTATCCTCCAGCGCGGCAATATCCTTCTTCCCAATCCAAACCCAGCGGCTAACCTTATCCCATTCCACCGTCTGTCCCAAGCCTTCACTTACTAGCCGTAAAGGTACAAAAGTACGGTTCTGCTTCAAAATAATCTTCGTTTCATACGTTTTAGTCTGTCCATCCACAGTAGCTGTGTTCTGTCCAACCGTCATGTTGACCACATGGGCATCATTCTTAATCGACACAGCCAACTGACCGCCTGTTTTCTCCCAGCCTACCTTGGCTCCCAGTGCTTCGGATACGAAACGAATGGGAACCATCACATAATCGTTCTCATCCTGAAAAGGTTTAGCATCCGGGAACTGAATTTTTTTCGCATTCAATAAGACTTCAATCGGTTTGGAACTGCTTGCTGCTCCCGCTGTCGGAAATGTTCCTCCCCATAGCAGCACGACTACGGTCAGACTCAACATCCATTTTTTCATACTCATCTCTCGATCCCCTTTGTCTACTTAAACTATGTATATCAAGCCAAATCCCACAAGCCTATCGCATCCCCACTTTCGGAAAATACTGGATACAACTTATATATTATATGTTTTCTCTATCACAAAATCTATAAGAAAACTTCTAATATAAAGCATTCTAAAAAAAAGCCAGACTACATTGACCAAAGTTTTATTGCCCTAATATTCAGAAGACTAGCTCGTTCGGGTTATTGCCTTTCCCCAAAATCTCAACAAAAAAGGGCTGCCTCTCCCCTGTTAAGGAAGAAACAGCCCGTGTGCTTCACGCGCAAAAAACGATGAATATATCAGTTCATACCCTAATGCTTGTTCCAGCATCATCCAATATTTCTTACATCATAAATCATAACTGACTAAAAATCAAACGTTACTTTTTCTTACGAAACATCTCAAAGATCATTCATGCAAACCTAAGCTGCCAGCCTGATATAGCTGTTCATACACGCCCTGGTTAACCATCCTCAGCCCAAACAATCTGAGGATGCGCTGCCCCGGCTTGGCTTTGAAGGTTACTGTCGCTTTATCCTTGCCCTCCAAATATGCAGCCGGAATGGCGGCATTTACGTGGTAAACTTTTGACGATCACGGCCTCCCATTCATCTGCCTCCTTTACACATAGGCTGGAAGCCACTCTCCGTGCGCCGCAATCAGGTCATCACACAGAGAAACAATCTCATCCATGGACAGCTCGGCTGACGTGTGCGGGTCCAGCAGTGCGGCATGATAAATATGCTCTTTTTTCCCGGTGATCGCAGCTTCAATCGTCAGCAATTGTGTATTGATATTCGTCCGGTTCAGCGCAGCACATTGGGGCGGCAAATCTCCGACATAGGTCGGCGTCACCCCGTTGCGATTCACCAGACAAGGCACCTCCACACATGCTTCCTTCGGCAGATTGGTAATTAAACCCGTGTTCATCACGTTGCCGCCAATGGCAAAAGGCCGATCTGTTTCGATAGCCTCCAAAATATACGAAGCATATTCATGCGACCTTTCATGGCGAAGATCCTGATTGCTCAAAAGCTCCCCGCGCATCGTTTCCCATCGTTCAATCTGGCTCACGCAGCGACGCGGGTACTCATCCAAAGGAATATTGAACCGTTCGATTAGCTCGGGATATGCCCGTTTGATAAAATACGGATGATACTCCGCATTATGCTCGGACGATTCCGTAATGTAATAGCCGAATTTCAGCATCATCTCAAAGCGTACCATGTCGTTATGCTTTTCCTGCTGCTTGGCGGCAGCCCTTTTTTTAATCTCGGGATATACATCCTCGCCGTCCTTGCTCACTTCGAGCAGCCACGCCATATGATTGATGCCTGCGATTTTCGCCTTTACGCCTTCCTGCTCCAGCCCGAGGCTTTTGAACAGCTCTGGTATACACGCCTGCACGCTATGACACAGCCCCACCGTACGGACGCCGCCGTGTACGTTCATCACATTCGTCAGTACAGCCATCGGGTTGGTGTAATTGAGAAACCATGCATCCGGGCATACCTCACGCACATCTGCGGCAAAATCGAGCATCACCGGAATCGTCCGTAAGTTGCGGAAAATCCCACCAATCCCGACCGTATCAGCAATCGTTTGGCGCAGACCGTATGTTTTGGGAATTTCAAAATCCGTAATCGTGCATGGATCATAGCCGCCAACCTGAATAGCATTTACCACATAGGTAGCTCCACGCAGCGCTTCCTTGCGGTCTGTGTAGGAGCGAATCACACAGGTGCTCCCTGTTGTTTTTTTCAAATTGGATAAAATATGTTCCGAATCCTTTAGCCTTCCGGGATCAATATCGAACAACGCCAGCTCAAAGCCCTGCAAAGCAGGTGTCAGCATACAATCACCAAGCACATTTTTGGCAAATACCGTGCTGCCTGCACCTAGAAACGTAATCTTGCTCATGCCTTTTCCCCCATTCCCATTCGTATTCGCAGCTTTGTACTCCAAATGCAAGGATACCCACCGCCACTCTCCCCTTTGCAGGAAGAAAGTGACGGTGGGAAAGGTTACCCATGGCTATTCATTATTTACTCCAGATCGTGAACCTCCTGCTGGTTTAGCAGAGCTGACAGGAGCAGGTGTTTCAGGTGTTACGGAGTTAACCGAAGTTGTTGGCGTTTCCGGAGTACCGGAGTTGACAGGGGCCCCCGCTTCGATCACGGTCACCTTGGCAATCGCCTTCAATTCTGTTCCTTCTACATTGCCCTTCAATTCAAATGAACCCGGAGTAGCATATTGTGCAGGATTAATATTTTCCCACTCTACAGCTACCCATGTAGTGGAGCCTTCTCCATACGTAGCTTCCACCACGCTCGGCAATTCGGGTTTTTCACCTGCACGAGTCGTCACGTTTACTTCTTTTATAGCCGTGATTTTCTCGGCCGTCGTCAGACTTTGTGCTGTGCCAGAGGCCAGCCCCGCCACCTCGGATGCATTCAAAGCACGGCTGTAGATGCGGAATTCATCCACCAGACCATTGAAATACGGATCAGGGTACTGGGACTTGCCGATAAAATTATTTTTGGTCTGGCCCAGACTGGTAGGATTCAAGGTCAGGCTGGTATTGCGTCCCACTTCTTTGCCATCCACATACAAAATTCCCGTGGAGCCCGAAAGCGTGACCGCAACATGCTTCCATACACCTGTCGGCAGTACAGGGGCATCAATCGTCTGTTCCTGTCCTTGCCCGTTACCTTGATTCGTAATGGCAAATAGCATCCGGTCCCCTGCTTTAGGGGTCAGGAACATATATTCATTCGTCCCGGAGCCGAAATCAAAAATCCGTACATAATCGCTCAGGCTGTTCGCTTTAACCCAGCCGGATACGGTCAACTGCTGTGCCCGGCTCACAATGCCCGCTGGAAGCTGCACATAGCTGTCCTTGCCATTGAGGCTGACGGCATTGCCTTTTTTCCCTGCAGCCCATGCAGCCGTACCCTTCACGACAGCATCATTGTGACTGTCCGACGAATCCGTAGCGACTGAACCGCTGGTTTCGTCAAACTTATACAACGCAAGCTGTTCAAGTAACGGAGCCGCCGGTTCTACGATCACGCTCACTCTGGCCTCTGCAGACAACAGCGAATCGCTGGCTGTCAGCTTGAATATATACGTTCCCGGCTCGGAAACGTCCACCTTCGTGCGCAGCGATGTTTTACTGCTGAATGTGATCTTGGCATTCTGTGGTCCTTCAACCAGACTCCACTCGCTTGTAACCTTTCCTTTCGGAAGTCCATCATCCTCAGCCGTACCTTTCAAAATAATTGGATCCGGCAGCTTCACCTTGGACGCTTTACCCGCATCTACGGCAGGCGCCTTATTCGGATCAGGCGTCGTTGGTGTCAGCTCCACCGTATAGGAAGAGGCTGTGCCAATGTCCAATTTCAGCTTGTTGGTAGGTGCATACGCATTAAATTTACCTTGCGATTGACCACCTACTTTAACCAAATACGTTCCCTTCTTCAAGCCATCGAACGTAACGTACGTGGAATGTGCTTGACCAGGTGTCTGATTTTTCAGTTGGAGCCATACATAATCCTTGGCTGTTGCCAGCTTGGCTTCTGTGTATTGGTCCCTGTCCAGCTCGATATACAGCTTTTCCGTGATCAGATTGACCCGCTTGAACAGGCCGTCCAGCGGCTTAATGGTATACACATTGCCGCTTTTGCTTACCTCTGCACCATAGCCCGTCAATCCGAAGATCGGATCTACTGCAATGTCGGCACTTAGCGTTTTGAGTGCACCGAACAGTCCAAGATCGGCCTCGCCGCTCATACCGCGCCAGCCGTTAAAGAGCGGAACATTTTTACCGCCTCCAGTGCCATTCGTTCCCTGGTTGCCTTTTTCCGCCTGATACGTCCATGCGACTGCCCCGATGTTGTCAGGGTCGGAGCTGATTTGCCCGGAATTAATCGCTCCGACATTGGCGATTTTAGCTGCATAGGACAGACGTTGCTGTTCCTCACGTTGATTGTCCTCATGATGCCGTATCCAGTCGTCCATCGCATAGCCCGCAAGCGAAGTCGTGTACTGGAAGTTGAACCAGTTCTCCCCGGTAATTGTCACCGGATCGGTATAGTAGTACCATACTGGCATATGTCCGCGTGCTGCGCGGGTTTTGGCATTGATTTTACTCATCATTTCCAGCGCTTTGCTTTGCTCGCCTTCTGTATCTATATTCTGCTTGGCTAACGTATATACGGCCTCTTCCCCAGTGTTATCGTAGCTGTATTCGGAGCCGTAAGGATATTTTGTATTTTTAAAATTGTTATATTTGCGATCCATTTTTTCCCTAAGATCGTTCGCCTCATCATCATAGCCTTCATCATGAAGTGCCTGAATAATATCCGGTGTGGTCAGTTCGCCCATCAAGCCCGTTTCCCAGTTGTAAGCGACCGGCCCTTCATACAATGCTTTGAAAATGTTATACCCCCGCAGCAAATACGTTTCCTTCGGATGCTTGTAAGTCACAAGATCCGGGTATTCCTTCGCAATCTTGTACATGCTGAAATAGGTGTTGTACACATGCGGGTATGCGTACCCCCGATAGGTTGGTGTATCATTCGGCTCCGGCATCAGGAAATCATGGATCAGATAATCCTCATGATGACCGTTCATCAGATTCGTCCAGATCGCCGTCTCCAGATAATCGTCTACTGCCCGCACCTCTTTGGCGACGGGAGACAGTGCATTTTTCTCAGCCAAGAACTGTCCGTGCGTCAGACCCCAATCATCCCCCCAGCCCCAGTATCCGTTGAAAATGTTACGCTTGGATTTGGTATGCATCATCCAATCGTCAAAGACCTTGTCGCGCAGATCACCCGGTACATTCCACTGGGTTTTATCTACCATAAACGTAGCGTGCCGTTGCAGCGCCAAATCAATGGGCTCGATGGCATAGAACTGTAAAACCGTCTTGTTGCCGTTTCCATACTCCACCGTGATGAAGTTTGGACCCAATTTCGTAAATTTCAACTCATAAATGTTGTGCCCTCCAGTCTTGCTGTCCGTCTGCGGGATGACGGTTCCATCTGGATAGGTTACCTTGCTGATCGCCTGCTTGGTGCGCAGGTCCACTTTTGCCTTCTGATTCGTAGGCACGATCATGCCCGGTACAACCGTTGTATCCACCAGGTTTTCTTGATACAACGTATCCTTTACATCATGCTCATCCTTCACCGCCAGAAACTTGAAGCCATAATTCCGGCTTTGACCGGGATTCAGGATCAGGCTTGTGTTGGGCAAATATCCCCGATTGGTGGACTTGATTACATTGGAATGAATATAAAATACATTCAGTCCTTCCACCCATTTGCCTTCATTTGCCGGATTCCAGGCCCATTTGCTGCCCGGATGCTCCTCATCCCGCCAACGGTCCTGATACTCAAAGCCTGCACCTGTCGAGGAATCAGGTATCAGCAGCAGTGAAGAACCAATGCCGCTGGGACGTCCAGCCGTAATATAGGAGCTGTTGTTGCCAACAAAGGAATGCGTCACGACTCTCGTTTCGTAAATCGCATCACCGTTGGTCCACTGCTCATTGAAAGGCAGCGGCAAACCGAAATCGCCAATCTCCAATTTTTTGCCACTCGTATTCTGGACCTGTATATTCCACAACACCGAACCGTTCGACTCCGCCGAATACGTTTCGATGACTTTAAAATTGCGTATGCCTTCTGCGTTGCTTGAGTTCTCATACGTGACGGTGACGCGGTTGCCACTGGTCGTGATTTTGCGCGCGTCTGCCGACTTGTTCGTCCATGCCTTGGTCCAGTTGCCTTCGTCCAATCGGTACGTGAACATCAGTTCACCGAGCCATTGATGATCTGCTGTATTCTGCTCGGGTGTTACCGTTGCGTTCATCACGTACTCTGTCGGGAAAGCATCTCCCTTGATACGAATGGATGAAATTTCGCCATGCTCGCCTGTCTGAATCGTCAGCTTGTCATTGGATAGTTCATAGGCCTCCGCCGTATGCGTCCCAAATAGTACAGACGCCGCGGTTAAAAACAAAAATGCCGCCAATATTCCTTTAAATTTCATCAACACGCCTCCTTTTGGATCTTGGGGTCCTGATTTGCTTGCCAATCACCTGAACTCTCTTCATTTCGCCGCAACCTCCTTGGAAATGTAAGCGCTACAACTCCATTGTACAAACACTTGTCCATTGGTAAAATCAACATTTTCAACCGATTTATATAGGATTTCAACCTAAAGTGGGATGAGTTACGGCGGTGGGTAGCGAGCGCTACGCGTGCAGATTGTTCTTCCGATCGCTGTTACCCCCGGATTTCTATGAATAGGAGATTAGAGGGTAAAATCCGGGGATAAAGGCGAACGCTCCGCTTCTTCAGAACAATTCTGCCCGCTCCGCTAACCAACCGCCGTAAAGTCATCGCCCTTTTTAGGGAATTGGGGCGGCAAGGGGACTGCAAGCGCGGAGCGGCAAGAGGGCTTGCCTTTTCTTGATTTTTACAGAACAAGTCGAACACATCAACTCAAAAGGAATGGAGTATATCATGATCATTAACAAGCAATAATTTTATGTGAATGGGCTAAATTATACCGTTAGATCGGCAATCACAAAGATGCGACTGTAAAACCAAGAAATTTATTATTAGTTGCTGTAGTGGGTGATCGAATCATGGGGTTTTCAAGATGCGAAGGTATTTATTTAAATAGATTCGCTCATAAAGTAGAATTTGGAGTCTGCGTATGTAAAGAATTTTTGGGATAGGGTATGGTGAAAAGTCTGCTAAAAGCATCTATCGACTGGGCTGGTTCCAAAGGGGCATGCTTGGTATTGGTCAAGCCCCATTTTGTAGACAATAAAAAAGCTCTACTAACTGTAACTGAACTTCGAAAATTTCCAGACCACCACGTCTATCCCATAGCAATAGCAAGAGGCATGTAAACCCTACAAATATAAATACTGCCCCAAAATCTATTTTTAGGGCAGTATCAACACATCACATGATTTTTCTATTTTTATAGTTCTTGAATTGTTGGACGAATAATCTCAGAGATTGCGGATAAGGGCATTACTCCTGCAAAAGAACCAACAATTTAACAATAACCGTTAAAAGTATGGAGTAGATGCTTTAAGGAAATCTACTCCTCTTTTTCGTTTGCGGTATCAATGTATTTATTAAGTTAATCTGCCCGTTAGTTGAGAAAACGACAGCCACTTTATCGCTGCCGCCTCCGAAACTACCTGCATGGAGGTCTGGCTTTGTTCAGTTCACTAAAGAACTTTATTTCAATTAATTAACTTTATTTTCTTTCGCCAACAGATAATTTGCATATCCCCGCCCCATGCGTTACTATATTTATATAGACAAATTTGCAGGTCTATAAAAGGAGGTTCACGCACCCATGTCCCCCCGTACCAAAGAACAAAATGAGCTCATCCGCATGCAGCGCAGAGAGCAGATCCTGGACGCCGCCTCGCGCGCCTACTTTCTCACGGGCGGCAGCTTTGATATTCGCGACGTCGCCCGCGAGGCCGGGCTCGGTTACGGCACGGTGTACCATTATTACCCCAACCGGCATTTATTAATAGAAGATGTGTTGGGCAGCGGCTTCGAGCGATGCGAGCAAGTCCTGGCAGAATGGGCGAACATCAGCGGCGGCCGCCCGGAAGACAGGCAGCTATTGACGTATTGCAAGGCGCTGCTCCGGCTGTGGCAGTCGGACACCCGCACATATCTCGTCTACAAAATGGCGGCGGAACATTATACAGGCTTGCCTGAGAAGGATCGACACCCCGCCAAGAGACGATTCATGGAACGGCTGTACGTTCCACTCCAATCGATCGCCCAGTGCGAAGACGACAGCGTCGACCATATGCTTGCCGTGCTGGTCGGCTGCTGCGGGCTGCACTATTATGCGGGCAATTCCGACCTAGACGTCGATCGAATCGCTCAACTCGCTATGCAAGCTATTACGAAGGAGTCCTGATACGAACATGGTCATCTTAAAAAGCAAGCATGAAATCGAGGCCATCCGCAAGGCATGCCAAGTGGTGGCCGAATGCCATCGTACAATCGCCCCGCTCATCAAACCGGGCATCACGACGAACGAGATTGAGCGCATATTCGAAGACATGATTTTGAAGCATGGCGCCAAGCCATACGAGAAGGGCTACAAGGGCTATCAATATGCGACCTGTGCCTCCGTCAACGACGTGATCGCGCATGGCTTTCCTAGCGATAAGCCACTTGAGGAAGGCGATATCGTGACGATCGACACGGTCGCGGAGCTCGACGGCTGGCTCGGCGATTCGGCCTGGAGCTATGCGGTCGGGAAGATCTCGCCGACGGCCGAGAAGCTGATGCGCATCACGAAGGAATGCCTTGACCTCGGCATCGCGCAGGCGCAGCCCGGCAATCGGCTCGGCGACGTGACGAGCGCGATTCAGCAGCATGCGGAATCGCACGGCTTCGGCGTCGTGCGCGACCTTCTCGCCCATGGCATCGGCCGGGACCTGCACGAGGAGCCGACTTATATGCATGTCGGCAAGCCCGGAAAAGGCCTCCGCATCAAGGAAGGTATGGTGTTCACGATCGAGCCCATGATCACCGAAGGCACCTACTACATGACAATCGATCCGGATGGCTGGACCGCGCGGACGCTGGACCGCAAGCTCGCCGCCCAATACGAGCATACGATCGCCATCACGGCTGAAGGTCCACAAATCCTGACCGCGCAATAGAATAATTAGAGGCCGACCAACGAGATGGTCGACTTCTTTTTTTTCGTATTCGGCATAGACTGCGGTCCCATTGCGTTATTCTGCCCGTTAGTTTAACCTTCGTTTGTTGTCCTTGTTCAGACTATTCTCTACGAGCTATACGAAACCCTTGATCGGGACCAAAGCCATTTGCATCGAACTTGCCTTGGAAAGATATCTCGTTGTTGCTAACGTTGCCGATCCAACCGCCACCCTTCACAACCCGGTAGGAACCGCTTTGGCTATCCAAGTCTCCATACCAGTCCCAGCACCATTCCCTTACGTTGCCAGACATATCGTAAATTCCTAACTCGTTGGGTTTCCGGGTACCGATCGATTTTGTTTTATTATGGTTGCTCTCTATGATAGGCCAGTTCCAGTCTCCAGATAAGTACTTGTCTCCGGCGTTTTTCCAATACCATGCGACTTCGTCGGCATTGTTGCTTCCGCTGTATGTGTAATTCTTGCTCACCTGACCTCCGCCTGCAGCATATTCCCACTCCGCTTCTGTAGGCAATCGGTAACCGTTAGCTCCCTCATTAATCGTTACTGTCCATTTTATATTATCGTTATCATTCTTATTATTCGCGTCCTGTTTATCCTTGTCTATGTTGTAATACGGTTTTAAGCCCTCTTGTATACTTCTTTGGTTACAGTACTCCACCACGTCATACCAACTCACCATTTCTACCGGCAAATTGTCGCCTATGAATTGTGAGGGATTACTTCCCATGACTTCAACCCACTCTTTTTGAGTTACCTCATATTTGCCGATATAAAAGTTCGACAGGGTCACGCTTTTTCCAGAATAATTGGACTTGTTGTTCTTAAAAGTCCCGCCTTCCACGAATACAAGGTTATCCTTTTTTTCAGGTTTATCCTGCGAACAAGCGCTGATCACAACTATTGTTGCTATTAAAAGAAACATTAATAGCTTTCTCATTGATATATCTCCTTTAAGCTGATTGGAAAAATGATAAGCCATGACAGCATGCAACTCGCCTCCGGTAAGGTTTGAAGGCCGCTCGCCTGGCAAGAAACGGCCTTCAACATATCCGGACTGACAAATAGAACTGGAGGGGAACGGCCATTGACCAGTCTCCAATGTTTTAGGGATCGAGTTTTCTCCATGACCGATTCGTTTAAACTCTATCAGACAACTCGAAACCCGCTTATCCTATGAGGAGGTCCCAACCGTGCCTGTTCATTGAAAGGCTTGCAATTGATTGGTTACCACACCGTCACGTCAGATTTCCCGCTACTTTGATATCCCTCTGTCGCTAACACCTGGTAAGACCAGTTGCTTCCCAGATTCATTCCTTTGCTCGCCCATGCGTTCACGTGGTTGCTGAAAGTGATGGTGGAGTTGGCCCCCGTCGCTTTCTTCGACTGTCGAACACTCCAGTACTGAGCAAACGTTTGTGTGCCGTCAATGGAAGGTGCGTTGTATCGCATTGTCGTATAGATGTCATATGTGCCCCCATCACTGGTCACTGTACCTTTATACGTTCCGGTAGGTCGATAAGTCCCCCAGCTATCAACGACGTAATATTCGATGAGTGCGTTTCTCGTCCACCCGTAGAGAGTCAAATACCCATTGCCAGACGGCGCCCAGACGCCAGCATTGTAGTTAATCGTCCTGTTTGGTGATCCGGTAGTCCAGCCTTTGCCGACAACAAAATTCCCGGTATTTTGCCATGTCACGCTGTAATTACCGCCTGATCCATTAACAGCATTGACCGTCCCGCCGCCATCGGTCCAATTTTGCCAATAGTCTGTCGCTGCACTTGAGGTTGTTGCAAATAACCCAAAACTCATGGAAGCTGCCAGAACTACCGTCATCATTTTCTTACTAAACTTAAACATACTTTACCTCCTAAAATTTTTGTGTTTGTCCCATACACCTGCTTGTTGGTTGATTCTCTTTCCAGTACATCACTTATCCGTGCTATATCGTGTTTTTTACTTTTACCTCCTTTCTGAGTAAATTATAGAATGATAACGCTTACATAAAAACCTAGCAAATTAAAGCTTTAACTCTATTATGTTTAGCTTTCTTTGAATTTTATAGAACCCGTTGAAGTGTAATCGGGTTTCGTAACGTTGGAAGAAGGTGTGCATATTAAAAAAGAACAAAATTCTGTCGACGGTAAGTACCACAACACAGTTAAGATGGGACGACTTAATGAATAATTCCAGCGATAAAGCTCCTGTGAATCATCACGGGAGCTTTACTTTGCATGTTATGCCTTTTTACCTGTACGTTTAGGATTATCTGTCTGATCAAGAATAAAGTCGATACTCACCTTGTGGAAATCTGCCAACTTAATTAAGACAACACTTGGAACATCCAAGTTCCCATTTTCATATCGGGAATAGGTTGTTTGTGAGACTTGTAAGAAGTCGGCACCAAGTTGAACAAGAACGAAGTGGGCGGAATGGTGCTGTACAAGCGATAGCGTTCGCCTTTGTGCCCGGATTTCAACCTTCTTAGCTTGATTAAGAAATCCGGGCGCAACAGCGATGGGAAGCACCATCCGACCGCATAGTGGCGCCTCATGTACATTTTTAACTCAGCTTATAAAAAACTTTATGCAAATAACGCATAAATATCAGTATGCCTCCATCGCATGCTGTAAACTGTGCTTGGGTGATGACAGTGCATAAGGAAATTCTCGATTCAAGTGAGGACAAACACTTTGATGGAGACAGAAAATTTAGATAGAGAGCAAGGGCAGGCATTTATAGATACATCGGGGTTCGAACAGATCATACAAACGGACACTGTGAAACCGAGAAATTTATGACCATTTCGAGGGGGTTTAAAAGATATTTGAACATTTGTAGAACGTACTCACATCAACTAATTAAGGATAACATTAGGTGATTATGGTATTGAAACACATAGTTTCTCACGCATATACGATAAGAAAATGGGGGAATTATGTCTTTTCTTTCTTCTTCTTCGGTTTCGTCAATTGAAAGCTATGTTTCACCATATCAAAAAGATCATCCTCTTGCATGTTACCATCTAAAAAAACGGTATTCCAATGCACTTTATTCATATGATATCCCGGCTTAACTTCTTCAAATATGCTGCGCAGGAAATCGGCTCGGCTCGGCTCACATTTGAGGTTGATGCAAAGGTGGCCATCATGCTTGTAAATCATCGCAAATATTTTTTTATTATCCTTATGACGTATTACAGTCCATTTTTCATCAAAGGGGTAGTCTTTATAAACGTCGGGATAAGTGAGACAATAATTAATTATTTCCTCTTTAGTCATCTAACTTCCTCCATAAATCTATTTTCAAGAGTAACCTTTAGCGCTCAAAGCGCATCGTAAGTGGAATCAAACATTTAGTTTACCATCAGCAGGTAGTCCTCACCTTAAAACCATTATGAAGAACAGGTGTTCCCTAATCAACTTAATATTAGGAGGCTCTCTTCTGTGGATTCTATATTTACTGTCCGAATACACCTTATTTATTAACTAAAACGGACAATTCACCTTCAAATACTTTCTCATCCTTGTTATTGAAAGTCGTCAGCATAACAGTAACTATTCCTGTTTCATTTAGTTTCTCTCTAAGTGCAGTTACCTCCACAATTGTATGTAATTCATCTCCCGGATACACGGGTTTTATAAATCTAATATTGTTCATAGCAGTTCCAGCAATGACATCATCACCATAACTACCCGTTTCAACCCAAAGCTTAAATGAAACTGCTAGCGTTTGAATTCCTGAGGCTATGATTCCATTAAATCTTCCCTGCGTTGCTTTATCTTCATCCAAATGCATATATTGTGGGTCAAACTCCGTTGCAAATCTGGTAATATCCTCTTTTGTTAATGTTAAAGACTTGGTTCTAAATAGTTGTCCGATATAAAATTCATGGTACCGCATTAATGTACCTCTCCTCTTGGTCAAATGATCTGCTTTTTTAAAGCATATCATTTATTAAGCTAATCTGTCTGTTCGTATAATGAATAATTCCAGCAATAAAGCTCCTGTGAATCATCACGGGAGCTTTACTTTGCATGTTATGCCTTTTTACCTGTACGTTTAGGATTATCTGTCTGATCAAGAATAAAGTCGATACTCACCTTGTGGAAATCCGCCAATTTGATCAAAACAACGCTTGGAACGTCCAGGTTCCCATTTTCATATCGGGAATAGGTTGTTTGTGAGATTTGTAAGAAGTCGGCACCAAGTTGAACAAGAACGAAGTGGGCGGAATGGTTCTGTACAAGCGATAGCGTTCGCCTTTGTGCCCGGATTTCAACCTTCTTGCTTAATTTAAGAAATCCGGGCACAACAGCGATGGGAAGCACCATCCGACCGCATAGTGGCGCCTCATGTACATTTTTAACTCAGCTTATAAAAAAACTTTATGCAAATAACGCATAAATATCAATATACATCCATCGTATGCTGTAAACTGTGCTTGGGGGATGAACAGCGCATAAGGGAATTCTCGATTCACGTGAGGACAAAACACTTAACTTTTCATAGAGAGGCTTGATGAAAATGATTTTGGAGGATCTGTATTATGGGAATTGGCGTCCCAGTGAACAAATAAAGTCAACCGACCCTGAGTCTCAAAAAGTGAATCAAAAAATTAGCGAATATATGGAGATGCTGAAAAATAAATTACCAGCAGTCGATTTTGAGCAAATTGAAGTCATGTTTGATTTATTAAGCGAGTCAACTTCCTTGCACTCCGCAGCAGCGTTCATCCACGGGTACCGAACGGGGGCAATGACGATGATTGAGGTATTTAGCGGGGAAAAAGAATGGGTTGCTGGTAATAAACCATAAGAAAGATGATGGAGAAAAGAGTGCTTTACTTTTTACACTGACATGCTATTCGTTGCCATCACTTCATTTTTGCCTGCTATCAGCTTAAAAATAGGAGCATTAAGCCCAGTTTATAGCCCCCCCCTGCAACTGCAAAAGGGAGATGGCGCTTGCCATCTCCCTTGCTCTTATTCTTACTCACACTTCCTGCTTAAAAACATTTTGCCTTCACAGGTGGTCGGTGAGCGGAGCGGGCAGAATTGTTCTGGAGAAGCGAAGCGTTCGGCTAAAAGCTTTCCGAAGGAAAGCTCGCATCGTAAGCATAAGCTATCCCCGGATTTTCACCTTTAGATCCTACTTCAATGGAAAAAATCCGGGGATAACAGCGATCGGAAGAACAATCTGCACGCGCAGCGCCTCCCCGACACACACCCAAACAAACAACTATGTTTTTAAGCCTCCACCCGATTCAAAAACATCTTCGTCCGCTCCAACTGCGGATTACCAAAAATCTGCTCAGGCGTACCAGACTCTGCAATCTCTCCGTTGTCCATAAAGATGACACGATCCGCCACATCTCTCGCAAAGTTCATTTCGTGGGTCACGATGACCATCGTCATGTGCTCCTCAGCCAGCTTTTTAATGACTCGCAGCACCTCGCCCGTCAGTTCGGGATCAAGGGCCGAGGTCGGCTCGTCGAACAGTAAAATGTCAGGGTTCATCATCATTGCCCGGGCAATCGCCACGCGCTGCTTCTGTCCACCCGACAGGCGGGATGGATATGCATCTGCTTTATCCGCCAAGCCGACTTTAGCCAGTAGCTCAGCGCTTTGACGACGTAGCTCAGCCTTGCTCGTTTTTTGCACCAGCTTTGGAGCCAGCTCCAGATTATCCTGCACCGTCAAGTGAGGGAACAGATTAAAATGCTGGAATACCATGCCCATCCCTGTGGTAATGCCTTTAATATCGCCTGCCGGGGCGTACTGACCATTTTCCACCAATGCTTTATCATGAATGCGGATCGTCCCGCCCGTCACATCTTCCAGATGAACCAGACTGCGAAGCATGGTGCTTTTCCCCGAGCCAGAAGGACCGATGACCGCAACGACCTCACCCGCCTGGACGTTAAAGCTCACTCTTTTCAGAACGTCGAGCTTACCGAACGATTTTTTCAAATCGATTACTTCTATTGCGTTAGTGTTCATATCCCGACATTCCTTTTACTCGAATTTAAAACGTTTTTCCAGCGCTCTAAAGAATAGCGTCAGCACCAAAGCCAACAACAAATAGATCATAGCCGCTACAAAATAAGGCACAATCGTAAAATCACGGTTCACAGCCGTATTGGCAAAATGTAGTAGTTCCGGTACAGCTACCGCGTATAGCAGAGCCGTATCCTTGACCAGTGTTGTCGCCTCATTCGTGACCGCAGGCAAAGCAATCCGTACCATTTGCGGCACAATAACTCGTATCAGCGTCTGCGACTTGCTCAGGCCCAGCACTTGTGAGGCTTCGTATTGTCCCTTATCAATCGACAACATCCCGCCTCTGAAAATTTCAGCAAAATAAGCCGCATAATTCAGCACAAATGCCAACAACGCAGCCGTTGTCCGGTCCAGCACCAGATACTCCCCGATCACAGGCAGCATCGGCAGACCAAAGCAAAAGAACAGCAGTTGCAGCAAAAGCGGTGTGCCCCGTATGACATAAATGTACGTATGCATCAGCCAGGCAATAGGCTTAATCCGGCTTTTCGCCAGCAACGTAACGATAAAACCCAGCGGAATGGACAAGATGAGGGTGACGAAAAATAAAATAACCGTCATCTGCGCCCCTTCGAGCATAGGCTTCATAATTCGTAAAATATAATCCATACTCATAACCTTCGACTCCTAAACCCTTAGTTCAATACGCTACGTATTAATTCAAAACTTTATCTTCACCAAACCACTTTTTCGAAATTTCAGCGGCTTTGCCGTTCTTGTGCAGCTCACCCAGAGCGGATTGTAACTGCGTTAGCAACTCGTCGTTCCCTTTTTTCACGCCGATACCGTACTCCTCAGGGGCCAGCGATTCACCAAGCAGTTTATACGTTCCTGGCTCTTTGGACATATAGTATTTGGCTACCACCTCGTCAATGACAACCGCATCCAGACGTCCGGTTTTCAGATCGGTCAACGCAAGCACATTATCGGGATACTCAGACACCTTCACCTTGCTCTTGATCGGATTCGCATCTAGAGCATCGGCTGCCGAGGACAACGTTTGAAGACCTACGTTTTTGCCCGCCAGATCATCCAGCTTCGAGAGCTTGGATTTGGCCGGAAGCGCGATCACCTGACTATTTTTCAGATACGGCTTCGTAAACAGCACCTTTTCCTTGCGCTCATCCGTAATCGTATATCCATTCCAAATCAGATCAATACGGCCGCTGTTCAGCTCGGATTCTTTGGCAGACCAGTCAATGGGCTGGAATTCCACTTGCTTGCCCATTTGCTCCGCAGCCGCTTTGGCATAATCAATATCAAAGCCGGTCAGCTCGTTATTTTCATCTCTAAAACCCATCGGTGCAAATTTATCATCAATTCCGATGATCAGCTTGCTGCTATCCTTACCGCCGGAACATCCGGCCAAAACGATCATAATCAATCCAATCATCATTGTGAGCATGGCTGTTTTTTTCATTTTATTCCCTCCAGCAATGGTAACCTCCCTATCCAAAGGACAGGCGGCAAACGCTTTAGTTCGTTAACACGTTATCAGAGTATCATCATAACATACCGCAAGATACTCGTCGAGAGGAAGGAGTGGATTCTTAGCCTTATAATAATGGAAAACCTGTGACGAAAATTTGACCAATGTTCTATAATGTAAAACCTTACCTTGACACGTCACCTTATCCGTTCTATCATTTCCTAGTATTCTTATGTACTTTTATTTATTTCAAAAAAAGCTGAAAACCGGCAGCGTAGCTGCCCTGAAAATGACGATTGCCTACAGATAACCATTATTTTCGACATAGACAGGAGTAATAAAGCCCTATGTACATTTTAAAACGACTTTTTACGATGCTTGTTACGTTGTGGATTATCGTCACTTTAACGTTTATCATCATGCACATCATACCGGGTGATCCGTTCTCGAACGATTCCAAAACCATTCCAGATGCGGTGCTGCAAAATATGCGCGCCAGGTACAATCTGGACAAGCCGCTTGCCGTGCAATATGTGTTGTATTTAAAAAATTTGCTGGTGCTGGATATGGGCCCATCTATTCAATCGAAAACCACGGACGTGAACATGCTCATTGCCAGAGGTTTTCCACCTTCCGCATTGCTCGGTATTCAATCCATCGTGGTTGCGATTATTGCGGGTATTGCGCTCGGAACGCTGGCTGCTTTACATCATAATCGACCATTGGATTATATTTCGATGTTTATCGCTATCATTGGTATTTCCGTTCCCAGCTTCATCTTGGCACCGCTGTTAATCAAATATGTGGCCGTCAAATGGCATCTGCTCCCGGTCGCCTCATGGGGAACCTGGCAGCATACGGTGCTTCCATCGTTGGCTCTGGCCGTTTCACCTCTCGCCGTCATCGCCCGCTTCATGCGGACAAGCATGCTGGAAGTGATGCATCAGGAGTACATACGCACCGCCAAAGCGAAAGGGCTATCCTCTTGGGCCGTAGTCATCCGTCATGGATTACGCAACGCACTGATTCCCGTGATGTCCTTCATCGGCCCCCTGTTCGCTTCCGTTATTACAGGTACCTTTGTTGTGGAAAAGATATTCGCCATTCCCGGCATCGGTAAATACTTTGTAGACAGTATATTTAACCGGGATTATCCGGTCATTATGGGCACAACCATTTTTTACAGTGCCATTCTGGTCGTTACCTTATTTTTAATTGATATTTCCTATCGTCTAGTCGATCCGCGAATCAAATTAGTCAGCAAAGGAGATTAACATGAAAGCAGCATCCACTGTCGAAAGGGACAGCCTGTTCAGTCCCGTTGACCGCAGCCAGCTACCCGCCCCTACATTGTCCAGACCCAAGGAATCACTCTGGCGGGATCGGCTTCGCAGACTTTTTAACAACAAGCTCTCTCTTCTGGGACTTTCCTTACTTATCATTATTATCGCGCTGGCGGTTGCCGGACCTTCCATGGTTCCTTATGCCCCCAGTGACCAATCCCTATTAAAGACGAACCTTCCTCCTTCGGGAGAGCATTGGTTTGGTACGGATGATCTGGGAAGAGACGTATGGGCACGGACCTGGGCCGGGGCGAGAATCTCGCTGATGATCGGGTTTGCCGCTGCCGCCATTGATTTGGTGCTTGGCATCCTCGTCGGCTGTGTAGCCGGGTATTGTGCAGGACGTGGCAAAACGGGCGACCGGATTGACAGCATCCTGATGCGTATTATTGAGATTTTGTACAGCATCCCTTATCTGCTGGTCATCATTTTGTTGCTGGTCATTATGAAGCCGGGACTGCTCACGATGATTATTGCCCTATCCATCACCGGATGGGTGGGTATGGCCCGTGTCGTTCGGGGGCAAATTTTACAACTCAAGCAGCAGGAATATGTGTTAGCCGCCCGTAGTTTGGGAACCTCCCATTCGCGCATTATTTTCAAGCATTTGCTGCCGAATGCAGCGGCGATCATTATCGTGAATCTGACGTTCACCATTCCCTCGGCTATTTTTGCTGAATCGTTCCTGAGCTTTCTCGGTCTGGGGATTCAATCTCCTTCCGCCAGTTGGGGGACGATGGCTAACGATTCACTCGGGGTCATTTTAAGCGGACAATGGTGGCGCCTGTTCTTCCCCGGACTGATGATCTCGCTCACCATGCTGGCGTTCAACACGCTCGGAGACGGGCTTCAGGATGCGCTTGACCCGCGTTCACAGCATTAATAACAGAGGTGTACAAATGGAACAAGGAGGGATGTCTAGCATGATCCGCAATTTCTCGCCCAACAGCAGAACCAACGGCAGTTCCTTTATGGAGCTCCGCACACGCGGCATACCTGCCGGAAAGGAGGTTGAATAAATCCCGTTACGGTGCACTTATCTTTTGAAATAACATTTTGCATAAATGGAGGAATTATACGATGAAAAAAATGCATTGGATGACTGTCATTTTACTTTTGGCAGTAACGGCTTTAGCCGGATGCTCTGGCAATACAGACAAAGCAGCAAGCAGTGATCCAGCCGCTGCGCCGCAAGCAGATGTTCCACAGGAAATTACAGCCAACCTGGCAGGTGGCGAGCCGTATACACTGGACCCTGCTTTTGCATCGGATACAACGTCCTACTTTGTTATTGATAACCTGTACGAAGGTCTGTATACATATGACAAAGCCGGTAAAATCGTAGAGGGCGCTGCCAGCAAAGTAGACGTCACTCCAGACGGCAAAACGTACACCTTCACGATCCGCGACGGCGCGAAATGGTCGAATGGTGACCCGCTTACTGCCAAGGATTTTGAATACTCCTGGAAACGTGTGCTGAATCCGAAAACGGCTGCCTACGATCCTTCCGCTCTGTACTACATCAAGGGAGCAGAAGCCTACAACACAGGCAAAGGTAAAGTCGAAGATGTGGGCGTTACAGCCAAAGACGATAAAACCCTTGTGGTCGAGCTGAAATCACCGCTAAGCTTCTTCCCGACAATCGCGGTAGGTCATGCGTATCTGCCCGTAAACCAATCCGTGGTTGAGAAAAGCGACAAATGGGCGGCAGAAGCCAATACGATTGTCGGCAACGGCGCGTATGTAGCCAAGGAATGGAAGCATAATGAGCAAATTACATTGGCGAAAAACGATCAATACTGGAACAAAGGTGCCATTACGATGGCAACGATTAACTTTAAAATGGTTCAAGACTCCACAACCTATTATCAAATGTACAAAACAGGCGATCTGGACCTGATTTTGAGTCTTCCGGTCGATACACTGGATCAGGAAAAGAGCAACAAGGAATTTTTGTCGCATCCATCTTTCAGCGTGTACACGTATTCTTTTAACGTAAAACAAAAGCCTTTTGACAATAAAAAAATCAGACAGGCCATTGCCTACGCGATTGACCGCGAAATCCTGGCGACCAACGTAACCAAAGGTGGCGAAACTCCGGCTTACGGATACGTACCATACGGAACAACAACTCCATCCGGTAAGGACTTCCGTGACGAAGCGCCGAAGAAATACTATGAATTCGACGCTGCCAAAGCGAAACAATTGCTGGCTGAAGGTCTGAAAGAGGAAGGTCTAACCCAACTGCCGCCGATCACCTTCAAGTACAACACTTCGGACAAGCATAAAAAAGTGGCCGAAGCGATTCAGGAAATGCTGAAAACGAACCTGGGCGTTGAAGTGACGCTGGAAAATCAGGAATGGAAAACATACATTGATACCTTTAAACAAAAGAACTTCCAAATCGCCCGTATGGGCTGGGAAGGAAACTTCCTTGATCCGCTCGGCGTATTGGGACACTATACTTCCAAAAACTCGAACAACTTTACCAACTGGAGCAACCCGGAGTATGACAAACTGATCGAATCCTCAACCTTCGAGCTTGATCCGGCAAAACGCTTCGAGCAGCTTCATCAGGCTGAAGACGTATTGATGGAGGATCTGCCAATTATCCCGATCCAATTCTCTGCGGACACGGCATTGATCAGCCCTAAAATTCAAGGCATCGTATTTGACGCCCGTTCGAACCCGGATCTTCGTTTTGCCAAACGGGTCGAAAAATAATGTTTTTGCGTTTCGGAATAACGGCCCTGATCGTCGGCGCCTTTGGTTATCTATATGCCTCACCTCATCTATTAGATGATCGTGAAAATATGGCTACCGCGAATCTGCTATTCCTGTTGGGCTTGCTGGGCTTGGTGATCGGCGCAATCTTCCACGTCCTGCAAAGCGGGTTTCTCACCCTCTTCCTGCGGGGATTCGCCGACATCAGACATCTGTTCATTCGACAATCCAAGGCATTACAGGAGGAGAACGAACGCTTGCGTTCGGATGAGTCTCTAACTGTCTGGAAAACGTCTGTGTTCCGTCATCTCAAAGTGTACACCTCGGGTTGCGGTACGGGACTTGTGCTTTGTTCGATGGTTTTAATGGGAATAGGTTAGACGTATGAGAAGCTTTCTTGGGGTTGGTAGGCGCTGCGCGTGCAGATTGTTCTTCCGAGGACAAAAGCGAACGCTTCGCTTCTTCAGAACAATTCTGCCCGCTCCGCTGGCAACCGCCGTAGAGCTTCTATACGTTTTAGAGGGGTGTAGAGGTGGAAAGAGGGGTAGGCCAAGTGATTTAACTTGGCCTACCGTGTTTTGAACTGAGGTTCACAAAAAAAGAGAGTTCCACGGAGTTTAATCGTGGGACTCTCTTTTTTTGTTGACTTTTTCTTAAAATCGTTAAGAAACAAATTACATATTTATATTAATTTGCGGTAATTTAGCGGCAAATGTGTTAAAATATAATGAGAAGGGGGTTTCAATATGTTTAAGCCGAGATATACCATTACGTCGTCGATGATTAATGACTTACTGAAAATAGAACGCTCCAGCGTAGTTGTAGAGCAGCTTCCACTTCCGGCAACGATTCTTGAGGAATTAAAGAAAGAAGCGCAAGAGGTGACTGTACTTCTTTCAACCAAAATGGAAGGTAACACACTGGACAATGAAGCAAAACGGAAGGTTCTTTATAAATCCAGTAAAAACGACGAAGAGCAAGAAGTTTATAACTTGATGAAGGCCATTGAATTTCTAGATGAGTCGGAGCAGCGAGAACTGCCCATCACCGAAGAATGGATTAAAAAACTACATGCTATCATCAAAGTAGTACATGGACGCAGACCTAGACTGAGCGAATACCGTAATGAGCAAAATAAAGTTGACGACCGCAATCAGACAGGCTTTTATCTCCCGCCGGAGTTTCAAGATGTTCCCGTTCTGATGGAAGACTTGATTGCATGGGTTAATTCGCCACATAATGTGAATTTAGCTGCTCCAATTCAAGCAGGAACAGCCATGTGGCAGTTTCTAACTATTCATCCGTACATGGATGGCAACGGACGAACCGCTCGTATGATCGCCACGTACATTTTGCGTAGAGGGGGCTATGGTCTGAAAGGGTTGTTCGTTTTGGAAAATTTCTACGATCGAAACCTAAATGATTATTACCGTGCGTTGCAGATGAAGCTTTCCCATAACTATTATTTTGGTCGAAATGATGCAGATATAACCGTTTGGTTGGAATACTTTTTGAGTGGATTGGCCGAGGTATACTCAGAGGCAGCAGAGATTGTTAGACAAAAAAATAGCGAGATGCTCAGGGTAGAACCTGAACTGATCCGTAAACTGGACATACAGCAACGTACGCTATTCCGTCAATTGGTATTCAAGCAAAATGCCGCCTCAATAACTGAGATTTGTAGGCTATTGGACGCTGGTGAACGGACGGTAAGAGAAAAGATTAAAAAATGGATTGAAGAAGGGTTCCTGGAGCCAAAAGATCCAGAGGCGCAACGTATCCGTACCATCGTTCTTTCAGCCCAATATGAAGAGCTTGCCGTCGATATTCGCAATGAATCCGAAAAATATCAGTATCTTTTGGGTAGTAATGACTAAATGGACAGTGCCCACTATAATTTATTATGTTTACAAGATGGATAACACAAAAAGAGAGGGTTCCGCGGAGTTTAATCTTGGGATTCTCTCTTTTTAATATCTATTTTTCAAAATGAGCCTTGTAGAACTCTCACATTACAAGGCCTACTAAGCTTAATAAATATGCTTGTCTTTCGCTTCTTGCAGCCATAACGGGAACTCGTTTAGTAGTAGTTCGTACAATTCATTGTCTTCCATGATTTCGACATCTTGGATTTGAAAGAAGTTAGCGTTATCTACCACACGACCTTCTATGTTGTCGAGCTTTTTTAATACGCCAAAATCGGACTCACCCACACCGATAAATTGCCAGAAAATCGGTTCTCCTGACGAATCAATTACCGCGTTGTCGATGTTGTCTCCTTTTCCACGTTTCACACCGCCATCATTAATAAAAATAACAAAAGCCGGATCAGCAGAAGGCTCTTCCTTGGTGTATTTGGCGATGACATCCCGCATTACAGGCGGCTCATCATTACGACCGAACTTGGGCAAATAATCATTGGACAAAATGTGTCTTTCAACATAGTTGTCAACGTCATTTTCGGTAACGGACGGCAAACGCGAAAAACGGTGATCATACACCCATACGTCCAGCACACCATCATCATCCAAAGAACTCGCTACCGCGACAATTCGCTCCAACACCTTTTGAACGGTTCCATTTTTGTACAAACTTCTCATAGATCCTGAAATATCGAGCACCAATCCAACTCTCGCAGTCACATTCGTTAGATTCTTTTTAGTCAGTACCAGTTGCGCATTCTTTTTAAGCAAAGAAATACCGCTCATATTCCCCACGCTCCTCTATGATGTTTGCCTTAGCCCGTCTAATCTACCATCTGCGGCGTTCGTCGCCACTCAGGGGAAAATCGCTCAAATCTCCAAGCTGGTCATGCGCATCTTTGTAAATTCGGATCATAGCTTGTACCTTGTTAAAGTCGCTGTCTTCCGGGCCGAATCCTTCCATATACATTTTTTGAATGATGTTCTGGAAAAATTCGATACGCTGGCGGATGGAATCCTGCTCCATATGCAGCACATCTTCAAAGCTGTGTGCCTCGGCAAATTCAGACAGCTCATCTGGCTCCTGCTCTTGGTATCGCTCTCCACGGGTTTCGGGATTGAGATCAATAGAGGTGCGCAAGGCTGACAACAAAATATTTTCGCGCACCAGCATGACATGAAAATCCTTGTTCTTAAACAGGTCCCCCACGATCAGACGGCACATTTCCTTGTTTTGCAACAGAATTCCGTCAAACGGATGCAGCGTCCATACACCGTAATTAAAAAACAAGTTGAAATTAAAGCTGCTGCTCCCATACTGATACACAATGTTGATTTTCGATTCGTCGATGATTTCAAATGAAAATTCCAGCATGCATTCTCCTTTGGGATTCCAATATTTAACTCTATCCTATCAGAAAATACATGATTTTCAATAAAAAATTTATTTCACAGATTCATTTAACTCCACGATAGAATCGGCTTTTTCGCTACTGGCAGCTACAAGCAGGTAGACAATCACACACCCCAAAATAAAGGACATCATACACTCGTTCTCTCCTTTGTTAATTCACTTTTTAAGAGTTTATGCACGAGATTGCTATGTATGAATATCATGTCCTTTATTCGCTGCCCCCAAACCAAAAAAGACGCCTTTCAGGATCACCCTGGCGTCTTTTCAATAGGTTAGGTCCATTATTTTACATTTGTAAAATCAGTTCAGAAACGAGCTTAGTCCTTCAGAAGAATCGTTATCCTTCAAACTCTTCGGCTGTTCCTTCCCCTCTATACCCAGACGTTGGCTGAGGTTGGCGTTGATTGCCGTCATTTTGCTCGTATAATCATGGCAGCTCTCAATAATTTGACGATTGGATTTTTCGGATAAATCCAAAGCAGATACCAAATCCCCAATCGCCTGATTCACAGACTCCAGTGACATCGAAGGCTTGCTAAGCAGATCGGTCGTTCTCTCCGTCGTCGTTTTGAGAAGCTTGGCATTTTCCTTGAATTGATTCTCAATCGTACGATTCGTGGCATCCACGGCTGAAATGATTTTGTCCTGATCCGCCAGTGCCATCGCAATCATAGCCGATACAGTGATTAAATTCGACGTTTTATCAATGGCATTATTTACGGAATCAATCAGTTTATCATTATTATCATTAATAATATCCGTGGCCGCAATCGCCTGATTGTAGAGCAAAATCATTTCGGTCATTGACTGCGTGCGAGTAACCACCTTGCGCAGCCCCCGTTCCAGATGAGACTTCCTCAATTCATTTTCCGGCTTGGCAATCTCAGTCTCGAACAACTCCTTCAACCGATTGCCAAAGGCGATCTTCGTCTGCAAATTGTAGATTTCCTCAATGGAAGCCTTTTTCAACTGTCTCATACCGACAATATTTTCTTCCAGATTGTCCTTACCATCTCTCAACGCTGTAATGATTTGCTCGATGTTCGTTTTGACCGACTGATATTTGTAAATGTAGTTTTTCAGCGGGCTTTTCCGTAGAAGCTTGCCGAAAAAGCTCACATTTTTGCTCTGCTGGAGCGTTTCGCATTCATCCCGCAGCTTTAAGATCATGTTCGATACCTCAGCCCGGTCGCCGGACATGAGATCGTTCACTGGACGATCCAGCATTTTAAGCGTCTGTCCCGCACGCTCCTGTGTTTTAACCCCCAGCTTCCCAATGTCATCCATTAAGGTATCCAGGCTCATGACATCGCTCTGTGACACCTTCTGGATGAGCTGTGAAGCCTCCTCGGTGACCTTTTGTTCGTCTTCTTTTTTCAATTCAGACCATGGGGTCGCCATAACGCTAACCTCCTATTCTACCAATAACTGTTATCCAATGGCTAATAGTTATTGTTCAGAGCAGCTACGCCGCTGATTTTTTTAAAAAATAGCCTACAATTCGGAACTGCTATAACGCTGGTGAATCAGTTCGGCTTTGGTTTGTAATTCAAGCAGATCCTTGTGCTCCACCGTGGATACAATCACCGATATCTTGCTATCCACATCCCGCAGGCCGTTTAATAACGTTCTTCGATTGGTTCGCTTGGCATCACCGCTGAGCCGGAGAAATGGATTAATCAGTCCATTCAGATCCTTCAAAATCAATCTCCGAACCGTGTGGTTCACTTCGCTGTTATTTAATTCATGCAAAAGCGGAATCACCCGCTGTAAACGTGCGAACAGAGCCAATGCTTTCTCGACGATCTCGTTATCGAGCGCATCCTTTTGCCCCTCGGAGATTACCATATCCTCCAATACCTCCAGATACTCCATGACCTGAGCAAATTCGCTGCTCACCTGTTCTGATAAGCGTGGTTTCTCAATTACAGGCTCTGTTGGTGCCGAGGATTCCTTTTCAATCTTTTGTGTCTCAACAGCTTGTGCCTGCTCTACCGGTATAACAGAACCCGTCAGATTGGGTCGGGGATGGCGGATAGCCATAACGACGTTGTATCCCCCTAAACCAATGATCGGAATCGCCAAACACACAAACAATGGCAACCAAAAGCTCAGCAAAAGCGCAATCAGATAGCTGCCCACGGCAATCGTGGTTCCCCACATTTTTGACGTCATAGCTTGTACCTCCTGACGTAAACCCTTACCATATTGTAGAAAATACACTCTACATGTGTCAATGTAAGGATTTACGTATGGTGATTGGCTGCTCAATATGACTGGCTAAAATGTCGTATTGCGGATAAAGCGGACCCACCTCATGACCCAAAGCCGATTTCACCGCCAGATAAGGAAAATTGATGCCGGACAAGCAGGATACATGCAGCCCGCCAGACATCCGCGGATTGATCTCCAGCAGCTTGGGACACTCGCCGTTATATTTTACCTGAATATTATAATTGTACGGAATGTGATACGCCTCAGCGACCTTATGCGCCACATCCAGCAGCTCGGTATGCTGCTCCAGCAACCGTAATCGCCCTCCCGCCTTCCTGCGTGGAACTGCTGCCAGCAGCTTTCCGTTTAGATCAGCCAGACAATCAATACTGTATTCATAGCCCTCCAGCAGCTCCATCACCATCAGGTTGGGGAACGACTCCGTGGATGACAATACACGATATGCCTCCTCGAACGAAATATGGTTCAGCGCATGACCGAACAGCTCCTCCAGCGGGTTACGTTCGTTGTCGATGATGCGAAAGCCCATTCCTCCCTCTGCATTACATGGCTTGAAGCATACCTTATGCCCGCGTGCCGTTAACGTTTCATAAGCCTGTTTAAACTGCTCCGCATTGCTGGCAATGGCATAATCGGGAATCGTGACAATATCCTTCTGGCGAATGGATTCGTAAAACAGATCCTTTTCCATCAACTGCTCCAGCAGTTCGGTATCCCGGCATACGATGACCTTCGTCCCAATCTCGTCGAACAGATGAAGATTTTTGCTAATATCAAGCATATTCCACCGTGGAATAAACACATCAATTCCGTGACGCTGGCAAAAATCCGCACAATAACGTGCATACTCCACACCACTTATGCGCGGCTCCACCTCAGCCACATCACTGGCCTGTAGTGCCATATGCTGCGGGTCCGAGTGCGTCGCATAGATTTCGAACGGAATACCGTCCTCATTGTTACGAATCGCATTCATATAATGATACGCCACCGAAAACCAGCGGTTAAAATACACTTTGAGCTTCTTCACAGAGCCTTGTCCCCTATCTCTCTTGAAATGAGCTGTACTTCATGGACATAAGCCACAATCTCGTCCGCAGCATATACACCCGACACATCCGTAAAACGGTAATTGACCTCCAGCTTATCCCGCAGCTGTTCCCGATACAGCTCGCCATGACGTGGAGCAATCGCATAGTCGGCATAATCCAGTAGACAACGGTCTAGCAAAGAGTCACCGGACGCTACAACAGGCCCTCCATCCGTGAGGTTACGGATATGCTCCACGGCTGCCTGTTTATTCACGGCCGCAGGCACCAGATACACCTTGCGCCCCTGAATGGATACCTCCCAGCCCAATTCACGCATGATTCGTGCCTTCTCCAGCACCTGCTCCAGCGGCATACGATCCCGTTCAATAACGAATGCATAAAATAACTCGTCGCAGAAACGCTCACTCCTAACCCAATCTTCATGCAGCACTTGTCCGAATACATGACGTGCTTCTTCCGCATGGGCACCATCACGGCGCACCCGCTCGTGAATGCTGCGATTCCACTCCCGATCCACCTCGCCTCCGACGATGATGTTACCGCCATTACTGGTCACGGCGTATGCCGGAACCAGCTCCGTTTGAAACACCGTGATTCGTCCATACTGTGCCATCGTGCGGGTCGTCACAGGCATAAACATCACGTCTGGCGGTAGCGTCTTCAGCAGTTGGAGGGCCTGTGCTGAAATAAACGCCGCCGTTGCCCCTTCAATGTGTTCCGCAGGCAGCAGCCCAGGGGACTCCAGCGGCACGCCAAGCGAACGTTCGGAGTAAATCAGCGTCTGATCCAGATCGCTTGCGTAGATCATTCTTGTCCTCCCTTGAGCGGCTTGATGATCCCGCAGCAGGAATAGGTCAGACCTTCAAATACCTCGACAGGCACTCCCCGGTCCTTTGCCAGCAGTATAATATGCCGAAGATTCGGATTATCCTCACGATCAATCAGAATTTTCCATGGCACCCTGCGCAGCAGCACACGAGTCGTCTCCCCCACACCAGGCTTAACCAGATTGATATCCTGAATACCAAAAGCCTTTTGAATCGCCTCTATATCCCGTAAGCCCTGCCACGTCACCACAGGTGGATTCAATGTCTTCTGTTCAGCATACGCAACAGCAGCGGCAGCCACATCTTGAAAGTAACCTGAAACCGTATCTACAAACGTATTGGACTGATCCACCGACCGCCAGGCTTCGTAAAATTTGGCCCCATGAAAATCGTCCGGGCCTATCAGATCGTCGCGTAATACCGTCCGGCTCATCAGACCCGATACGGTCGAATTCAGACAAGCGCTCGGGATCAAATAATCTTCCCGTGTGCCGAAGGTATCCGAGCAGCTCCCCGGATCCGCTAGCACCGCCAGATCATCATTCAGGTGCAATCCGTAATCCGCGTTCATCTCACGGCAAGCCTCGATCAGCACCTGCCGAATCGCACCTTTTCCCGTCCAGCCATCGACAAACTGGAGCTCAGTATCCAGCCCATGCTGCTGTAAAATATACAAAATAGCATTCCGGTCAATACCTTTGCCGCGAATAATGGAAATGCTGTAATGCGGCAGAGAAACGCCATACTTCCAGTCAATATACCGCTTGATCAAGATACCGATGGGTGTTCCTGCTCTGGCAAGCGAAACAATCGCCGTGTTCAGGCCTCTTTTTCTCACAATCATTTCAGCCACAGAAGCTGCGGCTAACGCCACCTTTTTGGCCGATTGAGCGAGCGTTTCGTGAAACAACGCAATATACTCCGCTGTAGGCTCATATTCCACCGGAAGCATTTCTGAATAATGGACGCCCGACTGAATCGCCTCTTCACGATCCTCCGTTCCTTTTTCCAACGTAACCCGGCTCAAATCCTTCAATAAAAATGTCACATCCGATGCAGGATAGCTCCCCAACGGCTCGGGTGGATGAATGTTCTTCTGCTGTATTTGCTTCATGAGTGTCTGCTTCATATCCGCGCTCCTTTACTCTCCTGCCCGGTTAACCGGTTAAAATAAACAACATGCACTTGATCGCAGCCAAGACGGTTCAAAGCATCCAGCATCGGCTTCATTCGCTGTGCATCCGACTCCCTTTCGATCAAAACAAAGATCTCGTCATACTGACCAGGGTCTACATTATAAATAAAATTGCGTACCGTCCCATCCTCAGCCGAAGGATAAGGCACACCACAAACTACGCCATACCCTTCCTCACGGTAGGGATACACCGGACTACGTGTCGTCGACTGATAATACACATTCGGGCCTAACTCCGCTGCGATTCGCATTGGAATGTACATAAATTCCCCCGTACCCATCACCAGCGTGCGTTGCCCTGAGCGAAGCTTCTTCAATCGTTCCGCAGTACGCGTAATCTCCACATCCAACGCAATATTATCAGCCGATTGCAGGCCGAAACGACCTGTATATTTCAAATAAGGAGCCTGATTGGCGTATCCGTCCGTTGAAATCGAACTGTGTACTACCCGTTCAAAACCAGCCGCATTCTCTGCAAAACAGTGGTCAATTATTCCAGAATCCTCTGTCGTATCCTTTGCTATGCTAGTAGCAGCATGTTCTGCGCGTCCGACCTGTCCAGCGTATTCTGTGTGATCCAGCATCGGCACTCCCTGTATCTCAATCTTTCCTTTGAGCAAGCTTAAAGGCGTAATCGTAATGCCCAGTTCTGCCTCCAGGTCGGTGAAAGCCTGCTCATCACTGTCTGTCCGCCAATCCAATAATGAAGCAATCACATATTGCTTTCTTGGAAAATGTGCCTGAATATCCCGAATAATATTAAGGGTCGTTTTGCCCGTCGTAATTTCATCATCTACCAATACGATGGGACCGTCTCCCGCAAATGCATGCTCATCCAGTGCATAGCAACGATGATCAACAGCGTGCGAATGCTCTTCTTCAAATCGAATGATCGGCTGAAGACCCGGAATATCCTCGCGCGTCGTATGAATATACGAAGCACCGTCCGCAAACACCTGATACATGGCGTGTCCCAGCGCCGTAGCCGTCTCGGCAAAGCCAACAAACTTGATCGGCTCCGCAAAAGCCAAACGTTCTTCCATCAGCTTACGATAAGCTTCTTCGGCATAATCCGAGTCCAGAAGCCCCCTCACAGCCTCTCCGATCAGCTCGTCCATCTGTTGTTCCGTCTGGGGTACAAGCTCCTTGTACAGCAGTATCGCAAGTGCCGCTCCACTCAACAAAGAGGTGTATGGGTTTACCGGAATATGCTTGCCCAGCACCTTGCTGACAAACAAAAACGAACGCTTCTTGTTCACCCGCGCCGCCATCGCAAACAGCTTGTCCACAGGAAGGCCGAATGGATTGTGTGTTTCGGTGATTTTAACGCTGAACTGCTCCAGTATAGGCAGCAGATGTATTTTCGTGGTTGGGTAAGAGACTGACAAAATGTTGTTGTTCATGTAACACCCCGTATACTTTTGATCTGTTTATAATACGATGAGCCCAATTTAAATGCGGCTTAATTTCATTCATTTTGTTGGCATAGGTGCTTTTGAATACACCCAGACTACCGTCATTACGCTCCACAATCGAGATGGCATCCATGTACTCTTCATGTGTCACTGCGTACATGGCCTGTACCGGCTTAATATGGGAAGGATGGATGATCGTTTTGCCGATGATGCCATTTTCCTTATCCATCATGACCTCTCGTATTAGTCCGTCCACTGCATCTGAAATGAAGTCCATCCGCAGATTGCGCCCCTGCTTACCAAATGCATCCTCAAAGGGCGACACTCTTAATTGAGGCTTAAATACACGTTCCCGATGAGAGAAATATTCCCACACAGGACCGGAAATGACATAATCGGAGTCCACGCGTCCAAACAGGTTAATGATATCAGCGATACAATCCCGTATGACGGCAATCTCATAAATTGTAATATCCGGGCTACGTCTCAAGCCAAACAGGCTGGAAAAATCAGTTGCGCCAATTCGTACATTCAGCACATATTCCTGAAACTCGTCCAAAATCTCTTTGATCGACAGCAGCTCACTCCAGCGGGTTTCCCTGTAAATGATGTTGGAGCTTTCGAGAATCGGTAATCCGTACAACACAGGGATGTTCTGTTCAGCCTTACCCCGGTTATATCTGGCAATGAGTTCAAAATACGCTCGTCCATTATTTGAAGAAAACTTGGGCAAAACAAAGCCTGTCAGTAGCGACAGAGATTCTCCCAACCCGTTCAGTAGCCGTTCGAGCTGTTCCACAGACCGGACACGTACAAACAGCAGCGGTAAACTCTGTTCACTCATCGAGCCTGTCCGTACATACGACAATAGTTGAAGCAACTGCTGTGCCAGCGACTGTTCCGCCTGCCCGACCTGCTGATCCCCAATGGCATCCTCCAAATCCAGCATGACCGTCGTCAATCCTTCATGTTTTCCATTCTTGATCTCTTCCGCTACTTCCGAACGGGTCGCAGGCATGTACAAAGCCGCCCCTATCGCGTAAGCCAATATACTTTTGGGGGATCGGTTATTAAATTCTGATGGCGGCGTGCAAAAGATCGCTTCTACTTCCTCAGAGGTCAAATCATTAAAATATTTCAGGGCCTTCTCCTCCTCTTGCTCATTCTTGCCTGACTGAAGCCCTGTGCCTCGGGTATACAAGAAATCCCCCCTTAGGTTCAGGAGGGATTTCGCTATACTTTGTACATTAAGCCTCTTCGTCGGCCTTTTTCTTTCTTTTCACCGAGCTAATCACCATTGTGCCTACAAAGACGGCAATCAAAATGCCGAAGAACAAGACTTGCGACATATGAAAGTCAAAAGCAGCAGCCAGCATTTTACCCCCGATAATGGCGATCAGAATAAAGGCTGTCTGTTCCAGTTCCGGAAATTTATCAATGAGCTTGAGGAACACTTGAGCAACACCGCGCATCATCAGAACGCCGAGAATACCACCCAGGAACAGAACCCATACTTTCTCGCTCACACCAAAAGCGGCAATGACGCTGTCAATACTGAAGGCGATATCCATCAGTTCGACCATTAATACGGTTTTCCAGAAAGAAGCAGGTTTGTTTTTCACTTCTCCATCACCTTCGGACTTGAATAAGCCCTTATAAGCAATAAAGAGAAGATAAGCCGCTCCCAGCACCTTAATCAGCGTAAACTTAATCAGGAACGTACCCAAGCCGATGGCGAGGAACCTGAATACATACGCACCCAAAATCCCGTAAAATAAGGCTCTCTTTTGTTGTTCCTTAGGTAAATGCTTAACCATAACTGCGAGAACCAAGGCGTTATCCGCCGACAAAAGACCTTCCAGCAAAATGAGAGTTCCAATGATCCCCCAACTCACCGGGTCAGTAAGCGTCGCCACGACATCACTCCATGAGAAGAAATGGCCGTAGTTCTCACTGATATTTTTAAATAAATCATTCAACATGAAAAGAGTGCCTCCGATAATTCAGTTTATTTGCTACCCTGTGACCAGCGCATGCCCCAGTTATGTGCACGATCCAACTCACGATGACCGCCATAGAACTGCACGAGTCTTTCAATGCTGAACGTTTCATCGTTCACATTTTGGAGCATGGCAATCGCACACATTCCCTTGCGGTTGTCATGTTCGTTCAGGTGAACAACAATGTCCGGTCCGTCCTTCTGATGCAACGTGACCACCCCGTCCGCCTGCGACCAGTTCGTAACCCCTTCATAGATAAAGGTAAACACCAAAATCCGCTTGATTTCAGAAATTTTAGCGCCGTTAATGCGGAGATTCTCCCCTGTTTTTACAGAACCTGTCCGGTCGTCGCCGTCCAAAGCAATGTATGGGAAGCGATTCAGCGAGCCAAAAGCTTCACCCAGCGCCTGAACCACACCTTTATCTCCGTCCTTCATCTCATACAAGCAACCCAGATCCAGATCGACACCCTTGGAGCCACGACTGAAAAAGCCCTTGCTCTGCTGCACCTGATTCCAGTTCAGATTGATCAGGAGTTCCCCTAATCCACCTGAGCCTTTTTTGAGATTGATGGTGTCGCCCTTCTTCTTCAGCTCAATTTTGCGCAGATTCAGATTCACCGGTGTTGCAGATGGCTCTGGCTTCGGAGCAGGAGGTGCTGGCGGCGGTGTTGGTGCTGGCTGAGGAGTTGGAGGTGGTGTAGGCACTGGCGGCGGCGGAGCCGGATTATTTTCCACTTCAATCCCGAAATTGACGCACAACGCATCCAATCCACCGGAAAAGCCCGCGCCAATCGCGTTGAATTTCCATTCCCCGTTATGACGATACAGTTCACCAATGACAATGGCCGTTTCCACTGTAAATCCGCTGTCCAAATTAAACCGCAAAACCTCTCCGCTAACCGGATGAGCAAAACGAATGAATCCGCCTTGAACCTGTCCAAAATTTTGCCGTTTCTGATCCGCATCATAAATCGTCAGCGTGAACGCAATCTTCTCAATGTTGGCAGGAATCCGCGTCAGATCAAGTGCGAATTGCTTTTTGTCACCAGTCTGTTGTCCATCTGAATACGTGATGAAGGGCGTGGTCGGATTGTTGTAAAAGATCAAATCCTCATCGCCTGACACTTTTCCTCCAGAGCCTAACAAAAATGCCGAAGTATCCAGTTCCAGTGTCGCTGGGGCCTCCCAGCCGATCCCTACGTTGACCTGGGTCAGACCCGGATTCGTTTTCGTCAAATCCGCCTTCTGTCCCTTTACTACGTTAACAGCCATGATTGTGTCACCTTTCTGTCCGTTTGTCATGTGTCAGCGCACGCCAATTTCAATGGCTTAAAAAAAGGGTAGCGCCCTATGGACACCACCCCAAGTGGATATTATTGAGCGTCCAAGCCATAGTTTTTAGCAAGCGCACCCAATCCACCAGCAAAGCCACTACCGATTGCCTGGAATTTCCAGTCTGCATTCTGACGGTAAAATTCACAGAATACCACGGCCGTTTCGGTGGAGAAATCCTCTCCCAAATCGTAGCGCAGCACTTCACGATCCGTCGCTGCATCTACCACACGTACGAAAGCATTGGACACTTGTCCAAAGTTTTGCGCACGGGCCTCGTAATCATAAATGGTAACCGTGATTCCGATACGGTGGATGTTCGCAGGAATTTTCGCAAAATCAACGATGATTTGCTCGTCATCCCCATCGCCCTCACCTGTGCGGTTATCGCCTGTATGGGTTACAGAGCCTGCTCCGCCGGTTGGATTGTTGTAAAATACAAAATCATCCGCAGCTTTGGCTTTGCCATCTTCATACAGCAGGAAAGCCGAAGCATCCAGGTCAAAATCCGCGCCACCGCTGTATTTATTCGTATCCCATCCAAGACCTACGACAACACGGGTCAAGCCGGGATTGGTTTTCGTCAGATCAATACGTTGTCCTTTGGAAAGACTAATGGTCATACTGTATACCTGCTTTCTTTGTACAGATTTTAGTTACGCCAAGCCGTAATCGCGAGTCAACCCTGCAAGACCATCCTGGTAGCCACTACCAATGGCATTGAACTTCCACTCACCACTATGACGATACAATTCGCCTACAACAACGCCCGTTTCGATTGAGAAATCTTCTCCCAGATCAAAGCGGATCAATTCCTCATTGTTCGCTTCATTTACGATACGTGCATAGGCACGGGACACTTGCCCAAAGTTTTGGCTGCGTTCCTGTGCTTCATAGATTGTAATTGTAAAAGCGATCTTTTCTACGTTAGCTGGCACGCTGCCCAAATCAATTTTGATTTGCTCGTCATCTCCGTCGCCTTCGCCTGTGCGGTTATCCCCAGTATGAACGACAGAGCCGTTTTCATTTTGCGGGTTATTGAAAAAGACGAAGTTCTTATCCGATTCTACTTTACCTTCTGCATTAGCCAAAAATACAGATACGTCCAGGTCAAAATCTTTGCCGCCATCGTATTTGTTCGTGTCCCAACCCAAGCCGACCGTGATTTTGGACAAGCCCGGATTTGTTTTCGTCAAATCGATCTTTTGACCTTTGGATAAGTTAATTGCCATGATAAGAACCCCTTTTCCATAATTAAGTTTGGTATTGGTAAAATAAAATTACATGTAGCGCTGAGCCAGCACATCAATATGTACGGCATTCGTGCCTTCACCGATGGCAGCAAACTTCCATTCGTCGTTATGACGATAGAGTTCTCCACAAACCAATGCAGTCAGCCCTTCATAATTATCAGATAAATTAAACGTGACCAGTTCCTTGGAATTAGCACCGTCCAGAATGCGGATATACGCTTTCTCGATCATGCCAAAATCCTGTTTCCGGTTTACGCAATCATATATATTTACAACAACAAGCACTTTGTGGACACTGGCAGGAATACGTGCCAAGTCAATCACAATTTGTTCATCATCACCGTCACCTTGTCCGGTCAAATTATCACCGGAATGTACGATGGACCCACATGGGCTTTTTTTATTGTGGAAGCATACTACGTTATCCGATTGGGTCAGTTTTCCGTTTGCGTCCAGCATAATGGCAGAAGCATCACAATCAATATTCGGTTGCTTCTTGAAGCCAAAAAATCCTTTGGACTGCACCGGGTCCCATCCCAATCCAGCAATAACTTTGGTCAGACCTGCGTTTCCTTTGGTCAAATCAATTTTCTGGCCCTTAACCAGATTAATTACAGCCACTGATTAACACACCTCCCTTCCGTAAAATTTACAGACTAAATTCAGACGGATTCAAGCCCAGCGCACCGCAAATTTCAGCGACAACTCGTTGTTCATCAGCATCAAAGTCACCGTCGGCAGCACCAATGGCACTACATACACCAACGACGAGTCGGCCCACTTCAGGCTTGCCTTTCAATTTGCCAACCGATTTCAGCGCTTCCTGTTTGCCGATTTCAGGCGAAAACTCAAAGTTCGCTACATAGTGATTGAAACGGCTAATGACCTCTCCCATATCAAACACTTTCAATTCTTCACTGAGATTTATGTATCCGGCCATTTTTGCTTTCTCTTCCGGACTAATGTTACCGTCAGCAAAGGCTACCAGCGCACAACCCGCAACAACAGCTTCCATGAAATCTTTATTTTTAAACTTCTTTACCTGGTCTCCAAGACCCTTTTTAGTTGTGTTCAGCCAATTTTTAAATGTACTCATGTTGCCCTCCACAAAATCGTATTTGGGTGAAACGCATCCTAGTTAATTTCTTCCTTTACTATAACCTGAATTACGATCTTTTTCTACAATTATATACAAAAATACGGTAAATCTGATCTATTTTTTATAGGTATCCTCTCCATCTTTAGCCCTATTCTCTACGGAAAGGCCCTCTTCCATCATCTATCATTTGGTACCCTAATTGCAAGTCCGTAGATAGCACGCAGGTATAACCATATGGATTATGAGGCTAAATACCACCCTATTCTTCTAGATGGATTGACAGTTTAAGAGGAACAAGCTATTATTCTATCAAATTACAAGTATTTCGCTAGGAATAATATAAAATAGTATAGCCTATTTAGGAGGAAATTTCACATGACCGCACCTTTTGCTAACCTAAGACCATCCTCTTGGAAAATGATTCCCCTATCCGCCGCCCTATTCATCGCTGCCTTTTCCAGCCCTATTGATTCCTATGCCGCACCCGCGGCAGCCCCGATCGTCCAACAAATAAGCATCCTCGGTTCAAGCAATATTACTGATTCGGATAACCAGCTCACCTATCTAAAGGACCGTTTTAACATCCAGTTATCCTCATCCCCGACAAGAGGGGAATATATCGCCGCGCTTGCCACCGTGTTGCATCTGAACAGCTCAAGTACCGCTTCTGGGGACAAAAACACCGCCTTTACAGGCTTAGAGTCAAATAATCCGTTATATGCCCAAGCGGCAGTACTGTATGCAGAAGATATTCTGGATAACACTGACGTAAAACCGTCCGTTCCTCTGACACAAAACGACACGATCCGTATAGCTGTAAAAGCCGCCGGATTGACTGAGTTGGCTGCTACATATCCTGCGGATAAGGCGCAGGCCGTACTGACTAAATCGGGTATTCGTACATTGGCTGGAACTGCTGAGACCCAATCAGCGACCTCCCAGGAACTGGCAGTCGCTATAGATACAGGGCTGCTGCCTCAAAGCGAGCTGTCCTCCTTCCAGCCGGAAGGCCAAGCCGATGCGTCATTCACCGCCGAGGTATTAAGCCGTGTGCTGGCATTCCACGGCGAATACAAAAATAGCGTAGGCCAAGTACAGGACGACGACATTTTTGCTAAAACCCATCAGGCCTACGATACACAGATACTCGTCCAATCCCCGGAGCTGCAAGCCCTGTTTGACGAAGGACTTCAGCAAAATCTGTTCACAGGCTACAACATCAAGGACAGCCGCTATGATGCCCATTTTGATCCGAAGCTGTCCCTTACTTACGGACACAGCGATCTCAAGCACGCGATCCAACTGATTGGGCTGCTTCGCAGCGAGGGCATTCAAGCCAAAGTACAGCTAGAACCGAAAACTTCGGCTTTCGTATATTTGAAAGAATGGGGACAGCCTGTCCAGACCGAAGACTATAAAGTCGTGCAAATCCATAACGGCAACTATATCGCCTACTCCAAGGAATATGACCTTGCCCTCGAATTTGCGACGATCGGGCAGAAGAACCGTTTTGACGCCATCATCAACCAATACGCCAAAAAGAACAGCAAAGATCAAGCCGGCCTGATCGCTCAGTCCTGGTGGCAGCCGCTCTATTACTCCCTATCCTCCCCCGGCTCAGCCTACACGGAGATTGCGAACAATCGGGTCAGCGCGGGGCGCTATTACGCCCAGTCCTTTTCACTGACGGACAAAGCTTCCTCCATTGGCGATGGGTTACGTAAAATCAAGCCAGGTGTAGAGGTGGAAAGCTACCACTTCTGGGTGGATGCTCCCTTTTATCGTTATTTGAATGGGGAAGCTCAGTAAATATTAAGTAGCAATAAAAAGGCGCAGCCTTCCAATTCAGCGGAAGTCACTGCGCTTTTTTTATAAGAAACAAAAAAATCTACAGACTTCTCCAGCTAGCGAGTTTTACAGTTTCCAACTGCCGCTCACCTGTTCCAGAAAATAGACTGTAGATTTTATAGATACTCCTATTCGCATTGAGTATGATCGTTTTCAGATCATGACCGCCTCTAGTTATAGTCCTCCCAGTAGCGGTACTCCATTTCATTTTCACCCTTGGTGACGATAATCATGTTTTCGATATGTCCGGTTTCCTTGTCGGTTCGGTAAATCATGGTGCGGGTTTCGCCTTCATCTGGTACAGAGAATAGCACCTTGTCACTGATCATGCCGCCACCGATGCCGACGACATGTTCTCCCCAGCCGGAGGCTGCACCTGAACCTGCTCCACCAACACCAGTTCCGCGCGACAATATAAGACCTATGCCGTACCCGGTGACGGTCTGGGCCGTTTTACCCAGAGCGTGCTCTCCAGCCGATTGGGTATGCTCTTGGGCCCAGTAATCGTATTTGTCATTATTTTGCTCGTAGCTGACAATGTTTCCTTTTTTATCTATAGATATATCCGTTTTCGTGCCATCCTTACCTGTCAGTTCGGTGACGGCGACGAGAGAATCGGATGTGATCTTGGACGTTTCTCCTGTATTGTAATCTGTACGGGTCACCGAGTCCTCATATTGCAGCCGTAGGACGTTCATCTGGTCGTGGATTTTCTGCATAACCTGCTTGTCTCCAATCGCCTCGGCATCTTTCATTAATTTCTCATATTGATGGTATTTATCGGCGTCTGCCCGATCCCAGTCATCTATGTTTTTAGGAGGCTCGGAGGCATCTCCAGCTTGTTTCCCGGCTTCTCCAACGCCCGCCGACGCTGCACTAGCGCTCATAGCCGCCGCTAATGCAGTCCAGAAGCCACGCGGGTTGTCATCCGTACTTCTAAACTTCGAAGCAATGCTTTTCAGCTCAATTTCAATGGATTGAACCTTGTTTAACACAGAAGAAAGCGTATATTTAGCCGTCCGATAGTCGTTATAAAAACGATTTCTCTCCATACCGTCCCACTGGCTGTGAAGGTTGTTCATTGTGTTATCCAGGCCATTTAACTGGTTATACAGTGTTCCGTGGGCATTGGCAAATTGGGAGGCCACGTGATCCAGTTGCTCCGGTGAGACTTGGATTTTATTTATGATGATCACATCCCGTCTATGAAAATAGGAGATAGGCATTATATTTTACAGTAATCCTTATTTCATATTGTAAGCTATAGAAGTCAGACATTCATGAGGATTTATACGTATTTGTGTATTCAGAAGCAGTTCCTTTGATATAATGAATTCATATGAGTTCATTTCGACAATACATTATTGAAAGTCAGGTGTAAGAACATGTCAGACAAAAAAATTATCTTTTTCGATATCGACGGTACATTACTGGACGATGACAAAAAAATGCCACTAACGGCTGAGAAGGCCGTCTTTGCTTTGAGAGAGCAAGGTCATGAGGTAGCCATTGCCACAGGACGCGCGCCTTTTATGTTCAAGGAAATCCGTGAGCAGCTTGAAATTGATTCTTACGTCAGCTTTAATGGGCAATATGTCGTGCTTCGCGGGGAAGTCGTTGCTACAAATCCGCTGAACAGAGAAGCTTTGCAATCCATGACTGATCTGGCCCTTACTCATAATCATGCTCTCGTATATATGGATCATATGAACATGAAAGCCAACATCCCTAACGATGAGCTTGTAGAGAAGTCGGTCCAGACATTGAAGGCCAAGATTTCGGTTGGGTACGATCCGCTTTATTTTCAGGGAAGAGATATTTATCAGACGCTGTTGATGTGTACGGTAGAAGAAGAGCCCTTCTATGAAGCGGTATTCAAAGCTTTTGACTTTGTACGCTGGCATCCGAGTTCTGTGGACGTTGTTCCTCACGCTGGCTCCAAAGCAATCGGCATCCGCGAAATTACGTCCAGACTGGGCATTGCCGATGAAAATCAATACGCTTTTGGCGACGGTTTGAACGATGTGGAAATGCTGAGGGCTGTACATCATAGTGTCGCAATGGGTAACGGTTGTGATGAAGCCAAAGCCGCAGCTAAAATGGTCACAAAACGCGCAGATGAAGACGGCATTTTGTACGGGCTGCAAAAGCTTGGTTTGTTATAAGCGAACAGGAATGCTGACTGACTGGGCAATGTCTAGAGAAAAATAAGATCTGTTTAAAGACTTACATTCGAGAAAATAGGAGGTTGTCGTTGAATATGGAGACGGAAGGCTTACGCAATGTCGAACAGCTAGCCATGAAGAAGTACAAAATTTACAAGCAAAGCCTACTCCGGTATTTGGCTCGTTCCATGCTGGCGAGTATGTTCATCGGGTTCGGCGTTATTGTGGCCTTCAAGACGGGCAACTTTTTTTACATGGAGCATTCTCCATTCACTTATCCTATGGCAGCGCTCACGTTCGGGGCGGCCATCATTCTGATCGCTTACGGCGGCGGGGATTTGTTTACAGGCAACACCTTTTATTACACCTATGCTGCGCTCCGTAAAAAGCTCCGCTGGGGACAGGTGCTTCGGCTGTGGGCTGCCAGCTATGGCGGTAATTTGCTGGGTGCCGGGGTGTTCGCACTCCTTATTTTCTTAACTGGGCTGTTTGAGTCCTCCAATGTGAACAGTTTTTTGCTGAACGTGGTGGAGCATAAGATGGAAGCGCCCACAATGCAGCTGTTCTTCCGAGCTATTTTGTGTAACTGGCTGGTCTGCCTTGCCTTCTTTGTACCGATGTTCATGAAGGAGAACGGCGCGAAGATGTTTGCCATGATGCTGTTCGTATTTTGCTTTTTCATTTCGGGATATGAGCATAGTGTGGCTAATATGTGTACTTTCGCCATTGCGCTCGTGCTGGATCATCCGGGTACGGTCTCTGTTGCTGGCGTGATTCATAACCTTGTTCCGGTTACGCTTGGGAATCTGGTTGGCGGCGTGCTGCTGATGGGTGTGATGTACTATTCGGTGAATCTCCCGTTTTTGGACGAGGAGGAGCATTAAAAAAGAAGCCGTGGAATCTAAGGATTCCATGGCTTCTTTGCATTATTTTTAGTTAGAGCATGCAGCATCTACAGGTGTTTACGTGTCTGTTATCCTTCTTGAGCAGGAAAATGAATAAATTCTTCCAGCTCCTTAAACAGCTTTTTGGGATTGACGGTGTCAGGTACCACCAGAGTCAGCGGTTCATCCAGCTTTAACACATACATGCCTAAAATGGATTTGGCATCTGCCATGCCGCTTTTGCCATGAATCCAAATATCATAGGTATAATTCGAAACGATTTGATTGATTTTTTCAATATCCTTAACGTCTTTTACCTTAATGGGTGTCATCATTGCACAGCACTCCCCTGCCTTGAATTGGGACTTACGAAACAAGCCTCAACCTCACTTTACTCCATTTGTGAATAACGTTGCAAAATCTTAATTTAGAAAATGACATGTGGCGCGGTGCTGACTTTCCAGTAACTGCCGACCTTTTCAAAATTCACGGTGATTTTCTCGTTCGCCTGCTTGGTTCCTGCCGGATAAGGCACGGTCAGCAGATAGCTGCGCTTAATCGGGGTCATCGTCACCATTTTCGCTGTTGCCCGGTTGAACTCCAGCAGGTTACCACCATCTGCGTCCAGCTGAGCTAGTTTTCCGTTGACTTCAACGAAAAATTTGCTGACAAATTGCTCACTGGCCTGCTTGGTGTAGGCCTGCGTCAGATAGCTGATCAGCTTGGTCTTGGTGCCAATGTCCTCAGACAGGTAGCGGTAGCTTTTGCCGTTCCACTGGAACGATTCGCCCACCGTGCTGCCACCGCTGATCGCGTACAGATAACGTGACTGCGCCTCCAGCACGAGCGGAATGGCGCTCTCGTGATTCAGCTTATCCAGCTGCGTTGGCTTTACGCTGGCAGCTTCGGCTGCTGCTGGCGCCGAGGTAGACGGCTGCTGCGGCTTCGACGGCTTGGCAGTCGACGGTACGGACGGAGCAGCCGCTGGCGCTACTGAAGCAGGGCGCGGTGCTGGCGCAGACGGAGCTGCTGGTGTAGCAGCCTTGGCGGAATCGGCGGCTGTGGCCGGGGCCGATGCAGCTGGAACCGACGGCGCTTGTGCCGGGGCTGGCGTCGTAACCGACGAAGATGCTGCTGGTGCTGGCACCTTGGCCGGGGCGGCTGCGGCCGGACTGGCAGCGCCCGGCTGCGTCGCTTCCGCTGGAGCGGTCACGACGGGCGCGGCGGCGGCGGCCTGCGCCACGCTCATAAGTGCGGCTGCGATGCACAACGCGGATAGTTTCGTATTTATTTTCATACCTGTTTTCATCATTCTATGCACCTCCATAATCATATACCTGCATAAACTGCACACGTTTCTATTATAAGAATCTCCTGCCACAATTGGGTTGCTAAATTGTTTCTATTTGCCTTTATTGTTCATTCTGCACGAAGTTTGTCCGTATTTGTCGGGCACGATTCTTTTGACTGCTTCACTCGCTGGGCCTCCACCTCTTCCAGGGATCGTGACAGCTGCTTAACAGACCGGTCAAGCTGCTCCAATCTGCGGCTGAGGGTGACAAGGATGTATTTTAACAGAATCAGACTTAATGCAGCTGGGAATCCGACATTGGTTACGAGCGCAATCATACCTTCGGTCGTTAGAGATGTCACATATCCCGCCTCCTTTTTCATACGTATATTTCACCAATAAGAACTAATGTTCCCTTTTTTATGAAAATCATACGTTGACTCTCTTCTGAAAAAGAAGGCTGCACAGGTGATGCCACATCTAGCCTGTTACTCCCCGCTCCTGAAGTTGTCGTTCTCTTTTTTGCTCCATAACATTCTGGCAGTACAAGCCCACCAGCATCAGATTAAGAGCGCATATGGAAACCCATCCTCCCAAGCTAATATCAATCTGCAAATAATCAAAATCGGAAAAAGACTTGCGCACAAAGCGGGCTGCCACCAAGTTTCCTACCTTCTTGACAATGGGTACAAAATCGGTGATCTGGTGTACGCTCATCATGTAATCACGGACCTCTATTTTTAGCAGTTCCACTTCACTCCATGAAAACGGGTAGACCCATAGCAGTTCATTGTTTTCGTTGGTAGAGAAGGCTACGACAAAATCATTTTTGTTCCCGCCCTCCCATTTGTCCTGAAGCGCGAAGCCATAGTCCTGTGTTTTATTCAAGCCCACATGAACAAAAATCAAATTGACCTGCTTCCATGACTTCGTTTTTCCCGGTTTTTCCGGGTTGGGTACAGGCTTGTTCAGTTCAGTGTTCATGCTCGCCAGCATACGTAATGCCTTTGCTTTGTTAGGAACCTGACCGATAATACGGTGAATATCAATATAATTGAGCACAGCCTTGGGGTACTCCGGCAGGTCGGAGTATTGCTCCACATCTATATCTTTATGTCTGAAAATGGAATAGGAGGCCTGTACTTTGTTCAGATAATGATGCGTTGAAGCACTCGGTGTGCCATAGGGCCAGAACCATTTTAGTGTTGCGGTATTGTTGGGCCAGCTATCCCCAAACGTGCTGCCATCGGGCGCACGATCCACGCGAATCCATCCGTCATCTGTGGTATAAATGGAGTTTTCCGCTTTGTGATGCTCCCAGTAGCCACTATGTCTCGTACACTTCTCTTTACCATTACTGTCTTTACTACAGCTTTTTCTGGGCGGATGCCACTCATCCCATTCCTCCTTATGGTGCCAATCTGTGACTTTGCCGGACCATACCTCGGTATCCCATGTCTCTATTCGGAAATCAATGTAGATCGTCACAGCCGTCAATACAGCACTAAAAATAGCAGTCCAAATGATCGTTTTCCAGCGGGTCCCGGTCAGTAGTTTCACTGGAATCAACCCCACGAATATGATGAAAGGGATAAACCAATACATAAATTGATCCCCCTATTTCAGACGGATTTCATCCGCTTTCTTCTTGGTAAAAGCATCCTCGGTTTGGTCTGAAGTTACGATATATTGGGACATATCATATGTTTTCATATTGGTCAGGGAAGCCATAATAAAATGTACCTTAATATACGTGTTATATTCCCGAACGATATCCATCATTTGCTTCTGGTTGTTATCAAACTGCTGGCGACTGGCGGCAATTTCGCGCTGAAGATCCGTATATACAGATGTAGCCAAACGGGGATTTTGTTCATGCACCGCCTGATACAGCAAATTCGTATCATTATATCGTCCGGTAATCATCCCTGTGTATACCTCTTTGACCTGTCCAGCCTGTAAATCCGTGACCTGCGTCATTTCCTTGAATTTCTTCCACATATTATCGTAGCTGGACTGGTTCGATAGATATTGAGCCTCAATTCTTCCTTCCAGCTTCACAGCCGTATTCCGGTGACTCCAGATCGAACCTACCGTAATCAAGCAAAATACAATAATGACGCCCATAAATATAGCCAAACCAATCAACACTTTTTTTCCCATTCGTCATGCGCTCCTTCTATTGTTGTCATTCATAGAAAATGTGTGTTACTTTGTATTTTATCGGTAGATTCCTGCGGGAATATGAATAACACACCTTATCCGATCAACTAAATAATGGCATGACAAAAAGAGCTCCGTTCAACCCGGGGCCCTTTCCGTTTTGGTTCATTCGCTGTTTCATTTCGGCCTTCAAACCGACCTGTAAATCAAGGGGTATATATATTCGGCTGCGTGGGCTTGGACATCCCTTCTCCCAGATAAAACCCAGTGTGTGGCGGCTGGTTATAGGCCACATTCTGCCACGCTATACTCAGGCGATACAACGGATCATGCATAAGTGTATAAAAACGATACTCTGACTCATACGGTGTTGTGTAGATTCGTAGGGCGGAATTATCGCTTTTGCGCCAAATCACTTCCTCGCGCCAGTCGCCGAACAGATCGGCCTGCAAGGATGGTGTTCCTTTCGTTCCGTTATTGGAGCTGGTACCTGTCGCCGTAAGCAAATTGGAAGTGGTCGAGTTGGTATAGTTCCACTTGTCGATTTTACCAGCGCTCGATGAGGTATGATCCAACAGCTCACGCAGCAGGTCGCCATCCCACCAAATTCCAAAATTAATGGAGGACGGTAGCGTATTCGTAATAAGCTCTCCTTTTGCCGAACGTACGCCGATCCCCGGCGCCCATTGCTCGTTCCCTTTTGTACGGGGATCAATATCTGCCGACATGCCTCTCCCGGTATCCTTGCCTGTATTTACGCCCCATAAAATGTTTCCATTACGCGGGTCATACATGGCAGCACCATAAGTCGCATTTTTGTCCTCGTTTACCTTAAACACTTCATATCCTGAACGGTCGGGATTCAAATCCCCGACATGAAGTGCATCCCCATGTCCCATCCCAGAGTTAGCCAGCTTCGCTCCGGTATCATCCACTACCAGCGAACCGTACACAATTTCATCCTTATCGTCTCCATCCACATCCGCCACACTCAAGCTATGGTTGCCCTGTCCGGCGGTTCCGGCATTGGTCGAGCTGTTGCTATCAAAGGTCCAACGTCGATTCAAGTTACCATTACGCCAATCGTACGCGACCAGAACCGTTCGGGTGTAATACCCCCGTGCCATGACTATGCTCGGCCGTACGCCATCCAGATAAGCAACCCCGGCGAGAAAACGGTCCACCCGGTTGCCATAATTATCTCCCCAACTGGATACCGTTCCCCGTGGCGGCACATAGTCAATCGTGCTAAGTGCTTTGCCCGTATCGCCCGAGAACACGGTCAGAAATTCAGGCCCGTCCAAAATATAACCACTGGCATTACGATAATCCGCCGAAGCGTTGCCGATGGTTACACCTGTGCCGTCTTTAGAGCCGTCTGCTGTTTTGCATACGATTTCCGCCTTGCCGTCTCCGTCAAAATCATAGACGAGAAATTGTGTGTAGTGCGCTCCAGCCCGAATGTTCCGGCCCAGGTCGATTCGCCATTTGCGTGTTCCATCCAGCTTGTAGCCGTCCAAAAATACATTTCCCGTGTAGCCGGATTGCGAATTGTCCTTGGCATTGGAAGGGTCCCATTTTAACACAATCTCATACTCGCCATCCCCATCCAGATCACCTACACTGGCGTCATTGGCATTGTACGTGTAGCTCACATTATCCGGGGTTGTACCGCCTGCAGGCTGCTGGATGGGAACATCCAGATAGTTGTTGCTCCAAACCTTCACTGCCTGAGAAGCAGCCTGTTCTGCTCCATTCACTACGGCACGAACCGTGTATGAGGATGCGGTTGTGCCAGCCTTGTCCAAAAAGTTGGTTTTCGACGTAATCGGCGCATCATTGACCTTGCTTGTCCCTCTATACAGATTGAAGCTGACTGAATCCGCTTCCGTGCCCAGCAAACGCCAACTCACCAGCACGCCCTCCGGCACTTTGACCGCGACGGCTCCCCGGTTCAGCTTTTCCATTTGCCTCGTGGAGGCAGCAGAGACCTGGCTATCCATCGGGGTGACTGTTCCACACAAAATAACACCGAGACAGAGCAACGCGGTATACCGAAATCTTTTTTTCATCTGAATCCTTAACTCCTTTCATGGTAATGTTTTTTCAATAAATTAATTTTATTTGACTGATAAATTATTGTTGTTTAAATTTTATGATAGCGCTTACATAAAAGTAAAGGGACGCATTCGTCCTTTTTGTTCAAAAATCAGAGCTAATGCTTTAAAAATCAGAGGTCCATGAATAATCGTTCTTCCTCTGCTATGCTTTGGATATCCTCTGAGCTAATGCTGATATATTGATAGCCTTCTGCCTGCTGCTTTTTTAATGCCAGTTCTTTCATAAAACGTGGGCTGCCCTCCCCGGCATCCTCGTCATAAACGAGCAATAAACCATCGGTTTTGCGGAAAAGCAGTTCATCCCGCGCCTTGAGTTGCCATATTCCCTGATAAGGCTGGCGGCTGACAACTCCCACATAGTCAACTCCCTCACAAATCTGCTGAAAATACTCCTTTTTATCCTCCTTCCACTTTTCCTCCATATTTTGATAGGCTGCCATAATGGAGCATTTTAAGTGAGGATACTGCTGCCTCAGTGAAATTGCCACTTCACAGGCCCACAGATCCACCCCGTACTGACCGGGGGTAATAATCCACTCCAGTCCTTCTTCAATCAGGGGAATGAGCCTGCCTGTGATCGCCTTTTTGATATATGGAATACCTTCGTGCTTTTGGCTGAAAATATTCAATTCATGGGCGCGGTAGCCCGAAACGAGCAAGTTTTTCATCATCTCAACGTCCTTCTCGTATGGTCATAATGGTTATTGTACCACTTACAAGGAGGCTGCTACATAACATAGTTCTTTGGAGAGCTGAGTGAATATGTCCAAAAAGACGAACTTCGCTCCATGTTTGCTGGATGAGGTTCGTCTTTTTGGATTCGTTACTGGTTTCGTGTTCATGTCGATTTAGTCTGTATTATATATTTTGGGCGTAGTGCTCGCCGGGCGTTTTCGTTAAAACGACATAAAGGCTGGATTCGATATCTGTGTCGTTGCGATAAGAGAAACTCTCATCTCCGGTGATATGAATGATATCCCCTTTAACGACCGAGGTTTCCGTCCCGTTGCTGGTTACTGTCCCGTGTCCATCAAGAACCAGAATATAAACGTTAGCGCCCGGATGGTTATGGGACGGCAACTCGGTTCCCGGGCTAAAATTCAGAATAAAAATAACATTTTCCGCTTCTTTATGAAGAATGCGTTTAGTAAATTTGTTCTCCTGATATTCTTGAAATTGGGCAAGATTATTCTTTTCCACTGAAAATCACTCCCTATTTAGGCTTTATTCCCAACTTGCTAAAAACGGATTTCATACTCACAATAGTCGTCTCCGTTTACATTACATTTTATTTCTCTGACATTAACTCTCTTAGCTTTGATTTTGCTCAATGCCCCTTCCATGATTGCTCCTTCCAAATCACACACCATATTGCCTTCCATCTCGGGTAATCCCTCGCAAAAGCAATCTTTTACGGCAACATGAATTTTATGTTCTTCCTCAAGAACAATGTGAGGATCTCCTATTTTTAATTCACGGAATATATCAAGCAGGTCGTGAGATCTTTTTCATATCATCGAATGTAAACTCTTGTACAGTACTTGATTTATTCATATTTTCCACCAGTCCTTGACGAAGAGTGAATTTATTTTAACTAATTATCGGTGTAGCAGATCGTCTTCTTCCCTTCGTATTCTTACGTTCTTGACGATTTTACACGCACATCTTTAATTCTAATGTTGCTGCTGAATAGGCCCGCATCGCTACTCAATTTAAACGACGGATAATTAGGGTCTGCCTCAAGCCTCATTCTGCTGTCGAATTGCTGCTCCTGCTGCCGGTCTACAAAAAAACAATAGGGCTCGGACTGAATGACTATATCGGTAGCATCGGGCGCAGTGACCACCAAGATGACAATTACGCCGTTACATCCACAGTCCTCTGTGTCATAAAACAACTTAAATACTCCCGATTCTGCTGAAAGCGCCCTTGCTAATCGTTCAACTGACAAGGGATCCAACTGTAATTGTATTTCCATGAGGCTATTCTTCTCCTTTATACATGAATGCTTGGAAGCGTTGGTCCAAAAGGGAGAAATTTAAAACGATGTATATGTATACATTATAGTTAAGCTTTTCAATGTACTTGTGTGACTGCACTCACTTTTTGAACGATTTGAGTGATGGTCGGACCGACCATTTCAGAACAATACTACAATTTTATCTTTTCGCGGCTTGAACTTTGAAACACACAAGAAAGAGCACCTAGCCAGATAGGCTAAGCGCTCTAAATCTACTACTGTAAGCATTCAGAAGAATGGCCTTTTTATGAAGTCGAAGAGTTCCATTGAAAATTGTCTCCAAAATCCGTACTCCACTGCCCCCGCTGCATTCTGTCATGTACACAGCCTTGTTCGGAAGGCATTAGCACGTCTGTCATCTCTGTGGGTTCTCCCTTGTAGCAGTGAAAGGCCTTGCCGTGCGGTTAGCTTCGGGCTTGCTCATCTCCCAACACCGTACGGACATATTCACTTCCGGTATCCCCGTTATGATCAAAAGCAATAATCTGGGTGGACAATTTGTTCCGACTTAAGGCAGGACCAAATATGCTTAATAAAGTTTGCCTGCTCGGCTGCCCCCATACTCATGATGGGATACTTGGACGTAGTGAGCTCTGGCTCATTTTGAATGGAAATCGCCTGAATCGGAATATCTTCATTCGCTTAAGCCTGAATATAGCGTACAAAATAGTCAGCATACGCGGAATAGACGCGCGGATCGTTATAGTCCAAATACTAGCCATTGTAGGTCTGCCCGCATATTTCATCCAGGGCGGCGCATTCCGTTCACACCCGGTAATTTTTCTGGTGAGGATACCGGCGTGGACTACTCGTTAACCGGGAAGATTACTCAAAAGGATACCGAAGCCCCCACTGTGCGCGAATCTGATCCATCAGCTTCATAATACCCAGTGATTCATCCAAAGATATCGTGGAACTTTCGAGCAAGCCTTCATTCAGGCAGCGTCCCACTTCTTCTGCTTCAAAAGCGTACCCTGTAGAAGCTCGTTCATCCTGAATGGTTTGTGCCTCTTCGCCGTCCACATGTAAAGTAGCCGATGTGCTATTCAGGAAAGATGGGATGTGGATATATCCCTTTGTGCCATGAATATATGCCTCATTCGTCAGTCCGAGACGAACTGCCCCGTTAAGCATAGCCGTGCGCCCGTTTCCGTAATCCAGCAGGATGGAGAACGTCTCGTCGACACCCGTTTCCCCGATATGAGCGGTACTCCATACATGCTTGGGTTCAGGACCGAACACCATCGAGGCAAAAGAAACCGGATAAATCCCCGTATCCAACAAAGCACCTCCGCCTAGATCAGGATTCAGTAGCCGCCCCTCGGGATTCCAATCTACACGAAAACCAAATTCTGCCTTAACCAGCTTGACCTCACCAATCCGTCCTGCATCTATCCACTCCCGCACTTGGCGAATCGGAGGCAAAAAGCGTGTCCACATCGCTTCCATCAGGAACAGCTTATGTTCACGTGCTAAGCCGATCAATTCCTCCAGTTCCCCACTATTCACGGTGAAAGGTTTCTCACACAGGACGGCTTTTCCAGCCCGAAGAGCCGTCAGAACATTTTCTTTATGAAAAGGATGAGGAGTGCCTATGTATATAGCATCTACCTCGGGATCTTGAGCCAGTTCCTCGTAGCTTCCATAAGCGCGTGCAATTTGATGCTTGGCTGCAAATTCGGTAGCGCTTTCAATAGTGCGTGAGCCTACAGCGTATCCTTCTCCGTTCGTAACATGTGCCAAATCCGCGGCGAATTGATCTGCAATCCATCCTGTGCCGACAATTCCCCATTTGATCTTCTTGCTCATACTTGTGTCCCTCCCTGCATATGGTCAACGTTGACTTACACAATCCCTTTTATTCTAGCAAACCCCTGCCAGGAACAAAAGAATTATCTGGGCACAAATAATGAAGCCCCGCCACACGGATCTGCATGGACAGGGCTTCACGCTACTTCAAAATGAATCTCTATATTACAGTTTCTATCCTACGCCTGGAGCTGCGCAAGAATTTGCGGATCCTTGATTTTCTGATCCTCAGCCAGCAGTACAATTTTGGATAAAATCTCGGCTGTTCTTGGATCTTCGTCCAGGAACGGCAGAAAGATGCGCCCACGATGCTGCGAATGCACCGGAATGATATGCAGCGCTCCCTTCGCCTGCTTGTAGACACCGCCGCTTCCCAAATGTACCGCATATTCACCAAGACTGCCGTCTACACGCGCATAATTGCCATCCAAGCGTACATTACTGATTTTCAACAAACGCAGCGATTCCTGCACAATAACGTTGCGCATTTCAATGGTCGTAAGACTGGCTTCTGGATCAACACCGCCTACATGGGCGACACTGACGACCAAATCTACATCCCGTATGACTTCCGAGAACAGCACTGGAGGAACCTCCTCCAACGGCACACTCTTATACGTTGTCCGATCCAAGAATTGCACCGTCTCCAGTGTAGGAGCCTCGGTATCGGCTGGTGAGAACCAATCTGCCATCGCGTACAGGTTAGCAATCAGGTTTTCGGCATAATACACCTTCTGTAGTCCTTCCTCATAGCTGACCGTCCACTGGCGACCTTTCAGCAGGGCTACCGTTTTATTCGGTTGTACCTGATGTCCTGCATATCGACGGGAAACGGTGGCACTTGCACGTTCATCTGCATTCGGCAAATACAGCTCACGGAACACCTGTTTAAACGGCTGCCGAATCTGGCGGTCAAATAAATCCTTCTGGAAGTCGCTCCAACGACCACTTTCGTACAAATGGAGCGGATGAGCGATGATCAGCTTGTCCTCTTCACCTACGGGATACTGTTGACCCGAAGGATCGGCCAACCCGGATGTATCTTCATTGAAATATCCCAAGCGATCTCCAGCCTTGAAAACTAGCGTTCGCACCAACGGAGCAAGCACAGGGTTGCCTAATAATCCCGTTAATTCCTTCATCATAAAGGCCGTGCCGGACTCCATAGAGCGCTCCAATTCCTTGCGGGCTCTACGGTACTGATCTACCAGATCGCCTTTAAGCTCCTTCAACGCAGTAACATACTCATCCTTCTTGAAGCGAGACGGAATAGATTTCAGCGTCTTCCCTTTGCTGACAATCTCAATATCTGCCGTTCCTTCTTCATCAATGACAAGCTGTATCGTTGTAGCCTCTTCCAAAGCATGTGGCTCAAAATAAGACCGAAGATCCTCCAGCTTACGGGCTTCCATGTCCCACACGAGCCGGGTTACATCATCATAGCCTGCATTACGTGCCAAATTCCCAAGCGCAATTCGTGAAACCAGAGCTTCACTGGCCTTACGCTGTGCCCCGAATTTTTTGCTCTGTTCCAGAAACTTCTGGATGAAGTCATAACGTTCCCGTACATCTGGTTCGGGAGGTTTGACAAGAGGAATCAGACTGTAGGTCAGCAAATGCTCCTTGTTCCGTTTGTCTTCCACCGATTTTTTCATTTCACTCAGTTTCAGCTTACCCAGCGTCGCATCCGCAAATAACTGGGACCTGCGATGATTGGCTCCAGCCGAAATATATTTGGCGCAGTCGTACAGCAGATCAAAACGTTCCTCGCCCAACGTCTCATAGGCCTCATGAAACCAGTGAATATCGAAGGCTCCATCATTAAAATCCTGCGGAGCAATTGGCGAATAATGAGCTACAATCGTTTCCTTCTCGGCGGAAAAACCTTCATTAATATGTGCATGGAAGTACCATGCAGCACTGCGAAGACCTTCCCATCCGAGGTAGCCTGCTACAATTTCAATCCACTGTGGAGCATACATTGCCGCCTCCAGCAGACGTTTATCCGTAATTTTAGCGTTACTCAGCTTTTCCTTCAACAAAGAAGAATCCTCGCCATCACGCGGATAACATACCTTGAGCAAGTGGCTGAACGATTCCTTTTTGGTAATACGATCGCCGTAACCGTACACATAACCACGCACGAACGTTTCCTTGTCGAGTCCATCCAGAATACGGATGAAATAATCCATGCCTTCAATTCGGCTCAATCCCATCACTTTTGGCGTGGCCTCGGTAGGCAAATCACCTCGAACCAATTCAACCTCCAGCAGTCGGTCAATAACCGTACGCCGTATTTCCAAAAATTCTGGATTGCTGGCAATCCATGTATTGCGGGCATTCGTTAAGGAACTCATATGTCTTCTGCTGTCACTGCCAGCCAATAGTTCCCGATACACTTCTCCTACACCGATCAGCCCTTTTTCATACGCTTTAAAATAATCATCCAGATCCAGCGGTGAATAAAAGTGATTTAATACAGCTGCCAGTTCATTATAGTTAACAAAAGTATGGAAAAAACGTTTAAAGGACTCATCATCATGTACACGCCCTTTCTCCAGCCCGATCCACGGGCTAGACAGCAGGTGCAGCATTCCCATGTCCTCAGAAGGTCTGTCCTTCGGCATAGATTGCATTAATGTATTCAACGAGAAATCAATGGTATCAAAGGTTTTATCACCGGGAGTGTCCAGAAAATAAGCATTAATCAGCGTGCTTACCTGATCGCTATACGTCAACTCTGCTATCCATCGCTGCATCTCGTTAATTCGATCTAAAGGATACATTTGTTCAGCGAAATCTTTACGCCATTCTTCCAGCAGCTTGTGCTTGCTCAGTTCTGAATAGTCCATGTTATGATTGGAGAAATAACGGTAATAGCGGTCAAGTGTTTGATCCATAGACTCCAATCGGTCATATAAAACAAGCTCTAGCAGTTCACTGGCTTCCATGTCGCTCTCCTGCAAATAACGACTCCATTCCTCGTGAAGAGGATATAAAGACAGCATGGAAACTGCCTCCTCATTAGGCTGAGCCAACCGCACGGTACGAAAATTAGCACCGATTAGCAGCGTTTCTTTGTAGCCCGAATAATACTCAGCCGTATATTCTACATCACGATGCTGGTGGACAAGCTCATTCAGTCCGCTCAGGAACTTCTTGATTTTCTCCAAGGGGCATACAAAAATATCAGCTAATCGAAATCCTCCCAGCTCAACCTTCTCTTCCAGCCAAGCTTCCTTGGCATTCGGATCGTATAGACCAAAGCCATTGGCCTCTGTATAAGCATCCACCTGCTCCAGCTTGGACAGCAGCTGTTCCTCCTTAGCCGTCGGCTGCTGAATGATATCTGCTAAAGGCTTGAGGGTTTCATACTGCTCGGCACGCTCAGGGCTTGCATATATCTTCGTCAATATTTCCAGTCCGCCCAATCGTTGTAGCTCCGCCTTTGCCCGAAGCAACCGCTCCAACGAGCTATGCAGAGACTTCTCCGGCTGCGCCAGCAATACACCAATGACACTTTGTCGCAGGGAGCCCGTCTTGAGCTTCAATAGCCCCTCCATTTGCTGCATTTCCTCTTCCGCCAGCGTCAGCTTGTGCGCCTTGGCAACAGCGAACTCACGAATGCTCATACTTTTGTCGGACAGGCTTGAGAAAATAAATTCACGCTGCACCGTATCATCCGGATTCCGCACAAATTGATTCAGCAGCTCACCGCGTAAATTAGAGCTAATCTGGTCCTTTAAGGCTATGATTTCTCCAATCCAGGTCGCGTCCATGTCGTAACCGACAAGATACAGCATTTTTTGAATTGGCGCATCCGAGCGGTGATGAACGTTTACAAAATCCAGCACCTTGGAGGACTCGGTAGACTCCCCTTTTTTCATCTGTGCAAACAGAGCATGAAGCCGCTCAAAATCCTTGCGTCGCTCTTCTTTATTTTCCAGTAATGGAGTACGAACTACTTTAACGATCCGATCCGCGACTGTTCCGCCTTCTACCCATTCGTAAAAATAATTATTTGTATAGTTCGTCAGCACCCAGTATTGAAGCTCCGGGTCCGTCTCATTCAGATATTCTCTGGAAATCCCCAGACGCACATCCTTATTTTGACTGTTAGAGAGTACATAAAGCGCTACAATCTTCTGATAAGTTGCTCCCTGTTCCATGACTTGCCGAACTTGTCCATACAGATCACGTTCCTCATGTACAGCGGTAGCCCACAAGCTCATATATACCTCATTGGCATTCGCGCTGGTCAGCCATTCCTGACGCAGCTCGCTGTTTGTCAATGCTTCATACGCCTGCTCAATCAGTTGGCGAACCACCCGCTGATTAGCAGACTCCAAGCCCATGCCTGTCCATACCGCAAGCGCCCGTACCACCGAGCTGTAACGAATGAATCCCTGGTCGATAACCACCTTCAACAAATATACAAGAGCCTCCGGGGTTCCCTCATCCATTTGCTCCACGATGCTTTGGCGCAATCCCTCCTGAAGCTTGGCGGCTGCCAAAAGCTCGCCGACCATATGGTAATTCTCCTCTTGATGGCTCAAGAGCATTCCTTTAATCATGGCACGCGTAAGAAGCGCAGTCTGGTTATCGCCATAAATAATCCCCTTTAGCGCCTCCAACACCTGCGGATTACCGTTATCCAACTCATAGGCTATCCAATCACTAATCGTCTCTTGAATCCGATAGTCATTTCCATGTTCATAATCCTTTTTCGTTAAATAATCTATAAGCGAAAAGCCGATCCAGTCCATTCGGATAAGCTGCACCATTCTTTTGTAAATCCGCGAAGTATGGAATGTCATATCCGAGGTACGGAACGGTTTACGCTCATACCCTGTACTGTATGGATATTCAGTCACATGCTCCGTTATATATGCAAGCACATCCCCCGCCGTTGTTCCAATCAACTGACGCAACACCTCTGCCAGTGGCTTGAACAGCAGATCTCCGCTTGCTTCTGCCTGTTCTTTTAGTATGCGCTGGCATTCGTTAAAAGGCTCCTCATCCTCGCGTATGTAATGAATTCGACCCAGCTCCACTACATATTGGGCCAATTCCTGTTGCTGTCCATCCAGTTGCGCCGCGCGCCCCTTCAGTTCGGTGAAATATTCCTGCTCATTTTTCTCCTGATGCATATTTCATTTCCCCCTCTACCATAGGCTTCCGGCCAGCATTGTGAACCGTATAAATACAATCTCGTCTCCATCCTCAAGCAACAAAGGGGCATCCAGCACAGCGGCTTCCTCATCACGTACAAAAACCCTGTACAACCCGTCTTCAAAAGCCTGCATCGCCGTGTTTACTGCATCCTCCACATCAGGAACGCCATCATTATAGATAGACCCGAATCCTACCTTGCCTGTCTCGCCCTGCGCCTGAACCTCCTGCCCTGTGAGGAACGGAATCAGTGCAACACTCTCCTGCTTTTCACGCAGTCTGCGGACATCCAGGGCGACGGTAGCAGCAATCAGCTCTCGCAAAGTTTCAGGGGCAGGATTCAGCTCCAATTCCTGTTTTGCGAGTTCTGGCTTTCTTTTTCCCAAACTTTTTACAGTTACAGCCAGCTTCATGTCGTTCCCCTTCTTTCTTGCTTCCGCTTCTTACCCGTTGTCAGTTGAATTTTTCATCCATCCAAAGACACTGTTAACGAAATCGAAAACGAATGCTTGTTCGTATGTTTATTTTAATATGCTCGCAAGCATTACTCCATCGCCCTATATGACCAAAAATCACAGCCATATCACGCCCAGTAAACTTAAAAACTAAGACTTTTTACCCTGTTTTCGATGAAAAATATCCATATTAAGGATAGAAAAGAAAAAGACCTGCACAAGGAACTCCATCTGCTCATCACAGACTTCATTACCTTATACAGGCCACAACTCATCATAAAACAACGTTTCAACACTTCAATTAAAACGCTGGAATGACGCTGTCCTTGTAATTATCCTCGAAAAATTTGCGAACCTCCGGACCGGTCATTCGCTTCGCCAGCTTTTGAATGGCATCCGAATCCGCATTATCCTTGCGCGCTACCAGATTAATGGCAAAGTGGGTATCATCCTTTTCTGTAATCAGCGCGTCCTTCTTCGGTGTCAGGCCCAGCGGCTTGGCATAAGCGGGATACATGGCAGCCATGTCCACATCATCCAGCGAACGCGCCAGCATCAAGAGATCGACTTCCTTGAACACAAACTTTTTCTTGTTTTCTATAATATCAGCCTGTGTGGCATTATAGCCTACGCCTTCTTTAAGCTTGATCAGACCGTTTTGTTCCATCATCACGAGAGAACGTCCGGTATTTGCCGGGTCGTTGGCAATCGCAATGGTCGCACCTTCGGGCAGGTCTTTAATGTTCTTGTATTTTTTGGAGTACGCGCCATAGATGGCGTTGTAAATCGGTTTGACTGCTACCAGATCAGACTTGTTGCTTTCATTGTATTGTTGCATAAAAGGAGCATGCTGAAAGAAGTTTGCATCCACTTCATGGGCTGCCAATGCGTTATTGGGTTGAATATTGTCCGACAGCACGACGATTTCCAGATTAACTCCGTCCTGTTTGAGCAATGGTTTTACGATATCCAGCACATCCGTCATCGGTGGAATCAGTGTCGCCACTTTCAAAGTCACTTCTTTTTGGGAAGTCGCTTCTTTAGGCTGTGCCGCCTGCTTTTGACCGCCGCATCCGGCAACCAGCAGCATGACGACAGCGAATAGTGCAAGTAATTTCAAGTTTGTTTTCAAGTTGTTTTTCCGACTCATTAGGTGAAGAACCTCCAAGTAAATTTGTGATTGGGAAGAGGAAAATGAGTTACAGTGGAGCCGCTTCGCGAATGGGCCACTGTAAAGTCATTCTCATTTTCCATAGTGGGTGGTGCAAGTGTATTGCCTACGATCTATCGGTACTGAGGGATTACATCCTCAGTTTACCTTCTTGCCATAGGCTGCTGTTACGCTTGAACATATAAGATGTTCAATAAACGTCCGCTCCAACATAGCAGGCTATAACCTATCTTATCGCTTGTCGATCCGGCGGGATATCGTGCTTCCGGTGAACTGGATCGTTTGCACTAAAATAATCATGACAACGATGGTGAACGCCATCAATCCAGTTTCAAAACGCTGATAACCGTAGCGGATGGCGAAATCGCCCACGCCGCCGCCGCCCACAATGCCCATCACCGTGGAGTAGGAAATGAAGCTGATGGTGGACGTGGTCAAGCCAAGTACAAGCCCCGAACGGGCTTCTACGTACAAAAATTTAAAAATAAGCTGAAGGGTAGACGCTCCCATAGAAGTAGCAGCTTCGATTACACCCTTGGGCACATCCAGCAGCGACTGCTCCACCAGCCTTGAATAGTAGGCAATGGCTACCACTGACATGGGAACCGTAGCTGCCATCGTACCCAGTGCCGTACCCACGACGAGACGTGTAAATGGAATCATAAACACGACCAGTAGCAAGAACGGGAACGAGCGAATCACATTGACCAGACTGTTCAATATGGTGAATACCAGCCGATTCTCATATTTTTGCCCCTTGCCGCACAAATACAACATCGTTCCTGCCGGAAGCCCCAGCAGCACGGCTGCTGCGATAGAAATACCTACCATGATAAACGTCTCTCCGATAGCCTTCCATATCTCGGACTGATACTGCGCAATGATGCTCAGCGTTTCATTCACGGGCTTCACCTTCTCCCGCCTTTGAACCGTCCGATGGATCGCCTACAGGCTGCGTTGAAAGCAGTCGCCCATCCCGCATCTCCGAAACGCGGCTACAAATGCTCCGCACCACGTCCATATCGTGCGTTACGATCACAATTGTAACCCCCAGCTCACGATTGATCTCCCGCAACACACCTAGAATATCGGCCGTTGTTTGCGGATCAAGCGCTGAGGTCGGCTCATCACAGAGCAGCACGGCAGGTCGATTCGCCAGCGCTCTGGCAATCGCCACCCGTTGCTTTTGACCTCCGCTCAGTTGTGCTGGATACTGCTCTGCTTTGTCATCTAAACCGACAAATTGCAGGCATTCGCGCACACGTTCCGCTCTCTCTTTTTTCGGGACGCCTGCCAGTTCCAGTGGCATTGCCACATTTCCACTAACCGTCCGATTGTGAACGAGATGATAATGCTGAAAAATCATCCCGATGGATCGCCGCGCTTCACGGAGACGTTTTTCCGTCATGCGAGTCAGTTCTTCCCCATTCACAACCACGTTTCCCTCATCCGGCCGTTCCAATACATTCATCAGCCGGAGCAACGTTGACTTACCAGCACCGCTGGCACCTATGATACCGTGAATTTCCCCTTCCTCCACTTGAAGGGACACGGATTGAACCGCTTGAAATGGGCCGCTTGAGGTCGTATAATGCTTGCTTACCTGATGCAGCGTAATCATGAACCCTGGCCTCCTGATGATCCATTTCTCAGGGAAAATGTAATAAGCCCGCCAGCCCAGTCAGGTCTGTACGAGCCGTCATTTCCCATTGCATTAATATAACACAGAGCAGAAATCGGGCAAAGCCTTTTGACAGCAAATTAGCGTACATCCCACACGCCTACATAAGGAAAGCCGATACCGAGCCCCCAAGCCAGCGTGAGCATCACCACAAAATAGCAAATAAACAGAATATCTATAGCCGAATAATGGATTGCATAATAGTATGTGCGCCTGGTTTCATTGGCAAACCCCTTGGCCTCCATGGCAATAGCAATTCGCTGGGCGCGCCGGATGCTTTGAGCCAGCAGCGGAATCGCATATCTGCGAAGCGTAGCATACATATTCCATTTGGACACATGCTGATGCACACCCCGAATGCGGTGGGCATGTCTCAACGTTTGGAATTCCTCCAGCAGCACCGGCATCATCCGCATGGCCGCCAAAAAGCTGTACGCATATTTCGGAGGAAGCCTCCATTGCTGCATCAGCGAATAAAATAGGTTCACCGGGCGTGTCGTCAAACCAAATAATAATCCTGCCGCTGCCATACTCAGTGCACGAAATCCAAGATGCATGCCCCGATAAAAGCTTTCCTGCGTAATATGGATCAGGCCCCATGTCCACCAGGTTGTCACCCCTTTGCCGAACATTATCATGCCTGTGGAGGTTGAGATAAACACCAGTATAAAAGGAGAACCATACAGCAGCAGTCGCTTCCACGGATGGCCAGTCCAGACGAGCAACAGCAGCATAGCACACGCCACATTGAACATCACATTCAGATTGTGAATCAGAATGACGACCACGAACAACAAGGAAAACATAACAAGCTTTAATCCCGGATTAACCCGGTGAAGCCATGTTTCATGATGGGGAAAAGACAGGTTCATGCCGCAGCTCCCCCTTCTGTATCCGCCATATATCCGTGCAATATCGACGGACAATTTCCGGGTCATGCGTGACCATCACAATCGCCGTGCCCGCCGCTCTAAGCTGCTCCAGCATGTCCAGCATGACAAAGGTATTGCGTGCGTCCTGCCCAAAGGTCGGCTCATCCAGCAGCAGCACGGCTGGCTCACGGATCATAGCTGTGGCAATGCTCAGCCGCCTTTTTTGCCCCAACGAAAGCTGATATGGATGACGTTCATCCAGCCGTTCCAGCCCAAACTGTACGAGCATTCGATCCACTCGCTCCCGGCGCTGTTCAGCCGTAAACAAGTTCTCCGGCAGCGAATACTCCAGTTCCTTTCGAACGGTGTGCGCTACGAATTGCAGCTCCGGATTTTGAAACACAAACGCGATGTGCTCTGCCAGTTGTTCCGTACCGCCAGCCTCTATTCCGTCCACGCTGTAACTTCCCTGCGTTCGGATTAAGCGCATCATGGAGAGCAGCAGCGAGCTTTTACCAGCTCCATTTTCACCGATCACGCCAATCCAGTCACCTGGCTTCACCTGCGCTTTCTCCACATGAATGACCGGACTCGAACCCCGAAGGCCGCTAAAATGCTCCAGCTCCAGTATAGGAGTACCCACAGCCGCCTCTTCTACCTGATGAGAAATGTTTAACTCATTCAGTTCACAGAAGATGTGTCCCTCTGCCTCTTGTTCACTCCAACGTGGTGAAGATGCCTCATTCCATACGCCCGGATACCATACACCGTAATCAGACAACGCCTGCCGATGCACATGAAATACCTCTTCCGCAGTTCCGTCTGCCATGATCTCCCCTTGAGCAGAAAGCACCACAATCCGGTCCACATCATGGACAATTTCATTAATTTTATGCTCCACAATCACTAGCGTCTGATCTGCTGAAATGTGGCGAATCGTATCCCACACCTGTGCGGTGCCTTCTTCATCCAGCAAAGCCGTCGGCTCATCCAGAAAAAGCACCTCCGGCTCCATCGCCAGCACAGACGCAATCGCCAGCCGTTGCTTCATGCCCTGAGACATGCTGCCAATCGGCATATGTATCTCATCCGTCGAAAGACCGACCTGCGTCAGCAGCTTGCGGATACGAGACGGCATTTGCTCACGGGGAACCTGATTATTTTCTAGCACAAAAGCCAGTTCCTCGTCCGCATACGACATACAAAACTGCGTATCTGGATCTTGAAATACGATACCCGCACGCGCTGGAATGACGACAGCATCACAGTTCATCGGTACTTCTATCGTGCGCGGAATCAGACCACTAAGCACCTGGAGCAGTGTTGATTTACCGCATCCACTCGGTCCGAGCAGCAGCAGCTTTTCCCCCTTGCGGACGGATACAGACATATTGTGAAAAAGCAGCTCCTGCTCACCGGGAAATTTCAAACGAAGACGAGTGACCGACGCCACCACATCTTCGACTACCCCACTCATTAGTCCAGCCCCTTATAGTCCTGTTCCGTTGCGGGTCTTAAGGTACGTGTCACCCCGGTGACTTCCAGCGCCTTAGCCAGATAGAACGCGAACACCCCGGCGATCACAATACTGCCAATCATTCGGAATCCGACATACAAAACATAGTTCCAGGTCGAAAGCTGATCAATATACCCGTAACTGAAGTCCAAAATCAGGGAGGCTATAGCCGATCCAGCCGCAGCCAGCGAAGTGACCCACAGGTTGGCATTCCGGTACAGAAAAGCCGCAAAGAACAGCTCTGCTCCCAAACCTTGCAGAAAGCCGTAGTACAAGGTGGACATCCCCCATTCACTTCCCAAAAAAGCACTGACCGTTGCCGCTGCCACCTCTGCCAAAATCGCAACTCCCGGCTTGCGGATAATAAGGTATGCGAAAGTGCCCGCCATAAACCACATGCCATACACCCATTGCTCGGCGTTCAGCCCAAGCGGTTTCACCAGATCATACGCAGGCCCCCATATTTTATAAACCAAACCGAACACGACGGCAATCACAATTGTGACCAAAATATCCGTCAGCTTCAATCCATTAGACGCTTTTACAGCAGTATTCATAATGATGTACTCCCCTTTTCCCTTAAAATGGGCCTCGTGGCCATGAAAAAAAGCTTGTCTGGAGCTGAATCTCCAGGCAAGCTTTATGCGCAGTAAAAGGTGGATCACCATACAAAACATCATTCGTCGATATACCTCATACAATCAATAGCCTAAGCGCAGCCGCCTAGCTTGATTATAAGATATGAACCGAATCTACCGACAACCGCAAAACACGCGGCAATCCTGTATAGTGCTCTAGGTTTCTCTACGCTGGCATTACCCAGATCAGATTTCACGGTCGATGGCAAGGGCCACCCTCTCAGCCTGACTTTCTCAAGCTCCCGACAATGCTTTTTAATTCACTATAATGTACACCACATCCATTGCTTTGACAATCCTACAATCCGGCTTGCCATACTTCCTTCACCGCAGCGCGAAACAAATCATCCAATCGCTGATCACGTCCGCCCTCCATATGCTGGAGCAAGGGCGCCTTTTGTTCAAAATAAGCCAATTGCTGCTGGATATAATCATTGACCACCGAAAGCTGTGGCTCCATATCCAGTTCCTCGCCCGCTTTTTTACGTTGCAGCAAATGTCCGATCACCTGATAAAGCTCTGTATCTGCCGGAATGAATTCCTCCAGCAAGTCTTCGAATGTCATCGGAGGCATGCTGTTGTAACGCTCGATCCAGCCACAGGCCAGCAGCGGGCGAAGTACGTAAAAATACTTTTTAATCTTCACCTGTTCTCCTTGCAAATAATCCCGATAGTTGCCCCGCGCCATATTCAGATAGTGATACATACAGGACTTCGGCGAGAAGGTTAATGGCGATATAGCGCGAATCTGCTCTGCTACTGAATATGGCTCCAGATAGGGGATCGGGGATTGCAGCCATTCCAGCAAAGGCGGATTGGACTTGCGAAACAGATTGAGCGCCTTTTTCAAATCCCAGCCGTTGATATCCAGCAAATCGCTGATCGGGCGCTCAATCACATCCCGTTGATCAAAAATGGACAAATACCACTCCAAGGGCCTCACATAGATAAAACGCACGTCATAGTCACTGTCCTGTGAAGGAAATCCCCACGCCCGACTGCCTGATTCGCAGGCATATATAATGCGCACCTGCTCCTCCTGCTCCAAAGCGCGTAGCTCCTCCAATATCGTATCACGCATTTCTGGTTTAATTAAATCGTGCTCATGTTTTGGATCTGTCATGCTATTCCCTCTCCAATCATTTATAGATTTTCCTGAAGCTTTTCCCGGATGGATTCTCGCGTTTCCTCTATGTGCTTCATACTCTGGTCCAAAGCCCGGCAAATCGGCAGGGCAGAAGCAATCTCTTCCAAGGGCAGGTGTTTTTCTGCAAAAGCCACCAGCTTGTGAATCAGCTGTTCATCCTCTGAAGCTCTTTAACATTCATCTATGTATTTAGTTGATTCACTGGATGTCTGCCCCCACCTCTCAAATTTTGAAAAATAGACATTTAACAGGCCGATCCAGACACGCATATTAGCTTTCTGAACCAAGGGGATTTGTACAGACACTTTGAGTCCGTACAAATCCCCTACTCCATAAATAAGCTTCTACCAAACTATACATATTGCCAGTACCTTTGTATTTCGCTGATATCTAACCCTAAATATGCTGTTAAGTTACAACAAATTCAACAACAAGCGGCATTGCCTGCTCAAGCACGTCGCCACCCGGAATCGTGATTGCAGTTGTCGTAACCGTGGAAATATCTCCTGTTTGAAGCATTGCATTGATATATAGATTGTAATAGGTGAATGAAGCGGGAAACGCAGTAGCGGCTGCACCGGTGTCATCAGTGAAAGCTGTAGCCACAATAGAAAAAGTCGCGCCTGTACCTGTTCCAGCGCCTATTGTGGATGTAAACCGTCTGTTGGCTGTAAATGGTTTGGTTATCGGCATGTTTTTCACCTCCTCCCTACTATTAGATGCCAGAATTTAAAAAATGAAGGGGCATTTATGTAAGCTGGTTCAAGTGTCGGATGAACAGCTAATCCGTTTAGTGCTTTGGCGTATTTTTACATCAAAAAAGATATTTGTACCTTTCAATGCAATGAATTCTATCATATTCATAAATTATATTTATTTAGAGAGGTGAAGCAAATGAGTATTATTTTGCCCTTGAGTGATACATTTCCACTATCGTCTTTCGGGGATTTACGCACGATCGAACTTATGCCAGTAGCTGGATGGACATTCAATTACAATATTAATACCGATTTAGTTACTCCATCATTTTCAGGCAGCGGCACAGTAACTCAAAACAATGGAATGGTTGTTCTTCAAACAGGTACAAGCCAAGACTCTTCGGCTAATATTGAAACGATCAAGTCCTTAAGGTATACTCCCGGTTTAGGTGGATTAGTACGGTTTACGGCACTATTTACAACCGGTGTTGACAACAGCACACAAATCATTGGAATTGGCGATAGCTCGGATGGTTTTTTCTTTGGTTTTAATGGCAGTTCATTTGGTATATTGAGAAGAATTAACCAAACCGATAACTGGATTCCCCAATCCACATGGAATACAGATAAGTTTGACGGAACGGGTCCCAGCCGCGTGACATTGGACCCAACGAAAGGAAATGTATACTCTATTCAATATCAATGGCTTGGATACGGAGTGATTTCCTTCCTAATTGAAAACCCAACTACAGGTAAGCAGACTTTGGTTCATAGTATTCAATATCCCAACGCAAATACAATTCCGTCTATCTTAAATCCAACTCTTCCTGTAATGGCTCAGGTCATAAACACAACCAATACTACGAATATCACCCTGCAATCATCATCTGCTATGTCATTTGTCGAAGGCAACGGAAATTCTACCGCGGTTGTTACTCGTAATTCCGTAAGTAATTTGAATACAATTACGACTGAATCGGCCATAATCACGATACAAAATAAGCCCTCATATCAGTCAAAGACAAATCGCGTACAAGTACTCCTAGATTATATTTCGTTCAGTGTAGATAGTACCCAATCAACAACCATACGTTTAGTGAAGAACGCCATTTTGGGAGGAACTCCGGCCTTTACGGATGTTTCTACCAATACAAGCGTTATGGAGTTTGATACCTCCGGCACAACCGTTTCAAACGGGAAAACATTACTTTTCATTGCCGCAGGCAGGAGTGATATAGGGCAGCTCCTTTTGAATGAGATCGAAATTGAACTGAGCCCCGGTGACAGTTTAACCGTATCCGCCGTATCTTCAGCCGCCTCACAAGTTAACATAGCCCTATCATGGCTAGAAAAGTTTTAGAATAGTCGGAGCATCCGCAATCAAGGGCTCTTTGAGGAAGTACAAGCGTCCAATAGTCCACACCACGCCACTCTGCAGGTATCGGCTCAGCGTATGGTGGTGTGCGATCGGGTTCGTGTTGAGCACGACGCACGGAGCCATATGCAGTCTGGATACAGGAACAAACAGCGGTTGTAAGCTACAAATTTTTCCTATATGCTCCAGTCAAAGGATAAACGTTTCGTCGTTGATTTGTTGACCGCTTGCTCCGCCTTTCAAATTTTGAGAGGCGGAAACAAAGCTTAGATGTTGGATCACCCTTCTCTTATGTATTGCTTCTTTGCTCATTGTGACAACCTTATATCCCTATGATCCATGATTTGGGAAGTCGTGAACATGGTGAAAGTATTACAAAGATAAATAAATTCCCTTTTTCCTGCATCTCTTCCCTGTTAGAATAAAGGGATACTTATTTTCGGAGAACGGCAACAAGAACGGGGAATTCATCATGGCGAGAGAGAGCTTTGATAAAGAAATTCAATTTCTGCGCATGCTGACACTGACGAGCGGCGCTTATAATCGGCAGCAATTTGCAGACAGACTGGGCATTTCGGTACATACCTTTGACAAAACAATCCGGCGTCTCAAAGAAATCGTTCAATCTGTGCAGCAGCAGTTACCAGCGGAACAAGGACACGACTTCAATGAAATGCTGCGCTTGAACTACTATGAATCGGCTGATCCGCTATTGTTATTCCTGTTTCGGGCCAAATCGCTCAAGGAAACGGAAAGCGTTCGCCTGGCCCTTCTGCTGACAGCTCTACAGTCACAACCATTGACCACTATGGAGCTGCTGGATGCATGCTGCGAGGGATTGCCTGCTTACAGTGCATTGCCTGATGAAAAAACGATCCGTTCAGACCTGAAATATCTCGTCGAGGTCGGCGTGGTTCGCAAGGAACCTGGAGGCAGACCTTATCGCTATGCTGTCCGCAATGATCTGGTCACTGAACTGACGGACGAGGAATTACTGGACCTGTATGACTTTGTAGACGTTATGGCGAATACGCAGCTTCCTTCTGTACAGGGATATTTGCTGCGAGATCATTTAAAAAAAGCCATGCGCCGTCAAGCCGGGGCTCAGGAGATTGCAGAACCTTTTTTATACAAATACCATTATTACTCGCGTATTCTGGATGAGGCACATGTTCATCCGCTTCTTCATGCCATTCGACAACGTCGCTGTGTGACTTTTTTGTATTTTTCGGCGGCCAAACAAAGCATATACGGTTCACAGAACACGAATCCTCTGTTTGAAAAAGAAACCGAAGGACGTGAACACACCATTCTTCCCTTGCAAGTCATCTATGATCATCAATACGGGCGCTGGTATGTGCTGGGTCACGCGGGCGGCAAAGGGATCATGAAGTTCCGCATGGAGGGCATGACACAGTTGGCGGAGGGCGAACCCGTGTCTGAGAAGCGTTTTGCTGACCTGCTGGCCGTGCTGGAAGAAAGAACGCGGTATAGCTGGCTTGTGGATACTGGGCGTGCCGTGAAGGTGCGGGTGCGTTTTTTCAATCCCGAAGGTGCCAAACGCAACTTTATTCGGGAGCGTGTGCTGTTGCAGGGGCAATGGGGAACGATCACGGAGGAAGAAAGTGAATCCTTTATCTATGAAATTACAGTGAACGGCATCACCGAGATTAAACCGTGGCTGCGCAGCTTTGGATCAAGCTGTGAGGTGTTGGAACCCAAGCGGCTTCGTCAGGAATTCAAGCAGGAATGGAAGGAGCTTCAAGCCTATTATGAGCCTATTCGAGAAAATATTTAACTACCAGATCGTCTCGCGGCTGGATGAATCGGGCGCTTTTGCTACCACATCGCAGGAAAGAATCTGGCTCCAGTCCATGCTGTCAGATCCGGCGGCGACAGAAGCTTTTATCCCGTCTACGCTCGATAAGCTTCGGCTGATGCTCGCAGATGACGATCCACTGGAGATCGATGGCAGCTTGAGGGAAAAGGCCGGCATCCCTGCCTCCCCGGTCTATCACCCGCTCCTGCGTATATTGCGTTCCATCCTGCGGTCCCGCTCAGGTATCTGTATGAGCTACAGAATGCGCAATGGGCGTGTTCATGAACGCATGTCAGGCTTTCCGTATAAGCTGGAATTTTCCATGGTCAAAAAAGAATGGAGCCTGCTTTGGTACAACCGCCGGCACCGTACGCTGATGTCCACCAAGCTGTCCAGCATCGTAACCATCACCGAAGAGGAAATTCCACCTGAAGAGACCGAGAAATTCACCCAACGTATACTCGGTATTCTGGAGTCACGCAAAGAACAGGGCATCATCGTAATTATACCTATGTACAACGTGGAATTATCCCGTATTTTATATGCCTTTTCCTGCTTTGAGAAAGAGGTGGAGTATGTTCAGGCTGCGGATAGCTATCGTATTACACTCACTTTTCAGACAGACGAAAGTGAATACGTACTGTCCAAAATCCGCTTTCTCGGCAAACGTGTCAAGGTCGTCCAAGGCTCCCGGCTCATTTCCCGAATGAAGGAAACAACCGCCAGGGCACTTGCCAGATACGAAGAGGATTAGCCGCTGGAAAAATGTTTAATGGCCCCACGAAAAAAGGCCCGCACACTGTCATAAGACAAGAGGCGGGCCTATTCAATTACGATTTGCAGTACGAAATCATACTTTTCCCAAAAATGTATCTGCTGTAACAAGCTGAAAAGCACTCGCCAGGTTACGGTAAAGCTTGTCCCCGTGCACTCACATATAGCTCATACCATTCCTCACGGGTCATCAGCTCACTCTGTCGCTCCGCATCCTGACACGCCTTGATCCGTTCAGGATTAGCGCTGCCAATAACGGGCTGAATCCGCGCCGGATGCTTCATGAGCCAGCCAAGAACGATGGCCTCGCGTGTCGTTTCCTTTTCAGCAGCCAGCTTTTGCACCAGCTCTGCTGTTTGGCGTATATGCTCCGGCTCTCCTTCCAAAGATCCACCGCTAAAACGTCCCTGTGCCAGTGGCCCCCACGCTTGAAGCTGAATATCCTCCATTTGGCAGTATTCCAGCAAACCTTCGCCAAAATGGACATTCGTCCCTGCCTGCTGATTCACATGCACCGTCTGATCTACAAAATGTAGATGCGCCAGGCTCATCTCCAATTGATTAGCCACCAGCGGGCCGGCTAAACTGCGCTCCAGAAACTGAATTTGGCTTACATTCATATTGGAAACACCAAAATGCCGTACTTTGCCAGATGCCTTGAGCTTGCTGAACGCCTCCGCCACTTCTTCCGGCTCTACCAGCGGATCGGGACGGTGCAGCAGCAGAATGTCCAAATATTCGGTGCCCAGACGCTTCAGAATACCATCCACAGACTCCATAATATGAGCATATGAAAAATCAAATCGACCCGGGAGCGTACCATCCGGCAGGAAAATGCCGCATTTGGACTGGATAACGATCTGCTCGCGCAAATCGGGCTGCCCCTTCAAAATCCGGCCAAAAATTTCTTCTGCTTTCCCCATACGATAGATGTCTGCATGATCAAACATCGTAATGCCGATGGAACGTGCGGCTTCCACCGCTCTTTCTGCTTCCACCACATGCTCCTGTGTAAACGGTGTACGATCCCATTCCCCGCCAAAAGGCATACAACCAAGCACCAAGCGGCTATCCGAAATGTTGCGTTTCTGTAAAGGCATAATTTTCATGTTGCTCCTCCTTCACTTTTTTTATCCGAAAATACCCATGCTCAAATATCGCTCTCCTGTATCCGGGGCAATACAAAGCACCCGTTTGCCCGGTCCCAAGCGCCGAGCTTCCTGAATTGCCGTCCATATTGTAGCTCCGCTGGAAGGTCCGACGAGAATTCCCTCCTGAGCAGCAATCGCCCGTGTCATTGCAATCGCATCCTCATCCGAAACCTGTACGATTTCGTCATAAATATCCGTATTCAATACGGCAGGAACGAATCCCGGGCTAGTACCAACCAGCTTATGTGGACCAGGCTTGCCCCCTGACAGCACTGGCGAGCCCTTCGGCTCTACCACGACCACACGCAGATCCGGCAAATGCTGGCGCAGCACCTCACCCGTTCCCGTAATCGTACCACCCGTTCCAGAAGAAGCGACGAACACGTCCAGCTTGCCTTCCGTCTGCTCCAAAATTTCAAGCGCAGTCGTCGTACGGTGGATATCCGGGTTGGCCTCGTTTTCAAATTGTTGCGGGATAAAGCTCCCTTCAATCTCAGCCCCCAGCTCCAGCGCCTTGCGAATTGCTCCTGACATCCGTTCTTCCGCTGGCGTCAGTACAACCTCAGCACCGTATGCTTTTAAAATATTGATTCGTTCCCTCGTCATATTCGACGGCATCACCAATATCGCACGGTAGCCTCGGGCTGCCGCATTCATCGCTAAGCCAATCCCCGTATTCCCGCTGGTCGGCTCAATAATAGTTCCACCCGGTTTTAAATGTCCGGCCCGTTCCGCCTCGGCAATCAGATTACCCGCCGCCCGATCCTTGACACTGCCGCTGGGATTATAGTATTCCAGCTTCACATACACTTCCGCATCCTGCGGTCCGGTTAATCGCTGAAGCCGCACACAAGGCGTATCTCCAATTAAATCTGTAATACTATGTACCACTTTAAGCGTCATCATTGTATCCTCCTTGGATAGATCCATACTATAAAAATAACATATTTAACCCGCTCATACCTGCCGCTTTTGTAAATAGATAAATCTTATCTGCTTAGTATGTAAAATTCTTGAAAATGGGTCGCCAGATGTGGTTTCTAATGATATACTCGCATTACTATTTTTCAGGAGGATACAAGACACTCATGAGTATTCAAGAAAATTTGACAGCCAATCGCTTTCCCCCCTCCTTGCTATGGTTGACGCTCGGTGCCTTTGCCATCGGCATGACCGAATTCGTCATTATGGGTCTTCTGCCCAATGTGGCCCAGGATCTTCATGTTACCATCCCGCAAGCCGGACAGCTCATCACCAGCTACGCGCTTGGTGTGGCCATTGGCGCCCCTGTGCTCACCGTATTAACTCACAAGGTACCGCAAAAAAAGCTGTTATGCCTGCTGATGATTATATTCATTTTAGGCAATCTTTTTTCGGTCATTGCTCCCAACTACGAGCTTCTGATTGTAGCCCGTATGGCTACCGCGTTATCACACGGAACCTTTTTGGGAGCCGGCTCCCTGATCGCCGCCCGACTGGTTCGCCCTGACAAGCGGGCTGGTGCCATTTCTATGGTGCTGACCGGACTGACCGTAGCCAACATTATCGGCGTGCCCTTTGGCACCTTTATCGGACAGCAGCTCGGCTGGCGTGCTTCCTTTGGAGCCATCGTTGTGATCGGCCTGATTTCCCTCTTTGGCATCATCCGGTACATTCCGGTTATGCATCAGGACAAGCCCTCCAGTCTCAAACAAGAAGTCCGAAGCCTGTTTAATCCGAAGGTATTGCTGATGCTACTCACAGGTGCTGTCGGTTGTGGTAGTCTGTTCAGCGTCTTTACGTACATTACGCCTTTACTTACCGACATTAGCGGCTTTGCCGAGCATAGCATTACGTGGATTCTCGTCCTGTTCGGACTTGGTGTAACCATCGGCAACATCGTTGGCGGCAAGCTCGCGGATTGGAGGCTGCTGCCATCCTTAATAGCAAACTACGCTATACTGGCCATTATTTTGGCCATTCTGACGTTTACGCTTCAAAGCAGGGTACTGGCTGTGATTACCGTCTTTATCTGGGGGATTGCCGCGTTCGGCATTATGCCCGGCATTCAGGTTCGCATCATGAATCTGGCCTATGAGGCCCCTTTGCTCGCCTCTACCTCCAGCCATTCCGCTTTGAATCTGGGTAACGCAGGAGGCGCTTTTATCGGCGGGGTCGTCATTAATCAGATGGGACTTGCCGCCATCCCTTGGGTCGCATCTCTGATCACCGTTGGCGGTCTGCTTCTCATGCTGGTCAGCTACGCTATTGACCGCAGAACGGCTCATTCTGAAGCCGCAGCGGAGATACATTCCTAAAAGGAAGGACTTTCGTTCACTTGAGCGAAAGTCCCTTTTTAAATCATCCTCTAATTCTGGACGCTTAAACGCGTGTTGAAACCGAAGTACTCTGCCTCGCCACTCAGCTTAACCAATTCTCAAAAAAGTCCCGATACCCCTGCTTCATCACCTTACTCGAAAACTTCTCCATGGCATACGCCTGATTTTCATTGGAAACCCGACGAGGTGAGGCAGCAGCCATATTGAGCAGCTCGAACCAGTTTTTCTCATTGCCCGAAAAAGAGTGCGTGGAGCTGATATGTCCATAGCAAGGATGCTCAGGCTTCACGACGATTTTACCCATAGCCAGCGCTTCGGTCAGCGGCATCGCAAACGTGTCGAATTTGGAGCAGCTCCAGTATACTTTCGCCGTATTCATAAGCGCGAATACCTCATCCTGCGTCAACGCAAATTGAAGCTTCACATTGTCAGGGATATCGTACTTCTTCATGCTTTCCTTGTAGCGTTCCCCGCCAAACACCATGTAAACTTCCTTGTCGGGATTATGCCGAGCATACTCCAGCACCAGATCAGGACGCCGATTCTCCTCATCCCTTCCGATCCACATCACCCGATTCTCCACGACCTGCGAAGGATCAAAATGCTTTTCTACCAGTCGCTCATTAAACCCAATCGGGATAACTGTCACATCTGTTACACCAAACTTGGATGCCATCTCCTGTCTGAGAAAATCAGTCTGCACAATAGCCTTGTCCACAATCTGATAAAAAGGCTTCATCATCTCATAGCCTGTAAGCGCCGGATCAGGAAAACTGTGCGGAAAAAGCACACTGTTTTTAAAAAACATTTTCAAATATGTAAAGCCGGATACCGTATAAATAACATCCTCAATCTGCTGCTCATGAAGCTGGTCGAGTACCACGTCATAATTGACCAGATCACCCTTTTCGTGCTCATAGCCGGGAAGCCAGTCATGGCTGCTGACATGGCGCTCCGGTGACACAAATACGATATCCACACCCAGCTCCAGTCCGATCTGCTTGAGACGTTCCGCAAAAATACGCGGGCCCTGCGCTTCGGCAAACTGAATTTTTCTCATGACCAAACCGACTTTTTTCATATATGTCTCCACCTTTGTTTACAATCTGTACACACGCTGTAGCTCCAACTCTTTATTCACACCTTCTGACTTGCCTCCATTCCAGCATCGCTGCGCATTGGCTCAAACAGGCTAACGCCTCGCCCTGTTGGGCTTCTAATTGCTCTTTTGACCATTTATCACCGTTTATATGCATTTTCATTTCGATCCTTCGCAAATCACTTTCAATCAACAACAGCATCCACAGTGAAAATACCACGGCAAACATGCTATATTCTTGCATAAATGTGCCCCGTTCCAGTCCTGCTCCCAGCAGCTCCATTTGAGCCAAGTACCTGTCCAGCAGGCGGATTCGCAAGTCGGACGTCATACGCCGGGGAAACAACGGATGGGACATATCGATCAGATGATACATATCCCAAAGCGGTGTGTTCAAGTGGGCATGCTCCCAATCCAGCACCATCAGCCGCTCCCCACTCAGCGCATAGTTTCCCGGATGAAGGTCACCATGCGACAGCACAAGCTGCTGGGCAAAAGACTGGTACTCCAGTTGTACGTAAATACGTTGCACCTGCTGTTTGGAGAATCCCAGTGAACTGCAAAGCTCCAGCACATCGGACTTGCGTTCATACAGCTCAGAAACCATATCCTGAATAAGCGGCTTGGGTCCTCGAAGTGGCATTCCAGCAAAACGCTCCGACGGCAAAGAATGCCACCCTGCTACAAGTCCAACAGCTCGCAGCATTGTTTCTTCTTCATGTAGATGGTGCAGAGGACCAAGGTCCTCAAAAATCATCCATTCCCCTCCGCCATCTATGCCTGCGCCAGAACAGGCCAGCATTCGGGGATAGATGGGTGGCAACGAAGCAAGCACATGCTCATATACCCATCTCTCCCGGCCTGCTTGCTCATCATTGGTTAACGGCTTGAACACATAACTCTCATAAGGTGACACGTAAAAACGTTGAACAAGCCGACCATTTGTACCTGTATATAAAACTTCCCGTCTCCACACCTGCGTCTCATTCAAAGTACCGTCAACATTCACATATGGATGAAATAGATTCATAGCTTCCCAACTTTTTTGTATAAAATGTAATAGCAAGATCATATCACAGTACTCGTCCTGAACGAAGCCCGGCTAGTCTTTTGAGCGTTCCAACGGTATCTTCCGGCGGCACGAAAAACAAATAGAAGCTAAATAGGGCTTGTCTCATCAGATCCAAACGATCTGTGGGACAGCCCTTATTTTCAATCTATACAAGGATAGAATCAAGATCTATTGATTCCCATCCCCGCTCCTACCCTGTTTCGTATTAATATTTAGTATTGCCGGACTCGCTCGTATTACTGGATTTAAAGCCCTTGAACAATTGTGGCACATTATGATAACGAGTATTCGTAATTTTAGCTGTGCTGTTAGGGCCGTCCGATCTCAGGATCGAATCCTTTACGTTGGAAATATCCGAGTTATCCAAAGTCATATTCACTCTAAAAGTTGAGCCGCCCAGTTGGCGAACCAGCTTTCCGATATCATCGGCTCTAAAGTTTTTAATGTTAATCGTGCCCTCGGCATTGATTTGGAAGACTTTATCATATGCATGGAACGCTCCACCGCCTGTTATGTTTACCGTACCTTTTTCTTTAAGCGTCAATGCATCTTCACCTACATCCTCCCACGTTACGTTGGAAATGGTTCCGTTGCCATACACATGCACACCATCCGCAGCAGGCGCAGCAATGATTACATTTTTCAAAGTTGCACCATTTTCAAGCTTGAAAATAGGCTTTTGGGCCTCAGCCTGGCTTCCGTCACCCAAGGTTTTTGGATCAGCGGCTACCGTCTTCCCCTTACCATCATATACTTCTCCGGCTTTTACAAGAATCGTTTTACTAACGACTTCCGGTGCTGCATGAGCAGAATAATTGCCGACAAATAAAGCGACCAGCATACCTGATAAAGCGATACTCATTCCCTTTTTCAATACTTTGGCTGTGCTTGTGTTCATTTCAATTCATCCCTCTCGTAGATATTTTTTATTTCCGCCACTCCATTCGTAGTTGACTAGAACCTGTAGATCGTATCACCGCCTTCGTACAAGGAACCCATTGACCGGTACATGTCTGCAAAAATGTATATTACTATTTACATATGTACACTTGGTATTTGGTTCAAAGTAACTCAATGCCATAAATTTAAATAAACACAAATTGTAAATATAGCGATTACATTTACAATTTGTATAACTCTATTATATTCTTACTTCCAGTAATTTCAATATATTTTTCGGCAAAATATGTCCTTTTTTTTAATTAAGTACAGAATATTGCCTTTTTATGCTTGTATAAGTTTGTTTTTTCGTCAAATTATGCAGCAATTGGCTTCATGATCTAGTCTCGTTATATGCTCTACATCACCAAAATGGCAATCAGAAGCCACTTTCGTCCTATACCTCGCTTCTGATGTGATCTATACTATTGAATGACACGTTTGATGAACGTATAATGTATTTAGTGCTTTGAAGCGTTACATCTCAACATTACTGGTGAGAAGAGAGTGGTTATGGTGCAAAACAAGAGAGAGATCCCATTAAGAGAACAGAATATTGTGCTCATTGGATTTATGGGTGTAGGCAAAACAACGATCGGTTCCCATCTCGCGCGCAAGCTGTATCGGGACTTTGTGGATATTGATCAGGAGATTGAACAAGAGTACAACATGCCGACAACAGAAATTTTCAAAACATATGGAGAAAAAGGTTTCCGCGAGATTGAAAAAGACCATATTCTCAAACTATGCAGCAATACTCGATTGAAAGTCATTTCGGTTGGCGGCGGTGCTTTTTTACAAGAAGAGGTTAAACAGGCTTGTCTGGCTTCATCTATCGTCTTCTTTTTAGATTTAAATTGGGAATCCTGGAAGGATCGACTCAAGATGCTCATCGATACCCGTCCCAATCTGCAAAACAAGAATTTGGAGGAAATCGAAGCTCTTTTCCGTTCCAGACAGGACATTTACGCGGTGAATCACTCCAAGATCGATACGGATCAGTTGGATGCGGAAGAAGTCGCAGACTATATTATCCAAACTCTAAATCTCGGTTGGGAACTGTATGAGCCTACACGGGGATTAAATTAAGCATTTGACAGGATGACATCGGAAGACCATTTGCGTCTCCCAAACTCACAAACACTTAGCAAAAAGGAAGGCTCCATCATGCTTATGGCATACGGGCCTTCCTTTTTTGGATACTGGCACATGGGTTGCCAGCATTCATACCTTTTTACGAATGACTGTGCAGTACATTCAATATCTCTCTCAGTTCTGTAACAGGAATCTGCCCCGGCGCGGAAGCTTTCTTAGCGGCACCAAAGGTTAAAGCCGAACCAAACAGCTCTCCGGTCAGACGGCTCACGACACCTTTTCCCGCCATCGACATCGTAATAATAGGCCGGTCTGCGTATTCCTCAGCCATGGTACGCGTGGCATCCAGCAAGATCAGCACATCGGCCGTACATGTCGGCATAACCGCTATTTTAGGCAAATCGCCTCCCAACTCCTGCGCCTTGCGCAAACGAGATACGATTTCCTCCTTTGGCGGCGTCTTCTGGAAATCGTGATTGGATATAATTACGGATACGTTATGCTTATGCGCAGCTTCCACCAGCGCCTTCACATCGGCTTCGTCATTAAAAAGCTCCACATCAATGATATCTACCTGTCCCGTTTCGGCTGCCGTACGATTCAACTCCACATAACTCGCCGTACTGATTTCCTTTTCCCCGCCCTCCCGAGCGCTGCGGAACGTAAAGACGAGCGGAATATTCGCCAAGATGGACCGGATTTCAATCAAGGCAGCCTTAACCTTCTCCAAATCCTCTACATGCTCGAAAAAATCGACTCTCCACTCCACGATATCCAGATCGAGTGTACGCAAATGGGCAGCTTCTTCCTTCAGTTGCTTCAACGTTTCTCCCACCATCGGAACACAGATTTTAGGCGCACCTTCACCGATCAGAACATCTTTCACTTTAACGATTTTTGCCATATCAAACTCACTCCCAAATCATAGTTTTAAGTCGAGCATTTACAATATTTCATAGTATAACGCATTCTGAATAAGCCAGCTGATGATTAGTCCCCGATTGTTGGCTTACTCTGGATCAAGCGCGATTTTAGGGGACAATTTGCGACTTGATGGAAAAACGGTACTGTACCGGAAATTAACAAACACGGCCAGCACAATACCCACCACATTCACAATCAGAGCCAGCATAAAAACACTGGATATTTGAGAATGCTTCAAAAGAAAGCCGGTAAACACAGGGATGACCGTGTACGATACTGAAGTTGCTGTGTAAATGAACCCGGTGATCTGTCCTTTTCGTTGACTGAAAAACTCACTCATTACGGTCAAGGTCAGTTGAAGCACACCCGAAATGGAAAATCCGATGACACATGAGCTAATAATGGCCGCAGCCTGTGATTTGAAAAGGAGCAATGCTCCAAAGGCCAACAAAGAAATGCATGGATAAATGAGAATAATGTGAACCGGTTTGATCCACTTTCTTAACACAACCACCAATACAAATACGGAGACGAGAGAACCAACATTGTAATAGACTAATAATCTCAGGGACTCTGATTCAGTCATACCGATAAACTGCTGTCCAAAAGTAGGTAGCCACAACTGAACAATATACAGCAAGGTAGGCCCGGTAAAGCCGAGAACAATAAGGCAAAGCCCTTCCTGCCAGAAGCGCGGCTTGCTCCGGTCATTTGCTGTTAGCTCTACCGTTTGTTCCACGTTAGATACAGATGTATCGTGAACTGGCTCCTTGGGCGCCTGAACCCGCATGTCTGGAAACTTCATTTTGAACAGGTAAATCGCATTCAGACCAAATATGAGTGCTGGTAAAAAGAACGAGAACCCGTAAAAAATATCGTGATTCATAAAAAAGATAATCATTAACGGTAAAAACGCCGCTCCGATGGATATAAAACCTCTCACCAGCACGGTAGCCGAACCTGAGGATTGGGGAAAAGCTTCGATCAGAGCTGGATAAGTGCCTGAATCGAGAAAAGAATTCGCTACGCCTGCCAGCACAGCCAGCACCATCGCCATTTCAAAGCTGGGGCTTAACGGTATACCGACCAGGAAAACGGCCATTAATAGCCCTGCGACCACAATAAACGGCTTGCGACCATAACGGTCGGAAAGCACCCCGGATAGGTACAGCGTAAACAGCCTGCCAAATCCCATTGCGGATACCAGAAGACTGATTCCCGCCTGATCTGTATGCAAATGCTCGGTTAAAAAGGACATGTGTGACGCCAGCATAATGTTAAACATACCAAACAGAAGATAGTTTACATAAAGGCCGGACGCCACTGGAAAAGAAGAACGTTTCATCGTGAATTCACCAACTTTTGTGAGTAAGTCTTGTGATGCCACTAATGTGAATCATTTCACATCATGTGTGTCGATGATGAAGTATAGAACACATTTTTAAATTTATCAAGTTTAAATATTGCGAGACACACATTTAGACACGCTGATGCGTTTTTAAATAAAATTCCTCACCGTAGCTGAGCGAAAAGTTCCGAAAGTCCACTACAGCCGGGGATAAATACCTGTTTTTGATGCTCGCCAGATAGATAAAACGCTCGTATTCAGGATTAACAATAGGCAATGTTTTGACGTTAAAATAATCCAACGATGAAATTCGGGGCATGACCGCAATTCCGTAATTCACAGATACCAGCCCTGCCATCGCCGTGTCCTCTTCAATCTCGCAAATAATCTCTGGAGTAACTCCTACTCTGGCGAATAGATTTTCAATAATGGGACGTATACCGCTTTTCTTGTTAAAAAAGATAAAAGGATATGTCGCCGTATCCTTGAGATCGATTTGGTCCAGCGAAGCCAGCGGATGATCTGGTGAAACAATAACGACCAGCTCCTGCTGAGCCAACGGAATGAATTCAACGTCCGGTTCATTTTCCATGTGAGAACAGAAAGCCACATCGTAATGCTCCTGCTTCAAGCCCTGGATAATATCGTTCGTGTTCCCTTGATGAAAAGAAAAAGATATATCTTTGCGGGCATCCGAGGCGGAGAAGGCCTGAATAATCGCTGGAATGAAGTGCGAGCCTAACGTGTAAATGAACGCCAGATCCACATTACCGTGGTTAGGACTGACCAGTTCACGCAAGTTGTGCTCTCCCTTCTCCAATTCACTCATGGCATTCTCCACATATTTCAGGAAAAATCGTCCGTATTTGTTAAGCCGAATATTCCTCCCCTGCTTTTCAAACAAATGAACCCCCAGATCCTTTTCTAATTCTGAAATAGCATGGCTTAAACTGGGTTGAGTAATACATAGTCGTAAAGCTGCTTGGGTAAAATGCTCCATCTTTGCAAGTACACGAAAATATTGTAAGTGCTTCAGGTTCATAATTATGCCGTTCCCTTCTTTAATTTATATTTTAAATTATAGACCTAAACTATGAAAAGCAATAGAAATATGCATTGGATTTATAATAACACTCCTTATATAATAAAGACATAGAAACAATGTGAATTTTTTCACTATTAGACGATGGATCTAAAACTTAAGTTGGGAGCTATACTCATGAAAAATCCTTACATCAGAATGGCAACAGGGCTTTACATCAACTATTTTCTTCTGGGTATGATCAATGTTATTCTCTCCTCGAATATGAGCTTCCTGACCGTGCAATTGAACACGGATAAGGCTGCCATCGGTTATCTGGTGTCAGCGATCGGGATCGGTAAGCTGCTGGCGCTCGGGGTAGCCGGGAAAATGTCAGACAAGTATGGAAGAAAGCCGCTCGTTGTGATTGCATCATTTGCTTATTTAATTTTCCTGATCGGTATTCCCCTTGCACCCAACTATACGTTGGCTTTCGTATTTGCTATTATCGCAGGGCTTTGTAACTCCATGATGGATTCGGGAACGTATCCCGCATTAATTGAAGGGTTCGGAACAAAAGCCGGATCTGCAACGGTCTTGGTCAAAGCATCCGTTTCTATCGGTGCCATTGTTATTCCGTTCATGATTGCATTCTTTATCGATCACAATATGTTCTATGGCTACTCCTTCTTTATTCCGGCAGGTATTTATCTGCTGAGCGGTATCTTCTTGTCGATGACAGCCTTCCCTAATCACAAGGCTGAGGAACAAAAAGCTCCAACCGAGGTTGCCCAATCAGTGGATACATTCCGCACCGAGCCTAAGTTTTGGCAAGAGGGTCTGTCCCTGATCATTATCGGGTTTACTTCCACTGTATTGTTCATGGTCGTGCAGCTATGGCTTCCTACCTTTGGGCAAGAGGCTTTGGGTATGGAGAAAGCCAATGCTATTAAACTGCTGAGCTACTATAGTATAGGTTCGCTGGTTTCCGTTATTCTGTTAGCCGTGGTACTTGGCAGATTCATTAAACCGGTTACTGTCATGATTGTATATCCGTTTATTGCCCTGCTTTCCTTGCTGGCTTTAATTACTTGGCACAATCCTGCCGCTACGATAATCAGTTCGTTCTTAATCGGATTGTCTACCGCAGGTATATTCCAAATTGCTCTCACCGTTATGACGGAATTCTTCCGCAAAAACAAAGGGACTACGACTTCTCTCGTGAACATTGCAGCCAGTCTTTCGTTCATCCTGATGCCGTTAGCTACCGGGGGCATGTCCAAGAGCCTCGGAATTACTTCCGTGTTCATTCTGGATATTTCGATTGCCGTAGTCAGTATTTTGCTGGCCGTGTTTGTTGCTTATCGATATAAAAAAGTGTTTCATTAAACTACAAAGATTACTTGGAGGCTTATATCATGAAAAATGCTGGACGTATTGACGGAAGAACACAATTAATCGGATTGCTTGCTACACCGATCGGACATTCTTTGTCCCCGGCTATGCATAATCTCGCGTTTGAAAAACTGGGCCTGAACAACGCGTATATGGCCTTTGAAGTAGGAAATGAACAGCTGGAAGAAGTCGTACGCGGTCTGCGTGCTCTGAACATACGCGGTTATAACGTGTCCATGCCAAACAAAACAGCCATTGTGCAGTACCTTGACGAGCTGGACGACAGCGCTAAATTTACAGGTGCCGTCAACACCGTCGTGAACACGGATGGCAAGCTGAAAGGCTACAGCACAGACGGATCTGGTTATGTTCGCAACCTGCGTGAACACGGTATTGATCTGAAAGGCAAAAAAATGACACTCGTCGGCTCTGGCGGTGCAGCTACACCCATTGCTATTGAAGCAGCTCAAGCAGGTCTGGGTGAAATTTCAATCTTTGCCCGTAATGATCAGTTCTTTGCCCGTGCGGAAGAAAATGTCCGTATTATTAATGAAGATATGAAACACACCCAAGTCAAAGCAAATATATATCCTCTGGAGGATCAAGAACAATTACGTGAAGAGATCCGCACAAGTCATATCTTCGCTAACGGTACAGGCGTCGGCATGAAACCGTTGGAAGGCAAAAGTGTGATTGAAGATGTGTCCATGCTTCGTTCCGATCTGATCGTGACCGATGTAGTATACAGCCCGGCTAAATCCAAGCTGATGGAACAAGCCGAATCCGTAGGTGCAACCGCCATTAACGGTCTGGGCATGATGCTGTGGCAGGGCGCACTTGCTTTCGAGCTGTGGACAGGCCAGGAAATGCCGGTCTCTTATATCAAAGAACAGCTGTTTGCGGACCAATTGTAAGAATGAAAGAGACTATAATACTCAAAAGAGACTATATCCGGCGAATGATCGTTTCTGCCGGATATAGTCTCTTTTTATTACTAAATCTTTTCATTAGTCCTTATACGGATCGAACTCATTCGCCCCCGCCATACATACTCCAATAGGCTTGAGCTCATGCAGAACCTCCACCGTCTCAGCATGAGCGTCCAGCACCTCGCGCAGCCTGCGGTAAACGAACGGGCTTTCATCCGTACCCGCTCCGCGCAGCTCGACACCATAGTCCTGTACGGCCTCCTTCATCTGCAAGTCCGTAATCTGCCCGCCGCTGCGCGTACGGGTTTTCCAGTTCATTTTACCGGCTGCCTGCGTACGGCTCATAATGCGTCCTGCACCATGAACTGTACTATAGTAGGAATCGCGATTTTCTACCGTATCCTTACCGCGTACAATCACTGAAATATCACCCATGCTTCCACCAATAAAACCCGTTTGGCCAGGAGCCGAGGGAGTAGCACCTTTGCGGACTACAATCGTGTCACGTCCATCATGCTGCTCTTTCCATGCGTAATTATGGTGATTATGCACGGCAAAGTCCGCTTCGGTGCCCATTATACCAAGCACCTGATCTATCACATAATCCCGTCCCGCATAAGCATAACGTCCGGCAAGCCGCATCGCACGGTAGTACATATCCCCCAACTCACTATTCATGTCCAGCAGCACTGGCGGTTGATCCATATGCTCTCCCGGCGCTTTTCCGAGAAACTCCCGTCCTGCCGCCAAGTTTAGAAATCCGCTTGCTGTTTTATGTCCAAAGCCCCGGCTTCCAAAATGGTTCGCAATCCAGACCTGACCTGTCGCTTCCTCCACGAATACGTCAACAAAATGATTACCACTCCCCACCGTACCCAACTGGTCTCTTGCCAAGGATTTCAGCTTGTCATGCTCCCGTTTCCCAATCGCAGCATATACCGCCCAATCCGGGTCATCGAACAGCTCATGATCTACCTGAACCGCATTTATACGGCCTACGCCAAAGGAAATATGACGTGCAATTTCATCCATAATGAATGAAATACGCGGCAAAACATCTGCTGCGAACAGCTTGGTTCTAACCGCCTTATTTCCGCATCCGATATCATACCCGACACCTGAAGGTGAAATTTGTCCGTCATATACCATCACGCCGCCAATCGGCTGACTGTAGCCTTTATGATGATCCGCCATCAGCAGCGCCTGAATCACATTACCGTTCTCGGCACAAATACGGGCTTGAGATAATGCTCCTGCATCAGGTGCTCCCCATACTCGTACTCCATTGATTTCTTGATAAGCCACCGTTTCATCCTCCTGTATTTAACTTCATATTCAAACGTTGAACTTGTTATTAGCATTATGTATGTTTTACCAGCTTTCGAACAGGGTGAAAGTATTACAAGCACAGCAACAGATGTCCCGTAAGAAAATGAAAAAGATATCCATGCAGCCAATAAGGCTGTAGGATATCTTTTTTTAGGTGGAAGTATTTAACAGACTAATGTGCAGACGTATTTTTCAAATCCGCTTCAAATCGAAGACCAATCTGCTGTCTTGCATCCTCCATCACTTCGGCGACTGCGAGTGAACACTCCAGTGAATTAATGGAGCTATTACGTTCTCCGCTTTTAATCAGATCAATAAACTCCTGAATTTCATAATACATCGGTTCACGGGTCTGTGCTTTCGTCAGATCCTCAATCGTGCCGTCCCGATAATGAATTTTCACCTCATACGGCTGGCTTATTTTGTCGATCACCATCGTTCCATTCTCACCCTGAATTTCAGCAGGCAAATATGAATCGGTAATCTTGGAGTGCATGACGACGGCGTCCATATCCGGATATCGCATAGCGATGCTGCCTTCCCCATCTACACCAGAAGACAAGAGCACGCCAACCGCACGAACTTCCTCCGGTTTGCCGAACAATGCCACCATAGGATACAAGCAATAAACCCCAAGGTCCATCAATGAACCATTCGAAAAAGCCGGATTAAAGGCATTCAACACTTTTCCTTGCTTAAAAGCATCAAAACGTGATGAATATTGACAATAACTTGCAAAATAACGCCTAACACGGCCTATTTTATACATATGGTCTTTAACAATTTTAAAGTTTGGCATAAGCGTAGATTTAATGGCCTCCATTAGCAAAACATCATTGTTGCGCGCAGCCTCAATCATGCTCTGCACCTCCGTTGCATTGGAGGCAAACGGCTTCTCACACAGTACGTGCTTTCCGTGATTCATACACACAATCGCCTGCTCCGCATGCAAGGAGTTGGGACTGGCAATGTATACGGCATCCACCTGATCACTTGCAGCCATTTGCGCTAAGTCTGTAAATACCTCCGGATGGCTGTTGTTCTTGGCGGCAAAAGCTTTGCCTTTATCCTCTGTTCGTGAGTATACCGCCGTCAGGGCAAATTCGTCCGTCTCTACCGCGGCTTGAATAAACCTCTCCGTTATCCAGTTGGTTCCAACAATACCAAAACGTATCACAGTATCCCATCCTTCCCCGTGAGTAATTTACATTTAAAATATGTATCCATTCTCGCATTCTAGCCTAAGCTTGTCCACTATACAGTTAAGCATACTTCGTCCTTAGAGATAATCTATTCGACAAAAAAAGACTGCGGTCATCAGCCAATTCATTCTGATTGTACCACAGTCCTTGTATGTTGTTTCTGATTTATACTTTCAGCGAACGCACCTCTGACTCGGATAAGCCAGATGCTTTTACAATCACTTCAATTTCAAGCCCCATATTCAGCATATTTCGTGCGATTTCAATTGCCTTCTGGCGCTCTCCTTCAACTTTACCTTCTGCTTTACCTTCAGCCTTCCCCTCTGCCTTACCTAGTTTCAAGCCTTCCTCCCTTGCGCCTTCGATCATGGAAGCCTCATCATGCAGGTACTTTTGTCGGGCTTCATACTGTAAACGCGCCTCTTTATCCTGACTTAGAAACTCCAGCGTAGTCATCGCCTTTTTCAAACCGGGTTCATTCATGGCTAGTACCTCCCATTGAGATGGATTACTTCCCTTTAGAAACAGAAGCCAGTTGACCAAGCCACCGCTACCAGCCGGAATCTCGTGCTCATCCAGTTTGGGCAGTTCCAAAAAATGCAACTCCATATCATCACTAAACGGGATGCCCGTACGGTCCTCTGCCAAATGAAACACATTATGATAACGGCTGTTCCGTAGGAAGGAATAATTCAAAATGTTGATCGTTACACACTTTCTCAGCAGCTTATAGGATTGGCCTTCGTACAATTGTCCTGCATACTGCTTACTCCAATAAAACAAAGTTCGTTTATCCATGTCATACTTATTGAAAAGCTGCATCTCCACATTAATGAGCTGACCTTCCGACGTTCTGGCCCGAATATCCAAAATAGACTGCTTATCACGCGGTGCGTCCTTATCCGTATACGGATTCAAAAGTACAATTTCCGTTAATGGAGGTTTCCCCGCTTCCTCAAAGGTACGATTTAGAAAAGTTAAAAGCACATCACGATTTTCCTCGCTTCCGAAAATGCGCTTAAACAAAAAGTCATTGCGGGGGTCCAGCATTTCTACCACTAGAATCAGCTCCATCTGCTCATATTATACCACGACAATGAATAAGAAAGTACAATAAAGAACATACGTTCTCATATCCATCAATCAAAATATACCAGCTTCATGACCGCCAATCCATATTCCTAATGGATCATTTTCAGCGTGCTTACCTGCACAGATGTGCAAGGCTTTTAGAAATGTGTACCACAAAAAAAACCGTCCTCACGGACGGTCAACAATTTTTATTTTTTAGAAATTACCTTGCCTACCTCTACCAAAATGGCATCCATAGAAGCGGGATCATGCACGTCATATTCATCAATGTTTAGACGCAGCACAGGACAGGCATCGAACTCGTTGATCCAGTTGGAGTATCTGCGATACATTTGCTCCCAATAAGATCGCTCGGTCTGGATTTCCATTTCACGACCGCGCTCCTCGATCCGGCTCAGTATGGATGGCAAGCTGCCTTCCAGGTAGACCAGCACATCCGGGTGCGGGAAAAACGGTGTCATCACCATCGCCTCAAACAGACTGGTATACGTTTCATAATCCGTAGGGTTCATCGTCCCCTGATCGGCATGCATTTTCGCAAAAATTCCTGTGTCCTCATAAATCGAACGGTCCTGCACAAAGCCTCCACCGGATAAGAAAATATTTTTTTGCTCCTTGAAGCGCTCGGCCAGAAAATAAATTTGCAGATGAAAGCTCCATCTTTCGAAATCGTGATAAAACTTCTCCAGATATGGATTATGATCTACCTTCTCCAGGGAGGTTTTAAAGCCCAGGCGTTCAGCCAAAGCAGCCGTTAGTGTGGATTTCCCCACACCTACCGTGCCCGCTACCGTAATCAGGGCATTCGCGGGAATGCTGTATTTATTCATTGAATAAGCTCCTTTACATCAGAAACAATCTGTTCAAATTGTGCTCGGTTTTCTACAAAATCAATCTCATTCCCGTTAACGGTCAATATCTTGGGAAAAGGAGCCTGTTTGGCGAGAAATTGTATGCCATTATCATAATCGGTGATGAGCTGCTCCAGATATGCCGGGTCCATCTCCTGTTCAAAGGAGCGCGCCCGTTTGCGGATTCTGCCCAGCAACGTATCCAAATCGGCTTTAATGTATATGATCACGTCCGGCTTAGGCATATCGTCGGTGAGCAGATGATAGATTTGGCGATATTTTTCAAGTTTCACACCCTTTAGGGTCCGCTCAGCAAAAATGAGGTTTTTATAAATATGATAGTCGGAAATAACAGGCTGTGCCTTCTCGATATATTGCAGGCCGGTATCCTCCAGTTGCTTGTACCGATTGCAGAGAAAGAACATTTCCAGTTGGAAGCTCCACTCATCTATATTTTGATAAAATTTATTGAGAAACGGGTTCTCCTCGACAATCTCTTTAATAATCGGCATATGCAGCTCCGTTGAAAGCATGGAAGCCAACGTCGTTTTCCCTGCTCCGATCGGCCCTTCAACAGCTATAAATGGGGCTTGTTTCATGTAGTTCCGTTCCTCCTTGTACTTCGGTCCATCCCATGGATAGCTATCCTATTGTATCACAAGGAAGTAGGCTAAAGGCATATACTTTCTCTTATGTATCCTCCGATAAAACAACAAAACAGAGACGCTATATCTTCCTTCATAGCTCCCCTGTTTCTCCTTGAACATTTATGCCTTACGCTTATTTAAACCAGCCTTTTTCATTAAAACGCGTAATCGCCTCAATTCGATTGCTGACACCCAGCTTATCCAGAATGACTGAAATGTAATTACGCACCGTCCCTGTCGTCAGGTACAGCTCACCGGCAATCTCTTTAGTGTTCTTCCCGTCAGCAATGAGCGCCAAGACGGTCTTCTCACGCTCAGTCAGCGGGTTAACTTCGGCATAAGCATCATCGACCAGCTCTGGAGCATAAATGCGACGGCCTGCCATAATACTTCGAATCGAGGAAGCCAGTTCTTCACTGGGACTGTCCTTGAGCAGATAACCGTGCGTACCTGCCTTGATAGCCCGTTCAAAATATCCGGGACGGGCAAACGTGGTCAGAATCAGCACCTTGCAATTCAAGCCTTTGAGTTCCTCAGCCGCATCCAATCCGCTTTTGATTGGCATTTCGATATCCATGATGCATATATCCGGCTGATGCAGCTTGACCAGCTCTAAAGCCTCTTCCCCGTTGCTTGCTTTTCCGACTACTTTCATGTCCTCTTCCAAGTCCAGCAGGGAGGCCAAAGCACCCAGCAGCATACGCTGGTCTTCCGCAATGACGATTCGAATCATGGCCCCACCTCCTCATTTGGCTTTTCAGTGATATTCGGCACTTTTATGATCAGGGCCGTTCCCTGATCTGAACGCAGTTCCATACAGCCGTTCACAAATTCGAGCCTTTCCTTCATCCCTTGCAAACCATTCCCCCGAAAGGCTGCACTTTCTCCCGTAACGCCGACTCCATTGTCCTGAATCCGAAGGGTCAGCTCCTTACGAGAGGGCTCAATGGTAATGGAGCAGGCTGTAGCGCCACTGTGCTTCACCACATTGGTCACCGCCTCTTTCATACACATACTAAGCACATTCTCGTTCATTAAAGACGTATGCTCCAGCTTCGGATCGCCCTCCAAGGTGAATTCAATGTGAGCTGCCTTTAAAATCTGCCGAATACGCAGTAATTCATCCTCTAATCGCATACCTCGCATCTGTGTGACCATTTCCCGCACTTCTTTTAACGCACTTCTCGCCGTAAGACGAACATCGTTAATTTCAGCGTGAGCCCGCTCCGGGTACTGATCCATCAGCTTGCCAGCCAAATCACTTTTCAGCCCGATGAGTGACAGCTTTTGACCGAGAGTATCATGCAGGTCGCGCGCAATTCTTTGCCGCTCCTCCAGCTTAATCAATTCCGATATTTTCTTATTGGCATCCTCCAATTGCACTTGAAGCCGATCACTTTTATTTCGGTTAAAAGTGGTTATCGGAATCAAGATTACACCAAGCAGATTCAGCAGAATAAAAGGAAGCTGCTTAATAAAAACAGGATCTTGGGCTACGAAGCCGTAATTGATCAATCCAATGGTACAGACCATCAGAACAATATACAGTGTAGTGAATGCGGCCTTGCTTTTGATATTACCGATCAGAAAAGCGATAAATATCGAGAAATACATATAGCTGAATAGCAACGTCATGGTAATGGATATCGCAATTTGTACACTCGTCCAGAAGTAGATCAGCCACCCCCGAGAGACAAAAGCCAGTACATAACAAGCAAAAAACACTAAAATAATGATGGTACCCAGCACAATATGGCTTGTAGATGAGGAGCTAAAATAATAGAAGGGCAGGATATAAAAGACAACCCATACATACGGGTTAAGTCCCGTATTTCTTTGAAAAATCTGATACCATTTTTGCATCCTGCCCACCCTTTATCATTTCACTTATTTAGCTTATATCCCTTATCTTATCATACCGTGTTTCGTACAAAGTTATTTTCTTTCCGTACTCACAACAGGTGTGGGGACGGGTTTCGTAACAGCAACACGTTTGCTGAGCAACGGCTTCACCTGTTTAAAGGTCAAAAAGGTTTTCGTGCTTTCATCCCAAAGACGAAACTTCAGGGATTGCAGACTGCTACTCACTGTGATGGTGGTCGCTTTTTGCAGCAACGGTGTCGCTTCATGTGCCTTCTCCAAATTGTAATTTGGTACCTTCGGGCTCAAGTGATGAACGTGATGGAAGCCGATATTGCCCGTAATCCATTGTAATACCTTAGGAAGCTTATAGTAAGAGCTGCCTTCTACGGCTGCGTTAATATAGCTCCAGTCTTCATCATGCTCAAAATACGAATCCTCAAACTGATGCTGTACATAGAACAACCAGATACCGAGCGCACCCGATACAAAAAAGATAGGTGCCTGTACCAAAACAAAAGCTTGCCAGCCGATGGCCCAGCACAACAGTGCGTACAAGATAACTAGAGATATATTCGTTACATGCGTATTTATTCTTTCCTTACGTTTCGCCGTTTTTGTATTAAAGCGATAGGAAATCAAAAAAGTGTAGATCGGACCGAGTACGAACATAACCCATGGATTCCGGTATATCCGATAAGCCAGCCGTGTCCATACAGAAGCTTCTGCATATTCTTCCACCGTAAGCACCCACATATCACCTGTGCCTCGTTTGTCCAGATTACTGCTGGTTGCATGATGGATCGCGTGGCTATTTTTCCATTGATCATACGGACAAAGCGTAATAATACCTGTAATCGTGCCCACAATGCCATTCAGCTTGCGACTTTTGAAGAACGATTGATGACCGCAATCATGAAAAATGATAAACGTCCGTACGACAAACCCGGAAGCAATAATCGTAATCGGAAGGGTCAGCCAATACGATACCGACAGACTGAGATAGGCGGCATACCATAGCAGGATCAGTGGACCCAGAGTGTTAATGAGTTGCAGAACGCTGGATTTTGTGTTTATTTTCTCGTAGGGAGCCATATTTTTTTTCAATTGGGCTAATGGGAGTTGTGTCATACTTAATGTTGATCCTCCTTTAAAATGACGCCCATACCTTGATCTCGTCAGGCGTACATGTTGGTCTAACCTCAGTATAAGGGGATACCTGTGTTCGATGTAGTCATAAACGTCAGTTCAGGAATATGACATTTGTCATATAGGCAAATAACATGACCTCTTTGCCAAATGTTCACGGGTTTCTTTTCGGAAGATTATTTGTTAAAATATAAGATAAATAACGCTGTATGTGACTGGCGAAGTCAGTGGAATCAACCACGAGGGAGCATACAATGAAAGCGTGCCGTTCGCCTGGGAGAAGTATTTGCAGAGGATTCGTCTGTCGTGACGACCTTGTGCAAATACTTTTTTTCGTTTTACAAGACCATAAACACCCTGTTGATTCCATCATGCGATAAATTCAGAGGAGGTTCAGACTATGGCTATCATTATGAAATCCAAAGAAGCAGCTGAGCAAGTGTATGCATCGATCCGTAACAAAGTAGAACAAATGAAACAGCAAGGGCATCGCCCTCATTTGGCAACACTGTTGGTAGAAGGTGATCCGGCCTCTGCCTACTACGCCCGGACCAAGCAAAAAATAGCGGAGAAGCTGGGCATCTCCTTTCATCTTCATACCTTTGACCGCCATGTAAGCGAAGCTGAACTCCTTCACCTGATCGGCAGCCTGAACGAAGCCTCTCATGTTCATGGTATTATGCTGGAATTGCCTCTTCCCCAGCATCTATCCGCCTCAGCGATTAAACAATCCATCGCCCCGTACAAGGATATTGATGGAATTACCCCAGGCAACAAGCTGGCTACCGTTACAGGTGAAAGCGGATTGTATCCCGCTACGCCTCAAGCCTGCATTGAGCTGCTCAAACATTACGGTCACACATTGGCAGGCAAAAATGTCACCCTTGTCGGCATAGGACAGACGGTGGGACTTCCCCTTTTTCACATGCTGCAAAGAGAAAATGCCACCGTTACCGCCTGTCATGCAGGCACACGTGATATTGCGGAGCATTTGAGCCATGCAGACATTGCCTTCGTTGCAGTCGGTTGCCCTGATGTGATTACACAGGATATGGTTCATCCCGGTTTGATTTTGGTAGATGCGGGAATTAACGAGACGCTGGAGGGAACAATAGTGGGGGATGCTGCTTTAGACGTTGGGGAAAAGGTACATGCCATTTCTCCGGTTCCCGGCGGTGTCGGCACATTAACAACTGCGATTTTGTACAAGAATCTGCTCAAAGCAATAGATCTGCAACAATACTCCAGAGAGGTGGCCTATTCATGAGTGAACTGTCGTGGAGCGATTCCATCGGACATTTTCTAAGAGAGGCTGGAAGTGCAGCACCTACTCCCGGCGGAGGAAGTGTATCCGCACTGGCAGCGGCACTGGGCGCGGCTATGACCTCCATGACCGCCAGCCTTACCCAAGGAGAAAAGTACGCGCATGTTCATGGTCAAATCACTGAAGTGATTCATAGCATGGAAAATCTGTCTGCGCGCTGTGAGGAACTGATGACCGCAGATATTCAATCCTTTGAACAATACATGACCGTATTGCGCTTGCCCAAAGAAACAGACGAAGAAAAACGCTATCGTACCCATTCCCTACAGACCGCGGTGATCGCCGCCATTGAGGTGCCGATGCGTTTACTGGAAGTATGCCGGGACGGAATGCAGCGTGCCTACAGTATTGTGGAACTGTCCAACAAAAATGTCATTTCTGATCTCGGCATAGGCGCGATTCTGTTCGAGGCTGCCGCCCAATCCGCCCTGCTCACCGTTGAAATCAACCTTGCTTCACTGAAAGATTTGGATGCCAAACTCGCCTATGAAGCGAAAACGGCTGCGCTCATCCATGAAATTGGACAAATCAAAGCGCAAACCTTATTGATCGTACGCAGCCGAATAACGGGCTAAAAAACAACCTCCAAATCCACACTAAGCGTGGGTTTCTGGAGGTTATTTTATTCGAATAGATGTGTTTTGGAAAACTTTTCTATATATTCTTCGTCTATTGATAAAGAGATATTCCCCAAGGCGTTATTTTCACCTTATATACATTGATGAAGAAATGAGGAAAACGCATGAAAAGACGTACTCTGTTAATCAGTATGATCGCGTTGTTATTGTTCAGTTCCAGTGCATGGGCGGCCGAAGATGAATCGACGTCCCGTATTCGCTCCTATGATTCCGGGAGTCTGATTCAATCCGATGGGAGCTTGTGGTTATGGGGCTATAATCAATCCGTACCGACTCGTGTAGAGGATAAGCCAAACGTCGTCAGAACATATTCGAATATAATCCATGAAGGCGATCTGGTATTTACCTTACAGGATCATTCCGCCTGGTATGTGCCAAGAAATAATATTTCTGAACCCGTAAAATTCAACTCTCTGGAAGGACTACAGAACATCGTAGATGTGCGTAGCTTGAATGATCATGTACTCGCCCTAAGCGCCGAAGGAACCGTATCATCTGCTGATCGAATCGAGAATGATAGCAACTTTGCTCCTTTTCAAACCCTATCCGGCATCGACGAGGTTACAGAATTGGATAGTTACTATGAAGAAAGACCGCAATATGAGGAACGCTGGCTCTTCTTGAAGAAGGACGGAAGTGTATGGAAAAATACAAGGTCCTTGCAGGGCTTCGAGCCTGTTCCATCATTAAAGGATACTACTGCTATCTCCAAAAACATAGCCTTAAAGAAAGACGGTACTGTATGGACATGGCCCAAGGTATTTGAAAAAAATGCTACCCCCTCCGAAGCTTTATCTGCATCGCAGATTCAAGCCTTATCGGACATCAAAATAATTAAGACCAATGGGAGTTCCAATCTCGCGATTGATCGACAAGGACGGTTATGGTTCTGGGGTGAAACGGTCACAGGTTACTCGGATAGTACAACCTATCACAACGAAAATAACCCTGTATTGTTAACAGGTATAAAGGATGTTAAAGACGTCTTTATCGTTGAACGCTCTATCCTTGCACTGACGACAGGCGGGAATGTATATGAAGCGTCCTTGGAAGGTGAGAAATTATCGTCCACTGTCCCTTTTAAATTACTCGCCAAAAATATTCAAAGCATCCAGGCTGGATTACGGCATGTGATCATGCAAAAAACAGACGGCACCCTATGGGGCTGGGGGGTCAACAAACATGCGCAGCTTGGCATAGGGGATTATGAATTTCTCTACAGTACGCCGGTTCCTGTACAAAAGCCGATTCTCGTCCTTCTCAATGATACACCTGTCCCCCTAAGTAACGGTGTCATTACCCGCAACGAGCAGGCGTTTATTCCCCTTCGTTCTGTTTTTGACAAGCTGGGGGCCGAGGTCACTTATGATTTTAACAGCAAAATAGCGGAAATTAATCAGTCTAAAACAGGAGCCAATCCCGTCTCTCTGCAAATTAATCTTAAAAACGGGCAGACAACGATGAACGGTAAAGTTGTGAAACTCACAAATCCTCCCTTCACTGTAAACGGCATTGGCTATCTTCCGCTCCGGCTGATCAGCGAGACGCTAGGGGCCAAAGTAGATTGGATTCAAAAAGAAGATACTATCGTAATTACGACGAAATCGTAAATAAAAAGCCAAACGTCCAACTGTGAATAGTCATAACCTGATCAGTCAAAATCCAGGATTGCACTTAACTTATCTCCATTCTTCATGCAGATTTGGCTAACCTCTTGGATTATCAAAAAAGGGATATCTGCCCTGTTCGGGTTCGATATCCCTTACCTTCGTTATTTGCCGCCCGTAAACGTGATTCCCTTAATAAAGTAACGATTAAAGAATGCATAAATAACAAGGATCGGCAGCGTAGATATCATGGAAGCCGCCATAATGTAATTCCAATAGCTGATATATTGGCCTTTGAACGTATTCAGTCCAAGCGGCAAGGTAAACATTTCAGGACTGGACATCACAATCAGCGGCTTCATAAAGTCATTCCATGACCCCATGAACACAAAGATGATCTGCGCAGCCAATGCTGGACGAGCCAACGGAAGAACGATGCGAAAAAAAGCGCCAAACCTCCCTAAACCATCAATCTCGGCGGCCTCTTCGAGTTCTTTCGGAAAGCTGACAAAAAACTGGCGCATCATAAAAATATACGTCGCGCTGATCATGGAGGGAATGATCATTCCTTGATACGTATCCAGCCAACCAAAGCCTTTCAGAATCAAGAAATTCGGTATCATCGTAACCTGAGCCGGAATCATTAGTACACCCAGGATGATGATGAACAACAGATTTTTTCCCGGAAAATTCAGGCGGGCAAGCGCATAGCCGGCCATAGAATTAAACAGTAGATTCAGCGCAGTAATCGCTACACCGATCATCAGGCTGTTCAACAGCCAGCGACCGAATAAGGGCTGCTGGATAAATATCATTCTATAATTGTCCAAGGTAAACACCTTGGGAATAAAACTGATTTTTCCACTCACGATTTCTTCCAACGGTTTGAATGACGACGACAGCGCCCAAAAAAACGGGACAAGCGTAACGGCAGCGTAACCGATGAGAATCAAATACAATATGATTTTCCCGATGCCTATTCGACGATTCATGATGCCCCTCCTTAGTTCAAAGATTCTTCCTTGGAAAATCTGCGTTGGATTAGCGTTGCCAGCAAAATGATCACGGCCAAGGTCATCGCCAGCGCAGCGGCGTACCCCATCGTACCCAGGTTTTTAAAGGCATATTGATAGATTAGCAGAACGACGGTAAGCGTCGAGTTGTTCGGACCGCCTGATCCCGCCGAGAAAATATAGGATTGGTCGAACAGTTGGAATGTTCCGATTAATCCCATAATGACGACAAAAGAGGTCACAGGCCTCAAACTGGGCATCGTAATGTTCCAAAATTTTTGGAAAGCGTTCGCCCCATCCAATTCGGCGGCCTCGTATAAAGAGCTCGGAATATCCTGCAATGCCGCCAAGTAAATAACCATAAAAAAGGGAGCCGTCGACCAAATATTCATCCCCATAATGGCATTAAGCGCCACCCTCGGATCACCCAGCCAGTTATATATTGGCAACCCTACTGCACTCAAAAGTTCATTAATGAGACCACTCTGATTGAACATCCACATAAAGATGAGCGTTAGTACGGCGGATGATGTTAATGTGGGAAGGAAATAAATGACCCGGAATATCTTCTGTCCTTTCAGGCCCGCATTCAAAACGGCGGCCATGACCATCGACAGAATAGTCTGAATCGGAACGACGATAATGACATATTTCACCGTATTCCAAATGGCTATATGAGCCCGGTTATCCACCATGATACGGGTGAAATTTCGCATACCCGTAAATTCCGAGCTGGAAACGCCAAGTAGTTGCACTTTATGAAATGCAAGATAAATGGCGTAAAAAATCGGTCCAATAATGAAAAAGAGCAGCACGAACAAGGTCGGTAGTAGAAACAAATACCCTTGAGCCGCCTCTTTAAACGCTCTTTTGGAAACACCCCGGTTCATAATAAGTACCCTCCGTTCCTGTTTTAGTCATAGAGCTGGAATCCAATTTCCCCATTGGCCTGGTCCTGTGCCTCCTGAAGCGCCTCCTTCAACGGCCTTTCCCCGATATAAGCGCTTACAAATTGGTTGTTAAAGTTATTAAATATCGTTGGAAGCGTAGAACCCTCTGACCAGACAGTCGCATAAGGGGCACCTGCAACGAGCGGTCCGAGTATCGGGTCTTTATCATATCCCAGCTCCTTGGCGACTGATTTGCGGGTCGGAAGCTCAAATCTTTTGCTCGTCCAGGTTTTCATCCCCTGTTTGCCGGTCAAATAGGAGATCAGCTCCCAGGAAGCCTGCTTTTTGGTGGAAGCCGCATTCATCACATATCCAACCGTAAAGGCCATTGTCCCTTTTTTACCATGAATCGTCGGCACTTCCGCTGTCCCGAAATCAATGTTCGGGAAGGTGCTTTTCAAGAATGGGATCGCCCAGTTCCCTTCCAGCACCATGGCCGCTTTCCCTTGACCAAGCATCTCGCCGGTCCACCCGGCGCCAACATCACTGGGCTGGGCTGCCGTCTTGTCGATCAGATGCTGATCCACATAAGGCTGAAGAGCATTTAGCACTTCCGGAGTGGTGAAGTTGGCTCTGCCGTTCTTAACCACCTGTCCACCTAACGATTGGGCAATAAAAAATGTGCGCGCAAGCTCCGGATTTTGTCCGAAACCGTACACCTTGGTTCCTTTCGTTAATTTACGTGAAGCCGCCCGCAGCTCGTCCCATGTTGTCGGAACTTCCACACCCGCTTCTTTCAGCATCTTTTTATTGTATAAGAGCGCAAGCGTCGAATATCCCTTCGGAAAGCCGTATATGTTTCCGTTCTTTTGGAATGCCTGAATCATTGGCTTTTCAAAATCATTCATATCAAAATCAGGGGTTACATAATGGTTAAGCGGTTCTAAAACCCCAGTTTCGATCAGTCCCGGGGCTTCAATAGCGTCCAAATAAAATACGTCCGGGCCTTTGCCGCCAATTAAACGGGTTTTGATCACATCCATATACTGATCGGCGATCACTTCATGTTTCACCTTAATATTCGGATGGCTTTGTTCAAAGTCAGCGAGCACCTGATCCAACAGTTTGGTTTCTTCCGGGGTAGAGCCCCAGCCTGCAAAAGTAATTTCTACCTTTCCGCCTGCACCCTGCTTCTGTCCGCTGCCACAGCCCGCCAGCAAGCTGGCGGACAGGGCGGTCATCACGGCCACAATTACGAACCATCTGATCGCTTTCATCCTCGTTCTCCCCTTCCTTTCTGCTGGCTTAGTCAGTAATAACTTTATAATTCGTTGTATTCTCCAGCACGGACCAGGATATTTCACGCTCACCGCTTCTTTCTACACGGATGGACAGCACGCCGCTGCCGATAGCGATATTGGAAACCGTCAGCTCATTCATCCCGTCAAGCAAGACAGGTGAGAGATGGATTTGTTTTTTGATCCCGTTTGGAAACAGGCCAAGCAGGGACTGGATAAATATGAGAGGCGTTCCCGCCGCCCATGCTTGTGGAGAACAAGCCACCGGATAAGGGACGACCTTCCCGATTGAGCTGTCATAACCGCAGAACAACTCAGGCAATCGTTCATATTCAAAATGAGCAGCAGCGTCAATCAGCCCTTTCATCACCTGATTCGCCTGCTGCTGACGACCAGTTTTGCTGAGTCCAAGGATAATCATGCTGTTATCGTGCGGCCAAATGCTTCCATCATGATAGCTCATCGGATTGTAGGCGGCTTCTCCTTCTCCCATCGTCCGAATCCCAAAACCGGAGAACATTTTGCGTGAGACCAGCATGTTGGCTACCGCATCCGCCCTGGAGTCGTCCAGCATTCCCGACAACAGCAAGTGTCCAGGGTTTGATGTAATGGTGCCCACCTGATGCTTGTTTTCATCCAGAGCGATAGCATAATATTGATGCTCCTCCATCCAAAAAGCCTCATCAAATTTGTTTTTCAGGCGCCGGGCCTCCTCTCTGAGCCTACTGGATTCTTCATTGCGGCCAAGAGCTTCATACAAATCAGCAATGCCCATTTTGGCCTGAAAGACGTAGCCCTGCACCTCGCTTAAAGCAATCGGCGTTTTGGCATACTCTCCATTGCGGTGAACAATGGAATCGCCGGAATCCTTCCAGCCCTGATTGGCTATGCCTTTGCTTGATTCCTGATGATATTCCACAAACAAATCATCGTCCCGGTCACCATAGAGATCGATCCACTCCAGCGCCCTGATAATATTGGGTTCTAGCTCCTGCACAAATTCCAAATCCCCAGTCCATCTGGCGTATTCTGTAATCAGCATCAGAAACAGCGGAGTCGCATCAATGGTGCCATAGTATGGAGTGAACGGAATCTGATTCGTGTTCGCAAGCTCACCGTATCTGATTTCATGCATGATTTTCCCCGGTTGCTCGTCACGCCAAGGATCTACAGATTCCCCTTGCCGGGCAGCCATTGTGCGAATAGTACCTTTCGCGACCTGCGCATTAAAGGGAAGCATTTGCAAGGATGCGATGAGGCTGTCTCTGCCAAATGGGACACCAAACCAGGGAAGTCCAGCGACCGGAAACGCGCCATAGCCCAAATCCGTCAGCAGCACCTTCAAGTCCTTCAAGCCCCTGTCCACAAGCCGCTGAATCAGATCATGATCTGTCTGTACTTTAGCGGTTTGCTGATCCCATACCTCATAAACCTGCTTGAGCTGCTTTAACGCATCCTCCGGCTTCATCGGCTTCGTTACGACGGCTTCTCCAATCTGTGGTTGCACTGTGAACGTAATCACTTCAGATGCTCCGTGGTCCAAAGTAATTCGAAAAAAGACATCTCCGTTTGCATCAGCGGCTTGTTCTGGCCGGTCCCATGTAACAGCGGTGGCCCGGCAAACCTGATCAGCTCCCTGGTAACTAAAGATTAGAGACTGATTCGCGGCCTTCGTTCCGGTTCTTTTCCCCAACTCACCGCTCTGAAAACCACGAACGACAAACATATCTGCAAAATCGGCATCCATATGAACACTCAGCTCGAATGTAATCTGCTTCGGGTAATAATTCGTCAGCTTAATGCGCTCATACAGTACATCATCATAAATAAAACGGGTCCGTTCTACTTCAACCGATTCACGCCATAACTCCAGCTTGCCATCGATTTCCGTTTGCACATTGGTCAGCAAAATGGTGGCCATGTAATTTTCTGCTGCATCCGAGGATAGCAAAACGGGTTCCTGACCGTTAATTCTCAGATCCAGCCTGCTGAGAAATCGGGTATCCTTCGTATACAATCCCAATCCATAGGGGTGATCCTCGGGAATATTCCCTTTCGTATCTGTCAATAAAAACAGGTCATTTTCTTTAATTACTCTGTATTCCATAAGTCCCTCTTTCTATCCGAAACGTTTCGGAAAAAATGTAATTGAAAAACCACATATCGTGGTTTTTTTGTTTTTTTATCGTTTCATTGTCGATTCTCTTTCAACCAGTTGTGTTTCCAGGGTCATGGCATGTGGCTGTCCGCTGCCTTCCAGCATTTGAATCAGCATCGTGGCCGCTTGATAGCCGAGCTGAAATTTATCCTGTGATACGGTTGTCAAAGGCGGGCTCGCGTAAGACGCAAGCTGAATGTCATCATATCCGGCAACCGACAACTGTTCGGGCACTTTCCTGTCAAGCTGCTTCGCTGCTTTTAGAACTCCCAGCGCCATCAGATCGCTCGCACAAAAGATAGCCGTCATTTCGGGGTAAAGTGTTAACAGTTTAACGGCTTCCTCTTTGGCGGTGTCTTCATCATACGCCCCATTGACAACCCATTCCGGATTGAACGTTAATCCTGCCGATTCCAGTGACTCCCGGTATCCTTCCAGCCGCCTCTCACTTACAAAAGCCTGATTATGCCCATTCATCATCCCAATATGGCTGTGACCGAGCCTTATCAAATAATCCACTGCTTTTTTTGCACCAAGCACATTATCCGTCGTCACATAACCTACCGTATCCGTCCAAATTGGGATATCAATCAGGATACAGGGAATATCGCTATCTATCACCTCCTGAAGATATGGGTCATCCGTTTTAATTCCCGATAAAATGACTCCATCCACTCTCCGCTCCCGGCACAGCTGGGAATACGTCTTTTCTCTTTGCTTCGTCGAGTTGGTACTGAACAGGACCAGATCGTAGTCTTTTTCCGACACACATTCGTTAATCCCTGATAAGACCTCGAATGTAAAATGGTCCTTGGCACTTTGCCGATTCAACCCGGATACAAGCAGTCCAATCGTCTTGGACTTATTCATGACGAGTCCTCTCGCTAGAATATTGGGGCTGTAATTCAAATCTTTGGCCACCTGCATAATTTTGCGGCGGGTCCCTTCATTGACATCTTCGTACCCGTTGAGAGCCCTGGAGACTGTAGTGACGGAAACCCCGGCAACGCGCGCGATATCTTTAATTGTCGTCATCATTGTGCTCCTAACCCATCTTCCAAAACGTTTCGGAAGCTTTGGGAATGAGTATATCTTAGAATGTAACCGATTGCAAGAAAAAACTTCTTCACACAAAAGCACCCCACCCACGTCCATACTGTCCATGTAGTGAAGTGCTTACGAATGTGGATCATATACTTATTTTTTCGCTTTATTCTCTGCTTCTCTTTCAATCAGCATATCCACGATCATATCAATCTGTCCGGTAATAGCGATCGGATCATAGCGATAGTACGTATCAAAATCGTTAAAGAATACTCTATTGTTCTTCACCGCAGGCAGGTTCCCCCACACAGCGGACGACTTCAGCTGCTTAAGCGCATCTCCCTTGTTCTCCGGGTCATAGGTTGTCAGGAACATATAATCTGCTGCATACTGTGGCAATACCTCCAGCGAAAGCTGTACGGTTTGTTCCTTGGAGTTGGTCGTTTTTTTCGGCATGTGCAGCTTGAGTGCATTGTATACCGCTTGTCCTCCCCGACCTGCATTGTCACCGAAAATCCAAAGAGCGTTTTTGTCCGTCAGCTCATACAGACCAAAGGTAGCCTTGGGATCAATGACGCCTTTAAGACGTTCGCGGCCTTCGGCAGCCTTTTTATCAAATGCAGCAATAAATTGCTCTGCCTTCTCTTTCTCCCCGGTGATATCTCCAAACAGCTTGACCGTATCGTAAATATTCGTAGTCGTTCCGTATGGAATATACAGTGTAGGTGCAATTTTGGACAGCGCCTCATAGTTGGTATCCTTCATCACCACGATCAGATCGGGTTTGAGCACCAACGTCTTCTCCAAATTGGTTGGGTCACCCACCTCTTTGGTCCCCTTTTCCTTAAGCAAATCAGTTAGAAAAGGATTTTGAAAGGCAGTCGGCTCCACACCTACCACATTAGCTCCTACGGACAGTAATTCTCCACCATAAAAATCCGTTACAATGCGCTGCGGTTTGACTGGAATTTGAATATCCCCTTTGGCCGTTTTAAAGATTCTCGTCTGCCCGTCTGTCGTATCAGCATTTTTCTCTCCAGTGGAAGCTGACTCTTGCTGATCTCCTGAAGATGAAGCAGAATTACTTCCATTGTTGTTTCCGCCGCAAGCGCTAATGAATACAGACAATACAAGCATCATAGCAGCCAAAATAAAAAACGATTTTTTCTTCAACATGTTAGCCCCCTATACTGTAAAAATGACCTATTCATCGAATAATGATAATGATTATCAATATCGTATGAAATATATCAGGCAACCTCTCTACTGTCAACTTAAAATCGAAGCCTCAAAAAGAGGGGAACTGGAGAAGGTTCTTATAGATGAACATTACTCTACAAGTCGAGCTTGGATGGCTCCATGCAGCTTTCAGATGAACGATGCTTGGCTTTATATTCTTCTCCCCAATCCTTCATTAAATTAATAATCGGAGTCAGAGTTTTTCCAAATTCGGTTAGAGAATATTCGACTTTGGGAGGAACCTGCTGATAGACTTCACGGTGAACTACACCGTCCTCTTCCAGCTCGCGTAACTGGAGCGTGAGCATGCGCTGAGTAATCCCCGGACAGATCCGCCGAAACTCGCTAAAACGCTTGGTTCCATACATTAGATGATATAAAAGGACTCCTTTCCATTTGCCTCCAATCACATCCAAGGTGTACTCCACGGGACAGGCCTGGTCCTTTCCATCGGGACATTCTCCAAAGCCGCCTTTCCGATTACGCATAAGCAATTCTCCTCCTGGTATCATTTTGTATACTACAGCACATTAATGTGCGTACTTCAAAAACAGTCATGTATATTCTAATATTAAGCATGCCACTTGGTAAGCGTCAATTCTAATCCATATCCATAAGGAGTGTAAAAACAATGGAAAACTTAACAACCACTAAACATCAAATCTTATCTGCATATGAGTTCAGACATGCTACCAAAGAATTTGACACCCATAAAAAAATCAGCGATTCGGACTTCGATTTTATTCTCGAAACAGGCCGTTTATCCCCCAGTTCGTTCGGCTTTGAACCCTGGAGGTTCTTAGTCGTCCAAAGCAAAGCCATACGTGAGAAGCTGCTGCCTTACTCTTGGGGGGCCAAAAAACAGCTGCCAACAGCAAGCCATTTCGTACTCATTCTCTCCAGGCTGCCTAAAGATATGGTGGCCTCATCCGATTACATCAAGGATATGATGGTTAACGTGCAGCAATTGCCTGCTGAAGTTATTCAAGGCAAAGAGAAAGTATATGACGCCTTCCTAAAATCAGATTTTGAACTGGAAGAAAATGAAAGAGCTATGTTCGAGTGGGCCTGCCGGCAAACCTACATCGCACTAGGCAATATGATGACAGCGGCAGCTCAAATCGGAATTGACTCCTGTCCAATCGAAGGTTTTAATAAACAGAAGATCGAACGTATCCTCTCTGAAGAAGGCATCATGGATGCCGAGCATTTCGGTATTTCCTGCATGGTGGCTTTTGGGTACCGCCTGAATGAGCCGCGCGGGAAAACCCGACAATCTGTAGAAGAGGTTATTGAATGGGTGTAAAACCTTTTTTCGCTTAAACCAACATATCTTTCTCTAAAATAAAGGGCGCCCCATAGCCATCTCCGTAGCTTTCGGGCGCCCCATTTTTCATAAAACCTCAGGTTTTAAAATATGCTGTTGCTCCAAACTCCTACTGATAGTTCACTTTTTCTGCGAAGTAAATCTCCTTCAAACGATCCTTTATGCGCTGAATTTCCTCTGCTGTTAATGGAGCCGTAGGATGTAGCTTGAAGTTCCTTCCCGTGATATAGCTTACATCCGTCTTCCGGTCCAGGTTGTATGGCAGCTTTGGAACCGAATTTCGAGTATAGTCGGTAAAATCAATAATGGACCATGCCGTATCTCCATCCTCCTTGGATAAAATGATCCGCTGTGAAGCATTTTCAGTCCACAAGTAACGCAGATTGGCCGGTGAATTATTGGAGTCCATAACTGCCTTAATGCCGGAACCCCTAAACATGAGCGAAAATTCCGTATGATCATTATTCGATCCAGCTAACGATTCATAAATCTGTTTCAGCCCATCCACTCCCACAATCTCGACCTCGCGGTCAGCAGGGAAGTGATTCACAAAGTTCTCCCATATTTGAGACATGTTATGGTTCTTGGCAAGCCAGTTGATGTCCAAAATAATGGACATGTAGTTTACCGTATTTAAACGTTGATACGGGTTATCTAAATATTGCTGTGCTATATACAGTTGTGGTGCCGCATCCGTTTCAGTCATATATGGGTCACCTGGATGGAGAGTCCAGCGTGAGGAATCCTTTGTATAGCGTGATCCAATGGGATCAATTGTAATCGAGTTCATAAACACGATACCGCTATTATTTGTAGGCCCTTGTGCCGGAACAATCGGATTATCCTTATTGGACCAGTAAGGCATCAAAGGCGAACCCTCACCATACATGCTATTCACATTATACTGTGTAGCCGACCATCCCATCGCTGAAGTGATCTTAAAATGATCTTTAAGCCATTGGGCCTGCTCAGGGTTCACCGTAAAACTGGTCAATGATTTAGGCAGATACTTCCGATATTGGTCTGTATCCATGCTTTCAAACACCGAAGGTGATCCCAACGAACCGGATTGGTGCAACTCATTGAGTGCATTATAACGATACATATATAACCACTCGTTCATCCGTGCTTCCCATTCAGAGAGCTCGTACAGATTATTCGGATACCCGTCCAAAATCCCGACTTCATCACCATACTGATCCACATATTCCAGAACCTTTTTAAGCTGCGGGCGATTCGCTTCTACAAAAATAAATCTGTTTTCCATGGCCCAGGTCACTTTTAAGTTGGGGCCAAAGTGATCCATCAGCAATTGGCGAGCCTGCTCAATTTGGTCTACCGTGGTCGTACTGCCCGCATCTTGTCCCTGTAGCATCATCGAGACAGCAAAATATTGCTTTTTGCGCTCTCCTGGTACTACCGTTAACTCGGCATCGGATATGAAGTGAATTCCCTGAGATGGTGATTCAACCTCGATCTTGAATGGAATGACAGAGTTCACTGCAGGAATCAGATGCAGATTGGCAATATGTCCAGCCTCATCAAATATCCCTCTGGAATCCTCTATCCGAAGCTTCAAGTCTGACGGCAACAAACCTGACGGTATGACCTCTCCCTTTGCATTTTGAAATACATAGGGCATACTCCAGACTGCAGGGTCTAGAGTAGTGGCCTGTGAAATGGTGTATGTCGCCAAGTATACGGATCTGATTACACTCGGGTCCTCTACTGGAGGAGTCTTCCCTTTCACGATCAGCTTGGTCTGTGCTTTAAGCACCCGATAGGGTTTGGCAATTGTGACTTCTATCTCTACAGGGATGAAACCATCAGCAGCAGGAATATTTTCGGAACGCGCGATTTTTCCTTGTTCATCAAAGACACCTAATTCATCACTAAATGTGTAAGTGACACTTGTAACGCTGAGATTGGGAATACTTACCAATCGTCCTTCCTTGTATAGCTGAAAGGACAGCTGATACGTAGGATACGTTTCCGGTTGGTTTACCAGCTCCGGAGCCTTGATCATTACCTCATCTGCTACAAAATCCGAAGGATGATCCGGTAGAATCACTGGTGGTTTCGGCTTCGGTCCTGGTGGCAGTGGCGGCGTTACTGGTGGTATTACTGGTGGTCTAGGACTAGGATCTGATAGTTTAACTGGTGGTTCCGGCTTCGGCTCTGTTGGTGTTACCGGAGCTACCGGTGGATCCGGCCTTGGACTATGGCTTCGGGGCTCTTCGATTTCCGGATTCGCACGCTGGTGACTAATTTCCGGCGCCAGGTCGACCACTACCTTCTTCAATTCTGGTAGGCTGATCGGCTGATTCGTCGTTGCGGCTCCACTTCCTAGTGACTCCAGCAAACGCTTGGCACGTTCTCTCAGATCGTCACCGCCTAGCCATATCCGATAAGCAACCAGTGTAGCATCCTGCCGTCTCACAGACTCTTTGGGGTGAAAATAGTGATTTGTATCCCCTACCATCAGCTCCAACCGTTCCATCAGCCATACGCTCGTTTGTGCATAGTCTGATACATCAGACTGATCCACAAAACTGGATATACCGGAAGCGCGGATATCTTCTGAAACACCGAAATATCTGGCATACCAAACTGCCATATCCTGGCGAGTCATATTGTGCTTTGCACCGAATAACTGATCACTAATTCCTTTGGTAATGTTCTCTTCCTGCAGAGTCCGCACATAAGATAGAGCCCACGGCGACACATCTGTAAAAGGAACAACACTTCTGGTGTTCGACGTTCGTTTTACGGTTTTAGCAAAGATACTCGCCCACTCCTGCCGCGAAATAAAATCTATGGGCCGGAAGCTGCCATCCTGATAACCAGTAACAACCCCTTGAGCAGCCATGGCTTCAATCGCATCAGCAGCGTAGGAATGTTCAATATCGTTAAAGGCCCTGTCTGCAAAAACAGGTACAGTATGTACGCAGAACAACCAAACAGCTAGTAAACCAGCCATGTACCGCCTTATTCGTTGTAATCCCTCTTTACATTTCATAAGATTCTAGAGCATTTCCCCTCCTTTATGAAGTAATACCAGATCACTTCCCCCTGTACTCCTTTTCATTTGTGAAAATTTTCTCTTTTGTTTTCAAACGAATTTTCATAACCAGTGACACCAAACTGTATATACTTGAATTATCGGAATAATCTCCCTAGGTTTGAATAAAGACAGTAAAAAAAGTCGCTTTTGGTATGTTGTATTATCCGTTAAATCGTCATTATTTTAAAGCCATATATCCCGATCATTTAAAATGGTTTTCATTGGAAATCAAATTTCCAACCCTTTCCTTCCATCAATGTATGTTCTCATTGCCAGCGTAGAAATAAAAAAGATAACATCATGTATATAGTCCCGGATGGGTATACACTATGTTATCTCTACTATTGCAGATCACACTCACTTACTTATTTAGATCACTTATTAGCCATCCTATATCATCTGGGTTATTCTTTTGTAGTAGCACCTTGATAAACATAATAGTAACTCTCTGAAATCCCATCTTGTGGATAAGCTGCAGGATCTTCGCTTGTTACTTGACCTACAAGCTCCCGATTTATAAACGTGTGAGGTCCTTCCTCTATTAGCGCTTCAGCAGACATACCACTGATAGGCCTTACGGTACTGGACCAGAATGTAACTAAATATATATCGTCAGGATTAAATTGAAAGCGTCCTTCACTTGGTGTCCCCTCATAAAACAACTCAGACAAAGAAGTCGCTTCTGACCCTCTCATAAAAATTCGAATATCACTAGTTCCATTCCATCTATGAGGAATTCCACCTCTGGGATTGATATACTCTACAACCTCAGGCTCTTGATCGCGAAGAAAATCAGTAACTGTAAATTTGTAAACCGCATCCGTTATGCTTTCGGTTACAACTCCAGTTGTTTTCCCCGTTTTATAGCCGCTAAAATCTCCATACACATTTGGGGTTTGGCTTAAAGCGGCAAAAAACCTTTCCTGATCCATATACTCTATTCTTCCAGGTACTACAGTCAATCTATATGTCTTCACCTCAGTACCCTTGTACTTGTCCCAAGTATATTCTGTGGTAGCTGCGTAAGATACCCCGCCGTTCCAGCCCAATGATGCTACTACTAGCAAGGCTAACATCAAGAGCAATGACCATTTTTTCAACATCTTCCCCTTAACCCCTCTCCATTTGCACTCCAATTATTTAATAAAATTATAGCTTCTCTAAAATTCTATTAACAGTTAAAATTTAGAAGAAAATATAGATAATTTATGCCCTTTGTATATTGGCTTGGCCTAAATAAAATTAGTGCTTTCTTTCTATTTATCTTTGGTTTATTATTCGTTTGTATGTATTATTATTCATTTATATGGAGGATACCTATGAACCTTAAAATGATTGAAGAGCTATCCTTGAACAACTGGCAGCCCCTGTCCACTTTACTTTACGATGGATGGATTTTACGCTTTGCAGATGGTTACACCAAACGTGCCAACTCGATTAACCCGATTCATTATTCAACCTTTGACCTCGATCATAAAATTGAAGAGTGTGAGAACTTATTTTCAGATCGTAACTTGCCCGCAACCTATAAAGTCACTCCCTTTATCCATCCTGAGCATTTAGATCGCATTTTAGAGGAGAAGGGCTATTCCCTCATTGACCCGACGAGTGTTCAAACCTTGAAGCTGGATAACCTAAGCAGCCCCCAACTAAATTCGGTAAAAATAGATGAACATATGAATGAAGAATGGGTAGAGCATTTTTGCAGACTTAATCGTGTGGAAGATCATCATAAGGGTATCATGGAACGTATGTTATCTAATATCATAACGAAGAAAGGGTTTATCTCGCTTTATGACAACAATCAAGTTATTGCTTGCGGTCTTGGAATTATCGAAAGAGAGTATCTAGGTCTGTACGATATTGTGACCGATTTAAATCACAGAAATCAGGGCTTCGGGGAACAAATGATATTACATTTGCTCCAATGGGGACAAGAGCATGGGGCCAAACACAGCTATTTAGCCGTTGCAGCCGATAATAAACCTGCACAACGGCTGTATGACAAACTAGGATACTCGGAAGTTTATACGTATTGGTATAGGGTTAAAGCTTGAGCCGTTTTTCCGTTTCCGAATAAGTTTCTTTTACCTTGGCAAAAGAAAAACCGAGCGAACTCAGGGAGTACCCTGAATCTCGCTCGGCGTGATCTCTGCATTTTAGAAGCCTTCTATTTCTCATCTGATTCTTCAATTCTCTGCCGCTTTCCTATGCCAAAGACAAAATAGCCCACAATGACGATTGCCATGAATGATGCTCCGACAATCAGTGACGTACGTGTGTCTGGATTGAACCACATTCCAACGATCACCAGGGACAAGAAGATAATGGTGATGTAGTTGCTGATCGGGAAAAAACGAGACTTGAAGGGATGATCTTCCATTTCATTCTTCCACTTTTTTCTGAAATTAAATTGGCTGATCGCCATTGCAAACCACGGTACCATGCCTGGAAGAACACTGGCGCTATAAATATACAGGAACAGTTTGGAGTCGGGGATTAAGTAATTAAACAGAACACCCACTAGCAGCAAGGAAATGGTCGCAATAATACTATTTCTGGGAACACCGCTTTTGGATACTTTCCCAAAAAACTTGGGGGCCTGTCCGTTTTTAGACAATGTATATAGCATTCTTCCCGCACTGTAAATCCCGCTGTTACAACCTGACATCGCGGCTGTGAGAACAACGAAATTGATGATACCCGCAGCGGCCACAATCCCAACTTTGGCAAAGGTTAGAACGAAAGGACTGCCGATCTCGCCAATTTGGTTCCAAGGATAGATCGTAACAATAACAAAGATCGCACCCACGTAAAAAATCAGAATACGCCAGATGATATTTTTAATAGCTTTCCGCAGCGTCATTTTCGGATTTTCTGCTTCACCCGCCGTAATGCCAACCATCTCTATACCTTGATAAGCGGCCGTTACAATACAGAGCGCAAATAGAAACCCTTTTAAACCACCTGCAAAAAAACCGCCATGGCTGTACAGATTGGAGAGACCAATCGGTTGCCCACCGTTACCTAGTCCAAAGAAGATCATGCCCGTACCAACAATCAGCATAAAGATAATGGCAACAATCTTAATCATGGCAAACCAAAATTCAAATTCTCCATAAAATTTCACAGCCGCCAAATTGGCTAACGCAATAATGATGACACCTGCCAAGGCTGGTAGCCATTGCGGAATGTCAGGGAACCAATAGCCTACGTACACTCCAATCGCAGTAACCTCCGCCATCCCTACAGTGACCCATAAGAACCAATAGCTCCAAGCGGTCAAAAAACCGGCCAAAGGGCTGATATATTTATGAGCAAAAGTAGCGAATGAGCCTGTCACCGGTTCGAGAATCAGCATTTCTCCCATGATCCGCATGACAAAAAACATAATAATCCCTGCTAAGAGATAGGCCAGCAGCACAGAAGGTCCCGCCCATTTTATCGTACTTGCCGACCCCATAAACAAGCCAACGCCAATGGTGCCCCCAAGCGCAATTAGCTCAACATGCCGTGGCTTTAGCCCTCTCGTTAATTGTTTCGATTCCAAAAAAACGCTCCCCTTCGTATATGTTCATCATCAAACTGAAAGATATGGAAAACAGCCTCTATCCCAAAAAGGATATCGAGATATCAGGCTGCCTTGATGCTGATTTTGCCAATATACTGATACTTATCATCCGAGTGCGTACAAGGAAATCACGTCCAATTATGAATCAAGCCTTGCTGTTCCTGAGTCCGACCCTGTAGCAATGAAAGAATTGTATGACAAAAAAAACGGAAAATCAACATTTGTTAATTAGACAATGGTTAAATAATAATGGTAAAAAATAGAGGACCAAATTTGTCGTTGCAACAGCTTATTCACTATGACCACGCTTAGAGTTAATATATTTCACGAAAATGTGTTTATCAACGACAAACTTCACTATTGCCCCATCAAAAATGATCAATTTCCTACAATTTATCTACAGATAATTCTTAGTTGCTTTCTTTGCATTCCTGATATGTATTTCATAGCTTGCTCAAAAAGTATTCCTTTAACGTTATAGAATAGAAATTTTATGGGTTTGTATCTTTCACATACTTGAGCAATTCTCCAATGAATGTGACCCATATTTCAAAGAAATTCGGCAATTAAAAAAGATGTAACACATTAAAAATCACACAAACGAGGAAAAGATACAAACATACCAACTCCCAATATCATAAGTAAAAAAAACCTTAACAAAGATACCCCCTTATCCCTGTTAAGGTTTTGTCTGCATTACCAGTAACAATCCTTAAAATACATTCAGTTGTAGGATTCCGACATTATCTTGTGGATAACGAAGCCCATTTTTGCTCCAGCCACTGATCAAACTCAGCACCCTTGTCACCTTCATAGATGTCAAAAATATCGACTCTCATCTTGTGCAGCTTCTCCCGAAAATCGGTATAGGTATGGTCGGCTGGCAGGCTTTTTTTAATCCGTACCAGGATCTTCGTCAAGCCCTTAACAAGCTCACCCTCTTTGCGAACAGGCGGCTGTACATTCTCGCCCCATTCCTGAAGCTTGCGGTAAGCGGCTTCCTGAACAGCATATACCGTATCATTATTCAATCGGTGGGTCAGCACGTCAATCGTCTGCTGGTTCTTCCATGCACTCAAATCATTCACCGCAGCTAGACGCGCTTTCCAATCGGAGGTTCGGTTTACGGCTACTTTAAGCTGCTCATATACTTCTGTAAATTCCTGTTGAGTTTCGTTGTTTTCCAAATTAATCTCATCCTTTTCTATATCTGAGTCAATCTATATTCGATCCTATAACGGTTCCACCATCAGAACGCTTTGTTCACCTGTTCTTCAACTCTGTGACTTTACTAAACATTTGATGTTCATCATGATTGCCGTTTGTTAAATATAACATACTTGCAGGTCTTCTTCATATCTCGAACCATCTTATAAACATAAAAAAGAGGACGTGAATAGCTCACGCCCTCTTTTCGTCCCCAACGAACCCCTCTACTCACTCTACACCCTTATATACCAAACGTGCGATGCTCTCCACATTCCTTGTGGCGGTGATCATGATGCCGTATGAAGCTGGTAGCCCCTTGGCGACACGATATATTTTCGAAGGATTGTTTTTTCAACCTTCAAAATTTAACACTTTTTATTAAGACAGTTATTGCATTTATTCTCCACTAAAGCTTTTGGCCCATTCAGCAACCCTCTGACTACTTTCTTCTTCTGACAAATCCTCAATCCTAGTCATAATAGACCATCTTACTCCAAAAGGATCCAATATACTTGCGAATCGATCACCTGAAACAAAGCTAATAACCGGTTCCCTTACTTTTGCTCCTCTTGCTACCGCATTTTCAAGTACCTGATCAACATTCATTACGTAAATTCCTAAAGAATAACACGCATTGTCTTCATCTGGCGGCAAGACCAATTTATATGCCGGATTCGCTGCTCCTAGCTGCAAAAAACCATTTCCAAAATCTAATTCCGCATGAGCAATCATTTTATCCCCATTTCCATCAGGATATTCAATAATATTTTTAACCCTTACATTGAAAACAGTTTTATAGAACTCTATTGCCTCAGAAGGATTCTTCACTGTTATAAATGGGGTAATAGATGTACAGCCGTTGGGCGTTCCATTCTTTGTATATTTACCTGATACCCCCATATATTCTCTGCTTTCAGTCATTTTTACTCCTCCTTTAAATGATCATAACATATCAATTTTATGCTTATACCTTCATTGGATTGAATTCATCAACTCATAGAAATATTTAGAATCCTGAGTCTTATTAAGACTATACCAGGCATCTAATGTTTTTGAAGAAAATACACCCAGAGCTTTTAAGACGTGTACGGAAAATTCCAACGGAGCTATTCCAGATGAAGTGATCAGTTTTCCATCAGTTACAACAGACTCCATTTTGTAATACTTTTCGCCCGTGTAGGTGGGACAGATCATTTTAAGGTATTCCAGATCATTGCTTGTATGCCCACGTGAATTCAGCAATCCTGTCTGGGCAATTCCTATTGTAGCACCACAAATCGCTGCAACCCATATACCTTCCTTTAAACACCTCTCAACGATTTTTAAGATGGGTTGGTGAATGGTTTCTGTCCATGTATCTCCACCGGGTAAAATCAATGTATCCGGGCTTTCAATGCTGCACTCATCCAATTTGATGTCAGGCAGTATTTTTAATCCGCCCATTGTAGTTACAGGAGTCTTTTCAATTCCCACGGTAACTATTTTTGATGGGGCCACCCCCTTTTTAAAATATCTTCCCGAGTTCAGTTCGGCAGTTAAGTAACCTATTTCCCAGTCTGACATTGTGTCAAACACATAAAGGTATACCGTATTATTCATTTACAAGTTCTCCTTATTTTATAATTCATCAAGTGATACCAACCATCCATCGGTAATCAATGATTATCATCATTATAAAATAGCTTCACTGACATCTGCTGTCAGTGAAGCTATTAAAGTTGATAATATTCCATTAGCTCCGACGCAACGCAACAAGTTTTTCCTTCAAACTCTGTGGTTCGATTACTTGAATGGATTTCCCGTAGGATAGGAGAAAATAAGGGACATATATATGAATTGATTTTTCTTCAAGTAAAAAGATTGCTTGATTTGATGTCCGCTCTTTCAGATGATGCCCCAAAAACCAATGCAGGCATAAGTCATCCAATGCCTCTGACCTGCCTCCGATAATTAAAGAAATTAACCCGTCTTTGCCCACTAAATCAGGTAACAGATTTTGCATAAAAAATTCACGGGCCGAAAAAGCTTCGGGACGCTTAAATATGATTTGAGTACGCTTGATTTGTAGAATCCGATCTGCCCGAAAGCTGCGGATCTCATTCCTTAGTTGGCAAAATGCAACAGTATACCATTTATTGTTCCAGTAAACCATTCCATAGGGGTCTATCACCCTATTCTTGGGTTGTTCTTCACGGCTTGTGCGATAATCAATTTCTACAGAGAATTCGTTTGCTACAGCCTGCTCCAATTCCGCCAATACCGGCTGAACAGAAGGGTCTCCCATACGATTTATAACTTCAAATCCGGCTAAATGACGGCTAAGTATACTTTCCTGCTCTTGATTCGAATACATTTTCAATTTTGATGTCGCATTGCCTAATGCCTCACTCAAAGGGTATCCGGCTTCTTTTGCAAAAACAGCAGCATGAAGGAGTGCCTTTTTTTCCTCAATATCAAATAGCAGAGGTGCTCTGATAAAGTTATTCAGCAAGCTATACCCGCCATTATGACCTGTGTCGGATATTATAGGCACTCCACTGGCACATAGTGCATCAATATACCGATAAACTGTCCTTATATTTATTTCTAACTTTTCGGATATTTGTTTTGCGGTCATTTTTACGCCCGAATTCAGCATCCATAGAATTGCCAGCATATTATCGTTTTTTGGCATTACATGAACCCTCATCTTTCATTAAACCTCAATATTTTATAAATATCTTGTTTTGTATAACTACTACTATTCTATTTTGCAACAACATTCGGTTTTATTAAATTTGATTACTTGTCAGTTTTATTTTCCGTATATAATTAAATATCCCCATTCAAATGAACTTTATTACATAGATCTGCAACACTAAGTTGGACAGAAAAAATAAGGGCTTGTAGAATAAACCTATCATGTTAAGGAGCGAATCTCTACAATGCCAAAACAACAACGACGTACCTTTACAGCAGAATTCAAAAAACAAATGGTGGGACTCTATGAAAATGGAAAATCCAGAGCAGCCCTTGTGGAGGAATATGGCCTCACAGCCTCAGTTTTAGACCGCTGGATCAAACAAGCTCAGGCGACAGGTTCCTTCAAAGAGAAGGACAATCGCTCATCAGAAGAAAATGAGCTGATCGCTTTGCAAAAAGAGAACCAGCGTCTGAAAATGGAAGTGGATATTTTAAAGCAAGCCGCGCTGATCATGGGACGAAAGTAGCTATCATCCAGAATAATCGGGATAAATACTCGGTATCAGCCATGTGTGACGTCCTACAAATCGCAAGAAGTACATTTTATTATGACGCCCAAGAACGAGCCACTGAAGACGATGTCACCGAAGCTATTGTGGATATCTTTCACAAGAATCCAAAAGCCTACGGCACACGCAAGATCAAAGTGAAGCTCCATGAGCGTGGGTTGATCGTCTCCAGACGCCGCATTGGCCGCATCATGAAAGAGCAAGGGCTCGTTTCCACCTACACGGTGGCACAATATAAGCCCCATAAAACGGCATGTAACGAAGCAATGACGGCGAATGTTTTGAAGCGGGAGTTTGAGCAAACGGAAGCTAAACGCTTCGTCGTCAGTGATTTGACGTATGTGAAAATCCAGAACCGATGGCATTACATTTGTGTGCTGGTGGATCTGTTTAATCGAGAAATCATGGGTCATAGTGCAGGCCCGAGCAAGGACGCTGCTCTGATTACCCGTGCCTTCGCGACCGTTAAGGGTGATCTACATCAGATTCAATGGCTTCATACCGACCGTGGCAGTGAGTTCAAAAATCAAAAGATGGACGAGCTTCTGGAGACGTTTGAAATCGGTCGATCGCTAAGTATGAAAGGCTGTCCGTACGACAACGCTGTGGCTGAAGCCACCTACAAGATCATGAAAACAGAGTTTGTGAACCAGATGAACTTCCAGGGCCTTCGTCACTTGGAACTCGAACTATACGATTACGTCAACGGGTTCAACAAGCATCGCATCCATGGAACCTTAGACTATATGACGCCTGTTCAGTATCGCCAAGAAGCCCTTAAAAAAGTTGTCTGATTTACTGTTGACAATCCAACTTGCCTTCCTTCTGCATAATACGTTTTAGCCACTCGCTTTCACTTCATTGAGATATCTCAACTTATACCAAAGGACGATATACCCACGACTAACGAAACAACCTCGCCCATTATTCTACTAAATCCTGCATAAATATTCTTTATTCAATACACTATAGCATATTAATGGAGATATATGGAACAAAAAAAGCCCTTAAATAATACAAAGGGCCTAACTCATTTCATCTTCTAATTTAAGAGAAGACCGAGACTATTCGTGTTCTACAAAAAAACAAGGAGTCGTAGAGAACATATTAGTAATAAGTTATAAACTTGGTTATAAATTTTTTGCTCAACTGGTGGTTGAATATTATAAAAAATCAAATATGAAGTTATTGTTCGTGCCAACAAACTCCAATAGAATTGGATTACATGAAGGAGCGTGAGGATCCATGAAGGAAAAATTAGCAAGAAACATAAGCATATACCGCAAAGAAAGAGGACTTACACAAGAAGAACTCGCAAAAATACTTGGACTTTCATTTCAGGCCGTTTCCAAGTGGGAAAATGCTCAGACAATGCCTGATATTTCGTTATTACCTCAGTTATCAAGAACTTTAGAAGTAAGCATAGACAAGCTTCTTGGGTATGTATCACAGGATAAACCGATTACCATTTACGAGGAAGAATATAAAACACAAGAATATTACTGGGGTACTGAACCTAATAAAGTGTGTTATCAGGTTTTGCAGTTTATGCCCCCCAATAAACACATAAAATTATTGGATATTGGATGTGGTGAGGGAAAAGACGCCGTATTTTTTGCTAGAAATGGATATGATGTTACTGCATTTGATGTTTCGGACGCAGGTATAGAGAAAACCAAGAGACTTGCTGAAAATATCGGTGTCCATGTTAATGTATTCAAGGCAGATATTTTAGATTATCGTTTGGATACGCATTTTGACGTTATCTTTTCAAGTGGTGTCCTACACTACATAAAACCGGAATTCCGCAAAGAAATATTTAAAAATTATAAGCAGTACACAAATCCAAACGGCTTGCATATCTTTAATGTGTTTGTAAACAAGCCGTTTATTGCTCCACCACCTGAAAAAGAACCTAATTCGTATAAGTGGTACTCTGGTGAACTGCTTACACATTATCACGACTGGTTCATTGAAGATAGTTCGGAAGTTATTTTCGACTGTAACTCGTCAGGCATTCCTCACAAACATACAATGACTAAAATTATTGCCCAAAAGATAACCTCGTTAGTCTAAAGATGCTACCATATTTAAGGCAACAAAAAGAGGGGTTGGCCTTTGCCGCCCCTCTTTACTATTTCCGCCATTGTATCTCCAAATTAATTGCCCTTCCGTACCAAAAAAGCCACCCACTCCACATGCCTTGTGAATGAAAATAATATATATTCCTGCACTCAACCCTAATGCAATTTTTTGAGTGCGAGAACATATTCAAATTGTCTTCAAACCCTCGTACATCAATGCTTCTCATCTCGATATATTACTACCACGCACTCCACATGTGTCGAGACAGCGAAAGGGATATATTCCTTTTAATTATATATATTACCTATAGTTATCAAAATCCGATCCTTCTCACAACACCCTTTTTTTACCCTAATCCATAATCACAATTAAATCAGCTCAGTTCCTGACTTTGAAAGACAATTGCTCAAAATTACTTTCAGCTTTCCCTCCTCCCATATCACCTGCTTCCAAAAGTACACATTGTAAATACAGCTTCCAATGGGTCATTCTGTAAAGTTAATCTCTCTTTTAACCGATAAATACATATGCTGGATTTGAACTATGAGAGTAATGGTTTTAAGGAGGTGTTAATAGTTGATAAAAATATGTAATTATTAGAAAAGTACGGATATATACATACGGGACTCACTATTAACGTAAACATAACCAGAAAGGAAGTTTTCATGTGATTGTTTGGAAGGGTTTTGGTATTTTAAATATTGTTATTCCAGGGATTTTATTTGTTATTGTCGGGAGTTTAGTATCCGCTCTAGGACTTGACTCAATAGATTCCCGGCTGCCGATGGCTTTTGTATTCATTGTGTCTGGAGTTATTATCTGGTATCTGGGGAAAGCACTCAACGCCGACTCGGACAAAGTGCTAGTTGATATGGAAACGGGGCAACGCTATCAAATGGGAACCCAGCACAGTCTGTTTTTTATCCCTATGCATTATTGGGGCCCTGCCGGTCTAGTGATAGGATTTATTTTAATAGTTGCAACGATAGTTACATAACGTTAATTGCAAAACATGAGCAATTCCTTGATCAAGGTGTGCCTGTAAAGTAATATAAAGTGTACGTTTCCTGATTCTTTCGATGCATAATCTATATAAAAGACCACAAAGCGAGCCAGTGCTCCTTGAAGTGACCCCGAAAAGTTAGACGGTATATAATTAAGCTATCTTGAGGGTATGAGCCCGGTATTGAGCGGGACTCATGCCCTTTAATCTTGCCTTTATACGGTCGTTATTGTAGTACGTGATATATTGATCAAGTTCCTCTTTGAAGTGTTCGATGCTTTCAAATTCTTGTGTGTATAAAAATTCGGATTTTAGAATGCCAAAGAAGCTCTCGATCACGGCATTGTCATAGCAATTGCCTTTACGCGACATACTTTGTGTTATTCCATGTTCCTTTAACGTGTGTTGGTATGGGCTCATTTGGTAGTGCCATCCCTGATCTGAATGAATCATGAGCGAATCTCCTTCATTTATTTGTTCCAATGCCTTGTCCAGCATCTTGGAAACAAGAGAGTAGACGGGGCGTGATTCCACTGTATACGTAATGATTTCACCGTTAAATAAGTCCAATAGGGGGGATAAATACAGCTTCTCACCAAATAACTTGAATTCCGTAATATCCGTCACCCATTTTTCATTAGGCTTCGTTGCGTTGAAGTCTCGATTTAAAATGTTGGGTGCGATTTTACCAACAGTTCCTTTATATGAACGGTACTTTTTCATTCGTACCGTACATTTCAAACCAAGTTCACTCATGATTCGTTGTACTTTTTTATGGTTGACTTGGAGCTTTTCACTGTGCAATTGATCTCGAATTCGGCGGTATCCATAGCGGCCTTTATGCTCTTGATAAATGGCTTGAATACGGGATTTTAAGTCAGCATCTTTATCTGGTTCTCCGAATGTGTTCACCCAGTAGTAATACGTACTACGTGGTATCTGAGCCAGTTGCAGCAGAGCCGTAACGGGGTATTTCAGCCTTAGTTCAAAAATGACTTTCACTTTGTCTTGCTTTGTGATTTTTCCTTGCTTTGAACTAAGGCATTCAACTTTTTTAAGTAGGCATTCTCCATACGCAAACGTTCTATTTCCGCTTGTAACGCCTCGATAGAGCCTTCAACTGGAGTAGGTTTCTTGGATTCTTCTTTCATGGATGGACGCCCCTTTTTCTTTGATTTGAGGGCATCTACACCTTCTGTCTCTAGTTGGTTCTTCCAACGTAGTACCAGAGAATGTGTTGGTATATTGAAGATCGCAGCTGCTTCGCGGATAGATGTCCCATGTTCGTTTATATAATGAAGCACCTTTAGTTTATCTTCCACGGAATAGGTTGTATAGCCATTTTCAAAACCCTGTTCTCCATGATGTTCGTACTGTCGAATCCATGTTAGGAGTATACTATGCGATACTCCTATACTCCTCGCTATGCTTTTCTGTCCTTCCTTCCCTTCAAGATACCTTTTTACCGCTTGTATTTTTTCTTGTGTGGTCACTTTAGCCATTACAAAAACTGCACCTCCAATGTTAGATGGTGTCTAACAATTGGGGTGCAGTTCACCTATTGTGGTCTTTATTTCCTTTTGTGCCTGTCGCGGCGGCAGGTGAAATAGACCTCTTTTTCAAGGGACCTAAATGCACTGTTACGTCAATTATTTTTCATTTCTAACAAGTAGTGAACAGCACTCCATATGTTTCGAGGTGATGGAAAGGATATGCTCCCTCTCACCTTCTAATTTATAAGCTTTTATATACTATAAACTTCCTCCCACACCTCTACCTTCCATAAATAAACATTGAAAATACCGCAACGAATGGGTCATTTTGTAAACTAAATCTCTCTTTCAACCGATATATACATATGCTGGACTGTTTAATAAATATCACCTCTCGTAACTTTGTACCCAACAAACTCAGTGATACATATCTATCTTGATTCAAATTTGCACTCATTCGTGTCTTCTACTAGTCAGACTCGAATCAAAAATGCCGCACTTTACTTTTGTAATCAGCCATCATATCTAGAAAGGAGTCATGAACTCACTTGAGCCTATTATCAGATGGGATCGGGTATGAAAGCCTACGCTTTTATGGTCCCTTTCAGCCGCAACACATCGATCAACTTCAAATCACACGTACCATTAATGATCATACCTTTTTACATATCCGTGGTATGCTCTCCGAAGAACAGGGAGCCGCATGCATCGGACAAAATATGGAGCAAGAGCCGATTGTGATTCGTCAGTTGGATGATCAAGGACAATCGCTAAGAAGACTGTTTCACGGGATTGTTACGCAAATGTCTGTGAATTGCACACGGGGAGTATACACCTTTGAATTGGAAGCCGCTTCCCATTCCTATCAAATGGATATCAAGCTGAAAAAACGTTCCTACCAAGATATTCACCGCACTTATGATGATCTGGTCACCTCGATGGTTCGTAAATATGAGTATGGAGACGCCATTGATACCATAACTAATTATGCCAAACTGGATACTTTTGTTTTACAATATGAGGAGACGGATTGGGCTTTTTTAAAGCGTCTTGCTTCCCGCTTTGGCTCCGTACTTGTGCCAGAGGTAACCGCAGCCTCACCCAAAGTTTTTTTCGGGATGCCAGAAGGCAAACAGCACAAAGTGGAACGAGATGTATTTTATCGGGTACGGAAAACGTTTCATGAACTGGATGCCGAAAAGCCGGGAGAACGTGCTGGCTCGTATGTCACCTATACGATTGAAAGTCTGCAATATTATGCGCTGGGTGACCTCATCACGTTGCCCATTGGACAAGGCAAAGAATTGGTCGTAGTTCGAGCAGTGACCACGTTAGCCGATGGCTTACTGCGTACCCGTTATGATCTCCAAACCGAACAGAATATTCGCTATGCCCGTTATGAAAACGACCAGGCCACTGGGATTTCGCTGACAGGAACGGTGCTCAAGGTACAGCAGGATTTCGTACAGCTTCAACTGGGCATCGACCCGAAGCAAGACCCGGCTAAAGCCTGTTGGTTTCCCGTGGCGACTCGATATGTAGCCGAAGAACATAGCGGTTGGTACGATATGCCTGAGATCGGGGAACAAGTCGAACTGTATCTGCCTACACACCGCGAACAGGATGCCTATGTGACGGATTCGCTACGACAACAACGCCACACAAATGGACAGCCGAATGTGAAGATATGGAAACATGTGCAAGGTAGCGGCGTAGAAATGTCTGAGCAAGAACTGACCCTTTCTACCTCCGATGGATTTTCCATTACACTAAATGAAGATGGTGGCATCACCATCAACAGTCCGGGGGATGTACAGATTCAGGGTGGTCATGTGAAGCTTGATGCAGGTGAGGAACTGTCGCTGGAAGCTGGAACGGCGCTGTATCTCAAAGGTGGAGAAAGTAGCATGGTGCTGGATGGTGAGACAGATACCAAAGCTCCAGTGATTTATCAGGAAGGTACGGTGAAAGCACCCGTTTTCGTGTCTGACCTCCCTCCTGTACCTGAACCACCATTAATGAGTATAAAAGCTTATGAAGCAGCCCAATCAGCAGCAAAGAGCAGCCAAGCCCCTACTCCTAAAGCAAAAATTACGACTCCAGCTGAGCTTCAGAAGGCTAATGCTTTGATGGGGACGATATCCAAACTGTTAGGCTCTATTCCAGCAGTAGGGAACGTAGCCAGTGTGATGTTGAATACGGTGGGTGGGCCAGCAGGTAAAGTGGCGGCAACGGTGTTACAAGCAACAGGAGCCATCCCTATTCGTAGTAAAGGAACGCCAACGGTTGGAGGCAGTAAAGAAACGGGGTTGCACCCGCTCAAACACTTGGCTGGCTTAGCACTCCAAGGACTAATCAGTCAATACGAACATGAGCAAGCAAGACAAGCCTACTATAGCAAGTGGATTTTAGGAAAAGCATATACGAGTGCACGTCATGTAGCGAATTCTGGAGGCCCACTGGAGCTGATTCAGAACCTGCTGAAAGAGTCGAATGCTATGGCTCATGCCTACCAGCAGATTCCTAAAAGTGTTCGAGATAAAATGCTCAGAGATTATACGAAAAAACAACGCCTTCAGGCAGCGCAAACACAGAAACATGAGAATTCAAAACTTGCACTATGGAGAGAAAGAAAAACTAAGGAGTATACTTCATATTGGAATCAAACTGATTATTTTACAGCCAACTGGTGGCAGGATGAAGGTAAGCTAAAGCAAGCTGAGCAAGCACTACGCACTGAAATTACAATGCAGCGCAAACTATCACTGTATGATATTAAAGACCCCAATAAAATGGCTGCCATCCAGCGCATCGTCAACACAAAGCGAACACAAGTATGGGATGAAGGAACCCTAAATGCCATAGAAAATGGATTAGTAGCTATGGGAGTAGACTCAACAAATGCTATTGAGTTGGACAAAGAGAAAATAGATGCACTCATTGCTCGATACAATCAGGGCTTCATCGGACAAAAATCCGGAGATTACATGGAGAGGACAGGTCTAAGTGATTTAGTCGAAGACACGACTTATGGGGTTGTAGGAGCTCGTATCGGTATGGGGACTGCTGGAAGGCCTCCTGCTAGGCCCAGCCAACCACCTATTGTAGAGAATCCGCCTGTAAAACCCAACCCAAAAGGTGGCCCAGGTGTAAACAAGCCGATTGATGAATTCAATGATTCGCCGATTTATAATGGGGCAAATTCTAGTAGGCCTAAGGAGACACCTAAATCAACGAATCCGAGTAAAACTCCTGAGGGGACGGGTAAAACTGGAAATTCAAATAATGGACAATATTCAGGGAAATTAGTAAAGGTTCCTAAGGAAGATGAAGCAGCTGATATGTTAGCAGAAAAACTAGGTGGAGAAGCCAGAGTTAAATTTAGCAATGACCCTAAGGGACGTGAGTTTGATACGGTAAGCGACCAGTACATTGCTCAAACCAAACCACCGTTGAACAGTTTAGATAAGCAATTTAGAAAACAAGCGAAAGCTACGATTGAAGCAGCAATTGAGACGAACAGAAAAGCGTACTTTCACTTTGAAGGTAAGCCTGATGATAGAGTGCTAAGACAACTTAAAGAATATGCCGAAAGATATGGTGTAGAAATAATTATTGATACTAAACCCCTTATACCATGAGAGGATGAGAAGAAATGTTTGAGTATCACGGGTGGGCAACCATTAGAGAAAGTTCCTCATTTGAAGATGATGATGAAAAATTAATTTTAGTCATTCAAGAGATACAGAACTTTTTGAATGAATTAGATTGGCCTTCTGGCGTTTTGGATTTAAGAGCCGTAAATGGAGATTTTCAACTCTGGATAGCAGGTCTTAATAATCATAAACCTACAGCTAAACATAATCCCATAGAATTATTAAAAAGAGTGGGTGAGTTTGCTCCCGGCTCATATGGAATTTTATATGTAAGGGATAGTGATGATATGAAACTATTTAATGAATTTAGGGTTCATACATTAATTCGAGGTGAATTGACTGAACACACAGACCCTTTCTTGTCTCCATTCATACCTAAAGTAGAAGATGACTATGAAGATTAACATAAAGTTGAAATAGAGCTATTAACTCCGACAATAAGAGTGCAATACCACCAACAAACCAAACACTGAACAAATTAACAAACACTTGATGAACTTTAAAAAGCTTGTTCCAACTTGAATCATGAGTAGGAATGAGCTTTTTTGTATAATCAAAATAAAAAGGTTAAAAAATCATAATAATCCATCTTTCCTGCACAAAACAATAACTTGCCATCCCTCCCCATCAGAGTTACCATACACACACTCAAACCACGGGAGGGGAAATGTGTTATGTCAAATTGGCCAGATTGGTTTCTCGAAGCATTACGCCAACGTTTTTATCAATTAGAACTCGCTAGTGAACAACAGGCTTCATGTTTATCTGAGGACAAAAATCTATTCACTCAAATGGATCAATTCAAAACCAACCAAAACGAAGATATTCAACGTCTGCTATCTGAATGGGAAGAAGCCATAGGTTATCAGCTAAGTCAGGATAAGCAATCCATCTACATGGAAGGAGTGAAAGACGGGATTCGATTGATTCTTCCCGTCATACAACCCACAAATATTCTCTAGCCTATTGATCGTTACAGCCTATGGTTTCGTTAGTCCAATATTTCGTCTATGCTCATTCCACTTTTCAAGGTAAAAATAAAATGCGCTGGTGAGAGAACGGTTATCTTCTCCACCAACGCATTGAATAGGTTATCATCAAATTGTTCCAGTACATCTTCCCGTAAGTTTAGTACTTGTATAATTTCATCTACACGCTCCTTGATTTTTGCTTGCTGCTCATTCTCTTCCTCCAGTGTCAGCTTCTGTTGTCGTAGCTCGTTGAGTTCATTGGAAAGTCTGTTCGTTTCTTCATCATATACAATCTCATCAATCTGATTCCGTAGCTTAAGATTCACTAATTCCTTCAGGTCGGATTTCAATTGGTGCATCTTTCCTTCAATGTCCAATAGCGGTTCTTGCCCTACTTTGCTGGAAAGCACCGATTCAATATTGGCTTTCAACGTCTTTATGAATCCTTTCTTATTCTCATACATCCGATTGAACAATCGTACAAACGCGGAATGTAATACTTGTTCATCGACTGATTTGGCATCACATGCTGCTTTACCTTCATTGACATACGTTTTGCATTGCCATACCACTTTTTTGGATGGGTTATTGCTGTTCCAGGTTCGGCGTTTGAAAATGGCTCCACAGCATCCACAATATACTTTACTGCTTAGTGCATATTTACTGGAGTATCTTTTACTATCCCCCATGACATTACCTTTCAGCTTGGCCCTCCGTTCCTTTTCCTTTTGCACCGCTTCAAATATTTCCTTCGATACAATCGGTTCATGGTTGTCCTCAATTAAATATTGCTGCTCCTGTCCTTTATTTCTTATTCGTTTGTGGGTTAGAAAATCTACCGTTACCGTCTTTTGCTGAAGCAAAGCTCCGTAATATTTCTCATTGGTCAGAATTAAGGTAATGGAGGAATCCCACCACGTATCGCCACCCGTGACTGTTTTAATGTGATCTCGCATCAAACCTCTGGCTATCGCCTGATAGCTTTTGCCATCCAAATACTCCTCGTATATTCTGCGTACAATCTCTGCTTCCGACTCGTTAATCACCAATTCACCCTGTTCATCCTTATCGTAGCCGAGGAAACGATTCGTGTTGCAGAAGACTTTGCCGTTTTGAAAGCCACGTAATATGCCCCATCGACTATTTTCAGAAATATTCCGACTCTCGTCTTGGGCAAGGGAACTCAGGATGGTCAGCAATACCTCACCTGTGGTATCTAGCGTATTAATGTTCTCCCGTTCAAAGAATACGGCGACTCCGAGACTTTTCAGTTCCCGTACATATTTTAATAAATCTAGTGTATTCCTAGCAAATCTTGAAATCGACTTGACCAGAATGAGATCCAGTTTACCATTTCGAGCATCCTGTATCATCCGATTAAAATGTGTTCTATTTTTGGTACTGGTTCCAGTGATCCCTTCATCGGCGTAAATATCAGCCATTTCCCATTCCAAGTTGTTTTGAATGTATTGGGTATAATGGTTGACCTGATTGGTATAGCTTTCCTTTTGCTCCTCGGAATCGGTACTGACCCGACAATAGGCAGCGACTTTCTTCTTTTGAATCGATTGAATTCCTTCTACGATGTCCATCGTTTTAATGGGAACGATCACGACTTTTTTTGCGGTTGTAGCTTGGGCCATAGGTGTTTCTCCCTTCGATATCTTCTTTATACGGTCACATGGTATAATGCTTGCGGCACATCATCAAGTCCATTTCTGCCCATGTTATAGCTATTTGAAAGACTTTTTATTAAGCTCATCAATCGCGATGAACTCTTCTTCTGTAATGACATTTTGTGATCTCAATTGCTTTAATAGGCTTAGACTGAGCAAGTAGTCGATGGATTTTCGTTGCATATGTATGTGCTCCTTTGAAATAAAAATGGCTCACCTCTAAGGCAAGCCGATAGATATAATGCTTAGAATAAATTCTTAAGGCTAATGGTCTTTTCTGTAGTAATGCTATGATCGCTTACTAAGATGGCAGTCAGTACAAGGGCTTTGTTGATTGCTCCACTACTGCTTCCTGCTTTTATGGTTACGCTATTTCCTGTGCTGGCTGTTATGCTCCCCATGATCGGAATTGAATCATCTTGGTTCCATAAGCTCCACTCTACCGACTGGTCAAACACTTCCACTCCATTGTCATAGATATGGCTGAAGTATGATGCACTTTGTCCTGTTTTGAGGATGGGATTGCCGATAATGGCTATCGAATAGATATGCGTTCCCGTTTCAACGACTCTCAATTCAATGGTACTTCGTACTGTCGGATGATACGTTAGTTTTGCGGTGATGCTTGCTTGTCCTAAAGCGATGCCCATAATCTGGCCTTGCTGATCTACACTAACCACATTCGGATCGCTTGAAATGAAAGTTATGGCTGGATTAACCATCTCATTCCCGTTATCCGTAGCGGTCACATTCAACGGTATTATTTCGTTGAGCCGTACATAGGTTATCGTTCCGTGATTGATATGTAATGCGTAGGTATGAGCAATCTCATATTTCCATCGGTCTGCGATGTTATTTTCCAAGTCATCATAAGCTGTATTTATGCTATCCAATGTGCAGCTTAACTGGATGATGCCATTCATCGTGCGGTCAATTCCAGTCACTTTAAATGGCTGATGAGTCATATAGAATCGTTGGCTTAATGTAATGCCCTTCGTATCTGCGTTGTCCTGTACTGTAACCAGGATATGTCCCTCTGGCATGGAGATAACTTTACCTGTTTCCGTTGAAAACGTTCTGGCTTCCACCACAGCATCAATCCATTTTATCTGCCCGTTCCAGTTCAAAGCCAGCCGTTGATTACATTTTTTCATTCTGCCTCGACAAGACTGTTCATTTCGATCCACCTGACTGATAACTAAATATCGTTCATAGCGATAATCTACGATATCACCTGTTTGTAAAGGTGTTGCTGCTCGAATAATTTTTTCATCGGTCATCCGAATGGTATCTGTCGCATCTCGAATCAGACCAAGCTGTCTTACACCGTTTATGTGTACAAGCTCGCCTTTCTCTCGCAGGAAGAAATCTATCATCGGCTCTAGGCTCCTTGTCACTCCTCCACCTCCAAACCAAAATCTGGCTTGCAGCGATACAGGTACAACTCCACATAATCACTCCATTCCTTCTTATCCAAAATAATAAAAATATCTTCGCTAATTCGAATATAGCAGTTCGACAGCAATAAAGATTCCAGTGGACAGAAAGCTCGATATGTAGTCTCCAGTGTGTAACCATCTTCAAATGAAAAGCTTTTACGATAAGGTTGTACATCTGCCATCATTGACCGAATAGGTATGAATTCAGCATCTAAAATTTCCAACTTCGTATCGTAGAACATTAATCTGTTCCGACCTTGATTTTAGGCAGAGGAAGAGCCAGTCGAATATTTGTCGGAATCCCTGTTTCATAGGTAGCTGAGCGTTCACCTTCTTGCTTAGTTATAAGTCCAACCGAATCCCTATTTTTATAAAGATACACAGCATAATCGACCATGACTTCATCATATTCCACTGGTAGTGTTAAGACATTACAATAGCCATAAATATTACTCCTCGCTTTATTCAAATAGTGGATTAGGATATCATCCTTGGATATGTCCGTTGGTTCCATGCCTAATAATCGTTTCATCAAATCCATTAGCTCACTCATGTGCTGGCTCCTGTTCCTCCTTTACCTGTGCCTTCTCGTTACGCTTCATGTTCTTGGCAGCTTGAACTTTCGTTACAGGTTCATCTTCTTCAGTCTCATCTGGTTGAGATTCCTCCACTTGCTCATAATGCCCACTGGCCTGTAACCGCAGCATTAACTCCTGATCTGTGACTTCCCATATACATCCTGTTTCCTGATTCAAAAACCACATCTTATTACCCTCCAAAAAAATAAAATAGGGCATCCAAAACGGACACCCCGAACGTGTTTCTTCTATTATAATGTGTTCTCATATCATCTACTTTCAATTAAGACTTATTCGCTGTAAGTACAGTGATGGCTTCCGGCTTGATACATTTGGCTCCGAATACTTGCAACCCTTTCACTGCATCTGAAAATTGTTTCTCTGGTCTGAATGCTTCCACCGAATCCACTTGACCTGCAAAGGAAATGGCACTTTTATGACCTGCAATAATTTTATACTTAGCTCCTGCGGTATTTGGCACATTGTTGGATTTATAAACGGTCATGCCATCAATATCTCCCACATAGCCTGTGCGGATAAGATTCGGGTCTTTGGTGAAACGGGCATCTTTCAGCAGCAAGCCATAGTACCATGCAGGAACCACTACAAAACGTTCCGATTCAGGTACATTATTTTCGTCCAATAGCACACCTAAATCAATCAGTAAATCATAGGCTGTATCTTTTGTAGGAATTATCGGCGTTGCATCGTTACCCATCGTATTTTCAGCTTTGACCTCTGTATAAAATCCAGCAAGATACTGATCGACTACATTGGCGAGTCCATACGAAGCTTCCACGATTCCACCATCCAGTAGATTTACATTCGCTTGAGCAGCATCTACATCATCCACTTGAAAATTGAAATACTTCGCTTGATCAATCACCAACGTTTTTTGCGTAGCATCCAGTTCCTGTGGATTCCCGATACCTGCAGCTTTATCATAATTGCCAATCGTCACCGCTCCAATCGAATTGATCTTTACTGTAGAGCCTTGGCCTTGAATCTCACCTTCATAATCGGTGTTGACCACATTTCCATATACCAGATTCTTTTTCAAACTCTCATTTAAACGTGCGCTCCAAATCGTAGGAATAAAATTCTGTACTGACATATCTATTCACCTTGTCCTTTTCGTTTATTATTGTTTGTTTTGTAAAGCTTGTTTGACTTGATCCCAATGCTGATTGATCTCGTTTTGGGACATGCCTTTAATCGCATCCAATGTGAATGTGCTACTCGTTGAACTAGCCGGAGGGGTATATCCATCCCCTTTGAGCCGTTGCTCCACTTGCTGTTGAATTGCCAATTGTAACGATTGTTCCAACATAGCCAAATTTGCTGTCGTCGCTTCTTCATCTGTACCAATAAAAAAATCCACTAACGGGAGTGGAAGTTTCTTTTCGGATGCAATTTTAATCGCTTGACTGGTTAACCGTTCACGCTGCTTCTCTAACTTCATGTGCTCTACTTCAGCACGTAGCTTCTCCACTTCAATTTCTTTCTCATCCTTAGTCGGGAATCGCTTCTTGATCTCAGCATCCACTGCACTTTCCAAATGATTGGCTTTCCACGTTTCCAGTGATTTAGCGGATCGTTTGTCCACGGTGCTATCGAACCAACTTTTTGCTTGCTGATTAGATTGGATATATTGCTCCATCCCCTCCACGCTATACGGATTCAAACCCTGAAGATACGTTTGCCATTCCTCATTCGTTTGGTTTTCTTCAATCAACTGCTTCACTTGTTCTAAATTCATTTTAGATAATCTCCTTTATCGCCCATTCGACTCACAGAACCGAACACGCTTATGTATGTATGGAGCCGTTTAATGTCATGCTCAGGACAGTGTTGTTACGCTTTAGAAATCACAAAAACGAGGAAAAGGTACAAACATACCAACTCCCCACTTTTAGGTATTTTTCATCCTTTGTTTATATGGCTTTTTGGTAGCCTAAAGCGTAACACCGAGTCTATTGTTTGCCTAAACTTCAGAAACGTGTATGAATGCTGAAGCTGCATCATATTGAATATCATGCTCAGTACAATGATGTAACGCTTTAAAAAACGTAAAAGTGACGAAATGGTACAAGCATGCCAACTCCTCATTTTTGCCTATTTTTAACCCTTTGTTTATAGGGTTTTTTCCCACCTCTAAAGCGTTACATCGAGCCGTCTTTTTGTCTGAACTTCCGAACACGCATCCTTATATTTTCTTTTCTCGCTTTACCTCTACACTTCTCACAACATTTCTGCCGATTCGAATTTGCCGAAAATGTTCCTCCACAACGTGTACAGTTCACCCTCAGCTTCGCTGTCTTAGGCTCAGTCTCTACATTACGTTCAGACTTATATTCTCGCTCCAGCTTCTCGTCTATTGGCAGCACTCCATTTTCAAGATAGCTACAACGGGGCAGATCATCATCTTGAGCGAAAAATACACATGGGCCATCTTGTAAACAGCAATAATTCGAGATGCCATGTTTCGTTCCGAAATAACACGCACAACTATTCTTAACCAGCCGTTTGATTTTATTTTTATTCTGCATCTGATACCTCCTTATCCGTAGCAATTAATCGCTGCTGTTCTGGATGAAATTTATTGAATTCCAGCTTGGGATTCTCTACAAACGGTAACAGTGTTAGCAACGTTTCCTGAGATACGACTTGCTGCAATTTAACGATCACATCAGCCATCCCCACCAAGTCTGTCGGCAAGTTACGAGTAAACTTCACGGCGATATCCCTATAATCGTATTGAACTCCTTCTTTAATGTGTAGGTAGGTGAAGAAATTCCGTAAACGCTGCTTGATCGCCTTTTCCATCAACGCTTCACGCATTGCCACTCGATTCTCCAAATTCAGCAGCTTGTTTCTCAGCGCTAAGGAAGACGTATTACTGGCCCAGCTTTCATTAAAGTTGGCCTGATCCATCATGTCGAAAATTTTTCGTTCAATGTTATCCAACTCGTTCTTTACAAAAGAATCATTAATTTCCTTCGCAAGCCAACTCACCTTTCCCCCAGTTGGAACTTGAATAATGCCCATCTTCTTCATATTCAATAAATCTTCAGCTTCCAGCTTGGCATTCTCAATCACGAGATAGGCGTTACGATGATCTGCAATTTCATTGACCAAATCGGAATTCAACGCATTATAGGCATCAAATAAAGAAATCACATCATGGAAGCCACTTTTTCTCTCCGTATTGGCTGGACAGGAGATAAGCGGGACTCTTCCAAAGATGTGATTATGTTTGCCGATATATTTCAGTTCGGGTGCTTGGTTTTGCTTTATTTGATTGCCTTTATCATCACTGTCGATTGTATAGTGTAGAATTTCATGGTCGGTATACACGTCCAGATAGACTTGCTTATCAAACCGCTTCGTAAATTTATGTAGGCCAAGTAATACGTTTCTTTCTGCTGTTCCGTCCTCCAACACATACGCATTCAAAGGGGATAATACAGTGGCTGAAAACTGACCATCCGAGTCGATATAGTTCAATTCAATACTTTCACCGAATATTTCAGATTGTTTCCGAAGCTGTAGATTATGCTCTTTGTCCCAATGACTCATATGTACGTCTATGTTATGTATGGCTTCATCCTGATCCGACTTGGACACATAGTTTACTGGCTTACCGAGCAGGTAGCCGACTTCATTATCTACGAACTTACGTGGAAAGTTGAAAATGAGCTTTTGGTTACTGCGGCTTTCTTGCATCGCATAGTTCTTGAGAATAGCATGCTGACCATTGTAGTAATCTGCATATTTCTGTTTGGCTATTGCAATCGAGTAGAGTTCATTTAGACACTCTACTATGATTTGTTCGGTTATTTGCAAATAGGTTCTTCCTTTCAAAATGGACTATGTAATTGTTGGTTTTAATTTTTTCACAAATAAAGGAACCACCTATAATAAAGTAGTTACCTGTTAGCGTAGTGTCTACATACCTAATTTTTGGTTATATAGAGATAATGAATAATTATTTTCATTTATGATATTTTTCACAATTTGTTTAATAACATCTATCTCACGAATTTCGTATAGGTTAGGAATCAATAAATCGGATACTGTAATCCACTTACATTCACTGATCTCAATGTTATCTATTTGCAGAGAACCTCCAATAATTTCACCAGTAAAATGAAACATAATGACTTGATTGTTTGTGCTGCTCATAAAATTATAGATGCCTGTTGTTCCTGTAAGTTTGACATCATACCCGGTTTCTTCTTTTACTTCTCTACGTGCGGCGTCTAGGATATCTTCACCAAGCTCTATCCTCCCACCTGGAAAGTTCCATTTATTTCTGGCAGTGTGTTTATTTTCTTTTATTATCAACACTTTATCTGCTCGAATTATAGATACGCTGGCAACCAAAACAATTCCAGTTTTCGTCATTTTCTCTTCTCCTTTCTTCTCATCATCAATAATAATAGGATTCTTCTAATTCTGAATATACGTTCCCACAGCAAATATGTCTCCTGAATTTGGAAATCATATTACCATGATACAGAATGTATGTTCTCATGTAAATAGTAAGTATTTTCAACTAACCTTTCCATTAGATTGGATAAAATAAAAATTGAGTTTTGACAGAAGCCTCAAAACAACAAACTTCGATCATAAAATTTCAGACTCTTGACCGACTGAATCAATTGAACAGCCCCATATAAACTATCTGGAGCATCGTCGTATGTACAATTTCGATTGTAGTCCTTCACTTGATGGTTGTATCTGAGGTTATCTGCATTGAACAGAATATGACCTTTCTTGATTTCTGGCTCCAAGCTAATAATTCGTTCATGCTTCTGTCCCTTGGAATGAACACTTTCTACGGGTGTATGTATATTCGCCTTCCATAGCTCTTCTTCAAACTTTTGCTTCATATAACTCTGTGCCTGATTCACCTCAAAACCAAGCTTATCTACGGGATAAAGCTTCAACTTCTCAATGGCGATTTGAAACAAATCATCCGGCAACAGTTTATAAATATTACCGTCAACCACATACATCTGCTTTGTCTTCCTGTGTTGACCAATAATTGAAACCGCAGAATAGTCGTTTTTCTTTCCTGCTTTAATGGCTGGATCAATGTACATGGCAAGTTCCATCTCCTCAAACTCAGGCAACCTGTCCCAGTACATGAGATTCTGAAATATATATTCGTCAGTTGAACGCGGATCATTTTGTAACTCTTTATAAAATGACTTTTCACCCATGGCTTGCTTCTTGCACATCAAATAATAATAGTCCAAATACTCGCTCCATAGGATTTTCGTACCGTCTAGCATTTCTTTTTCATGGGCCATAAAGAAAGACAAAGCCGTATTGATCCTATCCTCGTCTTGGAGATTATTATATTGTCGCTCCCACTCTGACCATAGATCATCACGCTCTGAAAACTGAAGCACGGCTGCTTTACGAACACTTCGCACACCAGGGATTTTACCTTTGAGCAAATCGGCCATAATATCCTCTTCGTTTAGAATGGTTCCACAGATTAGAATATTCGTATCCCTTGTGCCAATAGGCAGAATAACATCCGTAAACGTATTTTTAATTTGTTCTCGCTTAGCTTCGGATCGAGCCGTATCCTCCTTGAGCAAATCATCCATTAGAACTAGCGTAGGACGATGATGCTTATAGTGAATACCTCTCAAACTACCGTCAATCCCACGAATCATAATGCAGGAGTCCAGCCCACCTTTACTTTTCAACCATATCTCATTGTTGTTCCAGCGACTACCTTTACGAATACCGAAATCCTCAATCAGCATCTGATTCGTTTCTAACTCATCTTTGATCATATCAAGGAACGGAAGAGCAATTTGCTCTGTGGCAGATATAATCAATGTAAACTGTGATTTATCATAAAGCGTGGCATACAGCGGAAATAAAAAAGAGCTGATCGTGGACTTTCCATGCTCTCTAGGGAGGCCGAAAGCCGTAATCAGTCCTGTATTCGCAAGCATATGCCTTAATTCCGTGAATAGCTCTTTGTGGAACTGTCCAAACGCTCGATCAAAATATTTAGGGAAATAGGCTAAAGCGAAAAATTCAATGTCCATCTCACCAATAAGCTTACGAAGTTCAGAAAAAGAGAACGTTTCGATCAGTTGTTTCATTTTGGGCGGCTTAAAATGCTTCTCCATATACTGCTTCAGCAACTCAGCCTGACGCTCAGCTTCTTGCTTTATTGTTTCAATAGTAGTGGCTCCTTTCTCATATGTACCGTAAAATCATCACAAAAATTTCTGCACCCTTTGCTGGCGGCTCCGTTTATCTACATAGAAGACCCCCTCCATCCACGGAAAAAAGAGTGGCTGCTCACCACTCGATATTTGCCAAAGCTTCAGCCATATCCTGCTGCGTTGTTAGCGTATAGATATTCGTTGTTGCTACGTGATCATGTCCAAGGATTTGCTGGATGGTCGTCAAAGGAGTTGTTTTCACCAACTTATATCCTAACGTATGCCTGAGCATATGTGGTGTCACCTTCACGTTTATCCGATTTCCGTATTTGTTCAGGATCAGGTTGACCGCATTCCGTTCCAAAGCACCACGCTGCCCAATAAATAAGTGTTCCGATTCAACTTGTGGCCTAACTTCGAGATATCGGGTAATGGCTTTTCGTACATCCTTATTTAATGGAATGGTACGATAGGCATTTCCTTTGCCAAGTATCCTCAATAAACCTTTGCGTTCACTTATCTCAATATCCTTCAGCTTAATGCCAACCAATTCGCTTACTCGTATGCCAGTCCCAATCAATAATTCGACCATACAAATGTGCATACGATTGCTCCTACGGTGAATTTCATTTCTCAGCTTCCACAAATCCTTTTCCGCTAACCCTTTGTATTGCCGCACAACCTTATTCCTTACCGCTTCGATATGTAATTCTTCTGATATATATCCTTGTTGGTGCATCCACTGTGCAAATACGTTGACACTGGCAATTTTTCGGTTAATGGTGAGTATCGCTTGGTTGGTGCTTTGCAGATATTTCTTGTATTCTACGCCATCCAATTCAATCCACTGATCCAATCCATATTCCGTCTTGCCCCGATACCAGACTATGAACTGTAACACGTCCCGAATATAGCAGGAAACCGTGTTCTCGCTCCGATCCTTGCTCCGTAAATGCGCTTCAAATCCTTGAATATACTCCATATTCGCCCCACCCTTCGCTTTGTGTGTCACATCATACCGTTGATGTGGGGCAAAGTCCACCGTTTGCATAACCTATCTTATGCACTTAGTTTGGGCAATTTACAGGCTAATTCAGGGCTGAAACTGGCGTTTATCTATACAAATACTGACGACATAACGTTATGACTGTAAATCTTCTGACTCCATGTATCCTTCCTCAATCTCGACCGATTCCTCAATAGCTTCATAATCGGCATCCACTACATCGGCTTCAATCATATCCAAAAATAGCTGCTTCCGTTCCTGTTCCAGTGCCTTCGTATTGACTACCAGCTCACGTCGATCATTCCACTCGTTAGGTGCGCGGTTCTTTAAGTAGAAGATCATCGCTGTCGGATTGGGAGGCTGATATCTTTTCACTTTCTCAATGCGCGTCTTCTTTTTTCCATTTTTGTCCTCTTCAATAATCGTTTTAATTTCTTCATATTCATAGCCTGTAGCAGCTTTCAAAAGTGAATTTTCTACGTGTGAGATAGGGACAGATCTGCTCCATTTGACTAGTTCAGCCAGCATCGGATGTTTATCTATATATTCGTACCAAGTCGTTTTACCAATGTCGAGTTTCCTGATGATGTCCTCCGCGTTCACGCCTTCTTCGAACCATTGCTGAATCTCCGCTAACCGAGGATATACATGTGTTTCCCACTTGGTTGGACGTTCCAATGCTTCAGCAAATTTGGGATGTTTTCTACGATAGTCACCTAATGTCCAAATATGAATATTTAGCCGTTTCGCAATCTCTTCATCTGTTGCTCCTTCACGTATCCAAACGGGAATATCCCTGAGTCTTGGCACAACAAATTGATCATACTTGGTCAGTATCTTTGGCTTATTTCTTTTTGGCTTTTCATTATTTTTGCTCATTAACTCACCTCCATCACGAAAAAAGGGAACAGACTATAATAGCCCATTCCCCATATGTATCAGCTTACCCTTCCAATTCAACTTCGTAAAACAACTTGATATCCTCAATTACCTTCTGAATCAACTCATTGTCCTCCATAGCTTCATCAGTCCCTAGCACATTCACCTTTTCGGCTTGCATGCCCTTCAGGAATCGAATCACCATATTCACTTTTGCCTTACCCAATTCAAATCACTCTTTCGGTTTAGTCAGCACATGATACCTCTGACCTTGCCGACTCAGCAACAACTACATGATAGTCATACTGCTTACCATCCCGAATCAAATATACGCCATTATCGCTGCCAATATGGGCAATATATCGCTTCACAATCACATCTACATATTTAGGATCAAGCTCACTGGTATAGCAAATCCGATCCGTTTCCTCACAAGCAATCAATGTTGAACCTGAACCACCAAATGGATCAAACACGATGTCACCAAGCTTACTGGAATTTTTAATTGGGTAACTAATCAGGGGAATCGGCTTCATCGTTGGATGATATTCATTGCGAAAGGGACGATCAAATTGCCATAATGTAGTCTGCTTACGATCACTGTTCCAGTAGTGTCCACTAGTTGGCTTCCAACCGTACAATACGGGTTCGTGCATCCAGTGATAATCACTTCTGCCCATTACCATAGCCTGTTTAGCCCATATGCAGCATTGTGCCAGTTTGAATCCGGCTTCAATAAATGCCTTCCTAAAATTCAAACCTTCACTATCCGCATGGAAAACATAAATACTTGCTCCATCATCTGCTACTTCAAACATTCGAGTATAGGCAGCCAATAGGAAATTATAAAACTGGTAATTGTCCATTTTATCGTTCTCTATTTTCAATGCATCCTTGGTTTTACCTGTATAATCCACATTATAGGGTGGATCAGTTACAATAAGTTGAGCCTTCTTACCATCCATCAATGTTGCGATATCCTGCGGGTTAGTCGAGTTACCGCATATGAGCCTATGCTTACCAAGTAGCCAAATGTCACCTTTTCGAGTGATCGGATGCTCAGATAATGCTTCTTCTACATTAAAATCATCCTCATCATCTACTGTATCTTCGTGCAATGTATCTAGCAACTTCTCTGCTTCAGACCAATCAAAGCCTGTCAACTCAATATTATATTCTGCTTCTTTTAACTCATCTAATAATGTAGCCAGTGCGTAAAAGTCCCACTCCCCTGTAATTTTATTGAGCGCTATGTTCAGGGCTTTTTCTTTCGACTTATTCACATCGACTATGACACAATCGACTTCATCGTAGCCGAGTGCCTTCAACACTTTGGCTCGTTGGTGACCTCCTACAATGGTATAATCACTATTACAAATAATTGGTTCACAATAACCGAATTCGATAACACTATTCCTGATCTTTTCAAATTCTGGATCACCCGCTTTTAAATCCTTCCTTGGATTATATTCGGCATGTACCAGTTGATCGATCTTCAATTTCATCCATTTCATTTATAACACTTGCTCCTTTATGTCTATAGCTTTCTCATTGTTTTTGGCGTTTTTTATGTATGGTATGGGCATTTCTACGTTTACAAATTTGATTTCCAATCCGTCTCATTCTCCTCTCACTCAGAATTACAGTGAAGAATATGCTAAGCCAAATACAGATTTCTATAGCTAATGCTAGTAACAATACAATCATCCTAATTTCTCCTCTCTAAATGAAAAAGGAACCCTAGCTCATAGCCAGAGTTCCCGTGTATAATATGTATTTTTTAATTTTCAATATTGTGTCACGTGACATATCTTATTACTATGTAAGACAAATCTCCAATTCATATTCAGCAAGATAAATTTGAATATGTAAGTGGTAAATTTCAAAGTGGTATCCTATCCAATAAAATGAATCTGATTACGTGTATGAATGCTGCTGAATGTATGTATGGTCTATACGTGGGATAGGGGAAACTCAAAATCGCGATAAAACCACTTCGCTACGCTTCGTAAACGGTAGTATCGCCTGCCGATGTTTCCCCTCCCACACCCAACCCCATTTCGGCTAATTAAGTTCACTTTCTCAACTCCAACCATCCCTTTACTCTAAAATTCATGGCTAGACATATGTATTCATATCCTATCACAGCCTCTCTACGGGCTGACAAGCCCATTGTATAAATCCATCTATAAACATGTTTCCTATTTTCCGTCCGTTTGTTTCCAATTTTATAACGCCAAATTCCTATCTTCACTTCAATTTCTCCAATATAATAGCGGATTTTTAAAAGCTGTTTCCATGTTTCCAGTTTTGAGCACTCCTTATCACATATACACTCTTCACCAGCACATAATATTCGATCAAATATTATTTATATGTATTTCTCTTAAGAGTTAAAAAAACAGGAAACATGGAAACAAACTCATAATTCTCTATGTAAACAAACTATTTTTCTGTTTCCAATTGTATTTAAAACAGAAAACGAACAGGAAACGGATGCTCCAAACAGGAAACATTATATTTTGATGCCAAACCAGCACGGAACTGAATTGCCACTTGTTGTTCTGGCTTTCCTCTGATACACCTTATCCTTAAGTTTTTCTTTGATATGCTTATTAAATTTAATCGTCGTTTCAGGTTTAAATCCACCTTGTTTACACCATGCAGCATACTTCGCATATAACCTTTTACATTCGATTCGGCTTTCATGTTGTTTTGAAGCTTCACTTTCGATTTGACATTCTTCATCTATGAACAGCATAATGACATCCGATTCCATTTGATACGTTTTAACTTGATCCTTAATCGTTTGTGAATATGAAAATCCACCTTGTTGTTCGAGTCGTCTTAATCCCTCAAGCGCATAATTCAATAATGTCGATAAAGCAGATGGAGTCGTCAATTTATGAATTAATTTAGTATCCTTTTGTTGATCCGTAAACTTTCGAGTAAAAGGAAACACCATCAGCCTTCTAAAAAATCCATCACTGTTATCACTACTTTTCGGCAACTCATTTGCACTAAACAACAGTTTACAAAACGGCTCAAAGTTAAAGGGATCTTTCCCCTTTTTCTCAGCATTTAATCCTTCACCACTGGCAAGTACCTTGAGGTTCCCCGTAGAGTTCAATGCATCCGCAGGGATATCTGTAAAGCAATTCAGCACTTTTCCATAAAGTTCAGCAATTTTAAACCTTGATCTGTCTCCTTCTAAATCTTGAATTTTAACTTTGGATATATTCGCTTTGCCTATCATCGTTTCAATCGTTTTAATCAATACCGATTTCCCGTTGCTTCCCGTACCTGTGAATAAAAATATTTTTTCATACTCCAAGGTAGGAATCAGAAAATAGCCGATCATTTCAAACAATGTTGCATGCGTATCCTGTTCCAGAACAGATTCGATAAACTTAAGCATGACAGGGTCATTAGCCGTAGGATCATATAGGACAGGAAATTGAATAGTGCTCCGTCTATCAGGCGTATGCTCCCTTAACTCTCCCGTTTTCCAATTCAACAGACCGTTTTTCACATTAATATAGTCGTCCAACAGATTCATTTGGGTTCCTGCAATATAACTTTGGGCCTCTATGTAATAACGTGCTTCCTTAATCCGACTATGGCGAAATTCATTATCCAGCAGGGTAACGGATAATTGCTCCAGGTGACGCTCACCATCATTGACATATACGCCCTGATCATATCGATACAAAAACGTACCATCAGAAAAACATTTCATATGCTGATCTAAAATATCTTTGGCATACCAAACTGGTTGAAATTTCTTATGCGTTCCGTGAATCTCAAAGTATTCCATATAATTATGCTCAATTGATTTGGGAGAATTCTCTCCTGCTGACTCGTCATCGCGTTTGAACACATCTACAATATCGACATGAGATGTAAGCTTAGTATTGCTTTGATTCCGGTAGTACTCTTCCTCGTGAGCTAACCATTCCTCATATTGTTCGGCAAGCCACTCTTGATATTCAGGATCATTCGCTTTCCGTTCTTCCTCTTCAATACGTTGTTCAAGTTCCCAATTCTCAAAAAACGCGATCTCCTTCTTGAGATACGCTCGTTCCGAATCGGTCATATATTTTTCGTCCGTGTATGTCCACCACGTTTTGCCACCATTATACGAAAACTCCAACTCATATGGAGGATAATCAAACTGTATCCGATACTGTTTATCGATATCTTCCTTGGTGATCGGCTTCCACATACCATCTATCCAAGCTTCTACTTGTTTGCTATTGCTATTTTTTCGTACATCTACCCGTTTTCCGTTAATGGTGAATTGGTCAATATAATACTTGTGTTTATCATCGTGCTTCTCTAAAGCTGTTGTCATATTGTTATGATCCCCCTTATTAATAGATGTTATCGACTACCTGTTTAAATTCGTTATATTGTTCCATGGCCTTCCTTAATGGAGATGAATCCTTAAATATAAATACTTTCCGATTCGAATCCTTTAAATCTACTTTTTCATCCATTTTATGAAACCGATTAAACATCAACCATCCTGCCATCCGAGACTGAGTAATGACAATTGTATTGCTTTCCATATCTGACCTCCAAATATATTAATGATTGGAATGTGAAAGGTAAATTCCTCCCACATCCCTCCCTACCGGCTGACAAGCCGCATCATTAAGCTCGAAAGTCTACCCGGCAAATGATGGAAGCCTTTGTTGTCTTTATAATGTGCTTAATGGTTATAGACTTGTTCATATAGCAATTGAGGAGGGAATCTCCTGCTTTGCGAGCAATGCTCAATCCTTCAGCCACGCCAAGCCAGGCTCGGTCATCAAACAAGGTATACGTCTGACCCACTATTTTCTCAGCTACTTCTTTTGGATTCCATGTCCTCTTTTCGCTGCTTACCAAGGAAATTTTGTAGTCGATGAGATCATCGAGCTTCGCATCCTGTCGTTTGAGGTACTTGTCAGGAATGCTCATATCTTTGCCTTCAGGCCATTGTAATGTATAAGCTTCTTGTTTCATCACCGTAGTATAGTTATGGCCCAGCCACTCAAAGGTACGTTCATCGCTCTCTTTTGCCTGCTGGATATAAACTTTATCTTTACCCTCATAATGAAGCTGTACATTTTGCAGCATTCCTTCACTGGCGACCACCCAACAAAAGGAATAATTTTCATTCGATTTTTTCGCTTTGGAATCCACGTAAGTCTTCCGCACAGCAGCCGTAGCAAGTAGAGAAGGACAATCACATATGTGTTCTGCTGCTGCTTTCGTTTCCCGATATAGCTCTGCAAATTTGGCATCCACTTCTTTTCGCAATCGCTTCTGCTTCTCGTCTGATGCGAATGGATTCAGGCTTTGCTTCTCTTGCGTTAGCTCTTTATTTCTTTGCAAAAACGCTTTATAGGTTGCATTTAACGCATCAATCGCTTGATCCACACAAACTATATCCAAGTCAGGATTTTGAAAATACTGATAGACATTCTCAAACTGATGCTTTCTAATTTTTCGATCTGTATCCTCCAGCATGATTTGGTTTACATATTTCTTAAACGAAAACATGGAATTAGCAAGCAGATCTAAGGCCGAGATGTGCTCACGATCCTTGTTGTAGGTTTTTCCGTCTTTGAAAAATGTAAATTGTGGCTTCAACGTTCCAAACCGATATTGAATTACATCTGGAATGACAACTTGGTCGAACAGACCCGATTTGGAAGCATCTATACATAGGGCCTGCAAATGCTTCATGATCGCAATCGGAAACTTGTATTGCAATAACCTACCCTTCGCGTTAGCGATATTTTCAATCGTCGTATTAATATCGGTGATTTCTCCCGTTTTATCTTCAGAGCGAATAATAAAATCAATAACATTTGCCTTGTTCCATTCCTGTGATGAGGCAGTGGATTTATCTGCATCGTTCACTTGTACCAGTGACTCGATGACATAGTCTGCTAGCGATACTTTAGCCTGAACGGGAAAACGTTCCGCAAAATGCTGCTGAATATTCTCATTCAACAGATCAAGCCGATTTTTACCGTGGTGTTCACTTTTTTCGTTATTAACCTTAAAATTGTACTGCTGAAGGTATTCAATCTGAGTCTCGACCAAATTTAATTCTGTAGACAAAACCAGTAATTCATCGCCGTCCCTGTCTGCGCCGCCAAGACGATCTGGCTCTGTCCCCAAAGGAAGCTGCACAATGTTGTCGATATGACGAATAAACTCAGCATCCTCACCTTCATAATCCACAAATGTGGTTCGCGTGATTTCACTGAAGGACATGATCGGATTTCTCGCAAATAGATTCTGGCCTAATATCGCGCCGCCACAATAACTCTGCTTGGCAGAAAGAAACCCTGTATATTTCCATGTATAGTGATCCGCTGCCGCAGCGTAAGACAAAAACGCTAAAATATCTTGTGTCATATACAGATACTTGGCTTCAACATAAAACTTCCCCAAGCCCATTTCATCTATTTTATGATCGATTACTTCCTTGATCGTTTGCCTTACTTTATGATCGAATGCCAATTTTTTATTAAGGTGTAGAGCATGAATAGCATCACTACACTGTTTACCAATTCCATTATCTGAATTTTCCCGATACACCAAGTGCAAAAATGCTTGCAAATAGCGGAGATCTTCCCATTCTAGCTCCTCTTTGCTGTAGATACTTAATGCACGATATATGAGGTCACCCTGCACATGGGATAAACAAATGACATCTCTTGCTTGCAAATCCAGTGCCAATAACAACTGATACGATGATTTTCGGTATTGTTCATGTACTGGCTTGGCAATATTGGAGATGCCAATCGCATCATAGCCATACTCGATCAATTTAGACTGGTATGCTGCTATCGAGGGAAATAACCAGGCTTTCTCCTCTGAACCGTCTGGCTTTTCTCCGACCACTTGCAGCTTCGCTTTAAAGATGGACTCGGTGGTCAAAATATCGATCTTGTCTACATCATGCCACGTTCCGAATATATCCTGAATCCGCTTCACGTTATGCTTACGGAAATATCCATGGAAATCTACACAAGGAAAAAAGCCTTTGATTGCTGGCAAGCGTAATTGATAACCTGTAATCGTATAGTCTACCTCAAGGAATCTTTCCATTTGCCGTCCTAACTCTTTTGAGACCAAACCCATACCATCAAATACATTTTCCATGACCGTATGATTTTTTACTTCAGCTAATTGCAACCCCGTTGACCATGGTGTGATGGGGAGTTCTTTTTTCTCATACGGCTTAGTCTGATCGATAGTCCATACGGGAACCGAAACGCCATCTTTCTTTTCAACTTTCCATGCAGGCTTACTAAGGTGCTCTAAAGACACTCGTCTGCTATTCTCTCTTTCCCAGCGACCAGTCGTTTTGTATTGGTCTCTATCGTTAGGTGCGATAGGAAGTTCGATTTTATGCTCTTTGACCTTTTGATTGATTTTTTGGCGCTGCTTTTCATAGTGTTTTTCTTCTTCCATATAAGCTTGAAGCTTAGTGTACATGTCCTCTTCTTTGGGTGTACGATGATATGGAAGAATCATCTCTACGTCTTCCGTTACGGGTATTTCTTTATCAGGGAGAATGCAGATGGTTAGCTGCTTCATATTTACAGGGCAGAGATACACATCTGTTGTCATTAGGGCATTGCGCGTCAAGTTTTTAGATACGGTGCATTTAGTTGGTTCGGTTCCAAGGGAAACATGTACTTTCAACGCTTCAGCGTATTTCTCCAGTACAAATAACTGACGACATTCTTTGTTCTGAGCACCGGAAAGGACATTATCCAGAAATACATAGGTATGGCGAGCAATCTCTTGACCGTTTGCCTTTGTATAGATGGCGGTAAAGCCCTTTTCCAGTAAACGTTTGAGTTTGTCATTGTCCTCTTCACTACGTCCACGTCCAGTCTCGATGGTCATGATTGGGAGGAGATTCTTCTTTTTTCTGATCGGCTTGCTATTATTGGATTTTAGGTTGGAAGTATCTTGATTGGTTATGTACTCTACTGTAGCATCGAATTTCTTATTCATTATTTTCTCGTGCAAAATGTAATACATGAAGTTTTCACTTGTTTGTTTAGCATCTACCAAAGTGTAGGCCAATGAAAATTCGCCATTTTGCTCTGTTACATCGTCAAGTTGATATTGCCATAGGTGGTATTGTCTTTTTTTGATCATGCGAATCCTCCGATATTTTAGTTTAAACACAGAACTAATGTTCTTATTTTATTATATCGAATATGCGTTCTCATTTGAATAGTTAGTGTAATATAATTTTTGAAAGTAGAAGAAGTTTTTTGGGAAACGAGAAAAGAGACTATATTATTAAATCATTATTATCGCGCTCCCGATCCTTACTGGTCATTATGTATCCCCCAGAAAGACATGAAGAAGAGACCTAGCATCAGTTGCTAGGCCTTGACACTCGAGCTTCAATTTGATTAGTATGAATAAAATATGGCTTTTACATCTTTATAAAATTTGTGATTTCTACGTTTTCTGATTGAAATTCCTACAACTCATCATCGGGAAAATCAGCCTCTGCGTCATAAAATGAGTTAGAATAGAAATCCCCCTCAAAATCTAACTTAAAGTATTCCTCTTCAGACAGGTCAAATACTTTACAAATCAAAACTTTGTCATTACCCCATTTGTCTAAAATGAGATTTTTGCAACTTACTGTTAAACTTAATCCACCCATCAAATCCACATCATAAGAATCATAGTATGTCCTACTGTATATGAATTCTGATTCTAATATCATGAAAATTGAATTTAAAAGAAATTTATCAAATGAAATAGATGATTTTTTTCCACCGGATTGATCGTATATAAACTTCATTCTTTTCATTCTTTTTATACTTCTTTTCATTCTAGTCTTGTTCTCTATATCTTGTTTTTTTCGTTCCTTACGAACCTCCTCTGACTCCAAATCAGTATAACCGTATGCTTTGAGGATTTCGTCTTGATCATTTTTGGGAAATTCAATATTTTTTTGCACGATACTTTGTTCATCATAGAAAAATTTTATCAATCTTTCATAATCATTCAAACTTATGTCTTCATTTATTTGCCCCAATTTTTGTATTAACGAACCAATAAGTTCTATAATAATTGGTTCATCCAACAACTTCATCTTGATATCCTTTATTGCATTTGAAAATTCATAAGCTAAATCTGGATTAGGTATAAATTTATTATTAACTCCCTCTAAAATCTTTCTAAGTACATGTCTGTGGTTATCTAGTTCGGAATTGTATAAATTAACACATTCCTCAAAGAGATTGTATAAAACTACTATGTCAGTATGTTCTATTCTAGCTGTAAAATGAGTCAAACCATTACGTAATGTGTCCAATTTCATTAATTTAAAAATAAATTTCTCATCAAATCCCTCAACATTATAAAGATAAGCCAATATCTCATAAGCTTTAGTAAAGGAAACGGTATGTAACTTATTTTCTATTAGCGTGCTATCATTTAAAGCTCTCCTTTGTTTATGCATACTTTTGTAAGTTTTTATAACTTTCTGATAAGAGTTACTGTCTTGCATTTCATAAATCATAAAATCATTTCTAGACTGCAACAAAAATTTAAAAGTCAGCTCTAAAGCATTATGTAAATTAAGAATTAACATTTTGTAATTTTTAACATTTAAGCGATTATCAATGATATTTCTAAGATAGCCTTCTGAGACTTCAAGTGTTAATTTTATATTATCTTTAATATCTAAATCAAACAAATTACTTTCCTCCTTGAATATGACCATAAATGATCTAAATTTATAAAAGTTCTAACTAACATCTTACTACTTAGCGTGACTCCTGAGAAGCTTAATTTCTCTTACTTCAAATTAAATCTTATCGTATGTAAAAACCAAACAGAGTGGATCGGCTACACTTAGTTGGACAATAAAAATAAGGGCTTGTAGAATAAATCTATCATGTTAAGGAGCGAATCTCTACAATGCCAAAAAGGATACAGCAACTTTCCAAAGTGTCGATTCATACATAACTTTAACTAAAGGAGTCTTACATGACATTCTTAGAAAAATGGCTACACATAATCCGAAATTGTTCATTTGATAATACTTACAAAGCGGCGTGGGCAAAAGCAATCACTGAAATTGCTGTTGAATATGATTATGCTCAGTACGGAGGTACAATTGAAATTGGACTCGATACAATTGCTAAAAAGGTGATTCGGTATTACTTTGAACAGACAATTTTTTTTGACTTGCAACAAAGCCCTAATCCTAACAAACCTCCGAAGATAGTATCGCTGGTCAAAGAACTGATCACTGTATATCAGCAAATTTCGGGTATCACCCACCCAGTTAAATTGTTCCGATCAAATATAGAAAGTATTTGCATGGACCAATACCAAAAAACCCTTAAACAAGTCAAGACTGCTTTAAAGTCTGATGTCAGCTATCGCTTTCTGAACGTTGAAGGAAAGACAGTTGATGGTATTTACAACTACGAGCGTAATGCTGATTCATTATACATTGCAAGCGATAATATGAAACTACTCAAAGAAAACAGCTTGATCGTATTCGATGCGGTAAACTACAGATGGTCACAAATGCTTGAAAACTTTAATCACTCGCCGCGGATTTATAAAAAGGTGAAAATCATTGATGAGGATAAAATTCGACGTAAGCCACTAACGAAGTTCTCAGATTTAATCGAGGTTGAGAATCCCAAACGTATATGCTTCCATTGTGGCAATGAAATAATCAATGAAACTCCGGCTATTGACCATGTCATTCCGTGGTCATATTTATACAGTGATGATCTATGGAACCTGGTATTTTCCCATCAATCGTGTAACTCGAGTAAATCAAATGTTATTCCCCATGAAGCCATGATTGAGCAGCTAGAGCAACGGAATCAACGGTTACTTGAATCGTTGTTGAATCGGGAACACAAGGACAAGCATGTTTCAGAGTTGGAAATGGCAATCAACAATGGGCTAGTCAGAAAGTTTTGGATATCATGTCAAGGTTAAGATATCGAAGGGAGATTAAGTGGTGAAAGTATACAACAAATTAAGTCCGTGATAAGATTCCACAGATTATTGAAGCTTCAGGAAAGAAAGCAACAATAATGGTGTTGGATGACAATGACTACTCAGACATGCTCGATATGAAGTTAGAGGAGGAACTTCAGGAATATCTTACTGCTGAAACTGCTGACCAGGTTGGAGAATTGGCGGATTTGGTTGAGGTCGTTTATGCTATATTGGATAATCAGGGGATTAGCATAGAGGAGTTTGAGCAGATAAGGCTGGAGAAGAAAGAAAAGCGTGGGGGATTTAAGAATAGACTGTTATTGGTTCAGGTTGATGAATAAATGAATAATTTCAAAAGCGAGGGGACAATTTATGCCATACATTAATTCTGCTTGTCTGATCAAAGTTTCTAAAGCATACTTCACCTGTTTTGGTGAATGGTCATCAAAAATAACTTACGCTGTTCCCAAGTGTTTGTGAAAAGAGCCAAGGTTTAAAATCCTCCTTAGCTCTTTTCTAACACTATTATTTACCTAAAAGATTAATAAATTTACTCAGTTCTTCTTTGGCTTCATCGGTTGTCCCGTTCAACTCGTTCAAAAGCTCAAACAATTTTTCATATGAATTCGTAATATCTGCTTTTACTTCTGACAACTCTTGAGCCACTTGTGAAAGTGGAATACCGCCTTCTTCTTCAAACTTGTCGACATAACGTGGAATGTTCAAATTGTACTCATTTTCTTTGATTTCATCCAAGGATGCCACATGAGCATATTTCTCAACGTCTTTACGGTTACTGTAAGTTTCGATAATTTTTTCGGTGTTTTTAGGAGAGAGTTTGTTTTGGTTCTTTCCTTTTTCAAACTCATTTGAAGCATCAATAAACAAGATATCTTTACTTTTCCGAGCTTCACGACCTTTGACCACCAGCACACAAGTTGGGATGCTTGTGCCATAGAACAAGTTAGCTGGTAATCCAATAACAGCATCTAACAGATTGTTGTCGATGATATTTTTACGGATTTTACCTTCAGACGCACCACGGAAAAGTACCCCATGCGGTAACACGATAGCCATTGTTCCAGCTTTATCCAAGTGGTACAGTCCATGAAGAACAAAGGCATAATCTGCCTTAGAAGCAGGTGCTACACCATAACCCTTGAAACGTGTATCTTTTTCTCGATCAACGTCTTTTGTATCCCAATTCTGAGAATATGGTGGGTTTGATACGACCGCGTCAAACTTCAAAGGAATTTGTGTGCCATCTTTTTCTGCAAATGGCCAATCAGCATCAAGTGTGTCTGCCCGTTTCAACTCCATATTGCGATAATTCACCCCATGCATCATCAAGTTCATGCGGGCCAAGTTATAAGTTGTCGTATTCAACTCTTGACCGTAAAACTCAACGCTTCCTTCTTCGTTACCATTTGGCAATTCTTTTTGAACTGTCAATAGAAGTGAACCCGATCCCATAGTAGGGTCATATACACGGAATTGATTGCTAGTACCAGCTGCGTCAATCGTAACAATTTTCGCCAAAACTTGACTAACTTCATGAGGTGTATAGAATTCCCCACCTTTTTTACCAGCATTGGCAGCAAATTGCCCAATCAAATACTCGTAAACGTCACCCAAAATGTCACGACCGGAATCGTCTTTGAAAGTAAACTCGTTAATCATCAAAACGATATCATTCAAAGCCTTTGCACGTTCGTTTGTACTTGAGCCTAGACGTGTGTCCCCGAGGTTAACATCTGAAAATACATTAGCAAAGTCCGCTTCTGCGATCGCGTTACGTTTGGCATTTGTATTGAACGAGTCAAACATGTCTTGGAAATCACTAGCTTTGATTTTGTGATTTTCAATTTTTGATACGATTTTATCCCAAGTGTAGGCTGGGTCAATCGCATATCCAATACCTTTACTGATTTCTTCAAGGTAATCTTCTTTTTCAGTCTCTTCTGTCACTTCGTAGAACTCTTCCAAATCATTGACTTTTAAGTATTCATCTTGATTTTCTGATAAGTAGCGATAGAACATAAATGGCAAAATATAGTTCTTGTACTCACTTGCATCCATAGTTCCACGTAGTTTGTTAGCCATTTCCCATAGCTTTGATGTAATATCTCTTGCATTACTCATTTGTGTAATCTCCTTTTCTTATATAAACATTTGTTGAAGCAGTGATTTCTTCAAATTTTCAAGCGAATTTAACTCACGCTTCTGAAGAGCGATAGTGACGTTGAGTTGCTCAAAGAAATTACCAATTTGGAGCTGTTCCTCCTTGCCTGGCAATAAAATTTTCAAACTCAATAAATCTTCCGGGCTAACTGATTGGCGTTCGTACACAGTACCTTGTTGATACCGTAATGAATACCGAATAAAGTCTTGTCGTGTGACGAACATTTCGACATAGCTTGGAAATGCTAACTTGTCATTTACTTCGAACGTCACATAGATTGGGCTGAACACCGCTTTTCCATAACTATTTCGTGAAATCGCACCAAACTTCAGGTTAGCAGGATTATAGACGATATCATTTAGCTCAGTGGCTTTATACTTTTTAGCAGCTTTATCACCCACAACAAGCTGTTCTCGTTCGTAACGTTCTGTTTTAGGTGTAACACCTTTCTCAACAGTAAATGATACTAGTGGATAATTCTTGTTTTGTGGATGCTGAACATTACGTTCAGTTAGCACGTCACTCAACTTACGCTGTTCCCAAGCATCCGTAAATCCTGCAAAGCGAATTTCAGGAACACCGGCTCCATCTTTCGGAAACATTTTTTGAAGCAGGCCCTTTTTCGTATCCTTCAATAGTTCTAACTTACGCTGGTGAAGGGTGATGAGGTTGTCGAGTTGATTGAAGAACGAATTGATTTTGATTTGTTCAGGAACAGAAGGAATAAGACACGAAACTTTGGAAAACGAATCCCAATACAGCCTTTTTCTGAAATCCGTGACCCCATAAGAAAAATTATCTATCTGGGTAATTATCTCATGCCGCCGCAAGCAATAATCCATAAATGGCGGAAATAATTTTTCATTCGGAATGGCCGTAATATAGGCAGGGCTTACCATTCCTTCTATTTTTGCTACGCCGATCGCTCCTTGCCAAGCACGCATCATGTTGAATACTAGATCGCCGGAACGCACACCTTTATACAAGGATTTATCTTCACTTCTGCGAACTTTCTTACCCAATGAACTGCTGTCTAATTCACCGTTTGAAATACCGTGATGAATTGAAACCGAAAGAATTTGTAAAGAATTATTACCTCTTTCGTTTCTTTCCGTGTAAATCTCCCCCAACTTACGCTGTTCCCAAGCGTCAGTAAATCCTGCGAATCTGATTTCAGGCATTTTTTTTATTTTATCGCTCATTTTTGATCTCCTCTTTGTATTCCGCATAATTTCATCACTTGACTATTCTCCCTTCTTAATTTCATCGGCCATTTCATAAAATGCCTTGCGGAATTCAATTCGGTATCGTACCCAGGTTAATGCTGCAATCTCTTCAACTGCGATTTCTTTATAATCAGCCCTTGCATCATTCATGATTGCAGTTATCTCACCTTGTTTATCCATATCCTCTTGACCTAATCGGTGTTTTTTTATCAACATTTCAAGTTCCTTAGGTTTTGTGCTGTTGTCAAGCCCCCAAGTGCGGATGAAATTCGTTACAAGCTGGATATTCGTTTCCTTTTGTGCTTTATCCATGGCTTGGTTCATTTTTTCAACACTTCGAGGTGCTGGATAACTATCAAATTCAAAATCTTTCGAGAAAATCTTAGATACAAAGTTACGCATCTTAGATTTTTCTTTTTCATTGTCAGACTTGGCAATTTCAACATGGATTTCATCACGTGTACTTTCCGCTTTCGACATTTCGTTCGCGTGAACTTCGTCAGCCATCCGGGCGATCAAATCAATCAAATAATCATAGTTGATGGTAACATCGTGAATATGAACCATAGCGAGATTGACTTGCGAAATATCAATGTCTTCTCGCTTTGCACGTCGTTCTTTCAACTCACCGGCGATCACAGTTGTTAAAATGACTTCTTGCTCTTCAGTAATACCTAATCGTTCATAGAACTCTTCAACATTATCATAGGCGGATATAGGATTTTTGTCATCGTCTTCAGTATATTGTTTCAACTGACTCAACAAGCGATTATACTCTTTCAAATTCTCAAAGACTTCATCCTGTGCTTTTTCACTTGGTGGTAATTGTACAAAATCGTCTGTGAGCGTTGAAAGCTTCTTGATGACTTCTTGCATCTCAGCTTGAACCTTGCTAAATGGTTTGGAAGTGATACCAAACTCTTCGTTGCCTTTCTTCAATTCTTCAAGTGAAAGCTGTTCATCGGCAGATGCACGATTTGAATAAATAGCAAAAGCCTTATTCATTTCATACTCGTTTTGCTCCGGCCAACGATAGTTCACGACATTTCCCCAAGGCTTATCGACAAGGTTATGCATTCGGTTTGTACGTGAGTATGCCTGGATCAAGTTCCCACCCTTAAGTGTTCGGTCAATATAGAGCGTATTCATCTCAGGAGCATCAAAACCGGTCAAAAGTTGATCCACAACGATTACCAAATCTAAATAGTTACCATCGTCAACTGTCTTGTTAAGCCGCCGTGCTAAGTCTTCTGTGTAGGCTTTAACTGTCGTCATATCAAATGCTGTGTCAAACAATGCGTTATAGACTTTAATGGCTCTATGCAAGTTTTCGTTCGTTTTCAGTTGATGAATACTATTGGATGTGTCTACCGAAAAACTCACTGCAACTTTTAATCGTTGATCTGCTGGACGATTCGCATTTTCTTCAGCAAACTTATCGAAGTATTCCATCGCTCTTGGTGTACTTGCTTTGTTACCGCCAACATGGACTGTAAACAAGGCATTATATTTGCGGTCATTTGAACGTTTCTTCCAGTTATCGAATATGTCCTTCACTACTAATTTCACATGTTCTGGACTATAGTCGTAAACACTACCACGAATATTATCATCGATATCATCTTCGGTGGGATTTTCAGGAGCCTCGATCGTTTCCTTGAATTCAACGTTAAACCCTAAGACGTTTTTATCCGCGATCGCTTCTTTGATAGTGTAAGCATGTAGAATATCACCAAAGATTTCTCGCGTTTCGGGGAATTTCGGTGTCCCAGTATAGCCAACCCAAGCAGAATTAGGAATAGCTTTTCGGATCGTTTCAAGCATACCTTCATTTTCAGTACCGTCACCAGTTGAACGGTGGGCTTCATCAACGATAAAAAGAATACTCTCATTAAGTGGCTTGAAGCTATCCCGTGCTACATAACGCGACATCTTTTGGATACTTGTCACAATGATGTTCTTATCGCTTTTCTTCGTTAGTTTGCGATGAAGATCTGAGATATTGGCTGTGTCACCCACCACACCAGTTTTCCCTTCAAAACCCGCAACAGGATCATAGGCTTTATAGGCATCAGCGGTTTGGTTGGTAAGTGCGATTCGGTCAACCAAGAAGACAACTTTATCCACATTAGATAGACGGCTTGCAAGCCACGCTGTCTTAAAACTTGTGATTGTTTTACCTGAGCCAGTCGTGTGCCAAATGTATCCTAATCTACCATCATCATACTTGAAGTCAAACTTTCTAACTTTATCAAGCACACGCTTTGTGGCATAGACTTGATAAGGACGCATGACTTTGATACTTTCTTTGTTTTTTGTACCATCAAGTACCATATAGCGTGTTGCCAAGTCATGAGCCATCGGAATGGACAACACTTTATCCGCAAACGTCTTCCATGAACGAATAGGGCGAGCATTATCTTCGTTTTGCCAGTTGAAAGCAAAAGCTCGGTTAAAGCTTTTGAGTGGGGTATTTGCCATGTAACGAATATCAAACGGTGTCATCGCGATTAGAATCTGCAAGGTTGAAAAGATGCCACTGAATTGTTTCTCAGCAATATACTGTTCCATCTGATTCAAGGATTCTGTAGTGCTGTGAAGTGCTTTCTTTAATTCGATTTGAATAATTGGCAAACCATTAATAAGCAACGTCACGTCAAATCGACGGTTTGGCTTACCATCAATAACTTTTGGCCGATTTATTTGGTTTACCACTTGATAAACAGTGTTTCCGCCGCCTACTTGGGCTTGGTCGAATACTGTCAAAAATACATGTTTACCATTGTCAAGGTCAACTTCTATTTCAGAAACCCCGTTAACACCGTACAAAAATTGTCCAGCCTGGTAAGGTGATTCAATACTAGTGATGATTTTCTTCACCTGGTTAAATTCAGTGACAGACAATGGTTCATCTAAACGAGCACGATTGTTTTGTTCTAGAATTATTTTAAAGTTATCCCAGAGTTGTTCGGTTGTTTTGATTTCTTTTTTGTACTCCCATTGTTTTACTCCACCGATTTTGGTCAAATAATCGACGACTTCATTTTCAAATACTAACTCTGATTGACTTTTCATTGATTATTTCCCCTTTAAGGTTTCTTCTATTATTGAGCTGGTAAACTGCTCAATCAAGTCTGCGTATTTGTTTAACTTACTTTGCAACTTCAATGTTTCTGCGTAAATAGCGCCTATTTTCTTCTGTTCCTCGATCGGAACAACAGGAACAATAATTTCCCCAAGTGCACGAAGCGGAATTCTTAAAACAGGGCCACTCCCCTGTAACTCCCTTTCTTTTTGTCGCTTCACATCTTTGTAAGCATTAAATAAGAAAAGAAAATATCTCTTATCAAGTTTTTCGCTATCAAACTCTATTTTTGTGAAGTTGAGGGACAACACTTTACCAACATTAATTTTACCGACCATTGTTGCAAGCTGTAATGAGTTACTGATAACAACGTCACCTTCATTTAATGATATGTTATTTTGAGATAAAGACTTTGACTCATCTTCAACTACTACGTCCTCGTGATTATAATCAGCTTCAAAAGACGACTGGTCATAATAATTTATTACTTGAGTACTAAACTGTTTTTGCGCCCTTGTTGGATTTATACCTGGAACGAATGTTACGAACTCTTTTAATCCTCTTTTCTCCAAATAAATCACCCTCAAACATCAGATTGCATTTTTTGAAATAATTCTATATTACACATTAAATCACATCCAATTTGTTTTGTCAAACGATAATATGAAATACGATTATATTTCATATTATCGCACTTCGCCACTCTTTTCTGCGTAAAAGTAAGACCCCGGGGGTCAAAAAAATCCCCCGAACCATTCGTCCGGGGGAACATAAAACACACTTCTATATTTAGTTAAAAACCATTTAACCTATTGCCACCAACCTATTTCAAATATATTACTACCACGCACTCCACATGTGTCGAGACAGCGAAAGGGATATATTCCTTTTTATTATATATATTACCTATATTATCAAAAGCTACTCCTTCCCAGAACACTCCTTTTTCCAGATAATGCCCTGCTTCACTTCACTTCTATTGATCCCACTGATTCAATATGAGCCTGTATTTAATTTACCCGAATCAATGATCACGATTAAATCAGCCCTGTTCCTGACTTTGAAAGACAATTGCTCAAAATTACTATCAGCTTTCTCTCTTCCCACACCTATCCCTTCCAAAAATACACATTGTAAATACCACTTCCAATGGGTCATTCTGTAAACTAAATATCTCTTTTGACCGATAAATACATATGCTGGGTTGTTATTTAAATATCACCTCTAAACCTCCAGAACCGAATTAAAAATGACGTCCTTTAATTGAGGAAACAGCTATCACATTTGGAAAGGAGTTATGAACTCACTTGAGCATATTATCAGATGGGATCGGGTATGAAAGCCTACGCTTTTATGGTCCCTTTCAGCCACAACACATCGAACAACTTCAAATAACACGTACCATTAATGATCATACCTTTTTACATATCAGTGGGCTGCTCTCAGAAGAACAAGGAGTCGCATGCATCGGGCAGGATATGGAGCAAGAGCCAATTGTCATTCGTCAGTTGGATGATCAGGGACAATCGCTGAGAAGGCTGTTCCACGGGATTGTTACGCGTATGACCGTACATTGTATACGTGGAGTATACACCTTTGAATTGGAGGCTGCTTCCCATTCCTATCAAATGGATATCAAGCTGAAAAAACGTTCCTATCAGGATATTCACCGTACCTATGATGAACTGGTCACCTCGATGGTTCGTAAATATGAGTATGGAGACGCCATTGATACCATAACTAATTATGCCAAACTGGATACTTTTGTTTTACAATATGAGGAGACCGATTGGGCATTTTTAAAACGCCTCGCTTCTCACTTTGGTTCAATACTTGTGCCAGAAGTGACCGCAGCCTCGCCCAAGGTTTTCTTCGGGATGCCGGAAGGCAAGCAGCACAAAGTGGAACGAGATGTGTTTTACAGGGTACGAAAAACGTTTCATGAGTTGGATGCGGAAAAGCCCGGAGAACAACGTGCTGGCTCTTATGTCACCTATATGATTGAAAGTCTGCAATACTACGCGCTAGGTGACCTCATCACGTTGCCCATTGGACAAGGCAAAGAACTGGTCGTCGTTCGGGCAGTGACACAGTTAGCAGATGGCTTACTGCGCACCCGTTATGATCTTCAAGCCGAACAGAATATCCGCTATGCCCGTTATGAAAACGATCAGGCTACTGGAATTTCACTAACGGGAACGGTGCTCAAGGTACAACAGGATTTCGTACAGCTTCAACTGGACATCGATCCGAAGCAAGATCCTGCCAAAGCCTGCTGGTTTCCCGTGGCGACAAGATATGTAGCCGAAGAACACAGTGGCTGGTACGATATGCCTGAGATCGGGGAACAAGTAGAACTGTATCTGCCTACACACCGCGAACAGGATGCCTATGTGACGGATTCGTTACGACAACAACGCCACACAAATGGACAGCCGAATGTGAAGGTATGGCAACATGTGCAAGGTAGCGGCGTAGAAATGTCTGAGCAAGAACTGACCCTTTCTACCTCCGATGGATTTTCTATTACACTGCACGAGGATACGGGCATCACCATCAACAGTCCGGGGGATGTACAAATTCAGGGTGGTCATGTGAGGCTCGATGCAGGTGAGGAACTATCACTCGAAGCTGGTACGGCGCTATACTTAAAAGGTGGAGCCAGCAGCATGGTGCTGGATGGGGAGACGGATACCCACGCTCCAGTAATTTATCAGGAAGGAACGGTGAAAGCACCCGTTTTCGTGGCTGACCTCCCTCCTGTCCCAGAGCCACCATTAATGAGTATAAAAGCATATGAAGCAGCTCAATCAGCAGCCAAGAGCAGCCAAGCCCCTACTCCTAAAGCAAAAATTACGACTCCAGCTGAGCTTCAGAAGGCTAATGCTTTGATGGGGACGATATCCAAGCTATTAGGTTCCATTCCGGTAGTTGGGAACGTAGCCAATGTGATGTTGAATACGGTAGGTGGGCCAGCAGGTAAAGTAGCATCAACCATTTTACAAGCAACCGCAGCAATCCCCGTTCGGAGCAAGGGAACTCCTACGATTGGAGGCAGCAAGGATAGCGGAGTTCATCCACTGAAACACTTGGCTGGTTTAGCGCTCCAAGGGTTGATCAGTCAATACGAGCATGAGCAAGCCAGACAAGCCTACTATAGCAAGTGGATACTGGGGAAAGTGTACACGAGTGCACGTCATCTGACTGATTCAGGTGGCCCATTGGAGTTAGTTCAGAACCTGCTGAAAGAATCGAATGCTATGGTTCATGCATACCAGCAGGTTCCTAAAAGTGTTCAAGATAAAATGCTCAGGGATTATAAAGAAAAAGAAGAAGCTAGAGCTAAAGCTGCCCAGAAAGCAGAAAAAGAAAACTCTCCTCCTAAGATTAGTGATGAAGAGTATGAGAAAATTAATAGAGACCATCAACATTGGGCTGCATATGAGAATTACAGACCTGAAATTCCACTAGGAAGCTACCGTGCGGAGGACGGGGTAGTTCGTAAAGCAAATGGAGATCCAGATTTTAAATACTACGATGACTGGAAACAAAATTATCCAGGGGACTTTTTGATCCTATCCAACCAAGTGGGCATTACACCAGAAGAACAACGATGGATGAGCTATGCAAATATAACACGAGAGCCGTTGGCACTTGATGGTCGAGGTGGTGAAGGCAGAGCTCTCAAAAATGAATTCTCCAGAATGGGAAAAGAAGGAGCCTCTGAGAGCGCTCGACTTGCAAAGGAAAACATACGGAGAATCCAACAAAAAATAGATCAAAAAAGCGTCACCACAAAAAATTCGTCTGAGCCTTTTAAACCTACAACTCAAGCTGGGCTGAACAATAAAAATGATGATTTTGCAAAGGAGCCATTCTTACCTGATAATTATTATAAAAACAACTATGCTCCTACACAAGGAACCCCTGGGGATAGATTAGACTTTAATAGATTAGGCTCTAGTGGACAGGTCGAAAAGTCTAGAGTCATTTATGACCAAGGAGGAAAACAAAAATATAGAGTTGATTATAGCGATCATGGCAATTCTGCTCATCACACTGATCCGCATTTGCATGAGTATATCTATCAAGATGCAGGAAAAACTCTTAAAGAAAAAATTGTATATTTCATTGACCCTTCCACAGGCAGAATGAGAAGAGGTAAAATAGATCGTAAAACAAATAGGATAAAATTTGTTGATTAATAAGTGAGGGGAAGAATAATATGGTTAAAAATTACGAAATCATAACAAATAAACTAAATAAGCTTGGCGCTTGGGCTTACGAAAGAATAGTTAAAATTGATTACGAAATTGAGGCTGATTATGAAGATAACTATATTGGGAGCTTAGATATTTCTTTCTGTGTAATTATTTTAGAAACAAAGGAACCCTTTAAAATAAAAATAAGATATCACAACGTTTACGATCTTACACTACGAAAAGCAACAACATTACCCTTAAATGATAGTTTGGTTATCCATGATATGAAAAAATCAGGGTTAGTAAGTAGCCAACAATATCATGTCCATGACGACAGTGGCTATGGAGAGAATGATGGATTTGGATTTATTGATTTTTATTGCAGTTCTATAGAGGCACTATCTGTAGAAGAATTCTACTCTTCTTAATATTTTAATATTCTAAACAAACGAACTATTGATAAAGATTCATCAATAACTCGTATCATCTTAATTAGGTTATTAAATAATGACTTGCCATCCCTCCCCATCAGAGTTAACATACACACACTCAAACAACGGGAGGGAAAATACGTTATGCCAAATTGGCCAGATTGGTTTCTGGAAGCATTACGCCAACGATTTTATCAATTAGAACTCGCCAGTGAACAACAGGCTTCATGTTCATCTGAGGACAAAAATCTATTCACTCAAATGGATCAATTCAAAACCAACCAAAACGAAGATATTCAACGTCTGCTATCTGAATGGGAAGAAGCAATAGGCTATCAACTAAGTCAGGACAAACAGTCCATCTATATGGAAGGAGTAAAAGACGGGATTCGATTGATCCTTCCCGTCATACAACCCACATTTACTCGTTAGCCCATTGATCACTTTAGTCTATGGTTTCGTTAGTCCAGTATTTCGTCTATGCTCATTCCACTTTTCAAGGTAAAAACAAAATGCGCTGGTGAGAGAATCGTGATCTTCTCCACCAACGCATTAAATAGGTTATCATTAAATTGTTCCAGTATATCCTGCTGTGTGCTTAGTACTTGAATAATCTCATCTACACGCTCCTTGATTTTTGCTTGCTGCTCATGCTCCTGCTCCAGTGTCAGCTTCTGTTGTCGTAGCTCGTTTAGTTCACTGGAAAGCCTGTTTGTTTCTTCAGCATAAACCGTCTCATCCATCTGATTCCGTAGCTTAAGATTCACTAATTCCTTCAAGTCGGATTTCAATTGTTGCATCTGTCCTTCGATGTCCAATAGCGGTTCTTGCCCTACTCTGCTGGAAAGTACCGATTCAATATTGGCTTTCAACGTCTTCATGAATCCTTTCTTATTCTTATACATCCGGTTGAACAATCGTACAAACGCGGAATGTAAAATGGGTTCATCGACTGATTTGGCATCACAGGCTACTTTACCTTTATTGACATACGTTTTGCATTGCCATACTACTTTTTTGGATGGATTATTGCTGTTCCAGGTTCGGCGTTTAAAAATGGCCCCACAGCATCCACAATATACTTTGCTACTGAGTGCATATTTACTGGAGTATCTTTTACTCTCCCCCATCACACTCCCTTTCAGCTTGGCCCTCCGTTCCTTTTCCTTTTGCACCGCTTCAAATAGTTCCTTCGAGACAATCGGTTCATGGTTGTCCTCAATTAAATATTGCTGCTCCTGTCCTTTATTCCTGATTCGTTTGTGGGTTAGAAAATCTACCGTTACCGTCTTTTGCTGAAGCAAAGCTCCGTAATATTTCTCGTTGGTCAGAATTAAGGTAATGGAGGAATCCCACCACGTATCGCCACCCGTGACTGTTTTAATGTGATCTCGCATCAATCCTCTGGCTATCACCTGATAGCTTTTTCCATCCAAATACTCCTCGTATATTCTGCGTACAATCTCGGCTTCTGACTCGTTAATCACCAGTTCCCCCTGCTCGTCCTTATCGTAGCCGAGAAAGCGAGTGGTGTTGCAGAAGACTTTACCGTTTTGGAAGCCACGCAATATTCCCCATCGGCTGTTTTCAGAAATATTCCGACTCTCGTCTTGGGCAAGGGAACTCAGGATGGTCAGCAATACCTCACCTGTGGTATCTAGCGTATTAATATTCTCCCGTTCAAAGAATACAGCAACTCCGAGACTTTTCAGTTCCCGTACATATTTCAATAAATCCAGTGTATTTCTCGCAAATCTCGAAATCGACTTGACCAGTATGAGATCCAGTTTACCGTTTCGGGCATCCTGTATCATGCGATTAAATTGTGTTCTATTTTTAGTGGTGGTTCCGGTGATGCCTTCATCTGCGTAAATATCAGCCATTTCCCATTCCAAGTTGTTTTGAATGTATTGGGTATAATGATTGACCTGATTGGTATAGCTTTCCTTTTGCTCCTCGGAATCGGTACTAACCCGGCAATAGGCAGCGACTTTCTTCTTTTGAATCGATTGAATTCCTTCTACGATGTCCAACGTTTTCACGGGAACGATCACGACTTTTTTTGCGGTTGCAGCTTGGCCCATAGGTGTTTCTCCCTTCGATATCTTCTTTATACGGTCACATGGTATAATGCTTCCGGCACATCATCAAGTCCATTTCTGCCCATGTTATAGCTACTTGAAAGACTTTTTATTAAGCTCATCAATCGCTATGAACTCTTCTTCTGTAATGACATTTTGTGATCTCAATTGCTTCAATAGGCTCAGACTGAGTAGGTAGTCGATGGATTTTCGTTGCATATGTATGTGCTCCTTTGAAATAAAAATGGCTCACCTCTAGGGCAAGCCGATAGATAATAAAGATTAAAATAAATTCTTAAGGCTAATGGTCTTTTCTATGGTAATACTAGGATCGCTTACTAAGGTGGCAGTCAGTACAAGGGCTTTATTGTTCGCCCCGCTACTGCTTCCTGCTTTTATGGTAACACTATTTCCTGTGCTGGCTGTTATGCTTCCCATGATCGGAGTTGAATCATCTTGATTTCGTAGGCTCCACTCCACAGACTGGTCAAACACCTCTGTTCCATGATCATAGATATGACTGACGTATGAGGCACTCTGGCCTGTTTTAAGCGTAGGACTGCCGGTAATGGTGATCGAATAGATATGCGTTCCTGTTTCGACAACTCTCATTTCAATACTACTTTGTACTGCTGGGTGATAGGTTAATTTCGCATTGATGCTTGCTTGTCCCAAAGCGATACCCATAACCTGACCGTGCTGGTCTACACTAACCACGTTCGGATCGCTCGAAATGAAAGTTATGGCTGGATTAGCCAACTCATTCCCATTATCCGTAGCGGTCACATTCAACGGTAACGTTTCGTTTAGTCGTACATAGGCTATCGTTCCCTGATGAATATGTAATGCATATGTATGAGCAATCTCGTACTTCCATCTGTCTGCAATGTTATTTTCCACGTCATCATAAGCTGTATTTATGCTATCCAATGTGCAGCTTAACTGGATGATGCCATTCATCGTGCGGTCAATTCCAGTCACTTTAAATGGCTGATGAGTCATATAAAATCGTTGGCTTAATGTAATACCCCTCGTACCTATATTGTCTTGTACGGTAACCAGGATGTTGCCCTCTGGCATGGAGATAACTTTACCTGTTTCCGTTGAAAACGTTCTGGCTTCCACCACAGCATCAAACCATTTCACCTGTCCACTCCAGTTTAAAGCCAACCGTTGATTACATTTTCGCATCCTGCCTCGACACGACTTTTCATTTTGATCCACCTGACTGGTGATCAGATACCGTTCATCACGATAATCCACGGTATCACCTGTATGTAAGGGTGTTGCTGCACGAATGATTTTTTCATCGGTCATTTGAATATGATTTGTCGCATCTCGAATGAGAGTAAGTTGACGCACACTATTGATATGCACAAGCTCTCCCTTCTCTCGCAGAAAGAAATCCAGCATGGATTCTAAGCTCCGTGTCATTCCTCTTCCCCCAATCCAAAATCCGGCTTACAGCGATACAGGTATAATTCCACATAATCGCTCCATTCTTTTATGTCCAAAATAATAAAGACATTCTTGCTGATTCGAACATAGCCGTTTAATTGCAATAAGGATTCCAGTGGACAGAAAGCTCGATATGTTGTCTCTAGTATATAACCATCTTCAAATGAAAAGCTTTTGCGATAAGGTTGTACATCTGCCATCACTGACAGAACAGGTTTGAAATGAGTAGCATCTAAAATTTCCAACTTCGTATCATAGAACATTAATCTGTCCCGACCTTGATTTTAGGCAGGGGTAGAGCAAGCCGAATACTTGCCGGAATGCCTGCTTCATAGGCGGCTGAGCGTTCACCTTCCTGCTTATTTGTCAGGCCAACCGAATCCCGATTTTTAAATAGATACACCGCATAATCGACCATGATATGATCATATTCCACAGGTAGCATTACCAGGTTACAATAGCCATAAATATTACTCCTTGCTTTATTCAAATAATGGATCAGGATATCGTCTTTAGAGGCATCTGTTGGCTCCATACTCAATAATCGTTTCATCAAATTCATTAGCTCACTCATGTGCTGTCTCCTGTTCCTCCTTTATCTGTGCCTTCTCGGTACGTTTCATATTCTTGGTAGCTTGTACTTTCGTTTGGGCTGCTTCTTGCTTAGTCTCATCTGGTTGAGGTTCCTCCACTTGCTCATAATGCCCACTAGCCTGTAAACGCAGCGTCAGCTCCTGATCCATTACTTCCCATGTGCAGCCTGTTTCTTGATTCAAAAACCACATCTTATCACCCTCCAAAATTAAAAATAAGGGCATCCAAAACGGACACCCTAAACGTGTTTCTTCTATTATAATGTGTTCTCATATCATCCACTTTCAATTAAGACTTATTCGCTGTAAGCACAGCAAGAGCCTCCGGCTTGATACATTTAGCTCCGAATACCTGTAACCCTTTCACTGCATCCGAAAATTGTTTCTCCGGTCTGAAGGCTTCCACCGAATCCACTTGCCCTGCAAACGAAATGGCACTCTTATGACCTGAAATGATTTTATACTTAGCTCCTCCTGTATTTGGTACATTGTTGGATTTATATACCGTCATTCCATCAATATCTCCGACATAGCCTGTGCGGATAATGTTCGGGTCTTTGGTAAAACGTGCATCTTTCAGTAGCAAACCATAGTACCATGCAGGAACTACTACAAAACGTTCGCTTTCCGGTACATTACTTTCATCCAGCAAAACGCCCAAATCAATCAGCAAATCATACGCCGTTGGAGAAGTTGGAATTACGGGTGCTGCATCATTGCCAATTGTATTCTCAGCTCTGACCTCCGTATAGAATCCAGCAAGATACTGATCCACTACATTGGCCAGCCCATAGGAGGCTTCCACGATTCCACCATCTAGTAGATTCACATTCACTTGTGCAGCATCTACATCATCCACTTGAAAGTTGAAATACTTGGCCTGATCAATCACCAACGTCTTTTGCGTAGCATCCAGTTCCTGCGGATTCCCGATTCCTGCCACCTTATCATAGTTGCCAATGGTTACCGCCCCAATCGAATTGATTTTCACTGTGGAACCCTGACCTTTAATCTCACCTTCATAATCGGTGTTGACCACATTACCGTACACCAAGTTCTTCTTCAAACTTTCATTTAAACGTGCGCTCCAAATCGTAGGAATAAAATTCTGTACTGTCATATTCTAATCACCCTGTCCTTTTCTATTAATTTGATTATTATTTGTTTTGTAATGCTTGCTTGACTTGATCCCAATGCTGATTAATCTCGTTTGGCGACATGCCTTTAATCGCATCCAATGTAAATGTTCTACCTGTTGAATTCACAGGAGGTGTATATCCATCTCCTTTAAGACGTTGCTCGACTTGCTGTTGTATTGCCAATTGCAGCGATTGTTCCAACATAGCCAAATTCGTTGTCGTCGCCTCTTCATCTGCACCAATAAAAAAATCCACTAACGGGAGTGGAAGTTTCTTCTCGGATGCTATTTTTACCGCTTGGCTGGTTAACCGTTCACGCTGTTTCTCCAGCTTCATATGCTCCACTTCGGCTCGTAGTTTCTCAACTTCTATTTCTTTCTCATCCTTCGCCGGGAACCGCTTTTTAATCTCAGCGTCCACTGCACTTTCCAAATGATTAGCTTTCCATGTTTCCAACGACTTGGCGGATCGTTTATCCACCGAGCTATCGAACCAACTTCTTGCTTCATGATTAGATTGAATGAATTGCTCTATCCCTTCTACGCTATACGGATTCAAACCCTGAAGATACGTTTTCCATTCCTCCTTTGTTTGGTTTTCTTCAATCAACTGCTTCACTTGTTCCAATTTCACTTTCGTTAATCTCCTTTATTGCCCATCCGCCTCCTCAGAACCGAACACGCTTATGTATGTATGGAGCCTTTTAATGTCATGCTCAGGACAGCAATGTAACGCTTTAGAAATCACAAAACGAGGAGAAGGTACAAACATACCAACTCCCCACTTTTGCATATTTTTAAACCTTTGTTTATACGGCTTTTGGATAGCCTAAAGCGTTACATCCACCCTATTGTTTGCCTAAACTTCTGAAACGTATATGTATGCTGGAACCGTATCATATTGAATATCATGCTCAAGATAATCATGTAACGCATTAGAAAACGCAAAAGTGACGAAAAGGTACGAACATACCAACTCCTCATTTTTGCCTATTTTCAACCCTTTGTTTATAGGGATTTTTCCACCTCTAAAGCGTTACATCGAGTCGTCTTTTTGTCTGAACTTCCGAACACGTATCCTAATATTTTCTTTTCTCGCCTTACCTCTACACTTCTCACAATATTTCTGCCGATTCGAATTTGCCGAAAATGTTTCTCCGCAACGTGTACAGTTCACCCTCGATTTCGCTGTCTTAAATTCAGATTCTACATTCCGATCAGACTTATACTCTTGATCCAGATTCTCATCCATTGGCAAAACTCCATTTTCAAAATAGGTACAACGGGGAAGAGAATCATCTTGAGCGAAAAATACACATGGACCATCCTGTAAACAGCAATAGTTTTGAATACCATGCTTTGCTCCAAGATAGCATGCACAATTATTCTTAACCAACCGCTTGATACTATTTTTATTCTGCATCCGATTTCTCCTTATCCGTACCAACTAATCGTTGCTGTTCCGAATGAAATTTATTGAATTCCAGCTTGGGATTCTCTACAAACGGTAACAGTGTTAGCAATGTTTCCTGTGAGACCACTTCTTTCAGTTTCACAATCACATCTGCCATCCCCACCAAATCTGTTGGCAAGTTTCTTGTGAATTTTACGGCGATATCCCGGTAATCATATTGAACGCCTTCTTTAATGTGCAGGAACGTGAAGAAATTCCGTAATCGCTGCTTGATTGCCTTCTCCATTAAGGCTTCACGCATTGCTACTCGATTCTCTAAATTTAGCAACTTATTTCGCAGAGCTAAGGAAGATGTATTACTGGCCCAGTTTTCATTAAAATTAACCTGATCCATCATGTCGAAAATTTTGCGTTCGATGTTATCCAATTCATTCTTCACAAAGGAATCGTTAATCTCTTTCGTAAGCCAACTTACCTTCCCACCAGCGGGAACCTGAATAATACCCATCTTCTTCATATTCAATAAGTCCTCTGCTTCCAGTTTGGCATTCTCAATCACCAGGTAGGCATTGCGGTGATCTGCAATTTCATTGACCAAATCGGAATTCAATGCGTTATAGGCATCAAATAAAGAAATCACATCATGGAAGCCACTTTTTCTCTCCGTATTGGCTAGACAGGAGATAAGCGGGACTCTTCCAAAGATGTGATTGTGTTTGCCGATATATTTTAATTCAGATGCTTGGTTCTGCTTACTCTGATTAGGTTTACTATCGCTGCCGATTGTATAGTGTAGAATTTCATGGTCAGTATACACGTCCAGATATGCTTGCTTATCAAATCGTCTCGTAAATTTATGTAGGCCAAGTAATACGTTTCTTTCTGCTGTTCCGTCCTCCAACACATAGGCATTCAAAGGGGATAATACTATAGCTGAAAACTGGCCATCGGAGTCGATATAATTCAATTCAATACTTTCACCGAATATTTCAGATTGTTTCCGAAGCTGTAGATTATGCTCCTTATCCCAATGACTCATATGTACATCTATATTATGTATAGCTTCGTCCTGATCCGACTTGGACACATAGTTTACTGGCTTACCGAGCAGATAACCCACTTCATTATCTACGAACTTACGTGGGAAATTGAAAATGAGCTTTTGATTGCTTCGGCTTTCTTGCATCGCATAGTTCTTGAGAATGGCATGCTGACCATTGTAGTAATCTGCACATTTCTGTTTGGCTAATGCAGTCGATTGGAGTTCATTTAGACATTTTATAATGATTTGTTCGGTTATTTGCAATTCTTTTATCCCCTTAGACTCAGAAAATCCTCAATCACACGGACTGAGGATTTAAGTTAGTTATAGTAAATTGTTAAATTCACCCGTTTCAAAATAGTACTGCTTTAAAATTCGAAAGTGGACTTTCTGCCCTTATCAATTGTTTCATTTCAGAAAAAAATTTCAGACTTAAATTAATATCCTTCTACTTCTATCTAAAAAAACATGTCCCCCATCTTTATTCTCTACAACGTAATCAATACTTTCATAAGGATGTCCTTGATTTGAAAAGTCACAGAATAAGTGAGGGTATATAAAAAACTCATCACCATTTATATCATACTCTATAATGTTACTAAATGGGATATTCCCTATTTCAAAAGCTTTAACCCGATGATATTGATCATATGTTTTTTCACTGTGATTTTTTATAATCCCCCAATTGTTTTCTCTATCTATAAATAATTCCCTAATACCGATAATCACCCTTATGCCGTTATGATAAAAATCATAAGATTCAACTTTATACCAGGGATAGTTCCCCAACTCGTCAGGGATATTCTCGGGATAAAAAGTATCATCAACAGAACGTATGAGTATTTCTGAGGATTTAAATTTCTTATAAGGATGCTTAATTCGTTCCCAAACATCCTCTGACATTTCCGCGACTCTTTTCAAGAAATCCTTTTTCATTTTTTCCTTTAAACTTATATTCCTTCTGACTGTTGCAATTCGATTTCTTCTTTCTGAAGATAAACTAATGCCAAAATATGAAAATAACAAATCATGATACTCAGCATATAACTTTGCTTCAATTACTGTACTTGTCCAAATTGACGCATGTCCAATTCCTTTGGTGGCAGCATATTCTTTAAAAGATTCAATAGTTGCTTTTCTCACAGCACATGATACCGCTATAACTAGAATATCTGGTTTACCTAGTTTGTTCACTATAACATCATCTACAATGTCCTTTAGTTGTTTTAAAGTAATTTTTTTATATCGTTTGCATTGGAAATACCACCGTCTATGAACACCTGCATCTAATTCCTCAATAGCCTCTATGTCAATGCCATCATCAGAGCCTTTCTTTCCAAAATGATTGATCTCTAACCAGCGATTAGTTCGATAAGCAATTGATAGTATTAATTCTTCGAAACGTATAGGATCTAGATCTTCAAAGTGAAGCTGATTTATTGTTCGGCTCGGTGCTACTCTATCCATTTGCAAATTTCCTCTCTTAGCTAATAAATTCAAAATCTGATTTTTATATAACTAAAATAGCAAACTACGATCATAAAATACCAGACTTTTCACAGACTGAATCAATTGAACAGCCCCATACAAACTATCCGGCGCATCATCATATTGGCAGTTTCGGTTATAATCCTTTATCTGGTTATTATATCGAATATTCGCTGCATTGAACAGAATATAACCCTTCTTCACTTCCGGCTCCAAGCTCATAATGCGTTCATGCTTCTGCCCCTTGGAATGAACACTTTCTACGGGTATATGTATCTTCGCCTTCCATAGCTCTTCTTCAAACTTTTGCTTCATATAGCTCTGTGCCTGATTCACCTCAAAACCCAGCTTATCTATAGGATAAAGCTTTAATTTTTCAATAGCCACTTGAAACAAATCATCCGGCAACAGTTTATAGATTTCGCCGTCGATGACATACATTTGCTTCGTCTTCCTGTGCTGCCCAATAATTGAAATGGCCGAATAGTCGTTTTTCTTCCCAGCTTTAATGGCTGGATCAATGTACATGGCAAGTTCCATGTCTTCGAACTCAGGCAATCTGTCCCAATACATGAGATTTTGAAAAATGTATTCGTCTGTTGAACGCGGGTCGTTTTGTAATTCTTTGTAGAAACTCTTTTCTCCCATCGCTTGCTTCTTGCACATCAAATAATAATAATCCAAATACTCGCTCCACAGGATTTCCGTACCTTTGAGCATTTCCTCCTCATTCGCCATAAAGAAAGACAAAGCTGTATTGATCCTATCCTCGTCTTGGAGATTATTATATTGTCGCTCCCACTCTGACCATAGATCATCCCGCTCTGAAAACTGAAGCACGGCTGCTTTACGGACACTTCTCACACCTGGTATCTTCCCTTTGAGCAGATCAGCCATGATATCTTCTTCGTTGAGAATCGTTCCACAGATCAGAATATTTGTATCTCTTGTGCCAATAGGAAGAATAACATCCGTAAATGTATTTTTAATCTGTTCTCGTTTGGCCTCGGATCGTGCAGTATCCTCCTTAAGCAAATCATCCATTAGAACCAAGGTAGGACGATGGTGCTTATAATGGATACCTCGCAAACTACCGTCAATCCCGCGAATCATAATACATGAGTCCAGTCCACCTTTACTCTTGAGCCATATTTCATTGTTATTCCAGCGGCTCCCTTTACGAATGCCGAAATCCTCAATCAGCATCTGATTTGTTTCCAGTTCGTCTTTGATCATATCCAAAAACGGCAATGCAATCTGCTCTGTCGCTGATATAATAAGTGTGAACTGTGATTTATCATATAAAGTCGCATATAGAGGAAATAGAAAAGAACTGATCGTTGACTTTCCATGCTCCCTTGGGAGACCAAAAGCTGTAATCAGTCCAGTATGGGCAAGCATATGTCTTAATTCCGTGAATAACTCTTTATGAAACTTGCCAAATACTCGATCAAAGTATTTAGGAAAATAGGCTAAAGCGAAAAACTCAATGTCCATCTCCCCGATAAGCTTTCTTAGTTCAGAGAAAGAGAACATTTCGATCAGTTGTTTCATTTTGGGCGGCTTGAAATGCTTCTCCATATACTGCTTAAGCAGCTCAGCCTGTCGCTGCTCTTCTTGCTTTATTGTTTCAATTGTTCTGGCTCCTTTCTCATATTTACTGTAAAATTATCACAAAAATCTCTGCACCCTTTGCTGGCAGCTCCGTTTATCTACATAGAAGAACCCCTCCCTCCACGACAAAAAGAGTGGCTCATCACCACTCGATATTTGCCAAAGCTTCAGCCATATCCTGCTGTGTTGTTAGGGTATAAATATTGGTTGTTGCTACGTGATCATGTCCAAGGATTTGCTGGATGGTCGTCAAAGGAGTCGTTTTCACCAACTTATAGCCAAGCGTATGCCTGAGCATATGTGGTGTCACCTTTACATTGATCCGATCTCCGTATTTGTTCAGAATCAGGTTGATCGCATTTCGCTCTAATGCTCCACGCTGCCCCATACATAGATATTCCGAATCAACCTGTGACCTGACTTCAAGATACCGAGTAATGGCTTTTCGTACATCCTTATTCAATGGAATGGTACGAAAGGAATTCCCTTTACCGAATACCTTCAATAACCCTTTGCGTTCACTGATTTCAATATCTTTCAGCTTGATACCAACCAATTCGCTTACCCGTATCCCTGTTCCCAGCAACAATTCAATCATACAAATGTGCATACGATTACCCATACGGTGAATTTCATTTCTCAGCTTCCACAAATCCTTTTCCTCAAGACCCTTATACTGCCGAACAACCTTGTTTCTGACCGCTTCGATATGTATTTCTTCCTTAATATATCCTTGCTGATGCATCCACTGTGCAAATACGTTGACGCTGGCGATCTTGCGGTTGATGGTGAGTATCGCTTGATTGGTGCTTTGCAGATATTTCTTGTATTCTACCCCATCCAGTTCAATCCACTTGTCCAGTCCATATTCCGTCTTGCCCCGATACCAAGCTATGAACTGTAATACATCCCTAATATAGCAGGAAACCGTATTCTTGCTTCGATCCTTGCTCCGTAAATGTGCTTCAAACCCTTTAATATACTCCATATTCGCCCCACCCTTCGCTTGTGTGTCACATCATACCGTTGATGTGGGGCAAAGTCCACTCCATCCATAACCTATCTTATGCACTGAATTCGGGCAATTTACAGGCTAATTTAGGGCTGAAACTGGCGTTTATCTATACAAATACTGACGGCATAACGTTATGACTGTGAATCATCCGGCTCCATATATCCTTCCTCAATCTCTATTGATTCCTCAATAGCTTCATAGTCGGCATCCACCACATCCGCTTCGATCATATCCAGAAATAGCTGCTTGCGTTCCTGTTCCAGTGCTTTCGTATTCACCACCAGCTCACGTCGATCATTCCACTCGTTGGGTGCGCGGTTCTTTAAGTAGAAGATCATCGCTGTCGGATTGGGAGGCTGATATCGTTTCACCTTCTCGATACGCGTCTTCTTTTTTCCATTTTTGTCCTCTTCAATAATCGTTTTAATTTCTTCATATTCATATCCTGTAGCAGCTTTCAATAGTGAATTTTCTACGTGGGATATAGGCACAGATCTGCTCCATTTGACTAGTTCAGCCAGCATCGGATGTTTATCTATATACTCGTACCAAGTCGTTTTACCTATATCGAGTTTCCTGATAATGTCCTCTGCATTCACGCCTTCTTCAAACCACTGTTGAATCTCCGCTAGTCTAGGATATACATGTGTCTCCCACTTGGTTGGACGTTCCAATGCTTCAGCAAATTTGGGATGCTTCCTGCGATAATCGCCTAATGTCCAAATATGAATATTTAATCGCTTCGCAATCTCCTCATCTGTTGCTCCTTCACGTACCCAAACGGGAATATCCCTGAGTCTTGGCACAACAAATTGATCGTACTTGGTCAGTATCTTAGGCTTGTTTCTTTTGGGTTTGTCACTATTTTTGCTCATTCTGTTCACCTCCAGCACGAAAAAAAGGGAACAGACCATAATAGCCCATTCCCCATATGTATCAGCTTACCCTTCCAACTCAGCCTCGTAAAACAACTCGATATCCTCAATCACCTTCTGAATCAACACGTTATCCTCCCGAGCTTCCTCAGCCCCTAGCACATTTACCTTTTCGGCTTGCATGCCCTTTAGGAATCGAATCACCATATTCACTTTTGCCTTACCCAACTCAATCACCCTTTCGGTTTAGTCAGCACATGATACCTCTGACCTTGCCGACTCAGCAACAACTTCATGATAGCTATACCGCTTACCATCCCGAATCAAATATACACCACTATCGCTTCCAACGTGGGCAATATATCGGTTCACAATCACATCCACATATTTGGGATCAAGCTCACTGGTATAGCAAATTCGATCCGTTTCCTCACAAGCAATCAACGTTGAACCTGAACCGCCAAATGGATCAAATACGATATCGCCAAGCTTGCTTGAGTTTTTAATTGGGTAGCTAATCAGGGGAATCGGCTTCATCGTGGGATGATATTCATTACGGAAGGGGCGATCAAATTGCCATAAGGTTGTCTGCTTACGATCACTATTCCAGTAGTGTCCACCTGTCGGCTTCCAACCGTACAATACGGGTTCGTGCATCCAATGATATTGAGAATGACCGAGTACCATGGCTTGCTTTGCCCAGATACAGCATTGTGCTAGTTTGAATCCAGCTTCGATAAATGCCTTCCTAAAATTCAAGCCCTCACTATCAGCATGGAATACATAGATACTTGCTCCGTCATCAGCTACTTCATACATTTGAGTATAGGCAGCCAATAGGAAATCATAAAACTGGTGATTGTCCATCTTATCGTTCTCTATTTTCAATGCGTCCTTCGTCTTACCTGTGTAGTCCACATTATAAGGTGGATCGGTCACAATGAGCTGAGCCTTCTTGCCACCCATTAACGTTGCGATATCCTGCCGATTAGTTGAGTCTCCGCATATGAGCCTATGCTTACCAAGTAGCCAGATGTCCCCTTTACGAGTTATCGGATGTTCAGGTAATGCTTCTTCTACATTAAAATCATCTTCCTCATCCACTGTTTCTTCGTGTAATGTATCCAGCAACTTCTCCGCTTCTGACCAATCAAAGCCCGTTAGCTCAATATTGTATTCTGCTTCTTTTAACTCATCTAATAATCCAGCCAGTGCCTCAAAGTCCCACTCTCCTGTAATTTTGTTGAGCGCTATGTTCAGGGCTTTCTCTTTCGATTTATTCACATCGACTATGACGCAATCAACTTCATTGTAACCGAGTGCCTTCAAAACTTTAGCACGTTGGTGGCCTCCCACGATGGTATAATCGCTATTACAAATAATCGGTTCACAATAACCGAATTCGAGGACACTATTCCTGATCTTTTCAAACTCTGGATCACCCGCTTTTAAATCCTTCCTTGGATTATATTCCGCATGTACCAGTTGATCGATCTTCAATTTCATCCATTTCATTTATATCACTTGCTCCTTTATGTCTACAGCTTTCTCATTATTTCTGGCGTTTTTTATGTATGGAATTAACGTTTCTACGTTTACGAATTTTATTTCCAATTCGGCTCATTCTTCTCTCATTCAGAATTACAGTGAAGAATATGCTAAGCCAAATACAGATTTCTATAGCTAATGCTAGTAACAATATCATCATCCTGATTTCTCCTTTCCAAAATGAAAAAGGAACCCTTGCTCATAGCCAGAGTTCCCGTGTGTAATATGTACTTTTAAATTTTCAACATTGTGTCACGTGACACATTTTTATATACACAACCACGTTTTGCATTTTTGAGTAAGGACGGCATCCTGCATCTTCATGACGAGGAGCATGCCGCACAGCACGGCAAGTATGTACAAACGAGTCTGAAGCCAACTCATCGCGACACTGCCGATTCTCAAACTGCTCGCAGCAGAGCTTCCGACATGAATCATTTTCCCGGTTCTTCCGGGGCTTTATGGCACGGCAGCAAGGAACCAGTTAACCAACGGAAACATGAACAGCCTGTGTGGAACCCTTGCGCGGTTTAATTCCGAAGCGTGCCATATTAGGATAATGGAATCATTGCCCAATTTTTTGTTGAACAATTACAATAAAAGACTTATAATGTAAATGTATATAACTACCTGTAAAAAAACTTTATTGATCATGAATACTCTAATAGTTTCTATACATACTGGTTGATTGATAAAGCGTGCAGGAAAAAAATCAAAGAAAGTGGGCTTATGAGTATGAAAAACATTAAAAAAGCTTCATTATTATCTGTTTTGTCTTTAGCTGTTGCCATTCCATTAACTGCTTCTGCCGCAGCCACTACGGATGTTACACCAGCTTCAACTGATTCAGCAGCAGTTTCCCAATCTGCAAACACATCGACTGATGTGACTACACCAACAGTAGGGGATCATGTTATTACTCCTCAACAAACGATGTCTGTGTTTGACACAACATTATCCGGTCAAACACAGACATCGTATTTTTCCATTCCTGCGGGATTGGGTTATGTTAAATTATGGGTAAGGAATACAGGTAGTGAAGCGATTAAATTCGCCGTACACAAAGGCTCAGCTAGTGGTTCGATTATGAGTGGAACTGAAGTAAAGATAGCTCCCGGAGACACTTTTAGTTGGATTAGCAGTTCAGCTTGGCCTACTGGCGAATTTTATGCTACTTATAATACGAGTAATACTAAAATGTCAGGTCAAGCTTACGGTAAACTAGCATCGTCAAGAAATGAATTGTAATTCAAATACAAGTGCTGTAAGCTGATTTAGCATTGAGTGATATGCCCCTGCTGCATAGTTCTATATTATGTAGTAAGGGGCATTTATTATAAGTAAGGATAACTCTAAAAAAGTGAGCATTTCAAAGAATGTGCCAATAGTTTAATGCAACTTTAAAATTTTGCGAATAATAGTCCAATTCAGCAAGATTAATTTCAACCTGTAAATCAAAAATTTAAAAATAAGCAACATGACTACAAATGAGTAAGTGTCTTGGGTATGAGTAAACATCATTTCTCCATTTCTCATTTCATTCTTTCTAAGTTTAGGCTATATCAATGGACTGACCCCAGTTTCCCCTATATATAGAAAAGTAGGGTCACGTCAACTATCATGTTCAAAAAATAAAATGAAGACAGCCAACGATGTTGGATGGCTACGGAAAGAAATAATTTGTTTACAAATTTTTGTTGACGGTTTCTTTGGATCTTAACGTTGTACCCACATAAAGGGAAACTCTCTCACCATCTCGATAAAAACCACTTCGCTACGCTTCGTAAACGGTATTCATCGACCAGCCGCCGTTTCCCCTCTTGCCTTCGGCAATTCACCCTTTTGCGGCTCAATTTTGGTTGTCTCATTTTTTTGCTTTTTTACATTTCATAAAACGGTTGATTTTATTGACTTTTCTATCATCTGGACAGCAAATCATGGATACATGTATATATATAGCATTACTCCACAATTTGCTGTCCAAGATTAAAAAAATCCTTATATGTACTACCTTTTTGGCAATATCGAAAATGAGAAAAATTTGATTTTTTTGTTACAACCGACTATCCGTTAAATTTGCTAACCAACCAATATCGCTTCCCTTTATGGGGGTTGTTGCTTCCATCTTCTAACTTTTTTCGGTTATCTGGAAAACTAGCAATCGCATATTTTAATTGATTCGATTGGAGGTAGGATTGTAATTGGCTAATATTCTTTTGTAATCTGCCTCGATAATCCTTGATATCAAATTTTTCAATGACTTGTTTCTGACCCTCTTTGTATATTCTTTTACCGACTATCGTGTCTAAATAGCTACATAATTCTTCTTGCTCAAATCGTTTCTCAATCAACGTGATTTTATTTTTATGTAATAAGTTCGAAATGTACATCATATAGGCATCGCTTTCCTTTTTCCCTCCAGTTTCCTCCCTGAAATTATTGGTTTCTCTATTCTGATCCAGCATTGCTTTAAGCCGATCTCTCGTAGCTACAGCTTGAAGATATTTAACTCTGGACACTGTCTTCTTCGATATATATTTGCCATCACTTGTTGCGTTGTCTTTAATGATGTAATTGGATTTCCTCGAAAATTTACCCACTAGCTTTTTCCATTCCTCAACTCCACCATGTATAAAAGCGTCTGCTTCATCCAGTTTCATCTGGACTGAATTCAAGTAATTATTCAAATTTCGATTATTTTTATTCAGCAACACCACATGAACCTTATCCTGGTCATTCTTGAATCTCTTTCGCCCAATACACTGTAGCATCGTATCCACGTCAAATATATCGCATACAATTAATTTAATTTGCTCATCCTTCAAATCAAAACCATTATCAAGAACCGTCGTCGTGAATAGATATTTACAGTCAAACCTATTTTGTTTGACCATGGATTCCACTTGATCATCGTCTACATGTTTGAGATACTTTTTGTTTCTGCTGCTTTTACTGCATACGAATAATGAATCGTCATACTTCTGGTAAAGCTCAAAAGCCTTTTGGATCGTGTCTGCAAAATATATAATTTTATCGTTAGCTTTATTGAATTTCCGTTCAATTAGTTTTTCTACTGCATAAAAGTCTCTGTAGAAGGATAACGATGCAATTTGATTGAATTTTCTTGGAATGGAGTACGTCCATATTTTATTTTCGGTTCGTTTGAGTTTATATCTGTAATGATCCTTTATGTAAGAGAATAACACATGGCCCGTTGCGGACATAAAAATCCTAATTTGAGACTGTAGACCGAGTATAGCTTGAAGAGAATCATCGGAATTATCATTAAATCCGCTGTCCGTAGTAAAGTAATGCGACTCATCACACACGATGTATGTATAGGGAGAAAAATCGTACTCTTTCCCTTCGTTAAGCTGATTTTCAATTGTTTGATATAATTCCACTTTGATTCTTGAAAACAGTGAATTGTCGATAGCTTCTTTATTCTGTTTATACAGATTCTTTCGATTGACCAATAAAAGTATGTTCACATTTTGCTGATCCGCTAATTGTTCCAGCTTATTTCGAATAAAATAGGATTTACCTGATGCCGTCCCACTGCTTATTAAAATGATATCTCCATTTTTCCATTCAACTTCCTCCCCGTTTATCTTCTCAGTTACATTTTGCTTTGGCTTATAATCATCAATTCTCATCAAATGCTCCTCACATCATTTCTAACATCTACATTTTAATGATTTGTTGCTTCCCATTCATCAATGGCTACAGATAGTTCTGGCGTTTTCAGATACATGGAAAATAAAACATTCGTCTTATAGTGTCGTGCCTTCGTTATAAATGAAAAACCCTTCTTCGTCAAAAAATTAAACAAATGGATATCGTAACAATAAAAATAGCTCATTTAGGTTCACTCCTCTCATTGTGGAATTACACCTATATATCAGGTGTCACCCAAGCGCCCGTGTTAACAGGCGCTCTATGTGTCACGTGACACCATTTACTCCATGGCTAGCAAGTCATCCAGTATGTCATCCGTCGAAACATGATTCTCTATGGCAATATGATCTAATTGTTGCTTATAAAATTTGATTTCTTCCGTTAACATTTTCAATGATTTGTCCTCTAAAGAATCGCTATAACTTTTACATTTTTTCAATTCATCTTGAAAGCTATGTAAATTCCATTTCTCTTCGATGTTGATCTCAGAGTAAAAAAGTTCATTTCGCATCTCATCCCAAAATTTTTCAACCATCCACGGTCTGAATTCGGAATCAAAATGATCTTTATTTTTTTCCAAATCATAAACAACTGCAAAATCAATATCTTCTTCTGTTATGTTGGAGATATGAAGATGATTGATAATACAATTCATTTGAGCGGTTAAAGCGAATCCTCTATTTTTAGAAACAACCACAGAGCCAATTCCCCTATAATTCAAAATAGGCGAGATGATTAAATCATAATGCCAACCATCCACCCAGTTCTTGACTTCGTTTACGGTTAGCTTTTCTTTTTTTATGTCATGCTTCTCCCAAAATGAACTGTGAAATTTCCATTGATAGTTTTCAAAATGACTTTCTTCTTTCTGTGAACCGTCTTCATTAAGAAACTTTGAGGTCGGTTTGTTTTTTAGCAATCTGTTCAAAAACGATTCCATTTTCAATAATTGCTTGGCATGACCATCTGAAATATACCCCTCTGCAATCCAATCGTGAATAAAAGGTAATAGTTTCAATAGTCTTAAGCGGCTTGTAACAAAGGCTCTGTTTTTGCTCACTTTTTTGGCAATTTGATCATGCGTGTATCCTCTTTGTACATACTCATAAAATGCATGGGCTTCTTCAATAGGAGTCATTTGCTCCCGCTGGATATTTTCAATGACAGATAGATGAAAAGCTTCTTCATCGCTTAATTCCTTTACTTTCACTGCAATCGTATCCAGTCCAGCCATTTGACTTGCTCGATATCTGCGCTCCCCTTGAACAATTTCATATTGATTTCCCAGTGGTCTGACCAATATTGCTTCTTGTAAACCATCGCTTACAATGGATGCTGCCAGTTCCTGCAAAGACTCCTCGTTAAAATACTTGCGTGGCTGATTCGGGTTGGTAACGATCTGGCTTAATTTTAGTGTGTTGTTCAAATGATGATATCTCCCTTATTTTTGAATTCGTATATATAACGTTCTAGCTGTCACCCAAGCGCCCGTGTTAACAGGCGCCTATCATGACACACTATGATTCAATTTATTCGATATTGACTATCGCCTTAAAGCTTGATTTCATGACTTTCTCAATAGTTAAAAATTCAATTGCTGCACCATCAAAATCAAAGAAGGATAACCCCTCATCCCGGCGAATGACCTGATCTCTCGGAATAATACACTTCACTTTACCCTGTTCATCCACAATATGAACATATCGGTACTCGACCACCTGAACCTGTAATTTCTTGCCCAATACTTGGTCAGCTATCGATTGTGATTCTTCCTGAGACTTTTTCAAAGTGCTGAAGCCAAGCGGATAATTCCTCAATATTCGTCTTGTACTTTTCCCATCCAGCAAAGAAGGCGTATGACTGGTTTGTACTACGCTTTCCCTTTCAGCTTCGTATCCAATAAAGAATTGTCCCATGATCTCAAATAACGAATAAACACCGTCCGGCACATGGAATGGAAACTCCACATTCTCTATGGTAGCGATGCCAACTTGAACGGTAAGCTCCTTACCTTCTACATTACGATTCGTGAGCCTGTTCACCTTTCGTACTTCCATCTTCAAAACATTTTCATGCTGCTTTAGATTTTCCAGTAGCCCATCTACAAACAGCCATGCAAAGGAGTACGTTCTGTAGTTTTGATATGCGATCTCAACAGCAACACTGGCAAGTACCGAAGGATAAGGACAGATCTCTTCACACTGAGCTTTGTATTCCTCTCGTAACCTAGCGTATTCCGCACTGATCGCTTTTCGGGTATCATTATCTCGTTGCCATTTTTTCAGCTCATTAAATTGCATACGTCGATGATTAATTGGTTTTTTCTGCTCGTTGTATTCTGTATACAGCGGTTCAATACGAGCTATATAGTTCAGAAGCTTCGGCTGGCTAACTTTGCTCATATCCTGTAACAATTGTCTCGTACTTTCTATACCTAAAATAGACTGATCCAGTTTGCCATCTTTCATCTGGAACTTGTCATCTATGTACTTTTCTGCCTTGACACAAAATTGATTAAACGGCGATTTCGTCGAGTGCTGATAATCCTCTGCTTTGCCACCATTAACAAAACGAAAGAAATATGGCATTTGGATAGCCAGACGTTCCAGTACATATGGAATCTCTACTTCCAGTCCATTTTTGGTCGCATCAATGATTTGACCCTGGAGAAACTTTAAAACTGAGTTTTCCAAAACGCGTGTTTGAAGGCTCCCTTCCTCCAAAGCCAGATTCTGAAAATACGTATTCACATTCGTACATCTACCCGTCAGGTTATGTAGACTTTTCAGTTCCATCTTAACGATACTGTCTATGTGATTCGGTACTGGAGCAGCTACTTTTTTATCATCCTCATTGATGATCGTAGGCGCATTAATCACTGCCTTGAGTATGGTGGGATCATTGGTACAGAGAGCCGTATCTCCGTCCACATCTCCGAGTCCAAGTCTTGCCAGTGTTAAATCACAACAGTTCAGAACAATCACATTATCTAAATGACGCATATATCGGTTATGTACTTGTACAAAATCTAGCTTACCGACTTCATTAAATATCGTTAACGGTGAACGGAATAGCGAATGCATGCCACGTTTCCGATTCATAAAAGCTTGGTTCTTCTTCAGCACACCTTTTACTGGAATTGCGCTGGCATGCTCCATAAAAGCTATTGGATCATTAGTCAGATAAAAGTAGCTACCTCGAATCGGGATACGACCTTTCAACATATCCTGCACTTTCTGCATCGCTTGCTTCACGATGAATTTACGGACATTACCGTCATACAACATCAATTCATTCAAATCGATAGCTTGGATAATTTCATTTATAAACTCTTTCTTCTGACCCTGTTCTATTTCGTTTTCCTGTTCGTCGGGTTCTTCATCTACATCTTTGGATTCATCGTCTTCTTGGACTAGCATATGTAGGAACGCTTTCGTGTACGCGATATCTCGAAGCCACTTTCCATGGATGTCATTCTTTTGTCCATGTAATACTCGTTTGATGACATCCATTAGAGGCATAGCTAATTGATATAAATCGTTCAGTGTAAGATTCAGCGCATGAATATATTGATATGTCAGTGGTGTGTAGGCGTTCATCTGGTATGCTGGCTTCGCATAATTGGCGACCCAAAAGTGATTATGATTATGTACTTTCAGTAATTCTTCATATTCCGTTATACTCTCGAACAAACACTTAGGCTTAGATTGTCCTTCACTGTATTGATGCCATGCTTTGAAGCAGGATTTCGTGAGGATGAGATCAATAGGACGACCCTGTTTGTCGATGATCGGCTGTGATTCACCAAAAACATCTATTATTTCTGTAACACTATTTTCATTGAACCATTTCAACAGATCGAACCGGATAAAGTTACCTTTGATATATGGAAGTCTTCCCTGAACTGCATTAGGTGAATAGGATAGGTTCAGGTGTTGTCCAATACGCTCTGCAAACTGGAAGCTCATTAAACCTTGACCATCAAAAAACTGGACATTCTTATTTTCATACTTTGGATATTCGACTCTCTTGAATCCGATGGACTCTTCATTGATCACGATGATTGGGATTTCTTCTGTTTGCTCGATGGAATAGCAAGGATATAGTTCGTCATTATACATAACTGAACGAGTAGGGAAAGGAATTGCTTCCACCTTCACACGACGATTCTGTTTATCCCATCCATTGAAAGTTTTATAGTCTTTTGGATCAGGAACAGACTTTGTGCGGCCATTCCACGAGATCGTTTTATTCGGTATACGTTCTAATTTATGTAATTGTTCCTTGGATGGCTTTAATTCGTTCTTCGATTTGAAATATTCACGTTGCTTCGTTTTTTCCTCGAATATTAACTTCTGTTGCTCTAAATCTTCAGCACACTTTTCCACTTTCCATACGTCTTCAATGATCGTATCTTTTTCATAATCTGGAATAACGATAATACGAGGGATATATGGAACAGGTTGTGCTGCTGAACGACTCACACCAAGTGCTGCTTCCCACTTGTGGATGTTGGTGAGTGGTGGCATTTTACCGAGTGTTATGTGTCGATACAGATCAGCGATATACTTTTCTTGGATAAATTCTGTTCGCTGTGTGCGTCCCATGGCAGGTGACTTGATCGAACGGACATATTTCCTTCCATTATAGTAGATGCCCTCTCGTAACATACGTTCAAACAGTGCAAGTTGGGCTGGATCATCTTCGTCAATTTGATCAGCTCTGAGCATAAAGATCACTTCGGTAACATCAATGGAAGGATCACGTTTTGCTACGACTCGCTTGAGTTGATCGAGATAGATGCTGTTCGATACGGTGATGAGACGAGTGCTGGATTGCGGCGCACAAAGTTGGTCACCTACATGAGTGATCTCGTTAAAGTGGAACAGCTTAATTTGATATTGATTGCGCGTTGGATTACTGGACAAATTTTGGCCTCCTGTTTGTTGGTTTGTGTGATAGTTGTGAACGTTCCATCCTGTTGGGTCTTGTATCTGTGCGTCAAACAGAAACAAACGTTCGTATTTAATTATATGGAATATACGTTCGTATTTCAAGAGTCTAGTTCAGCTTTTTTTGAAAAGAGAAACTGTTCTTGAAAAACGTAAAAGAACCAAGAACGATATGCTCTCGGTTCCCCTCTTTTATACTATAATAAAGCACAAATAGTTACGGCTTAACTTTTATAATATTTACTAAAACTAAGCTAGCACCTTGACCGGATCAAATTTGAGGATAGAGATGTTGTTTTTAGCATTGTTAGTTCCAAAGCCGCAATAGTGAGTAACTTAGACCATGGAAAGATCATTAACCAAAACTTTGCGAAACTCATGATTGAACATGATCAATGGGATAGCAGCTATTTATGTTATACTTTGAATGAATCACGCTCAATAAAAATGCAAATGGCAGTTTCCATGCAAGGAAGTACTATACCAATATTAACTCCAGCGATTTTAAAAGAGTTGGAAATCAAGTTACCCAGTATTGAGAAACAACGGACGATTGGAAAAGCATATTTCTTGTTGAGGAAGCGTTAAGCTTTGGCCAAGAAACAAGCAGAACTTGAACAGCAACTTATTTAGAAATATTGAGGCAATTAGACCAACAATAGAAAAAGTGAGGAACGCAACATGGCTGAATTAAACTCAAGATTATTTAGTGCCGCAGACAACCTGCGAAGCAAGATGGATGCATCAGAATACAAAAACTACTTATTAGGATTGATTTTTTACAAGTACTTATCTGACAAGTTATTAGAAAAAGTAGTTGAAATAGCAGATGAATCGTTAGAAGAATACAACACACAAGAAAAGCAAACTCAATTGTATAGGGATTTATTAGCAGATAGAGATATAAAAAATGACTTGATTGAAACGTTAGTGGATACATTGGGCTATGATATTGAACCAGAGTATTTATTCAATGTATTAACCAATCAAGCGAAACAAAACACGTTTCAGTTGAATGACTTGAATAAAGCCTTTATCGATTTGTCTACGGAATATGATCAATTTAATGGATTGTTTGATGATGTGGATTTGAAATCAAAAAAACTGGGATCAGATGATCAACAACGAAACATTACCATTACGGAAGTACTGAAGAAACTAAATGATGTCGATGTGCTGGGACATAATGGCGATGTCATTGGGGATGCCTATGAGTTCTTGATTGGTCAATTTGCCTCGGAAGCTGGTAAGAAAGCTGGAGAATTCTATACACCTCATGAAGTTTCTGACATGATGGCTCGTATTGCCGCAATTGGTCAAGAAGACAAGAAACTATTTAGCGTATTTGACCCAACCATGGGATCAGGTTCCTTAATGTTGAATATTCGAAACTATATTAACCATCCAGATAGTGTAAAGTATCATGGACAAGAACTAAATACAACTACCTATAATCTAGCGAAGATGAACTTGATCTTGCATGGTGTGGATAAAGAAGATATGCGTTTACGCAATGGGGATACATTGAACAAAGATTGGCCAACAGATGAGCCTTATACCTTTGATTCCGTCCTAATGAACCCACCCTACTCAGCTAATTGGTCTTCAGATGATACATTCTTAGATGATTCTCGATTCAATCGTTACGGGAAGTTAGCGCCAAAATCAAAAGCAGACTTTGCTTTTCTGTTACATGGGTTCTATCATTTGAAAGATTCGGGAACAATGGCAATCGTCTTACCGCACGGGGTATTGTTCCGTGGAGCTTCAGAAGGTGTAATTCGGAAGAAATTATTAGAAGATGGAAGTATTTATGCCGTAATAGGCATGCCAGCAAACTTATTCTTTGGGACATCGATTCCAACAACAGTAATTATCTTGAAGAAAAATCGTACCACTCGTGATGTGTTATTTATTAATGCAAGTAATGAGTTTACGAAAGGAAAGAACCAAAATAAACTTCACAAAGAAAACATGGATAAGATTGTCGAAACGTATAAGAAGCGAGAAGATGTGAAGAAATATGCCTATGTCGCTACCTTTGATGAAATCAAAGAAAATGATTTCAATTTAAATATTCCTCGATACGTAGATACCTTTGAGGAAGAAGAAGCACCTGTTGATATGGCTGAAATTGGCTCAACGATCAAAGACATTCGAAGAGAAAAATCAGAACTAGAATCTAGCCTATATGACATGATTTCATCGTTACAATTTGATAAAGAAAACACAGAATGGATCAAAGGTGCATTAGAGGTGTTTAATCGTGGGAAATAAGCGTGTGCCAGAAGTGAGGTTTGAGGAGTTTAGTGGGGAGTGGCAAGAGAGTAAGCTTTCTGATATTGTTAAACTATTTGGCGGAAATGCATTTAGTAGTTCAGATTCAAATTCATTTGGAATACCATGGTTGAAAATTGCTAATATAGGAAAAAAAGGTATTGATTGGAGTGTGTCTAGCTATCTCCCTGATGAATTTTGGACGAGTTACAAAGATTATCGTCTATATAAAGGTGATTATGTAATGGCGTTAACACGTCCCATTTTGAATCACATTTTAAAAATTTCCATTGTTGATAAAAAAGCATTGCTTAATCAGCGAGTCGCAAAATTAATTTTTTCAACAAATGCAGAATATGGTTATCAATTACTACAAAGAAGATCTGTTGTGGATAAAATCGAAAATGAATTAGCAGGCACAGACCCTCCAAACTTAGGAAGTGGAAATCTAAAGAATATTAATATCTCAATTACTCTTAATAAAGACGAACAGTCTAAAATCGGCAACTTTTTCAAACAACTAGATGACACTATCACTTTTCATCAGCAAGAACTAACCACCCTCAAACAAACAAAACTGGGATTCTTGCAAAAAATGTTTCCAAAAGAAGGGGAGTCCGTGCCGGAAGTGCGTTTCCCAGGGTTTACTGGAGAATGGGAACAACGTAAGTTTAAAGACTTTATCTCTAAGGCTGGTAAGAAAAATACAATGGGTGAAAATTATTCCGCATATTCTGTAAGTAACAAGTTGGGATTAGTTAGTCAAACAGAGCAATTTAATGGGAATCGATTAGATAATCTTGATAAAGCATCTTATAAATTAGTTAATCCTAATGAATTTGCGTACAATCCAGCTAGAATTAACGTTGGCTCTATTGCATTCAACAACCTCAATAAAACAGTAATTGTGAGCTCACTCTATGTAGTTTTAAAAATGAGTGAGGAGCTGGATAATGAGTTTATTCTACAATTTATTAAATCGCAATTTTTTATTGATGAGGTAAGAAGAAATACTGAAGGAAGCGTAAGAGAGTATCTATTCTTTGAAAATTTTAAAAATATAAAATTCCCTTATACTTCTAGCAAGGATGAACAGTTAAAAATCGGCAACTTTCTCAAACAACTCGACGACATTATCGCTCTTCATCAATGCGAATTAGATGCCTTGAAAGAAACGAAAAAAGCATTCCTACAAAAGATGTTTGTCTAAGCAAATAGAAGAGAGGTAGAAACATGACAAAGATACCGCATAATGACGAAGCTGAAGTGGAACGTCGCCTGATTGAGGTGTTAGGTGAAGGGCGTAATCAATGGAGTTATCGTCCAGATTTAAAATCAGAAGAAGACCTATGGAAGAATTTGCGTCAAAAAGTTACGCAGAATAACTTATCAGAAATTGGGGATCATCCCATTTCTGATAAAGAATTTGACACGATTAAAACAGAGTTATTATTGAAAACACAGACACCCTTTGATGCTGCTAGATGGCTCAAAGGGGAGAATGGAATTGCTCGTATTACGATTGAACGTGAAGATGTATCTTTAGGTTCGATGTCTTTAGTGCTATATTCCAATCAAGACATTGGTGGCGGAATCTCTACATACGAAGTCGTTCATCAGATTGCGAAACAAAAGGCCAACGTTGATGATCGTGATCGCCGATTTGACGTGACACTCTTAATCAACGGGTTGCCCATTGTTCAAATTGAATTGAAGCAAGTCAGTGCCAAGGACGGCGTATTCCAAGCCTATAATCAAATTAAGAAATACGCAGAAGAAGGGATGTTTAGAAATAATATCTTTTCTACTCTTCAGATATTTGTCATTTCCAACGAACAAACGACTCGCTATTTTGCCAATGCGATGCCAAAAGACATGCATAAGAAATTTATCTTTAGTTGGCGGACAACGGACAATCGAAAAGTAGAGAATCTCTATGAATTTGTGAAACAGGTCTTAAATATTCCAGATGCACATCGATTGATTGCCAATTATACGATCGTTAGCGAGGACCAAGACAACAAAACCTTAATGGTATTACACCCTTATCAAATTCATGCGATTGAAGCCTTGTTTACGTCTGCCATGAAGCATGAATCCGGATATGTGTGGCATGCAACTGGTTCAGGAAAAACGTTGACGAGTTTTGTTTCTACGAAGTTATTAGCTCGCAAACCAGGTGTAGATCGTACAATTATGCTCATTGACCGAAAAGACTTGGATAATCAAACGACGACAGAATTTACTAAATTTGCTTCTGAGTTTAATACGGGTATTTCTTCTGGCAATGCCAAGTCTAATAGCTTGATTGTCGGAACCGGAAGTGCGAAAGAGCTAAGTAATACTCTTCTATCTGATACCAATTCCAATACCGTGATTATTACCACTCGTCAAAAACTAGAAGCTGCCTTGCGCTATGCCCAAAAGCAAGAGGAACAAAGAGGCACCCAACGTTATAAGAAACTACTGGGGCAACATATTGTCTTTGTCGTAGATGAATGCCATCGAGCGTTAAGTGCTGAAGGGATGGAAGTGATTAAAGGATTCTTCCCAAATTCTACTTGGTTTGGTTTTACAGGTACGCCGATATTTAATGAAAATAAAAAACAAGCTAAAGGCCAATTAGCTCGCACCACTCGTGATCAATATGGAGTGTTTTTGCATACTTATACCATTAAGAATGCATTGGATGATGGGGCTGTTTTAGGGTTCCAAGTAGAGCATGAAGATACGATTGAACCCGCATCATTAAATAATTATATTTTTAATCAACTTCGTTCAAGTGAAAAATACGCCAATTTTACTGCGGATGAAATTAATAACATCATTGATCAAATGGATGGAATGGAAAAGGAAGCATATCTTGAACCATCATCTTTCGAAAGTGATAATCATATTCAAAAAGTCATTCATAAGATCTTTCGACCAGATAACGCCTATATCAAATTTGATTTCCAAAACGGTCATCCGCAAAAGTCTGCTATCTTAACAACAAGTTCCATTGATATGGCGAAACGCTACTATCAGGCAATCAAGGAAATGACCAAAGATCCAGAATGGTTGGCGAAAGAATTTGCTGGACATCCGATTCGAACGGGGCGTACGATTGAAGATCCGGACTTTCCTCGAATTGCCGTCACCTATTCGATACAAGAAAACGAAGATAATTCCAAACAAATTCAAGATGAAATGAAAGAGATTATTAAGGATTATAACGGTTATTATAATACAGCTTGGTCGATAGAAGATATTGAACGATATAATGGTGATATTAACAATCGTTTAGCTCGTAAGAAAGCAGAGTTTAAAAAATTCGGGAAACAAATTGACCTTGTCATTGTTGTAGATCGTTTATTGACTGGATTCGATGCACCCACGATTCAAACGTTATTTGTGGATCGTAATTTAAGTTATGCCAATTTGATTCAAGCCTTTTCTCGGACCAATCGTACCTATCCCGGAAAGGCAAAAGGATTAATTGTAACATTCCGAAAACCTTCGACAATGGAACAAAATGTAAAGGATGCGACGAAGTTATACTCTCAAGCACAAGAGGAATCTAATCTTGTTTATCCAACTTATGATGAATCGAAGAAACGCTTCAAAAAGGCTCACAAAACATTGCAAACGTTGGTGCCAAATCCAACCGATATTAGCGAACACTCTCCACTTGAAACCCGGATTGAATTTGTGAAAGCTTTTCAAGAGTTAAATAATGCCTACGAAGCTTTAGTTACGTATGATGATTACAACGATGAAATGGAGAAATCAAAAGCACTCCAAGAACAGGTAAAGACCTTAGAACAATATATTGGCGTGTACAACACGGTTAAAGGATCGCTAGTCGATGAAGGGGACGATGATAGACCAGAAGGACCAGACTTCTCAGACATTGAATTCTATGGAGAAAATGCAATTAAGATCTATGATATTGACTCAACCTATATTGACCTATTATTGGAAACGTACTCAGCCAATAATCGGAATATTCGTGATGAGATCGAAAAAGCACTTCAAAAATTGAAAAAATCAGAAATTGTTAAAGAAGTATACCGTGCGATGTTAAACGCTATTGATACCACAGAAACAGATTCAGAGGAAGATATTCTTGTAGTGAAACGACGCTTCTTCACTAAAGCACGTAGCAAGGCGATTAAAGAATTTGCGAAAACTTGGTTTGTAGAAGAAGGGGAGCTACATTCATCTGCTATTCAATATGTGATAGGATCAGAGCCTATTCCGAATATAGGGGGAATTATTGACAGCAAGCAATTTGATAAGTATAAAGCCGTACATCCAGATGCAAAACCGTTGAAATATGGACCAGAAATGAAGCGTCAGTGGCGAAAGACATTAGATGAAGTCATTGTACCATTAAATGACGAGTTGAGATGAAATGTTTTGAAATGAATGTTTTTCTTTACAAAGAGTCAGAAATATAGGTTTTTTTTATAGCTAAGACCAGGTGAAGCCAATCAATACGATAGGAAGTTGTCTTCAAGTTTGAAGAACTTTTCCAAACGTAGTAGGCGCATGAAATCTATTCATGCGTCTACTTTATTTATATAGGCTAGCGCCATCCCAATATATTTAATTGAGCATATCACCCAGCAGGCAAGAGGAAAATTAGAACATCTATCTCCCCAAATTTGATGCGGTCAAGATACTAGGGCTGTTGAACAACAAGATGCCTACCTCCACATGATTGTTGAGCATGACCTATTAACAAGTTACCCTCACATAAGAACTGAGATTATTCGTTTAAAAGAAGAAGGGGTTAAAACATGACCTGCCTTTGCTCAAGTTTTTGGATTAGAAGGCGATCCCTATGATGAGCTTCTTGTTTTAGGAAGAAAGCTGGGATAATAGATATACCGAACATATAAAAAATGATAACAGGCTCAAAAAAAGAGAGGGGGTTACCCGCTCCGAAAATATATTTGCCAAACATCATGATTAAAGTGCTCATTTTGGACAGACAAGAGATACTACCGACGAGAAATTTTTCTACTTAGTGTTAATAATTATATTTGCTATTCTTTGAAAAATAATATATCGCCTTAATTGTAGCTATGCTTGTTAGTACACACCCTAATGCAGCGGTAGGGCTAAGCTCCCACCTTTCCATTGATTTTGCTTCTTTACTATGTCCAGCCATATTTCGTATATCACCAACTGCAAGTGATATATTTTTTAGTTTGGCATGGATTAAAGGAATACCGGAATTATCAGTATTTGAATAGAGAAAGTTGGCTACTTGTGTGATACCATTTTGTTTACTAGGATCTGCATTCAATTCGATAGCTATCCTTCTTAAAACATCTTCAAAAGCCCTTCCTGCACATTGGATTGCTTCTCTAGGATTGTCTCTAAAAATCAAGATGCTTTTCTTTAACTCTTCTATTTCATCATGAATTAACCATTTAAACACATCTTCCCCCAGACAATCAAGTAGATAGAGGCTTATGTTTACTTCTTCAAAAACTTCTTTAGATAGCTTATTAACCATTGTCATGTCATTAAAATTAGGGTCAATGTTAATTATGTTACCTTTAGAATCGAGAAAACCGACCCCTTTTGCCCAAGTTTGTAATAGTTGACTAATTTGCACTGGAGTTTTATTAAATGTGTACAAGGAACTCAGCTTTCTAGCAGCTGTATCACTTTTATCGCCATTAGTAACATATCGAAGATATATAATAAAAGCTTCCCACTTTTCTAAACTATTTCGAAATATTGAAATTTTTAATTCATTACTCGGAGTCGATGTAATAGGACAATCATCGGCTATCACATATTTATTTTCGCCTAATTCCTTTATCATACCTAACAAAAGTCCTGCACAAACTGCACTTTTTACATAAAGCCCGCTTTTTGCCGTATATGTAATGAGTGACTTTAAATCAGTCACACCATGGTAACATCTAGTCACTACATCCATTACCAAACTTATCGATACGTTATGTGAGGGTAAATCAATTTGTTTCTCAGTCATTATCAAATTCTCCATAGGCTGCTTTAAAGAAAGCTTTAATTTTATCTGTATCCCATTCAGACATATCAACTGTTATTGTTATATTTGGTGTAACTTCAACACTGTGTATGTTAGGAGGAGAAGGTTCTGACTTTTGTGTAGGGAAAAAATCAGTTACATTATCCTTACTTCCATTATCATGTGAGCTGGATTGGTCAACTGGTACCTCTTGCTTCAGTGTTGTCTCCTCGATAGCTTCTAAATTTGTAGTCGTATGTGCTTCATCAATAAGCTTCTTTGCTTCAGCGTTCCATTTAATTCTTGTGGCTTTTCCTCTTCTTCCTATAATAAACTCACCCAATCCAGCTAATTCAATAAAACTACCAAAAACACTCGCCGCTTCATCTCTATTATTAGGTGAAGCCCCAAAATCATTCCTACCCCAAAAGTTCTTAACATTCTCAATATCAGTCTCTTGTTGGAACTCACTTTCTGTCAATTTAGCTAAAAACAATTCGTATGGGGGATAATTCAAAATTACTTTCCGAAAAATTTCTCGTTTTTTTTCTTCATTTGTTTCATACGCCAATTCTTTACCGAGTGCTTTAAAATTAAATCCATCTATTAAACCGAGTATTTCCATTGTTTTACGTGCGCCATCAATTTTAGCCCCTGAGTAAACTGCTCTGATACTCTTTTCGTCGCCCTGTTTCTTTTTGATAGCCTCCAATAGCTTTAAGATATTCTCCCAGCTTGTCCCATAAGGTAAGGTTTCCTCAATTGTTTCAGAATTGGTAATAGCCACATTTATCCCCCCGCTTCAATCAAATTTAGGAATATTGTACCATAGAGCATCAATTAGCGATATAGCTGACGTTTATGTATCTATTTCTAGTAGATGAGTTATGTTGCGCCTGCGGAACTGAAATTATAGGGTAAAAGCCTACCAAAATGTCGCCCTTCCACAATAAGTTTTCAAAAAAAAGAAGCGGGTTCACCCGCTCCAAAACTATACCTGCCAATACACCTCAACTATTAGTCTTTCCTGACCAACAGTGAGCAACACTTCTCGCGTGCCTTATGTATGTAAATAAAATATGTTCCCGCACTCAACCCTAAAGCGTTTTTTGAATGCAGGAACATATTCAAGTTGCTCTTAATCCCTCGTACATCAATGCTTCTCATCTCGATATATTACTACCACGCACTCCACATGCACCGTATGCGGAAACATATCCACGGGCTGAACCTCCACCGTTCTATACCCGCCATCCTCCAGTATCCTTAAATCCCGTGCCAGCGTACTCGGATTGCAGGATACATAAACCACGCGCTCTGGCTTCATCTCCAGAATGGTTTCGAGCAGGCGAGGATCGCAGCCCTTGCGGGGTGGATCGACGACGATGACGTCGGCGGTGATGCCTTGCTCTTTCCAGGCGGGGATGACTTCTTCGGACGCGCCTACCTCAAACTTCACATTGCGCATATTGTTCAGCAGCGCATTACTCCGTGCATCCTCAATGGCTTCTTTGACGATCTCCACCCCATACACCTGATCCGCATGTTGAGCGAGGAACAAGGAAATGGTGCCGATGCCGCAATACGCGTCAATTACCGTTTCTTTACCCGTGAGTCCGGCATATTCGACGGTTTTGCTATATAGCACCTCGGTTTGAACAGGGTTCACCTGATAAAAGGATCTCGCGGAAATAGCGAACTGGACGTTTCCGATATAATCGTAGATCACGTCACGGCCCCATAGCACACGGGTTTCGTCGCCAAAAATAACGTTCGTTCGCTTGGTATTCACGTTCTGGCAAATGCTTGCCACGTGCGGAATGTATTCACGGATACTGCCAATCCAGGCATCCGCGTGCGGGATATCTCGTCCATTCGTGACGAGTACCAGCATCATTTCACCTGTGCGAAAAGCAGTCTTAACGACGACATGACGCAGCAGCCCGCGTCCGGTTTCTTCATTATATGCGCTGATGCCCAGCGTCCGCCCAATCTCTTTGACACGTGCAACGACTTCGTCGTTACGCTCGTCCTGAATGAGACAGGTGTCCATATCCACAATACGATGACTGCCACGTGCGTAGAAGCCGCCGACAAGCCCGCCTTCGGTGACACCGATCGGCACTTGGGCTTTGTTGCGGTACCTCCACGGCTCGCTCATGCCCAGCGTAGGAAGTACCTTTACAGCAGCTTGCTCACCTACGATGGAACCTTCATTTCCCTCCACATTCAGCTTCCCGATACGCTCCAGCACGTCCACGACATGCTGGCGTTTCCAGCCTAGCTGCGCTTCGTAGCTCATATGCTGAATCTGACAGCCGCCGCACTGATCGTAGATGGCGCAGGGAGCTGCAATCCGGTCAGGGCTTGCCTGCACGATATCCAGCAGCTTGGCATAGCCGTACTGCTTCTTCGTTTTCAGCACCTTTACTCGTACCTTTTCACCCGGCAACGCGCCTGGAACGAACAGTGTAAAGCCCTCAACACGCCCCACGCCTTCGCCGTCATGGTTCATGCCGATGATGTCCATCACGGCTTCATCGTTTTTTTGCACTGGCAGATCGGTACGCTCTACACTGACCCGGTTACGATTGGATGCATCCTGACTTTGTTCACCACCGGAAGAACGAAACGACCCACGTCCTTTTTCCGATCCCTTCCGTTTCCGTTCCTGCGCACTTCCACTCACACTTCTGTTTCCATTTCCGGTCCCAGCTCGAAGCTGCCCCTGTCCCTGTCCTCTTTCACTGTTTATCGGCATGGTCTTTTTCTGCGGCTTCCCTTGATTGGGTGCTGCTTCATTCCGGCGGCTTTTTCCACGTCCGCTACGGTTACTCGTCATTATAGATGTCACTTCTTTCTGATAATCTTTTCAAACCTGTTTATGCTCATGATCGGCATACAGCCTCATATCTAATCACGCGGTCATCGCTCAACTCATTAATGCCAGTACCGTGAACTCGAAAATGCCGTTACTCCCCACGGAGAACGGCAAGAACCGATATCGTCACAGCGAAAAATAACTTCCAGCTCTACATTCCATATACTGTACTGCATCGTCATTCCTTACCGAAAAACATTCAAATGCTGCGGTAAATTGCGGAAGGTTGCTGGCAAGGTTCCACCCAGTTCGCCATCCAGATTAAGCTGGACATAGCCGGGCGAGGTTACTTCCATGTAATCTGTTTTAAAATAAACGATTTTCTTGTCCTGCAAGTGCTCACCACGCAGCGCGAGTGTCACGAGCCGAATCATTTCCGCAAGATTACATTTGCGCACAGCGATCACATCAAGTAGCCCATCATCAATGGTCGCGCCGGGCGCCAGCTTTTCAAATCCGCCCACCGAGTTCGTATTAGCAATCAGGAAAAGCATGAACTCGTCGTGTATCACTTCCTGACCCGATGCCTTGATAATCAATTCTTGCGGGGCAAGGCTGACCATTTTCTCCACACCCTTAAAATAATAAGCCAGCTGTCCAATCATCGTTTTCAGCTTGCTCGGCACTTCATACGTAAGTTCAGTCAAAGTACCGCCGCCGGCGATGTTAATAAAATACCGATCATTAGCCTTACCGATATCCAGTGGCTTCGGATTTTGGCGAATAACCAGATCACAATAATCCTCCCACTGCCTCGGTATGCCCAAAGCTCTGGCAAAATCATTTGTCGTCCCTAGCGGGAACACGCCCAAGGGCGGACGGTTTTCCTTTTCGGCCATCCCGTTAATCACTTCGTACAATGTACCATCCCCACCTGCGGCGATGATCATATCATACCCGCGCTCAATGGCTTGAGCTGTCGCACGAGTTGCATCCCCTTCGCCCGTAGTTGCATGGCAAGAGGCTTCAATACCGCCTTCATCCAGACGCTGCAAAATATCAGCAAGGCGACGCTTCATTTCCTCACGTCCGGAGGTCGGATTGTAGATTAATCTAGCACTTTTCATTCCCGATACGCCACCCGTATATTTAATGATATTTATGTTTATATTCTCATTCATTACATTCACCCTGTACAAAATATCATCATACTGGAAAAAGGCCTCTTTTACAATCAAAGAAGCCTGCGCTTACCTAAATACGGGAATTTCAAGCTATGATAAAGCTGTAGCTGAACCAAGCGCCCTGTTGCTCAATCTTGCTTGTGCATTCTTTGCAGCAGTTCATGAATTTGCCCGTTCATCCAGCTTGTGAGCAGGGGATGCGGCAGCAGAGGATCTCCCGAATAACGGTATTCAAGCCCCTGTAATCGTCCAGGAATGATATGACTTGTAAAATATCCCGAGCTTAAAAAAAGCGGCGCCACAATAACATCATGACCCCGCTCCCGCTTCCAGTACGCTACCTTATCATATACACTCTCAGGATTCAGCAAGGCGTAGTCCGTAGCGATCCTACTCACCCTTTGCACCGTACGGGCTAACGAAGAAATCCCTCGCTCCCAGCGCTGAAAAAAGCCATCATGCACACTGCCATGTCCCACGAGCAAAATAGTCTCTCTCGCAGGGTTGACCGACAATGGGCTAACCTTGTCCCACACCATGTGAGCCACATCTTCTCCGTCATCCAGCGGACTGCCAAAATGCACACACGCCTTGATCCGAAAAGGCTTCAAATCCGTTTCTTTGTCTGGCGTATCCTTGACTCCCAGCGCATAACTGATCTCATCTACATGCGTGCTGCCGGACGACATAAACAAGGGCACAACCAGCAAATCTGTCACACCCAGGGATTCCAAACGGTCAATACCATCCTGGATCAATCTTCCTTTAACCGTTTCCAAAAATGAAATCTCTAACGGCATGTCCTTCGGCAAATGGAGCTTTGCGGCCGCCTGATCCACCTGTTCCACCCAATACGACTCCCTTGAGCCATGGCTAATGACCAGTACCCCAGGGCTTCGCATTAGCGTCCCAGACGCTCAAGTGTCAATTTATACCCGTCATTACCGTAGTTGAGGCAGCGTTTAACACGTGAAATCGTAGCTGTACTGGCACCCGTCTCTGCTTCAATCTGGTTATACGTACTACCTTTACCCAGCATACGGGCAACTTCCAGACGTTGAGAGAGGGACTGAATTTCATTAATCGTGCACAAATCATCGAAGAATACATAGCACTCTTCCAAATTTTTTAGAGTCAGGATGGCTTCGAACAATTGATCAATACTTTTATCATTAAGCTTTTTGAGCTGCATGGATTATCATCTCCCAAGGTTACGATCTATCCTCATTGTACCCGAGGAATAGTCGGTTTTTCAAGCGTTAACGATTTCACGCATCACAGAACAGCATTATTTTTCAGCAGAATCGTACTGTGCTAGAGCCCAAATCCGCTTTTATACCTGATTTCGGGACACGCGCCTAAACCCACTGTGCGTTTGTAACATACAGTAGAGTATCAACCTACAAAGGAATGTGATCTCATGCCTGGAAACTACTATCATCGGAGGCCGCCACAGCGTTCCCTTTCCGATCCGTATAATTCATCTTCATACCCGGGACTCGACACGTACAGCAATGTTCCGGAAGTCGATTCCTCGGGAATCGTGCCTTATGAGGCGCCAGCAAGCATTACAGAATCTGCCGCCGTGGTCACGGCTGATCCGGCCTCAGCCAAAGGAGGCCTGCTTGGCAGTCTTGGCAGCCTTAGCAATCTCAACGAAATTAAAGGCTTCATTGACCGTATGGGCGGCATTGACGGGATTGTCGCTACTTTGGGCAAGGTACAAAAGGTCATGTCCAGCGTGCAGCAGTTTGCTCCGATGGCGAAGCTGATTATGGGATCTCTCCCAGGATTGGGTAAATCTGCGAGCAAAAATTCTGCAACGGGAATCGCGCAGGAATTGGATGAATATACACCACCGCGCCCACGCCGGAAAAAGACACAGCGCAAAAGCTCCACGACTCCACGCAGACGTCAGAGCAACCGCAAAAGGAAGTAAGCTATTTTATTTGAACCAGCCTCGACGCATAAACCAGATTACCATCGCTGCACTTAATATGAACATAAAGAACAGCACTCCAAAATAACCATATTTCCAGCCCAGCTCGGGCATATACGAAAAATTCATACCATAGATCCCCGCAATCAGCGTCAGGGGCATAAAAACAGTCGTAATGACAGTCAGCGTCTTCATGATCGAATTCATACGGTTGGAATTTAGCGAAATATAACTGTCTCTCAGGTCGGCTGTCATCTCGCGGTCGGCCTCCAGCATGTCGGTCAGCTTCAGCAGGTGGTCATAAATATCCGTAAAATAGACCATATGCTCCCCTTTACCCTGCACATGCTGTGAATTAAGGACCCTGTACATCAAATCCCGCATCGGCACAATTGTACGGCGCAGCTTGAGCAGCCTGCCTCGCAGAGCAAACACCTGCTTCATCAAGTCCTCCACTGATTCACGCCCGCCCAGGCTCTCCAGCTCTGCAAGCTCATCCTCAATCATGAACAAACTCGGGAAATAGTTATCCACCAGCTTGTCCACCACTGTATAAACCGCAGCCAACGGTCCACGCGACCAAATTTTGCGTTCATTGGCATGCTGGACAATCCGTTCCCAAGCCTGATCCAGCTCCTCCAGTTCATGATGATGGTATGTCACCAAAAAACGGCTACTAATGAACATATCCACTTCTTCCGCATCCAATGTATCTACATCCAGCGCATGTACTACCAGAAACTGCACATCCTCATAATAGTCCAGTTTCGGCCGTTGCAGGACATGCAGACAATCTTCCACAGCCAACGGATGAAAATGAAAATAACTCGTCAGCAGCTCTGATTCATGATCGGTAGGCTCGCTAAAATCCACCCACATCCATATATAATCCTCCATGACGATCTGCTCCAGTGGCAGCCCCACCGTCACCTGATGATCATGGCCTATGACCAATGTACGTATCACCGTACGCCCCCTCTCGCCTAACACTACTATCATTGATTCTACTTATATTGTATATAAGCTATTCAGCGTTATACAAATACAAATCTCAAGTCTCATATTCATGCTTCATACAGCAAAATAAAGAAAAGGATATCTCCGGGCCATCACAATCCCCCAAGATATCCTTATCAAATATAAATCCAACTCAAACGATATGTTCCATCTCTCTATCTGATAAAAAGCTAACTTCAGGATTTTGCAAAATCCTCAACTTATAATGATAACTATGCTTCAATTAATTTCACAAAGCCTGTGCTGGTCGCTTCATATCCTAATCGGCGGTAAAACTGGTGTGCATCCTGACGCTCACTCCGATTACCGCTGTTCAAAGCAATCGCAACCAAGCCATTTTCTTTTGCCCAAGCTTCCGCTTCCTGATTTAGCGCCTTGCCGATGCCTTTATTACGATGTTTGGAATCCATCACAAAAACAACGATACGCGCATAATCTTCATTTCTTTCATAAAAAATATCATAGTGTAGCCCCACCATCCCAACCACTTCCCCTTCCATTTCAGCAACCAGGGTATGATAGTTAGGATTAGAAGCGATACGCTCATATCTCTGTTTCATTTCCTCTATAGATGTAGGATAACCCAATTCCTCCATTAAATATGCCAAAGCCGGAATATCCTCGTGATGAGCAGTCCTTATCTTCAAAGTAAGCCCTCCACTTATGAAAATAAATATCATAAAAGAACAACCACCTACGTCCACGAAGTGCCACTCCGCGGTCGGATGGTGCTTCCCATCGCTGTTGCGCCCACTTCGTTCTCGTTCAACTCGTTGTATTCTTTAGTTCATTTTGTAAAAAAATCAAAATGGATCTACTACCAGAATATAATACTTACCTCGTTATTCCCCCAGCGCAGCAAGCACAGCGGTACATTTGAATCTGAAGAAGCGTCAGCGTTCGCCTGAAAGCTTTCCGTAGGAAAGCTCGCATCGTAAGCATAAGCTGCCCCCGGATTTCTCCAGCCATGAGCTTATTCAGGAAATCCGGGGGCAACAGCGATCGTAAGATCAAATGGAACGCGGAGCGTCTTACAACGAGCACATATCACATTCAACGCAAACCCTGCCCCACTTACAATACTTTCTCTAAAAAACTGATCGTCCGCTCATTTTGCGGATTACCGAATACCTCTTGTGGCGTACCTTCCTCCACGATGTAACCGCCGTCCATGAACACGACACGGTCGCTTACTTCGCGTGCAAAACCCATCTCATGCGTCACGATCATCATCGTCATGCCTTCACGGGCCAGATCATTCATAACGCCAAGCACTTCTCCGACCATTTCAGGATCAAGCGCCGAGGTTGGCTCGTCGAACAGCATAATATCCGGGTTCATGGCCAACGCGCGTGCAATCGCCACGCGCTGCTTCTGACCGCCGGACAACTGGCCTGGCAAGGCATCTGCCTTATCAGACAAACCCACACGCTCCAGCAGCTTCATGGCCGTCTCCCGGGCATCTGCCTTGGACTGTTTACCCAGCTCTGTCGGCGCGAACATAATGTTCTTGAGCACCGTCATATGCGGAAATAGGTTAAAATGCTGAAATACCATGCCTATATTTTCACGGACCTTGTTAATGTCCACGCTCTTGTCACTCAAATTGTAGTCATCCACGATGACCTCTCCTGCCGTAATTTCCTCCAGCATGTTCATACAACGTAAAAACGTACTTTTCCCTGAACCCGAGGGGCCAATGACGCAGACAACCTCACCTTCCTGCACTTGCATATCAATGCCTTTCAGTACTTCATTATTTCCATAGCTTTTTTTCAGGTTCTTGACGATAATTTTACCCACGGCGAACTCTCCCTTCAAGACGGTTGGAAATTTTGGTCAGGACAGTAATGACGATAAGATACATCACCGCAACCACCAGCCAAATGTCAAAAGATTGGAACGTCCGTGCAATAATGATCTTACCTGATTGGGTCAATTCGACTAAGCCTATAACGGACAAAATCGAAGTATCCTTCAACGTAATAACCAACTGATTAATAAACGACGGGATCATGATTTTCACGGCCTGCGGCAAAATGATTTTGAGCATAGCCGTCCGGTATGGCAAACCAAGCGAACGAGCCGCTTCCATTTGTCCCGGATCAATGGACTGAATACCACCTCTGATGATCTCCGTCACATAAGCTCCCGCGTTCAGAGACAACGTCAGTACGGCCGCAACAAAAAGCGGCATTTTAAAATCCAGTGCCTGCGGAATACCAAAGTAAATAAAGAAAGCAAGTACAATCAGCGGAATACCACGGAACACATCAACGAAAACCGTTGCAATTCCACGGAACAGTTTATTGTGACTCACCTTCATAAAGCCGAACACCAGACCCAGGACAAAAGCTAAGAGCAGGGATACCAGCGTATACAGCAATGTATTTCCCATTCCTTTGATCAGCGAAGGCAGGGAGGCAGAAATCAGTTCCCAGCGACCACGCTCTACAGGCGAAGCACCTTTGCCGGATTCACCCAGATACTTGGACATGATTTTGTCATACTCCCCGCTGTTACGGAGATTCACAAGCCCTGCATTAAATTTCTCTATGAGCTCTTGGTTTCTGCCTTTATTGACAGCGAAACCGTAAGAACCGCCTTTTTCCTTATCGGTCACAAGCTTGAGTCCATTATTCTGTGTCACTCCGTACGCCAGTACGGGATAGTCATCAAAACATGCAACCGAGTTCCCAGTTTTAACTTCATCGTACATTTGAGAGGAATCATCGAACGGAACCGTAGTAAAGCCATATTTGGACTTAATGGACTCCGCGAACGTGTACCCTTCTGTTCCCGTTTTGACAGCGACACGCTGCCCTTTCAGGTCCTCATAGCGCTTAATTGTATCATTATCCTTACGGACCGCCATGACGACACCTGAATCAAAATACGGTTCAGAAAAATCAAATTTTTGCTTACGTTCATCTGTGATGCTCATACCAGCAATGACGCCATCCACTTGATTCGTTTCAAGGGCCTGCACTGCCGCATTAAAGCCAAGAGGCTTGATGGTATAGTCAAAATTCTGATCCCTGGCAATAGCCGCGAGCAGATCCATGTCGATTCCAACAAATTTACCATCTACATCTTCAAACTCAAAAGGCGCGAACGTTGTATCCGTGCCGATATCATATTTTGTTTTGTTTTCTGCATGTGCCACTACGCCAAAATTACCAGCCAGGGCAACCACAAAAAACAGACAAATCATGAGCGCTGTTAATTTTCCAGATTTTTGCATAAGTACCTCCAATCAGTTGAACGGTTCAAAGTTTTCTGTTTATTCTACAGGAGTTATTAAAAATTGACTACTTTGATGTCAGATATTTTTTGAAAGATGTTTCATGGACCTGTCTGATCGGGTAAGGTTTAAAGGACCTGTCTTTTGCTCCTGTAATGCCAATAAGCCCCTGCCGCAAAAAGCGGAAGAAGCTTATTGTGTACCTATAGTGTGTACTTATTTTCTGAGAAATAATGATGAACTAGAAAAGAATTTTGAAAATTAAACCTGCTAGTAAAGCAGAAATTGGAATGGTAATAACCCAAGTAATGACAATGCGACCAGCCAGCGACCAACGCACAGCGGAAAAACGCTTCGCAGAACCCACACCCAAAATAGCCGAAGTAATGGCATGAGTGGTACTTACTGGTAAATGAAGCAGCGTGGCTGTGAAAATAACCGAAGCTCCGGAAATATCAGCGGCGAAGCCATTGATCGGCTCGATTTTAAAAATCTTGGTGCCCATCGTCTTGATGATCTTCCAGCCCCCAATGGATGTACCGAGCGCCATTGCTGTTGCGGCCGAAATTTTAACCCACATCGGCACTTCAAGATGATCCTGATAACCCGCCGAAACGAGTGCAAATGTGATAATCCCCATTGCCTTTTGGGCATCATTCGTACCGTGCGTGAACGATTGAAGCGCTGCCGTAATGACCTGCATCGTGCGAAAACCTTTGTTCACCGTATGCGGACTGCGACGAGCAAAGATGTATTTTAAAATCATCATTACAATATAACCAATTACAAAAGCAATTAGCGGGGAGAAGATAAGTCCCTCAACAATCCCGATGAAGCCGCTCCAGTTCAATTTCTCTGATCCCGCACCTACATACACCGCCCCGGCCAGCGCACCAATCAAGGCGTGGGAAGAAGATGAAGGAATACCGAACCACCATGTGAGCAGATTCCAGATAATCGCTGCGATCAGTGTCGCAATGACGATATCAATCCCGTTCGTAAGCTTGGTAGGGTCAGCGACACTGCCACCAATCGTCTTGGCAACTCCTGTAAACAATATGGCTCCCAGAAAGTTCATGACCGCAGCCATAATAATCGCACGACGCGGCGTCAACGCACGGGTAGATACCGAGGTTGCGATAGCGTTAGCCGTATCATGAAAACCGTTAATAAAATCAAATGCCAGAGCAAGAAAAATAACAATACCCAATACCAGTAAACTTGTATCCATGTAAAAGGACTCCCTTACGAGTTACGCATAATGATGGATTCCAGCATATTTGCAACATCCTCGCATGAATCCGTTGTCGTTTCAAGGCGTTCGTACAATTCTTTGCGTTTAATCAGTTCAATGGGATCCGTTACAGTTGCAAACAGGTTTTTGATGCAAATACGCAACAGCTCATCCCCCTGATTTTCCAAATCATTCAGGCGAATGGTGTATTCACGGATGGCCAGCAGCTTCTTCTGTGAAAGCAAATGTACAGCCTTCTGGATTTCATAAGCCGACTGACGCAAAATATCAGCGAACTGCACAATATATTCGTCCGGCTCCGTAATGTTGTACATATAAAAACGAGAGGCTGTCGCTTCCAGACCGTCCAGCACATCATCCATGGTCGTTGTCAGCTCCATGATATCGTCGCGTTCCAGCGGCGTAATGAAGGTCTTGTTCAGCTCAGTAATAATCGTGTGTGTGTAATCATCACACTTATTTTCATACTTCTTCATTTCATTAGTAAACAGAACCACATCTTGAAGATTTGAAGTATGTTGGGCAAAGTAATCGGCTGCTTGCACGATTGTATCTGCCATATTTTCCAACGTCTCGAAGAATATATCCTTTTTCTTCAATCTCATTAACGATTACCCCTTTACGAAAATATCCGCAACCTGTTTCGACTGCATTAGACAACCTTTGCTATCTTATCACACTCATCAATGTTTTTGTAAAGTTTGTAAAGGCAAATTTCACAATATTAAGTATACATTGCCCGACAAGGAAGTTCATTATCCGACAAATTATATCTAAAAGGGTGGATTATGGATTCCTTATTTTGCTTCTACACTTACATGCTCGTTTAGCGAAACGTCCGCCGGAACCACATGTATATAGGATGTACCCGGTACCAACGGAATTTCAACTCCATTTTTCATAAAACGAATAGCATCACCGGGCGTATGCTGCCACTCAGCGTGTATCAACTTCCCTTGTTGAAACAACATAGCCTCTCCACCGCCTTTAAGCTCAACGCTCAATCGACCTACATCATCCAGCGTTTGGTGCCTGGTGCTCATCACAATGACATTGGCCGCAGAGAGCTGCTTGTTATTGTTTTGATCCACATGTGACTTTTCGTTCACAAAACGCTTATACTGCTGATCTGACGGATCGTAGGTGTAAGATACCTTGTAGCTTTTAAGCAAAAAGCGGATTTGCAAAGATACTGCCTCCCCGTCCCCCATGATCGAAGCTTCACCGGATTTAAGGTAGTTATATACCGGAACCACCGTCTGCTTGGCGTAGCCTTTACTTTCGCTTCCTTGGCGAAGTCTGTTCACATCTGTGTACAGGTTGTGTGGAGGACGGCGATCCTTGCTTCTCCAGAAGTAAGCTCCCCCATTCGAAATCTCATCCAGGTGCTCTTTTCGTTGCTGCTGTAAAATCGCATAAGCATCTGTACTTCCCCCGGCGTGTATCGGCAACGCCCCGTATGTTTCGCCCAGCTCAATCAGATACGGCCGAATACTGCGAACCGGGCCAATTTTCACATTTCCGCCATGACTTTGGAAAAAAGCTACCAAACGGGTAATTCCACCTTCTGCGAGAACTTCATATACCATATCAGCCTCGCTAAGTCCCGCCTGAGGCCGTGCGGCTGGAGCATTATTAATCATAATCGCAAGCGGACGTTCCAGAACAGGCTGCTCCACCGGAAGGCCGGTAAGCGGAGCTGTAAATGCCGGAATATTCGGTTCCTTGAGCGGCTCCGGCTGTGTTTGTTGCTTTAGCGGTTGGGGAGCGGGTTCTGATTCACCCGATTGGGACATAGCAGAACAAGACATCATGGTCATACAAAGAAAAACCGAGGTCATCACACGCAACCACTGGCTTCGATTGAAAATGGGCCCGGACAACTTCATCCCTCCAGTTAGACATTTTCCTCATTATAAGCGTTATTTCCTGTTTTTGTCTTGATTGAATCTCCCCATCTCTATAGAATACTTATCTGAAGACATTAAAATTTAAAAAATATTCAGACTTTGTGATTTTTATCACAAATAACTGTAACTGAACCTAATACAATAAGGGTGTAACAGAGATGATCATCCCAAACCAAATGAATTACAAACAACATTATAAGATACGAAAGAGGAGTGGTTTGAATGTTTAACAACTGGTTGCGTGAAAATAAAGTAGCAATGTGGCTACTGACTGTAGTACGGGTTTATCTGGGATATGAATGGATGACCCATGGACTTGAGAAGCTGACTGGCGGATTCGATGCAGGCGGATTTATCTCGGGGGCCATTGCTAAAACAGGCGGAGAACATCCCGCTGTACAAGGCTGGTGGGGATCGTTCCTTGAAGCCTTTGCCCTACCAAATGTCGGTCTGTTCAACGTCCTGATCCCACTGGGTGAGTTCCTGGTCGGAGTTGGCCTGCTTCTTGGTACACTGACTACATTAGCTGCCTTGATGGCGATGGTCATGAACTTCTCGTTCCTGTTCTCGGGCACAGTAAGCACCAATGCAATCTACCTGCTGTTTGAAATCTTCCTTGTCGTTGCTGGAGCAAACGCTGGACGGATTGGCTTTGATCGTTGGGTACTGCCCTTCCTGCGTGGACTGTTCCTTAAAAATAAAGATACCTTTCCAGCGGACCCCGCTCGAAAAATAGCTTAGGTCCTCAAAAAAACAACCGTTACCCACCGGGCTAATGGTTGTTTTTTTGTGCAGCTATGCCTGCTATAAATGTTTTTGTTTTTGTATTTGTTGCAGCTATGCCTGCCAAGTCTCATCATCACCAATCCCCTTTTACACACAAAAAAGAACTTCCATTCCCACTAGCCATGTGGATTCGGAAGTTCTTTTTTCACATTTACGTATCACGTTCTTGACCGAAAGCCCAACAATTAAGACTCAGCGAGCCCAGGACATAGGACTGAAAAAGCTTCTGCGCCGAGCGCTGGTCATCCGCAGCCCCCATCGCGTAAAACAGCGGCGAAAAATGCTCTATCCCATAAGAGGGAACCGCCTGTTTGGCATAAGGAGCCTTTTTATCATATTGGAACAAATGACGTAAATTCCAGTCCTGAAGCTGCTGACCGATCCAGTTGTCATATTGAACCGCCCAATCTGCTGGCTCATTCGTCTGCTCCAGGGTCCGCAAGTTGTGGACCAATCCGCCGCTGCCGATGATCAAAATGCCCTGTTCACGCAACGGTGCCAGCATCCGCCCAATCTCATATTGCTCCTGCGGAGCGCGCCTAGAATCAATGGAAAGCGGAACGACCGGGATGTCCGCATCAGGATATATATGCCGCAAAACCACCCATGCTCCATGATCCAATCCCCGGTTCCGTACAGGCTGGTGGAACAGGTTGTGCTGACTGAACAGATGCTTTATCTCCTCATACAGCTTCGGATCGCCTGGTGCAGGGTAATCAAGTGTGTACATTTGTTCAGGAAAGCCATAGAAATCGTGCAACGTCGCATGCTGGTCATCCGCCCCGATACATTGATCAGCACTATCCCAATGCGCGGAAAAAATGACTATTCCTTTGGGTCGGGGCAGGCTCGCGCCCAGCTCGGCAAGAAAGCTGGTGTATGCATTGTTTTCTAAAGCCAGTGTCGGTGAACCGTGCGCAACAAAAATTGAGGGTAATGTCATCGCTGCCAACCTCCACACGCCAGTATAGTGTTACTCTTCCATTTTACTCCGGTGGAGGCGCAATTTCCAATACAATCCGTTACAGCCTGAAATCAGATCATCCAGTGCTGCCAATCCCGCTGAATATTCTCCTGCTCATCCAGCCATTCCAGCGTCCGGTCGATCAACCGCTGCCGCTCTTTACCGGAAGAAAAGGTGTGGTCTCCCTGAAAAATAATCTCTTTGTCGCAGCGTCCCTCTGGACGCATCCAAAATACCTTTTGGAACAGGAATGCATAGTCCACAGGAATGATGTCATCCGAGGTTCCGTGAATAACGAGCACATCACCGTTAAACTTGACGGCCTCCTGAAACGGCTGGAACTGGGCAAGCGACTCAAAATATGAAGGTGTGAACTTATAGCCCAAATAGTCGGCCTGACCGCTTTTCACGGACTCATCGTATACGCTTCGCTCCGTAATTTTAACAATGTCATTGAACGGGTAGCCGACCGCCGACCAAAGCACCAGATTTTGTACTCTCTTGTCTCGTACCGCTGTGAGAAGGGCTACCGCGCCCCCCAGACTGTGCCCGATCAATGTCACCTTGGTTGGGTCGATATCCGCACAATTCACCGCATAATCAAGCACCGTACGTGTCTGATTAATCATCGACTCCAGCCCTTGTTTGCCGTATTCACCCGTACTTTCCCCGCAACCCGCAAAATCAAAGCGCAGGACAAAATATCCCCCTTCTGCAAGCTCACGGGCAGTCTTCACGAATAACCGATCTACCCCGATACGATTGCCCACAAATCCGTGGCATATCACTACGAGCGGTACCCGTCTCTGACGGTCTCCTTCATTCGGATTGCTTGGATAATGAATCGTTGCGGCCAGCTCCTCATTTTCAAAGCGAATTCCAATTTGCCGTTCCATCATGATTGTCCCCCTGTTTCAAGCTTCACCGTCACCAACCTGCTATGCTGTATTGGCAACACTATCTTGCGAAGCTTCTTGTGATGATTAATGATTGGTAATTAATGATTTAAAGCGAATATGTCAAACGTATATTGTAACATGGATGCTCAGCAAAATATCTATTCACTTTAATTCCGATATGTTTAATAAGTTTTATAGTAAAGTCAGTCTATCATTGCCCTGCTTCCTTGTCAACCTGTCAGTTTATAGTGGAGAAAAACGAACATATGGCGCTCCTCTAACGATAACAGAGAGCGCCATAATGCGTTACTTTTTATGAAAATCAACTCCATCCCGCAGACTATTCGTAGCTGTTCCTGAACATTTCGTGGGTCTCCGTACGCCCCTCCCACTCCAGTCTGCAGGAGACACCACTATTCTGATCCTCATGCCATAAGCTGCGGTAGCTCTCTTCGCCCAGATCACCTGCAAATTCGGTATCCTGAGCCCATTCAGCATCGTTCAGAATACGGTACGTCGGGGATGTTCCCTGAACGCTCCGCTGACTCACATTCACAGGCATGGCCTCCACGCTGTTTCTAACTGGAGCGGCTTCCAGCCGTTTATTAACCGTATAATCCACCTGCTTATCCAGCTTCATGATGCCACATCCTCTCCGCATTTACATTCAGGATGCTCCGCGTGCTCACCCTTTATCCAGTTTGAGGAGAATGGGGCGGTAATATACATTGCACTGATAAAGCCTTTTGCCATCTGCTGCTTACTCACGTATACTGATTTTGTTACAGATTGGCGGTTCCGCCAGACCGGAATACGCTCGCATAGCAGGAGGAAGCAATGAATAAAGTTAAAAATTATACGCTTATTGCATGGATTGCCCTGTCCATGTTTTTTTTGACACAGGCGATCATCGGATGGTTTGTAACGTTTACAGGCGGAGATGTTGCTCCTTTTGAAAAAGTTAACCTGTCCACCCTGATCATCATCGCCGCAGGAGCTATCCTGCTGGTTGAAGCGCTGATGAATTTTATGGACCGCCCGGAAGAAGAAGAGGAAGCACAGCAAGACTATACGCCCGTAAAGCCCCGCATAGACCTCAAGTCCATCTTGCTGTATGTCGTGTTAGTCGTGGTGATTCTCGTCGCTGGGCTGGCCCTGCGCCGCGTACTGCCCGTGTTCAGCATTTCACCTTGGGTTAATCTGATCCTTGCCGCCATCGGCTTCATCGGTCTCAAGCCGATTTTTTTACGCAAAAAACATTCATAAGATGCAATCCTCATTTGTACTGGAGCTGCCCGATCTTTGTTCGTGCCAAAAAGCCGTATTCCCCGCCTGCAATAAAATGCATTAGGGATACGGCTCTGATGTACGCTAAAGCTTATTTGGAAAAGAGTTGCTCTGCATTATCCAGCGCGATTTTGTGTCCCAACGCCGAATAGTCCAGCCAAGGCTGTCCGTCCAGCATGTAAACATGACCTTGCTTCACTGCTTTGAGTCCTTGCCATACCGCGTTTCCTTCCAGTTGTGCATACACCTTTTGGGCATCCGCTCCTTTACTGATAATGACAAAGATCGCATCGGCATCATAATCCGGCAAAACCTCCTGGGATACGACCTGATAGGCCTTGTTGATTTTTTCTACACCCTTGGCTGGCTTCAAGCCCAAGTCCTGATACAACAGTGGTCCTACCGGACGCTTCATGCCCATAACACGAACTTCCTTCGCCGTCACACGTACAGCCATAACCGTTCCGTCCCCGATTTTGGAGTGGATCAGCTTTTTAACTCGTTCCTGTTGGGCGTCGTAATCTTTCAGGAAAGCGTCTGCCTGTGCTTCATGCTTGACCATAACAGCTATTTTTTTCAGTTGGTCCTTCCAGGTCCCCTCGTCCAGATCAAAGACCTCGGTCGGCGCGATTTTTTCATACTTGGCTACATCGGTTCCCGAATATTTTTTGTCGAGAAAAATATGGTCAGGTTGCAGATCCAGCACGGCTTCCATATCCGGGTCTGTGACAACGCCCAGCTTGCGGGTATTTTGGAGACGATCCTTTACATGGGGCAAAAAGTCCTTAACATCTCCGCCAATGACCGAACCAGCCGGAGTAATGCCCAGCGCCAGCAGGTTGTTCGTTAAATGAATGGACATCGAAGCAATACGCGAATCCGCGCTGACCGTTTTCTCACCGTTGTCCGCCGCTTTCGTATCGGCAGTTTTGTTGTCTGCTGCTTGTCCACAAGCGGACAGCATCACCATACATAAAATAAGAACCATGCCCACCCATGAACGCTTGAATCCTGAATAATTAATACCATTTTTTTTCATCGCTATTCCTCCAATGTTATAGAAGCTCCAACTTAAATGATCTATATAGAACGCTTCAGCTTGTTGGTTTATGTAGCTGTTCGATCTGTCATTTTCCATCCGTCATTTCGTACGGGACAGCAAAAATAAAAAATACGGAGCCCCTACCACAGCAACCACCACACCCGCCGGAATCGCATTCGGCTGAAACACAGAGCGTCCAATCGTATCCGCAGTGACCAAAATGACGATTCCGACAAAGCAGGCCACGGGCAGCAAATGCTGATACATTGGTCCAACCAGACGGCGAGCCAGATGAGGCGCAATCAGCCCAATGAAGCCAATACCTCCAGCCATAGACACACTGGCACTGGATAGAGCCACGGCTGCACCCAGCAGCAACAGACGCTGACGCTTCACACTCGTACCGATTCCAGCGGCCGTCTCGTCGCCCAGCGACAGATTGTTCAGGCTGCGCGTCTGTGACAGAACGTAAGGCAACACAATAACTATCCACGGCAGCAAAGCCGCCGCATGTATCCAGTCCCGGCCCCATACGCTACCAGCCAACCAACGTGCGGTGAACGCGTAAGTATCCTCATCAAGCCGCAAGGACCAATACAGCGTTATCGCGCTGAGGCCCGAGGCTACACCGATGCCGGACAGGATCAGACGCACAGGCACGATTCCTCTGTTCCGGTTATAGGACAACAGCACAATCAGCACCGCCGCCACAACACCTCCTGCAAAGGTAAACAGGGGAATCAATACGGCTGCCGATCCTTCAAGATCACGAAAGAAGCTGACGAACATTACTAGTCCCAGCGCAGCCCCCGCGTGAAGCCCCAGCACCCCCGGGTCAGCGAGCGCATTCCGCGACAAACCCTGCATCACTGCTCCGGCTGCACCCAATCCGGCCCCGGCCAGTACCGTTACTACGATACGCGGCAGACGGTATTCGAACAGAACCATATGATCACGCCCACTGCTCCCGCCAAATAGCGTATCCAGCACGCGTAGCGGTGGAATGCGAATCGTTCCGGTATTCAGGCCCAGAACAATGACAACAAAGCTGATCCCCGCCAAAACCAAACAAACGAGCCAAGCTTTTGTCCTTCTTGCATCCCCGGTCCCTAAAGAGCGACTCACTACAAATCCCTCCTTTCCTTACGGGCGAGAAAGAGGAAAAAAGGTACCCCAATAAAAGACACCATAATACCAATAGCCAGCTCCTCCGGCGGATTCGCCATTCTCGCTCCCAAATCAGCCAACACCAGCAGTACAGCTCCCAATAATGCAGACAGCGGAACGATCTGGCGATAATCCACACCGATCAGCTTGCGGGCGATATGAGGAATAACCAGCCCTACAAAGCCGATGGCCCCTGCTGCGGACACGGACAGCCCTGCCAGTACCACCACGGTCAGCAGACCCAGCAGCCGGATACGCTTGAGATTTAATCCAAGATTCAGTGCCACCTCATCGCCCATCGAAATCAGTGAAATAGAGCGTGCCAGCCCCATAGACCAAGCGATCACAATCAGCAAAATCGGCGCAAGAATCTCAAGCTGCGACCATTTGATTCCAGCCACACCGCCTGCATACCAAAAGGCTAAATCCTGACTCAAATCAAAATAAATAGCAATTCCCGAAGTCATAGAGCCTAGCAGAGCAGCCGTCACTGCTCCAGATACGGTCAGTCTCATCGGCGTCAATCCTCCGGGTGCCGAAGCTCCCAAACCAAATACCAGCAAGGTGCTGATTAGCGCCCCGAGGAATGACAATACGATTAACGTCCCGTAAGGAAGATTCGGGAAAAAGGCAAAACTCACAGCGACTACGAACATCGCTCCTGCGTTAATGCCTAACACACCTGTATCTCCCAGCGGGTTACGCGTAATACCCTGAATCAGAGAGCCTGCCACCGCCAGCGCAGCTCCGATGACAGCCGCCCCTAGCACACGCGGTAATCTCAACTCATGAATAATCTGATGTGTCATCAATGAACGATCATAGTGAAATACCGCCGCCCATACCGTTCCTAAGGTCAAGTCCTTGGCTCCAAGTGAAATCGCAGCAAACATGGCCAAGGCCAGCAACACAGCAGAGCCTATGAATAACAGCGCTTGCCGAATCCGGCCCGCCCGGAGTAAAGGACGGGCTACAAAGGCTACTTCGGGAGCTGTGCCTTCTGTGCGAGCCGCAGATTTGTCCGCTCTGCCTTTAAACTGCATTCGTAAGGTCACTCCTCCATACCTGAAACCACCATAACACTCATGACGATGGCGATAATGATAATTATTATCAACTTGATTTATAATAGCACGTTTCTATGACATTGCAAGCCAAAAACTGCTCCCCCTATGGAGGAACAGTTTCTAAAAATGCCTATGTGAGATCGCTATACGCATGACTCCATGCAGACCACATTTTTAGTACGTAGGCCAACCTGCGGAGTCCCATTTCAGATCGCTAATCAGCAGCTTTGGATTTCCGTTATCAGTCGCATCATAGGCATGACGCGCAATTACACTATTGTTATAAATAGACTGACCGCCCGGTCCCTTCCAACGGTCATTCCCCGCATCCAATACGGTTCCGCCGCCATCCATCAGGTTTTTACCACTCTTGTCCACATAAGGTCCAGTGATACTGGTGGAGCGACCATAAATAATTTTGTAATTACTGTTTACACCCTGGCAGCAGTTATCAATGGAAGCAAACAGATAATAATAACCGTCTCGGTATGTAACATGAGGAGCCTCTAGACCGCCAGCGGTACGCTTCGCAATGGAATAAATCTGGCCCGTAGGCTTCATCGTATTTTTGTCCAGACGAGTCACTTTCAAACCTGAATTCCATGAGCCGAAGGAAAGCCAAGGGTTACCGGAAGCATCAATGACCAGATTCGGGTCAATGGCATTGTAATTATCTGATTGCGTCGTACGCAGCACCAGTCCGTCATCTCTCCAGCTTCCGGCTCCAATGCTCGTTGCAGAAGTCAATCCGATAGCCGAAGTGCGGGACCCGAAAGTAGATATGGAGTAGTAAACCCATACTCGTCCATTGTACTTTTGAGCATCTGGTGCCCAGACATCGTTCGGGGTTTGATTAGGTACATACGATTTCCACCATGATGGCGGCGACAGGAATATTTGCGGTAATCTGTAAAAATTACGTCCATCATCCGACCTTTGAACCTGTATCCCCTGCCCTGTGGAGAAAATATACCATGCATTGCCTTCCTTCGTAATGGACGGATCATGTACCGCCACATCGCCAGTTAACGCCCAGTGCTCTGCCGATGCCGACGGCACCACTGATAGCAATAATGCAGCCGAGGTTACGGCAGCAAACGCCGTTCGGGCCAATTTAACCTGTACTGATTTTTTCCAGGATTTCAACACACTTACGCACCTCCAAATTCATTTTATATGATGAGAATCAGGTGATACACATATTACATTAGTGTTTATACTTATGAAGTTACATATATATTAACCTATCGACTCCATTTTTGTAAACGCTTTATTTCAAATAAAAAGAAATTTATAAACTACGCATAACGTTATGTATCATGGAGCGACTGGAATCGAATTTTACAAAATCCTGATACAAAAAAGGAGCCCCTAGGCTCCTCCCTTGTTAAATCAGCATATTAAACAGATTTTCGTTTTTGTTCAGTTCTGTATATTTAAGCCCCTTGCGGTTCATTCGTTCAATCAAAGGAAGGTAGTCTTCCTTGTGAAACAGCTCAATGCCGACCAGTGCCGGGCCGTTCTCCTTGTCGTTCTTTTTCGTATACTCAAACCTTGTGATGTCATCATCCGGTCCAAGCACATCCTGAAGAAACTCACGAAGCGCTCCTGCTCTTTGCGGGAACTTTACCATAAAATAATGCTTTAGTCCTTCGTAAATTAGGGACCGTTCCTTAATCTCCTGCATACGGTCAATATCGTTGTTGCCACCACTAACGATGCAGACAACCGTTTTGCCCTGAATCTGTTCACGATACATATCCAATGCTGCTACAGGCAACGAACCCGCAGGCTCCACTACAATCGCATTTTCATTATACAATTCCAAAATCGCAGTACACGCCTTACCTTCTGGCACCTTCACAATATCATCCAGGGTACGTGTACAAATGTCATACGTTAACTGACCGACACGCTTAACAGCAGCTCCATCAACGAACTTGTCTATTTGCTCCAGCGTAACCACCTTGTTCAAACGCATCGCTTCCGTCATTGATGCCGCACCAAGCGGTTCTACGCCAATTACCTTGGTGGAAGGACGGACTGTTTTGAAATACGTGCCTACGCCTGCCGCCAAACCGCCACCGCCGATGGTCACGAATACATAATCCGCTGGCGTATCCAAACTTTCCATCACTTCCATCGCAATCGTACCGTTGCCTGCTATAATCATCGGCTGATCAAACGGATGGATAAAAGTCATCTCCTGCTCGCTGCACACCTTGATGGCCTCTTCATATGCATCATCGAACGTATCTCCGGTCAGAATGACCTCCACACTGTTGCCGCCAAAGCGACGAACCTGCTTCACCTTCTGATTAGGCGTTGTGCTTGGCATAAATATTTTGCCGTGAATGCCGAGCGCATTACATGAAAAAGCCACACCCTGCGCATGATTACCCGCACTCGCACACACGATGCCCTTTTCCATTTGCTCGGGAGTCAGGCTGCGAATCATGTTGTAGGCTCCACGGATTTTAAAGGACCGTACGACCTGGAGATCCTCTCTTTTCAGATACACGTTACAGTTATATTTGGCCGACAGGACAGCATCCCGCTGCAAAGGTGTGCGTACAATCACCTCGCTCAGCATATGATGCGCTCGTACAATATCCTCCATACCGACGGTTGACGTCGGGGCCGGATCGATTTTTTGGGTTTCTGTTGGTTCCATAGGTTCTCCACGCTCCGCCTGAATGTGTCTGTATTTGAAATCTTTCAAATATCATACCACGTTTACCTACAGCTTGTGCAGGTCATAGAGCATGGAAATGAGAATGAAAATCAATTATACTTTTAAAAAAAGCAGACCGGGGTGAATCCCGACCTGCTTTTCCTGACGATAGACGCTTCTTTTATTTAATCTCTCGATTCAATATCACAACGATTATCCTTTTACCCCGCCTGCGGTCATTCCCTCAATAAAGTAACGCTGGAAGAACAGGAACACGACGAGAATTGGCAAAATAGCCAGCACCGACCCGGCGATCAGCACATCATAATTGTTGCCATACGGCGTCAGCAGACTGGACAGACCAATCGGCAGCGTCAGCATATCGTTGGTACGCAGTACGATCATCGGCCACAGGAAGTTATTCCAGCTATTCATCGCCTGCAAAATAGCCATTGCCGCGAAGGCAGGTGCCATCAGAGGCATCATGATCCGCACGAAAATGCCATACTCGGAACAGCCGTCAACCCGTGCAGCATCCATAAAATCCTTCGGTACCCCGCTCAAATATTGACGGAAGAAAAAGATCGGAATCGGCGCGACAACAAAGGGCAGAATGACGCCCCATACCGTGTTGATCAGCTTCATGCCGATCATCAGCTTATAGAGTGGAAGCATAATAATTTCTACTGGAATCATCATCACGACCAGTACGAGCGTAAAAATCACATTTTTCAGTTTGAAACGATACATTTCCAGTCCATAGCCCACCATGGCGGACAATATCAGACATAGCACCGTAAATAAGACAGTAATCACAATACTGTTCCAGTACCATTGAAAATAATCCGTCGTCCCCTGAAAGATGAACGCGTAATTTTTCAAGGACATGATGCTCCACTCCAGCTTGAGATTCAAGCCGTACCGCAGCAGCTCCGTCGATGGCTTGAAAGAGGCAAGCGTCACGGCAAATAGCGGAAACAGGGCAAACCCGGCAAACAGGATGAACAGAACAACGAGCAGTGCGGATAACGGGCCTTTTTGCTTCTGAACCATCGCTTAGTCCTCCTTCCGAAACAAGCCGAAAAATTTGAGCTGGATCAGGTTCAGCAGCAACGTAAATACGAGCAATACAATGCCTACTGCGGCTCCGAAGCCCATACTGTTTTGCTCCAGACCTTGACGGTACAGATAACCGACAATCGTTAAGCCGATATCATTCGGAGAGTTGTTCCCGTTCCACAGCATGTAGCTCTCCGTAAACATGGACAACCCCGCATAGATACTAATCGTAAATACGTAGATCGTCACTGGTTTTAGCATCGGAATCGTAATCCGCCAAAAGGAATCCAAGCGACTGGCTCCATCAATCTGTGCGGCTTCATACAGCTCGGGGGGAATGTTTTGCAGTCCCGACATGTAGTACAGCATGTTCACTCCCAGCCATCTCCACAAGGCCAGTACGATCAACGCTAAAAATCCGGTGTTGGCGTTCATCAGCCATTTGTACGGCTCCAGGCCGAACACACCCAGCAAGGAATTCATCAGCGAACCGTCCAATTCCCCGAACATGAGCCGGAAAATCGTCCCCGCGACCACGACCGAGGTCAGTGCAGGTATAAACATCACCGAGCGAAACAGACCTCTGCCTGGCATTTTAGGCGAATTCAGCAATACCGCCAGCACCAGCGGCAGTGGAATAAGCACCACCAGCGTAAGCAGGGTATACAGGACGCTGTTCAGAATCGCCTTTCCAAACGTGGGATTGATCAAATCCTTATAATTTTCCAGTCCGACATAAGTTGTTATGCCAGGCAGCACTTCCTGAAAGCTCATGATGACCGTCGAGATGACCGGATACGCAAAAAACAGCGCAAAAGACAGTAGAAACGGAAGGACAAACACATACGGTGCCGTACGGCTGGAATGAATAAAGCGACTCCATCGGCTTCTGGTCGAACGCTGAGGCTTCGGCTGCTGACCTGTCGGTTCATTTGCGTTCATATGAACGTGCGTTGCCATGAATCTCACTCCCTTTCCTGTTGGGGTCTATCTCAGTTCATCTGCCAGCTCATGCAGCACTGTGGCTGGGTCTTCGCCATTCAGCAGTGTTCGGTAAAGTATTTTATTACGAACTGCACTGGCGATATCAGGCGTTTTCGGTCCGATATGCACCGCATTGATCTCATCTTTTACCTCAATGAGCGTATCAAAAATATTCGTTCCGAAATAATCCGTAAACTTATTCTTCGCTTTGACTTCCGGCATCGTCCATACTTCACTGCGGATCGGATCAAAGCCGAGTTGCTTCCAAATCTCTACATTCCCTTGCTTGGACAGCTTGGCAAAAGCCAGAAAACGCATCGCCAGATCCTGATGCTTCGATTGGTTCGTGACTACCGTGCCCGTTCCGCCCATTCCCGCTGACCGAGAGCCGCCTTTTTCCCAAGCTGGCAACGGTCGGATGATGATTTTCCCTTTCAGGTCAGGCATGTAATCCGTAAAACGTCCCATATACCACATCGGCATCCACACCGAAGCGGCTCCGCCTTTGTTCATGAACCCGTAATATTCCTCCATATGGTGGCCGCCGCCCGGCGCGGGAATGGCGATTTTGTCCTTCACCATCTGCTGGAGAAATTGGAGCGTTTTAATATTCGTTTCGTTATCCAGCGTCAGGTTACCCTTATCATCCAGGAAATCCGAGTTCTGCTGGGAGATCATCGGCCAGTAATTCCACAGGTCGTTCGTCTCCACGGTCGCCATCGGCTTACCTGTCTTCGCCAGCACTTGCTTGCCTGCCGCAGCATAATCCGCCCATGTCACGATGGAATCGGGGTTTACCCCCGCCTGATCCAAAATTTCTTTATTGTAATACATCACTTCGGCCCCAACATGAAAATCAATGCCGTAATACTTACCGTCTTTACCGTAAATCTGTACTCTGGAAGGCACAATGTTCTTCATCTCCGGGTCAATCACCGGATTGAGCGGAACCAGTTGCGGTATCCCTTTGAGGAAATTACCGATCTTGTTCACCTCGATATCCGCGATATCCGGCGCTCCCACCCCTGATTGCAACGCAATCGACAGCTTGCTGTGGTGATTATCATAAGGAAATGTATTCGCTTTCAAAACAATCGGTTCATCAGGGTGCAGTTGGTTCCATTGGTCGGCCATTTGCAGAAAAAACTTCTCATGCAATTCATTAAAAGTCCACAATACCAGTTCTGTTCCCGGCCCATCCTTTTCGTCGGCCTTGCCAGAACAGCCTTGCAGCAGTCCAGCCAGCAGAACCACCGCCATGAGCATCAACGCCATGCTTTTTCTTCGCAGCAGCATATCCTTCCCCCTTCGCATGATGAAAAGATGATTCATTAAAATGATTGCGCTTTCTTTTTCTATTTAACATCAAGCCAAATTAGTTTACAAGAACATTATTTATGAAAAATTCATTTTTAGCGCCAAACTGGCGCCTACATTGCATTATAGGGGGAAAATGATTTGAATGGGATCATGATGATTTTTGCATAAAAAACGACCCAACTCGAATTGAAACTCGGAGCTGGGTCGCGTTTTTTGAACTACTCTTGAGAATGTGCTGCTTCGTCCTTCACTTCTGCTCGAAACGATCTAATACTTTCTTTACGACGGTTATTTTTTTCTTCGATTTGTTTACGCTCCTCGTCACTGATTTCAGAGGAAAATTCGTTCAGATACCCTTCAGCTTCATACAGGTTCTGCTGTGTATTCTGAATACTTTGTTGCAAGTGTTCAACATTATCGGCTCGATTATCTGGTTTTGCCATTTCGTTTGTTGCCTCCTAATCATGGAATCGCGCACTGGAGCGCTAATCTGTAGCTTGAACGCTATCGGATCATTTTATGCATTAAAATGCTCCCCAAACCACTTTCCTGCGGCTTCGGCCTCGGTACGGGTCAATTGGTGACCATTGCGTTCCCAATGTGCATCTACCTGCGCGCCTGCGCCTTCCAGCAAGGTTTGCAGTTCACGGGATTCCGCAACCGGAACAATCGGGTCATTTTCACCGGAAGACATAAATACAGGGACACCGTTCAAGTCTGGCAGATTCAGCCCACGCAGCGGCACCATCGCATGGTGCAGAATAGCTCCGCGCAGCGCCTTGGCATCGTGAAAGAGCATGCTGGCCGCTATGTTCGCCCCGTTGGAATAGCCAAGAGCCACAACGTTGTTGCGGTCAAAATCGTATTGTTCCGCAGCCGTATCCACAAATTCACTCAATTCCTTGGTACGGAATATGAGATCCTCGATGTCGAACACCCCCTCTGCCAAACGGCGAAAGAAACGCGGCATCCCGTTTTCCAACACATTTCCCCTTACGCCTAACAGAGACGCTCCCGGTGCTACTAAATCAGCCAAAGGGATCAGGTCTTGTTCATTCCCGCCTGTACCGTGCAACAGCAAAATAACCGGGGCCTGCGGATGACTTCCTTTACGAAATACGTGTTTCATGTATATTCTCCTCTAATTTTTATTTTAAATTAAGATTCTTATTTTTAATATAAATCAATTATAGCGAACTTCCCGACCTTTTACAAACAAAATCAGCAAACCTGCTTTAAACCTTATTCTAAAAATAATGTAACTATCCGTTGACATGTAACCTAGCTCTATTTTACTATTACATTAGATATTTAGAATATTATCTAAATATCTAAAGGAGGAAGTGAATTTTGAATGATGCCTTCAAAGCTTTAGCTGATCCGACCCGGCGTAAAATATTACAGCTTTTAAAAGAAAAAAGCATGAGCGCAGGCGAAGTGGCGGAGCATTTTCAAATCAGCAAGCCTAGCATCTCCCACCATCTGAATATCCTGAAGCAGGCCGGGCTGGTGCTGGATGAGCGACAGGGGCAAAACATTATTTACACCCTGCATACGACGGTTGTCGCAGATGTTATCGGTTGGATGTTCAGCATCGCCCATTCTGATGCCCCTGCGAAAAAAAATTCGAATAACATCAAGGATACGGAGGGACTGGAATGAAATTTCGTGTAAGCTGGAGTTTTACGGATATTTTGACCACTTTGATCGCCTTGTCACCCGCTATAGGTGCTTTGTTAGTGTATGACCGTCTGCCCCAAACCATAGCTTCTCATTTTAGCTTTAACAATACCCCGAACGGGTATATGGGTAAGAATGGTGCTATCGTCATGCTGGCGCTGATGGGCTTGGTACCGCTATTGATCCGGTTAGCCCGCTACATGGACCCGAATCGAGCGAATTACGAGAAATTTTCTAAAGCCTATGAAGTAACGCGTGCAAGTATTGCCGTTGTACTCGCTGTAGCCGGCTGGGGCATGCTGCTATATAACCTGAACATACTGCTGCAAATGAATACTATAATTTGCGGGTTGATAGGCCTGATGCTGCTGGTGCTCGGTAATTATTTGACTCAGGTACAGCCAAACTTTACCTTCGGTATCCGCACGCCGTGGACTTTGTCCAACCCGGAGGTATGGCGTAAAACACACCGTTTTGGCGGCCCTATGATGATGCTCGGTGGTGCTTCGGGCTTGGTGGCGGCATGGGTCGATGGAATGGCGGGAACGGTCATTTTTCTCACTGGACTGGTTATATCCGTCGTCGCCCCCATACTCTACTCTTTCCTCCTGCATCGCAAATTAAATCAAAAGTAGGCACGCAGGAACATAGTAACTCTGTCCAGACGGACAAATGCGTATGAGACGATCCCAATGCGCACATAAAAAAGAACCTCCTAACTACGATTAACGCAGATTGGAGGTTCTTTGTACGTTTGAATATTAGAACAATAGCTTATCGGGATGGGTACCCACACGCTCATCAAGATGAAGTGCGTTGATTCGGTTAATATCCTCTGCCGTCAGTTCAAAATCGAACAAATCTGCATTTTCGCGGATACGATGCGCGGTTACAGATTTGGGAATCGTCACGATCCCCCGATCCAGATGCCAGCGCAAAATAACCTGCGACGAGGTTTTGCCGTATTTTGCAGCAATCTCAACGATATCCGCTTGCTCGGTTAATTTACCCTTCATGAGTGGACTCCAGGATTCAAGCTGAATCTGGTGCTCCCGGCAGTATTGATGCAGCTCTTGCTGTGTCAGACGCGGGTGAAGCTCCACTTGGTTGATGGCAGGTACGATGTTGCTGTCTTTCAGGAGGTTTTCAAGATGGTGAACTTGGAAGTTGCTTACTCCGATGGCGCGTACGCTTCCTTCTTCATACAGGCGTTCAAATGCCTTCCAGGTTTCCTTGTACTTGTCCTTGCCAGGCCAATGAATGAGATACAGATCAATGATGTCCAGCCCCAGACGCTTGCGGCTTTCCTCGAAGGCACGCAGTGTTGAATCAAAGCCCTGATCTTCATTCCACAGCTTTGTAGTAATGAACAGTTTTTCTCTGTCCACCCCGCTGTCACGAATAGCTTGTCCAACCAGTTCCTCATTGCCGTAGATCGCCGCCGTATCCATGTGACGATAGCCCACCTCGATGGCTGTTTTGACTGCTTCGTAGACCTCATTGCCTTCGGCCTTGTACGTACCAAAACCCAGCCAAGGCATCTGAACTCCATTATTCAGTACAGTTGTATCCGCAATGTTCCCCATGTCTATCTCCTCCTTTTCCTGATTAAGATTTAGTAAACGGGCTTATTACAGCTTGGCTGCATCCTGAAAAGCATTGACTTGAAGCGGAGCGGCCAGCAATTCTTTAGCTGCGGCAACAAATGTTTGGAAGTGGGCAGACTTGTTATGGAAATCTACAGCAGCAGCATCCTTCCACTCTTCCACCATGGTAAAAGCGTTGGGATCATTCAGATCCTGCATCAGCGTGTAGCGTACATTACCTTCTTCTGCTTGTGATGCGCTGATTAATCCTTGGGTTTGTTGCAGAAACGCCTCTCTTTTTTCAGGTAAAACTTTCATATCAGCATGAATAATAATCATGATTTTGTCCTCCTCACATTATGTAACTATTTCTATTATAGACCATTCATTCAACAGATTAAAAGTGCGATCGTTCCTGTTCTCCCTCGCCGATGCGCTAGGACGGGGTTTGAAGCCTCCGTTCGAAACTCCCGCAGGCATCGTGACAGCCATCATTCATTGGCGCACCATATTTTGTGTATTTGCTGCTACGGGAACACAAGCAAAAGGGCAGCGGGTAGGGGTTACATTTCCACCTGTACACCAATGCGCTGATTGATTTCCTTCCTGAACGATTCATCTCGCAGTAGCTGCTCTTTAAATTCATTCATCATATTTTGCAAGGAGGCATTCGTGAACGGGTCCAGATCCTTAAAGAAGACTGCCATCTCCGTCGAATGCCCTTCCTTGTCCATCGCATACATGGCCAGAGTCAAAACATACGCATTAGATCCGCCCTTTTGCCCGGAATGTTTCAGCCATTTCTGACTTACTGAACGATCCAGCGACTGCTCCATGACCTCAGACCATAATTTTTGCTCGGCTTTCGAAAAGCATTGACGGCTGTTCAGCCTACTCATCAAGGACGCATAATCTGCCGTCGTCGAAGCTATAAAACGTTCCGTATTCATTGGATCAAATTCCCGACCATACCAAGTCGAAATTGCAGCACTTTTCTTGTAAGAACCACTAACATCACGGCGCAGCTTGTTATGGATCATCTGGGCATGTTGGCGGAACTCTGCGTCAGACATCGCTTGAATGGCTGCTTTGGCGGAATTGCTATTTTCAGTACCGCCCCATGTCCGTCCCTGAGTCTCCCTCATCCATTCATAAGGAATCAGAATGGAAGATACAAATGGATAAATCGGATCATGATCCTGGAGTCCCAGATCAGTTTTTGTTTGGTTAATCTGTTCCAAACCCAATCTGTCCATTAAATACTCTGTGTTGGCATTGGAGTTGTATCGAATCATACCTTTGGCAACCTCGCGCAGAGACACGGTTCCGTTCTTCACCCGTCCTTTGGCCTCCATTTCCTTCATCCACGCCGAATGTGCACCACCATCCAGACGCGGCAGATAGAACCGCTCCAGCGCGGTCAGTCTGATCCGTTCATTCGGGTTAATTGTGCCTGCCGCAGCTTGCTTGACATATTCGACCGCAATGACCGTCTTGACCGTACTCGCCAAGGGCATCATTCGGTGTTCCTCACGGCCTGCCAGCTTCTTACCATCCCGCAGAATCGTAATGGATGCTTTCTCTGGATGTTCCTCCAAAAAGCGCAGCACGCGATGGGCACTATCCCGCTCAATCGTTTCATCCTTAGCTTCAGCTGCAATGGCGGTTGCGGGCTGAACAGTATCCGGGGTATTAGCCATTCTGTCCTGCTTCGATAATGGCAATCCCACGGCGGCCAAACCAATCATGATGAGTACCGCAGCCAAGCTCACTACTATGATCACAAGCTGCTTTCGTTTCACTATATACCTCCCCCTGTATGCATACAGCATACAGGTTTATTTTCCCATTTTTGACCTTCAGATTCTATTGTAAACGAAAACAAGGCACAAAAAGTTTCATTACATCTCATATTTTCAAATAAATTTAAAAAGGAGAGTCATCCTGCATATAACACAGGTTGACTCTCCTTCACTAACCTTCTACCCTTACGCTGGATGTAGTACTTCTGTTCCGTTCAGGATCAAGTGCATGCGAATCTCCGCTTTTAAGGAATCGGATACGGCACAATATTTTTCCTTACCCATCTGAATCGCTTTCCACACGCGGTAATCCGGAACATTGCCATCTACATGGAATGTCAGATCAATCGCTGTAAAGCCCTTCGGCATTTCTTCCTTACGCGTACCTTCTGCGTCAATATCAATACGAGTAATGTCCGGCAGGAAGCGATCCAGAATCATCGTGATATCAATGCCAATACATCCCGCCAGACCTGCCAGCAGCAGCTCCATCGGTGTCATGCCTTTACCATCGCCGCCATAAGCTGCCGTAGCATCCATTCCAACAGAATAACCGGATGGCCCCTCCGAAGTAAACGCGCGTTTGCCATGCCAGGTTGTAGATACTTTCATGTCCAAAAGCCTTCTTTCCATCTGATTAATTTATAATCTATTCTTATTCTCACTTCAGAACTCACTGATTTGACGTAAAAATTTCTGTGTTCTCTCATGCTGGGGAGCCTCAAAAAACGCTTGTGGCGCAGCCTCCTCCAAAATCACACCATCCGCCATAAATACAACCTTGTCCGCCACCTCGCGGGCAAATTTCATCTCATGGGTGACGACGACCATCGTCATCCCGTCCTGGGCCAGCTCCCGCATAACGCCCAGCACTTCCCCGACCAGCTCGGGATCGAGTGCTGATGTCGGCTCGTCGAACAGCATGATTGCCGGGTCCATTGCCAGCGCACGCGCAATTGCTACCCGCTGCTGCTGTCCACCGGACAAACGCGAAGGATGTACATCCTGCTTGTCCGACAAACCCACACGCTCCAGCAGCCGCTGTCCGATGGACATGGCCTTGTCGCGCGGCACTTTTTTCACTGTCAGCAGCCCTTCAATGACATTGCCGATTGCTGTTTTGTGAGGATACAGATTGAATTGCTGAAATACCATCCCAGTCTGCCTGCGAATATCACGAATGGCTGCTTGCCGGGTACGAATAGTAGCGGTAGCATTTACCTCGATTCCGTTCACCTCAAACTTGCCGAAAGACAATTCCTCCAGACCGTTCAGGCAGCGCAGCAAGGTGCTTTTACCCGAGCCACTCGGACCGAGCAACACGACGATTTCACGAGCAGCCACCTGAAAATCAATGCTTTTTAACACTTCCACCTGTCCGAAGCGTTTACCCAATCCGCTTGTTGTTATCATCCTCTATCATCTCCACCTTAATAAGCTCGGGCCAGACGCTTTTCCACCCGCTCCAGTATAGCGGAGAACCCAATGCTCATAATCCAGTACATGATGCCAATTTCGAGCAGAAACGGCATATAGCGCAGATATTGTGCCTGTAAAAGCTGTGCCTGACGCATCAGCTCACTTACCCCAATCACCGAAACGAGCGACGTTTCCTTAAGCATACCGACAAATGTATTGCCCATCGGCGGAATCGCAATTCGCACGGCCTGCGGAAGAATGATGCGCCACATCGTTTGACCCGGTGACATTCCATTTGCATAAGCCGCCTCGGTTTGACCCTTTGGCACCGCTAAAATAGCCCCACGAAACGTCTCCGATAAATACGCCCCTGTATTGATACTTAGTGCAAGACAAGCAGCAGTCAGCGAGCCGAACGATATTCCGTAATCATCCAGTCCATAGTAAATAACCGCAATCTGCACCAAAACTGGCGTTCCCCGAATGATAGATACATAACTGCGCGCCAGCCAACGAACCGGACGATTTCCCTTTAATCGGGCGACTGCCACCACCAAGCCGATCATAAGGCCAAATAGCATGGAAACAATCGTGATATACAGCGTATAATAAGCGCCCTTCAATAAAAAAGGGACGTTCTCCCACATTAATTCAAGCATCGGTTATATTCCCTTCTTTCAGACGAGTGGCCCCATGTCAGCATGAAAGCCAGACCGGAGCCAGACGCCTGTAACAGGCTTACGTTATTCTTTCGGCTCCTCGCCGAACCATTTTTTGAAAATCGTTTTATAGGTGCCGTCTTCCTTCATTTCTTTCAGAGCCTTGTTCAAGGCTGCTTTAAGCTCAGGAGTATCCTTGTTAATAGCCACACCCGCCTGGTCGGATTTAATTGGCTCGCCTACCGCCTTAATCTGGAAGCCATTTTTATCAACAATGGGCTTGAGTGCATACAGATTGTTGATGGTTGCGTCAATTCGGCCAGAGTTCAGATCCTTCAAGGAAGTAATGACATCATCATACGTTTTAATCTCGAAATCGCCAACCTTCGGCAGCACTTCGTTACGCAGATAGGACTCATCATTTGTTCCCAAGCCGACACCAATCGTTTTTCCTTTAAAATCCTCCAGCTTGGTAATATCGTTTGTTTTGTTGTTTACGATAATATTTACATTGTTTGTGATATACGGCTCTGTGAAATCAATGACCTTTTGACGGTCTGGTGTAATCGTCACCTGGCTAATCACCGCATCAAATTTCTTCTTTTGCAGACTTGGAATGAGTCCCGAAAATTCTTGTGCCGTGAACTCTGCTTTGACCCCGATACGCTTCGCCAATTCATTGGCGATATCCACATCAAATCCGTCCAATTCCTTTTTATCGTTCAAAAAATTGTACGGCTGGTACGTTCCCATCATTCCAATCTTGATCACACCGGTCTTCTTGATCGCTTCGAGCTCATTACCCGCTGCCGCCTCATTGCTAGTGCCCGCTCCGTTGCTGCTGTTAGCAGCTTCCGGCTTCGTTCCACAAGCACTCAGCACCAGACTGAACATGGCCAAAGCCATCAATGTAGTTACCAGGAACCCTCTTTTACGTGTTTTCATGATTTTTCTCTCCTGTCTGGATGTAAATGATTGAGTACATATGTGTATTTTGGCTCTATTATTCGCCTCTTACTGCCAATTCATGCGATCTGGTCTCCCACCCGCTTAGCCTTGACCCAACAGTCCGTAAAATTCAAAATTAGCCGCTTCTGCCGCCAATTGTTTAGCTGTTGCCTGCGTAATGCTGTCATGTGTTCCCTCGGAACCGAATAGCCAGCGTGTAATGACACCTTCGATCATGCTCATGAGCAGCGCTGCCCGTAATTCGACATCCAATCCGGCGGGGAGCATGTTAAGCTCTATCGCTCGCTCCATATTGCGCCGAAAGGCCAGTTCCATCGCGGTTCTCGTCTCCCGAATGCTCTGCCGTACCGGTTCATCCACACCGCTGCCGATCAGGAGTAATCCCATCAGATAGCGGTTCTCCAATGCAAAATCAAACAGTCGGACAAACAGCGCTTCGGACGCTTTAACCATATCAGCCAGCGTACCTGCATCACGGCGGTATCCTTGTCCTATCGCTGCTAGCAGTTGTTCGCGGCCTGTAGCGATAATCTCCAGTGCCAGCGCCTCTTTGCTTTTAAAATGCCAATAAAACGTGCCTTGGGCCACTCCGGCCTCCACCACGATATCTGAAATCTTCGTTTGATGGTACCCTTGCTCGGCGAATCGCTTCAACGCAATGTGAAGAAGCTGCGTTCTGCGATCGGTTTCGGCTGTTTCTTCTCCCACGTGATCAACCAATGGTTCATTCGCGGTAGTCTTGGACTGCTTCTCCTTCAGTGGCTGCATGGGTTTCCTCCTCCCGATTGATCAGTCAGTCAGTTTTTATTTTTTAATCCTATAGGATAAGTATACTTTTGTCAAACGAAAAAAAGAGAACCCCGATGAGGTTCTCTCTATCTTGTAAAAACGCTTCTATAGCAGTGCTTTTGCCGCAATATCCGTACGGTTTTGCTTGCCTTCAAAGGTAATACGTGCCGCCTGTTCATACGCCTTGCCCCGCGCTTCGGCAATATTATGTCCCAAACCGACCACGCCCAACACGCGTCCGCCGTTTGTGACCCACTCGCCCTGTTCATTGATGCCTGTACCGGCATGAAACACGATAGCTTCGTCCACCTGATCCAGTCCGTGGATTGGAACACCTTTGGCGTACGTTCCGGGATAGCCCCCGGAAGCCAACACCACACATACCGCCGCTTCATCCTTCCACTCAATCTCCACCTGATCCAGCGTACCGTTCACCGCAGCGAGGAAAATATCGAGCAGATCCGATTTTAGTCGGGGCAGCACAACCTGCGTTTCCGGATCACCGAAGCGTGCGTTAAACTCAATTGTCTTCGGCTTGCCATCCGGCGAAATCATCAATCCGGCGAATAAAACACCCCTGAACGGACGACCCTCAGCCACCATCGCTTTTGCCGTCGGCTTAATGATAGTCTCAATGGCTTCCTCAATAATCGAATCCGCTATATGCGGTAATGGGGAATACGTGCCCATCCCCCCCGTATTCGGCCCTTTGTCACCATCAAAAATAGGCTTATGATCTTGCGCCGCTGCCATCGGGCGAACCGTTTCACCATCCACAAAGGAAAGAATCGACATTTCCTGTCCGGCCAGAAACTCCTCGATTACGACCTGCGCCCCGGCTTCGCCGAACACCTTCGCTACCATAATGTCGGATAAAGCCTTTTCCGCTTCATCCATAGAGTAAGCGACCGTTACCCCTTTACCTGCTGCCAGTCCGTCCGCCTTAATGACCACAGGAATCGGCTGTTCCTTCAAATAAGCATGTGCTTCCTCATAGGTATAAAACTTCCGATAGATTGCTGTCGGAATATGGTATTTGTGCAGCAGATCCTTCATGAAGATTTTGCTGCCTTCAATTTCCGCTGCATTTTTACGCGGTCCGAATACCGGAATGCCTTTCGCTTCGAAAGCATCCACAATACCGTCTGCCAACGGATCATCGGGGCCAACCACAACAAGTCCGACCTTTTTGGATTCCGCCAGTTCTGTCAACGCGTCAAAATCACTCACCGGAATCGGTACGCATTCCGCCAACTGCCCGATGCCGGCATTACCCGGCGCGCAGTAGATTTGTCCGGCCTTGGGGCTTTTTTTCAGTGCCCACACAATCGCGTGCTCACGGCCGCCCCCACCGATAACCAAAATATCCATTCAGGTGATTCCTCCCGCTCCCGTTATGGTGTCAAGATTTTGCAAAATCCTCGTGTGAGAGAATGCTGCTGCATCCTCAGCGAATACAAGCTAGTGTTTGAAATGACGCACGCCTGTAAAGACCATCGCAATGCCGTGCTCGTTAGCAACCTTGATGGATTCTTCGTCCTTGATGGAGCCGCCCGGCTGAATAATTGCCGTAATGCCTGCTTGGGCTGCCAGTTCCAGCGTATCGCCCATCGGGAAAAATGCGTCAGATGCCAACACAGCACCTCTTGCCTTTTCTCCAGCCTGCTCAATAGCGATTTTAGCTGCTCCGACACGGTTCATTTGTCCCGCACCCACGCCAATGGTCATGTTGTCTGCCGCCAGTACGATCGCATTGGACTTCACATGCTTAACGACTTTCCAGCTAAACAAAAGCTGTTTCAATTCTTCCTCGGATGGCGCACGCTCTGTCACTACAGTAAGTGCGTCGGGGTCTACAGCGTGAATGTCGTTCTGCTGAACAACCATGCCGCCTTCAATGGAAGTAACGACGAAACGGCTCTCAGCCTGTTCAGATGTGGACAACTCGCCCAGATCGAGCAATCGGATGTTTTTCTTTTTCGTCAAAATCTCCAGTGCTTCTTCCGTAAAACCCGGTGCCTGTACAATTTCCAAAAAGATTTCGCTCAGCTTCTTCGCTGTATCGCCGTCAATAATCCGGTTAGCCGCTACGATGCCGCCAAAAATGGAAGTTGGATCAGCCGCGTACGCCTTGCTGTACGCTTCATAAATGCTGCCGCCGATTCCCACGCCGCAAGGATTCATATGCTTAACGGCTACCACTGCTGGCTCGCTGAATTCTTTAACGATTTGCAGGGCCGCGTTAGCATCATTGATATTATTGTAGGACAGTTCCTTGCCGTGAAGCTGTTTCGCTGTCGTCAGTGTACCCTTGGCCGCCAACGGCTGACGGTAAAATGCCGCCTGTTGATGCGGATTTTCGCCATAGCGCAAATCCTGAATTTTTTCATAGGTTACTGTATAACGCTCAGGCAATGGCTCGCCTATCACATTCGACAAGTAATCGGAGATGAGCGCGTCGTATGCTGCGGTATGGCGGAAAACCTTTGCTGCCAAACGCTTACGAGTGTTCAGCTCGGTATCGCCATCCTTGCGGATTTCGTCCAGCACCGTGCTATAATCGTCCGCATCTACCACGACACTTACGAACGCATGGTTTTTAGCCGCAGAACGCAGCATGGTTGGACCGCCGATATCAATATTTTCAATCGCGTCCTCATAGGTTACACCGGGTTTGGCGATCGTTTCCGCAAAAGGATACAGATTCACAACGACCAGATCAATATAATCCAGCCCAAGCTCCTTCATCTGACGCTGATGCTCCTCATTATCCCGAACAGCCAGTAGGCCGCTGTGTACCGCAGGATGGAGTGTTTTAACACGTCCGTCCATAATTTCAGGAAATCCTGTTACCTCTGAAATGCCAATGACAGGAATACCCTCCTTCGACAACAAGCTGCTCGTTCCCCCTGTCGAAACGATTTCCACACCCAATTTGGACAACTCGCGGCAAAATTCCACGATCCCCCGTTTATCTGATACGCTGACGAGCGCTCTTTTAATACTCACCATTTCTCCTCCTTTAGTTCTTCAGGATTTTGAAAAATTCCGTTTTATCAATTTATTTCCCGAGAAATATCGGAAAATGCCTGTACGGCATCCTTGATATGACAAATTACAATCATCTTTAGAGAAGTGAAGTTACCTTGCGGCCATCTAATTGGATTTTGGCTTGAGCCAGCCTGCCAACTACCTCTGGATATAGCTGACGTTCCACGGATTGAATAGCTGCGGATAGGGATTCCGCTGTGTCATGGTCTTGTACCTCCACGACACGTTGGGCAATAATTGCTCCCGTATCCATCCCACCGTCCACAAAATGAACGGTGACCCCGCTGACCTTGACCCCATAGGCCAATGCCTGTCCAACAGCGTCTTTCCCTGGAAATGCAGGAAGTAGCGAAGGATGAATATTGATGATTTTACCCGCGTAGGCATCTACCATGACGCTAGATAGCAAACGCATGTAGCCTGCTAACACGACGAGATCAATGGATTTCTGCTCCAGCAGAGCAACCAATTCACGCTCATAATCTTCGCGGGAAGCATATTCCTTGGGTCGAAACGTGTGACACACAATGTCGGCTTTCTGAGCTCTGGCTACAGCAGGAGCCGCAGGCTTGTCACAGATCAGCAGTTCTATCGTTGCCCCGCCCAGTTCATCTCGTGCAGCCGCATCCACCAATGACTGAAAATTCGTTCCTTCACCTGATGCAAAAACAGCAATCCTGTACTCGTTCATTACACCTCGGCTCCCGTAAAGGTCACGATAGAACTGCCTTCCGTTACTTTTCCGATCACATAAGCAGCTTCGCCCTGTTCTTTCAGAACTTCCAGCGCAGCCTGCGCGTGCTCAGCGTCCACAACGACAATCATTCCAATCCCCATATTAAAGGTTGTGAACATGTCTTTGTTGGAGATTGCGCCTTTTTCCTGCATGAGCTGGAAGATCGGCAGAATCGGCCAAGCGCCGTATTCTATATCCACATTAACGTGATCTGGCAGCACTCTTGGAATATTTTCGATAAAACCGCCGCCTGTGATATGCGCCATGCCTTTTACTTTTACCTTGTCCAGCAATGCCAAAACGGATTTTACATAGATTTTCGTAGGCTCCAGCAATACATCGCCCAGCTTGCCGTCTAAGCCTTCAATTTCATCATGCAGACTGTACCCCTGCTGTTCCAATAACAGCTTGCGAACCAGTGAGAAGCCATTGCTGTGTACTCCGCTGGAGGCAAGTCCGATAACCGTATCTCCAGGGGCAATGGAGCTGCCATTAATGATCTTGCTTTTATCTACAATGCCGACCGTGAATCCAGCAATATCATATTCACCATCACTGTACATTCCTGGCATTTCTGCGGTTTCACCGCCAACCAGCGCACAACCCGACTGATGGCAGCCCTCAGCGATCCCGGCAACAATAGCTTCGATTTTCTCGGGTATAACCTTGTCACAAGCAAGGTAGTCGAGAAAAAAGAGCGGTTCCGCGCCCCCGACGACAATATCGTTCACACACATCGCAACCGCATCAATACCAATGGTGTCATGACGATCCATTGCGAAAGCAAGCTTTAGCTTCGTGCCGACTCCATCCGTACCGGAAACGAGTACGGGCTCCTCGTATTTATCCTTATTCAGGCCGAACAACGCACCGAATCCGCCTAAATCCGTCAGCACTTCGGGACGGAAGGTACGTTTGACGTGCTTTTTCATCCGTTCTACTGCTTCATTACCGGCAGCGATATCTACCCCTGCGTTTTTGTATGCTTCGGACATTCATGAACACTCCTTCAAATGATTGACCCTCCTAAGTCCTCCCTAATAGGGAGGATTCCATGGGGCTGCTCCCCCTGGACCCCTCAAGAGTCGGTCAGATGCGTAGGATTGGGTGTTGCTTGGTGGTTGGTTCGTGCTAGGAGTCGCGTGTTTTCCGTTGTCATTTTTGCGGGTCCTTCCCGCAAATGACAAGGACACGCTTTGGTGCGTGGCCGCCTTTCGCAGCGGCGGCGGGGCACATCCCGGGCTGTTTGCTTCGCAAAGGCGGGGATGTGCCGGGCAAAGAAGTGAGCAGCGCCAACGGGCGGCTTACTTCTTTGCACCTTGAGGCAGGCAGCTTCGCTCTGCCTGCTGTACGGCTAGTCGCTTAGCGCGCACTGGCTACTAAACTGCTAAGTGAACAGGTGGCTTTCTTGAGCCACCTGCCCCTTTAAAAACTCATGGCATGAAATAATTATGCCATGAGTTTTTAACTACCTTACCTCTTCCCCGTGGGAACAAAAGAGGAACATGCATTGCTGCAATAAGAATGCACATCTGCGGAACGGAGCGGGTGGAAGGATTCTGGAGAAGCGAAGCGTTCGCCTTTGCCGCTGGATTCCAACCCTGTAAAGGGTTATTTTAACCCAGGAATCCAGCGGCAACAGCGATCGGAAGAACCTTCCACACGCGGAGTGCTCCCCTCAGAACCGCCATCCCCATACCCACCATGCACTGCTGCACCTCTTTTGTTCCTTCTACTAACAACTACATCCGAACTTTTCTTCGCCTTTGAAATCCACTTGAGTCGGATAATCATTATCGAAGCAGGCCAGGCACAAGCCGCCTTTGTAATCCTCTTCGTTATACCCGCCTACAGCGGCGATCAAGCCCTCGGCACTCATAAAATAGAGCGAATCGGCGTTAATCTCCTGACGGATTTCCTCAACTGTTTTGGACGACGCGATCAGTTCCCGGCGATCCGGCGTGTCGATACCGTAGAAGCACGGGTTTTTGAAGGGCGGCGAGGTAATACGTACATGTACCTCTAGCGCCCCCGCATCCCGTAGCATATTCACGATTCGACGGGACGTAGTACCCCGGACGATAGAGTCGTCGATCATGATGACCCGTTTACCTTCGACAACGCGGCGTACAGCGCTCAGCTTCATTTTCACACCCTGCTCGCGTAGCTCCTGGCTCGGCTGAATGAAGGTACGTCCAGTGTATTTATTTTTAATCATGCCCAGCTCATAAGGAATACCTGTCTGCTCTGCATAACCAATCGCCGCAGAAATACTGGAATCCGGTACCCCAGTAACCAAATCGGCATCGACAAAAGCTTCCAACGCCATCTGGCTCCCCATCCGTTTGCGTGCGGCATGAAGATTGGCTCCGTTCAGGTCGCTGTCCGGACGGGCAAAATAAATATATTCCATCGCGCACAGTGCTTTACGGTGCTTGCCTTCACTGTAACGGTCCTCGTGCAGTCCGTTTTTATCCAGCACTAGCAGTTCACCTGGCTCGATATCGCGCAACAGCTCTGCTCCAATCGTTTCCAAAGCACACGTTTCGGAAGCAAACAAATATGCGTCTCCCAATCTGCCCATCGTCAATGGACGCAAGCCATTGGGATCGGAAGCAACCAACAGCTTGTCGTTGGTCATAATGAGAAAAGCAAACCCGCCGACAATACGCTTCAATGCATCCTTGGCCGCTTCCACCAAATCTTTGGACGACCGGGCGATTAGATGCGCAACGACCTCGGTATCGCTTGTCGTTTGAAAAATAGAACCGCCCTGCTCCAGCTCATGCCGGATTTGCAAGGCATTCACGATATTGCCGTTTGTCGCTACTGCCAGATCGCCATCACGATATTTGAAAACCAAGGGCTGCGCATTCGTCAGCTTACTGTCTCCACTTGTTGAGTAGCGCACATGCCCTATGGCAATGTCGCCTGTCAGCGAAGCCATCAAATCTTTATTGAACACTTCCTTAACAAGACCCATTCCACGATGATAATGGAACTCGTCGCCACTGCTCACACAGATGCCCGCGCTTTCTTCTCCGCGATGCTGGAGTGCGTGCAATCCGTAATATGCAAGGGAAGCAGCATCGGAGTGTCTATACACTCCGAACACGCCGCATTCCTCTTTTAATTTATCAAACAGCCCCTCTTTACCAGAGCCTTCATTATAATAATCTCCAGTCCACAACGTCCGTGCTGTTATTTCATCAGACATGGAATGACATCCTCCCAGATTTGCTTCAAACTGGCGACTGCCTCGTTCAAAGCGGGTTGTCCGTTCACCTCTACTGTCAATTGTGATCCTTCAACTTTTCCTAATACGGTAACTGGCACTCCCAAACCAAGCAGATGTGCTTCCAGCGCAGACGCTTGATCTGGCGATGCAGACAACAAAATGCGGGACTGACTTTCGCTAAACAAAGCATGGTCAGGACGCAAGGTCGTTTCTACGTTCACCTGTGCTCCCAATCCGCCACTAATCCCGGATTCCGCAAGCGCTACAGCCAATCCGCCCTCTGCCAAATCATGCGCAGATTGTACCAAGCCTGTTTGGATGGCGCTAAGCACCGCATTCAGCAGCTTTTTCTCCACGTTCAAATCCAGCTCAGGTGGACGTCCCTCAGATACACCGTGTACGACAGCCTGGAACTCACTGCCTCCCAGCTCAGCCTTCGTTTCTCCCACCAGGAAAATCACGTCACCTTCGGCCTTAAAGCCTTGTGTCGTAATATGATCCGTATCATGCACCAGACCTACCATGCCCACAACAGGCGTCGGATAGATGGAGCCTTTGGCATTTTCGTTGTACAAGCTGACATTGCCTCCGATAACAGGTGTATCCAGTACGCGGCAAGCTTCTGCCATCCCGTCCACGGCTTTTTCCATTTGCCAGAAAATATCCGGTTTCTCAGGGTTACCGAAGTTCAGGTTGTCCGTGATCGCTAGCGGTTCGCCGCCGGAGCATACAATATTACGTGCTGCTTCGCTGACCGCAATCCGTCCGCCTACCTCTGGGTCAAGGTATACATAACGTCCGTTACAATCTGTTGTCATAGCAAGTCCCTTGCGGGTTCCGCGCACCGTCACTACGGCTGCATCCGAGCCCGGACGAACGGCCGTGCTGGTGCGAACCATGTAATCATACTGCTCATATACCCATTTTTTACTGGCTACACTTGGCGAAGACAATACCTTTTTCAGTGCATCGTTCAAATCCGTCACTTCTGCATAACGCAGTGTGTCAATGCCAGCGTTTTGCTCATAATAAGCAGGAACTTCAGATGGCTTATCGTAAATCGGACACTCGTCCACCAGCGCTGTCACTGGCATGTCACCCACCACTTCATCATGATGGAACAAACGCAGACGCCCGTCATCCGTCACCTTGCCGACCTTGGCACAAATGACACCCCAACGCTCGAAAATTTCCAGCGCCTGTGCTTCATCCTTCGGTTCTACTACGAACAGCATGCGTTCCTGAGATTCAGACAGCATCATTTCATAAGGTGTCATACCCTCTTCACGCTGCGGTACCTGATCCAGATACAGCTCAAGGCCGTTGCCAGCCTTACTCGCCATTTCTGCACTGGAGCAAGTAAGTCCTGCCGCGCCCATATCCTGAATACCCAACACAATACCGCTGTCGATCAGCTCCAGACATGATTCCATGACCAGCTTCTCCATAAATGGATCACCTACCTGAACCGCGGTGCGATTCGCTTCGGATTCCTCGGTCAGCTCAACCGATGCGAAGGTCGCTCCGTGAATCCCGTCACGGCCTGTCGGCGGTCCCACATAAAACACCGGGTTACCGACCCCTTTAGCAACACCGCGCTGGATTTTATCATGGTCAATCAGTCCGACACACATCGCATTGACGAGTGGATTGCCTTCGTAACTTTCATCGAATACAACCTCGCCGCCTACCGTCGGAATACCGATACAGTTCCCATATCCCGCAATACCGGATACCACATGCTCGAACAAATACTTCACACGGTCGCTCTCCAGCTTGCCAAAACGCAAGGAGTTCAGCACCGCCACAGGTCTTGCGCCCATGGAGAAAATATCACGGATGATGCCGCCGACCCCTGTCGCTGCCCCCTGAAAAGGCTCCACAGCCGACGGATGGTTATGACTTTCGATTTTAAAGACAACCGCCTGGTTATCACCGATGTCTACAATCCCTGCGCCTTCACCCGGTCCCATCAGAACTCGCGGACCACTCGTTGGAAAACGACGCAGCAACGGCTTGGAGTTTTTGTAAGCACAATGCTCTGACCACATGACACTAAATACGCCAATCTCCGTATAGTTCGGCTGACGTCCCATGAATTCACAGATCAACGCATATTCGCTGTCCGACACACCCATCTGCTGATACAGTTTATGCTCGGCAACCTGCTCTGCCGTTGGTTCCTTAGCGGACACTTGCTGCGCCATGACGATCCCTCCAAGCGTTCAAAATAGATGTAAACATACGTTTGCCGTCATCCGTTCCAAGCAATGCGTCCACCGCGCGTTCCGGGTGAGGCATCATGCCCAGCACGTTTCCTTGCTCATTACAAATTCCTGCGATATCCGTTACGGAACCGTTAGGATTATCTTTATACGTAAATACGATCTGGTTATTCGCCTGCAAGCGAGCCAGCGTCTCATTATCACAGTAATAGTTGCCTTCACCGTGGGCGATCGGAATGACGATCTCTTCACCGGCAGCATAATCTTTTGTAAAAGGCGTTTCGTTATTCGCAACCTTCAACACCGTATCGTGGCAACGGAACTTCATCGACAAATTACGGCGTAAAGCACCCGGCAACAGCCCAGCCTCGGTCAAAATTTGAAAACCGTTGCAAATACCCAAAATGTATTTGCCCTCGGCAGCCGCTTTAGCTACTTCCTTCATCACCGGGGCAAACCGGGAAATCGCGCCGCAGCGCAGGTAATCCCCGTAGGAGAAACCTCCTGGAACAAGAATACAATCATAAGGCGACAGATCCGTCGCAGTATGCCAAACATAATCGACAGGTTCACCGACCGTGTCCTCTACCGCCTTATAGCAGTCAATATCACAGTTGGAGCCCGGAAAAACCAGAACTGCAAATTTCATGGAATCAGCCCTCCAGTTCGTAGCGGTAGTCTTCAATGACCGTGTTGGCCAACAGCTTTTCGCACATCTCGATGACGCGCTTTTCTGCACTCTCGCGGTCTGTTGTATCCAGATTCAATTCCATATACTTACCAATTCTGACGCTGTCCACTTCTCCGAAGCCCATAGAATGCAGTGCGCCTTGCACCGCAACCCCTTGCGGGTCCAAAACGCTTTGCTTAATTGTGACATAGACCGTTGCTTTAATCATGTTCCTTCAGTTCCTCCTCCGAATGGATGAATCCTATTGGTTGAATTATGAATACTATTTACTGTGCCGTCAGACGCCGCCAAATATCCGTATATCTTGCAGTCGTTTCTTCTACGACCTCAGCAGGCAATGGAGCGGGCTTGCTGTTCTTGTCCCAACCCGATGCAGCTAAATAGCTTCGCACCGGTTCCTTGTCCATGCTGTCAATCTCGACATCCAGCTCATACTCTTCCTGTGCCCAGAAACGGGATGCATCCGGGGTGAAAATTTCGTCAATCAAGATAACCTTTCCGTCAACAAGACCAAACTCAAACTTGCAATCCGCTAAAATAATTCCCCGCTTCTCACAGAAAGCACGCGCAAACTCGTACAACGCCAGGCTTTTTTCCTCAAGCTCATCTGTCAGCCGGGCCCCAACCAGCTCTTTCATCTGATGAAGGGAAATGTCCTCGTCGTGTCCGACATCATTTTTCGCAGCAGGTGTAAATAAAGGCTTGGGAAAACGCTCATTTTTACGTAGTCCCTTCGGCAATGGAATACCGTTCACCTCACCGTTCTGCTCATACTGACGCCAGCCGCCTCCGGTAATATATCCGCGCACCACACACTCAATATCGATGCGTTCGGCCTTCAGCGTGACCATGATCCGGTCTTTCAGCAATTCTTTATTCTGTTCGTCGATCACATGCCCGAGCTTGTTCACATCGGTATGCACAACATGGTTCTCCAACAAATCCTTCGTCTGTTCAAACCAGAAAGCACTGAGCTTATTCAGCACATTCCCCTTTTCGGGCACGGGTGGCTCCAAAACGTAATCAAAAGCCGAAATCCGGTCCGTCACGACAATCAGAAAATGCTCTCCGAGATCATACAGCTCACGCACCTTGCCTTTGTACAAGAGCGGCGCATGGATCAGACCCTCGGCGGTAGACAATGACATTTCATTACACCTCTTTCAAAAGAGTATTCCCCTCCTAAATCCTCCCCTCGGGGAGGACCCCCAGGGTTGCTCCCCTCGGGACTCCCGCAAGAGTTGGCGTAGTGAGCAGCGGATGGTGCGGGTTATTGGAATTTTGGGTGGGACGAGCGCGTTCCGCTGGATTAAGGCTTGTTGGCACAAGCTTTAATCCAGCAACGCTTTTACGTTGGTGCAGAGCGCCGTTTTTACGTAATCGCAACGTATTAACGCTTCCAAGTCCAAGCGGCAAGTTATATGCCGCTTACGGCTCGACCTTGGCTTGGCGGCTTGCATATCGCCTAGCCCTCGGCCTATGGCCGTGCTCGGCACGTCATGCCGCCGAGCATTCAGGCTTCGCCTGTCGTGCGCATGTGCTACGCTGCGCACTTACGCGGTGGCTCAAGGCTTCGCTTCTTGAGCCTTGCGCGTTCCTGGGAGGACTGCGGACTGTTTGCTACGCAAATTCGGAAGCCATCCCAAGAACGGTTGCTTGCGATAGAAAAGCAGTGAAACACGCTTTTCCATCGCTCTTTGGGTCGGTGCGGCATCTTACTGTGCCGCACCTTCCCCTAGTTCTGCTCCCACACGAAGGTTGGTGCTGGGTGCAGCGGAGCGGACGGAATCGTTCTGGAGAAGCGTTAGCGCTTGCCTTTGCCCCTGGATTCCAACCTTTACGGGTTTAATTCCAATCACAGGAATCCAGGGGCAACAGCAATCGGAAGAATGATCCGTTCGCGCAGTGGCCTCACCAAGCGCCAACCTTCCCTCCTACTCCCCTAATCCCAGCTTTTTAAAGATCGTATCTACGTTTTTCAGATGCCATGCCGGGTTGAAAGCATCCTCAATTTCGTCCGCGTTGAGCACAGCGGTAATTTCCGGAGTCGCCTCGACGATTTCACGGAATTGACGTTGCTCTTCCCATGCCTGCATAGCACGCGGCTGTACGGTATCATAGGCTTTTTCACGGCTAAAGCCCTTGTCGATCAGCTTCGTCATAATACGACCAGAGAACGGTACACCATACGTACGCGCCATATTGCGCTTCATATTTTCAGGGAAGACCGTCAGGTTCTTCACGATATTGCCAAAACGGTTCAGCATGTAGTTCAACAGCATTGTTGCATCCGGCAAAATGATACGTTCCACGGAAGAATGCGAAATGTCCCGCTCATGCCACAGTGTTACGTTCTCATACGCGGATACCATATGCCCGCGAATCACACGCGCCAGACCGGAAATATTTTCACTGCCGATAGGATTGCGTTTATGCGGCATCGCGGAAGATCCTTTTTGGCCCTTTGCGAAGGCTTCTTCCACCTCACGGAATTCACTCTTTTGCAGGGCGCGGACTTCGGTTGCAAATTTATCCAACGACGTGGCTACCAGTGCCAATGTCGCCATATATTCGGCATGACGATCACGTTGGAGCGTTTGAGTGGAGATTGGCGCAGGCTTGGTTCCCAGCTTGCGGCACACAAACTCCTCTACCGCTGGATCAATGTTAGCGTACGTTCCGACTGCGCCAGACATTTTACCGTACTCTACTTGGTCAGCCGCAAAGCGGAAACGTTCCAGATTGCGCTTCATTTCCTCGTACCACAAAGCCATTTTCAGACCAAATGTTGTCGGCTCGGCATGTACCCCGTGTGTACGACCCATCATCGGCGTATGCTTGTAAGCCAGTGCTTTTTCCTTCAAAATTTCAATAAAATTTAAGATATCGCGCTCCAGAATTTCATTCGCCTGCTTCAACAGGTAGCCCAGTGCGGTATCTACCACATCCGTGGAGGTCAGGCCGTAATGCACCCATTTGCGCTCGTCGCCAAGGCTTTCGGACACCGTGCGGGTAAAAGCAATGACATCATGTCTTGTTTCCTGTTCAATCTCATAGATCCGGTCGATATCAAAGCTTGCGTTCTTACGCAGTGCCACAGTATCCTCTTTTGGAATAACGCCCAATTCTGCCCAAGCTTCACAGGCACACAATTCTACTTCCAGCCATGCTTTAAATTTATTTTCTTCCGTCCAAATGGCTCTCATTTCCGGTCTGCTATAGCGTTCGATCATAACTATTTATTCCCCCAAATATTGGTTTGTTCAATCCATTCCAGCGCTTGTTCCGCATCCTGGCACAGTAGATTCATATGTCCCATCTTTCGGCCTGGTTTGGCTTCACTTTTTCCATATAAATGCAGCTTGGGTACAACATCCAATCTTTCAGCTTCGGTATCCACCTGCACGAACCGCTGAATCACATCCTCCAAATGCTCACCTAACACATTGACCATAACGACCGGAGTCAGCAGCTTCGTGCTTCCCAGCGGCAAGCCGCAAATGGCACGTATATGCTGCTCAAATTGCGACGTTGCGCATCCCTCCATCGTATAATGACCGGAGTTATGCGGCCTCGGGGCCAACTCATTGACGTACAATTGTCCGGCTTCGGTAACGAACATCTCTACAGCGAGCAGCCCCACCGCACCCAACGATTCCGCCACAGCCAAAGCCAGCTTGCGTGCTTCCTCCTGCACGGATTGTGGCACGCGCGCGGGTACAATCGACGTGTGCAAAATGTTGTTCACATGAATGTTTTCCGCAGGTGGGAAGGCTTTGGCTTCCCCGTTCGTGCTGCGTGCAACGATTACCGAGATTTCGCAGCGAAAACGAATGAACTGTTCCAGCACCAGTTCCGCACCGCTATCAGCCAGACCTTCGTAGGCAGCTACGGCTTCCTCAAGTTGGCGAATGACCACCTGTCCCTTACCATCATAACCGCCGACGGCTGTCTTGAGCACACATGGCACGCCCAGTTCAGCTACCGCTTGAACCATATCGACAGCGCTGCCGATTTCACGATACGGTGCGACCGGAACGCCAGCGGCTTCAATGGAGCGTTTTTCCCGTAACCGATGCTGTGTTGTGTACAACAAACGGCTACCCTGCGGCACACTTGATTCCTGTTCCAAAAGTGCGGCTACACCCGCATCCACATTTTCAAACTCATACGTAATCACGTCGCACCGTCGGGCCAACTCTCTGGCCGCATGCTCATCATCATAGGCAGCGAAAATCTGTTCCGACACCTGCCCACATGGACTGTCTGGTGTCGGGTCCAGCGTCACAAAACGGTATCCCATCTTTGCTCCAGCCAGTACCAGCATTCTTCCAAGCTGTCCGCCCCCCAAAAGTCCAATTGTTGTACCGGGAGGTCGGACAAAGCCTGCAGGTTCACATGCCTCATTCATAGCGAGTCACTGCCTTCCAGCACCTCATCACGGATACGATCGCGTCTTGTCTCAACCCGCTGGCGCACTTTTTCATCAAAAGCACCCAATATTTGTGCTGCCAGCAGCCCTGCATTCGTAGCACCTGCTTTACCGATTGCCACAGTAGCGACCGGAATGCCTCCCGGCATCTGCACAATGGAGAGCAGAGAGTCCAGACCATTCAGCGTCTTCGACTGGACAGGCACACCGATGACTGGTAATGCCGTCTTGGCGGCTACCATACCCGGTAAATGCGCCGCGCCGCCCGCGCCGGCAATAATGACCTTCAAGCCGCGCCCGGCAGCTTCCTCTGCAAAACGGAACATCAAATCCGGTGTGCGATGGGCTGAGACTACCTTTTTCTCATATACGATTTCAAGCTCGTCCAGCACAGCACATGCATGCTGCATGGTGTCCCAGTCCGATGTGCTGCCCATAATGACAGCGACCTGCACTGACATGTCCTTCACTCCCTGTTTATCAATAAGCGCCAAAAATCCGGCACTCGAAAATAACGTTATTTTCAAGACACCGGACTACGAAAAACAAACGACAAAGCCTCTCAAGGGCATGCCAAAGGCAAGCCTGTTTCACCGCAACAAATGCGGCTTCAGCCGTATGTCTCCCGTAGTCCGGAAATTTAAGGTTTCCAGGTAGAAACTTCCGGGCCATATCCCCGGCATTATACGAGTCATCATTTTGCCTACTCGACCTTTAAAGATATTCTTTACAACTTTGAAGTCTGTTTCAGCTCAAACATGTGTACCTTATTCAATCTTACCTAAAGTTCTTTTTTATCGACAATACACTTCATAGTTTAACAATTCCCTACACCTTATGTCAACTTGAAAACGAACATTATTAAAATCATCCAATTGAATGTTCGTGTTTGACAAAACACAAACCCTTTTCTACCCGCAAGCCGGGACAATAGCTATACATTTAGCCGACTCTTTGCCTCAGACTGCCATCATAGACTGGCTCTATGCTCCACCAAAAAATAAAAGCCGGTACTTCCTGTGTAGGCAGTAATCCGACTTTTATTCCTTCTATTCTGTTACTTCACGACCAGCACAGGAATACGCGCATGCTGCACCACATTATGACTGACGCTGCCTAGCACAAATTCACGAATACCACCCAAACCACGGCTGCCGATCACAATCACATCGAAGCCATTTTCATTCGCATAATCCAAAATAACTTCAGCCGGCGAGCCCTGAATCAGCTCCACCTTGGCGTCAATGCCCTGATCAGCAAGCCGTTTTTTGACCTCATCCGTGGTTTGCTCCGCCAAATCGTAATATTCTTTATTCACCGAAGCTGGAATCGGAGCCAAACCTTCACCCATGAAAATACGCGGAAAATCAAACGCCGTTACAACCTCAAGCTTTGAGGATGGTGAAGCCTTGGCTAATTCAGCCGCCTTCAGCAAAGCCTTATTGGATGCCTCGGAACCGTCATAAGCAAGCAATATTTTCGAAAATAACATACATATGCACCTCTTCCTATTCAGTTTGTTAAAACAAAGCCTGAAATATGTATTCCCTTGGGCGTTCATACATTCACATTGCCGGACGCTATAGCATAGAGCCGCCTTAGTCATCATTAAACATCCCCATGAGACCTAAACCACAGCTTTACCGTAAAAAATACCCGTACAGCAATGCATTAACGAACAGCAACGCAGGAATACCCAGTCTGAAACTCATATGCCGCGTTTTGTGCCGTTTGCGGTACATTGCAATCAGCACGCCCAATGCTCCTCCGATCAGGGCCAGCAAAAACAGCGTCCGTTCGGGTACACGATCACGGTGCTTACGCGCCCTCTTTTTGTCTTCCGACATTACCAGATAGCCTACTGCGTTTATAAACAGCAGCCATACCAACAAGCCTGTCTGCAATGTCTTCCCTCCTTTTGCACACCGTACCGAGTTCAGGCATTAGTCCTTTATAGCCCTCTCCCCTTTCATTATAACTCTCCCCCTTTTGCAGAAACAACGCTTTCTCCTGACTGGAATTCCACTTTTGCGGATATAGTAACGTTTGACTGCATCTATTTCGTTTTCAAAGGAGGGACTACGATGGAAAGCACCCATGAATACGTCGAAAAGTTGAGAGAAAATGCTAAAAAGGCAGAACGCAACCGTAAAAGAGGAAAAGGAACTCCCAGCGCTAGCTTGCCAACCAAACAACATACCAACAACCCTTAATTGCAGGCACCCTGCTGTATAAGCTGTAAAGTTGAAGCCTTGTTATTCACGAACCAGATACATTGCCTTCTGTAGCTTCTGCAAAACAACAAGCAGGCTCCCTTTGAGGTGTCTGCTTGTTGTAATTTCGATGCTCACTTCCATCCTGTCGCAGTAATTTCTCCTCCCAGTCTTCTACCCAGACCGTCTGGAAGCTTCCCCGTATGCTGCAGCCAGTCCCCAAGCAGCTGCGGTCGTCGTCACGTTTGCCCAAACTACCCACCGTCCAGTATAAACAACTCAGTCCCAAGCTCCCTCCAGCCGAAGCAATTTCTTTAATCCGGTCCGCATTAAAATCAAATACGTGGCTTCCCAGTTATTAATCAGCACCGGACGAACCTGATCACGAAATCCTCCTCTTGACAGTCTTGTTCAATATAAGCGATGATAGGTGCGCGACATATCACACAATTCTTCCCAGGAACGAACTAGTACAGCTCCCGGCGTCTGGAAAGACTCGCCCTACCCCATGAACCAGACACAATTGCAGCATACCGTAATCACCGTCACGAAAATCCATATTACTGCTCAAAGCCCATCGGAGCGTTACATTTGAACTGCCTATATTTTCAAAACGCACAGAACGAGTGATAGCATCTGATTCATTGAATACTATATATTGTAGAACGGCCGGAAGACCGGTCAATTTCGGTTTCCCCTGTGTAATCGTATGACTTACATAAAGTTAACTCCCTCTATCATCCCTAATAAAACTCTATACAAAATCAAATAAAAAGTAATAGCTATCATCTTACTACACATCTTATACAAACAATAAAACGATTACATTCATAAAAAATAAGTTATTACGTTATATTATATGACATATATATTGACTAAAAACAATTTCAGCCTCTATAATTCGTTACATTAACGTAATTCGACAAATTATTTGTCAGTTAATCTATCATTCGTATTGTGATTTTCACATTGGAGAGGAGCTTTATATGACTAACATTAAAAAAATGACAATGATTCCCCTGCTGGCCAGCTTTATTCTCGGAAGTACCTTATGGAGTGGTGGTTTTACCGCTAACGCTGCGGCTGCAGCTACCACCAGCACGACTGTACCTCCATCTGCCACTACCATCACCGATAAATCTGAGAAACCACAAACAAATCATCTACCCAACATTAAAATACTTGCTACTGGGGGAACCATCGCAGGATCATCTGCCGTCAACACCGATACAACCGACTACAAAGCAGGCGCGTTGGGTATCGAGACTCTGATTAACGCCGTTCCTGAAATGAAAAGTATTGCAAACGTCAGCGGTGAACAAGTTGTCAACGTGGGCAGTCCTGACATTAATAATGATATCCTTTTAAAACTCGCCAAACGTACGAATGAACTGCTCGCCAGGGATGATGTAGACGGAATCGTTATTACTCATGGTACAGATACGCTGGAAGAAACCGCTTATTTCCTCAATCTGGTCGTCAATAGCGATAAGCCTGTGGTTGTCGTTGGCTCCATGCGTCCAGCTACAGCAATCAGCGCCGATGGTCCTTTTAACCTTTATAATGCTGTCAAAGTCGCCGGGGCTTCTGCCTCCAGAGGTCAAGGCGTACTCGTACTGCTAAATGACCGCATCGGTGCAGCGAGATACATTACCAAAACGAACACGACAGCAGTCGATACGTTCAAGTCTGTGGAGCAGGGATACCTGGGAGCCGTTGTGGGAGATCAAGTGTACTACTACAACAAATCTACACACAAGCATACAACTGCTTCTATGTTCGATATTTCCAATCTGACCCAACTGCCTCAGGTAGATATTTTATACGAATATCAAAATAACGGGCGCTATCTGTATGATGCAGCCGTAGCGGCAGGTGCCAAAGGGATCGTCGTGGCAGGCTCCGGCAATGGTTCCTTGTCCAAGACCTCTACAGAAGGTGCTGAGGCAGCAGGTAAAAAAGGAGTCATCATCGCACGTTCCAGCCGTGTAGGGAGCGGGATCGTCTCTCCATCAACGAAAGACGCAGCGTCCAACTTTGTTTCCACTGACTCGCTCAATCCGCAAAAAGCACGGATCTTGCTCATGCTTGCTTTGACTCAAACGCATGATGTTAAAGAAATTCAGTCCTTCTTTAATGAATACTAATAAATGAGTAAATGAGGATTTGTGAAAATCCAAATAAGCATTCTCAATAAACCATAAGATATAAAAGCCAGCTCACAACAAAAGGAGCAGCAGTAACGGTGACATTCCGTAACTGTTGCTCCTTTTTCGCAAGACAATGACAACCTACAAACTTCATACGGAGCCCAAATGTCTTAGCCCTAATATAGCTTCAAGTTTAAGTTTGCCCGTCGAATGCTTAAATCCATACCAGTTAATGGATAACTGATTCCATTTTGATACAATCCATTGCTCCTGTCACTTCGTATCAAGACTGCTGTTTAGGAATTCCATTCAGACTTGGAGGATATTTCGCTTGCTTCTCTGGATGTGGAGCGATTTCTTCCTCCAAAATACTTGATTTATTTTGCTGATTGTTGATTTTAAGCGGCTTATGCTTGGGCATAACTACTCACCTCCTCGGCTTACCATGCCAAAGAGAGAGAGTTTTTATACCGGCTTGCTGCTTGCTTCTTGTCATTACGGCTGCCTTAGTGTTGGTCTACTGTTAGCTTTCAGTTATTTCCCCTGCTTTTGTTCCAAGGCTGCTTTCAGTAGATCACCCAGACTGGAGCCAAGAGGCTCCTGCTTTTCATATTGTCTTACCAGTTTCTGCTGTTCACGTTTGTTTACCCGTTGCTTGTCCTTATCCAGCGTCTCGGTAATGCCACAGGACAGACATCTTACATACAACCCCGCCTTGCCCTCTTTCATTTCCATTTTTTTATGGCACTGCGGGCAGCGACGATTCGACAAACGTTTTTCTCCCGAACGGCGATAACCGCAATCCGCACTTGGACATACGAGGAACTTGCCCTGTTTGCCCTTCTTCTCCAAAAGCTTTGTACCACAATCCGGGCAATGGCTATTCGTCACGTTATGAGGCTTGTATTCGGCACTGCTATTTTTCACAGTGGAAACCAATTCTTTTGCCATCGCACGAATGGAGTCCAGGAACGGTCCTGGTTGCCCTTGACCACGCGCGATTCGTTCCAGCCCCGCTTCCCAACGTGCCGTCAGCTCCGGTGTTCTTAGCTGTGGAGCTGCCAGTTCAATCAATTGCTTGCCTTTACCCGTTGGATGCATTACATTTCCCTGACGCTCAATTGTATCCGAGCTAACCAGCTTCTCAATCAGATCTGCGCGAGTAGCAGGAGTACCCAAACCATGCTTCTCCATCTGAGCGAGTAGCGCCGCTTCCGTATACCGCTTCGGCGGCATCGTTCGTCCAGCACGCACAAGGCAACGCTCAACTCGGACGGAATCACCTTTTTTCAGTTCAGGTAAAATAACACCACTTCCGTTGTCCTCACGTTCCTCTGCTTCGTCGTCTGTATCATTGAGATTTCCGTCATATACAGCACGCCAGCCACTATCTTTTATCGTCGTGCCTTTGACTTGAAACGTTTCCTGCTCTACTGTTACCGAAACCGCTACAGCATCATAACGAGCAGGTGGATAGAAAAGACTAATAAATCGCCGCGCAATCAGATCATACAGCTTACGTTCCTCCGGGCTTAGCTGATTAAGCAACAACGTCTGCTCTGTAGGGATGATCGCATGGTGATCCGTTACTTTACTGTCATCCACAATTCGCTTCGAGATCGTCAGGCTTTTGCGCAGTAACGGACGTGCCAAGGAAGCATACGGGCCTACAGCCACACTATTAAGCCGTTCCTTAAGGGTATCCACCATATCCGATGTCAGATAACGACTGTCTGTACGTGGATACGTGACCAGCTTATGCTGCTCATACAGACGTTGAAGCACATTAGACGTCTGCTTGGCCGAAAAGCCGTAGCGCTGGTTGGCATCCCTTTGCAGCTCGGTTAAATCATAAGCCAACGGGTGAGGCTCATTCTTCTCACTTTTTTTGACACTGGCAACCGTGCCCTTGACGCCTTCCAATTTCCGGCGCAAAGCCTCTGCTTGAGTGCGGTCAAACATGCGTGAATCTCCATTTTCCGCACGCCAAGTTGCCTGAAAATTACCAAAGTCCGCCGTCAATGTATCATATTCCTGAGAACGAAACTGAGTGATTTCCTTCTCACGTTCCATAATCATCCCCAGCGTCGGTGTCTGTACCCTTCCCGCCGAAAGCTGAGCGTTATAGCGACACGTCAATGCGCGGGTCACATTCAGACCAATCATCCAATCTGCTTCAGCCCGACAACGAGCCGATTCATACAAACGATCAAACTGCTGCCCAGGCAAAAGCTTCGCGAAGCCTTCCTTAATCGCCTTGTCCGTCTGCGATGAAATCCATAAGCGGCGGAAAGGCTTTTTCCAGTTTGCCATTTGTATAATCCAACGTGCCAACAGTTCCCCTTCACGAGCAGCATCCGTCGCTACAATAAGTTCTCCAATGTCCTGCCGCTTCATGAGCTGCTGCACAGCCTTGAACTGATGATTGCTTTCACGTAGCACCTTCAGCTTAGTGCTCTTGGGAAGGATCGGCAGGTCCTCCAAATTCCAGGTTGCATACTTGGAATCATAATCCTCCGGCTCTGCCAGTCCAACCAAATGACCTAACGCCCACGTCACAACATACTTGGGCCCCTCTATATAGCTTTTATGCTTCTCACGGCTTCCCATCACACGTGCAATCTCTCTGGCTACGGATGGTTTTTCTGCTAATACTAATACCTTCATGTTACGCCCCTTTCTCTTATATTGTTAATTATACCATCCGAACAGCTTACAAATCAGGCACGCTCCATTTTAACAGCAGACCTGCATAAGTCAGGCCCCCTCCGAACCCATATAACAATACCCGCTGCCCATACCGTAAACGCCCATCATCCAAACCGCACTGTAAAGCCAAAGGAATAGATGCCGCCGATGTATTGCCATAAAACTCTACACTTGTCAGCGTCTTTTCCAAAGGTATTGCCCCTCGCTCACATATGGATTCGATCATTCTCAGATTGGCGCTATGCGGTACAAACCAGTCAAGGTCCTCATTCTTCATTCCAGCCTGCTCTAATAACCGTTCTACTCCCGCTGGGACAGAGCGAACAGCCCATTTATAAACCTCACGTCCATTTTGAACAAGAAATCCATTAGCTTGCAGCTTTTCTCCATCTAAATAATCAGATAAGCCTGCCCGATAGAGATGAACTCCCCCCTGCCCATAGCTTCCGATATCTGCGGTCAAAAATGATCCTTCATCCTCGTCATATTCAACAAGAGCAGCCCCTGCGCCATCTCCAAAAAGTACACAAGTCGTCCGGTCCGTATAATCTGTAATTTTAGACAACGTTTCCGCTCCCACCACTAACACCTTACGGTGTAGACCACCCGTAATAAGCCCATTAGCCAGGTGAAGTCCATAGGTGAATCCTGCACATGCTGCACTTACATCCATGGATCCCGTATCTGGAATATTAAAATGTGCCTGAATCCGTGAAGCTGTGCTTGGAAAGTAGTAATCAGGTGTACTTGTCGCTACAATGATCATATCAACCTCGTTTATATTTACGTTATAGAGGTTAATCATACGTGTAACGGCCTGAATACATAAATCAGATACATATTGATCTTCAGCCGCAATTCGTCGTTCACGCATACCCGTTCGTTGCACAATCCACTCGTCACTAGTATCCACAAGCTTCTCCAAGTCAGCATTCGTCAAAATCCGTTCAGGTACATAAGTACCCAGGGCCGTAAGCTTTGCTTTAGAATTTAACAATCTGATCACTCTCCTTTATAATGGTTGCTCCTATTATAACACCTGATACTAATACCTGGTACTAATTTATTTCAAAATAGCTTCAATTGATATGAGTTAGTCTCAATTTGTACCTTTCCATTAAGTTAAGTATATATGTCTTACCTTTTCAACACAAAAAAGAACCACAATCTCAAGGAGATCATGGTCCTTCTTCCTTTTGCTTGGCGACGTCCTACTCTCCCAGGACCCTGCGGTCCAAGTACCATCGGCGCTGGAGGGCTTAACGGTCGTGTTCGGGATGGGTACGTGTGGAACCCCTCCGCTATCGCCACCAAACATGAATTTACATCGTAAATTCTTCCGTGCAGATTTCTGGTACCACGCTACTGCGTGTATAGAAATCCAACGTATTCGTATGTATCTTCTACATACCTTCAAGGTATTACACCCTGAAAACTGAATCCGAAACTCCATTGCGTTCTATACTTTAGGATAAGCCCTCGACCGATTAGTATTGGTCAGCTCCATGCATTACTGCACTTCCACCCCCAACCTATCTACCTCGTCGTCTTCAAGGGGTCTTACATACTGGGAAATCTCATCTTGAGGGGGGCTTCACGCTTAGATGCTTTCAGCGCTTATCCCTTCCGTACATAGCTACCCAGCGGTGCTCCTGGCGGAACAACTGGTACACCAGCGGTACGTCCATCCCGGTCCTCTCGTACTAAGGACAGCTCCTCTCAAATTTCCTACGCCCACGACAGATAGGGACCGAACTGTCTCACGACGTTCTGAACCCAGCTCGCGTACCGCTTTAATGGGCGAACAGCCCAACCCTTGGGACCTACTTCAGCCCCAGGATGCGATGAGCCGACATCGAGGTGCCAAACCTCCCCGTCGATGTGGACTCTTGGGGGAGATAAGCCTGTTATCCCCAGGGTAGCTTTTATCCGTTGAGCGATGGCCCTTCCATGCGGTACCACCGGATCACTAAGCCCGACTTTCGTCCCTGCTCGACTTGTAGGTCTCGCAGTCAAGCTCCCTTCTGCCTTTGCACTCTTCGAATGATTTCCAACCATTCTGAGGGAACCTTGGGGCGCCTCCGTTACTCTTTAGGAGGCGACCGCCCCAGTCAAACTGCCCACCTGACACTGTCCTCGCACCGGATCACGGTACCAAGTTAGAACCTAGATACGATCAGGGTGGTATCCCAAGGATGCCTCCTCTCAAGCTGGCGCTCAAGTCTCTCAGGCTCCCACCTATCCTGTACAGATCGTACCCAAATTCAATATCAAGCTGCAGTAAAGCTCCATGGGGTCTTTCCGTCTTGTCGCGGGTAACCTGCATCTTCACAGGTATTAAAATTTCACCGGATCTCTCGTTGAGACAGCGCCCAAGTCGTTACGCCATTCGTGCGGGTCAGAATTTACCTGACAAGGAATTTCGCTACCTTAGGACCGTTATAGTTACGGCCGCCGTTTACTGGGGCTTCGGTTCATAGCTTCGCCCTAAAAGGACTTACCACTCCCCTTAACCTTCCAGCACCGGGCAGGCGTCAGCCCGTATACTTCGCCTTGCGGCTTCGCACAGACCTGTGTTTTTGCTAAACAGTCGCTTGGGCCTTTTCACTGCGGCCCCCTCGGGCTATTCACCCTACCGAGGCACCCCTTCTCCCGAAGTTACGGGGTCATTTTGCCGAGTTCCTTAACGAGAGTTCTTCCGCGCGCCTTAGAATTCTCTTCTCGCCTACCTGTGTCGGTTTGCGGTACGGGCACCTTCTCCTGGCTAGAGGCTTTTCTTGGCAGTCTGAGATCATGACCTTCGCTACTGTAATTTTCGCTCCCCATCACAGCCCAGCCTTACGATGTGCGGATTTGCCTACACACCAGCCTCACTGCTTAGACGGACATCCATCAGTCCGCGTCACTACCCTACTGCGTCACCCCATCGCTCATAACGGATTACGGTGGTACAGGAATTTCGACCTGTTGTCCTTCGACTACGCCTTTCGGCCTCGCCTTAGGTCCCGACTTACCCTGAGCGGACGAACCTTCCTCAGGAACCCTTAGGCTTTCGGCGGATCTGATTCTCACAGATCTTTTCGTTACTCATACCGGCATTCTCACTTGAATGCAGTCCAGCGCTCCTTACGGTACACCTTCAACCCGCATTCAACGCTCCCCTACCCCTGATACCTAAGTATCAAGCCATAGCTTCGGTGGCGTGTTTAGCCCCGTTACATTTTCGGCGCAGAGTCACTCGACCAGTGAGCTATTACGCACTCTTTCAATGGTGGCTGCTTCTAAGCCAACATCCTGGTTGTCTGTGCAACTCCACATCCTTTCCCACTTAACACACACTTGGGGACCTTAGCTGATGGTCTGGGCTGTTTCCCTTTCGACAATGGATCTTAGCACTCACTGTCTGACTCCCGGAACCAAGTCTATGGCATTCGGAGTTTGACTGAGCTTGGTAACCCTTGCGGGCCCCGCACCCAATCAGTGCTCTACCTCCACGACTCTTATTCCGAGGCTAGCCCTAAAGCTATTTCGGGGAGAACCAGCTATCTCCGGGTTCGATTGGAATTTCTCCGCTACCCCCACCTCATCCCCGCATTTTTCAACATGCGTGGGTTCGGGCCTCCAGTGCGTGTTACCGCACCTTCACCCTGGACAGGGGTAGATCACCCGGTTTCGGGTCTACGTCCACGTACTCAAGTCGCCCTATTCAGACTCGCTTTCGCTACGGCTACAGTTTTTCACCTTAACCTTGCACGGGAACGTAACTCGCCGGTTCATTCTACAAAAGGCACGCCATCACCCATAGATCGGGCTCTGACTTCTTGTAAGCACACGGTTTCAGGATCTATTTCACTCCCCTTCCGGGGTGCTTTTCACCTTTCCCTCACGGTACTGCTTCACTATCGGTCGCCAGGGAGTATTTAGCCTTGGCAGATGGTCCTGCCGGATTCATACGGGGTTTCACGTGCCCCGCACTACTCGGGATCCGTCTCGGAGGGAACAGGTTTTGAACTACAGGGCTTTTACCTTCTCTGGCGGGCCTTTCCAGACCTCTTCATCTAACCGGTTCCTTTGTAACTCCATGTGAGACGTCCCACAACCCCAAGGAGCAAGCTCCTTGGTTTGGGCTAATCCGCGTTCGCTCGCCGCTACTGACGGAATCACTATTGTTTTCTCTTCCTCAGGGTACTTAGATGTTTCAGTTCCCCTGGTATGCCTCTGTTCTGCCTATGTATTCAGCAGAAAGTGACTGTCGATGAAGACAGCCGGGTTTCCCCATTCGGACATCCCCGGATCAAAGCTTGCTTACAGCTCCCCGAGGCTTTATCGTTGTTCGCCACGTCCTTCGTCGGCTCCTGGCGCCTAGGCATCCTCCGTGTGCTCTTTGTAGCTTAACCTAGCATTTACTTCGTAAATGCGATTTGCTTTGAATTTCGGTTCCACACGAATGTGTGAATGAAATTCAAGGCAGCTACCTTTATTTCACTTGTTTACACAAGATCAGCGTAAAGGAATATTCTAAAACGCAATTTCGTTTCGGTATCCAGTTTTCAAGGTGCAATTCGCTTCAAAGAAGCGAAACCCGATGAATATTTCGGTTCCACACGGATGTGTGAATGAAACATTCGTCGAAGCTAGAGAGTTTGAGCTCTCAAAACTGAGCAACGAGTGAGTAAGTGTTTGAAGCTTACGCTTCATATTTGAATGTTTCCGTTGCAGGAAACGATTCTCCATAGAAAGGAGGTGATCCAGCCGCACCTTCCGATACGGCTACCTTGTTACGACTTCACCCCAATCATCTACCCCACCTTCGGCGGCTGGCTCCCTTGCGGGTTACCCCACCGACTTCGGGTGTTGTAAACTCTCGTGGTGTGACGGGCGGTGTGTACAAGACCCGGGAACGTATTCACCGCGGCATGCTGATCCGCGATTACTAGCAATTCCGACTTCATGCAGGCGAGTTGCAGCCTGCAATCCGAACTGAGACCGGCTTTTCTAGGATTCGCTCCAGATCGCTCTTTCGCTTCCCGTTGTACCGGCCATTGTAGTACGTGTGTAGCCCAGGTCATAAGGGGCATGATGATTTGACGTCATCCCCACCTTCCTCCGGTTTGTCACCGGCAGTCTGCTTAGAGTGCCCAGCTTGACCTGCTGGCAACTAAGCATAAGGGTTGCGCTCGTTGCGGGACTTAACCCAACATCTCACGACACGAGCTGACGACAACCATGCACCACCTGTCTCCCCTGTCCCGAAGGAAAGGCCTATCTCTAGACCGGTCAGGGGGATGTCAAGACCTGGTAAGGTTCTTCGCGTTGCTTCGAATTAAACCACATACTCCACTGCTTGTGCGGGTCCCCGTCAATTCCTTTGAGTTTCAGTCTTGCGACCGTACTCCCCAGGCGGAATGCTTAATGTGTTAACTTCGGCACCAAGGGTATCGAAACCCCTAACACCTAGCATTCATCGTTTACGGCGTGGACTACCAGGGTATCTAATCCTGTTTGCTCCCCACGCTTTCGCGCCTCAGCGTCAGTTACAGCCCAGAGAGTCGCCTTCGCCACTGGTGTTCCTCCACATATCTACGCATTTCACCGCTACACGTGGAATTCCACTCTCCTCTTCTGCACTCAAGCTCCCCAGTTTCCAGTGCGACCCGAAGTTGAGCCTCGGGATTAAACACCAGACTTAAAGAGCCGCCTGCGCGCGCTTTACGCCCAATAATTCCGGACAACGCTTGCCCCCTACGTATTACCGCGGCTGCTGGCACGTAGTTAGCCGGGGCTTTCTTCTCAGGTACCGTCACTCTTGTAGCAGTTACTCTACAAGACGTTCTTCCCTGGCAACAGAGCTTTACGATCCGAAAACCTTCATCACTCACGCGGCGTTGCTCCGTCAGGCTTTCGCCCATTGCGGAAGATTCCCTACTGCTGCCTCCCGTAGGAGTCTGGGCCGTGTCTCAGTCCCAGTGTGGCCGATCACCCTCTCAGGTCGGCTACGCATCGTCGCCTTGGTAGGCCATTACCCCACCAACTAGCTAATGCGCCGCAGGCCCATCCATCAGTGACAGATTACTCCGTCTTTCCTCCTCTCCCCATGCAGGGAAAGGATGTATCCGGTATTAGCTACCGTTTCCGGTAGTTATCCCAGTCTGAGGGGCAGGTTGCCTACGTGTTACTCACCCGTCCGCCGCTAGGTTGTTTGAGAAGCAAGCTTCTCAAACAACCCCGCTCGACTTGCATGTATTAGGCACGCCGCCAGCGTTCGTCCTGAGCCAGGATCAAACTCTCCATTAAAGACCAACCGAAGCTGGTTTATAGAAAGAGCGATTCGCTCATTTTGAAACTGACGAGATAAAATATCTCTTTTTTCACTCCGATTTCATACAACCTTGCGGTAGGTATCGAAATCTTCGTGGTTGATTTTGCGAACAAAATCATTTACTCACTCGTTGTTCAGTTTTCAAAGATCAAACATTTCTTTTCTGTTGACTCAGCTCATCGCCTTATCAACTCTTATATCTTATCATGTCCGAACCAACTTTGCAAGCATTTTTTTAAAATCTTTTTTTGTAACACTCGCTCGCAATATTGTATTTCTTGGCCGGAATTAGAATATATCATAGACGAAATAAGTTTGCAAGCATTTATTTAATTAATTTCGGAAAGCTCAATTTGTTATTCATTCTTCTTCTATTAGTAATAGAACCTTGTCTGTTCCATGAAGTAAATAACTAGAATAAAAAAAGAACCTCACACCCTGAAACAACAGGGAAGGAGGTTCTGTATTACAAAGAGCTTTTCAAGTTATATCAAATTGTTATTCCGAACCCATAAAGGCAAACCGGATCACAACAATAACCGCAAGCACCCACATGAGCCAGTGAACTTTAACTTTGTTGCTGGTAAACAGGTTACTGAATACTGCCAGAACCACGTAAGACAAAATTCCTGCAGAAATACCGTTAGCGATTCCGCCTGTAAAAGGCATCAGAACGATGGTTAGAAACGCCGGGAACGCCAGCAGGAAGTTATCCCAGTCAATGTTGCGAACCTGACTCATCATCAGCACGCCAACGATAATCAACGCTGGAGCAGTGGCCGCGGAAGGCACAACCAATGCCAACGGTGCGATAAAGAGAGCCAACAGGAACAGAACCCCTGTCGTTACAGCAGTCAGACCCGTACGTCCTCCCTCTTCTACCCCTGCCGAGCTTTCTACGAATGCTGTAATTGTGCTAGTGCCCAATACTGCGCCGGTACTTACACCAACAGCGTCCACTAGCATGGCTTTACCGATGATTTTCTCGCCTTTTTTCTTATCCTTCATTATACCTGCGCGGGTGGCCGTACCCACCAGTGTACCAAACGTATCAAACAGCTCTACAAATGTGAAAATGAAAATGATATCAAACAGCCCGATGTGCAAAGCAGCCTTCAAATCCAATTGGCCTACTGCCAGATTACTAAAATCAGGAATCCAGTGACCTGTTGTCAAACTGCTCAGATTCGTTACACCCATCGGAATACCAATCAATGTAGTAGCTACGATACCAATCAGCAAAGCACCTTTGACCCGAACAACCATCAGCGCTGCGATAATGAGCAAACCGATCAGCGCCAGCAGCGCATCCTTTTGATGAACCAGACTACCCAGAATCAGATTAAAAGCATGACCCGGAACCGGCTGACCTACATCCGTCCCTGGAACGATACTTACCATAACCAGATTACACAGCTTAAAACCAACAATGGTAATAAACAAGCCAATCCCTACGGTAATAGCTGTCTTTAGATTTTCCGGAACTGCAACAAGCAACATCTGTCTCACTCGTGTCACAGTTAAAATCAGAAAGACGATACCGGATATAAATACAGCGCCAAGTGCCGCTTGCCAAGTGATCATACCATTCGAACTCAAAACTACGGTCATAAAATAAGCATTCAAGCCCATACCTGGAGCCATGCCAATGGGCACATTAACGAACAACCCCATTAGAATAGTGATCAGTCCTGCACCTACCGCAGTGGCAAAAAAGACGGCTTCGCTGGGCATCCCTGCTCCAGTGGGCCCTAAAAAGGTATTGTTGACCACCAAAATGTAAGCCATGGTCATAAAAGTAGTAATCCCCGCAATAATTTCTGTGCGGACGTTCGTTCCATGTTCCTTTAATTTAAAGAAACGCTCCATGAGTCGTAATTCCTCCTACGCAAAGCATACTCGTATTGTTATCGTTCAGTTACTGTAATATTCGCATTCAAAAGCTCTATATTACATTCGTTATTTTAGGCCGTCCCCTACTGCTTGTCAACACAAAAAGCGAATGTTGTAATTTAATCACATATGTATTGTTCGGGAATTAGAAAGCCCGCCAAGCTGTTATATAGCTGACGGGTTATCTATTAAGCGAATCAGATATTTTTATACTTTTCAAAGGTATTCGCGGTATCGGGTATATTTTCCAAATAAACAATCTTACCTTCTGCATCCAGTCGGGCTTTGTCCACTCCTGTGAGTGTATACACTTCGCCTGTTGCTCTTTTGCCGCATACCGCCCATTTGGTTTCATAAACAGCAGGTTCCTCGGGAACGGGCTTCCAGCCTTCATACATATGCTTGATTTCAGATGTTCCTTCAAAGAACATGTTCAAGAAGCTTTTCCAGCTGTTCATGCCTTGTTTTCGGTCACCGTTCAATACGAACTCAATTTCGTTGGAGAACAGGCTGATTAATTCTTCTCTGCTTTTCTCATCATCTTTTGCCAAATCATAATAGTGAAAATAATCTTCTAAGATCTTCATCGTGTTGTATAATTCCTTTCGTGTTGCGCCTCGTTATATGTGTTCTTATGAAAAGGTAATGGCAATTTTACCGACAGCATGGTGGGTTTCGCTTAGAGCATGTGCATCATACAGACCTTTTTGCGAAAAAGGGAACGTAGCTCCTACCACCGATCTTACTTTTTTCTGCTCTAACAGGTCGGCAATTTCCTGTAGCTGCTGTCCGTTGGGCTCCAGCCATATATTTTTGGCCGTTACGTCGTGCTCCTTGACCAGCTCTTCGTCAAAATTGCTGACGATGGATATGATCCGTCCAGTGTGCCTTTTCAGAACTTTAAAGCTGTTTTTCTGAACATCTCCACCCATCGTATCAAACACAACGTCCACATCGGACAATACATCCTCGAAACGGGTCGTACGGTAGTCAATAATTTGATCGGCTCCTAATGAAGCAAGCAGCTCATGATTGCGCTCGCTGGCTGTCGTAATGACATAGGCGCCAGCTTGTTTGGCAAGCTGGATAGCAAACATGCCGACACCACCTGCGCCTGCGTGGATCAGTACCTTTTCACCTTTGGCCAGTTGACCATGTGTAAAGAGCGCCTGCCAGGCTGTCAGTCCCGCCAACGGAACAGATGCGGCTTCCTCCCATGAGATCGAGGCAGGTTTACGCGCCAGTAGTTGGTCATCCACCAAGGTATACTCCGCATAAGTACCAAAACGGGTCGTGTCCGGACGGGCAAACACCTCGTCTCCTACTTTCCAATTAGTTACCTCGCTACCTACTTCCGAGATGGTCCCGGCAACATCCCAACCCAGGATAATCGGAAACTCCCAATCCATCATTTGCTTCAAATAACCTTCACGCAGTTTCCAGTCAATCGGGTTAATGGAGGTAGCTGCTACTTTCACAACGACCTGATGGGCCTGTGGCTTAGGATTGGGTACATTTCTTTCCTTCAGTTCATCCTTGCTTCCGTAGCGTTCAATGACGATAGCTTTCATATTCAGTTCCTCCTCGCGTATTTTACATATTCTTCACATTGGTAGACATGCGCTGTAATGCATTTGTCAAAGAAACAATTTCCCCATCAGCAAACTCATGCAGCAGCTTGTCCTGAAAGGCTTGTCTTTGCTCTGACAAAATGTGCAGCTCTCGAACCCCTGATTCTGTTAGACGAATATAGGTCACACGCTTATCCTGCTCTTTTTTGGTGCGGATAATCAGACCCTCCTCCTCCAGCCTTTTCAGATGTCGGGTTACCGCCGCTCCGTCCAGAACCAGCAAATGCTGAAGCTCCAGCTGACTCAATTCCTGCCGCTGATCAATGTGATACAAAATCTCGACCTTGGTAAAGCTCGTTTTTAACTGTGCTTCAAAAGCGGTATTCATTTCTTTACACAAAAGATGCATGCGGTAAAACAATTGGCTTTTTTCAGAGCAATGTTCGATGATAGATCCTCCTTTCTGTAATTACTTGACTTATCAATTGATATATCAATTATTATACACCTCTATTGAAAATATTCAAGCTTGGTGATGGGTGATTTATAGTAAACACTCAAACAATAATAAAATACTCAAGCTTAACGACCTGCCTGAGTATTTGCGCTTCGGTGTCCTGCTATAGTTCGGAGTAATACAATCGAAAAAGAATCGTGGTGTTCTGTTCACAGCCGGCAATGAGCTATAGGTTATAGCGTGTTCATAAATCCAATAATACGAGCTGCCAGCCGCTCATGACCTGCCTGATTTGGATGCAGACCGTCAGGAATACTGTTTTCCCCGGTAAAATACATCTGTCTGTGAATAGGCAGCAGCGGTTGAATTCCGGCGATATTCCACAGGTCGCAGCACGGAAAAGAATACAGCGAAGCCACATCTCTCACGGCCTGCGCATACGCGCTATACACTTGTCCCGTGACTGCATTGGGCAAATGTTCGGGAACCGCATCACTTGATCCGTGGGGCGGTGTCAAAAAGATGATCAGCTTGTCCGGGTAACGGTTAATTAATCCCTCGGCAATATGCTTGAGCGCACCATAAAATGTTCGCGTTTCTGTCGATGGTGTGCCTAAATGACCGAACGGCGTTTCTCCCATGGAAAAGTCATTTCTTCCACCCATAAAAAAGATCACATCTGCGTGAGGATTCATTTTTTCATATCGCTCACACATCGGCTCAAAGCCTCCGCTGGCTACACTGCTGCCGGATATGCCGTGATTTTCAAAGCCTTGAAAGCCCAAGACCTCGCTGACGATATGTGGGTAAGGCTTTTCCCCATCCTTTAATTCATAACCAAAAGTAATGCTATCTCCCAAAAATACGGCATGGCTTCCCTGGTACTTGTCCTGATCAGTAGTCATTTGATCCTCTCCTATCCCTTAGATCGTATTATTAATTTCGATAAATTTATGTTCAATGGCTGTCATCTTGTAGTTGGGACGGGTTATTAAATATGTATCCATGTAGCCGAAGGTTGGGGGAACCGACAAATAGGATTTTACATTAAATTGCCGTGCCAGCTTCTTGGACATCAAGGTGATTCCCATTCCCATCAAAACAAACTGCACCATCGTATCAAACACCCCTACCTCCACAACCTCGCCATGAGTCAATTGCATGTCCTGATACATCTTCTCCAGATGCGTGAGATACAGGCAACTATCCGACAATATAATAATAGAGGCTCCTTGCAACACCTGTTTGAGGTCTGAGCCTTCATGAATGCCTTTCCCCACCAACACCAGCTCTTCACGGCATATTTTTTGATAATGAATGTAAGGGTTAGTGGAATACCCTGTAACAAAAGCGATATCGAGTTCCCCGTCGAGGATTAATCGCTCCATTTCCGTAGTGGTTCCGGTTTTTAAGGTAACAGAAGCTTTTGGGTACAGCTCATATACCTTCGTAAGCGCTCTTGTTGTTTCCCCCGCCACGATGGACTGCATCGTGCCAATGCGCAGCTTTTCCTCCTGCGGTCTCATTTTCATCTCTGTGTCTTGCCATAGCAACAAAATTTGCTTGAACTGAGCGTACAAGGTTTCTCCTGCTGGGGTCAGCTCCATGCCACGAGGTTTTCGGTAAAATAACGCTGTTTTATAGTGGGCCTCCAGCTTCTTTATTTTGGCCGTCATGTTCGACTGCAGGTGATTCAGCTTTTGGGCAGCTTCTGTCAGGCTTCTCAGTTCTGCCACCGAAACAAATGCCTGCATATTTTCAATATCCATCCCTTCACCTCCCATCAAATAAAATGATACTTGCATCACAAACAAACATTATTATTTATGAGTTAAGTGTATTATATTGACCTTGGACGCTATTTTCCACCCTCATTTTAAAAATTCAGGAGGTATGCAACATGGTCAAAAAGAAGATTCGTGCAGGTATCGTAGGAGGTTCGATGAATAATAAATGGGCCAGTCAAACGCATATTCCGGCTTTGCTCAAGCACTCGAACCTGGATATCACTGCCGTCGGCACCTCCCGTATGGAGAGCGCGCGTCAAAGCGCAGAAGAAGTAGGGGCGGCACTGGCTTTTGATGATGCCAAAAAGCTCGCAGCTTCCGAGGATGTGGATATGGTCATGGTGAGCGTAAAAGTTCCCCATCATTACGGAGCAGTGATGGCGGCAATTCAAGAGAGAAAACATATTTTTTGTGAATGGCCCTTGGGGGCAAACACTGCGGAAGCCGCTGAAATGGCTACGGCAGCAGAACAGGCCGGCATTCATCATACCGTCGGCTTGCAGGCACGGCAGGATCTTGAAGTGCAAACGATGAAAAAGCTGGTGGAAGACGGAACGATTGGTGAAATTGTGTCCTGTCATATGCAAGTAGCTACTCGAGGTAAAGGAGGACGAACAGATCAGGATACGGCTTATTTGCTGAATAGAGCCAATGGCGCCAATCTGCTGACGATTAACGGGGGACATTCTTTGGACGCGCTGCAATACATCGTTGGCGAATTCCGTGAGCTATCAGCCATCTCTTCATCTCGCTATAACGAAGCCACTATTCAGGAAACAGGTGAAGTCATTCCCAAGGATACTGCAGATCAGATTCTGATTCAGGGGTCATTGGAGAAGGGGGCAACGGTATCCGTCCACATTCAGGGGGGAGTGAATCCAAAATTCGAGCTGGAGATTCAGGGAAAAAAGGGCGTTTTGCGTTTGGCTCAGCATCCTTCGCTTGGGCATGTTCAATTTGGGAATCTGAGACTCGAAAAACTTGTGTATGATCCAAACAGTAAGCAGAGTCATGCGTCTAATGGCGATTTTGAACCAATCAATATAGTTCATGAGCCTGATAGCGGCCTGGATTTCCCCAAAGAAGGGGTAACTCTGAATGTAGCCAAGGCTCACCATGTATTTGCCGAGGATATTTTGACGGACACCCGTCTCGCTCCCGATTTCAACCATGCCTTAAAGCTACATCAGCTACTGGACCGCATTGAAGAATCGGCAACGACTGGAAAAAAGATCATGTGGTAAAAAGGACATCATTAGAACAACAAAACCTTAAAACAAAAGAACCTTCAAAACCACGATAGATGTGGAGTTGAAGGTTTTGTTGTCTTGTTCCCGATGTCATTCATGCAAGCATCAATGTGCTTGTTCGCCTCCCCTAACCCTGTAAACACAGTTTCTTCCCCCCGCCAAAATATACTCTACCCGTTCGATATGAACATTATCTCCAAGAATGGTTTCAAATAAATGTAACTCATTCTTACATAACCCGGTACAAGCAGCAGCAGCTTCACAGATCGGACAATGCTTTTCGATAAACAAAAGACTCCCATCGCCTTGCTCCTTGACCTCGGCCATATAGCCTTCGCTTGTTCGAATATCGGCTAGTTTCTCCAGCTTCTCTCTTACGCCCGATGCGTTACCAAGATGCTGAAGATATTGCTCTTGCATATTCTTATTCCTCACAGACAACAGCTTTTCTAGCCCCTCGTTTCCGAAAGCCTCTCTCATCGAATTGATCAGACTGACTGACAACTCAGAATATCCGTTTGGAAAAAAACGATCAGCCTCAGGCGTTAATCTCCAGAGCTTTGTGGGTCGTCCCATGGGACGGGCCTCTTCTTCGTAAGTAACCAATCCTTCTTCTTTGAGAGCATTTAAATGTTGACGAATAGCCATACCAGATAACAAAAATTTGGAGGATAGTGTCGCAACATCCATTCCACCTTGCTGCTTTAGCAGATCAATGATCCCTCTCCGGGTACCAGTTGATGAATCCTTATTCGTTTGATTGCGGCTCATGGTGAACCTCCTTTTGAAAGCGACTGGATCTACAACACTCTCTACATTTTAAATAAAAATGTTGACAAAGTCAAAGTTAAACTGTAGTTTAAACTTTATAAACAAAAATGTTTACTAAGTATCCGGATATGAAGTATACATAAAAAATTTCTTGGAGGTCACATTTCATGTCGTCTAATCCTCAAAGTATTTTCAGCCCGCGTTATTTTGCACTGTCCATAGGAATTATCCTGTCGGTGATGGCAGTTGGATTCGAGGGCTTATCGGTAACCACAATTGCCCCTTCCATTGCTGGCGACTTGAACGGCCTTGACCTATTTGGCTGGATATTCAGCACATATCTGCTTGCGCAGATTATCGGGACCCTGGTCGTCGGTCGGATCATTGATAGAAGAGGACCTGCAGCACCGTTCACTTTCGCACTTCTTTTGTTTATCGTCGGGCTGATCGCTGCCGCAACAGCAGGCGATATGTATACCATGATAGGGTCACGAGCCATGCAGGGTTTAGGTGCCGGCGCTATGATGACTTGCGTGTACACTGCAATATCCTTAAGTTATCCCGATGAATTACGTGCCAAAATACTCGGAGCATTCGGTACTGCCTACGTTCTTCCGTCCATGCTTGGTCCATACGTTGCCGGTCTTATCGCAGATCAGTGGTCCTGGCGGTTTGTTTTCTGGGGAATATTACCGATCCTGGTTGTTTCAGCATTTCTAAGTTTACCTGCTTTTAGGAAATTAAAGACAGAGAGAACACAAGGGGACAACGGAGCTACAGCTACATGGTTGGCGTTACTATTAACGATAGGTACGGGGATTTTCTTAATTGGTCTTAGCATGCTACCGATAATTACAGGGTTTGTTTTAGTCATTATCGGCTTAGTGCTAATGGTATATCCGCTGCGCAAACTGCTACCCAAGGGAACTCTTGCTTTCCGAAAAGGCATGCCAGCTATTCTAGCAACACGTGGGCTGTTCTTCGCTGCCTATACCAGCACACAGAATTTCTTGGTATTGGCTTTAATAGATGTGAAAGGTATTACTCCTTCTCAGGCCGGATTAATTGTAGCGAGTGCTGCACTGAGTTGGTGCGTCATTGCTTATCTGCAAGGACGTTGGGATTCGGCAGACCAAGGTCGTGGACGTCATACAAGAATTATACTGGGTGTGCTACTGCTTGCATTTGGGATTGCCTTCGTATTTTGGGTACCTGTTGTAACTGTTGCCGTTGCGGTTATTGGACAAATCATAGCTGGAATCGGAATCGGCTTGGCACATCCTATTAGCGGCGTTGTGGCATTTTCCCAAACAGGGGAAGAAGGTGTTGGAAAAACTTCAGCAAATTTGCAATTTGCGGATTCTTTTACACCGGGCGTGGTTATCGGAATAGGCGGTTCCATCCTTGTTGTTTGTCAATCTGCTGGGATGTCACTGCAATCAGGATTAATTGTAACGATGGGTTTTCATCTCTTGTTAATCGTAATGAGTTTATTCGCTAGCACTCGGATTACACCACAAACTGAACTAATAAACAGATGAGGAATCCACAATGTTTACCACTTTAAAAGCGAGTATTGACGGAACCGTTCCTTGTCCTTTAAGACATGGAACGGCTACGTAATTAGAACAAAAGGAATCAGTCTCCTGTCTATCTAAGCTGATCATGAGAAGGAGGGTATATCAATAATATGTTGACTACAGATACTGAGAAACTTTTTACAGCTTATCGTATAATCGGGACTAAATGGATTATTCATATACTATTTTCCCTTTCTCAAGGTCCAAAGCAATTTAGCGAAATTTCCGAAAATGTTCCTTCCATTTCGGAAAGCATCCTCTCTAAGCGTTTAAAAGAGCTTCAAAACGATAATTTGGTTAAAAGAACTGTAAGTTTGGCACGCCCCATACAAACTATTTATGAATTAACACCAAAAGGATCTGCTCTTGCTACATTCATACCCTGTTTAATAGACTGGGTTAACAATGCAGCTAAAAAAAATGACGTTCCAAGGAGGAATTACTACGATGATACAGGTCAGTGAAGCAGCATTCGAAAAAATCGTCGAAATCTTATCAAGTGCTAATGCCCGAAATTCTTTCCTTAGAGTAGGCGTTGATGAGGGGGGATGCAGTGGTCTATCCTATTCTCTTATCGTGGATGAGCAGAAAACAGAAGGTGATATCTTATTAAATAAAGGTGAATTTAGTATCTTGGTTCACACTAATAGTATTAAATATATTGAAGGTCTTCAAATTGACTATGAAGAAAGCGGTATGTTAGGCGGTTTCACCTTGAATAACCCTAATGCAAGAGCTTCATGTGGATGTGGAGCTAGTTTCAGAATGGAAAATTATAGTAGAGAAGTTAAAAAATGTGATTGAAAAAATGGGAAAGGGGAATAGATTATTTATGTCATTTGTAGTATCTGAAAAAGCTATCCATTCTTTTAAAAATGATTGGGATTTAGAAGAGGGCCAATATATAAGAATTTATGCGAAATATGCAGGTGGAGGCTCAGAAGCATTCTCTATGTAAGGATAGGTGGTAAAGCAGACATGCTTATCCATCCAACAGTGAAAGAATTTAATTCCCTCTTTTGTAATGTATTGCATTTTAAACATCGTAGCCACACCTTATTTAGTTGCATCGGGAAATTCAGTTACACACAGTGCGAAGCTTTTTATAAGCTCTCGATGCATGAGATTTATTAATGTTAAGTTCAGAACAAATATCTGCCATATTCATTCCAATACCATCTCGTGAAAATAGTAAATGCTCCAGCACTTTTCTTTCTTGGGGCGAAAAGAGATGCCTATGTTGCGTAAAATCATGACGGAGAAGTGCTATGTCATAGGAATAATCATCAGAAGTGGGACTTAATGCCCCCCCCCCTGAAATTTCACCTTTACTGTTATAACCATTCCAGTCTATGGACATCGTTTTCTGTTCAATCAAGCGGCTTGACCTGCGATAGTAATCTGCAACAGTCCGCTTCACAATAACCTGACAGAATGAGAACAGTTTGTTTTCAGGGAGTTCTTCACTTGTGTAGTTCGACACCGATTCCAAGATACGAAGAATAGCGGTTTGCTTCACATCCTCTTTATCTTGGTGGGCGACTTTGAACAACTCAAAGTCAAAGACAGGCTTAAGGAAGTCAAAGTTAGAAACTACGATCTGCATGTTATGTCATCCTCCATTTTCACAGTACATGAATTAATTATTTGTGATCTTTGTTCTCTCAGAGCCGTAATTTCAGCTTTTATGGCTTCGCGGCGTTTAGGAGAGGTTCGCCTACCTCCAAACTCAAGGACAAGCTTATAATGCCTTCTAGCGATACATATGAGCCTTTGGATAGCCACTTCGTCCAGTTCAACGTTATGAATTCTACTCATTTCAACTCACCCATTGAATTTTGTTTGATTTTCAAACCATTTAACGGACTGTGTAAGCGACCAATGTGAAGAATATCTTCCTGCTCCAGTCCTCTTAAGTATTTAGAAGTGATCTGCGTGTCAAAATGACCCATCAGGCGACTCAGACTATACACATCTATGCCGTTTCTTAATTGCTTCTGAGCAAAATAGTGGCGGCAATCATGGTGAGAGCATCGGACTTCTTTCCGAACCCCCGCATTTCTGCAATGCTCTTTTAGAATTTTGTTTATGCGGAAGCGGGAAAGCTTAACTGCCGACTGTTCTAGGAAGTAGTAATCCTCAACTTCATCCTGTTCTTTTTTCCTGAAACGCTCCTGCTTTAGTTCCTCATACTTTCTCATGTACTCATCATCATTAAACGTGACGATTACGGTTTTTGCTTCCTTGAGATTTTTAATCCGCCGCATCGGATTGTTCTGTTCATCAATAAAATCCTCATCTACTAAGAATTGAAAAAAACTTTCAGAGTAGCAAGGTTGTTATTTATTGTCCGGTTGATTTCACGCCCTATACGTTGCCGCTCCTGAATGTACTTTCTATCGTGAAGCTGACTTACATCCTCCACTTCAACAATTCCTAGTTCTTCCTCATAAACCCTTCCCAACAGTATAAACGGAACATGCTTACATCAATGTACCGTTTTACCCGACCTAAAACTTCTTGATTTAGCTTGAAACCCTGAATCAATTCCTTGAGTTTAGTCACAAAAAATACTCCCTTCCATTTGCTGAAAGCGCAAAGAAAAGAGAGTATTTTTGAGCATTCAATAGTTGCGGGTAAAATGAAAATTTCATAACTAGGGATACTACAATCCTTATGCATCAGCTAGTTTATTGTTTTCGATGAACTCAACCATTCGTTTTTACTGGTCTGATATACTTTAAAAACCGCTCCGGATCATGATAACAATAAATGATTCTACCAGGGGAAGTATCAAAGCAGTAACTGGTATTTGCAAAATCAAAATTTGCCATTGCCTTCTCAACCTTTTCCTCTACACTGCGATTTTCCTGCTCATAATCAAATGGCCCATGTTCGAAAACAATATATTTGGCTTCGGGAACATCAATCATAAGCATTTGTGGTGGTACTTCACCTTTATAATCCAAAGGAAGACGTATCCCATAACACTCTGTCCGTGGAATACCCCAATCGCATAATCTACCGTCAGGGTCATTAATATATGCCATAATCTGACCACCGCCGCTGTTAACTTCGCTCCCACCATCGTCATCCAATTTGCCCTTAATACTATCAAGTAATCCGCAAATTGTTTCGCAGTCCTGCCCCGGAATAAGACTTTGTTTTTGCCAAAAATCCCAATACCCATTACTCTCATAGTTTTTAATGTGCAAAAATTTGTGTGCGGGAATAGTTACAAAATAAATTTTAACATCATCGGTAGATTTCATCATACCAATCTCTCCCAATCCTAAAAAGTAGCGGTCAAAAGAGTTTATTTTTGTTCGAAGAACGACAGGCTTAGGCGCTTTTCGGTATTCACTTGGCGTTACACCATATGTTCCTTTGAAAGCTCTGGTAAAAGCTTCATGTGATGAAAAACCATAATTAAAAGCAATATCCAAAATGCTTCTTTCACTATCTCGAACCTCTTTTAGTGCAAACGCTAATTTTCTACGCCGTAGATAATCCCTAAATTGCATACCCGCTATTTCCTTGAATTTTCTCGTTGTATAAAACTCGGAATAACCCAACCTTCGAGAAAGAAAGTGTAGTGTCAAAGCTTCATCACTATAATTTTTAATACATTCATCAATTTCATCAACGATGATTTGAATTTGCTTCTGCCACTCGTACATTCTTCTGTTCACCTCTTTTCAACCGCTCTACATTTAGTATAAAGATATGGAGAGATTACTATTTGATTTTACTTGCTGTTATTTCATTTTTTCTTGTAAGTTTAATTTACTCACATCAAGAATAACTGGGAACATGAAAAAGGTGAAAAACAAAGTAGATTTGAAAAAACACAATGATAATGCAATAAAAAAAAGAGCTAGAAACGCCTTTAATAAAGGCTTTCTAACTCAATAGCAACTACTCCCACTCAATCGTTGCTGGTGGTTTAGAGGTGATATCGTACACGATGCGATTGACGTTATCCACTTCATTAACGATACGTACCGAAATTTTCTCCAGCACATCCCAAGGGATACGCGCCCAGTCGGCGGTCATGCCGTCGATGGAGGTTACTGCACGAATGCCCACAGTGTAAGAATACGTACGAGCGTCGCCCATTACGCCAACACTCTTCATATTCGGCAGAGCGGTGAAGTATTGCCAGATTTCCCGGTCCAGACCGGCTTTGGCAATCTCCTCGCGCAAAATATAATCCGATTCACGAACAATCGTAAGCTTGTCCTCTGTCACTTCGCCCAGTACACGAATGGCAAGACCCGGACCCGGGAAAGGCTGACGCCATACAATCTCAGCTGGAAGTCCGCATTCTTCGCCGACTTTACGTACTTCATCTTTGAACAGTGCATTCAGCGGCTCGATCAACTTGAACTTCATGTCTTCCGGCAAGCCACCTACGTTATGGTGCGATTTGATCGTCTGTGCCGTGGCTGTTCCACTCTCTACAATATCCGTATACAGTGTGCCTTGTGCCAGGAATGTAAAATCGTCGAATTGCTTGGATTCTTCCTCGAACACATAGATGAACTCGTTACCGATGATTTTACGTTTTTGTTCCGGATCATCGACTCCTGCCAGCTTGGACAGGAAACGCTCACGTGCGTCAATTTTGACAACCTTCATATCAAATTTACCAACGAACGTCTCCATTACACTTTCAGCTTCGCCCTTGCGCAGCAGTCCATGGTCAATGAACATACATGTCAGTTGATCACCAATCGCTTTATGAATGAGCATTGCTACAACGGAAGAATCTACACCGCCACTTAAAGCGCACAATACTTTTTTGTCGCCTACCTGCTGGCGGATTTCACGGATCTGGTCCTCGATGAACGACTCCATCGTCCATTTGCCTTCACAACCGCATACTTCATAGAGGAAGTTGCTAATCATCTCATTACCATGAATGGAATGACGCACCTCTGGATGGAATTGTACCGCGTACAGATTCCGCTCCGGATGGCTCATTGCTGCAATCGGTGCACTTTCCGTTCCTGCATCCAGTTTAAAGCCGGATGGCAGATCCGTAACATGGTCTCCGTGGCTCATCCATACGGTTTGACGAGATTCCAGCCCTTTGGCCAATCTTGTATCCTCATTGAATTGCACGTCTGCTTTGCCGTACTCACGCTTGCCTGCACGTTCTACCTTACCGTCCAGTTGGTGAGCCATCAACTGCATACCATAGCAAATACCGAAAATAGGAATTCCCAGATCATAGATTGCCCGGTCGACTTGAGGGGCATTTTCTGCATATACGCTGGAAGGTCCACCTGAGAAAACAATCCCTTTCGGTGCCAGTTCTCTCAGCTTCTCCGCAGGCGTATTGTATGGAAGGAGCTCGCTGTACACGCCGAGGTCCCGTATTCTTCTTGCGATTAACTGGTTGTATTGTCCTCCAAAGTCAAGAACTACAACGATTTCATTAGGCTTATTCATTACCGTGCCTCCCTCAATTGTTCGTTTCATTATACGCAACGATAAAACAAGACGTCAAGAAATCAACCGGAGTTGAGCGGACATGAAAAGATTGTTAAAATGAATTAATTCTAAATTATGAATCTGTTCGTAGGAGTGTAAACGATGGATGTGCTGAAATGGATCGCGCAATTGTTCGAAGAATACGGATACGGCGTCCTTTTTTTCGGCTTGCTGCTGGAATTTATTGCTTTACCTTTTCCCGGGGAAACCACGATGGCTTATGCGGGATATCTCTCCTATTCGGGTACGCTGGATTTTGGAAAGCTGGTGCTTCTGGCCTTTTTAGGCACAACCATCGGAATGACCATTACCTACTTTATCGGAAAATGGGCCGGACTCCCCTTTATCCATAAATACGGCAAATGGGTTTTGTTATCGCCGGACAAGCTTGAAAAAACGCAAAAATGGTTTCAACGTTACGGGTACTGGCTTATTTTTCTCGGATATTTCATTCCCGGTGTCCGGCATTTTACAGGTTATTTTGCGGGAATTATCGCCCTTCCCCTGCGTAAATTTGCCTTGTATGCATACAGCGGCGCCCTGTTCTGGGTCATCCTGTTTCTTGGCATCGGTAAGGTGTTCGGTCCGCAATGGGATGCCATGTTCCATTTGGTGGAGCTGTATGCGCTGCGAATCGTCGTCATCATCGGCATTATCCTTCTGCTATATATCGTTTACCGCTGGAGATCCTTCCTGATTGGTTCTTTCCGCAAGTCCGATAAATCAGTGAAAACCAGTAGCAAAAACGATACGGAATAATTAGATTCCCGCTGCCTTACGGCTGCGAGTCCTTATATAGTAAATTGATATCATGATAGATATCAAGATAAATCCAGCGCCGCCAATCAAACCTAACATACGCGGCTCTATGATTTCCACCGCCACCCCAGCTCCAAACATGGATAAGCCGATAATTCCTTGACTCCACGCTGTCAGCATACCCAATAATGGCCCCTGTAAATGCAGCGGAGTCTCTCGCATGAATAGTGTATCCAAACAGATTGCTCCCACCCCGCCTGCCAACGAAATGAAAAAGTAAATGGCGACCGCCGCCCATGCATGTTCAATTCCACTTAACCCCATGAGCAAAATTCCCTCCAATAGCAGACATACCAGTCCTCCGCTCAATAAAGAACGGCTGAATAGACGCCCCAGTGCATAACTGACAACCAGGCCCGCACCCAAAGCGGCGTAAAACAGTCCAATCCCGGCATCCCCCAGCTTAAACTCCTGCACGGCATATACACTGATCAGCACATTATCAATCCCATTGAGGAATGGAACCAGTAGCTCGAATGCAATTACGACTTGGAGCGGAAGCGACATACGGATGCATTGCAGTATTTGTGACCTGCCGAGGATTCGATCATCGGAAGACGTCCGACTTCCACGTGATTCAGTATGAGCATCCTCCCTATTTACTTCCTCCTTGGTCACGGGCGGGAATGCAATATTGCAGACGATCAGACCTGCAACGAAAAAGCTGGCGGAATTGAGCATAAATGCGGCCTGTGGTCCAAAAAAAGCGGATACGATGCCTCCAGCAGCGGCGCCAATCACCAATACCAGTCCGCTCATCACCTGCTCCAGACTGTTCACCCGCAACAAATCCGACGGTCGGACCAGCAGCGGGATGGACGACTTACGGGCTGGAGCGTACAGCGCTTCCCCACAGGCTAACAGGGTACTGACTCCATAAACGATCCACATATCCTCATTGCTGTGAACACTTAAAAAGACAAGGGTTACTCCACCTCTCAGCAGATCCGTGGTCATCATAAGGGTGCGTCTGGATATCCGGGTGATAAGCACTCCTGACACGGGCGACAGAATTAAAAAAGGAATCACCCGTAGTCCCAGCATAATCCCCACGCTGAGTCCCGAGCCGGTAAGCCGATATATCAAGGCTAACAAAGCGATTTGGCAGAAGCGGTCTCCAATTCCGTTAATGATACCAGCCGCGAATAACTTTCTGTATTGCTTGTTTACCATGTGCTTCAGCTCCAAATCGATATGATCAAATAATTATATATTAATCTAATTAGATATATAACTAATTTATAGGGATGACTATACAAACGTCAAGCATAAATTCATATATTCAGAGCACACTAAACCAACTAACTCCAATATCGGAGGATTTTACGTATGCAAAATGAGAATAAAAGCTGTCCGCTCACTCACGTATCCTCTTGCTTGCGGGATAATGTGAATCATATCCAAAGCTCGATTGGAAACAGCGGGGATTTGATTGTCAAAGAGCTACTGTGGATGCAGAAATGGCCAGCAGCCGTGTTTTATATTGATGGTCTGATTAACACTCAATTGTTGCATGATTCTGTACTGCGCTCATTTATGCGGATGGAAATTCATCATGTACCGGAAGGTGCCGAACCGTTCGATTATTTAAAGGATCAGGTGTTGATCGCAGGGCATTCAGGCACTTTGGATGAAATGGATGCGTTATTCAACCGGATGCTATCCGGCGGAATTATCATTTTGTTGGAGGGTTACGCGAAAAGCATTTGGATTGATGCTGTCGGCTGGGAGGATCGTAATGTTAGTGAACCCCAATCACAGACGGTTGTACGTGGACCCATGGAGGGTTTCACTGAGAATCTGCGTACCAATACAGCTCTGGTTCGCAAGCGAATTCGCGACCCGCGTCTTTGGATGGAAACAAGGCAGATCGGAGAGGTCACACATACCAATGTGGCCGTGATGTTTATCAAAGGAGTCGCGGACGAAGGCGTTATTCAGGAGTTGAGAGAACGTCTGGACCGAATTGATATTGACGGGATTATGGAAAGTGGCTACATCGAGGAGCAAATTCAGGACGCCACCTTTACTCCCTTCCCTACGATATACAACAGTGAACGCCCGGATTCGGTAGCAGCCAGTTTGCTGGAGGGAAAAGTGGCCATATTAGTGGACGGGACTCCGTTTGTACTTCTGATTCCTGCGTTGTTTGTCCAATTTTTCCAGTCGGCCGAGGATTATTATCAACGCGCGGATATCAGTACTTTGTTGAGGATGCTGCGATTTTTGGCTTTTTTCATCGCTCTGCTGGCACCAGCCTTCTATATTGCGGTATCTACCTTTCACCAAGAAATGCTTCCTACCAACCTGTTGATCAGTTTGGCAGCGCAACGGGAGGGTGTTCCGTTTCCGGCCTTTGTGGAAGCGATGCTGATGGAAATTACCTATGAAATTTTGCGTGAGGCCGGGGTGCGAATTCCAAAGACGGTCGGACAAGCGGTATCCATTGTAGGTACGCTGGTCATTGGGCAAGCTGCTGTGGATGCAGGCGTCGTGTCGGCCGCCATGGTTATTATCGTATCCATCACCGCGATCTCCAGCTATGTCATCCCTGAAAACGGGCTGTCCGTTGCGGTACGGATTATCCGGTTCGCCCTCATGATGCTGGCCGCCGCCTTCGGATTTCTGGGTATATTAATGGGCTTGATGGTCCTGTTGCTTCATCTGACCAGCCTAAGATCTTTCGGAGTGTCTTACATGAGTCCGTTCGGCCCTTATATGCAAAGTGATATGAAGGATACGATCTTTCGCCTGCCTTGGCCGTGGATGACTACCCGTCCGAATGTGAATCAAGTTCAGAATACGATCCGGCAAAAAACACAGAGAAAGCGGGCGGGTAAGAAAAAATAATTGGGATGTGACCGTACATGAAAGCAGTGATCAGCACGATTCTCATACTCAGTCTGCTCGCTTCCCTTCTGACCGGCTGTTGGGACCGCAGAGAGCTTAACGAGATCGGAATTACCGTAGGACTGGGTGTGGATAAGGACGGCGATCAAATCCGAGTGTCGGCACAGGTGGTTGTTCCTTCGGAGGTGGCCTCCAAATCAAGATCAAGTAAAGGAGCTCCTACAGTAACTACCTATGAGGTAACAGCTCCTACTCTTTATGAAGCTATCCAAAAAATGACAGAAATCAGCCCGCGAATCATCTATTTATCACATATCCGTATGCTGATATTTGGCGAGGAATTCGCCAGACAGGGAATCGCCAACGTCGTGGAATCCCTGATGAGAGAACCTTTTGCCAGAACTGACTTTTATATCTGTATTGCGAGAGGTATGTCTGCCTCCAAAATACTTCAGGTAACCACGACATTGGAGAAAATTCCGGCGAACAAAATGTTTGCTTCTATGGATGTATTATCTAAAACCTGGGCTCCTGTCAGCAAAGTGACTATAGAGCAGCTGATGGAGGAGCTCGTCAGTTCCGAAATACATGCTACTCTGCCCGCCCTTGAGGCTAAAGGAAATTTATCCAAGGGGATAGAGGAAGGTACGGACAATATCAAAACCATTGAACCAACAACAGTTCTGGCCCTTTCCAGCCTGGGTGTGTTTAAAAAGGACCGTTTAATCGGGTGGCTTGATGAATACGATAGCAAAGGATACAACTATATCCGGGATAACGTAGATACAACGACAGCACATACGGACTGCCCGGAAGGTGGTAAGATCGCTCTGCTGACTTTGAGAAGTTATACGAAGACTAAGGTATTAATACGCAACGGTGAGCCTATAATCCAGATATCCGTAGAAAACATAAGTACGATTAGAGAGAATAGCTGCAAAAAAATGGAACTAAAAAGTCTGGAGGATATTAAAGAAATTGAGATGGAGAATAACTCCAAATTGATCGAGATTATGAAGCATTCCGTAGAAACTGTACGTCGCAACTTCAAAGTAGACATTTTTGGGTTTGGACAATTAATTCATCAAACTGATCCCAAGGTCTGGAAAGAACTTAAAAAAGATTGGAATCACTCATTTATGAATTTACAGATTGAATATAAGGCAAATACAGAAATTAAGAAAATGGGAGCTATTTTCCAGTCCCTTCAAAAGAAAATGAAGGAGTAAGGCAGATAAAGGTTCGCGGCTTCATGGCATCCCAAAACGAGTTCGATTACGGAAGGAGCATCCCTATGAAGGCCGCCATTGCGGTTTTGTGCATTGCTCTATTGATTGCAATCAAGGACTTGCCCGGCTTATACCGCAAGCTTCGCTTTAAGGACATGGTTGTATACATCGTGATGCTCGCATTCGGGGCGTGGTTCAGCACGATCGCTGCTCAGGCAAAGGAAACATCGAGCCCACTAATCTTGATTGAGATGATATATAAGCCGGTAAATAGCCTGTTTTCACATCTATTCAATTTGTAAATAAAGGGGGCCACCAGCGTTGGAAAAAGGCCGAATTAGTGTTGGACAAGTAACGGTTCTCATTATTTTTTGCACAATGGGTGATATGATACTGATCATCCCCAGCATCTGCACCCATATCGCTAAACAGGATGCATGGATCAGTACCCTGCTGAGTATACCGGCAGGTATGGCGCTTGTATGGCTTTTGCTGCGTGTACATGAGCTGTATCCCAGCCTTACTTTGATTGAAGCTATAAGGAAAATTCTAGGGAAATGGTTGGCTCCTGTCGTCTCGATATGGTATCTTTTCTATTTCTTGATGTCCGATGCCATATATATTAGGGAATTTGGTGACTTTTATACTACACAGACTTATGTGCTAACCCCGTTAAGGATATTAATGCTGTTGGCAATACTCATGCTGGTATACGCTTTTTTTACCGGAATTGAAACCCTCGCCCGTGCCAGCGAGCTATGCTTGCCTTTCTTTGTAATCGTGACTATTACTGTAGTGGCTTGCCTTATTCCCGAGATTGATTTTTCTAAATTAAAGCCAATTATGGAAAACGGGATTCTCCCTACTATTCATGGTACGCTTCTTGGGGTTAGTTATCCATTTGGAGAATTAGTCGTATTTCTCATGCTTTTCCCCTATGTGAAGCATTCAGCACATTTTAAAAGAAGCATCCTTTTAGGAAGCCTTATAGGCGGAATTCTGCTCAGTCTGTTTGTAATTATGTCTCTTTTTGTTCTCGGCCCTTTTCTAACTGAATATAGCGTGTATCCTTCGTATATGCTCACTGCCAAAATAAACGTGTTCAATTTTTTCCAACGTATGGAGGCCTTTATAGCAGCTATATGGGGATTGTCGCTCTTTTTTAAGAGCTTCCTTTATTTTTACGCGTTCATATTGGGGACAGCACAGACATTTCGTCTAAAAGATCACCGCCCTTTCAGCATGCCTGCGGCAATGCTTGTCTACGGCTTGAGCAGCATGGTTGCACCCAATGTCATCTACTATTTTGATACCCTTGTCCCCTCCTGGGTAGATTGGGATTTGACCAACTCGGTCATCATTCCCTTGAGCTTGTGGGGCATTTACGTGATCAGGCAGAAAAGCAAACAATCTTAATGAGGGTTATACAACATCCTAAAGTAAGAATACGCCGGAGATTACATATCAAAAACACCCTCTGAGAACCTGAAGAAGAGCCAGTGTCCCAAAGAGTGTGTGGATGTTTATTATTTTGCCAGTTCCCGAATGTACTCCAGCGCAGCATCGATATGCCCTTTGACTCTCAAGCTACGCCATTCATGAATTAAAATACCGTTCTCATCGATAAGGAATGTGGAGCGAACGATCCCCATATATTGCTTGCCGTACATCTGCTTTTGCTGCCACACGCCGTAAGCTTCCGCCACTTCATGTTCCCCATCCGTCAAAAGCTGAAAAGGTAGTCCGTACTTGGTAATAAACTTGTCATGCTGCTTGAGTGGATCAGGACTCACCCCCAGAATGACGGTATTCAAGCCTTCAAACTCCATATGCTTATCCCGAAAATCACAAGCCTGTGTCGAGCAACTGGAGGTTAAATCCTTCGGATAGAAATACAGTAAAACCCTGCTGCCTCTAAAATCAGACAGCTTGACGTTTTTCCCTTCACTTCCCGGCAATTCAAAGTCCGGCGCGGGTTGTCCAATAGCGGTAGATGTCGTGGACATCTCATCATCTCCTATCTTGTGGGGCTCTCATGTGATACGACCTAAGAACCTGCACCTCTGTAACGCCGAATACCAAAATTCCATGCCAGTAAGCCCAAGGTTAGAAATACAGCTCCCATGACCGGAGTCAAAAGCGCCATATGCTGCATATCCTCCCGATGAAGGAAAAGGGATGCCGGATATACGCCAACAAAAGCAAACGGCAGAATCCAGGTCAGCACAACTTGAATCGCACGGTTGTAAATTGTCACCGGATAACGTCCGTAGCTCTGCATATTGTACATAAGCGGAATAATTCCCGTCGGGGCATCAGAAAAGAACGAAATCGAAGTCAATATGGTATAGATTCCCGTATAAATCGCTACGGCACTTAGGCTCATGATGATTAGAGCCGGGATGAACCACCACTCCATAGCCAAATCCATCTGCGCTCCGCTGATTCCCATAATGATCAGACCGATGACCGAACCGACCAGCGCGGGCGGGTCCACATTTTCAAGGAAAATCTGGAACAGATTATACGCAGGACGGGTCATGACCCGATCCAGTTCTCCTTTTACAATGTAGCGTTCGCTAAAGTTCCACAGGTTGACGAAGCAGCTGAATAATCCGTAAGGAACCATGAAAAAGCCATAGACGAACACGACTTCACTTTCACTCCAACCGCCCAACGTGTTGGTGTGCATAAAAATAACTAAAATAAAAATGAGGTTGGTTGCCTGAAACAGCAGGTCGGAAATGACCTCTACCCAAAAATCCGCGCGGTAGGTTAGCCGGGATTTCATGTAATTCTTTAAATATTCGCTAATGAGTCCCAAATAGTACATCATCGGCTTACCCTCCCTGCACGAACAGACGTCTGCGCGCCAGTCGCCAAATGATAATCATCGGCACGAGCAGAACGACCAGCCAAATGATTTGGATACCCAGTACATTCCAAATACCCACGCCTTTTACTCGTCCGGTAAATACGGAGCCAGGCAAATACGTAATCGCCTGAAACGGCAGCCACTGGGCGAAGGTCGCCAGCCAGCCCGGAAACAGGCTGATGGGCAGAATCAGGCCGGAGAACAGGTCCACTACCACCCGCTTCATGCGCATTATACCCTCGTTATTTTCAATGAAAAAGGCCGTCAAGCCAGTGATAATATTGATTTGGGTATTGATCATAAAACTGAAAAACAGCATCACGAGGAAACTGATCCATGCTACAGGATCTGTCGGCAACGTCACTGGAAACAGCAGCATCGCAATCGCCATGCCCGGGATCATAAACAGCAGGAAACGGAACATCCCCTCGCCAAGCCCCTGCATGACTTTGACCAGCACATAGTTATACGGCCGGATCATCTGGATGGCAATGCTGCCATCACGAATCTCTGTCGAAATTTCACGATCCAGATTGTTGAAATAAAAGGCCCTCGCCATCCACGATACTGCTACATAGGTCGTCATTTGGGCTGCGGAAAAGCCACCGATGCTGCCCGCATCTCCATAAATCGCTTTATACGTAAAATAATATACGCCAATATTCATGGAATAAATTAATATGCCCGTATAATAGTTCACACGATAAGCGAGCATGGTGAGAAACCGGATACGAATAAAATCGGTATATACGCTAAGCATGGACTTTGGCCTCCACTGTCGGAAGCAAGGGACTGCCCTTGCGTTCCGCCGAGCCGGATTGGTAGATGCTTCGCACGATATCATCGGTGTTCGTTTCAATGATTTTGATATCCGTAATATCCGTACGCCCGACTACGCTGGCCAGTACATCCGATACGTTAATATGAAGTGGTATCCACACCTTGGCAGCCAAATCATTATCCGCCGTCCATGCCAGCGGCATGTCCGCTGTCCACGCTTGTAATTGCTCAAGCTGGGTGGGCACGCCGAACTGAAACTGTACCTCACGACCTGTACCCCAACGTGCCTTCAAATCCTCCAGACCACCGTCATAGATGATGTTCCCGTCATCCAGCATAATGACACGCGAGCACAGCGCTTCAATATCCTGCAAATCATGGGTTGTCAGCAAAATCGTCGTACCGTGATCCCGATTCATGTCCTTCAGAAATTCGCGGATTTCAGACTTCACCATAATATCGAGTCCAATAGTCGGCTCGTCCAGAAAAACGATGGACGGATTGTGCAGCAGCGCAGCCACCAATTCACAGCGCATCCGCTGCCCGAGACTAAGCTTGCGCACCGGGCGGCTTAGCAGGTCCTGTAATTGGAGCCGCTCTACCAGCTCATCCAGCCTGCGTTTGAAGTCTGTGGCCGGAACCTGATATACTTTGCGCAGCAACTGAAAAGACTCAATCACGCCGATATCCCACCATAGCTGGCTGCGCTGTCCGAAAACAACACCGATATTACTTACGAATTTCTCACGTTCCTCGTAAGGAACAAAGCCGCCTACTTTGAGATGTCCAGACGTTGGCACAAGAATACCAGTGAGCATCTTGATGGTGGTGGACTTTCCAGCTCCGTTTTCACCAATATAGCCACATATTTCTCCCTGCGGAATACCGAAGGAAATATCTTTGACCGCGGCCACTTCGTTGTATTCGCGGGCGAATAAATCAAGGAAGGCTCCTTTCAGGCCCTCGCGGTTTTTTTGCACTTTAAATGTTTTGCGCAGATCCTGCACATCAATTGCCAGCATGTCATACCTCACATTCAGGATTTTATAAAATCCATAGTTAAATTGATTGTGCTCCAAAAAGAAATTATAATGTAATGAATTGAAAAGCGAAAGGGAGAGCATCCATGACAAGCAGAACCAAAAGGACGATATGGTCGGTTCTAGCCGTGATTATCGTCGCGATTGTCGGCTTTGCCGTGTATTATTTTTCATCCATTTATAATCAACTGGATAATCTGCATAAAGAGGGTGCGAACTCCCCATTCAAAAATGTAAATCAGGTCGATCAGGTGCGCACACCAGACCCGCCTAAGTGGGAAGGTACGGATCCGGTCAATATTTTGCTGATGGGTGTCGATGGCCGTGGTATCCAAAAAGGGGAAGTCCCCCGGTCGGACAGCATGATGGTCGTATCGCTGGACCCCGTCAAGAAAAAGATTCACCTCTTCTCTATTTTGCGTGATACGTACGTGGATATTCCCGGCTACGATAAAAATCGGATTAACACCGCCATTACTCACGGTCCCAACACGGCCATGAAGACAGCTGGTGATCTGCTGGGCATTCCGGTGCAATATTATGTGTATACCGATTTTCAGGGGTTCATCAAGCTGGTGGATGCCGTAGGCGGTATTGATTTTGAAGTCGAAAAAGATATGCATTATACAAGTAATGCCGATAAGCATGAATACGATATTGACTTGAAAAAGGGCATGCAGCATCTGGGAGGCAAAGAGGCGCTTCAATACGTGCGGTTTCGCCACGATGCCATGTCGGACTTCTCCCGGTCAGGGCGTCAGCGTGCATTTTTGGAGGCTATAGCACAGAAAATGCGGAGCACGACCTCCATTGCCAATCTGCCGAGCATTTTGCAGCAGGTAAACCCGTATATTGATACAAATCTCAGTGTCAACGATATGTGGAGGCTGGCAAACGTCGGCTACCAAAGCAACTTTGCTGGCAGCGAGCAGGTTCCGCCGATGAAGCTGCTCGGGGAAGAAAATGTAGGCGGCGCGGAGGTTCTTACCGTCCGCGATCCGGAAGAATTGAAAAAGTACGTGCAGGATATATTCAACAATCCTCCTGTACAGACACAGGAACAAAATAAGGATCAAAACAACACGAAGCAACCGGACAGTGCATCATCGTCCAAGACGGATAAGGCTTCTTTCACGGGTGGCAGCAGAACCAATGATGCTGCTGCCACACAATCGACAACAAAGACAGGACAAAAAGAGCTATAATGATGTATGCAGGGGGCAGCCGCGAACGCTGCCCTTTGGCGTGTGTATACCCTATTTTAATGAACGGAAAGGAAGTTTTGGATGATGAAACGGGAAACCTCCGAAGCATTATATAAAGAAGCACTGGAGCATATTGTCGGGGGCGTAAACAGTCCTTCACGCTCTTTCAAGGCGGTGGGCGGCGGTGCTCCGGTATTTATGAAACGCGCCAAAGGCGCTCATTTCTGGGACGAGGATGATAATCGGTACATTGATTATTTAGCGGCTTACGGCCCTATTATTACCGGACATGCCCACCCTCATATTACCAAGGCCATTAGTGAGGCGGCGGCGAACGGGGTATTGTACGGAACCTCTACGGTATTGGAAATCAAGCTTGCCAAGATGCTAAAGGAAGCCATTCCTTCCATGGACAAGGTCCGGTTTGTGAATTCCGGCACAGAAGCAGTCATGACGACGATCCGTGTTGCACGGGCCTATACAAAGCGAAATAAGATCATCAAATTTGCAGGCTGCTACCACGGTCACTCCGATCTGGTGCTCGTAGCCGCAGGCTCTGGCCCGTCCACGCTGGGTATACCAGACAGCGCAGGCATTACGACCAACATTGCGAGCGAGGTGATTACCGTGCCCTTCAATGATCTGGACGCGCTGCGCCAAGCCCTGGAGCGCTGGAGTGACGATGTGGCAGCCGTCATGGTCGAGCCGATTGTCGGCAATTTCGGCATGGTGATGCCGCAGCCCGGTTTTCTGGAAGGGCTATGCTCGATGGCACGGGCGAATGGTTCACTCGTCATCTATGATGAGGTCATTACAGCGTTCCGCTTCCACTATGGCTCCACCCAAACGTACGCCGGATTGGACAATCATGATGCGATTCAGCCGGATTTGACCGCGCTGGGTAAAATCATGGGCGGCGGCCTGCCGATCGGTGCCTACGGCGGCAGCAAGCATGTAATGGAGCAGGTTGCTCCACTCGGCCCGGCTTATCAGGCGGGCACCATGGCGGGCAACCCGGCTTCCATCTCGTCAGGCATTGCATGCCTTGAAGTACTTCAAGGCGAAGGCGTGTATGAAGAGATGGAACGTCTCGCTGTGAGACTGACGGATGGTATCGCTTCCTCAGCCGCACGTCATGGCGTGCCGTTGACAATTAACCGCATCCGTGGGGCATTCTCGACGCATTTCTGTGATCATCCGATCACGAACTACGATGAGGCGCAGGATACGGACGGCGAAGCGTTTGCTTCCTTCTTCCGTCATATGCTGGATCGCGGTATTCATCTGGCTCCGTCGAAGTACGAAGCATGGTTCCTCACAACGGCACACACAGATGAAGACGTGGACGCTACGCTGGAAGCAGCGGACGATTCTTTCCATGCAATGGCACAGGGCAAGTAAGCAGATCAGTAAATGATGGAATCTTGATATGATTAGGGCCGGAAGCAGCTTTAAGGACTGGGATATCCCACCTTTGAGACTGCCTTCCGGTTTTTTTATTTTGCAAACTGTACCCGTACAGTTGTATGTTTTATGGATTGTATCAAATTACGCCATCCGGGTATATTGGGAGGAGCAACATGTTGGAAACATTCAGGCTAGGCTAAAGAAAGCAAATGCCTAAGCCATTCATTACGGAGGTTTATCATGCACAATCGTTCCAAAACTGGAGTCGCCTACCTGGCTGCTCTCAGCTATGCCGCTATACTCGGTTTTTCATTTTTGTTTGTGAAGCTGACGGTCACCGAAGCCAGCCCGCTGGATGTAATCGCCCACCGCTTTGCTTTGTCTTTTATCGCTTTGACGGTTCCGGTAGTGTTGGGCTGGATCAGGATTAACATCACACGGCGTGATATCCTGCGTATTTTACCGCTGGCGCTGCTCTCGCCTTTAGTGTATTTTCCATTGCAAGCCTTCGGGCTGATGAGCACCTCTTCATCGGAAGGCGGCATTATTCAGGCAACCGTTCCCATCTTCACGCTGCTGCTGGCGTCCTATTTTATTAAAGAGCGGACCACGGTTATCCAAAAGCTCTCCTTGCTGCTCTCTGTAGCAGGCGTTATTTTTATATTCGTGATGAAAAGCGGAGCGCCCCTGGCCTCCAATAGCTTTGGTGGCATTCTTTTGCTCGTGCTCTCTGCTGTTTGTCTATCCGGCTATAATGTGCTGGCTCGCCCATTGACACAAAAATACAGCCCGATGGAACTGACTTATGTTACCTCCATTTTGGGATGTATCGTTTTTAACTTGGTGGCGCTGGGATATCATGCTATAGACGGCTCCATGAGCACTTATATTGCTCCCCTGGTAAAGCCTGATTACTGGCTGGCACTGGCTTATCTGGGCATTCTATCTACCCTCGTCACCTCGCTGCTATCAAGCTTTGCCTTGAAGTGGATCGAAGCCTCGAAAATGAGTGTGATCGGTAATTTATCAACTCTCATTTCCATGGTGGCAGGTGCTTATATTTTGAAGGAGCAGCTCGCATACTATCATATTATCGGGGCAGTTATTATCATTATCGGGGTATTGGGCACCAATTTTGGAGGTCGGAGAAGCTTCGATCCGCGAAAAGCGTCTGCTGCAAAGCCTCGAAAAGTGGACTGAATTAACATAAATACTCACGGCTGTAACACAAAAAAAATCCCCGAGTTGGAATAAATGACCATCTTGAGGATTTCTTTTTCATTTCATCTATTTTACTTAGAATGGTTCGCTTGAGATTAAATATCCCGCTCAAGCCAATATCTCACCCTTCAACCGGGTACGCCATGACGCTCATTAGCGCCAGTTCCGGCTGTGTCGTGTCCAGTCTGCTATATTGCACAATCACCGGCACATCGCTGGTGACCGTAATCGCATAGGGAATGCCTGCCGGAATCCGTTCACCATCCCTCTCCAAGGAGGCCGTACGGATATGGCGAGTTCGCCTTCCTTCCACCACCTCGATCAATCCCTCCAACGGCTCGCGGTCCTCAAAATAGATGTCTATACTCAGCTTGGCCGCTCGGGTTCCACAGTTCAGCACACATATACTCTCATGACTAAGCAGCTCTCCCCGGCTTTCAGGTGGAATATAGCCATCGGGAATAACCCAGAATAAACTGCCCCGCGGCTGGTTTACTTTTTCCTTAGAAAGCTCAGTATTTTCCATGCTATCCGGCTCCTTTCACCTATAATACTTTTGCATCCCTATGCTATTCACAAACTATCCAAATGGATTCTCTTTGGTACGCAGCAGTTGGGCCAGAAAAGCGAGCGCCAGTCCCTGTCCCCAGCCCTGAATGCGTTTGTATGGTACGTTGCGGTAGCCATCAATATCGTTCATTACGGCGGTTCCAGCGGATACACCCGTCACAGTGCCATCCTCCTTGATTCGGGAAAGAATACCGTCGATTGCCTTTTGCGTGTATTTGTTAAACAGTCGCCCCTGCATAAGCAAAGCCGTCGCAATGCCTGCGGAGCCTGAGGTTTCCAGATAGGAGGTTTCATCATTCAACACCGTATGCCACAGCCCTTCCGAGGATTGCAGCCGCACCAGCGCACTGAGCTGGTCACGCAGCGAACCGTCGATGATCATGTAGGATGGATGCTGCACCTCCACGAATTTCAGCGCTTTTGCCATTGTGAGTGCAGCCCACGAATTTCCCCGCGCCCAGTAAATACCTGACATCCGGCTTTGGTTCGCATGATCCCAGCCGTGATAATACAAATTCGTATCCGGGTCCTGCAAAAATTCCTCATGCCCGTGATATTGCCGGATACCGTCCTCCCAATATTCCTTGTTACCCAGCAAATGACCGATGCGCAGCAAATAATAACCTGCCATAAACATCGTATCCACCCACGCCTGCTGCGGAAATACGTCATGAAGTGAATTCACCGTATGCTGGAAAATACCTTCGGCAAACCGCTCGGCTTTCTTCGCCAGAAATTCCGCCATTTCAGTGGCGATATCCAGGTACTTTTGCTCTCCTGTAGCCTGATACAGCGTCAGCAAGCAGTGTCCCACAGACACACCGTTCACCGAGAGCGGTGGAAGTCCATCTGCAATATTTTCATCGACCCATTCCTTTAATTTGATCAAATACTTCTCGTTCCCGGTTGCTTCATAGGCTTCACACACCCCGTAAAAGGCCACACCACCCGGCCAATCCCAGCTATAGTCCATTTGAAATGTGCGTTCCACCACCCGGTCGATCACCTGTTTAATTTGTTCCTCATCAAAAATCAATGCAGGCATTTCCTCGTCTCCCCCTTTAGTAAGTTTCACGTTAACTGCCTCCTTGACACCTGTTCGAGAACAATCTGTCCGTCTATCGCAAATACATGCGTAAGGGCTGCAAATCCAGCTCCTTCACAGCATCCACCACCATGTCTGCAATACAGACCGCACCGTTCTCATGAAAATGTGTATTATCCTCCAAGCCACTGGAAAAGTTCAAGTATTCACCGGGCAGCAGCCACATAAAGAGCTCTTTGCTTGCCTCGGGACCCAACCGCTCATATAACTCCTGCGTGCGGGCAGCCAAGTCAATCAACGGCACGTTCGCCTCTTCCGCCAGCTCACGAACCGCTGTTACATAGTCACCATGTGTGTCGGACAGTGTACCGTCCCCGTTAAAATAACGGCGGTGTACAGGCGTAACCAGCACTGGAGTAGCCCCACGGCTTCTGGCTCCGTCGATATAGAGGCGCAGATGCTCCTTATAGGTTGTAAAAGGCTCTGTAGCCCGTTCCGGGTCCGGCTTCTGATCATTATGACCGAACTGGATGAACAGGAAGTCTCCTGCCTTCATTTCGGCCAAAATGACGTCCAGCCGCCCTTCGTCCACGAAGCTTTTGGAGCTTCTTCCCGATACGGCGTGATTATCCACGCACACATCATGCTTGAACAGGGCTGGTAAAGCCTGGCCCCAGCCTGTATACGGATAGCCGGACGCGTCCTGATCCGTAACGGTGGAATCTCCGGCCAGGAATAGCCGGAGGGTCTGTGGCGCTGGTGCTATCTCCAGCGCATTGAGCCTCGGCGCGGTGCCCGATACGGCGAGGCTCAGCTTGCCGCCCCTGATGGGCACCGCAAACCGGGCCTCTGTGAACTGGCCCGGCAGCGTGTGTAACGGGGGCAGCACATGCTTGCCCTCGCCGGCTTTGAGCCGCGTGAGCGTCTCCGCGAGCGGATCGCCGAGCAGCACGGTGACGAGATACGTCCCGTCCTCCGGTACATCGGCGACAAACGCAGTCCCCAGCGGGATGCAAAAGCGGCTTCGCAGCCGTGTGAGCGTATCCTTGGGTGCGGTTACGCCGTATAATCGCCTTTCCCGACCATACACATGATCCACGTTCTCGAAGCCGTAGCCCTGCTCGGCAGTGTACGAGCAATCCGGGGGTACTCCCGTGTAGCCATCCACAGGCTCACCCGGACCAAAATCAAACTTCCACATTCCATTCACCTCTCCGCGATAGCCCTTAAGCCCCACTTTATCCCTTCAAGCCACTTGTACTCATTCCTTCTACAATCTGCTTCTGGAAGGCGAAGAATACAGCGATAACCGGTAGCAAGCTTAAGATAGACATGGCGAACATCCCTCCCCAGTTGGAGGCAGACTCGCTGTCGAGAAACATTTTGAGTGCAATCGAAACGGTATATTTATCCGGCGAGTTCAGATACAGTACCGGACCGAGCAAATCCTCCCACTTCCAGTAGAAAGAAAAGATGGCCGCCGTAGCCAGTGAGGATTTGAGCAGGGGCAAAATAATTCGAAAATACAGCCGGAACTTGCCGCATCCGTCAATCGTAGCCGCTTCATCCAACTCTGCCGGTATCGTCCGTATAAACTGAACCATCAGGAAGATGAAGAACGGCATTCCGAAAAACGACGGCACTACCAGCGGCAAGATCGTATTGATCCACCCTAGCTTGGTGAAAATAATATATTGCGGTACCAGTACCACATCCCCTGGCAGCATCAGCGTCACCATCATCAGGGCAAACCACAAGTTACGTCCTCTGAATTTCAAACGTGCAAAGCCAAATGCGATCAATGAGGAGGAAAGCACGGCTCCAATCGTTGAAATCACTACGATCGTGAGCGAATTCATAATATATGTGCCAAAGTTATACCCCGTTGTGCCTTTCCAGCCTGTTACATAGTTTTGCCAGATCCATTCTGTAGGGAAAAGCGAGGATGCCGTGACGAATATCGTCCGACTTTCTTTAAACGAGCTGAACAGCATCCAAAACACGGGATACAGCATCAGGAGCGCCAGTGCAGCGACCAGAATGTGATAAATTGGCCATTTGAACGTTTTCCATGCCATCGGTATCAGCGCCCCTTTTCCGTTTCATAGAATACCCAGTATTTGGATGATATAAATAATATCGCTGTCAGGATCGCAATCATAATGAGCATGACCCAGGCCATGGCCGCCGCATATCCCATATTGCTGAACATAAACGCCTGCCGGAACAGATACAGTGAATGCAGCATCGTTCCATCCATTGGACCTCCCTCGCCCTTGGAAATAACATACGCCGGAACGAAGGTCATAAAGGCACTGATCGTCTGCATGATCAGGTTAAATAGAATAATTGGACTAAGCAGCGGCAGCGTAATACTGAAAAATTTTCGTACGGGCGAAGCACCATCTACGCCGGACGCCTCGTACAATTCAACAGGAATATTCTTCAATCCTGCCAGAAAAATCAGCATGGAGGAACCAAATTGCCATACGGACAGAGTGATCAGCATCGTAAGCGAAGCATTCGGATCACCAAACCATTTTACGGGAGTCGCTCCCAAGGCTGAAAGCAAGCTGTTAACAATGCCCTCATTGCTGAAAATGTTCCGCCACATGATAGACACCGCAACACTGCCTCCGATAATGGATGGCAGATAATACATCGTCCGATACGTGCCGACCATGCGCGATTTGGTATTCAAAATCATAGCCACGAACAGCGCAAAAATCAGTCGCAGCGGTACGCCAACCAGTACATACGTAAACGTGACTCGGATTGAATTCCAGTATTTCGGGTCGCCTGTGAACATTTTCTCGAAGTTCCCCAGACCAATCCATTTGGGCGGGGTGAACAAATTGTAGCTTGTAAAGGACAGATACAATGAAATAAACATCGGAATTAACGTAAACGCCAGAAAGCCCACAATAAACGGGCTGATAAACGCATATCCGGTCATATTGGCTCTCAAGCTCTGATGGTTTCGCAAGCTCATCAAGCCTCCCTTCTGTTACATTTTGCTGCCAAATCAAATTATTATATCGATAAATCGTTGTTACATGTATTTTGTTATGAAGTATATAAAGAAAACTTACGGTTCGTTCGTCGGGTTAACCGTGCGTATCATGCCATCTCTACGCACGGTTAGCCTAACGAAACTAGCCTTCGTCCCTATGTTAAAGCGGTGTCTGTCAGGCCCATCCTGATTCCATTGCGCTGATTACTGCTTGTTATTCGCAAGGATGGTATTCGCATCAGCCCGGAATTTGGCCGCTGCATCCTCCGCTGTCATCTGCCCGAAATTGACCTGCTCAATATAATCGGTCAGGGTCGCAATCACTTCCGGTGATCCGACTGGCGGCGGTGGGCTCATTGGAGAAGCCTTTGGCTCCATGGAAGCCACAAAATCAAACACCTGCTTCGTAGCCTCGCTCAACTCAGGTGCTACAGCTTCCTTGATTTTAGCGGAAATCGGCACGCCCCGCTCGCCTTTAATCAACTTATTCGCTTCTACATCGTTCATCCAGAAATCAATAAACTTGGCGGCCTCATCCTTCACCTGAGAACGGGCAGCGACTGTCCAGTACATCGTAGGCTGCATGTAGATGCCTTTTTCCATATTCGGTCCAAACATCGGCGCTAGCTCCATCGGACGGTTGACGACCTGCTGTAAGCCCACATACTGATTGGACCACTGCCAGATTCCGATGCCCGTTCCTTTTACGATATCGGATTCTTCAAGAATGCCCTTGGTTTGGTTCATAATTTCAGGAGTCGGGGTCGCCCCTTTTTTAATGAGATCAGCCAATCCGCCAAAGAAATCGGCAAACAGCTTATCGTCGTCATACCCCAAGCCTGTTCCTTCCGCATTGTAGAGAGACTTTCCATGTGTACGCAAATAGTAGTGGAAGAAAATATCGGCAGCCATAGTGCTATCGAAGTGAACTTTATTGGAGGCTGCCTTCAGAGCCAGCTCTTTGTATTGGTCCCATGTCCAGTTGTCAGGAATTTTATCTATGCCCGCTTTTTTGAGCAACGCCGGGTCATACTGGAAGCCCAGAACATTAACACCTGTTGGAATACCATATTGCTTTCCGGCAATTACGCCGGTTTTGAGTACATTTTCGTTCACATCAGCGACCTGAATTTTTTGATTCAAGTAAGGCGCAAGATCCTCAAGTTGGCCATTCTTCGCATATTGGCTAATGTACGAAATGTCCATTTGCACGATATCCGGCAGCTGGTTTGCCGCAGCCTGCGGGGCGAGCTTTTTCCAATAGTCATCAAAAGAGGCGTATTCCACATCAATCGTCACATTCGGATTTTTCTGCTTATACAGATCGACGACCTTCTGCGTATATTCATGACGCGTATCCGATCCCCACCAAGCGATTCGTAGCTTTACCTTCCCGTCTGCACTTGTGCCCGAATTGCCGCCGTCATTTGCTCCGCTGCATGCCGTCGTCAATACGAGCAGCATGGCTATGATCAGAAACCATCCTTTTTTGCCCACCTATCTCTCCCCTTTTCGCTGTTCTTGAAAGGAGCTGTGTTACAAGTGATAACGTATTTACGCCAATTTGATAGCGTTTACATTTGCTCCTGTTGTTATTTTCCCAAAAGCAGCGAAACATTGGAATACACAAATCAGGTTTCCTGGGTTTAAAAAACAGAGGGGCTCCAGCGCTCATCCCCGTTCCTGTGATTTAATATACTCCGATGGCGTCATGCCCGCCCATTTTTTGAATACCTGGCTGAAATATTGGGCGTTTCCGCCGAAGCCGAACCATTCGGCCAGCTCGAATACCTTCACGTCTCCCGTCTCCCGAATATGCTCTGCTGCACGCTCGATCCGGTAGCGATTGACGTAGTGCGAAAAGTTTTCCCCCGTCACCTTTTTGAAGATTTTTCCTAAGTAGTCAGAATTCATATACAGCATTTGGCCTGCCACTCCATTCAGTGACAAATCGGATTTTCTGTAGTTTTGCTCGATGATGGTGATCATTTTATTAACGGTGGAGGACTGGCGGTACACATTGCTTTTATAGTAACTTGCGGTCATTCGTCCGGCGGCTTCCTGCACGAAGGATTTAAGAGAAGCAAGCGTTTTGTGCTCAGCCAGCACGACCATTCGGCTGGTGAATGCCGCGCGTTCCTCCTCGGGACATATGCGAATCATGGCTGCATACAGTTGAAGCACATAGGAGCGGGTCACGGAAATTTCCAGCTTCATACGGGACAGGATACCGAACAGCCGATCTACCTCCTGCACCACCTCCTCCGTATTCCCCGCCTTAATCAGCAGACCAAACTTCTCTTCGTCCAGCTCCAGATCCGCCATCTCCCGAGGTTCTGCGGCCGCCAGATCCTCCTTGGTAATCAGACTGCCCTCTCCGGTGTAAAAACGGTGATTCATACAATGCAGCGTCTCCCGATACATCCCGCGTGAGTGCTGCATACTATCCGACTCGCTAACTGCGACTGTCACCTCCAGCTTGTAAAAACGGCGAAACGTCGCACGTACCGCGTCAAGCTGCTCCATAAGCCTGGACGTATCGTTCCCGCTTTCCAGCACGATAAGCAGTTGTCCTTGCATGGTCGTCCCAAGCAATACATCGTCCATTAAATCCGCCGCAATATTTTGCAGGGCAAATAGATGCTCCGGCTCATGGGATTCCTCGACTCGCAGCAGCAGCATTCGAACCTGCTTATCTTGCAGCTCCAGACCGAATAACCGCTCATAAAAAGCGATATCCCGACTGCCGTAAGTTTTATAGGAAATAAACTCCTTCAAAAAATGCTCCTTCACATGAGGCAGCATACGCTGAAAATCAAGCTTCATCCGGTTCACGAACTGCTTGCGTTCCTCCTGCTCCTCCCGTTCCTGCCCCAACTCGGTCAACGCCTCATGAATTTGACGCTCGTTGCAGGGCTTTAACAAATAATGTTTTACTCCGTATTGCATGGCACGACAGGCATAATCAAAATCCTTATAACCAGACAGCAGAATGAAGCGGACATCCGGAAAATGCTCCGTCGTTCTCTCCACCAGTCCAATTCCGTCCAGTCCGGGCATAGAGATATCGCTAATGACAAAATCAGGCGGGCTGGCCTGAATCTGATCATACGCCTCAATCCCATTACGTGCCGTACCGACCAGCCTCGTACCCGCCTTGGCCCAATCGACCACCTGTGATATGCCTTCCAAAATCATACGCTCATCATCAACCAACAGCACCTTGTACATGATCCTGATCCCCTTTCACATATGGAATACAGACATGAATCGACGTTCCTGTTCCTGACTCGCTGTGCAGTTCTATGCCCCATGGTGTACCAAACGTCAGGTCAATCCGCTCCTGAATGTTCGCAAGCCCAATACCCTGCCCCCGTGTAGCGACCTGCCCGCTCCGTAGCTGCTCCAAAAAATCCTGCGTCATGCCCGGTCCGTCATCCTCGACCCGCAGCAGCAGCGCACCTTCTTGCTCCCGGGCAATGATAGCAATCCGACATGGCTCAATTCGCGGCTCCAGCGCATAATGAATCGCATTCTCCACCAAGGGCTGGAGCGTCAGCTTCGGAATCTGCGCGTCCATCAGTTCTTCCGGAACATCCAGATGGAAAACGAGACGTTCGTCGAAGCGTGTTCTTTGGATCGTTACATAACTTCTCACAATGTCCAACTCTTTCCGAAGTGGAATGAGCTGTTCCTCAAAACTGACTGCACTGCGCAACAGAAAGGCCAGCGCCTCCACCATTTCCGAGATACGATCCTGCTTATTCGCCTTTGCGAGCCAGTTCACAGACTCCAGCGTGTTATACAAAAAATGTGGATTAATCTGCGCCTGAAGCGCCTTTAGCTCCGTCTCCCGCAGCAATAGCTGCTTTGCAACATTTTCATTAATTAGCTCACGGATACGGCGGATCATCTTCTTATAGGTCCGGTGCAGCAGGCCCACCTCATCCTGTGTGGATAGAGGAACCGCGCCGAGTGCTTCCTCCTCCAGACGGTCGAGATCTCCTTGTTCAATTTTACGCATGTTCTGGATTAATTGAACGATCGGCTTCGTAATACTGCCAGATAATCGTGCTCCCAGTGCCAGCGCGATCAGAAGCATAATGACAAAAATAGCGCTTACAATTTCTTTAATGATTGTAATACTGCGAAACATGTCGTCAAAGGGGGTCATATGCAAATACGTCCAGCCCGTATAAGAGGATTTGGTTTGAGCTGCAAAAAAGGTTCCGCCTGTGTAGGTTGCAATACCATAAGGCTGCTTCCGCCCAAGCTCGGCCAGCATATCGCTGTCATTCAAAAGCGGTGTTTCGGGATAGACCATACGCCTTCCATCGGTGATCATTAGCTGTCCGTCACCATCAGAAGTCTGTACACGGTCGGCTACAATCCGGTCAATTCGTACACGAATCGCCAGCGTTCCGAGTCCGTTCAGGGTAAAGTTGGAATCCGTAAAGGATTTAAACTGCCTCGCAGCGAGCAAGGAGGAGTGACCCGCTACATACCATGCGTTGGAACCGTCATATTCGTCTGCCAGCATAGACAGGGTGGAGCGAAGCTCCTGGGGAATGCCCTCGCGGTTGCCCGCACTCATGACTTGACCTTCTTTGTCGATCACCATCATAGAGTAAATATAAGTTTCAGAGCCGGCGAAGGCGATAAGCCTGTTCGTTATTTTTTTACGCAGCACCATTTTGACGTAAGGTGAGGTTTCCTTTTCCAATTGTAGTAAATAACGCTGAAGCTGTTCGTCTGTTGTCACCTTAAAAGTAACCTTTTCCACATCCTTTAGCTCATTTTCAATGCCGATTGAAGAAATATTGAGTACTTCGGATGTCTTTTTATACATTTGATTATCATAAATATGAAATACGTATTTAAGTATGACTGCAACAACTGCAAAATTAACCAGCATGAGCACTGTAATCAGCAGTACCATTTTATGATGGATTCCGGCATTTTTGAAAGCGCTTTTAAAATAAGTGATCAGTAGATGTCGCCTCCTTACTCGTCCTGCCTGTTCCAGCCTGGAATGGAGATTGTCCGATAAAGCTGTACATCATACAAAATACCCCAAGCCTTGGTCATTAGGCAAGAGGTATTTGTGTTCGCTCAGCGTTGGTCGGTTGGTTCCGATTTGTCCGCCTTGCTCATATATTCATCGTATCGGTCGTCCAGTTCCCTTGCCATGCTGCGATATTTACGTGTCTCCTCCACAATAGGGTCAATATGGGTTTGGATCCGCACCTCATATTTAGGAGTGAGCCGTTCGCGTTTTTTGGCTTCATTCTCACGAATTTCGCCTTCCGTCAGCAATTCACTTAGCTCACGTTCCAAATCTTCGGATTGGCTCATCATCCTTCCTCCTTCAGCGATAAGCGATATAGATGTATTATAACCCAGTTGCATCTGCTTCTTTCAGTACTTGAATGAGTTGAGAATGAATAGCTGTATTTGTAGCTGCAATATGTCGCACGCTAAGGTCATAAGGTCTGCCGAGCGTATCTGTGATCGTTCCTCCCGATTCCTGTACCAGCAAAGCGCCCGCTGCTACATCCCAGGCATTCAAACCGATTTCGCAATAGGCTGACAACCGTCCCGATGCCACATAAGCCAGATGCAGGGCTGCCGAGCCGAGTGCCCGAATGCCTCGTACCTGCGGCGTAAGAACCTGCGTTATTTTCATATTCAGCGGCTGTGCAAAAGTGCGGTCCGGTGGGAAGCCGATGCACACCAGACTGTCTCCCAGTGTTTCTTCTCTGGATGCCCTCATCGGATTGCCATGCACATACGCGCCTTTACCTTTTTCAGCCACAAACATTTCGTCGCGGGACGGATCATAAATGACACCGACAATCACCTCTCCACGGTGGGCCAAGGCGATAGATACACTGTAGTACGGCAGGCTGTGAACAAAATTAGTTGTGCCGTCTACCGGATCAATAATCCACAAATACTCCTCTTCACGAGCAGCCTCCAATGCACGGGCCGATGCCTCGGCACCTGGCTCTACCCCCTCTTCGCCCAAAATGGCATGGTCGGGAAAATGCGTGAGAATCAGTCTGCGGATCATCTGCTCCGCACCTTTATCCACTTCGGTCACAAGGTCCGTCGATGATTGCTTGGTGCTTAACTGCTCAACGGTGCCCAGTCTGCTTTTGATCCATTCCCCGGCTTTGGATGCTGCGTTAATGGCCACGGCGGTATAGCTTTTTCCTGATACAATATAGGGAACCTTTTCGTTTTCATGTTCGTTCAACGTGTTCACTCTACTTTCTATATCATTGTTACGTGGTCTACGAAGCTGCATTACAGCACAGTCTCTTAACCATCTCTGTTAAAGTACCGCTTTTCTAGTTATACAATCTATTATACACAATATATTCCATAAAGTTTCTCTATTTGGGAACTTATCCGCCGAACACTATTCTTTAAGGCGTAATTTCTGCCGAAGCCCCATCTAGCATCTTCACTCCGTCACCTTCTCATACACGCACGCAGTTCCTTCATCAGCCCGAACACGCTTCATCCTTGCTTTTGGCTTCCAGCATAACTCTCTGATTCGGCATTCATCTGTCCTTGACCTGTCTATTGCGCTCCGAAAAACATTTCATCTGCCAATGCGGTCTGAATTCTGGCTTCCTCTTCATTCAGCTTACGAATGAGGAGCATTTCAACCTCGGTCACTTCGTCGCCCTGAAAATTGATTTCGGCAATACAGCCGACAATCTGCACGATGGCTACTGCCTCATTGTCCACGCTGTAAGCGATGACCTTCTGACCTGTCGGGAACACACGCAGGCCGGATTTAACCATTTTGCCGCGTCCGTATTCCAGCAGTTCGTACAATTCCTGTTCGCTTTTGAATTTGCACACCGAGTTAAATTCGGTTTGAAAGCCCATGTTTAGCCGCCACCTTTCGTGATAAGTATTTTTACAAATCCTGACTGTATACCGTGTATATGAACAAAGAGAGGAGTGATCAGCTCCCCCCTGGTTCGTTTTATGAATTCTCGTAATGCAGCGCAGACCTGCGCTCATAACGCTCCAGTGCGAGTGCAATCATGCGGTCCAGCAAGCTTTGATAGGATACGCCTGTTTCTCTCCACAGCAATGGATACATGCTGAACGGCGTAAAACCTGGCATCGTGTTTACTTCATTAATAAGAATATGTCCGTCCGAACGTCTGACGAAGAAATCGGCACGGGAAATCCCGCAGCCCTCCAGAGCGCGGAATGCTTGCAATGCGGCTTCACGGATACGATCCGCCACTTCCTCGTCCAACGGTGCCGGAATGAGCATTTCCGATTGGCCGTCCGTGTATTTGGCAGCATAATCGTAATAGTCGCTGGACGATACAATTTCACCGGGTACCGAAGCAATCGGCTCGTCGTTGCCGAGTACGCTAACCTCGACCTCGCGGGCATCGACATACTCCTCCACAATGACCTTCAGATCAAATTGCAAAGCCAGCTCGACTGCCTTTTCCAGTTCTCCCCGGTTAGTAGCTTTGGAAATGCCGACACTTGATCCCAGATTCGCCGGCTTGACGAAGCACGGGTACCCTAACTCGGTTTCCATGTTGCGCACCAAATCATGGCTGGTATGCGCCCACTGTGTACTATTAAAATAACAGTATTTCACTTGCGGCAGTCCGGCATGCTCAAACAGCTTCTTCATGACGCCTTTGTCCATCCCTGCGGCAGAAGCCAGCACTCCTGCACCGACATAAGGCATATCCGCCATTTCAAACAAGCCCTGAATCGTTCCGTCCTCACCAAAGGTGCCATGCAGCAGCGGAAATAGCACATCCAGCGTATGCTCTCCGTACAGTTTACCGAACAACGTATCTAATGCCGCCTTCGTACCGCCCTCTGCGCGCTCCAGCTTCAATTGCTCTACAGAAGCCAAAGGTGCGTCAAGCAGCGACCCTCTGCGCCAATCGCCAGCCTTCGTAATATAAAAAGGAATAATCTCGTATTTCTCATAATCAAAAGCGTTCAGTACCGCATACGCCGTTTGCAGCGAAACCTCATGCTCGCCCGATTTGCCGCCGTACACTAGCCCTACGGTCAATTTTTGTTTTGCCATGCCTATCCTCCGCTTTCCTGCTTTCGTCATTGTGCCTGATCTGCGTCACTGTACCTGCTATAAATCATCTCATTTAAAAATAGTCGGCGATGTGATAAAAGCGATATACCGTGTTGTCCGTCCACGCATACGAATTTTTGTAGTCCCAATAACGGTGCCTGGAGCTTACCGTATGCGCATTAACAAGCGGCATGCCGCCCGCATCAAAGGCCGTTACCACCGTGCTGTGCTGAAAGATGCCGTCACCATCCCAATCATAAAAAATGACGTCCCCCAGCATAAGCTGCTCTGGACGGCTCACCTGCTCCGCAGTCAACCCCCACGAGCTAGAGCCTAAATATCGCTCCAGACTGTTGGAAACCGCCCAACTATAGCTCCACAACTCACGTCCGGCGACCCGTCCCTTGTACCACCAGCCCGATTCTCTTTTACCAGTATAGTGGATCGGTGCTCCCCCTGCAAAGAGGCATTGCGAGATATAATTGGTACAATCCACATCAAAACCCTCAAACTCCGGGTTGAAGCTATCCCACCATTGATCCGCATAGGCTGCCGCCTCTTCGCGGCGATATCGGCTGGGGCGTGCTGATGAGCCAAAGCCGAGTACACCGCGATTCAGCAGCGGCAGATTCCCTCCCTGATTAAACGAAGCCTGTTCAAAAGGAACCTCTCCCCCCGCCGGCTTCCTCTCTGCCGGATCACGCTCGATTCTTGCCACCTGCCAGGCTTCACCCTCACGCGTGAACGTCAGACGTTCCCGTTCAATCCGATCCTCCCGGTGAGTCATCCCGCCTTTTTCGTAAAAAAGCCGGACATGCAGTTGTACATCCACCACAGCCTCCTCCGGCGTATCCTGCACTATTCGCAGCGGCTTGGCGCGTGTTTCACTACGTAAGGGAACGGCGTTCCGCTCGTTATACCACTGTTCCAGTCTAGCCGTGCGGGCCGCACGCTCCATTCGCTGACCTACCTCCAGATATTCATCCGGCTGCGGAGCGCCGTTCACCTCACTCCGGTTATATTGGTTCACATAAGCAAAAAGGGCCTGCTTCCATTCCCGCTCCCCCATCCCTGTCCCTCCATTTCCGTCCCGCCAATCCTTGTGTGGGGATAGCGGGAATACCGTATAGCTTTCTTCATTTCCTCTATAGCCTGGTATGGCTCTCTATCTATAAGTATGAATCTCTAAAGCTTGGTATGAGCACTGGAACACGAGAAAGAGAAACGTTTTATTTTCCAGGCTTCGGCGCATAAATTAGGCCAAAAAAACTTTACGGAATCGAGTGAAAACGGTATACTTAATTCAGAAACATTATTTTGAAATTAAGTTTCATCTAATGAAACCATTGGAAATCGTCTTCTGCTCTATTATGAAAATAACTGTTATCTATAGGTTAATCGGTTATTCTTCAGATCAGCTATGCTGCTTTCATGAGAGCGCAACCAATTTAAGCCAACTGTGCAAGACGTCGAAAAAACGACATCCCTATTTTCCCCCAGGCATCTACTATAAGGAGGTAATACTTATGTCAGGAAAAGATCAATTCTCCATTGCCCGCAGTCTCGAAGTTGATGGCAAGCCTTACCGTTATTACAGTCTCAAGGCACTGGAGGAACAAGGAAAAAGCGGTATCGCCAAGCTGCCTTTTTCCATTAAAGTGTTGCTGGAAGCCGCTGTGCGCCAATTCGATGGACGCGCGATTACAGAAGAGCATGTGCAGCAGCTTACAGGCTGGGCTGAGAATCGTGACACCAACAAGGAAATTCCATTCATTCCCGCACGCATCGTGCTTCAGGATTTCACCGGCGTTCCGGTGGTTGTCGATTTGGCAGCCATGCGCGATACTGTGAAAAAAGCGGGCGGCGACCCGAAACAAATCAACCCGCTCGTACCCGTCGATCTCGTTATCGACCACTCGGTTATGGTTGATGCTTTCGGTACCAGCGAAGCGCTGGACTATAATATTAATGTAGAATTTGAGCGTAACGAGGAACGGTACCGTTTTCTGCGCTGGGCGCAAACGGCGTTCAACAACTTCCGTGCTGTTCCACCGTCCACGGGGATCGTCCATCAGGTCAATCTGGAGTATCTGGCATCCGTGGCCGCCACCAAAACTATTGACGGCGAAACCGTCGTCTTCCCGGATTCCCTCGTCGGAACGGATTCCCATACGACGATGATTAACGGTCTGGGTGTCGTCGGCTGGGGCGTCGGCGGGATTGAGGCAGAGGCGGGTATGCTGGGGCAGCCGCTGTATTTTGTCACACCGGATGTTATCGGCTTCAAGCTGACAGGCAGTCTGCCAGAAGGCTCTACCGCCACCGATCTGGCGCTTACGGTAACCCAAATGCTGCGTAAAAAAGGCGTAGTCGGCAAATTCGTGGAATTTTACGGACCCGGCCTGGCTAACATCAGCCTGGCTGACCGTGCAACGGTTGCCAATATGGCACCGGAATACGGCGCAACGATCGGCTTTTTCCCGGTCGATGCGGAAACGCTGGCCTACCTGCGCAGCACCGGACGTTCTGATGAGCAAGTGAGTCTTGTAGAGGAATATTACAAAGCGCAAGGCATGTTCCGCACATCCGATACGCCGGACCCTGTGTTCAGCGATACGATTGAACTGGACTTGGCTTCGGTTGTACCGAGTCTTGCGGGTCCCAAACGTCCGCAGGACCGTGTTGAGCTTAGTCGCATGAAGGAAACCTTTGAAGGCATTATCCGTACCCCTGTGGACAAAGGCGGCTACGGACTGAGTGATGAAAAGATCGCACAGAAGATTCCGCTGACCCACCCGGACGGCTCCACCAGCGAGCTGGGTACTGGCGCAGTCGTAATTGCGGCGATCACAAGCTGCACGAACACCTCCAACCCAAGCGTTATGCTGGGCGCAGGCTTGCTCGCCAAAAAGGCAGTAGAACGCGGGCTCAAAAAGCCGGGCTATGTTAAAACCAGCTTGACGCCGGGCTCCCTTGTCGTGACGGAATACCTGCAAAAAGCCGGGCTGATCGCTCCGCTGGAAGCACTCGGCTTCCATGTGGCTGGCTATGGCTGCGCGACCTGCATTGGTAACTCCGGTCCGCTTCCTGACGAAGTGAGTCAGGCCATCACAGACAACGATCTGACGGTTGGCGCTGTCATTTCCGGTAACCGGAACTTTGAGGGCCGCGTGCATGCGCAGGTCAAAGCCAACTATCTCGGCTCACCGCCACTGGTCGTCGCTTATGCGCTGGCAGGTACGGTGAACATTGATTTGGTGAATGATCCGCTCGGTTACGATCACGACAATCAGCCGGTCTATCTGAAAGACATCTGGCCCACTTCCGAGGAAATCAAGGAAGCGATCAGCCTGTCTCTCAGCCCGGATATGTTCCGTCGTAAATACGAGAATGTGTTCACTGCCAACGAAAAATGGAATTCCATTCCGGTTCCTGAAGGCGAACTGTATGAATGGGATGAAAAATCAACCTATATTCAAAATCCGCCATTCTTTGAAAAACTTCAAGATGGTGTACAGGATATCCAGGAAATCCGTAATGCGCGTGTGCTTGCCCTGCTGAACGATTCGGTCACTACGGACCATATCTCACCAGCAGGCAACATTGCTCCTTCCAGCCCGGCAGGACTGTACTTGAAGGAGCATGGCGTAGAGCGCAAGGACTTCAACTCCTACGGCTCTCGTCGGGGCAACCATGAGGTCATGATGCGCGGTACGTTCGCTAACATCCGTATTCGCAACAACGTAGCTCCTGGCACCGAGGGCGGCGTGACCAAATACTTGCCGACGGATGAGGAAATGTCCATCTACGATGCATCTATGAAATATCAGGCAGCCGATCAAAACCTGATCGTTATTGCCGGCAAGGAATACGGCACAGGCAGCTCACGTGACTGGGCAGCGAAGGGTACGCTTCTGCTGGGCGTCAAAGCCGTCATTGCAGAAAGCTTCGAACGGATTCACCGCAGTAACCTGGTCGGTATGGGTGTGCTTCCACTGCAATTCCAGGAAGGCAACGGCTGGTCCAGCCTGGGTCTGAACGGTCGTGAAACGTTTGATATTCTCGGCATCGACAATGACGTGAAGCCGGGTCAAGAGCTTACCGTTGTAGCCAAACGCGAGGATGGCACGAAGTTCGAGTTCCCGGTAACTGCCCGTCTGGACAGCACCGTCGATATCGACTACTACCACAACGGCGGTATTCTGCAAACCGTATTGCGTCAAATGATCGCAGACTAAGTTTTTTTTAACGTCATATGTGAAGAACCCCCGATTGCAGCTCTATCTGCGAATCGGGGGTATTTTTTTATCTATATAAAACAAAAAAGCCGATCCCTCAGGACCGACTTCCAATCTATGTCTCCTATGAAATTGCCTTCGCACCGCCAGTTACTTCGAAATATCCAAAAAGCCCTCTCCGAACACATCCCGCACATCATGAATCGTGATAAACGCCGCTGTGTCGATAGCCTTCACAATCTTTTTAAGCGCTGACACCTCTTGCTTGCTGATGACGATATACAGCACTTCTTTCGGATTTTTCGTGTAGTACCCGTGGCCTGACAGGACTGTTACTCCCCGATCCATTTGGGTAATGACCATCTCGGCAATTTTGTTTTGATGCTCCGAAATAATCATGACCGCTTTTTTCGGGTTCAGTCCTTCGATCATGAAATCCATAACCTTCGTCCCGACATACAAAATAACGATGGTCAGCATAAGCTTTTCCGGGCCAATAATAAAATAGGAAGAAAATGCAACAATCAGATCAAAAAACAGCAAGCCATAGCTGATGTTCCAATCCAGATATTTGTTGGCAATCCGGGCCAAAATAACCGTTCCCGCTGTTGTCCCGCCCACCCGCACGATCAAACCAATCCCGATCCCCACCAAAACCCCGGCAAATACGGCATTAATCGTCGGCTCATGCGAATCAATCCGCCAGTTGGCCGTTAAATGTAAAAACAACGAGTTAAAAGCAACCGCAATGACGGTGTACAGGGTCGTTCTCTTGTCCAAAAATTTATATCCGACAATCAGCAGCAATCCATTGATCACCAGATTGACGATCGAGGGGGACCACTGAAACAGGTAGTACAATATGATCGTGACCCCTGTAACGCCCCCCTCGCCAAACTCATTCGGGATAACAAACAGATTAACAGCCAGCGCGAAAAAAAACGCACCCAGAATAATAAATGCGATGTCTGCAATTCTTTTTTTCATATAGATCCAGGTCCTTTCTCAAACATTTCAACGGATGAATCGCCTGATGGATAGGCTGACTCTAGTAGCTAAAACACGCTTACAACCAGTTCATGGTATCCACTACCAAACATAAAGTCAATACAACTTTGACACTTTAATTCGCCACCAGACTGACTTCATATTGATTTCAGGATTTTGCAAAATCCTCACTTATATAAAGATGTTCGACAAAAAAACACAATCCCGACTACTAAACTGAGAAAACGGGCCTCTGGCCCTTGTTCTGGACCTAGGCACATTTTCCCTCAAGATGACCATACACCTAATCCTCATTTTAGACACATACGACCATCTTCCTGTTTTATGTCAAAAGCGTTTTAATTTGAAAAAATGCGTTTATAATGATTGAAACATTACCAAGTAGTCTACCCGGTATTACGACATCAAGTACATACGAATAGTCCTATACAGACGTCCTAAGCAACTCAATCTGAATTTGACAAAATGGAATTGGAGGAACAGCCCGCATGAATACAATGAATTTAACTGTACACACCTTGATGCCCTTTCATCACCAATACCAACGTGCCAACGCAGTGAGTATGCAGAAGAAGGAAGACAGCTCGGAGAAGAAGCTCAGCTTTCAGGACATTTTGAATGAGAAAATGGGTAAAAAATAAAGCATTCGTTTATCCGGTTGGATGATCTCGCTTTACATAAGCTAAAAAGCCGTGGCCCCTACATCATCTGTAGAGAACCACGGCTTTTGTTATTTATGCATTTTTTACTGCCCGGCATCACGATACTGCTCTGCCTTCTCACGCATCCCGGCGGCTATCGCTTCTTCAGTGTCCAGCCCCTTATCCGCCGCATAGGCGCGAATGTCCTGCGTGATACGCATGCTGCAAAACTTGGGACCGCACATTGAGCAAAAGTGTGCTTCCTTGGCTCCCTCTGCTGGCAGTGTCTCATCATGGTAGGACAAGGCCCGCTCAGGGTCGAGTGAAAGATTGAACTGGTCGCGCCAGCGGAATTCAAAACGTGCCTTGGACAAAGCATCGTCCCGCTGCTGCGCCCGTGGATGGCCTTTGGCCAAATCGGCAGCATGTGCCGCAATTTTGTACGTAATGACTCCTTCACGAACGTCATCCTTGTTCGGCAGGCCCAAATGCTCCTTCGGCGTCACATAGCACAGCATGGACGTCCCGAACCAACCGATCATTGCCGCCCCGATCGCCGAGGTAATATGGTCGTAGCCAGGTGCAATATCCGTCGTGAGCGGTCCCAGTGTATAAAAGGGAGCTTCCTTGCAAATCTCCATTTGCAGGTCCACGTTCTCCTTGATTTTGTGCATCGGGACATGTCCCGGCCCTTCAATCATAACCTGAACATCATGCTTCCAGGCAATTTGCGTTAACTCGCCCAACGTATCCAGCTCAGCAAACTGTGCCTCATCATTCGCATCATAGATACTCCCCGGACGCAAACCATCCCCAAGGGAAAAGGCTACATCGTAGGCTTTCATAATTTCGCATATTTCTTCAAAATGCGTGTACAAAAAGTTCTCCTGATGGTGCGCAAGGCACCAAGCCGCCATGATTGAACCGCCACGGGACACAATTCCCGTCATTCTGCTTGCCGTCATCGGAATATACCGCAGCAGCACGCCCGCATGGATGGTGAAATAGTCCACGCCCTGCTCTGCCTGCTCAATCAGCGTGTCACGATACAACTCCCACGTTAGCGCCTCAGCTTCGCCGTTCACCTTTTCAAGCGCCTGATACAGCGGTACAGTTCCGATCGGCACAGGAGAGTTACGGATGATCCATTCACGCGTCGTATGGATGTTACGGCCTGTGGACAGGTCCATGACCGTATCCGAGCCCCAGCGTACAGCCCAGGTCATTTTTTCCACTTCCTCCTCGATGGAGGACGTAACCGCAGAATTACCAATGTTCGCATTAATCTTCACGTGAAAATGACGTCCAATCACCATCGGCTCACTTTCCGGGTGATTGATATTTGAAGGCAAGATGGCTCGTCCAGCCGCCAACTCCTGCCGCACAAACTCAGGCTCCACTCCTTCGCGGATGGCTGCAAATTCCATTTCGGGCGTAATGATCCCTTGCCGCGCATAATGCATTTGCGTTACACTACGCCCTTGCCGCGCACGGAGCGGACGGTTGGTGACGCCGGGAAATTCCGCCGTCTCCCGTTTGGAGCCGGGCTTCAGCCCATTATCCTCCGGCTTGACGGCGCGCCCCTCGTAAGCCTCCACATCGCCCCGTTCCAGTGCCCAAGCCCGCCGTAATGGAGGCAAGCCCTGATGGATATCGACCTGATAGGCTTCGTCGGTCATGGGACCACTCGTATCGTACACGCGTAACGGCTCATGATGCTCCGTGCCCTGTGGCGTATGTGTGGGATGCAGCGCGATTTCACGCTCCGGCACGGCAATGTCCGGCCGCGTGCCTTGAATATACACCTTGCGGCTCCCTGGAAAGGGCTTTACCCCTCCAGTCTGTTCATCCACTGCGTTCCCTACTGTTCCTTCTGTTTCTGTCGGTTTCATTGTCCATTCCTCCCGTTTCGATGAAATGACACACCGATCCGGAACCATCCCCAGGCTGGCTGATCTATGCAAAAAAGCCGGTTCCCCAGGGAACCGGCTAATCTAACGAAACGGCTATCCAGACAGCTGCGCACGCGGAAACATACTCCGATGCATTGCCGTAGACAGCGGCTGCGTATACATTTCAATGGCCGATTACTTCCCTACGCTGGTATGATCCAGATCAGGTGCAAAGGGTCCGGAATCTAGTGCGATTCCATCTCAGCCCGGCATTACAGGCTCCCCCAGTAACTCTGTTAATTCTATTCGTATGAGGCGGCTATATAGGACAACCCGCCATCACCAACAGATTACTTCAAATTTGCGGCTTTGGCAACCCTTCCCTGGTCCCTTTTTCCAAAGATTATGGAAGCATAAGCCCCATTTCCTTGGCTGCCTCGATTAAAATCGGTGCAAAATCATGCAGCTTCTCGGGCGCTAGTCGGCTAACCGGACCAGATACAGACAAGGCCGCAGCGACCTGCCCCTTCCGATTCACGATAGGCGCAGCGACAGCAGCAGCGCCCGGCTCCCGTTCCTCATAGCTGGTCGCATAGCCCTTCTCGCGGATATCCTGCAATTGAGCCTTATAGACCTCCGGATCTACCGAGGGCGGCCATTCATCCCCGGTTAGCAGGGCTTCCAGCTCCTGCGGCGGCATAAAGGCCGCCAGCACCTTGCTGGAGGCTCCTACAGCCAGCGGCATGCTTGCACCTACTGGTGCAACGCGACGGATCGCCTGATTGCTCTGCACGGCCTGAATGCGGATACGCATGCTGCCATCGCGCAGGTATAAGCTGACCGTTTCGCCCAGACGGTCACGCAATCCTTCCATGGCTGGCTGTAACAGGATCGCCGGCTCGTCGCTTTGCGACAGATGGGTGGACAGTTCCCATATCCGGATGCCGAGCCGATATTTTTCCGTTGCAGCATTCCGAACAACAAAGCCCCGATCCTCCAACGTAGCCAGCAGCCGATGAACCGTGCTTTTATGTAAACCAATTTTGGAAGCAATCTCTGTCAGGCCTAGATCGGAATCTCCGGTAAAACACATCAGTATATCAAGCGCACGCTCCACGGCGCGAACGGTTAATTTACGGTCTTCCATTGTGAACCGCTCCTCTTTGTTTCATATTCGTTTCACACCATGAAACATGGTTACATAAATTATATAGAATAATCGCGGCTACTGTAAACCAATGTTTTTGTGACAGCCATATTACAGAACGAGGACAAACATCGACAATTCTTTGCATCATTTTTACTTTTCCGGTTCAAGCGTTGACTTTGGATAACACGCATCATACGATAATAGGTATCGATACGGGCATAAACTATCAATTTCAAGTGGAATTGTACCTAATATTCTATGAAACGAAGTTCATTTTTATATGAAGGAGGCTCTTACATGATTTCGACATCCCAGCGCAGCTCTCAGCTACAGCATGCTGTCCAGGAGCCGTCCACCCCACTGATCAACCCCCGGCTATTGCGGATCAAGCATGTGGTCATTGCCTTGCTGCTGTCAGTCGTATTTTTTCTATTGTTTTGCTTTATTACCCTGCACGCCTATATCGCATGGGTGCTGACGAATCCAACCGTCGCGCCACTCTACTCGAACCCGATGCAGGCCAAAGGAATGCCCTACGAGGAAATCAGCTTCCCCGCCAAGGATGGCAGCCGGATGGTGCAGGGCTGGTATATCCCGGCAGGTCAATCGAAGAAAACGATTATTTTCAGCCACGGTTACGGGGCCAATCGCGAAGAAAGCTGGATTCCGATGTATGATCTGGCGCATTATGCCCACCGTTTGAATTTTAACGTAGTCATGTTCGATTACGGATTCGCATCACAAAATAGCAAAGCCGTCGCAACTGGGGGCAAAGCGGAATCCCAGCAGCTTCTCGGGGCCATCCAGCTTGCGAAGCAACGCGGCTCCTCGGAGATCATCGTATGGGGCTTCTCGATGGGTGCTGGAACCGCTCTTCAGGCGGGCTTGCAAACCAAGGATGTGGACGCCATGATTTTGGACAGCACCTTCCTACTGGAGCCGGATACGCTGTATCATAACATTCATAATCAAATCGATCTGCCGCGCCATCCGTCTCTGGAAATTCTGGAGCTGCTGTTTCCAGTCTTGAATGGTACCAGCCTGCATCAGATTCCATATCAAGAGGTCAAAGCGGAAAACTATCCGTTCCCGATCATGTTCGTACATGGGACGCAGGATGAAAAAGCCCCTTACCCGATTGCGGAAAAGCTCGCTGCCAATCAAACCAACCCGCTTTCCAGTGTATGGATTGTCAAAAACGGACTGCATGAGCTTATTTTTAGAGAGCACCCACGTGAGTATTTGCGGCGGGTATCGACGTTTTTAAGCGGTGTTCAAGAGCTGGAGGATAAGAAAACGATTGCTAATGCCAGTAAACAAACGACTACGAAGTAAGGGTTCTATTTTAGAAGCCGTACTCCTTTCAACCTGGAGAAGCCCGTCTGTGGACACTTAACCCGAGCCGCAGCGAGGCTTCTTTTTTGCGTCCAACTATGTATCATTGCCCCACATTACATGTCCGCGCCAGATCGGGGGAGTTTGTAGACATATTCCCGATGAGACGGCGAATATACTGGGTACGTATGCATCCGGGTCAGGCTCTTGGAACCAGCCCAGATAGCCATAGTGGGAAACGGGAGGTAAAAATGATGCTGAGTACTTACGGGTCTTTCCTGCCCTTGCGTGTGCTGGAGGAAATCCGGCATTGGAAGCAGCAGGAAAGCTGGCATGTGGAAGTGATTAAGTCCGCTACAGAGGGCCTGGAGCCTGCCTACGTGCGGCTGCTGGATGACTGGAGGACGGTATTCGAACAGACGGAACGCACCGCTATAGAGCTGCTTGAAGAGCAGCGAAGCGCCCTCGATCCGGCAGATCAGGCGTGGCATCGTCAATGGGAGCGGTCATCGGCTGCTGCACAAGCACAAGCCGGGCAATCGGGACAGTCGAGAGATTCGGAGTCAGAATCGGCGCCAGAAGGGCTACAATCGACTGAGGCATCGGCAGGAGTGACATCAGATTCACAGCCTGTCTCACAAGGGCTGAATCGTCGTCTGGACGAATTGCTGCTAACCGCAAACCGCCAGTCACAGGAGTATGTACGGCAGCTCAGTCTGCTGACCGAGCACAGCCATGCGTTACGACAGCAGCCAAAATCCACCGGAATTGTGCTGCATGCAGCACATGAGAGCCAGTATTTCCTGATATCGACCAATTCCTTTCAGGAGCCCGGCTCCATTGCGCGGGCCACTGCATTGTATCATATGGCGGCAGAGGGTGAGGATTACCCCGAGGATGCGCTGCGAGAGCGGCAGACAGGCCAGACAGACAGCACGAGGTGGGAAGGACCGTGGGCGAACAAAGACAAAGGCGTGCAGTCAAGCCAGGCTGAGCCTGCGGCAATGGAAAAAACTTCACCCGGCCGACCTGTTCCCATCGGGGGACATCGTTTACCACCGCTTCCTTATCCCTATAATGCGCTTGAGCCATATATTGATGAGAAAACGATGCGCATCCACCATGACAAGCATCATTTAAGCTATGTAAATGATTTAAACAAAGCGGAGAAAAAGCTGGAGGAAGCCCGGAAAACGGGTGATTTTGACCTTGTGAAGCACTGGGAACGTGAGCTGGCGTTTAATGGCGCGGGGCATTATCTACACACCCTTTTCTGGACGATTATGAGTCCTCAGGGCGGCGGAACACCAAGCGGCCCACTGGCAGAGCAGATCAAAAAGGACTTTGGCAGCTATGAGGCATTCAAGAAGCAATTCAGCTCGGCAGCCGAGAAGGTCGAGGGTGGCGGCTGGGCCATCCTGACGTGGAGTCCACGTGCAGGACGGCTTGAAATTTTGCAGGCTGAAAAGCACCAGAACCTGACTCAATGGGAGTCCATCCCGCTACTGGCGATTGATGTCTGGGAGCATGCCTATTACTTAAAGCATCAGAACGAGCGCAACAAATACATCGAGGACTGGTGGCATGTCGTGAACTGGCCTGAGGTGGAAAAACGCTATGCCCAAGCCTCTAAGCTGAGATGGCAGCCGTTCTAAGCCAAGACTCATCTGTAGCCAGGAACATACTTCCCCTTCCCACTACACCTGCAAATCGTATCGCTCTCTAAGTGCTGCCATTTGTTCTGTCAGTCCCTGAGGCTGCACCAGTGAGCCATCGGCAGGCAAAATCGCCGCCCGACTTTCGACTACACGGCGCAGCGATGCCGTATACGCCTCAACCGACGGCACCCCGGCCAGCTCCGCCAGGCTACCCATCGTTGACGGATTCACCTGCGGATAATCCGGCTTCGGCACACCCGTCGGCGCAGCTCCGGCTGCCTCCGCATAGAACCGCTGCACCGCCTGTGCGCGCTCCGCGCCACTGCCCTCAATCATCACAAAGGCCGTGATGATATAGGCCTTGGCCTGCCGCCGCTGCGCAATGCCGCAAAACTTGCGGCCTCGGACGCTGACATCGTAATCGCCGGGACAGAAGGACCCGGCGATTTCCCCGGTCTGCGCCTCGGCGGACCACGGGGCCAGCGCATCGCTGATCAGCCCCGCCATAAGCCGAAAATCTTCATGCAGGCTGATCGCTCGCTGCGGATTCGGCAAGATCAGGGACAGGTTCAGTACCCCCCTGTCCAGCATGACGGCCGCTCCGCCCGAGGGACGCACGCATACCGAGGTTCCGGCGTTCCGCACACGCTCCATCGCTTGCGGCGCGTACGGAAGCCTGCGGTCCCGGTGGCCGATCACCAGCGCAGCCGGGTGCCGCCATAGATGCAAAACAGGCGCAGCTCCTTGCCCTACTTGCCGGCAGGCCAGTTCCTCCCACGCCAGTGGAGACAAAACATCCGTCTGAGTGGTCACGAGTGGCGCTTCAAACCATTGCAGATCAGGCAAAACCGTTGTTTTGGCTGCTGACATATGTACATTCTCCATACTGTATCCTCCTTCAAAGCAGCTAACGTCCACCTATTCTCATGTTAGCAAAAAAGGGTGGCTACGCCTATATGCGTACCCCCCCCTTTTTATTCATCTCATCACTGTCACGCCTGTTCGGTCAATCCTTAAGCAGCGAGAGGAACTCTGCACGCTGCGCCGCATCATCACGAAACGTTCCGCGTACCGCAGATGTTACCGTTTTACTGCCAGGCTTTTTGACGCCTCTTGCGCACATACATAAGTGCTCGCCTTCCACGACCACCATAACCCCGTGAGCGGAGACCGCTTCATTCAAAATATCTGCGATCTGTGCCGTAATGCGCTCCTGCACCTGCAATCGGCGCGTTACAGCCTCAACCAGACGGGCAAGCTTGCTTAGTCCTACAATTTTGCCACTGGGTACATAGCCGATATGCACTTTTCCGAAGAAAGGAGCCATATGGTGCTCACACTGGCTGTAATAGACGATGTCCTTCACAATCACAAGCTCCTCGTGATTTTCGTCGAATGTTACACCCAGCGCATCCCGGGGATCAACCTCATAACCTGCGAATATCTCCTCATACATGCGCGCTACGCGTGCCGGTGTTTCCAGCAACCCTTCACGCTTAGGGTCCTCACCAATCAGTTGTAGAATTTGCTCCACATGGTACTCGATTTTATCCCGGTTATCCGCAGCTTTGCGGTTAATATAATCTTTTACGCCAGCCACAGTAATCCTCCTCTGTGCAACCTCTTGCGGCATCCGTGCTTATGTTGCTCACTATTTCCGACGGCCCTGACTTTTACGCTGACCTGGCTGATTTTTGGAGAACTGCTGGTTCTTCATCATCTGCTGGGCCTTCTGCATTTGCTTCCCATTCAGATTATAACCCATCTGCTTGGCCATTTTTTGCAGCGTATCAGGATCGTTTTGCATTTTTTCAAGCTGTTTGCGAAGATAATAAGCACCGATGAAAAATCCCCCAACCAAACCAACAATCAGGGTAATAATCGGAATGACAATATTCCACACCACGAAGTCGTCACCTCTGTATATTTATATGAAACCTCTTGTTATACACGAACCTATCATAGCAAAACATGGGACAGCTAGCAAATCACAATTTGCAAATGCCTGTCCTCATTCCTTCTCCAAATCCAGTAGCTTCATCTTGATCGGCAGCCCTCCTGCATATCCAACCAAGCTCCCGTTTGCACCCGATACCCGGTGACATGGAATCAGAATGGGCAACGGATTTTTGTTGTTCGCTCCTCCGACCGCACGTACCGCCTTGGCTCTGCCAATTGACTCCGCGATATCCTTGTAGGACACGCTTTGCCCATACGGAATATTTTGAAGCGCACGCCATACCTGCTCCTGAAAAGGGGTGCCCCTCAAATCATAGGCCACAGTGAAATCCCGTCGTTTCCCGGCAAAATACTCACGCAGTTGATCGGCAGCCTCACGCAGCTTTTCCGGCTCCTGCACATAGACATATTCCCCGATCCATGTACGTGCCCATTGCTGAAGCAGCGCCTCCTTCGCATGAAAAACGCCAAAATCAATCCGGCATAGCCCCCGATCCGTTGCACACAGCGTCAAAATACCTACGGGTGTCTCTATTTCATCATAATAAATCGTAGTCGGTCCCTGAACCGTTACTTCTGAGACCTGTTGCTGCTCAGCCTGTTCTCGTTCCTCAAGTTTGGAATGCGCCTGCGCGACCATTTCACGTACTTGCTCATGTTGTTCCTTCTCAGATGCTTGCTTGATCGCTGTCATTGCGTTTTTTCCTCCAATTCGGCTCAAAGCCCATGCTGCCGTACCCCGAAGCTCAGGACGCGGATCATCCAACAGAACCTCCGTCAGCTTGGGCACGGCGCTAATATCCTTGAAATTGCCGAGCGCAATAACTGCATTGCGCTGAATCGGCTTCTTTCCCCGCCAGGCTGCCGCACTTTGACCAAATCTCTTTTTGAATTCACGATTGCTCAACTCCAGCAACGGCAGCAGCAATGGCTTCACAATTTCGGGATCGGGTGTAAGCTCAGGATGATGATCCCAGTTGAGGCCCCGATTTTTGGGACATACGATTTGGCAGGTATCACATCCGTACAACCGGTTCCCGATTTTCAGCATAAATTCCTCATCCAGAAAGCCTTTCGTTTGCGTCAAAAAGGACACACATCGCTGGGCATTGAGCTGCCCCGGCCCGACAAGCGCACCCGTAGGGCACGCATCCAGGCATTTGGTACACTCCCCGCAACCGTCCGTCACCGGCTCATCTGGCTGAAAAGGGATATTCGTCAGCAGCTCACCAAGATAAATCCATGATCCCAGTGTCGGTGAAATCATCATCGTGTTTTTGCCGCTAAAGCCAATACCCGCCCGCTCCGCAACAGCCCGGTCTGATAGCTCCCCGGTATCCACCATATTTTTCATAATCGCGTCGGGAACCCGTTCACCTATAAAAGCCTCCAGCTTTTCCATCGCCTCGCGCAGCACCATGTGGTAGTCCTTACCCCAGGCGGAACGCGCCAAGATGCCACGGTACTTGCCTTTATCCGACTTCGGCGGGTCCTTCATTTTGGAAGGATAAGCCACCGCAATGGCAATCAAGGATGCAGGCTGCGAACCGTACAGCTCCGGGTAGATCCGTTTATCAATGTCCGGCTCCTCAAAACCGGATTCATAGCCTTTGGCACGATGCTCCTCCAATATTGCTTTCAGAGACAGAAAGGGATCGGCGGATGCGAACCCGATGGAGTCGATGCCCAGCCCCGGAGCGGCTTCGATAATCTCCTGCTTGAGCGAGGCCCAAGCCAAAGCGGTTCCGGCAGCCGTTGGTGTCTGTCCGCGTTGCATCCGATACTCACCTCTCTTTCATATCACTTATATGAGGTTTTTTGCAAAATCCTCATATCTCAAATTTCAACAGATTAGTTCAGCAGATGCTACCGTAAATTTTTAACAGCGCTGGTCGCCAAAAAATCACAGTGATTGTTCAGCTCGTTGTCACTGTGACCTTTGACCTTCACATACTCTACCTCATGCTTGCTCATCAGTTCCCACAGTTCTTCCCATAACTCCTTGTTTTCAACGGGCTGATTTTTACTGTTACGCCAGCCGTTACGAAGCCAATTCTTAATCCAGCCCTGTTTGAAGCAGTTTACGACATAGGCGGAGTCACTGTGCACCTTGACATGGCAAGGCTCCTTGAGCAGCTTGAGCGCTTCAATCACGGCCTTTATCTCCATACGATTGTTTGTCGTCATTTTTTCGGCCCCGGACAGCTCCTTGCGATGCTCTCCATATAGCAAAACGACGCCCCAGCCCCCAGGGCCGGGATTGCCCGAACAAGCGCCGTCGGTATATACCATCACTTCTTTCATACTTCTCTTCCTTTCCTGATCGGTCACCGCCTGCCCCGTCATGGTCCTGACGATTGGCACGCGTTCCGCATTGATTTTTAGCATACAGACTATACTTTCTCTACAGCCACTTCCACTCGGATATCGGCCAAAATACAAGCTCCGCACGCCCCAGCAAATCCTGAGATTTAATGCTGCCAAAATATCGGCTGTCCTTGCTGCCCTCGGCGTGTCGGTTATCGCCCATGACAAAAAAGTGTCCCGGCTCCACTGTAAAAGGACCGTAATCACCATCCTCAATCTCTGAGTCGGTGTAAGGCTCATTTTGCAGCTCGCCGTTCACATATAAATGATTATGCTCAACCCGGATTACATCCCCGGGAGTACCTATGACTCTTTTCACTAAAAATCTCGGGCTGGACGGCTTGGAGTCGGGATCCTGTAGGATCACGATGTCCCCCCTGCCTGGATCATGAAAATTGTAAACCAGCTTGTTAACGAACAAATGCTGACTTTCCATCAGCGTCGGCTGCATGGAATGTCCCCTGACCGTAGACAAATTAAACACGAACAGATTCAGCAGCAGCAAGATGGTCATCGCGATCAGAAGAGTCACCAGCCAATCGCGTATATAACTCCAACGACCAGTATGCTTGGACGTTTCCGGCGTAGGAAGCGGGCCTGACGAAGGAGCCAGTGTGTGCATATTAAACCTCCTCAACCCTGTTATAAATAGAAAAGCATATCCCGTACCCGATTGCAACGGTTACTCAGATATGCTTTAAATGGAAGTATTAGCTTTGAAAATATTCGATTCTCTTTATATCCATTGCTGATTAATGAGGAGCCAAAATACTGAGCTGCTGAAAAGCCTGCAAAATCTGGTTTGCCCCATAACCCATCGCTTCATACAAAGGCATGGCCGCGCTGTTGTGCTTGTCTCCGGCTACCCAGATGCGACTAACCTTACGTTGCTGAAAACGCTGCTCCATGAACTCCACAAGCGATTTGCCAATTCCCATCCGACGATGATCCGGGTGAATAGCAATACGATAATAACAACCCTGATTCTGATCAATCGTGCCGATCAGGGCGCCAACCAGCTCATCATCCTCTTCTGCAACAACGATCAAGCCGGAATCCCACGAAAGCTGACGGGCAAAAGCACCCACCGTCTCTTTGTAGCACTCCTCAGACAAGGCAACCTGCATGAGTCCCATTACTGGATTCACATCACTCAATTGAAAGGAACGAACGTGCATAAGTAATATCTCCCTTTTCGTAAGCTTAATAAAACAAATTGAGACAGCACCGTCATTTTTACATAAATCCTTAAAGTTGTTAGCATAGTGTTAATCACAAGGCATTATGATAAAAATGCAAACGATCTGCTATATATGAATTGAAGAACAGGAAAAGGGTGAATTCCCTCAAATTCGTCATATCCGCAGACATGACAAGATATAGCAGTCGACAAAAAAGCCGAAATTTCTGCTTCCTTGAACATTAAACCACACTTTTAGAAGGAATACATCCCTTTTTCTCATGTAAGCGCTATATATGAAGCGTTTACATTTTTGGGCTGCATAATTTTCCTTTTATTACCTATACATCATGTATTCCAAGCGGGTTTTTGGACATGATAGCTACCAGGTCGTATTGCCCAGTTTGCTATTTTACAAACAAAAATGTTGATAAAATAGCCTGAATGCGGTTTAATATAACTGTAGAGGGTATTATTACATAGGAATACCTTACCCAAACCATATAATCAGGAGGGATTTTACAATGGCATTTCAATTACCAGAACTTCCTTACGCGAAAGACGCACTGGAGCCGCACATTGATGCGCTGACAGTAGAAATTCACCATGATCGTCACCATAACACATATGTAACAAACCTGAACGCAGCTCTGGAAAGCGCTCCTGAACTGCAAAGCAAAAGCCTGGAGGATCTGATCTCCAATCTGGACAGCGTTCCTGAAAGCATCCGCCCTGCGGTTCGCAATAACGGTGGCGGACACCACAACCACAGCCTGTTCTGGGAAGTTATTGGCCCTAACGGCGGCGGACAACCAACTGGCGCTATTGCTGAAGCAATCAGCAACGAGTTGGGCGGCTATGACAAATTCAAAGAAGATTTTACCAAAGCAGCTACAACACGCTTTGGTAGTGGTTGGGCTTGGCTGGTTGTCGGCAAAGACGGCAAACTGGCAATCACCAGCACTCCTAACCAAGACAGCCCAATCTCCGAAGGTCTGACTCCGGTACTTGGACTGGACGTTTGGGAGCATGCTTACTACCTGAAATATCAAAACAAACGCCCGGATTACATTGCAGCATTCTACAATGTCATCAACTGGGATGAAGTGAACAAACGTTACGCAGCAGCGAAAAAATAAGCTGGTAACTCTATATCTGTAAAAAAAGCCAAGCGGCGATTCCCCGGTTACTGTGGAATCGCCGCTTGACTTTTTTTTACATTACGTAACCACAACTTGGCGCTGCACACTCATCTGATATTGCTTGGGTGTAACCCCGTACTTTTTCTTAAAAAGACCGATAAAATAGGAAACGCTCTCATAATTCAAATCAAAAGCGACCTCTGTCACGTTCCGGTGCTGGAGCCATTGCTTGGCGAGCTGCATTTTTTGATTCGTAATATAGTCGAGCGGGGTTAATCCTGTTATTTTTTTAAACTGATTCGTGAAATTCGCATGTGACATATTATAGTTATCCGCCAGATCCTTCACATACCTGATCCCAGGCAACTGCTCCTGAATATCCCGGATTGCCCGAAACACAGGATGCCGATGGTTCGTAAGCAGATTCTGCTCAAGCACCTGCATCTGTAGCAGATGATAGGCCATTTCCTGAGCGCTCAGATCAATCAGGAAATTTTTTCTTTCGACGGGATGTGCCATATATTGCTTGATCCGCTCCATAGATGCGGTAAGTGAATTCGCCTTTTCGTTCAGCTCGCAGCGAACCACCGCATGAGTCGGGGAACTCTCCGGGACCTGAAATTCCTCCTCTACCACGTTCCTTAACCGTTCCATCAACTGATCGCTTAATTCAAAGACCAGTGCCTTGGTTTGTTCTTTGATCTTCATTTCTACGCTGGACTGAGGAGGAAGCAGGATAATCTCCTGAGAATCGTATTCAAAACGCTCCATTTCATTAATTTTGACTTCTTTTCTCCCCTCCAAAATCGTACACAGCTTTGGGCATTCATATGAAGCATATTTCTCGTAATAATTTTCTGGGAGATCATAATACAAAATTCTGATCAGCTCGGTTTCATATCCATATTGCAGCTCACTATAACGATTAAAGTCGCCTAAAGTTTTGGAATGCTCCATCGTTTCACCCTTCAGCAGTTTGCATAATTCGATTCCAGTCGCTCATGGATACAATATATAGGCGGACAGAATCATTCCGATCTTTATATTGCTGATTGAAGGCCGCTCCCTGGATTTATGCAAAATGCTCCCTTTTAAAAATCACGATATTTTATAATAAAATGCGTTAGTTCCCGCCAATATAGGGCAGTATGATAAGGATATAAGGATGGTTGAAAGATCCTTTTATTCCATCATTATATCTTGATTTACCTCAAAATAATAACAAAGGTGGATGCATATTTATGACGGGAACCTCCAAATTCATGATGCCGGGTATGAGTCTTATGGGCTCGGGTGCACTGGCGGATGCAGGTACAGAAATCGGAAAATTGGGCTTTAAAAATGCATTGATCGTAACCGATAAGCCTTTAGTTGATATTGGAATTGCGAAAAAGGTAACAAGCATGTTAGACAGTCTAAACGTAAAATCCGTCGTATACAGCGGCACTCAACCGAATCCCACGGTTTCAAATGTAAATGAGGGTTTGGAGCTGTTGAACCAATCCGGGTGCGACTTTATTATTTCGCTCGGAGGCGGGTCACCGCATGACTGTGCCAAGGGAATCGCGCTTTTGGCCTCCAACGGCGGACAGATCGGGGACTACGAAGGCGTGGATAAATCCGAGAAGCCTTCCTTCCCTCTGATTGCCATTAACACCACGGCAGGAACAGCTAGTGAAATGACTATGTTTTGTATAATTACGGATGAAGAGCGTCATATCAAAATGGCGATTGTTGACAAGCACACGACACCACTCATTGCCGTCAATGATCCTGATCTGATGATGGCTATGCCCAAGTCATTAACTGCCGCAACAGGGATGGATGCGCTCACTCACTCTATTGAAGCTTATGTTTCCACCAATGCCACACCGATCACGGATGCTTGCGCGCTTAAAGCCATTGAGCTGATTCGGGATTATCTGGTCAAAGCTGTGGATGACGGAAACGATGTGGAAGCTCGTAGCCAAATGGCCTACGCCGAGTTCCTCGCAGGGATGGCCTTCAATAACGCCGGATTGGGCTTTGTTCACGCCATGGCACATCAACTGGGTGGCTTCTATAATCTGCCGCATGGGGTCTGTAACGCCATTTTGCTGCCGCATGTAGAGCGCTATAACGCCAAGGCTTCCGCCGAACGACTCACCGATATTGCCCGTACACTTGGCGAAAAAACGGACGGTGTAACACCGGAGCAAGGTGCCAGCCTAGCCCTGCACGCCATTGAAAAGCTGGCTAAACGGGTCAACATCCCTTCCGGGCTAGAAGAACTCGGCGTCAAGCGAGAAGATTTCGCTGTTCTCGCCGCCAACGCACTCAAGGATGCCTGCGGTGTAACCAATCCGATTCAACCTACGCAGCAAGAAGTGATCGACATTTTTGAACAAGCGATGTAGATAAAGGCATAGCCTAAAACCCGGCTACGACTATGGATAGGTATTACCTATATGCATCGTTATTTAAATGAGATGTCAGGCTGAATAAAAAAAGAACAAAAAAAGCTGTCGGGACTTCTCCCGACAGCTTGGGGACCTACACCAAGGTCCCTTTTTGCTTCGCAAAATATTCGGTGATTAGATCGAGGAACACCTTGGGAAACGCCAAGGTGTCCATATCGGCCTCGCTGATCCAGCGGTACCCCGCAGGCAGCGCCGCGCACTCCTCCTGCTCCGCCAGCGCAAGCAGCGCACCCGGCTTCGCACCGTCGGTGCTGTAGCCTGCCCGCTGCTCGGCAGCCAGCGACTGTCCGCCAGCCTCTCCAGCAGGGCTGGCGACCTCTTCACACTGGAACACACGCAGGTTCCAGTGAATGTGGCTGAACGTATGCTCCGCCTCACGTACGAACCGCACCGGACGGGCGAGCACGCCCTCCGCCAGCAAATGACCCGCCAGGTGATCCATGGCTGGCTCATCCGGCACCGGGCCGTTGTAGCCCTCCGGCCCGACAAGCTCGTGCGGCAGCTCCCACATGCGGGCCAGCAGGCCCTTGGCCGGGCGTTGACGCACGAGCAGGCGGCCTGTGTTCGCGCCGCTGCCCTCGATGAGGGCGACGGAACGCGGCTCCAGCCGCGGCGGCTTCGCCTTCGTCTTGACCGGCAGCGTCTCCTCGCGGCCTGCCAATCGGCCTGAGCAATGCTCCATGACCGAGCAGGTCAGGCACTGGGGCGACTTCGGCGTGCAGACCAGCGCACCCAGCTCCATTAGTGCCTGATTGAAGTCGGAGGCTCTCCCTTCAGGGATCAGTTCCCGCACCAGACTTTCCATATGTGCTCGCGTGCTACCCTTCATGATATCCTCTTCAATCAAGAAATAGCGCGACAGCACGCGCATCACATTCCCATCCACAGCAGGCTCCGGCCGATTGAAGGCAATGCTCATAATCGCTCCCGTCGTATACGGGCCTACGCCTTTCAGAGCGGCGACAGCCTGCGTATCATCCGGTACTTCCCCACCGTGAAGCTCAACCACTTGTTTCGCTGCCGTTTGCAAATTCCTGGCTCGGGAATAATATCCCAGCCCTTCCCACAGCTTAAGTACATCCTCCTCGGGCGCTTCCGCCAGCGCCTCAATCGTCGGAAACCGTGCAATAAAGCGGTTAAAATACGGAATCACCGTATCGACACGCGTCTGCTGGAGCATAATTTCCGAAATCCAGATATAAAAAGGATTCCGGTGTCGGCGCCACGGCAAATCCCGCTTGCTTCGTGTATACCAATTCAGCAGCTCGAAGCTGAAATAACGTTTTTGTTCCAATGTATGGGTGGTCATCACATCACGTCTCCTTATATTCAACAATCACAAAAGCAGAGGCAATGTTGGGTTGATGTGTAATACTCAGGTGAATGCTATAATCCGAGCCGCCCGCACCCGGTAGCCCGAGTCTGTGCCACGCAGGGGCAGACAAATAAACCGCTGGCTTGCCCCCAGACTCCGGTAAAATATCCATATCGCCGAACCCGATGATCTGCCCAATTCCGCAGCCGAAGGCTTTCGTTATCGCTTCCTTCGCGGCAAAACGCCCTGCTACAAACTCCGCCAGCCTGCCCTTTCGCTCCATAGCAAGGTCGCGTTCAGCCGGGGTCAACACCCGATTTAAAAAAGCGTCTGCATGCTTGCCTGCCAATATGTCAGCCATCCGGCTCATTTCCAGCACATCATGTCCGATTCCGTAGATCATTTGGGTATTCCCCGTCCTTTTATACTTTACTGCCCTTATTGTAACAGCGTGTCCACATCATGGCGAGTCGCAAAGCCGTAAAATCAGCACCAAAATATGTTAAAATAAGAAAGGCTATTTGCGAAATGTTGATTTAGCTTATATGCCCATTTAAAATTCCCGTAGAAAGGAAGGATAGGATGTCAGAATCACTCGTTATTGAAGCAGGTACGGAAGCAGGTACAGATGCGGTAATCAGGGCTTCCTGGTTTCCCTCCAAAAATACAGCCAAAAGCTTGCTCGTCATTGCTCATGGCTATAAGGGCTTCAAGGATTGGGGCATGTTCCCCTATATAGCAGAAGCCTTGAGCACAGACAACCATGTCGTAACCTTCAACTTTTCACATAACGGCATAGGTGAGGATCTAACGAATTTTACCGAGCTGGAAAAGTTCGCACGGAACACCTACAGCCGGGAACAAGAGGATTTGGACTTATTGCTGACAAATCTGAGAGCACGCCACGAGTTCAGACAACTGCCGTTGTTTCTGTTAGGACACAGCCGAGGTGCGGGAAGCTGCTTCATCTATGCGCTGGATCATCCGGAAGAGGTTTCAGGCGTCATTTCATGGAATGGCGTAACTGACCTGGACCTGTTCACCTTGCCGCAAAAAGAAGAAATGCGGACCAAGGGTCGCAGCTACGTACCCAACGCCAGAACCGGACAGCAGCTTCCGCTGGATCTTGTTATTTTGGAGGATCTGGAGCAAAATCGCCAGCGCTTTGCCATCGTGGACAGGCTTAAAGACAGCCAACAGCCTGCCGTACTCATTCAAGGTACCGAGGATTCCAAACGCCTGCGTGAAGGCTCTGCCCTGCTTACCTCAGTTCGTCCTGATATTGAGTGGGTACAAATTCAAGGGGGCAACCATACCTTCAATACCGTTCATCCGTTCCAGGGAAGCAGCCTTCCGCTGGATCAGGCGATTACCGAAACCCGCCGCTTCATGGAATGGATCACCAATTAAGCCATAGCCTGCTGTCAATACAAACGGCGATCCGCCGGGCGGATCGCCGCATTATTATTTTACAATTCCATAATTGTTCGCTGCTTAAATGCCTGGAATGCTTGTCCGCTTATGCGCTGTGCGTGTGAAGAAGCTTTCTAGCTTTTCACGTGCCGCCGGGTCAATTTCCTTGCCTTCCAGATAGTCGCTGTTCGCTTCGTAAGAAATACCCAGTTCTTTTTCATCCGTCTGGCCTTCCCACAATCCCGCTGTAGGCGCTTTGTCTAAAATGACCTGCGGAACTCCCAGGTAGCTCGCCAGCAAACGCACCTGACGCTTGTTCAGCGTGCTGAGCGGCGTAATATCAACGGCACCATCACCCCATTTGGTATAAAAGCCTGTGATAGCTTCCGAGGCATGATCTGTACCTACAACGAGCAAATTCAGCTCATTTGCAAGCGCGTACTGAACCACCATACGTGTTCTTGCCTTTACATTCCCTCTCACTTGCGGAGTAATGGAGCGCTCAAGACCAATATCCTTCAACGAATGCTCCACCTCCACGGCAATCTTGTCCACCGCTTCCTGAATGTTCGTTTCCCCTGCATATTTCAGGTCAAACGCTTTGGCTACCGCGTAGCTATGCTCGATATCTTCCTGCTTGCCATACGGCTGAAATACTCCAAGCGTTTTGTACTCTTCGCCTTGCTCCTGCGTCAGCTCATCCGTAGCCTGTTTGCACAAGGCAGCCGCTACAGCACTGTCGATCCCGCCGCTGATGGCGATTAGCAGGCCCTTGCTTCCAGTTTTCGTGACATACGTCTTGAGGAAATCCACACGCTTGCGGACCTCGGCCTCTACGTTAATGGTAGGCTGTACTCCCAATTCAGCAATAATCTGTTCCTGCAAACTCATCAGATAAGCACCTCTTTTTTAGGAATTTCCTTCACAAGCCAACATGCAAAAGCCCCGGCAAGTTTCGCAAGCGAAAAATGCGGGGCCTAGCTTGAGCAGTATTACCGGCAAAAACGGTCAAATGCACTGGTTAAATCAGCAGCGATTTGGTCTGCCGAACGATCCTCCACCTGATGACGCTCGATGAAGTGAACCAGTTCGCCGTCCTTCAACAGCGCGATCGAAGGAGAAGATGGCGGATATGGTGCGAAAAATTCGCGTGCCTTCGCCGTTGCTTCCTTATCCTGACCAGCAAAAACCGTGTACAGATGATCCGGTGTAATATCATGCTTCAGCGCTTCGGCTACACCCGGACGGCATTGACCTGCGGCACAACCGCACACCGAGTTCACAACGACCAGCACTGTGCCTTTGGCATCAGGCAGTTTGGCCTCCACATCTTCCGGAGTACGCAGCTCCTGAATTCCGAGACTTGTCAGTTCTTCGCGCATCGGCTGAACAGAATCTCTCATATATTGATCAAAAGACATCGACATATTCGTTCACTCCTTTTCGAAAAATCATGTATATTATGTTGCTTCATTTCAGCCTCTGCCGTGTGAAAGACATGGACATCTAATCTTTATTATACAATCTTTTTCACGCAATTTGCAAAAATCCAGATATATATTTGTACAATTATTTCTATATGGAATTCATGGAGGGTGATTCAGAATGATCCCTGTGAGTTGGAATGGTTCTGCGCAATCGAACTTTAAACTGCGTTCCCATTCCCTCCACCGAATCTACTGCAATCGTACCGTGATGACGCTCTACAATACTTTGGCATAAGGCCAGGCCCAGACCTGTACCTTTCGTTTTGGTCGTGTAAAAAGGCTGGAACAGCTTTTCAAGCTGATTTTGCGGAATACCGGGACCCGTGTCCTTCACTTCCAGCTCCACAAAATCGCCCTCTTCATGCGTTGAAATCGTCAGCACACCTTTATCCCCCATAGCCTCCATCGCATTACGCGACAGATTGAGCAGCAATTGCTTCATTTCCTTAGAGTTCAAATGCAACATTGCGACATGATCCTCCAGCTTCAGCTCGATCGTCTGTCCTCTCAGATTGGCATCTGCCCACAGCAGAGGAGTGAGTTCACGGATAATATCATGCAGATGGCATTGCTCCTTCTCGACAATCCGGTTTTGGGCAAGTGACAGAAAATCGTTAATAATTCCATTCGCCCGGTCCAGCTCCTCCATCACAATACGATAATAGTGACCGAGGGAATCGGGACTCTTTTCGCGCATGAGCTGTAAAAATCCCCGCACAACCGCCATCGGATTGCGTATTTCATGAGTAATGCCCGCCGCCATCTGTCCGACCAGACTAAGCCTCTCGAAATTGCCCAGCTCGCTGCGCAGTGTCTCCAGCTCTGTAATGTCCTGTAAGGCGATAATGACACCTGTCGTTCGGCTTACATGTTTATCATGAATGGGAAGGAAGCTTGAGAAAAATACTTTGGGAGGCACATTTATAAAATCAGCACCCGCCTCTCCTTCAAGGGCCTTCGCAACCCGTTCATTGACCACTGGTGCAGTGCTTAAACCAAACAGCGTTGTCAAAGGACGCCCCACCACCTCAGGAAGCGTAATAAACGGATCGACGTCCCGATAGAGTTCCAGCATCGTTTTGTTCATATGTACAACTCGTTCCTCGCTGTCCAGAGTTACCAGGGCTAACGGCATCAGATCCAACACTTGACGCAGCTTATCGGCTTCAATTAGATATTTGCTCGTAAACTCGGTCACATCCCGCCGCAACGCCAGCTTCTCGAAGGCATTTCGCATCAGACTGACGACCAAAAAGCTTGCCAGCACACCTGCTGCAATGTTCCAAAGCGTCGTAAGGAGATCAGGAACATATACCCAAACATCCTGTTTGCCCCACAGTAGCGAGAAAATCGCTTTAAGCAGCAAATCAGCCGCAACATAGGCAGAAATAAGAAGTTTTTTGTCCAATAATGTTCCTCTTTGAAAAAACTTGACGTGCAGCAGCATAAAAGGAAAAAGAATAAAACCCGTACCCACATACATTGGCGACATTGCCGTAGACTGGGCTATAATCAGAACACTAACCAGCGCAGAAGCGGCAAGAATACATGCTGTGCGCCGTCTGCCGTACATGATGCCAACAGCGAGGGGGATAATCCCCAGATTGGAAGGTAGGCCATAAGGAGGCTGATATTGAAAGAGCGAACATAGCAATATGGCTGGCAAGCAGCACCAAAAAAGGATCCTTTGATTAGATGCGGAAAGCAGATTGCCACCCCAAACCTTTTTCTTATCCCCATAATCCGTTAATATAGAGAAAAAACCCGCAGACATCACGGCAAGGAGAACTTGAAGCATACTTTCCTTCAACGCAATTAACAAGGACTTCTCCCCCTCATCATCTTTCCTTGACGCCGTTAGTTGAATTAAAGCACAGGCTACAATATATTACAATATATGTGTTAAAATCCCGGTATAGAACGACAAATTCTGCGAAACATAGATTAATAGAAGATGACGTCTTTACGTGAATACCCAAGCTTGTGATAGGGTATATCCTTATACAGAAATACAGCGATAATGTGTATCTAAGGTAACGGTATTACGATATGGGGAAATCCTGATATCCTATTTTGAGTTTTCAAAAAATTTTTCAACAAAAAGGAAGAGGTTCATGACATACGACGTTATTGTGATTGGAGGCGGCTCTGCCGGATTAATGGCCGCTGCAGCAGCCAGTTGTGAGGGCGCCAAGGTGCTTTTACTCGAAAAAGGAAATAAACTCGGACGAAAGCTGGGTATTTCCGGTGGAGGGCGCTGCAACGTCACGAATGCAAAAGAGCTGGACGAGCTGATCCGGCACATCCCCGGCAATGGACGTTTTCTGCACAGTGCGCTGGCGGCTTTTGGCAACCGGGATATCATCGCCTTTTTTGAACAACTGGGCATAGCCTTAAAGGAAGAAGACAACGGGCGTATGTTTCCGGTGACGGATAAGGCCAAAACAGTTGTCGATGCTTTGGTCAACAAGGTTCGTTCTCAAGGAGTCGACATTCGGACGAATTGCCCCGTACAGGAGGTTCTATACAAAGAAGGTCGTACTGCGGGGGTAAGACTGCGTTCCGGGGAAACCCTTCGCAGCCGCAACGTGATTGTAGCGGTTGGCGGCAAGTCCGTCCCTCATACAGGCTCGGAAGGTGACGGCTACGCATGGGCAGAGCAAGCAGGCCATACGATCACCGAGCTGTATCCCACGGAGGTTCCATTAACGTCAGGTGAGACGTTTATCCAGACGAAGGAGCTACAAGGTCTATCTTTGCGCGACATCAGCCTAACCGTGTGGAATGCGAAGCAAAAGAAGGTAATCACCCACGAAGGGGACATGATTTTTACACACTTTGGCCTGTCCGGTCCCTCCGCCTTGCGATGCAGTCAGTTTGTCGTAAAAGGGATGAAAAAGGACAAGACCAGCACGGTACTGCTGACTCTGGATTTGCAGCCTCACAAGCATGCTGATGAAGTCTATCGGGAAACACTGGAGCTGGCGGCAGCCGATGCCAAAAAGGCGATTAAAAACGTGCTCAAGCCCTATTTGCCGGAACGCCTGATTCCGCTGCTGCTCCAGCAAACCGAGCTGCGTGAGGATTTGACGTATGATCATATTCCGAAGCAGCAATGGCAGGAGTTAGCCCATCGAATCAAGGCATTTCCGATTCGGGTGAACGGTACGCTCTCTCTGAAGGAGGCGTTCGTTACCGGAGGCGGTGTAAATTTGAAGGAAACCAATCCAAAAACGATGGAGTCCAAGCTGATGCCGGGACTGTTTTTCTGCGGTGAGATTTTGGATATTCACGGGTATACGGGCGGCTATAATATTACCGCAGCGTTTACGACGGGGCATACGGCGGGAACACAGGCGGCTTTAAACGAAATGCTGTAGGAGTGTGGAGACCCTAGCTTACGATCGCTGTTGCTTCTCCAGATTCAAATCCTCCGCTTCGCTATACCGCCACCGCATCCTCGTTTTTTGGGGAGGTAGGAGGGAATTAAAAAGACTTAAATCAGTGACATTGCTGATTTAAGTCTTTTTTTGGTTAATGGCATAGTGAACACAATCCATGCCCGTTTCCTAAACCTCAATAATGATAGGCAAAATCATGGGTCTTCTCTTGGTCTGACTGTAAATGAACCGGCCAACATCATCTTTTAACATCTGCTTAATCAGACCCCACTGACTCATTTCAATTTCTGTTAACTCGTTCACCGTGGACATGATCGTGTCGTGAATCTGATTCATGAGCTCTTCGGAATCCCTGACATATACAAATCCCCTTGATATAACCTCTGGCGTTGCGAGCATTTGCTTCTCGTTTTTGCTCAACGTCATCACAATAATCAGCATTCCGTCTGAAGAAAGCTTTTTGCGGTCTCGCAGTACAATGTTGCCTACGTCACCTGTTACCAGCCCGTCTACCAGACTATTGCCGGATGGTACTTTGGGCCCCATGGATGCCCTTCCCTCTTCGATTTGAATAGTGTCACCGTTATGGACAATAAATACATTCTCCATAGGAATGCCCACAGACTCTGCTAGCTGACGATGCTGATACAGCATTCTGAATTCACCATGTATGGGAATCAAATACTGGGGTTTCATCAGGGTCATCATTAATTTTAACTCTTCTTGGCTACCATGACCGGATACATGCATCCCTGTGTTGCTGCCTGATCCATAAATAACGTTGGCGCCCAGTACGTACAGGTTGTCAATCACTTGGGCAAGATTCCGTTCATTCCCCGGTATGGCTCCTGCGGCAATGATTACGGTATCACCGGGCAAAATTTCGATTTTTGGATGCATCGAATTGGCTAGCCGGGACAGTGCAGCCATCGGTTCGCCCTGACTTCCTGTACATAAAATGGCGATTTCTTCTGCAGGAAACCGCTCTGTTTCACCCGCCTCGATCAGCAGATCTTCGGGCATGCTTAAGAAGCCCAGTTCCTTAGCTACCGATACCACATTTATCATACTTCGTCCGAGTAAAACCAGTTTGCGTCCTGTTTCCACAGCCGCGTCAATGACTTGTTGGACACGGTTAACATTGGAAGCAAACGTAGAGATAAATACTTGCTGTTTGGCTCTGGCGAATGCATCTAAAATATGCCCGCCGACCAAGCGTTCTGAAGGAGTAAAGCCTGGTCTTTCGGCATTTGTACTTTCGGAAAGAAGCACTTTAACCCCCTGTTGTCCAATTTCGGCCATTCGATGAAGATCTGGGAAAGGTCCACTGACGGGAGACATATCGAATTTGAAATCCCCGGTATGAACCACATTTCCTTCTGGTGTCTGAAAAAAGACTCCCAAGCAATCAGGGATGCTGTGGACGGTGGTGAAAAAGGAGGCCTGGATCGTGCCAGTTTGAACGGTTGAATTCGCATCTATAAGATGAAGCTTGGCATCACGTAAAAGGTTATGCTCCTTTAACTTAATCTTAATCAATTCGATGGTGAGCTTTGTCCCATATACGGGAATATTTATTTGCTTCAGCAAATAAGGAATGCCTCCAATGTGATCCTCATGCCCATGTGTCACGATAAGCGCTCTGACCTTGTCCTTATTTTCCAGTAAATAGGTGACATCCGGCACAATGAGATCAATACCAGGCAAATTTTCGTCAGGAAACTTGGAGCCACAATCTATAACGACAATATCCTGATTGTACTGGATGAAATACATGTTTTTCCCGATTTCATTTACACCGCCTAGAGCAGCAATGAGTAGTCTGTTATCAGCAAGCATCAAGTTTATTTCCTCCTTAGGAAAAAGCTATCCATATTATTCATTTCCCACGTAAACTTATGCACCATACATGTTAAAAAAATGGCACAAAAAGAAACCCTTGTCTCTGAAAGACAGGGGTTCTGTGCTTGATTTATTAAATACCCACCGCTGCCAAAATAGCAGCAAAAATAGCAGCAACTAGCCACAAGATCGGGAATAGCTTGAAGATTACAAAAGCGACTCTCATTCCCTTTGCCTGCTACAACAGGCATATAAGCCTCTTCATAGGCAGGATTCAGTAGCAGGATTGGGGCGTAGACTTCGGCAAAAATTTCGTTCTCACCCATTTTGATCAGCCTGTCATTAAAAAAACTCTAATCCTTTTGTGCACGGAATTAGAGCTCCTTTTTGGATTTAAACAAATCAAAACACCACTTGGTCGGTTATTACGCTCATTCATGTGAATTCAGATATGGATGCTGCCAGAAAAACCGTCTACATCCTCTTCGGGTTGTTGATCGGAGCTGACATTGTGCTCCTTTGTCGGGCTGCTGTTCGTTGGGGAGGAACCGTTCTTATACGCTTCGCTCCAATCCTCATTGATGATGTGAGCGGGAATCATCCAATCCTCCGAGCGATAACCCGGATTTGGCACCCACACACTTCCTTGCAAGCCAGGAATGTCACCCGAATCAGAAGGGAGATCCCCCCCCTCAATCATGCTGCCCTCATAGGCTTGGCAAATCTCCAGTGCAGACAGTACATCCTGATTCTCAATATGAACACTCAGACCTGTGTCACCGTTTGTGCTGGCGGTGTACCCAATTTCTTTTAATGTTTCACAGGCTTGGGCGGCCTGCTGCGGATCACGAAAATGAAAACGGAAAGAACCCGTATCCATGTGCCTCATCTCCTCTGTTGCATTTATTTGGGGTCTGTAAGATTTATTATTTTTTAATATAACCATCTGGGAAGGTTTTTTTACATTCAAAACCTTTATTTTTCAAAAATTTACTTTAAAGCTTTGAAATTAAATAGTTAAAAAAGCAGCTACTGTGACAAATCGCATGTTCTCATTACGTAAATCCCTTTATGCTAGTAACAAGGGTATGGTTGCCCGGTCATCCAAGCCGAGCGGTCAAAGGATGCCCAAATCCATACATAAAGGCGGAATGAAGATGATAGATTACCGGACACTGGTGACACAGCAATCTATGCATTTGTATAGCGTGTTTGGCAAGTCATTCAAAAGTGTAAACGAGCATGCGGTTGCTGGCATCAAAACGGTGGGCTTTAACCCAACGGCCTTCGCCGTAATGGAAGTTTTATATCACAAGGGCGCGCAGCCGATCCAGCAAATTGGAGCCAAGCTGCTACTGCAAAGCGGAAATGTCACCTATGTTATCGACAAGCTGGAGAGCCGCGGTTATTTGCACCGTCACCCGTGCGACCAGGATCGTCGGATTATATATGCGGAATTGACGGACGAGGGACAACGCGTCATGGACGAAATTTACCCAGACTATACACGTCAGATTGAACGTGCTTTTAGCGGAATCAGCGAAACCGAAAGAGATCAGCTTATCGGATTGCTCAAAAAGCTAGGCCGTAGCGCTGACAACCTGTCACCCTATCACAAATAGTTTTATCCAATCAGCAGTTTTTAAGCATTTAGTTCCTATAATCCGACATTCATAGCAAAGTCCGCCCCATTTTTGTACCTGGAGCGGACTTTTCAGCTTGAATAAATGGGCAATAATTCATATTTTCCTGTCTCGTGCCATCGCTATACAAGCAATAAACATTCTGTTGGCAAGCGCCACATGTAACAAGGAAACGATCTACGTTTCCTTTATTCCTATGCAGTTCCTCCCTGTGCCGCCTTTGCAGGCTTGCTTGCTTCTTCTTCCGTACCCGGTGGACGGTTCCGAAGTCCGAGAACGACAAACCAGCTAACGATTGCAATAACGACCATGATGATGAACAGGGAATGCAGGCTGTTTTCCAGCACAGAACGGAGCAAGCCGGCAGTCCTGCCACTCAAACTTTGTGAAGAATGAGGTGCAAGCAGACCGTTAATATCCTCTTGCGTAACCCCCTGCTGTGTAAGCTGTCCGTCTGCTGTTTGGGCAGCAATGCGATAATTCAGCCATGAACCGAAGGCTGCGACACCAATCGTCTGCCCCAATGTGCGTAGGAACGTATTCAATGCTGTAGATGCACCACGCAACTGGAACCCGACCGAAGACTGGGCAATAATCGTAAACACGGTCATGGAGAAGCCAAATCCCAATCCGTACAATAAAGTAGACAGGAACAGCAGCCAGATCGGCGCCGTTTGGCCCATCAAGGTCATCACGAAGGCACCCAATACAATCAGGGTCAGTCCCACTAATGAGGTTCGACGCGAACCCAGAGTCAGCAAAATGCGTCCTCCGATCATGGAGCCGAATAGCCAGCCTACCGACATCGGAGCCAGTGCCAGACCGGACGAAGCAGCATCCCCACCGTGTACGCCTTGAATCCAAAGCGGCAGGTAGCTGGTCAGGCCAATCAGCAGAGAACTCACCAGCAGTGCTGCGGCACAGGAAAAAGCAATGTCCCATATCCGAAACAGCTTTAGCGGCACCATCGGTTCCTGAGCGCGTTTCTCGATAAACAAAAACAGGATCAGGAATAAAATAGCAACAGCAGCCAAGGCCAGCAATTCAGGAGAAGCCCAGCCGATATACTGTCCGCCCAGCGCCAATACGAGCAACAGGGCTGTCATTCCGATGGTAAAGGTAACAGCTCCCGGCACGTCGATACGTGCGGTACGCTTCGCTACCTGCTCCCGCAGGTAACGAGCGATGAAGAACATTGCAAGCAGTCCAAAAGGGACGTTAAAACCAAAAATCCATTCCCAGCCAAAATAAGTGACCACGTAACCGCCCAGCAAAGGCCCGATTAGGGAAGAAATCCCCCATACCGAGCTGATCATTCCCTGAACTTTGCCGCGTTCCTCCATTTTGTATATATCTCCGATAATGGTAAAGGTAACGGGAATCACGCCGCCCGCTCCAATCCCTTGAATAGCCCGGTACAAAATAAGCTGCTCCATACTACCAGCCAGCATACAAAGCAAAGAACCGAGTACAAACAATGAACAGCCGATCAGAAAAATCGGTTTGCGGCCAAATAAATCGCTAAGCTTGCCGAAAATAGGTGTGGTTACAGCCATCGTCAGCAAATAGGCCGTAAAAATCCAACTGAGTAAATTCACACTGCCCAGTTCACTAACAATAGTCGGTCCGGCAGGACCGATGACGGTTCCCTCAATCGCGGCCAGAAAGGTGGCCAACAGGACACCGGTCAGCACAAGCCCGCGCTTCATGGGTTTATCTTTTCCCAAGCAAATCACAAATCCTTTCCTTATGTAAACTGGTTGCACCTGTGCAATTCGACTGCACAGGATTGGTATTACCCGCACTGCATAATCGTAAACAGGCGGCCTATATAGGCCGCCTGTTTTGTACGATGTATATATATTATTGTCTACATATACTTAATTTTGTCAACTGTAATCTCATGATAACTCCACGGTACTCTCCCGCTTGAGCTGCCCCTTTTCCATGTATAGAATATGGCTGGAAAAGCTTTCAGCGAACTGCATATCGTGGGTGATGATCAGGAAAGCTGCACCTTCGGCAGACTGTTCTGCGCACATGCGAAGCAGGATGCTCGCTCCTTCATAATCCGTTCCGGCCGTAGGCTCATCCAAAATGTAAAGCTTTTTGGGCAGAATGAACTGCGCAGCTACGCTTAAGAGCCTTTTTTGACCACCACTCAGCAGGTACGGAGAGGCATTCAGCCTGTGATCCAGTCGGGCGGCTGTCAGCAATCGCTGTGCCCGTTCCTCATACGCAGCCGGAATCGGCTCGCCAGCCCGTAATCCAAGCTTGATCCGGACGCTGTACAAGCATTCGTCCCACACCGTTGCAGCCGCAAACTGATGCTCCGGCTGCTGGAACACATAGCCGATCCCGGCGGCCAGTTGATGAATCGGCAGCTTCTCCATATCCTGACCCTCCCACCACATACACCCCTTGGGTGCAGGCAGGAGGCCCATCATCAGCTTGCCGAGCGTTGTTTTGCCTGAGCCGTTCTCGCCCAGCAGCACGGCTCGTTCGCCGGGCGCAAGGGCAAGGCTCACGCCTGCCAACGCTGCCCGGCTACTGCCGGGATAGGTGAAGGCCAGTCCCTTCACCTCCAGCAACGGCAGGCCGGGCTTCGCCCCCGGCCCTTGGGGCACGCCTCCCCTCCCTGCGGGAGAGGGCAGCAGCCCCAAGGCGGCCAACTGCGCGCTATGCTCGCGCAGCAGCTTTTCGGGCGGGCCTTGCAGCTGCACAGCCCCGCCCTCCAGCACGATGACGCGCTGCGCTGCGCGCGCGGCATCGTCCATGCGGCCGGACACGGTGACCACTGTCCGGCCTGCGGCATGGAGCCGCCGGCATAGCAGGGCGAAGTCGCGTCCAGCCGGCGGGTCCAGCTGCGCCGCTGCGTCGTCGAACACGACGAGCGGCGCTTCCAGCGCCAGCACCGCAGCGATAGCGGTGCGCTGGCGCTGGCCTCCCGAGAGGCGACGCACGAAGGAGTCGCGCTCGGGGGCAAGGCCAACGGCCTCCAGCGCAGCCGTCAGGCGCTGCGCTATTTCCGCCGGAGGCACGCGCAGGTTCTCCGGCCCGAAGGCAAGCTCGTCTTCGACGATTCCCTGCACCAGTTGGGCATCCGGGTCCTGAAGCACGACGCCGACGGTAGAGGCGACAGCCGCCAGGTCAGCCGTGTCCGGGTCCAGCCCGTATACGGTCAGCTTCCCGGTCCGTTCACCTTCACCCGAACGGGATAATCCTCCATGGAGAAGCTGGCACAGCGTAGACTTTCCACTTCCGCTGGCCCCGACAATCGCAACATGCTCGCCCACCGCGATGTCCAGCGTCAAGCCACGTATCGTGGGTTCAGTCTGATCATTATACCAATAGCCAAAATCCTTCATGGACACGGCTATTTTACATACAGAACCATAATCGCTATGTTCATTCCGCACGTGAAGCGCGTCCCAGCTCAAAACGTTTTAGCAGCCCTGTCCGACTCAACGCATCACCCAACATCTTGGTCAGCAGACCGCACAATACAATGCCGCTCAGGATGCGCACGACCAGTGTAATCGCCAGCACCTTCCAGCCCCAATACATGTAGCCGAACATATTGGCTGCCACGATAAACCACAACGGAACCATGGCCCCGCCTGCCAGCATCAACGAAACGGCATTCCAGCGTCGATAGCGCAATAAAGCAAATACCAGTTCAGCCACAACCATATAGCAGACCGCAGCCGCGATAATAGAAGCGATTCCGTAGACTGAGCCCATAAAGGACTGCACCACTGCACCGAATGAATAAGCAATTACCGCCGTACCCGGCTTACGAATAATATAATAGGCCAGCAAACCATATATCATGTACAGCCCGACAATGGCGGAAGTGGCGATGGGGCCCCCCAGACTGTTTAATGTTTTGTTAATCATCGACAAATAAACGGTCATGACTCCATTCAACGTTGCCAGCATCGCCATCAGTACAATATCCAGCGTCGTAAATCTTGCAAAAATACGAGATTCCTTCATATGTAATTCTCTATCTCCTCTCCAAATATAAATTTCCACTTTCTAAATGTATTCATACAAGTCCTTATTGTCAACCTTAATTTTTTATTAAAGTTGACAATAAGGGCGAAAAAAGAGGCTGCTCCCTATAAGCTCCACCATAAAACAGCAGTACCTAATACAGCAACCACAGCACATACATAGCCGGAACGACGACGATCCAGCATGCGAAGATAAGTCCGGTCTGCATATGCTCCAAAGCCTTTGCCCTCCATCGCCAGCGCCGTCTGCTGAACCCGCCTCACGGCATTCACCAGCACTGCAGCCGTATACCCGCCCCACCAGGATAGCCGATTCCGCAGCCCACGCGGTGGTTCCTGTCCACGTACACGCCGTGCTGCCATTATGGTACGTCCTTCCTCTTCCAATAAGGGGAGAAACGTCAGCGCCACCGAAATACCGAACGCAAACCGATAAGGGACACGCAGACGCAGATTCAAAGCCTGTACAAAATCTCGGGGATCCGTTGTCGATAGATAAATATATGAGGCCAAAAACAGCACAAAAATGCGCAGCGTCAACGCCCCTGCGATATCGAGCCCTTCCGCTGTAATCCAGATCGGCCCCCAAGCTGCCACGATATGTCCTTCCCGAATCGCCAGAATAGACAATATAAAATACGGAATGCCCAGACCAATTAGAAATGACATAGCCCGGAGTTGGCGTGCCAACGTTAAGCCTGCCCCAAACCAAGCCGCAACGATCAGTACAACCAGCAGCGCAGCTTCATGCAGTGTTGATTCCCATGCCATCGACAACAGGCTAATGCATCCCACCAGGATCAACTTGCTTAATGGCCCCAGCTTGTGCAGCGACGACGACCCTCCGTTATACTGAAACAGCATTTCGCCTCGCCTCCAGTCTGAGCCATTCTTCATGCAGCAAGGAGTACATCAGCATATCCTTAAAGCCTGTAGACGTATGCTGCACTTGTCGTAACAGCCCTTCCTGCGTCCAGCCCATAGAGGACAACAGGGCTTGGGATCCCGTATTTCGTGGGTCCACCAACGCTTCCATCCGATTCACCCGAATCGTGTCATACCCGAAAGACAGGACCAGCCGTAGTGCCTCTGACATATAGCCCTTTCTCCAATAGGGCTTAGCCAGCTCGTAACCGATTTCGGCTTTATAAGCTCCTTCGGTCTGCCAATAATTAAATCCACAGCTGCCGACCAGCTTCCCGTTCTCCTTCAGCTCTATGCCCCAGCGCAGCGCATCCTCCGTCTTCGCCAGCTCATTCAACAGCTCGATCATATCCTCCGCATCCTCACGCCCGGACATCCCCGTAAGGTTCATATAACGGTGAACCTCCGGGTCAGACCAGCAGGCAAACATCGTAGCTGCATCCCCGCTTTCCATCTTTCGCAGTCGAAGACGCGGGCTTTCCAGCGGTGGTATATGCCCCTTACATGCATATGCACACATGTTCAATCATCCTTCCAGCATCAAAGTGACAATAAATATACGCTACATTTAAGCATACCCCTCCAACAAACGCAAACACTCCTGTGTTATGAATGATGACTATACTCTGTATTTACTCCCTGCTTTTCTCCACATAAGTAACGAGGTCCAGAAAGGTTACAGATGTATTTTCCTCTTGACTGAATATATACAATCGTTATATCTTAAATTAATTAACCAATGGTAAAAGCAGCTTGCAGAATTACCTTTTTCTGCCGATATATACAACAGATAATGGTAAAAAAAATTCACTGATAGGAGCGTGGACTACATGTTTCAGACTATCCCTTACGAAGGCACACGTCACGAACAATTTGAATCGGTTCTCGGACAACTCCGGGCACTCATTCATGACGAACCCAATACCATTGCAAATCTGGCGAACGCTTCTGCATTGCTTGGTCATTTTCTACCGGATATTAACTGGAGCGGCTTCTATCTCTATGATGGGACCGAGCTTGTACTCGGTCCATTTCAGGGCCAGCCCGCGTGTATAAGGATTCCGCTGGGACGCGGTGTATGCGGTACAGCCGCAGTGGAGAGACGGACCCTTGTCGTAGAGGATGTCCATGCGTTCCCGGGCCATATCGCCTGTGACGCGGCCTCCAACAGCGAAATCGTCATCCCCCTCATTAAGAACGGGGAACTGCTGGGAGTGCTGGACATTGACAGCCCGCTAAAAGCCCGCTTTGATCACGAAGATCGTGTATTCCTAGAGGAATTTACGGCTATTCTGGTAGCCAATCTGTAGCCAAAATCCGCGTATAATCATCGTCTTCCTTCGCCACAATATATGAGGGTCTGGAACCCAAAACCATCCGGTGAAGGAGATTGATGACAATGTACAACAACACCATGGCTCCACAACAGCAGCTTCGTCAGTGTGAACAAATTATGCAACAATTGGTACAACAAACACAGCAAGGAACTGCCATGTATCAGCAACTGCTACAACAGGAGCAACAAAATGCCTCCAATTTAGAGGGCCTTGTGCAACGTGAACGCAATGCAGCTCAAATGATCCAAACCGCAATCCAGCACCACCAACAAGCTGTGCAGCAATGCCAGCAAGTTATTCAATTGTGTAGTCAGTTGGAAAACACCATCCGCTCCAGCAGTCAAATGACTCAACCCGGCTTTGGCGATAACTACGCCTCCCGCAGTATGCAACCGTCATCCTATGGTATGGGAAGCCACATGAATCAAAGCTTTCCGCAACACATGGGTGCAACCGGGCAGCAATATGCAGGCAGCGGTAACATGCAACACTACGGTAACAACAGCCAGCAAGGCATGAGAGCGACACACAGCAGCATGTAAAACTGCTTTACACGCAAAAGGGATGGACAGCAAGCCATTAAATTAGCTTGCTGTTCATCCCTTTTTATACTTCTTCTTTAAGCGTGTAGTGATCCGTCTCTGCGGCTAGGATACAATCAATTCCTTTGCTTAAAGATCGTGATCAGACGACTCATATATTCACGCATATTTACAATTAAATCAGAGTCGCCATCATGAAGGCACCAGTTGTACATGACCCCACGAGCTGCAATAAATAAGTAGTCCGTCACCTCTTCGGATGTCATGCTTTGATCCAGCTCTCCCGCGGCTTGTCCTCTCTCTATAATCTGTTGAAGTATATTTTGCATATCACGACCCTTAGTAATGAAAAGCTTGTTATTACTTGTATATAATTGTTGCACCGTCTCTAAGCCAATATTCTGATTATATTCCGCATAAATCTCAAAATACTGAATAAGATCCTGCGCAATACTTTCTGAAGGTGGTTCATTCTTAAATTTTAATTCAAAGTAGCCATCCGCCTGTGCATACATTTCCACCAAAATATCACTTTTAGTCTTGAAATGATTATAAAATGACCCCACGGACACGCCGGCCTTTCGACAGATATCCTCAATTTTAATTTTTTCCAGGCTCTTTTCATGCATTAGCTCTAATGTACTGTTATATATATTTTTTTTAGTCTGCAAACTTTGCAGCTTGCGTCCATTCAATTGTTTTTTTGACACTCACTTACTCCCCTCTCTATTGTAAATATTTCTCTTTCTCAGGTACCTTGTTCATATTACTTAATTATAATAGGGAATGCTATTTTGTTTAATTGTGAAAATAATCACATAATAATACTTACTCCTATTCTATACTGAATCCATTCGGTGAATACATTCATTTTAATAAATGATCCATACTTAGGAGGTATTCTTATGAAAGAAGAACATCAAATTTTATACGAGCCTATGAAAATTGGAAAGCTGGAAATTAAAAACCGCTTTGTCATGGCTCCCATGGGTCCAGGCGGGCTTTGTGATGCCGATGGTACTTTTAATGAACGTGGCGTCGAGTATTATGTTGAACGGGCAAAAGGTGGGACAGGTCTACTCATTACAGGTGTAACGATGGTTGAGAATGAAATTGAGAAATGTGCCCTGCCATCCATGCCCTGCCCTACTCTAAATCCGTTGAATTTCGTTAAAACGGGTAAAATGATGACGGAGCGGATTCATGCATACGGCACAAAAATATTTTTGCAATTATCCGCAGGATTTGGACGGGTAAGTATCCCTTCAATTGTTGGTAAAACGGCTGTCGCTCCTTCTCCCATTCCTCATCGTTGGCTTCCTGATGTAACTTGTCGTGAGCTGACCATTGACGAAATTCACACCTATATCAGAAAATTTGCGGAATCCGCAGCTATTGCCAAAAAGGCAGGCTTTGACGGTATTGAAATCCATGCGGTTCATGAAGGCTATTTATTGGATCAATTTGCGATTTCTTTCTTTAACCATCGGACAGACGAATACGGAGGAAGTCTGAGAAACCGCTTAAGATTTGCCATAGAGATCGTTCAAGCCATCAAAGCCGAATGTGGACAGGATTTCCCGGTATCTCTTCGATACAGCATCAAAAGCTTTATTAAAGATTGGCGTCAAGGCGGATTGCCAGGCGAAGAGTTTAAGGAGCAGGGACGGGATATTGAAGAGGGGATTGAAGCTGCCAAAATATTAGAGGAAGCCGGGTATGATGCTTTCAATGGCGATGTCGGTTCTTACGACTCTTGGTATTGGGCACATCCACCCATGTATCAGGAAAAAGGACTTTATCTTCCTTACAACAAAATTTTAAAAGCCATTCTAAAGGTACCTGTGATTACTGCTGGCAGATTGGATAATCCAGACTTGGCCAGCAAGGCTATACGTGAAGGAAAAACCGATATGATTGCACTTGGTCGCCCATTGTTAGCTGATGCTGATATCCCCAATAAAATCAAGGTTGGGAAAATAGAAAAGATTCGTCCTTGCCTCTCCTGCCAGGAGGGCTGTATGGGTCGATTGGCATCTTTTGCAACGATTTCATGTGCCGTTAATCCAGCTTGCGGTAGAGAAAAAGACTACGCACTCGGAAAAGCAGATCAATCCAAAAAAGTTTTGGTGATCGGTGGAGGGCCGGCAGGATGTGAAGCTGCCCGTGTAGCTGCTATTCGGGGACATCACGTTACCTTATTTGATAAAAATAACCGATTGGGAGGTAATCTAATCCCGGGCGGAATTCCAGACTTCAAGGAAGACGACCATTTACTTGCGACCTGGTACGAAGGGGAATTAAAGGATTTAAACGTTGACGTCCGATTGAACACCGAGGTTAACCGGACTACCGTAAAGGAATATGCAGCAGATGTCGTTATCTTTGCTACCGGATCCTCTCCAAAAACCTTCTCCATCGGCATGTCTACCAAGGTGTATTCGGCAGAAGAGGTTTTGCTTGGGAAAAAAGATCCCGGTGCTTCCACTGTAATTGTCGGGGGCGGGCTTGTGGGATGCGAAACTGCACTCTGGCTTGCTGATCAAGGTAAAAAAGTAACCCTGGTGGAAATGCAAGAAGATATTTTAACCGTAGGCGGACCCCTGTGCCATGCAAATGAAGATATGCTGCGTGACCTTGTTGCATTTAAGGATATCCATCTCCTGACCAACACCAAAATTGTCGATGCCAACGATCAAGAATATGTTCTTAAAAACAAAGATGGTGAAGAAACGATTCTAAAGGCCGATTCAGCGATTCTGGCTGTAGGATATACTCCTCAACAATCGCTTTATGAAGACATCCAAAATGACGTTTCCGAAGCCTACTTAATCGGAGATGCCAAGCAAGTACAAAATATTATGTACGCTGTCTGGGATGCGTATGAGGTTACCAGAAATATATAGTGCCCTGCTCCCTCCGAAGAGCCGTTTGCTTTTTAAGCAAACGGCTTTGGCTTTTTTACCTTTGCAGCAAATGCTTGGTTAAGAGAAGTTTTTCCCCATAACCACATGATCATAGTAAGCGATCTTCTGAATGATTTTCTCCAAATTGTGTTGTGTTTGGGCCATATGTTCTTCTACCTTTTTCTTATGAGCTACGAGAAGATCTCTTCTTTCATGAACGGCGGCTTCGCCTTTCGCATTAAGCTCAAGGTATGCCTTAATCTCTTCAATCGTCATCCCCGTATCTTTCATAGCCATAACAAACCTGATCCAGTCAATTTGTTTTTCCGTATATACTCTTCTCCCGCCTTCATCCCGCCCCACTTCAGGTAATATCCCCTCTTTTTCATAATAACGAAGTGTAGATGCAGGCAGTCCGCTCTTGATTTGAACTTCTCTGATGGAGTACATGTTCATTCCCCTCCTCGTTTTTGTTGCAGTTCTTAAAGTTAGCTTTAACTATAAGTATAGGTTTTCATAGAATAGAGTGCAAAGTATTGAGAAATATACTAAAAAGAGCGAGTAGCCCACGAAGGTTTCTCGCCCCAGAATCATAGATTGATTGAGTACAAGACGCAAGCTGTGCTAAAATTATCGTTTTTTCTACAAAAAAAGTATACCATTTTATAGAATTTTTTTGTATACTTTTCAATAGTTTACTTAATATATACTATTGCTTCTCTAAGCCTATTCTTTTTTCTCCCCTTTATTTAGTATTATAAGGATATAAAAAAAGGAGGTTATCATTTGAAAAATACAGGTATGACACGTCCCTTAGATTCGTTAGGTCGTATCGTCATTCCCAAAGAGATGCGAATTTCAATGGATTACAAGATGGGTGATCCTGTTGAGATTTTCGCTGATGAGGAAACGGGTACTCTCGCCTTACGAAAATATACCGGGGTGACGTGTAAAATGTGTGGTTCGGCGGAGCAATTGACTTATTTTAGAGACAGCTTTATTTGTGGGGAATGTATTCGTGATTTGAAAAATGGTACGGATTTCAGCCCTATCACCAGGCCGTCCAAATCGACTTTCTCCAGCAGGGAAAGGCCATTGAAGCAATCCAAACGTTTGCGTCGATCAACGCAACAGATGATCGAAAGCCTAAAAGAATTGATGCAAAAACAACCCAATGCAGCACAGCACGAATATGCAAAGATACTTGACGTTTCCCAAGCCCGAATATCCCAGCTCAAAAAAATGCTATAACTACAGCTTGCTATCCTACATAGGTATACTTCACAAATGTCTTCATGTACAGATGCTTTTGAACCATGATACGCAGCATCATAGCTAACCGACAAAAAACAATGGATGACCAGGGCGAGAATTTCATACTAGGCATAAAGAACTACTGGTTGATATTCAGGCGAAATAACCTGTATCCGGTGGTTCTTTGTATCTAGTGTTATTTTGTATGCTATTCTTTTTGCTCGACTTGAATACTCATATCAAAAAGACTATACTCCTTCCATTAGGTTTAAATGGTTAAACATTTAAGGGGGATACTATAAATATGGGAAAACAAGCAATCGAGCTGCTTCGAGCATGCATTCCTACTTTTCAGACTTTAAGCGAACCGCACCGTCAGGATATTTTGCTCTTACTTTCAGAGAATGGCAAGATGACCGTCAACGCTATTACGGAGCATTTGGTTTTGTCACGGCCTGCCGTTTCCCACCATTTGAAGCTTCTGAAGAATGCGGGAGTCGTCCAACTGGAACAACGAGGCACGGAGCACCATTATTTTTTAGCCTTGGATCATTCGATACAGCTATTGAAAAACCTAGTCACAACGCTGGAACGGAACTGCCTTTAATAAAAGGCTGAATAGGAGGGATATGTACTTTATGGAGCAGCTAACATCAGAGCAGGTCAGCCACATTTTACAGCAGCATCGTCAATTTTTTCACAGTGGGCAAACCCGTAGTGTTGAGTTTCGGCTGGAGCAGTTACGAAAGCTGGCCCATGCCATCCAACGTTATGAGCAACCGATTATGTCCGCCTTGTTTCAGGATTTACGCAAAAATGAATTTGAAGCCTATACCACCGAAATCGGCTTTACTCTGGACAGTATTCGATATATGACAAAGCACCTCAAGAAGTGGATGAAGCCCCAAAGGGTAAAAACACCTATTTATCACCCTCTAACCAGAAGCTATGTGTACAAGGAACCTTACGGAACAGTACTGATTGTCGGTCCGTTTAACTATCCATTTCAATTGTTAATTGAGCCGCTCATTGGTGCCATTGCCGGAGGGAACGGAGTCGTTCTGAAGCCATCCGAAAATACGCCTGCTGTTGCCGCTGTCATCAGGAAGCTGATACATGAAACCTTTGATGAGTCTTATATTCGGATGATTGAAGGCGAAAAGGAAGTCACATCCGCGTTGATTCATGCTCCATTTGACTATATTTTCTTTACGGGGAGCGTGGGGGTTGGCAAAATTGTCATGGAGGCGGCGTCCAAAAATCTAGTGCCTGTCACTCTGGAGCTTGGAGGAAAAAGTCCGGTCATTGTAGAGCGATCTGCAAAGATCGAGATGGCCGCCAAGCGTATTATTTGGGGAAAGATGATGAATACGGGTCAGACCTGCATTGCCCCCGATTATGTGCTTGTCCATAAAGAGGTTAAGAAAGAGCTATTGGAGCAGATGAAGGCAGCAATTACAAGCTTTTATGGTCAGGATGCTCAGCAAAGCAGCGATTACGGCCGTATCGTCAATGAGCGACAGTTTGACCGATTGGCTGCTATGATTGAGCGGGATCGGGAGAATATACGCTTTGGTGGTACAACGCTTCGGGAAGACCTCTATATTGAGCCTACCCTTCTGGAGTCCCGATCCTGGTCAGATGCTGCGATGCAGGATGAAATATTTGGGCCAATCCTGCCGATGCTGGAATTTGAACAGTTGGAAGAGGCTATCCAAACGGTAATGGATCATCCGAAGCCACTGGCACTGTATTTATTTACAGAAGATAAACAGGTTGAACATGAAGTGCTTACCCGCCTGTCCTTTGGAGGTGGATGTGTAAACGATACGGTGTCTCATATCGCTAACCCGCACATTCCCTTCGGAGGCGTTGGAGCAGCCGGTATGGGCGGTTACCATGGAAAATATAGCTTTGATCTCTTCTCCCACACCAAAAGCATCATGAAGAAAAACTCCGAGATCAACAACAAGCTTCTATTCCCACCTTACGGAGATAAACTCAAGTGGGTTCGGAAAGTTTTGCGCTGAATATCCTTACTAAAAAAGCCCGGCTGATCTGGGGAGGTTATACGCATCATGCGTATCTCCTTCCCTTTTCAGACAGGCTTTTTTACCGCTTATTTTACCGTCAGCACAGGGCAGGGCGCATGCTGGATCACATGATGGCTGACGCTTCCCAGGATCATTTCGGAAACCAGCCCTTTGCCCCGTGTTCCCATAATAATCAGATCCACCTGCTCCTGCTCTGCACTTTTGCAAATAACACTCGCCGGGTCACCATGACCCACCAGCACGCGATAAGAAATACCCTCGTCCTTCAAATAATCAGATGCTGGCTCCAATATATGACGTCCTTCCTCCTCAATTCGCTCATCCACATCCACCCCAATCGGAGGTTCATTCATGGATAAAGCCGGATTCACATGCAATACGGTCAGACGCGGTCCACCCTGAAGCTGTTTAGACAGCGCTTTGGCTGTCTCCAACGCCTTCATAGCCTGTTCCGAACCATCGATCGCGACCAGAATATGTTGGTATTCGCTCATACTCTTTTCCCCCTCAGAAGTTCATTCTTAGTGAGCATCAATCTGTATATCCTGCATATGTCGACGACGTACGATCAGCACCACTACACCCAGCAGTACCATCAATGCGCCAAAATAAAATGGAGTTTCCGCCGTATACCACTCGGACAGCTTTCCTGCAAGCCACGGTGAGATCGCCCCACCCAAAAAGCGCATAAAGCTGTAGGCCGCAGATGCTGTGGAGCGCTCCACCGGAGCAGCCTGCATCACAGCCGTGGTGATCAATGTATTGTTAATCCCCAAAAAAATACCAGCCAAGATGACCGCCACAATGACAATCGTCGGTGAGCCTGCGACCGTCCCTATCGCCATGACGCCTAAATCAATGGCAAACAGCGTTAGCATGACACTAATGGAAGATACCACGCTAAAGCGAGCTTGAATCTTCGGTGCTACAAACACCGAGGTAAAGGCAAGCATAATTCCCCAGCCGAAAAAGACATAGCCCAAACCATGCTCGTCCAGATGCATCACATATGGAGAATACGCCATCAGTGTAAAAAATCCGAAGTTATACAACAAAGCCACAACGCCCAGCGTTAGCAAGGCAGGATAAGTGAGTGCTTTGAACGGATCAGCAATCGAGCCGCGCTTTTTAGGCTTTGGAATCGTAGGCAGCATAAATGTAATGAACAAGAATCCCACAACCATCAATGCAGCTACACCGAAGAACGGACCGCGCCAAGAAATGGAGCCTAACTCACCGCCAAGCAGCGGGCCGACCGAAATCCCGAGATCCAGGGCCGCCTCATACAAAATAATCGCTTTGGCCGTTCCCGAAGTGGACAGACCGACAATTGCGGATAGCGCCGTAGCAATAAACAGGGCATTCCCCAGACCCCAGCCTGCCCGGTAGCCCACAATCCCGCCAACCGTATCGGCTGTACCGCCCAACCCGGCAAACACAATAATGAGCAATATTCCGGTCAGCAGCGTCCATTTGACACCCAATCGGCTGGACACTACGCCCGTAATGAGCATAGCCACGCCTGTCACCAGATTATAGCTGGTGAACAACAGTGACACCTGACTCTTGGTGGCATGAAGCTGATCGGCGATTGCCGGGAGGATAGGATCGACTAATCCCAGTCCCATAAATGAAATAACACAGGCAAAAGCAACCGCCCATACCGCCTTGGGCTGAGAGAGCAAGCCTGCCTGTTTTTTTAACTCATCAGGTAACTTTAACTCCTCAGGTAATGCGTGTTGTGAACTCATAATATGATGTAACCTCCAAATCTAAATGTAGAATGCTCCTCTTATGACGGGGCGCTGCCAAGTTCCTTATCTAGCAGAATTTTTCGCTCACGAACCCTGACCCGCAATTCCTCCAGCTCGGTCTGGAGCATACGGATGCTGTTGATTTTTCCCTCCATCAACTCCAACTGTTCGTTCAGTGCTGCTTCCATATCCTCCAACATGTCCCGGCGCTCAGCAGGAAGCAGGTTATCCGTTCGCTCACGGTATTCCTCCCGCTGACCCTTTAGTATTTCCGCTGCGGATATGTAACGCTGAAGCTCTTGCAAGGAGAAGCCAAGCACCTCCTTGGCACTCACTATTTTTTTAGTAAATCCACATCCTCCTGCGTATACAGCCGCATATTCCCTTCGCTGCGCTGCGGGGAGGGCAACAGACCGATTTCCTCATAATAACGAATGGTTCGCTTGGTCAAACCGCATTGCTTGGCAACCTCGTCAATTTTATACGTAAGCATGACACCCTACTTATGAAAAAATTTACATATAAACACTACACCTATATAACGTTAACGTCAACGTTAACTTCAAAAAAAAGAAACCGCCCCTATTGGAGACGGTTCCTGTTCCGGCTTGCATTACCATAGGGCCGAAGCATCGGCGCTCAAGCCCATGATATAGAATTTAGATGAAAATAGTGCGAGTAATGATAACCAACAATATGAAGAGTACCAGAATCACACCAGTGGAAGTCCAAACACCGTAGCCACAACCTCTTTCTACTTCACCCATTTCAACTTCCTCCTCTCTTCGTTGATTACAAACAAATCGCTCGAATGCTGATTGTTTAGCAACGAATTAGATCACGAATGCTTTAGAAATGATAACGAGCAAAATGAAAAGTACCAGAATCGCTCCTGTAGATGTGAAAGCTCCATAACCAGCGCCTACTCCAGACATGCTGATTCCTCCCTTCATGGTTTACAAAAGCATCTTATGCGTATGATGCCAGCCATGATAGGTACAGATGCCGCTCCTCACGCCCAAATGTAGGTCTTTTAAGCATTGGCTCCCCTATCCTTCATGTGTCAGCAAGCCGTGATAGAGCAGGTTTCGTGTCTGCTTGGCAAGTACGGATGGACTTTCGCGTCCAGTCAGTAATTGGGTTAACGTCAACCGTTCAATCAAGCCAACGACGCATTCCGCAGTCAGCTCCGGGTCCAACTCCTCACGGTAAGAGCCACGACGTTGTGCAGCAAGTAGATTTTTTTTAATATGACCTGCCATTTCTGCCTTGATACGCACCGAGTCTGCCGCTTGGTAAAATCCGACACGGGTTATCGCCGGATTATTGGATAACATACGAAATACGGATTCCAGAAACACTTGTCCCCGGCTCAACATTTCAGCTTGGCTTTGCTCCGGCTCCACCTCCATACATTGGACCGTCTCATTCACCAACAAACGGAAGCTCTCGACAAGCTCCTCATACATCTGTTCCTTACTCTCAAAATGAATATAAAAATCCGGCTGCGTCAATCCTGCACGCGCCGCAATCGAGCTTACCTTTGTCTGATAAAAACCGGTCTGAGCGAACTCCTCAGCCCCTGCCTCCAGTAACAACCGTCGACCTTCCCGACTTCTGATTCCTGTTCTCATCACGATTTTGCCCCCTTACTACACAAATCTATCGTATTATAAAGTCCCTTTGCAGTAAGAACAACGGGCTTGAGGATGATATACGCCTGTCCTTCAAAAGACCTAATACAGAAGAAATGAAGGTTTTGAAATCTAAGGGCATCTTCCTCAAGGTATAATTAACCAATTAGACCGTGAGTGAGCAGGAATAATTACACTGGATTAGAGGTGAGGACAATATTTGCGCATCATTTCAATGGTTGCCAGATCATCATCCAGCCCACGGTTTTGCAAACCGTCGATAATCTGTTGACGTTCCTGATCTTTAACGTTCTGCCCGAATTTGAATTTGGCAGTCCACTCATCCGGTACAATCTTGATCAGCGCGACTCCTTTCAGACGTGAAGCATACCGGGGATCGCTGGCATCAATAGCATCATAGCCGCCTTCCGGTTGCAGCTTACTCATAAAAATGGAAAATGCCGACGCCTTTTCTTCCAGCTCCACTACCTGCTCCGCATGACCACGCACGGTAATACTTTTAAAAAATGAAGTCGCCGGACATGCCATATGTTCATCCGTAAAATAAGACGGAATGAGTGCATACTCTTTGGCAGCGGAAAAAGTGACCCGGTTGTCATCCTTCATCCGTTCCATCTTCTCTCCGACACGACTGCCATGAATATAAAAAACACCGTTTCCATAAGCAAAATTCAAGGGTACAACACGAGGGAACCCGTCCTCGCTATTCATGCCCAGAAATCCGAAGCTGACCTCGCTCAGAAATTGCTCAATTTCCTCTTCTTCTGCCACCGTAAATTCTTTTCTTCTCATGGCTCATGCTCCTTTCGTCTATTGACCAGCGATACATTTCAGATTATGTTGAAAATGGATCAATGAATAGATCCAATATGATTGAAAATGAGTAGTCCAATGGAAGGAGAAGGTTATGGATATTACGATTGCTTATCAGCGTGCTATTCAAATGTATCATCATAAATACTTGGCATTGTATCATGCCCTTCGGGAAGGAATTCTGAACGGTTCACTTGCCAGCGATACGCGCCTGCCTTCCAGTCGTGATCTGGCTGTGATGTATGGAATTTCGCGGGGCAGTGTTGCAGAAGCCTACGATATGCTGTTGGCAGAAGGATATGTGAAAACGGCGGTAGGCAGAGGTACCTTTGTCATTGAGCAGACAGCGATGCTACCTACCAAATCACCGATCGACAAGCAGAGCCAGCAAGCGCCTTCTGTAAAACAAACAACCCCAGCTCTGTCAGCATGGGGACAACGGATTATACAGATGGAAAGAGAGCCACAGCCTTCTCCTGCTTCTGCTGTGAATGAAGATGAGGCTCAACAACCCCTGATTTCTTTTCAGGCAGGAGAAGTGGTGTTGGAAGGCAGTTCACTGACCGCATGGAAAAGCGCAATGGCTACCGCTGGCAAAGACCTGCAAAAGCTTTCATCTGCCTTGATGACAGCACCTGTGAATGGTGATGTATGGTTGCGCGAAGCAATTTGTCAGCATGTTGGAAGAACACGGGGAATTACGGCCCACCCGGATCAAGTTGTATTATGCAGTGGTTCCATGGAAGTGATCACATTATTATGCCAATTGCTTATTAATGAGCAAGATCCAATTGTACTGGAAAATCCCTGTTACCCCGGTATCCACCGTGCGGTTACTGCATCGGGCGGACAAGTACAAGCCGCTGAGCTGGATCAACAAGGAATTATTCCGCAGGATTGGGATTCCAGATTACTGTTTGTTACACCGGGACGACAGTTTCCAACCGGAGCTGTATTGCCATTAGCACGACGTCAACACATTTTGCAGTGGGCGGTATCCAGAGGCGCGTGGATTATCGAAGATGATTATGACAGCGAATTCCGTTGGGCAGGACGACCGATTGAACCGCTGAAAGCACTGGATCGCAGGGATTGTGTAATCTATGTCAGTTCCTTTTCCAAAAGCATGTTCAGTAGTCTTCGATTGGGCTACGCTATTCTGCCCGCTGCACTGGCCCAAGCGCTGACAGCCGCCAAACGGTTATATGCCCCGCTGCCTGCTGCCCGTCTGGAGCAACGCGCACTGGCACGCTTTATGATGCGCGGAGACTATGTTCGCCATCTTCGCCGGATGACCCGGATGTACAGATCACGTTACGACGTGTTCCAGCGTGAAATGCAGCAGTTGAGTGGACTTTTTCACTGGCATCAGACCGATTGCGGCCTGCATGCCTACGCCATCTGGAAGCATGAGCCTGCTCAGTATCACCATTTGATGCAGGCAGCACGGTCTTTTGGAGTCACATGGCGTGATGCAGCCGATTACCAACTGACACCAGGCCCCCCATCCGCCTGTTTTATTTTTGCCCATTTAACGGAGTACCAAATCATTGAAGGTATTAACCGCCTGCGCCAGACCTGGGATAGGATCAAAGAATGAGTGGAACCTCCGCCTCAATCGACCTTCGCACCATACGAGCGCAAGAACGATAGAGCTTGATCCCGATCCATCCGTGCACCTTTGACAACAAATGCTTTAAAATCGACTCCATCCATATTAGCACCACGTAAATCGGCTCCCTGTAGCTTGGCATGAGCTAAAATAGCTCTGGTCAGATCGCAATCTCTGAGGTCTGCCTTCTGCAGATTGGCATCTGAGAGATCCGCTTCATAAAAGCGTACTCCTCTCAAATCCTGCTTTTCCAGCCGGGCCTGCCGCAAATTGGTATACGACCAATCCCCCTGAACGAGCGTAATACCATCTATTTTTGCTTTCGAAAAGTCTGACCCCGTCATTTTACAATTGCTGAATTTGGAGACGAACAGGTTGGCTTCAATAAAGCTGCAATTTATAAAAGCCGATTCAGTATGAATGGAACCGTTCAACAACGCCCCTTGAAAATCACATTCGATAAAACGACATTCGCTGGTCATGATTTCCTCCAGCGAACCGTTCGTAAACGTACAACGTTCAAAGGTGCACCGAATAAGTTCACCCTCCCTTAAATCTTTCCCGCTATAATCAATGCCCTCATATTGCTGCTCCTGATACTGAAACAACATTAGCCCCCCTTATTTAATGACTAGCCCTAACAATCCCACAAAAGACGAGGCCTGATGCGGTGAGATCATGCACCCGTCCAGGTCTTCGATATCCACCTGTAGTCCATCGAATTCGCAATCGCTCAGATCAACCCCCTTGAGCTTGGAACCCGACAGCATAGCCTGATCCATATTGCAACGGGTAAAAAAGATTTTTTGTAGCGTCATGTGATAAAGGTCCGCGCTAATCAAGGAGCAATCCTCAAAACCAACCTGTTTCAAATTGGCAAAGCGAAACAGCGAATAATCTCCTAAGCAATCCACAAAACGAACATTTTGGAGTCTGCTTCTGGAGAAGTCTGTTCCGAGCAGCTTGCAATTTCTGAACTCAACCCGGTGAATAAAGGAACCCGAAAAGTTAATATTGGACAGGTCGCATTTATCGAAAATAACATCTGTCCATTCACTTTCCGGCAATGACGATTCCATAATCGTTACATTTTTAAAAATCATCTTCTCCAACGAAACCCTGGTAGCTTCTACATTATCCATAGTCATATCCTCTACAGAGCCCATGTTAAACTCATCCTTGGACCGTAAGGAGTACATTTCATCGGTTAATACAGGTAAGTCTGAAGGAATTTTCGGCAACTGTATCTTAATTTCCATAGCGATCTCCACCTTCTGAATGCTTATTCCGGCATATGTCCAGTTTATATGATGATGCGACGCAGTAACAATGGCTTTATACAGGCAGTACAGCTATCGAATAATGAATTCTCCATCTCGGTCGGAGATTACGGGGATATCTCTTCCTTACGTCTGGTAGGAGACACATTCAATACGAACTATGTCATGAACAGCTCCAACGCACCCAAACAAAATACGGCAGATGAAAGTAACGAGCACTTCCTATCAAATGCTGGAAATCGGAGATTGGGGACTGCCGCTGCCGTTTAACGAGTATTGGTCTGGCGGCATCGGGCCTTATCTACTGCTTGTCCCTGATTCCTCTACAGGCGCAGGTCTTGAATATCAGGACCTGCGGAGAGTCGAGGAGCACCAACCGTGGCTATCTTTCCAACACCAGTCTGTCGCTGGCTCCAGGCGAAAGCAAAACGTATGCCTTTAAATTTTACAAGGTTGCCAGCTCGTATGCCGAAGGGACAGATTAAACGGATGTAATTATTTTATGCCATGAACTGTTTAACTTATGAATGATTTGTGCCGTGAATGATTTGCATCGTGAATCATTCACGCTATATAAGCCGATCTTAAAGGTTACCAATATTGCCACTGCGCAGATGGATGGTGCTTCCGAAGCTAGCCTTCCTATGGAAAGCTTTTAAAGCGACCGCTTCACCGGAGTGATTAGCGGCAGCTTTTCCATCTGTAGGGCGTTTAACTCCGTTTAATCCGTGTTGTTCTTGGCTGTAAGCGTGCCAATTCCTTGCTGGTGAGCTGTCTTGTATAAGAGCGTGGAGATGATCCTGTATCTACTCTGCGCACCTGGCCTGCCCCGACGGGGCGGGCTACCCGTGTGTTAAACGCCTGCATGAACCACTGCACCGGGAAGGCAATGGACATACGACCATCTGCCGTGCCTGCAAAATTGACCGCAGCCGCATAATTATCCGACCGTCTGAGCCAGACAGAGCCGGAATCCCCGGGCAGCGATACAGGAGTGGTACCTCTAATGACAGTCTGATCCTGGAAGGTCAGCAGCCCCAAGCTTCCGCCGTAATTAATTTGTAGATCCGTATAGACGGACTCTACCGTACCTTTCACCAATCCGGTCGTACGCCCCACCTTTTTGAATTTTTCTCCCACACGATAAGCGGTCACATGCCCCGGAACAACTCCTACCGTAGCGTAACGCGGACTGAGCAAGCTGTTGCGGGTCGGCAAGGAAAGCGCCGCATCAATGAAATTGGTTCCCTTTGGGTTCAGGCGTATATACCGATATAAACGCCCTATACGATCTCGGGTAGCCGTCCCCCCATCGGCTCCGCCTGGCTGAAGCGAGGCCTCCCGGTTATCTGTATTGGACGGGTTGAGTACATGGTTATTGCTGAAAAGATAGCGGGTAGCCGGCGCTCCAGTTGGGGCAACGATGAGTCCGGTTGTACCGGAGCCTTCAATCGTCCCGACACTGTAGCCGGCGATGACCGGGCGTATACGCGTCATGTAGTCCGCAGCATGGGCTTTCATCTTTCCAGACCTTACAATTCGGACAGGAACTCTCGTTTGCTTGCCTAGTGCAGTAGCCGTCAGAAGTCCTGTAGAGGCTGTGGCAAGCCGATCTGTATACACAATGACAGCGGCCCCTCTTTTGGGACGAGCAGGGTCCCTATACCCAACGCCGATGCCGTGGACACCGGACATTTTTAAAACTTGCTTGGCCATCCGCTTTTTCACTTGAAGGGCGGCCGAGAAGGTAGCCAACATAATCATCCCCTTTTACATTCAGATGAAATATTGTATGGCTAAGGCCGCTCCGCGTTCCATTTGATCTTACGATCGCTGTTGCAGCGGGATTCTTGTGATTAGGTAAAGCATTAAAGGTAAGAATCCCGTATTGAAATGTATATGAAAACATCCCAAAAGATGGTATACTCATTTCCGAAATTGACATTTTATCATTTGATTCTGATGTTTCTATTTTAAATAGGTTGATATCCTAATAAGTTTCCTTTAAAGGGGTGGTTTATTTTGTCCCATACAACCACGATACTCGCAGAATTGATCAAGTACATGACCGAACATGATTTAAACATTAGCGATCTGGCTAGAAAAGCAAAGATGAATCCCGGCACAGTTAGCAGCCTCATTAATGGAAACCGTAAGTTCTCAGTCTATCAGCTAGACCGAATTACAGAAGCGATGGGGCATCCCGTTGGTTATTATTATGAACGTTATATCCCCGAATGTTTGGCTGATGCTAGTCCCAACTGGCGTAGAATGAGTCCATTTTTGGAAAATTGTGCAAAATTAAACAAGTTGGATTGCATTCATCAAGTCGTGAATATGCTATTGGATAAGTTGGGCTATGCCGATCCTTTATTCCAACTTGCCGAGCAGCTTTTCCAAGAAAAACTGTATGAAGCAGCGGCCATACTTTATGAGAATGTTGCTCTAAGTGAAAATAAGCAGCACTCGGAGCGCTTGGCTATATGTCAGTACCGCCTGTTTCAGAGCAGGCAAGGAGATGACCAAGAGAGAAGTTATGAAGCTGCTGTACAGTTTGAGACTTATGTTAATCGTCTTGATGAAATTGACCAGTTAGATGCGTTAAAGGATTTGGTTAACACATATCGCACATTGCGCAAGTGGGAGAAGGTAGATAAGTTCGCTATAGCATTAAGAAATTTGGCCGAAGTACAAATGAAATCGGAACGTAAACACCAAAATGTAGATGAAGATATCTTAAAGAATCAGGGTTCACCTCCTACGTTTGCTTACTGGGCATTCTCACATTTACTTCAAGCCGAGGTTTGTTACGTTAAAAAAGACTATGAACAGGCTCTTAAGCATAATTACGCTTACTCTGATCTTAGCTGGGTAAAGGAAACAGATGAAAGCTCCTTGAGGTGGAAGCATCAGTATGAAACGTGGGCAAAAGCTAATATTTATGTCAATAAGCTGATGTCCGGCGAAGTAAGCGTAATTCCTGATTACATTGCTTATTTCTCTTCGAAAAAAGAAGAGATACTTCCCGGATTAGATAACATCATTGATGCAGCTAACCAATACACTATAAATGTAGATGATATACTTATGCAGTTTGAACCAGAGATATTATCACTTCTGGAGGAGCAAGAAAGTGGTGGCGTTTACAATCAACAATTTATCACAGAACGCTTAACTCATTTCACGAAACAGTTAGCTGTTTACTATTTGCATAAGAATGTGTTTTCAAAAGGTTTTAGATTTTTGTTAAGCTGTTTGGAAAAATCTACTGCAATTAATAATAAGTCATATATACTTGAATGTGTGAAACTGTTTGAGTCTTTTAGAGAGAATGCATCATCTGAGACACAAGCAGCCTACCGAAATCTGATTAGTGAGGTGCAGGTGGATGTACATGAAGAGTAAAATGGCTTTGATCTTATTGGTGACTAGCTTTCTATTATTGACGATAGTGATTCCCCCCTTCCCATACCAAGGTAATGGGAATAATTATGAGCCGACAGGAAACCATGGGGGCATGTGAAGAATCTTTAGTATTAAATAAATATTTGATTTCGAGACCTGCTTATAGGAGCAGGTCTTTTTTTGATTTAAACAAAAAAATATACCAAACTATTATTTATTGTAAGTTCATACATACTTCCCTAAACTGAAAATATGAAAAGGAGGGATATATTATGATAAGAGACGACATTTTGCGTCAACGGTTGGAGGAAGATCGGCAAAAACTCTATGATTTGCAAGCAAAATACGGATTCGCTCACGCCAGTGTACTAAAACAATCTATGATCCTGGACGAACTCATAAATCAATATAACCGCCATTTTTATGTAAGAGAAAAAAATCCGATTGCTTAAATATAACCGATTGGGCGGGAAACTTGTGATTAGGCCGCTCATGCAGTTATTTTAACACTTAGTCTTACTTAAGGAGATCTATTTCAATCGTCTTACTTTTAAGGAAAGAGACATAAGTTGGTGAGATCTTTAATAGCTGCGCGTAGGTTTTCATGGAAGCACCAGGATATTGTTTCATGAGGCTTAGCAGGAGCTTAACCATTTGTGCATCGGTTAAATTTTGAATATCTCCTGATGTAGAAAGTAGCTGACTTTCAGCGATTGGGTTACCCTTTGAGGCCATTTGCACAGTAGATACATACATAAGATTTTTTGAAGCAAATGAGTTGTTTGTTTCCTCCGCATAGGAGACATGATTCACTTTCTAATCTACGCATAACAATAGCGCTTTCAGTTATGAAAAACTCCATTTCTGTGTTCTTGTTGATACCCAATCGATTTCTTATTTCCACTGGGATTACAACTCTCCCTAAGCTATCTAAATCTCTTTTCATTATCGCATCATTCATTGTATACACCCCTCCAAGACATATGATCCTTATTTTCATAAAGATAGAAATATATGCTTTGAATGAGAGTAATTTTATAAACGAAAGGATAAATATGGTAGTATGGTACCTTAGTATGATTTTACATTTTATTCAAAATAATTATACAAATGATTCCTTATATATGTTACGGTTGTGTTAAGTAATGAAAGAAGTGGTTACCGAAAAGGTCTTTGATAACTACTCTTAAGTTGTTGAATCTGTAAATGAGCAACTTAAAAGTGGCTAACAAAGGGCTCTGGAAGATATAGTTTAGTTATTTTCTTTCAAGGTGCTGGGACAGTATACAGTGAAAGTGTAACTGGCTCTCATTATGTAACAATAAATTAGTTTTTACTGGTGGCTCCTAACACATCTTTAAGGGCCACTAGTATTGTTTGTAGACTTTACTTCATATATTACATAGACAAATAATTTCAAGGAGGTCCTTCATGGAGCATTCATTTTCATCAATATTGACATACAGCATACAAGCCATTGCGATTTTACTAGTTATATTCAATTTTCTAAAGAAAAACGAAAAAAAAGTAGGTTGGGGATCACTTTCACTGCTTTTATCTCTTCTTGGTATGCTTGTTTCTTTTGAATTTGGCAATTACATATTGGGGGATCAGTTGCTTTCCCTTTTAGGATTGCCCGCATGGTCTAACCGTGTTAATAATACTGGGTTTCACTACACCTTTTTTCTATCCATTATTTTCTTTATTCCCAGTTTAATCATTGGATATAAAAATCCTAAAGCATTTGGAGCTGAAATGGGAAAACTGGTTTCTAGTATATATCTAACTCTGATAACAGTTACGCTTTTATTATTAATTATAAACTAACTTCTCGAAGTGAAAGTTGTCTTAACGGAGGATTTTTGTTTTATCACATTAAATCCGAACAATCCTGGGTGGGTAGATCAAGGAGCTGATATTATGTATAATTCATTCACCTCAATATTTTTTGCGGTGTTAACTGCAATCACCCTCATAACGCTGCCAAAATTAGAAGCTAGGGTGAGTAAAAGCACAATGTTGAAGGTGAGAATTTCCATAATAACAACAGTCCTGCTGATCGGAGTCGTGTTGTATATCATTGACCCTCAGTGGTGGATCATTGTAGCCTTTGCAATTTTGTTTGTAACCCTTCCTATCTTTTTATTGAAACGTTGGCGCGAAAAAAGCTGAGTCAGAAAAAAAGCCTTCCTTGTTGATAGGAAGGCTTTCCATTTTATCCCTTAATTGCTCCCTCTGCAATGCCCTCCATGATGAATTTTTGGAAGAACGAATAGATCAGGATAACCGGGATGGAGGTCAGTACAAGTGCAGCCAGAATGAGCGACCATTCCTTGTTATACTCCCCGAACAGCATGTTTGTCGAAAGAATCAGGGTGTAGTGGTTCACATCCGTCAGCATCAACAATGGAAGTAAAAAGTCGTTCCAAATCCACAGGAAATCCAAAATCGCAATCGTGACAGTGATCGGCAGCAGCAAAGGAAATATAATCCGAAAGAACGTTTGGAATTCATTACAGCCATCCATCTGTGCCGATTCCTCCAGCTCACGCGGGATGGATTTGACGAATCCATGGTACAAAAAGATCGCCATATTTACACCCAAGCCGATATAGATCAGCGCCAGGCCATACGTACTGCCTTGGACGGACAAATCCTTTGCCATACGTGTAAGCGGTATCATAATGGAGTGAAACGGTACCAGCATGGATGCGACAAACAGGAAGAAGATCGCACTGCTCATTTTTCCCCGTGTACGAGAGAGCTTGTAGCCCGCCAGCGCCGAACAGATCACGATGCCGCCTATTCCAATAAAAGAAATAATTGTGGAATTAAGAGCACTGTTCAGCAAATGGGTCTGGTGAAAAGCCTGACTGTAATTTTCAAAATGAAGCTTCGTCGGCAGCGCCGTAAAGGATGCGAACATCTCACCCTGCGTTTTAAAGGAATTAATTACCGCCATGTAGATCGGGAAGAAGGACACCACAGCGCCCACACAGAGGATCAGAGTAACCAGCAAGGAATTGGCTTTTTTTAGCCTCATGCCTCCACCTCCCTCTTCTTCATTACACGTAGCTGAATTAGCGTGAAGATCAGCACGATGGCGAACAAAATAAGAGATTTGGCACTCGCATAACCATAACGGAAGTTGTTGGAAAACGCCTCCTCATAAATGTTCATCGTAATCACCTGCGTACTGCGCCCCGGCCCCCCGCCAGTCAGTCCATAGACGACCTCGTAGACCTTGAAGGCACCGTTCAGCGTGAGGAAGAAACAGATCGTAATCGCATGGGTAATCATCGGCAGCGTCACACTTCTTAACGTCTGGAACGCGTTCGCCCCGTCAATAATAGCGGCCTCCTTCAAGCTTTGCGGTACACCCTGAAGCGCAGCCAGATAAATGATCATCATATAGCCGACACCATTCCAGAGCGACACAATAATGATGGAAAAGAAAGATACCTTCGGATCGCCCAGCCACGATTGGCCCAAAAAGGCGATAGCTGTCTTTTCGGCAATCTGCGGCAGCACGGAGGAAAACACGAACGTCCACATAAATGCGCTAATAATGGTACTGATCATATTGGGCATAAAAAATATCGTCCGAAAAAATCCTTTGGTGCGCGTACGTGATTCAATCAGCACCGCCAGCACTAGCGCCAGCACATTTTGCAGTACAATCATGACCAGTACATATTTGAGCGTAAACCAGAGTGAATTTAGAAAATCCGGGTCCTCCTTCAGCGCCTCCACAAAGTTTCCCAAGCCGATAAAGCTGTAATTCGGATTCAAACCGTTCCAGTCTGTAAAGCTGTAGTACATGCCGCTGATCGTCGGAATAAGCAGGAAGATGGCGTAAAAGATCAGCGCCGGGGCGGTAAACGCCAGCAGCATCACATATTTTTTATAGATTTTAAAGGGCATGGAGTCTCCCCCTCCTGATGTATTTCTGTAGGTTTCCTTTACTTGTTCACTTTGTTATACGATTTCCATGCCTTATCCAGCGCCTTAATCACGTCATCCTGCGAGAGCTGGCCTGCATAGTAGGATTGCAGCGATTTGCCTGCCTCATCCTTGACCGCTTGCGGAATGGACGGATCTTGATACGACTTGCCTGCTTTCACATATTCGGTAGCGTCATTGACCCAAGGATAGCTTTTGAACGTATGCACTTTAGAGATCGGGTTGAATTTCAATGCTTCATAGAATGCGCTGGAATCCTTATCGTCCAATACATAGTTGACAAAATCGAGCGCAACCTCTTTATTTTTGCTTGTAGAGGATACAGCCAGCGAAGTCGAAGTGGACAGATTGATCAATGTCGCATTCGGATCATCGTTGATCGGGAGTGGGGCTACCCCAAAATCCATCTTCGGATCAGATTTCAAAATCGTTTCCGCAAACCATGGCCCTTGAATCCACATCGCTGCTTTCCCCGCAGCAAAGGCCGCCGAACCGTCATCCCCGCCAATTTCCAGCGCCTTGTCTGTACCGTTGCTGTTCACCAGATCAATAATGTCGAACATACTCTTCATTTCGGAAAATGAGCCTTTGTCCTGATTCATCCGGTCGATAAAATCCTTGTTCTGTGTGTTCATCATCGCACCCGCTGTCAGCGGTACAAACAACTGTGGAATCCAGGATTCCTTGTAGGACAGCAGGAACGGCTTCACATTATTCGCTTTCAGTTTCTCGACCACAGCCTTCATTTCGGTCAGTGTTCCCGGTGGCTTCAAATCCAGGTCCTTAAATATCTTTTTATTGTACAAGTAGCCCCATGAAATCGTTTCCAAAGGAACTGCCACGACCTTGCCGTCTTTCGTCGTCACTGAAGGCTTCACGCTATCCATTAATTTGCTAACAAATGGCTGCCCGGACAAGTCCTCCAAATAGCCCGCTTTATAGAACGGAGGAATTTCATTCACTGCATGCAGAGCGAACACATCCGGCGCATCGTTAGATGCGAGTCTTGTCTTCAAAATTTGTGGGGCATTGTCGGCAGGCGGCATCTCCAGTTGCACCGTAACGTCGATATTTTTATCTTTCTTTTCCTTCGCTACGAATGCATTAATATATTTATCGTAATGCTCCTTCAAACGAGGCTGGGCGATAAACATTTTGAGATTAACCGTTTTACCGTCTCCACCGGAACCGCTGCTGTCACTACCTGAAGAATTCGCTCCACACCCGGCCAACAACGTGCCAACCAGCATTGTGCTCAATACACCTTTCCATAATTTCATGCAAAATGACCTCCCCTATTTTGAAAATAACTGTGACCCACTGGCTGCTAATTCCTTTGTACTGCTTGTTTTGTATACGCTTTCATTATAAAGTGGGAGGTCACTTCTGCCATTGGACATCATTAGCCTGTTGGGTTGGATTTTTTTAAACTACGGCTGTGATCCTCTCTACATCATTGCTCCTTCCTCATTTCACCGGGCGCCATGCCAAAATGCCTTTTAAACACCCGATAGAAATACGATACGTCCTCATATCCCGCCATCTCCGCCACCGCTTTAATCGAAATCTGTTTATCTGTCAGCCACTCGCGCGCTTTTTCCATTCTCCGCTGCACGATATAGTCCGTTACATTTTGACCATACTCCTGCTTGAATACCTTGCTCATATACTCCTTGCTGACAAAAAAGTTTTTCGCCAGTTGCTCCAGTGTAATCGGCTCTGCAAAGTGGCTGTCCATATAGCGCCGAACCTCCTCCAGATTCAGCTTGTTCTTATACTTCCGCTGCCGAATGAGTTGCTCCAGCTCCTGCACATAACATACCGACAGGAACTCCAGCGCACGATCCGCAGAGGATAGCATGTCCTGCGAAAGCGGAAATCCAGCCTTGGCAGTGGGCGTATCCAGCCCGTTGGACGCTGCCAGCTCTTTAAGCTGGGAAAGAAGCTCCTGCACCAGCCTGCCCAGCATATGTGGACTGGATTCCCCGTAGCTCTCCAGTTCCTGCAAAACCTGCTTACATGTCATTTGTACGCCTTCCCGGTTCAGCTCATTAAAATAAAGCCGCAGCAGTTGCTTATACCGGGACAGCTTGTGGAAGAACTCATAGTCCAGCTCCACCGCCTCCTGCTGCTGCTGTTCCGCTTCCTTGGCCTCCAGATCGTCTTTGCATTTAAGCAGCACCGCATTCAGCTCGACGGGATTGACGGGCTTCAGCAAGTAATCGACGGCCTTGTACCGAATGGCATGTTTGGCATACGCGAAGTCGTCATAGCCGCTCACGACAATAATTTTCATATCGGGAAAATGGTGATTCAGCGCTTGCAGCAGCTCCACTCCGTCCGCTCCTGGCATACGCATGTCGGTAATCACAATCTGCGGGGATAATTCCCCGGCGAGCCTGAACGCCTCATCTCCATCCTCTGCTTCGCCAACCACCGACATTCCAAGCCTTTCCCATGCGCCAAATGTCTTTAGAATATCCCGGTTCCACGGCTCATCGTCGACGATTAATACTCGGATCATCCATTTCCCTCCCCTGCTGATATGAATGGAACGCGAATGGTGACACGTGTACCGATTCCCGGCTTACTGTCTATTGTCACCCCGTAATTCACTCCAAAATTCATCCTTATGCGTGAAGCCACATTGCTTAATCCGATATGACTGCCCTGCGCCCAGATCGGCTCCTCTGATGAATTTTCCAGTCGTGCCCTTACTTCTTCCAGCCTGTCGTGAGTCATGCCGCTACCATTATCGCAGACTGTAATGCATAGGTCTTCTTCCATAATCTCTACTCGGATTCCCACCCACCATGCTCCCGCCTTACGGTCCAGTCCGTGCTGAAACGCATTTTCCAGCAATGGCTGAAGCGACAGCTTGGGCAGACGAACATCCAGCACCTGTTCATCCGTCTCCACCTGAAACACCAGTCGTCGCGGAAACCGTCGCTGCTGGATGCGCATATAATGGCCTACATGGTCAATTTCCGCACGTAAAGAGGCCATATCCTGCGGCTCCCGTACCACGTAGCGGAACATCTCACTCAGCGACCGAATGACCTCATACGTGTCCTCCGGCTTTTGAGAAAATACCATGCTACCAATCATTTGCAGCGTATTTTGCAGAAAATGGGGATGAATCTGCGCCTGAAGCGCTTTTAGCTCAGCCGTCTTTTTTTGTAAATTTATACTGTATTCCGTCTGGATATGCTCGCGGATTCGTCCTGCCATGCCATGCAAACTTCTTTCCAGCATTCCAATCTCATCCGGGCGTGTACTGGGTTCTCCAGCAGGTCCCTTGATCATATCCAGTTCCTGCACCGAACGGGCCAAATGAACAATCGGGCGTGCTGTACGCCATGCGATGAAAACAGCAATGCAGATCGAAACCAATATGGAAATCCCGCCTATAATAATCCCGTACAGCATGGTCGAAAAAGCGCTATGGTTAATGGAGGAAGTAGGTACGATTTTGACTAGCCGCAGCCCTACCACATCCAAATCATTATAAAACACATAATTACCAGCAGTCTTGATCATTCCCGGACCCGGCCGAACATCACGCAGTGCTGTTAATACCTCCGCAGGAGGCGACTGGTGGACCTGCGACGGATACATCACCTTTCCATCCGAATCTGTAATAAAAACCTGCTGCTGGTCCCCCTGACCCAGCAAACCCAGCGTCTGATCGAATTGGGACCACAGTACATCCAGCGAAATAGCTCCCGTCTGCTTCCGATCTTCAAAACGCCGAATACTGCGCGTCAGTATAAATCGTTCCGGGTCAGCGTGGCTTGTGCGAATCGAATAATCCTTATTCGCTTTCCACATCTCAGCATACTGAGAGGGTATACCGTTCACCGTCGTAATGTCATTTTGCATACCATTGAAAGTAAACAGCGTTTGCGGCTGCTTCAAATAGAGCTGGATGCCGATCACATGGCTCCCGGCCGAATAATATACATTCGCCAGCGTATTGAGCATTTTCCGCTGTGCATTAAATTGGCTGGAAAGATTGCCCGGCTCACGCTCATTCAAATAATCGCTCAGATCGGGGCTGATCTGAATGCTGTAAATCAGGTGGTTCAGACGATCTAACTGGTCACTGACATAGATTCCCGTCCATTTCATATTGGACATATTCGTCTCCACCACTTCGGTTTCCATCGACGCTCTGCTTTTTTCCGCAGCCAGCACCGTAACGGCGATGACCGGCAACACAGAAAGGACGATCATCGTCAGAATCAGCTTGAGCTGAATGCTGCGTCGATAGGGGGCTGTCAGCGCCCGAAACCAGCGGACTACTCGGGTTGGCATAGTGATGCTCTCCTCTGTTCAGCCATATGCGAAAACGCCCCGCTATACGCAGGGGCGCTCATTTTCCGGGTATTCCCGGCTGGACACATATATGATTTCATTTATATGTCGATTTCAGCTCATTACTCATCATTTACGCTTCTTCGATAATTATAACACTCCAAGGCTCTAATTGAAGCGTTTGTCCTTGAGCAACTGTCTGCTGTCCGATCAGCTCCTTGCCGCCTCCATGCGGATACACAACTGAGCCTGCTTGTTCGGAATAGTTAAAATAATACCGAACCGTCCGTCCCAGCTCATTTGTACCGGATTTAACAATGATCGGATACGACGCTTCCTGGTCCACTCCCCACACTCCCGCCTGCTTCGCAACAGAACGGAATAGCTCACGAATGACCGCCGAGCTTACGACACAGCCGATGTAGGTCGCCGTTCCTTGACCATAACGGTTTTGTGTAATTGCGGCATATTTGCCCCAATGCGGATGGTCGTAATAGGCCAACACCTCGGCAGTTGTCGGTGTAATCAGCTCCATCCACGTATCCACCTGATTCTCCTCTGCTGTCACTTCAAAAGGATTATCCTTGAGCGTTACATTTTTCGGCTCCACGAACAGACTGTAATGAATGCCGCAAGCTTCGCTAATCACGCCCGGCTGCCGGGAGGTTCTCACCTGCACATGCTCATCGGTAAACCCGCTTCGGAACGTGTATACCACATGACCGCCGTTTTCCACATAACGGTTCAGCTTTTCCAGTAATGCATTCGGTGCAGAATAGAGAACGGGTACGATCAAGAGATCATAGCCGTCAAATGACTCCGTACCTGGATGAACGATGTCCGTACCGATATTCAGCTTATACAGCTCGTCATACAAGCGACGTACAATGTCATTGTAATTCAGTGGACTGTTCATATTGAACTTGAACCAGTTAATCGACGTTAACGCTTCGTTACTGACGAGGATCGCTGTCTTGTTTTTCTTTTTCAGGTTCACCAGATGAGGGGATAATCTTGCAAAATCCTTCCCAATCGTCTGTGCTTCCTCATAGACAGGATTGGGTTCAAAATCATGACTCAGCAGACCCTTCCAGTAGGTTTCGAAGGAATTATGGATGGAATGCCAATGCCAGTAGGCCACCATATTGGCCCCGGAAGCCAGATGACTGAACGCTTGCAGTCGCAATTGTCCCGGATAAGGAACCCAATGGGTAAAAGCCTGCGCTTCCGTTTCCAGCACCAAATAATTATTATTCTTCGTGGAGCGCGCCACATCACCACCGAAGGAAATTTCAATCCCGGTCAAATCATCCTGTGTTGGATGGTAAATATCCACCCCCGTCACATCAAATGCCTGAGACGCCGCAAAATGATCCACATCCGGCTGAATGCCGAACGAATAGCCTCTCCACTCAAAATCAAAGTTTTGCGTAACAAACTGGTCTTCCCGCTTGTATTCATTCACGAGCGCAACCTGCCAGGCTAGGAAATCCGTGACCAGCTTGCGCTGGAATTGGGAAAAGGCTGCGCCCAGACTTCCATTAATCGTCCCGACCACCGAAGGGAAGTCCTCCCAGCTATTGATCCGATTGCTCCAGTAATCAAGGCCGAATTTGCGGTTCAGCTCTTCCAGTGATTCAAACTGCTCACGCAAATGCTTAACGAATCGCAATTGCACATTCGGCCCGCTTGTATTGTAATGCTTCGTTTCGTTATCTGTCTGAAAACCGATCACCGCCGGATGCTGGCTTACCCGTCCAATCAGCTTGCGTATAATTCGTTCAGCATGGAACAGGTACACCGGGTTCGTAATGTCCATAATCTGACGGGCCCCGTATTTACCCGGGCCCTGTGGTGTTGTCGCCAATACGTCAGGATGCTCCTTGACCAGCCATGTCGGTACAGCATAGGTTGGCGTGCCTACAATGACCTCAATACCCGCCTTATGCATTGCATCCAGCACCCGGTCTACCGAGGTGAAATCAAATACTCCGTTTTGCGGTTCATGCGTACTCCAGGTGGATTCGGCAATTCGAACCACGTTGATGCCCGCATCCTTCATCATTTGAATATCTTGGTCCAGACGGTCATAAGGCATATATTCATCATAATAAGCAACGCCATACAGCAGCTTTTTCATCAGATCGTCCTCCAATATGTTCGTAGTAGAGTGTCATGTGCTATGCGCATTATTTTGCGGTTTGGAAAGTTGTTTACATAGTTCCCCCTGATTCCAAAATGGAACCGTTTTCAATCAATCCTTATATAAGTGCTATCTTATATAAAAGCTTATAGTATAGGATTTGTAAACGCTCTTTTATTATAGCCACATGTTAGGTACAATGAGATTGTCTAAGCGGTGTAAAATTTGCCCTAATCGAAGGTGATCTGATGATATTGAATCCTGGAGTGGATCCAGCTCTGTTCGAAAATTGCCATTGGCTTCCTAATATTGACTGGAATGTAAAATTTTTCGGCGCACATATTCACCGGGTAAAAACAAACTGGTGTATGCCAGAAGAGTCGCATATCGGTTTTGAAATTGTACTGATTTTGGAGGGTCGTCAGGAGACGATTATGGAAAACAATGTGTATTCGGTTGGGGTCGGGGATATTCTGATCATTCCACCGGGATTCAAGCATGTGAGTCAATGTGCTTCCCCAGACGGGATGTATTATTTCAGCTCCCATTTTAATATAGACGATCCGTTATTCCGTCAGGAGATGATTAAGAGCAATCAGCTTTTTTTCCCGGCCGGTACTGAAACGAACATGAAGCTGCAAAAGGTCGTGCACAGTTGGATTGGCATGATGCAGGAGAACGGAAAATATACGACAGCGGATCGTTTTCGCATGCAAATTGCCTTGTTTGAGCTGTTCGGAATATTCTCGCAAATGATATCTACCGGGATGGAGCCTACGCTTTCGCCCTCATCCGTTCAGTATGCCAAGGCCATTATGGAGGCCATTCAATCCAGATTCAAGCCTTATCGGGATGATGAATCTGCCGAGCCGACGTTCCGCATTGAGGATGTGGCAGCCTCCCTCGGGATCAGTCCCGGATACGCACAGGAGGTATTCCGCAAGGTATACGGCTATTCGCCGCGTCATTACCTGTCGGAGACGAAGTTGCACGAGGCGAAAGTGCTAATCCAGCAGCCCAATCTGCCGCTGAACAAGATAGCCTCCCTGCTCGGATACTCCAGCTTGGCTCATTTCAGCAGACAGTTCAAGCGCTGGACCGGCACCAGTCCGCTCAAATACCGCCAAACGCTGAGTCCGGTTACTGAGCAGGATTAAGGTAGCTAAATAGAGACACGGTAACAGAGACTTCGCTATTTTCATAGTGATAAAAAGAGCGTGACACCGAACATCCCAGTTGCCGCGCTCTTTCTATTTTATTGCTATCGACACGTGCTCCATCCAGGATTACTCCTTCAGGGTATTCGGGTCACAGCCTTACATCCCCAATATGCTGATGCACCACATACATTATCGCCATTAAGAACAAGGCCAGCCCCAAATAACCGATCCCGAATTTCCAGCGTGATGACGTGGGTACCTCGTAATATTTATCATTTTCAAACGGAAGGTAGTCAATCTCACACAGCAATTTAAGCTGGTACGCATCCGGTGTCGGGATATGCTCCACACCATTCAGCCGTACATCCTGGACAAGACACTGCTGTGGCAGCAAAAGCGTCTGCTCCACATCCAGACTTTCCATATACACCGTCACATATTGCTGTCCTTCCAGATCCGAGTAGGTATTAAAGGATAGTCTACGGGTATGCTCCGGTCCGGGTAGCGGGTATCCTTGCTCATACAGATGCTGTACGTTAACCAGCGGCTTTTGCAATGAAGATAGGACCTTGACCTCTCCTTTATTGCGTTTAACATATTTTTTGTACAAATCGTAGGCGAAGAGCGCCCATATCAGGAAAAATAGAAGAGATTTTAAATACACAATGACGACGATTCCACCCACCAAGCCGACTAGCCACAACCACCGCGTTACTGCCGTGGAAATTCGTCCACCGTCGAGCGGGTGAATTGGCAGCAGATTGAGCAGATTCAGGAAAAAACCGACATACGCCAGTGCATACAATAGCGGACTGTCCGTTGCATAGGCTCCCGCATATACCGCCATAGCCCCAACCGTTCCCAGTAACGGGCCGCCCATCGCCACATACGCCTCTGTTTGCGCATCCAGGGGATGCCGTTTCATCGTAATCAGCGCACCCAGAAAAGGAATAAACAACGGTGCCGATACGGGAAGCCCTTTCCGCTTGGCAGCCCATACATGCCCCAGCTCATGCACGAACAGCAGCAGCACAAAACCAACCGCAAACCCCCACGGGTACAGCAGCGCGTAGAAGCCAATCGTCGTCGCCATAGATATCAGCGCACCGCCGAATTTACCAAATTTCAATAGAGCTAGCAACGACTTCCCTTTCAAAAGAAGCAGCGCCGCCGCACTGCCTAGATACCATTTGGATGAGCCGGATTTGGAATTAGCCTTTTTATCTTCTTCTTGCAAAAACGTCCGCCTCCTTTCTATACACTTCCATTGTATCCTGCTATGTACAGCTTGTAAAAACAATATCAAAATATTCCAAACGGACAAATAACCATCCGCATGTGTCCACGATTACGCCTGTTCTGTTATCATAAAAGAAAACGGAACGACTCAGGAGAGGATTGCGAGCCATGAGCTTTGAACTTACCCGGCGGGTCATTAGACAGCTATGCAGTCAAGCCGCTTATGACGACGGGGACGCCTATTATCGGGCCAAAAGAGTGGCCTTCACGCAAATAGATCATGATGATGGTGTGTATGAGGCTACGATCAAAGGAAGTCGCTTCTATGCGGTTGCCGCTATGATCCGCCCCAACGGCAGTATCCGCGCGGAATGCACCTGTAGCACATTTCAGACCACTGGACGGTATTGTAAGCATATTGCCGCTGTTCTTATTAACGTCCATGAAATGCTGAGCGGAAAAAGTATGTCTGTGCGTTCTTATGCTTCCAGACTCCATTCGGGCATGACCCAGGATTCAGTACAAGGAACTGAAGCAGACGGAATCTATACCGCTACCGCTGCTCAGTATGATCACGCCCGGGCGGCACGATTCTCCGGTATCACGCAGAGCGACCTCCAGCTGACCGACAGTATGCTAAAGCTATTCAGCAGCAAGAAGCCGCTTCGCAGCACCCCTACCCTGCTGGATACCCGCGCTATTCTGGATTTTCAGTTTGTGATTCGTCCCTTTGCCTATGGTTACCAGAAGTACGTGTTTGGTATAGAGATGAAAGCAGGACCCAAACGATTGTATATCGTTCAGAAAATACGACCTTTTCTCGACAGCATTGATCGTGGTGACAGCTACATGTTTACAAGAAACTTTTCATACGAGCCTCAGTTGTACCGATTTAGACTCGAACATGACGCCATTCTTCAGCAGTTGGTTCAGGTTCGCCGTAATGAGAGCATGATCCGAGAAACCTCGGGTACGTATTCATCCTCTGGCAGCCATATGAGTGGAGAACGGATGCTGCTCATTCCACCCGCGGCTTGGGAAAAGCTGTTCCCCTTGCTGGCAGCAGCACAGGGAATCCAATTTGAAATTCACGGAAACACAACCGAGGGCATTCCTCAGTCGGACAACATGCTGCCGCTGCAATTCGAATTCGATAAAGCCGAGGCTGACACCGAAGGCTACCAGCTAAGCATTCAAGGACTGGATGATCTAACCATTATGGAGGACTACGGCATCGTCATTGCCGAGGGCAAGCTCGTAAAGCAAAAGAATGATCCGCTGCAACGTCTGTCCGAGCTAAAACGGATGGTCGAAGTCCATCATAAGCGGAAGATTCAGATTGCGCCGGAACAGATGGAGTCCTTTATGGACAAGGTTGTTCCCGGGCTGATGAAGCTTGGACGTGTCCATATGACACGTTCTGTCTCTGAGCGGGTCACACAGCAGCCATTGAAGGCGAAGCTATATCTGGATCGGGTAAGAGACAAGCTGCTGGCTGGACTAGAGTTCCAATACGGGGAGATCATCATGAACCCACTGGAGATCGACGAACGAAAACCTGACAACGAGCGCATTCTGATACGGGATGGAGAGCAGGAACAGCAGATTTTGGATCTGATGGAGCATAGCTCCTTCGCCAAGACAGACAGTGGATATGTTATGGAAGATGAGGATGCGGAATATGATTTTTTGTATCATACGGTGCCACAGCTGGAAAAGCTGGTAGAGGTATATGCCACAGGTGCTGTTAAATCGAAAATAAACAATACCCTGCCCACCCCGAAGGTACGAGTAGAGCTGGACGAACGCACCGATTGGCTTGAATTTAAATTTGATATCGAAGGCATTCCGGAATCCGAAATCCGCCAGCTGCTAAAATCATTGGAGGAAAAGCGAAGATATCACCGCTTGCCGAATGGCGCTTTGCTGCCGCTGGAAACAGAGGAATACATGGAACTGATCCGGTTCATGAACGAAACGGGAATTCGCAAAAGCGACCTGGATGCCGCACAAATTCGCATACCCGTTACGCAAGGACTGTATTTAATAGATCCCCATGATCAAGGGAAGAACCTGACGCTGGGTAAAACGTTTCGCCAACTGCTGGAGAATATACGCAATCCCGATCATCTCGACTTTCCAGTACCCGACACACTAGCACCGATCCTGAGGGATTATCAGGTTTACGGCTTTCAATGGCTCAAGACGCTGGCGCATTACCGTTTCGGGGGCATTTTGGCAGATGATATGGGACTGGGCAAAACGCTGCAAAGCATCGCCTTCCTCGTCTCTGTACTGCCGGAAATCCGTAAGCAGCAGCTTCCAGCCATCATCGTGTCTCCTGCGTCACTGGTGTACAACTGGCGGAATGAGCTGGAGAAGTTTGCACCCCATATCCGCGTCGCCATTGCAGACGGTAACGCGGATGAGCGTAGTCGAATCATTAGGGACGCAGCGCGGTATGATGTCATCATCACCTCCTATCCTCTGCTGCGTCGGGATGCAGACTTGTACGGCAAGCTATCGTTCCACACGCTGATTCTGGACGAGGCGCAGGCATTCAAGAACCATGCCACCCAAACGGCACAGGCTGTGAAGGATGTAACAGCCCGTTACCGTTTTGCCCTTACCGGAACACCGGTGGAAAATACACTGGAGGAGCTATGGTCCATCTTCGATGTTGTATTTCCCGAGCTATTTCCCGGTGGAAAAAGAGCATTTCACAATCTCACCCGGAATGTGATCGCCAAGCGGGTACGGCCGTTTCTGCTGCGCCGCCTCAAGAGCGACGTCCTGAAGGAGCTACCTGAAAAAATCGAATCCGTTCAGGTGTCGCGGCTCCTGCCGGATCAGAAGAAGCTGTATACGGCCTATCTGGCCAAGCTCCAGCATGAGACATTAAAGCATCTGAATGAGGAAGGCTTCCAGAAAAACAGGATCAAGATCCTTGCGGGGCTGACCCGGCTTCGCCAGCTTTGTTGTCATCCGGGCTTGTTCATCGAGGGCTACACCGGAAGCTCAGCCAAGTTTGAGCAGTTGCTTGAGATCATTACGGAATGCCTTAGTTCGGGCAAGCGGATGCTCATCTTTTCACAATTCACGACGATGCTTCGATTGATCGGACGCGAGTTGGCTCAGGAAGGAGTGCCCTACTTTTATCTGGACGGGCAGACTCCCGCTTCGGAACGTGTGGAGTTGTGCAGCCGTTTTAATGAAGGAGAACGCGATCTGTTCCTGATTTCGCTGAAAGCAGGAGGAACCGGCCTGAATCTCACTGGAGCAGATACCGTCATTTTGTATGATCTGTGGTGGAATCCTGCTGTAGAGGAGCAGGCTGCCAATCGCGCCCACCGGATGGGCCAGAAAAAAGTCGTGCAGGTAATTCGTCTCGTCGCACAAGGTACCGTAGAGGACAAGATGTATGAATTACAGCAAAAAAAGAAAAATCTCATCGACCAGGTTATCCAGCCGGGACAAGAAACCATTTCGGCACTAACTGAGCTGGAGATTCGTGAACTGTTAATGATCTAGGCAGCTTTAACCGCTATGAAGCCGAACTATTGAGACAGCACATGGAGTATGGCCCACTGGAAAAATCCAAAAACGAAAAGGTCCAAATTGCGGTAGAACCACCCCGCAATTGGACCTTTTGTTACTTATCCTTATATATCTGAACCATCATGATTAATCCTGCTTCAATACTCTAACTTCAACGGGAACCAGATTAGACTCAATCACGGAACGCTGAGGCTCATACCACTCAGGCAGCATCAGCTTGTGACCCAATTCATTCAATTCCTCATCTACAGTGAAGCCGGGCGGATCGGTCGCAATCTCGAACAAAATACCACCTTGCTCGCGGAAGTATACTGCATTGAAGTATTGGCGATCCACAATACCACTCGTCCCAAAGCCATGCTGGCGAACCGTTTCGTTCCACACCTGATGTTCCGCATCGTCCTGTGCACGCCAGGCGATATGGTGAACCGTACCCGCGCCACCGTTGCCCCACGGTACATCTTTGACCGGAATGTCGATCAGGTTGCCCAAATCCCCAGTCGCCCGATAGCGAATGTAGCCTGCATCAGCGTCTTCTCCGATGGGAGTCATGCCCAGAATATTCTCCAGTACACCTTGCGTATGCTTGGAATTAGCACTGAACAGCACGGCACCGCCAAAGCCCTTGATGGCTTTATCCGCAGGTACACCGCCTGCTGTCCACGTGTTCGCCGGGCCTTCTTTCCGCTCCACCAGTTCAAGACGCAAGCCTTCATTATCCTGAAACTGAATAAATGATTCGCCGAAACGAGCTGATTTCGTGAAGGATACCTTCAAGCTGTGCAAGCGGTTTTCCCAGTAATCCAGAGTACCCGGCGGCACTACATACGTTGTAATTCCTACTTGCCCGCCTCCGAGCTTACCCTTGCGTGTACCCGGAGCCGGAAAAAAGGTAATAATCGTTCCCGGGTTGCCTTGTTCATTACCAAAATACAAATGATATACTTCAGGAGCATCAAAATTGATCGTCTTTTTAATTAATCTCAGTCCAAGCACGCCTGCGTAAAAATCAACGTTGCCCTGCGGATCTGCTGCAAAGGACGTGATATGGTGAATTCCTGCGGTTTTCAATGACATTTCAATCACTCCTTTTGTTAGACTCATGTATTTAATAAATTTCAAAATCCGTTATAGCTCACAAATTGTCCAACCGGCTTGCGATATCCGCGTGGCCGCTGACCCGATTCATCCTCTTTGCCCAAGGTAATCAGCATAACTGGCACGAGATTTTCTGGAATATTCAATACTTCCTGTACCTTCTCCGGGTCAAAGCCGATCATTGGGCAAGTGTCCCAGCCTTTGTCCTTGGCAATCAACATGAACTGCATAGCCGACAGACTGGCATTGCGGATCGCTTCTTCTCTTTGGAAGACAGGTCCTCGCTGGCGATAGAACTGGGTCACCGATTCCACCTCTCTGTCATATTCCTGTTTGCTCAGGACGCCTAGATTCAGAAAGCCTTCATTATATTCAGCTACTTTTGTATAAGCCTCTGTATCCCCGAGCACCACAATTGCGGCCGAAGACGTTAATATTTTATACTGCTTGCTTGCCTCGTCATGCAGTCTTTGTTTTGTATCTGCATCCTGTACCACGATATAATGCGCATGCTGTAAATTAAAAGCCGATGGAGCAAACTTCACTAGCTGGAATATTTCTTCCAGTTCTTTTTTATCTATTGCAACATCAGGCATAAATTTAGAAGCAGATCTTCTCTCTTGAATAATATTTACCAATTCGCCCATGTCCAGTTCCACTCCTTGATATTATTTTTAAATGAGTTATCTTTAAATTAAGAATATATCTTTAAGTATTTTCTGTCAAGTAAAAATGTTCGATATCAAGCATCCGGTCTCCCCGCTTGAGTGCTTCGACATGCTCCATTCCATCGGTTACCTCGCCAAAGATGGTATGCTGGTTTATAACACACCTTTCACAGATCGGTTGCCCGTATTCTCATCGTAATGGCTTCACGTTGCGCTTTGGTCAAGCTTTTGAAAACCAGATCGTACGAGTGGTCGATCATGCTGTACAAATCCTCCAGAGGGAAAGTAGAATCGACCGTTACCGTGTTCCAATGCTTTTTATTTAAATGATAGCCTGGCTTAATCGCCTTGTTTTGCTCGCGCAGGTTTTCCGCAATAACCGGATCACATTTCAAAGATACTTGGCAAATTCCATTCGCTTCCCTTAGGAGAGCAAATACTTTGCCTCCCACCTTCAGCACCAGTGGCTCAGGACCAAAAGGGTAATCCTCTATCGCTTCTTTTTTGCTTAGACCATATGCCACAATCTTCTCATACATCAGCCTTCTCTCCTCTGCTCTAGTCATCGCCCTATAAACCTATTTGTGCCCTATTATATCATCTTCATGCTCTTCAAATACATCACGTCCATGCTACAATGAGAGTATGACGCGCAGGCAAAAGGAGTGATCTTCGGGACGATTCCGATTGTGGACCTTGTTCTATGGGCGTTAATGCTGACGGGATTTCTTTATGCCCTTTTCCGCCGTTCTGCCCGGATTTTCTCAATGGTCGTTTACCTTTCCTAAAGCTTTGAGCGATATTTCATATACTGTATCTGCAAGCTGAACAGCCCTTTCACTTCCTATCAGGAAGTTGGAAGGGCTTGTTCTGTTCGTATTGCAGAGAAAGTTATGCAAGAACCCTATATTTTGATATACTTCCGTGAGAGGCTGTATCGACAACTTCGAACGGTACTCTAGTTTAGTGTAATTCAATATGTAGATGTGTGAGCCTATGGAGGTGAACTCGTTGGATTTTGCTCTGATCCGCAAGGACCGAGACAAAAGAACGGTCGCAAATTGACTCTTTTTTTGCCTTTCGGACCTTTTCGGCCATGTGCTGAAAGGTTTTTTTTGTGATCTAAAACAAAGGTAGGGAAAGGATTGGATGTAACCATGGCAACCCCAAAAGCGCTTAATATTTGGCAATTGAAGAAAATGAAACGAGAAGGTTTACCTATAAGCATGATCACGGCGTATGACTATCCATCTGCTCGTTTGGCTGAGGAAGCTGGTATAGTCCACCATGACATGCTGCAATACTCCTCTCCTTACCGGGAGAAAAAGTTCGTAAAAACATATTCGGATATAGGTACTCTGATCCGCGACAGCATCGGGCAATATGTCAAGGACGTGAAGGATCGCTCTTTTCCGGGCGAAGAGCGTGTTTTTAAAGCAGATGAGAACGTAGTAGAACGACTGTATGGGAATGCAAAAGCAAAGGGAGGGACCCTATGATGCGATTTTTGATTGTAGGTGCAGGGGCGATAGGAGGCTACTTCGGGGGACGTCTTGTTCAAAAAGGAGAAGACGTGACCTTCTTCGTACGTCCTTCCAAAAAATCTCAGTTGGAAGAGAACGGTCTGATTGTTAAAAGTGTTCATGGAGATTTCCAGACGCCAATCCGTACTATTACATATGGTGAAGCTGTCGAGCCGTTCGACTGCATTATCGTTGCGGTCAAAGCGTATCATCTGCCCCAATTGCAATTCGATCTTGAGCCCTATATCGGTGAACGTACCATCATTCTTCCGTTACTTAATGGTTATGAACATTTTGACTCTTTACGCAAGCAGTTCGGGCCGGAAAAAGTGCTAGGCGGACTTTGTTATATCGAAACTACGCTAGATCATGATGGTTCTGTCGTTCAGACAAGTCCATTCCACCGTATCGTCTTCGGTGAATGGAACGGTGTGCAATCAGAGCGTACACAAATACTGCTGAATCATCTTGATCATGCAGGCTTCATAGTCACACGCAGTCAGGATATCCAGCGTGAAGTTTGGCAGAAATATATATTTGTTGCCAGCTTGAGCGGAATCACAACACTAATGGATACCTCTGTCGGGACTATACTTGCCACGGCAGAGTCACGTGCTATATACGAAAAGCTGCTGCATGAGATGGTCACACTTGCTCGCAACGCAGGGATGCCGATTGATTCAGAGATGGAAGCTCATACATTGAAAACGATGGAGTCCTTACGACCGGAGATGATGTCATCCATGCAGCGTGATATGCATAAAAAGCTTCCGATTGAAGCGAGTCACCTGCATGGTTCACTTCTTGCATTGGCTTCTGGCAGTAATGATGCATATCCGATACTTGAAACGGTATATGCCCGATTAAAGGTATATGAGAGCTTATTGGATACTATCTAACATTTAATTAAGTTAAAAAGCAGATCCTTCCATGATGTGTTCATGAAGGGTCTGCTTTTGTTTTACTCTAAACTGTCTATCTTGAGCAAGCTTGCTCAAGCCCTTGAAGTAATGCATATAACTCCTGCCTGGTTTCAGAATCGGTAACTACGCCTTCCTGGTTTAGCTTCAATGTGATATGCGGAATAATGACCTTTCCATTTTCCACAATCTCGGCATTGATCATTTGCAGTGTGAGCAACAGAGAGGCATGGGCCAGATTCCCCCCCATAGGAGAAGGTGACGCGCTAATAACTGCTGTAGGTTTATTTACAAATTCACCCGAAGAAACGATCCAATCCAATGCATTTTTCAAAGTACCCGGAACACCATTCCCATATTCCGGCGTACAGATCAATATCCCATCCGCTTCTTTCAGTTGTTCCCGCAGCTCCTTGACGGAAGCCGGCCCGTCTTCTACATCCAGATCCGGGTTAAAATGAGGAAGCTCACCCAATCCGTTATACATCGTAAATATCATATTCTCTGGCGCTAACCCAATGGTAGCCTTTAATAAGGCTGTATTGGAGGACTTTTGACGAAGGCTCCCCGATATAGCCAGTATCTTGGTTTTCTGATCCACCCTTATCATCTCGTTTCCTTATTTAACTGGCAACATCTTTATACTCAGTGTACTACAGATAACCCAGAATTTAAAAATGCCTGCGGCTTCGCAGGCATTCGTTAAATCAGGTATCCTTCTCTTGCTTGCGCTGTACCCCGATCAGATCAAGGAAGAAGACGAACAGCGGAATACCAACAATCAACCCCCAAATCCCAATCAGATGTTCAGAGAAAATCAGGACAACAAAGGTAAAGAAAATCGGTAAATTGGTTTTGGATGACATCAGCTTCGGATTCAAGAAATAGGCTTCAATCGCATGGATCACCACGATCAGAATGATCAGATAGATAACATAATGAATGCCTCCGACGCTAAAGGCGATCAGACCGAGCGGCAACAGTGAGATGAACACACCTGCCACCGGAACCAGACCCAATACGAAGATGATCAATGCAAGACCGAGCAGATTGGGAAAACCCATAATCCAGAGCGCTATTGTGGTCAATATACAGTTAATCAGTGAAATCAGCAGTTGAGCCTCCAGCACCTTCCCGAACGTATCCAGGAACATGCGGCCAAAGTGACCCACTTCTTCAAAAAACCACCCTAGCTTGCTATACTTAAACGTAGCTGTAAAGCGTGTAATATAGGATTTTTCCATCAGGAAGAATAAACTCAAAATAATCGACACCAGCAGTTGTGTGCCCAATTGACTTACTTTCATGACTGCATTCAAGCCAGGCTCAAATAGTCGTTGAACATTCAGCGTATTCATAAATTCGATAATCGTTTCGTTCCATTTGTTACGATCCGGGTACATATATGCTTGCTGAATCATGAGGTACACCTGCTTGACCTGCACGCTAATCAGCGGCACCATCCGGTAAACTCCCCATACGATGATCAGAATCAGCACCACATACACCAGTAGCAGCACAATCGTAGGCGGCACATTGGCGAACCGCTTAATCAGCTTGGTCACTCCGTTATATATACTGCCGATCAGGATCGTAAGCAGCAGGGTTAACAAAATAATATTCATCATGCTTCTTAATAAAAACAACGCCAAAATGATTATCGCAAGGACGGCTCCCCGCCTAACACCCGCATGATTCATCCAATTTCTTACCATTCGTCTTTATTCCCTCTCTCCTTCTTGACTGTCAACCTTGTAATCTGTCCTAACGATCAGCTTTCTCTTTTTAACAATTTACTGTTAGCGATCAATAGAGAACCTACCATGATCAGGATGGCAATGGACCACCAAAATGTATTCTTGGCATCATCGTGATCTACAATAATGAGCCTGATGACAGCCGTAATGCCAATATAGATGAAATAACGTAAAGGAAAATGGAAATTAGTTTTAAAGTACTTAACAATTAATGCGATGAACTCAAAATACATAAAGAATACAAGCAGCTCATCCGTGAATTCGTAGTAATTCTTATCCAACTCTGTAGACAAGAAAACATAGGAGAAAATGGACCATGTTTCTTTCAGCAGCAAGAAGCTTAAAATCAGTCCGACCAGAAACAACGAGATATTCAGAATCATTTGCAGAAAACTAGGTAATTTTTCAGTATGCTTCATAAAAGCGTTCACTACAGATCCCCTCACTGGTTGTACCGTTTCTTTATTATTATCGGTGGAATACATGAAAAATGCTACATTACTTTTGGTATAGCCTTACTGAAAGTGTATATTTGCTCCGGTAACATAACCAATGGAGATAAAAATAAGGGTCCATACGAGAGAACCTGTACTTGCCACCAGCATATATTTTCGAACAGGCATTGCGCTAATTCCAGACAAATAGCTTGTCGCATGCCTGACTCCCGGAATGAAATAACCGACCAGAATGGTCCACAGCCCGAAGCGTGTAAACCACGCCTTCACCCTTGCAAACCGCTTTGGTGTCAGCCCGAACCACTTGCCGTGCTTATCCACCAAAGGCTGTCCCAGCTTTTTGCCCAGTGTGTAGCTGATCATCATGCCTGTCATGGCCCCCATAAAGCTGACCAGTACAGACATTGAATAATTCAGTACCATGATGGAGGACAGATAGCCGACAAAGACCATAATAATTTCATCAGGAATCGGAAGGCCGATAATTCCGAGAGCAAGAAGTGCAAAAATAGCAATGTACCCGTATTGTGTAATCATACTCATGGCCCATTCCATAGGGTGCCACCTCCTGATCGGTTATTTTTTGAAGGACGGGAACGGAATACGGCTAACCATCAGGAAAGAAAGCACTACCATGAGCCCAAGCAATAATTCGGGCCGCAAATGCTCACTCCATAAAAACATGAAGGACAAAATCACACCCGCAGCCGTAATTGGCATGCCTACGAAGCCTTTACTAAAAGCTAACAGATTGAATCTTGCCAGCCTTACCGCACCGCATATCACAAACAAAACAGCCACAAGGGGCCCCATCCAATGTGTACCTCCCAGTTGGTAGAACAAGGTCAAGAAAGCAGGGGCAACGCCAAATGAGACTACATCTGCCAGCGAATCGAGCTGCTTGCCAAAATCACTGGAGCAATGCAGCAGCCTTGCCAGTAAACCGTCCAGCACATCCCACAAGGCAGCCACCATAATCAGAATAAAAGCGGTCGTATATTGCTCATGAATCGTGTAAAACAGGGATAGTACCCCTGCCCCCAGATTTGCAATCGTGCATAGTGAGGGTAACCAATTCCATTTCATACTGCTTGACTCCTTTGCCATAGCTTAACCTCCGAATATGACGACAAATCGAACGCCATCCTTGGTATTCTCCGCCATATAGCGAAAATCGTGCAAATCCAAAATCCGTTTGACGATCGACAGTCCCAGTCCGGTTCCCCCTGTCTGACGGCTGCGTGAAAGCTCGGCCCGGTAAAAGCGTTCCCAAATTTGCTCCAGCTGATCGTCGGGAATCGTTTCCCCTTTATTTTCAATGGAAAAGGTATTGATTTCCCCGGAGCCTTCGATACGGATCGTAATCGAACTTCCTTCATCGGCATGCCGGATGGCATTGATGACGAAGTTGAAAATCACCTGCTCCAGCCATCCGGCATCGGCATGAATCGGCAGCTCATTCGCAGGGATAATGACCGCCTCCAGATGCTTTTCCTTTAGCAGATGGAACAGCTTATCCACAACTTCCTCCACCAGCTCGCTCAGTATAAAGGTCGTTTTGCGAAGCTTGAGAGTACCGGACTCCAGCTTGGCGAGATCTAGCATATCCTTGACCAGTCGCTCCATTTTGTCCGCTTCCTCCACAATCACCTTGATATAGTGGTCCTGCTTACCGGCACTAACGCCATCCTGTAGCCCTTCTGCGAAGCCTTTAACAATACTAAGCGGGGTCTTCAGCTCATGAGAGGCGTTGGCAAAAAAGTCCTGCTGCACAGCCTCCATCCTCTGTTTCTGCTCCATGTCCTCAACCAGTTGCTGGTTAGCCTCCTGAAGCTCGCGCAAAGCGGTGTCCAGGTTCTGGGACAGGGTATACATGCTGTAGGACAGGCTGCCCAGCTCATCATTTTGCCGAATCGGTGTATGGGCTGTAAAATCGAGCTTAGCCATCCGTTTGGCAGTATTGTTCAAGGCAATAAGCGGACGGGTTACCATTCGGGAATAGAACAAGGACAAAATAAGAATCAGCGCAAAACCCCCGATGCCCAAGTACAGATAGAACCAGCGCAGAGCTTCATTCGTCTCGCTGATTTCCTGCAACGATGTCACTGTGAACAGCAGGTCGATCTCTCCGGTGCTTTGTCGCACAGGATGGACAATGACTGCATTACGCACACCCGTCCAAGGCTCCGTCCACTCTTCCTCCAGCACTTCAAAATTCTTGAGCTTCTCCAAATGGGTCTGCGACAAAGGAAACCATTCCTCCAAAGCACTAAACAGCAAGCCTTGCCGCTGGCTCCAGGTTTTCAGATCCGGCAGCACAATTTCTGTCACCGTACCGGACAACCTTACACCGCCCTCTGTGCTCGCCTCTTCCGATGTCGTTCCTATAGGTTTGGAGCCAGGCTTCTGAATGCCTGTCGGATAAATGAAATGGGCAGAAGAGATGCCGTTGGTTTCCAACACTTCGCCTTCAACGGTTAATGAGTCGCCCGGCTGAATCCGGGCCGCCCTCAGTTCATCTCCAAATTGGCTCATAAACAGAGACAGCGATATTTTAACGATCTGTCCGTCTGCTTTTCTGAGATTGATATGGAACGGGTCATCCAGCTTTACTTTGCCGTCCAAAGTGACAATCGCCAACTGATTCTTATTCTGAAACATAAAACGGGCTGCCTCCCGTGAAACCTTGTCGGAGCCCCAAACTTCCTTGACATAGCTTTGACCAAAGCTTTGCAAACGGCTTTCCACGCGTCCAATCTTCTGCTGCTGATAAAATTTTTCAAAAAACAGCAATTGGCTCAAAATCACCATGCCGTAAAAACAAAGAAAAAATACAACGGTCATAATGAACAATTTAAAGGTAACTCCCCGTTTGTTCATTCTTCCTCCTCAAACCTGTAGCCTGTACCAAAAACAGTTCGGATATGGCGTGATTCACGGCCCAGCTTGCTTCTCAGCTTTTTGATATGCGTATCCACGACCCGTGTGTCTCCTTCAAAGTCGATCCCCCATACCCGGCTAAGTATCGCATCCCGTGAAATGACCATACCTTTGTTATGTATAAGCAGCCGCAGCAACTCATACTCCTTGGGCGTCAGCTCGACTTCCGCCTGATCCACCTCAAGCCGACGAGCCATCGTATTGAGAATCGCCGTGCCGAACCGCTGGACATGTGATTCAGGCAGCACATGGCCCTCTACCCGTTTCATCAGCGCGTTCGCGCGGGCGATCAGCACCTTGGGGCTAAAAGGCTTGGTAACGTAGTCATCTGCTCCCAGCCCAAAGCCCAATATTTTATCATCATCACCGGATTTGGCGGTCAGTAAAATGATCGGCACCCCGGAACGGCTGCGAACCTGACGGCATACCTGCCAACCATCCAGCTCCGGCATCATAATATCGAGTATGATCAGGTCGGGCTGCACCGAATCAAACCAGATAAGCGCATCTTTTCCATTGCCTGCTTCATAGACTTCCCAATTATTCTGTTTAAAATAATCCGCAATGACTTCACGGATTCGTATTTCATCCTCGACGAGAAGAACCCTTTTTTTCAATTGACTTACCTCTTTCGGTCATTCTAGGACATCAGCATACCAAAGACATGTGTTCTTTATGTGTTCTTGGCACTTCTGATCAGCAGAATCCAGCTTGGATTAGGGCAAATTTGTCTTGGCTCAGACCATCTCATCTCCTATGATCCTACCCTATAATAAGAAGAGATACAAAAAGCGTTCACAGGAGGGTAATATATGTCCAATCAGACCATTCAGTGGTTTTCCACTTCCAAAGCTCAAGCTTGGCAATCCCGATCTCATCATCTTAGCGAAACCCAAGAGCAGGCCAACCTGACCATTACGGGGGAAACGCATCAGCTCGTCGAAGGCTTTGGCGGCTGTTTTAATGAACTGAGCTATGTGGCCTTGAATCATTTGAAGAGCGACGAACGGGCGCAGGTGCTTCATTCTCTCTTCCACCCGGAGGGCGAGCACAAATTCACGATTTGTCGACTCCCTATTGGAGCCAGTGACTACGCGCTGGAATGGTACAGCCACAATGAAACGGATGGCGACGTGGAGATGAAGCATTTTTCCATCGAGCGTGATCAGCAGTATCTCATTCCTTTTATTCGGGAAGCATTACAACTTAACCCGGACTTGAAGCTGTTCGCTTCACCCTGGAGCCCGCCGACATGGATGAAATCGCCCAAGGCCTACAATTATGGCACACTGCGCTGGGAAAAGGATATTTTGAAAGCGTATGCATTATACTTCGTCAAATTTGTGCAGGCTTACCGCGAGGCAGGCATTACGATTCATCAGGTCCATGTTCAAAATGAAGTCATTGCCGATCAAAAATTCCCTTCCTGTGTATGGACCGGAGAACAACTGCGGGAATTTATCCGCGACTACTTGGGCCCTGCCTTCGAGGAGCACGGACTGGATACTGAAATTTGGCTGGGTACCATTAATGCCCCCGATCCGTGGGAAGAATTAATGAAGAAAACATCCACCGGGTTCGATGAATATGCCCATACCGTGCTGAGTGACCCAGAGGCCTACAAATATATTAAGGGCGTGGGCTATCAGTGGGCAGGTAAAAACGCCATCCAGCGCACCGTAGCCAGCTATCCCGAGCTTCGTTACATGCAGACAGAAAATGAGTGCGGGAACGGAGAAAATTCGTGGGACTATGCCAAATATGTATATAACCTGTACCAGCACTACTTCACCAATGGCGTGAATGCTTATATTTACTGGAACATGGTTTTGGAGCCGAAAGGCAAGAGCACATGGGGATGGGAGCAAAATTCGATGATCACCGTTGATCCGGCGGATCGTAAGCGTACCCTGAACCCGGAATATTACGTGATGAAGCACTTTTCTCATTTTGTATTGCCGGGTGCGAGACGCATTGGACTCCATGGATCATGGACGGGAAATGTCGTTGCTTTCCGCAATGCTGACGGACAAACGGTAGTGGTCATTGCCAACCCGTTCTACGAATCACGTGTGCTGAATCTGTCCGCTGGAGAGGGTACACATCATTTTGAGCTGGAGCCGGAATCATTTAACACCATCGTCATTCCTTTTTAACCGTCATAGCTTTCCCAAACGCTCACAAATCATTACTCGTCACTGTCCGGTCCATCCGTATCCAAAAGTATGGTTAGTTTCCAAAATGGATGTATCCCCTTTTGCGTATAGTAGCCATAAATAGTATACTTAGAGTAACTACGGACAGGAGGTCGATGAACATCACTACTGTAAAAGACCGGATTGATTTGAAGCTGATTAATTGTGATAAAGAATTAACTCTCGCAGTCATCGGCGGAAAATGGAAGCTGATTATTTTGTGGCATCTCGGCCTAGAAGGCACCAAGCGGTTCGGTGAACTGAAAAAGCTGATTCCCCACATTACGCAAAAAATGCTGACCAACCAGTTGCGCGAGTTGGAGGAGGATCAACTCATTCTTCGTAAAGTCTATCCTGTCGTTCCTCCGCATGTGGAATACTCATTGACCGAGCATGGCGAAAGCCTGATTCCGGTACTGAGAGCGATGTACGATTGGGGATCAAACTATCGCGAGAACGTGATTTGGAAAGAAGAAGAAGCGATTCAGGACGTAACGCCCGTTTAATCAGCTTAACTATATATTTTCATGATGAAGACACCCCCGGGGATACCGATACCCGAGGGTGTCTTCTTTCATCCTTAATCTTTTTCTGAATGAGCAGCTCCACTTGCTTCTTCCAGAGAATGAATGAGAAGTCTATGATCGATCGGTGACGACATGACAAGCAGGCTCGTGTAGGTTCCATACTTATCACACTGGTTGCTAAACTCTTCGAGGGTGCGCGTCGAGCTGGTCACTACTTTTAATAAATAACTGTGTTCTCCGCTTATACGGTGGCACTCGGCAACATGTGGAGATGTATGGACAAAATCAAGAAATGCATGGCAATCTCTAGTCCGAAACAATATATAGGCTGCCGTATCCTTTCCTATTTTTTCAGGAGAGATGATAGTGCGATACTCCTTGATAACCCCTTTTTCTTCCATTCGTTTAACTCGTTCTGTTACAGCAGGTTGGGACAAACCCACGCATTTTCCTAACTCCGTCATTGAAATCCTTGCCTGACTTTGAAGATGAAAGAGGATTTGTTTGTCTACATGATCCACTTTGAATGCTCTCCTTTAAATTTAACGTTTTTATGAGAAATTCATTTAATTACTTTGTATAGTCATCATAATGGATTGATTGCGTTATGTAAAATGAATGAAATAGATTATATAATAAAACTCACATCGATAAGGTGAACCAAACATGAAAAGATAGAGAGGATGGCTGCCCTTGAGCAAATACGTATTAAATAAGGCAGGAACAGTAGCAGATGAACAAAAGTCTGGGGGGACCTCGCAGTGAGCCTATCCTTCTCCCGCAAAAACATCATTGCATTGGCCGCTATATGTTTGTCCGCATTGATGTTCGGCCTCGAAATTTCCAGTGTGCCAGTGATACTGCCAACTCTGGAAAAAGTATTGCATGGCGATCTTAAGGATATGCAATGGATTATGAACGCTTACACCATTGCATGTGCCACAGTTCTGATGGCTGTTGGAACGCTGGCTGACCGGTATGGAAGGAGGCGTATTTTTATTATCAGCCTCGTCTTGTTCGGTATTACATCCTTGATTTGTGGCTTGGCGCAAAGCACATCGGTTCTGATCATCAGCCGGTTTCTTCAAGGGGTGGGTGCTGGTGCGATGCAGATTTGCCAGATAGCAATTCTTTCACATCGGTTTCAGGAAGGACAAGAACGCAGCAAAGCCTTTGGCATATGGGGGATCGTGTTCGGTGTCGGCCTCGGTTTTGGACCTATCATCGGCGGCATGATCGTGGCCGTGTTGAACTGGCATTGGGTTTTCCTGGTCCACGTTCCGTTGACCATCCTCACTTTGATTCTTGTTTTCGGTGGCATAGAGGAGTCCAGCGATCCGCAGGTGAAAAAGTTGGACATTATCGGCATCATCACGCTTTCGTTGACAGTTTTTGGCCTTGCATACTTTATCACGCAAGGGCCAGAACTCGGCTTTACCAGCAGAGCATCCATCAGCATCCTTATTGCAGTAGCAATAAGTTTCATTATTTTTCTATTTGCGGAAAAGCTCAGCGCCCATCCGATGTTTGACTTTTCCGTATTCAAGATACGTAATTTCTCTGGCGCTCTCCTTGGCTCCATCGGCATGAACTTCAGTTTCTGGCCGTTCATGATCTATCTGCCGATCTATTTCCAGAGTGGCCTGGGTTACGGCATCGTACCCGCCGGGCTGTCTCTCTTGGCTTATGCTCTGCCCACCTTGGTAATTCCACCTCTGGCAGAGCGTTTTTCACTCCGCTATCAGCCGCGCATAGTCATTCCATCAGGTATGTTCATCCTCGGTATGGGCTTCATTTTAATGAAATATGGCAGCGGCAGCGATCACGCCAGTTGGTTGACCATGCTCCCTGGCTCCTTGTTGGCTGGTATAGGACTGGGCTTAACCAACACGCCTGTGACCAACACGACTACCGGCTCTGTCCCGAGTGCCCGTGCAGGCATGGCTTCCGGTATAGATATGAGTGCCAGATTGATCAGTCTAGCCATCAACATCGCTGTGATGGGATTCATCTTGCAGGAAGGTATTCTGTCCTATTTGAAGGGTGCCCTTTCCGGGACTCTCAATGCAGTGCAATTGCGGTCTGTAGCCGAAAAAATAGCCGTCGGAAATACTGTATCTCTCAAGCAGAGTTTGCCAGAACTATCCTCACTGGATGCGTCTGGAGCCGTCGTCCATGCAGCGCTTGTGCACGGCTTTGGCTTGATCATGCTCTATGGCGGTATTGGTGTCTGGGTTCTAGCCGCGATCAGTTTTATGATTTTTGGATCTAAGAGAGCATAAAGACAATCCCCGGGATAAGGATATCCGGGGTTGTCTTTTTGTCATTATAAAGGACTATCGGCAAGATAATAAAAGAAACGGATGAAAGTATCCGCTTTCATGAGTATTAAAAGTCGGTTTTCGTTACTCATCCTCATTTTAAGCCCTTGTTTGTGATTTACATTACATCCGCTGTGACGTATGATTCTCCCATCCCTATTTACGGTGAATCGAAGGAGGTCATTCTAGCATGAGCATGACGCTTGCCCAGCCCAAAACGTCCAAAGCAACTCAATTACGGATTGGTTCCATGGCAATCATTCAGTATGACTATCGTCAGTTTCCAGACTCTAAACATGTTCAGCACCGCTGCTGTGGCTTGCTCACCATGTCGTGTAACGGCGCTCAAGGTATGGCAGAATATGAGCTACCTGAAATCAAAGGAACCTTCGACCTCGTCCGATGGGCTTCCGTGTTTACCTTGCTCAAGGGTCTATCCTTTACCGAGGCTCACCAATATATTCAGCACCACGCTGACAACTGGGGACATGTCAAAGCAGAGCTGGCTCTGTCCGCCTTATCCGACCTGACCACCCACGTGAACCTGCAAAGTCTCTCTCTTGCAACGCCCATCGTCAAACCACGGATTAGCCGTTCTTATCTGATCGAGCATGGTCTGGTCTACTATTCATTCTAAATCCCGCTCACTGATAATCCCCCTCTCTCCAATCAGCACAAAAAAGCCTGAGCTGCTCATCACAGACCCAGGCTTTACACCATCAGCAAATGCTTGATTATGCTTGCAGCTTACCTGCACGAATATCGTCTGTCATTCCTGCGTAGGGTGCTTGAGAAATCAATTTTTCGTTGTTTACACCCGCATTTTCTATGAATGTAATATCTGCAAATTCAGGGACAACATATTTGGGATAGGTTTCGTACTTTTCACGTGATTCTTCCATCAGCGGAATAAAATCGTTCTGATAGCGTACAGTGATTTCCGGATGCTCATGAACCCATTTAGGGAAGAAAATAATGCCGTGCATTCTTTTTTCCTCTGGCATAAAGTTCAAAGAAACGTCAGTACCAGTCGGTTCGGTCCAAGACACTTTGTACACATTCTCCACCAGCTTTACCAGATTCACCTTCTGGTCACGTACCCAACGTCCGCCTACCATGCCGCTATGAATGCGATAATCGATTGTGTCTTCATTTTTAATATAAATTTCGTATTCCCAACCATTCTCGTAGGTGTAGATCATGTGACTGCCGATAAACTTGTCCATCCTGCATCCTTCTTTCCGTATTATGAGTTGTCATGAATTGAACATCATGCAAAAATAATAAGTATAGAATCTTAAACATGTAAATCTAAACATGTTTTTAATTACATATAAATTGTAGCACTGTGGTATACTACTGTCAAATACCGCATTGCGAGGAGAGCTACGTTGAAACGTATATTAAAATATGCCATTCTGGGCCTAATTCACAAAGAGGAAATGAGCGGCTACGATATTACGAGCCAATTCAAGAAGGAAATCGGGCAATTTTGGAGCGCCAAGCACAGTCAGATTTATCCTGAGCTCAAAAGGCTGACCGAAGAAGAGTTAATCGAATATCGCACCTCCATTACAGGAGCCAAGCTGGAAAAGAAGCTGTACTGCATCACGCCCAAGGGAACCCGGGAGCTGACCGAATGGCTGCTGAGTCCCAAAGATTTACCGGAAACGGAAAAGGATGAATTTATGCTTATGCTATATTTTTCAGCAGCCATCCCGAAAGAAGAGAACAAGCGATTGTTCGAGGACCAGATTGCCAAACGCAAAGAGAAGCTGGAGCATTTATACGAGAGCAAGACTTCACTCCGGCTGCTGGACGAAAACCTTCAATCTCCCGACTCTGAACAATTCGGACATTATCTGGTGCTGAGCCGTGCCATTAATCGGGAAGAAAGCTATATTACGTGGTTGGAAGAAACGCTGCCGCTGTTTGATTAAACCGTAATTGCTATCCAAGAGAATTAGGGAAATGTATAAGCCGAACTTAAAAGTTACCTATCGCGCCACTGCGCAGTCGGATGGTGCTCCCCATCGCCACCGCCCCCGGATTTCTGGAATAAAATCTATAGTGGGGTAGAAATCCGGGGACAAAAGCGACCGCTTCGCTTGTACAGCACCATTCCGCCTACTTCGTTTTTATGTTCATTTTTCGAAGGTCTCTCCGTATTTTGAATTTGCATAAAAGGACTGAGAAAATTGTCCTCGATGAGTTGCTCTACATAGCCTGATTCCATGACTTCATCCACACCAATGGTTTTGATCCGTCGTTTGACCTCCTCTACAAGCTCAGAATTAGCAATGTCCCTGAAATAGACAACCATAAGCTGCTTTTGCACCCTTTTGCCGACTTTGAAGGAATGCATGGCCAGTTCGGTACTTTCTCCGTATCTGCGAAATAAGGCTGTATTATCGCTGAGTACCTCTGTGAAGCCAATCCGTGGACCTCGCAATACCGATTCTGACAATGGCTTTATTATATTTTGATCCATGCTAGCCCTGTCCGTTAAGCCATCTACACAAAACAGACTCACCCTAGCCTGTAAATGATCCAGAAAAATAGACTTTTCGTTAACATCAGCCATATCCGTGATGGCTTGTCTCATCTTCGTTACATTCGCCTCATAATCCTCAGAATAGCTCTCGTCCTCATTCCTACGTACATTCGAATCTTTGCTTTCAGCAGGAACGTGAGCATTTTCCTCTGTATGGTCGCATTCTTCGAGCAGTTCTATTTGCTCCTTGCGTCTGCTTTCTCTGCCATCGACTGTTTTAATTTGTCGAACGCCAACAAGATGAGTAAAGATACAAGGGACAAAAAGATAGCCTGCATTAACACTGTACATTTGGGTATATGAGTTACAATTGTCTGCCACACTGTCCCTTCCCCCTTCGCCTACATACGATTTTGTATATATATTTACCGGGATTAGAAAAAAAAATGCATGAACATTGATCCGCACCTCACCATCAGATCACATTCGAGACATAACAAGGAATATTCCCTTTAAGGAATGCTTACTTGGTGCGATAAAATTCTCGCCTAATAAAAGGTATAAAATGGTGGATTTGATGGGTGTCTAGCGATGCCAAAAACCCAATTCCATGATAGTATCATTTCATTCCATGACTAGCGTCACAAATTCATTGATTTTTTTGTCCATTATTCGAATCTGAAAGGGGTTGCAAGTATGAAGAAGCATTTTTGGAAGAAAACCGCTGTGTTGAGTTTGTTAGCGGTCATTTTGGTTGGAGGAACGGCGGTAAGTCCCAAGCAGGCACACGCGGGGTATGAGCCTTATATCGGAGAAATTACGTTGTACCCGTATACTTATGCTCCTAATGGATGGTTAAAATGCGAGGGTCAGCTCTTGAGCATTTCGCAAAATGAGGTATTATTCTCTCTGCTGGGCACTAATTTTGGTGGCGATGGAAGAACCACCTTTGCTTTACCTGACCTGCGCGGGGCTTCTCCAATGCCGAACGTGAACTACTACATCGCAACTCAGGGTGTATACCCGCCTCGCTCATAATAAGTGTACCAAGCGCTATGCTATTTTTCTGAAGAAGAGGTGATCGCGTGCTCGAAGGCAATAACTTCACACGCAACAAAATAAAACCCTATCATTTGCTCATTCCACTGCTGCCCATTATCGGTGGTGCGGTTCTGCTCATAGGGACGAATGAAGCTCATGCCGCTGGCTTACAAAATGTAGTACTCAACAAACCGGTAACCTCAAGCGGCTACAGCCAGCCCTATGAACCCGCCAAAGCAGTGGACGGCTCCTATGAGCCGACAAGCCGCTGGTATCAAGCCAGCAACGGTGAAAAATGGATTCAGATAGATCTGAGGGACTGGTTTATCGTAGATCGCTACGGTATAACAGGTATGGGAATCATGAATGGATGGCAGGATCAACGCGATCCTTACAGTTTCCGATTGCAAACGAGCAGTGATGGAACGAATTGGGTTACTTCCGATACTGTTCAAAATAACGCTAACGCTCGTTATAGCCGAAGCATTTCCCCGGTGACTGCACGATACTTGCGCTTGTATATTGATCAAGGAAATGCGAGAAACAACCAGTGGGCTTCTGTCATGGAATTTGAGGCTTATGGGGAACGATTGCCCGTTCCACAGGCTCCAGGTCATTTTACAGGAACCCAAAAAGGAAATGCGGTGGAATTGAGCTGGGATGCCGTTCCTTACGCAACTTCATACAAGGTCATCAGAAATAACGTTACCCTGTATACAGGGCCATTAACCCAATTCACAGATGCTTCGTCGTTACCTTCCGGTGCGGCTCTTTACAGCCTTCAGGCTGTGAACGTTCAGGGCAATAGTGCTCCCGTAGAGGTCACGGTGAATATAGTGACCGATGCGGAATATGTTGCACAGGCCAAAGCTGCACTGGCTCCAGGCTTCGCATCAGGAGATTCGGCTGCTGCGGTATCACAACGGCTGACACTCCCACTGACTGGATTGAACGATACAACGGTGAGTTGGAGTTCGGATACCCCGGATATTATCACCAATGAGGGGACTGTCACACGCCCGCGCTACGATCTGGGCGACCGGAAAGTAAAACTGACCGCGACGATTACTAAGGGAACCGCTTCGGATACTCAAACCTTTGAGGTTACTGTATTGAAGGTAAATGCCCAGGACACACTGGACCAGGCAGCAGATAGCCTATCCTTGGGCAATTTGTCCGCAGTGCAAGAAAATGTCTCTCTCCCATTATCCGGCTATGGTGGCGTCCAGATCGAATGGTCCTCTGCTAACCCGCTTGTTATTGCACCCGATGGAACACTTAGCAGACCCTCCTATATTGATGGAAATACAGATGTTACCCTGACGGCTGTCCTGCTTCTCGAAGGCTTAACGAAAACAAAAAATTTCACTGCACATGTGCTCAGTCTGCCGATGAACGATATTGAAGCTGTAAACGCAGCTTACGCGGCACTTGATGTACCCGTAACCACCGTAACCGGGGACGTATATTTGCCGAAAGAAGGCTTGAACGGCGTTCAGGTGTCGTGGACTTCGAATCACCCCGAGTTCCTGGATCACAACGGTCAGGTCACGTTCCCGAGCTATGTACAGGGCGATCAACCCATTACACTGGAAGCTGTTCTGACAAGAGGCGGAACGGAGCTTCGTAAAAAATTCAGCCTGCTCGTGCCTTCACTGCCCGTAAGCGCTGATGAAGCGGTGAATTTGGCAGCAAACACCCTGAAACTGGAATACTCCCAAGGGATTAAGGATTCCATCACTTTGCCCAATACAGGAGCATTTGACACACGTATTGATTGGTCTTCGGATCAACCGGATGTTCTCAGCAGTACGGGGCAGGTGAATCGGCCGAAGTATATAGACGGTGATGTAAATGTACAATTAATAGCAACTATATCCAAAGGCCCAACCTCTGTACAAAGAACATTCATAATCACAGTATTGAAGGCGTTACCGAATACACCCTATGTACGTTTGAACGGCAACAACCCGATCATTCTGGAAGCTGGCAGCACCTTCACCGATCCGGGAGCCAGCGTGCTGGACAGCGTATACGGTAATATTCTGGTATCAGATCTGTCAGGCATCGGCAATGTGGATACGAATGCGCCCGGTGTATATGTATTGAACTATGTTTATAGCGATCAATCTGGTTGGTCGGCTGAGCCAGCCGAAAGACACATAAGCGTGCTTCCCCATGCTATTGAAGCCACAGCGGGCAATGACACTAACCCCTCGGTGCTCGTTACAGGCGCCTGGCCGGGTGCACGGCTTGAGCTGTACAATGCCCAGCAGGAGCTTATTGCCGAAGGGACCGCTTCGGGAGAAGGGAAATATATATTTACGCCTGTTCCTGAGGGAATCAGCTATTACGTGCTACAGATCGTGAATGGCATGGAGAGCGCTCCTTCCAGATTGGTGTATGCCCAAGGACTCACTGCCCAACGTGTAGCCGATTCCATCACAAGCCTAACAACACCTGCTGCAAATGATACCCTGCTCAAGCTGCCTGCTGTACCTGAGGGCTTCCGCCTGGTCATCAGCCGCACTAGCCAGCCGGATATGATTCGCACAGATGGAGCTATCTTCCCGGCAGCAACCCAAACAGCGGTTACCGTAATACTGGAGGTCACCAAGGTAAGCGATGGTTCTCACGCCCTGACACAACAGATCGAAGTAACCGTTCCTGCTAAGGTCATTGTAGACACGGGCAATTCTAATAAAAAAGACCAAGACGAAGACTACAACAACTCTCTTATACAACTGCAACCCGGATTTTCTGAACAGGGAAAAGCCATCATCATCTTTACTCCTTCTTCGGCATTTCTGGATGGACAAATCACTCAGGCCCGCCTGGAAGGCAAGGCTTACGCGGATATTCATCTGGAACAGGAAAAGGATACCAGCCGTGTTGTTCTTCCCTATTCTTCGCTGAATACATGGGATAAAGTCGGGGCCGCAGTCATATCCCAATATGGAACACTGATGCTATCCAGTGATGCCTTAACCCGTATGTTCTCGGGTCAGCAGGACGTTGCATTGTCATTCCAACGGGCAGATGCACAGCGTACACAGCAGATCCGCGATTGGGCCGGACAACAATCCAGCCTGAAACTGATTGGCACGGCTGTGGAAATCAAGGCTAACGTTACAGGTAGTACATCGCACATCGTTCTGCCGCTGGATGCCGAGTCCATCCGTGAATTGCAGGGCAAGGAACCCCAGTTTTCTGTTCTCGTTATTCATGACAATGGAGAGCAGGAGATTCTAAAAGGTACGGCTGTGAGGGATTCAAAAGGGAACCTGTCGGCTGTGGGCTTCGATACGACCCGGTTTAGTACCTTTGCGATTGCAGTTTCTACCCATACAAAATCTCCATCCGATAATACAAACGTACAGGACGGCACAACAAATTCAGCGGATTCGCAAGGTGCAGCTACGGTATGGTCGGATATCCAAGGCCATTGGGCGGCGAAATCCTTGCAATCGCTGGCAGACAAAGGCTGGCTACAAGGCTACAAAGATGGCAAGATGCGTCCGGAGCGTGCAGTAAGCCGCGCAGAATTTGTATCCATACTGACCCGAGCGTTGGGGACCAATGGAGATGAGAGTGTGCCTACCTCATTTACAGATATGAAAGGGCACTGGGCTGCATCCACCGTGGAAGCCGCTCATCGTCAGGGATGGATCGAAGGCATAACTACTCAGACATTCAGCCCCGATGAGAGTCTTACTCGTGAACAGGCGATGGTGATATTGTCACATGCGATGGCGGATAAGGCATCTGCCACCACAAGCGCGGTCACCTTGCAATCCTATAAGGATAAACAGCAGATCGCTGCATGGGCTTCCGCAGCCTTGGAAAAAGCCGTATCCTCCGGATGGATCAGCAGCTATCCTGATGGAACGCTCCAACCCAAAGCAGCTATCAGCCGAGGTGAAATGGCTGAACTGCTGGAACGTATTTTCAAATAAGACTGACTAAGTACCCAATGGATCTAGATATATTAGTGGAGTATAAGCAAAACAGCGCGGTTTCCGAGTTATTTGGAGACCGCGCTTTGTTTGTGATTGATATGGACTTATATAAGGATGACTATATAGATATGTTTATTAGAAACTTTACCGAGCAGTTTGGTGACGTGAATATTTTGTTCAAGACGAACTCGGATAGTGCAATTCAGAATGCTATATCGGAAGGACTTGCTATTTCAATAGGTGAAGCCCGGTTTGGAAATACAGAAAATCGATATTAAAGCTTATGTACAAGCCTCCAATAATAATTGTTGTATGGTGATTCACCCTTTTCGCTTCAGAAAATATACTGTTATATCTGCGAAGCGGGGCGATGATCCACCTGTCACCTCTACAGTAGGGAGAAATGTGAAGGAGGAGATATTTGAACATGAAACACAGAAAACCGTTCAGGTTCAGTGGGGCTTCAAAAAAAGACGAGGACTGCAAACCACCTAAAATTAGCAGAGAAACGGAAGAACTTCTCAAACTGATTAAGGAATTAGTCGCCATCATCCCGCTCGTTTTCGCACATCCGTCTGCGGCTAATATAACTTCATTGCAACAGATTTTACATCGGTTATTAACTTTCTCAAATAAATTGAGACTTAGAGGCTCAGTCAAGACAGATTTATTAGCGGCGTTGGAACTGGCTATCGTAGCGTCGGAAGCCACTCCTTTCTCCCCGATCGGTGTTGGAACGACACTGCAACAACTGTTGGAGGTCTTATTGTCTATTATTTTGCAGGAACCCCTTGATCCTGCTCTTAAAGACAGTTTGATCAGTGCAATCAGAAGCGCCGAAACGGCTATCAGTATTGCGTTGGGTGGCACGGCAGGAACCCCCGGTCCACAAGGGCCCGCTGGGCCTGCTGGACCTGCTGGTCCGGGCGGTGCTCCAGGACCTGTCGGTGGACCAGGGCCGGTGGGTGCTGCCGGACCACAAGGAGCTGTGGGGCCTGTTGGACCTGTTGGTGCTGCCGGGCCTGTTGGTGCTGCCGGGCCTATCGGAGCCGCTGGGCCTGTTGGACCCACCGGGGCTGCTGGCGCTACCGGGGCCACCGGGGCCACGGGCGCGGCAGGACCCGCCGGGGGTGCTACCGGAGCTACGGGCGCTACGGGCGCGGCTGGTGCCACCGGTTCGGGGGCAATCATTCCATTTGCTTCGGGAGGACCTGCTATTCTGACGACCATTGCTGGCGGGTTGGTAGGAACAACGAGTTTGATTGGCTTCGGAAGCTCGGCAACAGGTATTAGCCTTTTAGGTGGAGTCATTGACCTGACAGGTACACTTGTAGGGCCACTAATTAACTTTGCTTTTTCTGTACCACGGGATGGCGTAATTACATCCATTGCTGGATATTTCAGCACAACAGCTGCGCTAGCTCTCGTTGAATCAACCGCGACGATTACTGCCCAGTTGTTTAGTTCGACTACACCTGATAACACCTTTACAGCTGTCCCTGGGGCTACCGTTACATTAGCTCCACCACTGACTGGCATCATTGCCTTGGGTACCATTTCCAATGGCATCACTACCGGATTGGCTATACCAGTAACTGCGCAGACTCGCCTGCTCCTTGTCTTCTCTGCAACAGCTACGGGACTCTCCCTCGTAAACACCGTCGTGGGTTATGCGAGCGCAGGTATTACTATTACCTGATCCAAGATGACAAGAGCCCCGCAAGATTTGGTCCTGCGGGGCTCTTGTCATTTATATTAGAGAGATATTTTCACTTCTTCTCCATCTTCCCGAATGGTGAATGTTTTAATTTGTCCGGTATCAGGCTCTTGAACGATACCCGTCTCCAAATCAATCTTCCAATCACATAGCGGGTCATAAATGTAATGACCGGATACCATCGCTTCGGTAAGCGGCCCCCCTTTAGGATGCGGGCTGGAATTTTCAACAGCGTAAAGCTTGTTCTCCGAAGTGCGAAAAACCGCGATTTCGTTATCATCCAACCGGATCGTCCGCCCAATTCTATTGGGGAAATCCTTACTATGACCGACGATAAGCCACTCAGCATGCTTGATCATTCGCTTGATTGCTCCCTTCTCCAGGCAAGATTTTAAATACATTCACACAACAGACGGTGTAACGACTTCAAATAAATTTTTGCGCGAATCGGCATCGTTGATGATCTTTTTCCATGGGTCTTCAACCTGTTGCAGTGCAAATTCGATCCGTTCTATTAAAGCCTTGCGATGATCTACATCGTGAACGACAGCCTTCCGAATCTCTTCAAGGCCGGTCCGTTCCACCCATTCCGAAGTACGCTCCAGATATTGGCCTGTTTCCCGGTACAGTTGCATCACGCTTCCCACAATCTCAATCAGTTCATCGTCAGTTTTCACTTTACACAGCGAATCAGCCAACCGTGCTTTTATACCACCGTTTCCACCGATAAAAATCTCCCAGCCTCCATCATTGCCTACAATCCCGATATCCTTCGTACATGATTCGGCACAATTGCGCGGACATCCATTGACCGCTAATTTAAATTTTGCCGGAAAATCCAATCTTTCAAATTTCCGTTCCAGCAACTCTCCCATTCCCATCGAGTCCTGTGTGCCAAAACGGCAAAATTGTGATCCAACACAGGTTTTAACTGTACGAAGAGATTTGGCATAGGCATATCCTGACGGCATATCGAGTTCTTCCCATACTTTAGGCAAATCCTCTTTACGGACACCAATCAAGTCAAGCCGTTGTCCTCCTGTTACTTTAACGACTTTAACGTTGTATTTAAGAGAAACATCAGCTATTTTCTTCAAATCCTCTGGAGTTGTTACACCACCGTACATTCTTGGAACAACTGTAAACGTTCCATCCTTTTGAATGTTCGCGTGCAGCCGCTCGTTCACAAAACGTGAATCTTCCTCATTTTCATAGGTATCCGGGTTCATCATCCCCAAATAATAATTCAGTGCCGGGCGACATTTGGAGCATCCTTCATCATTATGCCAACCTAGTACATTCATAACTTCACGTGTCGTTGTAAGCCCCTTGGTTTTGATAGCTCCAACAATTTCATCCCGGCTCCATGTTGTGCAGCCACATATTCCTTGCTTGGCAGCCGTCTTGAAGCTGTCTCCAAGAACATACTGGAGAATTTGTTCAACGACCGGCTTGCACCCTCCGCAGGACCGCGTTGCCCCGGTACATGCCTTAATTTCGTCGACTGTGGTCAATCCATTTTCATGGATCGCATCAACAATTGCCTTTTTGGTCACACCGTTGCAGCCGCAGACAATTTCATCATCAGCCATCGTTTCAGCGGATAAGGTTTTAGCCCCGTCTTTACTGCATCCGGTACCCATGAGCTGTCCATATATCTCATCTGTCATCAACGTTTGCTGCCGCACATACTTCTGAAGACTAGCAGATTCGCTAACATCTCCGAACAGTACGGCTCCAACAATCCTGTTTTCCCGAAGCAGCACTTTTTTGTAAGTATGCTTCCATTCATCCTTTGCTACAATCACCGTATGTTCAGAACTGGTTATGAATTCGCCAGCCGAGAAAACATCCACTCCTGAAATTTTGAGCTTGGTGGAAACCACTGATCCCGTATAGCCTTCTGTATCCACACCTGCCAAATGCTTTGCGAGCACACTTCCCTGTTCAAAAAGCGGCGCAACCAGGCCGTAACAGATCCCGCGGTGTTCAACACACTCCCCTACAGCATATACATCTGGCATGGAGGTCCTCATCAAATCATTGACCACAATTCCACGGTTCGTTTCCATGCCACTTTGCACAGCAACCTGAATATTAGGCTTGATCCCTACGGCCATAACGACCAAATCTGCTGCCAGTTCGCTTCCGTCCGAAAACCGCAGCCCCTGTACCCGATCTTGACCATACACCTCTGCAGTTTGCATTTGCATAGCAAATTTGATTCCCTGGCGTTCTAGTTCTGCCCTCAGCATCGCAGAGGCTTCCCGGTCCAGCTGACGCTCCATCAAATCCTCCATCAAATGAACGACCGTTACGTCCATACCGAGATTGACCAAGCCTTTAGCCGCTTCCAGTCCCAACAGCCCTCCACCAATGACTGCTGCCGTTTTATAGGTTTTCGCCGCCTCAAGCATGGCCGAGCAATCGGCGATATCTCTAAAACCGATGACGCCTGGTAATTCTTTTCCCGGAATAGGCAAGATAAACGATTGAGAGCCAGTAGCCACCAAAGCTACATCGTAATCTATTTCAAGTCCGTCCTCAGTGTAAATCCTCTTTCTTTCTCCGTCGATGCTTCGCACCGTTTTCCCAGTATATAAAGTAATACCTTGGTCCTCGTACCATTGCAAATCGTTCAGAATGATGTCCTCAATGGTTTTACTTCCCTCCAAAACATAAGAGAGCATAATCCTGTTATAGTTCGGATGAGGCTCATTTCCAAGGACCGTAATTTCATATTTATCCGTTAATTTTAGAATTTGTTCGACCGTATTGATACCAGCCATCCCGTTCCCTATAACAACAAGCTTCTGTTTACTGTTTGCCATATGCCGATTCCTCCATTCATTCGACGACATTGCCTGCGTTCTTATGAATACTGCTTATGCTTCTATTCTAATGTCGTGAGTTGCGTTACATGTGATTACAATCACAATATAATTAAAACCTTAAATGTTTAGGGATTTCCCTATTCGAATTCAAGGGATTAAGGTAAGAAACTGAAATTGAGTTATTATGACGATTTTTGAAAAGTGGATGCTCCTATTTGACTCTTCTCAATATTTGATTTAGAATTTAATCAAATGATATAAAAAACTATCAATTAATAATAAATGATATCAAATAAATAAGGGGTTCCAATGAAGAGAGACATGACAACGATCAAGCAAGTGAGGCTTAACAGCCTTTTGGATGTAGCTACCATGCTACTTATTGAAAAGCCAAACGCTTCCATGAACGAGATTGCTGATTATGCAGAAATTGGTATTGCCACATTGCATCGATATGTTGAAAACAGAGAGCAACTGATGATTTATCTTGGATTTCGGGCCATCGAAGTCGTAAGTGAAACCATGAAAAGGATTTCCTTGAACGAGGAAAACTATGAAAATTACATTCCAGAGTTGATTGAGGCACTTATTCCGTTAGGAGACAAAATTTATTTTCTTGCTCATGATGCATCCGTCAACTTCAACAAGGAAATTGATGAAGCGGATCAGAAGCTAAGGGAACCCATCTTGCATGTGATTGAAATATTGCAACAAAAAGGTTATTTTCACCCGCATATCGATAAAGATTGGATCATGAATGTCCTCTACTCGCTGCTATTTCTAACATGGCAGCAAGTAAGGAACGGCAATATTGCGAAAAATTCTGCAGCGGCACTGGTTGTAAATACTTTTTACCATGGATTCAAAGCAACTGCACGCGAGGAGGAATCTACATGTTAATTCAAAACGTACTGGGGAGTATTGCAATTTCCAAAGATGCTATTTCTAAAATCATTGGTAAGACAGCAACGGCAACAATGGGAATTGCATCAATGTCAACAGGAGTCGTCGAAGGAATCACTAACAAGTTAAGTGGGAAAAGCCTGCAAAATGGCATTGAACTTCATCTGACAGAATCAAGACTGGATGTCGAATTAAGCATTGTCGTTCATTACGGAACAAGAATGTACGATGTAGGCAGAGAATTACAGAAGAATGTTCGGGAAGCCATTGAGAAATATACGGGCCTATCCATTGGCATGATAAACGTCAAAGTACAAGGGATATCCCTATCCGTTAATTAATCGCACAGCAATCCTTTCTACAGAACAGCTTAACTTCTATAGCACTCCACATTATATATTTTATAGATTAATCGACAAAGAAACCGTCCTCTGGAAGAATGGAACTACCATTCAACATGCTCCAGAAGCGGTTTTTTTGCTTTCTTCTACCATTTCCCCATCCAAAGTTTTCAGATTTCCACAAAAATATGAAGAGATAGCAAGTCATCAGACCGTTTAATGAGTAAATAAATCCTTTACAAGGAATACTTTATGAACAACCTGCTATTCTACGGGGACATGAATTGAATCGTTTGGGGGTCATCATCATGTGGTCTAAAATAGTACCTTATATTCCAAGCTGGGCTACGTTATTTCAGGCAGCCCTCGCGTTGATTTTTCCATTAGGAATTTATTATATAAACCGCTCGATTTATTCACTTGTAGGAAGTAAGGGAGCGAATTCCAAACAACCTGCTGACCGTCCTAAGGATGATAAAGACAACGCTGATCAGCAGCATGCAACAGGCTCCAAAATTACAGGGGATTATGATACCGATTTGAAATCACTCCAAGAGGCTATAGGCGAGAATAGTGATGTGCATTTTCGTGAGTTTATGGCGAAGAAATTTCATGCACGGTCGGTGTTAATCTTCATAGAAGGTATGCAGGATGAGGGGCTTATAAACAAGCAGGTATTGCAGGTATTGATGCTTGAGGGCCAACAGGAACAGTCAGAAAGTATAAGTAAGTCTTTTATAAAAGAAAGCTTGATGCCACTTACGCAAATTAGTGAAGTTACAGATATGGAGAATCTGTACGAATTAATCCTTTTGGGCTATACCGTGTTATTAATTGAAGGAATAAATGAAGCACTGCTGGTCGGGCCCCCTAACGGCCCTGTTCGACCCGTGAATGAGCCGACCTCTGAAGCATTACTTCGGGGTCCCAGAATCGGCTTTACGGAAGTATTAAGTGAAAACACTTCGATGCTTAGACGTCAAGGCCTAAACAAAGGTCTGGAAATAAAGAAATTCCAAGTTGGAAGCAGAATCAAAAAAGATCTGGTTATCGCGTACATCAAGGATATTGTAAATCCGGATCTTCTTCAGGAAGTGAAGGACAGAATTTCAAAAATTGACATGGATTTTTTACCTGAATCCGGTTATGTGGAGCAACTTATTGAAGACAATTATTTAAGCCCGTTCCAGCAAGCGCATAATACTGAGCGCCCCGACCGTGTCATGAGTGCTTTGTTGGAAGGAAGAGTAGCGATTCTGCTGGATGGTACTCCCTTTGCACTTATTGTTCCGGTGACCTTCAGTATGCTGCTCCAATCTCCTGAGGACTATTATGAGCGCTGGATTCCAGGGACACTTTTACGCGTGTTGCGATTTTGCGGAGCTTTTATAGCGCTTATGGGTCCTGCTTTATATATCTCTTTTATATCGTTTCATCCCGGTTTGATCCCAACCAAGCTGATCGTTAGCATCATCGAGACCCGTCAAGGCGTCCCTTTTCCATCTGTCATCGAAGTTATGATTCTGGAAATCTCTATCGAAATCCTGCGGGAAGCCGGCATACGATTGCCCAAGCCTATTGGTCCTGCCATGGGCATTGTGGGAGGCTTGGTCATCGGCGACGCTGCTGTCAATGCGGGCATTGTTAGTCCTTTCCTTGTGATTGTTGTTTCGGTTACTGCCATTTCATCGTTTTCGATACCGTCATACAGCGCTGGCATTACCCTGCGCCTCTTACGTTTCGCCGGAATGCTCTTTGCAGCCCTTCTGGGCATGTTCGGTACGGTTTTGTTCTTCCTGATCATTTGTATCCATCTGACGAAATTGAAGAGCTTTGGCGTACCATATGTGACTCCCTTCTCCCCTATGCGTCTAAGCGACTGGAAGGATGTGTTTATACGAGCTCCTTTGACTTTGATGAAACGAAGACCCGTTATGATGAAAACTCAGCAAAGCAAGCGTAAATCATAGCACCCGGAGGAAGGAGGGAAAATTGTGTTCAGACGCTCTGATGATAAGATCACATCTAAACAGGCGGCAGTATTCCTGACCAATACCGTATTGGGAGCAGGGATTTTGACACTCCCGAGAGGTGTAAGTGAGACGGTAAAGACTCCTGATGCATGGCTTTCTGTCCTGATCGGCGGATGTATTGTCATATTCGTGGTCTTGCTTATGGTGAAATTAAGCCAACAATTTCCCGGTAACACTGTGTATCAATACTCCAGAAGAATCGTGGGTATCATTCCGGGAGGATTTTTAAGTCTGTTATTAATCATATACTTTATCATCATCGCTGGCTTTGAGATTCGCGTTTTAGCTGAAGTAACGTTGTATTTTCTGCTTGAAGGGACACCCATCTGGGCGATTGTAATTCCATTCATCTGGGTGGGAAGTTATCTGGTTTTTGGAGGCATTAATCCCATCGCGCGGTTATACCAGATTGTACTCCCGATCAGTCTTTTCTTTCTGCTCCTCTGTTTTGTCCTTAGCCTAAAAGTCTTTGAAATTGACCATCTTCGTCCTGTATTGAGTAACGGTATTCTTCCAGTAGTTAAGGGACTAAAGTCGACTGTCCTTGTTTTCACTGGATGTGAAGTCATCATGACATTGGTCGCTTTCTTGCAGCACCCTGAAAAAGCGGCCAAGACCATGGTAGCAGGAATCAGCATCCCTTGGATATTGTACTTTTTGACAGTAGTTATGGTAGTCGGCGGGTTATCGGTGGACTCCACTGTGACAAGCACCTGGCCCACCATTAATTTAATGCGCAGCTTTGAAATCCCGGGGTTTCTTTTTGAACGTCTTGAGTTTCCGCTGCTAGTGATTTGGATGATGCAAATGTTTTGTAATTTCTGCAGTTTTTTCTTCAATGCATCCTTAGGTGTCTCACAGGTGTTTGGCCTTCAATATCGCTATGCCATATTTGTCTTAATCCCGCTTATTTTCATCTCCACTATGGTTCCTGTACGTATGACTGAGGTGTTTAGTCTGGGCGATGCGATCGGATACATGGGAATCATTTTATTTTTTCTCGTCCCGGTAACTCTTTCCATCATTTTTATAATTAGGAAGAAGGGAATGAAGCAAAATGTATAGACGACATATCCTATCTTTGCTGCTTGCCTTCATTCTTCTGGTAAGTCAAGTCGGTTGCTGGAGCAGCAGAGAAATAGAAGAACTAAGCATGTATACAGGACTGTCACTGGATAAGGGTGAGCCCAGCACAGTGGAACAGGACCTGGAGAAGGAAGGCAGCCGTTACTTCAAGAAAAATAAAATTACTGCCACTGTGCAAATCGTCCCCAAAAAGTCTTTTGGAAACGCAGCAAAACAAGCCGGTGGACAAGGGCCAAACTATATCAATATAGCTGGCACCGGGGATTCTGTACTTGAAATCTTCCGGCAATTCTCCATCCGCTTGGATCGCCCGATTATTGGTCACCACCTGAAGGTCATCGTGGTTTCTACCGAACTGGCGAAACAACAGACGATGCAGCAATTAATGGATTTTGTGCTTCGTGATAATGATATTCGACCGAGCTGCCTGGTTTTCTTAAGTAAGGGACGAGCAGCTAACACATTGGTCACAAAATATAAGGACGAGGTCCCTTCCTTCCATATATTGTATATGGTTCGTAACCATTTCAGAACCAGCAAGTTAATGAGAGGGATCAATTTGTCTGAATTGGATGGGTTGATGCATTCCAAAAAAAGCTATATCCTGCAAAACATTATTGAAGCCGAAGGAGAATTTGAATTTTCAGGTGCCAGCATTATTAAGGGAGACACCGGCCACTGGCTCGGCAATTTGGGGCAACAAGACGTGGAGAGTATTGCATGGATTAAAGATGATGTTGAGGGTGGAGCTATCAAAACATATGATGAGCGGAATCAACCTATAACTTATGAGATCAAGTCGGTAAATAGCAAAATAACGACTAAGGTGACCGAGGGAAATAACATCTCCTTTCATGTCAAGATTGAATCCAAAGGGCGTTTAATTGAAGACTGGGATGATAAATTGGACCCGACCAAGACACAAAACATGAAAAAGGCTGAGAAAGAGTTTGAAAAAGAAGTAACAAGAAGGCTTAAAACTCTTATGCACAAGCTGCAATCGCAATATAAAGTCGATGTTGCCGGTTTTGGCGAACACTTATATATTGAAAAACCTCAAGTGTGGAAAAAAGTAAAGGATGATTGGGATTATAAATTCAGTCAAATACCCGTAACTTTCGATGTCAAGTTAACCATTACGGATTTAGGCTCATCTGCTGAATAAAGGACTTCCATTGATTATTGGTGAATTTGGTGGTTACCATCAGGGAGCGGATGTCGATGAGACAGAAATCATGAGATACGGCCAATCCGCTCCTGAATTTTTTCAGAAGCGGCTTACAAACTGGCTAATTAATCGGTTTAATGGTTTGGCTGCTTTCGTAGGAATTCGATGATCCATATCCTCAATAAAAATCAGCTCGTTTTGGGGCAATCGTTCATGCAACAACCGGGCATATGGATAAAAGAGTTTGTCTTTCTCTCCGTAAATTAACAGGACGCGATGATTTATTTCCTGCAAATGTGCTGTACAGTTATAGTGCAGACTATAATTGTAATATTGCTCCGCGTTTTTGGCGTTTCCTTTTCTGGCATCGTTAAACAACGTCCAGAACAAGGATAAATTTTTATGAGCTTGACTCCAAGCAGTGGAGAAAGCAATCGGACTGATCAATCCCAGTTTGGAGAACATATGTCCAAGTGATATTTTGTTTTTTAATTCCCTACCCCCAACTTCCGACATGCCACCGATGATAATGCCGCCCAGGGATCGATCAGGATAGGCTAACAGAAAGTCAAGCACAATGGAGCCACCTATCGAATAACCGCATAAAAATGCCCTCTCTATCTTCAACTCGTCCATAAGCTGCTTCATATCCTCGGCAATTAACGGATAGGTAATCGCTTTCTTGGAAGGCTCACTTTGACCATGGCCCCGAATATCAAAAGCTACTGTACGAAAACGATCGGACAATTCCTGAATTTGATATTGAAAATTCGAACTTGTCAACACTGGAGGATGAATGAACAGGATTGCCGTCCCTTTTCCACGATCCGTGTAATGCATACTATATCCGTTTATATTGGTTTTGGGCAATGCGAAACACATCCTCACTGCTTATATTTAGAAGAAAACAAAGCGTAAAAAAACGCAAAGACCTTTCACAATGCGTTTTTCAAAAACTCTTAACAAAAGCTAGCTCACCATAAAGGAGTTATCATAATTATTTCCGAAAATATTGTGAGTTACACAACATTTTCAATTTTAAACTCGACTGTTTTTCAAAGGACAAAGACGAGTGAAAAAACGCGCACCGCTCCAAAATGAATCATCAGACCTATCATGAACGCTCGATCACAAGCTCGGACGTTACCGTATCGGTAAGGCTACGCCGAACTGGAGGCACTACTACCGTACCAATACAGCTACATCCGCTTTACGCGCCAGATGGACCGTTTCCTCAACCTTGAATTGTCATTTGTATTCATGCTCAATATTTAGTCTGGCTTCCCCCTGCAACCCTCCATCTGCTGAAGCTTGAAGCAACAGCTCACCTGCCAGATACCCGGATTGCACTATAACAAGACACCTGCCTCTGTGTGTTCGTATCTGGTTTCCCTGGAAGGGTTCATCACGGGTGAGATCGCCGTTATCTATTCCAAGGATACGACCATTACCATGCAGTTTAAATGTTACATCAAATTCCTGATTAGGTACAATAATTCCATCTTGGTCTGTGACAGTTACCTCCACATGAGATATTTCATGACCATTGGCAGGTAGAACCGCCCGATCAGCCTGCAACTTTAGACCATAAGGAAGCCCGGCAGTGGTTAATTCATGCACACAGACCTTATGATCTCCATTACTGCCAATAGCCCGGATTTTGCCTGGTGTATAGGGAAGCTCCCATATGATTAAATGATCAGGGTAATCGACAAGCTTTCTTTCACCATAAGATTCATTGTTCACGATCAATTCCACGCGCTCACAATTGGTGAAGGTAACTAACCGTATCAATTTTCCGCCATATTCAGGAAATGTCCAATGATCTTCCATACCCGGACATTTCCAGTGCATCGTCCACGATGGATTGTGTTCCGGCTTCATACGTTCGTGAAGTACAGCAATGTGCACAATAGGCTCATCTGACCATAAACTTTGTTGAAGAAAGGACACAGGCTTGCGGAACCCGCAAGTATCAATCAGGCCCGACGACCACCCTTTGGAGGGATAGCTTGTTTCTCCCAGATAGTCAATTCCACTCCACACAAATTGACCGATCACATAATCGTGATTAGCGACATCAAACCAGGGATTGTGGGGCAAATAACCTTTAACCCGATTATCCTTACCACGATAATACGGAAAAGTCTCCGTTCCAATGATTAGCGTATCCGGCATGGCCCTTCTGTAGTGCTCATACCACTGCTCCTGATAGTTTAACCCCAGAACGTCCACTCGTTGTGCCAGCAGCCTGGTATGCTCCACCTTAGCTTGAATCGAACCATCACGCAGGCTGATCGGTGTATTATGTGGCTCAAGCGCACAGGTAACAGGCCGGGTGGGGTCCTTTTCATGGCAAAAGGCAACGAGCTGCTCCAGCATTTTGAGCATGGACGGTTGACCCTGGTTCTCTACTTCATTCCCCACACTCCATATGAAAACGCTGGGATGGTTCCTGTCTCTTACGAGCATCGCCTCCAGGTCCTTTTCCCACCATTCATCAAATAAATGCTCATAGGAAAGAGATTTCCATTTGTCAAAAGCTTCATCCATTACCAGGAATCCCATCTGATCACAAAGATCCAACAATTCAGGCGCCATCGGATTATGAGCAAAACGAATCGAGTTACAGCCCATCTCCTTCAGCCTCTGTAGCCTTCTCTTCATGGCCGTATCATGGTAAGCAGCTCCCAGACAGCCTAAATCATGGTGAATACAAACTCCCTTTAGCTTCAAGCTGCTTCCATTCAGAAATAGCCCCTTTTGAGCGTCCAGCTTCACTTCTCTTATGCCAAAAGGGGTTCGATAACAATCTACCTCTTTATTGTCGCAATAAATGATGGTTTGAGCTTCATAGAGCACCGGGTTCTCCGGTGACCACAATTCTGGCTCTAAAATCCGCGTTTTTTGCTCCATTTCGCCCGTTTCAAAGCCCGATAGAGTCACTCGGTTTTCAATTTTTCCTTTTACTTGTCCCTGTGAATCCAGAATTTCAGTCACCATATTACACTCTACAGCATGCTCATGATGATTAGTAATCTGGATTCTGGCACTCACCTTGGCTTCATCTGGCGAAATTTCAGGTGTGGTGATGTAAGTCCCCCATCCGGTGACATGAATATAATCCGTACAAATCAGCCACACATTACGATAAATACCGGACCCCGAATACCATCTGTCAGGCGGAAGAGTCGTATTGTCCACTTTGACAGCAATCACGTTATCCTCATTCCACCGAATATATGGGGTCAAATCATATTGAAAACTAACATATCCATAAGGCCGCTTGCCCACAAAATGCCCATTGATCCAAACCTCACTATTATTGTGAATACCATCAAATTGTATGTAAACGCGCTGTTTGGGAGAAGAGGGCTTCACATTAAAATGCTTTCTATACCATCCAACAGACCATCTGGGCAAATAAGCTTGATTCCCGCCATACAGCATATGTGGATCAAAGGATTTTTCTATACTCCAGTCATGAGGAACTTGAAGGAGCCGCCATTGCTCATCGTTATAATCTGTCTTTTCGGCACCTGTGTAATTACCCTCTATAAATTTCCAGTCTGTGTTGAATGACGTAATCACTCTGCTTCCCATCATCTTGCCTCCATTTCATAAAAATTGATGAACGGATATAACAACAATGCGGGATAATCATCACAATAGACGTGTTCTCCATTACAATATTTGAAACACCGGGCGATCTTCAATAAAATGTATAGGAATTGTTGGGAATTGGCTGGAAAGCACATCAGCGAGGTATTTCATACCAGGTGCTTCGCTTTCGGCATGTCCCAGCATAATAAGGGCTTTATTTCTGCCCTGATAGACAGCATCTTTCACATATTCTGGCGTTTCCCATTCGGGTCCTTCACCAGCAATGATCAAATCCACATTTTCATTTAGAAATAATGGAATGGCCGGTTCAGCACCTCCCCTGTAACCTACCATAATCCCTACTCGTTCACATGGCATGGAAAGCTCACCAGCTACCCGTACATAACGAATATGAAGCTTGGCTTTGATATATTCGGCGACCTCCTTCACTTCCATAGCCGGAATTGTCAAAATGGCGAACGCCGGCTGCTGTTTCACAACATAGGTGTGCCAATCAAGTGCCTGGAGAAGTCCAACCATCACTCCATCCGGCTGATAACGGTGTATGGTGTCATGCAAACGATAAATACCTAGACCCGAGTCGGCAATCAGACGGGATTTTTGCAAAAAGACAGGATCATGTCGTAAACATTCCTGTATCCCCAGATGGCTATAAAAAATGCCTTCATGCGTAATGATAAAATTTGCGCCTAGAGAAATAGCTTGTTCTATCACATATTGGGACGCGCAGAAAGCGGTTACAATTCCTTGCACCTCAGTATCCAAATGCCCTGGGTTAAGCAGATCTACGGTCGTGTTGGGTGTTCTTATTCCCTTGGTCAGATGGTTCACAATCTGTCCTATGGTCATGGTCATTCATGTATCCCTCCTCATGGAGAATGCACATCAATTGTACCATTTTATTTCAGTCATGGATGCTATTCTTTTTAGTAAAACAGCCAGCTCCAAGGGAGCCGGCTATAGTATAAATTTATTTATACTATATTTAATTCAGGACTTTTCTAGCGAATATGTAGAAAAAGTGTCCCTTTGGGCTCACTTCAATTGTTATATGTATATAAACTGCATATTGGACACAGAGGAGGTGCTTCAGGATTTGGATGAAGAAATAGAGTACAGGATTAAACGGGTTCAGGCAGGCGAAATCCAGGATTACGCTTTTATCGTAAAAAAGTACCAGCATCCGATTCTGGTGTACTGCTGGCGGCTTCTGGGCAACGAACAAGAAGCCGAGGACGCCGTTCAGGACATTCTCGTTAAGTCATTTGAGAAAATTAACATGTATAAGCCGACTGTGAGCTTCTCGTCCTGGCTATATAAAATGGCTTATCATCACTGCTTGAACTTGATTCACCGAAAGAAATTGCAACGAGCATTTAAGCTTGGTCTGTTTACCCACAACATGCCAACCACTGACAGCGCTGCACAGAATATAGAAAGCCAACTTTTCAGTGAACCGCTCAGCCGGGCGCTGAACAAACTGACAGCAGAAGAACGAAGCCTGCTGGTGCTGCGAATCTTTGAAGAAAAGTCGTTTGGCGAGATCGGTGAAATCATGAACAAAAGCCAGGAAGCGGTCAAGAAAAAATACGGCAGGACGAAAACAAAGCTCAAAAAAATAATGAACGCTATGAAGGAGGAAGAGGAATGCGTGAACTTCAACACACTGTTCAAGACAAAAGCATAAAGGAAATGGATTTACTGCCGGAAAATGCGTTGAAACTCCAGGCGTTTGATGTCACGGACAAGGTGATGGATCGGGTCTATCAGAAGGGACAACGAAAACCGGGACCGACTGCCAAAATGCGTCTACGACCCGGTATCGCAGTCCCCGCTATGATCACGTTCTTTGTTTTGGGTGCTTCTATTACCGGATACGCGGCTTCGCAATACCTTGAATTTCGTAACAGCAAGGGTGACATCGTATTACATACAGCTAAATTTTATGAACCCTCGGATTCTGTTAAAAAGTATTTACAGGTGCTGGATACATACAGCCAAAAGGTAAAAAATCAGCTTCAGCCGGGAGAATATGCTGCCTATTACGTTAAGGATGATTTTATGAATAACGAAGACCGACTTAATCCGGTCAAATTTGAATATAAGTGGGTTGAATTCTCCAGTTTCAGCAGCTTTCAGAAAGAAATTAAACGGACGCATGCACCACTCTTGTATAGTCCATCTCATCTGCCGGACGGCTACCATTTCGATTACGGATATGTGTATCCTGCTTTTATGTACCCTAAATCTCTGAATAATGCAGAATATCGCACTCTAGTTGATGAGCTCATCCAAAAGTCCAAAACCGCTCCAGCAGGTGAAAAGATGTTTATAAAGAAGCTGAACTGGAAAAAGGCGGACCTTACTACAGCGCGGTATGTGAAAGGAAGCAACTATGTGAGCATTTCCATCAGTACACTCACACCTGAATCCAAGCTGACTATCTTTCAGAATGATCGAGATTCGGCTGAAAAGTTGACGATTAAGGGAACCGAGGCATATTACATCGGATCAGGTAAGACAAAACAGCCAACTAATACAAGCAAAAATCGGCTTGGTTGGAAAGATGACAACCATCATTTGTTCTACGAGATTTATGACAATCCGAATAGTCCGTTGGTCAAGCAGGACTTAGTAAAGATTGCGGAAGATCTCCTCGCCCCTCATTAATTCAGCAAATTCCATCATAACCGTTACTCACAACAGCTTCTGTTAGTAACGGTTATAGGTCTCCCCTTTTCTAATCAGGAACTAAATGATGAGGACCATGTTACATGGTGATTTTGATCTCATACACAGGTACAATGCTGACCGAGCCGATGTCCACGATTCGTTCCTCTGTCGTCTCTTTCCAGCCAGCCATGGTCGTATTGCTGTTGAGAACCTTACCTTTTCGAATGGGGGAAACATACACATACATTCCTTGCTCGATAAGCCGATGTTCAAATGGTTTCAAACCCATTTCCCAGGTCGTATGGTTGCAGAAGTTATCGTGAATCAGTTCGCCATCAATAAAAGCATAACCAATATCTCCAGTATAACCGATACGTAGTAGAGCCTCCTTGATTCCGTCAAAGGCATTTATTTCGAAACCAAGAGTAAGTTTATCGTCATTAACCCTTTTCAAATAGAACTGGATTTCTTTCTTAGGAGCCCTTAAATGATACGTTATAAAGAATTTACTTTCTGTTATTTCAAGCAGCTCTCCACCAGAAATCGATGTGATCGGGGTGTCAAAATCCGGGAATACACTCAGTGTTACAATCTCCTGGTCCGTTGACTCCAGCTTGATCTCAGCTCCAGATACAAGTACATTGGCACTTGTCACTATGACTCTGTCCCGACCTTGCAGGTTTACCTTCCAAAAATTAAGACTTTGTTCATCAGTCATCGTGTAGATGGCGACTTTTTTGCCACTTTTAGATACCAGGTGGATGAGACTATCTTCCTCTTCAGCAACCTTAATGAGCGTGTTCCCATCCATTTGGTCTATCGAACCTTTGTCGATGGTGGCACTGATCATATCTTTTGACTCCATTGCATAAGTTCCTGTCATGCCCTCCGGTATAAAGAAAAAATAATATACTTCTCCAGCCTCTTCTATCCTTGTTATCAGCTGTGACGTTGCATAGTTGAGCTTCATTCCATCCAGATTGAAATTAAATGGCAATATAGCGAAGCTTTCACGTCCTAACGTCAGCTCCCCTTGACTAGGGATGACAATCGTTTCCTCGGGTAGCTCAATGCTTACATTAAAATCGCACAGGTCGACATTTTCGGCATGGTCTTGGAAATTATTTAGAAACAGGTAACCCGATCCGGCACTGGAGCGAACTGCATATCGCAAGGTATTCACATCGTAAGGATCCATATGGGACGTATCGCCTGGCAGAATGGTCTTCGTTAGGGAGAATTGCTTTTGGAACGTTGAAAAAAAATAATGCTGGAGCTTTGTTCTTTGGTATGATTCTCTTACTTGACCGAATTCACCGATCATGGCATTGAAATCATAGGATATTTTAGGTGTGGCCAGATCATTTGTGAACGGGTTAACCTCCCCCCGAGGATTCGAACCCCCATGATACATATAGTATCCGATCAGGTTACAGCCTTCTGCAACCTTCATGACAGTCATTGCTGGAACACTACGATAGGGAAAGGCAAACCGGTATTTATAAAACTGAACCATGCCGCCACCCATCTCGCAGCAAGCGTACGGATAATCTTCAGGGGCGTATTGAGGCTCGAAATTGTAGCTCTTTGGAATCTTGTTATTATGCTTATCTCGGAAAATGTATTCCGGTGTCGCAGGATGCTCGTTCATCCCCTCCAAACGTCCCTCTTCGTAATAGATCCATGGCCAGTAGGCATACCCGCCCCACAAGGGCAGCATATCAGGTACAGGGGTTGTTGCTCCTCCCCATCCTGTGCAGGTATAGATTGGAGTATCAATCCCTGCTTCCAGAGCTATTTCTTTCAGTTTTAACATATGTGAGTTACCGTCACTTCCGCTGTTTAACCACATATCATTAATTCCTACAGTCAATGCCCACTGGGAAGATGCATGATGATGCTCGTTTTCGATTTGGGTGCCGATGATCGGCCCCCCCTCCTTATATAACAATCCCTTAACCTGGATGCCGATTTGGTTATACATTCTTCTTGTATAAAACAGATACCCCTCATCATTAGAACGAACCTCAAAGGGCCGACCGAATAACCAATCCGGTATACCGCCGTTTCGGATTTCCCCATGATTGAAGGGTCCGATCCGAATCATGACGTATAGCTGATGTTTATCGCACAACTCGATGAAACGGCGAAGGTTTCTGTTCCCACTCCAATTAAAAGCACCCTCAATTTCTTCGTGAAGGTTCCAAAAAATATAGGTTGCAATGATGTTTACGCCGCCCATTTTTATTTTAACCAATTCATCTTCCCAATAGCGTTCATCGTAACGGGCATAATGGAATTCACCACAAATGCCGAAAAAGGGCTCTCCGTCCTTCTCCATAAAATAGTTGGTGAATCCGATCTCCTCTCCTTTTGGATGGGTGCCACCAAGCTGGATATGACCTTTAACAATATGCTTGTGATCGTCTTTGACCGTAATTCGATAGTTTCTCATGAAGTTCACTCCCCTCATTCGTTCATATTGAATTCAGGATAAATTGATTCCACTTGCGCTGCCAGGCTACATCATTCCAGAATGGATGATGCGGAGCACAGTTGGAGCAGAGGGTCATTCCCCAGAAACCAAGTGCCATTCCTTTTCGCAGCACATATTCAGCGATAAACTTGCCGACTGGGCCTTCTTCAAATTGGGCGTACAGCGGCGTGTAGCCTACATAGCCTTCTCCTATGACAATGGGAATGCCGGAATGACGGGTCCATTCATGTATTTCTTCCAATCGGGTGTCCGCCTTCTGCAACATGGCCATTTTATGGTCTCCATACCGGTCGTACAAAAATAAATCCCATTGATCCGGGTCTGCCCAGTCATGCAAATAAATAAGCCTCATGCCAACCGGATTACCTTCCATCCGCCAATTTTGCTCCGAAGGCAGGGTCCACTCTGCAAATGGAGGAGCGTCTTCTCTTAATAGGGATTGTACGAATCGATTGGGGAATGGCGACAACTCATCATCAAGCCCTGCGGCTTCCATAAGCTCATTGAGCATCCCTTTAATATAAAGATGAAAATGGGCAACCTGCATATTACGTGCGACGTAAGCTTTAGGGTAGGCTTCATTTAACGTATAGCTGGCCGTCATCCTAATATCGGGATGACATTGGCGAAGATATCCAACAGCTTCCTCTACATAGGGCTGCATGGCTTCAATGAGGGCTGATACATCCGTTTCAGCTATGCCTTCAGACGTTCCGACAACGTTTAACTGTCCAAACTCCACTTCATTGTGCAACTCTGTATAGATAATCTGGTTCCTATAGCCTTCCGCTGTAACGAAACGAATCAACTGATCCATCGATCTTGCGATGGTCATAAATCTTTCCTTAGGAGGAATTGCAGCTAATGCATCTCTAAGCTCAGCATGAGCCAGGAAGCTGGGACTCTGCTGATATTCCCAAGAGGATAACATAATGTAACAGTTATGAGCCTTTGCTTGTCTAAACAGCTCAAGCAAATGAGCATGCCCATCCAGCACTGCGCCGCCGCGACAGTTATACCAGCGCGTACGCTGGCCTACTTCCCCAAGGTTGGCAAACTCCAAGGGTCCGGGGCGTTTGCCATCAGCCGTAAACAACATGAATGGCATAGCACATATTCGGATCGTATTGTAGCCTCTTTGGACCGCTTCTTTAAAACGGGCTTCAAGATCGCTATAGGGCTCACCTTCCTGTGTCATTGTATACCAAGAGAAATCCCACATCGTGATCGTCAATTTGCGTGGTACATTTCTCAAGAGATTACTCATTTGAGCTTCCCTCCCAGTCCATATGATTCAATGCTCCTTGGTGGTTAGCTTCCAGCTTAAGCACAGATTCAAAATGCAGGATAGCCTCGTCTTGTCGCCCTAATCCAAGCAAGCCCAGTGCTTTCATATAGGTACAATGGATCTGATTACGAATATTCAAATCATCTTCAAAAATGAGAAAGTCGGGTAACGAAACCGCGAAGTAATCCATTTTCACGGGTTCGAACAAGTGTCTTTCAGCGTAATCAATTAGCTTGTTGAATCGGCGATTGCCTTCCTTTACATGACCAAGTTTCTTCCAGGCCAATCCTTGGTAAAATATCATATCCGGCTGTTGATCGTTGTAATACATGGGGTTGATGGGTTCCTTCAGTCCTTGAGAGGCCGTGGAAAAGGCCTGCGCTGCCTCATCTGTTAATTTCAATCGCTCATACGCGCAGCCCAAATAATAGTAGATATCATTATCCTGCGAACCCTTTAGCTTGCCTTCTCCAAGATTCTCTGGATAAACTAAAGCCTCCCGCAGCCCTTTTACAGCCTGCTCAATCCGCCCAGACCTCAGGTCGGACTTGGCAAGCTCTACTTTGGCCTGCTTATACTGTCCAGTTACCTTACCCTCTCCGCCTTCCCATGGATGAAATGTTCTGCCTGTCAGCAAGGATAACGCTATCTTGTGCTGCTTCATAATATTGTGAACGGTTACATATTCCAAAAACAGATCATCGCGAAGCTTTACGATCCCCGGATAACTCTCCAGCAGGTTCAATCTGTCATCAGGCTTGATATTCAGTTTCTTATAAAGCTGGTCAAGCTCATAAAGAACACGCGCGTCTGATGTATTGCCTGCAAAGGCCTGCTCTAACGATTGGCGAGCCTGCTCTATTTGGCCTTGCTTGTTAAAATATCCAAGAGCAAGATTACGGTGAACGACGGGGAAGGTATCATCAATGGTACGAGATGTTTCCCAGCAAGCAATGGCATCCAAGTGCCGTTTCTTATCATAGAGTAAATTGCCCAAGTAATAATGTGCCTTTCCATCCCCCGGTTTCGTTTGAACTGCAAATTGCAACACGTCGTACTCAAACAGAGTGTTGGGAAAGCAGTAATCGGGTACTGCTTCGGCTGCCTGAGCGAGAGCCCTGTTCGCCTGCTCGTGCTTGCCGATTTTAGCATAGCAGAAGGCCTGAATGTAATGCAGCATAGGGTAGGTTTGCGCCTGCTCTGAAGCGCCTTCCAGCACGAATGCCGCATCCTCATAGAGTCCTGCCGCCGCATAATCCGAGGCTATGGCTATATCATTGTGCACATCTCCACGCGTCCATTTTTTCAATTCATCGAAGACCGTTATAGCATCAGATCGTAACCCGAGAGCCTCTAGTGATAATCCTTGCTCACGGTAAGCTCCAAAATCGGCGATATCGAGCTTAATCGTTTCCTTGGAAAAAGCTACTGCCGCTTCGTAGTTGCCAAGCTTACGAAAAATAGCCGACTTTAGGTTGCGTGCTTTGTAGTTGCGAGCATTTCGGATGATCGAACGCTCCACAAGCTCCAATGCTTCTTCATAGTTCCCTTTTTCTGTCGCAATCTGCGCAAGTGAGAAATACCCGCTGTCTTGCCATGCCGCACTCCACACTGATTTATAAAATGCAGAGAACGCCTCATCCAGTCGCCCTTGATGTTTTAACGATAAACCAAGCTGATAATAGGCCTCACCGTCATAGGGGTTAGCGTTACGCCAGGTTACCCGCGAAATGGCTTTACGGAAGCACGCTTCGCTTGCTGAATACAACCCTCTACGGAGAAGCAACGTACCATATGCCACATTTATGCGGCTGTCTTCCTCATCTCTTTTCAGGCCCTCCAGATAATACGCCTCGGGTTTGAAGGTGGCATGACGGTATTGCTCCAAGTGTTGACCAGCTAAATACAATTCTTCGTTCGTTCTTAATTCCTCCGGTTCCGGCAAGGGTGTTGCCGCAGCAGGCATCTGTTCAACTTGCTTTTTCCTCGGCTGGTAGCTAATCAGCTCCCTCCCTGTCGCGTCTTTGACAGTTAAGCATAGTTCATCATCATCAGCCAAGAGATCGATTTTCTGTACAAAGGCCATACTAGGTTCCAAATCTACAGATTCTTTAATATAGAGTCTCCGCTGGCTGCTTAATTCCACGACGGCTTTACGAAATGGAGAAGTCACATAGACTCCAATCTGTGCTGTCCCTTCACTGCGATCCATGTCCAAACTTACAGCTGCATCAATTGAAGCATTTTTGACCATACCAATATGTTTATAAGGCATAAAATACTGCGAGAACGATTTTTCTTCATACGGCTGAAGCCATGTAAAATCAGGTTGGTTATCGGTATATACACCCGTCATCAACTCGATGTAAGGACCGTCTTCGTCAGTTAGATTCCGATCCCATGCCTGGCCGAATTCGCCATTCCCCCATGTCCATTGCTTTTTTCCGGGAGAGATATGATGGTTGGCCACATGCAAAAGCCCGGCTTGTTTCATATGGTCATAACCACCTATGAAATTGTAGTCCGATTTATAGGCCATATATGAAGTGGGGACAGGAATATTTTTGTATCGGGAGATATCTACGCCTTCAGAATAATCCATTTTATAATAAATGCCTGTAGCGATCGGGAAACGGGATACATCTCGCTTTCCATGGTCGAACACGGCTGATACGTCCGGAGGAAAAACAGATTGAGTGTGATCATGTACCGCTACGGCTGGATTTGCCCACCATAGAAACGTTTGAGGCTCGGCAGTCCGGTTGTATAGCTGGGCCCCCATTTTAAGGTATGCTTTATCCGGTTGAAGTGTAAAACCAGCGGTTACTTTCGTGCCGAACATGCGGTCAATTTCGCTCACCCATACCGTCGCGCTACCGTCCTCATGTTCTTCCAGCTTGTATTCGACAGGTCCGTAAGTGTTGGGACGGTGATGCTGAGGCCAGTTAAACTCAATGCCTCCCGATATCCATGGCCCCAATAAGCCCACAAGCGCTGGTTTGATGACCTTGTTATAGTAAACAAAATCGTAACCGTTGGTCTTGTCGACCGCACGATAAATACGACCTCCCAGCTCTGGCATGATCTCAATACGCAAATATTTATTTTCCAGAAAAACCACTTGGTAATTTTCCAGTTTCTTATCATTCTCAATTTTATCAATTACCGGATGCGGATACACTCGACCGGAGCTTCCTTGGTAGACACGTTTCTCCAGAAACATTGGATTTTTGTCGGGTTTGCCAATGCCGTACGTAGGGATCTGCACAGTTTCCTCCCACACGCGTGCCTTAGCGTCGAAGATGCTCAAATCCATCACTCCTTTATAGTCGCTCTTATATTCAGAGCTTACAAGTAAGCGACACTACATACAATTGACAATCCACTGTTTATGATGGACTATATACGTATTTCATGATTAGAGATGCATCCGGCTGGGAGATGAATAGATTATGAATAAGAAAGCTGATGGATTTGAGGGTGAAAGGTTATATGTCCTTCCGCCCTATATGTTGAATAAATTAAAATTGAATCCGCTTACACGAAATCTATATATTACGGATATAGGCTGCTTTAGCCATGCCCGCCATCATTTTCGTGAAAGAACGCATGGTTGTGACTCTTATATATTCATTTACTGTGCCCGCGGGAAAGGTTGGGTACGAACGGTGGATAACGTAACCATTTGCATGACGGAGCAAAGCTTTGCTTACATTCCCAGGGACATGCCGCATGCTTATGGGGCTGACGATGTAGATCCTTGGACGATTTACTGGTTTCATCTCCAAGGGGACCAAATGGACGATTTCATGGCATTATTTGAGCCTTGTAAAACGTATGTTACAATGGCTGCCAGTGATGAAGTCAAACTACTGGAGCTATTTCATCAGTGTTACGACCTTTTATTGAACAAATCATACTCTATTATACATTTAGTTCAAGTGTCGCAAACTGTTCGTTATCTGCTGAGTTTTGTATTATCCGTTGCATTTCGCAAGGAAGACAGTACGTACCAGAGCCATGTTGATAAGGCAACACGTTATATGCGCGAACAATTGGAATCCACCGTCTCGTTGGAGGAGCTTAGTCGGCATGTTCAGGTATCCAAGCAGCATTTAAACTTGATATTCAAGCAATCAACCGGCTACTCTCCAGTGGATTACTATTTAAGAATGAAGATACAGAGGGCCAGTCAGCTTTTGGACTTAACGAATGCTTCTATTAAAGAAATTAGCATACAACTCGGTTTTAGGGACCCTTATTACTTCTCCAGACTGTTCAAAAAAATAATGGGCTGCTCTCCTTTGGAATATCGAAATAATCTGAAGGGTTGACCCATAGATGAGTCCCCCGTTCACTGCATGCACCATTCTCATGGATGATCCCTTACGACCGGCAGCATACCTAATTAAAAGATGATAATTGGTTGGTCCACCAACCAATTAATTTATTATCAATAAAATTATAACAAGAAGAGGCGACGGCTGAGAGGTCAGAAATAGATTACAGTCCATTCCGCGCAAATATGCTGGTTGTAAGCATTTTGAGGAGTTACTTTAACCCTCAGAGACTATCGTTCTGTTTCTTCCTCTGCTCTTGGCCAGGTACAATGCCTGATCCGCCTTCTCTATCAGCTCTTCCCGTTCTGACGCATGCAAAGGATAATGGGCGATGCCCAGAGAAACCGTAACTCGTGTCGGAATGGGAGCCCTGCTTTGTTCCAAAGCCCGACGGACTCTTTCCGCTACGTTGAAGGCTTCCTCAGGTCGGTTCAGCAGAATGACGAACTCTTCGCCGCCGTAGCGATAGCAGACATCATCCGGGCGAAGCGAGGTAACTATAACTTCGGCAACATGTTTCAGAACTTCGTCACCGATGAGATGGCCGTAGGTGTCGTTTACGAATTTAAATTTGTCTACATCCAGCATAATGAGCGAAAATGGCAGACCAGAGGCCATCCATTGACTCATCGTATTTTCAAGCGATCTTCGGTTCATTAATCCGGTCAGAACATCCGTCACAGCTTCCTGGGTCAATTGATCCGTCTGCTTCTGAATATTCAACACGGCAAGCAATACAGCCTTGGTGAGCAAATCGGCCTCCTGGCTCCAGTGCGACTTCGCTTCCGGCATTACAATCTCTTCCTTGCCCATCTTACTCACCAGATTTGCCAGATGGACGAAAGGCCGGGCTAACATGTACGCCACAAGTATGACTCCTATCAGCAGCATGATGAACGGAAACAACGAATACCAGAGAATGGTCTGAATTTGACCCATCAGTTGATGATGGATTAGACTAATCGGCGAAACGACCACAATTCCCCATCCGTTGGCCGGAACACTGGAGTACCCGGCAAGCATCTCGACGCCACTGGTGTTGCGAACTTGCTGTTCCCCGCTTTCCCCCTTCATCAACTTCTGCACTACCTTGTTGCTGCTGACATCCTTCCCGAGGAGCTGCTTGTCCGGGTGATACAGCAGACGTCCGTTGGAATCCACAATATAATAATAAGAACCGGAATCGTCCACATTACCGTTGCCAAAAATATCTGACAGGATATTGTTCTCCTGAAGATAAAACGTGCCGCTCAAAATACCGAGATATTTATCGGAGCTGCTGAAAATCGGTTGACTCATAAATACGATGAGTCTCTTAGTGTTTGGAGTCATGTAAGGGGAAGAAATATACGGTTTTTGGAGTGCCAAAGCTTCCAGACTGGCCTTAGACGTGATATGCTGACCTGCCGTTCCCACTCTAGCCGGCGCTACATTGCGGATCAGCCCGTTGGCTTCGACCACTGTGATGGAATTGAAGAAATTGCTGCTGTTGCGCATCAGATCTAAATAATCGTCCACTTGCTTCGAAGTCATGGCATCAACATCGGAAAGTTTATCGGCACTGTATTCCAAGCTGCCGCGCATGGATCTAAATAAAGAATCCATCGTCCTGGAAATGCGATCAGCGTTGGAGTAATTCAGATAGAGCGTCGTCTCCGTCAATGATTTCTTTTGGGACTCATAAGAACCAACCAGAAGAATGCTTGAGGTTAGCAGAACCACCAGCGTCACCAAGCCCGTAAGCAACGATATGAGACTTATCTTTTTACTTTGACGATGTTCGGCTCTTCTCGGTGTAGACAAACTATGACCCTCCTTGGTCCCTAAAAACTTGTTAAATCCATAATACATCAAATTCTAAGGTTATTCGACAATTAGTCGGTGACCCCATCTTCTCATAATATAAATGAGTAAGACTGAAAAAATGCAAGGGCCTCGGGAACTTGAACTTGCTTCACTCGGACACTTCAGACAACATGATATCTAGCAAGTCATTTCCATCAACTTGGCAATGAAAAGGTCATCTTGGGCATCTCCGCGAACACGCTGTATCGTTGTAGCCGAACACAACCAAGATGGGAAACAGGCTTTCTCATGAGAACCTTTTAAACCAGCAGTTTGTTGCGGGGTTCCCAAACGAGGTTCTGTTTATTCTCCTTTTGTAGCTAGCCATAAAAATTGTTGTCTGAACACCCCCTATAGAGAAAACAAAAAAACCGCAACTATCACGGTTTCTTAAGCATGCTATTCTTGTGCTTGGGCAAAAACAAATTTGGCTACAGTTCTTCGCCATTGGATTCAATGACTTTTTTGTACCAGTAGAAGCTCTTCTTCGGCGTTCTGCTCAGGTCACCATTGCCATCGTTGTCTTTGTTGACATGGATGAAACCGTAGCGTTTTTTCATTTCGCCTGTTGAAGCACTAACCAGGTCGATACAACCCCACATCGTATAAGCAATGAGCTCCACGCCGTCTGCACCTGCTTTAATAGCCGCTGCTGCTGCTTTTCGGAAATCTGCAATAGTCGTTTGAATATCCTCTTTGCTTAACTCACGCGGAACGGGGATGTCCTGCATACCTTTAGCAGTAAACATTTCTACACCTGGCGCGATTGCAGATGGCGCAACAGGTTGACGATGATGTGTGTATTGTCTGGGTGCGACATGCGACCAGCATGCATTAATTGGATATACATATAACCACCTGCTTCATGCACTGCACTGTAACCTTTTTCCATCCTTTAATATGCTTATCCGTATAAAATCCCGGTGTACCATCTTCTTGCGATCTACTACGTGTCATTGGTGCCATTGCTAAACGATGAGGTAGTACCATTATTCCAATGTTCGTTTTACTCCACAACTTTTCCATTCTGATACTCTCCTCTTCAAATGAAGTTATACGGATATATAAATTCGATTTAAAATTCTGAAATTATTGGATATATTTCGCCTCTCAGATTGAAATCATAGTTCTGGTCTACAATCCCTACCACCTCGTTGCAATCATAAAGATCTACCATGAAGCCCGCCATTTGTTTGGCAGTGTGGTACTTAGGCATGTTTGCTTTGTAATCAAATTCTTCAGCATCTATTGATTTCTTCACGAATTCCGTTTCCGTTATAGCTGGTGCTAAAACTTTTGCCTTTAGTTTTGCTCCTTTCAGTTCTAGTTCTTTTGCAAGCCCTTCTGTGAAGGCACTAACGTAGTATTTGGATGCGGAATAAGCAACGCTCCCAACAGCAATGGCATATCCGAGTGCGGATGATACGTTAATTAACTGAGTTCCTTCTACATCAGCATAATCTCGCACATATAGTGTAGAAAGGATCGTCAAGGATTCGATGTTAACACGTAACATAGTTTCAACTTTATCTAAATTCTGTTCTACTACAAATGAAGCTTCACCGAGCCCCGCATTATTAATCCAGGTCTCAATTTGGTATTCCTTTAAATTGTTATACAGTGTGTAGGCCTGATCTGTAACAGACAGATCACTTGTACGAACAATAACATTTACATTAGGATCAATTTCCTGAATTGTTGATTTAAGCTCTTCTAACTTATCTAATCTTCTAGCTACCAAAATTAAGTTTTTGCCACGTGCAGCAAATGCCAATGCCGTCTCATATCCAATTCCTGAACTTGCTCCTGTGATAACTGTGTACTTCATAATATTCTCTCCTTCATAAAATGCAGATTATTGTACATGAATTTCAAAAACAAATTAATTTAGAACGATCATTCTTATTCGGGTAAAAAAAGTTAGATCTAACTTGCTTTAAGTATATCGATTTTAGAACGAACAGTAAAGAATTATTTTCGCGGCTAAAAATTTTAATTTTGAGACCGAATTTCTTGTCTTGTTTGGGGCATAAGATACAAGTTCTTTCCTCCGCTAGAGGGACAAGAACTTGTATCGCGGAAACAAAAAACTTCCATTTAGGTGACTCCTTTTGCCCGATAAGTTGTAATTACACTTTTAATCTAATCCGGACAGTGTCATATCAATAATATCCTTTAATTTTTGTTGATCCGTTGTTGTCTTAACCAACGTCCGTAGCCCCAACCAGGCATTCATTAAATAATGGGAAATAACTCTAGGTTCAAAGTTAGCCTTGATCTCACCCGTTTGCTGCCCCTCCAGAATAAGGGTAGCCAATAATTCCTCAGTTTGGGTATAACTCTTCTGTACCAGGGATGCAACTTCTGGATCCAACACGCCCAGTTCCACGCCTGAATTCACGAGGAAACATCCTAGAGGTTCTCCTTCATTTCTTAATGTCGACTCGAACATTTCTCGAATTAAGCCCTTGACCGGTTTTTGTCTTTCAACCAGACATTTCATTTTGCTGGTCTGCTTCGTTTCATATCGTTCGAGTGCCTTCATAAATAAGGCATGCTTATCACCAAAAGTATCATAGATACTTCTTCGGTGAATGCCCATAAAATTAACCAATTCTTGCATTGAAGTTTTCTCATATCCTTGTGCCCAGAACAGGCGTATTGCTTTATCTAATACTTCATTAACTTCAAATTCCTTGGATCTTGCCATTGTAATCACCTCGAATCATCATTATACATTGAAGTGAACGATCGGCAAACTGGAAAGAGGAACGTGAATAAAATCAAACGATAAGTCGCTTGATTTTATTCTTGGTGTATGGAATACAGGTATGATGCCTATCTTATATACTTAACTCAGGATTCTTCGTTTGTCTGCTTGTAACCAATCGGGTGTCCAACCTTTTTCCAACGCATCTAGGGTTACTCCTGGTGGAACAATGGCATCTATCGCATCCAGTATATCGCTGCTTAATCGGATGTCACTACCCTTTAACGTTTCCCGGAGTTGTTCAATTGTTCTTGCCCCAACAATGGCAGAAGTAATGGACGAATGAGCTTGTGTGAATGCCATGGCAAGATGAGGTAAAGTTAATCCTGCTTCATCTGCAAGTGTTTGGAGTTTGGATATGGCTTCAAACTTGATGCGGTTTTCTTCTCGATTAGGGTCAACAACAGATTTTAAGCGTCCAGCGAAGGTGGCTGCTCTTGAATCCGGGGCGACAGCTTCTCCTGAACGGTATTTTCCCGTTAATAAGCCCCCCGAAAGTGGGCTCCAAACCAAAACACCCATTCCATATTTTGCTGTGGCAGCAAGTAGATCGAATTCGATACTTCGGTTTAAAATGGAATACGGGGCTTGCTCAGAGACAAAACGTGCTACATTTTTGCGTTCGCTAGTCCATTGAGCTTCGGTCACTTGCCATGCCTGAAAATTGGATGTACCAATATAGCGAATCTTCCCTTCACGAACCTGGTCCGTAAGTGCGTCAAGACTCTCTTCAATATCGGTATGGAGATCCGGCTGATGTAGTTGATACAAATCGATATAATCCGTTTGCAACCTTCTCAAGCTACCCTCAACTGCACGCTTAATCCAATATTTCGAGTTACCGGATTGATTAAGTCCACTACCCATGGGCATTCCGCCTTTCGTGGCCAGAATAACATCCTGTCTGCGTTCTTTTAGAATGTGACCCAGAATTTCTTCGGATTGACCACTTGAATAGACATCCGCAGTATCGATCAGGTTAATTCCTCCAGCCAAAGCTTCATCCAACATGACTGCAGCTTCTTTCTCCGTGTTATTCCCCCAAAAACCAAATGTACCTGTACCTAATACAAAACTGCTTACTTTAAGGCCTGTATTTCCTAATACACGATATTCCATGTTCAATCCATCCCCTCTCCATCTGTTATAATAAGAACGATCATTCTAATATATTTGCAAAAATTCTCTGATTTTCTTTTGAACAGATGATCCCAATCAATTCAAAAGCTGCGACTGCATCTATCCACCACTACTCTTATGCATTAATGGCTAAGCCATAATTGATATATCTTTCATGTCTCCAGTTCCTCACAATTCATCACTTACGATGTGAGTTCACCGACGAGGTCATGATTAAATTTGGTTACCACGGAACTTGAGTGTCCATGTAATAGAATTCACCGGTCGGGCCGTCCTCTGGCAAAGTCGCTAACCGAACTGCTGTAATCGCTCCATCTGCTTCGGACAGCTCTGCATTTTCCCCACCCATTTGCGTTTTGACCAAGCCTGGATGCGTGGAATTGATTTTCAGGTTTGTGTCCTTCCATTTTTGTGACCAATATACCGTAAGCAAATTTAGTGATGCTTTGGATGCCGAATATGCTGGACTGGCCATCGCCTGCACAGATTCGTTGGATAAATTTAACTGAATCGATCCCAAAGCACTGCTTTGATTGACGATTCTTCCCGCATCGCTTTTTAATAACAGTGGCAACAAAGCTTCCGTAATATAATATGGCGCGAAGGTGTTTACTTCGAACGTATCACGCAGGAAATCCCCTTCATATCCCGAATTTTCGACCAAGATTCCCGCATTGTTCACCAGTATATCTAGACGGCCATATTCCTTATCAATGAAGTGAACCAATTCAGCAATGTGCTCAGCATTCGTAACTTCGAGCTGTACACCAATAGCTTGAATACCTTCAACCTGCAGTTTGCTTGCAGCCTCGTCGGCCTTCGATTTCGTACGTGCACCAACCAATACTGTTATTCCTTGCTGACCTAATTGTCTGGCAACTTCGAAACCGATTCCTTTATTTGCACCTGTTACAAGTGCGATTTTGTTAGACATTAACCTATTCCTCCTACATCAACAATATAACATATTGAGAACGATCGGTAAATAATAACTATTTATGACCGCAATTAATCGAGCATATCTTTTGAGTCTTGGCTGCGTCCTACTCTCTCAGGACCTGCGGTCCAAATATCATTAGCGTTAGAAATGGAAGAACAACGTAGATCGCTGCAAAAGGAAGTCAGACAACAAGTATTACGTTTGAAGAGATAATTCCCTATTGGGTCTGTCATTAAATCTCGAATGCTAAAAATAGCATAATCAATGCTTCTTGAAAGAAAATAAGGACTATCTCCCATAGGAAATAGCCCCTTTACTGAAGTAGCCAACCAACAGCACCGCGAGAATGATCCAGGACATACGGAACATTTTTTGGATTTTTAATCGCTTCTGTAGGTATCATTCATTGTGCGGCATCAAACGTTTTTGGTATCCTTTTGTGGAAAAAGAGATACAGTACTACCATACTAGCCAATAAGGAAAATAATCTTCTCATCCAATTTCAGTACCCAAACCATCGCTAGAACAAGGTGTCAAAATGAAGGCCGCACCGTAACTTAACTAATGTATACCGATGCATAAATATTCATTTCTCATCAATTGTGAAATTTTTTTCTCATTTGATCTGAAAATATTCTCATTAATTATGACACCACACACAAAAATCAAATTCAATCCTATATCTTATACGCCTTCATGGCCTTTCTTAGCTCCTTGAATGAAGGGCGCTTGCCGTACATTAAGACACCAGTACGGTAGATTTTGGCGGCTAGCCAGCCGAAGAACAGAATGGATGCAACCAGTATGGCAAGTGACAGCCAGATCTCCAGCAGGCTCGCCCGCTCCAGACCAATCCGCAGCAGCATGACGGTCGGCGAAAAAAACGGAATATACCCGGCGACCTTGACGAACATCGTGTCAGGTGCGGCGATATTGAAGATACCGATATAAAAGGCTGCCAGTGACAACATGGTAATCGGCATGACCGCCTGCCCCAATTCTTCGGTACGGCTGACAATGGAGCCGACAGCAGCGAACAATACCGCGTACAGGAAGTAACCGAGGATGTAGAAAACCAGGCCATATCCAAGCACTGTGGTATTCAACTGCGACAGATCCAGCCCAGCCGAACTGAGGATAGCGCTGTTATGCGGCAGCATAAGGTTGGCGCACACCACAGCGGCAAAAACAGCAATTTGCAGCAGACCCACCAGGAAGATACCAATAATTTTCCCAAACATCTGGGTCAAAGGAGATACGCTCGTGATGAGAATTTCCATGATGCGTGAGCTTTTTTCCGAAGTCACTTCTGAGGCAATCATATTGCCTGTCATCATCGACGAGGTGAAAAACAAAATCATGAGTACATAGACCAAGCCATAGTTAATCATGGAAGCTTCTTGGTCCTCTGTTCCAGCAGCCTGACCTGTTTCAGAGGGACTGTTCACTTCTCGACTGTGCACGGTAACAGGCGTACTAATTTCACGGACTTGCTCACTGGTCAAGGTATTCACACCGATCATAGCCTTGACCTTTGCCTCCTGAAGTCCGGTTTGCAGCAGTGTGATTACAGCCGGGGATGGTGCTTTTTCAATAGATACGTACTCTACTTTGGGAAAAGCTTCTCCCTTTGCGGCAGGCTCCGTGAACTCCACATAGCCTTGCAGCTCCCCGTCTTTCAAGGCTTGCTGCATTGCTGGAGCTTGTGGGTTGTCATAACGCACCCAGGTAGCTGCCGGGTTGGGCTGAGCCTTTGTAAATTGCTCCAGTTGATTCGCTACTTCTGTCCGGCTTCCGGCGATCAGTCCCAAGCGATGATGCTCAGCAGCCGATTTACCGGAACCCCCTGCTCCACCCATTCCTTCTCCCTTAAACAAAGAAAGCAGATACGGCAGATTCATGCCAAGAGTAATGAGCAAGGCCAGCACCAGCGTCGTAATGAGAAAAGATTTGGTTCTCGCCTTCTGGCGAAACGTAAAACCGATAACCGTACCCAGTCTATTCATGAGAATCACCCACCTCTCGTATGAAAATTTCATTCAGCGTAGGCTCTTTAATTTCAAAATGCTCGACATCCGTTTGCTCCAGCGCCGTCTGTAAAATGAACTTGGCCGCATCCGGCTGTTCAATATGCAGCAGCCAGCCCCGATCCATTCGCTCTACACGCCGCACGCCGGGCAGTTGATCCAGTCCCTTCACTTCGCCTGTGGCGATGAGACGAACTTTTTCACGCGGGTAGCGGCCTTTAATCTCCGACACGCTTCCCTGTACAACGGTATTCGAACGATGCAAAATCGTAATATGGCGGCACAGTTCCTCCACATGCTCCATCCGGTGGGTCGAGAATAAAATTGCAGCCCCGTCGTCCCGCAGCTCCTTCACCGTATCCTTCAGCAGCTCGACGTTCACAGGATCAAGTCCGCTGAACGCCTCATCCAAAATGAGCAGCGTCGGGCGATGCACAACGGCAGCAATAAAGCCCATTTTCTGCTGATTCCCCTTGGATAGCTCCTCTATCCGCTTGTCATAATATTCCGGCACGCCAAAGCGTTCCAGCCAGTAGCGCAGACTTTTGTCCGCATCCTTGGCTGACATTCCTCGCAGCCTGCCCAAATAGTTAATTTGCTCGCTCACCTTTACCTTGGGATACAACCCTCGTTCCTCAGGCAAATAACCCATCGTTCGTTGAAGCTCCTTGCTGTATGGCTTGCCCTCATATTGAATGCTTCCCCCGTCAGGGTAAATTAGACCAAGCACCATGCGCATCGTTGTCGTTTTGCCTGCTCCATTGCCTCCCAACAGTCCGTAAATCTCCCCGCCGTTCACATCCAGCGAAATGCCGTTAACCGCCGTGTGGTTGCCATATTGCTTCACAACCTGCTCCAATTGCAGCATACTCATGAATCTCCAGCCCCCTTTTTCCGCTCTATAATCTATTCTTCACCTGCTAATTGCCCCTCAGACCAATACCATAAAATATCATCCAGCTCCAGACTCCGCACACGGATCGGACGAATACCCGCCTGTTCCAATATCGCGCCGGCTTCTCCGGCCTCCAACGTTACAATCCGCTGCAATCCGCCTTCACTCTCTATCTCTATAACCCCCGGCAGCTCCGATGCTTCCTCAGATGTACCCTCAAACCACATTTCCTTGCTATTTTCGAGCAGGTGGTCCTTTTCCAGCTTGCCGAGCAGCCGTCCTTCATGCATCAGGACAATATAATCGGCCAAACGCTTGATCTCGTCCATGATATGAGTCGCAATAATAACCGTCGTTTTGCCGTTTTCCATACAATCCCGCAGTTCCTCCAGCATAATCTTCCATGCAAAAGGGTCCAATCCCGACGAAGGCTCGTCGAGCAGCAACAAACGGGGATGAGGCGCCAAAGCAGCAGCCAGCTCAAACTTGCGGCGCTCTCCCTTGGACATACGCGATAATCTCGTATGCTGTGGAACCTGAAAGCGTTCCAGCAACCGCTGGAATCGGGTTTCGTCCCAGCCCGGATACCACAACGCCCGAAAAGCCGCTGCTGCTTCTGCTGTAAGTCGGTCTTCCTCACGGGTCGGCTGCTCCGGCACATATCCAACCCACTGCCGCGTATCTACGGGCATACCATCCGGGTACGCCTGACCGAACCAGCGAATTACACCGGAATCCGGGTGGACAAGCTGGGTTAGCAGATGCAGCAAAGTGCTTTTCCCTGACCCGTTATGTCCTGCCAAAGCGACCACATAGCCCGGTTCAATCGTCAAATTAATCGGCCCGATTCCCCGGTTTCCCCGCTTTTTATAGACTTGGCTCATCTCTATGATTGGTGTTTCCACGGGCATCACTCCTTCGCTTGGACTTTATACTTTCTCTTCACCATGTCTGCGAAAAGTTCCAACAATTCCTGTTCTGTCATCTGTACCGCCATACCTGTAGCAATTGCTGCCTCCAATGCCTCGGTCACTGCCTTAAGGCGGTAGCCTGAGCGTAGATCTTCCTCGACCAGAGCTACGAAGGTTCCCGTTCCCTGCCGGGTACGAAGCAAGCCTTCGTTTTCCAAATCCTGATAGACCCGCCGGACGGTAATCACGCTGCAACGGAGTGTCCCCGCAAACTCCCGTATGGAGGGAAGCAGCGTTCCCGCTGCAATCTGCCCGGTCACGATGAGTGAACGAAGCTGCTTTTCAATCTGTGCATATAGCGGTTCCGCGCTATTCTCATCAATTTGCACCGGTATGTTCACCTGCTTCTCCCCCCTTATTTATCTTTGTATACACGCCCCTAAGCCAGATCCCGCTTCATGAGCCTGCGCAATGTCATCCGGTAGGACACGAACATCCCGATAGCCCCTGCCGCCAGCGCTCCCCACATCACCGGAGATAATAGCTGCCACTCCTTGCTGAAATATGCCGTCGTCGATACCAGATTCACCCCGTATATTCGAACTGCCATCGCAATGATTCCGCAAACCAGCATGATCACAAGCGATAGCCAGAAATAGGCTTTCCCTTTTTTAAGAAACTCCAAATGAATATAAATGGCCTGAATCAGCATCCCATAACCGACCCAGGTGAGCGCAAACGATACAAAAAAGCCCGTGCCAGCATATACCCGAAGCGTACCTGATAACGTAAACAAAAGGATAAAAAATAACACGCTATTCACGATAAACGCCAAAACCGCCTGTTGAATTCGACTTATAATCACCGCGCTCACCGGTATGGGCAATATGCGGAGAAAAGCCAGCATGTGCGTATAAGAATCCTCCTGCAAATATTTGAAGGCACGACGGTTATAAATGAATCCAAGAAACGGAATCAGCACCAGCATGACAAAATCGGCTGCCGGATTCAAGGCTGCACTATCACCCAACTGCATACTTACAACAAAGCTCATGGTAACACCCAGGTACATAATAAACAGTAACGTCCACAGCATTACATAAGGATTATTGCGAAAATCCTGACGGGTGATCATCCATGCCTGCTTCATGATTGTCATATTCTTATCCAGGTCCCTTCTGCACTGTCCGTAACGACGTCTCAGCCTCATATGATTTCTGAGGTGCCGTCACAGCATACAGTGTTATTACTGTATATATCTTTATGCACAGTATATAAACTAAGAATCACACCTGTCAATCCCTATCCGTCCACTCTGCCAAATTGTGCGTACAATCACAAAATCCCGCGAATACCTATGCTACCCTGTAACTGATAAACATTCTCATTCAAGGCGATAAACGCATTCAAACATAAAGGAGCGAACCATCATGAGCGAGCTGATCAATAACCGCGAACACACAGCAAAGGAACTCACAGAACGCCAGCAAATATTAAAGGAAATTATGAAGGAACTACATGACGGGAAAAGCGTGGATGAAGTCAAAGCGCGCTTCGCAGTGGCAGTTGGCGGGGTAAGTGTAGCAGAAATTTCGGCCATGGAGCACGCCCTGATGACCGAGGAAGGAATCCCCGTGTCGGAGGTGCAGCGTCTCTGTTCCGTCCACACGTCGATATTCAAGGGCTCGATTGAGGATATTCACCGTCCTTCCGGACCGGAGGAACAGCCGGGACATCCCGTTCATACCTTCAAGCTGGAAAATCGGGAGATTGAACGGCTGGTCAACTTCCAGCTCGCACTGCACGCAGATCAATTCCAAAAGGATGATAGCCCCAAAATCATTTACAAGCTGCTGGAGGATTTAAGTCTGCTGCTGGATCTGGATAAGCACTATAGCCGCAAAGAAAATCTGGTCTTTCCTTATCTAGAACGCTATGGAATTTTTGGTCCAACCAAAGTCATGTGGGGTGTGGACGACAGCATTCGTGCCGCCATCAAGGAGGCGAAGAGTCTGCTCGCTGAATATAACGGAGATCGTGAACAGATTGGGCAGACGCTCACCCATATCATGACCGAAGTGAACGAAATGATATTCAAGGAAGAGAATATTCTGCTGCCGATGGCGCTGGGTAAGCTAACAGAGGATGAGTGGCTGAAAATAGCTCGTGAAAGTGCAGAAATCGGGTTCTGCCTGACCGCTCCTGAGCGGGAATGGATACCTGAGCGAGCAGAGGAGCCTGTCGAAATGGATGAGCAAAAGGAAGGAACATCAGGAACTCCCCAAGGCTTTGTGCGATTCGAGACGGGGATTGTGTCTGTGCAACAATTGGAGCTGCTGTTGAATCATCTACCCGTCGATCTGACCTTTATAGATGAAAATGATGTCGTTCGTTACTTCTCCCATGGCAAAGAGCGAATATTCGCCCGTACGAAGGCCGTCATTGGACGTACCGTGCAGAATTGCCACCCGCCGCAAAGCGTGCATGTCGTAGAGAAGCTGCTGGAGGATTTTAAAGCCGGACGCAAGGATGCTGAGGATTTTTGGATACCGATTAAAGATAAATTCGTCTACATTCGGTACTTCGCAATCCGTGATTCAGAGGGCCGCTATCTGGGGACGCTGGAATTCACACAAAATATCGCGCCTATTCGCGCTCTGGAAGGACAGAAACGGATTTTATCCGATTAATCATTATCCGCTACACAAAGATGACTCGCCGTATACCTTTGTTTCCAGGTAACATCAAAGGAGTCTTCTCCACTTTACATGTAGAGAAAGACTCCTTTCCATTTGTACATTCCGCTATTTATGTTCCCACCCGTAAGCCACCATGTTCAGGTTCTTGTCACCCATTTTTATAAGGTGCTGCTCAACTATAAGCTTAGCCCCCGGTTGCTCATAAAAATAGCGAGCCGGATTATCTGCTAACACCCACACGATGGCAGAGTGTATGTCCATACTGCTTAAATGTTGAAGAAGACGCATGAATAATTGCTTTCCCCATCCTAGACTGTGGTATTCTTTTAACACATAAATAGCAGTTACCTCTCCCTCATACGGGGGATATTCACCTGACTTTTCCGGCCCTCCACTTACAAATCCGCTGATTTCCCCCTTCTCATTTTCAACCACATATACCTGATGATCGTCTTCACTGGATATATTTGATTTCCACAGCTCTGTTCTTTGCTCGTAGGAAAGCCGCTCCAGAGCCTCAGCGGGTATGATATTTTTGTAGGTGGTTCTCCAGCAATCCACATGCACCTTGGCGATGCCTGCCGCATCTGATATCGTCGCTTCTCTGATCATCATTTTGGCTCCACTTCCATTTCCAATATTATGCTTTCTATTATACCGACGAGCCCATTCTTGATCTATAATAAGAATTACCATTGTTTACGGAAGTTCGATGCAACGGCAATCCCTTTACTCATCATTCATTACTGGAGGATTGGACTTGAATAAAATCATTTCATTCTACGTTCCGCTTGGCATCTCATCATTGATTGCCGCGCTGACCCATGTCATCGTCAATGCCGTGCTCGCACGCTCGGAGCATCCCTCGTTCACATTGAGCAGCTATGCGGTGGCAGTCAGCCTGTGCCTGCTGCTGGAAACCCCGTTAACCGCCGTACGACAGATGACCACGAAATTCGGATATGACCGTCAATCCGTTCGTTCCATCGGTATTTTATGTGCGTGTGTAGCGGCGGCTGTACTGGTTATCGGCTGGAGTATTGGTCTTTCACCTGCTGGTAATCTGGTCTTTCACTATGTATTTGGCGTATCTCCAGCCTTGATCGAACCCACCAAAAGTGTGTTTCAGGTGCTTACTCTGCTATACATACTAGTAGCCGTCCGCAACATCTATCAGGGGCTTATCATTAACAAGCACCGGACGGCCTGGATGACGTTCAGCTCATCTATCCGTATTGTCACGATGCTAATCGCATCCTGGTTTCTAATTCAGGCCGGCTGGACAAATGACGGGCGGATTGGTGCTGCCATCTTTATTGCAGGTATCTTCATTGAACTGGTCGTTACCTTTTTGGAAGGCCGCGTTTTGAAAAGAAAGCTCCCACCTGACAACGGCCAGCAAACCATTCACCATGCAAGGCATCTGCTTCCATTTTATCTTCCCTTGCTGTATTCGGCGCTGGTGCTAGTTGTTCTGAATCCGTCCATACAGGCTGCGCTGAACAATACAACCGATCCATTATTGGCCGTAGCGTCCTTCTCCGTCGCTTTGCAAATCCTGAATCTGTTCGTCTGGTTTTGTAGCTCCCTGCATCAGATTGTCATTCAATTCTACACGAGCAAGCGTCGGGAGGTTCTGATATTTTTGAGCGTTCTGTCCGCCCTGTCGCCATTATTATTGCTGCTGTTGTCCTTTGAATTTGCAGGTGACCCTATTTTGCGGAATGTGTTGGGACTGGAAGGGGAACTGCTGGTAGAAACGAGAGGCTTGCTTCGCATACTTTCAATCTATGTTGCATTTTATCCATGGGTAGAATATTTCATTGGACGGTCGATATTGATCGGCAATACCAAACCTGTTTTCATCGGCAGATTGTTCTCCGTTTCCTTTGCGATTCTCGCGCTCATTCTATGCATCTCCTTTTTCCCGGGGCTGGACGGACAGGTGGCAGGAATCGTTATGGCCGTTTCCTCACCCGTCGAATTAGGTATCTATTTGTGGCTTTACCGAAAAATCTCTCTGAACACGATGAGCGTGTCCTCCTGAATAAAAAAGCCTGCCAAGAGAGCCCCTTGCACATGCCAGGTGAAATGGGACTCCCTATGGCTGTACCGATCCTTATGCGGTCAAAATGTACGGGCCGTTCTTCGTGATCGCAATCGTGTGCTCATATTGTGCGCCCCAACTGCCGTCCGCCGAGGTGATGGTCCAGCCATCATCCCCCCACAATACAGCCCCCTCCGTTCCGAGGGTAAATACCGGCTCGATGGTGATTACCATCCCTTCGCGCAGCGGCAGCCCCGTTCCAGCACGGCCATAGTGCAAAACATCCGGCGGCTCGTGCATCTCACGACCAATACCGTGCCCGATCAAGGGCTTAACGATGCCGTACCGCCGCCAACCTGCCGCTTTTTCCACTGCGTGCCCAATGTCACCCAGCTTCCTGCCCGGACGGGCTGCCTCGATTCCGCGTACCAGTGCCTTATGCGTTTGCCGTAACAACCTCGCTACCGGGCGACTGACGTTACCTACTGCATAGGTCCAGCCCCGGTCGGCCAGCCAGCCATCCTTATTGACGACGATGTCGATGGTCACAATATCCCCGTCATGAAGCACCCGCTCCGAGGGAAAGCCGTGGCATACCACCTCGTTGACCGAAGCGCAGGTGGCATAAGGAAAGCCCCTATAGCCTTTTTGCTCAGGCGTGGCTCCCCGCTTGCTCAAAAATTGCTCTACCCACGCATCTATTTCCAGCGTGGTCATTCCCGGAAGGATACGACTCTCCAACGCACGATGACAATCTGCCAAAATACGTCCGGCCTCCCTCATATAGCCGATTTCCTCCGGTGTCCGTATGGCTATCTCCATTGGAATCCGCCTCCTTTACGACCTATCCCATTGTATGCAGGGCGGACACAAAAAAACCGTCTCCTCTGTGGATAGACGGTTTATAAAAGTCGTAATCCTATGTTTTGCGGGTCATCGAACCCTTTAAGATACTGAAGAATTTATGCGACCGAGTTCGTTTTCCACCACCATGGTCAACTCTTCCTCATACCCTCCTGTAATCCGGTATTTTCGCACATATTCCTTTACAAATTTTTTGGGATCCTTAGGCCGGAAAATTCGAGTCATTTCCCGCAGACTTTCCTTAACTTCATTGTGACCTTTCGTTGCCATGTTACTCCCTCCCAAAACGTTGAAAATAAGTGCTCCGTTGAAGAGAATGCCGAAAAGTATTGATGTCCTTATGCAGTGAAGTAGTATGTCTAATTGCAGCTTAGGTCGGGAACGCCTTATGCAAGGCATGTACCTGACACTATTATTAACCGAATTTCTATTGGCTGAATCACTACCCTAGTATAACATATTCAAGTACAGCTTTCAGCTTTCCAGAAATTTTACATATAATTTACCCAAATTTTACGCTACACGTCATATTGGAGTTGCCATCTTGGCTATTACAGGAGGGTATACCTATTTATCGGCTTTTGCGGCGTATGTGTTTGGGGTAAAATAAATAAACATACAAGGAGAATGGAAACGAACGTTCCTGAAGTGAGCTACATGTGCTTATTGAATTATAGGGGGCTAGACATGATGGAAGCCGCAGCACCAAAAATTTTAATATTGTATGCCAGCTACGGAGAAGGCCATGTGCAAGCCGCCCGAGCTATTATGGACAGCTTGCGGAGGCTCGGACGCTGCGAGGTTCGGTTACTTGACCTGATGGCTGAATCCCACCCCTGGTTGAACGGTTTAACCAAATTTGTCTATATGCAAAGCTTCAAGACCATTCCCTGGCTTTACGGTTGGGTCTATAACATAACCCGTGAAATGCAGGCAAAATCAGCCTTTGGCAGTGTGCTGCATTCCTTTGGAATGCGCCAGCTTGCGTTCACTCTGGAAAAGGAGAAGCCTGACCTTGTCATACATACGTTCCCGCAGCTCGCTCTCCCGGCGTTACGCCGCAAATTGGGGATGAAGCTGCCCCTTGTAAACGTGGTTACGGATTTTGACCTGCACGGACGTTGGCTGCATCCCGATATCGACCGCTACTATGTGGCAACCGAGGATATACAGCAGGAAGCCGCACAGCGGGGAATTTCTCTTGAGCGGATTGTCGCCACAGGTATCCCCATTCATGCTTCGTTTTATAAAAGGCTTGCTGATGATACTGATCCAGAAGATGCTGATGTGGTTGATGATTATCCAATTCCACTGCCAGATCCGGGAACTACAACGCTGCTCATTATGGCAGGTGCCTATGGTGTGATGTCCGGTATATTGGACATCTGTCGGCAATTGAGCCGCCTCCCGCAGCTGCGGCTACTGATCGTCTGCGGACGTAATCCGCAGCTAAAAGCCGAGTTGGATGGGCTGTATGCAGACCACCCCGATATCCACATCTTCGGATTCATCGACTATGTACCCGCACTTATGCACGCAAGCGATATGGTCATTACCAAGCCCGGCGGCATCACTCTCTCGGAAAGCATCGCCTCCGAGTTGCCCATCCTTGTGTTCAAGCCTGTACCCGGTCAGGAGCTGAATAACGCCCTGTATCTGGAGCAAAAGGGAGCCGCTCGCATTGCCCGTAATACGCAAGAGCTGATTCAACATTGCGTCGACCTGATCTCCAATCCCTCTCTCGCTATAGGAATGAAACAGTCCATTGAGCAATTACGCAAACCTCATCCTGCAGACCGGATTGCCGAGGATATTTTGCACCAGCTTGTGGATAAAATCCCTTCCATACGGACAAATTAACATTGAAAAAGTCAGACGGAGGGGATACCAATGGAACGCAAAGGAAAGGATTTGCTCCCGCTAACGGGTGAGAAGGTAGAAGTAGACGGTATTTATGTCGATGAGGACGGACATGAGCAGCATTTACATCGGGGACAGCATTTTCCCGCCGATGTTGTTCTAGGCGATTCCGAGTGGAAAATGACCGAATACGCCTTTGACAATCATCATGACGGACGTACCGATGAACGACTTGTCCCCAAAGAGGATGACGAGAATAAAAAGGGTAAAATTACACATCCCCGCCGCCGTTTACAACGCGGAGATCGTTAATACGGGAAAGAAAGTATCTAAATAAAATATCCACAGATAAGTATATCTTGTTGATATATTGTGCACAATTTGTGTACAAAGCGTGGATACAACCTATGTTGTCTACAATTTGTGCACAAATTGTGTATAACAACTGTTTATTTTGTGGATAAATATTATGAATCAGTGGATAAATTGCGTACAACATGTGCAAAAAATGTGGATAACGTTGAAAAAGGCTGAGCGAAACCTACTCGTTCAGTTTTTTTCGTGTTTTTATACACATGCTCGGCTTGAACTTTTTCTGCCGCAGGTTGGCATAACCTTAATTCCTGTCCTCATACCCTGTATAGTACGGAGCTTGCGTATGAATAACCTATAAAGGGGGATTGGCCTTACATGTCAGTCTACAAGTCTTCCACAGGAATGGATGAAAATATAGCAGCTGTCCTGTGCTACCTGTTCGCATTCCTTGGTGCATTGGCCTTCGTGTTGCTGGAAAAGAAAAGTCGGTTCGTTCTGTTTCACGCTCTACAATCCATTTTTCTGTTCGTAGCCCTCATGATCGGGCATGTGCTCGCAGGACTCATTCCGCTACTCGGCCCTCCACTCGCTTCCCTGCTGACACTGGCAGGCATCGTCTTATGGATCGTCCTGATCATTCATGCTGGACAAGGCAAGTGGCTCAAGCTTCCTTGGATGGGTGATCTAGCCCTCCATCAAGCTCGGCAGTTGTGAGAGCATGTGTATATTTAACCAGGATTTAAAAACAGCAAAAACCTTGATCCTGAGAAGGAATCAAGGTTTTTGTGGCTTGTCGCCTTTTTTATGCTCATACCCGAATATGCCCCAGCTTGTCCGGATTGATCATCAAGTAAAAATCCTGAATATGCTCCCCGTCCGGTGTCAGACTGATGCACAAGACCTCCCTCACTGTGCCTTCTTTCAAGAATACGAGCTGTACCTCACCATTGATAACGGTGCGAACCAGTTCTCTCTCCCGTAATACGGTTAATACCCGACGAGAGGTTAGCAAGGCGAGAACGCCTTTGCGAACGACCATGGGTCTCATCACCGTATGCACATTGCCTCCGCCATCTGCCACAAATACGGGCTGCTCAGCCAGCAGCTCCAGCATAGCGCTAACATCGTAGGCGAGAAAGGCGGCCGTAAAACGTTCCAGCACCTTTATTCTGGAAGGATTCATCGTACTGCCGCTAATCGAATCAGCATGGGCAGATTCCTCGGAAGCAAGAATACGGCGGGAGCGACTGAACAGCTGACGACAGTTACTTTCGGTCTTTCCCAGTAATTCCGCGATCTCTTTATAGTCATATTGAAAAGCTTCCCTGAGCACAAAAACAGCCCGTTCCATCGGCTTGAGCTGCTCCAACAGAACCAGAAAAGCGTAAGATATCATATCTTTACGCTCCAACCAATCCGCTGGCAGATCGGCGCTCTCACCAAGCGGCTCTGGCAGCCACTGTCCAACATATGTCTCTCTTTGCTTCCGCGCAGAGTTCAGCAGATTCAGACACCGATTCATCGTCATTTTGGCAACATAGGCTTTGGGATTCTGTAAGTTCTTCAGGGGCTTATTCCTCAATTCGACAAAGCAGTCTTGAACTACATCCTCGGCATCCGTTACTGTCCCAAGCATTCGATAAGCAATGGCAAAAGAATATTTACGATACCTTTGATATAGCTCCTCCAGACTTAAATCCGCCGATTCTGGTTCAATCCCGTGTTCTTTGCCAGTCAAAGTATGGCCCCCTGTTCGATTAGAGACTACCCGGATACATCCCCGTCGCAATAGCAATCCGGTTCCAACTGTTAATGACGTTAACCGCCATGATTAAGTCCACATATTCTTCCTCACTAAAATGTTCCCTGACCCGATTATACAAATCCGCAGGCACCCCTTGTTCAGAAATACGGGTAACTGCTTCAGCTAATTCAAGCATAGCACGTTCTTTTTGTGTGAACAAAGGAATCTCACGCCACAGGGCCAACTGCAAAATGTGATCCCCATAGTCCCCCAGTTTCAGTAGATCCTTGGCATGCATGTCCAAGCAATAGGAACACCCGTTGATCTGGGATACTCTGATTTTCAGCAGCTCATACAGCACCTTGTCTGTAAAACGTCCGGAAATATATTTTTCCATCTCCATCATAGTCTTAAACGTACTTGGGCTCACTGCTCTGTAATTCAGTCTTAAACTCACGAAACATCGCCTCCATCATTGGTTTACACTTAGAAGACAAATGAAGCTGTGGATTTGTGACAAGGTGCAATATAAACAATTTGGAATTGCCCTCAATTGACATAGCATGTATTATAGATAAATGATTTTATGTAAAGAAGGTGAGCATTCATATGAACGGAAAAGGTTTTATTAAGGAGTTTAAGGAATTTGCTGTACGGGGTAACGTGATTGATCTCGCGGTCGGTGTTATCATCGGTGGAGCGTTCGGCAAGATTGTCACTTCTGTAGTAAATGATATTATTATGCCTCCGATTGGTAAGCTTCTGGGCGGCATGAATTTTCCAGACCTATATGTTGCTTTAAGAACTGCCGAGCCTTTGAATGCTGACGGTACACGCATGACTCTGGCACAAGCCAAAGATGCAGGGATCGCCGTTCTTGCTTACGGACAGTTTATTAACGTCCTGCTTGACTTTATGATCGTGGCCTTCTGCGTGTTCCTGCTGGTCAAAGGAATCAACATGCTGAAGCGTAAAGAGGAAGAAAAACCTCCTCAAGAAAAAACGACCAAGGAGTGTCCACACTGTCTGTCGGAAATTCCCAAGGCTGCAACCCGCTGCGCACATTGTACCTCCAAGCTGGAAGGTTACGTAGAAGCACACTAACCGATTTCAGCCGGGAAGCGTCGATCAAGAACCATTGATATAACTACAAAAAGCGGCTTAGACGATGAAACGTCTAAGCCGCTTTGATTATAGTATTGAAGGCTTGATCAGCTAAAATTGGTGATAATGCCACGGGGCCTGACGGGCAAGCCCTCTGCGTATAGATGGGAGACGTCACCGAAGCCGATGCAACGGGGAGTCGCCCACTCCTTGGAACGCTCATCAAACAAGATCGTGGTTACGGAGCTAGGCGGCATCCAGAAACCGGACCAGACTAGGGCCAGTGGCAGCTCCAGTAGATGGGCAAGCCAGGTCAGTCCGAAGCCGCCATGGCAAAATACGGCCACCCGGTCTTCGGTATGCTTCAAAATCCGATATTTGCCCCCAACCCGCTCAAAGCCTTGGCGCTTCAAGAATTCATCGGAATGCAGCTTTAGCTGCTCGAAGGTTTCGGGGCTTTGCGTTCCCTGATAATAGGAAATCTCCTTCCAGGAGTCATGCGTCGGCAGAGGCATCTCAGAGCGGATCACTTCACCGGGTAAATCCCAATGAGAGAGACGCCCGTAAGGCGTTTCCTCCAGCTTCAATCCCAGCTCCTGCGTCCAGTGCTCCACTTCATGAGTCATACCGAGAGAATCGGCGGTGTATCGCATCGTATCCAGCGCACGCCCCATAGGAGAAGCATAAATACGGTCCAGTCCATGACTGGAAAGCCGCTTGGCCAGGGCCTGAGCCTCTAAATGCCCTTCCGGAGTTATGGTATTGTTCGGATAATCAGGATCTGCGTGCCGAATGATATACAATCTCATATTTCTTTTCTCCGTTTCTATGAAATGACAACAGGACAGCTTGATCTCATCCTATTCGTAGCCCTCCTAAACTCTTAATGCTTATTCAGCAAGGTTTCAAGGATCGCACGTAAATCCCGGTCTTCCTGATAAACTTCCTCACCCGTATCCAGCTCAATAACCCGGATATATGTATAATTCGCTCTGGCATCGACTGGCTTGAAAATCAATTCCTCCGGATTGTCCGGACGGACATCATAACCCATATTTTTGAACATATCCGTGATTTGATCAATACCCGGCTTGCCACCGCTTTCCAGCATAATCAATCCGCGCAGCTCCTTGGGTTCTTCCGGATGCATGACCCGAAAATGTACGATACATTCCATGTAAAATCGCTCCTTTCGATCGTATACCTATTTTTATGGCGTAAATCTCCACGTTCCCAGCATACCCCAAACCCCACTCCACATTCCATAGCCGCCTTCATATCGTCAGGACGGAAAACACGTTATACTGTAAAATAGACCTTTTACATCTGCTTATAATGAGGAGGAACCACGATGACTAGCGAGCTTCTGGACATCTATGATGATGAAGATAAGCCCCTTGGCACAGCTTCCCGCCAAGATGCACACGCCAAGGGATACTGGCACCATACCTTTCACTGCTGGCTGGCACGAGATACTTCAACAGGCCGCCGCTTGCTTTTTCAACAGCGCCAGGATACGAAGGACACTTTTCCCGGCTACTACGATATTACGGCAGCAGGCCATTTAACGGCAGGTGAGGAGGTATCTCAGGCAGCACGTGAGTTAGAGGAAGAACTGGGCATTCACGTTCCCTTTACCTCATTGACACCGCTGATGGCCGTCCGATATGAGAGCAAAGGAACCGCGCAGGGCACATCTTTTTGGGACCGTGAGGTCAGCTCGGTGTTTGGATTGCTGTCGAACCAGCCATTGGAGGACTATCGTCTCCAGCAAGAAGAAGTGGCCGGGCTATACGAGGCAGACCTCGAACAGGCACTGGCCCTCTTCGAAGGCCGCATTCCTTTTCTCGAAGCCAACGGCATATCCTCGGGGCCGAGCCCCGAACAGCATCGTCGCCTGATCACATCGGATCAATTCGTACCTCATAAGGCCGGATACATTACATCTATATGCCGGGCTCTGATGGAACTTCCCGCCCGATAAAACTTATTTTATTCTCCAGCGGACATATATTTACCGATTATGCCCTCATACCGCCAGCCATACCGGGTCGACAGTTCACTGCCCATGTCATGCTCCAGCTCGTACAGAATCAGATCCTGGGCAAAATGATTCAGCAGCAGTCCTGTCATCACCGGATGCTCGGTAATGAGCGCCTGTGTCGGGCAATTCTCTCCCCGCATGCCCAGCATGCACCAGCGCCGATCAATGACAAAAGAAAATTTGCGCCCCGCTGGCTCCTGTCCGTTGTTGCCAGACGCTCGCGGCAGCCACGGTCCCAGCACGCTTTCGCCATTATCGCAGGACCATAGCAGCCGTACACCCCGTTTTTCGGCTTTTTCCAATTCTGCCCGTAACAGCTCAGCTTCCTCCCGCCACAAATCAAGCACAATCTCATGCTCCGCCCGTTCCAGCTCACGTGACAGGCTTTCCAGTACATTCCGGTCGCCCTCCGCGTTATAAAAGGTCGGCTGGGCTGGCTCTGCTCTTGGCATTTCCTTCTCAATCGCACGCAGGGACTCCTGCAACTGCCCTTCAATCATCCGGGTCAGCTCATCCGACGGCAGCATGCTGTAGCGCACAGGCTCTCCAGCACTCGCCCTGAGATACCCCTGCCCGGCCAGACGCTGCAAAGCCGCGTATACGTTGGAGCGTGATGCACCCAGACGCTTGGCGACTTCATAGCCGGAGGCCGCATTTTGCCTTGATAGCTCGATCATAACCTTGGCTTCCATTTCCGTAAATCCCAGATTCCGCAGATGTTGCAGCAAACGCTCCATATATTCCGTTCCCCCTATGCTGCCCGGCGTTCTGTCCATGTCCTGCGGTAGCCTGCTCGGCTGCGTCAAATCTGTTCAGCTCCGCAACGCGGGCACCACTTGGAGCCTTTGGGCAGCTCGGCTGTGCAAATTTGGCATTTCACATTCTCACGTACCTGTGCAGCCGGAATTGCTGGCTTTTCTGCCTCGGAGTTGTTGGCCTTCCAGTATCGAATACGCTCGTCCAGTTCCTCCTGACGCTCCCGTTCACGTTCCAGCTCCTCCAATCGACGGTGCTCTTGCTCCAGTTCTTCCTGGCGACGACGCTCCCACTCTTCATCGAAGGCCGCTTTTTCTTCCGGTGTAAAATCGGAAACTGTATAGTTACGGTCCAGGCTGGATGGATCATGTGTTTCATTCAGCTCATGCTGCTCCAGTTCATGCTGATCATACGGCCCATGCTCTTCGTAATGGTTGTAAGCAGGCTCAGAGCTCTTGGCTGGTTCTTCTTGCTTGCGCAGATCAAACGAATATACACCCGTGGGCACTTCTTCGCGCACAGCAGCCACTTGCTTGGAAGCAGCCTGTCCCTCATTCAGCTTGCGCCCACATTTCGGGCAAAAATTCGCATCCAGCGGCACAACAGCTCCACAGGTGCATAAATAAGCATTTTTCAGCTCTGCAATTCTACCGCGCAGCTCGTCAATTTCATCCTGTAGCTCATCACAAGCGGTAGATAGCTGTGTCATTTCCTTTTCTGCCACCGACATATCGGATGCCCGGTAGCCTTCATAAAAAATTTGACCCATTCGCAAAAAATGAACATCCATTTCCTGCTGAATCGTTGTAATTTGTGAATTTATTTTACTAATCTCGACAGCATGCTGTGCCTTTTCTGTAGCGCGATTCGCGCCTTCTTTAATACGTTGAATCAGATTCATCGTGATTTCCTCCCTATATCCAGCCGGATTTCCCCGTACCGTGCATATATCCAAGTTTTTTTCTGTTGGCAAACCTCGAACTCCTGTATAATGGAATGCGGTCATATCGCCTTTTTGAAGGATGCAAACATCAGCGGCAACGTTCTGACGTTCTAACGATCTGTCCAGACCCGCATGCGTTTCAGCATATATTTCAGTCCATCGTCTTGTTCTCAAGAGCAGCTTATGCTGACTAGAACTCTATCATACCAAAAACTACCCCCATTTGTGAAAATGGAAGATTTTATAATCGAAAGGGGTTTCAGGATCATGGACCCAAATCCTGCTTTTTACCCCCGTCCTATCGGGGTTCCTTATTCAGCGTCAAGCCCGCAGGCCCCCCGTGCTTCTATGGATACCAGCTCAACGCTGGTATCTGACAGTGACGGCGACTCGGCTTATTTCAGAGCTTTGGAGAACGCGGGTATTCACTTGAATCGCCCGCAAATTCAGGCTGTCCGTCATGGTAAAGGCCCCCTGCTGACACTAGCCGGGGCAGGTTGCGGCAAAACCACCGTGTTGGCCGCCCGTGCGGGCTACCTGATGGCACTGCGAGATGTTCCTGCATCGTCCATCCTGCTGGTGACCTTCACCAGCAAGGCGGCTGCCGAAATGAAGCTGCGCATCGCAGGACTGCCCGGTGTGCGCCCGGCAGCCGCACGTGCCGTCCAAGCGCGTACCTTCCACTCGTTCGCTTTGGCGATGCTGCGGCATCGCGGTGTGCAGGATGAAGTATTCGGCGAAACGCAGGCCCAGCACACCGTTATGAAAATGATGCTGCGCCAGCTCGGGCTTAGCGAGGCCTTCCAGCCTGAAAGCCTGCTGTCCGCCCTCTCCGCCTGGAAGGCGGAAGGCCGCAGCGCAGACGAGCTGCCGGAAACCGTACGCGAGGAATCGGATGCCAAGCGTGCCATGCTCGCTTATGAAGCCTGGAAGCAGGAACGCAATAAAATGGATTTTGACGATATTCTGCTGCGTGCTTCCGTTCTACTACGTGACCCGGATGTGCTTCAGCCGCTTCAACGGCGTTTTTCCCACATCATGGTCGATGAGTTTCAGGATACGAATGCCCTGCAATATGAAATGGTGCAGCGATTGGCTGCCCGTCACCGCAATCTGATGGTCGTCGGTGATGATGACCAGACGATCTACACCTTTAACGGGGCACGTCAGGAATCCATTCTGGAGTTCGACAAGGTCTACAAGGATGCGAAAGTCATTACCCTTGATATTAATTACCGCAGCGATGCGCGGATTTTGGGGCTGGGCTCCAACATTGTCGCCAAAAACGTCCACCGACGCTCCAAGCGCCTGTCGGCTGCCGGACGTGAGGGCCTGCCCCCACAGTTTGCCACGCCATCCGGGCCGGAGGAAGAAGCGGCGCATATTGTTACACATCTGCTCGGACAGGTAGAGGAAGGTCGGCTTCGCTATAGGGATATCGCAATTTTGCATCGGACAGCCAGCGGAAGCCGTTCTATTTTTGAGCAATTAATCATGCGGGATGTACCGTTTATTCAGTACGGAGCCGGGGCTGTATTTTATGACCAATCCCTGATTCGTCCCTTGATGGATCACTTGCGTCTGTCGTTGAACCCCCGGCGGATGGAATCCATTCCGAGTACCCTTGGGCCGCTGTATGTCTCCCGTGAAGCAGGGATGGAATGGATTATGCGCGAGGAAAAGCAGCAGGCTAAAAAATATCCGTTAATCCATCTCAGCCGTTGGGATCGGCTGCGCGACTTTCAGCGTGAACAGGTGAAGGAGCGTATCCGGCTGATTCGCAGCCTCACCACGATGAAGCCGACCTATGCCATTCAGGAAATGCGGCGTGTTTTCTATGATAAATATTTGGAAAGCGGCGATACAGGCGCATGGACTCATTATAAGGAAACAATGCAGGAAAGCCTGGAGGAGCTGGAAACGGCGGCGAAGCGGTTTGACACGGTGGAGGCGTTCGTCAGCTTTGCGGACGAGCTTTCCGAGCGCCACCGTCAGATGGAATCGCTGCGCAGAGAGGAAGACAGCGATGCTGTCCGCCTCATGACGATCCACCGAGCCAAGGGACTGGAGTTCCCTTGCGTCTACTGGATCGGCGCCAGCGAAGGCATCCTGCCGCACAGCTCTGCGTTGCACAGCGAGCTGCCAGAGGATCGGCGGGCAGGCGCAGCCCCCGCAGCGGCCGTAGATAACGACGCGGCGCTGGAGGAAGAGCGCCGCCTCGCCTACGTGGCCGTCACCCGGGCGAAGGAGCTGCTATACATCACCTCCCCCGCCTCCAACCACGGCAAGCCTGCCGCCGTGTCGCGCTTCCTGCTGGAAGCCTATGGGGTCACACCCCCTGAGGCTTCCAAGCAGGAAACGCGGCGCACCAGCTTCAGCCAGCCGAAGGGAGCTGCCGGGCATGGTAGCCGCTCCAGCAGCGGAGCGGCCGTGTCCAGCACGGCTGCCCGCGTGAGCAGCAGACCCGGACCGGGCAGCGGGTCCGCGCGGACGGCCTCGTCGGTGGCAAGTACACGGGAGGAGCCACGCATCAGCGTGCCCGTGTGGAAATGCACCGACGACGCCTGCAAGGCGTGGATGCGGCGCGATACGACAGGCGCCCGCCGAACGGCTTCGGCTGGAGCAGGCACGCCGCCAGTGTGCCCGCTCTGCTCATCCCCGATGACAGAGGGGACACGCAGCATCCCGGCCAGATAGGCATAAACTAAATCATTCTTCCCCTGAAAATGTATAAAAGCACCATCAAAACCACTAGCTACATGGTTATGATGGTGCTTATTGTTCATTATATATCTGTCATTTTCTATTTATACCATTTCCATAAATACTTTAAGAGAGTGGAAACAGAAATACGCTTTTGTGAAAGGACAACAAAGCGACCTTTCATGTTTTAGTCTTCTACAAAACGGATATAAGGACGTTGAAAATACCTTTGGTCTGACACGAAGTAATATTCTTTCCCCACAACAAGAGGAGGGATAACGGATTTTGAAGAAATATATAATTTTTTAATCTCGCCTCCGTTAGAGGCATCGCTTTGGATGACTAAGTAATCATCATGAACTTCGACTAATTTAGCGGTTTCACTTGGATGAGATCCTGAATAATAATAAATCCAGCCCAATATTAGTAAAATAAATACAATTCTTAAAGTGAACTTAATTATTTTATTTTTTTGACCAAAAATATCATCACCTCCAATAACTGAGCATTATACTATATCTATGATAATATCGGAAATATATTTACACAATAATTCCATTTTAAATGAAAAAGAAGACAGGTTTACTCTCGACTGTGGTAGTCGGACTCCTTGCATTATCTCAAGGCTCAGTTAGCGCGGCTAGTTCGCTAATTTATAAAAATAAAAGGTGAAAAGTTTAGCACATCTGCAATACTAGCATGAAGATGGATTTAGTAATATTGACCAATCACAACTTTTGGGAACTATTGGGTCGGTCCGTTCACTTTGTCGAAGTATCTGTCATGGGGAGGTGTTGATTCATTGGGTTTCTGGCAATTGATAGTTGCGTGGATATGTATTGTTTGTTTGGTAATCATTTTTAAAAATAGGGTTAGCAAGTGGCTGCTATATCCTTTGTCGCTTATTTGCATATTCGGTACATTGTGTTTTTGGATTTATAATCAATAAAATGGGCAAATAGAGGAAATCGGGATCATCCTGTCATTCCTCTATCGCTCAACTATGATTTTAACGACTACTACTTCCGAGTATTACTTTCCTTCCAAATAAGAAACAGGCTCTTTAACCTCTACTTTGGTGCCGCCAAATTCATCTTTAATGTATTTTTGGGTATCCTCGCTATGATACAGATCTGCCAACTTTTGAAGTCCTTTGTCATTCGCCTTATCGGATGAGGTAACCAGGACATTGATATTATTTTTAGTCGCCTGACTGATCTCTTCGTGGAACAAAGAATCTTTAAGTACATTCAGGCCACCCTCTAGAGCAATCGTGTTCCCGATCAATACCAAGCCCACATCCTGAATCACACGCGGCCCTGTTTTATCGTCGATCAGCTCAAATTTCAGGTTTTTAGGATTGCTGGTGATATCATTGACCGTGCCTAAAGCATCATCAAAATCTGCTTTCAGCTTAATTAGGCCGGATGCCTCCAACAGCTTCAAACCTCTTGCCGTATTGGCCGGATTATCTGCCAAAGCCACCAAAGCCCCGTCCGTCACTTCATCAATGCTTTTGAATTTTTGTGAGTAGATACCCATCGGCTCCAGATAGGTTGTGGCAATAGCCTTCAAATCTGCCTTGCTTTCCTTGTTATAGGTAACGAGATAAGCCCACGACTGGAATGCATTCACATCCACTTCGCCTTCCTTGGTGGCATTGTTCGTTTCGATTCCTCCGTTAATTTCCTTCACTTGAATGTCCAGCTTGGCATCCTTGGCTGCTTGAGACTGGGCAATATGCTTCCAGATCTGTGCGTCCGAGCCCATGGAGCCGATGACTATTTTCTGTGTTTCCGAACCGGAAGTGGAGCTGGCACCACTACTGTCAGAGCTTTTATTGCCACATCCTGCAGCTACTAATAATAAACTGATTCCCAATAGTAAAACGAATGATTTCCTCATCTCTACTTCCCCCCAGATCTAGTGCATCGTCATTCCGCCTGTAACATTAATCGCTTGCCCTGTCATATAGGCAGAAAGCGGACTTGCCAAAAACAGCACCACATTGGCGACGTCCTCCACCTCGGCCGTTCTTCCCAGAGGTACCTGAGAACAATCCTCCTCATATATTTCTTGAGCGGTCATTCCACGAATGACGCCCCCCTCAATCCGTTCCCGATGCTTCATCGGCGTTTCCACAATGCCGGGACAGACCGCATTAACCAAAATATTTTGCGGTGCAAGCTCAATCGCCATGACCTTGGTTAATCCGAGAACCGCGTGCTTGGAGGCGCAATACCCTCCCATTGCCCGATATCCATTTTTTCCAGCCTGTGAAGCGATTTGAATAATTCGTCCCGGCTTATGAGCATTCACCATTTCTTTGGCAAAACGTTTGGACGCCACATACAATCCAGTTGAATTAATAGAAAATACCTTCTCCCAGTCTGCTAACTCGCTATCAATGACATAGTCCATCGTGGAAGTGCCCGCACAGTTTACCAATATATCGGGAACTCCCGTTTCGCTGAACAGTACATTGCACCATCTCTCAATATCGTCCGGCCTGGAAATGTCCAAGTGAGTTTCAACCAACTGCGGATGAACCACTCGATACGGCTCTTCATAAGAAATATCAGCAGAAATCACTTTGGCCCCGCTTTGAATAAAAAGCTCTACAATTCCCTTGCCTATGCCTGACTTGCCACCTGTCACTACCGCTGTCTGATGAGATAGGTCGATCGAAATCATAAATTACAATACTCTTTCGAAAGGATCTCGGCTAATACCCGCTTCCAATACAATTTTCACATATTCCTGTGCTGAGAAAAGAGAGTGGTCCTTGTAGTTCCCGCATTCCAAAGGTGTAACAGCCGGAACCTCCGTGGTTTCCAGAATTCTTTTCAAGGTTTTTTCCAAAGCGACTGCAATTTCCTCGGGCTCATGCTCGTTCCAAAGAATCAAATAAAACCCGGTTCTGCATCCCATTGGAGAAATATCGATAATCCCTTTAATTTCATCTCTCAAATACGTCGCCAACAAGTGTTCCAGTGTATGTACAGCGGCTGTTGGAATCGCATCCTCATTCGGCTGTAAAAATCTCAAGTCATACTTTTGGACTGTGCTTCCTTTTTCGTCATGCTCTACTCCAGCTGCTCTTACATAAGGGGCTTTTACAATCGTGTGATCTAGTTGAAAGCTTTCTACTTTTGCCATTTCTCTCGACCTCTTTTTCTGTAATTTATATTGAATAGATGACTATAACAGAGCTTCATGTAATTTTTAAAAAAATGCTTCGAAGCAACATTTCAGCAATTATACATCGGTTTACTCGGTTTTACAATACAAATTGTTATCCTTTTTTTCTTCCCGCTCCCTCTTCTCCTTTGCCTGTAGGTTTTGACATAGTGTACAATATATACGGTAGTGCATATTTACGAAATAGAACGAGGACATCGTAAGCCTCACTTAGGAGAATGGCCTGTGAATGAACCGGATTGGAAGCACTTGAATGCTGTCCCTTTGCCCTTACAGGAATTTCAGCTACAGCTGGAGCAGAATGGAGTTAACGCCAAGCAACTGGAGGAATGGAGAAAAATCCCGGTCCTTTATCAGTTGGCTCTGGAGGAATTAAAGAACAAAATCAAGCTGATTCAGACCGAATGGAAGCTGATGGACGGCTTTAGCCCGATTGAGCATATCAAGACCCGAATCAAAGAGCCTCACAGCATTGTGGAAAAGGTTCGACGCAAAGGGTATGAAGTCACCCTGGACAATATACTGCGTGAAATTCATGACATCGCGGGAATGCGAGTCGTGTGTGCTTTTGTGAAAGATATTTACCGCCTGATGGATCACCTGCGCACACGGGAAGACATCCGTATTCTGGAGATCAAGGACTATATTGCCCAACCCAAGCCCAACGGCTATCAGAGCCTTCATGTGATTGTAGAAGTTCCGCTAATTCTGTTTGAAGGTACGCGCTGGATCAAGGTTGAAATTCAGCTCCGCACACTGGCTATGGATTTCTGGGCCAGCATGGAGCATATTCTGTACTATAAGTTCGATAAGAAAGTGCCTGAGCATGTCGTTAACGGATTATCCGAGGCTGCGCGTGCAACCTATGAGCTGGATCAGAAAATGCTCAAGCTGCGCGGCGAAATCTTGTCCCTCAGCGAGGAACAGGAGCAAGCAGACTCCCCGGAGCATCCAACTGCTGCGGAATCCTCTTCGAAGACACTCTCCCTTGCCACGGATCACACCGAATCCCGGCCACAGACCTGCTAGACATTGGTGTACATGATCCTTGAACATTGGGCTGAGGCGTCAACAGCCTCGTTCAGCCTCAGCATTGCTAATTATGCATTATGAGGATTTTGCAAAAATCCTGATTATATAAATAAAGAGCGCTCAAAACCACTTTTATCGTGGCTTGAGCGCTCTTTGCTCTATATTTTTTTGTCTTGCTCTATTTCTTTTATTCAGAGTTTATTGCTTCTCTCGAATTTCAGTGCTGATTTTCTCAACGATGTCAGCAATGCTGAGCGATCCCAGATCGCCTTCGCCACGTTTGCGAACCGCTACAGTACCGGTTGTTTTTTCATTTTCACCGATGACGAACATATATGGAACCTTTTCCAATTGTGCCTCGCGGATTTTATAACCAAGCTTCTCATTGCGAGTATCTACTTCGACACGCAGACCCGCTTGCAGCAGCGCTTCCTGTATCTCATTGGCAGTCTCGATATAGTTCTCGGATACAGGCAACAGCTTCGCATGAACAGGAGCCAGCCACAATGGGAACGCACCTGTAAAATGCTCGGTCAGGATGCCCATGAAGCGGTCAATCGAACCGTAGATGGCACGGTGAATAACGACTGGACGGTGCTTCTGGTTGTCCTCGCCCACATAGGTGAGGTCGAACTTCTCTGGCATTTGGAAGTCCAATTGGATCGTTCCGCACTGCCAGCTACGTTTGAGTGCATCGAGAATGTGGAAGTCGATTTTCGGACCGTAAAACGCTCCATCTCCCGCATTGATACGGTAGCTGATGCCCAGGTGATCCAGCACGTTTTGCAGAGCTTGCTCCGCCTGATCCCACAGCGCTGGCTCGCCCATAAAGTCATCCGGACGTGTGGACAGCTCCACTGTAAAATCAAAGCCAAACACACTATACATTTCGTTAATCAGCTTGATGACATCTGTAATCTCTTGCTCAATCTGACCCGGAGTAACAAAAATATGCGCATCATCCTGACAGAAAGTACGAACACGCATCATACCGTTCAACGCGCCAGACAGCTCATGACGATGCACTTGTCCAAATTCGGAGATACGAATCGGCAGATCGCGGTAGGAATGAAGCTCATTTTTAAACACAAGCATATGCCCCGGGCAGTTCATCGGTTTCAGAGCAAACGTAGTTTCATCCACTTCGGAGAAGTACATATTTTCCTTGTAATGCTCATAGTGTCCCGATTGCTCCCACAGACGATTGTTCATCATCAGCGGTGTGCGTACTTCCTCATAGCCATGCAAGCGTTGAATTTCACGGGAGTAATCCTCCAGTGCAGTACGGACAACCATACCTTTAGGAAGATAGAACGGCATACCCGGTGCTTCCTCGGAGAACATGAACAGCTCCAGCTCTTTACCCAGCTTGCGGTGGTCGCGTTTTTTCGCTTCCTCCAGCAAGTGCAGATGCTCGTCTAGCTGTGCTTTTTTCGGGAATGCAGTTCCGTAGATACGTTGCAGCATCTTGTTGTTGGAATCGCCTCTCCAGTATGCGCCTGCTACACTCAGCAGTTTAAAAGCTTTAATGCGGCCTGTAGATGGCAAATGCGGCCCACGACACAGGTCAAAAAATTCGCCCTGATCATAGATCGTAATTTCCGCTTCCTCCGGCAAATCACGAATCAGTTCCAGCTTCAATGGATCTTCCAGCTCTCCAAAAATACGAGTTGCTTCCTCACGGCTGACCACACGACGTGTAATCGGCAGATTTTCCTGGGCAATCTTCGTCATTTCCTTCTCGATCTTCGCCAGATCGTCAACGGACAACGGGTTTTCGATATCAATGTCATAGTAGAAGCCGCTGTCAATGACCGGACCAATACCCAGCTTTACGTTTTTCTCGCCATAAATGCGTTTGAGGGCTTGTGCCAGCAAATGCGCTGTGCTGTGACGATAAATTTCCAGACCGTCCGCACCGTCCAGCGTAATAATTTCAAGATCAACGTTCTGCTCCAAAACGGTGTTCAGATCCACAGCCTTCCCATTCACTTTACCTGCTACTGCGTTCTTTTTCAGCCCGGAGCTGATCGAACCCGCCACATCAGCGATTGTTACGCCCTGCTCGTACTCGCGTACCGCTCCATCTGGCAATTTCACCTGAATACTCACGATTAAAGCCTCCATTCAAATTGTAGGTACATGCTATATATCAAAATTGAACGCAAAAAAACGCCTCTCTCCCTCAAGGGACGAGTGCGTTCAGCTCGTGGTTCCACCCTAGTTCGGTCCGCTCCTGCACGTACATTCATGTTCATTAAAACATGCTTATGCACGACATGCGTGACCCTCCATTGGTATCCGTTAACGGGGATCAATCGGTAGGCGCTTACTGATGTCACTGTCACATTGCACAGCTACAGGTTCAACGTCACGGCTACAAAGGGGTAACTTCACATGCGGTTGCCGGAAAAGCTCTCAGCCAAGTCTTTTCTCTCTGAACGGCCCTTCAAGGAAATCATGTCTTTGGTCAATGCCTTGAATATCACTATATGCTACAGCATTATAGATCAAATCCGCAGCTATTTCAAGTGGCTGTTTATGTAAGTTTCACTCCTCATATTCATAATCTGGTTGTGAGAACGGATGTCCATATGTTTACACGACTCAAAAAACGCTGTAATATAATACTCATCTAGACGGTATCGTACAAAAAAAGAGGGGGAAAGGAAAGTTGCCCAAAATCATTGTCACAGAAGAGCAATGGATCCAAGAAGGAATCAAACGGTTTGAACAGGGTGGAATCGAGCAGCTCGTTATCGAAAAAATGGCTGTTTCTTTAGGATGCAGCAAAAGCAGTTTTTATTGGTATTTTAACAATCGCAGCAGCTATATTAGACAGATTGTTGAGACATGGAAGGAACAGACAACACAACAGGTTATTGCAGCGTCCATCATCCATGCTACCGCAGACGAACGAATCAGAGACGTGCTGACCCGGATGTTCGGGACGACGAAACGGGGCGATTTCTTGTTTTATCTACGGAAGCTGTCATTGAAGGATGGTACGTATCACTCCATTCTGGATGAAGTGGAACAAATGAGAATGGAGTTTATGCAGCAGTTATTTATCCAAAAGGGTATGCAGCCAGAGAAAGCCCTCCAGAGATCATGGATGTTGTACCATTATTACTTAGGGTGGTATGAGCGGCACAAACAAGAGACGTTAAGTGATGAAGCCATTCAGCAACATATTCACATGATTTGGACGGAGTGGATTTCAGTTTAAGGAGGATGTCACATGTTGGATTTACTTACATGGGCAGTTGGCGGAATTCTTTTGGTACTGAGTGGCATGCATGTATATTGGGTATTCGGTGGAAAAACAGGCATTAAGGCAGCGATTCCAAGCACAGGAACGAATAGGCTCTTTGAGCCCTCCAAAATAGGTACAGCGATTGTAGCCATTTTACTAGCTTTAGCCGCTTGGTTCGTCTTGGAACTAGGGGGAGTTACACCATTCCTGCTTTTCAACCCCTTCTATTCCTACGGAGCAGGCTTGTTGTCTTGTTTATTTATTTTACGTTCTATAGGAGATTTCAAATGGGTAGGGTTCTTCAAGAGAAAGAAAGGAACCGTTTTTGCAAAATGGGACAGTGTGCTCTATTCCCCCCTTTGTTTCCTTTTGGGAACAGCCATTTTAATGATTATGTTCTTGCGTACGGAGTAGACACGGTCTGTAGCCATATTGAATCTTTCTCCTATATCCACAATCGAGTGAGATTGTGGATTTTTCATTTCCTGAATTACCTTCACACAATAGGGAAGATGTGATAGGTATGAGCTGCACGTTGAAAACGAGCAATACTACTCTACCAGCTTTTCAGACTTCAGCACCATGTCTCGTAAAACCTGAGCGACTCGACTTTTTCGGCCCTCTGCATTCTTTTTTATCCATCGTAATGATTTTTTATACGCATGGGTATGGTTTGGTTGAACGAACTGCCTGGCTGCCATTCGCAGTGTTCTCCTCAACAACAGCGCTGACGAACGTGTTTGCTTGGATCGGCTTCCCCTGCGCAGTACCCGCAACGTATTTTTGTAAGTCTCTAAATCCAGGGATGGATGTACAAGGGCGAATAAATTTAACGAGGAGTCATTGAATCCGTAGGTTTCAAACATAATTTTTAGATTTTCCGTATTTAAAACGTTTCCTCTGAGGTGGGTTGGATGCTCCTGGTGATATCCGACTACCTCTTTGATGCAATAAAAAGGAATTTTCAATCGATGCAGCCTGTAGCCAAGGTCCCAGTCTTCGAGTCCATAGAGTACAAACCGTTCATTGAAACCTCCAATACGAGCCAAATGGCTGCGTCTGATGGATACACAACGTGTAACTAATAACGTCCAAGGAGCTACATCCGTTTTGGCAAATTGCTTTTTAATATTTGGGGGAACTCTGGAAGGGATCATAACCTTGGACAATGCACCCGTTTGGTGAAGGATATCTTCTGGCGTTATGATCGGGACAATTTCATTTGCTGCTTCAACGTGAGGGTTCCATAAGCCTGATTGTGTGAGTATACTCCGACAATGCTCCTTTTCTTCAGGAGAAAAACCAGGGTAATAATGGGTATAAGCATCATCCCACGAGTGAGGGAAGCCTGAAAGCACAGCTTTGGGATATTTACGATGATAACGGCTCACAATTCTAATGAATTCAGGTAACACCAAAAAGTCAGCGTCGCAGAAGATGATGTATAACCCCTTGGCACGGCGCAGGCCCAAATTTCGAACGGCAGATCGACCGCGTTGTTCTGGATGGGCAACATAGATCAGAGGATAGGATGCTTGGAAACTTTCGACCATTTCCTTCGTTCCATCTGTAGAACCGTCATCAGCTACAATCACTTCGAATAGATGCTTCGGATAAGTTTGTGTTTCAAATGAAACGAGTGTGAGCAGCAGCTGTTGGGCTCGATTATAGGTTGGAATGACGATGCTGTAGCGGATAGCCAATGTGATCTCCTCCCCATTTTTTGAAAACCTTTAAATAAGATGAATGATAACAATATATTCAATGACTTTAGCCTGGTATAGTCAAACACCCTCTAAAGATTGAAACAGGCTTGATTTTATTGGAGATGTATTTTGGAGCCGATGGGGGGGGGGGCGGCCAAGGATTCCACTGTATACCTTTATTCACCAGGGTCTATACTAATCTTTTGCAGCAGAGCGATAAGCAGGTCTTCTTCCTCATCAGATAAATTATGGACAAGATCAGCATTGAACTCATCCAAGATTCCTTGCAGGACAGGATAAAATTCTAATGCCTTGGCCGTTGGAAACAAAAGATGGGAACGTCGATCATTCGGGTCCGTTTCTCGCTCAATGTAACCCGATTCCTCCAATTGTTTCACAGAACGCGCAGTAGTTGCTTTGTCAAATTTAAGTTCGTTTGTCAACTGTTCCTGTGTAATGCCCGGATGCTGCAAAATAAGCTTTAAAAAGCTGTGTTGGCCCCCGCTGCCGATCCCATAAGGAGCCAGTTTTTGGGACAGTATTTTTTGATTTCGTCGGTACAGGTGGGAAATCAGCTTTCCAATCGGTTTTTTTCTCATTAAATACACCTCAGTGGCTTAAATATGGCAAATCTTCGGGTAGGACCAAGGCAAATTTTACAACAATATTGTTGCGTGCGCAACTAATTTGCTGTACACTAGAACCGTCATTTAGTTGCGAGCGCAACTAAATAGTAATGGTCAACGATAAAGAGGTGTTAATCATGAGTTCAACTGCTACAGCTGCCGCAACGTATCAGGAAAATAGCGAAATCCAGAAGAAACGTTGGATGATTTTGATTGTATTGAATCTGTTTACGTTTATGTCCACGCTGGATGGAAGCATCGTCAATATTGCTCTACCCGTTTTGTCCCGCACGCTCAATTTACCCGTAGCACAGATTGAATGGGTCACAACAGCCTATTTGATGGCTATATGTACAGCCATTTTATTTTTTGGCAAGCTTGGAGATATGGTCGGCAAAATTAAAATATTCAAGATCGGCACGATCGTGTTCATCCTTGGCTCACTGCTGTGCGGTCTCAGCCTTTCGCTGCCCATGCTGCTGATCTCCCGAATCATTCAGGCGCTCGGGGCATCTATGACCATGGCCAACAGCCAGGGAATCGTCACGGATATCTTTCCTTCCACTGAACGAGGCAAGGCACTCGGCCTAGTCGGAACCTTCGTTTCCCTCGGCAGTATCGCGGGACCCAGCTTGGGTGGTATTATCGTCTCTTCACTAGGCTGGCAATATATTTTCTGGGTCAATGTACCGATTGGTCTGGTGGCCGTTTTTCTCGGTTGGAAGCTGCTGCCAAAGGATCTGATCAAGGTGACAGACAAGATCGACGTTCCCGGCAGTCTGGTGTTTGCTGTTTTTATCCTCACCTTGTTCGCCGGATTGCTACTGGGACAACAGGTCGGATATGGAGACATCCGCATCATGGCTTTGTTGGTAATTGCCGTGATTGCTTTTGCGGTATTCCTTCGGGTGGAAATTCGCCGTCCACAGCCGTTGTTACAGCTCGCTTTATTCAAGAATCCGTTGTTCTCGCTCAGTATTCTATGTGCTTTTCTCGTATTCGCCGCTAATTTCTGCTTTAATATCATTTCGCCTTTCTATGCGCAGAATATGCTGAACTTGTCACCTTTTTATGCAGGGTTCCTGCTGATGCTGTTTCCCATCTCCATGGTTATCGTTGCCCCTCTCAGCGGTGCGCTTTCAGATAAAATCGGGTCTGAGCTGCTCACCTTTGCCGGACTGGTAGTCATGGTAGTCGCCCAGATTGGGTTGGCTCGTCTCCATGCAGGCAGCCCCGTTCCGTTTGTGGGTCTTTGGATCGCTATGCTGGGTATCGGCAGTGGATTATTCCAGTCGCCGAACAATTCACTAATCATGTCCAAGGTGCCACGCACGCAGCTCGGCTCAGCCGGGAGTGTCAATTCATTGGTCCGCAACGTCGGCATGGTGGTGGGGATTACCTTGGCCACGTCGATCCTGTTTTATATTATGAGCAAAGAGGCTGGTTATCGAGTCACCGGGTTGGTTCCGGGTCACCCGGAAATTTTTCTGTCAGGAATGCACGTGGTCTTTATGACTTCCGCGTCCATTTGTCTGGTGGCGGCACTACTGACAGGCTGGCGGCTGATCGGGTCCAGACGGGCAAAGATACAGGAGAAAAAGAAATAACAGCTGCCGAAGAACGAAAACGCTCATAGACAGAATGGGTATGGTGGAATTAAGATGATGAGTATTCCGTACGAAGTACGAACAAGGAATAACAAGCAGCATTTACAATTTGAAAATGTGATATAAGGTGGCGCTTAGATGAAGTATTGCTATGAATGTGGAACAAAACTAATCGTGAAGGAGTGTGAAGGCGAAGGCCCTATTCCCTATTGCAGTACATGCCAGGTCTTTCGATTCCCGATATTCAGTACAGCGATCAGCACCGCTGTGATCAATCGGCAGAGAAATAAAGTGCTGCTTATACAGCAGTACAATATCAAGGATTTTATTTTGCTGGCTGGTTATGTGAACAAGGGTGAATCCGCCGAGCAGACATTGGTGCGCGAGGTCATGGAAGAAGTAGGATTGCAAGTGGATGAGTATACATATATGCGCAGCGAGTATTTTGAACGAACCAATACGCTGATGCTGAACTTTGTATCCATTGTGAACGATGACAAGCTGGATGCTCTCAGTGCGGAAGTAGACCAAGCACGTTGGTTTACGCTGGAGGAAGCCAAACAGGTTATTTTGAAAAACAGCTTGGCTGAAGCCTTTCTGCTGACCATTATTCAACAGATCGAGGCAGGATTCATTTGAATGGATACAAAGAGGTGGATTCAACTCACGAGACACGATAGTTGAATCCACTAGCGGTAGTCCAGGACTTTTTTCTCTCTACACTTCCACTAAACATCCATTCTCTTTCCAGGATTGCAGTATTTTTTCGAGGACCCACTGGTTTTTGTACCCGTCCTCGAACAATGGGGCACGATCCACGGACTCTCCCCTTGCCAGCTTAACAAAGTCTCCATAGGCCGTATGATCATAGATAGCAGGGACAGCCCAATTCTCGTATTCCGCATCCGGGTGCTCCAGATCTCGCAGCACAATGCGAACATTTTCCCGGTTGTTGAGACTGGCGTGCAGCGCACCCAGCTCGCCATAGATATCAACTTCGATATCGTGACGTTTGCCAATGGCATTTTTGTGGGTAATGAACGTGCCGACGGTATTATCGCCTACGATGCCATGGAAAGCAGCGAAGTCTTCCACATCCACTTTTACAGGCAGACCTGTGACCGGATCAGGCCGCTCGGGTGTAATCGTATGTAGCAGCGCCGCGACGCTTTTAAATTCACCCACCAGAAAACGGGCCAGGTCAATAATATGCGAGGCTGTATCGCCCACGACCCCGGAGCCTGCCTTCGCTAAATTATGCCGCCATGTATACGGATGTTGACGATATGGTGAGAATGCATCCATCAGATATCGAAATTGAATGTTATAGATGTTGCCCAGCCTGTGTTCATCCAGCAATTGCTTGGCATATTGGAAAGCAGCGCCGTAACGATGCTTATAATGAACCAGAAAAGGCACCGGGTTCGCTGTATACAGCTTTTTCAACTGATCCGCTTCCCCCCACGTGAGTGTCAACGGTTTTTCCGCCAGTACAGCTTTGTGTTCTTCCAGAGCAATACGAATGATGTCAAAATGCACATCGTTGGGTGTCAGCGACAGAATCGCATCCACCTCCGGGTCACGGATTAAGGCTTCATAATGGGGATATTGCTTGGAAGCAGGCAGTTGCAATTGCTTACCCAGCAATTGAAGGCGATTGGGGTTCACATCACTAACGGCCACAAGAGAAACCCCCGAGATGGTTTGCAGGGATCTAATGTGATATTCAGCGATAAGGCCCAGGCCGATGACACCCATACGAATGGGCTTGGTTGGGGAGATGGAGGTACTCATGTGATCAGAATTCCTTTCTCTTCAATTTGGCTTAACGCCTGTATCAAACTCCTTTTTGCTATGCAGTATCACCCGTAGCTTTGCAGAATAGTCCCCACAGAAACGAAAGTGGTCCATAAAATAAAAAAAGACCTGCATTCCGATGTCGGTTTCACAGATCTTTTTCACACCTTCTCTATACCAATTCACATTAAAAATGTACCTACCCGTCCAATTTTTAGAAGATAATCCGGAAGAGTTATTACCCGGACTCGTCACGATCAGAGAAGCGGCAATTTGAGCTAGGCTCACGTCATGGTATCATCCCTGCCCAGGACGTGAGCCTTGTTACTATCTATCCGGAATAACAAACGACACGGTTGTTCCTTCATTAACACGGCTCACGATCGACAAGCCTTGACCGTACAGCTGCTGCAATCGCCGATTCGTATTAGGGATGCCAATGCCTGCTTTTTCACTCTGAGTTGCATTTTGCAATTGATTGACCTTTTCCTGCTCCATTCCCTTGCCGTTATCTTTAACTTCAATAAGGGTGAAGCCCTCCCGGCGAGTAATGGACAGCTGAATCGTACCGCCTGCGTTTCGGCTGAGAAGACCGTGTTTGACGGCGTTTTCTACCAGCGGCTGAATTGAGAGCGGAGGAAGCAGCAGCCGCATGCCCGTCTCCACCTCCCATTTAATCGACAGCCGATCCCCGAACCGCGTTTTTTCGATGTATAGATAGGCTTCAACGAGCGCGAGTTCATGAGCCAGCTCTACTAGCTCCCCCGTATTGAGATAATCAAAGCTAATTCGTAAAAAGGACGAGAAGGCCTCACCCAGCTTGCGCATGCTTTCCGTATCGATATCGCTTAACGCCATTAACGAATTAAGGGTGTTGAATAGGAAGTGGGGCTGGATTTGCGCTTGCAAATAGGCAGCCTCCACACGTAGACGCTCTTTAATGGATTGCTTTAGGGCTATCAATGCCCTGATCCGATATTTTAACTCCAAAGCGTCTACGGGCTTCGTCACATAGTCGCTTGCCCCTGCTGAAAATCCGGTGTAAATGTCCGCTTGCTGGCTGCGTGCGGTAAGGAGCAGCACAGGAAGCTCTGACATGGAAAACTGCTCTCTAACCTTCTGTGTTAATTCATAGCCGGACATTTGCGGCATCATAACATCGGCTATGAGCAGATCCCACTGCCTGGTCCCCAGCAATTCTATCGCCTCCCGTCCGGAACGAGCGGTAGTAATGTTATAAGGCTCCGTTGAAAGGATACTGACAAGAACATTTAGGTTGACCGGATTATCATCAACGGCAATTATATAGGCTTTGTCCTCCTTTAACAGCGGCGGCAGTGCGGCGGCAGCTTCCATTTCCCCAATGGAGTGCGGAAAAAGAAAGCCAGCAGGCACCTCATCTATTATTCCCTTCGTTTGTGCCTGAGCAATAGGGACCTGATTGGGTTCAAAATCTGCTGCGTCTGCTAAAGGCAGATTAAAGCTGAAAACGGAGCCCTTTCCCAATTTGGAGCGAACCGTCAAGTCGCCATTATGCAGCTCGACAAGCTGCTTGCAAATGCTTAAGCCCAGTCCGATGCCCTGCTCACCGCTTATTCCATCAGAGCCTTGCTCATAAGGGAGAAAAATACGCGACTGGGTCGCCTCATCCATGCCGGGCCCCGTATCGGCAATATGAATAACAGCCTGCCTGTCCCGAATTTCGGCTGAGACGGAGATGCTTCCCTCCTCGGTATATTTAAGCGCATTATGCAGCAGGTTATACAAAATTTGAACGAGCCTTTTCTCATCCGCCAATACCAAAGGCAGCGATTCCGGTATCTCCATATGCAGTTCGATTGGCTTGCTTTCCTTCATAAATTGCAGCATTGCGACAACGCCAGGAGCGATGGACTGAATGCTGAGGGGCTCCCGCTGCAAAACAATGCGCCGTTCCTGAAGCCGAACGACATCGAGAAGATCGCCAAGCAGCTGTGACATCCGTCTGCTGATCGTAATGAGCAGCTGCATATCCTCAAGGCTGCTTTTCGCAAGCCTGGTCTTCTCTTTGGTGACAACGTTATAAGCGATGTTCATAATACCGTGCAGCGGCGTGCGGAGCTCATGGGACGTATTAGCCAAAAACTGGTCCTTAATTTTATCCGCTTTTTGTAGCTGCTTGTTCAATTCCATGTTTTCTATCGAATTTCGAAAATACTTTTTAAACCAATAGGCCGAAAAGCCGGTAATAGCAAAAATAATGTCGATGGGATAGTAGACGGTCGTAACATCTCTTGCGCTCTCAGCAATACTCCACAGTAAGTTGGATAAGATGCTTGTTGCGGAGAACAGCAAGAAAATGACGTCATTATCTTTATTTTTTTGCAAAATCATCGTTCCTACTATGTATATAAACCAGACGACTGATATGAAATTAATCGTTTGAAATACATTGAAATGGACGATTGCATAAGCAATATTGGCTGGTGAGACCAGGAAAATGCCGGTAAGAGCAACATTCGCTGCAATGTAGGTTTGGAACCATTTTTCTCGCAGCGGGGCTGCGTTGAAGCTTTTGAATAGCAGAAGCAGAAACACATTTTGCCACAGCACAGTGATCAGTCTAATTTTGATTGCCCATGTATAGTTAATCGGCAGCCATAACAAGAGTATATTATCGTGACTTACTAGAATCGTAATACCAACGGATATCGTTAACAGCGCTGCGATCAACAAGGTCCTCTCTTTTGAGCTGAATAGATAGAGAATGCAAGCATACAGGCAATGAAGCAGCAGAATAAGAAAAATGAACATCTGAAATCCAATCGAGTACCAGCGCACAAAATCAATAGTGGCCGCAGTGCCAAAGCGAATCGGAGTTACAATGCCGCCCTTATAGGGGTTGTCGAAATTGGCCGCACGAATGACCAGTTCAATCTCGGTCACTCCTTCTGTGTCATAAGTAGAGGTAAAAGAGATGCTTTTGGGTGTATATTCATTAGCAGCGTCGGCTAGCTTGCCCATAATGGCAAAATTTTTTCCGTTAATTTCAATTTCCGATGCCGCCTCAATTTTTTTAAACCAGAATGAAACAGGAGTCTGAAGCGAATCAATCAAAATGCGAAGACGATACGTTCCATACCCGTACGAGTTGTTTGAATGCTGCTGAAGCGCGCTCCCCCAGTCACCTGGTACGGTAACATGGCTTGCTTCGGGTTCCTTCTCCAGAAACTCGTCTCCCGTAACAAAATTTTCAGGATAAAACTCCCATTCTCCATTCAAATAGAGCACAGGGGAATTTTCCAGATCAATACCGCGCAGGTCAAGCACGCCGCCAACAGCACGGGGCTGGTGGTCGTATACGGGAAAAACGACAGACCACGCCCATCTCATGCCGACTAATGCAGCAAAAATAAACAGCATGATGGTTATATATTTAAAAAGTGTTATATGCTTTGCCTGCATGACGTTCACCAATTTTGTCATAAATGAATAAAACCTCTTTTGACCGCTCTTTATTGTTAATCCTTTACATTATAGCATAGGATTTAGCCATTCTCTTGCTTGGCTGCCAAAGAGAGCAGGTAACGACAAAGATATCAAGATTCTGTAGAGCTTATTTTACTGTTTTTAACATCATATAATATGATTAATGATGCGGACTTCAAAAAGTTTGTTGTACTATTTGGAATAGCCGCTGCTGCCGCAATCCCCAGGATTACGGCTTTGTTCTCGGCTGCTACAGCTTGATATTTTTCTCGTCAAAATATTCCTCCAGCGTCATTCCCTGCTTGGCTACATCCTCTGCGATGTCAATTCCCACATAACGAATATGCCAAGGCTCGTATACATAGCCGGTCACATCTTCCTTGTCCTTCATATAACGAATAATAAATCCGTATTCCGGTGCATGCTTCTCCAACCACTCGCCTTCCCTGGAGGCTCCGAAGGATTGCTCCAGCACATTGCCTACGCTTGGACTGGACACATCAATGGCCAATCCTGTCTGGTGCTCGCTTGTACCCGGTACCGCGCTAACTTTAGAGGCATATTCCTGCCCTTTTGTCTTCACATTGTTGTTGAAAATGGAAACCTGTCGCTTATAGGAACGGTATCCCGATACAGCACGCAGCTCCATGCCGTCCTTCTTCGCACCGTCGAACAGCTTCTCCAGTGCCTCTGCCGCTTCCTTCCGCATATGTCGCTTCTCATGTGGACCTTCGAAGGAAAAAGGCACCTTCGGCTCCACCAGATCATCCGGGGCATAGCCTACAGGCAAGCTGCGCTTTTTGTTCACCACGACGGTATCAGACGTCGCGTTAGTGACGATGGCCGTACCCCCATCTTCCTCCACTGTGGCTTGCAGCGCACTCTCGCTTCGCAGCGCCATCACGGGATCAGCCTGTCCAGTTTCAGTGCTACGATTGCTCGCATTCGACTGGGTAGCAGGCTGCACGCTCTCCTGCGTCGTCGGGGATGATTTCAGCGGCTCGCTTTCCTGTCCGCCCGAACCTCCCTGCTGGCACGCTGCCAACAGCAGCCCCGGCAGGATCAGTCCCGGGATCAGCGCTTTGCTCCAGCGCTGAGGGGTCCGTTTCTGTTGCATATGTTGTTTCATGCGGGTATCTCCTCCAATATTACATTTGATGCATGGCTTACTATGGTTTTCCGTTCCCCTATTGTAACTGAACTTCCGATACTCTTCGAAGCCGTGATCCAGTTCGATGAAGCTGAATAGGCCCGAAAAAGAAAGAATAGACCCGAATTGTTAGGGAGTATGACGTTTTTGCGGAATTGTGGCCCGGGCGCGTTCAGCTACACGCTCACGTATGAGCTTCAGCGCCTCTTCCGCACGGGGCAGACCCGGCAGCAATACCGTAATATCCGCTACATTCATACGAGCAAGCTTCTGTGGCAGGCGAATCTCAATGGCATGAAAGCCCGCGCCGGGACGGTGCAAGGCTCCTTCGGCGGCAGACTCAGCAATCCATTCGCTGATCGCCGACGATCCGCTGCGTGCGCCCTCTGACCGCGAGGTTGGCTCAAGGGCGGGAGATGTCCCCTGCACATGGGACAGTTCACCTGCCCAAGCGCTGAATACGAATTCCAGCAGTGCTTCACGCGTCATTCCGATCAGTTCCAGCCCAAGCAGCGGCTCGCTTTCCAGCCCCGCTTGGAGAGCCTTCTTCGCTTCGTCGGCTGCACCAGCGCCGTCCTCCAGATTGGATGTAGCCGCAGCGGCTGCTACCTGTACGACCTCATCCAGCGAGAGGCAGGCTTCCCCCTGTATAAAACGGTATATGTCCCAAGGCTCCGCCTTTAGCTGCTCCAGCCATGCCGTCTGCTGTTCCGGGTCCAGTACAGGCACGGTGCCAGTCCAGCGGGCAGCCTGAGCAGTCGCCGAACCGTTGTCCGTCCCATACTCCTCTACTTCCGCCTCCCATTGACCGCTAGTTACCCGCAGTTTCACACGCAGCCTTGTCATCGTCTTCATCCTTTCTGTGCTCACTCAATCCATATATCATTTTGCAGCGCAATCAGACCACGCAATTCATCGTCAGTCATTTCCGTTAGCCAATGCTCACCGGAGCCGACAACCTGCTCGGAAAGCGCCTTTTTGCTCTCGATCAGCTCGTCGATCCGTTCCTCCAGCGTACCTTGGCAGATCAGCTTATGCACCTGCACGTTCCGGCTTTGACCGATGCGGAATACCCGGTCCGTCGCCTGATTTTCTACCGCAGGATTCCACCAGCGGTCATAGTGAATAACATGACTAGCACGCGTCAGATTCAGGCCAACGCCGCCCGCCCGCAGGGAAAGCACGAATATATTCGGCCCTTCCCCCTGCTGAAAATTGTGGACGATTTCGTCCCGTCTGGTTTTCGTCAGCCCCCCATGTAGGAAATAGGGTTCTTCCCCAAAAATACGGGCCAGCCGTGCTACCAACAGCTCTCCCATAGACACATATTGGGTGAAAATCAGAGCGGATTCTCCATTCTCCCGGATGGTCTCCACCAACTCCAGCAGCCGTTCCATTTTGCCCGAATTTTCAGTTTTCCCAGTGTCAGCCCGGCCCGGAATGATCAGACCCGGATGGTCACAAATTTGCTTGAGCTTGGTCAGCGAAGACAGGACAAGCCCCTTGCGGGCAATGCCGATCTGTCCGTCCAGTGTCCCCATCAACTGATCCACCACGCCGCGATACAATCCCGCCTGCTCTGGAGTCAGCACACAATACGATTTCAATTCCAGCTTCTCCGGCAAATCCTTGCGTATATCCGGGTCGCTTTTAAGCCGACGCAGCATGAACGGCGAGACGAGACGATACAGCTCACGCAGCGCGCCCCCTCTCTCCTCTCCCACCATACTGTAGCGCTGACGGAATGAAGATGAGGTGCCGAGGTAACCCGGATTCAGAAATTGAAAAATGGACCACAGCTCACTCAGCCGGTTCTCCACCGGGGTGCCCGTCATGGCAATCCGATGCGGTGCTGACAGCTTCATTACGCTCTGAGCCTGCTTTGTCCGTGCATTTTTAATATATTGCGCCTCATCCAGCACGATGGAGGACCAATAGACCGCAGATAAATCGCTGCCGTCCCGTCCCGCCAAATGGTAGGTCGTGAGAACGACATCATATTCGCGGACGCTTTCTTGGAATGCCTCCCCGTGAAGTCGTTGGTTGCCGTGATGAATATAAAGCGACAAATCCGGCGAAAAACGCTTCAGCTCCCGCTGCCAGTTACCGAGCAGCGAGGTCGGACAGACGATCAGCGCCGGACGCTGATCCGTCGCGCCGATGCCGCCATCGAGTAAGCAGGTAATAACCTGAATCGTTTTACCTAGCCCCATGTCGTCCGCAAGGCAGACACCGAAGCCCAGCCCGCGCATGGCAGCCAGCCATTGGAAGCCGCGTTCCTGATAAGGCCGCAATGCGCCATGCAGCGTCTTCGGTACAGGGCGCGGCTCCACAGAACGAAGCATACCGCCCTCAACCAGAGAGGCCAGCAACCCGGCGGATTCTGCGCCAAAGATGGACAAGCCCTTCCATGAGGCCTCACCTGCGGCTTCATTTTCCGCGGCCAGATGCATCCACTCGGACAAGGTCATTTCGCCTTCTTCACCGCGCTTAATAAAACGCAGTACCTGACGGATTTCCTTCGGATCGACCTCGATCCATTCGCCTCCCAGACGTACATATGGCAAATTGGCCGCGACGATGCTTTCCAATTCCTCCATCGTCAAGGTCGTATCGCCCAGTACAGCCTCGGCATCAAAGGAAATCATACGGTTAATACCGACCGTCGATGTGTCGGTATTCACGCCTTCCGGCGGTGTGCCGCGCTCCGCTGAACGCATTTTGAGCCGCAAGCCTGCACGGCGGCGGCCCTCCCGGCTCCAGCGTGAAGGCATTTGCACGGTCGTGCCGTTCTTTTGCAGAGCGGGTACGGCTTCCGTCAGGAAGCGGAAGAACAGCTCCGGCTCCAGCGTGAGGCCCTCGGGATAGGGGCGACTCAACGCTTCTTGCAGTATGGGTGCCGCCTCGGCCGCCTGTCCAAGCCGCATTAATAGCTGGGCCTGCACTTGGCGGTACAGGATGGTGCCGCGCACCAGGTCGCGCTCGGGATGAGCCCACAGCGCCAAGGCAGGCAGTCGCAGCCCTGGCTCGGCATCGCTTTCCGCCCAAAAGGTGATGCGCCATTCCTTCACATTCTCTTCCAGTGAAGGCTCCAGACGAAGGCACAGACGAAGCTGTCCTTCGATCGGCTCCTGGTCCTCCCGTTCCGTGACCGGCATTGAACTGCCTTCAAGAGAGGCCGCCTGGAGAACCAGCTCCTCCATTTCGGCAGGCGTTCCCTGTATCGCAATCGGGCGGGAACCTGTCAGCAGACTGTTCCACCACAGTTCTGCCAGCGGCGATCTCCCGCGCCGATACTCTGCACGATATCTGCTCAGCTCACGGTCTGAGGCTGCCAGTACCGCAGTCGTTTCCGCATGGATGACCGCACACAGGAAGGAATAGAGTACGATTCCCGCTGCATCCTCCCGTGTTTCCGGCTCCTTGCCCGCGAGGGCGGCGGGAGCCGCCATGCAGACGGCTGGCATCGCCGAAGCCAGCTCATGAAAGCGGCGAACGTCCTCCTCTTGGCGCAGCTGGGGAATCCACACCCCAACCGCCGCCTCCGGGCCGCGACGGCGCGGTCCCGATGGACGCGCCTCTGTAAGCGATGGCGCAATTTCGCCCCGCTGCATCAGTTCCAGCGCAAAATAAGCAGCCTTTTGCCAATATTGCATTTCCTCTCCCAGCGTAATGCCTGACGCGGCACAGCCCTTTTCGTCCATGCGAGTCAGCAGGGCCAGCGTTTCGCGCGGTTCCAGCGCCAGGCCCTCCAGCGTGCGCCCCAGCATGGAGCGTCTTTTGCCTCCTCTGCCTGCGACTTCCACACGAGCGGTGTTTGGTATCCGCACCTCAGCAAGACGCAACGCAGCCTGTCGAAACGGCCGAAGGTCTCCCTTCAGCGTCAGCCTGCGGACCACACTGCTCCACGCATCAATACGTGGTTCTGACGTCTCACCAGAAAAGCAAAAAAACACATCTCCGAGCCATATTCCATAAAGCGGTTGATTCATATCTGTCTCCCGTCCAGCCTTTTGAATTATTACTCTTCATCATATACGAAAACGGGCTCTTTTCAAAACTTTATCGCAAAAATAAATGGAAACTCATAAGTTAATAACCTTAAGTATTCATGTGATTAACTATACAAAAAAGACTCAATCTATAGGATCAAGCCTCTTTTTCTTCATCAATCAGCTTCCGCATCCCTCAGATAAGAATTTAGGCTGTCCTGCAACAGTTGTCTGACCCGCATACGCAGCTCTTTTGGATATATAACCTCGGCCTCTGGCCCATACTTTAACAGGAGTCTGGATACATAACTCAATTCCCCGGACGGAATATATCCCTCCCATTCCTGATGGCAGACATTCTGGAAGAGCGGATCTGATTCCGCCAGCCGGGCACCAAACGCGGTAAACTTTATTTTTGACGGAATTCCCGTACGAGAATCATCTGAAGCCATCCATTCCCGAAGTGTGGGAAGGCTGGGTAAGGTTTGTTCCAGCATCGTCATTGCAATTATGCGATCTGAACGGTACAGGATAATCCGGTCTTTGCTATGCGCTGGCATGTACCAATATCCGTGATCAAAATATAGCCCGACCGGATATACTTCAGTCCACCTTTCCCCGGAAGCGGAGCGGTAATGCATCTTCACCTGGCGCTTATTCAACGCAGCCTCCAAAATGAGCGAGGTGTAGGGCGACTCTGCGTGAGTAGGCATCATGCGAAAAGAGATATAGTCCTTCAATTGATCAATGCTGTCCCTCACATCCTGTGGAAGCCCGGCATAATATTGCTCGGATACATGCTCTCGAATCGATCCGAAAGGGATATCAGGGATCTCTTCCAGCAGTTGCAGCATGAGAAAAAGTCCCAAGGCTTCGTCGCGGGCAAGATGAAGGGGCGGAAGCAGTCGATTGGGGAGCGCCCTGTATCCGCCATGAGGACCCGTTTCGGTATAAAGCGGTAACCCGGTCTGCTGCAAATAGTCGAGATCTCTTTGTATCGTCCTCACGGAGACATCAAAACGTTCGGCAAGCTCACGTGCCGTATATTTTTTTCGGGAATCCAGTATCCTCATAAGAGCAATCCGGCGTTCGTTCATCAGGTACTCCTTTTAGCCAAAAAATTAAATTAAAATCGCCTTTTAACTACGACAAATTATGTCATAAATACATTGTAGCATAGGAGATAGAAAGGAGCGATAAACGATGAAGGATATGAAATCAAATGAAGTTGTGCTGTATATTGCCATGAGTCTCGACGGGTATATAGCGCTGCCAGATGGCTCGGTGGACTGGCTGTATGATGTCAAAGGGGATGGTGGGGACAATGGATATGCCGACTTTTATGACACCGTAGGCACGGTGCTGATGGGCAGATTGACGTATGATGAGGTATTGAAGCTCTCGGACGCTTTCCCTTATGCGGGCAAGCCGTGTTATGTGCTTACCCGGTCATTGACGGGGCATCATCAGGCACCGCATGTTACGTTTACGGACGAAGCTCTGTCTGAGCTTGTTCCACGTCTGCAAAAACAATCGAAAGGTGCGGTATGGCTGGTGGGTGGAGGACAGCTAGTTCAGGACTTCTTGCGAGAGGGACTGCTGGAGAAGGCTATCATTGCGATCATTCCCAAGGTACTCGGACGAGGAATACCGTTATTTCCGGAAAGGACACCGTCAAGTACGTTTGAACTCCAGGAAATAGAACACCGCGGGGATATCGTTATGCTTCATTATCACATATAAGCTGAATCCGAAAAATGAACATAAAAACGGAGTAGGCGGAATGGCACTGTACAAGCGAAGCGGTGGCGATGGGAAGCACCATCCGTCTGCGCAGTGCCACGATAGGTAACTTTTAAGTGCAGCTTTTATAGTTATATATCTGTTAATAGAAAAGTCCTCGTCATTTCAGGACCATATCTCTACCTGAAATACGAGGACTCTATTGCGTGCTTTCTCGTTATTCTGAATGTTACCAACTTCAGTAATTACCTTGTATGCTCTCATCTTATCGGCCAGATACGGTCTGAACAGTCTGTCCATGTAATGCATCTCTGTTTGTTAGTTTGTCCAGTATATATCTATCATCCAATTGGTGTTCCATCAGGTAGCTTTACATCCGGTTTTAAGAGAACCACGTCCCCTTTATCCGGCAGCCCACCAAGAACTAATACCTCTGAATTAAATCCGGCTATACGTCGCGGAGGGAAGTTGACCACCCCAATTACTTGTTTCCCTATTATTTCTTCAGCTACATATCGTTTAGTAATTTGTGCACTAGATGTTTTAATTCCAATCTCTTGTCCAAAATCAATTTCAAGTTTGATAGCTGGTATTTTTGCCTTTGTGAAAAACTCAGCCTTAACAACTGTTCCAACACGAATATCCAGCTTCAAAAAATCCTCAATCGTTGCCATTTATAATTCTCCTCATACACTATATTTTTTCTAATCACACATTAATTAATAACAATTTAATTCTTAGCTACTGTATTTTTAGCAGCTGTATAGTTCATGGATTTTGTCCAAAAAAATCCTCCCATACCCAAGAGTGTCATAAACCCTCCAATGAATTGAAATATAGAGGTTGTTTCACCCAAAAATAAATAGGCAAGGATTATAGCGAGAACAGGTTCTCCAATAATACCTACAGAAACAGTGGTTGCGCCTAAAGACTTTAATAGCTGATTAAAAATATATTGTCCAAAAATAGTTGGGATTACTGCAAGTAAAAAGAAATATGTCCAATCAGCAGAGTCATATTCTATCACTGAATAATTATTTAACAAACTATAGACCAGCATGACGCTCCCGCCAATAAAGAACACAATAGCACTGTACAAATTTGTCTCTATTTTATGGCTGACCTTTTGCCCTGCCAACATATATGCTGAAACTAAGATTGTTCCCAATAAAGATAATCCATCACCTATTAACGCTTCCCTTGAAATCCCTATGTCTCCCCAAGCTATGATTACTGAACCGAAAAGGGCAGCTATCAAACAAAGAATTGTTAATATATTTGATCGTTCATTGAATATGAAGTATGAACCCATGATTACAAACAAAGGTTGTAATGCTAAAATGACCATCGAGCTTGCAACAGAGGTATACATTAATGATTCCATCCAACATAAGAAGTGTAACCCGAGAAATAGGCCAGCTACAAAAATGGTCCCCCAATCTTTTTTACCTAATTGCAAGGATCGTACAGTTTTCCAAGGTACGAAAGGAAGCATAATGATTACTGCCATGTACAATCGGTACATTCCAGCCACTGAGGTTGGAGTATCCGAAGATTTGATCATGATGGAAGAGACAGAAACAGACAATATGCTGATAAAAAGTAAAATATACGGATGAAACGCTAACTTCGATTTCTTTATTTTCACCTTAATTATGCCTCCAAGATGTTTTACCCCATTGTCTGTGCACAAGACTGTTTGATAAACGAAAGATTGAATATAATAATATCACCACCATCCTTTTTTTTGTGCAAGAATATCATTGAATTATATAGAAATATCATCATCGGAAAGGACTTCTATAATGTCTAAACAATTGCACGAGACCATTTTCTATCCGGATGCTTCATTTCCATACATTATGTACACTGCTAATGCTCTAAAAATCATCCCTGAAGGTAGAGGCTTCAACGATTTACACTGGCACGAAGAGCTACAAATTACTTTAGTAACTAAAGGAAAACTAACTATACAAGTCAATGGAATTGACCATGAATTAGAAGCAGGCCAGGCCATTTTAATTAATAAGGGGGTCCTGCATGTTACTACACACCTAACACATAACGGTCAATACGTGAGTTTTAATTTTCCTGAGAAGCTGCTGGCCTTTTATGCGGATAGCGCGATGGGAAAAAATTATGTACTGCCTTTTACAAACTCTCTCTTATTATCGCTAGTCATCAAAGGGGATGCTGAATGGCAAACTAAAGTACTGGAAATGCTTTGGGATATGAAAAAAAGATTTGATACAAAAAAAAGCTGGGGATGGGAATATGAGGTTTCTATTAAAACTGTACAATTATGGTTCATCTTAATTTCTAACATTTCGCTTTCTTCTGAGGAAGCACCTAAATACTTAAAGCTGCAACAAGAAAGACTTCAATTAATGCTCAGCTTCATCCATCAGAACTACCCCAATAATATATCACTGCAAGAGATTGCTGATACAGCACATCTAAGTGTTTCGGAATGTACTCGTAGTTTTAAGAGAACCATTCATATGACACCTTACGACTACTTAATTAAGTACCGTATCAGGAAAGGCAGCGAGTTATTAATTTCAACAGATTATACAATAACTGAAATAGCCCACAGGGTTGGATTCAATCATGTAAATCACTTCATTCAGTCTTTTAAAAAATATCATTATATAACACCCAAAAATTTCCGGAAGTTTAGAAATAAAATCAATGATTAGGAGTTAAGTGCTGGTTCTGTATCGGAAAGCTTAAAATAAATAAAGCCTGTCGAGTTAACTTCGACAGGCAACGGAACATGGATTGCATGAGTCCTCGTTTTCGTTCCAACTATTTGGTCTTCAAATTATCCCACGTGCTCTGGAAATCCTCGAGCAGCTTCCCGGCATCCGATTTACCCGCCACATAGGCTTGCATCTGACTGCCGAATTCCTGCTGCGCTCCTTCAGGATAGCGGCTAAAGAACCAGCCCAGCAGCTTGTTTTCCTTACTGTATTTCACCACTTCGGCACCCAATTGGCCCATATCGGCCTCTGACCCTTTAATGCTCTTGAACGCCGGAATGAATTTGAATTCCTTGGTGATATACTTTTTACCCTGCTCGGATGTCACCATCCAGTTTAAAAACTCTTTCGCCTCGGCTTTGACAGATGAATTTTTGTTAACTACCCAGTTGTTGGCGACTCCTACAAACAGCTTATCTCCGGCTGCGACGTCTTCACCAATCGGCATAGGCAGAATACCCAGATTCAGCTTTGGATTAATCCCGTCAATTTGTACCTGGGTCCAGTTCCCTTGCTGCATCATGGCTGCCTTGCCAGTAGCAAAATTCGTGACCTGAGTATTGTAATCCGTCGTCAGCGGCTTGGAGCTGCCATACTTGAGCGTCAGATCGAACAGCTTGATCCACTCGGCGAATACAGCGTTACCCGGGATTTTCGCTGTTCCATCATTCAGCCCTTTCACGAAAGCTGACGGGTCCGGTTGATTGGCAAATGTGACGTTCAGCAAATGATTGCCCAGCACCCAAAACTCCTGATATCCATTAGAAAAGGGGGTAATTCCTGCGGCCTGGAGCTTTTGGGCAGCTCCCTCCAGCTCGGACAGCGTTTTGGGCGTCTCGGTAATGCCCGCTTTCTTGAACAAATCCTTGTTATAAATGAAGCCGTAGCCCTCCAGATTCATCGGCTGACCGTATAGCTTGCCGTCCTTGCTCATGGGCTCCTTGGCGACATCGACCACGTCACCCACCCAAGGCTGGTCAGACAGGTCCTCCAAATATTCCAGCCACGTATCCAGCTCGCGGTAGCCTCCTACATTAAAAATATCCGGCTGCTCCCCGGAGGCAAACTTCGCCTTCAAGGCCGCCCCGTAGTCGCTACCTCCACCCACGGTCTGAATATCAAGCTTGATTCCCGGATGGGAAGCTTCATATTCGGCCTTCATGCGATTGAGTGCCTCTGCAATTTCCACCTTGTACTGAAAAATGTGAATCGTCTTTTCCTTGGCTTCCTCTTTGCCTGCATTTTGTTCACCGCCGCTACTGTTACACCCTGCCAGAACAAGTGCAAAAGCAGCGAGAAGCAGAATCAGGGCTTGGGCTTTCTTTTTAAAAGTATGCGTTTTCATATTCATGTTCCTTTCTATTTTAAATTTCAGTTCATCCCACACTCAGCCCTTGACTGAGCCAGCCATAATACCTTGAATAATATATTTTTGCATGGCCAGAAAGAATACGATCACTGGCAAGATACCCAGCACCAGTGCAGGCAATGCCAAATCCCACTGCTTGGTGTATTGTCCGAAAAAGGCATAGGTCGCGATTGGAATCGTCCGCAGCTCCGCCTTTTGCAGCACAAGAGAAGGCAGCAGATAGTCATTCCAGATCCAGAGCGTATTCAAAATAATAACCGTTACCATCATCGGCAGCATCAACGGATATACAATGCGGAAAAACACACCGTAAGGCGTACAGCCGTCTACCGTAGCTGCCTCCTCCACCTCCACCGGTACGCCTTTGACGAACCCGTGAAAGAGAAAGATGGACATCGGCGCCCCGAATCCCAAATAACAGATAACCAGACCACTGATGCTGTTCATTAAATCCAGCGTACTTACGACCTTGACCAAAGGAATCATAACGGATTGAAAAGGAATGACCATGGCAGCCACGAACAGAGTGAACAACACCCGGTTGTAACGCGTTGGATGCCGGACCATCCGGTAAGCAGCCATCGAGCTGATCAGCGCAAGCGACAGATTACTGACCACCGTAACTACGAGTGAATTCCATAAGGCCTCGGGAAAACGTGTAATGCTCCATGCTCTGACATAGTTACTCCATACAAACGTTTGTGGCCAGGCCGCCGAATCGGTGAGCAGATCACCAAAGCTTTTGACCGAATTGACGAACAAAAAATAAAACGGAACGAGGAAGATCAAAGCGACGAGTATCATCACCAGCTCGGTCACCCATGTTCCAGCACGGTAACGCTTGCTTGTTTCCATTTACGCCTCCACCTCCCGGCTTTTTGTCAAACGCACCTGAAGGCTCGTAACAAGCGCAACAATGATAAAGAATATGAGTGCTTTGGCCGTCCCCAGCCCATAACGATTATTCACAAACGCCTCGTTATAAATATTAAGTGCGACCGATTCCGTGGAACCGAAGGGCCCCCCTTTGGTCAGTGACAAATTGAGATCGAACATTTTAAATGACCACGAGATCGCCAGGAAAAGACATACCGTAACGGCAGGCATGATCAAGGGCAGTATAATTGACCTTAATATTTGCATCCGACTCGCTCCGTCAATTTCGGCTGCCTCCAGCATATCCCGAGGTACATTGGTCAGGGAAGAGATGTAGATAACCATCAAATATCCGGCGGTTTGCCAGATAAACACGATCACAATACCCCAGAAAGCCGTGATCTCATCTCCCAGCCAGGGCAGATTGAAGAAAGACAAGCCCGTACTTTCCCCAATCGCCGCAAATCCTTTGACGAAAATAAACTGCCAGATAAATCCCAGCAACAGCCCTCCAATCACATTAGGCATGAAAAAAATAGTCCTCAGCACATTTTTGGTCTTCAGCGGCTTGGTTAAAAAATACGCCAGCAAAAAACCAATCATATTCGCAGCCACTACTCCAATCACCGTAAAACGGACCGTAAACCAGAACGCTGTCCTAAACTTGTCATCATCCAGTAAAATGTGACTGAAATTATCCAATCCGACCCACTTCGCCTGATTAGCAACTCCATTCCACTCTGTAAAAGAATAGTACATTCCTAGCATGAAAGGGATTACAATAATGATAACGAAAAATAACGTCGACGGCCCTACGAAAATCCATTGCTGGAGCCATTGCGACGATTTGGCACGGTTCAAGCCGATCCCCCCTTTGTTGTCTGTTGGTGTCTGGAGCGCTCCTTACGGCTTCCTTAAGCAGCATGGACGCTTTGACCATTCGATTTGCGGTTCACATGTTCATTATGTCGAATAAGCGCTCTAGAGAACACGCAAGATCGTGAACCATTCAGGGGGAAAATATTGACCTCCGACTTGCCTTGAATTTGTGAAAGGAGCTATTCGCATTGAAATTCCACAGCATTCGTTCTCGTCTGATCTGGTTTCTCTTAATTGCAGTTACTCTGCCGCTGCTGCTATCGATGACCATGACCTTCCTTCTTACCAAGCAATCCTTGCGAGAGCAGGCCACACAAGAAAATGAACGGCTTATTTTCCAGGGCATTACGAATCTGGATAATTATTTACAGGGACTAAACCGCGCATCCCTCGGAGTCTATAATGATCCTCATTTCCTGCGCAATCTGGCTAAAATTCCGAATGATTACCGGGCCGTTGCCGAAATTTATACCACACTGCAAACGATGATGAATGCTTCGTCTGGCATCGACCAGGTATATTTGCACTCTTTTGAGGCCAGGCAATCTACGCTAATTACTAGCACGGTCCCTTTACGGGAATTCCGGCTGGCGCCCTATACCAGCTCCATTCAATACGGCTCTTCCGGATTGTTCATCCAGCCTTCACATACGAAGCAATTGTACGGCTTTTCAGCGGTTTCCTATGCAGAACACGACACACAGCGGCAGGTATTTACACTCCATCGAGCGATTCGGAACATTCCTTCCTCAGAGACACTTGGGGTGCTTGCAATGGATGTTCGTCTGGAGCCGCTGCGCAGTATTTGCCGTCAATTGTATGATGCAGATACAGAGGAGCTGTTTTTGGTCGACCGGAACGGAACGATCATATATAGTGGACAGGAAGAGGCGATTGGAACACACTGGAAGGAATCTGGCCTGCTTAATCGAATTTCTAAAGAAAGCGAGCACGGTGTTATTGAAGACGATACAGCATTGCAGGTATACGGCAAGCTGGATGCCAGCCTGTCAGGCTGGACGCTCGTTAAGAAAATTCCTAATCACACGCTTTATTTACGAGCCACCCGCCTGACCCAGATCAATGCAATCATTACAGGCGCAGCGTTGCTGCTCGTCATTGTCGCCACCTTATGGATTTCCATCAAAATCACAGAGCCCATCAAGCGACTGACCCGCTACATAAACCAGATTCAGTCCGGTCAACTGGATGTAGATATTCGGGCCATGAGCAATGATGAGATCGGAGTGCTGTCACGCCGCTTCCGACAGATGATGGATACGATCAACAACCTCATTTTACAAGAATACAAGCTCGAACTGGCGAATAAGACACATCAATTAAAAGCGCTTCAAGCGCAGATTAATCCTCATTTTTTATACAATACGCTACAGTCTATCGGAACGCTGGCTCTACAACATGAGGTGCCAAGAATCTATTCCCTACTGTCTTCTCTTGCCAAAATGCTGCGCTATAACATGCGGGATCATACAGTCGTCACTCTCAAGGAAGAGGCCGAGCACGTAAAGCAATATCTTGATTTGCAAAAAGAACGCTTTGGCGAGCAACTAGAGGTTACTTACCAATGGGAAGATGGAATCCTAGATGATCAGGTGCCCAAAATGATTCTTCAGCCATTAGTGGAAAATTACTTTAAACACGGTGCTGATCCGCGGCTGGGACATGGTGAAATTCGCATTGCAGGCTGGCGGATTCGGGAAGGAATCTTGAAGATTACAGTAGAAAATAATGGAATGTCGATTCCGCAGGCTGAGCTGGAGCAGCTCCAACATATGTTGAAACGTCCGCTGAAGGCCTATGAGGAACCGAACACCGACAAGTCGGATTCTATCGGACTCCGTAATGTGCTGCTGCGGATCCAGCTTCACTCCGAAGACGGGTCTAATACCCTGTATGTAGACAATATTCTGCCTCATGGCGTTCGTTATACACTCGAAATTCGTACCGAAGCTCATACCGAAATTCATATTAAGGGAGAGTGACCTGTCATGAAGGTCCTGATTGTGGATGATGAAAAGCATGTGCGCCATGCCATTCGAATGCTTGTACATTGGGAAGCTTGTGGCGTGACTGAGGTCATTGAAGCTGAATCGGGCGATCAGGCGATTGAGGTCATCACCGCCCTTTCGCCACCTGTTGTACTCACGGATATGCGGATGCCAGGCAAGGACGGGGTGGCCCTGATGGAGTGGATTCAGGTGAATTCCCCCGCGACCCGAGTCGTGGTGGTCAGCGGCTATGATGATTTTGAGCTGGTCCGGCAGGTCATCCGTCGGGGAGGCATGGACTATATTCTCAAACCTGTGGACCCGGTGGAGATTAACGAGGCTTTAACCAAAGCCACTCAAGCCTGGCAGACAGCGGAGCAAGACCGGAACAGGCATACGATGCAGGCCATTGAGGTGAACCGGATGAGACCGCACTATGCCGACAAGCTCCTGACCGAGCTGGTGTCCGGTACGGCGAATCTTTCCATCACGCCTTTACGTGAGGAACTGCATCTTCCTGCGGCTATTCATATGTGCAATGCAGCGGTGATGAGCACCACTCAACTGGATGCCGACATGCTGGACAAATACAAGACGCGGCACACGCTTCTGGGCTTTTCCCTGATGAACATCTGCAACGAGTTTCTTGGGAATTACCAAACCGGGATTGCGTTCCGCCATCTGGAGCGCATGGACGAAATTATTCTGCTGTATTGGGGCGAACCGTCCCGCTGGCCGCTGCTCTTGCAGGATATCCACACTGGGATAAGAACGGCGTTGCGGTGCTATATGCACATCGGAATCGGCTCTTTCGGTGCCTTTCCCGTGGCGGCGGCCACAGCCTACCAGGAAGCACGGCAAGCACTGTGGAAACGAGATGTGCTGCAAGCAGCAGACTGGCTGCACAACAGCTCTCTAGCACGACAAGCGGTGCGTCTTCCCCAGCTACCCGAGATGGAGGAAGAGCTTCGGCTTAGTGCGCTTAGCTGCAACGCCAGTCGTATAGCTGCGGCGGCTGGCCGCTGGATATCAGCCGCAGCCGAGCTGCCTTCGCTTACAGCTGAGCAGCTGGTCGGCTGGAATCAGGAGTTGGACTGGATGCTGGCCCGTTGGCTGAATGACAGACCCGGAGATGCAGCGGACGAGGAACTGGCAGACGAGCACGGCTCTATCCCTGCACTGCCGATCGACAACCGGGGCTCGCTATCCCTGAGTCTATGGCAGAAGCAGATCGAAAACCGACTGCTGGCAGCCGGGCAGGCCCTTACACCAAGCCATAGCCCCAGCAATCCTGTTATCCGTGATATTGCCCGCTTTCTGGATGCTCATTACGATGAGGACATTTCCCTACAGGATATGGCGAGCCGTTTTTATCTCAGTCGAGAATATATTTCTCGTAAATTCAAGCAGGAATACGGCGTTAATCTGTCCGAGTATCTATGTCGGATCAGGATGGACAAAGCGAAGCTGCTGCTGTTAAATGACAAGCTCCGCCTTCATCATATTGCCGGTATGGTTGGTTATCAGGACGAAAAATATTTTGGCAAGGTATTCAAAAAACTGGAGGGCGTAACACCCGGCGAGTTCAGAAGACGCCATTCTGTAGATCCTCAGCCGTTAGCGCATACAGCACATGATCTTCCCAGACACCATTAATTTTCAAATAGTTCAAAGCCAGCCCTTCCTGGCGAAATCCGGCCTTTTCCATTACTCGATTGGATGGCGTATTTCTTGGCATAACCCCGGCCTGAATGCGGTGCAATCCCAATTCATTGATGGCGTAACGTACAATATCCTTTACTGCTGAGGTAGCGTAGCCTTGTCCGTGATGTGCAGGATCTACGAAGTACCCTAGATTCGCATTTTGAAAAGGGCCTCTGGCTACGCCTGATAGCTCCATTCTGCCGATCAGCTTATCCTTTTCCGGCAAAAAAAGTCCAAACGTATATCCCTGCCCGGCTTGAGCAGCCTCAAGGCCAATGGAGATCAGGCGGGCCTGTTCCTCCAGCGTAAAGTAAATTTCAGGCCGTTCCGGCTCAAATGGCTTAAAAAAATCAAAATTTTCGCGTCTAATCTCCAATAATCGTTCTGCATCACTTACTTGTAAAAGACGAATCTGTAGCCCCGGATGGGTGGACTCTATTGAGAACAAACCATTAGCTTCATGTAACATTATCATTTTCCTTCTTTCTCTGTTTTTCGTATGCATGCAGCCACAGAACAGTATAATACCCTGGGTGTATGGAAGCAACCCAGGGTATTATCGGTATTATCATCCATTTCATTCGGGATTTAGTCTGTAACAGGCATCCAGCCAGGTATCGTCGTCAACGCACCCCACAGGTAGTCTGGAATGACCAGTTCCTGTTGAGCTTGCTTGGACAATGTCGTGCGGATCGTATCTTCTGTTCCGTTTTGCACCTTCTGAACCCATTGCGGCTCCATCAGAAGCGGACGTCCCAGTGAAACCAGCGGTACACCTGTCTCCAGTGCGCCGAGAGCTTCGTCCGGCATATTCAGCGAGCCGACGCCCATGACAGGCACACGGTCACCTACCTTTTCATGAATGATAACGGTACGAGATTGTTCTGCACTGCGGTCACGAATGGACCCGCCGAAGAAATGATTAACGGAGATATGCAGGTAATCCAGCCCTTGATCCGCCAAGCGGTCTACGAGCACGAGCGTATCGTCCAATGTAATGCCTGGCGTGTGTCCCTCTTCGGGAGACAAGCGATAGCCGAAAACGAACGGCTGCTTCGCATGCTCTGCGATCACTTTCTTCACTTCATGAACAACCGCCAGCGGGAAGGTCAAGCGTTTCTCAAGGCTTCCTCCCCATTCGTCGGTACGAAGGTTGGAATGCGGGGAGAAGAACTGCTGCATCAGATAACCGTTCGCGCCGTGAAGCTCGACACCGTCATAGCCCGCTTCAATCGCGCGGCGAGTCGCTTCGCCATAGGCACGGATAACACGGTGAATATCATCGGTGGTCATTTCACGCGGCACAGGTGCGCCTTCTTTTTCCTCAGCAACCGCGCTTGCGCTGATCGGCTGTCCATCCGGTATTTGATCCGGTGGGCACAAACGACCGCCATGATAAATTTGCAGAATCGCTTTTGCACCCTCCTGATGAATCGTGTCAGCCAGACGGCGCAGGCTCGGAATCATTTCATCCTTGTCCGCACCAAACTCATTTACAAAGCCTTTACCATCTGGAGTCACGTACACGCAAGCGGTAATGACCGCACCTACACCGCCGGAACGTTCACGGTAGTAAGCCAACTCCTGGTCACTGACCTCACCATTTTCATGAGACGCAAAGTTGGTCATAGGTGCCATCGTAATACGATTTTTCAATGTAACGCCGGATGGCAAGGTAAAAGCTTCAAATAACGGTTTATATTTCGGATTCATTGGGTATTCTCTCCTTTAAATGAAATCAGATCAGACGGATATAAGCTGTTACCATGATACCGAATACGAATTCAAGGTAACTTTACTTTAGTTTACTTTACTCATGAAGCATGTGTAATTGCTTACTTAAATACAGTGGCTTCAACAACCACAGTATAATAATAAGTTCATATAAAGTCAAATAGTTCCCGTTTAGTCCTCCTGCCTGACAGCGTTTTAGCTATCTCAATGCTGTGCCACTATTCATTCTTCCTGTATCGTGAAACTTTTTGCAGATAGGACTTGTTTGGAAGCAAAGTGGGTATATTCATAGTAGAAGATGGTGACCAGTCGGTCATTCCACGGTTTATGATTCATATAGGAGGAGATGCCCCTATGTCACGAAGTCACCCATTCAAATGGTGGAATATCCTTGCATTTATTGCTGTCATCGTCGTTAACATTCTGGCTTCCACACTGCCCATCGGCGGAAGAAGCACTGCTGCTGTATCCAACATGTATCCTACTTTGCTGACACCTGCGGGTTATGCCTTTTCCATCTGGTCGGTTATTTACTTGCTGCTGGGCTGTTTTGTTGTGTATCAGGCCACATCGGCAGGACAAAACAAGACGAGCGTCCAGTCTATCGGGATTTTCTTTATTTTAAGCTGCATCTTTAACATCATCTGGATTTTTTTGTGGCAGTATGTATATGTAGAGTTGTGTGTGATCGTCATTATACTTTACTTGCTCTCTCTGGCTGTCGTATATGTACGCACTCGTACGCCGCAACCCACCCTCGGGGAAATGTGGTTCGTTAAGCTGCCGTTCAGTCTGAACCTTGGCTGGGTAACCGTCGCTACGATCATCAACATCACGGTGGCACTGAAAAAGAACGAATGGAGCGGCTGGGGGATCAGCGATACTACCTGGGCGATCATCATCCTGGTCATTGGTACTGTGCTCGCCATCATGGTCAGCTTCCCGTATCGTGACAGCATTTATCCACTTGTGTTTGTGTGGGCTTATGTCGCCATCGCCATCGAGCATCCAAGCAATGAAAACGTGCGGCTGGCTGCATTCATTCTGGCCGCAATCATCCTGGTATACTCGCTATGGCTGTTCTTTGCCCGTAACCGGGACCGGGACTAAAAGAATCTCATCACGTATAACACACGCAGAAAAGAACTTCCATTTCTACATCAAGTGTGGATTTTGGAAGTTCTTTTCTGTTCCTGTAGCCTATTCGCCTTTCAGGGCGATAACTTCAATCTCTACCAGCGCATCCTTCGGCAGACGTGCTACCTCCACCGCACTACGAGCCGGATACGGCTGCTCGAAGAAAGAGCTGTACACTTCATTTACACTGACAAAGTCGTTCATATCTTTCAGGAATACGGTCGCTTTCACAACTTGGTTCAGGCTGCTTCCAGCCGCTTCCAGAATAGCTTGTACGTTGCTCAAGGACAGACGAGCCTGCTCCTGTACATCCTTACCAAACTCACCTGTCGCCGGATTCAGTCCAAGCTGTCCCGAGGTGTAAATAAAACCGCCCGCCTCTACAGCCTGGCTATAGGGCCCAATAGCGCCGGGCGCTTTTTCAGTGGCAATTGTTTTTTTCATATGGGTTGAATTCTCCTTCCTGATGCTGATTCTCCGTATTATAGCACGGTAAGTCCAAAGCCACTATTCCGTATTAATGACTGTTACGCTCTGTCCCTGAATCATCCTCACCGGGTGTCAGCTCAGCTCCGATGACCCGAATGATTTCATTCGGATAAATATGTACGCCGCTCGCATGCGCGAGAGCGATTCGTACCATAGCCCGTGCGATCACCGAGGCCGGGATGGCGCGGTAGGAAGCCAGTTTGCCCGTCATCACGCCATCAAGTGCCTTCATCACGACAGCCGCGACGGCTTCGCCAAAACGACGTTCGGACCTTGTGCCTAAAATCAGCGACGGACGGAACAGATGCAACGCAGGCAAGCCAATATCGGCAAGTGCCTCCTCAGCCTCACCCTTCGTACGGTTGTAAAACACGCGCGATTCCGGGTCCGCTCCCATTGAGGAGATAGCGAGCATCTGCACCGCACCGGCCTCTTTGCCCAACCGGGCGGTCAGAACCGGATAGTCCAGATCCACCTGACGAAACTGCTCCTTGGAACCAGCCTTTTTCATCGTCGTCCCGAGGCAGCAAAAAACATCAGCAACCCCCTCGAAGGCAGACGCCGCTTCCTGCGGCTGCTCCCAGTCGATGAGTGCCTGCTCCAGCTTGGGATGCTTGATTTCCAGCGGACGTCTGCCCACAACCATGACGCGGCTGTATTCCTTTTGCACCAGCAGCTCCCGTACAACATAACCCCCGACAAGCCCCGTTGCACCCACAACGACCGCTTTACGCTCCACGATAGACCTCCTTTATGCCTGTGTAACCTACCTGATCCGGCACCTGTGTTATTAGGCTAGTTTAAACGGCTGTTCACCCGCCTCCTTGTTTTCAGACGGACACATGGGCAGGTACAGGGAAAAGGTGCTTCCCTTGTCCTCCTCACTCTCCAAACGGATAAAACCGCCCAACAAGCGGGATAAATCACGGCTAATCGACAGTCCCAGTCCGGTTCCTCCATATTTGCGGTTAATGGAACCGTTGGCCTGCTGGAATGCCCCAAAAATAACATGCTGCTGAAGCTTGGAAATACCGATGCCCGTATCTTTTACCGCAAATACAACCCAATCTCCCTCCTGTTCCTTCCCTTCCAGATGCTGAGTGCTGATTTCCAGCAGTACACAGCCTTCATGAGTGAACTTAAAAGCATTAGACAACAGGTTGCGCAAAATTTGCTGTACACGCTTGTGATCGGATCGAATTTCATTCGGTATATCGCCCTGCTCCTTCAAGCTGAATTCAAGCTTCTTGTCCTTAGCAGTGACTTCAAAATGCATCATCATCACCTGCGCAATCTCGCGCACGCTGACCTGCTCACTGACGATTTCCATCCGTCCAGCCTCGACTTTAGACAAGTCCAGAATGTCATTGATCAACTGGAGCAAATCATGCCCAGAGGCATAGATCAGCTCACTGTACTGGTAAAGCTCGTCCTCATCCAGTTCTGTTCCCTGCTCGTTGATGATCTGCGCCAGATTAATAATGCTATTAAGTGGTGTACGCAGTTCATGCGACATCGTTGCCAAAAAATCGGATTTATATTGGGAAGCCACCATTAACTGCTTGGCCCGTTCTTCCAAAATGATTTTCGTCTTCTGTAACTCATCGCGCTGTTCCGATAATAGCTGATTCGCCTGTATAATCTGATAATTACGCATCTGCTCCATCTGAAAATCACGTAAAATCAGCGCAAATAAAAAGCTGAGCACAATGCCGATAGGCAAAGTGAGCGGGACAACTTCCGCCACATAATAGTGCCATGGAATGACGCCCAGAAAGGCAATATTCAACGTATTTACGATATTAACCGCTAAAATGGTCACCGATGCCTTAATAATCAGACGGCAGGTGGAACGGCGCATCCAGTAGTTCAACCCGGCGCACAGCACGCCCAGAATGCTCATATTCAGAAAGCCGGCCCACGCCGCCATATTCATACCGAAGGTAAATCTTGTAAGTCCGATCGCTACCCCGATAATAATAAGCGTATAGGAGCGGGGATACACCAACGCCGCGATAATTAACGGCACAAAACGCAGATCAAAAATAACCGTCTCGCTAAAGTTAAAACCGAAGCAAGAGCTAACCCATCCGCCAAATACCACCAGCAGTACTGAACTAATATATTTAAATTGCGAAGAGGTACGGCTTAACCCATATTTATAAATTACGTTCGCCACATAGGCAACGGCAATCAGCATTCCCAGATTCATTAGAAACATCATTGAAAATTGCATGGACTCACACTCCCATAGCGCGAAAAATTGGATGCCAGGCCTATGCAGACCACTTTTGCCGTTCTCGTATATCATAACATGAAGCTTCAGCCTTCGACATGCCTAAAGAGCGTACATCTCTATATACAAAAAGCGAACCGCAACGGCTCGCCCTAGTGGATACACAGTATAGGGTCAACTCATGATGCCTTTGTTCCGGCGCCATTCATCGACAAATAATTCGGCAAAGTAAGGGTCCCACTGGGTTCCTTTTCCCTCTTCCAATATCATAATCGCTTTTTCTTTAGGCATACCCTTCCGATATGGGCGGTCAGACGTCATCGCATCATACGCATCTGCTACGGCAATGATCCTCCCAAATAACGGGATATCTTCTCCGCAGAGTTGGTCTGGATATCCTTTGCCATCATAACGCTCATGGTGCGAACGCACACCGGGCAAATAAGGAGCCATGGCATATGCCGGCTCCACTTGGCGAAGAATGCTTTCTCCCATAACCGGGTGCATTTTAATCTGGTCAAATTCCTCGTCCGTCAGCTGACCATCCTTGAGCAGCACGGCATCGGCCACACCGATTTTGCCTATATCATGCAGCAATGCTGTTTTGCGCAAAAGGTCAAGCTCCGTCTCGTTCAAGCCGCCTCTTCGCCCAATAATCACCGAATATTCAGCCACACGCAAAGAATGCCCTGCGGTATAGGTATCTCTCGCATCCAGCGCTGCCGCCAAGGTGGTAAAATAGCTTTCCAATAGCTGACTATTCTTGTCTTCCCGTTCCTTCAATCCCTCGACCATGATGTTAAAGCCTTCAACCAGCTTCGCAAACTCGTCAGAGTACAAATCTTTAGCCTTATCGTACAGACATCCTTCCTTCACTTCATTCATCTTTTCCAGCAAATGGTGAATCGGCTGCTCAATCTCACGGGTTAACAGCCATCCTCCCAGATAAGCAAAGGCCACACCAAATAGTAAAATCGTGCCCGCCCATAGCCAATAGGAGTTGGAAAGCGCTTCATTCAGACGTTCCAGCCGAATCTGCGTAGCCAGGCAAAACAAAAAAAGCGGAAATGCACCAATCAACGTTGCACTCAACTGAAATTTGTGCCGGAGTGATAGTAACACCCGTCCCCGAAGCGATAGGTTAATTCCATGTTTCTGATAAGTCCGGTCTCTAATTTCTATTAGCAACGGACGGATCGCCCTCATTGTCAGGAAAAATTCAATCATCGCGTGCATCGAAGCGACCAGACAAGCCCCTATACAGGCAATCCCCACATAATAGAAGGGCAAGGTGAGCTGTCCGGTATGAATCATCCATATAGCTATACCAGCTGCCGGGATGGAAAAACCGAGCAAATGCGGTCCCATAATACGTAACACAGAAAGATTAGGCAGACGGTGAATCCGTATATACATCGCTTCTACATCCTCGAACGTCGTCCACTCATCCAGAAAAAAATGACGAACTGGTCTCAGATGCATCCGAAATACCAGCGTTTCACATACAATCATAATGATACTGGAAAAAGCAATGATCTTCATAAGACCTAAAAATTCATAACGGGCTACATTTAACGTGGAAAATATAAAAATCGCGCCTACCAACAGAACAGCGATAAACGATCCTATAATATAGTTCAGGATAACATACTGAATAAAACGCTTATAGATCGGCAAAATGCTACCCCTCTTTTCATCCGTACACTCACAAAACATCTTGTTTATTCAATATCGGAGTCCGGTCGGCAAAAGTTAACCTTCTTGCTTGAGCAATTTGCACAAATCCTATAAGCGCCTTTTAATCATATAGAATGAAACACTTACGTTCGTCTACATTTCTCACCTGCGAGTGTAAACATTTAATTGTGCAACACGCTGCCTCTGCTCTTCACGAGGCGAAGAAATTGCAACCTTGCATTTTAGAATCGTTCTTGCTATACTATTAGAGTATGTATTAAACCCCATAGGATTCCGCGCAACAAGCTATTACTCCTAATCACCGCATGGAGCTTCTCCAAATTTTATGTATAACCCTAATGTAGAATTTTGAGCTTTTGCCGAAGATTTTCACATTCACACTGGCGCGGTCATCGGAGCCGCAAGGACGAAAGAGAGGTAGGGCTTTTGTCGTTTGGAAAATGAGCAGTGGAATCGGACTGCCCCTTATGAACATGCTGACCATATTATGCAAGGCAGCAGGGGTTGAACATATATGATGCCGTCGAACCATGAAGTTCGAGCAGGCCGTGCAGTATACGCAAGCTGCACCCATCCTCCGGATGATCCCCGGGGGATTTTTAGTGTCCATATATATATCCAGTAGCACCGCCGAGAGCATCTATGAACAAAAAAATGACCCTTCCGATACATCGGCAGGGCCTATAGCTTGATCAAAAAGGGGTTAATAGGGTCATTATAGTCCCCCTTTCTTAAAACTAAATGATATGCACCTTAAAAACTCATTAATTTTCCAGCTTTGTGTTCTACTCTAATAATTCGTCCAGTATTCCGTGCCGCCCTGCGACGTGGTTGGCGTAGTTGATCGCCCTGTTTCCGGGCGGGTGACTTGATCCGTCGAAGGCCGCTCCCATCCTTCCAGTAAAACCACATGCTGAGTACTGGAGTTATTTTCCCATGTAATATAACGCTCCTGTTCCATATGCCGCAAAGCGGCTGTAATCTCACTGTCCCTCTTCCCCGTTTTGACAGTCAATTCGTTCATCGTCGGCATATGGCGATGCTGGGCAAAATAGTTATACAGAATCCGTAACAGCTTTCGTTCCAAATCAGGCAACATCATCTTTCCTCCCACTATAAAGAACATATGTTCCCATTATAGCACATAAAAATGCACCCTCCTACTGGAAGCTGCATTTTGGACTTTTACGGTCCGGTTCAAATTCAGTTTTTTTCTTTCTCCTGACGACCGATAGAACGCAGCCACCAGACGATTCCACCAACGCTTCCTAATGCCAGAACCGTCAGGAAAATAATATAGAACAAATGAAATGCACGATCACTCATGGCAATCGCCTCCTTACTATATGTATACACTTCCCAACTAAGCCTGTAAACCTCTTTTTGAAATCCAGCTCTATTTTTTTCCAAACGCTCCACAACAGGTATCTTACTGAGGTAAATCGGTACATGCTAATTAAATACAAAAAGGGCTTTCGGCAAATGACCGCAAGCCCTGATTCATCTGAGGTTAAGGCTGAATTACGCCTTGTTCTTCCTGCTATATTTAACGAAAGTAATCACAATCGTCACAGCAAACAATATTCCGGTAACTACCCAAGTTGTTAAAAATGCCATTCCCGAACCCACATTAGCTCCCATCGTCGGGTGCTTCATCGCTGTAAGTACTGAACCTTGCACCATAAATATCGTACAAAATAAAACGATGGGCACCAGAAGAATGGTACTCGCAGTCCTCCGGCTACCTGATACCGCAATCACGCTTAGAGCGGAAATTACCAAAATCACAAAATATATAGTCGCTTCCCACAGCATACAAATGCTCACCGTCCGATCTTTTTTCTATCCATTCGTAAATGTCCCTTCTATTGTAACAGACGTCACACAGTGAACCAAGCCATAATTTGAAATGAAAAGGGGTAAACTCTGTCAGCAACGTAAATAATGTATACTAACTACATAAAGACCTCGAAGGAGATGAACCCATGAGAAGCGCAAGTCCTTTTGTCATTGTAAACGATGTCCAGCAAACGGTGGATTATTATCAGTCTGTTTTGGGCGGAGAAATTAAAGTGCTGAACAAGCAAGAAGGCAAGCTTTTACACGCTGAGCTTCACCTCGGCAGCAGTCACGTCCATTTTTCCGATTCCTACGGTAAACCGCTAAAAGCGCAGCATGTACAAATCATTCTCGACTTTGACAGCGAAGAGGAGCTTAAGCAGGCTTACCATGCACTGGCGAAAAAAGGTACCGTTGACGTAGAGCTTCAAGATACTTTTTTTGGTGCCCTGCACGGCGAAGTGACAGACTATCTCAATCACATTGGATGGGTTATGAACTATTTTAAAAACCGTCGTCCTTGATCTGTTTTGCGCACTACAGCCTTAACCTTGTCATGAGACACTCCCAGAGATTCCAGCGTATTCCCGGTTTTAAGGCACCATGCTTCAATATCTCTCGCAAAACCGAAATCGGTTGCTGTAACCTCCAGTTTTTGTCCTTCTTCCATAGCCTTAACGGCTTCATATACCTTGAGAATAGGACCGGGACATTGCAATCCACAAGCATCCAGCAGGGTCGGCTCTGTGTGGGGACCTACGAATTCTTCCCCAACTCTCGAAGGAACGCCGGACCCATCTTTAGCTTCCTCGTCCTTCTCACTCCCTATAGGCAGATCAGAATCAGAATTCCGTTCTGCCATAACTGAATATGTCTTGTAGCCACCATCAACGTTTCTCACCCGATACCCGTATTGGGTCAGCATTCGAGCCGCAATATAGCCCCGTAAGCCGACCTGACAGGATACCGCGATCTCTTGATCATGGGGGATTTCCGACATTCGTCCTCTCAGCTCTGCCAAAGGAATATGGATAGAACCCGGAATGACTCCTGCTTGCAGCTCCACCTCATCCCTGACATCAATAATAACGCCGCCTGTGCAGTAAAAATCATCGACTTCATGCCATTGCATCGTGTGGACCAGCCCATCCATGATATTCGAAGCCACATAACCAGCCATATTGACAGGATCTTTGGCTGAAGAATACGGAGGTGCATAAGCAAGTTCGATATCAGCCAACTCACGCACCCCCAAATGTCCACGAATGGCGGTTGCAATCACATCAATTCTTTTGTCTACCCCATCTGCTCCAACGGCCTGTGCCCCGTATATCATTCCTGTTTCCGGGTTAAAGAGCAGCTTCATGGAAATGGGCGATGCCCCAGGATAATAACCTGCATGCGAAGCGGGATGAATATGAACAGCCTTATAGGGAACACCCAGCCGCAGCAATGTTTTTTCATTATTGCCTGTAGATGCTGCTGTCAAGGCAAACGTCTTAATCACGGACGTTCCGAGCGCGCCATCATAAGAAATGGCCTGGCCGTTCATATGATCCGCCACCAAACGCCCCTGCCGATTGGCTCCCCAAGCCAGCGATACCATCGTTGCAAAACCGTGATTGCGATCCTTGACCTGAATGGCGTCGCCTACCGCATAAATGGCCGGATCACTGGTTTGCAGTTGGGCGTTCACCTGAATAGCCCCGCGAAAACCAAGCTTCAGTCCGCTTTGCTTGGCCAGCTCATTTTCGGGAACAACACCAATCGCAAGAATAACCAAATCCGTCCGAAGCATACCTCCGGAAGCCAAACGGAGCCGTGTACCCTGATCTGCAAAAGCCGCGACCCCTTCCTTTAAATGCACCTCCACCCCGTTCAGCTTCATATGCTGTTCCACCAGTCTAGCCATTTCAGGATCTAGCGGATGAAGCAATTGTTCTCCTTGGTCGATAATCGTTACCGCAAGTCCTCGCTCCCGCAGATTCTCAGCCATCTCCAGCCCGATAAATCCGCCGCCGATGACAGTGGCATGTCGCGGATGCTTTTCATCTACATATGCCTTAATCACGTCCGTGTCAGGAATATTTCTTAGCGTAAATAGATTAGTGGCTTCGTTTAATCCTGGAATATCCGGTATCATCGGTCTGGCACCTGGCGACAAAACCACCATATCGTACGGTTGCGCTCCCTTTTTCCCTGTCATCACATCACGAAAGTGAATGAGCTTCTGCTCCCGGTCTATTTCGATTACTTCGGTGAGCACCCGTACATCTATATTAAAACGCTCCCGAATCCCTTGAGGTGTCTGGAGAAACAGTTTCTCCCGCGCATGGATCGTGCCGCCAATATAGTAAGGAAGACCACAGTTCGCAAAAGAAACATGCTCTCCGCGCTCAAACATTATAATCTCGTCTTCCTCGTTCCATCTACGCAATCTCGCCGCAGCAGAAGCTCCACCTGCTACCCCACCAATAATAACTATCTTTCTGCCCATTTCTTCTTCCTCCTTATATACCCTATGGGGTATAATATATACCTATGGGGGTATGTTGTCAATGCTATTTCTCCATAACCTAGACGCCAAAAAAGGTGGAGGTTGCCCCCCACCTGATTAACAACAAACCGAAAAGCGATCCGGTTTGAAAAACCTCTTATAAACTCCTCCACACATGCTCTGTCACACTTTGCTCAACAAGCCAACGCCGCTGGCCTCTGCTCACTTAACTACTGCTGGCTGGCCGCGATCGCCTGCTCCAAATCGTACAAAATATCGTCTATCGCTTCCGTCCCGACGGACAAACGCAACAGCTCTGGCTTGACTCCGGCAGCAACCTGTTCCTCCGCATTCAACTGCTGATGCGTTGTGCTAGCCGGATGAATGATCAGAGATTTGGAATCACCTACATTCGCCAGATGGGAAAATAGCTTCACATTTTCAATCAGCTTGCTTCCCGCCTGACTGCCGCCTTTGATGCCGAAGGTCAGGATCGCCCCTTGCCCTTTCGGCAAGTATTTTTGAGCTAATTCGTAGGATGGATGGCTTGGCAATCCGGTGTAGCTGACCCACTCCACATCCTTGTGGTTTTCAAGATATTGCGCTACCTTCAGAGCATTCTGGCTATGTCTTTCCAGCCGCAGATGGAGTGTCTCCAAGCCCTGAAGCAGCAACCATGAGTTGAACGGTGAAATAGCTGCCCCCAAATCACGCAGCAGTTGTACCCGCGCCTTGATAATATAGGCAATAGGCCCCACCGCCTCGGTGTATACAACCCCATGATAGCTCGGGTCTGGCTCGGTCAGTCCGGGGAAACGGCCGCTTGCTTTCCAGTCAAACTTGCCACTGTCTACGATCACCCCACCAATGGACGTTCCGTGTCCGCCAATGAACTTCGTCGCAGAATGCACGACAATATCCGCTCCGTATTCGATAGGACGCAATAAGTACGGGCTTGGGAACGTGTTATCCACAATCAACGGAATACCGTATTCATGCGCAATCGCCGCTACAGCTTCCACATCCAGCACATTGCCCTGCGGATTGCCAATCGTTTCGGCATATAACGCCTTCGTTTTATCCGTAATGGCTTTACGGAAGTTCTCCGGGTCATCCGAATCCACAAAATGCACCTTAATGCCCAGCTTGGGTAGCGTCGTGGAAAACAAATTATATGTACCGCCATACAAACTGGATGCCGACACAATTTCATCCCCTGCTCCGGCAATGTTCAGGATGGAAAAGGAAATGGCCGCTGCTCCCGAAGCCGTCGCCAACGCGCCAGCCCCTCCCTCCAGAGCTGCGATCCGCTGCTCAAACACATCCGTGGTCGGATTCATCAGACGCGTATAAATGTTGCCGAACTCTTTTAGCGAAAATAAATCAGCCGCATGCTCAGCATCCCGAAATCCATACGAGGTGGTTTGGTATAACGGAACGGCGCGGGCAAAGGTAGTAGGATCAATTTGTTGTCCGGCATGGACAGCGAGTGTTTCGAATGACAGCTTGCGATCTTCTGACATGATGATTTCCTCCCTTGTTATACGTGCTGTAAAGCGCAATCATAATGATTTTTCATTCATTCTCGCACAAAAAGAACAAATTGGGAAGATAATTCTTATTATTCAGGTGTGAATTATAATTATTCATCAGGTTTCAGACCGGAAGGCTTTGCCCAACTGCTCGCCAAGGCCGAAATAATGGCGGAAGTTATAGATGAGTGGGCTCCAGTTTGCCGGATCAATATGGTTCTCACCGAGGATCATATCCTGATGAACATGCACCTGTACAGCTTGGGTTTCGATGATCGCAAAATAAGGAGAATGGTCAGGAATGCGTATTTCCCTCACTTCGGCTTCGATCTGAATCGGGCATTCCCTGATCCGGTTGGGCTTGATCACATTCGAGTCAATCGGAGTTAGCCTGCTGATCTCATACTTGTCTTTCTGATAGGTAAAGCCATTTTGTTGCTTATCCTCCGGTACGGGATTTTTGCCCGTGTAGGGGGCCAACCGCTCCACATGCTCCCATAATGAAGGTCCCGGAACGTTAATCACACATTCGGGATGCCGCTTCATATTTTCAAATGCTTTTCCGCCTATTCCAATACCCAGTACGACACAATCTCCCAATGCCCATGAGGAGGAGATGGGGCTGATATTGGTCGTTCCATCCTCATTCAGCGTGTTGAGTAAAATTACAGGGGTTCCGTAATATAAAATGCTAGGGTTAATCGTTTTAATGCCTGGGCTGAGATTCATCTGATTTATTTGATTTATTTGATTCATTTGATTCATTTGATCCATCATCCCTTCTCCATCTGTTCAGATCTGCCTCCTTATTGTAGAATATAAATATTTCAATCTTCATCGAAGTATGGATTACAAAGGAGGATAACTGTGCCATGAGTGCCAAATCAAATGTAGCCATGATCGCTTCTCTGGTAAGCGAGCCTTCACGCGCAGCCATATTAACCGCCTTATTAGACGGCAGATTTCATCCTGCAGGCGAGCTGGCCCATATGGCAGGCATCAAACCGCAAACCGCCAGCTTCCATTTGGCTAAAATGACTGAGGCTCAAGTCGTTACTGTGGAGAAACAAGGGCGGCACCGTTACTATGGCATTCAAAACCCCGAAGTTGCCCGGATGATGGAGTCATTTTTATCCATAGCCCCGCCTGTTCCAATCAAGTCATTCAAACATGCCTCCGAAGACAAAGTCATACGTCAGGCAAGAACCTGCTACGATCATCTGGCAGGTCATCTAGGTGTACAGCTAACGGCTTCTCTCATTCAAAAAGATTACATTTCGGATGAGCGGGACGGGTTCTCTATTACTGAAAAAGGGAGGGCGTTCTTTGCAGACTTCCAGATTGACCTTGAAGCAACGAAAAAAAAGCGCCGCTCCTTCTCACATAAATGCATGGATTGGAGTGAACGACGCCACCATCTGGCCGGAGCCTTGGGGAATGCTCTTTTGGACAGATTATTCGAATTAAACTGGATTCAACGTCTCCCCAAAACCCGAGCGATCCAAATTACAACAGACGGTGAAAGAGGTTTTAAAGAGGTGTTTTCGATAGAGATCGGGAAGGATAATTCAGAACTGTAGTCCTTTATTTATCGTATATCCGTTTACGTTGTTCTTCCACAAGCTGAGCCAGGGCAGGGTAGAAAGCTTTAGATTGGATATGATAGGCAAGGTTTCTCGTTGATCCGTCTTTCATTTCAATTTGGAGATAGTAGCTATTCCCGACCAATCCCTTGGTCTGCTTGACATTTGATCAAAAGGGACATTATTTAGTTTGGGATATGTTTCGGCAAATAGGGCAGTCGCTTGGGGTGTGAAAAATAGTAAGCGTTCCTTGCGGCATTTCGGCCCTTTTCTTCGATACCTCATCACTCATGGACGCGCCCCTTTCTATCGAAAAAATCTACCATTTCGCTAAATGATTTTTGAGCTGAATGTACGTTATATCGGGGAGAATACGGGTCACTGAATCCATGTTGTCCGTTACATTTATGTACCCTGATATTACTGTTATCTAAAGCTATAATTAGCTCATCCACATTAAATGATGGTTCTTCCTGTGGGAAAAATAGCAGTGTTGGACATTGTGGGGTTATTTCCAAATAATTTCTAATACGTGAGCCATAATATCCTACGATTCCATCAACATATTTTTCTTCACTACACAGCCAGGCAATCGTTGCCCCTATGCTAAATCCGACGATAAATACCTTTTTATAGCGATCTCGAATACTTGATAATAAACTTTCAATTTGATATGAAGCGTGGGTGAAGCCTACATTTTCCATAAAATTTCTGTAGGCAGTTTCCTCTTGCGAATAGTCAAAAGGTGTTTCTCTTCCCAGTAAATTTGGACAAATGACGTCATAACCCTGATCCGATAATAGTCTGCAAATATTCTGTATATGCTGATTAATCCCATAAATCTCATGCAGCACAACGATTACGGTGTCCGACTTTTTATCTATGCTTATCATGTTGCACCCCTAACCAGGTTTGAATATGGGAAAACAAGTGATCCGGATACGTAAAGTTATACTTAGCTACCACTTCAGAGGATAACCGGTTGAATTACTCAAAAGATACGATAAGTGCCTTCCAACCAATAATTTCTTCATTAGAAAGTCCCCAAAGGGATATGCGCTCTTCGAGCATTTCGTAAGTATTACTCATCGCCATGCAGCCTCCTTTCATTAGAATTATTGTATCCAATTCGATAATTGGGGTATATATTCTTTTGGATAGAATCCCCCTTATTAAAACACAGAAATAAAAAAGAAACGCTTTTCAGCGTCCACATATTACAATAACTGTAATTCTAAAAAATTTTATAGTCAGTTGCCCTATACGCTTCAAAAAAGAAATGTTCCGCTTGGTTTTGAACACGATAATCATAAGGTAAGTAGCCAAGTCCATTATCTCCCCAAGGAGTTACCCATGAATTTTTAAATTTGAACATTTGGGGTATCATCATCGAAGCCCCTGTTTTTTCAGTATATCCATGGCTACCCTAATGGATGTCCCATCCCCATCAGGAGTACATCGAGGTGTATTATCTGTAATTCTACGACGACAATATAAAACGATCTCTACAAAGTAGATCGAGTGGGCATCCTTAAAAAAGATGCCCACTTCCCTCAGAAAATTCTCATTTCCTGATAACCTATGCATTCAAAAGGCCCAGTTGTTAATGCCGACCTCTCATAACGTTTTAATTATTTATGATACACCAGCAGGGACAGCATATCAGTGCATGATTTCTTTCTTGTTCACCTTAACACCTGATAAAGATTGATCAAACATATCGAGAATAAAAAGGAAGCGCTCAGCTTCACGAAATACATGATCGGCTAATAAAGGATGGATAATGCTCTTTATTCGGCATTCGTCGATTAAATCACGCGCTGTTTTCTTAAAATCACGCAAGGACTTAACAGAGACACGATTTTCATCAACAAATTGACTTAAGAGTGGAACGGTTTGTGACTGAGGCCGCATATGACTTAAATCAATCGCTTGAAACATCAGCGTATCGAAATCATTACTAAACTCCCTAGCTTGTTCAACCAGTTTACGTTCGGATGGATCTAGCAAATGGCCTATAAATTTTGCATGATCGGCCATGATTTTCAAGAAAAATACATTTTCATCGATAATTGCATCGGGTAATGGTTCGAGCTTTCCTGAATTGAGTTCCTCTAAACGGTTTCTAAAATAATTCGCTTCCCGGCTTATATGATCTACCAGTAAAGGGAAATTTGTTTGTCCGGGAAGCTTGCATTGCAATATAAGGCCCAATACCATTCTCTTAAACGCCCAAATATGAGTCGCCGCATTCCGGACCTCCGTATTAAACTCTTTGATTGTGTGAGGGTCTGTATGGATATTAAAATCGTGTGATCTTCTCTCAATATCCTCAAAAATAGCGTAAAACTGATGGGCTTCTGTAATGAGTTGAGTATCTTCAGCTCTAAAACCTAACCCCAGAAAAAATGAATGCGCCTTCATGATCCTGGACCAAAACCGTATCTCATCTAATGAGCGTGCAACGAAGGCATCCAATCATATCCCTCCTCTATGTGAGCAAAAAGCACTTACTTAGTCATATGGAATATGCCTTGTCATTATGTATATCGAATCCCACGCCTAATACTAACCTAATTCAGAGGTTGTTTAGAAGTTCTGCTAGAAGATTACTTTTTTAATGGACATTCACCCAACCATATAAGTTCGAATAATGTAGCACTATATATGCAGATGCATGTGGTATACAAATTTATGGAAACAAGGAGTGAAAAAGTGTGTTTCCTTATTCAACGGGTGTATTTCCTTATGTAATACAACCATACGATCATTATTGGCGATCGGATCAAGTAACACCTGCTCATCTAATGACCAAAAATCCTCAACGTGTAAGCAAGGCGAAGGTTGAATTGAAAAGCTTCATGCGTATGCTGTGGGAACAACATATAGCCTGGACTAGGATGACTATCCTTAGCTTGGTCTTTCATTTACCTGATGTGAACGTGGTTACCGCCCGGCTTCTTCAAAATGCAACAGATATGGGGAATTCACTTCGACCTTTTTATGGTGATCATGTTGCTCAAACATACAGTAACTTAATTAGGGAACATTTAGTCCTTGCTGCGGATCTTGTTAAAGCAGCCATAGCAGGAGATCAAAATCTGGTTGCAGCCACAGAAAAAAAGTGGTACTCCAACGCCGATGAAATCTCCGAATTTTTAAGCCGCATCAATCCCTATCTACCTAAAGAAGAATTTAGGAAAATGTTCTACGAACACTTAGCCTTAACAAAGTCAGAGGCTGTCTCCATGATCACCAAGGATTATAAAACAAGTGTTCAGGTATATGATAAAATCGAGGCGGAAGCGTTAGAGATGGCGGATATGATCACTGACGCAATCGCTAAACAATTCCCTGGAATATTTATGTAATTACGCTCATTTCAACAAAAAATCGTGGCCTCCAAAAAGCTTGGGAGTCACGCTGTACCCATGCCTCCGCCCAACTTTATGCAAAACGAGTCCCGAACGTAACACTGAATTTAAAGCCTACGTCTGCCTTGGAAGGGAGTGAAAACGTTACCTTTAACCTCTCCATGTGCTTTAATGTTTCTTTTAAAATCGGGGTTTTAAGATCATTCAAATTGTTCTCCTCCCGTTAGGTCTACCCGGAATTCAAACTGTTCTCGTATAAAATCTTTACTGGCGATCTTAACCGACTCTGGCGTAATCTCCTCCACCACTCCGCCATAATCCTCAAATGTCACACGTACGTTTCAAGACGATCACCTCAATATTTCATTCGGTGAACAATATAACGATTCCTTCTACGACAAAAATCCCTGTAAATGTTATCCTTTGTTCTTCACGAGATTCAACGGGATGTCACTTCGTCCCTCCCCTTCCAACCATAGCAGTTCACTAAGCAAAAAAGTCATGCTATCCATAGAGCGTAGCTGGTCAATGGTTTCTGAAACAACCTCCATAAGACACGCTGATAGCGGATGTCTGCAAAATGCCACGCGTGGCGGGCCGCTATCTCTGCCGAGGGATACTCTGGAGGAAGAGGAGGACGTTTGTATGTCCTTCTTTTAATTATGATCATAAGAAAAGCCGTCCAGTTAAAGATAGCAAATTTCTAGATTATCTAGATGCAAGATATCTTGCTATGCTAATTGTGTGATAACAAGATGTGCTGAAACAGATCTTGCTCCTCCAGCGAGAGGAGTAATAGTAAGTGCAGTAGAATTGCCAGCAGGATTTCGAACAGTCAGTATGGAATTAATGACCGTCGTTTGCACTATAGCCATTTCTACGATTTGCGATGTACCTGTTGCACGTCCGACTACAGTATAGGCGAGATCAGCGCCATTGAGTGTCAAGATGAGTTGTCCCGCTTCGGTTACGCTAACCTGAGAGAGCACCTGATAAGTCCCTATTGCTGCTAAATTAAAAGAGCTAGGACCGGTTCGGGTAATAGTAGTCCCGCTGGTAGGGCCATTTTGCGGAAAACTTACGTCTGTACCCGGAGCAACAGTTGCTGCATTATCAGGAGGCATCAAGGCAAAAAAATCTGCAAATCCCAATACACCCCCTGCTGCTCCTGTAGCGCCGGTGGCTCCCGTTGGCCCAGCCGCCCCTGCTGCTCCTGTAGCACCTGTCGGTCCGACCGGACCTCCCGCTGGACCAGTTGGACCTGTGGCTCCTGTTGGCCCAGCCGCCCCTACTGCTCCTGTAGCACCTGTTGGTCCGACCGGACCTCCCGCTGGACCAGTTGGACCTGTGGCTCCTGTTGGCCCAGCCGCCCCTACTGCTCCTATAGCGCCAGGAAAGCCTTGTGGGCCTATAGCTCCAGCCGGTCCAGGTACTCCTTGAGAACCTGGTATGCCTTGTGGACCCGTAGGACCAATCACTGTCGGAGTAGTAATATTCACTTCTGGTGGGGGACATTTTACCTTTACTATCTTCTTAATAACTTTTCGGCACTGTTCTTGTCTTTTCCTTTTTCTCTTCCAAGGGAATCCAGCTTTGATTTTTCCTTTACAACATTTTTTTTTGTCTGAACAACTCAATACGTACACCTCCCTATAAAGATAGTTCAGTGTATGCATATTGTTAGATTTAGACATGGACGAACAACTAGTTTTTACTAGACTGGAACATATATCTAGAAAAAAGGCTATACAACTGAGAGAATGGCCCATGAATATATTACAATGTCCACACCTTCTTCGCGCTCCGTAATATTCACCCATGTTCATATCCGGTGGACGCTATTTGTGCCAACATTAGTTAGGCTGTGAAGAAGGCTCGCTCCAACAAAAAAGCGCGGCCTCCAAAAAGCTTGGAAGCCGCGCTGTGCTTGAGTGTCATAGAATGCTGGTGAAGGGAATTGAACCCCCGGCCTACGCATTACGAGTGCGTTGCTCTACCCCTGAGCTACACCAGCAGGTCAGCGTAACTGACAACAAAAACTATTATACTCTTCCTTACATAAAAATCAATCACTTACATCCACTTTATCAACTAGGATTTGGATTTAATTCGGTAACGTTCCCTGTCCCGGTGCCGGACAGTTTATCTGCGACGGAACGGAGCTTTTGGCGACTGGAGGAAGCTTTGTCACGGCGATCATCGATTTTGACCGAGGTGGAAACGCGCTTGGCTCCTGACAGGAATGGCGCTTCATGCAGCGCAGCGATAGCGGTGAACACATCGTCCAGCGAACCTTCAATAATCGTACTCATGGAGGTAAGTTCGTAAGTAATTCCTTTTTGCGTCTTCAGCACTTTCTGCATCTGTGCAACATAGTCGCTCAGGCTGGTACTGCCTGTTCCAATCGGGATTACGGTCACTTCTGCAATAGCCATCGCCGAGTTCCTCCCTTTAATTTAAAAATCGTCACAAATTTAAAAATCTAAAACCTATGTCCGATAAAGCAACCTTATCTCATAAAAATAGTCCATATGTATGCTGCTTGTTTCTGTAGGAAACACCTTTATCATTCATTGTACCGTTCACACGACCTCAATTCAAATACAACCCGCGACTTCTCTGCATTTTGGGCGTTTCCATTCCTTTTCCTTTACGTATGGCTTCAAATGTTGCTATAATACTCCTTGCGCTTATTTGAAATTTTAAGTTTCTCAACACAACATATTGGGTTAAATATTTACAATACGTCTAAATGTAGTGATGTAGCCAATAAATTGCATGGGAACCGTTTTGACGCCCGTTCATTGGCAAGCGCATCGCTATTTCTATGTTGTTGGATTACATACAGCCCCAAAATGCTGTCTGAACCAAGCAAGCAACCCGGGCATTTTCAGCGTCGTTTTTTCATTTTCACTGTCATTTATTTTCAAGTTTATCTCCCAAGTCAGGAAAGCGAGGAATTAATCCTATGCCACAACTCGTAACGAAACCAAACAACCGCCAGTTGGCTTTTGATGAAATACGTATTTCCGTTTATGCCGATCGTATGCTCAGCGGATTGGACAAGCTGGAGAAAGATCGCCTGATTCGCGGTGTAACCAGCAAGCTGCGCCGGGACGAAGTCACGGGCGACGAAATCAGCAACGCGTTTGCGATGGCTGCGCTTGAACTGGTCAGCAAGGAAGAACCGGACTGGAAATTCGCCGCTGCTCGCTCCTTGCTCACTTCCTTATATAAAAAGGCGGCTACTCACCGCCGTTACAAATCCTATGCGGACGAGCCTTACGGCGCTTTTTATCCGCTGATTACCGAGCTGGTCAAGAAAGGCATCTATCGTCAAGAGCTGCTCGACTACTACACCAAGGAGCAAATTGACGAGCTGGGTGCCTCCATTTTGCCGAAAAATGATCTGCTGTTCGATTATATCGGGCTGTTGACGCTGTCCGAGCGTTATCTGGCGAACGATTTTGACGGACGCGTAATGGAACTGCCGCAGGAACGCTATATGATCATCGCAATGTACCTGATGCACAAGGAGCCTGCCGACAAGCGCATGGAGTTGGTGAAGGAAGCTTACTGGGCGATGAGCAATATGTACATGACGGCGGCTACGCCAACCATGTCCAATGCCGGGAAAAAGGTCGCCGGACAGCTCTCCAGCTGCTTCATCGACACCGTAGACGACTCGTTGGAAGGCATTTTCGATTCCAACACCGATGTAGCCCGTCTCAGCAAAATGGGCGGCGGCATTGGCGTATACCTTGGTAAAGTACGAGCGCGTGGCTCCGACATCCGTGGACACAAAAATACAAGCTCCGGCGTCATCCCGTGGATTCGCCAGCTCAACAATACAGCGGTCAGCGTAGACCAACTGGGTACACGTAAAGGCGCAATTGCCGTCTATCTGGACGTATTCCACAAAGACATTCTTGCATTCCTCGACCTCAAGCTGAACAACGGTGACGAGCGCATGCGTGCACATGATGTTTTCCATGGCGTATGTCTGCCTGATTTGTTCATGGAGCGGGTGGAAGCTCGTGGCGAATGGAATCTGTTCTGCCCGCATGAAGTGAAGAAGGTCATGGACTGGAAGGATGACAACGGCCGTCCACTGGGGTTGGAGGATTTTTACGATGAAGGCTTTGGTACAGGTTCCTTCCGCGAGAAGTATGAGGAAGCGTCACAGCATCCAATTCTCTCCCGCATTACGGTGCCTGCCATCGACATTATGAAGCGCCTGATGAAGTCACAACTGGAAACAGGTACGCCGTACATGTTCTACCGCGACACCGTAAACCGTGCGAACCCGAACCGCGCCCACGGTATGGTATATTCCTCCAACCTGTGCACGGAAATTATGCAAAACCAATCGGCGACCGTGGTGGAAAAAGAGGAATTAGTCACCAAGGATGGACAAACACGCATTGTCATTTCCAAAATCCCTGGCGATTTTGTCGTCTGCAACCTGAACTCCATCCATCTGGCTCGCGCGGTTCCGGCAGGTGTGCTGGATCGTCTCGTACCGATTCAGGTACGTATGCTGGATAACGTGATTGATATCAACAACATTGAGGTGCTGCAAGCACAATATACGAATAGCCAATATCGTGCAGTCGGTCTGGGTACGTTCGGACTTCATCATCTGCTCGCACTCGAAGGCATCCGTTGGGAATCCGATGAAGCGGTAACCTATAACGATCATTTATACGAAAAAATTAACTATTTGGCTGTAAAATCGAGCATGGAGCTGGCGAAGGAAAAAGGCCGTTATGCCAAATTTGAAGGCTCTGACTGGTCTTCCGGGCATTATTTCACATCCCGTGGTTATACGGACGGTACTCGTGAAGGTAAATTTGTCACCACGTCCGAGTGGAGTGAGCTTGCCGAAGAAGTCAAACAAAACGGTGTTCGCAATGCATGGCTGTTCGCCATCGCGCCTAACGGTTCCACGTCCATCATTGCAGGTTCTACGGCCAGCATTGATCCATTGTATGAGTTGCTTTCCTATGAAGAGAAAACAACCTACAAGATTGCTAACCCTGCACCGGACTTGAATGAAAAAACAATCTGGTACTACAAAACGGCTTTCCTGCTGGATCAGCATGCTTCGATCAACATGGCCTCTGCCCGTCAGCGTCATATTGACCAAGGCCAAAGCTTTAACCTGTATGTGCGCCCGGATATCAAAGCTACTGAATTCCTGGAACTGCACATCCACGCCTGGAAATCAGGTATGAAATCAACCTATTATGTACGCAGTCGCGCACTGACGATTGAAGAATGCGATAGCTGTGCATCCTAATATAAAGAAGGAGAGAATCTCCCATGCAGTTACAAAAGATATTTAACACGGAAGCGCCTAACCGCTCTACCCGCATTATTGAAGGCGAAAATTCCGGTATCTTGAACTGGAACGATATCCGCATGCCGCATATGTACAAGCTGTACAAGGTGCTGCTGCTCAACCACTGGATTCCGGATGAAATCCCGATGTCCAAGGACGCATCTCAATTCCCTACACTGGATGCCGAAGAACAGCGCACGTTCAAAATCAACATCGGCCTGCTGGCCGTGCTGGATTCCATGCAAACGATGTTTGTCGGGGATGTAAAACGCTACTTTACCGATTCTTCACTGGAAGCTGTGTCAGCTATTATCGGGCAGCAGGAGGTCGTGCATAACCAGTCCTACTCCTACGTGCTATCCTCTCTGGTATCAGATCAGGAGCAGAAGGAAATTTTTGAATATTGGAAAAATGATCCCGTACTGCTGGAGCGCAACACATTCATCTCGGACATTTACCAGGAGTTCCGTGATGAGCAAAATCCGCAAACCTTTTTCCAGGCGATGGTGGCGGACCTGATTCTGGAGGGCATTTTCTTTTATAGTACGTTCGCTTTCTTCTATAATTTGGCCCGTGACCAAAAGATGATGTCGACCAGCCAAATGATTTCGTATATTCAGCGGGATGAAAATCAGCATTGCTACTTTTTTGCCGAAGTGTTCAAGCAATTGCTGTCTGATTTTCCTGAGCTGGACACGAAGGAAAATAAAGATTATGTCTACCGCATGATCGACCGAGCAGTCGAGCTGGAAACCAACTGGGCGCACTACACGCTCAAAGAGGTTCGCGGCATCGACCTGAACGAACTGGGCGATTATATCAAGTACATGGCGAACATGCGCCTGAGACTGCTTGGTATGGACAAAGCCTACGAAGGCGTAGACGTAAATTGTATGCCTTGGATCAAGCCGTTCTCGGATGAAGCGCTGAACGCGACAAAAACTGACTTCTTTGAAGCAAAATCGCGCAATTACGGCAAGGTCGGAGACGACAACGGATTTGACGATTTGTAATTAACCAGATACAGCCTTAACTCGGTATTTACCGGGCTAGATCTTTTAATTAATTCCCTATACTCACCCGATTACACAAAACAGCCTAACGATGTATATACGTCGTTAGGCTGTTTTGTGTTGCTATAGAATCCAGCAACTGATTGCGAAAAGCACAGGAAATCTTGGAAAAGTGCCCTATGGATTCAATGGAGTAATCCTTACAATTAATAGTAAAGACAATGCATAATCACGTTTACAACACATTGAGCGGCTACACTTTGAAGGGGTGCTTGAACATGATGAATTTGGCAAAACGCAACTATTGGTCTCTTAGTATTTTTAACTTCGCTTATCTGTTTACATGGTCTGCGGCCATGTCTTTTTTTGTCATTTGGCTGGGGCAGAGCCTGGGGATTTCAGAAACCTACACGGGGTTTCTATACGCGGCTAACTCAATCGTCGCCTTGGTCATGCAGCCCCTGTTCGGATACTTATCCGACAAGCTGGGCTTGAGAAAACATCTGCTGTACATACTCTTTACGATCCTTTTGCTCGTCGGACCCTTTTTTATCTATGTGTACGGTCCATTGCTTCAAACGCAGTTCGTCATTGGTGCCATTGTCGGTGCGCTATTTATCGGCCTGGTGTTTAATGCAGGTAACGGTGTCGTCGATTCGTATATGGACAAAGTTTCGCGCAAATACGGCTTTGAATACGGACGGGTTCGTATGTGGGGTTCACTTGGGTGGGCGGCGGCTACTTTTGTTGCGGGACGGGTCATCAATATCAATGTAAATCTGACCTTCTGGATTGCCTCCGTATCCGCCGTTGTTGCTATGATCTGTATCTTCCTGACCAAAGTCGAAATTTCCGGACAGGAGCAGCAGAAAACAGAATCGTTGAAGCTAATGGATGTGCTGCATCTCGTACGTACCACAAAATTCTGGTTTCTTATGCTATTTATGGTGGGCGTGACCCAAATTTATGAGGTATATGACCAGCAGTTTGCCACATATTTCGTATCGCAATTCAGTTCCAAAGCGGAAGGAAATCAATTCCTTGGCGATTTGAGCGCTGTGCAGGTTTTCCTGGAATTTGTGTTCCTGTTTGTTACCCCTTGGTTTGTGAACAAAACGACCGCCAAATGGGCATTAATTATTGCCGGGGCGATTATGTCGTTGCGTATTATCGGTTCTTCGCTGCCATTCGGTGCCATATGGGTGGCTGCGATGAAGATGATTCACTCCCTGGAGAAACCGCTTATTCTGGTGGCCATCTTCAAGTACATTACCGTTAACTTTGACCAGCGGTTGTCCTCCACCATGTACCTGCTGTATTTGTTTATGGGCTCCCTGGTGGTTTCCGTTTTCTCGCCAATTGTCGGACATATGTATGAAGTTCTGAATTTCCCGATTACTTATTTAATTCTGGGTTCCATTGCAGGTCTGTTTACCATCATTTCCTGCTTTACGCTGACAGCAGACAAGAAGAATGGGGAGCGGTATTTGGAGGAACGTCGCAAGCAGGACCTGAAAAGAGCAATTAAAAAAGCTGATACAGTTCATTCGTGATCTAATGGCGACATCGACATCCAAATCATAAGGTTTGTCCGGCAAGTCTTTATTTGCTAAAATAATCCAAATGAGGGCATACGAGAAGTGAAGGTGCAGAAACCGTAAACTGTATGAGTGCGTTGTCGTGTATGCTGCTCGTTGAGTTGAAATTCCGTTATTCAGTATACCGTCAAGGCCTGTTGGATCGTTTTCTACTTTGTAGTGTACAAAAGTCTAGGCTGCTTTAATGTACGGATGTACAGGGCATGTAGGCATATGTCAAGCTCAACTTGCATGATTAATGCGAGATTATCAGATAATCTGCAACGTCATTCTGACCAATTCCGGGTGAATATCAACGAACAATAGATATTTATTTAATCGCTACCTATTTTAAAAGGGGATGAACCTGACGCCGTTTGTGGCAAGGTCATCCCCTTTTTTTAGTATCATCCGAATATTCGAGATACATTTTAAAATAGTAGCATGCCCAGAACCTGAGAAGTTCACTTTCATCCGATGTGGTGCATACATATACCCTAGAACCGTGTAGTCCAATCCATAGCTCCACAGTGTATCAACACTGCTCACGATGGAGGCATTAACGCTGTTTTTACTTGCTTTGTATAGGAAGGATAGCCGCCCGTATGCTGGAGCATTTCGATTTCACGCAAAATACGCGGCAAGTCAGCGACCGAGTTCATGACGATGTGGGCTCCTGCCCTTTTTAATCCGTATATGCTCTGTCTGCGCCGTTCCTCAGCCACTCTGTCGTCGGATTCACGGCTAGTTGCTTGCGACGTGGTCAGCGAACCTTCGCTATGATTCAGCACACCTATTGTCCACACACCGGCATTCCTGCCCTCTTGCATATCAGCTGCCGTATCTCCTACTTTCACAATATCGCTAAGCGGGAAAACCTGTAAGCGGTGTGCAATCTCATAGATCATCCATGGATAAGGGCGCCCTTGCGAAACTTCACAGGGAGCTACTGTGCAATCCAGTGCATATGGGGACTGTGCAGGCGTAAAAACGTTGCCCAGCATCTCCATCGGGCAAGATGCGGTAGCGCCTGACTGAATCCGACGATCCTGCAACTCATTCAGCGCTTTATCGATACCGAAAGTGGGCTCAGCTCCCTGGATCAAAGAACGGAGAACAGGCACAAGCTCAAGATAAATATGCTCAATATCCGTTCTTCCGGGATGCGTACCGAAGCAATCCAGCCATTTTTTCCGAACCTCTGAAAGTGCCAGCACATTCGCAATATGATCACGGATCGGTAATCCCCGCCCATGAGATGCCTGTTCTTCGGTTACCTGTACACCCTTCCATCTGAAAATATCACGTATTCCCTGGATTAAGCCTCGTCCTCCGGGGTCCAACAATGTACTTTCGAGATTAAAAATAACCGCTTGTATCATGCAATCCCCGCCTCTCCGCAACGCGGCTATCCGCTGTCATTATTTCTTAGGACCATGATACACAGCTAACGTAAAATAAAATGCCGTAAAGCGTCAGCGGAATGTAATTGAAAATAAATTCCTTGATTGGTTGCGGATTACTGATTGTAATGAAGTGTACTAAGGAGGAATCGCAGCATGAGACATCCATGGAATGAATATAATCCCAAGATGCCTTGGCGAATGGAGCTGGGTTGTTATGCGCTGAACAAGCTGGCTTGCGGAGGACTGGTGTTCGGCCTGTTATGGGCCTATTGCTATATAGCAGAGGCAATGACAGGGATTCCTGTAACCATCGCAGGTAATAGCGGTGAGCTGACCGCGCAGCTATGGGCATATGGTTATGCCCTACCGGCCGCTCTTGTCGCCGATGCGCTGCACGCTCTCTTGCCCTGGCTGCGAAAACCGGAGCGGCTCACCCTGTACCTTGCCGCAGGATTCAGTATCTTCCTCCTGCTTGGTTCTTTTATATCCCCTGAAGGAACGGGTGTCTTATGGAGCAACGGCATCGCGGGTACCGTGATTACGTTACTGTATTATCGGGGAAGGCATTATGCGGGAAGACTCTGGCTGATCCGTGGATTTGGGGTACAGATCATCCTGGCCTTTCTCCTGCCCTTGCTGTTATGGTCTATAGGGCTTCAATAATGTCACCCGCAATGACCGAGGCGGCATGCTGGCGATGGCGTGCGGCTGTTTCTCCAGCCGCGCCGTGCAGGTACACGCCAAAGGCTGCTGCCTGTGAAGCGTTCAAGCCCTGTGCCAGCAAGCCTGCGATGATGCCTGTCAGCACATCACCTGCACCGCCTGTCGCCATCCCGGCGTGGCCTGGCGTGTTGACATAAGCCGTTCCGTCCGGGCACGCAATGACGGTACGCGCTCCCTTGAGCACCAGCGTGACCCCGCGTGTCTGGGCGTACTGCCGGGCATGGGCGATGCGGTCACGCTGCACCTCGCCCGTCGATAGGCCCAGCAGACGGGCCATCTCGCCGGGGTGCGGCGTCAGTACAACGGCCGCTCCTCTCGGCTTCCAGGCCTCAAGCTCTGGCCCCGCCGCAGCGAGGATGTTCAGAGCGTCCGCATCGAGTACGAGCGGGCCGCCGTATTCTTCCCACAGGCGGCGCAGCCAGCCAGTGTCTCCTGCGAAGCGGCCGAGGCCGGGGCCGACGGCCAGCACATCGCGCGCCTGCGCGAGCTGAAGCAGCTCGTCCGCGGAGTCGGCGTTCCACTCGCCGTCTCCACCTGCGGCTGCGGCAGCGAGCATCAGCTCCGGCGCGGCTCCGATGAGTCGCGGCAGCAGCGCTTCGGGCACCGCCCACGTCACAAGGCCGCTGCCGATGCGCAGGGCGGCACGTGCGGCCAGCAGGCCCGCGCCGCTCATGCGCAGGCTTCCCCCGGCGACGAGGACGTGGCCGTAGGTGCCCTTGTGCCCGTCCGGCACGCGGCTGCGGCTCACGTCCACGCCCAGCGCTTCGCGCAGCGTATCGCGGGTCAGGAGCCGTAGCTGTACGCCGCGCTCATGGGCAAGCCCGGGCGGAATACCGATGTAGCGTACCGTTACATCGCCTGCGGCCCCGGCGCCCGGGTATTGGACGAGCCCACGCTTCAGGTAGGCGAGGCATACGGTGACACGTGCGCGAATGCACGGCTCGTACAGCGCACCTGTGTCGGCGTCGAGGCCGCTGGGCACATCTACCGACACAAGTGGCACGCCGCTGGCATTGGCCTCGCAAATCAGCAAGGCGTAGGGTTCGCGCGGCGGGCCTTGTGTGCCCGTGCCCAGCAGGGCATCTACGATGCCGGTGGCGCTGCGCAGGTCGAGGGCATCCCGGCCGTAGACAAGGGCCGGGATGTGCAGAGCCGCGATGATATCGCGTTGCACTGCCGCTTCGCCGCGTAGCGTGTCCGGCGATTCGGCATACACGACAGTGACACGCAGACCCGCATCCGTTAGATGGCGGGCCGCCACCAGACCGTCACCCCCGTTGTTGCCTTTGCCTACGAGAATATACCAATGCTCCCGTTCCCACATGGCATGCCCCCCGTGGCTCCAAGGCTCCGTCCGAATAACACCGCCATGTCCCGGCGTATCCCCAGGCCCTAAGTGGGCGACCTGTTCACCATAGGCTGGACCCTCATCATATCCTTGCTTGGCAGCATCTTGCCCCACCATATATCTGCGTCCCGTACCGTATGCTGAATCCACGTGGCTTTCCGAGAAGCTCTTATGGCTCCAACCACTTTCCACAGCGCAGAGCTTCAATACCTCGTCAGCTACCGCACGCCCGGCATTTTCCATCAAGGTAAGGGCCGGGATGCCCAGCTTGTCAATCGTATACCGATCCAGTTGCCGCATTTCTTCAGCGGTCACAATATACATGCTTCTTCGCCTCCCGTAATGCGATCCTTTTTTAATACCCGACCGTAAAACGTGAATTTACAAATTCCCCCTCTACCAGCTCATCAATCAGGGCTACTGCATAATCCTCAACCGAGATGCGGCTGTGACCCAATTCATCAACAACTACATGGTCCAAGCCAATGCGAAAATGCCCTGTACGCCGTCCCGGCTCAATGATTGCGGCAGGACTGCAATATGTCCAGTCCACATCCGCAGCACGATACAGCTCCAGTGCATCGGCATGTGCGGCTGCTAGTGGCTTGACTTCCTCCAGAAACTCGGCTGTATCCATCAGGCGTTCACCGTTTTCCGTTTTCAGGCTACCAGCTCCGCCGACCACCAGTATACGCTCTGCGCCGGAACGCCGGGTTCCTTCCAGTAAAGAACGCGTTGCTTCGAGCAATTCTTCCTCAGCTCCAAACTTGGGACCATAAGCGCTGATAATCGCATCATGTCCTTTGGCCACGGCTGTTACGGAATCGGGATTCAAAATATCCGCTTGAACGACGGTCAAATACTCACTTTGCTCCGTCACACGCTGCGGATCACGAACCGCCGCCGTCACCTGGTACTTGCGCTTGATGGCCTCTTTCACCAATGCTTGACCAATGGTTCCTGTTGCTCCAAAAATAATGACTTTCATATGTCCTTGCCTTCTTCCTGTCTATAATTTACTTACTATCTACTCCGTTTTCCATGTACATTTTTTAGTTCAGCTTATATATTACTTATCCGCTTCGGCCCTTGCCTAAACTCCGCCCGGCTACCGCCAGTACATTCTTTCCGATCCAGGACTGACCAATTGGAAGCCAAATTGCGCATACAAGCGGTCGGCTGGCTTGTCTGCGATCAGCGTCGCAAAGCTACCCGCTGGAACCTCACGTTTCAAATAGGACATAATCTCTTCCATAAGTGTACGCCCGTACCCTTTTCCCTGATGGGAGGGCTTGACTGCAATATCCGTCACCAAAAAGAAAACAACGCCGTCACCGCTTACCCGGCCCATGCCGATCAATTCCTGCCCAATTCGGAGCGTCACCGCAAACAGGGTGTTCGGCAGGCCCTTGGTTGCAGCTTCTTCTGTAATCTGCGTCAGACCCGTCTCCTTTCGCAACCCCCGATACTCCTCTATAGATAGAATGGCGTACTCCACGCGAAACTGCCCGTCGGGTGATTCGATCTTCTATGATGTTCTGCGGTATTTTCTATATACTCGTTCATGCTGAATCTCCCCTCCCTGCTTGTCATCTTGTCTATTTTACCAAAAAATACTTCATATATCTCTGTCAGACGTGACCAAGCCCTTGAAATGCCTGTGTGGTCTGTGCAATAGTGTAGAAAGAACAATGGAAGGAGGGATTGCGGGTGTCCCCGACGGACTTCGCGGCATTGGCCGCATATATCTCACCCGGTCTGATTGCCGTCCTGCTGGCATTGTCTTTGCTGGTATGGCTGTATGTTCACAGCGCAGCCCAGCTTCGAAATTCGCGTCAGCAGCGGCTGAATGAATTACAGGAATCGCTACGTATCTACGGACGGTTGGCAGGCTATCTCCAAACCTCTACTCAGTACAGCTTAAGCAGCAACGAAACACGCCAGCATCAGAGTGGACTGATCCATGCCCTTCAGGAAGCGAAGGCTGCTCCCTATTTAACCCCTCACCTTCAGGAACAGGTTCAGGCATCTCTAAGAGAATGTGACGCATTCCGCAGGGAATTGCTTCTCAAATCACTGGAGCGCGAAATGAACAAACTGATCGACGAACGTCGGCTTGTTCTGCTGGAATCGCATGCTCCGGGCTGGGGTACGGCTTTATGGAAGCTGCTGCGTCCCGCTGCCGGGCCTTTGGCGCTGGCGGGTATCGTGTGGCTAATCTCACGGCTGATTGTGGAACTTATGTCGTATAGTACAATCTATAATAGTCTGCCCGAAGCTGTCCCATCTGCGTCCTGGCTCATAGGGTATACATGGATGAGATTTGTTTCCGGCTTGATCGCCCTGCTGTATGTATACCGGTTGATGACCCTGCGCAGACAAAATGATCTGGATGTGACGGCATCCCATTTCCCGACAAGCCTGTTGTCCATGGTGATCGCCGCCGTTGCCCTGTTTCAATGGATCGGACCGGAGGCTTCTCTCTACATACTGGCTGTGCAGCTTGTCCTGTTTTTGATTGGCTTCCGACTCACCCGGGGCCGCTCACGGAGTGATCGCCCTTATGTCGGTCATCCCGGCTTGATGAAGGCAGATCCTTCTCAATATCCGGAAATGCACACGACAGACAAAGACAGAACGCCCGACTCTTCTTTGGCGGAGGAACATAACCGTTCCTAGACAGCAAGCGATGCACAATCGGATACCGCATGAACGTTAAAATCACATCCCATCACAGGACATCCCGACAGACACCGAATGGTTATGTGGGGTGTCCTGTTTTTTGAACAATTTTAGACTTTTTGGCGGGATAAGCTTGTGCCGACAATCAAGGAAAGGGTATATTGTTTATATAAATGTAAATCATATCGTTTTTTATGTATGAATATTGAAAAAAATCCATATATGTTAAACTATCATCAATTGTTGATGTGCGTTAGAATTGGAGGAACTATGCAACTGGACATTTCTGAAAAATCACTTCCCGTATATGAAGCGCTGGCCAGCGAGGTTCGGCTGAACATGATTGTTCTGCTTGCGGAGAAGCCTATGAATATACGCGAGCTGGCGGAAGCACTGGGACTAAGCAGTGCCATCATGACCATGCATGTCAAAAAGCTGGAGAGAGCATCCATTATTTCGACCAAAATGCTGCCTGGGCGCGGTGGCGTTCAGAAAGTATGCTCACTGGCTACAGACAAAATTGAAATAGCCATGCCACGCTATCAGCAGGATGTACGGCAATTTCATCAGACGGAGATTTCCGTCGGGCACTTTACAGATTTTGAAATTCAGCCGACCTGCGGACTGGCTACCGTCGAGAAAATTATCGGAGAATTCGACGAGCCTCGTTCGTTTCTGGACCCTGAGCGCTTCAATTCCAAAATCCTGTGGTTTAGTCAAGGATATATGGATTATAAAGTACCCAATTTCCTCCTGTCCAGCCAAAAGGCCGAGGAGCTTGAAATTTCGATGGAGCTATCGTCCGAGGCCCCTTTTACCAATGACAACTGGCCTTCGGACATTACCTTTTTCCTGAACGATGTGAATCTGGGGACTTGGACCAGTCCGGGAGATTTCGGCGATAACCGGGGAAAATACACACCTGCATGGTGGCCTGATTTTATCAACCAATACGGTCTGCTCAAAAGACTTCGCGTTACGTCTAAGGGTACCTTTATGGACGGCAAGCAAATATCTGATGTAACCTTAAGCCATGTGCTGATTGATCAGAAGCAATGGAAATTCCGCATTGCCATTCTGGATGATGCCCAGCATGTTGGAGGGGTTACCCTGTTCGGTACTGGATTCGGTAACTACAATCAGGACATTCTGTTCCGCTTGTACTACAAGCCTGCGGAAAACCATACGAAAACAGCAACAGTAGAGGCTGGCGACAGCAGCAAATAAACTTTCAGCACCTGTTCTTCTCAGACCCTAAAACACGGCCCTTTGCCCCATGCGTTCATGGCAAGCAAAGCGCCGTGTTTTTATTTTTTTCATCTTCTTCTAACATGCCTTTTTGCCAAACGCTATGACTGCCGCACAGGCTCAATGCATACAGGTGAAGGAACTTCCAGCACATATCCTGTTCGAGTCAATCGTCCGTCTTCGCTATGAATAGCAAAGGATACAATGTTATTTCCGTCCTGATTCGCGACAACCAGATACCCGGACAAGATGTTGAAGTTACGCGGCGTGCTGCCAAAAGTCTCCACCCATTCAACCGTCTCCAGCTTACCGCTGTCCAGATCGACATGGTACAGCACGATGCTGTTATGCCCTCGGTTTGACACATACAGATAGCGTCCACAAGGCGTAATCCGAATGTCTGCGGCTGTATTTTCCACATCTATGATGCCTTCCGGCAGTGTGGACAAGCTTTGCAGCAATTGAAGCTCCCCGTTGCGTTCGTTGTAGCTCAATACAGCGACCGTATTATTCAGCTCGTTGGCCACAAAGGCATAGGGACGCGAAGGATGAAAGACCAGATGACGCGGACCGGAACCGGGCGGCAGGTCTGCCTCACGATGGGCCACCAGCTTCCCGTCTTCCGTCAAACGGTATACCACAATCTGATCCAGCCCCAAATCACATACCATTGCGTACTGTCCTGAAGGATCAGGAATAATCGAATGCGGATGTGCCGCATCCTGGCGAATACCTGAGCCGGTATGCTGAACCTGCCCCGACATTTCCCCCAATCCACCAGCTTCCGTCACCGGGAATACCACGGCATTTCCGCCTGAATAATTGGAAGCCAGCACATACCGTCCATCCGCTGTCACCGTGACATAGCAAGTGTGTGCCCCTTCCGTCCCTTTTCGATCCAATGGGTGCAGCTCTCCCGTCTGCGCATGCACCTGATACGCGTACAACTCGCCTGCCTCCGTCTCACTGGCGGCATACAGCTTCGTTCCATCCGGGTGCAGTGCCAGAAATGAAGGCCGCTCAATCCCCTCCACACCGCCAATCATGCGCAGATCACCACTTTCCACACGTAAAGCGCATACATAAATTCCTCTCTCATGGTGAGACGCATAAGTTCCTGTATAAAATAACTGTTCATTCCGCTCTTCCATCGGCTCTCATCTCCTTTGGGCTGTTGCCCGGATTTTATCGATCTGTATCTCATTGCTGTGTCTCACTTATAAACTCACCATGCATTATTACCCACGAAGCAGTCGTTTCATTAACCATTTCTCCATATATACCAAAAATAGTCTCCTTCGGTGCAACCTGTGGTTCACTAGAACTCACATCTCGCACCAAAAAAGACTATGTTTACAGGAAAAAATATTAAACCGCTGTCGTTTGCGTACCTTTGCTGTTCCATTTTACAGCCAGTCCTAAACTAAGGATGAGAATGACCGCCCCAAAAATGTACGGCAGATTAATATGCACCTCAAACAACGTACCCGCCAGCGCAGGTCCCAAAATATTACCGATACTCATATAGGCATTGTTCATCCCGGCTGCAACTCCCTGTTCATCACCGGCCATTTTGGATAAAGCCGTATTAATGGCTGGTCGCAGCAGCGACGTAGCGGTAAAGAAGATGAGTGATACCCCAAGTACATAATAAAAATTGCCAGAAAGCAGCATAAGCACAAGAGAAATTGCGGAAAACAGAAAGGAGCCGATAATAACACCTTTTTCGCCAAAACGATTCAACAGCGGACTGATCACAACCGCCTGAATCACCGTTCCCACCAGCGCCCCTACCGTAATAATGATCGCAATATCGCGCTCATTGTAATGAAACTTGCCTGTCACGAAGAAAGGAAACATGGTTTCAAAATGCGTCAACCCAAAGGTTAGAGTGAAAATCATAATCAACAGCATGAAGTACGGCTTGCGAAAAGAAAGTGCAAACTGCTTAATGACATTGTCGCGCTTGACTTTGACATTCCGGAATTTCAACTGTTTATCCATCGACAAGGTTTCGGGCAGCAAAACCAACGAAATCAGGGCAGCTACACCCGATACTCCCGCCGAAACGTACAAAGGCGTGCGTATCGAAATATCTGCCAGCAAACCGCCCACGCCAGGGCCGATAACAAACCCGAGAGACATGGCCGCGCCCAACAAACCCATTCCCCGACCGCGGTTGTGTACCGTCGTAATGTCGGCAATATAAGCCATCATCGGAGGAATCATAAAGGCAGCCCCTGCGCCTCCGAGCAAACGGGATATATACAGCATCGTCAACGAATGCCCTATAGCAAATAATACTGAAGAAATCGTCATGATCACCAAACCGATAATGATCATTTTTTTGCGCCCGTATTTATCGGACCATTCACCAGCCAACGGTGAAAACAGAAACTGGGTCAAGCCGAATACGGCAACCAGGTAGCCTCCCGTTTCACCAGTGCCTCCCAGGGAGCCCATGAATTTGGGGAGGATCGGAATGATGAGGCCAATTCCCAGCATGGCAATAAACATATTAATCATCAAAATGACCAGCGGCCCCATTTTCAATTGTGATTCTGACATGTTGCGTGTTGTCCTCCTAAGGTTATTTATTTCGCATACGAAAATCTTACTTTGCAACTATTAGTTCAAAACTCTCCACTATATTAATAGACCCCCGAGCAAATAACAATCATAAATTACACTAAAATGTAATCAATAATTCGAAGTCGTTATAAGAAAATATAATTGCTTCTTGAAAAATAGAAAAGTAGTCTTAGCAGCTTGTATTGGGTATCGTGGAGCACAAGATAACGTTTCTACATTAATTATATACAAACATGCGTTCTATATTCAATGCACAAAAAAAAGGAACTGACAGCATAACACTGGCAGAACTCCACACGCACTCATATAGAGTGCGACATACAGTAATTGGAGCAGCTAAGATGGGGAAGGATTTCAATCCACGCACTCATATAGAGTGCGACTCAAGATGCCACCGACCAACGAGTAGCGGTTATACAGATTTCAATCCACGCACTCATATAGAGTGCGACTTGTCGATGATGTGCTGCATTTCTTCCTGGATGTATTTCAATCCACGCACTCATATAGAGTGCGACGTGTACAACAATTTACCGTGGCCAACCACTTGTTTGATTTCAATCCACGCACTCATATAGAGTGCGACGATCCGCGTGTGCTGGGCTTTACACCTGCAAGGATTTCAATCCACGCACTCATATAGAGTGCGACCAACGATCCTGTCCTGTTGATTAACTCCAGGTATATATTTCAATCCACGCACTCATATAGAGTGCGACCAAAAACTCAAGTGGAGGCGACAAACCAATTTAATTTCAATCCACGCACTCATATAGAGTGCGACTGTAGTTCCCTCCTTCGTATTACTCCGCATAACCCAGGCATTTCAATCCACGCACTCATATAGAGTGCGACTCCAAAACAGTGCCGTTCAGAAGCCGTCAGCAAATTTCAATCCACGCACTCATATAGAGTGCGACGTGACAGTTCCGCAGCTATGTGCATCGGTTTGGATCAGATTTCAATCCACGCACTCATATAGAGTGCGACGTGGTTATCTCCGTGACCTTCATACCCTCGGTTTATTTCAATCCACGCACTCATATAGAGTGCGACGCATGGTCTGATCCTTACAACTCTGCGATATGCCTATATTTCAATCCACGCACTCATATAGAGTGCGACACCGAAAGGAGCATGCACACACATGCACAATAACGAGATTTCAATCCACGCACTCATATAGAGTGCGACTTGACGACGACCCTGACAGTGACCGAGTGTTTCAATTTCAATCCACGCACTCATATAGAGTGCGACCGTCCCGGTTGATCCGGCTCTAATTTGGTTCCGAAGGATTTCAATCCACGCACTCATATAGAGTGCGACTAAGATACTTTTCATAGGCGCTGCGATACTCTTTGATTTCAATCCACGCACTCATATAGAGTGCGACCGAGTATTCAAAAAGGCGTATTGGCTGCTTTAACTATTTCAATCCACGCACTCATATAGAGTGCGACCAACTACCGTTAAAGCTCCTTTGATTATCGGTGATCTATTTCAATCCACGCACTCATATAGAGTGCGACTGCCATTACCGATATCGCTGATCGACTGTCCGAATTATTTCAATCCACGCACTCATATAGAGTGCGACAGCGAAAATGCAGTCATTCATACCTTAATGATATAAATTCCATACATTTTAGCAAAAAACGATGCCAAAAAGGCTTGAATCAACCATTGACTTCTACTGAAGAAAGCTGATTTAATGTTTTTCGACAAATTTCGAGGTGCGAAGGATCCGGGGTTTTTATGTGAGCTTCACATTCGCACCTCACCATAAGAGCAGAATACTCATTTTATTTCCCCTTATACATATACCACAAATGAGCATGATAACCCAAAAATATGGTGCAGACCCGGTGAATGATTGGGCAAAAGGCAAACTTCAATTTTATATACTTGAACCAACGTATAGGTCGCCTTCTTGTAGCAAAATTCTAAGTTGTATACGAGTACGGATAGCCCTCGTTCACTAAAGGTATTTTATACAATAGCTATCGCAATATCATAATCAAAGTTCTGAATTTCCTCAGACGGAATATCAAAAGGGTTCACAGGCTTCAGCCGATTGGACTCGATCCAGTATACTCCCTCTGCTGTATTACGCTCATATCCATTATGATCCAACCAGTCAAACAGGTCATCATAGATAGTATTCAGTCGCTCCCGGTCTCCCTGAAAGCGGGTCACCGCATACTCCCGTTCAGGCACCTCCACGTGTTCGAAACTGGCGGGTATTTCCATTCCATGAGGACACTTTAACGCCCACCTTGACAGCAATACTACCGTTCTCTTTGATTACTCCCCATTGGGGAGACAGAACATAGCCAATATCCGCATCCAGACGACCAGGGTGAATCCCTGGAAGTGTCCGCTGCACCTGCTTCCACTGCTTACGCACCTCAACCCCCAATTTGGCAAAAGGAGCCTGCGCCGTCAGCGCCGCCACCTTGAAGGCAGGTATCCGCCGAATGTCCACATCGAGATTTGAACTCATTCTGTTTCCTCCTCATCCAAGCGGATGCTATTGAGGTTCACCCATTCCTTATTGGGGATCTTCGAATAGCTCCTGTATCATCTTTTCCTTGTTATTCAGAAATTGTTTCATGATGATGAAATGGTCGGTTTCCTCCAGCGTCCGGGTGTCTATTCCTTCATGTGTCAGGTGGTACAGGACGGAGTCGGGATAGGCCATCAAAATCGGGGAATGCGTAGAAATGATAAACTGTGAGCCCTGCTGCACCAGTTCGTGGATACGTGCAAGCATGGCCATCTGGCGCAGGGGCGATAACGCGGCCTCTGGCTCATCCATAATATACAGCCCCTGACCGCCAAACCGATGCAAAAACGCGGCAAAAAAAGATTCACCATGCGACTGCTCATGCAACGATTTTCCTCCATAGGAGTCTCGAATGGGCCGGCCACCGCCTTCCCGATCCAGCTCGTCGATATGAGTCGCCAGATTGTAGTAGCTTTCTGCACGGAAAAAGAAACCGTCCCGCGGCTTGCGGGCCCCTCTCACCAGCCGAACATACTCATGCAGCGAGGAATGCGTGGCCTGTGTAGAGAAATTAAAATTTTGGGTGCCACCCTCCGGATTAAATCCCCACGCGACCGCTATCGCTTCCATGAGCGTTGATTTACCCACACCGTTTTCTCCAACAATATAGGTAACAGACGGGTGAAATTTCAGCTCATTCCATTGATGCATGGCTTTTAAATTAAAGGGATATTGGCTCTCGTCAGCATCATGCGGCCACATCAGCTCCAATCGACGTACAAAAAGATCACGATCCCATATACTCATGTCTGTTCAGCTCCATTACCAAGCAAAAGACTGGGTTTTCTATCATTATATTGGAATTATTTACGGCAATCAATCTGAAATCCGGCTTTCGTAACCCTTCTGTTGTTATTCATTCGTTTATTACAGGTATAATATATAGTAGCCTGTTCATTGGGCATGATATCTCCGTGTATCATTCAGAATCTATTTCATTATTTTTCAGGCAGGTGAATCTATGAATTTAAATCACAAACCGATCCAATCCTTTAAAATCGTACAGTTCATGATGACCATCTACAGGCAGCGGCTGACACGTATTTTGCTTCCGCTGGCTGTATTGGCTTTTATTATATGGGAGGCTGGACGAGAGCTGAAAGGCTTCAATCTGGCACGTATGCTTCATGAGCTGCGGCGAATGGATGCTACCTTTCTCATCGAAATCGGCTTGTTCTCACTGATAGCCGTGGCCGCCATGAGCGCATACGATTACGTGATCAGGCATCATTTCAAGCTACAGGTCAAGCCCGGAGCGACATTCCGGTACGCCTGGATTTCGAATACCTTCAACAATGTCTTTGGCTTCGCCGGCTTTACAGGAGCGGGATTGCGTACGGTGCTGTACAAAAAAAGCGGCGTGCCGCTGGGGGTCATCACCTCTGCGGTTGTGTTTCTTTCGCCCGTAGTCATTACCGGGCTTTCTTTGCTGGCTTGGGGCGCGATTGCCCATCTGTATCCTGTACAGTCCGTGCTGGATGCTCATCCGTGGCTTCATTGGGCATTATGGGGAATGGCGCTGTACCTGCCGTTGTTCCTGATTATGCAGCGCTCCAAACGTTACGCCACATGGTTCAACAAGGGAGCTGGCCAGCTTTCCTGGTCCACCATCTCCGCCTCCATTGGCGCTTCGCTGCTGGAATGGCTGCTGGCCGGCCTTACCTTTGCATGGATCGGCTCGCACTTGCTGCATGAGCTGCCGATGAATGCCGTGTTCGGCATTTATGTGATTGCCGCGATTGCCGGACTGATCAGTCTTGCGCCCGGTGGAGTCGGCGCTTTCGATATTATTGCCCTGCTCGGGCTGCAAATGGCAGGCGCCAACTCGGATCGGGCATTGGCTGTGCTACTGGCCTTTCGCGTCTTTTATTACATCCTTCCGTGGCTGATCGGTCTAGTGCTGGCTGCGCTGGAAATGATTCCACGCAGCGAACGCCTGAGCCAACTGGCAGAGACAAGCTGGGAAACCTCACTCAACGCTTGGCAAAAGGTATGGGGCTGGCCTGGTCAATTCCGATTTCTGGCCGACCTGGGGGTATGGGCACTTGGCAAGCTGGTGCTCATCTCCGGTGTGGTGCTTCTCCTGTCGGCGGCTACACCCGGTCTGCTATATCGGCTACGTTTTGCCGAGCATCTGCTCAGTCTGCCCGTCATGCGCCTGTCGCATGAAATCTCCGTCGTCATCGGAATTATGCTCGTGGTGCTGTCTCACGGCATATCCCTGCGCATTCGCAGAGCCCTTCGGCTGACGCTGGTACTGCTGCTTGCAGGGTCCATTTTCACCTTCATTAAGGGTCTGGATTTCGAGGAAGCCCTATTCCTGCTGTTCGTTGCGCTGATGCTGTGGATCTCGCGCTCGCGGTTTTATCGGATTAGTGCGCCGCTGAATCGGCACAATATTTTAATCTGGGGCGGATTGTCTCTGCTTGTGACCGGCGCTTATTTTGTCATCGGGGCAGGCTCCAATACTGCGTTTATGCGCAATCTGCACGCCAAGGTCCATCTGGACTTTTTTATGAACCGCAGCGATTACGGGGTTACAGCGGTGTTCAGTCTGATTTTGGCGTGGGTGTTCCTGACGGTGTATTTCTTCCTCCGCCCCCAGCGTGGAATTGGCAATCTACCTGACTTGCAAGAGCTGGATAAGCTAAAAGCATTTTTGGAAAAGCAGGGCGGCAATTTAGTTTCTCATATGCTCTTTCTCGGCGATAAGTATCTGTATTGGACCAAGAACGAACAAGTGGTTATTCCCTATGCCCGCAGCCGGGACAAACTGATTGTGCTAGGTGACCCGCTCGGTCCGAAGGAACGTGTGAGCGAAGCGATTCAGGAATTTCAGCGCTTCGCAGACCGATATGCGTTAACGGCTGTATTTTATCAGGCATCACCGGAGTATTTGTCCATCTACCATGAGAACGGCTATCGGTTTTTCAAGCTGGGCGAGGAAGCGCTGGTGCCGCTGGAGTCCTTTACACTGACAGGTAAAAGCAATCAGGTGCTGCGCAGCGCCAAAAACCGCTTTGACCGCGAGGGGTACACGTTCGAGATGATCCAGCCGCCTTTGGATGGAGCGTTAATTGAGGAGCTTCGTCATATTTCGAATATCTGGCTGGACGGACGGAAGGAGAAGGGCTATTCGCTTGGCTGGTTCAAAGAGCCTTATCTTCAGTTAGCCCCGATTGCACTGTTAAAGGACACTGAAGGAAAGATCATCGCCTTCGCCACCATGGCTCCTGCCTATGATCGTGGACAGACGGTCTCCATAGACCTGATGCGTCATCTGCCCGATACACCGAATGGCACAATGGACTACTTGTTCACACGAGTGATCGAGTGGGCCAAGGACAGCGGGTATACAACATTCAATCTGGGCATGGCTCCGCTGTCCCAAGTAGGACAAAGCGAAAAAGCGTTGCGCGAGGAAAAACTGGCTCGGCTCGTTTTCCAATACGGAGGACATTTTTACGGCTTTCAAGGGCTGCGCCGCTTCAAGGATAAGTTCAAGCCGCAATGGGAGCCACGCTATCTGGCCTATCCGGCTTCTGTCTTTTTGCCTATTCTGACGCTGGAATTGGTATATCTCGTTTCCAAGCGTTCGGATTAGAGTAAAAGCTTTCTTGCAACGAAAGGCAGGCATAACAAAAGGGTGTTCCCCCAACCACGATGGTTGCAGGAACACCCTTTTTATGTTAAAAATTCTTCTTAGAAGCTAGCTTTTACAACAACTTCAGACAATGGGAAACGTCCTGATGGACGTGCTGGTACTTGTGCTTTACCTACCGTAATCAGCATCGTTGGCAGGTAACGTGCAGGAATGTTGAATTGCTCAATTAATTGCGCAGGAATAAAACCACCCATAGCGCAAGTGTCATAGCCAAGCGATTTAGCAGCCAGCATAATATTCTGTGCCGCAAAAGCAGAGTTCAGGATCGCTGCATCCCGAGCTACTTGTGCGTTTTGGTAAGCACCGTTGATTTGACCTACCAATGCGTCACGGATTTCTGCGGGCATTGTACCAGCGTCTACCGCTTGATCATAAATCACTGCGTTACGGTTCGCTTCCAGATCACCCAAAACGGCAATGGTTACAGAGCTTTCCGCTACTTGACCCTGGTTGTAAGCGATAGGCAGCAACTTTTGCTTGTCAGCTTCGGTTTCAATCACGAGGAATTTCCAGTGTTGAAGGTTCCAGGCGGAAGGAGCTTCTATCGCAGCTGTCAAAATAGCTTCCAGATCTTCCTCTGGCAATTTAAAATCCTTAACATAACTTTTTACCGCATGTCTTTCACTAATGACAGACAGAGTTTCGTTCTTTTCGATACTCGACATTCTGGACACACTCCTACACTTCTCATAGTATATATATCTGAATCTTGAATCCTTATTAACTTCCCAAACTATTGTAATTATAAAAACGATAGTGAATGATGTCAATATGTTTAAGTATGACCCTGCACTCAAAATACAGTACAATACGGATAAGACATCCATATCGGCAGAGGCCTGCTGATCGGACCAGACACGGTGAGTTCATTTTGTTCGCATTTGAATCCAAAAAGGAGCGTTACTATGATTGGATCGTTTAAAAAAACGGATATTGCTTTGTTTGCCGCCTGGGTTGTAGCTTGTGTGGCCACATTAGGCAGCCTCTATCTCAGCGAAATTTTGGGGTATGAGCCTTGCAAGCTATGCTGGTTTCAGCGCATTCTGATGTATCCCCTGACTCTGCTGCTCGGAATCGCTTATTTTCGAGGGGACACGGGAATTCGTCGTTATGTCATGCCGTTGGCTATCATTGGAGGCGCGATTTCGGCCTATCATTTTACGATTCAGCGTATCCATGCAGCCGCCAAAGCGGCTACACAGGCTTCAACTTCCTGTGGAAGAGTATCCTGTGAACAGGATTATCTGAACTGGTTTGATTTTATTACCATTCCTTTTCTCGCGCTCATCGCCTTTATCCTTATTATTACAGCCATGGGGTATATCATGCGTCAGGAGAAAAAATCGGCGCAAGGAGAGGTACAAGCAGAGAATCTTGCATAAGTATGATAAAGACCCGAGATCGTTGGGCCAGTCACCACAATCGAGCGTATAATCCGCTTGCCGGAGGAAAGACTGTAACTAAATATATCCATTACATATGTGGTATAATGAAAAATATTTGCAGTCTGGCCAATAACGCTTACATTTCTTATAGAGGGGGCCCAGTCCATGATTCATATCAGCACCCCAATTCTGCAATATGGCGCAACCTTCGGCATGATCTTGATCGCTGTTTCGGCTATTTTCATCCGTATGAAGACAGGTCATCGCCCGGTTAACGCCAAAAAGATTATCATCCCTCCGCTCGGCATGAGCACCGGCTTTATGATGTTTATCGTGCCAGAGGTACGGGTTCCCTGGCTTTGGGCGATGGGCGCTTTTCTGATCGGCTGGTTTATTTTCTCGTATCCGCTGATTCGCAGCACCAGGTTTGAGATGCAAGAAGGACAGGTTTTTGTACAACGCTCACGCACCTTCTTTTTTATCCTGATCAGTCTGCTGATCGTTCGCCTGCTGCTGCATGAGTTTATTCAGCGCTACATTACCATTCCACAGACGGCAGGGTTATTTTTCATCCTCGCGTTCGGGACATTGCTGCACTGGCGGCTCCGTATGTATTTTCAATATCGTCAGCTCAATCCGAATGAGGCAGAAGTCCGAATCTGACAAACAGATACTCGCGTGCAGCAAGCATGTTGTTGCATACACCTGAGCATTTTGCAACAATCCCAAGAGCGATTTCAGATCAGCAATATATAGATTGAAACGGTTTAGTTCGTCTATCTATTGTACTTTCGAGCATTGGGAATCGAATAATGCAAAATGCTGAACCAAAAAGACACGATCCTCCAACAGGAGAGTCGTGTCTTTTTGTCTTGTGGCTTATTGCTGTGTCAAAATAATCGGGCCGTCTGCTGTAATCGCCAGCGTATGCTCGTATTGCGCCGACAAGCCGCCGTCCATTGTACGTGCCGTCCATCCGTCTGCATCCACTTTACTGCGGTAGGTGCCCGTGTTCAGCATCGGCTCAATCGTAATGACCATGCCTTCCTTCAAGCGAGGTCCGCGATGCGGTGGTCCATAATGCGGAACCTGCGGTTGCTCATGCATATCTTCTCCGATACCGTGACCGATGAATTCGCGCACAACCGAGAAGCCTTCCGCTTCCGCATAGGTTTGAATCGCATGGGAAATATCTCCAATCCGGTTACCGATTACAGCCTGCTCAATCCCTCTGTACAGGGATTCCTTGGTAACGTCCAGCAGCTTTTGCGCCTGCTCGGAAACATTACCCACGGCATACGACCAGGCGGAATCCGCCAGCCAGCCGTTCAGGTTTACGACCATGTCAATCGTCACAATGTCCCCGTCCTTCAACGGTGTCTTGTTCGGGAAACCGTGGCAAATGACATCGTTAGGCGATCCGCAAGTCGCAAACTGGTAGCCGTTGTAGCCCTTTTGTTCCGGCGTTGCGCCATGCTTTTTCATAAACGATTCCGCGAAGGCGTCAATTTCCAGCGTTGTAATTCCAGGCTTGATCATTTTGGCAATTTCCCGGTGGCAAGCAGCCAAAATTTCGCCAGCTTTCTTCATATTTTCAATTTGTTCTTTGGTTTTAATAATAATCATTAAACGATCTCCTTCTTTTCCGTGTTCGTTCCACTTTCACTGCTGCTTTTTCCTGCTTCTTTTCTACTTCTATTGTAACGCTAAAAGCATTGAAATGGAACCGATGTCCATTGACACCGTTTACAAGTATCTTTTACGGGGTATATAATACTTCATAACTTGTATACAAGTATGCCCGAAAGAGGCAACCGAAATTTCCAGGATAGGAGTATGCACATGAAATATCCATCAGTCTGGCTACAGGGTGCATCGCTTGGTGAAAGGATTGCTTGTGAGCTTCGACTTCAAATTATCCGTGGCATGCAGACGCCCGGCACAGTATTATCTGAAAATCAGATTGCTGCCGATTTTGGCACCAGCCGTTCTCCTGTTCGTGAAGCGTTAAAAGTGCTTTCCAGTGAAGGATTGCTTCGCTTGGAGCGCATGGGGGCGATTGTCATCGGCATGACGCCCGCTGATATGGAGGAGCTATTCGATGTACGTGTGCTGATTGAGCATTTTGTCGTACAAAGATTTGTACATAGAGACAATAGCGAATTGGTGACCGCTTTAAACCGGATGATTGACAAAATGGAAGTCGCTCTCAAGCACAGAGACGTCGTTGAATTTTCTCTTCAGGACTTCAATTTCCATGAGGCTCTGGTGCTGGAAGCAGGCCATACTCGTATTTTCCACACCTGGAACGGAATGAGGCAGTTGATCCTGACGGTCATGCTGGCTGCCACAGAACAACGCTTTACGTCTAAGATTGAAGAATCTCAAGTCACGATTCACAAACATCGCACCTTTGCAAACGCTTTAAACCAAGGGAGCGCTCAGGAGCTGTCCGAATTTATCGAGGATCATTACCAGGACACCCGCAACGCGGTAAACGACAGCGTTCTGTCCCCCTACCGCAAAAGTCTGTCCTAATCTGTAAAATATATAAAAGGAGCCGCTGCACCACGCTTTATGTGTTCTAAGCTGGCGCAGTTCCTTTTTATACTAAAGTTGTCGACAAGTATACATGTACTACACATTAACGCATAAGGAGGCATTACTTTATGAACACCCTATTCGGCTTGAGCCATAACGCTTCACTACTTACGTGGGCACTAATTACCATCATTCTTTTGATTTTGCTGATTGCCAAGTTTAAATGGAATCCCTTTGTTTCACTACTGCTTTCATCCGTATTTCTCGGGCTGGTTAACGGGATGCCGGGACATGAAGTTACTGCCTCCATCACCAAGGGCCTTGGCAGCACGCTTGGTTCCATCGCAATCGTAATTGGGCTGGGCACCATGCTTGGTAAAATGATGGCAGAATCCGGCGGTGCTGAGCGTATTGCAACTACACTTATGGATCGGTTTGGTGAAAAACGTGTCCATTGGGCCATGATGATCGTAGGCTTTATCGTGGGTATTCCGGTATTTTTCGAAGTTGGTATTATTTTATTAATTCCGATTCTGTTCACAGTCGCCCGTAAAATGAATATGTCACTGCTGAAAATCGGTATTCCCATGCTGGCGGGGCTATCGACGGTACATGGTCTTTTGCCGCCCCATCCGGCTCCGATGATCGCCATTGAAGCCTTTAATGCCAATATCGGACGCACGATAGGGTATGCGCTCATCGTCGGCATTCCGTCCGCTATTATTGCAGGCCCGGTCTTCGGTGCCTGGATTGGCAAAAAAATCATGGTCAGACCATCCGAGAAGCTGGACGAGCAGTTCACCAATACAACAGGACGGCAGTTACCTCCTTTTTGGATTACCTTGTTTACGATTTTGCTGCCTGTTATCCTGATGCTCAGCGGATCGGTCGCTGAAATCGTGGACCCATCCAATGCGCATCCACTTACGGTATTTTTCAAATTCATCGGTGATGAAGTTATGGCGTTACTGATTGCGGCTGTATTTTCGTTTTTCTCGCTTGGTTACGCACGCGGCTTGAAGAAAGAGGACTTGTCCCGTTTTACCAGTGAATGTCTGGCACCCACAGCCTCTATTATTTTAATCATCGGCAGTGGTGGCGCGTTTAAAACCGTATTGATCGACAGCGGCGTAGGTCAGGCCATTGCAGCGGTGGCTACGGGGACGCATATGAATGTAATCGTGTTTGCTTTTCTGGTCGCTGCGCTCATTCGTGTTGCCACCGGGTCCGCTACAGTCGCGATGACGACAGGCTCCGGTATTGTCGCACCTGTGGTGGCACTTACACCTGGCGCGAATGTCGAGCTGGTTGTGCTTGCTACAGGAGCGGGATCGCTGATCCTTTCGCATGTGAATGACGCCGGTTTTTGGATGATCAAAGAATTTTTCAACATGACGGTTCCGCAGACGCTCAAATCATGGACCGCGATGGAAACGATCCTCTCCCTGGTCGCTTTCGGTTTGATTATGCTGCTGAGTGTGTTAATTTAACGATAATGAGTTAATAACGGTAAGTGAAGGGGAGATCGAATATGACAGACACCCGATATATGATCGGAGTCGATATCGGCACGACCAGTACCAAGGCGGTGCTTTTTGAAGAAAACGGCAATATTGCTGCTCAGCATCATGTAGGCTATCCGCTGCATACACCTGAGCCGGATGCAGCGGAACAGGACCCGGACGATATTTTCAAAGCCGTCGTGACGACGGTACAGGAGGTCATGAAACAAAGCGGAGTAGCAGCCGAGCATGTGCTGTTCGTCTCCTTCAGTTCGGCCATGCACAGCGTGCTGGCGGTGGACAAAAACGGCAAGCCGCTGACCGCCTCGATCACATGGGCAGATAACCGCAGCGCCAAATGGGCTGACTCGCTCAAGCATGAATACAATGGACATGACATTTACTTGCGCACCGGGACACCCGTTCATCCCATGTCACCACTGACGAAGCTGATGTGGATTACACGGGATTTACCAGATGTTGCGGCTCAGACGTACAAATTCATTTCCATTAAAGAATATGTATTTGCCCGGTTGTTCCAGCAATACGTCGTGGATCATTCGATTGCTTCCGCTACCGGTCTCATGAATTTACAGCAGTTGGATTGGGACGAGGAAGCACTGCGCATTGCAGGTGTCACAAAGGAGCAGTTGTCTGAGCTGGTGCCGACAACTCATGTCCTGAAGGGACTGGACGCTACCTATGCACATGATATGGGCTTGCTGGAAACAACTCCTTTTGTTATAGGAGCCAGCGATGGTGTCTTGTCCAACCTTGGGGTGAATGCCATCAAGCCAGGGGTTATCGCTGTCACGATCGGTACCAGCGGAGCCATCCGCACCGTGGTAGATAAGCCGTTGACCGATGACAAGGGACGTTTTTTCTGTTACGCATTGACCGAAAAGCTGTGGGTGATCGGCGGCCCGGTGAACAATGGCGGTATTGTGTTCCGCTGGATTCGCGATGAATTTGCAGCCTCCGAGGTGGAAACCGCCAAACGATTGGGGATTGATCCGTACCATGTGCTGACCCAAATCGCGGAACAGGTACGCCCCGGCTCGGACGGCCTGCTCTTTCTCCCGTATCTGTCCGGAGAACGTGCGCCCCTGTGGGACCCGAATGCCCGCGGCTCCTTCTTCGGCTTGTCCCTGCGTCACAAAAAAGAGCACATGATCCGCGCTGCTCTGGAGGGTGTGCTGTTCAATCTGTACACAGTTATGCTGGCCATGGAAGAGGTCATTGGCAGACCTTCGGTCATTCACGCCACTGGCGGATTTGCACGCTCGGAGCTATGGCGACAGCTCATGGCGGATATTTTCGATCAAGAGGTCATTATCCCGGAAAGTCTGGAAAGCTCCTGTCTTGGCGCAGCTATTCTGGGCTTGTACGCACTGGGACGGATTGATTCGCTGGACACTGTATCTGGTATGATCGGCACCACTCACCAGCATAAGCCCGTGGCAGAGCATGTGGATATTTACCGTGATTTACTGCCGATCTATATCCGTATTTCGCGTAAATTTGAAGAAGAGTTCAAGGATATTGCCGAGTTTCAGGCCAAATCCTTAAAGCCTTTAAATTAGTGGAACCCGTTCCAACACCGCTGCGTATTACCGTTTCATAAGAACCTGTCTATATCAGAAAGTGATCTATGTATCAGTCGGACAGGATAAGAAGGAGGATTAGACGATGCTCAAAAAATTACTGCACCGCCTGCTTCATTCCACCTCTCATTCTCATAAGCGGAAATACAACAGCTCGGACCGTTATTACGATCGTAAACGCCGTTCTTCATCAGATTCAGGATACAAGAACAGCTATAACGGACACCAATATTACAAGGACAAACGCCGTCATTACTCCAGTTCGTAAGTATTGAGCTGCGACGAATGAACCCAAGCATAGGAAGGAAGCCAGTGGCTCCTTCAAATCGTATAAAGCGAAGACCCCTCTCATCATGGGACTTCGCTTTATTGTTGTGCGCCCGGCGTTATGCAGGGCAACATCTGTGCATTTTACAGGAAATCGTCTTTCGCCGGAATTACAGAAACAGAGTCTTGGAGATGATGACCAGCAAAATAAACAGAACCAGAATCGCTCCTACTGAAGTCCAACCTCCGCCGCACCCCATACCGCCTACTCCACACATATGACTCATTTACAACACTCCTTTCGCTCATTTACAGGATCATTGTATGTAGACCTGGTCAAATGCGTAAGGGGGGCATTCCCCCATTTTTGCGGCGAATGTCCGATATTTGTATGGACGATCTTTAAGGACTAACCCTCCTGCTGCACCAACGCCTTCTCCAGTTCCATCATAAGCTGACGACTATGTTCATACCTGGGGCCAATCTGAAAAAGACATTCCAGCAGATGGCGCACAGGTGAACTCAGCTTCAATTCTTCCTGCCAGCTTCCCGGCGGTTGGTCCGGCTGAGGCTCGTAACTGCTATACAGCATAAAAAGCATCAAATGCCCGACATCGTACAAATCGCTGTAGATAGCGACATCCTGTCGTTCAGGTGCGCGCTTTTCCAGCATGGATTCGGTAAATACATCCTCCTGCTGCTCGCCCATCGCCAGTGCAAGGCCAAAGTCGATCAAGTACGGTTTCCCTTCGCGATGGATCACATTGGGAATGCGGATATCCCGATGGATGTAGCCTCGTTCATGCACATGCACAACCCGCTCCATTAGCTCCAAGGTGTAGACGATACACTCTTGTTCCGTAAAAGAACGCCCCTGTTCAAATATAAGCTCCTCCAGCGTCATGCCGGAGATATATTCCATGACCAAGTACAATTCATTCCGATGCTCCGCACTTTCGAGCAGCTTCGGGATATAGGGGTGTTCCATTTGTCGCATAATGTCGGCTTCACGCTGTAACAGTTGAACACCTTTCGCCCGCTTGCTCGGTCTGGGTAGCTTGACCGCCACCTCCTGCCCATTATGCTTGTCCAGACAGAGGTAGGTCAGACCATAGCTTCCCATACCCAGCAGCGAAAGAATATGATAACGTCCGCTCAGCAGATCGCCGGGCTGTTTTGGATAATCTATCCAACATTCATAAGCATTCCGTAACCAAGCAAACATTCTGATATCCCTTTCCTATACACTTTGCAGCAACGCTAAATATGCGACTAGCTCTTGTTTTCTTGTATACGCCAGTTGCCCTAAATCCATTCAATCCGGTCTGTTCGCTATTATACCATCCGCAATAAGACCACCAGAACCGGGAAGGTCTGATGGTCTTATCATACCTATGCTTCTCTACGTCTGCGTGGTGTCAAACCGAGCCAGGACAGCAGCGAACCGCGTGACTTACGCTGTCTGCCCTGATAGGTTCGCAAATTGGTGATTAACTGCCGATCCCGTTCTTCCTCCACCCTTTCTTTCATCCAGCGCTTTTGTTCCTCCAACTGATTGGAGAGGTTGATGTTCTTTTCCACCAAACGGCTATGCTCTGTTTCCAGCTCTTCCAATCGACTTCGCATCTCCAGTAGAGCGCTCTGCACCATGATCTGCATCTCCGTCATTGCTTGGGACTCTATAGGCTCCTGCGTTTGGATCTGCACTGGTGTCTGTTCCGGTTCTTCTTTCTCCCTCTCCCTTGTTTGCTCCAGCCTGTGCTCAATCGTTAGCTCCAAGGTATGCTTCTGTTGTTCCTGCACGCTAACTTCATCCTCTATTCCTATCGATTCAAGAGTAGCGGCGGCTTGCGCCTGCATTACAGACTCATCCCTGCCCTCTGCCGCAGCCAATATTTCCTCCCAGGTTGCAGCCAGGGACTCACCGTCCGATACGGGGGGCAAACGGACGCCTGCATCCTCGATTTGGAAGGGTGCGGTTATCCTCTCAAGCACCACCTGAACCGCCTGCTCCATCGTCAAATGCTCCTCACGCAACGCCCCTCGCATCACCTTTAAGCACTCTACATCCTCTGGACTGAACATTCTCGATTGATTGGCGGAACGGGGGAACACATAGCCCTGCTCCTCCAGCGCTGCCGCATATTTACGAAGGGTACTAGCTCCGATTCCCAACTGCTTTGCTGCTTCCGTCGTCGATCTGCTTTCTTCCATTGATCATTACCTCCCCGGATGGTATGGAAAGAAATAAGCTTGTATATGTACAATTCGCGGAATCAAATGGAAACCCTTTGGCAAAAATGTTCTAATATTGCGGACTGCTAGGAACCTTTGTCATAAGCGAATATTTTATAAAAATGCAGGAAGCGACTTCATATTACCATGATAAGCGCGGCTTAAAAGTTTCCTATTGTGCCACTGCGCAGTCGGATGGGCTTCCCATCGCCACCGCTTCGCTTGTACAGCACCATGTTATATAGCTTATTGCTGGATAAACCAGCAGCATTTAAAATCTGACAAAGTCCGTGGTGCCTCGCATGTTTCCCATTCAATTAGGGAGCATTTTTTAGAAACGTCACATAAATGTCATACTCTACATAATCCCATGGCATTATTCCTACCATCAATGCGTCGAAAAGTACAATCCATGCGTATGCCACCTCAAAAAGAAGCTACTCACTCCCTGCAATCCATACCTGCAAAAACACTGCGTATTCCATGTATTCTCTATATTTCAGCATATATATGCACCTCTGGCCATCGTTATTTTTATATTTTTCGGAATGAAGGCAAAACAATGGATATTTCCAAAAGCTCAGCAATATGTTATGTTATGTAACGTAAAATGGGTTTAAGGCATAATTTATAGCATATTAACGTTCGCTGGAACGAGGAGGAAACATAAATGAAGGGGAAGGCAAGGAAGGTAGCTATTGTCGGCGCGGGTATGGTTGGTTCGAGCTGTGCCTACTCAATGGTCAATCAGTCCATTTGTGACGAAATTATGATGATTGACCGCACGTATGATCGGGCTTTGGCCCATGCGCTGGATCTGTCCCATTGTATGGATTTTACGTCCACACGTACCAAGGTACATGCAGGAAGATATGCAGATTGCACGGATATGGACGTTGTCATTATCACGGCAGGGGCTAACCCCAAACCAGGTCAAGATCGTCTGTCCGTACTGGATGATGCAGTGATCATTACGCGCGAAATTGTAACGGCGATTATGGCAAGCGGCTTTGACGGCATTTTCGTCATTGCAGCTAATCCTGTCGATATTGTGACCTATCTCGTACAAAGCATATCCGGTCTTCCACGCAACAAGGTGATCGGCACGGGCACCTCCATTGACTCGTCCCGGCTTAAGACGCTGCTTTCCGAGGTGTTTTCCATAGATCCGCGCAGCGTACAGGGGTATGCTCTTGGCGAGCACGGTGATTCCCAGTTCGTTGCATGGTCGCACGTGACCATTGGCGGCAAGCCAATCCTGCACATCCTGCGTCAGCATCAGGAGCGGTTCAGCCACGTCGATCTGGATGACATCGCCCGCAAAACGAAGGATGCAGGCTGGGAGATTTTCACCCGCAAAGGGGCTACTTATTTCGGCATTGCTAATGCGCTGGCGTACATTACCCGTTCGATTTTGAATGATGACGGTAAAATTATAGCAGTATCGGCCGTATTAGACGGCGAGTATGGACATACCGATGTCTGCACAGGCGTTCCGGCGATCATCGGCAGTAAAGGAATTCAAGAGGTCATCGAGCTGGAGCTAAGCCCGGAAGAGCAAGCCAGGTTCGACGCCTCCTGCCACCTCATCAGTGACAATATCCGTGCCCTGCCGGGCTTAGTATAAAATGTGTCCTACGCCGGGTTGAGATGTATTATCGTATTTTATCAATCCGGCGCGATGTATACTTCAAAAAACATACTTATCCAACTATATTCATTCTAAAAGCTGAAGAGAAACCATGATGTTGAATCTGTGATTCATAGCCTCAATACGTATATTTCCATCGTATTTCTCCGTAACCCTTCGAATGTTAGCTAACCCGTTTCCGTGAAAATCAGGCTCTTGTTTTTTCGTACGAAAACTACATGTGAAATCCTTCATTGTGTTAATAACATTCATAAATAGCGTGTACTCATTAGAAAATATATTAATCTCCACATACTTATCATCTGTCTGGCCTGATAATATCGCCGCTTCAACTGCATTGTCCAATATGTTTCCTAACAAGACACAGAGATCATATCTTTCGATTTTCAGGTTTTTATCAAGAAGATTAATTTTGTATTTGACCCGTACTCCGTTATCCTGTGCAATATTTAATATATTACTTACCAACGCATCAATGACCAGATTTCCAGTATTTACTTTCAAATACGAAATGTCTATCTTGTCCAGAGTCAGATGGATATATCCTGAGGCCTCATGCAACCTCCCCTCCTCAATACATCTATCTATAAACAAGAGATGCTTATTGGTATCATGTATAATCCGCTTGATGTCCTTGAAGGAATTAGTTGTTTTATCATAAGTTGTATCCTGATATTCCATTTGTCTTAGCAATTGCACATTCACTTCAGCCAATCTAAACTTTTCGATCATATTGCAGAACAAATAAAGAACCAACAAATTAACGATCAATAGTCCAATAACAGAGAATACACAAAAAATATTTGTACTGCAATAATGAAATAACGTGTTTATAATGAGTGTACTGATTAGTATAACAAGTACTATTATTAAATAGTATCCTCCATGTACTCTAGGGTTACCTCCCCGCTTAAGGTTTTTTTTAAATATAAAAAATATAAGTGTTATTATAAAAGAAACTGACAATACCAGCAGCCTGTTCACATACTCCGCAATCGTTCAAGGATCCTCCTTCCAATGCTTTACCTTCCATAAAACGAATTAAATAACTTCCCATCATCTGCTGATTACCTTCATGTATGTACTTACTACATTAACTTCAAAACAATGTCTCACACAAGAAACTTGTATATCATTAAATCACCCATTTACCTTAAATTCACCAATCATATATTTGGTATAAGCGTCCTTAACAGACTTTAATTTGGAGCGACCTATAGGGAATTCTGTGCCATTCGACATAAAAACGAAATGCCCCGAAAATTTGTTAATATGTTCCATGTTAACAAGAATAGAACGATGAACCTGTAAAAATTGATAATGCCCCAGTCTTTTTGCATAATCGGACAGAATTCCCCTCATAAGGAACTTGTCACATATGGTTGTAATCTCCAGTTTTCGACGACTCATAGATCCACCATGCATTTCTACAGATATAATATCCGCATATTTCAATACAATCTCTTGACAATCTACTTTAATGACCAGAAAACGCTTCTTTAAAGAAAGAATATATTTAGATAATTTAATAATTTTCTGTTCAAAAATTTCGTAGGAAACTGATTTAAGCAAATATTGAAATGTCTGAACATCAAAGCTGTCCATCACATACTCAGGATAACTTGTTAAAAAAATAATCTGAACATCATAATCTGGAATTGCACGTATCATTCTTGCTGTCTCAAGGCCATTCATACCGATCATCTCAATATCCAGAATAAGAACATGAAAGGGATTTTTTTCATTTTCTTGATAATAAGCTAACAGTTCCTCACCAGAGGAAAAGCAAGAAATATGAAATTCTTGGTCCATTTTCAAGAATAGCTTTTTCACATGATTTTGTTGCTCCACTTCATCATCACAAATAGCAACCTTCAGCAAAGTAACATCCCCTTTCAAAACTCCCGACAGATTTTAATGATTGATACAAGCAGCTCTTTTAAAAATATAACCTGACATAAACATGTCGTTCACGCCTATAATACATCCATTTAGACCATTTTAAAGAATTTTATTGTTAAATATGTATATTATAATACCAGATAATGAGTAAATAAGAATACAAGAAATAAAGGGTTTTAAGACCTAACTTCTTCCGAAAATAGAATGGTTGTATTCAGGTAATACCTCTGGCGAAGTGCGTTTACCTGATTCAATATACTAAGCTGTCACTTCTTCCCTTTGTTTCTTTTTATAACATTACATAAGCTTACTTTTACCTCGGTCTTTTATAAAAATATCAAAGGGCTGGATGATCACTTTTACATGTGGAGGTGAATTTTGACTTTGATTCAAACGAAAAACTGAAAACCATGTATCTATTATGTAGTGTATTGTATTGTTTTGTTTTATCTAATTTATTAACGATGGAGGCTGAAGTAATATGAACAAATTATTTAAAACGATTATATCTTTAAGTGTTGTAATCAGTGTTTTGGCTCTCCCTACTATTCAAGCCAGCGCTGAAGAAGTGAATTCATCCATTTCCACTGATGTTTACCAGGAAATGAAGGGTGCAGGAATGACTGATCAGGATATTGAAATGGTTAAGAAGCATAATATGGAAGAAATTGAGTATATCAATAGTGGAAAATTAAAAGAAAAAGCCCTCGAAGACCAGCAAGCGATCGCGTTGCAAGGAGACAAATCTGACGAACGGAACACAGCCATTTCGCCGAACGCTACTAAATTAGGTTCCTACGGAGATATTTTAGTAGCCTTTAACGCAAGCTCTTGGGGAATTGATTTTGGTTACCCTGGACATGCAGGGATCGTATCTAATACCAACGGCTACACTATAGAATCATTCCCTGCAGATGGAGTACAGTATCATACAAACGATTGGGGTAGTCGTACCAATATTTATGCTATGCATGTTAAAGGTGCTAGTAGCAGTAATTATACAGGGGCTGCCAGCTATGCCTACACGAAAATAGGTAAACCTTACAATTGGAATTTTGTTAATCCGTGGTCTGAAGATAAATTTTATTGCTCACAATTAGTATGGAAAGCGTGGAAAACTCAAGGAATTGATGTCGATTATGTCACTATCGACCCTATTGTAACTCCAATGGAAATTGCAAAATCAGGTAATACGAGTATATATTATAGTAACTAATCATAGTAATCAACTATAATACTTAAAATTCCAGTTAGTTGAAATACACAATTCTACTAACTGGAATCATTTTTTATATTGATATCAAAATTCTCATGGGGGTAAAGACATTGCTAACAAAGAAACAGGTGGTTTGGATCGTAATTGTTATAGCATGCATAATCGTTCTTCTTTTAACCCTTTTTATCATTAATAAAAATACAGAAAATCATTCATCTCAAAATTCTAATCCATCTATGAGTGCTCTCTCAAAAAATATAGAACTGAATACCGCTGAAAAAGGCTTTGTGGCCATCTATTCTGACGCAATGAAGGAAGGTGCTGATCTTGTAAGCTACAGCCCTACTGGAGATATTATAGGTGTGCAGAAGCTAGAAAATGGTCGTGCTCTCTATTATTCTACCAAGTTGTCTGGCAACTACTATATCACCTCTGAGCGACAAAATCGGCATTATGTTCTGGATAAATCAGGGATCATTCGCTCTTTTTTTGGTCCTTCAAAGTACGACCAGGATAGAGCAATCGGCACCTCTTTTGTTAAAAGTAGTGGAGAATATCTATTTTTCTCAATGAATGTGGGTAACAATCCACAATATTCGCCAAAGGTATATGCTAATGAGTTGGTATATTCAAAGACCGGCAATTCGACACTTCATCACATAATGTTGCCAGGATATTTCCAATCTGTGGTAGAAAAAGATAATAAAGCTTATGTACTATACATAGACGGGAATGGAGAAAACGTCGGTATTTATGTAATTGACCTAAACACAAATAGCTTGCTTCATAATTATTCTATCCCAAATCATAAATCTCAGGAACAAGCATATTATCCAGTGGGGCAAAATAACGGATCGTCCCTTCAATGGTTTCATAATCGTTTAATCGTCATGCTGGATGGAAATCGTCCGGGTATTCAGGATCGGCCTGTTATGCAAATTGTAAATCCCTCCAATGGCACCCTAGATAAAGAAATTTCTATCTCTAACGAATCATTTTCCTTGTATGATACTGCAATACATGACGGAAATTTGTATATCATATCAAATAATAATAAAATCATGGTATGGGATGATTCCTTACAAAACGTTAAAAAAATTCAATTAAAACAGAGTAAAGATTTTATTCAAAAAAAAGAAACTGAAAGAGGATATATATCAGGTACACATATTTCTGGAAATTCAATTGATATATTATATGACTTTGTTAAGAAAAAACCTTTGGACCGAGTCAGAGAAATACGACGCTACAGTTTAGAGACAGGTTCCGAGGAGGCTGTCATTCCCTTGAGCTATCATTCCGATAAAGAAATGGTTCGTTTTTTGGGCACAAATTAGCTACGAAGTTGCCATACTCCTTCAAGGCGAGGTGTATTTATGATTTATTTAGTTTTTCACCAACTGAACCCCCTTGTTCCCACTCTGCTCGTATGCCCTCTAATCGCCATTATAACGGGAATTATGTGCGCAATTCTTCATTCGAGAATTCTACCGGGTGTAGGTGTAGCTCTTTTACTTCCCCTCCTATTTATCACAACAAATATAGCCACCTTTAGAGCCAACTTGGATACATGGGCGATGTACGGCATTATTTATGCCCTGATGACCTATGCCGCATTTAGAATAACTTCCCGAGCTAGAAGTTGAATGATCTTTATATATCAGGGCTGAAATATGACCTGGAAGAACGATAACTTTAAAACAAATGACCCATAAGAGGGTCATTTGTTTTCATAGAGACCTTGAAAAAACAGATAGAGCTGAATCCTCATATTCCGTCTTATATTTCTTTACGACGGAATACCGTCAGGCCCGCAATCCCAAACACAGCAAAGCTGCCCAGAACAACCGTAATCAGCGTATCGGCTGGTACGATGAAAGCCCCGAAGCTGTCTCTTCCGGCAGGCATCATCGCCAGCACAGGCTGTACCCACGGATAGTACGGACCATAGGTCTGTGAGTTGGCGACCAGAATATTGGGCACTGTGAAAACAAAGTTCAAGGCGAGCGGCGCGGCAAAGCTGGACCATAGGAAAGACACCATCAGCTGTAACGCAGCCAGCGGCAGACAGGCTACCCAGCCTGCGAGCAGACTTTGGGCAATCATAGACCAAGGAATCGGCCCGTTCATGTCCTGCACAGCTCCGACACCCAGCAGCGCTCCCCCGAACAATAGCTGAGTCAGCCCCACCAAAGCCATAATCATCGTCAGCTTGGCTGCGTAGAGACTGGTGCGGGACAATGGCAACGACAACAGTTGCTTCCAGCCGCCGCCCCCATGTTCGAATCGGCAGACCAAGGACGCAAATACGGCGGTCAGCATCGGCAGAAATAGCAGCGCATGCAATGTGAGCATAGTAGATAACAAGGCAAGCCAATTCCCTCCGGGAGTCGACAGCAGTCCGATCAGAACGGCAATCCCCGGGCTGACGAGCGCAAGCAACCAGACGGGCGACTTGGCTATTTTCAAACGTTCAACAGAAAGCAGTCGTACATATCCTCCGAACATTACGCCACATCCTTTCTGCTAAAATGAGCCGCCGTCAGCAGGCTGAGAAGCGCACCCATTCCGCAGCCAATAGACGCAAACATCCACGCCTGAGGTGCAGCCCATGCGAATTGAGGCCAAGCCAGCGGAAAATACCCAGATAGCTGGGAAGCAAACAAGCTGCCGATGCCTAGCGTAATGCCTAGTGTTACAGGCAGTGCCTGATTATGAAACGTGACCGTTAGCCACAACAGCAGTACGAGAATGGGCAGTGAACCTCCCAAGGGCCAGAATCCGAGCCGCAGTAATTCTCCTATCGGAGCAGGCTCTCCCCCGAAGCCAAGTATCATGCCCAGTCCCCACGTTCCAACGGTAAGTAGCAGGCAGGATACACACAGCATCCCGATAGCCAGCGTCAGCTTGGCCATATAGACGCTGAATTTGGAGATCGGCAAGGCCAGCAGTTGCTTCCATGAGTTGGACGAATGCTCCACATTCGCCAGCATGGAAGCGACCATCGTGGCCCCTAACACCAGCGCAAGGGGAACAAAAATAGCAATGTTATCCATCAAGGCTTCCCACAGATGACCCTTGCTGCGCGGAATCAGATAATCATAACGAAGCCCGAAATTCAGTGCCTGCATCGCCACCAGCCCAAGTGGTCCTAGAAACACCAGAAACCAGATACCCTTTCTGCGCGCTTTGAGCAGATCCGCAGTCAGCGCTCGTAGCATCATAGGGAAGTCCCTCCTTTGCCGACGACCTGCATGAACATATCCTCCAGGGATTTGCGGCGTTCCTCTACACGGTATATAGCATGCGTGTTTTCGACCAGCCTTCTGACCAGCAGCGCCACAGCTGCGTCATTCATATTTTCAAAATCCAGAGCAGCCCCGTCTCTCACCGAATGATAACCCTGCTCACGTGCAATGAGCTGGGCTGTTTCCGGGTCTGACGTCACAATACGAATCCCCCCTGCGGATTCCTGACGGAGATTGTGAATCGTATTCTGGAAAACCAGTTCTCCTTCGCGGATAATTCCCACCGTATTCGCCATATGCTCCACTTCGCTCAGCAGATGGCTGGATACCAGCACGGTGATTCCTCGTTCCTTGGGCATCGCCTGAATCAATGCACGCATTTCCTGAATGCCCTCCGGGTCCAAACCATTGGTAGGCTCGTCCAAAATAAGCAATTCCGGATGGCCTAGCAGCGCGGCGGCGATACCAAGCCGTTGCTTCATGCCCAGCGAGTAGCCCTTGACCGGGCGCTTGGCATGCTTGGTCAGTCGAACGACTTCCAGCACGTCCGCAATGTTCTCCTTGGGCACATTTAAAATGCGACGAATGGCCTCCAGATTTTCCACTGCGTTCAAATGACCGTAATACGAAGGGTATTCGACCAGCGAGCCGACTTTACGCAAAATATCCAGCTTATGTCTGCGGATATCCTTGCCAAATATGCGAATCGTTCCCCGAGTCGGGCGAATGAGTCCGAGCAGCATACGGATGGTTGTCGTTTTCCCCGCTCCATTTGGGCCGAGAAAGCCGTAAATATCTCCCCGACCTATTTTCAGATCCAGTTGGTTGACCGCAGGGCGTCCTTTGTATAATTTGCTAAGACCGTTCGTTTCAATAATGTATTCGTTCAAGTTTCTCACCTCGACACCTATCGTAACGTGCCAAGTTTAAGACCAAGGGAACTCTTAGTTTAAGTTTTGTTTAAAAAACGGATTTGTGTCCCGACGGATGAACTGACAATGTCCCTCTCCAGATTCATTTCACGAGCCAGCAATTCAGTAATCGCCAAGCCAATCCCGGCTCCTTTTCCACTGGATTGCTGCTCCATTCCCGGTCCTTTATCCGCAATGACTAATGCCTCTTTCCCGTTATGTTCCTCTATATGGATACCGATATATTGGCCTGAGACGGCGTGGCGAACTACATTTTGGAAGAGATTGTCTAGCAAACGGCGAAAGCCCTGCTCATCGACCTTCCACACGATACTATGCTCAGGCAAGTCGATATCCACCTCAAAGCCCTCCTTTTCCCAAACCGGATACCAGCTGGCCGCACATTCCCGCACCAGTCGCAGGATATCACGCGGTTCGTTATTCAAAGTGTATTTGCCGCTGGAGAGAAGATTATAGGCAAGCAGGTTGTCGATCAGACTTCCGAGGTCTTTTAGCTTGTTTTCCATCAATGAAATAGACCGTTTTCCCCTGTCACTCAGGTTTTCGTCGTCCAATGTGTACAGGTGGCTGCGTACGACCGTAAGCGGCGTCCGAATATCGTGTGACAGATCAGCGACCAGCCTTTTCCGCAGCTCTTCCTCCTGGCGCTCACGTCCCCGGCTTTCCGCCAGCTGCTCAACCATCTGGTTGAACGCTTCCTCCAGCTTGCCGATTTCATCCGGTCGTCCGGTGCTGACGAGAATGGGCAATCCATCCTCTCCCCTCTGCGACATGGCTGCCTGAAGCCGCACCAGTCTGCGCCGAATGCCTCCAAAAAACAGGAGAGATACGAATATAAATGCTACGAGTATTAGTAAAATAAAAAAGAGATAGTACAGTGTCATGCTATTGTCTTTACGCTGCTGATCATAAAACGAACGGGGAATTTTTAATACCATATAGCCCTGATCGGCGTTCCTCTTCCCACCGCCAATAAACGCGACTACAGTAAATAAGTCTGAATTTATGGCTTGCTTCATAAATACAACTGTCTGTGCCGCATCCCATTGCTTTGGAACGTCAGGCTGTGTCGGTAGCTCCAACCTTGTTTTACCTGCGGTATCCACCCAAAATATCTGTGAATCGGGGAAAATATCCCGCTGTATTTTGCGCAGATGGGCTGAGATTTGCTCTGGTGTGGCTCCTTTCAAGGCTACAGCTTCGCGATGCCAGCTATCCTCGGTCCGGGAACTGGAGAGATAATGTGAATTAGCAGGCTTCATATCCGTAACCCAAGCAGACAAGACACTACTTACAATTAACATAGCAGGCAGCATAATCGGCAATAGCATCATAGCAACCACAAGAATAATCAGGTAGCGGAACAACAGTGAATTTCGGAAACGTGTTCCCTTTCGCAGCCCGTTCATTACACCTTAACCCGATAGCCTACACCACGAATCGTCTCAATGATGCGGGGTGTGGCAGGATCAGCCTCCAGCTTTTCGCGCAGATGCCGAATGTGGACCATCAAGGTTTTGTCCCCGTCCATATACGGATCACCCCACACGGCTTCATACATTTGCTCCTTCGTCATAATCTGGCCCAAATGCCGTAGCAAATAAGCGAAAATATGATATTGCTTGCCTGTCAGCGTAATTTCTTCCCCGGTATCACGGTTCACAATACGGTTATCGGGAGGGTACACCGTCAGATGCCCCAACTGTAAGGATTCCTCGGGCACCGTACCAGATCGACGCAGCAAAACCTCCATACGTGCAATCAGCTCGTCCGGATGAAAGGGCTTCGTCACATAATCGTCGGCAAAATCCAATCCTTGCAGCTTATCGTCAATAGAAGTACGGGCGGACAGCATAAGGATGGGGAGCTCGGGACGTTCCTTCTTGAGCCTTTTTCCAATCGTAAATCCATCCAGACCGGGTAGCATCACATCCAGAATCACAAGCTGGCATGTACGGGATGCTTCCACAGCTCCATCTCCGCTGCGCAGCCACACCACAGCGTAATTCCGCTCCTCCAAATATTGATGCATCCAAGCTCCGATATCCTGATCGTCCTCGATATATAACACATTTGTTTTCATTCACGCGCACCTACTTATCGTTTTTCTTTTATAGTAATGGGCATTATAGCATTGATGGTACATAACCCGCATAAAAAGGTTAATAACTACCTTATACGACATATGCTATATGATTTCAAATTCTACGGCTTGCAAAATAGGAGGAATACCATATGCTGCTGGAAGCGATATACCATCATCCGAAGCGCAATTGGGCTTTTGGTTATGATGATGCAACCATTTATTTACGACTCCGTGTGAAAAAAAATGACCTGAGCGCTGTGCACGCTCTCACCGGGGACAAATACGACTGGGATCGCACCCGACAGCTCATTCCGATGTCCAAATTCGCCACCGACGCCAGATTTGATTACTACCAATGTACCGTAAAGCCCACTCACCGCCGGCTGAAATATGGATTTTTGCTGGAAGACGAAGCAGAACAGCTATGGATGAACGAGAACGACTTCACCACCCAAGAGCCGCAAAATGCAGACGGCCTGTTCCAATACCCGTTTTTGAATCCAATTGATATTCTCAAGCCGCCTGCATGGGTGAAGGATGCGGTTTTTTATCAGATTTTCCCGGAACGCTTTGCGAACGGTGACCCCTCTATTAGCCCGGAAGGTGCCGAGGCATGGGGGGACACGCCGCAAACCGACAATTTTTTTGGTGGCGATCTACAGGGGATTATAGATCATCTGGACCACCTGAACGAGTTGGGGATTAACGCCCTGTATATGACGCCTGTGTTCAAGGCGACGACCAACCATAAATACGATACCGAGGATTATATGGAGGTGGACCCGCATTTTGGGGACAAGGAGACGTTAAAAAAACTGGTGGATGCCTGCCACGACCGGGGAATCCGGGTACTGTTCGATGCAGTGTTCAATCATTCGGGACGTACCTTTAAGCCGTTCGTGGACGTACTGGAAAAAGGCGAAGCCTCCCCTTACAAGGACTGGTTCCACGTACATAGCTTCCCGCTGGAAGTCGTTGATGATACACCTACCTACGATACCTTCGGGCTGGAGCCGATGATGCCCAAGCTAAACACCGAGCATCCCGAGGTGAAGAAGTACCTGCTGGATGTGGCAAAATATTGGATCGAAGAAATCGGCATCGACGGGTGGCGGCTGGATGTGGCAGACGAGGTGGATCACGCCTTTTGGCGGGAGTTCCGCACCACGGTCAAGCAGGCCAACCCGGATGCGTACATTCTGGGTGAAATGTGGAATGAATCGTCTGAATGGCTACAGGGCGACCAGTTTGATGCGACGATGAATTATCCGTTCACTTATGCGGTGAATGATTTTTTCGTCAAAAAGGAGTCCGATGCCCAAAGCTTCGCTTTTGCTATCGGACGGCAGTTGGCCCGCTATCCGCAGCAGGCCGCTGAAGTGGCCTTCAATCTGCTGGATAGCCACGACACGCCGCGCCTCCTGACGCTGTGTGGTGATGACCAGCGGCTGATGCGGCTGGCCGTTCTGTTCCAGTTCACGTACATGGGCGCGCCCTGCATCTATTACGGTGATGAAATCGGTCTGGATGGAGATGCCGATCCAGGCTGCCGCAAGTGTATGGAGTGGGACCCCAACAAGCAGGACCGCGGGCTGTTCGACTTTTACCGCGAGCTGATTGCGCTGCGCAAGGAGCACCCGGCGCTGCGTGCTGCGGGAAGCCTCACTTTCCTGGAGGCAGAGCCGGAAGGCGCATCCCTCGCCTATGAGCGCCGCAGCGAGGAAGAGGTGCTGCTCGTGCTATTTAATCGTTCCGGTAAAAGCCACGTGTTTGAGCTGGACATTCCCGAGCAGGAATGGGAATTGGCTTTTGGCGAAGGCCAGTGGTCGGCAGGAGCGAAGGGCTTCCGCGCCGAGCTTACAGCTTACGGCTACGCCGTGCTGAAGGCAACGCCTGTGAAGCGGGTGGAATAGACGCTCTCTTTTCCACATACAAACATTCCCAAAACGGTGATATAATATGTTCAGATAATCACTGATTTAGCATCCGGATTGTGAAAGGGGTGGTTCATTTGGAACATACAACCACGATACGCACAGAGCTGGAGCAATTCATGGCACGAGAAGACCTAAGCATTATCCAATTTTGCGAAATGGCAGATGTAGAAACGGAAACAGTCCATGCTATTTTGGGCAAAAAAATGCCATTCTCGGTAGAGCAACTGGATCGGGTTACATACGGTATGCGACTGAATACAGGCCATTTTTATGAACATTACATCGAAGAATGTCTGGTCGAATCCTTACCTGATTGGCGTCACATTAAACCTTTTTTATACCGATGTGAAGAACTGGGCAAGCTGGAGTGTATTCGGCAAACCAGCTATTTATGGTTGGATAACACGAATTACGCCCCACTGTTGTTCGAAGTAGCTGAGGATTTTTTTATACATGACAAACATGCCGCCGCAGCCCTGCTCTACAAAAATATTGTCAAAAGAGAGGGAGGCCGACGTTCAGAACGACTGGCCTTGTGCCAGTATCGCTTGTTTATTCTTGGGCTGGGACCCGATAAAGAACAAAACGTCGATGCTGCTAACCGGGTTTTTCCACTTTTGGATCAGCTTGATGACATCGACCGACTCGACGCATTAAGAGAACTGGCGATTGCCTATATGCACAGGAAATTGTGGGATTTAGCCAAGGACCTGGCTCAGGATATGGATGATGAGGCTAATTTTCAATACCTTCTTATGCACCAGCCCAATAAGGTTAATCAGGAACCACTCAAAAAGCCACAAAGACCGATGTTCTTTTATATGGCCTATTCTAACTATCTTCGTGCGAACATTTGTGAGGCTCAGGGAAACTACAAGCAAGCGCTACAATATACGTACGCGTATGCTGATCTAAGCTGGGTGAAGGAGACGGATGAGGAAACACAATACTGGCTGAACAAATGTAAAGGATGGGCACGGTCCAGTCTATTTTTATATAAAATGCTAACCGGAGATGTAAGCGCTATTTTGGATTATGTTAACTGCATTGAAGCTTCACAAACCGAGCTGATGCCGGGATTGTTCAAAATCGTCAGAGCCGCCAATCAACAGGATATCAAGGTAGACTATTTTCTTAAAAAGTTCGACACAGACATTGCAGCCTTTATGGTGCGGGAAAAAGCTATTGTTACGTATACGCACAAGATCACGCCAGATTTATATATTCTTTTTCTGTATGAGCTGGCACACTATTATTTAAGCAGAGGGGCATTTGACGTTGGTTTTCAATATCTAATCGACGGTATGGAAAAAGCCTTTGAGGTCGATAATAAATCCTGTATCATTAAATACATTGGGCTTTACGAGCATTCCCGATTATTTGCGTCCCGTGAAACTGATGCAGAGTATAAGAGATTAATGTGCGGAATGTATTTGAACGATGATTACTAACTCAGGCTAAACTCAAACAACGCGTGTCGATTGAGTATCGGCACACGTTGGCTTCATAGCTTTTTTATCGGATTACTTATTCTGAATATCTGTTCTTACTACCCCAACATCAGAAGCATTGATAGAAATAGGGTTGCCACCTTGTCCCGTCTGAGCTGAAGAAGATTGTCTGACGTCTACCGAAATTCTTTTATTTTTAAAGCCGCTTCGTCTCTTTCTTCCCAAAGCAATTACCTCCTTGAATACGTGATTTTCCTTTCAATCTCTCCATTGCGACTCCTTTGTTTCCTGCGGATATAAGCCGCCCCTTGAGTCGATCTCAACTGTAAAGAGATATGCTATATGAATATGCTAGAGTAAGAGATATTGTATCGGCGAATAGCAGATCATAGTAGAAAAGAGGCTGGATACAGCCGATTTCGCAGCGTTTGACCGATCAAAACCGTGACGAAACCCTCAGTGCGGCACCTGGCGACAAGCGGGAATTGATGATCAATGTCTGGTATCCTGTCAACCCCGATGTGGCAAAACAAAAACCCAAAGAGCCTTACCCTGATGAGCTAGGAGAAGCTATCAGCCTTGTATTCGGAATACCGAAGCAGTTGTTCAGTTACCTCACAACGATTCCTACACACGTCGTCCAAGGTGCAGAAATATCAAACGCTGAGACAAAATATCCGGTTCTGCTGTTCTCACCCGGTATCCGTTCTACCCGATTTCAGAGCATGACGGCTGTGGAGGAACTCGTGAGTCATGGCTATATTGTAGTGGGCATGGATCATCCCTACTCTTCAGCTAAAGTTTCCTTCCCTGATGGTCGAGTCATTTCCTATACGCCGGAGCCCGAATTCCCGACATCGGCTGAGCTATATGAAAATAACGTAAAGGGTGTCAGCATTCGCGCAGCCGATTCCCGATTCGTGCTGGACACGCTTACGACTTGGAATACACAAGATCCTAACGGATTGTTCGAAGGCAAGCTGGATCTGGAGCATGTGGGCATATTTGGACACTCCTACGGCGGGGCGACAACAGCTGAAACCTTGGCGCAGGACCCGCGTTTTAAAGCGGGTGTCAGCCTGGAGGGTGGATTCTGGGGAACCGTCTCCCATACCGGATTGCAGCAGCCCTTCATGTATATGATGACAGGAACCACTGCCGAGAGCTTAAAACCGTCGGTTACAAAAAAAGATAAAGTCTTTTATACGGAATTTGCTCCCGATCTGAAGTCGGTCATGACCAAAAGTCAAAATGATACCTATTATTTGACGGTTGATAAGCTTTTCCATCAGAGCTTTACGGATCTGGCCCTGATTTCACCATCTCTATTTGCTAAAAATATAGACCCTGTGCATAACATTGATATTACGAGATCGTATGTACGAGCCTTTTTCGACCAATATTTAAAGGTTGAACCGCAGCCGCTATTAAAAGGCGCTTCGCCTGAATATCCTGAGGTGTCGTTCGATCCAACGTATACGAAAAAGAGATCGTAGCTGTTTCTGATATAAAAAGTAGCAATTTTACTAGAAAATCGGAGGTTCTGGCATGGAGGGAATGACACGGGGCGAGCTGTCACAACGTACCGGATTGAGCATGGCGACCATTCGTTACTACGAGAATAATGGTATTTTGCCAGCTCCCAAGCGGGCTGCGAATGGATACCGCATATATACGGATGACTATCTGGTAAAGATCAAGTTTATTAAAGATGCCAAATCATTAGGGTATTCACTTAAGGAAATACAGGAAACGCTCCAACTGCTCAGTCAGGAGATGCTTGAAGACACATTGAGGGAAATTGTTCAAAATAAAATTGTTGAGATTGAAGCCCATATAAACACGCTGCATACCCTTCAATCGTTACTGGCAGGCTTGCTTCAAACCCCTCAGACTGATATCCAAAACTATTTGAAATCATTTCACATCCCTAATAAATAATGGTTCTTGATGCCAACAACATGCGAACAGGCTGCCTACAAGCAGCCGTTCGCGCACGTTATTTTCTGACAATTGAAGCCGCAAAAATACATCAACCCTTTCCATCCGGCACCAACACGAGATCGAATTACCGTTCACATCATATTTTAAAGCGAGGACATCCATAAATTCATTATAAAAATCAACCCCTGCGCACTTTACGGGACAATAGGTTACCCAAGGACTGAACAACTTGTACAAACACAACAAGAATCACGACGGTAATGAGCGTAACGACCGTATCGAACCGCTGATAGCCGTACGATATCGCTAGGTCGCCAATCCCGCCGCCTCCGACCGCGCCTGCCATGGCAGTGGCTCCAATCAAGCCAATTGCGGCTGTCGTTAACGATAGAATGAGAGAACTGAACGCTTCGGGGAGCAAGAAGTAACGAATGACCTGAAAAGGGGTCGCTCCCATCGCATCGGCTGCCTCCAATATGCCTGGATTCACCTCCAACAGAGAATTCTCGACCAGTCTGCCGATATAAGGCGCAATATAGAAAATCAATGGTACAATCGCCGCGCTGGTTCCAATCGATGTATTCACAATCAGACGCGTCAACGGAATGATCGCTACCAGCAATATGATAAACGGCAAGGAACGAACAATATTAATGACCGGATTAAAAATGCCGTAAAACCATTTGCTCTCCAAAATCCCGCCCGGACGGGTAATAACCAGCAAAATACCGATAGGTATACCGATCAATGCGCCAATGAGTAGCGAGATGCTAACCATGAGCAAGGATTGATATAAAGCCTCCCACAGTTGATCCCAAGTTATAGAGGTTCCCGTAATCATCATATGGCCTTCACCTCCTGAATGTTGACCCCTTTACTCTTGATAAAATCAACAGCCTGCCTGACGGCGTGCTCCTCGCCGCGTACCTGGATCGTCATATAGCCAATGGTCGTCTCTTGTATTTCCGTCATATTGGCAAACAAAATGTTCACATAGACCTCATGCTGCCGAATCAATTCATGAACCACTGGCTCGGAAGCAGCCTGTCCGATAAATTCCAGCTTGTAAATCCGCTGTGCTTCTTGCTGTTCAAACGTATGCAGTACACTATCCGGCACCGTATCGTGAATAACCGTGCGCACAAAGCTTTGTGTCGTCGGGTGCTGTGGCTGTCCGAATACCTCCAGCACATCGCCTTGCTCGATGATTTCACCCTTTTCCATCACAGCTACCTTGTTGCAAATCCGCTGTATAACTGACATCTCATGCGTGATGATCAAAATAGTGATCTTGTATTCCTTGTTGATTTTACGAAGCAAATCCAGAATTGACTGCGTGGTCTGCGGATCAAGCGCCGAAGTCGCCTCATCACAGAGCAGAATGGACGGGTTGCTCGCCAGCGCCCGTGCAATACCGACACGCTGCTTTTGACCTCCAGAAAGCTCGCCCGGATAGCTGTTCGCCTTGTCGGACAAGCCTGTAAACTCCAGCAACTCTTTTACCCGCTGCTCAATTTCCCGTTTGTTTCGCTTGAGCAGCACCAGCGGAATCGCAATATTGTCGAACACCGTTTTCGACTCCAGCAGATTGAAATGCTGAAAGATCATTCCGATCTTCTTCCTTACCTTTCGAAGTCCGGATGTCGAATAGGTATTTAATTGCTCTCCTTCGACAAGAACCTCCCCGCTGGTGACCTTCTCCAGACGGTTAACCAACCGAATTAGCGTACTTTTACCCGCGCCGCTGAATCCGATAAAGCCAAAGATATCACCTTTATCCACTTTGATATTTATATTTTTTAGCGCTTCAATGCTTAACCCTTTTCTTACATAGGTTTTGGATACATTTTTTAGTTCAATCATTACCCCCAGCTCCTTCCATTCCTTCAAGTATGTAAGATATCACTAGTTGTTTGCATCCCTTTATCGTTAGTTCACTAAATCCGAGTATTCTAGTAAGTTTTATAAAGTATACTACTTCGATTTAATATTCATGTCAATATGTGTTTTTTGAGGTTGTCCTAAGTTGAGAGCATTTTTTGCATAAACAGGCGTGGTATTGCAGACGCTATGGAATATGCCAAAGCATACACACCTTGCCCAAATGGGACGAAAGCGGAGGAAGTTAAATGAAACGAATATTTGCCTTGTGGCTATGCGTTGCGGTTATGGGGATGTTAGCAGTTACGGGTGAATCCGCGCTAGCTGCTTCAACTGTTGACGAACAGCCTTATCATTTTGGATTCAAAAAAAGCAAGGGAGGCGAACTGCCTTCTATCGCACAAGAGGGCTTTATGCACCTGGTTGAAAAACAGGGTGGCATCTTTCTCGGAGATACTACCAAAAAAGAAATATTTCTCACGTTCGACAACGGCTATGAGAATGGATATACGCCCAAGGTACTGGATGTATTAAAGGCCAAAAAGGTTCCGGCCGCTTTCTTTGTAACCGGACATTTTGTGAAGGATCAACCCGCTTTGATGCGCCGCATGGCAAGTGAGGGCCATATTATTGGCAACCATTCATGGAGTCATCCTGATATGAGTACCATTTCTTCGACAGAGATCCGTTCTGAGCTGGATCGGGTACGAAATGCATCGGCAGAGCTCACCGGACAAAAGGAAATGAAATACGTCCGGCCGCCTCGCGGCATTTTTAGCGAAAAGGCATTGGCCTCCTGCCGGGAAGCCGGATATACGAGCGTATTTTGGTCTGTGGCTTACAAGGACTGGGACACGAATATCCAGCAGGGAGCAGACTATGCCTACCAACAAGTTATACGTCAGCTTCACCCTGGAGCGGTCATTCTGCTCCATTCCGTATCCAAGGACAATACCGAGGCGCTGGGTTCGATTATTGACGAAGCACGCAAGCAAGGGTATGAGTTCAAAAGCCTAGACGACCTTAAGGTAAAGCATTACCACTAAAACAGCAACTGAAATTGGACGAATTGCTAAATATGATCAGCCCGATCCACACCTGCGTACAGCAGACCGTGTGAATCGGGCTTTTTGCTTTACGATCAAGGAAGGTAAGGGAGCATATGCTTATTTTAAGCTTAACTTATACACTCTGGCTTCATAAGGACGCAGCTTCAAGGCTTGCAGATTCTCACCTTGTACCGGATCGTAGTTGGATAGAAGCAGATCCGCTTTGGCGGCGGGATAGCCGTCCTCCTCAGGCCAGTGGAACACCGGGTTACGGTCAAAGAAATTCAAAATGATTAGCAGACGCTCCTTACCCAACGTGCGGGTAAACACATACAGCTCGGTATCCATCGGCAGCAGCAGCTTATATTCACCATAAACGATCACCTCTTCTTGTTTACGCAAAGCAATCAGCTTACGATAATAGTGAAAAATAGAATTCGGGTTATGTCTTTCCGCCTCAACGTGGATGTGCGTGTGATTATCGTTGATTTTCATCCACGGCTCTCCATCGGTAAATCCGGCTGCATGTCCTCCATTCCACTGCATGGGCGTCCGCGAATTATCCCGGCTTTTTCTCCAAATTGCCGCCATAATCTGCTTCTCCGGTTCGCCCAGCTTCCGCTGCTGCTCATAATAATTCAATGTCTCCACGTCCCGGTAATCATCAATCGACGGGTAAGCGATATTCGTCATGCCGATCTCCTCGCCCTGATAAATGTACGGCGTACCTTCAAGCATATGTATGAAGGTTGCCAGCATTTTGGCCGACTCCAATCGGTACTGTCCATCATTCCCGAATCGCGAGAGGGCGCGCGGCTGATCATGGTTGTTCAGATAATTCGCATTCCACCCCTCCTGATGAAGCACCGTCTGCCATCGACTCATTATTTTTTTTAACTCTACCAGTGTCCACGGCTTGGGTTTCCACTTTTCTGTCCCCTGTCCCTGGGCATCTATAAACATGTGTTCAAACTGGAAAACCATATTCAGTTCATGTCGCTGGTCCCCCACATAATCGAGCGCTTGTTCAGGACCCAAGCCTGATGTCTCACCGACGGTCATTAAGGGGTAACGCTCCAGCACTCTTTCATTCAGCCTGCGAAGAAGCACATGCACCTGTTCCAAATTGGAAAAAAGCTGATAGGCTCGTACCCATGTCCGTTTCTCTGGATTATTGGCGTCCGGCAGCCCTTCCGCTTTGACAATATGAGCAATGGCATCAAAGCGGAAGCCATCGATTCCCTTTTTCAGCCACCATTCCACCATGCGGTACAGTTCAGCGACCATTTCTTCATTGTTCCAGTTGAGGTCTGGCTGATGCTCGGAATACAGATGCATGTAATATTCGTCTGTAAGCTTGTCATATTTCCACACAGAACCGGAAAAATACGATTCCCAATTGTTTGGATATCCGCTATTTTTGCCTGTTCGCCATATGTAGTAATCTCGTTTCGGATTATCCTTGGACGAGCGAGATTCCGTAAACCACGGATGCTCATCCGATGTGTGGTTTAAGACCAGATCCATCATAATTTTAATGCCTCGTTCATGCGCCTTGTGAAGGAGTTTATCAAAATCCTCCATCGTCCCGAACTCATCCATAATGGCATAATAATCGCTAATATCGTAGCCGTTATCATAATTGGGCGATTTGTACACCGGGCAAATCCAGATGACATCAATGCCCAACTCACTCAGATAGTCCAGCCTGGACAGAATGCCCTGCAAATCTCCTTTTCCGTCTCCATCCGAATCCTGAAAGCTTATCGGATAAATCTGATACACAACAGCTTCCTTCCACCATATCTTTTTAGGCATGTTTCCCTCCTGTAGCTTCTCTGTACATCCAATAGCATACGCTCTTAACATACACGCAATACCTGCTGACGAATCGTTTGTGCAACGGGGAGAAAGGAGCTTGAAAAAATATTTTTAAAAACAGGTTGTAAAAGTCACTCTGGCGTTACCTAATATATATGAACCACCCCTATCCATGAACCAGAAGCGTTTCCATTCTCTAAATCAAAGGAGGAACTCACATGAACCATCGTCCCAAAGAGCCAAAGGATCTGATTGTGGGGTCGGCTGTGATCCCGCCGAATATCAATGTGGATGTGGAATCAGCCACCGAAGGGGGGAAGCGCCGCCTGATGCTTAGCGATAATCCAGAGACGCTCACCCCCGTGACTGTACCTGCCGAGCAAGCTACCTTGTGGCATGACGTGGTACGTACGACAACCCGGACGGTCAAGCATCGCATTTTCGGCTGGCATTACAACAAAATCGGCGCCCCCGTCAAACTGGGCATCACCGTAGAGAACAAAAGCGATGCTGCGCTGGAGGTACGTCATATCGAGCGGGCTTTAGAGATTGCGCCTGAGGATGGTAACTGGATTATGGATGTCGGGCAGTCTATTGCCAAAAGCTGTTTGGCGGGTACGATGAAGCGCGTGAAGCCGGTAGACCGTCATAAATTCGGCAAAGGTACAGCGCTGCTGGAAGAATTCGAGCTGCCTGAAGGGTCGCTGGCCGGATTCACCTATGACTTCACCGTAGAATATGCCGAAGGCCACGGTACGCTGGACTATGTAATCCGCACCGTAGTCAGTAAGGATACACAGACTGACCTGCGCGAGATTCTTACGGAGCCACTTCCCCCCGTACCACCACCGCAAGCGCATCCGCGTGGTGCATGGTCCTTTTCCGAAACAAACGCACAGATGCCGGAGTACGTGGTCGGGCAAAGCGCCAACTACCGAGCATGTGCCACCAAAAAATTGAACGGTGAGACCCCCGCCGATCTACTGTTTACCGGGGCGCGCAGCGAGTTGGGCCCTGCGCTTGATAACCGCGGACAATTCGGTGTTATATATAACGCAACAATTCCCATCATTAACGACGGTAACGAGAAACGTACGGTCCGCATCTACGCCAATCCGCGTGGCGGAGCGTTCGCCGGGTCTGTGCGTGTGGATCAGCGTGTATATGGTATCCCTCTGCTACGAGATAATACCAAGGTATGCCGATTGGCTGATATCAGCGTGCCCCCCGGCAAGTCCAGCTATTCTCTAAGTTTTATGATTGCAGGCAGCGCAACCACGCCGTTGGGCCTGTACATCATTTCACTATAACTGTGCTCACGATGGCTGGAAGAGCGAACGTAGGGCAAAAATTTTCACAGGATATGGTCTGCTCTATAGTAAATGGAGCTGTCCTAAAAGCTGGTTTTAAACTTTATTGGGCAGTGCACGCTTCGTCATTAGCGTAAAAAAAGCGCGAGTGCAAGGGTTATTTTCCCCCTGTAATTCGCGCTTTTTGGATTAGCAGAATAAATACTGCTCTATTTGAACCGCTGGACCTGCCTCGAAGGCATAATGGTCAACTCTGGAATGTTGACATGCTCCGGCTGCTCCAGTGCATAAAGGGCAGCTTCTGCAACATCATCGGGATGCAGCGGCAAAACGCTCGAAGCAAACGCCCGAATTTCCTGCTCGGGATATCCGGCCACCTGCGAAAATTCCGTCGCCACCGCCCCGGGGTGGATCGCAGTTACACGAATTCCTTGCGCACTGGTCTCCAAACGCAATGCGGAGGCTATGGCGCTAACGCCGTACTTGGTAGCGCTGTATAGTCCCCCTCCCGCAACCACTTCCTTCGCTGCAATAGAGGAGACAATGACAACATCCCCCTTGGCCTGTTCCCTCATTGACTGAAGCCCATACTTCAGTGTCAGGACAAGACCATGCACATTCGTCTTGTAAAGCTCCTCCCATCTTTCCAGATCCACTTCTGCCAGTGGGCTTCGATACCCGAAGCCGGCATTGGCAACGATAATGTCAAGCCGCCCCCAGCGTTCAAGAATGGCGTGGACCGCCTGCCGTACGTCTTCCGCTTTTTGGATATCGGCAGGTATTGCCATGACCTCGTACAATTCCTCTTGGTGCAAGTCGCAAACTAATTCGTCCAATCGCTCCTGACGGCGTGCCAATACAGCTACATACGCGCCTCGCTTTGCCAGTTTTTTTGCAATCGATGCCCCAATGCCGCTGCTTGCGCCTGTTACCAAAGCTACCTTACCGGCTAAGCTTTCCTTCCCTTTCCAGGATAATTTCAACTCATCCAATATCATGTTAAACCCTCCTCAAGCTTATTTGGTTAAACGCACGCGATGAACACCCTGACTGCCTCCAGGAGCTGTGCCTATATATAAATATCCGTCATGGTTTACAACCGTGGTTACCCCATATACCGAGCCTTCAGGATCATGCCAGCTTCCGATGAGTTTACCCTGCGGATTAAGTTCCACAGCAAGCCCATGCTTCACAGGTGCGCTTGCACCGCTGAGCAGCGATTGAGGCAATTTGGCCATCATTCCAGCCAGCCACGGGCTTTTATGCATCTGATCTACAAAGGGAATACGTGTCGTGAAGAGACCGACCCAGAAGTGGCCTTGATCATCACGCGTAATGTTATCCGGAAAACCGGCGAGATTATCCGCAAAAATATCCGAAGTCCCCTTCTTTGGCCCTTTGAGCCAGTATCTGGTCAATTGGTAGTGATACGACTCTGCCACAAGCACAAAATCTTCGTCCGCAGACAAGGCAACCCCGTTCGCAAAATAAAGGCCTTCCAACAGAACTGTCGTCTGCTTGGTCGCCGGATCATATTTCAGCAAACGTCCATGTGGCTTGTTCTCGGCGATTTCTTTGAAGACTACACTGCCATAATTGGAGGTGTCAGAAAAATAAATGGTACCATCTTTGGCAATATCCAGCTCGTTGGCCAAATAGATCGGTGTGCCGTCGACTTGGTCGGCCAACACCGTCACGTTTCCCGAAGGATCTACCGACAGCAGCCCCTTCTTAACATCCGTAACGATCAGATTTCCACTTGCGTCAAACATAAGTCCATTGGGCGTTCCTTTGGTATCTGCATATAGCTGGGCCTTTTGCGGATTGCCCTTTGTATCAATGGCAGCCTTATAAATTTTCCCGTCGGAGTCTCCCGTATATAAATTCCCTTTCTTGTCAAAGGTGATAAATTCCGGAAACTTAGAGGCATCTGTAACAAGCTCTGCGGAGCTGAGTTTATTGTTTTGTTGCCATGGACCCGCTTGTTCAAAAGAGGGGGCCGTAGGTGCAAGCCATTTTGCAGGCTGGACAGGGGAAGGGATGAGCATAAAAATAACCACTCCCAGAAGGATTACCGCCAGCAGCGATAATCCGGTTCTGCGTACCCATTTACGCGGTTTCTTATTCTTTCTTCCTTGAGCATCTTTGACAGACAAATCAGGTTTACTGGGCATTAGAGTGCCTCCTATGTGATGTGAATAATATTTAGATTTGAACGACGATTTTACCGAAATACTGCTTTCCTTCTGCCAAAAGTGCGAAGGCTTCGCCGATTCGGCTGAGCGGAAATACCCGGTCGATGACAGGATGTAATTGATGGCGGGAAATGGCACGATTCATGTTTTCGAAATGTTCCCGGTTACCGACTTGGCTGCCGCGAATCGTCGCAGCCTTCTGCAAAATGCTGGTGACATCGAACTCAGGAATGGTCAAGCCCGATAAGAATCCGACCATGCTCACAGTCCCTCCGGTACGAAGTGCATTGATGGATTGCACCATTGTTGCCGCTCCCCCTACATCCAGGACATGGTCGACTCCGCCTGTCAGCTCCAGAGCCACCTTACCCCACTCGGGAACTTCCGAATAGTTGATTGTCTGCCATGCGCCGAGAGCTTTTGCCCGTTCCAGCTTGTCATTGCTGCTCGATGTGATAATTACCCGTGCTCCCGCCATCAGAGAGAATTGAAGCCCAAAGATGGAAACACCGCCTGTTCCCTGCAAGAGCACCGTATCCCCCGCTCGCAGCCCGCCGGATTCCATCAGCATGCTCCATGCGGTTAATGCCGCAATCGGCAAGGTGGAAGCCTCCTCCCAAGAAAGGTGATCCGGAATGGCGACGATCCCTTCTTCATGCAGAACGATATATTCAGCCGCCACTCCACTGAGCGGACCTCCCAGACTGTCCTTTAATACCTCCGCTCTGGTGCTCCCGCCAATGAATTTCTGTTGTAAATTTCCCGCTACCCTTTGTCCAATCTGAAATTTTGTCACCCCTTCGCCCACAGCCACAATTTCACCCGCTCCATCGGATAACGGAATGAAGGGAAATTGAATGCCGATCGGCATTACTCCATTAAGTATTACCAAATCTCGATAATTAAGAGACGCTGCCCTTATGCGGATCAGAACTTCCAGCCGTCCCGGCACCGGTATGTCGAGTTCCGTCAAGGCTAATTCTTCAAAGCCAAAACCGTTTTTCAGTTGCACTGCTTTCATTTTGGTTGTCCTCCCTAAATGTTAAACTTTTTATCCAGTATGGGTACAATGTATTATAAAAGAAACATTGTTTCTTATGTAATACACTGTATCCGTTTGTCTTCAAAACGTCAATCTTTACTTTAAAAATAAAACATGTCGTAACTGCCTCTGGTTTTTTAACGTTCCTTACCAAGTAAAATTGAAGGCAGGGTGGCTTTCGCTTGCCCATAACTTGCTCAGTGGGCAAGCATAGACCAAAAAACGCGAGTTGCAGGGGTGAAAAAACCTCTGCAACTCGCGTTTTTTTACATTAATGGTGATATAAGCAATGTCCAATACGGTTGAAATTTGCTTATGGGACAGCCCATTTTAGCTCCACTTTTTATAGATTACGTATACTTAAATTTGTTTCTGACCACATTACGCTACTAAGCATAAAATTGGAGGGCGGACTCGGCTCCGGCTTGCCAAACAAATAACCCTGAGCCAGCGATACTCCTGCTTCACGACAAAACTCAAAATCTTCCAGCTGCTCGACTCCTTCAGCCAGCACTTGGCCACCAAAATGAAAAGCCGATTCCACGATCCCCATAATTTGTCGCTGCTGGTCACTGTTACGGTAGCAGCCATTAATTAAACTTCGGTCAATTTTCACATAATCTGGCTGGAGTCGATTCATCAGCTCTGTCGTAGAATAACCTGCTCCCACGTCATCCAATGCCACCGAAATTCCCCGGTTGCGATATTGCTCAAAAATATGATGTAGAACATTCAGATCGTTTATTTCTTCCGTCTCTACAACTTCAAATACAAAATCCTCCGTATTCATGGACAACCGATCAATCGTATCAAAGGTATGATGCAAGCAGTAGGTCGGATTATAAATGGTGGAAGGAAGAAAGTTAATAAAACGTTTGATTCCCGCAGGAAGACATGTTGCACTTTTTTCAATCGCAGAAATACGGGCCGACCGATCCAGATGAGCGTGTAGCCCGGCTGCACGTGCAATTTCAAACAGCCGAAAAGGCTGAAAGGGTCTCTGTGGATGTGACGGACGCAACAAAAATTCAAATCCGATAATGTCCAGCTTGTGGTCAATAATAGGCTGCATATGGTTGGAAAAGCTCTGATCCACAATAATTTTCATGACATCTGGATGCTTGATTCGTGCCTGCAGTTGGCTGAATGGAAGCCAATCCTCATACCCTTCAACATGAAACGATCCCGTCACCACACCCTCCATATGTAACAACCATTCCTTCGGCAGACAAGCAAGCCTGTCCATCAATTGCTCCAGCACCGCAGGACTGTCGTAGCAAAACGCAATGCCGTCCTCGCGCCCTTGTTCCTGTTTCATTTGTTCCGACAACATACCCAAGTTGTCCAGCACTTGAGCAAGCGACACCCTGGAATGCCTGATTTTCAGCAATCCCTGGTCCTTAATAGGTAATATGATGCTGCAATTGCTGCAAGTCATAATGGTCCTCCTCGGAACAATTTTCCGATTTTTTCACCATTATATCACAAATAACTAGAACAAAAGAACTACATAATTACGTGTTTTCACAAAAAATAAAGTTATTTTTAACTACAGATTAGGACTTAAGTATATATTCGACAAAAAATAAAGCCTTTTAAACCAATTATAAATCCAAGCAGCACCGCTACTCCCTGAAATCAAAAAAGCAGCAAGTCTCTCAGCTTACAGAGACTTGCTGCTTCATCTTGAATTTAAATGGAGCCAGAAACCCAGACTTATTTGGAAGCCTTCGGTTTGGTTGCTTTTACAGCTGGCTTCGCCGTTGCTTTCGCTGGAGCCACGGTTTCCTTTACAGTAGTCGTTGCTCCATTGGGCTTAGCGCCAGCTTTAAGACTATATTTGGCAAATCCGTCAGCCGCGCTGCCGAGGAATGAAATTTGCTGGTTTCCGCCAAGCACGTCTTTTGCATCGGGCGAGGATTCGAAGGTAACCTTAGCCTCACCGAAAGGAGCGATAGACCAGTTGCCATCCGCAGACGGATTGATCGTTCCGTTCGTACGGATGTAATCAATAACGACTTGGCGGCTTTCGTCCGGTGCTGCCATCACAATGCGTTTGCCATCCGGGTTTGCCAGTTTGGATGAGGAAGCACGATAATTGTTGGTCGCTACGATAAATTTCTGTGCGGGATCAATTGCTTTCCCATTGTATTGTAAATCCTTGATACGATGAGCAGAAGGATCAATAACGGTCCCCTTGGCATCATATCGTGCAGGCTGAGTCACATCAATCTGGTACTTTACACCGTCAATGACATCAAAATTGTAGGTAGGAAAATCTTTGTTAATCAGCGATTGTTCCTCGGTTTTCTTTGGATCGATACGGTTGAACTGGCCCGCAGACCATTCCAGCCATTCCTGAATTTCAGCACCGGTAACTTCTACGGCCTGAACCGTATTCGGGTACACGTACAGATCGGACACGTTTTTAATAGCTATCGTGCCTTCAGGAATGTTGGTGTAATACTCGGCACCGTTTCGACCACCAGCCTTGAATGGGGCGCCAGCCGACAATACGGGAAGATTTTCGTATTCGGTCCCTTTAAGATGGTTCTGTACATACCATTTTTGTGCATTCGTCACAATCTGAATGGATGGGTCATCCTGCACTAATGCAAAATAACTGTTGATCGGTGCAGTCGCTGTTCCCACCGGTTGACGAACATAATCCAATGTTCCTTTATGTTCGTCCTTGACCGCCTCTGTCAGTTTGAATTCGGGTTTGATCTGTTGCACGGCTGGATTGGTAGTATTCACAACCGGGCGCACTTCTGACTGGGAGTTGGTTACATTCCACACGCGGTTTTTCTTTTCCAGGCTCAGGTCAATAATGCCCAGATCCTTGCCCCATGAGGAAGCTTCCACAGCCGGTACACCATTAATCGTTCCTTTATCCAGGTCTACACCGCTCATTCCCTTAAAATCAGGACCGGGGAAAGATTTATGCGCATGTCCAAACAGAATAGCGTTAATTCCGTCCACCTTGCTCAAATATTTAACGGCATTTTCCATCATCGGAGTTTGCGGCACATCCTCATAACCTGTGTGTGCCAGCACAATAATAATGTCTGCACCCTCCGTTTTCATTTGAGGAACAAACTTTTTCGCCGTTTCCACAATATCCTTGGTAACGACCTTACCCTTCAAATTACCTTCATCCCACTGCGTAATTTGAGGCGTTACCAAGCCAATCACGCCCACTCTGAGTGAATGAGTTTCACCCTTTTCATCCGTCACCGTTTTATCAAGAATCCGATAAGGGGTAAAATAATTTTTAGTTCCTTGGGCCCCATCATCGTAATACACGTTCGCATTTACGTAAGGAAAATCAGCTCCCTTGAGGGATCTTTCCAAAAAATCGAGACCATAGTTAAATTCGTGATTCCCTACCGTAGCCGCATCATAGCCCATCAAGTTCATCATCTTGTAGACCGGATGGACACCGCCTTCTTTCTCGAAGGTTTTGCTTCTGGCCATATAATCGCCCAATGGATTGCCCTGCAACAAGTCGCCGTTATCGAACAACAGGCTGTTTCTTGTTTCACTGCGCGCCTGCTGGATCAGTCCAGCTGTGTTAATCAAGCCATATTCGTTCGTTTCCTTGTCGGCATAGTAGTCATAATTCATCAAGGCCGCATGAATATCCGTTGTTTCCATGATCCGCAAATTCACTGTACCGCTATCCTTGGATTCGCTGGAAGCCCAGGACGGAGCGGCTGAAAACACCAGCATGCTACAAGCTACAACTACTGCTGTAAGCCCTCTAAACCATTTTTTATGAAATATCAAAATATATCCCTCCTCATTAAGGTGTAGGCGTCATACACATGCTTTTGCACATATATGTAAGCTTTGAACCCACCATTCCTATTTTAATCCAATGACGGACAAAAGAGTAGTCATTTACTCCATTTATTTATGAAAAAATAATTAATTTTCCGTAACTAAAAAAACCAGCAAACCTCCCAAATAACTTGGAGAATTGCTGGTTTCCTCATATTCTATCCAATTCTATTTCTCCCACACCTGACGTCCGGTCTGCTTACCCACATACTCAATACGAGTTGGGTTTACATCCAGAATGACATAATCAGGGTCATCCGGGCCAGAAAACCATTCCTTCAACGAATCATTCCACACTTGTTTGCGAAGTCCCTCGTCAGCCGTTACCCGGACAGTAGCCTCAACCTCTAGGACTTCCTTCGTACCGCCTACCTCATATCCCAGCAGCAGATAAGCGTTTGGATTATCCTTCAGCTCTTCCACCTTTTGTGTTTTGCGATCTGTCGCGAGATGGATGTTCAGCCCTTCATTAAAAAGAGCCATATAGCGCACCTTCGGCTTGCCGCCTTCTACTGTACCCAACGAGCAAAATTTGTTGTTATCCAAAGCCTTTACAATGGCTTGTTCCAGTTGGCTGCGATCCAATGTTTCCGTTTTACCCATGGTACAACAACTCCTTTTCGCAAATTAGAATTCCTGTGAATGCCCATGCCTTGAACCGACTAAATCACGGTCATTCAGAACAAAGCTCACAGTAAAAGTGTACCCTGACGTAAGGCAAATGAACCGTCACTTCTTCCCCTATGCTGGACAGACCCGACTTCTAGTCATATAATCGTCGTAGGAAACCCGAATGAACAACCCATTCGACTATACAATGCCAGGGGTGCTGGAATCGGCCGGCTGAGAGTGTGTCCCAAGACACTGACCCTTACAACCTGATCTGGGTAATGCCAGCGTAGGAATGCTTAAGCAAGATGCGCCCTTTCTTTTCATATTACGGCGGGCCATCCCTTACTTTGGTATATACAAGCGCAAGCGTCCCGGAACTTCGGGGCGCTTTTTTTGTTGAAGATGATGTTGTTGGAACAGATAGCGTCTGGCAGGAGTTATTTTTGTGAAATGGGAAACATAAGCTGTCTGATCCGACGGATTACGGGTAATAAAAGGAGAGAACACAACGATGAAGCGCATGAAAATGTTAAGTCTTGGGCTGATCAGCCTGTGGTTAATGGCCCTGACCCTGACCGCCTGCGGCGGAAGCTCCCCCTCTGCACCACAAGGCGAGACTCCTGCCGCCGACACCCAAACGTCCTCCCCGACCAAGGGACTCAAGGACGTTAAAGTCGTGCTCGACTGGACGCCAAATACGAATCATACGGGCCTCTATGTCGCCAAGGACAAAGGATTTTACGAAAAAGCAGGCTTGAATGTCCAGATCGTTCAGCCCGGTTCGGGCGGAGCCGATCAAATGGTTGCTTCCAATGCTGTACCTTTTGGTATCAGCTATCAGGAGGGCGTCACACAGGCTCGTACGCAAGGGGTGCCGCTCGTATCCATCGCTGCGGTCATTCAGCATAATACATCTGGCTTCGCAGCCCCGGCAGACCGCGGGATTAAGAGCCCAAAGGATTTTGAAGGCAAAAAATACGGCGGCTGGGGTTCGCCTGTAGAAGAAGCGGTCATGAAATCCATTATGGATGCGGACAAAGGCGACGTGAGCAAGGTGAAGATCATCAACATGGGTAATGCCGATTATTTTACAGCCGTGAAGCGCGATATCGACTTTGCCTGGATCTTCTACGCTTGGACTGGGATTGAAGCCCAACTACGCGGTGAACCACTGGATATGCTGTATGTAAAAGATTATTCCAAAAGTCTGGATTACTATACGCCCGTCATCGTGAGCAACGAACAGACGATTAAAAATGATCCCGAACTGGTCAAAGCCTTCATGGACGCGACCGCCCAAGGCTATGAATATACCATCGCTCACCCGGAAGAAGCCGCAGACATCTTGACCAAAGCGGTTCCGGAACTGGATAAAAAGCTGGTACTCGCCAGCCAAAAATGGCTAAGCCCGCGTTATCAGGACGATGCCGCCCAATGGGGCGTACAAAAAGCGGAGGTCTGGAAAAACTACTCCGACTGGATGTACGAGCGCAAGCTGCTCAGCAAGCCTTTGGAAGTCAATAACGCCTTCACAAACAACTTCCTGCCCAAGCGTTGATCATTTTGTTAAAACGCTAAATTACCAACTAAATAAAGTCGAACTAGGGACGTGCACCAAGCGCCACTACGCGGACGGATGGTGCTTCCCATCGCTGTTGTACCCAGATTTCTTTTATAAATATCCAGAGGTGGAATCCGGGCAAGGTGATGCTTCCAAAGCGCGCTTCTACAGCACCATTCCGCCTACTTCATTCTCGTTCCACTGGGTTTATCTTTTAGTTCCTCTTATCTAAGCACTAAGTAGGTGCGCTTGTGTGTAAAAATGCCACACAAACCACTTTAAAAATAAGGTGCTTTTAAGGTGGTTGGCAGCGTAGCGTTTCATTTGAATCTGAAGAAGCGAAGCGCTCGCCTGAAAGCTTTCCTATGGAAAGCTAGCTTCGGAAGCATACACTCTGTGGGATTCTTACCTTTTAAATCTATTCAAAGAATCCCATGGCAACAGCGATCGTAAGATCAAATGAAACGCGAAGCGGTCTCCCACCCGCCTTAAACCACCATATTTCCCTAAAAACACTCCAAATAAAGGACAGGTGAATTCACATGGCTAACACACTGCTCAGTATTCAAGTGATTCCTAAAACCCCCAATAACGAGGACTCTTACGCATATGTAGATAAGGCAATTGAAATTATTCAGCGCTCCGGTGTCAAACATCAGGTGAACCCATTGGATACGACCATGGAAGGCGAGCTGGACGAGCTGCTGAAGGTGGTTAAAGAAATGCACGAGGCACTAACGGAAGCAGGCAGTCCAAGCATCATTTCACAAATCAAAATCGCACATAACCCGCAGGGCATCAGCATGGATAAGCTGACCGAGAAATATCGCCCATGAACCCGAAAGGCAAAAACGCATCCTGGTGGAAAAGCGTATGGCCGCCCCTTGTGGCGGTCCTCTTCTTTTTAGCGGCTTGGCAGGGAGCGGTTTCCTATTGGAATGTGGAATCATGGATACTGCCTGCTCCGTCCCTGATCGTTCAGGAAGGAATGTCTCAGTCGGCGCTACTTGGTGCCCATACTTGGGCTACTGTTCGCTTAACGCTGGCGGGATTTGCTATCGGCACCGCAACGGGACTATGGATCGCCATTGTTCTTCATACCATCCCTTTTCTCAAGTCGGCTCTGTACCCGCTGCTCATTCTTAGTCAAAACATTCCGACCATCGCTCTCGGCCCATTGCTGATGGTGTGGTTTGGTTTTGGCGTGTTGCCCAAGCTGATGGTGATTACACTGGTCTGCTTTTTCCCCGTGGCTGTAGCGGCCATGGACGGACTGACGCAGACGGACCGCACGATGATGAGCTATATGCGTATGTCGGGCGCAGGCCGCATGGCTATTTTTATGAAGCTGGAGCTGCCGCATTCCCTGCCACAAGTATTTTCGGGCATCAAGATTGCCGCCACTTACAGCGTAATGGGCGCAATCATTGCGGAATGGATCGGAGCCAGTGAAGGAATTGGTTATTATATGAATCTGCAAAAATCAGCCTACCGCACGGATCTGATTTTTGCCGCCATTGGCATCATTGTTACACTCAGTTTGTTAATGTTCGTAGCTATTCTACTGCTGGAAAAATGGCTGGTACGCTGGAAACCCGATCAGGAATAGCTTCCAAATGGTATAACCAGAATACGATGGAACCGCAGGATATCAAAGAAAGGACGTGGTGCGTATGAGTCTGCATCCGACTGACTTATCACCGCAAAATATGGCTGATGAACAACGAGTCCAAGGAGCCTTGGAACAGCAGGAGCATTCTTCCACTCCTCCAGCCTTGGAACTGGAAGGCATTAGCCTGGCCTTCCGGGAAAAGCGAAGCTCGCTGCCTGTATTGCAGGATGTATCCTTGAGCGTCCGACCTGGGGAATTCGTCTCTCTGATCGGTCCGTCCGGCAGCGGCAAAAGCACGCTGTTTCACATCATCGGCGGGCTGCTCAAGCCGCAGTTGGGGCACATCCGTATGAACGGACAGGACGTGACTGGGGAACGCGGGCATATCAGCTACATGCCTCAACAGCCCGCGCTTTTCCCGTGGCGTACCACGCTGGACAACGTGCTGCTCGGGCAGGAAAATGCGCCGCGTAAAGATACAGCAGCGCAGCCCCGGCACAGCAGCGAACGCGAACGCCGTAAGGAAGCCCTGCAATGGCTGGAGCAGGTCGGGCTTGGCCCATTCGCAAAGGCGTATCCGCATACGCTCTCTGGCGGCATGCAGCAGCGGGTGGCTTTCCTGCGTGCGCTACTCAGTCCGCAAGAGCTGATGCTGCTGGATGAGCCGTTCAGCGCACTGGATGCGCTGACGCGTGGAGACATGCAGCAATGGCTCCTGCGGATGTGGGAAAAGAACCGCCGCTCCGTGCTGTTCATTACCCACAGCATTGAGGAAGCGTTGCTGCTCTCCGACCGCATCTACGTACTGTCGGCACGACCCGCTTCGGTGATACACGTCGTAGACGTTCCCTTCCCTCGCCCTCGCAGGGAAGAAATCACCCTCGACCCACGCTTTATCGAATGGAAGCGGAAAATGACTGGCTGGATGCGCGAGGAAAAGCACAGACTGGAAGGCGACACGGACAACACTGGAGGCATCCGTGAGGATGCTTCAGGTAATGGGGAGAAGCCGTTATGAATGACTCGAACAATAAGAAGCTGGACACGACAGCGCCAACGACGGCGCAAGTACCCGCGCCTCTAATCGACGCGCACATTCATGTGGATAGCTATCCGTCTGAGCAGCAAGAGCTATTGCTCGCTTCGCTTGCAGATAGCAGCGTCGAAGCCGTCATTGCCGTGTCCATGCATCTCGCCTCCAGCCGGGCCAATTTGTGCTTGTCTGAGCGTTTTCCCGGGCTGGTACGACCCGCCTTTGGCTTTCATCCCGAACAGCCTCTTCCACCGCAAGCTGAGCTTGATCTGTTGTTCGACTGGATGGACAAGCATGCAGAGCATATGGCCGCGGTAGGTGAGGTCGGCCTGCCCTACTATAATCGGCTGGAAGCCTTGCGGAGTGGAGTTCCCTTTGACCTCGCTCCTTACATAGAATTACTGGAGCGTTTTGTCATGTTCGCGCGGAAGCATAACAAACCGATTGTGCTGCATGCCGTCTATGAGGACGCGGACATTGCCTGCGACTTACTGGGACGCTATGGCGTCACACAGGCGCATTTCCATTGGTTTAAAGGCTCTACCGCCACGACCGAACGCATGGCTCGTAACGGCTATTATGTCTCCTTCACACCGGATCTCTTGTATGAGGATGAAATCCGAAGCTTGGCAATACAGTATCCATCCGGTCAGGTGATGGCGGAAACGGACGGCCCCTGGCCCTTTGAGGGGCCTTTTGCCGGACAACAGACCCATCCACGCATGACCGCCGAAGTCATTCGGGCGTATAGCAAGCTGACAGGTCAAAATGAAACTGTCGTTCGGCAATTATTTTATGACAATACGAGACGCTTTTACGCACTGTCTAATTTATAAAGCCATATCAGCTATTATCTGAAAAGATATACAAGCCAGCTTACAACAAAAGCAAAGAACCTCCTATTACGCGGAATTCATCATACGCAAAAAGGAGATTCTTTGTATTTTTCAAACATACCTATGGCTTCATGCCATTTATATGCTGCTGCGTTATTTTTATCGCGTACCCGACCTTTATTGCTTCAAAAATCCCTTTTGCTCCAAAAAAGACTTCATCTGCAAACGTGCGGGCTCGGTCAGTCTTGCTGCCATCTGCTCTGACCAAGGGGTAGACCGCTGACCACCTGTGCGTTCCTTTAAATATTCAGCCGATGTGTGATCATACAGATCCACAGCTTTCATCGTCTGATTTTTGTCGTAGCCGTTCATATGCAAAACACCGGACAGCGGAAGACGTGGACGTAAGCTCCCTTCCTGATCCGGTACCCCAATACACATACCGAACACCGGATATACTAGCTCAGGCAATCCCAACAGCTCGGATACCTCGGCTATTTTCGTACGGATGCCCCCGATGTAGACCATGCCCAAACCGAGTGATTCGGCGGCTACCGCGGCATTCTGTGCAGCTAACGCGGCATCAATGGTCGCAACCGTATAGTTTTCGACGGAGCCTTCATAGGAGGGCTGACCCGGCTGATGGTGAACCGTGACCTGCTTCAAGCGGTACAAATCTGCACACCACACGAGGAACGCCGGGCATTGCTCAACGTAAGCCTGACCCCCCGCCAACTCAGCCAGCTTTGTTTTCAAAGAAGGCTCTGTAACGGCAATGACGGTATAAGCCTGTACATTGCTGGACGAGGAAGCCATCTGGCCTGCCGCCACAATAGCTGCGAGTTGCTCGTCGGTAACGGCGTCTGACTTGAACTTTCGTACAGACCGATGATTCATCAACAAGGAAATCGTATCATTCATGACTGCTTCACTCCTAATCCATAATATAAGCTTTTTATCTGTGTCAAACTGTGCGTATACGAAGAGGTTTTTGCATGTTTGCATGGCACTACTACAAGTATTATGAAACTTTCGGGAATGATAAGCAACCTCACTCCACGGCAAAAAGCAAGCACGCTGGAAGTCAATCCCATACGTACTTGCTTATTTTAACCGTTTAACCTCGCTTGGAGACTGGTTGCATATTCGAAACAGGCCTGTTGGTCACTTTTGCACTCAAACGTGATTTGAGTACATGATACAGGTTTGCTAATAGCAGCCCTATAAACAAGTACATTAATCCTCCAAAAAGGTCATACACAGCCGCGCCTACAAACGCGACAAGAATTCCAAAAACGATTTGATCCTTCATCTTGGCTGGAGTCGTGGGCAAATCAGTGAGCATAAAAAAGCCAAAGAAAAGAGCAGCATTGATGAATGGAGGACGAAGTGCATCCGAAGCATCTCCCAGATGAAAGCGACCTATAAGGAACAACAATACAAAAAATGTCCCGAAAAACGAAAACACCTGCGGAAATTTATTGACCCGATCCGTTATTACATATCCACCAATGAGCAGGAAGGCAATCATCCATGTGGCTAAATCCCCGAATGCCCCCCACCAGCTCTGCCCTGATCCAAATATGAGAATAGATAGCAGCAATCCAAAAGCCGCTGGATTAAAAATCGGCTTCTTCCTATAGACCAACAGGTGCTTGGATACTATGGCAATCGCAGAAGTAGCCGCAACAACGGGCCAAGAGGTCGCCGTGCTTAACACCAGGGCGATAAGTAGCCCTGTGATGAATGCACCATCCGGCAGCATTCGCTTCCTTTGTCTCATCAAGCCACAAAGAATGTCAACGGCTACAGCAGCACCGACGGCCACGATTCCATGGATCATGCCAGCCATGTCATGCTCTGCGATAGAGGCTATAAGAAGATAAGCCGTGATAACCATTGCAACATAGCCTTTTGGTGATTTACTCCATTGTTTTATCGTCATTTATAACCCTCCTACTCGAACCAATTGTAAATCAGATGTAATGAGGATGCCTTGTAAACCCGCTTGTTCCATGAGCCGCTGCCCCTCTGCTGCACCCAACAAAAATGATGCCGTAGAAAAAGCATCCGCCATCATAGCGAAGGGGGCAATCACGCTTGAACTAACCCATTCCTTGGGCGAGCGCTTGGTTTTAGGATCAATCAAATGATGTACATCAGCCTCAGCCGCACTCTTGCGCTCGTAACCTCCCGAAGTACAGATAGCCTCATTGGAAAGCAGAACCGTCGATACCATTTCCTCTTTGCGTTCAGGATGCTGAATACCTATTTCCCATGCCTCTCCACCATCGTTCACCCCTCCTGCAAACAGATCGCCGCCCGCATTCACGACAAATCCTTCAAATTCTTTTAACTCATGAGCTGCCAAGTCAATGGCAAATCCTTTGGCTACAGCCCCTAAATCAATCACCAACGGCTTCTGCAAACACAATGTACGATCTTGTTCATTTAAAATGATATCCCGATAAGTTACCGTAGCGGCAGAAGGACTTTCAATGGATTGCCCGGTTAAATAATGTCGATTAAAGCCATGATATTCCATTATTTTTCCTACCGTAGGATCAAATATCCCATCCGTCCATTTGGCTATTTCCAAAGCAAATTTGAGGGGTTCAAACAAAAACGGGCTCACGCTTACAGGTACTCCTACCTGTTGGCAGACGCTCATCAATTCACTGTCAGGGCTAAAACGACTGCAAGCTTGCTCTACTTTTTGAAAAGCCTCAAATGCCTGATTCATTTTCTGTGTGACCGCTTCTTCGGATGTGGATTTTCCTGTAACAATCTGTATGCTTACGGCAGTGTCCATATATAATTTAGTTCTTTTCATAGCTACACGTTTTGTGCGCTGGAGAGCGCATTTTGTACAGCGTCCTGAAATGCCCGGGTGCTATACGTTGCACCGGATACATTCCTCACTTGTTCACTCTGGTTTTGTACAACCTCCGAAGGGAGCCCTGCTATATCACTTTCCGAATAATGCATAGCAAAATGGCTAACTTCAACGTCCGTTATTTTATCATTCTTGATCGTTACGCTAACTTCAATGGAACCACGCCGATTATTGCCCATCCCCGTATAGGTACCATCTTTATATAAACTTTTGGGTGAAATATGATGTTTATTCGTATAGGTTGACTTTACATTTGAAGGATTATTGTTTTTTGATATATCATTTGTTGGAATACTGACTTGCGTGTGATGCGGCAATGGCGGCATGGCTGCCTCGGTTTCCGTCGTAAAATATCCGGCTGCGTACACTGCTGTAATCGCTGTTGAGCATAAAACGACCCATTTTTTATTCATCTGTGCCATGAAAATCCCTCCATATATGATTATCCTTATACGCCTCTGCTGATAATGCTAGTATAGTAGTGGAATATTTAAATTTTCTTAAAAAACAAACAAATGAGTTTGATCGCTGAAAGGTGGAACAACGTGTGCGAGTGCTTGTCGTAGAAGATGATCCTTCTCTTCTCAAAATTGTCCGTGACCTCTTTGAAAGTGAATCTTTCCTGACAGATGGCGCAGAAACTGGCGACGAGGGGTATTATTTGGCCCAACAGAATATTTATGATTTGATTATTCTCGATATCATGTTGCCTGGAATGAGCGGTGTTGAAATCGTCAAAAAGCTGAGGGCACACGCTATGCTCGTCCCAATCATTCTTTTGACAGCTAAAGATGCAGTAGAGGATCGTGTCGCCGGACTGGATATCGGAGCAGACGACTACATCACGAAACCGTTCGCCGTATCGGAATTATTGGCACGAACAAGAGCTGTTTTGAGGAGAAAGGGCACCATAGGACAGGAAGGCGAATTGATCTATGGACCTATCCGATTAGTCCCTGCAGCGAGAGACGCATTTAGCGGAGAACAGGGCTTGAACTTAACGGCGACAGAATATAAATTACTGGAGTACTTTCTATGTAATAAAGAGCAAATATTAACCCGTGAGCAGATATTCGACCGGGTTTGGGGGTTTGATTCGGGGTCAGCCACGACCGCAGTCGACGTATATATGCATCTTTTGCGTAAAAAACTCGCAGCCCGTAACGCAGACAATCTTCTCCGAACCGTACGTGGAATCGGTTATATGTTAACGGGTGACCCTCATGTTCACTAACATTCGCAGACGGCTGGTCATCCTGAATACTATTGTTTTTCTTCTCGTTTTTTCCATATTGGGCATCTGGCTGTACGTTCATATGCAATACCAGCTATATCACGATACGGATGAAATCATGGTACAGGCCCAAAAGCGTGCTCAAGCCTCTCGCATTCCATCGGAACTACTCCAATCCAATGATTTGGACCCCGAAAATGATGAGAAAATAACATACCTGTTCTGGTCTGATCAAAATGAGTTCCTTGGGCAAACGCCCCAGCAGTCATTTCCCCTGGATATGGCTAGTTTGTTCAAAGATCAATCAAACACACAGACCATTCGGACGGTGAGCATCGGTGATCGCAGTTATCGGGCCCTTCAATTTGTGTATATGCCCAAGCATTCCAATACACAGATCATAGTTTGCCTCGTCAAGAGCTTGCAGGATGTGCAGCGGACGCTCCATTCCTTGATGTGGGATATTACTGCGGGAATTGTCATCGGAGGGATTATTTTTGTTTTTGCGGGTATATTTCTAGCGGAACGTGCGCTTGTGCCTATACGAAACTCCTGGGAAAAGCAGCAACGCTTTGTTGCAGATGCCTCACATGAGATGCGAACACCGACGGCAATCATCCATGCCCAAACAGAGATGCTCCTGAGGCATCCCACACACTCTATAGAACAGGAAAGTCCTCATATCGCTGTAATTTTAAAAGAAAGCAAGTGGATGGGCAGGCTGCTGGAGGATCTGCTGACACTGGCCCGATCCGATTCCAATCAGCTACAGATTGAACCCTCGTTCATCACACTGAATTCATTATTACGGGAGTTAGCAGAGCAGTTCAAACTATTGGCAGATACCAAAGGGGTCAATATCCTTACGGAATTACAGGAGCCTCTGCTCCTATGGGGAGATGACGGGAGAATACACCAGCTTTTTACCATCCTGCTGGATAATGCTTTGAAATATACCCCCTCCACCGGGCAGATAAAAGTAATTGGACGTTATCAAGGAAATTCTGTGTATATCAGCGTATCAGATAACGGCTCCGGAATCGCAGAAGATGAATTGCCTTATGTCTTTGACCGATTTTATCGCGGTGACAAGGTCAGATCCCGTACTGAGGGGGGAACAGGACTTGGACTATCCATCGCTCAGTGGATTGTAGAGGTACATGGCGGAAGCATCCGAATCCATTCAGAAACAAATAAAGGAACTCAGGTGGAGTTATTTTTTCCCCGAAAAAAACAGCAAGCAGACTAAAAAGAGACAGGACAGAAGACTAAAAAACGGCAATGGCACAAACGTCCAGGACGTAAATGCATTGCCGTTGCTATTTTTGCACAGATTATAGCTTCACCCGTTGGAGACGGAGCGCATTCAGCACAACCGAAACAGAGCTAAATGCCATGGCTGCTCCTGCCAGCCACGGGGCGAGGAAGCCCAGGGCAGCAATCGGGATGCCGATTACGTTGTAGCCAAGCGCCCAAAACAGATTCTGGCTTATGTTAGTCATGGTCCGGCGGCTCATCTCGATCGCGTCGGGAATGCTGTTCAGGTTGCCGCGCATGAGCGTAATATCGGCAGCCTCCATTGCCACATCCGTACCCGTGCCCATCGCCATCCCGATATTAGCGGTAGCCAGCGCGGGCGCGTCATTAATGCCATCTCCGACCATAGCTACGATCAGGCCCTGCTCCTGAAGTCGTTTCACTTCTTCTGCCTTGCCTTCAGGCAGCACCTCTGCCAGTACCCGCTCAATTCCGGCCTCGGCAGCCACAGCCTTCGCGGTCCGTTCATTGTCACCCGTAATCATGATAACCTCAATGTTCATCGCACGCAGACGGGCAACCGCCTCCCGTGACGTTTCCTTGATCGTATCCGCCACAGCTACCAGTCCGGAATAGGAACCGTCCACCGCAATCAGCATGGCTGTTTTGCCTGCGTTCTCCAGCTCATGCATATGCTGCTCGGCTAATTCACCAACCGCGATGCCCTCACGACGCATCAGTCGGCGTGTACCTGCCAGCACTTGCTTGCCTTCCACATGAGCCTTCACGCCATAACCAGGAATATTTTCAAAATCCGTTGACTCTACTGGCTCAATGCCGCGATCCATAATTCCCCTTACAATGGCTTCCGCCAGCGGATGCTCCGAGCTTTTTTCCGCCGCAGCCAACATCCGCAGCAAATCCGTTTCGCCCAAGCTTCCTTCTCCGACCACAACATCCGTCAGCTCAGGCCTGCCGTTCGTAACCGTGCCCGTTTTATCCAGCACCACGGCATTGACCGAACGAGTCATCTCCAGATGCTCGCCGCCCTTGAACAGAATGCCGTATTCCGCAGCGCGTCCCGATCCCGCCATGATAGACGTTGGCGTAGCCAATCCGAGCGCACAAGGACAAGCAATGACAAGCACTGCAATCATTTTCTCCAGGGAGCCTGCAAAATCGGCCGGAGTTACAAGGAAAAACCAGACGATAAAGGTCATTGCAGCTATAGCTACAACGATTGGGACAAAAATTCCTGATATTTGGTCAGCAATCCGCTGAATCGGTGCCTTGGAATTTTGCGCATCTTCCACGACCTTAATAATACGGGCCAATGCCGTATCGCCACCGACACGCTCGGCCTGGATACGAAGTACACCGTTTTTATTGAGCGTAGCTCCTGTAACCGCAGAACCTGCTTCTTTTTCCACCGGAAGGCTTTCGCCACTCAGCATGGATTCATCCACCGCCGAGCGTCCGTCCACAACCACACCATCGACAGGAATTTTCTCGCCGGGACGTACAATGAAGATATCTTTCACACGAACCTGCTCAATCGGTATATCAAGCTCTTGCCCATCACGTACCACACGCGCCGTCGTCGCCTGGAGACTCATGAGGCTCTTGATCGCCTCGGATGAACGGCCCTTGGCTACTGCCTCGAACCATTTACCGACGAGAATAAGCGTAATCAGCACCGCGCTTGTCTCATAGTACAGCTCAGGCATTTTCATGACAGGCATCCCTGCCATGCCTCCCATGCTGTCCATCACGGTAGACGGACGCAGGGTGAGATACAGGCTGTAAAAATAAGCGGAGGACGTGCCCAGAGCAACCAGTACATCCATATTGGAACCGCCGTTGCGCAGCGCCTTATACGCTCCCACGTAAAACTGCCATCCAATGATAAACTGGATCGGTGTAGTAAGCACAAGCTGGAACCACGGATTCAGAAATAAGCCAGGCACATAAATCCATGAGGTAAAGGAGAAATGAGCCACCATCGCCCATAACAGCGGAAGCGACAGTATCGCAGACACGATCCACTTCCACTTTTTACGATTCAAATCCTTGCTGCGCACATCTGCGATGTGATCCTCGGCACTCTGCGGGATAGCACCATAGCCAAGCTGTTCAATCTTGCTCACCAGATCACCGACTGCAATGCTTCCCGCCGCATATTCCACATGTGCTGTTTCCATCGCCAAATTCACCGTAGCTCCTGTCACACCCGGCATCCGGTTCAGACCCTTCTCAATCCGGGTTGCGCAGGCTGCGCATGTCATGCCTGTCACATTCAGATTGGCTTCCTCACTCACGGTTCCAAAACCCAAAGAAGCAATTTTATCTCGAAAATCAGGAATATCCGCCTGCGTCGGATCATACGAAATCGACGCCTGCTCCAAAGCCAGATTCACATTAGCCTGCGCCACGCCGTCTATTCGATTCAGTCCCTTTTCAATACGGCTGGCGCAGGCAGCACAGGACATCCCCGTAATATGAAGCGTTGTCTGCTTATCACCGTCGGTCACACGGTTTTCCATGGTAACTCTCCTCCTACATACCCCTATGGGGTATATTCATGTTCAAAAGAAAAAGCCTCTTTACGGAAGCTTCTCCTTTAAAACAAGTCTTTTTACGCATTAAACATCCATCTTAAACGACGTCATAGCCTTGGTCTTCAATTACGGTTTTCAACGCTTCAACGTTCAGCTTGGACTCATCGTATTCTACAGCTACTTGTTTCGCTTCAAGACTGACCTTGCCAGAAGCGCCCACTTTCTCCAAAGCTCCTTCTACTGCCTTCACGCAATGATTGCAGCTCATGCCTTCTACGTTCAATGTTACTTGTGCCATTGTGTTTCCTCCTCCTGGATACTTCGTGTACCCGATTCATGTGTATGGATATTGCTCTTAACGGATCAGCTTCTTGACCGTAACCAGCAGCTCATCAATCACTTCCGGCTCTCCGGCCTGCATGCGCTCAATGACACAGCTTTTCATATGCCCTTCCAGCAGCAGCTTGCCGACACCATTCAGGGCGGACTGGACAGCCGCAATCTGGTTCAGCACATCGTCACAGTAGGTATCCTTCTCGATCAAGCCCTTGATTCCTCGAACCTGACCTTCAATACGGTTCAATCGGGATGTAAGACTGTTTTTGAATTCTGCCGAGTGATGACTTTTTCTGACGGCCTTTTCCCCCTCTGTTCCACAATGAGCCTCATGGACTTCAGCGTTGGAAACAGGTTGCTCCTTAGCCATACATCAGCCTCCTGTGTTGTGTATATGCATTCATGCATTTGTTAATATGCTTCTAGCATAATATACCCCTACGGGGTATGTCAACCTTCCAGAAAAATGTCACCTGTTTGCCTTATTTCTGGCCTTCGCGCGCCCTTCCTTGGGCAAGCACCATAAAGCTTAACAACGCACCGACTTCCGCTATAGCGATGACGATAGCCATTGGTATAGGCGTTGTTCCACTGCCCAGACCCACCAGCGGCGAAGCGATGGAGCCAAGCAACAGAGGCAGCAAGCCGAGCATGGCGGACGCACTGCCTGCGGAGCGCTGCTGGCTTTGCATTGCCAATGAAGTGGTGGTGGTACTCACGATCCCGACGCAGGAAACAACAAAGAATAGCGGAACTAGAACAGCAAACAGTCGACCTCCGGTAAAAGCCACAGTAAGCAAGCTAATTCCGGCTACAGCCGCAATCACCAGACCCGATAAGAGCAACTGCCGTTCGCTGAAACGGCCGACAAGCCTCCCGGTCAATTGAGAAAACAGTACAATCCCCAAACCATTCACCGCGAAAATAATACTGTATGTCTGAGGTGAAACCCCGAAAATATCCTGAAGCACGAACGGTGAGCCAGCGATGTACGCAAACATGGCTCCTGTAATGAGCGCCTGCGAGAAGGCGTATCCCATAAAGCGCCGATCCGTAAAAAGATGACCAAGTGTACGAAGCGTCTGCTCCAAACCACCCGACGAACGGCGGCTGACAGGCAGTGTTTCCGGTAGCCCCAACACGACGGCAATTAACATAGCCACCCCGACTACGCAAAGCACCATGAACACACCACGCCAGGATACAAAATTCAACAGAACACCGCCCAGTACAGGAGCAGCAATCGGAGCCACACCGTTCACAAGCATGAGCAGTGAAAAGAAGCGTGTCAGCTCTTTGCCCGAATATAGATCACGCGCAACGGCTCTGGAGATGACAATCCCCGCAGACCCGGTAAGCCCCTGAATAAAACGCAGCCCGATCAGCACGCTGATACTCGGCGCAAACACGCATAACAGCGACGCGGCGGCGTACAGGATAAGCGACACTACAAGCGGTCCTCTACGTCCTCTTACATCGCTCAACGGGCCCGCCACGATCTGACCTACGGCCAGACCCAGCAAGCAGGCGGTCAGACTGAGCTGCGCCAGCGAAGTCGTGGTATGCAGATTGTCAGCTAATGTTGGCAATGATGGCAAATACATATCTATGGACAAGGGTCCAAAGGCGCTCAATGATCCCAGAACAAAAGCAATCCATAAAATCCGGGATTTGGTCATATCTGCGGCAACCATTACCCTATTGGAAAACCGATTCATAATAACAACCATCCTTTTCTGAAAAATATGAAATATCACTGCAATATATCATGATATCACTCCTTTCGCCCCACTTCGAACAATTACACGCTAATCCGCAATTTTTTTTCGAAACTGCTACATATCAGGCAGGAATTTACCAATTTAAGGTCGAATCATACCTTAACCAAAACAAAAAAATTTGCGAAAACTGGAGAATAGCCATGGTCTATGATGGAGTGCTGCTTGGTCTCATTGTAGGTCTGTTCCGAGGGGGCTGGCGACAGGGTTTAATTCGTTTCAGTCAAATTCGACTCATAGCTGGCTGGATGTTTCCTGTGCTGCTACTGGTGCAGTTCATTATTTTTTATGCTCAGGAAAAATGGGCCTGGCTTGCGTCCATAAACGGGTATCTGTTTATGGGCATCTATGCCGTTGGATTGATTTTTCTCTGGCTGAACAGGCACCACAAGGGATTCAAGCTTATTTTAATCGGAGTCCTGTTGAATTTTGTCGTCATGGCGGTCAATGGCGGCAGGATGCCAGTCTCGTTGAGCGCTTCTGAGGTGCTAGGCCCTTATTATACGGAAATGCTTAAATCTGGAAGTGTTATCTCAAAGCATTACATGATGGATGCGGGTACACGTTTATCATTTTTGGGTGATATTATTCCGCTCTCCAAGCCTTATCCACGTACGCAGGTGATTAGTATTGGAGATGTCGTCATGAACTTCGGGATGTTCCTGTTTATCCAAAGCGTCATGGTCGTGAACAAGAAGAAGGGTAATCAGCAAGAAATCAATCCCCGCCACGCCTAGTGCGTACCTTATTCCAAGGAAGGGAGGGAACCCTATGAAAAACTTGAAATATTCCCGTGTGATTATCAACGCTATTATCGTCGCTTCTGTCGTAATCGCTTTGACTTCCGGTTACAAAATCGGAGGCTAATTACCGATAAGGAAAAGGGAAGCACAGGCTCAACAAAACAGGCTGGATTCCGGCCTGTTTTTTCATGTGAAATTTTCGATTACAAAATTGTAAATTATCCCATTTACCCCCTGGTAGCTTTGACATCAAGATACGACAAGGCAGGAGAATGAAATGATGAGTATAATAAAAAAGCTGCAAGAACGGGTTAGCGCGACGGGATTATACGTTTTTCTCATATGTATGGCAGGCTTAGGCATCCTCTTGTATACGAACCATTGGTCCTTTATGCACTATTCGCCTACAGAGTGGGTCACGATCTACTCCCTGCTGGGAGCAGTTCTGATTTTGGAGCATTTTACCTTCCAACTGCCGCCAGCCAGTAACAAGCAATCGATGGACTCCTCCGTCTATCTCGCTTGTATTTTTGTACATGGTACTGAAATCGCTATGCTCATTTTATTGTTCAATGTACTCATTGCCGCAATCCGATATAGAGAACTGTCCTGGTGGAAGCACGCCGCCAATTTTTCCATCTATGCGCTCTCCATTTTCCTGTCGTCTGTCGTCTTTGAGCTTAGCGGCGGTACGCAGGGAGGCTTGAACGATGAGCATTTTACTGCCTACCTGCTGGCATTGTTCTGCTACTTTACAGTGAATACCATTACACTGGGTCTCTACTTTTATATTGCTTACAAAGGCTCTCTCAATGAGCTAAAAAAGGCTTTTCTCGCTGAATCCCTGCTTGTCTACTTATGCACACTCATCCTGTCTCTCGTACTGACCACACTGATTTACTACAACGGTATTTTAGGGCTTCTGCTGTTCCTTGCACTAAGTATGCTGCTATCCCACGCGTTCAAGCAGTTGTTTACGATGTACCGGAAAATTGAAGAAAAAGCCAACATGGACCGCAGAACAGGGCTGTACAATCACAGTTATTTTGAAAATGCACTCGAAACCGAGCTGAATATAGCCAGATCCCAGAATACGCCTCTCAGCCTTGCCCTGATTGATATTGATGATTTCAAAAAGTACAACGATCATTTCGGTCACCTGAAAGGCGATCAGCTGTTGGGATTCCTCGGAGAGATTCTCAAAAAGGAAACTTCCGGCACCAATATTATCGTCTCCCGCTATGGCGGAGAAGAATTCACGCTACTAATGCCTGACCATACCGCCGAGCAAGCCTATGAAACGGTCAATGCCATCCGAAAAAGACTGAATGATTCCCGCTACGAGGGAGTGGAAATTTTCCCCCACGGCTGCTTGTCCTTCTCCGCAGGCATTGCACAAAGCCGCATCGACATCTACGACAGATCACAGCTGGTCGATCTGGCAGATAAAGCGCTGTACTACGCCAAGAAGCAGGGGAAAAATATCGTTCACACACATGGCAGTTTAAATGAACTGGAACGTGAAGTCGATCTGGGACAGGACATTCGTGATATTGAGCAGCAGCTTAATCTGTTTTTGTACAAGGATATTAATACCTTCAAGCATTCCAAACGGGTATTCAGATATGCAGCAGATATGAGCGAGGTGCTTCAGCTCGGCCCGGAGGATAAACGGCGGTTTATATTGGGTGCTCTCATTCATGACATTGGCAAGCTGGAAATTCCGTGGAATATTCTCAATAAAAAAGAAAAGCTGTCCTGTGAGGAATGGACGATGGTGCAAGCACATGTCGTGTGGGGCAAACGAATTATCGAGGCCAACGAACGATTCGCAGATCTGGTTCCTTTTGTGGAGCTGCATCATGAACGCTATGACGGGGGAGGCTATCCGTTCGGCTTTAAGGGTGAGCAAATTCCCCGGCTGTGCCGGATGTTGACGATTATCGACTCTTTTGATGCGATGACAACTGAACGCCCTTATCAACCCACCAAAACGTTTGAGGAGGCCATTGAAGAACTGCGAGCCTGCTCGGGTAGCCAATTCGATCCCGAACTAACGGCTATTTTTATCCACTATATTCAACATAAGCAACCTGCTTTCATGGATTCCGTGTAAACAGGCATATCATTCCCCACAAGCTCTTTCTCATTGCCCCTGCCGCCAGAAATCGCCCGGATTTCTACATCGGTAGGGGTTTTCATATGAATAGCACATGCAAAATGCTATTTATTTCAAATTTCATATAAATGTCATAATTCGCTCCATCTATTCACGCTGTATGTACTATGATTAAGATAAGGATTGGGTTTGTCCGTATAAAATGTTACAAATGAGGATATCCTCGCTTCAAATAATCGAGAGAAGGTGACTTCACAGGCATGTTGTACCTGTCCAGACCAGCCCGTGCGGCTTGTCTTCTATTGCTGTGTCTACCACTTCTTATCCTGTTTCCTCGCTCATCATGGGCCCATGCCTTTGTCGTTGAATCCAGTCCGACTGAAAATCAGGTTTTGGACAAGTCGCCTTCACAGGTGATCATCACCTTCAATGAGGATCTGCAGTCTGCCTTTATGTCGATCAAAGTGACCGATGAAACAGGTAAGCGAGTCGATACAGGAAAAGCACAGCTCAACCCGGAGCACAAAGCCACCATGGAAATCAAACTGATTCCGGGGATGAAAAATGGAATTTATACCGTTAATTGGAGAGCCTTATCGGCGGACGGACATCCGGTCAACGGAGTGATTCCATTCCAGGTCGGCAACGGTTCCAATGCGTATACGGACCCTGCGGCCGCCACATCCGAAGGATCGGGGGTATCGCGGCTTGACCTCATTGCTACCCGCTGGTTGCTGTATATAGGACTGTCGTTGCTTTTGGGAGCTCTCTGTTTTGGGCTGTTCATCCTGCCAGGAACGAATCTAAGCAAGGACACAAGTGAGCGGCAGAAACATGATCATCAGACAGGCATCACGTTACCACGCTGGTCCGCACTGCTATGGAGCGGCTACGGCATCACGTCTGTCGCCACCCTGATCAGTCTGCCGCTTCAGGCATCCTGGGATGCCGGGGTTTCTATCGGGCAGGGCTTTTCGTTCCCGATTCTTGGAGAAGCCCTCCAGTTCACGGGGGCGGGACAAATCTGGTTTATCCAGATGATTCTCGTGCTGGTGCTGAGCGTAGCACTGATTTACGCGCTGGATCACAGCATCTCCAACCGCCAGCGTCGTCTCTGGAGCTACGGCTCCATCGTCCTGACGCTAAGCCTCATGCTGTCCAAGGCCTTTGTCGGCCATGCGGCGGCGGCTACCCATCCGGCTCCAGCCATCGCAGCGGACTTCGTCCATCTGGCCGCGGCAGCCTTCTGGATCGGCTCACTTGCCGTCATGGCGTTGTGCCTGCCTGCTGCCGGTCCAGAGCTGCCCGTGTCCGAGCGGGCAGCTTTGCGGCAAGCGGCCCTGCGCCGCTTTGCCGGCTGGGGCATTGCCATGGTGGCGGCGCTGCTCGCCACCGGCATGTATGGAGCCGTGCTGTACGTCCCGGCTCCCTCCATGCTGCTGAACACGTCCTACGGACTCGTTCTGCTCGGGAAAGCAGCGCTGCTGCTGGTCATGCTGGCCTTCGCGGCCAGCCAGTTTCGCAGCGCACGGCAAGCGGCGGCAGCCAAGCGTGCCGCCGGGGGCTTGCGCATCGAGCTGTCCATCGGCCTACTCGTGCTGCTGCTGGCAGCGGTGCTTACCCACCTGTCACCCGGTCAGGCACCTGCGGTTCCGTTTGAGGAAACTCGCACCGCAGGCGAATATAACGTCACACTGGCGGTTAGCCCAAATGCGGTGGGTAGTAACGAATTTAAGGTTACTGTTCAGGATGCCAAAGGAGCCAACGTTACCGGAATCCAACAGGTCGCATTGACACTCGTTCCAGAAGCTCCTGACAAAACCCGGCAGGAATTCGTTCTGCCTGTGGGACAGCTTCAGCCATTCCGTAGTCAGGAACTGATGACCGCCGAAGGAACATGGACTGTAAAGGTACATGCTCTGACCGCATCCTTGGATGCAGTTGACGCCGAATTTACTCTGCATGTCAGCCCAGTAAAATAACCTAGGACACGTAATTACAAATCTTTCAAACTAAAGGAGCTTATTTATATGAATACAACCCTTCAAACAGTGAAATTCAGATTTTCCAGGCTTGCGACCTCCATGGGTCTGATTGCAGCAGGTGCTTTACTTTTTGCGAGTATGGCCAGTGCACACGTGACGGTCAAGCCTTCCGTTTCACAGCCTAACGCCTGGGAAACGTACACGTTGAAAGTGCCTGTAGAAAAAAACATTCCAACCACCAAAGTGGCTTTGAAAATTCCGAAAGAAGTCGTTTTCAAGCAGTATGAGCCTGTACCGGATTGGAAAGTATCAACCGAAAAAGACAGCTCCGGCAAAGTAACCACTGTTACCTGGACGACCGACAAAGATGGCATCCAGGCGGGGCAGTATCAGCGCTTCAGCTTCGTGGCACAAAATGCGAACCAGAATACTGAAGCCGCATGGAACGCTTTCCAATATTACAGTGACGGAAGTATCGTGGAATGGACAGGCGATGAAGGAAGCAACAATCCGCATTCCATTACAAAAATCACGGCTGATGCCACCTCCGAAGCTTCGGCACCTACGGCAGATCATGGGCATGATTCGGCTGGTGCAGCCGCAGGCCATACGAGTTCAGACACAGCTAAGGATAGCAGCAATCCTGCGTCCGCTTCGAATAATGCTACCGAAGCCGCCCCTGCCGCTGCTGCCCCTGCCAGCTCTGCTGCACAAACGACAGCACTCATTCTCTCGATCATCGCAGTCGTGCTTGGTGCAGCAGCCGTCGGTATTGCGCTCAAACGTCGTAAATAAGCTTCAATTGAAAAAAGCAAAAAGCTGGCACCTGTAAAAAGGTGTCAGCTTCTTTTTTATGAAAAATAACGATTTACATATTGGGTTTCATCTCATCCTATTCATTTCACATTTACCTATCTATCATTTTTTTTGGTAAAATGGTAGACACCTCACGATTCTAACATGATAGCTTTGTAATCTATGATGCATAGGAGAGTATAAGATGAAAATCGTAAATAAGGCTCTGTTATCCAGCGCCATCTTTCTGAGTGCCGCAGCAGGTATCTATAGCCCGTCTGCGCAGGCAGAAGCGGGGCAGGTCAGCATTGTGCTGGACGGATATCCGTTACCGTTCCCCGTACAGCCCGCAATGATGAACGGCACGACCATGGTCCCCTTTCGTGCTATTTCTGAGGCTCTTGGCATTACGGTGAAATGGGATCAAGCCAGCCAAAGCATTACCGCTACCAAATCACAGAACTCTGTAACCAAGCAGGTGATGCTGAAAATGGGTAGCCGCAATGCGACCGTCGACGGGCAAACGGTGCAACTAACAGCCGCACCCCAAACCGTGCGTGGCAGCACAATGATTCCGTTAGGCTTTTTCGGGCAGCAGTTCGGAGCCACGGTCAACTGGAATCAGGAAACGCGGACAGTATCCATTACATCGCCGCGTGAGCCTATGTATACGGTGGGATTTTACGCGCTATCTTCCTTCGACCAAAAATCCAAAATACCGGATTTTAACGCGGTAGCCTTCGGCTGGAGCCGAATTGATGCGAACGGACAATTTACGACCAGCGGCAAGGAATACAAATGGCCTCAAGCCGCTGGCACCGTGACACCAGAGTCCATTGTACAGGAGGCAGACAGTCAGGGGACTTCCCCTTACCTGATGGTCTATTCTGGAGACGGCAATCACGAGCTGACCAAAGTTTTGGAAAATGCACAGCTTCAGGAGCAGACGATTTCCCAAATCGTCAGCACCGCCACCGACAAGCAGTTCAAGGGCATTACGCTGGATCTGGAGGGACTGGGCTGGAGCGGAGATAAAGCCAAGGCGCGTTCAGACTACAACGCCTTCATCCAAAAGCTGTCGGCCAAAGCGCATCAGGCTGGACTCAAGCTCACCGTCGTCCTGCACCCGCTGAACAGCTCTTACTCAGGTTACGACTACAAGACGCTGGGTAATCTGGCGGACGATCTGATCATCATGGCTTATGATTACGGACAAAAAGCAACGCCTGAGCCACTCGATAAAGTGGACGAAGCCATTCGACTGGCTTTGAAGGAAACCTCGCGGGACAAGCTGATTCTAGGCATCTCTATGGGTAGCGAAAAAGACAGCACCGTCAACGCCAAGATCGGTCTGGCCAAACGTTATGACCTGAAAGGCATCGCCATCTGGCGACTGGGCATCATTGGAGAAACCGCCTGGACGCAGATGAACCAATCCATCGAGTTTAAATAATCCAGAATAACTAGGTTTACATTTTATAAAAATAACCCCGCCCTTATTCCGCCCGCTGATGAATTTCATGCGTCTTCCATGCGAAGCTCCATGAGTTCATCAGCGGGCTTTCCTCATTTCACACCTCAACCAGAAGGCTTCCCGCACTTGGAATTGGCCGCTACGGGCTCACAGGTCTGTTCCCCATAGAAGACACCCCAGTCTCTCATAAAATCCAGCAACGGTCTCAACGTATCGCCCAACGGGGTAAGCGAGTATTCCACATGCGGCGGATTCTCGTTATAGATTTCACGGTGTACGATACCGTCACGTTCCAGCTCACGCAGTTGCAAGGTCAGCATACGCTGCGTAATATTGGGCAAGGTCCGTCGAATTTCGTTATACCGGCGCGGTCCCGTGGTCAAATGATATAAAATGACCCCTTTCCATTTGCCGCCGATAACCCCTACGGTTTTCGCTACCGGACATCCAAAGTTCACGCTAACTGTATTTTCCATCTCTTGCGTCATGGTTTCCCCTTCCTTCTGCCGATGATAGACCGAAGTCTCCAGCCTTATGACAAGGAACAAATATGTGCGTACTTGTTCCTGCGAAAAACTTTTTATATGATGACTATACATTCGATATCAGCTCTCATTATAGTAGCAGAAAATAAATGGAGCACCAACTTAACCCAAACCGGAAGGAGTAGACTTCATGTCTAATACATCAGCTAAAAAACAGGAAATTCTGGATGCCTTTCTGTTCAGACATGCCACCAAGGAATTCGATCCTGATCGCATCATACCGGAGGAAGATTTTCAATTTATTCTCGAAACCGGACGACTTTCCCCAAGCTCCGTCGGCTTTGAGCCGTGGCGATTTTTGGTCGTACAAAATCAGGCATTGAGAGAAAAGCTGGCTGCGGTTTCAAGCGGGGGCCAAAAACAGATTCCTGCTGCCAGCCATGTTGTCCTGATTTTGGCACGCAAGGATGTTCGTTATGATTCCCCGTATGTGGAGTATATGTATAAAGAGATTAAAGGGATGTCTGAGGAAGACTTTGCCTCCCTGCCGGGCCGATATAAAATCTTTCAGGGTGAAAATCAACGCCTGCTGGAAAACGAACGTACGTTATTCGACTGGGCTTCCAAGCAGACTTATATCGCCTTGGGCAATATGATGACGGCAGCGGCTCAGATCGGCATTGATTCCTGCCCGATTGAGGGATTTAACTACGAACAGGTGCATGCCATTTTAGAGGAAGAAGGACTGCTGGAGGACGGACAACTGGATATTTCGGTCATTGCTACCTTCGGTTATCGCGCTCATGAACCCAAGCGTGAAAAATCCAGACTGCCGCTGGAACAGGTCACACGCTGGATTCTGTAACTAATTATCCCCCTATTAGACAATGACACTGGAACATAAAAAAATAACAAACAGGCGGGCTTGCAGCAGTTCATCTTAATGATGAATATGCCACAGCCCGCCTGTTTCATGTGATCCTAATGATTCATTAAATTTTTCTCTATTTCGAAACTTTTGTTTATATCTGGAGCTAGGTTATCATATATAATGGTACCCCTTTTTTGGCCTCTGGATATTCCTGTCCTTGATAATAATGAAACCACAGCATACGGAAACCAGTGATCACAAACACAAATAACACCGTAATCAGGAATATTTTTCATTTAGTCATCATGTACTTATACATTCGATCCATTTCTTAAATTTCCTGTACCGTTCTCCGTGATCAGAATGCCCTTGGAGGCCAGATTATCCAGGCACTCCTTCATATAAGCATCGTCATGCTCCGCATACGCTCCGACAGCTTCCAGTTCCTCGCCAAGCTCTGTCGCCCACGGTTCGCACTTCTTGCCGCGATACAACGGCTGCTCCCATAGCGGATCAACGTTGTAACCGCGACTTTTCATTTCGTCCATGACGAGCTTATGGTAGCGGACGAGCATCATCGGGTGATAGTCGAACACATAATTAACCGTAGCATGTCGCTTTCCCCACCCGTTCCCACGCAGTGCACAGCACTCACGATGCTGCCCCAGCAGTTGCGACCGCGGCAGCTTGTCGATCAACTCTTCGTGCCAAAGCCTCATGCTTCCACAACCTTATCTGTAGCATTTTTTCTCTAATGAATCAACCGATCAGCATACGGATACCTGTCAGGACAATACCGATCAGAAAGCCCGTAACCGCGCCGTTAATACGTATCCACTGCAAGTCCTGCCCCAGCTTGTCCTCCATCAGAGCAATCAGTGAATCGTTATCCATTTTATCTATATTTTCACGTACCAGATTACCAATCCGACTGTGGTTGGCTTCCACCAGCCCGGTAATGCCTGCCACAATTCTAGAATTGATCTTGTCCAGCAGCTCGGTATTCCCTCTCAAATCAGCCAGCATTCGATCCAGTAGCGGAAAAATATAGGTCGGCACATAGCGGCCGTCTTCCATATAGTCCAATAAGCGTACGCGCAGCTCTTCCATCTTATGAAGCACCGACGCATCGCCTTCCCATGTATCCACAAGATTGTTTTTCCAGCTATTCAATCCTTCCTGAACCGAATCTTTCGTCGCCAGACGGGTCAGTTGTGTTTCCAGACCATCCAGCACGGCCTGACGGTGTGGATGTTCTTCCCTTTTCAGCTCCGCGACCTGATCCAGCAGGAAGTGACGAATCATTTCACCCATGCGCTCTTCGTTCAAATAGCCAAGGAACGCATTCAGAGCAAATTGCATCAGCCCACTCACTTGCAAACCGCTAATAGCCTGCATACCCAAGGTACCCAGTGTGTAGCCCGTTTCTGGCTTCAAAAGCCAGGACTCAGCCTGCTCCAGCGAGTAATCCAGCGCGCGGCGGTCATAGCCCTTCTTACCGGTTTGACGGACAAGCGCCTCCAGCAGCGGTCCGGCGTCGAAGTCTGTCACTTGCCGCTTGAGTTCGACTGCAATTACCGGGGCCAACTCCGCAAGCGGAAGCGACCGAACCAGTCGTTTGGCGAGAACATCTATGGATGCGGCCGCTTCCAGCGTGTGCATTCCCTTTTCCACACCGCCCAGCATCAAATCAGCCAGCCGGATATCGGCAATTTTAGATGCGATACTGTCTTTGTTAAGTAGGTTATTTTCCACCGTACTCACCAAGGCACTCGTCAGCTTGCCCCTGTTCTTGGGAAGAAGCGCCGTGTGCGGAATCGGAATGCCCAGCGGGTGACGGAACAATGCGGTGACAGCGAACCAGTCTGCCAGTCCTCCGACAAGTCCTGCCTCGAAAGCACCTGCTAACAACCGAGCCCAGCCATATTGCTGAAAAGGCAACGTAGCTGCAAAGCCTGCTCCCAAAATAACGAGCGACCAAGCCGCTGCGGTTTTCGTATTTTTTGGTTTTTCCATCCTATAATCCTCCAAACTGACTGTCGAGTAAGTAAAGCCCTATATCTGTATTACCCATCATATCATTGCCCGTATAAATTCCAAAGCTAATAACACTCTATCTCTTAACAGAGTAGAAAATCACGCAAATAAGTGAATGCACTTTTTGTATGATTTTGTACTTTTATGCTGTTATTTATCATACAATTAACATATATTAACAATGCACAAATCAGCATAAAAAAAATTCATATATCTCCCTTGTGCGCCTACATATTTGTGAACAAAATCACAACATTGGACCCAATCTAATTTTTTCCATGATAAGCCTAATGAACTATTTCGCTAGAACAAAGACCCATTTTTTTTAAAACGAAAGGATATGCGCGATGGAAGGTGGAATGGGCATAGAATACCTTTAGTATCCTTTCCTGGAGTTTATCCCAGAAATGAATTGAACCCATGGCATCTCCGAATTTTTTCAACATGATTTATCTTTTTCGTAGGAATAAATGAGTTAAACTATGGAGGAAACGGGGCTGTATACACCATAATAGTACACCTGAATTAAAATGGGAAATAATTCAAAATATTATTCGCTACATGCATTTATGTGATGTGATAAAATAAAACCGTATAAATAGGAAATCATGTGCAAACCACCATTTAGTTTGTTAAACAAACAGCCATTAGCTTGATAAATTTGCTCTTTTGTAAAGGAATTGGATATGACAACAGACCAAAAAAACAACGGGAATGGCATCCCTTGGAGCAGCGATCCAGTAATCATTGCACGTACTCCCTCCGCTTTTGCCAAGAAATCCCTTTTTTATATACAGGAAATAGGTTATTTCAAAAAAACATCTGCTTATGCCATGGAACGGAAGGAGCTTACTTCGTTCTTGCTCGTTTTTACGTTATCAGGACAAGGGGAATTGCTGTACCGGGAGAAAAAATACATATTGAAGCCTCATGATATGTTTTTCGTTAGTTGTGAGGAATACGTACAGTACAGCACCGCTGGTCATGAAGCATGGGAGTTTATCAGTGTAAATGTGTACGGCAATCTGATCGACAATTTCTATGAACAATTTGCCAAACACAACAAGCCTGTAATAACACTCAACGATCCATGCATCATATTGGACAAGCTGCGTTCCCTGTTATGCGTACAATCTGACAGAACTCTCTCTGCTGAGCTGTTTACATCCAGACTCATCGGTGAGTTGCTGACGTATATTTTGCAGCACCCGTACGATCATCCGTATGTAAACCAGGATACGATCACCGAGATACGCAAGGTTCAGCAATATTTGGATCGATCCTACAGTGAACGAATTACGCTGGATTCTCTGGCAGACATGTTTGAGTTAAACAAATTCAATCTCGCTAAAAACTTCAAGAAACAGATCGGATTTTCTCCTATTGATTATCTCATTAATGTCCGCATCACAGCGGCTCAAGGCTGGCTCAAAACCAGTGACGAATCCATTGTGGATATCGCACGGTTTGTAGGTATTCCCAACACCAGCCACTTTATCAACCTGTTCAAGGAACATGTCGGAGAAACCCCACATTCCTTCCGCAAAAAATGGGGGAATCGAACCAAACTATAATCTCATCTATCCAATGACTTTGTCGAAAAACAGAGAAAAACCGAGATTGTGCTTGCCTGATCGGGAGCCCAACTGATAGAATGATAGATATAGACTGTTCAGGATAAATGGCAAACCTGTCGAAAGCCAGGGACGCAAAGCTACAGGGCCTTCTTTTTAAGATGGCAGCCAGCTACCGGTTGGAGAGGCTTTTTGTCGTGTCTTTTTTTCCTAAAAAACTTTATACGATAATAGCAAACCTGTCGAAAGGCAGGGACGCAAAGCTATAGGGCCTTCTTTTTTTAGATGGCAGCCTGGCCGCCGAAAGGAAGTTTTTCTATGAGGAAAATGTCGTTTTTTTTACTAATTTTAGTTTTTTTGTTATCCATCCCCCTACATACGACAGCATTTGCTGCCGAAAGTCAGGCATGGCTGAATCAAAACAACGTAAACCGCGGTATTGTTAGTATACGTTATCCTGTCAACTCCAATGTCAAAACCAAGATCGTAATTACCAAGGATGCGGAGAAATACTCTTATTATCTGAATTCGAGCAAACCTGAGGAAGCATTCGCTCTTCAAATGGGCAATGGCAGTTATAACATTCGCTTATTGGAACAGCTAACTGGCAATCAGTATAATGTGATAGGTGAAGAAACAGTCCAGTTAAATTTGAACGACAGTAAAACCATATACCTCAATTCTGTTCAAAATATTGACTGGAGCGATACAAATCAGGCGATTCGGAAGGCCAGAGAATTAACCAAGGGTGCCACGACAGATGATGAAAAGGTGAAACGTATTTACGAGTATGTTATTAGTCATATTAAATACGATTCCAACCAGTCCTTCACCCTATCAACTGACTATCTTCCACAAATTGATCGCACACTGGTTGCGCAAAAAGACATTTGCTATGGATATGCTTCACTGTTCGCCGCCATGCTTCGAAGTGTGGATGTTCCAACCAAGCTGGTTATGGGTGAATCCTCCTATGTGAAAACCTACCACGCCTGGAATGAAGTCAATATCAACAATCAATGGGTTATCATTGACACTACAGTAGATGCCGCTCTAAAAGACGGAAAACAGAAGTTTGCAATGGCCAAAGAGCCCTCCAAATATACAAAAACAAAACAATATTAATTTTTTTATAGTAAGCCCTGATCACTGCGATCAGGGCTTTTTTCTATTCTTGTTGAGAAATTGTTGAGATAAGGAAGGTATTGTATACCTAGTCAGTCATTTAAAAACTAACGTGTTGAATATACTATTTCCGGGACAAAAAAAGAGGGGGGAACCAAAACCGCCCGGGTACTTTCCATAATAATATGATGAATAGGAGACTTACTTAAGAGTATGAGAACAAAAATAAATGTAACGATCATTGTACTATTGCTTATTTTCCAAAGCTTTTTTAGTGCAGCGCTGGCTTACGCAGACACTTCAACCACGGCTGTATCAGATAGCGCTGTAAGCGATCCTGCGAATACAGTTATGGGAGATGTATACGGTATTCCAAACCCTGAACCATTAGAGGCACCTCCCAGCATAGCTCCTATGATTCAGGCAGCGGCCAGCTCAGTTCAAGTAGACAATATTTTAACCAAGCTGATCTTGACGGATGAAACTGGCCGTATCATTGATGCTGTGGATAATCCTGGCGTCCGTGTGGATATTGGCGCGGCAGTCCAGCTGAGCTATGAATGGGAGATTCCGGACAATCAGTATAAAGAAGGAGATATCTTCACCTTTAACTTGCCGGAACAATTTGAAATTTACACAGATATCTCATCTCCGTTAATTTCAACAGATGGAGAGGTTGGTACCTTTACGGTAGATCGCCAAGGGAAAGTCATTATGACCTTTAACGATTACGTAGAGAATCATTCCAACGTAAGCGGAAAACTGCAAGTAAAAACCGAGTTCAGTAAGGAAGTTGCAAAGGGCAGCACAGAAGTCATTATTGCGACTCCAATTAAGATTGGGGTACAAACATCCATCGTCAACATCAAACCCGCTTCTGGGCCCCCAATAAGCAAACAAGGAAAAGCTAACGGCAAAAACAAGATTGACTGGGCCATTAATGTGAATACACAATTGGACACCGTAAAGAATGCGATCGTAACAGACCCGACTCCTCAAGGGCTGGAGCTGCTGCGAGACACCTTCCAATTGTATAATCTGCAAGTCAATATTGACGGCTCGACGGTAGTTAAGGACCAAATCAGCGAGGATAAGTATACGCTCGAACCAGATCAAGCCGGTACGGGCTTTGTTATTCGTTTTAAAGACGCGAGCATTAGCCAAGCCTATCAGATTCAATATTCCACAGATATTACAAGTGACGAAACCCGTTTCTCCAACACAGCTACTTTTTCGGGAGACTCTATGAATGGTGTCTCTGCTACCGCTACCGTACAGGTTGATCGCGGAGAATTTTTGTCCAAGAAGGTGGAAAGCTACGATCCTGTTACACAAACGGTATCTTGGGTGATCAAGTACAACTTCAGCGAAAAGAAAATACCTGCCGACAAAGCCTTGTTAAGTGATCGGTTCAACAATAGTCAGGTATGGCTTCCCGCTTCACTTGAAATATACAAAGACGACACTCAAGAGGTACTTCCATCCTCAGAATATACCGTCTCTCCGGTTACGAATGATCTGGACAGCAACGGTTTTGATCTCCAATTCAACTCCGATGTAGATACAGCCTATACCATTCGTTATCAAACGAAAGCCAAAGAACGTGTATACCAAGATGATAAGGTAACGAACCGTGTGACTTCGGGTGGAGTCTCTAAGGATGCCACCGCACAACTTAAAAGTGGAATTATTATTAAAGAATCCAAGGAGCCGAACTACAACGCAAAATTCATACCTTGGGTTATTACCATCAATGAAGATCTATATACTATGAACGATATCGTCATCAAGGATGTATTTCCCAACGACGGCTTGGCCTTGTTGCCGAACACTTTGAAAATCCAATCCGCTGACGGAAAAACGGAGCTTCAAGCTCCCGCAGATTATGAGCTTATTCCGTTATCATCGGATTATAAGCAAGGGTTTAGTATCATTTTCCATGCACCAATTCAAGATACTTATACGATCAAATATTCAACTACATTCAATAATGACTGGAAAAAAGATACGAAAAAACCTGAGTTCTGGAATAAATCCATCATTGAATGGCAGCAGGACGGAGATTCAAAATCTGCAGAAGCAGACGCCCGGGTCTTTCCAGACATCATGACGCAGCAGAATGGAGCCAAGCAAGGAAGCTACAATGCCAGCTCCAAACACATTACATGGGACATTAAGGCCAACTATAACCGTAAGACCCTGAAACAACCGGAAATAAAAGATCCATTGCTGCAAGGCCAGAAGCTACTGCCAAACTCCGTTAAAGTGTACGACATGACACTGACTGGATCGAGGAATGGCGTGGAAAAGGGCTCCGAATTATCAGCAGACCAGTACACATTTATTCTTCCATCCGAACAAAATGGCAACACGTTGCGTATCCAATTTAAAAATCAGATCCAAACCCCATATTGGATTACGTTCCAAACGACGCTAGAAGGAGAACTTATTGAAAGAGAAATCCGCAATAAGGCCCTTTTTCTGGATGGAGAAAATATAATTTCAGAATGGTCAGCCCAAGTAACCTTACCTCACGGTGGAGAATATGTTTCTAAAAGCGGCAGCCAGAACGGAAATAAAATCAACTGGCAAATCCGTATAAATGAAGGACAGTCTCAAGTAACAAATGCTAAAATTGTGGATCATCCCAGCAGCAATCAGATTCTGATCGAGAATTCTTTTCATCTGTATTCAACTGTGGTGTCTGAAAACGGGAAGGTTACCAAGAGTACCGAGCTAACCAGGGATCGTGATTACAAGCTCATTTTCAAGCCAGATGCTCAAGGTCAGGAAACTTTTGAGCTTGCTTTTACGAGGGAGATTTCCTCCGCCTTTATCCTGGAATATCAAGCGTTCATTGATGCAGCTGACAAAGAAAAGGTGAGTAACAAAGTATCTTTCGAAGGGGATCGCTTAACGACAGAACAGAAGGAGACGAATCAAGAAATTATTGTGCGGACTTCTTCCGGCTCCAGTTCAGGCAGTGGTATTAAAGAAAGCCTCGAAATTACAAAGGTTGATCAGGATGAGCCTGATAAGGTACTGCCTGGAGCAAAATTCGCGCTCTATGATAAAGCGGAGAAAAGAGCCCCAATCATTCAAACTACCAATGCGGAAGGGAAGATTGTGTTCTCTGCATTGCTCCATGATGATTACATCTTGGAAGAGCTTGTAGCTCCCCAAGGCTATAAATTAATGGATAGTAAGCTTGAAATCAAAATAGACGATACGATCAAACAAAGCGCCGGCATAAAGAAGGTTGTGGTAACCAACCAAAAAGAAAACAATACAGATCCAGGTACACCTACTAATCCGGGTACGCCTGGTACACCTACTAATCCAGGCACGCCTGGTACACCTACCAACCCAGGTACGCCTGGTACACCTACCAACCCAGGTACGCCTGGTACACCTACCAACCCAGGTACGCCTGGTACACCTACCAACCCAGGTACGCCTACCAGCCCGGGGGGATCAGGTAAAAAACGTGACAAAGATTCTGAAACAACAACTACGCCGTCTATATCCGTTCCTTTAGTGGACAATAAAGAACAGACTGTGGATGGTGAGAGCCCGGTATTAGATAGCATCGTGCCTGAATCTACCCCTGACAAAAAACAGACGGATGATGATGGGGGCCTGCCAACGGGTGGTATTGTGCCTGAATCTACACCTGCACCGAAAGTAAAACCGAAATTACCAATCATTAAACCTAATAAGGAACCTAATCCTCCCGTGGAAAGTGATGACGACTCTCTGCCTCGTGGTGGAATCAAAGTTCCTGCTGATGTACAGAAAGATCCGAATGTTTCACCATTGGCAAATAAATTGCCACAAACGGGAGAAAACAGCCCTGCTCCCTTCTATTTAACAGGTCTAGCTATGATCATTTGCGGCGTGTATCTGAAATATAGACGGATGGGCAAAAAATAAAAATAATCATACCCTCCCTTTCTCAGACTACACTAAATGAGAAAGGGGGGATTTTTAAAATCAGTACGCGATACACCTTACATATGTTAGGGAGGTTTTTAGATTGCGTAAGTTATCATACTTGTTCATCGCCTTGGGAATACTCATTATTTTGTTTCCTAAAGCCAATGAATGGAACGAAGATCGGAAGCAGAGCGAGCTTTTGAAAGAGGCCGAAGTACTGAACCCTAGCATTATCGACGGCTATAAGCGCTTGTCCAGCAAACTTGCAGAAAACACGGGCACCGAAACCACACGAGGTCCTTCGGTACCCGCAAATGAACCAGACCCTAAGCAACTCCCCATTGCCACCATTAGCATTAATCGTATTGATTTGAAGCTTCCTGTGCTGGAGGGTGCAACTCGGGATAATATGAGGCACGCATCTGTACATATGTCGGAAACGGCAGCTCTGGGCCAGACAGGAAATGCCGCCATAGCAGCCCACCGTGCGCGTACAGCAGGACGTTTATTTAATCGGCTGAACGAGGTAAAGATTGGAGATAAAATCATGATTAATACCAAGGGTGAACAATATAGTTATACAGTCTATAAAATTTCGATTGTCGCTCCTACAGACGTCTCCGTTCTGAAAAGCTTTGAAAATCAAAAGCTGCTCACATTAATTACATGTGACCCTCTTGTAAATCCGACACATCGCCTCATTGTTCAGGCCCGACAAAGCACCTAAAGCTGGATCTGTTCGCCATATCCGAACACCCTTCGCTACTTAGATTAACTTACACTCATTTGCAGCATTAGGGGTTATCTCTATTTCATTGGACAGACTCTTAGTCCGTTGAATATATTACTTCCGGGAAAGAAGGAGGGATGCTATAAACGCCCGGACATGAATACAATATACAGTAATCTTTAGAAAGGAGACTTAAATAGAGTATGAGAAAAAAATGGAATGTAATGATTATTGCATTATTACTCATTTTACAAAGCTTTTTTGGCATCACACAAGCTTATGCTCAAATCCCTGCCCCGGAGCAGCCGGAGATTGCCGGAACCGAGACAGGGCAAAACGTTACAAATGATGTATATGATATCGTAGTACCCGAAACAGAACCAGTCATAGAACCAGAACAACAGAAGCCTCCTTCCCTACCAGCTCCTGTTGTTCAGGCAGCGGCCGCCACAAATTCTGAAGAAGCCGCTCAAGCGAGTATTTTAACGAAACTTACCCTGACCGATGCGACCGGCCAAGTGATTGATGCGGTATACAATCCCGATAGTCGCTTGGACATTGGCGATGCAGTCCATCTCATTTATGACTGGGAGCTTCCCAACAATACGTACAAAGCTGGAGACACTTTTACCTTTCAATTGCCCGAGCAATTTGAAATCTACACAGATATCTCCTCTCCTTTGGTTACGACAGATGGAAATGTTGGCCATTTCACGGTAGACCGCCAAGGCAAAGTGGTCATGACTTTTAACGATTACGTGGAGAGCCATTCCAATGTCAGCGGAAAACTGGAGGTTAAGACCGAGTTCAGCAAACAAATAGAAAAAGGCAGTACAGAGGTCATTATCGCCATTCCGATCAAGGGTGGCGTACAAACAGCAGTCGTAAATATTAAGCCTGCGGCAGGCCCTGCCCTAGATAAGCAGGGGAAAGCCAATGGAACCCGTCAGATTGATTGGACAATTGACGTAAATAAACAATTGGATACGGTTCAACATGCTGTAGTCACCGACCCGACTCCCCAAGGATTGGAGCTGGTAAGGGATTCTATCCGGTTATACCATTTACAAATCAACGTGGATGGTTCAACCTTGCTGCGTGATCCGGTGGATAGGGATAAGTATACGCTGGAAGCCGATTCGGCTGGTACCGGCTTCATCATCCGTTTTAAAGATGAGAACATCCGCAGCGCATACCGGATCCAATACTCCACTAACATCACCAGCGAAGAATCCCGTTTTTCCAACACAGCCACTTTTTTAGGCAGCAATACGAAAGAAGCTTCTGCAACAGCTACAGTAACTGTTCAACGCGGCGAATTTTTGTCCAAAAAAGTGGAGCAATACGACCCGGTTACTCAAACGGTATCCTGGGCGATCAAGTATAATTTTGGCGAAAAGAAAATTCCCGCCGAGAAAGCCATGTTAGCTGACCGCTTCAACAAAAGCCAGCAGCTCGTGGCCAGTTCACTTAAAGTGTACAAAGGAGCTACTTCTGAGGAACTTTCATCCTCTGAATATACCGTCTCACTGGTTAGCAATGAAACGGCGAACGGCTTCGATTTACGCTTCAACTCCGATGTGGAGGCAGCATACACGATCCGTTATCAAACCAAAGCGATAGATCGTGTACTTAAAAATGAACGGATAACGAATACCGTAACGTCTGATGGAGTAACCAAAGATACCACCACTGATCTAAAAAGCGGGGTCATTGTCAAAGGCTTCAAGGAACCGAACTACAACACAAAAACGATTCCCTGGGTTATTGCCATCAATACGGATAAATACACGATGAATCAGGTTGTGATCAACGATACGTTTCCGAATGGCGGTCTGGCTCTCTTACCGGATACATTAAAGATCCAAAGCGCGGACGGAAAATTAACACTAACATCACCAGCAGATTATGAACTGATTCCTTTATCGCAAGACTATAAACAAGGATTCACGATACGTTTCCATAAAACAATCCAGGACGCGTATACCATCAGCTATTCAACAACATTTAACAATGAATGGAAAAAGGATACGAGCAAGCCGGAGTTCTGGAATAAAGCTTCCATCTCATGGGTGCAAAATGGAACACCCTACTCTGCTGAAGCCGAAGCCCGGCTATGGCCTGACAATCTGACACAGCAGAACGGTGCCAAGCAAGGCAGCTATAACGCTACCTCCAAGCACATCACATGGGACATCTTGACGAACTATAACCGTAAAACCCTGACTCAGGCTGAAATAAAGGATACGCTACAGCAAGGGCAAAAGCTGGTTCCCGGCTCTGTCAAAGTGTATGACATGACACTGCTTGGATGGTGGAATGGTGTGGAAAAGGGAACTGAACTGTCGGCAGACCAATACACCCTTGTTCTTCCCACCGCCGACAACGGTAATGAGTTGCGTATCCGTTTTAATGAACAGATCAACACTCCCTACTGGATCACTTTCCAGACCACCTTGGAGGGAGAGCTTATTGATAAAGAAATCAACAATAAAGCTCTGTTGATGGACGGAAAAAACATGATCTCCGAATGGACAGCCAAAGTAACTGTGCCTCATGGGGGAGAATACGTTACAAAAGCCGGTAGCCAGAACGGCAATAAGATTGACTGGCAGATTCGGATCAATGAAGGGCAATCTTATGTCTCCAACGCCAAAATCGTGGATACACCCAGCAGCAATCAAATCCTGATTGAAGATTCCTTTCATTTGTATTCCACCAAAGTATCAGCCAACGGAGAGGCTGCCAAAGGCACTGAATTAGTCAAGGATCAGGATTATAAGCTGAAAATTACGACAAACGATCAAGGTCAGCAATCCTTTGAGCTTGGCTTCACACAGGCCATTTCATCCGGCTATATTTTGGAATATCAATCTTTTATTCAAGCGGATGATAAAGCGAAAGTGAGTAACAGCGTCTATTTTGAGGGCGACCGCTTAACTACGGAGCTGAGAGAAACCAGTAAAGAAATCATCGTGCGGACTTCCTCTGGTTCAGGTTCAGGGGGAGGCATAACAGGAAGCCTGGAAGTGACCAAGGTTGACCAGGATCATCCTGACAAGGTGTTGCCTGGAGCACGCTTTGCACTCTATGATAAGAACCAAAAAAGAGCCCCGCTCATTCAAACTACCAATGCAGACGGGAAAATTTTGTTCAATTCATTGCTGTATGATGAATATATTCTGGAGGAGCTTGCGGCTCCAGCAGGCTATAAAATAACAGCCTCGAAGACAGCGGTCAAAATAGACGCGACGGTTAAACTAAGCTCGGGTATTAAGCAGATCGTGGTGACCAATGAAAAAGAGACCCCTGTTGATCCGGGTAAACCTACCGATCCGGAAACGCCTACGAATCCAGGGACGCCTACAAATCCGGGTTCAGGTAAAAAGCACGATAAAGATCCTGAGCCTACAGAAACGCCGAATGTACCCGTTAAGCCAGTAACCAATGAGCCACAGATCGTTGAAGATGAAGATGTGCCATTGGGTGTTCCAGAGATTGAACAGCCTCCTGCAGAACCCGATGCGCTGCCGGAATCGCCAGAAATGGATCCTCCTCAGAAATCATCTCCACCTGTAGAGATTGAAGATGAACCCATACCCAAAGGAGGCATCAAGTTCCCTGTTGAGGACCCCGAGGACCCAAGTGATCCAGGTCGTACTCCGCAGGTAAATAAATTACCGCAGACAGGAGAAAACAGTCCTGCTCCCTTCTATTTGAGCGGAATGTCTTTCATTCTTCTGGGTGCCTATTTGAAATACAGACGGATGCATAAAAATAAAAGAATGAAATAATCAAGCAATCCCCTTTCTCGGCTTACACAAAGCGAGGAAGGGGTACTATCATGATATGGGTGGTGACATGAACTTGAATTTAGCTCAAAACTCCTACATGCTCTTATGTTTATTGATCTTAAACCTGATCGTATGGACATGCCTTGGGATTTTTTTAAGATCTGTATTTGTGGAAAGAACTATGCTAAGGAAACTTGCTTACCAAGACCCTGTAACAGGTTTGTTCAATCGGAATGCGCTCAACCACTTTTGGCAGCAATATAAAGGCAAAGAAAGCACCGCTATTTTATACATTGACCTGGACGGCTTCAAAGCCATTAATGATGCTTATGGGCACAAGGTTGGCGATATGCTGCTACGTGAAGTTAGCCTTCATCTGCTACAAGTCATGAATGCGAACCAAAAGGCTTTTCGAATTGGAGGGGATGAATTTTTACTCATTATAAAAAATTTTGATTCCGATCAGGTAAAAATTTTAGCGCAGCTCCTCCTAAGAAAAATCAGCAGCGCCTACAGCATTCATGGACACAGACTATCTGTCACGGGAAGTATTGGCATTAGTTCGAACCCATCCCAGAAGGGCGATTTACAGATATTAGTCAAAGAGGCGGATGTTGCCATGTACTATGCCAAACGAATGGGAAGAAATCGTTATGCCGTGTATTCCAAGATTAGCCGGAAACAGAGCAGTTCATACAACACTACACGGATCAAAAACCTCGCAAAAGACATTCGAAAGCGCCATAATGTCCATGCCAAAAAACAACCTGCACCTCTATAAGCCAGGAAACAATCCAAACCCAGCTGAGAATATAAATCAGGCGGGTCATTCCTGTTGATTTAAGGAACACACCCGCCAATAAAAACTTCTTTATTCAGTTTTACCCTTTGCAATCAGCTTGAAATCGTCAAAGTGGAATCCCGGAGCAACGACACAGGTTACCAGCACAGGCTCATCCCCAAGCGGACGCGCCGTTTGCCATACTGTGCCTGGCACCAGCGCTTGTGGATGCTGTCCTGCCTCTACATCGGCACCGACGATAATCACCGTTTCTTCACCAGGTTGTTCTCCGCTTCCACCCAATTTCAACTCCACAGGGCTTCCGCTATGATACAGCCACAGCTCATCCGAATGCACGACATGCCACTCGGAGAACTCGCCCGGATGCAGCAAAAAATACGTCGATGAAGCTGCAAAGCGCGGACCGGAATACACATCCGGCAGTACAGGCTTCGGAATTTGAAAATGGGACTTCCACATTTCTTTGTACCAGCCGCCTTCCGGATGGGGCTCCATGCCCAATGCGGTTACCAGCGGTGAAATAGCTTTCGTCATTGCACTAACCTTCCTTTACCCTAAATTCCTTCTCCCCTACTGTAAAACATACCGTTGCTTTTGTCACGTTTCTCCCTTGGAATGTCGAAGGAGATTATTTTATGTCAAATAAAATAACATTAAATTGTGCATTCATGCTCATTCACATGTGAAAATAGCGATTCACTCATGAAAAATTACATAAAAAATATACTTAAAGTGAAGTTTTATGACATAAAATCTTGTTTTTTATTGTAAGCTTATAGTATCATGAGAGAAAATTTTGAAATTTTGATAGAGCTTGATCATGCCAGCCAATCTACCAAGCTATGTATCCAAGCCTGAAAGGGGTGAGCCTTCTGATCCAGTTTCGCAACGTCAACAAGCATTTTGGTCACTTCCATGTACTTAAAGACATCAATCTTCAGATTAAGGAGGGCGAGGTCGTCGTGATCATCGGACCCTCCGGCTCGGGTAAAAGCACCCTGCTACGCTGCATCAATCGTCTGGAAACTATATCGGACGGAGAGCTGATCGTCAACGAAATACCTGTACATGACAAAAAGATTGATATTAACGCCTTCCGGCGCAATATCGGTATGGTATTCCAGCACTTCAATTTGTATCCCCATAAAAGAGTGATTGAGAACATTGTACTCGCACCTATGAAGGTGCTGGGCATCTCCAAGGAAGAGGCTACCCAAACAGGCATCACCTATTTGAAGCGTGTTGGGATCGAGGAAAAAGCACAGAGCTACCCCGCCCAATTGTCCGGGGGGCAGCAGCAACGGGTTGCTATCGCTCGTGGCCTCGCTATGAATCCAAAGATCATGCTGTTTGACGAGCCTACCTCCGCACTTGATCCCGAAACCATCGGGGAGGTATTGGATGTTATGCGTTCGCTCGCCCATCAGGGCATCACCATGGTCATTGTGACTCATGAAATGGGCTTTGCCCGTGAAGTAGCGGATCGCGTCATTTTCATGGACAAAGGACAGATTTTAGAAGACAGTCAGCCTGCCGAGTTTTTTCAGAATCCGGGTGAAGAGCGGGCGCGCCTGTTCCTGAGCCGTCTGATTCACCATTAAACAGACCTTTAATCGAAAGGGGATTGTTCAAATGAGAAAAAGATATTCATGGTGTGCCCTTATGCTGCTTATGCTGTCCTGTCTACTCGTTTTGGCTGGTTGTGGAGGCAAGCAAGGAACGGCAACGTCGGGGAATGAGGCGGCAGCAGCCAACGGGCTGGAAGCCATCAAGCAGCGTGGCAAGCTGGTTGTTGGTGTGAAATACGACACCAAGCTGTTTGGTCTGAAGGACCCAGCTACCGGGAAAGTAGAAGGCTTCGATATCGACATTGCCAAGGCGGTAGCCAAACATATTTTTGGAGACGAAACCAAGCTTGAATTGAAGGAAGTCACATCCAAGACACGAATCACCTTGCTGCAAAACGGGGACATCGACGCCATTATCGCAACCATGACCATTTCGGACGAACGTAAAAAGCAGGTCGATTTCAGCGATGTCTACTTTAACGCCGGGCAATCCCTGCTCGTGAAAAAAGGAAGCCCGATTACCGGTCTGGAGTCCCTAACCCCCGCTACCAAGGTACTCGCCGTTAAAGGCTCCACCTCCGCCAAAAATATCCGCGAAAAAGCACCCAAAGCGACTATACTGGAGTTCGAAAACTACCAGGATGCATTCAACGCACTCAAGGCAGGTCAAGGGCAGGCGTTGACCACCGATAACTCTATTCTGCTCGGCATGCAACAGCAAGACCCGAATTATACCCTCGTAGGCGGGAACTTCACAGAGGAGCCTTACGGCATTGCAGTGAAGAAGGGACAAACCGAATTGCTGCAAGCCATTAACGATACGCTCAAGGAACTGAAAAGCAACGGTGAATACGATAAGCTCCACGAGCAATGGTTTGGGGTTAAACCCGAATAATGGGGGTGCCATCCGCAGATGCTTACTTTTGATATCAACGTACTTTTCGACCACGGCGACCGCTTTAGAGAAGGCTTGCTTCATACCGTTCAAGCCAGTGTCATTGCCTTGATCGGAAGCTTTATTCTGGGGGCGATCATTGCTATCCTCCGAATTGCGCCCTTTCAATGGCTGAACTGGATTGGAACTGTCTATGTAGAGGTCATTCGTAATATACCGTTGCTGATCGTTGTGTTGTTCTTTTATCTGGGACTTCCCACTTTGGGTGTTCCCTTGGACGGATTTACATCTGGAACGCTTGGCTTGACTGTGTACACCGCCTCCTTTATTGCAGAAGCGATACGTGCCGGCATCCAGTCCGTACCAAAGGGGCAATTTGAAGCCGCACGCTCCTCCGGGCTGAGCTACAACCAGACGATGATCAGTATTATTTTGCCGCAAGCGATTAAAATTGTACTGCCTGCGATTGGCAACCAGTTCATCAATCTGGTCAAAAACTCTTCCGTACTGGCCATAGTAGCCGGATTGGACCTGATGTATTATTCGGATCTGATTAACTCGGATACCTTTATGCCCATCACCGTCTATGCCATCACAGCGTTGCTATACCTTGCCTTGACGGTTCCACTTAGCTTTCTTGTCCTGTATATGGAGCGTCGTCTGTCCAGAATATCCTAAGGAGGGAAGCCCGTATGGATTTCAGCGGCTTGTTTGTATGGCCTAATGTGCGTTTTATACTGGAGGGCTTCCTGCTAACACTGGAGGTCTCCGTTTATTCCATCATGTTCAGCTTCGCGCTTGGTATCGTGTTCGGCATCCTGCGTTATACGCGCTTACCTGTCATTTCACAGATGGCGGCCTTTTTGATTGATCTGATTCGCAATCTTCCGTTATTGCTCATTATCTTCTTCATCGGTATGGTCTTACCGTCCATTGGTCTTTCCATTTCACTTAAATGGGCAGCCATTACGGGCCTGTCGATCTTCGAGGGTGCCATGATCGCCGAGATTGTCCGTAGCGGTTTGAACTCCGTTCATAAAGGACAGATCGAAGCCGCACGGTCCTCCGGGCTGAGCTACTCCAGAACGTTATGGCATATCATTTTGCCCCAAGCGCTCCGCCGTATGGTGCCGCCCATCGTCAGCCAGTTCATTTCCCTGCTCAAAGATACTTCTCTCGCGGTCATTATCAGTCTGCCGGAGCTGACGCATAACATCCAGATTGTCGGAGGTCAAAATCAGTCCTTCGTCATTCCGGCTCTGCTATTCGCCGCCTTCCTGTACTTCGCTGTTAATTACAGCATGTCGGTGCTTGCACGCAGGCTGGAAGTTCGTACTCATTAGCATTCATTACACATAGCTTGATCAGAGCTGCCGCCAGCCTGAACGTTCTGTCAGCACAATAGCAAGGTCCATCCGGTTATCCAGTTCCAGCACACGCACCTTTTTCTTCTTCGTGGAGAGAGTCGCATGATAATCGAGATTTTCCTCAATTTGCTTACCCATGCTCATCAGTGGATTCAATGCTGTTTCTGGCACAAAATGTAATGAAATAACCAACCACAAGCTAATTTTCAGCACCAAAAAAGTCGCCTGACCCCCTTAAAGGGATCAAGCGACTGGCTGGTCCAGCTCAAATTGTGCTCACTTCGCTGCTTACGAAGCCGCTCCATAGGAGCCGGACTTGAACGTTCTTGGATCGTACCATTTGTAGCCCGCTGCCGGAGCAGCCCAGGGCTCAGCCTGCGGTTCCGTAGAAGCCGCAGGCTCCTCGAACGGCAGCAGCTGTGTTGGCTGATCCAGTGTCAGACCCGTCACATCGGACAGCTTCGTATAGTCCTGCTTCCATGCAAGCCATTGGACGGTTTGTACCAAGAAGGTGGAATCGTCCACTTCCTTGAAGCCATCGTACGTCTTCTTTGACTGTCCGTTTTCCTCACGTACATATTTCGGCGTGGCATCCTCAACTGGCGAAGAATCACCGATAAACGCTGCCTTGCCCTGACCTACCTTGGCTATAGCAGCATAAGGTCCTTCAGCACGGCCCCCTCCGTTATAGACACCCTGGTCCACGGCATTGCCCCATTTTTTCGTGCCTGTAGGGATATAAGCGATTCCTTTAGCCTTGGTCGGATCCATAATCGCCAATGTAGAACCAGCATGCATCGCAATCGAACGTACACCCTTCGTAATGCCGAAGGATTGATCTGCGGCTACGATATCGGTAGCATTCACGTCACCGAGCGCATTGTAGCGGAAACGAACGCCAAAGTTCGTCGCCAGCCAGTCGGAACTGGTTAATCCCTGCATCGCTGGTGATGCAGCTTCTTCTGTTGTCATACCTTTAGCAGGATTGGAATAGGCTCCACGGCGGTAGCCGTTCATAACCTCGGAGGAATCCCAACGGTTTTTGTTACGGTCGGCGTTATAGTGGTCCGAAATGAAGAAAATGCTGCCTCCATTCTTCACATATTGCACCAAAGCCGCCTGCTCGGATGCCTTAAAGGCAACATTGGCTTCGCCAATAATGAACACATCATATGGGCGCAGCTTGTCGTACGTTATAGCCTGCTCGCCATAGGTAAAAGGGATGGAACGGTTCAACTGGTCCACGGTAAAACCAGCATTACGCAGCCCACCCGCAAAATCGGAAAAGGCTCCATCTATAACCCAATCCGCCGCTCCGGCTGTCTGTGCGTGCGTATTATCGAACAGCACTTTTTTGCCTTTTCCATCCGGCAATGTCGTACCGGGTTGACCTGGGGTACCAGGACCAGGCTCGCCAGGATTCCCAGGATCGCTTCCATTTGCCAGTTCCAGAGCGCTTGGGCTTTTCACTCCACCAAAATTGTTATAGGCACCCAGCGTACCTGTCACGCGAATTTTGCTGCCGATGAGCTCAGGATGGCCTGACAGCCCGAATGGTCCTCTATACGCAGATGTCAATTGTACATTTAACAGATTAGACGTATTGCGTTCACTCGCCTGATCCGCAATCAGTACGTTAAAATCGTTGGCAAACGGGGCAGAGAAATTAGCCGTTTTCGATCCGGTGGCATGTCCGACGACGTAGCCTTCTACCGTCACCGTACCTCCGCTGCTTTGGCTCTGAAGCGCTTCCGCTACCGTCAATGCGCCCTCTGCATTGACCTGACCGAATGGAACAAAAATTCCTATCAGCAGTGATACCATTGCCGCCAGATGCAGCATTCTTTTCAAGCGGGAACTTGTGAACCTGAAACCTTTTACCATACGTAAATGCCCCTCCTATTATTCCATAAATTAGCTTGTCCTCTATCAGATTAGCTATCAACCTTCTAATTCCTTCCTGCTTTCATCCATAATTATGTAAAATTTAATCTTTTTTATTGAGAAGACACCTGATTTTGTAAAATCTCAGCCAGTGATTGACACCGGGCATGGCATACATTACGCTTAGGAGGAAATGTTGAACGGTATACGCGAATGAAGATGACGGGAGAGTCTGTCTGGGAATTACATCCCGGCAGCACCGAAGGAGCAAGACGTCAGCACCCGGCTGGCGGATAATCTCTCAGGTCCATGTATCGTCATCTGACGCAACTCTGGAGAGAGCGCAAGCCACCCAAGGGGTAAGGCGGTATTACACCGCACGAAACTCTCAGGTAACCAGGACAGAGATAAGGGAAATTTCCTTATCCTGTCTTTTTTGTGCTTACATGCTGCGTCAGCATTAGAAACCGTCACACCCGCGCAAAGGCGCGGCAGCACCATATACTTATGGTATTCAAACATACAGGGGGCCACATCATGCGTTTTAAGGATGTATTTTCCATTATTGGTCCGGCTATGACCGGACCCTCCAGCTCGCATACCGCAGGCGCGGTGCGGCTCGCACGTGTTGCCCGGCACTGGCTAGGTGTGCAGCCTGACCGTGCCCGCATGACGCTGTACGGATCATTTGCCGATACGTACAAGGGACACGGTACAGACCTGGCACTCATCGCCGGACTGCTGAATTACGATACAGACGACTACCGGATCCCGGATGCCGAGCAATGTGCAGATCAAGCCGGGATGGAAGTAGAGTTCGCTGTCAGCGGACTGCCCGCCCCCCATCCGAACACCGTTCGCTTCGAGCTATGGAAGGATGAAGATCAGCGTACGCTGCTAGGCTCCTCGATCGGCGGCGGAAACATTCATGTTCAGCAGCTCAACGAATTTCGGGTCAATCTAACCGGAGAACTGCCTACGCTGGTGCTTCTCCACTCGGATAAGCCCGGAACATTGGGCGTGGTGACTTCAGCGCTGGGCGCGGCTGACATTAACATTGCCTATATGCACGTGGATCGCAAAGGTCGGGATGGCGAAGCGCTCACTGCCATTGAAACCGATAGCCCGGCTTCTGCTGAATTAATTGCCGAGCTGCGGGCTTTGCCTTATATGTATGAAATCAGAATGATTAACTTGAAAAAAGGAGCTGAATCCGATGCGGTTTAGCCATTTGCATGAATTAGGTGCCTTGTGCGCCGAGGAATCCACTACGATTGGTCGCTTGATGATCAAGGAACAGGTACAAGAGACGAACACACCGGAGGAAGAAATCTTCCGCCAAATGTCTGATTATTATGAAGTCATGAAGGAGGCCGTTCATCGCGGACAGACACAGGACACCGTATCCCGCAGCGGCTTGACGGGCGGCGATGGCAAACGCCTGGCGGAATATTTGCGCGCAGGAGAAACCTGCTCCGGCGATGCCTCGGCACTCGCTATGGCGTACGCCCTCTCCGTGTCGGAGGTCAATGCGTCCATGGGTCGCATTGTCGCCACGCCCACCGCAGGCTCATGCGGGGTCATCCCCGGCGTGTTCATCAGCGCGCAGGAGCGGTTTGGCTGGGATGACGAGCATATGGTGCGCGGACTGTTCGCCGCTGGAGCGATTGGCTACGTCATCGCCAACAATTCCTTCATCTCCGGCGCGGAGGGAGGCTGCCAGGCCGAGATTGGCTCAGCCATCGGGATGGCAGCAGGTGCCATGGTCGAGCTGCGCGGCGGTACGCCAGAGCAGGCCATCCATGCAGTAGGCCTCGCGCTCAAGAACACGCTCGGCCTGATTTGCGACCCCGTCGCCGGACTCGTGGAGATTCCATGCATCGTGCGCAACGGGCTGGGAGCCGTGACCGCGCTTGCCGCCGCGGATATGGCTCTGGCGGGTGTGCGCAGCGCCATCCCGTCTGACGAAGTCATCGACGTGATGCTCGAAGTCGGCAGCGCAATGCCGTCCAAGCACCGCGAGACCGCCAAAGGCGGCTTGGCCCAAACGCCGACCGGCAAGCGTCTGACGGAGTCGCTTACGCGCAACATACCAGCCAAGAAGGATAAGTCGTAGTTTCTAAGGTGAAATGCTTGCTCGACACATCCATTTTACCAAAGAGCGGCTTGATTGATTTTAGAAGGATTGTAGAACCTTTTTCGCTTAAAGAAGCGGAGAGGACGGAACGATTGTGGAAAAGCGAAAGTGGTCGCCTTTGTGCCCGGATTTTCACCACTAAGGGGAATAGTAAAAATCTGGGCACCACAGCGATTGCAACAACGGTCCGTTCACGAAGCGTCCATCTGAGTGCCAACGAAAATCCTTCTCCATAGCAAAGGGGCGCCCCATTGCCATTTCCATGGCTTTTGGGACACCCCTTTTTTCCTACTGAACGTTCACCTGTACCTTCGTTGTTTTTCCTGCATATTTCACGGTAATTACAGCTTTACCCTTACCCTGTGCCTTAATGCTGCCATCTTTGACTGTAGCAACAATAATTCGGGACGAGGACCAGACTGCTGGCTTGGATACATCCTTCTCCGACTCATCCTTATACGTAGCTGTAGCCGTAACCTTAGCTACTTGTCCTACTTTCAAATTCAACGAGACTTCGTCGGTTTGCAAATATTTAAGCGTATCGACATCCACAGGTACGGTGATATATTTCCCGCCAAACTTCGCTTGAATATTGGTTTTACCGTAGCCTACCGCGGTAACCTGGCCCTTTTTGACTGTAGCTACCTTATAATTCATCGTTTTCCATTCGGCTTGGGCCGTAACGTCCTTTTCTTTGCCATCACTGGATTTGACCACAATTGCGATGGTTTTTTGATCCCCGGATTTAAGCGATAACGCGATAGCATCCGCCTCAATCTGTTGCGCTACATCCACTTCTACTGTAAATGTAATGCTTTGCTTGCCATAAGAAGCTGTAACAGTAGCCTTGCCACTGCCATTCGCTTTGATCAAGCCCTCGCTAACCTCGACCACCTTCACATTGCTGGTAGTCCAGGTAGCATCCTTGGTTACATCTGTTTTTGTACCGCCGCTCTTGACGCCTGCTACTTTCAACTGCTTCGTTTCCTGGGCACCAAGCGCAATCACGCGTGTGTCTGTTTCCAAACGGTCTACGAGACCGACTTGTACATTAATGGTCAGCTTTTTGCCATTATAAGTGGCGGTAACAACCGCCTTACCCGCTGCTTTACCCGTAATTGTTCCTTTGGATACGGAAGCAACATCTTCCGCACTTGAAGTCCATTCTGCATCCTGTGTCACATCTTCCTTACGACCATCCGCATACGTAGCGGTCAGAGTAGCAACATAATCCTCATCAATATCAATCGTTGCTGTTTTGGAGGACAGGGACAGGTCACCAGGCACATTCACAGATACCTTCGCTGTGACCGTTTTGCCACCATAGGAAGCTGTGATCGTGGCCTCACCTGTTTTATAGCCCGTTACTTCGCCCTTACTGACAAATGCAATATCTTCATTGCTGGATTTCCAATCTGCCTTGCTTGTAATATCTTCTTCCGTACCTGTTACATACGTAGCGGTCAGCTTGAGCTTTTTGGTTTCCTTGGCGCTCAGGCTCAGCTTGTCCTCACTCAAATCGAGATATCTGGAGGTTTCAACGTCCGTTTTAATCGAAACTGTCTTATCACCATACTTAGCGGTCACCGTAGCTGAACCCGCTCCAATTGCCATAATCGTTCCTTTATTCACCGTCGCAATTTTCTCATCGCTTGATGTCCAAGCAGCTTTGTCTGTAACATCCGTTACCGTTCCATCCGGGTAAACAGCGGAAACCTGTATTTTCTTGGATTCATCCAATCGGAGAAAAATATTGGATTCGCTAGCTTTCAGCTTATTCGTTTGATCGACATCCACTGAAATGGTAGCAGACATCGTACCGTATTTACCTGTAATCGTCGCTTTACCCGCGCTGTAGCCAGTAATGGTGCCTTTCAGCACATCCGCTACGGCTGCATTGCTGGAGCTCCACTCGGCGGACTCAGTAACATCCTGCACCGTTCCATCCGGGAAGGTCGCTGTCAATTTTACCTTTTCGGTATCCTTCAACAAAAGAGAAACTTCTGATGAACTGGCATCCAGACGCTTAACCTGCTCCACCTGCACAGCAATCGTTACGGTTTGTTGACCGTATACAGCCTTAATATTGGCTGTACCTGCTCCCTGAGCGGTAACCAATCCGTTAACAACAGTAGCCACCTTTTGATTATCCGAGGTCCAAGTCGCATCACCCGATACCTGAGCTGTCGTGTTATCACTGTACGTCGCTGTCAGATCGACCTGTCCTGTGCCGCTTGAACGCAAGCTCAGACTTTGCACACTGGATGTGAGCGCCTTAACCTTTTTCGTTACATGTACCTGAACCGATTGTATCTTATCTTTATAGGTCGCAACCACAGTTGCTTCCCCTTCGCCCTTACCTGAAACCGTACCGTTATATACCGTAGCAATAGCGGTATTATCACTTTTCCAATCCGTGCTTACAGTTACATTTGAGGTTGTCCCATCGCTAAAAACAGCCGTAGCCGTTATCGCAGATGTATCGCCCTGCTGCACAGTTACCTCGTTAGAGGAAAGAACAATCTTGGAAAGCACCGGATCAGCCGCGAATGCAAACCCTGCATATGATGTAAAACTTGAGATCAGGATGACCAACGCCAGAAAACCAGACCACCTATTCTTCAAAATCTAATTCCCTCCCATTTCGAAACTTAAAATTAAGAATTTCGCAAAATCCTTATACCTACGTTTTATTTCGACATGTGGAAAAGAATAGTTTAGGTTTTGGAGAAAACTTGGTCCTTATTAACTAGAATCGGTACTGACAAAGATTAAATCGTTATATATAATCTCACTTTTACAAGCAGCTATAAGCTGCTGCACGAAGCCTCAAATGATGGTATTCTTCCATATTTGGGGCCAGCTGATGCATATAAACGACGGAGAACTGCTCGCTTGGATCTATAGAAGCCCAAGTGCCTGCTGCTCCCGTCCAGCCAAATTCTCCAATAGAGCTGTTTGCATGTCCAGCCGCCTTATCAATTAATGTGCGCACGCCCAGTCCGTAACCATAACCTGTATGATATGAATTCGTAAAATCAGATAGTTGGGCTGTATTCAGATGATTGGTGCGCATTAAATCAATGGTTTTTCTCCCCAATAGCCTTACACCGTCTACCATGCCACCGTTTGACAGCATTTGTAAAAATGTAAGGTACTCTTTAACTGTCGAATACAAACCAACCCCTCCACTTTCATATACAGCGTCTGGCTGATGGTGCTCGTCCAAGAAACCCTCAATTTTTTCAAGCTCTCCGGTGTCTGTCCGTTGGTAAAAAGAGGCCATACGAGATTCAATGTCTCCACGATAACGGTAACCTGTATTGTTCATGCCAAGCGGATCAAAAATTTCATCCTTTAGGAATTGTCCTAATGATTTTCCAGAAATGACTTCAATAAGACCTGCAACAAGATCATGTCCATATCCGTATAACCATCGTGTTCCCGGTTCAAAGGCAAGCGGAACTTTGGAAAGCGCTTTAATTTCTGTGCGCAAGTCATATTTCCCCTGCTTCTCCTTTAATGCTGTAATGACCTTCTGCATAGCTTTTCCTGTTTCTGAAGACTGAGAAGCGTAAGGAAGACCCACACTCATATTGAATATATGCTTAATTAAAATAGGGGTTTCCGCCTTATCCATATAGGTGTATCCGTTAGGAGCAGTTTTAAAAACATACGGATTACGATATTCGGGTAAATATTCATACAAAGGCTCATTCAACAGAAATTGTCCGCGTTCGTACAGCATAAGTGCTGCCGCACATACAATAACCTTTGTCATGGAAAACAAGCGATACACAGTATCTTCAGTGATTGGCTTTCGAGCTTCCAGATCAGCATATCCGTGATACCCTTCATACAACACTTGGCCATTTTGTGCAATGGCACAACCACAACCTGCTGGCCCATTCGCTACGAATTGTTGCAGTAACTGATCTACCTTTTCAAAACGAGACATATTCATTCCTCCTGTTTTTGCTTCAACAGAAACAAGCTTTCCCTCGCGCTCTAAATTTCCTGCAACAACAAGCTCAACCTGAGTTCCTTGTAAGCGCTTGTCCCCCGCATTTATTTTAACGGTAAACTCAGTAAATACAAAGATTATTTGTCACAACCCGATGGCTTTACATTAACAATTCTGCCACTGTTTCGTTCCAGCGATTTACCACCGATTCCGGCTCCTTGAGACGAACCGTGACACCTGTCAAGATATCCGCATATTGAGCAGAATCCTCTCTGGCTGCGAAAACCCGTGCCGCAAACCGTTCGCGTAAATACTTGGCCCCGGCCAAAGCTGGCAGGTGTTCCAGCGACAATCGGACATAATGCGCCTTCCCGCCGATGAACACCGCCAGTGTCGCCTTCCCGGTACGAATCATGTTGCCCGTCGTAGTCGTGCCCGGCCATAGTGCCAGACGCAGATTTCCCTCATCCAGAGCTACAATCTCGCCCACGCTAATCATTGCAATATGCGGCCACTGATCCTCAGTGACCGTCAGCAGCATCATCGCTTCATGCTGCTTGCGTTCCAACCTTTTGCCGTCCAACAGCGTGAACAGCTCCTTACCGATCCTTGGTGTCTGCATGAAGTATAATCCCCTTTACATTTGGCCTATATCTTCAAAGTACCACAATTTACGGCTGCTTACGAACGGCCCTGTACCCACTCTGGAATAGGAGGGACATGAGCAGCATTCGGAATATCCTGGGGGTTTACCTTGAACGCCGATTTATACTTTGCCGGATCAGTAATACTATCCGGTTCCGAGGTGCGCCATGTGAACATACATACAGGACACAGCAGGACCTCCCAGGCACCTTTCACTGGCGAACGGGTAACAACCTCCGAACGATTAGATTCACAACGGGGACAAATATGCATCTGTCAGCACTCCTTTAATCTTTCTATATTTTCAAAAATATTTAACGAAGCATTTGGCTCAGCTTTTTTTCCCATTCCGCTACACCGAGCGGGGAATCGAGCGGCTGCGAATAATGGCCTCTAATATCCGGTGCTATGGGTGTCGTCGCATCCAATATCATTTTGTGCGTCATACCTGCCGGATCAGAGCCGGGGTCAAGCGGTAAAATAGACAAGCCCGGCACAATGACAGCATCATGCTTCGGATGCAGCTTGGTGGACAAGGCCCACATGACCTGCGGCAGATTGAACGGATCGACATCCTCATCCACCACAATCACCAGCTTGCAATATCCCAATCCATGTGGAGTCGTTAGCGCACGCATTCCCACAGCCTTCGCAAAGCCGCCATAACGGGTTTTCGTGGAAATAATAGCGACCAGCCCATGCGTATACATGGCATTAACGGCTACGATTTCATTAGGAAATGCATCCTTGAGCTGTTGAAACAACGGTACACTTGTATTCACTCCGATCATATAATCCGTTTCCGTCCAAGGCATCCCGATGTACAAATGCTCAAATATAGGCTGCTTACGGTGATATATACGATTAATCTGAATGACTGGCATCGCGCGGCCGCCGGAATAGTGACCTGTAAATTCACCGAATGGACCTTCAAACTCACGCTCACCCGCTAACACTTCACCTTCCAGAATAACCTCGGCTCCCCAAGGCAGATCGAGATCCGCATCCTTGGCTTTGACCACACGGTAAGGCTCACCCTGAATGGCGCCCGCCATCTCATACTCGGATTGATCGTACAGCAGCGGCGTAGAAGCAGCCGTGGTAATCACAGGCTCACATCCGAGAGCAATAGCGACCTTCAGATTTTCACCGCGTTCCTCAGCCTGACGGATATGGATCGCAATATCATGCTGCGGTACAGGCTGGATACCCAAACGGTTCTTGCCCTTGACCTGCATCCGGTACAAGCCGACATTTTGCTTGCCATAGGTGTCCGGGTCATCCAGATCGCGTGACACCAAAATCGCTTTATCCAGATAAAACCCTCCGTCTCCCTGGTTCAAACGAAACAACGGTAAAATATCAAACAAATTAATATCCTCTGTAATCTCGACTTCATGAAAAGGAGCGGTTTCTTCCCGCTTAACGGGCACCGGAAATTGTTCATAGCGTCTGGCAAATTCAAAAAACTGCTCCTTGAGCGGCGTGTTTTTTGGCATTCCCATCATGAGGGCATGATTAGGCCAGGAGCCCATCACATTCATTGCAATACGAGCATCCGTATATCCATAGATATTGTTGAAAAAAAGGGCAGGCGTCTTATCCCCCATATTGTTTAACGCTCTGTTAGCTGCTGCGAGGTCAGGCTCCGGCTTTACTTCATCGCTGATCGTAAGCAATTGTCCCTCCTTTTCCAAAGTATGCAGAAAATCGCGAAAGTCTTTATAAGCCATCATTCATTCTCCTTTGTCTTCCGTTTTCTCAATTCTGGTGCAGTCTGGAGTCAGCCTGCTTCATTCCATCCCAGCGCTTAGCTGCGGTAGTGACAATACCGAACTGATCCAATGCGCGAAAAACAATATGATCCACCAATTCCTCGATACTTGCAGGATGATTATAAAAGGCAGGCATCGGCGGCAGGATCATCACGCCCATACGTGACAGCTCCAGCATATTTTCCAGATGAATACTGCTTAATGGTGTTTCCCTGGTCATGAGCAGCAGCTTCTTTCGCTCCTTCAGCATTACATCCGCTGATCGGGTGAGCAGGTTGTCCGCCATACCGATACGAATAGAGGCGAGCGTCTTCATACTGCAAGGAGCGACGATCATGCCATCTACCCGGAAGGAGCCGCTGGAAATACGCGCAGCCTGATCCTTATACGAATAAACTGCATCCGCCATGGCCTCCACTTCCTTCACCGTGTAGCCTGTCTCATAGGGAATGTTCGCAATAGCCCACGGGGATAACACCAGATGGCTCTCCACTGCGGCCTCCCGTAATTGTTGCAATATACGGATACCGAAGATCGACCCTGTCGCTCCCGATATTCCTACAATGATTTTCTTCATATGTCCCCTCCTTCCACCCCATCGTTGTATGTTCACCAATGCATCACTGTCAAAAATTATACGCCTGTTCCTTGCACACGAAAAATATATATAATATATGTAATGCATACTTTAAAAGTATTCAAATCGAAGCGTTGTTCAGAAATGAGGTGGAAACCCCCAATGGATATGAAGCATCTGCATTACTTTTGCGTCATTGTGGAGGAAGGGCAAATCACCAAAGCTGCACGCACGCTCAACATGGCCCAGCCTCCGCTGAGTCAGCAGCTCAAAAATATGGAGGACGAGCTTGGGGTAAAGCTGATTTACCGGGAAGGAAAGAAGTGGGAGGTCACCGAGGCCGGATATGCACTATACACCCGCGCCAAACGATTACTGGCTGAAATGGAGGATACCTGTAGAGAAATTGGAGAGTTCGAAAGCAACGTAACCGGCACCCTGTCCATAGGCACTTCATCGGCCTGCATGTCTCTGATTACCGAACAACTCAGACGCTTTCATCAGAATTATCCGGAGGTATACGTTAAAATAGGACACGGAGACACACATCATCTGGAGGAACTGCTGCATCAAAATAAAGTCGATCTGGCTCTGCTGCTGCTTCCGGTAAACGACAACTCGTACCATACGATTGAACTGGAGGGCGTTTCTTTTGTTGCAGTACTTCCATGTGAATGGGCAGATCGCCATCCGAGTGGTGAAATTACGTTACAGGAAGCAGCCAGCTATGACCTCTTGTTGGGACGCCGAACAGAAGGACACGGGCTATACGAAACCGTCATCCGCAAATTTCAGGAACACCATCTTACTCCGCGCGTCGTACTGGACTGTCCTGAAATATCGACTATTCTCTCGCTCGTATCCACAGGCATGGGGATTACCATCATTCCAGACGCTGGCTTGGGACAAGAATATGGGGACAGATTTCGCACGCTCTCCATTAAGGAGCCGTTTCCCTTTACCCGGCCTGCCGTCGTATGGCGCAAGGATCGTTATTTATCCAATGCGGCTCGCAAATTGGTTGAACAGCTCCAAGCTGGACACACGAAAAAGACTGCTCCCGAGTAGATGCTCTACAGCTCTACTCATGAAACAGCCTTATGCTGGACGCACCTCTTTCATTCCTTCGTTGATACCGTCTTACCCTGATGCCGATACTCGGTCGGAGTCATTCCACATTTGCGCCGGAATACCTGTGTAAAATGCCGCATGTCCTGATAGCCAATCCGCTCGGAAATATCAGCCAGCCGAAGATGAGGATCACTGAGCAGCCGCTTTGCCTCCTCCATTCGCAAGCAAATAACGTAATCCTTGTAGCCTTGTCCGGTTTTTTGCTTGAACAACTGACTGAAATACACCGGATTCAAAAAGACGACCGAAGCCACCTTCTCCAACGACAATTCCTCTGTAAAATGCGACCGAATATATTGCAACGCCACATCCACCGTATGCATGCCTTTGCGCAGACATTCTCCGGCGTCCACTGCCGCGGCTGCAATCTCCTCGGGCGTTCGTCTTAGCCGTGCCACTTCTTCGGGAATGGACGCAAAATTGTGGTGAACCCCCGAACGCGTAATTTGTAACGGTACCTTCACATAACGCTTCAAGTGGGATTCGAGCAACGTTTCCAGCCGTGCCGCCTCTGCCTCATCCCGCAGCCGTGCAATGCCCAGCAGGCTATGGCGGTCGAGACTGACGACAAAGCCACTGCCGCCTGCCTCAATCAGCTCGGATAGTACATTTTCAATCATAAAATGCTCCAGGTGCGTCTGCTTGTGATCAGGCTCCATACGAACCATGAAGAGATGAAACTCCGGATAATTTTCCACAAACGGCTGTATATCGAGCTTCCCAGTATCCAGTCCAAGTGCATAGCGTTGAAAAACAGCTTCACGCAAATAGACCATATTGGACTTGAGAAGCCTGCCCTCGTTCGCCTGCTGTGAAGCGACAAGTGCTTCGGCCGCCAGCATTTCAATGCATTCCAGCAGCTTTTTTTTGCCGATCGGCTTTAACAGGTAGTCTTTGGCACCCAGCTTTACTGCTCTTTGTGCATATTGGAAGTCAGAATGGGCCGAAATAACAACCCACTGTAGGTGAGGATGCTTTCGCTTGGAAATGCGCATGAATTCCAGACCATCCATACCGGGCATCAGAATATCGGTCAATACAATATCCACGGGATGCTCCGCCAGAATGCCTGCTGCTTCCTCGGTGGAAGCAGCGAGATGAATGCCGCAGGCTGGCAGAGCCTGGCCAATGGTGCGCCGAATCCCCTGCCGAATCATACTTTCATCGTCAGCTATCAGAATATTCATGTTTCTCCTCCTTCTGTGGCAGAGGCACACTTACAGTGGCTGTCGTTCCGGCCCCAGGTGCGCTAGAGATCCGTAGGCCGTACTCTTCTCCGAACATGTGCCGTAGCCGTAAATTTAGGTTTTGCAGGCCGATGCCTCCCGCCTGCCCGCTGCCCGTCTGCTTGCCGGGTTCTGCCAAAGCAACCTGAACCACCTCCCATCGTTCGTACTCCATACCTCCGCCGTTATCCATAATATGCAGGCTTAAAACACCGTCATATTCCTCTGCCCTGACGAGCAGCTTGCCGCCTGTATTCGCATGAAGAGGTTCCAATCCGTGCTTGACCGCATTTTCAATCAACGGTTGTAAGGTCATTTTCGGCAAACGAATACCCATCCAGCGCTCATCAATACTGATATCTACGGATACCCTGCCTTCCAGCCGTGCCTGAATAATCGTGAGGTAATGCCCGATCTGCTCCACTTCTTCACGCAGACTGACATCGGTCCCTTCCTCCCAATGACTGCTGTAGCGGAACATATGGGATAAGGAAAGCACCACTTCCCCGAGTTGATCCTGCCCCTTTTCATCCAGCATCCAATAGATCATATCCAGCGTATTATACAGAAAATGGGGATTTACCTGGGTCTGGAGCGCATGCAGCTCGGCATTTTTTTCACTGACCGATGATATGCGAACCAGCTCGATCAGCTCCGCAATCCGTCTTACCATATGGTTGAAGGATGTCGCCAGTTGGTTGATTTCCTCATACGATTCAATCTCCACCGTATGGCGGAAATTCCCCGTCTCTACCCGTTTCATTTCCCGAATGACCCGCTTCAGCGGAAGCGAAATACGTCTGGAGACGATGGAAGCAATCAGCGCGGATAAAATAATGAGTACAGGCACCACGATGAGCAAATACCTTTGATTTTGCACCAGCTCCACGTTCAAATCCCCGCTGGGGGTCACACTAATGACCGACCAATCGGCAAACGGCAACTTGGAAGCGATTACAACCTTCTCATTACTCCGGTTTACAATGACATCCTCCTCAGGTACCTGCTGCTCCAGACTTTGCAGATCCGGTGGCGGTTCAGAGGAAGTAGCCGACACAATCCGATTTTTATGGCCTACCAGATATACCTGACTATTGGTACCCAGCCGCAAATTATGGAGTGCGGACAGAACAGAGCGCGGTTCAGCTTCAAACAGGACGATACCAATCGGCTTATGCTCATCCAGATCATAGAGCTGGCGCCCGAACGCAAACACGGGTCTGGTTTCCACCTGGTCAATGACAGAGTGAGGATAAACGCCCAGCCACGCGATTTTGCCCGCTGACTTTCGAATTTCCTTATACCATTCAGTGTGTTCGTAATCGGCATCAATAACATTCATATAATTCCCGTAGTTATATACCTTGCCTGTGTCTGTGATGACATGAATGCCAATCAGGTCCTCCCGCGAGTAATAGATAGCTCCCAGAATATTGGTAATTGTACGTTCATTGATGTAATTGACGGCGGGTAAATCCCCGATATCCGTCGTTAGCAGACGAACCAAATCCATATTGTTGCTGATCGATTTGGACAGACTGTTATAGCTGCTGAGCAGCAGTTCGAACAGTCCTGCCGTTTGGGAAACATTTTTACGTGCCAGCTCGCTGACCTTATCATGGTACTGTACTGTAGTACGGTTATAAAATAACAGACTAATCGCCAGCACAATACCGGACATGCTCAACAGGAAAAGAATAAACAAGCGGTGGTGAATAGACTGAAAACGGCGCATCATACCTCCGTGCGCTCCTTTCGAATCGCTCGCCTACCCTTTAACCGCCCCCGCTACCATGCCCTTGGTAATCTTTTCGGACAAGGTAAAATAAATAATAATAACCGGTAAGGCCCCCATGACCAGAAAAGCGCCAATATTGCCGTAATTCACAGAATACTGGCTGACGAATGTATAGACACCGAAAGGGAGTGTTTTGAGCTTCTCGGACGAGATAAAGGTGGCAGCCATAATGTATTCATTCCAGATATTAATAAAGGTCAAAATACATACCGTCATCATCGGCGGAATGGAGATGGGTAAGATCACACTGCGAAAAATACGAAAAATACTCGCTCCATCAATGTAAGCGGATTCTTCAATCTCGTGGGGAATGGACCGCATAAAGCCGGACAGGATGAAAACCGCAATCGGTGTCTGAAAAGCAATGTAGGGTAAAATTAGCGAGAAATACGTATTGAGAATGTTGATGTTTTTGAACATCACCATCAGCGGCAGCAGCGTTGCCTGCATCGGAATCATCATTCCAATCAGAAACAAGGTCAGCACAGCAGCCCCGAAGCGCCAGCGAAAACGCGTAATCGCATAAGCAGTCATCGAGCTTAGCAAAATGACGAATAGCATCGTAACCCCGGTCACCAGCACACTGTTTCCCAAATAGCGCAAGTAGCTCCCTGATTCATAAGCTTCCTGATAGTTGTGCCACTGGGGCACTTGAGGGAGGGCAAAGAAGCTTGCACTCAAAATTTCTTCATTCGTCTTCAACGAATAGGTCAGCAGCCAGAAGAGTGGGTACAGCTGCGTGACAATCAAAACCGCCAGCAAGGAAAAGACCCATGTTTTTTTCATGGTGTTCACAGCTTCATCCCCCTTAGCTTACCTTATTTTCGATTCGTTTGAAAACAAAATTTATCACAATTGTAAATGACAAACAGATAATCACGAGAAACGAAGCCAATGCGCTGCCATATCCATATTTCATGGACAAAAAGGACATGTTGTACATATACGTAGACACCGTATCCGTTGCATGAGCAGGCCCTCCACCCGTCATCACCCAGATCAGATCAAACGATTGCAAAGAACCGATAAAGGCCAATACAATGGATATTTTGAAAATAGGCACAATGAGCGGCAGCGTAATATAACGGTCTGCTTTAAACCCTACAGCTCCATCCATTTTGGCTGCCTCGTACAGTTCATTCGGAATATTTTGCACCCCGGTAAACTGAATCAGCAGATGATAGCCAAAATACTGCCACAACGATACAAAATAGAGAGCGTACATAGCAATCTGCGGTTCTGTCAGCCATGAGCGTGTCCAGCCTTCCAGCCCGACCGACATCAAAATACCGTTCAGCATCCCACCCATCGAGGCCGGATTATAAATCGTCTTCCACAGCTGCCCGATAATAACCACCGACAGAATGACCGGCAGAAAATACATCGTAACCAGCGTATTCGCCTTACGCACATAGCGATTAAGCAAAATAGCCAGCAGCAGGCAGAACGGAATTTCCAGCATGGAAAACACAGCGAACATCATCGTCCGCTTCACAGACGGCCAGAACACCGGATCGGCTGTAAAAATTCGCTCGAAATTCGCCAGCCCCACAAACTTTGCCTCAGATATTCCGTTCCAATCCAGCAGTCCACAGTACACCGACACCAGAATCGGAACAAACACCATACAGGTGTACAGCAGCAGGCAGGGCAGCACAAATACGGCAATGGTGCGTGCCGGCACCTTCAATACATTCATGCTCCCATCTCCTTTATGTTTTTTCTGAACATCTTCTAAAGATGCGCAGCTCATGGTTATCCCAAATTAGGGAAGGAACTGATGTGTCCCTCCCCTGTTAAGCTACAACTTCAGGATTTTGCAAAATCCGATTCCAGTCGCTCCAAAGTGCAATATTAGACGAACTAGGCCATTTCGATCTATATATTGTTCGTTGGAAATCGCTTATTGGATTTTTGCAGAATCCTCACTTATTTGTTCGCTTCAAAAGCGCTCTGATGCTCCTTGGCAACCTGTGCAGAGTCTTCTTTTTGCACGAACAGGTTTTGAATACTGCTCAGATGCGCCTGCGCGATAGCTGGATTCATCGTATTATCAAATGCGAGGTCGCCGCCTTTCACATTTTTGAACAGCTCATTGAGGTTAATCGCCAGCTCGGAGTAGCCCGCTTCCTTCAAATCACCTTTCATTTTCTGACCGCTGCCAATCGCATTTTTCAGATCAAACTGGATCTTCGGCATCTCTGTAATAAAATAGTGCAGAAAATCCTTTGTCTCCTGCAAATGCTCACTGTTCGCCGATACCGCAAACGCACTGCCCGGCGCAATCACATACTCATTCACATCTCCCTTGCCATTCACCGTCGGGAATTGGAACGCGCCCACCTTGCCTGCTACCGAAGAGGCATCTATAGATCCTGTTTCCCAAGTGCCCATGATATACATCGCAGCTTTTCCTGTTTTAAAAATATTGCCGCCCGCATTATAGTCAATGGACGTAGCTCCATCCGGGAAAGCCCCTGCCTGCACCAGTTCCTGAAATGCATCCACCGCCTCCACAAAGGCCGGATCATTAAACGTTTTTTTGCCGTCCAGCACATCCTTGAGGAAATTCGGTCCTTCATTCGTACGCAGCAAAATATTCATGAAAAGGAGTGATCCGGTCCACGAATCCTTTTCCCCAATCGCAATCGGGGTAATCCCCTTTCCCTTCAGCGCCTTGACCGCAGTGATCAGCTCATCAAAGGTGGTCGGCAGCTTTTGAATTCCCACCTGCTTGAACAGCTCTTTATTGTAAAACACCACTTCTATATTGTTGCCGTCTGGAAAAGCATACAGCTTATTATCGAAACTATAATAATCGAGCAGTCCATCCTGAAATGTATTCTTTAAGCCATCTTTATCCGCCACATCGTTCAGTGGAGCCAGCAGCCCGGCATCCACGAAGGGCTTCATCTGTGCGGCCGGATTTACAATCGTAATATCTGGAACTTCCTTCGCCGCTGCCTGTGTTTTGAGCTTTAACTTTTGTTGATCTGTATTCAGCGAATCCAGCTCAATTTTGACATTCGAATGATTCTGCTCATATTGACTTACAATTTCCTTTATCATTTTGTAGGAAGGAGTGCTAGGATCAGGATTAATGTTCTGGAAGGTGATTGTCACTTCTTTACTTACCGCGTCTCCCCCCTTGCTTCCTGAGTCCCCCGAACTTGCGCTCTGTCCGTTATTACAAGCTGTCAGCGTCAATGCCAAGGCGCTTGTCACCAAAATAGATAGCGCTTTCATTTTTGTTCTGCCCATACTCCTTTTCCTCCTCTTGTTGAAGCTTTGTGCGAATGTCTCCTTCGGTGAATACTCAATACCCGTTTGTTCTTTTCATTATGTTCTATAGAAAAGAAGTGAACAATGTGTGAACTTAAGGAGAAGGGTTTGTTTTTTCAAGCCCTCATTCGTACGCTTCAAAATTCATTCATATCATAACTTGCAATTTATCTCGAACACAGGCATAATATAAATAAGTTCAATTAGTGATAATGATTCTCATTATTAAAAGAAAAATATATTTGGACTCCAAAGGAGGCAGGACCGCAGTGAAAGAAGCTTTTAGTAGAACCTCCCTGCATATTGATGATTATTTGGATCTTCTCAATCTTGCGGTACAAGTCGGAGATGTAAAGTGGCAAAAGGAAATTACACGTAAACTTCAAGCCTTAAGTGTCCTCCAGACAGAACAGGTTGAAATAGATCAATAATCGACTCCCCAGCTAATTGACCGCTATACGGCGTTGGTTAGCTTTTTTTATATTATAAATGGAGCATTTTGCATAAATTCCAGGAGCGATTCCATATCAGCAATATAAAGATCGAAATGATTGAGTTCGTCTATATATTGTGCCTTTAAGCGTTCGGAATCGAATTATGCAAAATATTGATAATGTATGACTGCAGATTGTCAGAAGACATAAATAAGGCGGATCCTCAGGGATTCCGCCTTATTTATGTTCATATTTTTAGAGTCGGCAAATTTCATGCGCGCATTGGCCGTACGAAGGGCAGCAGCACATCGTGCGCAGCACCTTGAGGTCATGAATGACTATTTTGCCATCCCGCGTATCAAGCGTACCCTGCTCCTTCAACGTGCTTAGCATCCGATTCACACTCTCCCGTGTCGCTCCAATCATTTCGCCCAGCTCGGAGTGACTCAGCTTCATATTTAGTAAAATGCCATCCTTCACTGCTACACCACAAGTGTTGCTCGCCCGGATTAGCGTAGAGGCTAATGCACCTGTTTTACCATACAGCAGCAAATCCCGAAACCGTGATTGCATAATTCGTTGCTTCATAGCCATCCACTGAATGAATTGAAGCCCCATCGCTCCATTTTTGGTCAGAAGCGATTCCAGATCCTGAACACGCACGACGCCCAACTCACAGGCATCGGCTGTTTCTGCAGTGCAGCTATACTCTTCTCCATCTATCCCGCTGAATTCCCCAATCAAGTCACCTTGATGCTGAATGGTCAATATCAATTCTTTTCCGTCTTCTGTCGACTTGCGAAGCTTAACATGCCCCGAATGTATATAATATAGCTGCTCCGATTCTTCGCCCTCTCTAAAAAGCGTAATTCCCGCCTTTACCTTTTTCCAGGACATGATATCCTTCAGCAGCCCAAAATGTTCCTCAGTCAAAAAAAGCTGAATTCCCGTGCGTTCCACTTCATTCCCAAACCGTTCCGTACAAGTGGCTTGCATGTTGTTGTCCTCCTCGTGTTTACCTGATATCTATATCATAATGTTTTGACGCATCAGTTGTTATCAGGAGAACACCTGATTTTACAGCTTCCTACTCCCTGATTCGCTGTGACAAATATCACTCCCGCCATCGAGCAGAGCCTCATTTATCGGCGTTCCACCTACTCCTTCCCCCGCATGTTCAAAAGTCAGTGTTTCCTGTACCTATAGATCAGGGGGTTCCCTGACTTACTTTTTTAACTGCTGGAACTACAATAAGTTAGAGCTACAGTTTTGTTACGAAAAAGGATGTGTCTTCTATGCTAGAAATAACGGATGAAATGCGCAAAACACTGGATCAGTTGAGGGATCATATCTACGTGGATCTCACAGCACTTGCGCTCATGTCCAAGCCGGGCGGTAGCTTGCAATGGTATTATGCCTCCGGCAGCCGCAGCGAACGCTATCGGCGTATTTCTTTTAAGGTAGGACATGGCATTGCCGGGATGGCTGTTCGTTTGGGGCGTACCGTGACCGTAAGTGCTTTGCTGTCTGGTAGCATACGTCTGCGTCAGGAATGTGCGTTAATGCTGGCGGAGCAGCTTCACTCTGCTGTGGCTATTCCCTTTTCCAGCACAGGGGATCTGCCGAACGGTGTATTGCTTCTCGGTAATCGTGATGTGAGAGTGTTCACCGATTCCGACGTCTCACGGGCCACACAAGTCGCCGAACAGCTTGGTCAGCTATGTGCCCACACTCTTATTCTATGAGATTAATGGCATTTTTATAGAAAATGAGACGTAGATATTACGAAATATAACTGTACCTAACTGTCTATGTTGATTGGAATCCCTAAAATTTGCTATGATGATGATAAAACGTACGGTTCTACCGTTCGAGGGGATGACAAATTGATTCGTATACTTGTAGTGGATGATCATGTAGTCGTACGTTCCGGCCTTATGGCCCTATTGGACGGCAAACACGGCATTAAGGTGGTAGGAGATGCAGCGGACGGAGATGAAGCGATTCGCAAAGCGATAGAGTTACAGCCCAATGTCGTGCTCATGGATTTTAGTATGCCGCCTGGCAAAGACGGTCTTACGGCAACTACTGAATTGAAAAAACAGTTGCCCGATACGGAAGTGCTTATTTTAACGATGCATGACGATGAAGAATATCTGTTCCGAGCCATTCAGGCCGGAGCTTCTGGATATATTTTAAAAAGCGCACCTCACGAGGAATTACTTGCTGCCATTCAGTCTGTGGCTGAAGGTAGCGCCTATCTGTACCCGAATGCAACCAAACGGCTAATGAGTGAATATCTGGATAAGATCAAAAAGGAAGGCATAGCCGGCCCGTATGAGTCCCTTTCTGAACGTGAAAAGGAAATCCTTTCGTGGGTAGCCAAGGGATACGCAAACAAGGAAATTGCCGAGCGCCTGGTGATCAGCGTCAAAACTGTTGAATCCCACAAAAGTAACCTGATGGAAAAGCTTAACCTGAAAACACGGCCCGAGCTGGTCAAATTTGCACTAAAAAAGGGGCTGCTGCATTATGAATGAACCTTCTAATCCTTTGCTCCAGCATGCTTTTGGCGAGTCGGCAGATAAGCTGCTGGATGATTTGGAAGCACATATACCGGAATCCCCTTTTCTCCATGCACTGCGTAACTCACTTCACCAGCTATCCAATCTGAAATTTGCGTTGGATACGTCCTCTATCGTTGCTTTGACCGATCACCGGGGCATTATTCAGTACGTCAACGACAAGTTCTGCGAGATTTCGCAATACAGTCGTGAAGAGCTGATCGGTCGGGATCATCGCCTCATTAATTCGGGCTATCATACCCCTGCCTTTATGAAAAACCTGTGGACCACAATTCGTTCAGGCGAGGTATGGCAGGGAGAAATACGTAATCGGGCCAAAGACAACACCTACTATTGGGTGAATACCACCATCGTTCCGTCCATGGACGAAGAAGGTAAGCCCTATCAGTATTTGGCGATCCGTAATGAGGTAACCAAACTAAAAAAAGTAGAGGCTGAGCTTCAGACGATGATGACGCAAGTGATGCAAATACAGGAGGAAGAGCGAAAGCGTTTCTCAAGAGAGCTTCACGATGGAATTGGGCAAAGCTTGTTTGCGCTGATTATTCAACTGGATAGCCAGCTTGCTGAACAGCCTAGTCCTGCTCTGGAAAAGCTGCGTTCACAGGTGACTGACATTATTAAGGATGTCCGCGGTCTGGCATGGGAACTTCGTCCGTCGGTTCTGGATGATTTGGGCGTCGTACCGGCCATACGGACCTATATTGAAAACTATTGTTCTCATTATGGAATTGAGGTACATTTTCAATGTAATATGCGTAAACGCCTTGATATCCGCAAAGAAATAGCCATTTATCGGATTGTACAGGAAGCTTTAACGAATGTAGCCAAGTATGCGGACGTAGCAGAGGCACATGTCAATGTAGAGGATCAGAGTGAGGCCATACAAGTGACTATTTGGGATGAAGGTATCGGATTCTCCGAGCAATCCCAAGGGGAAGGCGTAGGACTGTTCAGCATGGAGGAACGAGCCAGAGGAGTAGGAGGATGGATGAGCGTAACCTCTTCACCGGAACAGGGGACCTCCATCCAACTGACCATTCCTGTGTAAAGATACAGCAGCATAAAAAAAGAGAGAGCGCTGTCCCCAGACAGGCTCTCTTTATTTATAAGGTGTCACCACTGAGGCAACAAGAATCCGCTATAGCAAAAAGCGGGTGATGGGAATCGAACCCACGCTACCAGCTTGGAAGGCTGGAGTTCTACCATTGAACTACACCCGCAAAACAGTATCGGGATGACACGATTTGAACATGCGACCCCCTGGTCCCAAACCAGGTGCTCTACCAAGCTGAGCTACATCCCGATATTATACATTTTTTAAGAAAATGGCGCGCCCTGAGAGATTCGAACTCCCGGCCTTTTGATTCGTAGTCAAACGCTCTATCCAGCTGAGCTAAGGGCGCATAATGTAATCCATAATGAGTAGTAAAGATGCCACCAGATTTGACTGGGGAGTGAAGCTTTTGCAAAGCTTTGTCTTACCACTTGGCTATAGCGCCGAATGGATAATGGAGCGGACGACGGGAATCGAACCCGCGACCCTCGCCTTGGCAAGGCGATGCTCTACCGCTGAGCCACGTCCGCAAAATATGGTGCGGTCGAGAGGACTCGAACCTCCACGGGGGTTAGCCCACACGGACCTGAACCGTGCGCGTCTGCCAATTCCGCCACGACCGCAAAATAAATATAAATGGTGAGCCATGAAGGACTCGAACCTTCGACACCCTGATTAAAAGTCAGGTGCTCTACCAACTGAGCTAATGGCTCTTAAATGGCTGGGGATATAGGATTTGAACCTATGCATGACGGAGTCAAAGTCCGTTGCCTTACCGCTTGGCTAATCCCCATTAAAAGAAAATAAAGGGCGGCCGATGGGGCTTGAACCCACGAATGCCGGAGTCACAGTCCGGTGCGTTAACCACTTCGCCACGACCGCCATATGATTATGAAAAGACTGGTGGAGGATGATGGATTCGAACCACCGAACCCGTAAGGGAGCAGATTTACAGTCTGATGCGTTTGGCCACTTCGCTAATCCTCCAAAATGGTGCCGGCGAGAGGACTTGAACCCCCAACCTACTGATTACAAGTCAGTTGCTCTACCAGTTGAGCTACACCGGCACATTACTCATTCCCACTTGAAAGGTGGCTCGGGACGGAATCGAACCGCCGACACGAGGATTTTCAGTCCTCTGCTCTACCGACTGAGCTACCGAGCCATATTTTGTTATATAGCTATAATATACAAACTCACATTATATATAGAATACACAAAATGCCAGTCATATATTTCATAAAATGGCGGAACTGACGGGATTCGAACCCGCGATCTCCTGCGTGACAGGCAGGCATGTTAGGCCTCTACACCACAGTTCCATAGATATTCCTAAGGAAAATCAATTGCGGGGACAGGATTTGAACCTGTGACCTTCGGGTTATGAGCCCGACGAGCTACCGAACTGCTCCACCCCGCGACAGTAAAAATGGATTACTTTTAAGAATATAAATGGTGGAGGCTGAGGGGCTCGAACCCCCGACCCTCTGCTTGTAAGGCAGATGCTCTCCCAGCTGAGCTAAGCCTCCATACTATGACCCGTAGGGGAATCGAACCCCTGTTACCTCCGTGAAAGGGAGGTGTCTTAACCGCTTGACCAACGGGCCTCAAAAAAATCAAAAATTATAATCCCTAAACTTAATGGCATAACCATAAGTTTCAACCAGCTCAGCTACGCAATTACTTTATATATAAAAATCAGAAACATTCAAAATTTGGCTCCCCGAACAGGACTCGAACCTGTGACAACTCGATTAACAGTCGAGTGCTCTACCAACTGAGCTATCAGGGAATATTGGTGGAGCCAAGCGGGATCGAACCGCTGACCTCCTGCGTGCAAGGCAGGCGCTCTCCCAGCTGAGCTATGGCCCCAGTCATTTTGTGTTAATCAAGAAGTGGTGGGCCTTAGTGGACTCGAACCACCGACCTCACCCTTATCAGGGGTGCGCTCTAACCAGCTGAGCTAAAGGCCCTAATATGTATATCTACATTATCCTCTAAAGGGACATTGCTTGGCGACGTCCTACTCTCCCAGGACCCTGCGGTCCAAGTACCATCGGCGCTGGAGGGCTTAACGGTCGTGTTCGGGATGGGTACGTGTGGAACCCCTCCGCTATCGCCACCAAACATGAATTTACATCGTAAATTCTTTTTCAGGAATCAGCATCGCCAAATGCTGTGTGTTCGCTTGTCTCATATAAGCTACTTGAGCTTATACTATACAAAGCTTACACCCTGAAAACTGGATCCGAAACTCCATTGCGTCCTATACTTTAGGATAAGCCCTCGACCGATTAGTATTGGTCAGCTCCATGCATTACTGCACTTCCACCCCCAACCTATCTACCTCGTCGTCTTCAAGGGGTCTTACATACTGGGAAATCTCATCTTGAGGGGGGCTTCACGCTTAGATGCTTTCAGCGCTTATCCCTTCCGTACATAGCTACCCAGCGGTGCTCCTGGCGGAACAACTGGTACACCAGCGGTACGTCCATCCCGGTCCTCTCGTACTAAGGACAGCTCCTCTCAAATTTCCTACGCCCACGACAGATAGGGACCGAACTGTCTCACGACGTTCTGAACCCAGCTCGCGTACCGCTTTAATGGGCGAACAGCCCAACCCTTGGGACCTACTTCAGCCCCAGGATGCGATGAGCCGACATCGAGGTGCCAAACCTCCCCGTCGATGTGGACTCTTGGGGGAGATAAGCCTGTTATCCCCAGGGTAGCTTTTATCCGTTGAGCGATGGCCCTTCCATGCGGTACCACCGGATCACTAAGCCCGACTTTCGTCCCTGCTCGACTTGTAGGTCTCGCAGTCAAGCTCCCTTCTGCCTTTGCACTCTTCGAATGATTTCCAACCATTCTGAGGGAACCTTGGGGCGCCTCCGTTACTCTTTAGGAGGCGACCGCCCCAGTCAAACTGCCCACCTGACACTGTCCTCGTACCGGATCACGGTACCAAGTTAGAACCTAGATACGATCAGGGTGGTATCCCAAGGATGCCTCCTCTCAAGCTGGCGCTCAAGTCTCTCAGGCTCCCACCTATCCTGTACAGATCGTACCCAAATTCAATATCAAGCTGCAGTAAAGCTCCATGGGGTCTTTCCGTCTTGTCGCGGGTAACCTGCATCTTCACAGGTATTAAAATTTCACCGGATCTCTCGTTGAGACAGCGCCCAAGTCGTTACGCCATTCGTGCGGGTCAGAATTTACCTGACAAGGAATTTCGCTACCTTAGGACCGTTATAGTTACGGCCGCCGTTTACTGGGGCTTCGGTTCATAGCTTCGCCCTAAAAGGACTTACCACTCCCCTTAACCTTCCAGCACCGGGCAGGCGTCAGCCCGTATACTTCGCCTTGCGGCTTCGCACAGACCTGTGTTTTTGCTAAACAGTCGCTTGGGCCTTTTCACTGCGGCCCCCTCGGGCTATTCACCCTACCGAGGCACCCCTTCTCCCGAAGTTACGGGGTCATTTTGCCGAGTTCCTTAACGAGAGTTCTTCCGCGCGCCTTAGAATTCTCTTCTCGCCTACCTGTGTCGGTTTGCGGTACGGGCACCTTCTCCTGGCTAGAGGCTTTTCTTGGCAGTCTGAGATCATGACCTTCGCTACTGTAATTTTCGCTCCCCATCACAGCCCAGCCTTACGATGTGCGGATTTGCCTACACACCAGCCTCACTGCTTAGACGGACATCCATCAGTCCGCGTCACTACCCTACTGCGTCACCCCATCGCTCATAACGGATTACGGTGGTACAGGAATTTCGACCTGTTGTCCTTCGACTACGCCTTTCGGCCTCGCCTTAGGTCCCGACTTACCCTGAGCGGACGAACCTTCCTCAGGAACCCTTAGGCTTTCGGCGGATCTGATTCTCACAGATCTTTTCGTTACTCATACCGGCATTCTCACTTGAATGCAGTCCAGCGCTCCTTACGGTACACCTTCAACCCGCATTCAACGCTCCCCTACCCCTGATACCTAAGTATCAAGCCATAGCTTCGGTGGCGTGTTTAGCCCCGTTACATTTTCGGCGCAGAGTCACTCGACCAGTGAGCTATTACGCACTCTTTCAATGGTGGCTGCTTCTAAGCCAACATCCTGGTTGTCTGTGCAACTCCACATCCTTTCCCACTTAACACACACTTGGGGACCTTAGCTGATGGTCTGGGCTGTTTCCCTTTCGACAATGGATCTTAGCACTCACTGTCTGACTCCCGGAACCAAGTCTATGGCATTCGGAGTTTGACTGAGCTTGGTAACCCTTGCGGGCCCCGCACCCAATCAGTGCTCTACCTCCACGACTCTTATTCCGAGGCTAGCCCTAAAGCTATTTCGGGGAGAACCAGCTATCTCCGGGTTCGATTGGAATTTCTCCGCTACCCCCACCTCATCCCCGCATTTTTCAACATGCGTGGGTTCGGGCCTCCAGTGCGTGTTACCGCACCTTCACCCTGGACAGGGGTAGATCACCCGGTTTCGGGTCTACGTCCACGTACTCAAGTCGCCCTATTCAGACTCGCTTTCGCTACGGCTACAGTTTTTCACCTTAACCTTGCACGGGAACGTAACTCGCCGGTTCATTCTACAAAAGGCACGCCATCACCCATAGATCGGGCTCTGACTTCTTGTAAGCACACGGTTTCAGGATCTATTTCACTCCCCTTCCGGGGTGCTTTTCACCTTTCCCTCACGGTACTGCTTCACTATCGGTCGCCAGGGAGTATTTAGCCTTGGCAGATGGTCCTGCCGGATTCATACGGGGTTTCACGTGCCCCGCACTACTCGGGATCCGTCTCGGAGGGAACAGGTTTTGAACTACAGGGCTTTTACCTTCTCTGGCGGGCCTTTCCAGACCTCTTCATCTAACCGGTTCCTTTGTAACTCCATGTGAGACGTCCCACAACCCCAAGGAGCAAGCTCCTTGGTTTGGGCTAATCCGCGTTCGCTCGCCGCTACTGACGGAATCACTATTGTTTTCTCTTCCTCAGGGTACTTAGATGTTTCAGTTCCCCTGGTATGCCTCTGTTCTGCCTATGTATTCAGCAGAAAGTGACTGTCGATGAAGACAGCCGGGTTTCCCCATTCGGACATCCCCGGATCAAAGCTTGCTTACAGCTCCCCGAGGCTTTATCGTTGTTCGCCACGTCCTTCGTCGGCTCCTGGCGCCTAGGCATCCTCCGTGTGCTCTTTGTAGCTTAACCTAGCATTTACTTCGTAAATGCGATTTGCTTTGAATTTCGGTTCCACACGAATGTGTGAATGAAATTCAAGGCAGCTACCTTTATTTCACTTGTTTACACAAGATCAGCGTAAAGGAATATTCTAAAACGCAATTTCGTTTCGGTATCCAGTTTTCAAGGTGCAATTCGCTTCAAAGAAGCGAAACCCGATGAATATTTCGGTTCCACACGGATGTGTGAATGAAACATTCGTCGAAGCTAGAGAGTTTGAGCTCTCAAAACTGAGCAACGAGTGAGTAAGTGTTTGAAGCTTACGCTTCATATTTGAATGTTTCCGTTGCAGGAAACGATTCTCCATAGAAAGGAGGTGATCCAGCCGCACCTTCCGATACGGCTACCTTGTTACGACTTCACCCCAATCATCTACCCCACCTTCGGCGGCTGGCTCCCTTGCGGGTTACCCCACCGACTTCGGGTGTTGTAAACTCTCGTGGTGTGACGGGCGGTGTGTACAAGACCCGGGAACGTATTCACCGCGGCATGCTGATCCGCGATTACTAGCAATTCCGACTTCATGCAGGCGAGTTGCAGCCTGCAATCCGAACTGAGACCGGCTTTTCTAGGATTCGCTCCAGATCGCTCTTTCGCTTCCCGTTGTACCGGCCATTGTAGTACGTGTGTAGCCCAGGTCATAAGGGGCATGATGATTTGACGTCATCCCCACCTTCCTCCGGTTTGTCACCGGCAGTCTGCTTAGAGTGCCCAGCTTGACCTGCTGGCAACTAAGCATAAGGGTTGCGCTCGTTGCGGGACTTAACCCAACATCTCACGACACGAGCTGACGACAACCATGCACCACCTGTCTCCCCTGTCCCGAAGGAAAGGCCTATCTCTAGACCGGTCAGGGGGATGTCAAGACCTGGTAAGGTTCTTCGCGTTGCTTCGAATTAAACCACATACTCCACTGCTTGTGCGGGTCCCCGTCAATTCCTTTGAGTTTCAGTCTTGCGACCGTACTCCCCAGGCGGAATGCTTAATGTGTTAACTTCGGCACCAAGGGTATCGAAACCCCTAACACCTAGCATTCATCGTTTACGGCGTGGACTACCAGGGTATCTAATCCTGTTTGCTCCCCACGCTTTCGCGCCTCAGCGTCAGTTACAGCCCAGAGAGTCGCCTTCGCCACTGGTGTTCCTCCACATATCTACGCATTTCACCGCTACACGTGGAATTCCACTCTCCTCTTCTGCACTCAAGCTCCCCAGTTTCCAGTGCGACCCGAAGTTGAGCCTCGGGATTAAACACCAGACTTAAAGAGCCGCCTGCGCGCGCTTTACGCCCAATAATTCCGGACAACGCTTGCCCCCTACGTATTACCGCGGCTGCTGGCACGTAGTTAGCCGGGGCTTTCTTCTCAGGTACCGTCACTCTTGTAGCAGTTACTCTACAAGACGTTCTTCCCTGGCAACAGAGCTTTACGATCCGAAAACCTTCATCACTCACGCGGCGTTGCTCCGTCAGGCTTTCGCCCATTGCGGAAGATTCCCTACTGCTGCCTCCCGTAGGAGTCTGGGCCGTGTCTCAGTCCCAGTGTGGCCGATCACCCTCTCAGGTCGGCTACGCATCGTCGCCTTGGTAGGCCTTTACCCCACCAACTAGCTAATGCGCCGCAGGCCCATCCATCAGTGACAGATTGCTCCGTCTTTCCTCCTCTCCCCATGCAGGGAAAGGATGTATCCGGTATTAGCTACCGTTTCCGGTAGTTATCCCAGTCTGAGGGGCAGGTTGCCTACGTGTTACTCACCCGTCCGCCGCTAGGTTGTTTGAGAAGCAAGCTTCTCAAACAACCCCGCTCGACTTGCATGTATTAGGCACGCCGCCAGCGTTCGTCCTGAGCCAGGATCAAACTCTCCATTAAAGACCAACCGAAGCTGGTTTATAGAAAGAGCGATTCGCTCATTTTGAAACTGACGAGATAAAATATCTCTTTTTCACTCCGATTTCATACAACCTTGCGGTAGGTACCGAAATCTTCGTGGTTGATTTTGCGAACAAAATCATTTACTCACTCGTTGTTCAGTTTTCAAAGATCAAATTCTTTTTCGCTGTATTTTTCAGCAGCTATAAGATCATATCATGTTCATTTCAGAAATGCAAGCTTTATTTTTTCATCTTTTATAAAGATTATTGTATCCAAGCTTTTCACTTTTGAAACGGCTGTTTTGTTGTCAGCTCAAATAATATATCATATATCCCAATAACTTAGCAAGCACTTTTTTTATTACTTACTAAAATCATCTTTTTGACCTTATCAAAGTCAGCAAAGGGGCAAAAGCCCCTCGCGTTTTAGCTGGTGACTCCTTCGGGTTCAAATACTTCCGCAGGCCAGTGTAACTCCACGCCTTGGCGAAGCAGCCTGCTTTGAAAACGCCCCAGATGCTCTGCCGATTCGCTGACTTCTATCGGGAATACTCCGTTGGACACACAGTAAGCCGCCAAACTACCCGCTGATTCACCTATATTCCACTCCGTGGGGTGCAGCCGATAGCAGCCATTTGCGATTTGAGTCATCCCTATATTTTTACAGGCGGGAAGCAGGTTACGCACTCTCACCGGAATAAGGGAGCCTAACGGAATTTCATAAGGGTAATTGGGAATGTAAAATGTCCGCTGAGATACAGTGGTCGGATGGAGGTCCAAATGATAGCTGCCTATACCTACGCTGTCCGCATATCGTTTTGGCCCATCCGTCCCCCGAAGCTCACGACTTACATCGAATTCCGATATCGTATACTTGGCTTGAATTCGGCGTGATTCTCGAATATAGGCGGTTTTAGCCAGACCATCTGAGGTACCAAGGAAATCTCCACGGGGCCGAACACCCGGGTAACCGAACCCTCCATCTAACCGGGGTGCTTCGGTCTGGAGCCAATAGATTAAAGAACGGGTCAATTCACGGGCACCTTCTTTATGTCTTTGCTGCTCCTGAGTGGTGACACCAATCAACGGACCGAGGTAATAATCATTTTGCGCCCAGTTTAAAAGAGTTACCTCTCCATCATTTAATGGTTTGCTCCATATAGAAGGGTCCACAATGCGACGGTAATCCCACAGAGATACAATGCCCTGATCGTTAGGAAACAAAGTGAACTGTTTTAGTTTGCTGGTATCATCCGCATCCGTAGCAAACCAGCTCAAAATCGGGAAACGGGAAAAGGAAGGAATATAATTTCTCCAAAAATCATATTGTTGCGGCTGTTCTATAATGAAGCTTCCTTGAGGAATGTAATCCACGGCTGCCACATGTGTGATAGACTGCATATCCATAGGGTCAGCACGCTCCAAAGCATGAGGCTCACCTGTATCATCCCTCGACTCTGCTCCACTCGTATGCTCTACCCCCGCCATCGGAAGAAGATCCCCGCACTCAGTGGCATCCAGATAAAACGTTCCGTGCAGCATCATAACCCCACAACCATCATCAAGGCTTTCCAAGGTACGAACAGTTACGGAAGAAATGCAGTCCCCATCCGTTTGAGCGGCTATGGGCACGGTGTGGTAATATACGCGAACACGCCCCGTATTCAAATAGGGAGCAAGCATATCCTCAAGCACCCGCAAAGCAACTCGTGGTTCATGAGCCAGACGGCTTACCCAACCGTTGCCGGGATTAAGAATCGGGTCATTTTGGGCTTCTTCCGTTAAAGGATAATTCTGACGGTAATAGTCACGCACACGATTACGGAACTCACGGTATGTTGCTGTGCAGCCAAACTGTTCGATCCATCGATGCTCATCAGGAGGAACAGCCTGTGAAGTTAACTGTCCTCCCAACCAATCCGTCTCCTCCGTCACGATGACTCTCATGCCGGCCTTCGCTGCCGAAAGAGCTGCTGATGTTCCTCCCAGACCTCCGCCAATCACAACAATGTCGGTATCGATCCGATTTTGCGTCATGGTACGTTCCCCTTTCATGCTTGTTCTAGGAATCCGTTAATTCAAAAGCAAGCCGCGCCGCACCGATGATTCCAGCGCGATTCCCCAATAACGCCCGGTTTACTTCTGTTTGGACTCCCAGCTGTTGGAGATGCTTTTCCAGCAAGGGCCACCAGACTTCTCCCGCGTCTGCTACCCCTCCGCCTACGATAATAGCCTCGGGATCAAGGGTGACCGAGATATTGACCAGAAGCATGGCTAAATCTGCGGTGTAATCGTCCAGTACCTGAAGCGCCTCCAGGTGACCGTGAGCAGCCTCCTTCATGATTTCGATTCCCGAGCGGTACTGTTTATCTGTGTATTCTCTGCCCCTACGTAACAGTGCGTTACCAGATACATACTGCTCGGCACAGCCATTTTTTCCACAATTGCAAGGAAGACCTTTTGGGAATAAAATACTATGTCCCCAATCGCCGCCGCTCCAATGAGCCCCTCTGCACAACAAGCCATGTTCCATATATGCGCCACCGACGCCTGTTCCCAAGGTGAGCATGACCAAGCGCTGCTTGCCCCTCCCGGCTCCCTGCCACGCTTCTCCCAGCAAAGCGGCGTTCGCATCATTGTCGGCAACAGCACGTAAAGCCAGATTCTCCCTCGCCCAAGTTATTAAGTGCGTGCCTTGCCAGCCGGGGAGATTATCCGTGGCGTACACAACCTCACCACTCTCCACGTTTACTCTGCCAGCCGTGGCGATCCCCAGAGCGTCGATACCGATGCCGCCGCTGATACTGTTGCTGGGGTCTCCCAGGGACCGTTTCAGTCCTTCCACAGCTTCGGATACTCGTGACAGTACCCAATCACGCCCGCGAGAAGCGTCCGTATCTAGCCGGATTTCATCCAGCACCGAACCATCTTGTTCCACTACAGCGGCCTTCACGGATGTTCCTCCAATGTCGATCCCTATGACTCTGTTCACAGCATCTGCCACCACAGTGTCCTCCTTGTAGCCAAACGATATCAACATATACATGCTCTTTACGTAAAGCTTCTATAAATAGCAAGTCATATACCAAAACAATAACTGAGATATGACACAGCTGAAGGATGCAGTTCTCAGCTTCAAAACCTCAATAACTACGTTCAATGACCGCCCTCGCTGTTTTTTCCTTCATCTGTTTGGTATGACTCCTATGCTTGCGAGCAAGCCCTTCACAAATGAGGTCAATGACGAATAGCTGCGAGATTTTAGCTCCAATTGAGCCTCCCTCCATCGGTGCTTCCTTGCCTGCGGTCAGCAATACGATATCCGCAATGGAGGTGATAGGCGATTTTGCATAATTGGTGATCGCGATAATGGTCGCGCCGTTTTGCTTGGCTTTGTGCAGCATGTCGTTGGTATCCAGCGTGCTTCCAGATACACTGATACCGATAGCCACATCTCCGGGTTTCATGGACACCGCCATCATCGACTGGATATGTCCGTCTGTCACGGCTTCGGCGCGCCGCCCGATTCGTAAGAAGCGGTTTTTGGCATCCTGAGCAGAAATCCCCGAAGCGCCTACACCAAAAAATTGAACATAGCCTGCCTGGTCGAGACACGTTATCGCACGTCCAAGCTCTGAACGGTCCAGCAGTCCCATACTGGAGTGCAAAATATCGAGCATATTGTGATACACCATGTGGGTAATATCATGTTCGTTATCCGGGTCGGTGTTTTCCCCATCCGTATCGGTTTTGCGATGAGTCTGGTTTTGCGCCAAGGACAGTCGGAAATCCTGATAGCCTTTAAACCCGATTTTTCGGCAAAAGCGCATGACGGTCGTCTCACCTGTACCTGCAAAATCAGCTAACTCTGTCACGGAAAAATATATGATATCTGCCGGGCGCTCCAGTACGCACAAAGCAACCTTTTGCTCCGATTTGGTTAATGAAGGAAAGTACGTATTAATTCGGTCGTTCATCTCCATAGATGCATTTCACTGCCTTCCTTGCGGCATCGGCAAACCGCTGCGTAATCAATTGGGGTCTGGTAATCGCCGAGCCTACAACCACTGCATGTGCGCCCATTCGGAATGCTTCCTCCACCTGCGCCGGCTCATGAATTTTGCCCTCCGCAATTAAAGGCACGGGAACCAGCTCTGACGCTCTCCGAACCAGCTCCAGATCGGGGCCATCGATCTGAGCAGAGTATGGCGTATAACCGGATAACGTTGTGGATACGCAGCTTACGCCGAGAGAAGCCGCATGAAGCGCCTCCTCCAGTGTAGATATATCCGCCATAGAGGCCACTCCATTCCCGTGGGCGTAATCTATAAGCTGCTTCAGCCTGCATCCCCCTGGGCGCGGACGTGATGTAGCATCCAGGGCGATGATATCCGCGCCCGCGTCCACCAGTTCCTCCATCTCTCGGAGGGTGGGGGTAATGTAAATATCGGAATCATCATAATCCCGCTTGATCAGGCCAATGACTGGCAGGGAAAGCGCCTGTTTGATCGCACGCACATCTGCTGCACCATTGGCGCGAATGGCCACAGCTCCACCCTGCTGAGCGGCACGTGCCATTTTGACCATGGAATCCGATCCGTGCAGCGGTTCATTGGGTAGCGCCTGACAGGATACGATCAGGCCATTCTGAACTTTTGATAATACAGCTTCCATTCCCATTGGGATCACCCTCTCTCTTTGGCATGATGCCGTACGGTCAATCCGACTTCAAAGGTGCGGTTCCACGGCATATAGCAATCTGTAATTTCCACGTGGCCCTCCGGCCCGTTTACATATTCGTCGAGCGCCTGCTCCATTCGTCCGCGAATGACCGCAGCAACCGAGCCTCTCTGACCGTCGAGCATAAACTTGTTGAAGCCCATTTGTTCCACAATCCCGTTATTCATGGCGGTACGCACCACAGCGCAATAACATGCATCTTCGGCGTAACGCAACGCCAGAAAATCCAGATGCTCTGCTGTAGGCCCGTAGTGGCTATACAGCATGGACTGAGCAATGACGGTGCCCAGCGTATTGGAGCTGGTGTTCCAGCCTGCATAACCTGCCAGCCCAAAAAGCAGCCCTTTTTGCTTCAAAAGTCTAAGCAGCTTAAGATCAGCTCCGTTGGCATAGCCTACATCAGCCACTGCAATGTTTTTACCTGTATGTCGCAGCATATGGGCGCCGTATTCGACCAGTTCCACCACGTTTCGGTATACATCATATCCGGCCATTGCACGCTGTTGAGAAGATGCTTCTGCCATCGTGTCTCCGGGTGTGTTAGCCAACAAAATCAAATCAGCCTCTGCCGCTGAAGAAGCGATCAATCCGCCTGCCGCCATAATCTGATATTTTAACGTTTCATAAAAATAACGATCCTCAAAAAGCGGAATCACGAATGCCCCCTGCAAAGCGGACAGCCTTGGATAGACAAGCGGCACGGCATTCTTCGCCTGGTTAACCCACCGCGCCAGCAGCGTACAGCCCACTTCGTCTGCCCCTGGATACATGTACACACTCAAATCCAGCCCAAGATCGGAAATACGATTTCTTAGCCGTTGTTGATCCTTGGCGGTATAGCCGTAGGGAGCAGAATCATCTTGTGGAATGATCATAAAATCAATGATACCCTCTGCTACCAGCTCCAGTGCGGCTTCATTGGCTTCCAGATTCACACGGCGACGGCCCAAATAATCCTCCAGTATCTCTACAGGCAGACGTTCGTTGATGTCGGATAATTCAAAAAGCTCCTCTGAGGTAGCAATCCCCAGCTCCTGACGGTGCTGTATAAAGCCCTTCTTGAATATTTCTCGTCCCCAATCGGCGTAGTAATCCGGTTCTTCGTCAGCCAAGGAATATTGCGGACAGCGCATAATGAGTTGAAAAGCATATAAGGTCATCTGCGGATAAAGCTGCTTGAGCCTGCGAAGTCGATTCACCTTGTCACCGACCTGCTCACTTGTCATTCCATGCAGACGAGATGGTACGATTCCGCCATACAGCAGCGTATCCATCGCAATAATGGCTCCATCTGCTCTCGCCGCACGTTCTTCGAGCCAAGCCCACAGTTGGGTCGTATCACCGGGGATCTTCTTTTGTCCCATCCATTCCATCGGGGGACGCTCGATTTCAAAATCTGTGCCCTGCGCCAATAAATAGGGAAAATCATAATTACAGGGCCGCTCATCCAGCGGCACAAAAAGCACACGAGTGTTTGGCTTCACCATACGCATCCACCTCTCCTGAAAATGTCCGTTATCCTAACGGCAAATGGTTATTTTCAGGGCAGCTATGCTGCCTTGGTTTCTTATTCCAGCGGCAATTGCTCACAAAATCAGTCGATACTTGCCTTGTTCATCCTGGCCGACGTAGCCCCACCGCTCGGCTGCCCGGATCGCCGGATCACTGCCGAGCCGAGCCTTCGTCCCCAGACAGGCAGTGATACAGCGCCGGAGTTCCGCCACGACTTCGTCCGTCAGGGGCACAGCCCCTTGCCCGCCAGCCACTTCCGGCGGCGTACTGCTCTCCTCAACCTGCTGCGCACCGCTCTGCCGCTCGCTGCTGACCACAGCTTGACGCAGCGTACGCCACAGATCAGCGTCCAGCTCGGCGCGTTCCAGCCACGGCGCGGCCTGTGCTACGAAGCCTGCCGCCGGATCATCGGCGGGTACTTGCCGCAGGACGCTCACGGCTTGGAGCAGCCGCTCAAAGTACATATCCAGCGCCGGGATATCGCGCAATTGCAAGGCAAGATCCACGTCCTCATACGCGCTGCCGCCCAGTCGGCTGTTCCTGTTTTGACGGCAGAAAAACATCAGTTCCTCCGCGCGCGCTCCCGCTAACTCCCGCACAGCCCAATCCCAAGAAAGTTCCGGCATGTACCGCTCACTGTTCCACATATAGTGGGACAGTGTAATGAGCGTTACTTTGGAGCATTCCCACTGATTCATCGGGTTGGCTACCATACCGGTATGTCCGCAGTCTGGAAGCCCGGAATACCGCCCGCGCAACGGATCGAGGAACAAGCGGTCACGGTCACAATCATTCACCGGAATGTTATCCCACAGCCACAGCTCATGCCCAAAGAATGCATGATTATCGGCAGCGTGCTTCCGACCGATATGCGGAGCAAACACAAAGTATCCGGTCCAGAACACCTTAATCTCCGGGTGCAGCCGCTCGCGGAAATCCTTTTTGTACTCGGTATCCCAATACGACCAATATTCCGAAGGACAGACTGTCAGCGTAAATTCAGGCAACCGCTCCGCCAGCCATGCATGCACCTTGTTCGTCAAAAAGACATGAGCGTGACCCGAGCGGCCCAACAAATGTCGATTTTCTCCTTCTAACACATAATCAATATCATCCATTAGTATAGAAAAATGGCGCACGCCAATGGCAATCACAGCCGCCAGCTTTCCCGTCAAACGGAGGAAATCTTCATCGCTGCCAAAGCTCAGGTCGTTCCCCGGACTGATGCAGTAATGAAAATCCATCTCATGCTGATCGCAGGTTTCCTTTAAGTCGCTAATCTGCGCAAACGTGTCTTCCGGGTACGGCTCCCGCCATAGCTCCCGATGATACGGGTCATCCTTGGGAGCATACATGAAGGTGTTCATCCGATGCGCAGCCATAAAACGGACGGCATCCAGCCGATCCGCCAGACTCCAGGGTTCTCCGTAAAATCCTTCAATAATCCCTCTGACCGGAAATGAAGGCTCATCACGAATGGACACCACAGGCAGTGTACATCGCTCCTGTTCAACTTGAAGCAGCAAATGCAGGGCATCCATGCCGTATTTGAGCCCTCTTTTATTAGCAGCATGGATTTCAATTCGACCTTCCTTATGAATCTCCAAACGGTAGCCGTCTGCAACAAGCGCCCCATCGTACTCCAATACCAGTTGTACGCTTCCCCGTGTTTCGGTCGGCACGCCCGGTCCTGGAGGCAGGATCAGCTTGATCGGCCCGTCAGGGTCCAGAACGCCTTCATATTCCTGATTCATCCCGAAGCGGGAGGATAGCTCGCAAATCAAATGTGGTTCGGGTATGACCAGCTTTGCCCCACTGTCATACACATCACGAAAATAATATTGAATCTCCTGCGTTGTTAGCCCCACACGGGAATTGGGCCGCGTTCCTTTCGCCAGCTCCATCGTAACCGTCTCCCCTTCCAATTACGGATCGCCCTCATCCGGTATTTCCGGTCTAGCCTTTTACTGCACCCGCCAAGCCTTCCATATAGTAGCGCTGTGTGAACAGGAACAAAATAATGATCGGCAGCACCGAAATCATCGTGCCCGCTGCAATCCAGCCAAAGTTATAGGCAAATTGACCATTGAGATATGTGAGCGCAGCCGCCAGCGGGTATAGCTCTGTATCATTCAGAATAACGATAGGCCACAGGAAGCTGTTCCAGAATGACATGGCTTCCAGCAAAGAAATCACGGCGAGCGCTGGCTTCACCAGCGGTAGCACCAGCTGCCACCAGATTCGGAATTCCGAAGCGCCGTCCATTTTGCCGGAATCACGTACATCGGTAGGAATATGGATAAACGTCTGCCGCATCAGAAAAATGTTGAACACGGAGACAGCTCCAGGCAGCACCACACCCAAATACGTATTGCCCAGATGAAGCCCCTGAATGGTCAGGTAATGTACGATGAACGACGTGTATGAAGGAATAATCATGGTGGAAATTAGTAGCGTGAACACCAGATTTTTACCCTTAAAACGAAATACAGCCAAAGGATATCCCGTCAGACTGGCGAGCACCACATTGAAAATAACGCCAAGCGCCGTAATGATCACCGTGTTCAGCATATACTTCGGAAAGTTCATAAACTGCCATACCTGAGCATAATTTTCAAAATCAATAAAGGTCGGAAAAATCGCCGGTGGCGTTGAGAAAATATTGCGTCCCGGCATGAGCGATACGCTGAGCAGCCATAGGAACGGTCCCATTAAAAAGAGAGCGAGCAGCACCAGCAGTACATAGATCACCGTCATCCTTACAACTCGCCCCAGGTTGCGAATGATGCGGCTATTTTCGTTTTTCGGAAGGGGCGACTGTAGCATTTTGTCATCCTGTAAATTCATCAATAGGGATTGACACCGCCTTTCCTATTGAATCGGAATACGATAATACTGAGCACTGCAATGACTGCACCGACAATTAAGCCAAGCGCTGAGGCATAACCAAAGTTAAACTGCTCCATCCCCTTTTGGAAAATATACAAGCTGGAGGTCAGTGTGGCTGTTCCTGGCCCGCCCTTGGTCAGCACATACACTTCATCGAACACGCGAATAGCCGCCATAAGCGATATGAGCGTACAGAACAGAACGTAGGGTCTTAATAACGGGAGTGTAATATGGACAATTAGCCGCCAGCGGCTTGCTCCATCTACTCTGGCGGCTTCATACAGGTCTTGTGGAATGTTCTGCAAACCGGCCAGATAGAGCATCATATAATACCCTAGTCCCTTCCACATCGTGATGAACATGAGTACATACAAGGCCAAAGAGCTGTCTGACAGCCAGTGAATGTCCTTACTGATCAAGCCTGCCTGCATGAGCAAATAATTCACAACGCTGTTATTGCCAAGCAACCAGCTCCAAATCAAGGCCACGGCTACCATCGAAGTTACGACAGGAAGGTAGAAGGTCGTACGAAATATTTTAATTCCCGGTATACGGCTGTTCACCAGCACGGCCATCAGGATGGAGAAAATTTGAAGAAAGGGAACAATGAGCACGTACACCAATGAGTTCCAGATCGAAATGAGAAAGTTGCGGTCCTTAAACGCTGCCTCGAAATTATCCAGACCGACATAATGGGTATCCGATATGACCGAGTAGTCCGTCAATGCCAGCGGAATGCTGTAAATAATAGGCCAAAATACAAAGACGGCAAGCAATAACAGTCCCGGCGTCATAAAGGCCCAGGCCGTAAAGGATTCCGACCTCAACCATTTGGTCATGCTGCATCACCACCCGATTTTGATAAATGAACAGGAGAGCCTTCGTATGACTCTCCTGCTGTACCTATTGCTTTAAAATATCATTCACTTCCTGCTCCAAGGCAGTAAGCGTCTGCTTCGTGTCCGTTCCGTTCAATATAATATTTTGAAAAGCACGCGTAACAGCGCTGTTCACGTCCTTGGCATTAGGAACACCAACCATGTGGTCTGTCGCCTTATCCAAGCTTTGCGCGGATACCACTTTCGCTTGTGCTTCCAGCGATTGATCAGACTGTGTGAAGTACGGGTCTTTAATGGAATCCTTCGTGGAAGGTAGCGTATTAGCCGCTTTGGAAAAAGCCGTCTGGCTCTCCGCATTTGTCAGGAAAACAGCAAACTTCACTGCTTCATCCACATGTGCAGACTTGGTCGGTACGACCAGATCCATGGTGTTGGAAAGCCGTACATCAGCTTTACCTGTAGGTGAAGGAACGGCGATCGTGTTCTTGTATACGTCCGGCGCAGCCGTTTTGATAAAGTTGATGAACGTCGGGCCTGCCAGCTCGAAGGCAACCTGCTCACCCGCATAATATTTCACTTGCTGTGAAAATTCAGCGTCCTCTTTGAGCACGACACCGTCTTCCATCTGCTTTTTGAGATTATCAATCATGGCGACCGCTTCCGGTGTATTGAACGCCGCTGCTGTCTTTTCTTTATTCAAAATCGGAATCCCGTCTATGGCAAAAAGCTTGGATACAAGCTGCTGCGCATAGCCTGCTTTGCCGATTTTTCTATTGATCTGGCGGCCCCATTCAGACAATTCCTCCCGCGTTTTGGGCGGATGGGCAGGGTCTAGTCCGGCTTCCTTCACCAGCTTCGTATTCATGTAGAGCACTTCCGTGCCGGTATACCAAGGTAGTGCATATGCCTTGCCGTTAATAACGGTGGAATTATAAATACCGTCGAAATAAGCAGCCTTTTCCTCTGGAGACAAATGCTCATTCATATCCACAACAGCACCCTTGGAGCCCATTTGACTGGCAAATTCCGTATTGAGATTCACTACATCCGGACTACTGCCACTGGCGATACTCGTCAAGAGCTTGTTGGTCACTGCGTCATAAGGATAATCCTTCCAGTCAATTTTGACATTGGGATTCTTCTCTTCATAATCGGCAATCACCCGATTGAAATACGGGGTGAATGTAGGCTGTAGCGCAATGGTCCAAAATTGCAGTGTCACTTTTCCTCCGTTAACGTTGTCCGGTTTTGAGCCGCCGCCACCGCAGCTGCTCAGCAGCACAACCAGCGCGAGCATAGAAACAAGCAACCGTAACCTGCCTTTCGCTTTCTTCGTCACATAGTGACCCCCTTATTCTTAGTTGATTAAGGCAAATTATAGCAGAAATACCGTTGGAGAAGGAACGTTTTTTCAATAAAATAAATTTAAAAGGAATAATTTTTCTTTTATTTAGATATAAAAAAGACGCCTCTATTTAGTAGAGACGCCTTCTTTCCTCATTAAACCTGTTGAGGACTCAAGTCTATTTAATAATATGGGGCCATGAATACGTACACGAGTACCCCGGTCAAGCTGACATACAACCAGATCGGCATGGTCCAGCGTGCAATTTTACGGTGTTTCGCCACCTGCATCGTCCATCCCCATACAACCGTGAACAGAGCCAACGGTACGATAATGGCAGCCAGTATGCTGTGTGAAATCAGCAACGTAAAGTAAATCGGCCGAATAATGCCCACTCCGCCAAATTTTGCAGTGTCCGGCGAAATATAGTGGAAGGTCAAATAAGAAAACAAAAATAAAACAGTGCTGGCGAAGGCCAGTAAAACAAATGTTTTATGCACTTTGACGTTCTTCTTGATAATGGAAATCAACGCCGCCACCAGAAAAATAAACGTGAAGCTGTTAAAAATCGCATTCAACCTCGGGAAAATGGTGATATCGAAGCTAACACTACCCTGGTATCCAATCGGTGAAAAGAACAGCAGCAAAATAATCACGTTGGCTATGATCGAAACGGTGATAATCAAGGCTGTGAAATTACGATTGCTCGTTGGAACGTACTGCTTGTCCTCACTCGCTTTATTCATAATGAGCGTCTCCTTCGTTTAAATTCAACTTTTCGTTTTCGGTTGTGGTAATAACCATACTATATTATATAGAACCTGGGGACGGCCTGTGAAGTGACAACAGTATGAACAATTTCACAGCCGAAGATTTGAAAATGTGCTTTAGCATCTTAGAATAACCATTTTCTTAACATATCAATAATAGAATACGGCCATTTCAGGGGCTTTATACACGCAAAAAAAACACCGGGATAGCCTGAATACCTGTCCCGATGTTGTGATATTTATGCACTTGTAATACGAGCATTCCCCCGCGGTTACTGCTGCCAGACGTCACTATATTCTTGATGACGCTTGAACAGGGCCAGTGCGTACGTGCATGCGGGAACGACTTTTTTATGTTGCTCCCTCGCCATTTGAACGACTTTGTCGATCAGCTCCTTGCCAATTTTTTGTCCACGCAGCTTTTCGGATACAAATGTATGGTCAATGACCAAGGAATGGTCATCTATGGACTTATAGCCTACTTCTGCAACCACCTGTCCATCATCCACCATGACTACCGCATGGTCCTCCTCGCGAATTTGTCTCATGAAACCCTGCCCCTTTCTGCCATCGAGTCGATTAGATATCCCTATCATTCCCCGATTTAAGACCCGCCGAAACATCTCATACATCAGGATTTTGCAAAATCCTCACATAAAAAGAAGCCTGCTGTCGACACTATCCTTATTCCAAAAAGTGAGGCGAGGTGTTGTATTTGCGTTCGGAAATGAAACCCGTTATTCCGTTTGAGCCAGTGCAGAGTGAACAAATCCCTACGGAGGGCCTGTGGCGGTACGAAATAAAATGGGATGGCACGAGAATTATGACATATCATAAACAGGGTAGTACGCGTCTGTTTAACCGGAAGCAGCATGAGCGAACACTTTTATACCCGGAACTTGCTTATTTTTCTTCATACTGCCAGGCCGATTCAGTCATTCTGGATGGAGAAATGATCGCACTGGGAGCTGATGGGAAGCCCTCGTTTCATGATATTATGCGCCGCGACCTGATTCGTCGAACGGATCGGATTCAAGCGGCTTATGAAGCAGTGCCCGCTACATACATGCTGTTTGATATTTTATATTTGAATGGGGAATGGATTCACCGTAAACCGCTGGCAGAAAGGCTTGAATTATTGCATCAGGTCATCCTGCCGAATGAACGGGTTCAACTGGCGCCTGCTCATCCTGATGGACAAGCTCTGTTTCAGGTAATGCGCAGCGAAGGGATGGAAGGTATCGTATGCAAACGTTTAGACAGCCCTTACACATGTGGCGGGCAGGACAGGCGATGGGTCAAGGTCAAGAATTACGGCGATACTATTGCTGTCATTGGAGGCTACACTTTGAACGGAAGCGTCATTAATGCTGTGTTGCTGGGCCTGTACGACAAGCAAGAAAGGCTGCGCTACATTGGACATGCAGGTACGGGGAAGCTTACGCGGAACGATTGGCGTCAGCTTACAGAGCGACTAATGCCACACACCATTTCAGCGCGGCCTTTTGTCAATGAGCCGAATCGTCATCGGGATGCAATATGGGTACAACCTATGTATACCGCCAAGGTTCAATACAGTGAGTGGCGATGGCAGGAAGGGCGAACCCTTCGCCAGCCCTCCATACAGGCTTTTGTAAATCAGGGCGTAGAGCAGTGCATCGGACCCTGGGGATGATAAGTTGTACAGATAAATTTAAAAAAAGCAAAATAAAGTTTATATAAATCATTGCAACCAGTGGTTAATTAAATTACAGTTAACTAATTAACTACATCGAGGTGGATCGCATGTTCTTTTTCTTGGACTCCGAAATTCGTCAACTGGCCTATAATCTGTTCCCAGGTGGCAATAAACCAATTGGTGTTTTGGTAGAGCTATTTTCAATAACGTATGAAATTCGTAAAGGCATGGAGAAACGTTCACGTGAATTCGGGCTCTCCTATGGGCAATATATAGCGCTTTGTGTGCTTTCTGCGCAAAGAGACGAAATGTCATCTCCTTCTGTTTTGGCTGAGAAAATGGGTGTAAGTCGGGCAGCGATCAGTTCCATGATCATTTCCCTTGAACAAGATGGATATATTAACAAATACGATGATCCGAATGACAAACGAGGCGTATTTATATCGTTGAACGATAAAGGAAGGGGGAAAATCAATCAAATGGACCCCTTTTTTATAGGACTAGCCTCACGCCTGATGTCGGACTTTAGCGAATCGGAAATCTGCGAGTTTCAAACCTACCTGTCACGCTTACGGTCTGCATTTGAAGATGTGAAAGGTTCGCGTCTGACTGATCCCGGGGAGGGAGAAGATAAATCGTGCGAGGACTGAGACAAAGACTGCTCGCATATCCACTGGCAGAATGGTGGAGGCGTGCGCATCTTTTGTACTTTCGAGCGTTGGGGAACAAATGATGCAAAATGCTGGCTAAAGAAGTCCCAGGTCGCCATATTGGCGGCTTTTTTATTTATCTTCATAGCCGATTTGATGGATAACTAATGATGATGAATCATATGGGAAGCCTAAGTGATTCGATGGAGGTACTTACCTTGAAGAAAGTATCTATACTAAATGTGCATACTTACATACGAATAGCATGAATTCTATAATAAGAGCTAAATCGTACTAAGGAGGACAATTTTTTGAAAACTCTAGTAATCGTAACACACCCCAGCCTGGAAACATCCGTTATTAACAAACGGTGGGTGGAAGAACTTAAACAATATCCGGAAAAGTATACTGTACATGAATTGCATCAGGTTTACCCTGACGGAAACATGGATGCAGAAAAAGAACAGCAACTCATTGAAGCTCATGGCAATCTTGTTTTGCAGTTTCCGATCTATTGGTTTAATTGCCCACCTCTCCTCAAAAAATGGCTCGACGATGTGTTTGCTTATGGTTGGGCGTATGGCTCAAATGGAGGTAATAAATTAAAGAATCGCAAAGTGGCTCTAGCTGTATCTGCCGGAATTAGAAAAGAAGATTATAGTGAAGAGGGAAGATATCGTTATACCCTTGAACATTTGTTAACACCTTTTGAAACGACCTTCCTGTACTGCAATGCAAATTATCGTTCATACTTTGCATTTTATGGTACGGAAAAAAAGCCTGGCGAAAATGAACCAGGTAAAGAAAATGAGCCGATTGCAAATGAATTGGAAAAAAGCGTACAGGATTATTTGAGGTTTGTTGACAACCTTTAATCTCTGTCTACCTCTGTAGAGTCTCCACAGTTGGCATGTTTTCCTCTCCCCACTGGCACATCATATCCAGCAATGGAATGAGAGAAAGACCTCGTTCAGTTAATGAATACTCCACTTTGGGAGGGATTTGAGGAAATTCTTTACGAAGGACGAGACCTTCTGCTTCAAGCTCTTTCAGCATGGTGCTCAGCGTTTTGAAGGAGATACTGCCTATACTTCGCTTGAGCTGATTAAAACGCATAACCTTATTTTCAGACAGCCAATACATGATGATCATTTTATATTTGCCGTCTACCAATGACAACGTATATCCAAAACCGGTGGTTTTTAGTTCAACTCCAGTAGGAACACAGGTTTCCCCCACAGTTACACTCTCCTTAAGATGGGCAGAATTGAAAAAAATAAAAAGAAGCCCCTGCTTCCGCTGCTTTAATGTAGCTGGATTCAGGAGGCTTCTTTCATATAGTAGCCTGCTTCCGAATTACAGACTGTTAAAAGCGTCTGTCAATACAGGTACGATCTGCGATTTGCGGGATACGACACCCTTCAGAACGGCTTTGTTGTCGTCGAGCTGCACATTGTAGGCCTTTTCGACCGCTTGTGCTTGGCTTCCCAGCGCAATACCAATGGAATCACTGTTCACAATATCCGTTACGATGAACAGGAACAGATCCAGATTTTTAGCTGCAATCGTTTGGGACAGCGCTGCTTCCAGCTCGGATTGACGAGACAGCACATCGTTAACGTCTACCGCATTCACCTGCGCAATTTCCACTTTGCGTCCGTTCATCTGGAATTCCTTTGCATCCAGACTTACCAGCTGCTCAATCGTGTGGCCGCTCAAATCAGCTCCTGCTTTCAGCAGATCAAAACCGTAGCTATCTGCATCCACACCAGCGATTTCAGCCAGTTCACGGGCAGCAGCTACGTCTTGGTCGGTGCAGGTTGGGGATTTGAACAGCAGGGAATCGGAAATGATCGCGGACAGCATCAGACCTGCGATTTCTTTCGGAACCGCTATCCCGTTTTCCTTGTACAGCTTGTTCAAAATCGTGGCTGTGCAGCCTACAGGTTCAGCGCGGAAGTACAACGGCTGGCTTGTTTCAAAGTTAGCGATCCGGTGATGGTCGATGACTTCAGTTACACGCACTTTATCAATGTCAACCGCGCTTTGCTGGCGTTCATTATGATCGACCAGAATGACGCTGTCTGTTTCCTCAGCAACCTGTTCAACCAGACGCGGCGCACTCACTTTGAAATAATCCAGTGCATACTGCGTTTCCCCGTTTACCTCACCCAGACGAACCGGCTCCACGTCCGCGCCCAGTTTGGTTTTCAAGTCTGCATAAGCAATAGCTGAGCAAATCGTATCCGTATCCGGATTTTTATGCCCGAAAATCAATGTCTTTGCCAACATAATCGACTCCTTTGCACTAAGCATTTTACATTCTCGTGAAATATCAACAATTCCAATGCAGATTATATCATTAAATCTCCTATTCTCCCATTCCCCTTTGAATGATTTCAAAAATAATCTATTAAATTCATAACATTCCCATGGAATACGTATGTGAAGTTAACCTTATTTTTTCTAAAAATATAAAAAACATATAGTAATATATCCCACTAACATGGTAAGATATTCCTCAAAACTGGCAAGTTAGTCACCAGTGGTCAATTCTATCATTTGAATCTTTGAGGGAGGCGTGAGAACTTCGGCAGTGACTTCAAATCCTAGTATGTAGAAAAATCATATTTTGATTGAAAAGAGGGAAATCTTTGAAAAAGCCGATCATTTTTAAAAAAATTCCTGTCATAACACTCGCTCTTGCTTTGACCGCAGGCTTGTCTTTTCCGTCTGTCGGTTCTGCCGCTACCGTAGACCTGCAAACTCGTTCATTTCTAGAAGCACAGGAAGCTTTGACTTCCGAAGCGACTCCAGCGTTCATTTCGCCCGAGCTGAGTACCACTTCTTCGCAGCAGGTCAGAGTCATCGTACAGCTTGATGGTGAGCCACTAGCCGTGGACAAATATGCGGCACGGTCGGGCAATCAGACTTTCACAGCTCGATCCGAACAAAAAGCGGAATCCGCTATCGTCAACGAGCAAACATCGTTCGTGGATAGAGCGGCAGAGCGCAGCATTCCCCTTCAGGTAAATTACCAGTACAACACGGTGCTTAATGGCTTGGAGGTTACGCTGCCAGCTAACAAAATTCCAGAACTGGCTAAATTGCCAGGTGTAAAATCCATCCACGAAAACAAAACGTATTATTCCATCCCCGTACAGGACCCGCCAACACTCACCGCCAGCGAAGCAACGTATGATAACGCACCGCTGGATCAAATTGGCGTTCCTGAAGCCTGGGCTAAAGGTTTGACAGGCGAAGGGATTAAGGTCGGGGTTATTGATACCGGGATCGATTATGAGCACCCGGATTTGAAAGCAGCTTACAAGGGTGGGTATGACTCTTTTGAGCAGGACAATGATCCTTACGAGGAGCCTTTCCTTGAAAAAGAGAATGACCCGTACGGCACAGGTTTTGCCGGAACAACACACGGTACACACGTCTCCGGTACGATTGCTGGCCAGGCCGCTAATAAAACGGCAGATATTGTACAAAAGGGTATTGCCTATAAATCGGACTTATACGTATATAAAGTGCTTGGACGCAATACTAAAACCGGGCGTTCCTCCGGTTCCTCCGCACAGGTCATTGACGGCATTGAACGCGCTGTCAAGGATGGCATGAACGTGATTAACCTGTCCCTCGGCTCAGACTCCGAGAAGGACCCGAACTCCCCGGACTCCATTGCCATTAATAATGCGGTGCTTTCCGGTGTAGTTGCTGTCATTGCGAATGGTAATGCAGCACAAGACGGGAATTATTATTATTCAATGGGTTCCCCGGCCTCATCCCAGTTGGCGATTTCCGTCGGTGCGGCAACCTCACCAAGCAAAAGCTTCTCAGGCACAGCTTCAGTTACCCGTGATTCCTATTGGGAAGCGAATGGTGAATTGAAGAAAACAGTAACCGCTGATGCTTATGCACATTACGGGTTTAATCTGTTGGGCTGGGGAACAGGCCAAGAGGATTTTGCTTCAATTATGGGAACTGCCCCTTATGAACTGGTATATGCAAATTTGGGGCAGCCTGATGATTTTGAAGGAAAAGATGTAGCCGGAAAAATTGTCCTCGTGTCACGTGGAAACCTGGCATTCGTGGATAAAATTGCAAATGCCAAGGAAAGTGGCGCAAAGGCTGTAATCATTTTTAACGGAAATACAAAAGCAGGCGACATCACGAAAGCTGATTTAGGTGTCAGCATTCCGGATCGAGATGACTATGTAAACGCTAACCAGGGCGACAGCTTTGATTTTATTCCGACCTTTGATATGAAAGGTAAGGAAGGTCGCGCGCTGGCTAAACAACTCGTCGACAATGCCGGAGAAAAATTCTCTGTCTCCTTCGGAGAGAAGTTTATTCGCACAGATAATGCAGGCAATACGATGGCTGGATTCAGCTCCCGTGGGCCGAACGGAGACGAACTACTTAGCATCAAGCCGGATGTAAGCGCGCCAGGAGTTAGTATTATGTCAACCTATCCTGCTTTCGCCAAGTTCTATCCAGATGCCTCTTATGATCATGCTTACAAACGTAGCAACGGAACCAGTATGGCTTCTCCGCATGTAGCCGGACTTGCTGTTCTGCTGAAGCAGCAGCATCCAAACTGGACGCCGTTCGATATCCGTGCTGCTCTGGCGAACACGTCGGATACGCTTTACGACGAGGATCAAATCCAATACGATGTGTATTCCCAAGGTGCAGGACTTGTAAACATCGCCAATGCGATTCAGACACCAGCCCTGCTGGAAACTGTTGAAAAGATTACGATTCTCGATAAGAACTTCAATCGGCAGGAGGTCGTGAACTACAATCCTTCCGCCAGCTTCGGGGTGTTAAAACCAGGCAGTGATGCCAAGCAAATTCAATTGCAGCTTAAAAATCTGTCCGCAAACAACGTACAGTATGAAGCAAGCTACATTTTGCATGATCATGTAACCTCTGACCCTGCCAAGCCCGTTGCTACACCTGACGTGAGCAATATCGCTGTTCAGTTGCAAGGTGTCGGCACGAATGGGGCGATCTCGGCAGAAGCGGGTAAATCCCAACCGTTCTTCCTGTCCGTGCAGCCAAGCTCAAGTGCAGCTACAGGCGTATATGAGGGAGAAGTCATCCTGAAAAGCGCCGGACTACCTACCTTGCATCTGCCGTTCGTCGTTCATGTTGGCAAGGAAAATCCGACTACAGGCTTCGGCTTGCAGGACCTGAGTATAACCAACCCGATTATTTACCCGAATCGTACAGGTGCCCAACGCACAACAGATCTTGCTTTCCGCCTGACCACGGATAAAACAAACCAAATTGCTCTCTATGTATATGGCATAGATGATAAATTAATTGGTCTTATTAATGGAATTACGACTCCTAGGGAGCAAGGAGTTAACGCCCGTCTCAAGCAAGGCGCATACTCCTTCAAGGACATTGACGGAAGCTATGTCGAATACGATGCTAACGGAAAGCCTGTTCTGGATGCCAGCGGTCAGCCCGTTATCCAGCATTTGAAGGACGGTGTGTATAAGCTGGAGGTTAATTCGCCGGAACTGAATGCGAAAGGCGAAGTCGAGACCAATACTAACGGTCCTAAATTTTTCAGCGCTATGAAGGCCATTCGCGTCGACAATAGTGCTGCTTCTGGCAGCAGTAGCGGTGGAGGCGGTGGTGGAGGTGGCGGCAGAAGTAATACTACACCTTCCGCTTCAACCACCACATCCACCCCTGTCGCTACATCTGCACCTTCACTTCAATCCGTAGTGAAGCAAGGACAGGCCGTAAAAGCGGTAGCCACAACTGTCGTGGTTAACAACAATGTACAGTCACTGACTGTAACCGATGCAGATTTGCAGACTACTGTGACGGCAGCAGGCTCCAGCCCAATAGCCATTGTCCTGTCGGCCAGCAGCCAAGCAGGTCAAACAACCAAAGCAGCGCTGACTTCCGCCCAACTGACAACACTGGGCAAGGCTTCAGCAGGAAGCAGCCTGATTGTGAGCAACACAGGAGCTTCCCTAGCTTTGCCGATATCTGCTCTGAAAAATGCTCCTGCCGGTGCAGGCATTGAAGTGATAATCAGCAGCCAGGCACAGGAAAGCAACACATTTACGAGCAAGCTGAAAGGCTCAACTGTGATTGGCACCCCTGTAGGGTTTGAAGCTAATGTTGTCACTGGAGGCAAGAGCGAACCGCTTAAGGTTGCACCAGGACAGTTCATTAGTCGTTCCTTTACCGTACCTGGCCAAATTGAGTCAAATACAGCCGGTGTTCTCTATACAGCTAACGGAAATGTTTACCCTGTTCCATCCGTCTTTTCCAAGCAAGCAGATGGATCAACAATCGTTAAGGTAAGCCGTCCGGGCTTCTCGACGTATGCAGCGGCGACTCGTCCCGTTAGCTTTGAAGATATTTCATCGTCGTATGCTCAATCCGAGATTCAGTCGCTTGCGAACAAGCTGCTGATCAACGGCACCACAGACACGGCCTTCTCACCGAAGAAGAACGTGACACGTGCGGAATTTGCAGCTTTGGTAACCCGGGCTCTTGGCCTGACACCGGGTACTGCCGCACCATTCGGCGATATTCCAGCAGGTAGCTGGTATTCTGGCGATGTAGCAGCCGCTTATGAGGCCGGATTGATCACAGGTCGCAGCGGCGACAAATTCGATCCGAACGCTAACATCAGTCGGCAGGAAATTGCTGTCGTGCTGAGCAAGGCAGTAGACCTGCTCCAGATCAAAGCATCTGTCGATGGCCCTGCCCGCACACCGTATCATGATGCTTCATCCTTTGCAGGCTATGCCAAGGATAGCATTGAAAAAGTAAGCGCAGCAGGCATTATCAACGGAGCAACCATCAAGGGCTCCTCCTACTTCCAGCCGAATGTGCCTACAACGCGTGAAGCATCTGCCAAGGTGCTGCACGTGCTTTTACAAAAGGCTGCATTGATTAACTAACCCAAAAGCCTCCTGAGCCGCGTTATAGACAACGTCACGGTTCAGGAGGCTGCTTTTATGTTATACCGTCCCCGCTAACGGCAGCGCGACCTTGAATACACTCCCTTCTCCCGGCGTACTTGCAGCGGTGATTTTTCCACCGTGTGCTTCCACAATAGACTGTGTAATCGCCAGACCAAGACCAGCTCCGCCCGAGCTGCGCGTACGTGACTCATCTCCACGGTAAAAGCGTTCAAAAATCCGATCCAACTGCTCTTTACTCATGCCCGGCCCGTTATCACGAATCTGAATATCCGCCAGCTTCTTCCCGGCAGACAAGTTTACATGGATCACACCTCTCTCCATATCTGTATGCTGAACAGCATTATGGAACAGATTGAGCACTACCTGCTTGATTTTATCCCCTTCAGCCAGCACTCGCACACCCGCTGTCATATCAAAAATCACTCTTCGCTTGCCCGCCAGCATCAGAAGCTGCGGCTTCATTTCCAGCAGCAACGTATCCAGCGACATATCTTCCAGCTTCAATTCGGGCGTCCGGTCCAGCTTAGCCAGCAACAGTAAATCGGAGACAAGCTTGTTCATCCGTTTGGATTCTCCATACATACTCTCCAGTGCAGATTGAAGCTGCTTTGGATTAGATGCGGCTCCACGAAGTAGCACCTCCAAGAACCCGTGAATCGAAGTGAGCGGGGTGCGCAATTCATGGGAAGCATCCGCAATAAACCGTCTCATCTGCATCTGTAACTCGCGCTCGGCAGCAAATGAATGCTCCAGCCGTTCCAGCATCCCGTTAAAGGATACCGCCAAGCGGTCCACCTCATACTGCCCCTGCTCTGCATCAAAGCGCTCGGCCAGATTGCCCGCATCAATGCGTTTGACCGCCTCGACCATCCTCGAAAGGGGCACCAACGTGCGCCGCAGCACTGGAAGCATAAGCGCCAGACCAATTGCGAGCGCAATCAGAGATAGTAAAATGAAGGTACGCAACTGATTAATCAGTTGCTCTTGCATGGAAGTTGTGGATACACCCATTTGAAGCAGCCCTTTCGAATGGTCAGGCGGACCGAGCGGACGGAATACGACCAGTTGCTCGTTCCCTTGGGCATCCGTGAGCAATTGATAGCCATAACGCATGTGCTTGTTTTGCTGCATCGAAATATATTGCTGAGCGGTGAGCCTCGGCGGCGTAAGTCCATTTTCGTTAGACAGGCTCGTAAAGGTTCCAGCTGTATCTATGGAAGCCAGCGACATATCCGCCCAAAACAAAAACGGCCTCGGTCGGTTATCCTTCCGATTGATTCCTTCTTTGGGTGTGGAGCTTCCGCTCTTCTCCTGCGAATCTTTAATCAATAAATCGGCAGGAATTGAGCCTAACTGAGTACCCATCGCATCCGCCCGACTGCGATACAGAAAATCTTTCATCAGGAAATATTGTAAAAATCCGATCAAGACGAGCAGCAGCGCCAAAATAAGTAACGTCCTGGCCAAAAGCTGGGAGCGGAGAGAACGGAGCGCAGTTCTTCTCCGGCTTTTCCCCGCCGCTTTCATAGCAAGTCCACTCGGTACCCAACACCACGCAGCGTACGGATGACCCGATGCTCCTTGTCTTTGAGCTTTTCACGTAAGGAGCGAATATACACCTCGACAATATTGTCCTCGCCCCCAAAATCGTATCCCCATACTCGATCCAGGATTCGACTTTTACTAAGAACAATCCCGTGATTCAACACCAAAAACTTCAATAGTTCATATTCGGTAGGCGACAGCTCCAGCACCTGATTTTGGTAGCGAATTTCCTTTCGTCGATCATCCACCTGAAAGGGTCCGTGAACCACTTCTCCGAGCAGATCGGGAAACTGATTGCGCAGACGTGCTTCAATCCGGGCCAGCAGTTCATTAAAACTAAAGGGTTTCACGACATAATCGTCCGCGCCCAGTTTTAATCCTTTTACCCGATCATCCACATCATCCTTGGCTGTCAGCATAATGACTGCAATGTTATCCTCTGTCTCCTTGAGACTTTGGCATACCTCAAAGCCATTCATTTCAGGCATCATAACATCCAGCACCGCAACATGCGGGCGGAACTCTTTTGCTAAATCCAGTGCATCACTGCCGTTCTCAGCTGTTTTAACCTCATAGCCTTCATTAATCAGCCCAAGCTCCAAAAATTGCAAAATGTGCGGCTCATCGTCCGCTAACATAATTTTAACCCCGTGTATCGGATTCATCGGTTATCTTCCCTTTCATGAAGTCACTTTTTTTCTTAATAAAAGATCGATTTATTTTCACCTGTATCTAATATAACTGAATATTTACGTAAAAAAAGCATCCCTATCCAGCTTTCAGCTAACATTCAGGGAGCGCTCATAACCATTTCAGCTACGTCAGGCATGATAATAACAAGCCGGTAGTTCACCGGGCCCAAGATCGGAAGTGGCTGATCATTCCACAGTCCTGAAGATAGCGGCTAGAACAACGGAAAATACAAAGAATTTTCACAGGGAGTGGAATGTACATGATTAAGAAATGGTTCAAGAGCCGGGCGGACGTCCCCCTCATCATCATCATGCTGATATCCGCGATTTTGAACGGATACAACATCTGGCAAGACAAATATGTTAACACCTACTACACGACGGCCGTAGCAAGCATGCTAGAAAGCTTTCACAACTTCTTCTTCGCATCACTTGATTCGGCAGGGTCGGTAACGGTAGACAAACCGCCTGTGGTTTTCTGGATTCAAACACTCAGCGCCTACATCTTCGGACTTCACGGCTGGAGTGTTATCCTACCGCAAGCGCTCGCTCAGGTCGGGTCGGTATTGCTCGTTTACCTGCTCGTCAAACCGAGCTTCGGTACGATGGCCGCTCGATTGGCCGCCTTCGCTATGGCAACTACACCAATTGCAGTAGCGGTCAGCCGCACCAATAACATTGATGCGATGCTGGTTTTCACACTGCTGCTCGCAACATGGTTGCTGTTCAGAGGCATTAGAAACCACAAAATGGGACCGATCCTCTGGGCTTTCGCAGTCGTAGGTATCGCCTTTAACGAAAAAATGCTCCAAGCCTATATGATTGTTCCCGCTTTGGGGCTCTTCTACCTGCTGGCCTCCAAGTTTAACTGGAAGCGAAAAGCGATAACACTGGCAGCATCGGCAGTCGTTCTCGGGGCTGTGTCGCTCTCTTGGGCAGTCGTGGTCGACTCCACTCCGGCAGACCAGCGCCCTTATATGGGAAGCAGCGGTACGAACTCCGTACTGAATCTGGCCTTTGGCTACAACGGCCTATCCCGTCTGACGGGAGAACGAGGAACAGGCGGCGGCGCTGGTGGCGGTCAACGCTCGGAGTGGAAACGAAACGCTTCAACGAATAGTAGCAATGCAAACTCCGATCAAACCCAGACCGCTACATCATCATCAGACGCTAGTACTACAACAGGCGCTTCCAATACCGATGGCACATCAACAGGCGGCAACGGCGCTGGTGGCCAAATGCCGCCGGGCGGATTTGGCGGTAACGGTCAAGGCGGTGGTCAGGGTGGCCCTGGTGGTGGTCCGGGTGGAAATTCCGGTGGCGGCATGTTCGGCACTGGTGAAAAGGGACCTTTACGATTGTTCCAATCTGCCCTGTCAGGTCAAGCCAGCTGGCTGCTCCCATTCGCATTGATTGCTTCAATCGGCCTGCTTGCAAGCATTCGACGCCGTAATATCACGCAAAAACACAAAGAGGTCATCTTCTGGCTGGCCTGGCTGATTCCCGTAGCTGCATTTTTCAGCGTAGCCGGTTTCTTCCATCAGTATTACCTGATTATGCTCGCACCACCAATTGCAGTGCTCTTCGGGGCCGGATTCGTGAAATTATGGGAGCAATATCGTGAGCGTTCCGGCTGGCTCTCCTGGCTGTTGCCCGCAGCGGTACTGGCAACCTCGGTATTTAGCTGGTTCGTCCTGCAAAATTACAACGACACCATTGGCAGTGGCTGGTCCATCGCCGTATTGATACTCGGTATCATCGGCACGGCGCTACTGGTAGTAGCACGATTGAAATCAGAGAAGTTCACGAGATATGCCATCATTGCAAGTGTACTCGCAATGTTCATCGGCCCTGTGTACTGGGCGTTGACGCCAATTACCTACGGGGGGAACAGCATGATTCCACAAGCCGGACCGACACAATTTGGCGGCGGTGGAGGCGGTGGCGGAATGCCGGGAGGTAATTTTGGCAACCGAGGTCAGGGTGCAAATGGGCAAAAAGCTGAAAGAACTCAAACGAATAACCAAACCAATAATGCAGAGCAATCCAGCTCTGATGGTATTACTTCAAGCACAGGAACAAGCACAGGAACAAGCACAGACAGAGAACAGAGATCTTCTACCCGCTTCAGAGGAATGGGTGGACCCAACGGTAGTCAAAGCTTGGACAGCAAAACGCTGAGCTATTTGCAAAAGCATAATACAGGTGAAACCTACCTTTTCGCAGCAAGCAATTATTCAACAGCCGCTCCTTACATGATTGAAGCCGGGCAAAAAGTGATTATTATGAACGGCTTTGTATCCTCCGATCCGGTGTATACCGTCGATAAGATCAAGGTGCTGGTGGAAAGCGGTCAAGTGAAGTACTTCATGATTTCTGGCGGAGGCGGCGGTGGACCGGATAGCGGCAACTCCGAAGTCACTGCATGGATCAAAGAACATGGCAAAGTGATTCCTACAGATGAATGGAAAACAACAACTGGCGAAACCAGTACCAATGCTGAAGCATCCGACAGAGGAAGCGACATCACGAACAGCAACTCGAACGCTCAGGATGGTCAAGGTGGACCTGGCGGAGACGAACGTGGCGGAAGCGGTACTTTATACGAAATCACATTATAAATAAGGAGGAACTACGAATGAGTGAACAAATCCGTTATTCCATAGTTATTCCGATGTACAACGAGGAAGCCGTCATTACCGAAACCTATCGGCGGCTGAAACAAGTCATGGGCTCGATGGGCGAGCCCTACGAGCTGATATTCGTAAATGACGGCAGTTCGGACCGCAGCGTCCAGTTGATCAAGGAATTTAGTCTCAGAGACGATACCATCGTATTGATTGATTTCTCCCGTAATTTCGGTCATCAGCTAGCGATTACCGCCGGGATGGATTATGCGGTGGGAGAAGCGGTCGTCGTTATTGACGCCGACCTCCAGGACCCGCCTGAGCTGATCGTAGAGATGGCCAACAAGTGGAAGGAAGGCTATGAGGTAGTCTACGCCAAACGGCTGAAACGCAATGGTGAAACTCGCTTCAAAAAGTGGTCTGCCAGTCTCTTCTACCGCGTATTGAAAGCATCAACGGATATTAATATCCCGGTAGACACCGGCGATTTCCGCCTGATGGATCGCAAGGTAATAGACGAATTGAAACGGCTGCCGGAAAATAATCGGTTTGTCCGTGGACTCGTTAGCTGGATCGGCTTCAAGCAGACGGCTGTTGAATATGAGCGCGATGAGCGGCTCGCAGGTGAAACCAAGTATCCGCTCAAACGCATGATCAAGCTCAGTCTGGATGGAATCACATCCTTTTCCATTAAACCGCTCAAGCTGGCAGGTTATATCGGCGCACTCCTGTCCATGTCTGGCTTCCTGTATCTGATGTACGTATTATTCCTCAACTTTTTCACCGATTCCTATGTCATGAAGGGCTGGTCGTCCATGATTAGCATCAGCCTGATCTTTAACGGAGTGATCCTGATCATTCTCGGTATTATGGGTGAATATGTTGGACGGATTTATGACGAAACCAAAGCCCGCCCGCTCTACATTGTCCGTGAGCATCTGGGTGGACAATACGAAAACGGCCCGACCCATGCCATGAAGGCCCCTGAACAACGTGAATCCCTATATATGCAAGGTTCTCGTGACAGCCTAATATCCGCCAGCCGCACAGTACGCGGCAACAGCGCTGTATATACCGGACCCAAATCGGGTCACGGGGCATAACCTTGAAAAGTCGCATGGCCCAGCTATTCCCTATGATCCGTTTTGGCATGGTAGGACTGGTGAATACGGGCGTAGATTATATCATTTTCATGCTGCTGGCTTGGGCCGGAGTTCCGGTTGCTTTGTCGCAGATCATTTCATACAGCTGCGGCACAGCCAACAGTTACATTTTGAACAGCAAATGGACATTCAACAAACAACCAGAACCCGATACTCATAAACGTCAATTGCCTAGATTTATCGTCATCAACCTGATCGTATTGGGTCTGACCTCCTTATTATTGCAAATGCTTCACAGTGGAACCGAGCTGCCGCTTGCCGCATGCAAGCTGATTGCCACCGCAGCCGGAATGATCATCAATTATATCGGGAGCCGATATTGGGTATTCGGTTCCCCACCCCGAAAGGAAAGTGAATCTCTATGAGAAAAATTACAAAAGCCGTTATACCAGCCGCTGGATTAGGAACTCGTTTTTTACCTGCTACGAAAGCTTTGCCTAAAGAGATGCTTCCGATTGTCGACAAGCCAGCTATTCAATATATTGTCGAAGAGGCTATCAAATCCGGGGTTGAAAGCATCATTATCGTGACTGGGCGTAATAAAAAAGCCATCGAGGATCATTTTGACAAGTCGGTAGAACTGGAGCAAGTACTGGAAAGCAAAGGCAAGTACGATCTTCTGCGCGAGGTCCAAAGCATCGGGGGCAAAGCCGTAATTCACTACATCCGCCAAAAAGAACCCCTCGGTTTGGGACATGCGGTACGTTGTGCCCGTCAGTTTATTGGTGATGAGCCATTCGCTGTGTTGCTAGGCGATGATATTATGAATTCCTCTACCCCGGCAATTCGCCAAATGATGGATGTCTACGAAGCGACGGGCAAGCAAGTGGTCGGCGTACGCACAGTGGAAGAACAGGATGTAAGTAAATACGGCATTATTGACTCCACTCGCCAGAACGGTCTTATTCACGAAGTCGGCGGACTTGTTGAAAAGCCATCCCCTGCAGACGCTCCTTCACGGCAGGCAGTCATTGGACGATATGTATTGGAGCCTTCCATTTTCTCCATATTGGAACATATGTCTACTGGTGCGGGCGGCGAATATCAACTGACTGACGCCCTTCATCAGGTGGCATTGCAGAATCAACTGCTGGCGCTTGAGCTGGAAGGCACGCGTTATGATATCGGTGATAAAGCAGGATACCTGGAAGCTGTGCTTCACATGGGCATGCAGCGCGAGGATCTTCGTCCAATGCTTGACTCCATGATGCGCGAGTGGGCGCTGGCTTCACGATAAAATAGGCACACAGAATTGCACCTATCCCCTTCTCCTGTGCATATTCTGATATCTGATCCATGTTGTGCAACCACAAGAGTAGATGTATATACACATAAACCTGTATAATGTCAAAGTACAGCACTATCGGAATATGCTCGGCTGTCCGCCGAAATCAGGGAGGAAAAAGTCCATATGATACCTGAGGGGAATTTGCAAAGTAATGTAGACCGTTTCAACGGCTTTGCCGATGACTACGACCAACACCGTCCGGAAGCACCGTCACTCGTTGTCGAGATTATTTCCCGCTATCTGGAACGAAAAGTGGAGCTTGTTGCTGATATTGGCTGTGGAACAGGGCTTTCGACTTTCATTTGGAAAGACGTGGCCTGTCAAATTGTCGGCATCGAGCCCAACCCAGACATGAGAGGAAAAGCGCAGCGTAAGCTGGAGACAGCAGGAGCGACAACGGCAGAGACCATTTCCTTCAAAAGTGGGTTCTCCAACAATCTGCCCTTTGAGGATGGAACTGTAGACGTCATCACCTGCTCTCAATCCTTTCACTGGATGGACCCCGACAGCACGCTCAGGGAAGCGGGCAGAGTCTTGGCTCAAGGCGGGATATTCGCCGCCTTTGACTGCGATTGGCCTCCGGTGCTGCAATGGGAGATAGATCAAGCTTATGTACAGTTGATCACCAAAGCAGACGAGATTCTCAATCGGGAAGCACCTGTAGAGCAGCAAGCCCATAAATGGAGCAAGGAACAGCATTTGCCTAATCTACAGCGCAGCGGACAATTCCGTTATACCCGGGAAATTGTCTTTCACAACCGTGAGCAGTGCGACGCAGCACGTTATATAGGGCTTGTTCTTAGTCAAGGCGGTATACAAACGCTATTCAAACTCGGCAATCGGGCGCTTGATGAAGATTTGGCTCGCTTTGTGAAGCTCGTAAAGGATCATTTTCAGGACAGAACCTTGGATATCCTGTTCAGCTATCGTATGCGGCTTGGCGTCAAATAGAAAGGAAACAAGATTATCGTGATGATATGTTCTTCGGCTCAAGCTCAAAAAAGACTCTCCTTTGCCTCGTAAAGACGAGTGCGTACAGGAGAGTCTTTTGGCTTCATAAATAGCCATATTCATATCCAAAAGAGCTTAGTCGCAGTTCTGCTATGTCTTCGGCTTAGGAAGAGCGGACAGCCAATAGGTGCACCAACCGATCAGGGTAGTCCGTGATGATGCCGCTCACCCCGGCCTCCAGCAGTCGCTGCATTTCTTCCGGCTCATTTACTGTCCACGGATGGTAGACCATACCCGCTGCCTGTGCCTCAGATACCCCTTCTGGTGTAACGGAATGCTTGTAAGCATGCAGTGCTGTTACCCCGAATTGTCTTGCATACTCCGACGGACGAACCATAATCTCAATATACAGCGCTCCTGTCTTGATCTCAGGTGCCAATTGCGCACAAAGCGCCAGTGATTCATGATTGAAGCTGGAGATAATCACCCGCTCCTCTAAACCGAAACGTCGTACAGCGGCAATCACCTCTTCCTCCATACCGGGATAAAGGTAAATGCTATTTTTCAATTCCAGATTAATGACTGCATCCGAAGACTTCGCCAGCTCCAGCAGTTCATCCAGCAACGGCACCCGCTCGCCCCGGAATTTCTCATCAAACCAGCCGCCTGCATCTAACCCATTCAGTTCTTCCAGCGTAATATCGCGTACATCCAGTGAGGAACCTGTCGTGCGTTCCAGTGATTCATCGTGAATGAGCACCAAATGCCCATCCCGGGTACGCTGCACATCCGTTTCTATGCCGGTTGCCCCCAGCTCCAAAGCGTGACGGAACGCCGCCATCGTATTTTCAGGGCATACACCCGAAGCACCGCGATGTGCAAAATTAATAACTTTCTCGGTTTCAGTCACTACATAACCCCTCCTGTCATTTCACAGGGACATTATACTCGCTCATTGTTTGGGCTGTATAAATATTTGTCACAAGAGCCTCTTCTTCTACGCGGTTTGAACCATTTTCCCGATCCAATCGGTATAAAACATATTCCCGTTCCGTCGATCAAATGCTGCTGCCGCCGACTCTGCCAGTGGTCTGAAATACGCAATAATTTCTGTCAGCGTACGCTCCTCTTTGCCCCACTCCAAAGAAGCAGGCAGCCGGATCAATCTACTATCACCCGAAGCGTCGAGCTTTTGCAGCAGACCTACCATTGCCGCGTAAAAATACATTTGCTCCAGCCCGCTCTCATAATCCAGCGCTATATGCAAATGACGCTCTACCACTTCAATTCCCTTAACCGGGTCCGCAACCGCCAAATACTCGATATGCTCCGCTATGGTTTTCAGAAAATCACGGTCATCCCGAACCAGGCGATATCCATTACGATGATGATCCTTCGCCTTGTCTGCTTCCCCTTGACGGTAAAGCGGCAATAGCACCTGTGAGAGCGTCACATGCGGTACTTCCGCGCATGTCATCCGTCCCGACAAAATCGGTTTGGCCACGGCAAGCACCTGCTCGTCCTCTCCGGTCAAATAGTAAAAACGCACGATCTGGCTCTGCTCGCAGGCTTCACAATCACTCATGCTATCCCGTTCGATCGTACGGAAGGTATCCAAATACTGGCGTGCTTCATCCAGTCTCCCCATATCCATCGCGATACGGAACTTATAGTAGTGATATGGACGCTCATTATACCCGTATTCGGCATAACGTTTGCGCATATCCTCCACAAGATCCTCCACCTGGGTTTTCGGTATATTGGGAAAGCTGCATACCTTGCCGAGAATCCATTTGTAAGTCCACAGCAACTCTTGCTCATCATATTCGTCGGGGCTTTGATCAAATTGACCCAGCTGCCACGAAAAAGCGATCAGCGCCTTTAACGGATATCCATTAAAAATAGCGCAGTCCACAATTTCTCCCCGGACTTCGTAGCCGAGTTCCTTCAATCCGGAAGCATCCGCCAAGCGGGCCGCTTCCTCCAAAATCGCCAGCTTGGCCGCCCCTCCGGGCAGATCCTGCGCCTGTTCCATCAAATCATATATTGTATCTTCCATTCGACTAGCCTCCTGTAATTATGCAATTACGTGTTCTGTCCGTTCCCTAATCCCCAATTGATAAAATGCAGCACACTCCGGTTCATCAGCCCCAACTCACTCCGATTCATCGGATAGTGGCCCATCATAAGTGCGTTCACATACATCATTTCCGTTGCAGCCGTAATCATCTGTGTATCGGTAGCCTCAAAAATACGCGCCACCACCGGATTGTTCAAATTAAAATATAGGGTCGAGTAGCCCGCATTCTGCTGGACCCCGGCTTTCAGACTATCGAGTACATTGGAAAAAAGCGCAGTTGTTTCTTCAACGGTATTTTCCATCGAGCGCAAGGTTAGCGCATCCTGCGAAATGGTATATAGCACAGGCAAGCTCGCCGGCTCAAAACGCTTCAATTCCGTACGGCAGCGCATCGGCTGCAAAGCAGCATCCATGACGCGCAGCACGCTGTAATACTGCTCGCGCTCTTCCTGCGTTAGCCCGGTAAATGAAAGAGATACATCCTCGGGACTAAGCCGCTCGGCTTGCAGGGCAGGGTCGATCCAATGCAGCTTTTCCAAAATTTCCGTATCGTAAATATAGCCGCCATTGATCACCAGCATGGATTGCGCCGCCGCCACATGGGTAATTTGGCGATACTCATCAACCGTCGATGTGTAATGGAGCGGACGCCCGCCCGCCTCGCGGATCAGTTCACTCAGCTCCCGCCGCCCAAATGTACTTTCAAAGGAAAACCAGCGGTGCATAATCCGCAAAAATTCATCATCCTCCACCGCTAGCGCCTTCATGGAAAGCTCATGCAAACGAATCCAATGCTGGAAGCGGTCTGGCTCATACTCCGCCATGCGTAGCAGCTCTTGCCGAATACAGGTTCCCAGTTCAGAACGAACAGCGTCAAGCTGCTCATTTTCATAAAAATACTCACGTGATGCCGTCGGCTGCAATTCATCTGTCCAGATCAGACTTTTAATGAAAAAGGCCCACTCTGGCAATACATTTTCCGCTTTGTCGGACACCAGCATATGCTTCAGATACACCCGATGCAGCCGTTTGCTGTTGAGATTGATGCTACGCGGCAAAATGAATGCAATCCCGCCTGTTCTGCCCGATGCCGTCCGCAGTGGAATAAAATCGCCAAAGCGCTCACCCATCAGGCGATAGCCCAAGTCCAGCACTTCACCGCGACGACTGCGCAATTGTTCCGGGTCCTGCATCCAACGGGTAGACGGAAGATTGACGCGCTTGGTCTCGCCGTCTACAGACAGCATGACCGGATAAGGCAGCAACGCCCCATAATAAAATAGAGACTCCTCCACCTGCGCCGGCTCATAATAAAACTCGCTCCCCGGCTTGCAGCGCAAATACATTTGCGTGCCTACAGGCAGCTCAGTCTCCAATCGACGGATCGTATACGTTCCATCCGGTTTTCCTCTCCATTCCATGGAGATTCCTTCCTTTACTGAACGCGTCAGCACCACGATTTCGTCGCTCACCATAAAGCAAGATAGCAAGCCAATCCCAAATCGCCCGATAAATGATGTCTCCGAGGCCAGTAAATCTGCCCCCTTCTTCGAAGACTGGCCAATGATCGACAGAAAGCGGTGAATGTCTTCTTCCGACAGTCCAATGCCGTTATCCTGAATCATCAAAACCTGTTGTTCACCGGAGCCAGATAACTCCACCGTCACTTTACCTTCAAACTCTTTACTTTCAGCAGCAGTCTCCCCTAGCTCCTTGCGAGCCGTAATTGCGTCTGTTGCATTTTGCAGTACCTCGCGTATAAACACGCGTGGGCTGCTATATAAATGATTGGCCAAAATATCAATCATCCCGCTCAAGTTCACCTGAAAACGATATTCGTCCGTTTGACTCATACAGATCATTCCTTTCTGGAAATGCTACGACAATCCTTGGCTTTGAATAAACCATCCTGTGAATTATAACGTGGATTACAGACGGATTGCACACCCTGCATTTCAGATATCAATACGTTGACAACGCTATAATAGGGTCTTTTTTCACCTTGGCTGATTGGAACTGGGTCTAATTAACTTCATAAAAATGTATGTAATATGAGAGTATAGTTAATAAGTAACATCTTCGTTTAGTTAAATTTAGTAATTAGAATAATTTTTATTTAAAAATCAGCCTGTTCTAGTATCGCTATATTTGCTGAGGGACAAATGGCTCATTTTATGCAAAGAGCCCGCATGGCTGCTCCTGTATACCCATACAAGAGAGAATGCGGGCTTTTTCAGGTACAGCTGGGACTATACCTTTTGCAGAAAAAGGATTAATGAGACTTGGCGAGACGGATTACGTTCCACGAGGCTTTGCCCAAGTGAGCTTTGACGATGCCATCGTCGAGCTTGGCATTACCGCCGTTGTGAGGCGAAACCTTTTCTCCTGCCGGGCTGTTAGTTGCTTTGAGATCGTCATGCTCCAGCACCGTATGCTCCACAATGCGATAGCCTTCGAAGCTGCGCACATCCACTGTCAGTTCCAGCGACTCGGACAAGTGGCGGTTTACCGCAAAGACGGTCAGAGCGTCTCCCTCTTCATCATAAACCACAGCGCTATCCAGATAAGGAATGTCTGTGAAATCCTTGGAATCGTATTTTTCTGAGTCTACCACGGGCATCAACGATACACCGCGACCATAACGGGATGCATGCAGATACGGATAGAAAATGGTCTGTTTCCATGCTTTTCCGTTATTTTCAGTCATGATTGGCGCAATAACGTTGACCAATTGGGCAAGACAAGCCATTTTTACACGGTCAGCATGACGCAGGAACGTAATCAGCATGCTTCCCACCAGCAGTGCATCCTCGAAGTTGTAAATATCCTCAAGCTGGGGCGGCGCCACAGACCACGGATCAATTTTGCTGTCCGCATCGTTGGAGTGGTACCACACATTCCATTCATCGAAGCTGAGCATCATTTTTTTCTTGCTGCGCTTCTTCGCTTTGATATAGTCACAGGTCGAAATAACTGTATGAATAAAATGGTCCATATCCATGGAGCGTGCCAAATAATTGGCCGTATCATTGTCGTGGTTGCCATAGTATTGATGCAGAGAAATATAGTCGGCTACCTCATAGGTATGATCCAGCGTCGTCGCTTCCCACTCAGGGAACGTCGGCATTGTCGAACTGGAACTGCCGCAAGAGACAAGCTCTATGTCAGGGTCAATCAGCTTCATTGCTTTTGCGGACTCTACCGCGAGACGACCGTACTCTTCCGCTGTCTTGTGTCCAATCTGCCATGGGCCATCCATTTCGTTGCCGAGACACCAGGTTTTAATCTTGTGCGGTTGCTCTACACCGTGACTGCGGCGTAGATCACTCCAGTAGGAACCGCCCGGATGGTTGCAATATTCCACCAGATTACGTGCCGCATCAATCCCGCGCGTACCCAGATTAACCGCCATCATAACCTCTGAACCGATATCTTTCGCCCATTTGAAAAATTCGTTCGTACCCACTTCATTCGGCTCGACCGTTCTCCACGCCAGCTCTAGCTGTCTAGGTCTGGACGCGACAGGACCGACACCATCTTCCCAATTGTAACCGGATACAAAATTGCCGCCCGGGTAGCGTATAATAGGAACATCAAGCTGCTTCACCAGCTCTTTTACATCATTACGGAAACCGCTTTCATCACTAGTTGAATGAGTAGGCTCATAAATACCACCATATACGGCACGCCCGAGATGCTCTACAAAAGAACCATAAATGCGTTTATCGACTTCAGCAATCCGAAATGACTTATCTACAATCATTTTTGCTTTTACAGCTGCTGCCACCTAAACCATCCTCTCTGAATGCGAAAATAAAATCCGTTGTACCTCTAAGACTAACAAGCGGTTTATTTCAGCATTTTGCATCGTTCGATTCCCAACGCTCAAAAGGACAATAGATAGACGAACTAAACTGTTTCGATCTCTATATTGCTGATTTGACATCGCTCTTGGGATTGTTGCAAAATGCTCATTTACGAATTTAATATAACACATCATAAATATTATGGTCAATATTATTATTAAATACTTAATATATTTATTAATTATATTAATAAACGATAAGCAATTGGTTACGTTTAGCAGATAACTACTTTCTTAAGTAAGGATTTTGCAAAATCCTGTAGTAGCTATAGTTGTACAGATGCGATCAAAATTTTATTAAGGAAAGTGGGATTGACAGAGGCAGGGCTGCATGAGAAAATGTACGCGCGTACATAAAATGACTGGAGGTGGGCAATATCGTATCGCGCAAGGAAGTAGCAGAGCTCGCTGGCGTGTCTGAAGCGACGGTATCGCGGGTATTGAACGCGGCCGGTCCCATCAAGGAAGAGACCCGGAAGAAGGTCAAGGACGCCGCCAATCAGCTTGGTTATGTTCCCAGCGCGCTGGCACGCAACTTTGCCCGAAGCAAGAGCGGGCATCTTGGTGTGGTTATGCCTTATGTGCCGAAGGCGCACCTGTTCTCAGCCTATTTTTTCTCCGAGATGCTGAGCGGCATCGGAAGCAAGGCCAGGGACAGCGGACTTGATCTGCTACTATTGTTCCGGAAACCGGGGGAAAGGATGGATTACAGCGGTCTTTTTCGCCAGCAAAAGGTCGATGCCTGTATCGTCCTTGGAGCCAGGGATGACCACGATGAGTTGGAAGCGCTGAAGAGACTTCAGGAAGAAGGGCGTCCGTTCTGCGTCATGAATCACCATTTTGCAGGACAGTCGTTCTGTGAAGTGGATGCAGACCACGTGGAGGGAAGCCGGGCGGCTGTAAGTCACCTCATAGAGCAGGGGTGCAAGCGGATTGCTTTTCTCAACGGCCCGGATAGCTATTCCAACAGTACAGAGCGTTTGAAGGGCTACCGCATCGCGCTTCAAGAGGCCGGCATCGATTATGATCGCGAGCTGCTTCTGGAGGGCAATTACAGCCGTCGAAGCGGGCTTAAAGCGTCGGCTACAATCGCAGGCAGGCTGAATGATATTGATGCCGTGTTTGCGGCGAACGACCGGATGGCCATCGGTGTGATGCAGGGGCTGCGCGAGCTCGGACTGGGCGTTGACCGATTCCCGGCGTTCGTGGGCTATGACGATTCGGATGTGGCCGAGATGTCCGTTCCGCCGCTAAGCAGCGTCCGCGTTCCTTTTTATGAGATGGGGGAGCTTGCGGCCTCGAAACTTATACCGGATTCTCCAGACCGTATTCCAGCCTTGGAACTGACCGGATGCCCCTCGATAAGAGAGCTTCTGTCCACGAAGTTGATTATCAGGGCATCATCCATTCGTTAATAACCGCATTCCTCAACAATCCATTGGAACTCAGACCCATAAGGAGGATAACGACATGTCTAATCGTCTTCGTATCGGAATGATTGGCTACAAATTTATGGGCAAGGCTCACAGCAACGCTTACCGCAATCTGCCCATGTTCTTCCCGGGTGCCCCGCTGCAGCCGGAGATGTCCGTCATCTGTGGACGCAACGAGCAGGGGGTTCAGGCGGCTGCCCGCCAGTTCGGCTGGACCGAAAGCGTTACCAATTGGCATGATCTCGTGAAACGTGAAGATATTGATCTCATTGACATCAACGCTCCGAGTGATGCCCATAAGGAAATTGTCGTTGAGGCTGCCCTCCATGGCAAGCATCTGTTCTGTGAGAAGCCGCTTGCGCTCTCGCTGGCGGATTCCCGTGACATGCTACAGGCAGCGGAGGAAGCGGGTGTCAGACATATGATCGGCTTCAACTACCGCTTCTCTCCTGCTGTCCAGCTGGCAAAGCAGCTAGTCGAGAGCGGCCGCCTGGGCAAAATCTATCATTTCCGTGCCTTTTTCCTTCAGGACTGGATCATGGACCCGTCCTTCCCGCTGGTGTGGCGGCTGCAAAAGGAAGTGGCCGGTTCTGGCTCTCATGGTGATCTTGGCGCTCATCTGATTGATCTCGCCCGGTTCCTGGTCGGCGAGTTTCATGAAGTGATCGGCATGAGCGAGACGTTCATCAAGCAGCGCCCGCTGGCTTCGGAGATGACCGGATTGAGCGCCAAGGGCAACGCCGGGGCGAATGCGCCGATGGGAGAAGTGACGGTCGATGATGCCACGCTGTTCCTGGCACGCTTCGCCGGAGGTGCGCTGGGCAGCTTCGAGGCCACACGGTTTGCGGCTGGACACCGGAGCACCAATTCATTCGAGATCAACGGCAGTCTGGGCAGTGTGCGGTTTGACTTTGAACGGATGAACGAACTGGAAGTGTATTTCACACAAGATGAGAAGGACGTTCAGGGCTTCCGCCGCGTGCTCGCCACCGATCCGGCACACAAGTACTCCGAGGCCTGGTGGCCTGCGGGACATACGATCGGATTCGAGCATACCTTCACCCACGAGATGCTTGAGCTGATGAGTGCCATCTCCGAGGGACGGCAGCCTGTGCCGAACTTCCACGACGGGGTCGCTTGTCAGGCCGTGCTTGAAGCGGTGGAACGATCCATAGAGGAGCGCCGCTGGGTATCCATTGAAGAAATGTAAGATAACTATCACATTCCGAAAGGTGAGTGGATTACAGATGAGCAAGGCACTGATTGTATGGGGCGGATGGGACGGACATGAGCCGGAGCAGGTGGCTGCCATTTTTGAACGGATCCTGAAGGAAGAGCGGTTCGAGGTGGAGGTGTCTAATAACCTTGAAGCCTACCAGGATGCGGATAAGCTGCTTGGCCTGGACCTAATCGTTCCGTTGTGGACCATGGGACAGATTGAGCAGGAGCTGGTCAATCATGTCTCGGCAGCAGTTCAGAGCGGCGTAGGCCTAGCAGGCTGCCATGGCGGCATGTGCGATGCCTTCCGGAACAATGTGGACTGGCAGTTCATGACAGGCGGGCAATGGGTTGCACATCCCGGCAATGACGGGGTGGAGTATATGGTGAACATGAAGCGCGGCTCCAGCCCGCTGCTGGATCATATTAAGGATTTTCAGGTCAAAAGCGAGCAGTACTACCTCCACGTAGACCCGGCGGTTGAAGTGCTGGCAACCACACGCTTCCCGGTCGTACCGGGACCGCATTCAGCCAATGGGCCGGTGGATATGCCCGTTGTATGGACGAAGCGTTGGGGAAACGGTCGCGTCTTCTACAATTCGCTAGGACATCACGCAGATATCATAGAGATGCCTCAAGTGACCGAGATGATGCGCAGCGGGTTCCTGTGGGCTGCGGCAGGCAAACAGACGGCGGCTGCCCAGGGCAGCTCCCTGGCAGATGCTTATACGGGCATGGCAGACAACCAGCAGCGGTAGCGTGGACAGGATGATGTCGGATGCAGTAAGGAAATTCCATTATCCATTTTTTGAAGGTGAAGGGAGTCCAGGCATGAACAAAATGAAGGTGGGCATTATTGGTTGTGGTAAAATCAGCGGAATTTACATGGAAAATTGCCAGCGCTTCGATATTCTGGAGCTGTCGGCAGTAGCGGATCTGGACCAGGGCCGAGCAAAGGAGCAGGCGGCAGCGTATAACGTTCCGAACGTATATTCGGTAGATGAGATCCTGGCTGATCCAGAGATTGAACTCATCATTAATCTGACCATACCGGCCGTTCACGCCGACGTATCCCTCAGAGCCCTTGAGACAGGCAAGCATGTCTATGTAGAGAAGCCGCTTGCGGTCACCCGTGAGCAGGGCCAGGCTGTCTTGGAGCTGGCCCGCCGCAAGGGACTGCTTATCGGCTGCGCACCGGAGACCTTCTTCGGCTCCGGCATACAGACGGCATTGAAGCTGATTGAGGAAGGGGTCATTGGCAGGCCGGTAGCCGCTACGGCCTTCATGATGAGCCGTGGACATGAACATTGGCATCCCGATCCTGAATTTTATTATGCTATGGGCGGCGGACCAATGTTTGATATGGGCCCTTATTATTTGACAGCTCTGGTGCAATTGCTTGGTCCGATTGCCACCATCTCTGGCATGACAGGCAAGGCGCTGGACCAGCGAAGTATTACAAGCGAGAAAAAGAGAGGCCAGACTATCCCGGTTGACATTCCGACCCATGTGGCTGGATTGCTACGCTTCGAGCAGGGGGCTGTCGGCACGCTGATTACCAGCTTTGACATCTTTGGTGGAAGCTCCCTGCCACCGATCGAGGTATATGGTACTCATGGCACGCTGCAGGTGCCTGACCCGAACACATTCGGAGGGCCCGTTCGCTACAGGCTGCAGGGCGAGCAGGAATGGGCAGAAGCGCCGCTGCTGCCGGGCTACCAGGAGAATACACGGGGCATCGGCGTTGCCGATATGGCCTATGCTGTCCGCAGCGGACGGCCTCACCGCGCCAGCGGTGAACTGGCCTACCATGTGCTGGAGGCGATGTGGGCGTTCCATGATTCCTCCGATGAGCAGACATTCTATCCGATGCAGAGCACATGCCTGCGCCCGGCAGCTTTGCCGGAAGGCCTGCCCTTGTATACGTTGGATGCGTAAAAAAATGTCAGCCTGCTGCTAATCGGCAGCAGGCCAGATTTACAAGACTGGTGGGGCTGTAAGCAAAAGTTGTTTTTTTGGATTTTTCACAACATGTCCATGTGAACCCGAAAAAGCGGAGCCCCTCCTTCAAAGAGAAGCTCCGCTGTTCGTATGGTAACATTGTAACCGAAACCATAATTATCGACCGGATCGCGTTTAATAGAGAGCATCAAGCTGTTTCCGATGACCCGGAAGAGGGAAAAAGCGTTGTTTTTCACCTCACACCTGATTGAGCGGGGTATAAACGTTTTTGTTTACGTTGTTCCTCCAATAAGCGCATCATCTGTTGCTGAACGCTTCTGCTCTGCTGCGTTGCAAATGCGGGATGAGCAAGGTTACATGTTTCCAAAGGGTCGCTGGTCAGGTTATACAATTCATATTCGTCACGTTCCGGTTGCGTTTTGACCTGTGTAGCCCATTGAGAATATTGTCCGCATGTATGCTCGCCCACGGGTCGCATAGTAACATCCTTCACCCCCGGTTGGCTCCAGAATTGAGTACTGTCAAAATAGCGGGTAAACTTCCACAGCTCCTTTACACCCTCTCTTTGCAGGGGCGTAATGACAGTCTCGATATGATTGGGCTGAACAACAGACGGATATGCCTCTCCCAGTATATTGATCTGCCGCTGTCCTCGGGTCACATCATCGTCGGTCATAAAATAAACCGGCTGGTCAACTATCTCCCCCTGGTTCTGTCCGCGAATAACAGGAGTAAGATCACGTCCCACCAAGGGGCGGGCTTCGCTAAAGCTGTTTTGCAGGCGACTCTGGATTGCAGTGATGTCAACATTCGCCAGTCCAAGCATCGTAGGCAGGAGATCCACGTGGTTTGTCAGGGTATGCTCGCTTTTATATTGAGGAAACAGATGTTGGTTATGGATAACCAAAGGCACATGCACAATCTCTTCATACGCACAGTAAAACTTTTGATGAAGATTGCCGTGAGCGCCTAGCAAATCTCCATGATCGGATGTAAAAATCACAATGGTATTATCGTAAAAAGAAGAACGGGTCAGTGCTTCAAATACCTTAAGCATCTGACGGTCTGCATTTTTTTGCAACTGGTAGTAAAGCTTTCGATAAAAGGGCTGATCCACAATGGGCTGTAACGCTCTAGGGTAAATATCCCTGTAGCTTGCCTGACAGCGTGGCTTTGTAGCCAGCCATTCGTTGATTGTCGGAGGGGGAGTGACATCTGGCATCGGTTCCACCTCAAATCGAAACATGGGCAATCGCGCAGTAATAGCACCATATAAAACAATATCATGCGGGTTCACAAATGAAGCTACGACTAACCAAGGCTCTGCATGGTTGTCATGTTGTTTCCGACGGTCAAGGGCTTCGATTAGCTGGGCGGTTTCTGCGGCGTACACCTCATCTCGCCCGCTTAAACCAACAGCGGCGGAGGAACCGGAATTTCGTGGGTTTCTCCCATGCGGCTCTGGACCGATCCACCCGGAAAATCCAAAGCTATCCAAGCGGTTGGCTTGCTCATATATGCCTTCCAGTCTTCTGTCGGGTACCCCCGTCAGCGGATGATAGCTGGGAAGGGCTTTGTGCGTACCCGGGATGATAATATCCTCATCGGATATATGCCATTTTCCTTTATAGTACGTTTGGTATCCGGCTGCGCGAAAATAATCCCCCATCGTAGGCACCGTATTTCTATCCAGCCAGAACATATCGGAGTCGAATGCCCCCTTGGCCACTCCGTCTGTCTGAGTGACGCCATGGAGTGACGGATAATGACCGGTGAACAAGGTTGTTCTGCTGGGGCTGCATGCAGCACTTCCAATATAATGCCTGTGAAACTCCAGTCCGTGAGACCTCAAGAGTCCTTGCGTAATAAGATTTTGTCTGCTCCATTCTTTGATTTCCCGGTTTTCATAAACCGCTGGATACCGTTCCTCATCCACAAGGAGTACCAGGAAATTAGGTTTTTCAAAGGATTGGGGTGAAAATGAGCTATCATTCATGTATACACATCCCAGGTTAGTTTTTACCCTAAGAATATGTAGTGAAATGATGAAACAGTATCATTCGGAAAAGAAGTTCAGACATTCTGATATCTTAAAAAAGATGATATAATTAATACTAAACGGGAGCTGGAGAAGCTCAATTAACCGAAATTATTTTAATGAATCCCTATACGGATAAGGACGATCCGTCGACAAGCAGTCTATTTTTGATGTCTATGCCAAGACCGCAGAGGGCAAACTAATTGATATCGAAATGCAGCTTTTCAACAAATACGATATTGAGAAGCGGACGTTGTTCTATTGGAGTAAGCGATACACGGGACAGCTTCATGAGGGCGAAAAATACCAGGAACTAAAAAAATGTGTGACCATTAACATCCTCAACTATTCTTTTTTACCTAACGATGAATACCACAATGTGTTTCATTTACGCGAGGACCGCACAGGGATATCACTTATTGATGATATTGAAGTACATTTTCTGGAACTGCTGAAGCTGGATGAGCAAACCGCATCCTTCAAAGAAGGAGGGCTTATCAACTGGCTGTTGTTTCTTAAAGGCGCAGATCCATCCAAATGGGAGGTTTTAAAAATGAACGAACCCGGATTGGAAAAAGCCATGGACACGCTGCAATTCTTGAGTCAGGATTCAGAAGCAAGACGTCTGTATGAAGCCCGGCAGAAATACCTGCACGATGAAGCTTCCATGATCGATAGAGCAGAATCTATCGGTATGGCAAAAGGATTAACCCAAGGTAAAGAAGATGAGAAAAAGAATATCGCCAAAAATATGCTTTCCATGGGTATGGACATAGCTACCATTGCAAAGGCTACCGGATTAACTGAACAAGAAATTAAAACGATTCAATTATAGAAAATATTACCCAATTAATAGGAATGTTAATTGACCAGCACATACTCTATATATTTATACAGAGCGTCTATAGCCTCCACATTTAAACCTTGGAGCGTCCTTTTCTCCAGAAGTTTATTATTACTTACTATAGAAATTCGGATAGCTTCTGATCCTTCAGTTGTTTGCAACCAAAGCTCCAGCTCTGTATCCGGTGAGTTCTGTTTCCTCAACCCATCCAAACCCTGACAGGCCTCCAGACAAAGAATAACAACATCCGCATGAACCATGGAGGCGATCCTATTACAACAGCATACAAGCTCCTCCATTCTATTTACAGTACGAGAAAAGCAAATGTATTCCATATCATGCAATACAGCTCTGGACTGATCCATTGCAACCCAACAATGATATCCATCCCGGACAAAAGACATTTTCAGCAAATGCAGAAAATAAAATATGTCCATTTCCCCGTCATAATAAATAGCGACAAACGGAATTTCAAGAGACTTTCCTTCCTTATACTTCTCCAGTTCTCTCTGTAGGCCGACCTCTCCATGCCATAAGCGCAATTGACGGGAGAAAAAGCCCATCGTGGGGATATCGCACTGCCATTCACCTGCATAAACCACATGCTTACCGTACTGAATAGCCAAATGACTCACTTGCCGAAGGGTAACCGCATCCATGTGCCCCAATAAAATGAGGGTATCGGTTATACGTTGTTGCTCATGCTCCTGCACGAGCACCGCTTTGATCACAGGAACAGCCTCTTGAGAGGAGATCAGAATTTCACGTTGAATCTGAAAATAATACGGTGCCACTGTACAGGTAGCAGCACCTGCTTTAAATACAAACGCACACCGAATCCAATCTGGATTTCTGTACCGTTGCACTGGTAAACGGGAGGCTTGCACCAGATTACAGCTATGTTCCTGCAATTCGTTCTTAAGCAACTCTATAGAATAAATACACTTAGAGCTCTGCAATAACATACATACCTGTGCCGTGATTAGCGGGGCTGCATAGCTGTTGCTGTTAGGGCACAACACTGTCCCTCCTAACACGTCTGTAAGGGCATGTCTAGCAAAAGCCGTGAATTCAATTCCACCACCGAAGGCCGCCTCAAGGTTATACCTGTATTGACCTGCAGCAAGGTTCCCGCTTCGGTCACATTCTACTCCAATCACATTGCTGAAGGAAGCAGGATAAGTGAGAAAACCGCCATTGTGTGCGGCACTTACCATAATAAGCCCTGCGGCCGCAACTTCATTCACCACTTCCCGCAATAAGGTACGATCCCGAAAATCGGTACTTCCCAGACTGATATTGGCTACCTGTACCCCGTGTTTTACACACCAGCGCAGGGCAGCGCAAAGTTGATCAGCATTTCCTTTCCTTTGTTTCAATATTTTAACACTACTTATCACTGCATTCGGAAAATAGGCTTGTACAATACCTGCACATAATGTCCCATGGTTCATCATGTACATATTCTGTCGTTCGTCTTCCAGGGGCTTGTCTTGGGCAGCACTTGTGGATGTTTGAAAATGAACTGGTAATGAAGAGACCATTTCAATATCATACAACATATTTGTATTGAAGACTTCCGCAGTAACTCCGTCGTCAATAATCGCTACATGAATCTTAGAATTCACTCTTCCCACTCCCCGTTTCCCCCGATAATAAAATAGTTTCCGTGTATCACCACGGAAACTATTTTGAGGATTGCCACTAATCACTACAGTGCCAAGAAACGACCGCCGCTACTTTGCCTTCCTAGTCTATCAAGCAGAAATTAGGGAAGACAGGAATGTGTTAAGCTACAGTATTAACATTCGTGCCGACCGCTTCTGTCTTTCCTTTAGCCGAATCCGAGTAAGCATGGAGCTCTTGCTCAGTCCACACTCCCTCTGCCTCTACACGCTGTTTTTCCTCATCACTTTGATTATCTTCACGGGTAATCGGTTGTTCCCTTTGCAGCGCTTCGGTAATATGCTCATTGACAGCTCCGGCTATATCCAGGATTTTGCTATTAAGCCCCTCTGCCTTCTCTCGCAAGGCCGCAGATTTTGCAGGGTCGCTGTTCTCCCACCCCTTCGCCTCGCTTTGCAATGTGATTTGAGCCATTTTGGTTACTTTCGCCATCTTCAGCTCATTGTTTGCAGAGACAATACCCTTCATCGTGTATGTGAAAAAACTCTGTTTTTGCTCTTCAGCTGTCTTGGGATTATATTGCTCTGTTTTCTCTGCCAATCCCTTTTCAATCTCTTTTTTGCTCTCCTCATCTGTACCTAAAGCCTTGCGTTGTTCTTCAAGCGTCTGTTTCTGAATAGCCTCATCCATTTGTTGAATCTGCTTATCCATTTCCTCAAGGTCAGCTTTTATATTATCTGGACTGGCTCCTCGCTTGACCGCATTACTCAAGTAATCAGAACGCCTATCAATCAGATTTTGTTTTTGCTCCATCAGTCGTTCAAGCACCTTGTTCTGCGGCCTTGCTATACTATTCCTTTCTGTTCGATCATTCTGAGCGGATCCCGAACGATTGTGATTTGCCGTAAAAGACGACCCTCGATGAGATGACGCAATGGATACATTCATCCCGAAACCTCCAATTCATATATTTATGTCCTAAAAAAAGTTATTTCTATTATTATATCGGCCATTGTCTACTATTTATTCAGATTTTTCACAAAATATTCAACTCCTCTGTTCGTTTATACATTCCCTTACAGTCTCCAGCAAACGATCATATGTAAGGAAACAGCCCTCCGATATTCGTTCCTGTGAAATCTGAATAGCAAAGCTTTTTTCTACTTCAAAGAAGAGGTATACCAAATCACGCGGAAGTAGTCTCATTCCCGAACCAAGCAGTGGAGCGCCGATGTCTACCTCATTTAGCCTGATTTCAAAAAGTTTCAAAAAGATATTTTCCAGTTCCAACTCCACAACATCCTGCGTTCCATTCATGTTCTCTCCTCCGTTACAACTTAATAAGATTCTGCTCACTTGAAAAATAATTCAAAATATGATCAGCCATCTTTCCGATGTCGTCATCATTGGACAGGTTCATTATGGGTACAGGATAATCAGAAAACTCCCGCTTCTTCTCTTCGACAAATCGGCTATCCACAGAAGAATATTGCATATTCACAGTAGAGGAAGAATAGCTGTCAAATACATTGTTACACAAGGCATATCCCAATAAAGATGAAGAAAAACGATTTTCAAGATACTTTTGCACATGCTCCAGATACTGAGTGTTGTACTCATCATAATGAAGACAGCAGATCAAACCGTCAGGTACGACAGCCCTTGATGCCAGAAAAGATGTAATACCAAAATAATTCGTGAAGGTATTGTTATATGGTACTACCCCTCCCGGAATGCCTACGAGCATAAGATCAGGTTTCTCACTTTGCTCTATTTTTTTCAGAAAACGATTGAACATAATAATCTTCTGGGTCTCCGTCAGCCCACTCTCCAGCATAAATTGGGGAAAGGAATGAGCACCGACCAGTTCCCCGCACCCGTTCGACGTCATCTGGGAAATCCGATATCCTGCCGCCTCAAGCTTCTGTCGAACAGCAAACTGGAGTCCAAGCTTGTTTGTCCGCTCATTTAAGCCCAGTATAAAAATGACTGGCGTAAAGAAATCGTGAATACCGGAAGCTGGGTCCGGGGCAGTAAGTCCCTTGGTAAATATATCGAATGTATTTTTTAACGTGAGCTTGCTTTCTTGATTCCGATACTGATCGATGATAGTCATGCATTCATCCGGTAAAGTGAAATTACACATTACTTTTTTCCCGAGCTTCATGGCCTTAATAATCAGTGGCAGATAGAGCTCCGTGATGTCCAGTTTAAAATTCGAACGCACCAACAAAATGGCATCGCACTGCTCCAGCTCTTGCTCCAGACAAGACTCCGGTTTCACCGTGAGCCCCGTAACTGCTCCCTTATCGGCTACACAGGCATCCTTCCCGATCATGCCCGACCCCTTAAAGGAAACAAGTACCACCTCGCTGTAACTACCCAATAAATTCAAATTTCTCACAAGAGCTATCGTCTCACTATCAAATGGAAAAATGAGCAGCTTATCCATATTGTGAACTCCTCTCATGCATTTTCAAAATCAAGGATCGTATCATCAGAAAAATCGTATCCAAGCTCATTCAGCATGCAAAAGTCCAGTAAAGTATGTCTTACATCATTTTTCACTACAGCACAGTGGTTCAGCTTCATTTCTCTGGATAATGTGTGCAAATCGTCTGCCACAGCGACGCATAGCGTACAGAAGCGGAAATTCCAGCAATTTTTACAGGCATCTTCAGTAATGGAGCCAACGTTTAATATTTGACTGATTTTATCCACATCAAAGCCCGAATCTACATTGCCAATCTGGACCACCTCAGACTGCTCGCTTACCCGCTCACACGGATACAGGTTTCCATTTACATCAGCAAACAGGCGTTGGACACCCGGCACGCACGGTCCCCCATGATGCGCCTCCAGTGGCATGCCTGCAGACGGCTTTCTGTAATGAAACATCCGGAAGTATATCTGAACATAATAGTCCTTAATCAGCTTGGAGACATGGCTTTCATCCATTCTCCCGAATTTAGACAGCATCATTTTAAATACTTCATAGCCTCGTTGTTCAATAAAGGTATTCCTATACATTACTTCATCCTTTGCATAAGCATCGTTAATGTATGAGGATCTAACGCTATACAAACTCTCGAACGTTTCATAATTAGCGTAGAAATCATTCACACAGCCAAAATCATTGCGGGTATCCATAACGACATTAAAATTAATCCACTCAAACAGATCGGGGTAGCTCTCCTTGATTTTATCTACATTTGCAATAATCGTATCGAATGATCCTCGTCCGTTAACGGCGAACCGTCTGTTTCTGTCATGATTTTCCTTGTCTCCGTCCAGGCTGACTGTAAGGACAAATTGGTGCTCATTCAAGAATGCCAAAATATCGTCATTAAGCAATGTACCGTTGGTCGTCAGATGAAAACCGATATCCCTGTGCACCACTTTTTCCTTGATATATTCAACACATTGCTGGATGAGCGGGAAATTGATCAGTGGCTCTCCCCCATAAAAGCCAAAATCGAGCCGTTCACTGTCCACTGACCTGTCGATTACAAAGTCAATGCACTTTTTCGCCGTTTCAAAATCCATCCGCAAGCTGGAATGCCCACGATTGTCATAATTTCCAGAATAGACACAGTAGGAGCACCTGAGATTGCAATTTTGCGTTACTTGCAGGGTGAGCGTCTTAAGCTGGTACTTTAACATATGCTCCAAATGTTTGGTCTTCGGGTGGTGAATGATCTGCGGACGCTGTGAAGATAAAAAACCGTTATCCAGTAAATGTCCAATATACTGTTGCAACTCTGGCGTATCTTCTATTTGATTCAGATCAAAGCTGCGATGCTGATTCAAAAAGTCATACGCTTCCTCCTTAATCCGCAAAATCAGGTTTGTATTCACATCATACAGATAATGATGCAGTCTAGTCTGAAATGTATATATAAACGGTTTACAAATGTTCATCATTCACACCTACTCTAATTTAAAGTGGTGGAAGAGCCTAAAATACAGGCTCCCCCAAGTTGATGAATAGCTTAATAATTGCCAATGCCTGTTCCATTGTCTCTTCGATAGGAGCCATCACTTTCTCTTTGGGTGTTGGAGCTTCTGGTCGAGCTGCCTGCACAATAACAGGAACAAGGACAGTAGCAGGAACATCCGCAGCCAAATGCCTCAATCGTATCACTGACATTTGTGTTTCGTTTCACAAGCTTACGCATGCTAAACCTCTCCTTTCTTTTACAAAATGGTTTAAAGCGGTGTTCATCTATACTAATCCCAGATAAGAGACAAAATCACCAAATCATTTCATTTGTTTTCTCATCATTCTCCGAAACCCATTTTCTGTAGCCTGGATGATGCTCCATAAAGTAGTGATGTGATCCAATTTGGGCTGACTGTCCAGCTTCCAGCAAAATAATTTTTTGAACATACTTCAACACCTCGCTACGATGTGTGACAACGATTACCGTCTTGTCACTCAAACGTGTCTCCAACAATTGATGGACATTCACCTCGGAAGCTGCATCCAGATTAGAGGTCGCCTCATCCAGAATAAATAGCGGTGCCTCCCTAACCAATGCCCGGGCCATGGCAATCTTCTGTCTTTGACCGCCTGACAGTCTGGAGCCATTAGACCCGATACGAAAATCGTCTGACAGACTCTGTGTGAATTCAGTTAATCCAATGTCTCTAATACTTGTAGCAACTACGTCGTCACTGACACCTGAGCCTAACCGAATATTGTCACGAATCGTAGTATCGAATAAATACACTTGCTGGCTGACCAAAGCTATCCGGCTACGATATTCATCCATTTCGTAGCTTTGAATATCAATGCCCTCATAAGTGATGATCCCTTGATCGGGTTGGCAAAAACGCATAATGAGATCAAGAACGGTGGATTTGCCCGATCCATTGGCTCCTATGATTGCAACCTTCTCCCCTCTAGCAATCATAAAGTTCAATCCACTTATAACAGGCTCATCTTCGTTATATGAAAACGAAACATTATGAAACGCAATGTGGTTGTCCGGTGCCCGATTAGAAGAAATAGGCTCTAAAACAGACAAATCCAACGTTTCCTCCTCTTCTCCATCCAGAAATTGATAGTAGCGAATGGCAGACGGGAGAATCTCAGCCAGCATGTAACCTATATTTAAGATGGCGAAAATAGGCGTTGTCACATAGGCACTGTACGCAATAAACGCAAAAATACCGCCAACGGTAAGCTCTAGCCGAAATATAAGATTGGATCCAATGATATACAGCACCATAATCAGCAATTGAATCAAGATAGATTCCGAGGCCGTATTCCATGCATCCAGCATCGATATTTTTCGTTCCGTACCGACGATACGATGCTGCCTCGATGAGAATTCCTGATGCCTGTTAGCAAGCAGACCGAACATCCGCTGCTCCTTCATTCCTCCGATGGCCTCTCCAAACCACTGCGCAAAATCACTGCTACTTTCTATCATTTCTCCTATCAGCTTTTTTCTGCGCCTGACAAAATACTGTACAGCAACATACTTGACTGGCAAAAAGCAAAGCACAATGACTGTCATTTTCCAATTAATCATGAACAAACCACATAAACCGCCAATCATACTAAACGCCTGCATGATGACGAAAAAAAGTCCGCTGTCTGCAACCCTTGATATATTACCTACATCCATACTGATTTGATTGAGCAGTTCTGCTTCGTTCGTACGGGTAAAATAACTCATTCGGAGCCTTGTCAAATGGAGGTAGGCCCTCTCATATAGTGAATACGTTATATTGGCACTTAAACCCGCCCTGAATGCTTCCTTGCATACATGCAATAGCTTGTCTGAGCATACCAGCACAAATGCAGCAGACGTGTACAGGATTACAGCATGCATATTTCCTTTTAAAAGGCCGTCATCCATAATGAGTCTGCTTGTTAAAGGCAGTAGCATGTTCATACCCGCCGATATCATTAGACACGTCAGAATAATAGTGACGGACTTCAAGTGCGTCCTAAATAATCCCGCCAATCGTTTGAACACAATTGATTCTTTCATCCCTCTCCCTCTTCCCCTCTTGTTCCCTCTCCTTTACTAATACCATTTTGACGATATAATCACCCGATCTGAACATATAGATCTTCCTTTAATTCCATACTCACGAAATGAAGCTGTGACTTTTGTTATCTCCAATACATCCAAATATTGTATATGATGGTCATGAGTTTTATAACGTTTATGATCTTTCATCCGTCTAAAGGAGGCTTGAACATGCCGACAACGATGGTTACAGACTGCTGTGAAGGGGATCAATGCACTAGACAGTACAATTGTTTCTATAATCAAATATGTGAACTTTATCTGGACGACGTGTACCGTTTCTGCATACATCTGCTCAAAAATGAATTGCAATTTAGATGCATAGCAGAGGAGTGTACACAAGATACTTTTTTGACAGCAAGACAACAGCTATGTAAGCTCAAACTTCATCCCAATGTGAAAGGGTGGCTATACCTCACGGCCAAACACTTTGTACATAAATCATTAAGACGCTACTACACACAAAAAAAGCATGAGACTATGTTTGAACATGAGGCTTGCAGTCTTTCAATTTCGGTAGAAGAGGATTGGGAGAAAAGCAGGTTCGAAGATATTGATCAGATTATAAACAGCATCCTGATGCAACTCTCGAAGAAAGAATATGAGCTATATCAGGATTATTTTTTGCAGAACATGTCCATTTCGATCCTTGCTACCAAATATAATATTTCTATTACAGCTACCACTACACGGATTTACAGGCTTAGAAAAACACTCCGCACCCTGTCACATCAATATTATTTGACTCATATGTAAATACAGACCCCTGTGCAAACATACCAGCACTTCGGATGAACCAAACAAGAAACCAGATTTTATATGACACAACAAAACGGCGGAGTTCCTCGGTATTAAACCAAGAAACTCCGCCGTTGCTATGTGTAGCCTATAACCCACCGCTACAACTACTACTTAATGCCCGAAATCGTATAATTTTCGATAATATACTTTTGGAAAACAATGAATATGATCATGATCGGTACGACCATGAAGGTCGAGCCTGCCATCTGGAGCGCGAACTGGCTCTCATTTTGGCCTTTGAGCAACGATAGTCCCACGGACAACGTATACAGCTTCTCATCGTTCGCAATAATGAGCGGCCACAGGAAGCTGTTCCAACCGCCGATAAAGGTCAGAATGGCCTGTACGGCCAAAATCGGTGTTGAGATAGGCAGTACAATTTGCAGGAAAGTACGAAACTCCCCTGCACCATCAAGGCGCGTTGCCTCCAGCAGTTCTTCCGGAATATCGGACATAAACTGTCGGAACAGGAAGATGGCGAAGGCGCCTACCAAGCCAGGAAGTACAATCCCCATCATGGTGTTGGTTAATCCCATCTGGTTCAAAATCAAATACACGGGAATCATCGTCACCTGCCCCGGAACCATCATCGTGGCCAGCACCAAATAGAACAGGAAACCTTTACCTTTAAATTTGAATTTGGCAAAGCCGTAGCCTGCCATGGCGTTCAGGAATAATCCAAAAAAGGAAGCTAATACAATCACCAGTGTATTAGTCAGATAGGTGCCAAAAGCCATGCTATCAAATAGTGTTTTAAAATTGTCCAATGTGAAATGCTGCGGCCAGATGGTTGGAGGAATTTGGGTTACCTCGCTCTCCGTCTTAAAGGAGGATAAAATCATCCACGCAAAAGGCAGCACCATCAACAGACCTCCCACGGTCAGGAGAATCGCCACGAACCATTGAAATGTTTTTTCTCCACTGCGCGAATTGGCGCGGGCTTGCTGAACAGCTGTTTTCACGTTCATCACCTCTCTCTATCAGGACTCCGCTTTATTTTGCAAACGGAACTGAATCAGCGTCACCGCGATGATCGCAAAGAACAGAATGAACGATCCCGCCGCGGCATAACCGAATTTACTAAATTGGAAACCGTTATTGTATATAAACAGGGATGCTGATAGTGTGCCGTCAAGCGGTTTCCCTTTGGTCATGACGAACGGTTCCTCGAAAAATTGCAGCCAGCCGATCATCGTCGTAATGGATACGAAGAAAATGGCGTAGCGGAGCTGCGGAAGGGTAATATAACGAATTTGTTGCCATGTGTTGGCCCCGTCAAGCTGAGCCGCCTCATAGTAAGAACCCGGAATCCCTTTAATGGCAGCAATGAAAATAATCATATTTAAGCCTATTCCCCGCCAAACAGCCAATAAAATAAGCGATATCTTCGCCATCGTAGGATCGGTCAGCCAAGGAACAGGATCCAGATTCATCATGCCCAGTACATAGTTGAAAAGCCCGAGGGTCGGATTATACAAATAACTCCAGACCACCGCTACCGCCACCACGTTTGTTACGGACGGCAGATAGAACACCACGCGGAAAACTTTGAAAGCACGTGATTTACCCATGTTAATCAGGATTGCAATGCTGAGTGAAAACAATAGCACTAAAGGAACCCCGATGATGACGAAAAATAGAGTGTTCCCAATGGACTTTAGAAAAGAAGGGTCTATTAGCACATTCTTGTAATTTTCCAGTCCTATAAAGCGAATATTATCATAATTAACGAGTCCTGACAGATCCATATCTGTGAAGCTGATCACGAGTGCCAGTAAAATCGGCAACAACGAAAACAGCGTCAGCAGAATGATGGAGGGACCGATAAACAAGTATGGCGCAAGCTTCTGCGAGCTTCCTTTCATGCCTTCACTCCCTTTGACAATGACGGATACGGATCATTATTTTTTCATAATACTTGCAGCTTGCTGGTTAAAATCATCCATTTCCTTCTGTACGTCGGCTTGACCACGGTAAATGCGCTCGAAGCTCTTGATGAATTGTTGAGAAACCTCTTCCCATGCTGCCAGCTGCGGTAATGCTGCGGAATGATCGAGCTGTTTACGAATCGTTTGAAGCATCGGATCACTCTTCAATTTTGCATCTTCCCATGGCTTGGTAGCAGCAGGCAAGGTACTGGACAGCTCCATCCACTTCAGCTGCGTTTCCGGTTTGCTCATGTAAGCCAGGAATTTGGCCGATTCCTCCGGGTGCTTGCTAAACTGCATAATCGAAAGATTCGACCCGCCCAAAACAGACAGGTTGTTTACTTTGCCAGGAAGCTCCGCTATATTCCATTTTCCATCCAGCTCAGGTGCCTTGCTCTTGATTTCTCTAATCATGTAAGGACCGCTGATAAACATAGGAACGATACCATCACCTTGCAATCCCTGAACGGAATCTATCCCAAGATCGAGGGCATTGGAGCCGTTTTGGAAAAAGGTATTCAAATACTTCACAGCTTCTACAAACGGCGGCTGGTTGAACAGCGGATTGCCCTGCTCATCAATCAGCTTGGAGCCGTTCTGAAGAGCGAACATAAAGCCCAGAGACTGCTCCTTGGAATTAATGGCAATACCATATTTCCCTTTGCCACGCGCCGCCAGCTTTTGAGCAGCGTCCGAAAGTTCTTCCCACGTTTTAGGTGCTTCATTATATCCAACCTGCTTCAATAGATCTGAACGGTAGAACAAAATCTTCGTTTCGGTATACCAAGGAACGCCTACAGGTTTCCCCTCAAATTTTGCCGTATCCACAGCACCCGAAAAGAAATTCTTTGAATCCAGCTCAGGATATTTGCTGATATAAGGGGTGATGTCCGTCAATGCACCCGCAGATGCAAGCTCCGGAACCCATGATGTACCCAACTGAACCACATCCGGACCGGATTTGGAAGCAACTGCTGTCAGCAGCTTATCGTGAGCATTATCCCAAGGCAGTGCCTGCACATCTACATGAATATCAGGATTTTCCTTTTCAAAATCCTTTGCAATCTCAGGCAGCAACTTACCTTCCGCCCCCATGCCCCATAGGGTAATCGTCGTTTTTCCATTCGCATCCTTGCCGGATGATTCATCCTTGGACGAACAGCCTGCCAACGCGCCCCCCAGTAATAAGGTGCTTGCCAAAACGATCCCTAACGTTCTTTTCATCATACAAATTCCTCCCGAGATGACCGGCTCACCGATCATTCAAATATGATACCCGATTCGATTACACACGTTAAAGTATACAGTGTTTAAAGCCAAATAAAGCCTGACGATATAGAAAATATGTGGAAAGCGTAAGGACCATACCCATCAATAGAAACGTTTCGATAGTCATTATAAAACAAATTGAAACCGTATTCAATAGGGATATTATTTTTTATTCGTCTAGAATTATGCCCAATTTTCTTTCGTTTCATCTATAAATCGTTATTTTCTTTGTAAAATAACCTTCTTTTTCGATTTGACTCTCTATTTGAAAGCGTATATAATCCAACTGAGTTCAACAATAGAAACGTTTCGATTAATAATACGACAGGATACTAAGCATTTATGTAAAGTATTAGCCTATTCGTCGCTTCTTTGAATCAGTCTTAACTAAAAAATCTCATGGATCTGAAAAAGAAAGCTGCAACCATAGCAGCTTACGGAGGATTGTATGATGGAACAACAACTGAATTCCTATCTGCAAAATATGACGCTTGAAGAAAAAGTCGATCAACTGCTCCAGCTCGTGGGAGCCTTTTTTGAGGATGCGGAAACGGACGGCCAAATTACCGGACCTATGGCATCTCTGGGGATCACAGAAGAAACGGTCCGTAACGTCGGATCGGTGCTTGGCATCGCAGGAGCCGAAGAAGCTATTCGAGTTCAACAAGCACACCTAAGTAAAAACCGTCTGGGTATTCCGCTTCTAATTATGGCAGACATTGTACATGGCTTCAAAACGATTTTTCCCATACCGCTGGCTATTGGCTGTTCATGGAATGTGCAGCTCGCAGAAGAGAGCGCTACCATTGCTGCCAGAGAAGCTTCTGTATCCGGTGTTCATGTCACCTTTGCTCCGATGGTGGACTTGGTACGTGACCCGCGCTGGGGCCGTGTAATGGAATCTACAGGGGAAGACCCTTACCTCAACAGTGTATTTGCCCGTGCTTTCGTACGCGGCTTTCAAGGCAAGGACCTGACGAACGATACAGACCGGGTGGCGGCGTGCGTGAAGCATTTTGCCGCATACGGAGCAGGCGAAGGCGGACGGGATTACAATACCGTCGATCTGTCCGCATGGCAGTTGCGAGAGTATTATCTCCCTTCCTACAAAGCTGCGCTAGATGAAGGCTGTGAAATGGTGATGACCTCCTTCAATACCGTAGAGGGTGTAGCTGCAACGGGCAACAAGCGCCTGATGCGCGATTTGCTTCGTGAGGAGTGGGGTTTTGACGGTGTACTCATCTCGGATTGGGCCGCCATCAAGGAGCTTATTCCCCACGGCATTGCCGAGGATGAGCGTGAGGCAGCACAGAAAGCATTGCTGGCAGGCGTAGATATTGAAATGATGACCTCCTGCTATAACGGGCATCTGCCTGAGCTGGTTCGCAGCGGGCAGCTGGATGAAGCGCTCGTCGATGAAGCGGTCATGCGCGTATTGAAGCTCAAGCAAAAGCTGGGCTTGTTCGACAATCCGCTGCGCGGTGCAGACCCTGAGCGGGAACGTGAAGTCGTGTTCTGCGAAGCTCACCGTGCGGTTGCCAAGGAATTGGCGATCCAATCATGCGTACTGCTCAAAAACGATTCCGTTCTTCCACTGAATCGCAGTCAGCATATCGCACTGATCGGGCCTTTTGCAGAGAGCGGTGATATTCTTGGCTCTTGGTCGTGGAGCGGTTCGCAAGAAGAGGCTGTTCAAGTCATTGACGGCTTCAAATCGAAAATATCCTCCTCGCTGCTCTCGGTAGCGACTGGGTGCTCTATAGACGAAATATCTGAAGAACAATATGCAAAAGCATTGCAAGCTGCCAGCCAGGCAGAGGTCATCGTACTGGCGCTCGGTGAGCGCTCGGATATGAGTGGCGAAGCGGGCAGCCGCTCGGATATTCGCCTGCCACAAGCCCAACTGGAGCTGGTGAAACGCCTGAAAACGCTGAACAAGCCTATGGTAGCCGTGCTGTTCAACGGTCGTCCACTGGATCTGCACGGTGTTATTGAAGAAGCAGACGCCGTACTGGAAGCCTGGTTCCCCGGCGGTGAAGGCGGCGCGGCGATTGCCGACCTACTGTACGGCGATGCTGAACCAACGGGCCGTCTGACAATGTCCTTCCCGCAATCGGTGGGGCAGGTGCCTGTGTACTATAATCATTTTAATACAGGACGTCCTCAGCTAGATCCCAATACAAAGGAACGCTACGTCTCCCAATACCTGGACGTACCGAACGAGCCTTTATTCCCGTTTGGCTATGGCTTGAGCTATACGAAAGTTGCCTATGATAGCGTACAGCTTTCCAGCGACACCCTCAACCCCAGTCAAGCACTGACCGTGAAGGTACGGGTAACGAACACAGGAACACGTCCTGTCGAGGAAACGGTTCAATTCTATGTCCGTGATATCAGCGGAGATACGGTTCGCCCGATGAAAGAGCTAAAAGATTTCCGCAAGGTTCTGCTTGCCTCAGGCGAAAGCCATGAAGTGGAATTTGCATTGACTGAGCCTCAGTTGCGCTATCACCATGCAGACCTGAGCTTTGATAGTGACAGCGGTGAATTCGCCGTCTTTACAGGACCTAACAGCCGAGATACTACTGAAGGACGTTTTCGTTTAGTGAAAGAAACAGGAAAGTGAGGCGTAACCTTTGATGAATACAAGTCTGGATCAAAATATTTTGCTACGGGTTGGAGACCTGTCCTTCACCTTCTTGAGCAGCGGTGATTTATATAAAATCGCCCATGGCTCAACCATGATCAATCAACTGCTGACCAATTCTGTCGACGGTTCCCTGAACAACCTGTACATGCGACTGTACCGTCCGTCCGGCGTCAGCATTACTCCCCTGCTGGGAGTTCGATCACCTGGAGTAGTACGACAAACGGATCAACAAATTATTTGGGAAGGATTTACATCAGGTGTCGGCTATCAGGTGACATTCACACTAAGCGGTCTCGGGGTATGGTTCTGGGATGTAACTCTACAGGGTGATGACGTGGAAGCTGATATCGTGTACGGTCAGGATATCGGCATTGCGGATACAGCGGCTGTACGCAGTAATGAAGCTTATCTGTCTCAATATATCGACCATACCGTCTACCATGATGAACAAAGAGGCTATACGGTTTGCTCCCGTCAAAACCAGCCGCAAAGTCAAGCGTTCCCTTACATCCAGCAAGGCTCGTTGACCCGCACCGTCGGTTATTCGACGGACGGATTTCAATTCTTTGGGCTTTCGTACAAAGAAACGAACGAGCCGGAAGCACTGCGCCGCGATTCGCTCGCTAATGAAGTATACCAGTACGAATTTGCTTATACGGCGCTGCAATCCGAGCGGGTAAAGCTCGCCGGGGATGCACGCTTTACCTTTTACGGTCTGTTCCAGCCGAATCATCCGACAGCCGTTACAAAGCTGGAGTACCAGGAACTGGTGACGAAAGCACGCGAAGAAGTAGCGACGATTATGGAAACTGCTTCCGGAACCGCCATCCCAGAGAACGTCACAAGTCATCTCCAAACTGGGCGGGTGGCTCCAGCCCAGAACATCGGGGAGCCGCTGCGCACGCTGGATATGACCGCAGCCGAGTTGGATCAGCTCTTCCCGAAACGGCAGGAAGAAGAACGGGACGGCGACACGTTGCTCTCCTTTTTCACGGACAGCTATGAACATGTCGTACTCAAATCCAAAGAGCTTCGTGTAGAGCGTCCCCATGGGCATATTTTAATGGGCGGGCATTACGCGGGAGGTAAGGAAGAAACCATTACAACCACCTCCTATATGTACGGGGTGTTCAATTCCCAGCTTGTGGTTGGCAACACGAATTTCAATAAAATGATCACAAACGCGCGTAATGCACTCAATATTCCGAAAACATCCGGTCAGCGTATCTATGTCGGAATCCATGGGAAATACCATCTGCTCACGCTGCCTTCCCTGTTCGAGATTGGCTTTAACTATGTGCGCTGGTATTACAAAACTGCTGACGATATGCTCATCATTACAAACCATACCAACGCCGATACGCCAGAAGTGCGGCTTCACGTGCGCTCGGCAAGCGGCAAAGCCTATCCGTTCCTCGTGACTCAGCAAATGTCCATGCATGTGAACGAATATGAGCTCCCGTTTCATATGGAACGGGACGGTGAGGACCTGCTCTTCCGCGCAGACCAGGCTTCCCTGAGCGCCGAAGCCTACCCGGACCTGTTGTACCGAATGCAGGTACAAGGCGCTCCACTACAGCAAGTGAGCGACGCTCACACGCTGCTACAGGGTACAGCCTCCCCCGATGCATCTCTGGTCGTGCTGGAGCTAGGCGACAGCAGCGAATGGACCTGCACCGTACAAGGTTGGCTGCATGGCGATCCGTCCAGCAAAGGTCGAGCACATGCGGAAGGAGTTGCCTCTTTCGAAGCTGAGCGCGAGCGCTATCGGCAGTATTTTTCCGGGCTGATGAATGGTTTTCATCTGACGCGTAGCGGACATGAAACCAACGAGCTGTTCCGTGTAAATGCGGTGGCCTGGTGGTACACCCACAATATGCTTGTCCACTATTCCGTGCCTCATGGTCTGGAACAATACGGTGGTGCAGCTTGGGGAACACGCGATGTATGTCAGGGTCCGGTGGAATATTTTTCAGCCGTGCAAAAGTTTGACGAAGTCCGTTCCATTCTACTGACCGTGTTCAGTCATCAGTACGAGGATAGCGGAAACTGGCCGCAATGGTTTATGTTCGACAACTATACTCGCGTTCAACAAGAAGAAAGCCATGGCGATATTATCGTCTGGCCGCTAAAGGTACTGGGAGATTATTTGACCGCTACTCGGGACTACAGTATTCTGGAAGAAACTGTACCCTACACCAGCCGGCATACTTTTGATTATACAAAACAGACCGCGAGCCTCATGGAACATGCGATGAAGGAAATCGAATATATTCGGGCGAATTTCCTTCATGATACACATTTGTCGGCCTACGGCGACGGCGATTGGGATGACACGCTCCAGCCAGCCAACGCTCAACTGAAGCAATACATGGCGAGCAGTTGGACCGTTGCACTCACCTATCAGGTGGTTGGCAACTTTGCTGCTGCACTGGAGCAAGCCCCCGCAGACGTCGTAAGCGGAGCCGCCGAGATCGCACGGGAGCTGCACCAGATGGCCGAAGGCATCCGCCAGGACTTTAACCGCTACATGCTGGAGAGCGGTATCATCCCGGGCTTCGTGTATATGGAAGAGCCCGGTCAGCCCAAGCTGATGCTCCATCCGTCCGATACGGAGACGGGGATTCACTACCGTTTGCTGCCGATGACACGCAGCATGATCAGCCAGCTGCTCACGCCGGAGCAAGCATTGGCTCATGAGCAGCTCATCCGCGAGCAGTTCCTGTGCCCGGATGGCGTGCGTCTGATGAACCGCCCTGCACAGTACGATGGCGGTGTGAGTTCGCACTTCAAGCGTGCAGAGCAAGCGGCCAACTTCGGACGCGAGGTCGGGCTGCAATATGTGCATGCCCATATCCGCTTCGCGGAAGCCATGGCCAAGCTCGGTCGCAAGGATGACGCCTGGCACAGCCTGAAGCTCATCAACCCGGTCGGCATTCGCGCGTCCGTACCGAACGCCGAATGGCGTCAGAGCAACGCGTATTTCAGCAGCTCGGATGGCAAATTCAATACCCGCTACGAAGCACAAGAGCGGTTTGGTGAACTGCGTGAAGGAGCCGTTCCGGTCAAAGGCGGCTGGAGAATCTACTCCAGTGGTCCGGGGATCTATATGAATCAGCTCATATCGAATGTCCTTGGCATCCGTCAGTCGGGCGAAGACCTGATTCTGGACCCTGTACTGCCGGATAATCTGGACGGCTTGGAATTTGAATTTGCTTTTGCCGGGAAACCCGTTACCTTCGTCTACCGCATGCTGCAAGAGCATAATAGCGGTGAGCAAGGCCGCGCGGTATTGAACGGAGCCCCACTGGAAAGCGAGCCAGCCGACGACAATCGCTACCGTTCGGGTGCCCTGCGCATCAAGCGCAAGAATTTCGAACAGGCACTAACAGAACATGACGGTATACATCGCCTGGAGATTATTTTTTAAAGAGCATTTTGCTCAAATCCCAAGAGCAATTTTAAATCGGGTATAGGCAACAAAGCGATGGCGATCTTGCGGGATCGCCCTTTGCTGCTTGCACGTCCAGTTACGATATTCGAAATAAACACAAGTTTAATAATCAATATACAATAACAAGTAACAGACTGGCGAAAAGGAGGAAATGATGTGGTCAGCATTAAAGATATCGCCAAACAGGCGGGCGTTTCCATATCTACCGTTTCATACGCATTGAACGGCAGTGATAAGGTGACGGAAGAGACCTGCGCACGTATTTTGGCTATTGCCAAAGAGCTTAACTATGTGCCGAATGCCGCCGCACGTAATCTCAAAAAAAGGGAAACCAAAATTATCGGCGTCTTCCTGACTGATTTCCGTGGAGACGTTTATGGAGATTTGTTGTACGGCATCAAGGAAATTTTGAACCGAAAAGACTATGACCTCATCGTATGCAGCGGCAAGCAGTCTCACCGCATGCTGCCCGAGCGCATGATTGATGGAGCCATCATACTGGATCAGACGTTCGATAGTCAGGAACTGCTGAATTACGCCGAGCGTGGACATAAAATTGTCGTACTGGACCGTGAGCTGAATCATCCTAACATTAATCAGGTACTGCTGGATAACAAAGCAGGTGCCGCTCTCGCGGTGGAGCATTTGCTGGAAATGGGACACCGCAAGCTGTACGTTGTCACTGGGCCGGACGGCTCTTATGATTCATGGCAGCGGATGCAGGCAGTCAAACAGACGATCGAGCGCAGCGGCACCGCCGAAATGATCGAGATTGGCGGCGATTTTGAAAAATCGGGCGGCGAACAGGCAGCCGAGATCATTTTACAGCAGCATGTCAGCCCGGATTCTGAGCCCGCCGCGGTATTCTGCCTCAATGATGAGATGGCGGTAGGCTTTTACAATCGAATGGCTCAGTCGGAGCTTACCATCGGGCAAGACATTCATATCGTCGGCTTTGATAATATTGAGCTGGCACAATATATTCAGCCCCGTCTGACGACCATTGATTACTCCAAACGTAAATGGGGCGCAGTAGCTGCTGAACAAGTTCTGAAAATCATTGCCGGGGAAGACGTGGAGCATGAACGGCTGTACGTTACGCTCGTCCAAAGAGAGTCAGCAGGCGCAGTATTAAGCACTCCAGATCAACAGAATACCTTATGACAAACACCGTAGAAGCATCCCCAATCACATGCTATCCTACAAAAAAGAACTTCCATTGCCCCGGAATACGGGTTGGAAGTTCTTTGGGTCATACTTATGTTTCAACCTAACAAATTCTCAAGCAAATTCATCAACGACCGTAAGGGATTGCCAATCGCCTGACCCGTCTCCAGTTCCACCTGCAATGCAGCATCAACCATAGATAATTGCGCCACAGCCAGCGTTCTGTCTGGTTCAGCCTCTCTCAGTTCATGCAATGAACGGACCAGCACTTCCATATATTCGTCTTTGCGACCTTGCATAATCAGCTCAAAAGCGTGCTCCACCACCTTGACCTCTATCAACGAAGAGATATCTGGCTTATCTAACAGGGCTGCTATATGAGAAAGACGTTTCATTGTCCCCTCTACCGTAGCCGGATTCGTAAATACCAAGGTTTGTGGCAACGGATCATCGCATATCTCATGGAAAAAGGGCTCATCCAGCGTTATCACGGGTGTAGGCATCGTCAATTCAATCTTTTCCGCGAAGACTATATAATTCGTGCATGTAATCAAAATAACATCTATGCCGCTTTGAGCCATCCATTCCAGTTGCTCTTCTACCTTTCGACTGGCATCCACCACCGAGAAGTCTGGATCAGATGAAACTCTGTACAAGAGCGCAGGGTCCACAAAATGCTTCAGTTCCACCTCATAAGGAGCAAAAGCCCGTTCCACATAGGCAATGTTCGAATGATGCGCATGCAGACAGCCTACCCGCTGTTTAAAACTCCCCATCATCCCATCCCCACTCATCATGTTTCCATCATTTTAGCAGGGATAGGGTAGTTGGGGAATCACCTTAAGGATCAGTCATGGCGTGAATGCCGTTTTTAAAACTTGCCGTTCGTATTTTTCCACTCTGCTTGAGCCGGAACGTCCTGAACTACATCCCAGTGCTCTGCGACTTTGCCGTTCTCTACACGCCACATATCATAGACAGCAGTCGTGTTCCCCTTAGGCGATTTGGTTTCGCTCACAACCAGTACGAAGTTCCCTTCTCCAATGACCATATGCACCTTATCGTATCCCGAGGAATTTCCCTGGTTTCCATCTGCTGCGGGGAATAATTGCTTAATAACGGAAACACCGTCGCCGAAAAAGGAATTATGCTGAATGTAATGATCACCGTTAAAGTAGCTTTCCAGTGCAGCGCGGTTCTTGCCCACCAGGATATCATCCACAAACTTACGAATCAACGCTTTGTTTGCTTCGGTTTTGTTAAGGTCTTTGATTTCTGTCGTTCCGTCAATCATCGTACGGCCGCTCGGATTGGCTGGAGCCAGTTCCTGACTGTTGTCCCAATGCTCAACAATCTTACCGTTCTTGTCGAACCGAAAAATATCAAACAATACGCTTGGTTTGCCATCATCCGTTTCCTTATAATGAACGGCTACATAGTCTCCATCCTGAATGATTCTTTGGATATCAACCTGTGTATTGGCGCCTTTCATTTGTTTAATACCTTCGATCAGGCCCTCTCTACCGTTGGCAAAGCTCAAATTATGCTGGATATATTGATCCTTGCTAACCCAAGTTTCGGCCGCTTTGGTATCTCCCGTTTCAAAGCTTTTCAGGATTTCAACGACCTTATCCTTATTACTCACCCCGATTTGCAACATTTTGCTGGTCGGGTCCCAAATCACTTGCTTGCCCCACGCTTCTTTGACGACATCGACCGGAACATAGGTTATTCCTTGTTTGGTCAAAATGGGCGAGGTGGACAGCGGTACCTTAATCCCGTTGATCTGCGCTTCCGGACTGCCCGACACCAGTACAACCGTCGCCTGATCATAACGAATTGTCGTGCTTTGACGAGCCGTATTGAACGTAATATGCTTGGAATCCATCGGAATCCCCAAACTGGAAGCCAATTGTCTCAAAGGAATCAAAACCTGCTGATTTTCCACGATAGGAGCAATCTTGTAAGCCTCTTTCTTGCCATCTACCCAAACCTGGATTGTTGTAGCGGGTTTTACCTCGGCAGCTAAGACTGGTACAGCAGAGGATAGCACAAGCAAGCTGGCAAGTGCAGCGGTAATCGTATGTTTTTTCATGAATGTAAGCCCCTCTCATCTTATAAAATAATATGGACAACGATCCCTTATTATGTAACTAATATAGTTACAACTTATCACGAAAAAAAATCTACAATAACCTACTCTATCCTTTAAACCTAATGGATTCTTTTGAAACCTCAATACTTCCTCCTTTCAAATTTTTATACTTATGGCCCGTTAAACAGCAAGCTACAACCTTAGAATAAAGGATACAGAGGTTAATAACAATGTATGTATATGGGCTAACAGATGAATTTATGATGAAGCCACAAAGAAACGGGTTTTATCACCAAGCGAATGAACGCTTTTGAACAGAATGCCCGCTTCTTTACACTATTTATACCTTTTATACTAATAAAATCCTCCTAAACTTGATAAAGCTCCCAATTCGCCAGATGGAAATATAGACAAGCGCCATCGTAATCGCCAATAGACTAATCTCGGTCGTACCCAAGCTGCTAAGATACTGGGTCAACACGACGCGTATCAAAATAATGGCAATAATAATGTATTTAAAGTATTTGTTCGGCTTGGGATAAATGTGTCCGTCGTCCCGTCTTTCATATGCCGTATGCAACAGAATGACGTAACCAAACACCGCACCTAACAGCCCGGCAGCCAGCAGCTCCCAAAAGGCGGGAAGCGCATGCGTTTGGCCGGGAATATACATCAATTGGTACACAGACATCATCATGAGTGGGAATGCGATAAACAAGGGAAGCAAAAGGCGGACTCCGTTTCCTTTTACCGGCCCCCCTCGTCTTTTGGTTCTCAACCAGATCATCAGCCCCACCAAAACAGCCAGCAATGCATAGATGAATATCGTCGTCATGGTGAAATTCCTTTCCTAATATATCATGTTATTTGAGACGATGCTAAACCGACAGTTTCTTCTCCAGCAAATAAGCGTTCAGCCGGATTAATGCATATGCAGCCAACCAACTGATCAACACCGCAACCGGGAAATGCCAAGTAAAAGGAAACCATTGTCCTGTCTGAACATGGTCAAATTGCTCATAAAGCCCCTGATCGCCTGACCAATAAAAGACACTCCCGCCACCCATCAGCACAATCCAGAGAATTGGACTAATCGGTCTCCATGTGCTGAATTTTGTACTAACTGCCAGCAGACCAAGCGCAATAACGAACGGAGTGAACGCGATAATCATCACAAACCAGTTCAATCCGGCAATAATAAAGGACGCTGCATCTGCAAACGTATAAGGCTGGATGGTTGATGAGATGAACAGCGCATACAGAGAACCTACAACAAACAGGAACAATGTCACGACCATGGCTTGTAAAATAGCAGCAATCCATTTGGCACTAATCAGCCACATACGCGGATAGGGAAGAGTCAGCCACCATCCGTAGGTGTCATTTTCCCATTCTCTTCTCAGACTTCCCACACCCATGAAAATGATCATGTACGGCAAGCCCAGAGTGACGTACCACAGCCTCGTCAGTTCGAGCTGGTTGTGAAGCGCGAAGTACGAGGAAATAGCGAACGCCGCAATTAGAAATAGTGAGAAATAAACGAGCCTCCACGATCTGGGCAGACGATGCCCACCCTGCTTTCTCCAGCTTCCTTTATTCCGAAATTCATGGCGTATTAAATCTTTGAACAGCCCTGATGAATTCACGCCTTCCACTCCTTTTTGTACAAATTGCGGAACACCTGATTCAAAGACCCATGCTCTCCACGTAGATCATCCGAGTCGCCGGACCATATCACCCGTCCGTGGTCCATCATCACCGTGTAATCAAACAAGCCTTCCACTTCCTGAATATCATGCGTACTCATGAGTATGGATTGCTGCCGATCCTCCAAATAATCAATAATACCAGCCACGATTGCTTCTCTGGAAAGGACATCGATGCCGGCAAACGGTTCATCCAGAATCATAAGCGGAACCTCACGCGCCAGACACAGAATCAGCAGCACCCGTGCCTCCTGCCCGCGGCTCAACCCGGACATTTTCAACTCCAGCTCCACGTCCATATGATCAGCAAGCTTGTGCGCATCCTTCATATTGAAGCCAGGCAAAAAGGACTGGCCCCACTCCAGTGTCTGCTGCACCGTATGATTGGGGTACCAGCGCGCCCGGTCAGGCAGGTAGGATATGCCGCGGTTGGTTTCCCAGCCGGGTTTTTGCCCCAGCACCTCAAGACTGCCTCCATCTGGTCGAATTAACCCGGTGATCGCCCGAAAAAAGCTGGATTTACCGCAGCCATTGGGGCCAAGCACCCCTACAATGCGGCCCGCAGGAATAACGACCTCCAATTGATCCAGCGCTTTTTTACTGCCATATTGCTTCGTGATATGATTCGCAACCACAATAGATTCCGTCATGCCTTTTTGCCTCCTTCCCCTTCATTCCCGTTCTGTTTGCTTCCTATATACCGCTGTACCTCCTCCCATGACAGCCCCAGACTGCTCATCTGTCCCAGGAACTGATCTATATACGTCAGGGCCAGTTGTTCCCGAAAGCTGTCTACCCGCTCACTGGACGACGTAACATAGGTTCCCAAGCCGCGCCGCTTCTCGGTCAGTCCGTCCCGCTCCAGCTCCTGATACGCCCGCATCACAGTATTCGGATTCATACGCAATTCCTGTGCCAGATCACGAACGGATGGCATCTTGCTTCCCATTTCAATCTCCCCTTTGGCAATGGAGCTTCGTACTTGATTTAAAATTTGTTCATATAATGGCTGGCTAAAATCAATTAAAAAGCGAAGCGAGCCAACCCTTTGCTCTTCCATGGGTGTTTCCCCCTAATCCGCTGCAGCTATCGTGCATATAGTGTATTATATCACTTAATACACGTAACACAAGTATATTTTTAGTTAACATTTTAGTCATGCCGTCCAAAACCTATTCAGCAAATGCTCAGCTTGCGCTCAGACAGCATTCAAGTTCATATCTTATGATAAATCTCGTACCTAACATACCCTAACCGAAAGGTGGAAAATGAAGATGAAGAACACCAAAAAAACGATTTTGGCAGGAACGATGGCATTGGCATTTTTAGGAGGTGGAGCGCTTTACTCCACTGGCGCGGCCTATGCTGCTTCAACTACACCTGAGAAGGCTCCAATTGCAGACAAAACACAGGCACCTAAAGGTAACCCCGGCGACGCTAAAGGCCCTGCCAGCGTAGGAGGAAATTTTGCTGAGAACAAAGCTCTTTTGAAAGTATTGAATTTGTCCTCCAGCGAGTTGAATACACAATTGAAATCAGGCAAGACACTCGCAGCAATTGCTAAAGCACAAGGCGTAAGCGTAGATTCTGTTATTGATGCGCTTGTTTCTGATATGAAGGCAAAACTGTCTACGGAAAAACAAAACGGCAAGATTACAGCCGCCGAGCATAACCAGCGTATCTCTAATCTGAAGGAAATGATCACAGATATGGTGAATGGTGTTAAGCCGTCCAAGCCGCCAGTAAACGGAGATCAAGCAGATTCAGGCAAGGCTCCTGCTAAAACAGATGCAGCTAAAACCCCCGCTAAGAAGAAGTAACCAGACAATAGCCACTGCATGTAAATAAATCTCCATCCGGCTTCCCTGTACGGATCGGAAAACCCAAAGCCTGTCCTCTGCTGCCATACAGCAGCAAGGGACAGGCTTTGGGTTCGTGTACCTCAGACCAGATGTGATAAACTAAGATGATCGAGAGATAGCAAGTGGAGAATGTCCAAAATCCGGTTTCAACACAAGGAGTCTACAATGAAAATGAATCCACAGGAGTTTAATGTGAAGGGCATGACCTATACGATCAGAGCTGCCTTAAAACAGGATGCCGGAAATTTGTCTGAAATTCGATTGCTGATTGATGGGGAGACGGAGAATTTAGACCGGGAAAAGGGAGAGGCGTACATAGATACACCGGGCTTTGAGAAGCTCATTGAAACGGATACACAAAACAACAGAAACCTGTTTTTAGTTGCGGTAGTTCATGATAAAATTGTCGGTTTTTCCAGGTGTGAAGGTTATGCTCTCAGCAGATTTGCTCATAAAGTAGAATTTGGCGTCTGCATATTAAAAGATTACTGGGGATATGGAATAGGAGCCAACCTTTTAAGAACGTCCATTTCCTGGGCTGACTCCAATCATATCAAGAAAATGACCCTTCAAGTTTTGGAAACAAATATCAAAGCCATTGAACTCTATAAAAAGCATGGATTTGAAGTCGAAGGTATATTAAAAAACGATAAGCTTCTTTCGGATGGCAGGTACTACAACACCGTCATCATGGGTAGATTTACTAAATAAAAAAACCAAAAAAAGATCCTTGTTCATCAGGATCTTGGTTCATTGGATCGTCACACGAAACTTAGTAACGATAATAGTCATCATAGGAGTTGCGATCTTGATAACGCGGCTGTTGAGCTGCTGTAATCATCAAAAATATACCTGAAAGCAAATGCATCAGCCAACCCACGAATGGAATCCATCCGACGACAGAGGTCACGATCCCTAAGATAGATCCATAATAGGCCTCCTTGTTTACCACCGATAGCACTAACGTAACGATATGGAAAATCATCATAGAAAACAATACGGTATACGCAGAGTTTAAGACGATGAATCCGCCCAAAACAGGAATAGCTAAAAATAGCTCTAAACCGCCTGTAATCCATTTTAAAGTTTTTGATGCTGTCATGGTTCCACTCTCCCGTTGCTATTTCATCCCATCATTATATCTTATCGCTATGCGGGATGACATACATTTTTTAACAAATCAATATGTACAGATCGTGACTGCTACATCCCTTTTTCGAATGAGCTAAGCACCAGCTACATATATGTGAGAAGGAACGAATTTTCGTGACTCTAAAGGGGTGATCGCAATGGGATATTATGTTGAGGCGGAACGTGGCATCAAGCTGTATGTAGAAGATACAGGGGAGGGCATCCCCGTTCTGATGGTGCATGGCTGGCCGCTGGATCATCGAATGTATGAATATCAGGTAGCTCTGCTGCCTTCCTACGGGTATCGCTGTATTCAGGTAGATCTTCGGGAATTTGGAGTTACTCAGCTTATTCTTCTTGGAGCAGCTACGCCCCGTTTCACTCCATCCAGCGACTTTCCTCAAGGCACTCCGGTCACGGAGGTGGATAAGCTCATCAAGCAAGCCTATACAGATCGACCACAATTGGTCACTTCATTTGGCGAACTATTGTTTGCCAACCCCGTCAGCCAGAGCTTTGGAGACTGGATACGTGACCAAGGCTTTGCATCCTCTGTACACCGTATGGCCTTCACTTTATATTCACTACGTGATTCTGATTTACGCAAGGAACTTACGCATATCCGTGTACCTACCTGGATTTTACACGGGAAGCTTGATCAGGTCTGCCCTTTCCCGCTGGCTGTGGAAACCCAAAAAGGAATTGCAGGATCGAGGCTTATTCCTTTTGAACGAAGCGGTCATGCTGTATTCTACGATGCACTCCCCGAATTTAATTCCACCTTACTGAGCATACTATCTCAACCTTCCCCCATGCCATAATCGAAGACCTAGGACATTCATTGGAGCAACTCCAAAAAACAAAAAAGACGCCTCAGCGCCGTTAGCGGCTATGGGGCATCCTTCACTACAAACATATATCCAATTAGGATTGCTTGGTATGATTAAAGCTCGTATTATTCAAAACGGCCAGCTTTTTCTCGCCCTTTACCATGGCAGAACCGCAAATGGGGCATGTCGGCTCGACAGAAAAAGCGAAGTTATCCCGCATCCATCCGTTGCACGTATCGCTGGCGCAATTCCAGACAGTTGTAATTTCCTCAGGAATCTCATCCATTGGCTTTTTCCGTGAATTGTACATAAACATCCCTCTTTCTTCATGATTTATAAAGCGATAAGATGTAATCAGTTCAAAAACGGCCTTGTGAACAGATAAAAACAAATGCCCCAAACGCTATGTTCGGGGCATCTGAAGTAGGCTGTAATTTTAAATTACAGTTTTACAACGTTCTCAGCTTGTGGTCCACGGTTTCCTTCAACTACGTTGAATTCTACGCGTTGGCCTTCGTCCAAAGATTTGAAGCCGTCGCCTTGGATTGCGGAGAAGTGTACGAATACGTCGCTTCCACCTTCAACCTCGATGAAACCGAAACCTTTTTCTGCGTTAAACCATTTAACTGTACCTGTTTGCATGGAATTACCTCCAAAATATATTTATATGACCTTTATTTTTTACAAATAAAAATTCACATATTGCACAAGGTTATTTCAACCTAAAACAATAACCCTCTACAATATGCGAATCTCGGGTCACAATTTCAATATACTCATATTACCATAAGTGTATTGAAAACGCAAGCACTGGTGAATTTAAATTATGAAGGATGCTCTTGTCCTCAATCTTATGCGTCTATGCTGTTATTCGTTAGGCGAAAGTCAGTCATCAACGCCTACTTCAATCATTATATCCACAGTTACTTCTTATTATACCAGTAAACGAAAAATAAATATACAACACATTGAGCAGGAGACGAACTTTCTAAAAAAATTCGTCTCCTGCGTCTTATGTGCCCATATCACTCCATCAAAATCACAGCTCCGATAATGCTTTAATTTCTTCTTTTGTTAGCGCTTTATTATACAATTGAACCTCATCCAGACTGCCATTAAAGTTAGCATCGGCAGTAAAGCGGCTTTTACCGAGATAAGCCTCACTCGTCAACAGCTCTCTCGGGTTAAAGGTAACGCTATCATTAACAGCTACCTCTTCACCGTTTACATACAGCTTCCCGGTATTCCCCTCCAGTGTAACCGCTACATGCGTCCATTGGTTCAATGGCAGCGGTGCTTTGGAAAGCAGGCTTTGATCCGTACCTTCATGGATCGTAAACTGTAGCACTCCGCTTCCTTGGGATGGAGTCAGAAACATATGTCGGATCTGCCCATTTCCAAAGTCAAAAATCCGCTGCCAGGCTGCACCACCCTTCCAGTTTACCCACGCGGAAAACGTAAAGTCCTCGGCATCCGTTACCATACCCGGTAGCAGCACGTAACCATCCTTGCCGTTCAAAACAAGAGCTCCTCCGGACTTCCCTTCCTTGTTCCATGTGGCTCCCCCAAATGTCTTGCCATCATAGTTGTTGTATGTGCTGTCCACGACCGTTGTCCCTTGATCCTCACTCCATGAATAGTGCGCGAGCTGCGGACCCTGAGCCTGCTCGGGAACCGTGGCTATAAAGCTTTTCTTCGCTGTTGCTCTGTCTTTTTTAATGGTCGCTGTCAATGTGACCGTTGCAGGCTGGGAACCCACCTCCGGACGGTACACTTCACCTGTCACGGAAATGTTCTCGGGACGTGAGGACTCCCACGAAATGGTGGTATCTTGTGTAGCTTGAGTAGGCAGCGTCAGATTATAAAAAACGTTGCTCAAATCGCCCAGACTCAGATCCTTCTGCACAGCAGCCACAATCTTGCTCGCCTTTAGTTCAGGCTTTAGCGTACCCCATACCGCAACACCCTTGGAGGATAGCGCAGTGAAAGCAAGCGTCTTGGTGCCCGTATCTGGATCAAGATGCCGCAGGAACACACCTTTGTACTTCGTACCATTCGCCGTAATCTCCAGTTGGTTACCTGTGCCAAGCTTCCATGTACCGTTCGCTCCGCCGGACAGTTTGCCGCCGCTATCCAAACTGACGGTCAGGGCTTGCTTAATATTGGCCGAAATTTCTTTCCCGTGATTTACATACGAATACGTACCGAGGACATCCTTTTCCGATAACTTTTTCAGTGAATCCTCATCTCCCGAATAACGATAAGGAGCAACTACGGGCCAACCGTCAGCGTTCATGAACATTTCATGTACCCGCACTTCAAACTGCTCGCCTCTGCCAGGAAAACGGGAGTGGAAAATCAGAAAATGCCTCTTCGTCTTGGGATCATAATAAGCCGAGTTATGTCCCGGTGAAACATAGCCTGTACCCAGTCCTGTACCCGGATCGCCGACTTCCCTTGGAATCAGATAGTTACCTATCAGCTTGACACCGTATGGCTCAATGGAAGCGTCATCAAAAAGAGGCTTGTCAGGGTTCGCCTTGACTTTGATCATGTCGTTACCCTCAGCATCGTAAAAAGGACCATCCGGTGTTTTGGATCGAGCCACACGAAGGTTGTATCCCCCATCTGCCGATAATCCACCATAGGACAGGAACAAATAGTAATAATCGGTTTGCGGACTGTACTGTATGTACGGCCCCTCCATACGGGCATGGTTACCGCCTGTCAGCTTTTTCCCATATCCTTGTCCGGGCAGTGGTTTGCCCGTTTTCCCATCCATTTCTAAAATAAAAATACCTCCTGAGTAGGAACCGTATACCATCCACAGCTTGCCGTTCTTATCATAAAAAGTGTCCGGGTCTACGACATTCGGATGCTTGGTTGCGTCATAGATCAGCCCATCCTCACCCGGTTGGCCCCACATGCCGGATTTCAGGAAAATGCCTTTATTCTTATAAGGACCTTCAATTTTATCTGCAACTGCTAGACCCATTGCTGAACGCGGGGAGTCCCCCTTGCAGGCGTTGTAGTACATGTAAAACTTCCCATCGGCCAGTTGAATAACATCCGCTGCCCACAGCGTGTCTGTCTGGGCCCAATCCAGCGCTTCTTTTAATTCCTCTTTGACGTTGGGAATCAATACATTACCATTCGCTACTCCTGTGGCAATCGTATCCCAATTCATGAGGTCCTTGGACTTGGCAGCCGCCAAATGAGAGCCAAAAATATAAAATGTATCGTTCACTTTCAGAATGGATGGATCATGTACGGAAGTTTCTTTAAATGATACGGTCTTTTTGTTTTGAATGGAAATGTCCCCCTGGCTTTGACCCTGAAGGGTAACCTGCCCCGCAGCTTGAATCCCATCTGTGTCCAGATTGAGTGTTTGTTCGGCTCCTGCAAAGGAGGCAGGCAACAGCAACGCAGCCGCCAAAGAAGTTGCTGTTACTTTACGAAAAAATAATTGCTTCATAAACTAATCTCCTCTCTTTTTTGAACATACCTGATTCAGCATTTTGCATAATTCGATTCCCAACGCTTAGAGGTACAATATATAGACAAACTAGACCGTTTTGATCTATATATTGCTGATTTGAAATCGCTCTTGGGATTTATGCAAAATGCTCGATTGTTAAACATAAGATGATATTAAGTAAGGCGGTCAGGATTATGTTTTTATTAGCTTCTTCACCCTCGAATTAAATGTTGCTCATCCCCCTTTCTTATATTAAAGCGCTTACAATTAATTTGAAAAATAAAAGTACCTTCTGTTAAGAAGGCGGATTCAAACCTGACGGTTAACCGTACCTTTATATTATTCAATGAATGTGGAAAATTCAATATTTAATTTTATATTTTTATAAATTATTCATTAAATCATTAACGTTAATAGATTAGTTGCGCATGCACCTTTTTAAAACCATAATTTCACAAGTAAAATTCTATATCCTTCCTGCCGATATACTTGAAAGAACAATTTTGAATTACCTTAAAGTAAACCTTTAACTTTTATGGGGAGGTGAAAAAATATGCAATGGTATTTAAAAGTGTTACAAAATTATGTAGGATTCCAAGGTAGAGCACGACGTACAGAATACTGGATGTTTGTTCTGTTCAGTACGATCGCAACTTTTATAATTGGTTTGATCGATGGTATTGTAGGCTTAACTCCGATCTTGATGTACCTTTATTCTTTGGCTGTCCTGTTGCCGTCTCTGGCCGTTATAGCCCGTAGACTGCACGACACAGGCAGAACCGGATGGTGGATTTTGATCGGTTTAATCCCTCTTGTCGGTTCTATTATCCTGATTGTATTCTTATGCCAAGACAGTCAACCCGCTGAGAACAAATATGGAAAAAATCCTAAATTGTAATTGGTGCAGATGCCTGAAAACCTCTTTCATTCTTGTGAAAGAGGTTCTTTTCATATTCCCCTTCTACCCATCAAAATTCCAACAATAAGTTTATCAGAAGCCTCCTGCGTCCATACTGGATTAAAAAGCATCCGCAAGGAGAGGGAGAACGTTCATGCGTTTTCGGAAAAGAAACATCCACAACAAGTTTAAAAAGCCACCTGTCCAGCACAGCAATAGTCATTCTGCACATTCAGAGGAGCAGCTTAGTGCAAATATTGGACCCAATCTTCAACAGATCCGACAAACACTCGGTAACAGTACCGACATCATCATCAGAGAGGTTCGTATTGGCAAAGATGGTGACCAGACCATTGCTATTCTCTATACCGACGGTTTGGCGGATAAAAATATAGTCTCTGACTTCATTATGGAGTCGATGATGCTGGATAGTAGCTTGTCCAGTGACATGGAGCGTAGCATCCAAACCTCCTCCCATGTATTGCAGATTTTAAAAGATTACGCGCTGACCATCGGTGACATCCGGGATGTTGCCGACTTTGAAACCTTATATAATGCTTTGTTGTCCGGGGATGCGATCATTTTGGTTGACGGTGAGACGCAGGGAATCGCGGCCAGCGCACGAGGATGGAAGGATCGCGGGGTCACCGAGCCTGCCTCGGAAAATGTTGTCCGTGGGCCGCGCGAGGGATTTTCGGAAACACTGCGCACGAATACGGCCTTGATCCGTCGCAAGATTAAAGATCCGAATTTGTGGCTGGAAACACAACAAATCGGCCGCGTGACCCAAACCGATGTCGCAGTCATGTATATCGAGGGCATCGTGGACCATAAATTGGTCGAAGAAGTGCATGAACGGCTGAATTGCATTGATGTAGACGGCATTCTTGAAAGCGGGTATATCGAGGAGTTAATCCAGGATGAAACATTTACTCCTTTTCCGACGGTATACAACTCCGAACGCCCGGACGTCATCGCCGCCGAGCTGTTGGAAGGAAAGGTCGCAATCCTGATAGATGGAACCCCGTTTGTGCTTGTCGTACCTGCGCTGTTTGCTTCCTTCCTGCATGCGGCGGAGGATTATTATCAGCGTGCCGACATCAGCAGCTTCATCCGGGTTCTTCGTTACACCGGGGTTTTCATTTCCCTGCTTGGTCCGTCCTTATATGTTGCCATCACTACCTTTCATCAGGAAATGCTGCCGACCTCACTGCTGATCGGATTGGCGGCACAGCGGGAGTCCGTTCCTTTTCCCGCCTTTATCGAAGCGCTCATGATGGAGCTGACTTTTGAAATATTGCGGGAAGCTGGCGTCCGCATGCCAAAGTACATCGGGGCAGCCGTCTCGATCGTGGGCACGCTCGTCATCGGACAAGCGGCTGTAGAGGCGGGCATCATATCTGCTGCGATGGTTATAGTCGTATCCATCACTGCGATTTCCAGCTTCGTTCTGCCTGCCTATAATATGTCCATTGCTTTTCGAATGCTGCGCTTCCCCTTGATGGGGCTTGCCGCCTCATTCGGACTATTCGGGATTATCGTCGGCGGCATTGCTCTCATCCTGCATATGTGCAGCCTTCGTTCGTTTGGCGTTCCCTATATGGCTCCTTTTGCCCCTTTAATACCGTCGGACACTAAGGATACCATCTTTCGGCTTCCTCACTGGATGATGATTACACGTCCCCGACTAATCAATCAGAAGAATGTGAATCGCCGAAACAGCACCCCACCCCGGAAACCACGGGAATAAATCGGAGAAGACAGGAACAGACGGAAAGGGGTAGACAAGCATGAAACGGAAGACGGCATTTCTGTTCCTGATGCTTACACTCGTCTTGCTTCTGACAGGCTGTTGGAACCGCAGGGAGCTGAATGAGCTTGCTATCGCCGTCGGTATGGGGATCGATAAACATGGAGATCAATTTCGTGTCTCTGTTCAGGTTGTGGACCCCGGAGAAGCAGCAGCCAAAAAAGGATCAGGGGTTAGGGCTCCAGCCACGTTGTACACAGAGGAAGCGGATACCGTGTTTGAAGCCATCCGTAAAATAACGACGCTTAGTCCCCGGAAAATGTATTTCTCTCACCTGCGCATATGCGTAATCGGTGAGTCGATAGCGAGGGAGGGGATGGCAAAGGCTCTGGATTTACTCTCCAGGGATCATCAGTTCCGCACCGATTTTTATATTGTGGTGTCAAAGGGCACCAGTGCAGAGAACACTCTGAAAATTATGACGCCCCTGGACCCGATTCCGGCGAATGATCTTTTCTCCGCCCTAGAAACATCAGAGAAAAACTGGTCGCCCAGTATGACAGTGACCCTGGACGAATTGATTGCAGCTCTCACCAGCGAAGGAATGCAGCCTATCTTGACAGGACTTCGGATCGTCGGCAATACAGAAATGGGAGAATCGAACGACAATGTCCAAAAGATTGACCCGCCTGTCCGTTTACAGTATTCGGGACTTGCTGTATTCAGAAAAGACAAGTTAATCGGATGGTTAAACGAAACGGAAAGCAGGGGCTACAACTTCATTCTCGGCAAAGTGCAAAGCTCTGTCGGCTTTGTAGCCTGTCCCGAAGGCGGCAAAGTTGTTACAGAAATCATTCGGACCCAAACCGCCATAAAAGGGAGCGTTAACAGGGGAGAACCCCGGATCAATGTTAAAATGCAGGTTGAGGCCAACGTAGGAGAAGTCGAGTGTCAGGGCCTGGATTTGACCAAGGTGAGCACGATTTATGAGATAGAGAAAAAAGAGGAAGAGAAAATCGAAGAAATTATGAAATCAGCCGTCAGAAAAGCTCAAAAATTGTACAAAGCCGACATTTTCGGTTTCGGTGAAGCCATTCACCGCGCTGATCCGAAAACCTGGAATTCGCTGAAAAAAAATTGGGATCGTGAGCATTTTGTAGAATTGCCCGTAGACATCAAGGTCGATTTCAAACTTCGGCGCGTGGGCACGATTGGCAGCTCATTCCTGAATGATATGAAGGAGTAACCTACCAAAAGAAGGTGTTAAAGATGCTACCTAAAATACTGAACATTCTGGGCATACTGCTGGTCGCTGTTGCAATCAGCATGTTAGAGGTCCCGTACATGCGGAAAAAGAGGTTAAAAAAAGAGCTTTGGCTGTTTTCCATTCTGCTTCTTCTTGGGGTCGGAATCAGCATCGCCAAGGCATTAAGTTGGTTTATTCCTACTCCTCTGGATTGGATCGCAGCCGTGTATAGACCATTCAGCGATTTCTTAACTCATATCGGTCTAATAAAATAAGATGAGGTGAATTTGGTGCCCGGGCAGATCAGAATCTCAGCACGTCAGCTTATGATCCTGACGACTTTATATACGGTTGGGAGCGCAATCCTCATCATCCCATCAAGCGTGGCGCAGATAGCCAAGCAGGATGCGTGGATTGCCGTGCTTGTTGGGGTCACAGCCGGACTTCTCATCTTGTATTTGTACATCAAGCTCGCGTCGCTGTATCCGCAGATGACCCTGATTGGAATCCTGGAAGCCCTGCTCGGAAAGTGGCTAGGCAAGGCCGTCGGTCTTCTGTTTTTCGCCATATTTTTCATCAATGCTCCCGTTCCCGTTTTATTTTATCTGGGGAATTTTATGACCACTCAAATGATCCCGGAAACACCAATACAAGCTGTCAACATCCTTTTTGCGCTTATTATATTGTTGGCTGTCCGCCTGGGACTGGAAGTATTGGCTCGTTCTGCCGAATTGATGTTTCCGTTATTTATCCTGCTCTACATTTTGTTTACGGGTTTGGTGATATCCAATATTAAATTGGAAAACGTTCAACCTGTACTGGAGACGGGGATGGGGCCTATTTGCTCTGCTGCCCTGTCCTTTGTCAGCACAGCGTTTCTGCCTCATATCATTCTGCTCATGATCTTCCCGGCTTCTGTCAATCGTTTCGACCAAGCACGTAAAGCTATTTTCACAGGAAGCCTGATTGGCGGATTGATGTTGGTCGTGGTCGTTTCATTGGCTATATTAGTACTAGGTCCTGATCTAACCGCAAGAAATATATATCCAAGCTATGCGTTAGCCAAAAAAATTAACATCGGCAATTTTCTACAACGTATCGAAGCGGTCATGGCTACGATGTGGTTTATTTCACTCTTTTTCAGGATCACGGTGTATATGCACTCCATTGTGATAGCCATAGCCCAAATCTTTCGCTTGAAAAATGACCGCCAGCTAGTGCTTCCTCTCGGCATTCTTTTAGTAGCCCTGTCGACCATCGTATATCCCAATGTGCCTTATCAACAATCCTATGATACCAAGACGTGGATTCCTCTTACACTATCGTTCGGGGTGTTTTTCCCCTTACTGCTGCTCTGTATACATGCTTTGAAAAGGCTGGGGACAAACAAGAATAACAAGCCGGCAGATAAACGTGAAGATAGAGGTGAAGATGGTGCATAAGCAAGTCAAAATCTCCACATATCAATTGTTGATCTTAACGATATTATTTACAATCGGCACTGCAATTCTCGTCATCCCTTCCGTCATGGCCGCTACAGCTAAACAGGATGCATGGATCGCAGCACTCGTCGGAGTGGGCGCCGGGCTGCTGTTGATATGGCTGTACAACACGATTACCATCCTGTATCCACAGATGACCCTGGTCGAAATCATGGAGACCCTTTTGGGCAAGTGGTTAGGGAAGTCTGTTGCTCTACTGTTTATGGTTACATTTTTTCTAGGGGGGCCTGCTGCGGTGTTGTATGATTTGGGGAGTTTTTTGACTACTCAAATGATGCCGGAAACACCGATTCAAGCGGTCAATATCCTTTTTGCGCTCATTGTATTAATGGGCGTACGCCTTGGACTGGAAACGTTAGCTCGTTCTGCTGAACTATTGTTTCCGTTGTTCATTCTGCTGTATACGGCTTTTGTCGTTTTAGTCGTGTCCAATATCAAGCTGGAGAACATCCAACCGGTGCTGGAGAAGGGAGTTGGACCCATTTGGTCTGCTGCCTTGTCCTTTATTAGTATTTCATTTCTGAGCCATATTGTTTTGCTCATGATTTTTCCGTCTGTAGATCAGCCCGATCAAGCACGCAGGGCTTTTTTAACAGGGGGACTGATCGGCGGGTTGATTCTGCTTGTGGTCATTACGTTGGCCGTTTTGGTTCTCGGGCATGATTTAACAGCAAGAAGTATGTATCCGAGCTATTCATTAGCCCAAAAAATAAATATTGGAAATTTTCTTCAGCGTATTGAAGCGATCATGGCCGCCATGTGGTTTATTTCGCTCTTTTTCAGGCTGGCTCTGTATATGCACTCAATTATGATCTCGATAAGCCAAATCTTTAATCTGAAAGATGAGCGTCCGCTTATCTTCCCTATCGGGATGATTCTGATCGTTATGTCGGTGATCATTTACCCGAATGTCCCGTACCAGCAATCCTGGGATGCAAAAATATGGACACCTTATGTCTTATCTATGGGCCTCTTTCTGCCTCTTCTGCTGCTCTGTATGCATGGGATACAAAAAGTCTGGTCAAAGAAAAAAACAGGGACCGAAGGATAGATCGCATCCATCGTACGAGCTACCCTACCGAGCATCAGTGAAATTTTTTTGCTGTTACCTGTTTACAATGTGAACTTTTAGTTTATTTTAAACGAGTATTAAGCTGACGCTAAGATTGGGCGTGTATGATGTATTTAAGAATCTGGTAACTACATAAAAGCCAGATGGGCTAAAAGCAAGAATATTACTCCCGTTGGATATCCATATACCGTTCCACCCTGTCAGAATTTTAAAGAAATCAAAAGGAGACTTTACTCTTATGAATCGAAAACGAATCATGGTTATCTGCACCTTGTTGCTGGCGTTGTCTATTGGGCAGTCCTCTACATGGGGAAGTCGGGCCAATGCTTCTGCACTGGCTCCAGAGAGAGCCCTTCAGCTACAGGATAGTGAGGCTTCCAAAGATGATGAGCTGCTGGAAACACTGGGTGTATCCTCGGACGAGCAATTGTATGATGCGTTGTATAACGGTCAAACCTTGGCAGATATTGCACAATATAATGAACGGAACGCTCAAGCTGTCGTTGATTTGCAGGTGGCTCAGTTGACAGAGCAGCTAGATCAACGGCTGGCCAGCAAGAGCATTACGCCTGCACAGTACCAAGCCCATAAGGCAGAGTTGACGCAGGTCGTTGCCAAGAGTGTGTTTGGACTGTAAGCCTGCAACACAATAGTATGTAAAAAAGGCGCTGAGCCCGTTGGGGATCAGCGCCTTTCTGCTGTCTGTATCTACTCTTACACTTGATGTACTCGAATCAGGTTGGTGGCGCCAGCCTCGGCGACAGGAACGCCTGCCGACACGATAACGGTGTCGCCTTTGTGAATATACCCTGCATTCAGGGCGTTGCGGATGGAGGATTCGAACATTTCATCCGTCGTCACTACCTTATCGCCTTTGACCGGGAATACCCCGGATAACAGACAAATTTTAGCGAACACCGTATTGTTCGGGGTAACTGCAATAATCGGAGCCTTCGGACGATATTTGGACACCATACGGGCCGTGAAGCCACTGGCCGTAGACGTAATGATTGCTTTGGCATCCAACTCCAGGGACGAACTAACCGCACCTTGACTGATAACCTCGGTAATGTTGGTGCTTTGACGCGCTCTGCGCTTGTCGAACTGCTCCTGATAGTCAAATTGCGATTCGGCTCTCGCAGCTACAGCAGCCATGGTCCGGACGGACTCGACAGGGTATTTACCGGCAGCAGATTCACCCGACAGCATCACCACATCGGCTCCTTGCATAACGGCGTTAAACACGTCACTGACTTCGGCTCTCGTCGGACGAGGGTTGACCTGCATCGATTCCAGCATGTGTGTAGCCACGATCACCGGCTTGCCGACCAGGTTACACTTGTCGATCATTTCTTTTTGCATCACAGGTACGTCCTGGATAGGCACTTCGACGCCCAAATCCCCACGGGCTACCATAATACCGTCCGAAGCCTTGATAATATCATCGAGGTTTTCCATACCTTCGGCATTTTCAATTTTAGAATAAATTTGTACATGCTCGGCGTTATGTCCCTTCAAAATCTCACGGATCTCACGAATATCGTCGCCTTTACGCACAAAAGAAGCCGCAATAAGCTCAATACGCTGCTCCACCCCGAATTGGATGTGCTTCACATCGCGCTCTGTCACGCCCGGAAGGGTCGTATGAATCCCTGGCAGATTCACACCTTTTCTCGGTTTTAAAATACCGCCACTTACGATATTACATATCATTTCAGTTCCTTCAATAGAGGTTACCGTCAGATCGACCAAGCCATCATCAATGAGAATACGGTCACCTGCTTTGATATCCTTCGGCATATCCGGGTAATTGACCGAAATACGGTGCTCGTCCCCCAAAATTTCTTCCGTGGTCAAAATAAGCTGGCTACCTGGCTTCAGCAGACAGGATGCCTCTCTCAGCTTGCCAATCCGTATTTCCGGTCCCTTGATATCCATCATGACAGGAATAAAGGTGTTCAGTTCCTTTGCAGCCTGCCGCACATTTTCAATACGTTTAACGTGATCTTCCAGCTCCCCATGGGCCATGTTCAATCGGGCTACTGTCATACCTGCCTGGATCATTTCTTTTAACAAATGAATGGAGTCGCAGGCAGGTCCCATCGTACAGATAATTTTCGTTTTAAGCATAGTAATGTCATCCTCCTGAATGTCTTTACTGTTTGGTTTCTTATCCATTTTTCCACTTTCACTTCAGGATTTTTGCAAATCCTCAGTTCTCTATCTATAAACTTCTATGGTTCTATTTTACCTGTACCCGTGCGTCAAGACTATGAACTATAGTATGATGAATGCACTATAGTACAATACATTTTTAAGACATCGGAGAGTGATCCTCGTGATTACAATGACGGACATGCGGCAGGACCATGGTATAGACTGGTACGAAAAGGCTGGCCCGAATAGCAGCGACGATGACTTACTGTTCATCCTAGTTACCTTTGGAAAATGTGTATATTGGGTGAACGGTTGCAAGTTTATTCTCGGCAAGGGAGAAGCGCTGATTCTGCCCGGACATTTGCCTTACTACGGCAAGAGCATTCCTACACTTTTTCATACCAAGTATGTGATACATTGCCACAAAACATGTACGAACTACGCACTTCCCCTACTGAATACAGACCAGCCGTTGCTGATCAAGCTCGGATGCTACGATATGCTGCACGAACGGATCAAGTCGGTGTACTACCAATGGACGGAGCGACCGAGCTACTATGCCATGATGGCTGATTGCTTGCTGACCGAAGCGATGATTTATATCAATCAGGAATGGGACAAAGGTGACATTTCTTGCGATAAAGAGAAGCATGTAGAGCATATGAAGCAGTATATTCAGAATCATTATCGGGAAAAGGTGACGAAGGAGGAGCTTGGCGACGCCATCCGCAAAACGCCCAACTACGCAGCCACACTGCTGCGCGAGGTAACACGCCAAACGATCAGCGAGCATGTACATAATCAACGTATTAAAACCGCTATCTACATGCTGACCGAGTCCCGACTGACGATTCGTGAAATTTCAGAGTATGTGGGGTATAGTGATGTTTCCTATTTTCATCGAATATTCAAACGGCTTACAGGCTGCTCCCCATCCGAATTTCTGGATGAACGGTCTTCGATTGTCTAGCTTGTCTTGTACGGCGAAAAGAGAAGGCGGTAAAAGGATGGATAAGGTTGCGAAACTCCGTATTTAAATGTAAGTTGGATGCAACTGGATAGACAACAGTTACCACATTTTATAAAGTGCGAATGTGAAGCTCACATAAAAACCCCGGTTCCTTCGCACCTCGAAATTTGTCGAAAAAGGCTTGGATGGGTTAGAATGGGTGAATGTCAATGCTTGATTCAAGCCTTTTCGGCATCGTTTATTGCGAAAATGTATGATATTGATACCATTAGGGTATAAATCACTGCATTTTCGCTGTCGCACTCCATGTGAGTGCGTGGATTGAAATAGAACGGGTAGAATGGGCGCGGCGCTTGGAAGAGGTCGTCGCACTCCATGTGAGTGCGTGGATTGAAATTGCAACATTTCCAAATAGTATTGCTGCATGTTGAGTCGCACTCCATGTGAGTGCGTGGATTGAAATAGTTCGGCTTCCAGCTCCTTAATGCGGGCAGTATGGTCGCACTCCATGTGAGTGCGTGGATTGAAATATCAGACATATTTACATCCTCCTAAAATTTTGATATAGTCGCACTCCATGTGAGTGCGTGGATTGAAATTGCTCCAATAGAAGCTGCTGGTACTTGTCATGCCACGTCGCACTCCATGTGAGTGCGTGGATTGAAATTCGATGTTCAGCGGCACCGGGAACGGACGACTTTGCAGTCGCACTCCATGTGAGTGCGTGGATTGAAATCGTCCAAATCTTCAAGCACGTATGAACCGTCTATAGTCGCACTCCATGTGAGTGCGTGGATTGAAATCAATTATCTATGCCCCAGCGCTTCGATCACAAGTCGCACTCTGTATACTACGATTTTGGCGGAGTTCGAGGACTATCTAAAACAAAATAACATGACATTGACTCAATTTGCGGAAGTACAGATCTAACCTAAACACAAAAACATGAACATAAAAGCGTTTTCACAAATAAACAGGACCAGTATGATGAAGCTATAGCGATCGTACTGGTTTTTCTGTTAGCGAAAAAATCAGTATGCTACCTGCGATTGAGCATTGTTCTAAATGATCATACGAGGAGGCAGCAGAATGAAGACTATCGCAATAGCTGGAACGTTTGATACGAAAGGCGATGAGTACCTTTACATCAAGAGGATTGCAGAGCAGCTTGGGATGGGGACCTTGATGATTCATACAGGCGTATTCGAACCGGCCTTTATTCCAGATGTGTCCAATCGGGAAGTCGCCCGCGCCGCAGGCATGGACATGGAGGAGCTTGCGGCAAGGAAGGATCGGGCTTCGGCTACAGAAGTTTTGTCCAAAGGCCTGAAGAAGCTGGTACCACAGCTGTACAAGCAGGGCAAATTTGACGGAATCATTTCCTTTGGGGGTACTGGCGGAACCTCACTGGTCGCACCGGCCATGAGAGCCCTGCCAATTGGCGTTCCGAAGGTGATGGTATCGACCGTTGCGTCTGGAAATACAGCTCCATACGTAGGCACGAGTGATATCGTCATGATTCCGTCTGTGGTGGATGTAGCAGGATTGAACTCGATTTCTACGAAAATCTTCACAAATGCGTTATTTGCGATAGCGGGAATGCTCAAATTTGAGCATACGCATAAACCGGAGAAGAAGCCGCTAGTTGCAGCCACGATGTTCGGAGTAACCACGCCCTGTGTGACAGCGGCAAGAAAATATTTGGAGGAAAGGGGCTACGAGGTGCTTGTGTTCCACGCCACGGGTATCGGAGGGCAGTCGATGGAGGCGTTGATCGAAGCGGGCTTCATTGAAGGGGTATTGGACTTGACGACGACGGAGTGGGCGGATGAGATCATCGGCGGTGTCTTGAACGCAGGGCCGCATCGCTTGGAAGCTGCAGGCCGCAATCGCATTCCGCAGGTGGTCTCGGTGGGCGCCTTGGATATGTGCAATTTTGGGCCGAGAGATACCGTGCCGGAGAAATTCAAGGATCATAAGTTTTATCAGCATAATCCGACCGTAACCCTGATGAGAACCACGGTGGCAGAAAATGAACAGATTGGCAGGAAGCTTGCGGAGAAGCTGAACATGGCAAAGGAAAGCACCGTGCTAATGCTGCCGCTTAGAGGCATTTCCGCAATTGATGTGGAGGGGCAGCCTTTCTACGGCCTGGAGGAGGACCGAATGCTGTTCGATACCCTGCGTAAGCATGTCGACATCTCGGTTATTGAAGTGATTGAATTGGATTGCGCCATCAACGACCCGGCCTTTGCAGAGGCCGCAGCCCAAAAGCTGATCGCTCTCATGCAAGCATCAAATTCCTAAGAATCTAATAAGGAGGATATACGAAATGAATAAGCTGACCAGATCAGAAATTATGGCCAAATTCAGGGAAGAGGTAAAGAAGGGGAAAATTCTCCTCGGTGTCGGGGCAGGCACAGGCATTACGGCCAAAAGCAGTGAAGCGGGCGGAGCGGATATGCTGATCGTATACAATTCCGGTCGGTACAGAATGGCGGGCCGCGGCTCACTTGCGGGCTTGCTTTCCTATGGAGATGCCAATCAAATCGTCGTTGAGATGGGAGCCGAGGTGCTGCCCGTCATCAAGCATACGCCTGTTCTGGCAGGGGTATGCGGCACCGACCCGTTTCGAGTGATGGAGGTATATCTGAAGCAGCTGAAGGAGCAGGGCTTCAGCGGTGTTCAGAACTTCCCTACAGTAGGCTTGATTGATGGGGTGTTTAGACAAAACCTGGAGGAAACCGGTATGGGGTACGACCTTGAGGTTGAAATGATCCGTATCGCCCATGAGTTGGATTTGCTGACCACTCCGTATGTTTTTGATCCCGCTCAGGCGAAGGCTATGGCGGAGGCGAGAGCCGACATTTTGGTTGCGCATATGGGCTTGACGACCAAGGGCACGATTGGTGCAAAAACAGCGCTGACCCTGGACGACTGTGTAGAACGAATCGAGGCGATTATTGAAGCCGGTCGGGCTGTGAACCCGGATATCATGATTATTTGCCACGGCGGACCAATTGCAGAGCCGAAGGATACGGCTTATGTCATTGAGAGAACGAAGGGCATTGATGGATTCTTTGGCGCTTCCAGCATCGAGCGCTTTGCAGCGGAGAAGGGCATTACTCAGCAGACAGAGTCATTCAAGTCGATTCGGAAATAGCATGTTAGCAAGTGAAATATGCTTGAAGAAGGAGCCATACACCACTTTGTGCTGTGGTGTATGGCTCCTTCTTCTGATTTGCGAGTTTCGCAAATCCCCATGGGACCACGTCCCTTCAGCGGCATCAAATAACCATTTAAGCAGGACATAAACGATGAGCGCACAAAAGAGTTGCCCATAGACCGCATTTTCGGTTGTCCCAAACAGCGTTGGAATATTCAAATGTTGCTTGATCCAACGGAAAAAGACCTCAATCTGCCATCGAGCTTTATACATCTGTGCGATTTGTTCCGCTGTGACCTGCATTAAATCGGTAACGACTCGGGTGACTCGACCTTCAAAATCTCGAAATATCACCACACGATGACGTTGCTTGGAACGACGCTGCGGTGTCCCCAACTGGCAGGTGATATCCCGAATGACAGAAGAATCTGCTTTGTGGATTACATTAGTAAAAAATATATTGACATATGGTTAATTTTGGAGAAAAATAGAATGCAAGAATATAAAATTATGGAATTTTTATGTGAAGGGTGGTTATGACTTGAAGCATACACCTACGATTCGGGCGGAATTAGACAAATACCTAAAACAAGAGGGTTTGAGCCTAACGCAATTCGGGAATATTGCAGGCATTAACAGAGGAATAGTAAGTGGCATTGTAACTGGTAATAGTCCTATATCTGTTAACCAGCTTGATCTAATCACTGAGGCTATGGGTTTACCGGAAGGCTTTTTTTACGAACGGTTCATAGATGACTACATCATCGAACGCTCTCCCAATATGCGTCGAATTGAGCGGTTGCTATATCGTTGTGCAGAGCTGGACAAGCTGGATGCGATCCGTCGAATCGTTGGACAAATCATGGACAATCTACTCTATTCACCTAAACTATTTGAAATTGCAGAAGCGCTATTAGCACAAGGACGACATGCTGCTGCGCTGCTGCTCTATGAGAATGTAGCAGAAGTGGAGAAGTACCAACATTCTGAACGCTTGGCAGTCTGTCAATATCGTATATTCACGATTCAGATTGGAGATGATCAAAGTCGCAATCTCAAGGCAGCTACGATATTTGAAGCTTTTGTTGAGCGCCTGGATGAAATAGACCAGCTCGACGCATTGAAGGATTTGGCTAACGTGTATAGGTCTTTGCGTAAATGGGACAATGTTTACGAAATGGCAAGGAAAATGAGAAATAAAGCGGAAATTCAATATTCGATGAAACATCAACAGAAGAAGCGAGAGCATAATGAATCCGAAAAAAAGCTAAGTCGTCCTATGTTTGTGTACATCACCTATGCTGACCTGTTGTGTGCAAGTGTCTGTGAAGCCCAAGGCGATTTTCAACAAGCTCTAGATTATACATATGCCTACGCTAATTTAGATTGGGTCAAAGAGAAGGACGAGGATACCCGACACTGGATCGGTTTGTTTCAACATTGGGCGGAAGGTAATACTTACGTATATAAGCTTTTGTCTGGAGATATAAGCGTGCTTCAAGATTATGTTGAATATATTGCAGCGACATCAGGCTCTAATGAACAAGAGGAACTCTCCAAATTGTTGAATGTTATCATTGCAGCAAACCGATTTGAATTGGACGTGGATGATATACTTCAACAGTTTGAAACGGAGAATAATTCTTTTTCTGAACAGCCCCCATCCGATGATATGTATACTCAACAGGTGATACCGGACTATATCGCGTGGTTTGGTTACGAATTAGCATATTATGATTTACATCGAGGTTCTTACATTGATGGTTTTAAACATTTGATGTATTCAATGATAAGTTATCATAAACTAAATAATGAGACTTATTTTATAAATTGTATGGGTCTTTTTTTACACTTTCAGGATTATGCGGTTCCAGAAACTAAAACAGCATTTTTAAATCTTATTGAAAAGGTGTGGATGAACAATGTTGAAAAAAATGGTGCTGCTAATCATTGCGGCTAGCTTTTTGTTTATTGTAACTGTGCCGGATCAAGCACTTAATCACCACCATAGTATTCAGCCTTACGTTACCATTGGAGGTGCTTAAACGGATAGGAACAATAAAGCTCTGCTAACCTTAATGGGTCGGCAGAGCTTTTTTAGCTATCAGTATAAATACATGCTTTTTTATGCCTTGTTTTGCAGGCTCATCCCACTTTGGATACCTGATGCGGTTCGTGTTCCTCAGGTCGGAATTTTGCCCCCAGATTCCCCCTCACGGCGGACACCCTTGCTCTTGGCTAATGGTTGGCAACTGTCAGCCCCCATAGCGGACTTTCACCGACTAATTACGCGCCCATGCATGGCGCACAAAAAAGAACGCTCATTTTTACAAGCGTTCCGGAAAAATTAGTTTTTTTTCTCTTTTTTTTCGTAAACAAAATTATTCTTGATAACTTGCTTTGTCTGAGCTGTTATCTCCTCTTTATTGTCCCGATTTGCAACCTGATCGCTTGGATACTCATTCGGAACTTCAACAGGGAAAAAATCTCCATATTTTGTGTGTATAATTTCTGCTTGTGAAGATAACACTTTCTCGTTTATCTCCTTCTTTTTCTCAGGTGTGAGCCAGTCAGGATCATTGGTAGTTTGGGTTTGAGGCTTACTGCTGTTCGCAAAGGTCTGACTTTTGATAACAGCCACCGCCCCTCCGACAACGACAATTAGACTTGAAATAATAACAACTGTTCTGAGTCGCTTATTCACACTCACTTCCTCCCTTCCAAAAGTAATCCATTAAAAAAGATTTAATAACCCATGAATCCATTTCCGGAAATGGTATAGTCATTTAAATTATTTACTAACATTTGGTATTGTCCAGCTTCTGGTACCTTGATTTCAAATTTTGCATTCGTGCCTGTATATCTTCCGGAAACCATGCGAACCTTGCCCAAATAATCTCTACTCACAAGTGTATAACCAACATCGGGTTGAGACCAAGAACTATCATCTCCCCACTGTACCACACTTACAGGCACATACCCTGCATAACCAATTGAAAACTTATCTGACCAAAATCCATCGTTACGACTTAGGTGGCTAAATGACCAAGATGGCACAGCCATAGGGGAAATTTTTTCAATGGATTGAGTTTCATCACTTTTTACAATTACTGACTCCAGTGGAACTGCATTAGCTATAGCTTCATTATACTCCTCTAGCGTCAAGCCGCTCAAGAGCGTATCCGAATTAACAATTGAGGAGTAGGGTGGGAATAGGGACTGGTTAGAAGCGTCTTTAGCCAATGAAGATGAATCTGCATAAGAGCTTGCAGGATTCAACCCAATGGCTACCAACATAACAATTAGCATTGTTACAAGAAGTTTTTCGCAGATAATCGCTTCCAAATACTAAATTTTAACAACATTTATATAATAACACACAAAATAACCATCGTATATATTTTTTGAATTTTTTTCATTATTGACATAAAATTTTGTTTTCGGGATTTGATAAAAATCGCTACAGTTTGTCAAGGAATACCGCATTAAAGGAAGGAAACCATTCTACGACCCAAATCCATGCCATGGTAAATACTCTGGCAACCCGTTGCGTTCCGAACTGACTGGCGATCAAAGTCATGATGCGTAACCGGATACGAAATGCTAAAGTTTAAAGAAAAATGGCCGCCCCACTTGGATGCTTTCTCTAGCAGCCCTTTTTAACAAGGGGCGAGAGCGCTCCAGAGTAGAACGACCGTTACATTTAATTCCTAAGCGTGTGCTTACTTATTCATACCATCTAGGTGATGCTAATTGGAGGAACCTGCTGTTTTGACTTCCTCCAGCATTTTATCGTTATAGCCAAACATCCAGGTCAGGACAAAGGCTACTGCCATAGCAGCCACGTTTGCCAAAATATAAAGCGGAAGCTGATGATTCATGTAGAGCAGTGTACCCGGAATGACTGTAATGGCCATACCTGTTGCCGCCAAATGGAAGATGGAGGCGATAAAACCACCAACTGCCCCACCGATCAGACCCATAACAAAAGGCTTCATATATCTCAGGTTAACACCGAAAATAGCCGGCTCCGTAATTCCCAGAAAAGCGGACAACGAGGAAGGAAGCGCTAATGCTTTCAGCTTGCTGTTCTTCGTTTTCAGTCCAACCGCCAGACAAGCCGCGCCTTGGGCAGCCATAGCGCAAGTAATAATCGCGTTGAAGGCGTTTACGCCATTCTTTTCGAGCAGTTGAATTTCCAGAAAATTAAATATATGATGCACACCCGTAACTACGATAATCTGATGCAGAAAACCAATGACAATCCCTGCGATACCGAAAGGCAAATCCAATACCAACGTAGTTCCTTGCAGTACCCATTCTTCAAGAGAATGGAAAACCGGACCGATGGCAAACAGCCCCAGTATAATCATGATCAACAGTGTTAAAAATGGCGTAAGAATCAGATCCAGCGCTTCGGGTACCCGTTTGCGCAGTCCCCGTTCCAGCTTGGCTCCGATTAAACCCACGAAGAAGGCTGGCAATACTGAGCCCTGATAACCGACCACAGGGATGAAGCCGAACATCGTCAAGGGATGAGCTGAGCCGTCCGCAACAGCATAGGCATTGGGCAAGGCCGGGTTCACCAGCATCAAACCGAGGACGATACCGAGCACCGGGCTGCCGCCGAATACTCTAAAGGCTGACCACGCGACCAGCGCAGGTAGAAAAGCAAAAGCCGTATCCGTCAATACTTGGGTAAACAATAGAAAATTCGGTGAAATATCCTGCGGCGTCATGCCGAACAGGGCCAGAATTTGCGGCTGGGTAAGCAAGCCCCGCAATCCCATGAACAGCCCCGTAGCAACCAGCACCGGAATGATCGGTACAAATACGTCGCCAAAGGTACGAATGGAGCGTTGGAAGACGTTGCCTTCCTTTTTCGCCTGGCTCTTCACTTCTTCTTTAGAGGATCCGGTCACTCCGAGTTTCTCGACCTCTTCGAAAATCCGATTGACCGTACCTGTACCAAAAATAATCTGATACTGACCCGAGTTGAAAAAAGCTCCTTTGACCTTGTCGATTTCTTCGACCTTTTTCTGGTCAATCTTCTCCTTGTCATGCACCATAATCCGCAGGCGTGTTGCACAGTGAGCAAAGGACTCAATATTATCCTTCCCACCGATTGCTTGGATCACTTCTTTGGCTATTTCCCAGTTCTCCGCCATGATGTTCATCCTCTCGTTCATTCCGTTATGTTATTGATGATTAACGATCCACTTGATGATTTGAATATTCATGTAAAATCCCATTTTACCGCTTGGAAGAGAGCCTCTCCCTTGTCGGCAAAAAAGTGTATTTCGTCACTCTCTGGGTGCGGAAAAATACGACTGGTGAACACTTCTTCCCCATCATTGACGAAAATTTCCACCGAAGACGTATCCACGAACAGATGAAGCTTGATACGATCCCCATTCATGGCGCACTGTCTTATCTCACCATACGAAGCAGCGACTGGCTCACCCGATTGCGAACGGTCCAGCACTAGCTTGCGGCTAACGGCATCATATCGGATCACCGTTTTCTCGGTCGCACTTGCACGAAATTCAATACCGCACGCCTTGGCGCTCAAAAGATCAAACTCACAAATCAGCTCATAGGCCGTACCCTTGAAGCCCGTATAGGTTTTGCTCTCTGACGATAATACGTCAGCCACCCGATTCTCACGCTTTCTACGCAGCGTAGACAGCTCAGGTATCGGCCTTTGTATGAGCTTACCCTCATGAAGGGTAAGCTCCCTCGGCAGCGTCAGGCAATGCGCCCAGCCGTTCGGATCTGTCGGACAATCGATATCCGGTAATCCCATCCACGCCACCATAATACGCCGCCCTTGCGGGTCGATCATCGTCTGCGGTGCATAAAAGTCAAAGCCACGGTCCAGCTCGTGGAATGCCCCATGCTCCAATATTCTGGTCCCGGTATCCAGCGGCTTGCCGATCACATAGCCCGACTGATAAATATTGTGATTCTCATCCCCGGAAGGCTCCAGGCCCTGAGGAGAAAATACCAATACACCCGAGCCGTCCAGTTCAAAATAATCGGGGCATTCCCACATGTAGCCAAACATTTCCAGCCCTGTGCGCAGTTCCCCCTCAAACTGCCACGTATGGAGGTCGGTTGACCGATAAAGGACGGCGCAGCCTGTTAAATTCGCTCTCTGGGCACCGATCACACAGTAAAAGCTGTCTCCGTCCTTCCACAGCTTGGGATCACGAAAATGATCCGTATAGCCTTCCGGCACGTTCGGAATAACGGGATGCTCCCATTTTGTTATGAGACCGCTCTCATCCATCACTGCCATACATTGATAAGGATGTCTAATCCAGTCCCCGTCACGTGTATTTCCCGTATACAGCATATACAACTTGCCCTCATGCTCCATCGCGCTACCTGAATAAGCACCATGTGAATCAAAGTAATCACCCGGTGCGATCCCGATGCCTGCGTCGTCCCATGCGACCAAATCTCTGGACTTCAAATGATACCAGTATTTCATTCCATGATCGGTTCCAAACGGGAACCACTGATAGAACAAATGGTATTCACCCTGATAATATGAAAAGCCATTGGGATCATTGAGCAAGCCTGTCGATGGCTGAATATGAAACTCCTGGCGCCAGTGACATTGCTCCACCTTTTTCTCCAAGCTGGCTATTTCACCGGGCTCTGCCTGCTCAATCAGTCGATACTTTTGTTCTTTTGTCATTTTCATAGGTGTACCTCATTCTTATTAAAAACTTTCGCCTCAGGAACCGGTTCCAATGTAAATGAAAAAAATAATATAGGAACCGGTTCCTATGCGATTAAAAAAATATACTCATCCATGGATTTGCAACCGATTCCACTTGTGCCCGAGTGCTATGGAACCGGTTTCGAAGAAATTATAATCCACCTGTTCAGCGTTTGTCAACGCTTTCTCTCTCTATAAGGGAATAATTCATAACAGTCACTTTCTCTACTGGTTTGTGTTCTACCAGCCGTACAATATTTTGCGCCGCTACGCGTCCTGCTTCCATGTACGGATATTGCACGGTTGTTAGTGCAGGATGGATCACCTCTGTAATATCGTATCCCCCGAAGCCAGTCACCGACAATTCCGACGGAATAGCAATTCCTCTGGAATACGCCGCATTAATCACGCCAAGCGCAATATTATCCGTAGCACACACCATTAATGACGGCTTAAAGCCATCTAAAATCGCAGACGCAGCCACCCGTGCATCGGACATTTTAAAGCCGGTTTCATAGTATCTGATATCGTACCCGGCGGCTCGCTCCAGTTGCTTCACATCGTCCCTATGAGCTTGATCGAGCAATGCATCCTGAACAGCCTGCTTAAAGCCCTCCTTGCGCCGTACACCGACAGCGACATCCTTTTCCGTAACGCCGACGTAGGCAATTTCACGGTGGCCCTGTGACAGAACATACGCGCCGATATCATATCCCGCCCGGTAGTCATCATGGATAAGGCTGTGAAGCTGTGTGTGCTGCTGTCCCACCAGCAAAACCGGAATCGCAATGTCGCGGATCGCGGTCAGATGCTCATCGGTAATTTCGGCAGCCAGTAAAATAATACCGGAAATCTTTTGCCGACCCAGCTCGTAAATGGCTTCGATTTCGCGCTTCACATCCTGACTCGTATTCGAGATCAGCATCTGATAATGCTGCGCCCGCAGCTCTTCATCTATACCCATCAGCGTATGGGATGTGGCAAAGGAATCCAGACGCGGCACAACGGTTCCGATAATGTTAGTCCGCTTCGCTTTCAAGCTCTGGGCAAAGGTATTAGGTACATAACCTGTGTCCTTGACCACCTTTTCAATTTTTCGTCTCGTATCCACACTGACAGCCCCGCCGTTCAAAAAACGGGATACCGTGCTCTTGGCCACACCAGCCATTTGGGCTATATCTGCAATCGTCTTATTCATGAGGTCCCCCGGATTGTCTTCATTTTCACAAGCTTCCAAAACATCTCTTTTATCATACCCTATAATACCATATGGCGGGGTTGGAATGCTGTGGCTCCAGACCCATCAAGGACAAAAAACACCGCTCCTTTCATTGAAGAAAGGAACGGCGTATCTTGGAAATAGAGTTTAAAAATCAAAGTTATCCGGATCAGGACCTACCCGATGATTCGCATTTAATGCCTGAATTCGTTCCATATCCTCTTGCGTCAATTCAAAATCAAAAATGTCGGCATTTTCGACAATCCGATGCGCCTTGGTAGACTTGGGAATGGTGACAACTCCCTGCTGCACATCCCAGCGCAAAATCACTTGCGCCACCGATTTACCATACTTGGTCGCTATGTCTTGCAGTACCGCATGATCGAGCAGTTGGCCTTGCATTAATGGGGACCAGGCTTCCATTTGAATGTTGTTCTTTTGACAGAATTGCAGTAGCTCGGTTTGTGTTAATTGTGGATGAAATTCCACCTGATTCACCATTGGCGTGATTTCAGCATCCTTCATAAGGTCCTCCAAATGATGAGTCTGGAAGTTGCTGACTCCGATTGCCTTGATCCGCCCTTCCTTATACAAGGACTCCAACGCTCTCCAGGCTTCTTTATACTTGCCTTGAACCGGCCAATGAATCAGATACAGATCCAGATACTCCAGACCCAGCTTGTCCAGACTTACTTCATAGGCTGCCCGTGTCTCTTCATACCCCAAATCGGCATTCCACACTTTGGACGTTACGAAAAGGTCTTCTCTAGACAGGTTATTTTCCTGAAGAGCTTCCCGGATGGCTTGTCCTACACTACTTTCGTTAGCATAAGCTGCGGCTGTATCTATACTGCGATAACCATGCTTCACAGCCGCCTTGATGGCATCGACCAGCTCTGAGCCTTCCTCCACCTTAAATACCCCGATTCCGAACCAAGGCATGTGAACTCCGTTGTGCAATGTTGTTGTGCTGTGTAAGTTTTGAGTCATTGTTTATCTTCCTCTCTGCATTTTTTAAGATTGTGAACCTATAGCGGTGATTATATCCCTTTTTTCTAGCGCGCGACTCCAGCCTGTAAGTAGAACCGCAGCGAAAACCATAATCGCCCCGATCCAGGTCGTATGAATAAGACCCAAGGAATCAGTCACCCTTCCACCCACGTATGCTCCAATCGCAATTCCCGCGTTGAAAGCAGCGATATTGACGGCGGAAGCGACATCTACAGCTTTGGGGGCAAAACGTTCAGCCAACATCACCACATATACCTGTAGGCCGGGCACGTTCATGAACGCAAGCAATCCCATAAAAAAGATCGTAATCAGTCCGGCGGTTTTAAAAGGAGCAGTGAACAGCAGGACGAGCAGGACAATCGCTTGAATCAAAAACATGTAAAATAAAGCTGAAAGCGGCTTGCGGTTTGCAGCTTTTCCACCCATAACATTCCCAATAGCAATCGCAATTCCATACAGCAAAAGAATAAACGTTACCGTACTTTGCTTAAATCCGGTTATGTCGTGAAGCAATGGAGATAAATAAGTAAACACCACAAACGTGCCTCCATACCCCAAGGCTGTAATGATAAATGCAAGCAGCAAGCGGCCATTGGTAACCAGTTTGACTTGCTCGCGGAAAGGGGTTCTGTTCCCCTTTCGCAGAGTGGACGGCAGCAAAATTAGATTCGCAATGAGTGCCACCACACCGACGATCACAATCGCCATGAAGGCCGCTCGCCAGCCCCATTGCTGTCCGATAAAGGTTCCCAAGGGTACACCCGTGACCGTGGCTACGGTTAGCCCGGAGAACATAATGGAAATGGCACTGGCTCGGCGGTCATTGGGTACAAGGTCGGCTGCGATAGTGGAGCCAATGGACATGAACACCCCATGGGAGAACGCCGAGATCACGCGTGCAATCAGCAGCATGACAATTCCACCGGAGAACGCAGCGAGGCTGTTGCCTGCAATAAATACAATCATGATCCACAGCAGCAGCGTTTTACGGGGAACACTTGATGTTAACGAGGTCAGGACCGGCGCTCCGATGGTTACCCCTAATGCGTACAAAGTAACGGTTAAGGCAGACATGGTTACGGATATGTGCAAGTCCTCAGCGATCAGGGGAAGCAGCCCCACGCTGATGAACTCGGTTGTCCCAATGGCAAAGGCGCTTACGGCTAAAGCCAGTAATGGCCAAATACTTCGTTTTGAGTCTGACGACATGTGGTTCACTCCTAATCTATAGAAATCTTCGACCAGCAGATGTTATTATGAGTTATTCAAACAATTATGAACAGTACGTACTTTTTAGTAATATAGGTACCAAAAAGTACCCTAAACCAAAAGTAAAGCACACGGAGGGATCGACATTGGGTCAGAAAAAATACAACATCTCGGTTGAGGCGACTTTAGAGGTGATCGGTGGGAAGTGGAAGTGTGTGATCCTGTGTCATTTGACACATGGGAAAATGCGGACAAGCGAATTGAAACGCATCATGCCTTCGATTACACAAAAAATGCTGACGCAGCAGCTTCGGGAATTAGAGGAAGACGGCATCGTCAATCGAATTAGCTACAATCAGGTACCTCCCAAAGTGGAGTACGAGCTTAGTGAATATGGATGTAGTCTGAAGAGCATTTTGGATTCTCTGTGCGCCTGGGGAGAAAAGCATATTATTAAGGAGTACGGGGATAAATCCGTTGTACTGGAGGATAACATTCTGAATAAGCTGTAAAAAAAGAGTACACCCATTCCTTCTTCCTAAGTCCTTGTACCCTTGATAACTTTGTACAATAATTTACAATGTAAAAAGTTTCACACACTCTACTTTGGGAAGAAGGATCATGCACAATGAAAAAAAACTGGAGAGTTTGCTTGTCCAGCATGTTTGCTATTTTCCTGGTTGTGTCCGCAACTGGATGTAATGCTCAGCCCGCCACTTCCAAATCTACGAATACTTCGTCTTCACCGACTGGTAGCGCCGCCCATGCGGTTGTTCAGAAAACACACTGGTCCTATGAAGGAGAGGAGGGACCGGAGCATTGGGGAGAGTTGGAAAAGGATTTCGCCGCTTGTGGTAATGGCCTCGAACAATCCCCTGTCAACATAGAACATACTCGAATGGAAGCCTCGCAAACGCAGCAGCCGATACAGGTTCACTACACCAATACGAAAGTATCCATTCTGAATAATGGACACACCGTTCAAATCAATGCAGCCAACCCCAGTAATTATATTGTACTGGACGGTACCAAATTCACTTTAAAGCAGTTTCACTTTCATCATCCCAGTGAACACCAAATAGATGGTAAAAATGCCGATATGGAGCTTCATTTTGTTCATCAAAGTGACAACGGCAGCACCGCCGTCTTAGGCGTACTCATTCAAGGCGGCAAGGAGAATAAGGCTTTCAGCCGTATTTGGTCCAAACTGCCAAAAGATGTTTCTCAGGAAGAGGCTCTGGAGGGAGAACTGAATCTCGCTACTCTTCTGCCGAAGGATCTGCACTCGATTCGCTATAACGGATCTCTGACCACTCCGCCTTGCACAGAGCATGTGAACTGGACAGTACTGGAAAAACCCATTGAAATGTCGGCAGACCAAATCAGCCGGTTTGCTACTATTTTTCCCGATAACCATCGTCCTGTACAACAACTGGGAGCCCGTGAACTGACTGCTGATCAATAATGAAATAAGTACCCTACGACAGCTAACAGAAACTCTGCCGCCGCTGACAGCAAAATACCAAGAAGCCCCTCTGTTCATAAGATAAACAGGGGGGCTTCTTGGTTATTTTAGTGGTTGCCCGTCTTTACAAATGAACCAGTTCCTCCACCTTCACTGGCTGGCCCGTACGGATGGAGCGATTGGCGGCAATGCCCGTTAAAATAGACCAAGCTCCATCTATATGCGAGGCTGCGCGATGAAACCGATCATCTGCCGGCTGATCAAAAATATCCCGCAGCATGACCGGATCACCACCGCCATGACCACCCACGCCTTCCTCTACCTCCACCTCATAAGGTGCTGCAAAGTGGGGATAGATCGTAATGGTTTTTTCTTTTAACGCCCCCTCGTCTGCCTTACTGCCCCCGGAATTAACGTAGGATTGCTCGGATACCCGTACCTCCATCCGACCCTTGGTGCCGTTGAACACGATGATAAATCCCTCCCAAGGCATGTAAGCATTCAGCGAGTAGTTCATGACTGTCTTGTTCTTGTACTTCACCATGACACTCAGCGTGTCCTCAATGCTAATATTGTCGCCAAATACGCTTTGATCCCGCACATAGCCATCCTCATGCTCGGCATCCAAATACATGCTTTTCAGGTGCTCGTTACGGTCCAGATGCAGCGCAAACGGGTCATTTTCCGCTGCCTTGCTGCCGTAAGCCCGTTGATAGAACTCAGTCACACCACGCTGTTCCGCATTTTCCCGGCCATAAAATTTCAGATCGCCCATCGCATACACCGTTTCCGGCTTTGAGCCGAGCCAAAAGTTCATTAGATCGAAATGATGCGTCGATTTATGCACCAGCAGACCGCCACTGTTGCGCTTATCCCGGTGCCAGCGACGGAAATAATCCGCACCATGCTGTGTGTTCAGCAGCCATTCGAAGTTGACCGACAAGATATCACCAAGCGACCCGTCCATAATCACCTCGCGTATTTTCGTATTATGGGGCGCATAACGATAATTAAAGGTGACGCGCAGCTTCCGTCCCGTGCGATCTATGGCATCTAGAATATCTTGACATTTGTCCTCATCCACCGTCATCGGCTTCTCGGAAATAACATCACAGCCCAGCTCCATCGCCCGGATAATATAATGATGATGCACACGGTCAATGGTCGTGACGATCACGATATCGGGTTGTGTTTCTGCGATCATTCGTTCAAATTCATGAGCTTTATAGGTTGGAATCGGCTTGTGCTCATATTTCTCCTGCAACAACCGATTGGCATAGTCCATTCTCGTCTGATTGACGTCACAGAACGCGATCAGCTCCGAAGTATCCTTGAAAACGGTAACAACTTCACCGTAAAAAAATTCGGCTCTTCCTCCAGTACCCACAAGTGCATATTTGATTTTAGCCAATTGGCTCACACCCTTTGCATGAATTACTTTTATTTTATAGTATAAGAAAGAGCGAATTCTTCGCATTTATTGTGAATTTATCCTTAAAGTATACATATATTATCCTCTTGAATTCTCTCGTAAAGGAGACCGTTGATGTGATCGCCACACCCCGTTTTGCCATCGAGCAAGCGCTACGGACGGAGCCGTTCAGTATGTCCGCCGACCATGTTCACCAAGCACATGAAATCTATTATCTGCTGGCAGGAGAGCGCTACTATTACATTAATCAGCGGGTATACGCTCTACAGAAGGGCGATCTGATTTGGATCAGCAAGCATGATTTCCACCGTACGAGTAATAAAGGCAGCGGTAGTCATGAACGAATTTTGATCAACTTTGATGAGCAATTTGTCTCCACATTAACAAACACCGTGCCTTACGGGGGTCAGAAGCAGCCCCTCCTGCCGGAGAAAAGCTTTTTGCTTCGCCCTTCGGCGGAGGAACAGTGCGAGCTGGAGCATCTGTTCCAGCAAATGCTGGATGAGTATCATCAAGATCATGCATACCGCCATATGTACCTCCAAAGCTTGCTGCTCCAACTGCTTATCCGAATCGGCCGCATACAATCCTCCACCCCCGATACCATTGCGCCGGAACGCAGCGAGAAGCAGCAGCGAGTGTATGCGGTCATCGAATACCTGCATGCCCACTATGCGGAGAGGCTGACTCTGGATCAACTGGCAAGGCATTTTTATATCAGCAGCACGTATTTGTGTCGTATTTTCAAACAGACGACAGGCTTCACCCTGGTTGAATATCTTCAGGATGTTCGAGTCCAACAGGCCCGGGCGTATTTGAGTGAAACGAGCTGGAAAGTGACAACGATCGCTGAAAAAACGGGCTTTGACAGCATTGCCCATTTTGGCCGTGTGTTCAAGCAATGCACCGGGTATACCCCGTTACAGTATCGAAAAGAACAGAAAAAGGAGCAGGGAAACGCCCCTACCCCTTGATGCCCGTCAAGGTTATGCCTTCGATAATTTGCTTCTGAGCAATCATATAGACGAGCAGCACCGGAACGACGGAAATGGTAGTACCCGCCATCATCAGCGACCAATCCGCGGTATACAGCCCTTTAAAATTGTTGAGCAGCAGTGGAACCGTGAATTTCTCTGGTGTATTGAGGTAAATCAGCGGATCGAGAAAGCTGTTCCAGGCGCCCAAAAAGGTAAAAATCCCAATCGCGGCTAACGCTGGGCGAATCAGTGGCAGAATGACACTCCAGTAAATACGAATGTACCCCGCCCCGTCCATGACCGCCGCTTCCTCCAGATCGCGCGGAATCCCCATCACGAACTGGCGCAGCAGGAACACCGCAAACGCGTTAAACAACGCTCCGGGTACAATCAGCGACCAATGCGTATCCAGCCACCCGATGCGGTCCATCACCAAATACAGCGGGATCATCGTTACCTGTTTGGGCACCATCATCGTAGCAAGGAACAGGATAAACAGGACATTCGACCCCGGAAAGCGGATTTTGGCAAAAGCATACGCCGCCATGGACGCGCTAATCAGCGTCGCTGTCACGATAATGACCGTAATATAAAAGCTGTTCATGTACGCCTGCACGAAGGGCATAGCCTCCAGTGAAGCTGGATAATTACTCCATACAAACGGATCGGGAATCCATTGGGGTGGGACGACAAAAATTTGCGAAATATCCTTCAGAGAACTGAGAACCGTCCACAGGAAGGGAAAAAACATCATCAGAGAGCCGACAGCGAGCAGCACATGGCGCAGGAAATCCCTGCTGTTTTGCCTAGTCTCCATAGTGCACCCACCTCTTTTGCATTTTAAATTGCAGCAGGGTAAAGACAAGAATAATTGCGAACAAAATCATTGCTGCCGCAGCACTTTCCCCCATCGTAAAATCAATGAATGCCTGATCGTAAATATGGTACACAAGCGTATAGCTTGCCTTGGCTGGCCCCCCATTCGTCATGACGAACGCCTGATCGAACACCTGAAAAGAGCTAATGACCATCATGATGGTGACAAAAAAGGTCGTTGGTGACAATAGCGGCAGGGTAATATACCTTAGCTGCTGAAGCTTGCTGGCTCCGTCAATCTCCGCTGCCTCGTAATAGCTTTTGGAGATGCCCTGTAGTCCTGCCAGAAAAATGACCATATTATATCCCAGCCCCAGCCATATGCTCAAAAGCGCAATCGACGGAATTACCCATTGCGTATCCGTAAGCCACATCGGGCCTGTAATCCCAATCGCTCGCAGCAGATGATTTAAAATGCCAAATTCGCCGTTCAGTATCCACATCCAGATGACCCCGACCGATACCGAGCTGGTCACAACAGGCATGAAAAAGAACAAACGGTATATTTCCTTGCCCTTCACTTTGTTCAGGACAATCGCCACGAGCAGAGCCAATACAATCCCTGCCGGAATCACCAGCACCATATAGTACATCGTATTGAAAAGTGCCTTCCAAAAATCAGGATCAGATAGCTGGCCCCTGAAATTGTCCAAGCCGACAAACAAAGGCACGCCAAAGCCGTCCCAATTCACAAAGCTCAAATAAAACGCATATAGCAACGGCAATAGCGAAAAACATAGCAGGCCCAGAAACTGGGGGCTAATGAATAGATAGCCCCATAGCGCTTGATGCTTTTTCTGCATCTTGTCACCTTCCTCCCCGGTCACGGCCTTATTCCGTGCCTACTTGACCGCCTTGGATATGATCTGATTCAGCTTCTCAATCGTTGCCGCCGCATCCTGCTTGCCAAGGAACATCAGGTCAATCGTCTCCGTGATATCCGAGTTTAATCCCGGTACCTGCGCGTCGTAGGCCAGTGCAGAGCCATGCGCATGCCCTTTGTCACGTCCTTCGGTCAAATAGCTGGAATGCTCAATCGTCGCCTTTTTCATAATGCTCTCATCTGCTGCGGCAAGCGTACCCATGGCATTCCCACCTTCAACCAGTCGCGCCTCCTGCCCCTTCACCGAGACGTAGAATGCGGCCATCTTCATAGCCTCTTGCAGATGTGGACTGTTTTTGTTTACGGCTACGTAAGCAACCGGAATGGCGACAGGTTCATTTTTGCCCGTGTTGGAGGGCCAGTAAATATAATCAAAGTCGAGGCTTTTATTTTGACTGAACAAGGGCTCCAGCCATCTTCCGGCCGCCAGCATACCGACCTGGTTGGACATGAACATCGCATCTGCTCCCTGCCCCTTGGGAAGCGAACCGAGATATACCGCATTTCCCTTGTTCACCATATCGTACATGAAGCGGAAGGCTTCCTTGCCCTTTTCATTGTGATCCAGTACATACTTGCCTTGTTCATCAAAAATCCGGCCACCATTCGACCACACCCATGAATACCAGTGCGCCCACCAGTTTTCTGCAATATAGCCCTGCTTTCCGGCAGCTTTCAGCTTCGATGTGACTTCCTCAAAAGCGTCCCAGTTCCACTTGCCCTCGTCATAATATTCTTGCGGTGTCTTCACACTGGCATCCTTAAAAACCTTTTTGTTGTAATACATCACCATCGGATTGGAATCGGGAGTGACTCCGTAGATTTCCCCATCACGCTTCGCCGGACCCCACAATCCTTCCGGGAAATCCTCGGCTTTTACATCACTGGCATCACTTTTTAAAAACTCACCTAACGGCTGTACCTGCTTCGCCCCAATTAAACGTGCAATCGTCGGCTCATACGAATAAAACACGTCCGGTCCGCGACTTCCCTGAAGCTGTGTCAGCAGCTTTTGCTCATATTGGTCTCCCGGTACAGGCACCAGCTTAACCTCAATATTCGGGTTTTCCTTTTCAAATGCATCGAGCGCCCGCTGGTACACCTTCACCTCCGCAGGATTCCCCCAGACTTGCATGGTCAGCCGGACTTTTTTCCCTTCCGTGTTTTCCAGCTTGGGAGAGGTAGTGCATGCCGCTGCAAGTAAAAACAGAACGCTGAGAAAAAAACCAATTTTTATCCAGCTCATGTAATTGTCCATCTTAACCGCCTCCTGTAGCTTCGCATAGTTGTATGTCACCCTGATCTGAAGCGCTTACAAAACTTCTCTTATCATCATATGTAAAAGAGGGAGACGCGATATCCCCATTTTTCATGTATAACTAAATTTTTTACTTCCTGACGGAACTTTCCCCTATATTGTGGTAACTATAGTGTAAAACGAGGAAGGCAGCCTTTGGATCAAGGCTGCCTTAAATGTGTTATTGAAATGTAGAGACTACTTTCAGCTACAAAACAGACAACGCTCCCTCAGGCTGCTCCACTCTAACAAGCAAGGCTGCTTGAGCGGCGGCAATGCGGGCAAATGGTACCCGGTACGGTGAACAACTGACATAATCCAGTCCGCTGCGGTGACAAAAGAGAATAGACTCACTATCCCCGCCATGCTCCCCACAGATACCTGTCTCCAGAAAAGGCTTTTTTGCCCTGCCTTTGGCAACAGCCCATTCAATCAGCTTGCCTACGCCATCCTGATCCAACACCTGGAAAGGGTTCGCTTCCAAGATGTTTTTTTCCATATAGGAGCCGAGGAATTTACCTTCGGCATCATCCCGACTGTAACCAAAGGTCATTTGTGTGAGATCATTGGTTCCAAAGGAGAAAAAGTCGGCGTACTGGGCCACGCTGTCTGCCAGCAGGGCGGCTCTTGGAACCTCAATCATGGTGCCCACCCGATACCTGAACCACTTAAACTCTTCGCTAAGTACCTGAGTCGCCACCCCATCGACCAGTTCTCTCATCTGCTTGAGTTCATTCGAATGTCCGACCAACGGAATCATAATCCCTGGTCTCACATCCACGCCCTTGCGCAGTGCTGCTTCCGCGGCCTTAAAGATCGCTTCAACCTGCATATCGTATATTTCCGGAAACAGAATGCCCAGCCGAACACCGCGCAATCCCAGCATAGGGTTAATCTCCCGCAGGTCGTGCACCTTGGAGATGGTACTTTTAAGACGTTGAAGCTCCTCCACATGGCCGCCGGAAAGCTCAAGCTCCCGCTGTTGTTCCTGAAGCTGCTCCAGGTTCGGTAGGAACTCGTGCAACGGGGGGTCCAGCAAGCGGATGGTCATCGGTAAACCGTCCATCGCACTGAACATAGCCTCAAAGTCGGATTGTTGCATTTGGAGCAGACGATTCAAATGAAGAACCCGCGCCTCCTGATCCTCGGCCAAAATCATCGCCTGAATGATAGGCAGACGATTGCCTGAGAAAAACATATGCTCTGTACGACAAAGCCCGATGCCCTCGGCTCCAAATTTCCGAGCTTTGGCGGCGTCGAGTGGCGTATCCGCATTGGTGTAGACCTTCAACGTCCGAATTTCATCCGCAATCTCCAGCAGCTTCAGCAGCTCCGGTGTAATGACTGGCTCGTTCAGCGACAGACTGCCTTGATACACCTGCCCGGAGGTCGAATCAATCGAAATATCCTCCCCTTCCTGAAAGGTCAGGGCACCGATGCTGACGCTCCGACTGTCCAGGTCAATGCTCAGCGCCTCACAACCGCAAATGCAGGGTTTACCCATGCCTCTCGCAACCACCGCCGCATGGCTGGTCATCCCCCCTCGACTCGTCAGCACGCCTTCGGCGGCAATAATCCCGTGAAGATCGTCAGGTGAGGTCTCCACACTGACCAGGATGACTTTCTGCCCATCCTTCGTCCAATTCTCTGCCGTATCTGCGTCGAATACAATACGCCCACTTGCTGCGCCGGGCGATGCAGGCAGACCTTGGGCAATCGCAACCAGAGGTGTGGAAGCGTCAACGGAGCGATGCAGCAATTGTTCCATGTGGGACGGTTCGATCCGTTGGATAGCCTCCTCTTGGCTGATAATCCCTTCCTCTACTAGATCCACAGCTATTTTTACAGCCGCCTGCGCTGTTCTTTTGCCGCTACGTGTCTGTAGCAGATACAAATTACCTTTTTCAATCGTGAATTCGATATCCTGCATATCCCGGTGATGACGCTCCAGCAAGGAAGCTAGCTCTTCCAAACGTTCATAGACCAGCGGCTGCTCCTCCAGAAGCTGGGCAATAGGGCTAGGAGTGCGTATTCCGGCTACGACATCCTCGCCTTGGGCGTTCACCATATACTCGCCGTACAATTCATTAGCACCTGTGGAGGGATTACGGGTGAACAGTACCCCGGTTCCACTGTCGTTATCGAGATTGCCAAACACCATAGCCTGAATATTCACTGCTGTCCCTTGTTCATCTGGAATGCCGTAAGCCTTCCGGTACACCTTGGCACGCATATTGTTCCAACTGCGAAATACAGCTTCCACCGCTAGTTGCAATTGCTGATACACATCCTGCGGAAACGGCTGTCCGCTCTGCTGCGTGACAAGCTCTTTATAATGTTCGATCAGTTCCTTCCATTCTTCTGCGCTAACCTCCTGGTCACTGCCACGCCCATGGGTCTGCTTGTTCTGCTCCTGAAGCTGGTGAAAATGATTGGATTCGATACCCAGCACCACTTCCCCAAACATTTGAATAAATCTGCGGTAACAGTCATAGGCGAAGGTTTCATTTCCCGTCTGCTCTGTCAACCCACGCACGGTTTCATCATTCAGTCCCAGATTCAGTATCGTGTCCATCATACCGGGCATGGAGGCTACCGAGCCTGAGCGGACAGAGACCAGCAAAGGCCGCTCCATATCTCCGAATATAGCTGACTGGGCTTCCTCAACGTCGTGCAGGGCAATGACGACTTCTCCCAACAAACCCTCCGGGAGCTTGCCGCCGGAAGCAAAATAGGCTCGACACGCATCGGTAGTCACAGTAAAGCCGGGAGGGATCGGAAGACCCAGTGTCGTCATTTCCGCGAGATTGGCGCCTTTTCCTCCTAGTAGCGCTTTCATCCCCAACTTACCTTCGTTAAATGAGTACACTCTTTTCAGCATTATATTCATTCCCTCCACTTATCAAGATACATGCCTGAACTGATCTATAGGTTTACTTAAAGTTGTAACACAAAGTAATCAGTTATTTCAATATATAATACGTAATATATATTTATAATAATTATTTATGACGTTTTAAATAGCGAATAAACTTATTTATAAAACACTCTAATTCGTGGTTAGACGTATATTCGAATAGAATAAAGAATAAAGACTAAAACAAAAGGAGCTATCCCACCGTCATCTTTCATGACGTCTAGGACAGCCCCTTAACTCAGTTCAGGCTTTATTTTTCCTTTACCTCTGTTAGCATCTTTTCAAAAATATTATAGCCGCCCGTTTCACCTATATAGGTATAGCCACATTGTTGGTAAAACTGGCTTAGCTTGTCATTCCCCGCAATACAGTCTAATCGGATTCGGTCTTTGCCTGTGAAACGAATTCCCTTTTCAATCCATTGCACCAGTTCACGGCCTAAGCCCTTCCCGGTTCTATCCCGATCCACAACCAGGCGATGCAAATATACTGAGGTTCCTCCGTCGGAATCAGCATCATCTAGCCCCCAAAGCTTACGATCCCACGCACTGGGCTGCTGTTGCAAAATCACAGCACCTGCTAATGCATGATCCTCTGATGTGCGGAAAGTAATGACTTCTCCACGTGCAATTGCCCCTCCCAGGTTGTGATCATCTTTCCCTTGGAGTAGGTTGCCCCATTGCGTGGAGCCTCTGCTGTGCAGCCATCTGGCAGTTTGTAAAATTAACTCCTGCACCTGCTCCTGATCCTCAGCGCCTGCCTGAAAAACGCGTAATTCCGGATTCACGAATGGATCGACAATTTGTAGTGTTGTCATGCCGCACCTCAACTCTCTTATGTCAGTATGTATGAAAACTATATCATAAAAAAGAGAGTTTGATTTTATACTTTTATGGTGGAAAATATAACCATTCTATCTATTCCAACCGATGATAACCGTATGAGAAAAGATGGGAAGGTTGTGTCCTACTCAGAACAGAACCCACAACTTATACCGTCTGCACAGCAGGCACAATTCGGTACAATCCCGCAACATCACCAGTCGCGGGCCGATCTTCCTGTATCGACCAGCCGAACGACAGCACCTGCTCTAGTCGATCATACTCAACCTTCGTCAGCTCGGATGTAACGGCTTCGCTTCCTTCCACCAGTGACAGCTCAGGCTCACGCCCGAACGCAGCGGAAATCCAGGAACGAATACCCCGTATCGTGTTGTACTTGATCTGGTATCCGTCTGTTACCGCGCTGGCAAAAACCTCTGGCTCCCTGGACGCCAGCCCGGTGGCAAGCTCTGCATAATCAAAATCGGACTGTCCGTCCGACGGCAGTTCATTGTGCTGCACCCGACGGATTAGCTCCTCATCGGACCAGCCTAATCTGCGTAAAGATTCCAGCATGAGCGCATCCCATTGTGAAATACGTACTCTGTTCGTCGATTCAGTCATCGTTTTTTGCCTCCTTATTGATCACGTACATCGTACACCAGCCTTAACCTAACGGTTAACCGGGTACGCTACATAATGGCCGGGGCTGATTTCCCGCAGCTCAGTGGCACTCTCACCGTCCTTGTCCCATGCCAAGGAACCGTCTGATTGGGCAAAGCCCGCCCCAAAACCGTCCCGCTCTCCGACTGCTCTCGGATCAGGCACCGGGATAGAGGACAGCAGCGCCTGTGTATATGGATGGGCTGGCTGCTCATACAGCTCATCTGCATCGGCTACCTCCACCAATCGTCCATGGTACATCACACCGATCCGGTCTGAAATATGCCGCACCATCGACAAATCATGGGCGATGAACAGATACGTCAGTCCGAATTCCTGCTGGAGATCCTCCAGCGTATTAATCACCTGCGCCTGAATAGACACGTCCAGCGCCGAAATCGGCTCGTCACAGACAATGAACTCCGGATTCACGGACAAAGCACGCGCGATAGAAATCCGCTGGCGTTGCCCGCCGCTGAACTCATGCGAGTAGCGGTACAAATGCTCCCGCTTCAGCCCGACCTTTTCAAGTAAAGCCACAACGGCATCCTTACGCTCACTGCCCTGATGCAATCTGTGAATGTCCATCGGCTCGCCAATCAGGTCAAGCACGTTCATACCCGGATTAAGCGAGGAATACGGGTCCTGAAAAATGCTCTGAATGCGCCGACGCAGCGGCTTGAGCTGCTTATCGTTCAGTTTGGAAATATCCTGACCGTCAAAGCGCACCGTGCCTTCCGTATAATCGTATAACCGCGTCAGGCAGCGTCCAACCGTCGATTTGCCGCTGCCCGACTCGCCGACCAATCCGAACGTCTCACCACGCTTGATCTGGAAGCTCACGCCGTCAACCGCCTTGAGTACCTCTGAGCTGCGTCCCAACAAATCCTTGGCTGTTACAAAATGCTTCTTAAGCCGATGTACCTCCACCAAGGGCTGGCTTTCACCCACTGCATTACTCGCTTCACTCACGTTAAACCCTCCCTTCCGAATGGCCCGCTTCGGATGTCTCGTAAACTCCGGCAGGCACAGCGTCCGGCTCGTTCAGCCAGCAGGCCGCCCGCTGATCCGGGCGAATCTCCACCATCGGTGGCCGCTCTACACAGCGGGCAAACGCGTGCGGGCACCGGTCCATGAACGGACAGCCGGACGGCGGGTCCAGCAGGTCCGGCGGCGTGCCCTCGATCGGCACCAGCCGCTCGCGGAAGCCGTTCGTGCGCTGCGGCACAGAGCGCAGCAGGCCCTGCGTATACGGGTGGGCCGGACGATAAAAGATATCGTCCACGCGACCCTCCTCCATCACCATGCCGCCGTACATCACGATAACACGGCTGCACACCTGGGCGACGACGCCCAGATCATGAGTGATCAGGGCAATCGCCATGTCGGATTGCTGCTTCAACGTCTTGAGCAGCTCCAGAATTTGCGCCTGGATCGTCACATCCAGCGCTGTGGTCGGTTCGTCAGCAATCAGCAGCTCCGGGCTGCACGAGAGCGCCATCGCGATCATCACCCGCTGACGCATCCCCCCGCTGAATTGGTGCGGGTATTGGTTCATCCGTCGCTCCGGCTCGGTAATCCCCACTTGCCGCAGCAGCTCCACAGCGGCTTTCGTAGCCGCTTCCTTGCTCAGTCCCCGGTGTCTGCGAATCACCTCCACCAGATGATAGCCGACCTTCTTGACCGGGTTCAGCGAGGTCATCGGGTCCTGAAAGACCATCGCAATCTGGTTCCCGCGTATTTTGCGCCATTGCTTTTCCGTCAGAGCCGTCAGACTTTCTCCCCGGTAACGAATATCGCCATTCAGCCGCTTGCCCGGCGGGGCAATCATAGACATGATGGCTTTGGCTGTAACACTTTTACCGCTACCAGATTCTCCTACGATTCCTACCGTTTCTCCAGCATCAATATGAAAGCTAACCCCTCGAACCGCCTGATTCTCCCCCTCACGTGTGAAAAAGGAAACCTCCAGTTGTTCGACAGACAGCAGATGTTCAGTCATCGTGTTTTCGCTCCTTTCTGTCGCTCCTGGAGCCATTGGTCATGGGTCTTGCAGCTGTGAATCATCGTTTCACCAGCTTGGGTTCAAAACCTACACGCAGCACATCCCCCAAAACATTAAAGCTCAGCACGGTCAGTAAAATAAGCAGCCCCGGAAATAACGCCATATATGGAGCCTGTGCAATATATCCTTGGGCATTATTCAGCATACTTCCCCATGTCGCGTTCGGCAGTTGCACACCAAAACCGAGGAAGCTCAGTGACGATTCCATCATAATCGCCGAGGCGATATTGTTCGTCGCCCCCACGATAATCACCGGAATCAGGTTCGGGACGATATGCTTCAGGATGATCCCGAATGTGCTTTGTCCCGAAGCTTTGGCATACAGCACATATTCCCGTTCCCGCAGCGTCATCGTCTCTGCCCGAACCACCCGGGCAATATTCATCCACATCAGCAGGGCGATAATGACAATAATATTGCCGACGCCCGGCTTCAAAAACACACTCAACAGCAAAATAACCAAAAAAGACGGAATCGACATGATCAGCTCCAAAATCCGCATAAGTAAATTATCAATCCATCCACCGAAATAGCCGCTTACAATGCCTACTACTGCGCCAATACTCGTCGCAATAATCATGGACGCGAAGCCCACCAGCAAAGATACACGACCGCCGTACAGCGCCCTTGTAAAATAGTCCCGGCCGTAGTCATCCGTTCCAAACCAGTGTGCCGCTCCCGGCGATTGGAGTCGCTCCAGCACGTTCAGCTTGTTCGGGTCCTGCGGCGACAAAAAGGCGAAGATTGCCCCTAGAGAGAATACGATCAATAGTATGAGGGCTGTGGCGCCCATTTTGCTCGTCATCAGCTCGATCCCGATGTTGCGCCATTTGCTCCGATTCATGAGTTCACCTCGTTGATTTAATTCTCGGGTCTGCGATGCTGTACAAAATATCCGCAAGCAGATTGCCCAGGATCAGCAGCAGGGCGGAAAACAGTGTAATGCCCATGATAACGGGATAATCCATCCCTTTTACCGCCGTCATGCCTAGCGAGCCAATGCCCGGCCAGGAAAATACCGTCTCGGTCACGATGGCTCCGGCTACCAGATCTGCAACCGACATACCGAGCAGCGTAATGATAGGCAACAGCACATGCTTGAGCACATGCCGAAATAAAACCAGTCGTTTTCCAGACCCGAACGCATATTGAATCTGTACGTATTCTTCCTTGAGCTGCGTTATTGTACTGGAACGGATATACCTCACATACACAGATAAAAACCCGAAGGCCAGTACAAAACACGGTAAAATCCCATGCTTGATCACATCAAGCGCCGAGTCCGTTCCAATGGTCCGCATCCCCGTACTTGGAAGCCAATGCAGATAAATAGCAAACAAATAAATAAGTAAAATGCCGAGCCAAAACAGCGGTACAGAAATCCCGATGTACGACATCAGGTTAATCAGCTTGTCGATCCAGCGATTCCGATTGGCCGCAGCCGTCAAGCCGAGTGGAATCGCAATCAGGACAGCCAGTACAATGGATGCACCCATTAATCCGGCGGTAGCCGGGAGGCGATCCAGAATCTGATCCAGTACAGGCTGGTGATTAATAAGCGAGTAGCCCAAATCACCTGTGAGACTTTTTTTGAGCCATAACATGTACTGCACATAAGCAGGCTGATCCAGCCCCAAGCTGTGCCTCATACGTTCGATATCTTCCAGATGCATATTCGGTGTAACAAAAGAGAGAACCGGATCACCTGGAGCCAGCTTGATCAAGCCGAAGCAGACGATGGATACGAAAAATAGCATCGGTATAACTTGCAGCAATCTTCTGGCGATGAGTTGTCTCATACGTTTCTCTTCCCCTTGCTGTTCTCGAAAAAAATAAGCTGGTTCTCCCAGCTTATTTTTGAAAACCCTGTCTTATTTGTGATAAATTTTGGACAAATCTTCGAAAATTACGACCGGTTTCAGCACAGCCTGATCAATGCCGCCATACTGCTTGTCGAATGCTACAATTGTTTTGGTATAAGCAATCGGATAGATAACGGCATCATCAGCCAAAAGCTCCTGTACCTTTTTATAGATTTCTCCACGCTTGGTCGTATCCGACTCTCCCGCGCCCTCTTCCATCAGCTTATCCACTTCCTTGTTGGAATAATGCGAATAGTTGGAGGAAGATCCGGTGCTGTACAAGATACGGTACGCATCCGGGTCGTAACCCATGATATAGCCGCTGATCGCCAGATCGAAGTCCTTGGCATTCGTGTCGACGAATTTTTGTGACCAAGCCGAGGAATCCATGCTGTTTACATCCAACTGAACGCCGATATCCTTCAACTTCTGCTGAATGTACAGCGCCTGTGCCTCTTGCACCTTATTACCACCTGGGATAATAATGCGCAGCTTCAGTCCTTCAGCTCCAGCCGATTTCAGCAGTTCTTTCGCCTTATTCACATCATTATTGAAAAATGGAACATCGTTCGTGTGATACAGCACGTCCTGTGTCAAAGCAGACTTCGCGGTATCCGCGTAATCCTTGGAGCCATAAGATACTTGAATCAACTCATCCTGGTTCAGCGCATATGAAAGCGCCTGACGCACTTCTTTTTTGTTCAACTGCTTGGTGTCGCTGTTTTCATTAAACATCAGGTAAGCCAAACGGCCTTCGCTGTATGGGAAAATGTCAAACTTCCCGGTTGCTTTAATCGTCTCCACATTTTGCGGATCTACATAGTTAACATTGATTTCGCCATTCTGGAGCGCCAAGCTCGCAGCATTCGAATCCTTCACAATTCGATACGTTACAGAATCCAGATGCGGCTTGCCGCCAAAATAGTTATCGAACCGTTCCAGCGAAACGTACTCGCCGGTTTTGTATTCTTTAAACTTGAACGGACCTGATCCAACTGGAGTGTTGTTTTTTGTGCTTTTCTCAATATCGGCTTCGTTCTCGAAAATATGCTTCGGAATCGGAGATACCTGTACCAGTGCCGCCTCAAAAGCAGGAGCTGCCTGTGGAAGCTTGAAATCCACTGTTGTATCATCAACCTTGCTCACCTGAACCGGCTTGCCGTTAATCATGAAATTACTTCTCAAAAAGCTGTGCTGCTTCTCGTCCAAAATTTTATTAATCGTGAAAACCACATCGTCAGCCGTCAGCTTCTCGCCATCATGCCAAGTCAGATTCTTTTTCAGCTTCAGCGTGTACGTCAGCTTGTCCGCCGAAGGAGTCAGGCTATCTGCCAGATAGAATGTCTTCTTGCCGTTGTTCACCTGAAACAAAGGTGCGAATATCGCCTGATCTATCGTCAGACTCACCCGATCACCCGCATAGTTCGGGTTCAGCACCACCGGATCGGCTTGTACACCGATGATCAGACTGCCGCCATCCTTGGGTTGCCCGTTATCCGCTGTTGTAGCATTCGTATTCGCTGCACTATCCTTTGTCGCAGACGAAGAACCGGAATTCCCGCCAGAGCAGGCACTTACCACCAACATTAATATAATCAATACAAATACACCAGTCCAATTACGACGCATGTCTCCAGCCTCCGAGTTCTCTAAGTATGTAATAAAAATCATTATAAATCGGAATAATCGGATTTACAATCAATCAAAAACTACCTTTTTCCCTTGAGTTTAGAATTCCAGACATTATGTGATCGAATATAGCAAAAAGACACCCGCTAAGGGCGTCTTCAGAGTATCCATAAACTGATTAGTGCCAGGATAGCGGGTAGTCCTTGTTTTAATAAAATGGACTTGTTGGATGTCAATGCGCCATACACCGCCGCCACCACCACGCAAATGACAAAGAACAGCTGAATTTGCCAGCCTATCACAGCATCCGGGTACAGCAGCCCCCATACCAGCCCGGCAGCCAGAAACCCGTTGTACAACCCTTGATTCGCAGCCAGTGACTTGGTCACTCCCGCCAGCTCCTTGGAGGTGCCGAACGTGCGCATCGCCCGTGGAGTCGTCCACAGGAACATCTCCAATATTAAAATGTACACATGCTCCAGAGCAACAATTCCGACCAAAATTGAACTTATCAAGTTCAAGCGTATTCCTCTTTTCCACGCAAAATCGTTGTAAGTTGTAACTTTCGGATTCACTCTTGAGGATTATAATCCATTTTCCAAAATCAGTAAAGAGACCGGAACTAAGCCCGGTCTAGTTCTTGCATAATCTTAGAAGAATGTTGCTTACATCGTTCTTGCAAAATCAAGCAATGCTTTGGACATGCTGTTGATCTCGTCCGTAGATGCATTCACCTGCTGCGTGAGCGCGGCCTGTGTCTGCGTCAACGTAGACATGTTGCCGATGTTATACAAAATCCGCTCGATGAGCGTCTTCATTTCGTCCAGACTGGTCTCAATATTTCCGGTCGCATCGGCACTGTGAATGGCAAGCTTCCTTACTTCATCCGCAACTACGGCAAAGCCGCGTCCCTGTTCACCTGCACGGGATGCCTCGATCGCCGCATTCAGCCCAAGCAGATTCGTTTGATTGGCAATCTCTTTAATGAAATTGGAGATGTTCTGCGTCTCTTCCGCGCTGACTTTGGCCTGATTCGCCGCCTCAGTCGATTGCTCTTGAGCCGTAGCCAGCTCCTGCGCCTGATTACTAACCGAGTTGACACCGTTCACCATTTCTGCGATGGAATCCGAAAGATGCTGTATTTTGAGCGTGAGCTCGTCCGCAACGGACTGCTTTTGTTTTTCCAACGTTACATCACGGATGGTACCTGCCATGCGAATTGGCACTCCCTTACTGTCACGTATGCATCCCCCACTATTATAATACCAGCGGTATTCGCCATTTTTATTCTGCAAGCGGCAAGTTACTTCATAGGGAGTGCGATCTGAAAAATCATTCAAATGGTCGTGCAACGCTTTAAGCGCGATTTCAACGTCATCTGGATGCAAGCGTGAACCCCAGCTGCTAAGCACACTCGGGAAGTCTTTTTCATCATTGAAACCCAGCGTTTTGCGAAATTGGGGTGACCACCAAAATTCACTATCGGGATGCTCTACATCTCCGTCAACCAGGATGATGTCGTATGGAGCCTCAACCAACACACGATTGATGAGATCATATCTTGTAACTAAGGCCTCCAGTTCGTCAGACTTGATCTTTTGGTCATGTACATCCAATAATGCCCCCGCAATACGAAGCGGCATACCCTGCTCATCACGAATCGTCGTTCCCGTGGCACGGAACCAACGATACTCACCATGCTTCAGCTTTAAGCGATACTGAATGTCATAAGGAGTTTTTCCGGTATGATCTAGCAAATGATCAGCCAACGCTGCCAATACCCAGTCATAATCCTCCGGATGTAACCGCGATGCCCAACTATCCAATACATTTGGGAAATCCTTTTCGCTTTGATACCCCAGCATGGAACGGAATTCATCTGTCCATGTGAATGTATTGTTCGGATTTACAGGATCACCTGCAACGACCTCCATATCCCATAAGCCGACTTCAATCGCCTTGGTGACGAGCTTTAGACGAATGTCAGTGTGTCGAGCATCATTTTTGATGGATTCAAGCGCTTGGTTGACATTGTTTGCGATTTCCTGAACCTCAGAAGATGCAGAGGGTAGTTGCATTGCGGCAGAATAATCCTTCTGCTGTATTTTTTGCGACAATTTGCGGCTTTCTTCTACTAAAGGGGTAAGTGAATAAGCCTCGTTTTTTTTGAGAAACATGATAGGATCTTCCCTTCTGAACCAATGTTTGAAACGGTATACTTTATATCGGATTATTATCAATAATCATTATAAATAAAATTGAAAATAATTAGGTATAAAGAACCATTTTTTAGATCCATATGCGCATATATTCATAAATAAAATATCGAACTATGGAGAAGTATAGCAGTTGTGGAAATGAAAAGAACACCCTCGCATTTACTCTGCAAGAGTGTTCTTTTCTGCAAATATTCAGTTCATCCGTTCTTATTTCAAAGAAGCAGCATATTCCTCGCCTTTTTCCTTATCGTATTCGCCTTCCCATTTGGACATGACCACGGCGGCAAGCGAGTTGCCCAATACATTTACTACTGTACGCGCCATATCCAGAATACGGTCTATACCAGCGATAAAGGCCAGTCCCTCCAACGGAAGGTTAACTGCTCCGAGCGTAGCTAGCAAAACCACAAAGGAAGCGCCCGGCACGCCTGCAATGCCCTTGGAGGAAATAATCAGAACCAGTACCAACGTGATTTGGGTAGTGATTGGCAAGTCAATTCCATACATTTGGGCAATGAAAATCGCAGCCAGTGCCTGATACAAAGTAGAGCCATCCAGATTAAAGGAGTATCCAATCGGAATGACGAAGGAAGTAATTCCCTTAGGACAGCCGAACTTTTCCATCTTCTCCATGATCTTGGGCAGAACACTTTCCGAACTGGCGGTCGAGTAAGCCAGCAGCAACTCGCTTTTCAAAATTTTAACCATAGTCCAGAGACGAGTACCGCAAAGCCTTGCAATGATTCCAAAAACAATCACAATGAATAACAGCATGGAGCCGTACACGGACAAGACGAGCTTGAGCAACGGCCACAGCGAAGCCAGTCCAAACTTGGCTACTGTCGTTCCGATCAATGCAAATACACCAAAAGGAGCCAGGCGCATCACCTGATTGGTTACCCAGAACATGGCGTCGGCTACACCTTCGAAGAAGCCCAATACAGGCTTGCCCTTGTCACCAATCGCTGCTACCCCCAGTCCGAACAATACGGAGAAAAAGATAATGGCCAGCATATCCCCTTCACCCAGCGATTGAATAATATTGGTAGGTACAATATGCACAATCGTATCCATGAAGCTGTGGCCTGTCTTTTCTGCTGTCTCCACATAGCTATGGATATCGGTCTTGGCCAGATGAGACATATCCACACCGTCACCAGGCCGAACCAGATTGGCCACAAGCAGTCCGAAAAGGATGGCGATCGTGGTTACGATTTCAAAATAGAGTATAGACTTTCCGCCGAGCTTACCCAATTTTTTCATATCTCCGACGCCGGCTACGCCAATAATGAGAGTTGAGATCACAATAGGCACGACAATCATCTTAATCAACCGAATAAAAATATCGCCGATCGGCTTTAAGTAGACTTCCACCCCTGAATTGCCGTAAAATAAGGCACCAATTATAATACCAAAAGCCAGTCCAATAAAGATTTGGATCGTCAAATTAATCTTTTTCATTTCGTGTCTCCCCCCTGGCTAATTTGTATTTTTTTTCAGTATACTGTTCTTAATATTCAAATGGTGTTATTTATACTACAGTCTGATCTATAAAAACCGACAATTATCTACACCCGTATTTGTTTTTTTTATTTAATTCACCATTTTAATGTTGGATTGTGAATTTATCTCATATTGCTTTTTTGATCGAATACACAGGAGGTGAATAATTATGAAGCTGAATATCCTCCTTTTCCTGCTTATGCTTGTGGTCGTACCGCTGGCGGGCGAGCTAAATATTCACCCATTCTCTAATACATTTCGTCTCAGCTTCGGCACACCAGTATTTTTTTTCTTTCTGCTATCTATTCGTCATATTCCGCCCGCTGTATCGGGACTGCTTACTGGCTTAGCCGTGGTGGCCTTTCGCATATCACTCAGTTATTTCACACTTCCCGATCCTTCCTTCGAAGAGCTGGTAACCCTGCACGGGCCTACCTTTTTTTATTACATGGTCTACGGCCTGCTCTTTCAGGTCCTTAACATTAACGCCGAGCCTTACCGCGCTCTCAGGGTAGGCATCCTCTCCGTGGGTATAGAGGTTGCGGCAAGCGTGGCGGAACTTAGCGTCCGGCGGAGCATTGACGGGGAATTCTGGGACATCTTCAAGATGGGCAAGGTGGTGCTCATCGCCATGATCCGCAGCTTCTTCGTGCTCGGGTTCTATAATATCATTCGCCTGAAGCAGTCCGTTCAGCATGAAGAGGCGCAAAGACAGCAGACTGAGCGGATTCTACTCCTGGTATCGGATCTGTATGAGGAGTCCGTCCAGCTCGGTAAAACCCTGTCGCACACAGAGCAAATCACCCGTGAAAGCTACGAGCTGTACCGGGAGTTGCAGCAGGCTGAATCCTTGGAAGACAGGGACCGGTACGCCAGACAGGCGCTTCGTATTTCCGGTCAGGTTCATGAGATCAAAAAAGATAGTCAACGGATTTATGCCGGGCTGTCGAAGCTGATTGATGCGGAAAGCGGAGTGCATTACATGCCTTCTCGGGAGCTTGGGGAGTTGATCGTCCGAACGAACCACAAATATGCACAAGCGCTGGACAAATCTATTTATTTCACCCTGAATGTTGACCCTTTGCTGCCCAAGCTGCATGTTTATACGGTTTTGACACTCATTAATAACCTGACAGCTAATGCCGTCGAAGCGATGAAGGACCACGGAAGGATTGACGTTTCCATTCGGTTTCTACCGGGAAAAGAGAACACGGTGACCTTTAGCGTCACGGACAACGGCCCGGGGATTCCTCAGCGCAAACGGGAAATGGTCTTCACACCGGGGTATACAACCAAGTATGATGATGAAGGACAGCCTTCGACTGGCATGGGATTGTTTTATGTGCGTGAGGTAGCGGAGAGCCTCGAAGGAACGATTGTGCTGCAACAGGATGAAGCAGAACACACAGACAGGGTACGGACCACTTTTACAGTCACATTGCCATTACGGAAACTGACGGAGAAAGGAAGATAGCCCGGATGCGCTTTTATATTGTGGATGACGATCAGGGAATTCGTTCTATGCTGGCAGACATTATTGAAGATGAAGGTCTCGGTGAGATTATCGGCGAAGCGGAGGACGGTTCCTATGTGAACAGCGATCTATTGGAGCTTAACCGGATTGATGTATTGCTCATTGATCTGCTGATGCCAGTTCGTGATGGTATTCAGACGGTGCGTGCGCTCGGTAATCAATTCAGTGGAAAAATCATTATGATTTCCCGTATTGAATCCAAAAACATGATCGGAGAGGCCTACTCGCTCGGTATTGAATACTACATTGCCAAGCCCTTGAATCGGCTGGAGATTATTGCAGTTATTCATAAGGTGTCCGAGCGTTTGCGCATGCAGCAATCGATCACGGATATCCAGCGCACGCTACAGGGGCTATCGATGTTCGCATCGAGAGGACCATCGACAACAGTAGAACCGACCAAAAGCATCACAACTTCCGGGCAGTTTCTGCTCTCCGAAATGGGAATGATCGGCGAAGCGGGCAGCATGGATTTGCTGGATATGCTGGAATATCTGGACCAGTATGAGGAAGAAACGGGTAACCTATCGCCCTATCTGTTCCCGCCGCTGAAGGATATCTTCGCGAATGTAGCCTTGAAACGGCTGGGAAGCTCAGCTTCTGCGGCAGAGCTGAGCAAGGAAATCAAGGCCTCTGAGCAGCGCGTCCGCCGCGCCATTTTCCAGACACTAAGCCATATCGTGTCGCTCGGATTGACGGATTACACTCACCCTAAATTTGAAAATTATGCGTCCAAATTTTTTGATTTTACAGAAATCCGCAAAAAAATGCTGGAACTGCAAAACAATGTGGAGCCCTCGCTGTCTCAAGCCCGTATCAATACGAAGAAATTTGTACAGGTGTTCTATATGGAGGCCAAAAGGCTGTTACATTAAAAAAGAAGGGATGATCAATTCATGTCGGATGCAAACCAATTATTCGGTCAAGCACTGGTTAAATCGCTGGTCGGTGAACGTGGACATATTCGAGTAGCTCGGGCTTTGCCGGATATCGACGCTGAACTGGCAGGTAAAAAAAATGCAGAAATGCCCTACAGCATTTATCAACTGTTGAAGCATATGAGCTACTGGCAGCAATTTATGCTGGAGCATTTGGAAGGCCGGAAGCCCCAGCTTCCGGGCAATGTGATGGAAAGCTGGCCCGAAGAAACAGGACCGCAAAGTGAAGAAGCATGGCAGGCAGTTATTAACGAATTTTTGCAGGGCGTAGATCAGGCTGTAAAAATTGCTGAAACCGCACAGCTGGATGATTCGCTGGCCCATTTCCCAGGTGAAACGAAGGCGGGACTGCTACGGAATATCGCTTCCCACAACTCATATCATTTGGGCGAAATCGTGCTGCTGCGCCGTATCTATGGAGCTTGGCCACCGCCTGGAGGGGGCTTTCCCGCTTAAATTTAGGCACAATGAGGAACACACCTGCGTATCCTAGGGAGAATCGCTCCCCTTGTTGAAGCCTTTATGCATATCAGGAGCAATCAGAACAACGGTTCCCCATTATGCATAATCAAAGAGAGGTTTCGAGGATATGAAGAGGCGTATACATTTAAACCATAATATCGTCTGTATGATTGTCATCAGTCTTATTGCTAACATGAGTGGGAGTATGATTCTCCCACTCTTTGCTATTTATGTAGAACAGTTCGGCATATCCGCACTCCATATGAGTATTTTATTTTCTCTATTTTATGTGGGAAGATTTCTGGGTGGAGGCTTGGCAGGACGAATTTATGAAAAAATTGGCGCAAAGCGCTTGGGGCTGAGCTTACTCTTGGCTGAGATTATTTGTATGCTCTTGTTCCCGATTGCAGAAAGCTTCATCATTCTATCCATCCTTAGACTCCTTCAAGGCTTGGTGGCGATAGGATTAACCGTCTTTGTAAGAGTCACCATCAACCAGATCAGTACCACGGAGAATAGAGGTATCCTCAATGGATATATCAGCAGCAGCGAAGGGGCAGGTACGATTTTAGGACCTATCATGAGCGGAGTGATTGTTTCCTATTTTACTTTATCGGTTCCATTCTATTTCGTTGCTATGTTTTCATTGGTTTCGTTCGTCGCCGTCTCCAGAATGACATTCCCCAGTCCTCCTTCCAAACCTCAGCCACAGCGCGAGCCCCTTCATGAGCCAAAAAGAAAAACCGCTTTAACAAAGCAGCTACTGCTCTATTCCACCGTTCATTTCCTTGAAATGAGTGCCTTCGCCATATTTTTAACGTACTTCTCTGTGTATGCGACCTACAAGTTTCACTGGAGCCCTGTAGAAATCAGCCTGGCTTTTACCATCATCGGGGTATCGACGTTTGTATCAGCACCTTTTATCGGCAAGGTATCGGACCTGCTCAAAGATCGCTTAATGCTCAGTATTATTGGCCTGTTGCTGATCATGGTGGAAATAGCCTTGTTTCTTTGGTTCAAGGAACCATGGATCGTATACTTGGGGATGTTCATCGGAGGCATTGGCGGAGCAAGCTATCTGGATTCTTTTTACTCGCAACTGGGGGATGTCATTCCTGAGGAAAACAGAAGTTCATTTATCGGCAACGTTGTATCCCTCTCGGAATTAGGGGCTATTGTTTCTCCAATCATCGCAGGCGTACTCATTGAACGCTTTAACATAAATGCCCCTTTTTATTACAATATGATATTAGTGCTTATGGCTATCGCTATCCAATACTTCATTCGGTTAAAGTCGAAATCCTCAAGAAAAAGGCCATTACATTGAGGAAAGATTTTGCTTTTTAGAACTTATTATAGACATACTATTTTTCATCAAATACTTCTTTTAAAATATTCAGGGCCTTTTTATGGCTCTGTTCGTCTTGTTTTAGGAGTAAAGCGTTTATCGCTAATATGACCTCATTTTCTTGCTTCTTTCCTAAGCTCATAAAATCAAAGAATTCAATATTGAGAGCATTTGTTATCTTTGTAATGGTTTCGATTGTCACGTTGCTTTCGCCACGCTCAACCCGACCAATATAGGAGAAAGACGTTCCAATCTCGTCTGCAAGTTCTTGTTGCGTTAAGCCTTGGCCTTTCCTCAATTCTCTTACAACAATACCTATTCGCTCAGCAATGGTTTGTATCATTTTAATTATCTACTCCTCTTATTTAGAAGTCTAGACAAAAGGAAAGATATATTGGAGCCATTAAAAGATTCAAAATATTTTATTATTGTCCTTAAAAGACTCATGAGATATACTGTAAATATATTCAAGGGAAGCATAGTTCTTTAATTTAGATAGCTCTATAGTCGAATAACTTTGCGTAAAGGCTATTCATTAAATAACAATATTTAGTATATTATTAACAAAAAGGAGAACATTTTTATATCATATCAACTAGAGACTCCGTTAAAGTGTAGTGAATCTATCTTATGGAGGCGTTAGTAGTGGAACAACAAATTCACACAAATGAGGAAATTTATCTTTTGTCGGAGAAAAACCATTCTTTAGATAAAGCGTTTGAGTTGTTTCGATTATGCTACAGACAGAGTGCTTGGGATGAGGCGAATCGAATAGCTAATTATATACACGTCACGGCTGATCACATGTATAAAAGCAGACAGAAATGGGGCGATATTGTTTCGCTTAATCAGCGACTAAAGCGTCCGCTTGTATTTTATTTTGGCTATAGCTACTTGGCTAAATCTATAGTCTTCCAGAGACAAGGTCTCTTCGAACAGGCAAGGGGATATGTAGCCAAATATGCTGATTTAGGCTGGTATAAAGAGCCTACTAAAGAGGATATGGAGGAAGTTGAACGTTTTAAGATTTTTGCCAAAGCTAATCTTTATGCAATAGATTTGCTATCAGGCAATAAAGAAATATTAAGTGAGTACAAGGAGTTTATTAAGGAGAATGATGAAGAAACGCTTCCCGGACTAATTAATATCCTTGAGGCTGCAAATCTGAATAAATGGAATGTAGATGAATTACTTTATGAGCATACTCAACAGTTTGAAACATTCGCCAGTCTTGAAGACATTGGAAATCGTGTGTACTATACAATATTATTAAATCAACTTGCCATATATAATCTGAATCATTTGCGATATGGTGGTGCTATAGATTACATTCTTGAATTTATGAGAATTGCAGTTACAATTAATTTACATAAAGAACTTATTACGACTATTTCCATGTTCGAAGCTATACGATCACATGCAACAAGTGAACAGCAATTGAAGTATCAAAATATTTTACAAGGAGTGCTTTTAAGTGAGGAAAACATTAGTAACTACATTCATGTTAATAATATGTCTTAGTATTATGATTCCCTTCTCGCCTTCATCAATTGCAACGATTAGTCCCGCCCATCATGGTGTAAACGGCTAATGAATCACTAATAATCAAGAAAAAGGCCACTTGCATAAGCAGGCGGCCTTTTTCCGATTGTTCACAGCTCCAATTCAACTGCAACCCCGAAATGATCGGATACGACTAATCCCGTTGTTCCATTCAACACGACAGTTGAAGATTGAACCTGTGCGGGCTTGTTGGAAAAAACATAGTCAATCCGCAGCGGTTCGGCGTTACTTTCCCAGCCTGCGATGGCTTTGATGACCGTGTAGCCTTCATCACGTACCTTTGCGTTCGGATAGGTGTCCGACCAGCCGGATTGCAGCACATAATCATACCCTTCCCCGCGCACTTCGGCCGCATTGTTGAAATCCCCCATCATAAAAACAGGTGTCGGTGCAAAAGGGGCCAATATCTCCGTTGTACGGTCCCATAGTCCACGGAAGGATTCCTCATCGTTCCACCAGTTGTAGTGCCCGCTCACAAACCATGCCGACACTCCATCCACCAACGTTTGCACGCCCACAATTTTACGCGAGCGGTAGTTGTCATAGTCCCGTTGCGAGGAAACATATTCGTTCACCGTATCTGTAATCGGTGTTTTGGACAAAATAGCCAAGCCCTCATCATATTTGGCAAAGCCAATATGTGCAGGAGCCCACGTCCAATAATAGGCATCGGACAATAATCCGTTCAGCACATAAGCGTAATTATCACGCTTAATGACCACCTCAGGATCAGCACTATAGTAAGCTCCCAAATCGTCCGGCGATAAAGGAGTCTCGTCTATGGACTGGTTCACTTCCTGCAAAGCAATGACATCGAACTGCTGCTCATGAATAAAAGCGGCCAGTTGTTTTAGCTTTTCAAGCTGATTTTCTTCCATCCAAGCATGTACATTTAAGGTTAACAATTTCAAAGTAATCACCTGTTGAGTATGTCTTGTATATCTGATTTGAGCACATCAGCCTTCGGTCCGTAAACCGCCTGTACCCCATTATCTACTTTAATCAAGCCCAGAGCGCCTAGCGCTTTCCATGTCTTTTCGTCCCCGACGGCATCTGTATCCTTCACCGTCACACGCAGACGGGTCATGCAGGCATCGACCTCGACAATGTTCTGCTCACCCCCAAGCGCTTTGATGATATCCGTAGCCAGTTGATTTTGCGCTGAAGCAGCAGCCAGTTGATTCCGTGTTAAAGCAGCCGCCACACCCTCTGTTTCCGTAGTTCCTGCTTCGGAAGCCTCCTGAGGCTCCTCATCTGTATAATTCCCCAGCCGCCCCGGTGTAGCCATCTGGAGTTTGCCGATCATAAAATAAGCGATAAAGTAAGTCACCACCGCAAAAACAACACAAGTCAGCACGAAATTGATAATGTCCTGCACCAAACCAGCATTTATAGACAACGGTAATCGAGTCAGCAGTTCAATCATACCAAACGAATGTAAACGCAAATGTATAATGTCCGCCATTCCGAACGCAATTCCGGTAAGAATAGCATAAACGACGTACAGTACAGGCGCTACGAACATAAACATAAATTCCAGCGGCTCCGTTACCCCTGTCAAAAAGACAGCAGCAGCGGCTGAAAAAATCATCGACTTGTATTTGCTACGCTTATCCTTGTCTACACGGCGATACATCGCCACCGCCAGTCCCATAAGGATTCCCGCTCCGCCGATCATTTGTCCTACCTTAAAGCGGGCAGGGGTTACGCCTTCCAACAGGCTATTATAGGCTGCCGGATCGGTACCGCGAAGCGCACTCAGATCACTCGCCCAAGCCAGCCACAACGGGTCCTGCCCGGCAACGACACTGCCCGCCCCGGAACCCGTAAGCGTCGTGTAAACGCCACCAAGTTGAGTATAGTTAATAGGAACCGTCAACATATGGTGAAGCCCGAAGGGAATCAATAGTCTTTCCAGTGTACCATAGACAAATGGCGCTACAAAAGGAGCCGATTCCCCCGAAGTCGCCAACCAAACACCAAACTGGTTAATCCCCCCCTGGATAAATGGCCAGATGGCAGACATGATCACACTGACAATGACAGACCATAAAATAACCACAAAAGGGACAAACCGCTTACCGTTAAAAAAGGCCAAAGCATCCGGCAGCTTGCGGTAATTATAGTACTTGTTAAAGACAACCGCGCCGACGAATCCGGCAATAATACCGACAAACACCCCCATATTAAGCGCAGGCGCCCCCAAAACAGAGGTAAAGTAGCCACTGACCGGAATACTCACACCAAAGAGAGTATGAGTCGTCGCCCCCTCCTGTGTTAGCATCTTCGAGGATACGCCCAAAATCGTTCCTGTTGAAACATTAATCAGGATAAAAGCAATTAATGCAGCAAAAGCCCCGCCAGCTCGTTCCTTGGCCCAAGAACCGCCGATCGCCACTGCAAACAGAATGTGTAAATTGTTAATGATGCCCCAACCCAAGTTTTCCATGACCCCGCCGACAGTCAACCAGACATGAACATCGCCAGCCAGCATCGCCACCACTTTACCGAGTGAAATCATAATTCCGGCCGCTGGCATGACGGCGACTACAACAAGCAGTGCTTTCCCAAGCTTTTGCCAAAAATCAAATGATAGAAGTTTTTTCATTTCTCCATCAATCTCCATCCATATAGTATGTACAGCGTTGTTTGTTACCTCGTAAATATATGCAATCGGTTGCACAATTATTATAATGATATCGCTTTCTATTGGCAATACCCTGATTGTAAATATCTCGAATATTAGCGGAGTACTTCTCGGAAAAAACCCGCGAATTTGTTGAATTTCGAGCAATATCGTATGATAGAATATAATATTTCCTGCTTGAGATAGCAAAAGGAGAAGAAGACGATGGCAGTAACCATCAAAGATGTCGCAAAGCGTGCCAATGTTGCTACTTCCACCGTGTCCCGTGTCATTCAAGATAGCCCCAAAATCAGCGAGGCCACCAAGGCACGTGTTCGCAAAGAAATGAAGGCGCTTGGCTACGAGCCCAATTATTCAGCCCAAAGTCTGGCTAACCGTGTCACACAGTCGATTGGCATTATTATGCCAGAATCGGATGTGGCGATCTTTCAGAACCCGTTCTTTGCGGAAAGCCTTCGCGGGATTAGTGAATGGGTAAATGAGCACAACTATACACTGTCGATTGTTACTGGGAAAACGAGCGATGAATTGCTGTCCCGAGTGAAGCTGATGACGCGAACCGGACGTGTTGACGGCTATATTGTCCTGTATTCCAAGCAAGAGGATAAAATCGTGGAGTATTTTCATAGAGAAAAAATACCTTACACTGTAATCGGCAAGCCTCAGCAATTTATCAGTGAAACCACGCATGTGGACAACGATAACTACCAGGCCGCCAAGGACGTGGTCACTTATTTGATCCGTCTGAATCATCAGCGTATCGCTTATGTTGGCGGAGATCATGAACGCACTGTGAATACCGAAAGACTCAGGGGCTATCAGGATGCGCTGCGGGAGGCCCATTTGCCTCTTTCAGACGAGTATGTTGTCAGGGAGCCTTTTACCCTGGAGAACATGCGAACGCTATTACAAGTCTCCCCGCCGCCTACCGCTATGATCGTCAATGATGACCTTGTAGCCATGGCTGTACAGAAAATGCTATCCCAACTGGGTGTATCCATGCCGGAGCAGCTTTCCATGGTGAGCTTCAACAACCTGATGCTGGCTGAGCTGATGAACCCCCCTCTTACTTCCGTAGATATTGATATTTTCACCCTTGGTTATCAGGCAGCCAAAAGCCTGATCGAAAAAATCGAAGACCCCAAGGAGTTGACCAAACACATCATCGTTCCCCACCGGATCGTAGAACGCGAATCCAGTCAGAAGCTGCCATCCTCCGAGGAATGAACAAAAACTGATTTTGTGGACATCCATAAAATCAGTTTTTTTGCGTTGACAGGGCAATCGGTTGCACTATATACTGAACTCGCTCATATACTGATTTCGTTAAAACAACGAATTCATTTTCCGAGAGGGGTACGCAATCATGGTTTATAACCGATTATTTGACGTAGATAGCTGGAAGCTGACAACCCACACTCTACATACAACACACCTGCGATTACAGGAAAGCATAATGTCCATAGGCAACGGTTATATGGGGATGCGCGGCAATTTTGAAGAAGCCTATTCAGGTGATCATCATCAAGGAACTTACATCTCTGGTGTCTGGTTCCCTGACAAAACAAAGGTTGGCTGGTGGAAAAACGGCTATCCCGAGTATTTTGGCAAGGTTATCAATGCCATGAATTTTATCGGCATCGGTCTGATCATAAACCAGCAGGAAGTGGATTTATTTACGGCACACATCAGTGATTTTGTGCAGGAACTGGACATGAAGCAGGGTATCCTGCGGCGCGCCTGTACCGTGAACGGTCAGGTTCGTATCACCACGGAACGTTTTCTAAGCATCACCACTCGTGAACTATGTCTGATTGATTACAGGGCAACCAATATAGGCGACCAGCCTCTAACGATTGAGCTTATTCCTTATTTGGACGGTAATACGAGAAATGAGGACACTAACTATGATGAGGTATTCTGGCTGGAGGAAGCGCGCGAGGTTCAGGAGAAATTCATCAGCCTGTCCACCACGACGATAGATAATCCGTTTGGTATTCCGCGTTTTACCGTAAACGCTACCATGGGCATTGTGACCGCAGGACAAGATCAACAAACGACGGAAGAGAGCCTTTTGTATGCTGCACGCCACTATCAATATACCGTCGCACCGGGTGACAGTGCTCATCTGCAAAAAATCGTAGCCGTCACCACCTCACGTGACATAGAAAAGGATGCGCTGATTCCACAAGCAGAACGTCTCGTCGTGGAAGCTGTGAACAAAGGATACGCTCTGCTTAAGCAGGAGCATATCGCGGCTTGGGCCGGGCGTTGGGAGAAAGCGGATGTTGAAATCGAAGGGGATACGGAAGCCCAGCAGGGAATACGTTTTAACATTTTCCAGCTATTCTCTACGTACTACGGTGAAGACGCTCGCCTGAATATCGGACCGAAAGGCTTTACGGGTGAAAAATATGGCGGGGCCACGTATTGGGATACGGAAGCTTACGCTGTACCGATGTATTTGGCGCTGGCAGATCCCGACGTGACTAAAAACCTGCTGCTATACCGGTACCATCAACTGGAGGGTGCCAAGCATAACGCGGCCCAGCAAGGACTGCGAGGCGCACTGTACCCTATGGTCACCTTTACAGGTGTGGAATGCCACAACGAATGGGAAATTACCTTCGAGGAAATTCACCGTAACGGGGCTATTGCGTATGCCATTTACAACTACACCAACTATACGGGCGACTTGGCCTATTTACAGGAATATGGAATCAATGTACTCGTCGAAATTAGCCGCTTCTGGGCGGATCGAGTTCATTTTTCCCATCGCCATCAGCAGTATATGATCCACGGGGTTACCGGACCGAACGAATATGAAAACAACGTCAATAATAACTGGTATACCAACACACTGGCTGCATGGGTTTTAAAATATACGTTATCGGTCTTGCCTCAAATTTCTTCAGAGAAATCGGAGAAGCTGGCTGTTACTACGGATGAGCTTGCGCATTGGCAGGATATCATCGACCGCATGTACTATCCTTACGATGAGGAACGGGGCATATTCGTACAGCACGATACCTTTATGGATAAGGATTTGCAGACTGTATCCTCCCTCGATCCAAGTCATCTGCCGCTAAATCAGAAATGGTCATGGGATAAAATCCTCCGTTCCTGCTTCATTAAGCAAGCGGATGTGCTGCAAGGTCTGTATTTCTTCGGAGATCAGTTCACACTGGAGGAAAAAGCGCGCAATTTTGCATTTTATGAGCCGATGACCGTTCATGAATCCAGTCTGTCCCCATCGATTCACGCCGTGCTGGCCGCTGAGCTCAAAATGGAGGATAAAGCAGTCGAGATGTATAAACGGACAGCTCGTCTGGATCTGGATAATTATAATAACGATACCGAGGACGGTCTGCATATTACCTCCATGACAGGAAGCTGGCTGGCGATTGTGCAGGGCTTTGCCGGAATGAGAACGTATAACGGAACATTGAGCTTCGCCCCCTTCCTGCCTCAGGGCTGGAGCAAATATACATTTAAAATCAACTATCGCGGTCGCTTGCTAAGCATTCTCGTACAGGAAAATGAAGTGATTATTACGCTGTTGGACGGAGAACCCCTGACGCTGGAGCTGTATGGACAGCCAACGCACATTACCCATGGGCAGCCGTTACTGACAAACAGTGTTTCATAAACCGGACAGACAGGGGGAAACCAAATGAAGGCAGTGATTTTTGACCTGGACGGCGTGATTACAGATACCGCCGAATATCATTTTCAGGCATGGGGTAGCTTGGCGGCGGCGTTGGGCATTCCTTTTGATCGGGAATTTAATGAGCAGCTCAAAGGAATCAGCCGCACGGAGTCGCTCGACAAAATATTGGCGCGTGGTGAAGCGGGCACATATACTGCCAAGGATAAGCTGGAGCTGGCTGCACGAAAAAACACAGAGTACCAGCGGCTCATCTCGGCTGTGACCCCAGCAGACGTACTACCAGGCATCCGCTCGCTTCTGACAGAGCTTCGTGAAGCCCGAATCGGCATCGCGCTGGCCTCTGCAAGCAAAAATGCAGCGTTTATCCTGGAGCGGCTGGAGCTGACGCACTATTTTGACAGTGTGGTGGATGTTACCGCCATTCGGCATGGCAAACCTGATCCGGAAATTTTCCTCACCGGGGCCGCAAATCTGGGCGTTCAGCCTGCCGACTGTATCGGTATAGAGGATGCTCAGGCGGGCATACAAGCGATCAAGAGCGCCGGGATGTTCGCGGTTGGTGTAGGAACGCCTTCGCAAATGCAGGGTGCAGATATCGTGGTAGCCACTACAGCCGAGCTTTCTCTGAGCATGTTGGAGGCACATTTTATCAGAGGATGAAGAAGAGAAAAAGACTACAGGGTAACGCAACATAGCATAAGAATGTTGAAGAAATAAAGCTCTCACTGATATCAGTGAGAGCTTTATTTCTATCCAAGACATTTTTTCAAAAAATAATTAATTATCTGTGATCTTACCCAGGTCATAAACAAACAACATTAGATCGGAAAATGATTCAACTCGGAAAGTTGTTTATTTATATGAAATATTTTAGCATTCGCATGGTGTACGCCAAAGCTCGCCAGCCGTTTGGAATGCATATCCCAGTATTGCTGAGCAGTGCGTTCATCTTCAAAAAAATAAATGCCTCCGGCTTCACCATTCGCCTCATTTTCGGTCCAGACTTTCATTTTGAATCCTTCTTCCTGATTAATACCTGAAGCTAGTTCCTGAAAAGCGGAAGCCATTGTACTTCCGAACGGTCCTTCAAATTTGAAATCGACCTGAAGAATAATACTCATTACGTTCACCTTCCTAAATAAGATTAAATATACAGTTCGTTAAAAATGCGTTTAACTTCATAGGTACCTTGCGGCAGGTTATTCGCAAGAAATGTCTCTACGTCCTGCGGGACCAGATCGTACATCACTTCAATTTCTCTAGCAAACAGATGCTGCTTCCCGTTATGAATATTGGTCAATTTTGGTACTTCCGCCGCTGTCAGTGGCCCACCGACAATTTTCTGTAGTGCTTCCACATACGTTTGCAATGAGCGTGCTCCGACGATTTTGACGCCTTGTTTTTCTTCATTGACCATAATGATGGTAGGGAAGCCGCGTACACCCAAACTGGCAGCTAGAGCAAAATCTTCTTCCAGCCAGCCCTGTGCTGCATCTTCACCTGCTTCAGCCACAAGGGTGGCACCATCCAAACCGATTTGATTCACAATATCCTTCAACACCTGCTCTTCCGCAATATTGTGATTAAACACAAACACAGCTTCACGCAATTTTCGGAGCAGCAGTTCCGCATGGACCGGATGTTTGCGCTGCACGACTTTGAATACACGGGATGGGGGATACGAGGACTGAATCGGGTTAGTTGTCCATAATGATCCATCGATAGGCATCCTCGAATGTTCGCCTACTTCCCGCCAGTGATGCGCCACATCGGCCGGTTTTTGGATACCATTAGCCTGATCCGCAAACCCGTGCCAGCTTTGCAGCAGTCCACCCATAATCGTCTGAATATTGAAATACTGACCATACTGCAGAACAAAACGATTCAGGACCGGCTCCAGTGCCCAGCAGTGGGAACAGATCGGATCAGTTGCGTAATACAAAGTGATTTTTTTTGCTGGTGTATTAAAATCTACCAGTTGCACATCTTCTTCCACTTCGCCGCAGATACCGGTTTGCAGATCGCACATCATATTTTTGTCACTCATGATTTCAGCTCCTCTGGTTGTACAGGCTGCATCAACGGAATGATCTGTTATGCAGTCCGTTTCACATGCATACCATTAATATACTTTTATATAGTGAATTACTTATTCGCTTATAGTATGATTTTAATACGTATACTATTTATAACAAGTACGATTATTTTTTTGACTAAGTATTAAAAAAGATAGTAATGGAGGAATATACATGAGTTATTCGCTGGAATTGAAAAAAATGTGCCCCGCTACATTCGCCTTTAATGTGATTAGTGGCAAATGGAATCTGCCTATTCTGGCAATTCTGGCAGAGCATGAGTGTATCCGCTATAATGAGCTGAAACGCCTGTTAAAAGGCATTACAGCCGCAACACTGACGAATTGTTTAAAAGAACTCGTAGAATATGGTATTATTCACCGCGAGCAATATATGGAAGTACCACCACGCGTCGAATATTCGCTTACTGATGCAGGAAAAGAACTGGTGCCCTTGATTGAGTCCATCGTGGTCTGGGGTGCTAAAAATATGAATGCTATAATGGAAATCTAAAAGCCAAAGCGCCGGGGATATATTGTTTTCCCGGCGCTTTATATTTTCTCATAGCGAATTACATAGATATGAAATGATAATAAACAACAACAATATTGAGTACGAATAGTACGAGGGATGGAATGGCTTTTACAAACGGATCTCTGGCAATGGCAACCAGCTGGTCCGGTGTAATGATATAAGGTTTTAAGGTTTTCATAAAATAATTAGTCATTTTCACATCGGTACGGTGAACAAGAAATCCAGTCAAATGGTATAAATCCATTTAGGATACTCCATGTCAGGCCGTGATCGATCGAACGATAAACCCCCTGATTACTAAAAGCAAAAAAGTGACCTTTGATGAGTATGCGGGCGCTGAGGGAAAAACCAGGATTCGAGCAAATTAAAACCGGAAAAATTATTCAGCATCTGAAAATGATAACCGCCATCGATGGCTTCCCAGGAGTGTCCACCATCCAATGTTGTCCACAGTCCGCGATCAAAGGTGGCGCAGTAGATGTTGATGGGGATCGACGGCAAGTGATATCGGATTAGCTCCTTTAAAAAAAGTAGATACTTTCCAGTCATACTCGTGTTTTTCCACAATCAGCAATTCGCGTTCAAACGCCAGAAGTAACTTAGCCATTTCACCCCTCCTTTTATATGCTATAGCATATATCAAAATTTATATTATTTTTTGTCAAACTTAAATAAAATATATTGGATTCGCCCGTATGAAAACTTTCCATCTGCTCCCTCCACCTCAATTTACGGTCATGAACTGATATAATGGAAGAGTTAAGCTGTCATCAGATTGACTATTCTCTCTTAGGAGACTAATGCATATGAAACCAACCTATCTAATGGATGATATACAGTGGCAGCAGCTTATCCAAAACGTAGCTGACCATTTTAATGACGTGACGATTAAACGCGGCTTTCAATATTTCAAGCAAGGAAAGGTAAAAGAATATACAATGCCTGACGCCGACCATATCGCGGCAGTCGTAGATGGAAGCGAGCTTTACGAGGTGGATCTCCACTTGAGCGCTTTTGCTGCCAGCCGATGTACATGTCCGGTTCATAAGAACTGCAAGCATATGATCGCCGTACTGCTGAATTATGCGAATGTGCAGGAGCGTTCCGTACATGCGTTGGTGAACGCCCATTCAACGGGCTTCACCCGGCTGGCTGCCAAATCTGACGTGCGCACCACCGCGCCTGCTTCCCGGTCCACTCCTTCACCGGATCGCAAGCAGGCTGCCAGGAACACGCTCAGCAAAACAGCAAGCCGCATAGCGGATATGCCTGTCTCGGAATGGCATGACCTGTTCGATCAGTGCATCTCCCTTATCCACATGAATACGCAAAATTCCCAATATGCCCAAAGCGCGCTGGCCTCAATATATGCTGTGAAGCCGCCGCTTTCACCCGGCATGGAACAGTTGTATGAATTGCACGCTCATCTGCGTGTGCTGGAAAAGCTGGTGCCTCAGTCACCTATGCCAGGCTATCCCGCCCATTCCTATATGGGATACTACACGCAAATCGCCGCTGATGAGCTTAAAGAAGCGATCGAGCGTGATTTTGAGAGCCAGCTCGTCCTAACACCTGCCCTAACCAATGAACCGATGCAAGAAGCACGCATGGCAGAAACTTTGGCCTATTTACGCCGAAAAATGCTGGCAGAATCGCGTAACGGCACTTATTTTTCAGACGCGTACTACCGATTTTGGCTAAACTGGATGCGTCCCCAGCAGAAAGATTCCACTTCCAGCATATATGCGGAGGAATTACAGCATTTACGGGCGGCTGAGGATGAGCTTGGCACAGCTTTGGCCCGGCTTCCCTGGATGCTGGCCCAAAGCTGGATGTATTTTTACCAGTCGCAGGATGATCGAGCCTGGTCACTGCTTGAGGAGGCCGAAAAGGCTTTTCCGCTAAAGATCTCTTCCAGCCAACTGCTTTTGTTCTTACATGCCTTACGTGAAGCTGAGGAATGGTCACGCCTCAAGGACGGACTACGGCATATCGGTCCCTTGCTCCACAGCCATCGGGACGATCATTTGCACGATTATATGAATGATTGGGATATGGTTTTGCAGCACCTTCCAGAAGCGGAACAGGAAATGTGGGACACACTGGTCGGAATGCTTCCTTTTGCCGGAAGGATGTATGAAGAAGCACTGCTTGCCCACGACAAATGGCGGCTATGGATCGACTATCAGCTAAGTATGCGCAGAGAGCCTTTGGATTTTCGGGTGAGCGTGTTGCAGCCCATTGAAAAGAATGCGCCGGAGTTGCTGCTGCCCTTTTACCATCAGGCGGTGGAACGATATGTGCTGGAAAAAAACAGATCCAGCTATAAAGCAGCGGTCAAGCTGTTGAAGCGGCTGTTCAAGCTATACAAAAAAATGAAGCAAGAGCCGCGCTGGGAGCTGTTCTTCGCAACCTTCACCAGCCGCCATAGCCGCCTGCGGGCGCTACAGGAGGAATTGCGGAAAGGGAAATTGTTATCATGAGCCAATATACGGAGACGATTACGGTACACATCCAGTTAACTACCTATGGAGATGCGCTGATTTATGGCGATTCCTCCATGAACTACAGCATTTCCGGTCAAATGTTGAAGCAGCGATTGTTTGCCTGGCACGAAGCTTCCTTCTATGGCACCGAACTGGAAATTCAACACATTCAGGACACGGATATAATCCTCCTGCCCTCAGAGCAGGTGATTCCTTTTCTGGCAGAGCGCCGATGGCTGGAGCATATCGAATGGATCTGGGACGAGGACAACGCCCCGTGGCTTCGGCTGATCCCTGTACTTGCGCACTGTATTGAAGCGAAAGCCTACGCGCCCAGCTTCACAGCATTTCAGGCTGGGAAGCTGCAATGGATTTGGGATGCGGAAGTACTGGAGGCGGCTGAAACACGAGAGGCGTTAACGACGTTAGAATCGAGGAAAACGCTGGAAAGCACCGAAGCGGCAGAGCTTGCTCTGCTTGACAGCCTGGAAAAGAACGAGCGCGAAGGGCTGGCTGCGGCGTTCTCGGCCGCCGTGTTTCAACGCTGGTACGGCACCGAAGCGGAAGCCGCCGATTTGCGAAGAGAATATCCAATTCTCTTCGCCCAAAACCGCTCGGCCGCGGCAGGTCTGGATGCGCGGTCATGGCTTATCGCTATCGGCTGGAAGGCCGATACCGCGCCCTTCCGCCCGCTCCTGCAACTGCTGGAGCCAGAGCCAGAGGACGACGAGTCGTCCTGGCAGCTCAAGCTTGTGTTGCAGGACAAGCAGGACCCGGCGCTGCTGGTGCCTGTACAGCTTGCCGATGATGGACATGCGTCCGGTCCGTGGCCCGATGCGTGGACGGCCCATGTAGGTGAGCGCTCAGCCGGGTGGCTGGAGCGCTTGACCGCGATTTTGCCCGCCGGGCAGCGTAACGGAAGCCGCGATGACGTGCTGGATCGCCCGCTCTCCGACGAGGCAGCGTGGCAATTCCTGACAACCGACAGCCATCGCTTGCTGGAGGGCGGTTGGCAGGTGCTGCTGCCCGCTTGGTGGGAAGCAGCCACCCGCAAGAAGCCGAAGCTGCGGGCCAAGGTTCGCCCGGGCGAAGGCGGGGGCGAGCGCGCGAAGGGCAGCTCGCTGTTCGGACTGGACTCGATTGTCCAGTTCGACTGGCGTGTTGCCATTGGCGATGCCGATCTGAGCGAGTCCGAGTTCGCCGAGCTGGTGGCCCGCAACGAGCGGCTGGTGCGCTTCCGCGGGCAATGGATCGCACTCGATCCCGCGCTGCTGGCGCAAATCCGTCGGGCCATGGCCGGGATCGACAGCACTCAGGGATTGTCCTTTCAGGACATCCTGCAACTGCATCTGCTCGGCAACGCTGATGAGGCGGAGAGCGACGCTACGGGAGAACAGCCGGAGGATGCGGCACGCTTCCGGCTGGAGGTCGAGCTGAACGGGCATCTGCTGAAGCTGATCAGCCAACTCGGGCGGCAGTCCGAATGGCCGGCACTGGACGTGCCGGGCGGACTACAAGCCGAACTGCGAACGTATCAGCGGGACGGATACGCGTGGCTTGCCTTTTTACGGCGCTTTGGACTGGGCGCCTGCCTGGCCGATGATATGGGGCTTGGCAAAACGGTGCAGTTCATTGCCTATCTGCTGCATCTACAGGATATCTCCGCAGAGACGGGCGTCCGCTCCAGTTCACTGCTGATCTGTCCGACTTCGGTACTGGGCAACTGGCAAAAGGAACTTAGCCGATTCGCCCCTTCATTGAAGGTCATGCTCCACTATGGAAGCAAGCGGGATCAGGGAGACTTGTTCCGCGAAGAAGTCGAGCAGGCCGATGTTATACTGACTTCCTTTGCAACCGCAACCCTGGATCAAGAGCTGCTGCAAAGCATAACCTGGGACTCGGTTTGCCTGGATGAAGCGCAAAACATTAAAAATGCGCAGACCAAGCAATCTACTGCTGTTCGCAGCTTCCCTGCCCGGCATCGCATAGCGCTGACCGGGACGCCTATTGAAAATCGGCTGTCCGAGCTATGGTCGATTTATGATTTTATCAATCCCGGTTATCTGGGCAGCGCACGCTCCTTCAGCAATCGGTTCATCAATGCTATCGAGAAAGATCATAACGAGCAGCGAACGATAGATTTGCAAAAGCTGGTTCAGCCCTTCATGCTGCGACGAAAGAAGAAGGACCCGGCTATACAGCTTGATTTGCCCGAGAAAAATGAGATGAAAACGTACATTCACCTCACCTCCGAGCAAGGTGCGCTCTATGACCAAATTGTCAAAGAACTGATGGAACGGATGCAGAAGCTGGAGGGGATTGAGCGAAAAGGTGCTATATTATCTGCCCTGACCCAGTTGAAGCAGCTTTGTGACCATCCTGCGCTCTTAACCAAGGAGGCGGCCCCGGATGCCACGGCTTCCGGCTATAGTCAGCCCGATTTCGAAGCAGTTATCAGCCGTTCATCCAAGCTGGAGCGTATTTTGGCCATGGTCAAGGAGCTGCGGGAGGAAGGCGAGCGCTGCCTTATTTTCACACAGTATATTGGCATGGGACGTATGCTCCAGCAGGTGCTCGCTCAAGAACTGCAAGAGCCGGTGCTCTACCTCAACGGTAGCACGTCCAAAACCGCCCGTGACCGAATGATTGACCAGTTCCAATCTCACACATTGCCACCTGACGAGCAGCCATCCGTATTTATTTTGTCACTCAAAGCCGGGGGTGTGGGTCTGAATCTGACAGCCGCCAACCACGTCTTTCACTTCGACCGCTGGTGGAATCCGGCTGTGGAAAATCAGGCCACGGACCGTGCCTACCGGATGGGACAAACGAAAGATGTTCAGGTGCACAAGTTCATCTCGCTGGGCACGCTGGAGGAACGCATTGACGAAATGCTGGAGAGCAAGCAGCAGCTTAGTGACCAGATCATTTCCAGCACCGAGGGCTGGATTACCGAGCTGTCGACGGATGCGTTGAAAGAACTCTTTACGCTACGACGCGATTGGGCATGATGAAGTCTATAAACCTATTTTGGAAGAAGTAGTTTATCGCACGGTCCGAAACTCCTTTGTGTGCATCTACTATCACATCACAACAAAGGAGTTGATAGGTAGTGGCCATTCGTCCTCCTCAAACCTTGAAGTCTACGGGCAGAAAGGTTCCTGCTACGAGATATCGTAATGTGAGTCCTACGCAAACCTTTAGCCGGTTTACGGTCATCTGGGCTCGTAATGATGGAGTACCTTTTATTACAACGGGATTTTTTGCAGTCCTCCGGCGTACAGACGGAAGCTTTGTGCAAGCTGCCAATTTTGACAGTTTCGGCACTGTCCGATTCGATAAGGTACGCACACCCACGAAACAACCTTATATTTTGCGCACCTTTAGAGACGATGGAACATTGTTCCGGGTCAGATCAGTACCCGCCGGTGTGTCCTCGTATGTTGTTATCGGTTAAGAGCTTGCCGAACGCATCCTGAAAATGTGTACGAAAAGAAGCAGCTAGGAACAGAGTATATCTGTCCTGGCTGCTTCTTATTCCAATGCTATTATTCCAATATACTTATTCGGAATCTTCCACCGTTTGTGTACCCTTTGAAGCGACTGCCTTGTATACTGTTTTAAGCCAGTTTTCATTCGACCAGTTCAGCTTGCCTGCACCTGCTCCATCCTTGGCTGTCAATTGAGCAACCAGGTTTTCAGGATTTTCGGCTGTGTAGCTGTATGGCAACGTTGTGAATCCATTCCAGGAGAAGCTCTTGGCCTTCGCAGGATAAGGGGCTAACGGGCTATTCGCATCTTCGCTGCCCCCCCTGAATACCTTTCCGTTGTCAGAGAAGATAACGTCTTCTGCTTTGATTTTACCTGTGTAGTCATCTTTTTTAGGGTCTTTTTGATTATTACGAACTGGAGAAAATACATCAATTAAATATGATTTTTCAAGCAATACCGCGCCATTTTCAGTTGAAATCGCGCCATTACCTACGACGTCAAAATGGTATCCTTTAGCAGCGATTGCTTTAGCCATGTCGGAAGTAATTCTGTTCTTGGCTCTAGCCAATCCAGCATCGTCCATAACGATGTTATAGGCATGAGCATTACCAGCACGCAAACGCGGCATACGGTCTTGAATATCCTTGTAGTAGTTATGGTGCAATGTTACTGCCAAATCTGCATTGTCGGCAGCCATTTCAGTAGCACCGATCAGATGTGCTTTCTTTTGTCCTGCTGCGATATCAATGATATCTTCTTTACTCATGCCAACTGCACTGCTTCTCAAGTAAGCGTACATCGGGTAGGAAGCTTTGTCTGCTTCCATAGCGTTAATTTGTTGGGTCACCCAGCTATTGGAGCTGCGGTCATCTCCTTTGAACAAGGACCAAGAAATGGTAACACCGTTGCTACCTTTTTTCACATCCACCAAACCATCATATGCTTTGTTGAATGTACAATGGTCAATCCATACTTTGGAGCTTTGGCCTTCAATCGTGATATAATCCCAGTCATTCTTGTCATAGTTCCCTTTGGTTGCTTCATCCCACTCCCAAAGCTCGTCAAATTCGAGGTTACGGAAAATCAAATTAGAGCTTCTTTTGATCACAAAGCCAGCATGTTTGATTTTAGCACCATTTGCCGAGAAAATCGTGATTCCATTCAAGTTTTCTATATAGATTTTGCTCACACCTGTTTTCTTCAGAACGGGATTTGTCAGCACAGGGTTGTTGGCACTAAAAGGCATTACCTTGGCAGCACTAGGGAGTTCATTCCAGCCGAGGTCGAGATCATTCATGATCTCAATAACTTTGACTTTAGTACCTTTTTTAAGTGCCTCGTTGAGATCTACAGCGTTGTAAACCTTTTTGTAATTGGCATCGGTTTCCTTAATTTCCCCGCCACCTGTATTACCGTAGGAGAAACCGGCCAGATTATAGTTAATATTTGAGGTTGCGTTTTTATCTACCCCAGGAGTTGGTTTATCTGTGCCTGGTGTTGGATTCACAGGTGTTGTACCTGGATCTGCTTCAGTTGAAGCGCCGGATACGATAACATTATCGAACTGGGCAACCGCCTTGGAGGTTACCAAACCAATGGCTCCAGAAGCAAGGCTGGAATCTGTTGCAGTCAGCTCCAGTTCATCATTGACATACATCTTAATTTCCGAACCGGACAGCTCCATCTTCACTCTGTACCAGGTATTGGTGTCCAGTTTGTATTTGTTATTGGTAGCCAGTGTCTTCATAGAACCGTTTACCTTTTTGCGAATTTCAAGTGCTCCACCCTTCTTGTTGTACAAAGATGCAGCATAAAAGTTGTTGGAATCTGTGTATCTGCCTGCAACATATACCCGATTGGAGCCATTAAAATCATCTACATATACATCTGCTTGAACGCTATAATTCGTCCATGATGTGTTTCCTTTTAGAGAATGGCTTTCTTTTTGACTGGATTGTTTGTATGTAGAGCCATTATCGTTCTTGGCTACCGACCAGTCTCCTGATTGAGCTACCCAGCCTTGAGCCTCTCCTTGTTCAAAAGTATCGTTTACTTGCAAGTTCCCATCTGCGGATATTTGATCGAGCAAAGGTAAAGATAAAGACAGAACCATCGTACTGCTCAACATTACAATTGCACATTTTTTCAACAAACTCGACTTCATGTAACAGTCTCCTTTTTCCAATATAAATTGATAAAAACAAACACCACTATAGAACCATTCGTGTCACTTGGCATGTTAAAATGAAATATAGCGCATCGAAAAGGAGATGATCTCCAAAATCAACAAGGGCCCTGAGTGCTATACTCCAATAATTATATACTTATAAAACAACATTAAAATATGTCGAATTACTTATCTTTTGGTTTAAATTCTCTATTAATTTTGCATCCTTTTTCGTGAATATACCAAATGCTCTTTCATAAAATCACAAAAATCGCTATTTTTCTATTTTTGAATAGGACATAAGGTTGTCATGTATAAAGTGGTACATATAAAGAGGTGGATATAATGAAAAGAATCTTAGGAGTGATTAGATGCCCAGCTACCAATACACTTCCAAAACCGAGTTAAAAGAAGCAATTCATGCCTCCTACTTACTGTTAGATAGTGAATACAAGGAGGTTGTCGAGAACCAAAAGGATATCCGGACTGGCCCATGGCTAGATGGATTCACATCAACTCAGTGGCACCGTTTAAAACATTCAGAGCCAAGATACGAAAATGGAAGAAATACAATGCTCTGCATTGATGAAAAAAAGTGCATGTTGTGCTACAATACTTGAGTTGTATCGGGATATATTCAGGGAAGGGTAAGTGAAACGCCATGCTTATTATTGGTATTGCCGGCGGTACGGGTTCCGGTAAATCAACGGTAGCACGCGCTGTCGTTGAACGTCTGGGATCAAACAAAGTGACTTTCATATCTCAGGATAACTACTATAAAGACCATTCACATCTGAGTTATGATGATCGTGCTTTGGTCAATTATGATCATCCGTTTGCCTTTGACAACGAATTGCTTATTGAGCATCTTCATTGTCTGAAAGAAGGACAAGCGACCCACGCGCCAGTGTATGACTTCACGGTTCATGCGCGTTCTACAGACGAGACGGTAGAGCTTCTGCCGAATCATATTGTCATGCTGGAAGGACTGCACGTACTATCTGACGAAAAGCTCCGTCAACTGCTCGACATCAAGGTATTTGTCGACACCGACCCGGATGTGCGCATACTTCGCCGGGTACTTCGGGATATTGAGGAGCGAGGCCGCACCATTCAGTCGATCCACGATCACTATTTGAGTACGGTCAAGCCTATGCACGAAGCATTTATTGAGCCCTCCAAGAAATACGCGGACCTGATCCTCCCTGAGGGAGGCCACAATGAGGTTGGCATTCAACTGCTGTCTATTTTGACTGAAAAATATTTGGCAGGAGATCGGACGTGGGGAACTGTATAAAAGGAGAAAGCGCTCTTTGGAGGAAGCCCACTATGACTTTCACTCCGAGGGCGCTTCTTTTGTTTTCACCAAACCTGAACTACAAAGGTGTTGTTGTCTTTTGGAAGGGAAGTGTACTGTACAGTCTGTTCTTGTCTACCTCAGCGGGGCTATTATCAAAATGCTGGATGTCAATGTCTTCCCACAGACACCTTCTAGCCCGGATTCCTTCCACAAAAGCATCCCAATGGGCAAATTTCCATTCGTCCCGTTCCAATCCACGGGCCTTCATCCTCTCTTTTAATGTATCAAAATCCACGTCCACCTGTAATACAAGCAGTCTGACATGATGCCAGTCGTATTTTTCTTTTAGTCCCCTAATGTAATCTTTGTTAGAAAAATAACCGAGGAACGGCGCATCCAAAACGACGGATTGGCCCAATTGAAGGTTATCATTGGCTATATCCAGCAGAGTCTGATATTCAAGAGGCATTACAGTATCGCTATAAAAAGTGTTACCGTCACGCTCATGAGGCGAATATCCTTTGGACTCCAACAGCAAGCCCGTGAACTTGTTGCAGATGATATCTTTATCCAAATAAGCAAAATGATATTCTGTAGCAATGAGCTTACCAATCGTAGATTTACCAGAACTGGCAGCCCCGATTAAAAATATAGCAGTAGGTTGCATCCGTAATTCCTCCTTATACCCTGCAATCTGTATTTCAGAAGCACTGCACATCTTCATGATTTAAAACCATTAATGTATACGGTTCCAATTGACGTCATAGCAACATCCGTACGATATAGATTAGGTGTGACACCAAACTCCATATTGTTCGCATATGCGAACCAGATTCGTAATATTGAATTTATTTTTTATTTAGATTATAACGTTTTCATAAGAAATTCAATCCCTTTCCGACAGAAATAAAATATTTTGAAAAGGTTATTGATCTCTCTTGTCAAGCTGTACTATAATAAACCCGAAGTTCGAAATAATGAACACGGTTCACATATGCGAACCTAAATTGAATAAAGGAGATTGCAATGGAAAATTTCAAGCTGAATAAATCGGCCGAAAGGGTTGTCGATCTTCTGGTCTTATTATCTAATAGCAGTTCCCCTTTGACACTGAACGAAATTTGCAAGACGTTGGGGCTGCCCAAAAGCAGCGCCTTCGAACTGGTGCAGACATTACTCTATAAAAACTTTATTGAGCTGGATGATCCGCGCCTGAAAACTTATCGTTTGGGCATTGGCGCCTTTGAAACAGGTATAGCTTATTTATCCAACATGGGCATCCCTCATCTGGCCAGACCGCTGTTGCAGGAGCTGAACAGACAGACGGGCAGCACTGTTTTTCTGGGAGTCGAGGATAAAGGGCAGATCGTGTATCTGGATAAGGCGGAAAATTACTCTGTTATGAGACCTACAGCGAAACTAGGCTCACGAAGATTCATACACACCACAGGGATCGGCAAAGCGCTTTTAGCAGCGTTACCAACGGAAAAAATCCAGTTTATTCTGGGAGACGGAGAAATTCCGGCCAAAACACAATACTCGAAGACAACGCTCCCAGAAATTTTGCAGGATATGGCGGAAATCCGGGCGCGTGGCTACTCCATTGATGACCGGGAAGACAATCTGGAAATGTATTGCATCGGTTCTGCGATATATGACCAATGGAATCAGCCGGTGGCAGCCATTAGTGTAGCGAGTATGTACTCTACCATGACACCAGAGCGCGAGAATATAATCGTCAAGCTAGTCAAGGAAACAGCGCTCAAGCTCTCCAGCCAGTTGGGATACCGTGGTGAAAGGCTGTATAACGATTAGGAGGATAAGATGATGTGGAAGAAGTTCAATAATCTCAAGAAAATAGCGGACACAGGCATTGTGTTGATCATTCGTTTGGACAACGAGCAAGAGGCTTTGGCTGTAGCAGAAGCAGCCGTCAAAGGCGGTATTAAGGCGCTGGAGATCACAATGAGTGTGCCGAATGCGCTTCATGTCATTCAGACACTGGCAGAAAAGTATCGTGAAGAAGACGTTCTTGTCGGCGCTGGAACCATATTGGATGCAGAAACAGCAAGAGCGGCTATTCTAGCGGGAGCAGAGCTTCTGGTAAGTCCGCAGCTCAACCCCGAAATGATCAAAATGGCCAACCGTTATCAGGCCGTGACCATTAGTGGTGCTTTTACTCCGACGGAAGTATTGGAGACGTTGGAAGCGGGGGCGGACATTGTTAAACTTTTCCCGGCCGAAGTGTTAGGCCCACAATATGTAAAGTCGGTTACCGCCCCATTTTCTCAAGCTCCCATCGCTCCTACTGGTGGAGTCACTCCGCAAAATGTGCATGAATGGCTACAAGCTGGCTGCATCGGAGCTGGCGTAGGAAGCTATATCACCAAGGCTGCGCAAAAAGACGGAGATTACAGTAAAGTTACGGCGGCTGCCAAGGAATTTCTGGAGGCCGTTGCGGCGGCACGTTCCATATAAGTATCTCGATTGACTAAGCCTGTATAAATCACATTAGGCAAGATATGCGGCATCACAACGATCAATAGCTGACCTTCGAATTTCCCGGAAAGCTTCGAACTCATCGTTGTGAATCGCCCATATCAGCAGAGCTAAGGAATCATCGAAATGAATTTAATGATTAGTATAAATGTAAACGCATACAATCTCGATTTGAATGACATATTTTTAATTTGGCATCAGCCTTTTTAATAAACAGCCTAGATCAAGGAGCGTGAGCTTTCATGAACAAAATCGGGAATAACCATGTAACATCCACAGGAAAACCCAAAAAGGCAGGTCTGCGTTGGGGCATTATTTTGCTGCTTCTGCTTGGGGCCGTCGTCAACTATCTGGACCGATCGAATTTAAGTATCGCGAATACGACCATCGCAGCGGAATTTGGACTATCCTCTACACAGATGGGTCTGCTGCTGTCCGCCTTTCTCTGGCCTTATGCTTTGGCTAATCTTCCCGCAGGATGGCTTGTTGACCGCTTCGGTCCGAAGAAAATGTTCGCATGGGCTTCTGGACTGTGGTCTGTTGCAACCATTATCAGTGCTTTTGTGAATACCTATTCACTGTTGTATGCCATGCGTATGCTGCTTGGTGTATCGGAATCTCCATTCTTCACATCAGGGCTTAAAGTGACCGAAAGATGGTTCGCTAAAAGTGAAAGAGGCCTTCCAACCTCTATTATTAATACGGGCTCGCAAATTGCCAATGCTATTGCTCCGCCCCTGCTGACTGTGCTTATGCTGACCATGACCTGGAGAGGCATGTTTATCTTCGTCGGCGCAATGGGATTGATTATTATGCTGATCTGGCTGAAAGTCTACCGTGATCCGACTTTTGCTGAGAAACAGGCCATCACCCAGAACGATATGGCTGACAAATCAAATGCGGTACAATCAGAAACACAGGCTCCAACAGCCAAATGGTCTTCTCTTTTCAAGAATTCCAGCACTTGGTTTATGATCATCGGTAATTTCGGCATCATGTTCACCATCTGGGTATACCTGACCTGGTTGCCAAGCTATCTGGAGAAGGAACAGGGCTTCACACTGAAAGAAACCGGGTGGATTGCATCCATTCCTTTTGTTGCCGGCATTATTGGCGTACTGCTTGGTGGTTTTATTTCCGACTATTTTATCCGCAAGGGGGTTGCTCCTGTGACCTCACGCAAGATACCGATTGTTGGTGGTGCCATTTTGGCGGCGGCATCTGTAGCGCCGATTCCTTTTATAGACAGTACAGTTGTCAGCATTGTACTTCTCTCTGTCGGTTACTTTGCTTCCCAGTTGCCTTCAGGCGTTATTTGGACATTGGCAGCTGATATTGCTCCGGGGGAGCAGGTGGCATCCCTGGGAGCCATCCAAAACTTTGGCGGTTTTCTGGGTGCTGCTCTAGCCCCAATTGCAACCGGATACATTTTGGATACAACCGGAAGCTTTAATAATGTATTTTTACTGGGAGCATCCTTGCTTGTTATGGGAGCGATTTCATACGGGGTATTCCTGAAAAAGCCGATTACTCGAACTACGTAAACGATGGACGATGCATGAGCAACGGATAGATTGAGCCTATTAATAGAAAGAAACGGAAAAGCAAACCTGCTTTTCCGTTTCTTTTTTCCATATATACGGCTTATTCTCCATATAATATTCAATGGCCAGGCAACCGATATGAAAAGAAAGGCTTAATTTGAGATATCTTTGGATTACACCTGTAGTTTATGTTAGCATGTAAAGATTAAATACTTTATATTTGAGCTAATTTGGAAGCGTTATCAACTATGTGCCTCAGATGATGTGACATCCGCTTGTGGAGGTCTTTTTTGAATCAGGATTTTACAAAATCCTCGAATAGGTATAATTACGGAGAGTGCTGCCATGAAAGAGCTATGCAATATTTTGATTGTAGATGATGAGATATTGGTACGGCAAGGGATCAAGCATCATTTATCTTGGGAACAGTATGGATTTCGCATTGTAGGCGAGGCTTCTAATGGAAAAGAAGCGTTAGAGCTGATTGAAACTTTGCACCCGCATATTGTCATTACGGATATCGTGATGCCTATCATGGATGGGGAGGAACTGACGCGCATTGTCAGACAGAGCTATCCTGATATCGAGGTCATTGTGCTCAGTAGCTACGGCGAGTTTAATTACGTGCGATCCACCTTCCAGCAAGGTGTTGCTGACTATATTTTGAAGCCCAAGCTGGACACGGATGAGCTACTGCAAGTGCTCCAGAGAACGGCCCTCAAAATTCCGTCTATTCAGTACCAGACAGATGCCGGGGATAATCGAATTACGATGGATCATGTGATAGAAAAGCTCATCTCCGGCTATAGCATCGACTATGATATGGAGCTGCTGAAACAGGACTTTCCGTATGCTCGTTTTGCACTCATAGGTGTGGAGCAGGCCGAACCACAGGGGAAAGGCCACTCCCACCTTGCCTCGGACCTATTCTCCAGGCTTACGGATCGAGTGACATCCGCCTGTGAACAAATCGTACTTCGACTATTACCGTCCGATGCTCATGCGGCTGTTTTTTTAGCCAATCTGAATCCACAGGAGTCAGACTCCTGGATGGCCGCAGTCAGGGAGGTGGCACAGGAGACGAAGCAAGCCGATCCACAGTTAGGCTGGGTGGTCAGCCATCTGTTTGATGAATTCAAACAAATTAGTGAGGCCTATCAGGATGAACTGCCAAAGCTGCTGAGCTATCGCTTTTACTTTCCGGGAACTGCGCTGCTGACGGAAGACGAACTTCCTGAGCCTGTTCAGGTAAACAGCTCGTTTAATTTAAAGCAGTTCACAGAAGAGATGAAGCGCGAGCATTTTGATACGGCCTTTCAGGACTTAAGATCCTATGTAGCTGCTATGTCCCGCAACTATACCTCCACCGCTTTTGAATTCAAGTCTCTTCTCGGAAACATCGTGTTTAACATTACGATTTTGCTTGGGAATCAGGGGTATGATATGAAAGAACTGGATGCGGCGAAATACTCCTATTTCAAGGCCATAAATAATGCACCTCATGTACATGAAGCCGTGGGATTGCTGGAAACATTTTTAGAGGAAGCGAACATGCAGATTCTGGCTAAAACCCAGCAAGGAAGCAGTGCGAGCATGAAGAAGCTGCTGGAATATATCGAGGAGCACCACGCTGAGACGCTCAATTTGACGACACTCGGTCAATATTTTCATTTTAATCCCTCCTACTTGTCGAGCTATTTTACAGCGCATCATACAGAGGGCTTCAGTGAGTATTTGAACAAAATTCGGGTTGAAAAGGCTGCAAAGCTGCTGCGGTCGGATACGATGTCCATTTCGGATATTAGCAGCATCGTCGGCTATTCGGATCCCAGCTATTTTACCAAAGTGTTCAAAAAGGTGACGGGTTACTCCCCCAGTCAATACCGCCGGGAGCATCTCCATTAGAGAGCAAACGCATATCTGCCAGCAGAAAAGAGATTGAATATTATGAAAAGGTATATGCATAAAATCAAATATCAAGGTCTGTTCTTTAAAATATTTGTCGTTATGGTGGTCAGCATCACCGCGGTGTCCTTGCTGACCTCTTTGGTGACGATTCGAATGTCTGAACGACTCTTTGCCGAGACATTCAGTATTACGAATGCCAAGGTACTCAGCCAAATTCAGTCCAGCTTTGAGTCCTTCAATGACTCGATTGTGAATGCCGTAACCCATGCCTCGGAAAACGGGACGGTCAAAAACTATCTGACAGGCGGCCAATCCGATTCCATTAACTCGGCACGCATCTACTTCGGTATGGCACAGCAGATGAAGCAGATTAAATCAAATGTCGACGCCTATGATGTCAGTGTCGCCATAACGGGCATGAACGGCCGAAGCTTCTATTCCGACTCGTCCTACTGGCCGGTCACTGCGGAGGAGCTCAGGAACAATTTGATTACAGCACGAAGCTCGGCACAGCCGACACGACTTATGTATCAACTGGATACTGATTTACTTCGTCAGCAAATGAATAATACTGGACAGAAACCCACACCCTATATTATCGCCTCCAGAGCATTCATGGAGCGAACTAGCGGTACGTTGTATGGCATGATCTACATTGCCATTCGCGAGCCCGAATTCCGCCGCTTCTATAACAACTTCACAAGCAACGGCAATGATGTACTTATTTTGGACAAATCGGGACTCATTGTGTCGAGCAACCGTCAGGACTTGATCGGGCAGCACTCCCGTGAGCTGCTGGGCTATGCCACAAAAATCAATGAGCAAGGGCTAAATTACATTAATGCGAACGTGATGAACAAGGAAAGTATCCTCCTTTCCAACTACATTCCTTCGTATGATTTTTACCTGGTTAACATGATTGACAGGCACACCGCAATCGGACAAATTATTGACGTTAAATCGGTTGTATTGATCTGCATTGGCATCGTGCTGATTGCTTTGTTGATCGTTTTTCTGATTTCCCGGCGTTTAATTCGTTCTTTGACTCGGCTGGTCAAGCAAATGTCGACTGTCCGCGAGAAAAATTTTGATAACTATCTCCCGGTAACGGGCAGCTATGAGGTCAGGCAGTTGAGTCATGCTTACAATTACATGCTGGATGAACTGAATGACTATATTCGCAAGCTGCTGGAGACGCAAAAAGAACAACGGAATGCAGAGCTGGCTGCACTGCAACGACAGATCAATCCACATTTTCTGTACAATACACTGGCTTCGATTAAAATGCTGGTGCTCAAAGGAAACAAGGAAACCGCCGCTGAGACAATCAATGCGCTCATTTCCCTACTGCAAAATACAATCAGCAATGTGAGCGAAACGATCACCATCGAGCAGGAAATGGCCAACATGCAAAATTATGTGTTCATTAACCATGTGCGCTACGGGCAGCGGGTACAGGTGAATTATTTTGTGTCACCGGATTGTCTGGAGTACCATGTGCCGAAGCTGATTATTCAGCCTTTTATCGAAAACTCGTTTTTCCATGCATTTAATGAGAAGACTGCGGGTCATATCTATATACTGGTGTCCAAAACGGACGATACATTAATCTGTGAGGTGGCCGATGACGGAGACGGTATGGATTTGGACGGGCATACGGCAAAGGACGGACTGCCCAATCCTAAAAGCAAGCGCCAACTGTTCACTGGCATCGGCATCCAGAATGTACACAACCGCATTACCCTTCTTTATGGAGAAGAGTATGGCGTGACCATCTCCAGCAAAAAAGGCGAAGGCACCAAAGTGAAAATGACACTGCCATTGATCGTAAAACCCGCCCCTCCTATCTAATAAAAATATAGGCTGGACTAAAGACAAAGAAGATGGAACAAGAACGGAGTGGGCGGAATGGTGCTGTACAAGCGTAGCGGTCACGATGGGAAGCACCATCCGACCGCGCAGTGGCGCTTCGTGTACAACTTTAACTCAGTCTATAAAAAATACCTAATTCCAAAAAAAGTACAAATGTAAGCGATACCTTTTTTGATAAATCATAATAATAAGACAAATCCGTATAAAGATATTCCTAACTGCCAGCAAAGCAAGGATGATAAACTAGATTCATAAACAAGGTAACCGCTTTCAATAAGTTTTAAATGATTATAAAAAAAGAGTAGGGGTTGAACGAAATGAAAAAAATGTCTTTTCTTTTGTTGATCGCAAGCTTAATCTTGCTATCTGCGTGTTCCAGCAATTCTGAGAAAGCAGCTACTACCACAGATTCCGGTAAGAAAGAAATCACCGTCTGGGCTTGGGACCCGAACTTCAATATCGCAGCCCTAAAGCTGGCAAAGGATCGCTACGTTGCCAAACATCCTGATGTAAACGTAAACATTGTTGAATATGCTCAAAATGATATCGTGCAAAAAATGAATGCCGGTCTTAACTCCGGTTCTACCAAAGGATTACCTAACGTGGTTCTAATCGAGGATTACCGGGCACAAAATTTCCTGCAAGCCTATCCTGATTCCTTCCATGATATGAGCAGCTCGATCAAAGCATCGGACTTCGCGGATTATAAAATCGGACCGACCAGCTACAACGGCAAGCAATACGGTGTTCCATTCGACTCCGGTGTTATGGGTCTGTATGTAAGAACAGATTATTTGGAACAAGCTGGCTACAAAGTAGCTGACCTGACCAACATTGATTGGGACAAATTCATTGAAATTGGTAAAGCCGTAAAACAAAAAACAGGTAAAGATATGCTGACTCAAGATCCGAACGACCTCGGTCTGATCCGTGGTATGATCCAATCCGCAGGTTCATGGTACCTGAAAGAAGACGGTAAAACACCAAACCTGGCAGGTAATGCAGCTCTGAAAGAAGCGCTCTTGACGTACAAATCCTTGTTCGATGCGAACATTGTTAAAATGAATGCCGACTGGAGTCAATTCCTGGCAGCCTTCAATAGCGGTGCAGTTGCTTCCGTTCCTACAGGTAACTGGATTACGCCTTCAATCAAAGCAGAAGCTTCACAATCGGGTAAATGGGCGGTTGTTCCTTTCCCTAAATTGAAAAATGTACCTGAATCCGTGAATGCTTCCAGCCTCGGCGGCAGCTCCTGGTATGTGCTGAATACAGAAGGTCAAGATACCGCTGCTGATTTCCTGAAAGAAACATTCGGTTCAGATCAAGAGCTATATCAAGATATGCTGAGCAAAATTGGAATTGTCGGTTCATTAAACGCAGCTTCCAGCGGTAAAGCTTATGACGAGTCAGATCCGTACTTCGGTGGCGACAAAGTCTACAAGAAATTCGCAGAATGGACCAAACAAGTTCCAAAAGTCAATTATGGTATGCACACTTATGCCATTGAGGACATCATGACCGTTGAAATTCAAAACTACCTGAACGGCAAAGATGTAGACACAGTTCTGAAAGATGCTCAAGGACAAGCAGAAGCACAGCTTAAATAAGACGGTCCATCTAGCCAAGGCTAAACAATAAAACGATAAGCACTTAAAACCTTGGGCTTGCGAGTTCAAGGTTTTAATGCTGCATAGGGAGTTGATATGGTTATGAAGACAGCCGCACCCAAAATGACGACATCACGTTTTAAGGCAGGTATGACAGGATGGTTGTTCATTTCCATCGCAGTGATCATGATTGCAGCCTTTTATTTCTACCCGATGATTCAGGCGCTTATCTTGTCCTTCAAGACAGGTACAGGGTCTAATCTGACCTTCAACGGCATTGATAACTACAAGCGTCTGTTCACAGATAGCATGTTTATAACCGCCGTGAAGAACACGTTTATCTATTTGATTTTCCAGGTGCCATTAATGGTGATTCTGGCTCTGTTCATTTCGGTATTGCTCAATGATAAAAATCTTAAATTCAAGGGCTTTTTCCGCACAGCCATCTTCTTGCCTTGTATTACATCGCTGGTCGCCTATTCCGTTGTGTTCAAGTATTTGTTCTCGGCTGACGGTCTGGTAAACTCCTTATTGCTGAATCTGCATGTGATTGGCACGCCGATCCAATGGATTACAGATCCTTTCTGGGCCAAGGTTACGATTATTATTGCGATCACATGGCGCTGGACTGGCTACAATATGATCTTTTACTTGTCCGGTCTCCAGAATATTGACAGCTCCATCTATGAAGCGGCCCGTATTGACGGTGCTTCCCCTATTCGACAGTTTTTCAGCATTACCGTTCCACTGCTTAAGCCGATTATCCTGTTCACCTCGATTACATCGACGATTGGTACACTCCAGCTCTTTGATGAAATCATGAATATTACCAAGGGTGGGCCGGGGAACGCGACATCTTCTATTTCGCAATATATCTACAACCTGTCCTTCAAGTATTCATCCGACTTTGGTTATGCGGCGACCGTATCCTACTCCATCGTCATTATGATCATTATCTTGGCGATCATCCAGTTCAAAGTGGCAGGTGAGAAAAAATGATGAAAACGAAAAGATTATTTACGTATGCCTTTCTGATCATTATATCGTTCGTTTCGATTTTTCCGTTCCTGTGGATGCTGTCCAGCGCCACCAACTTGTCGGTTGATGTGACGAAGGGCAGACTCCTGCCTGGCTCTCATCTGATGGATAATATGCACAATCTACTGGAAAAAGTGGATATCGTTACCGCGCTGAGTAATTCAGCGAAAATCTCGATTTCCACGACACTGCTGGCGATGCTGATTGCATCACTGGCAGGCTATGGCTTTGAAATTTACAGAAGTAAAGCCAAGGACGTTGTATTCAATATCCTGCTGATGTCTATGATGATTCCTTTTGCGGCGATCATGATCCCGCTCTATCGGATGTTCGGCAGTATCTCCAATACACTGCCTTGGATCGGTATTGATACACTTTCGTCTGTCGTCATTCCGACGGTGACTACGGCGTTTCTGATCTTCTTTTTCCGTCAAAGCACCAAGATGTTTCCGAAGGACTTGCTGGAAGCTGGTCGTATGGACGGATTGTCCGAGCTGGGTCTGTTCTTCCGGGTGTATATGCCTACGATGAAAACAACCTATGCCGCTGCCGCGATCATCACGTTCATGTCGAGTTGGAATAACTATCTCTGGCCTCTGATCGTGCTGCAAACGCCTGAAAATCAAACGATTCCGTTGTTGATTTCGAACCTCGGCTCTGGCTATGCACCAGATTATGGTGTGATTATGATTGCTATCGTCCTGTCCACGTTGCCGACTGCACTGGTATTTTTCCTGATGCAGAAGCATTTTGTAGCGGGTATGGTAGGCTCGGTAAAATAACGGATTCGCTGTTGTGAAATCCTTTCATTTTAATTTAACAATAAGGAGTGTTCGCCTTGACCATCCACACCCCTAGCCTGGATTGGCTAACCAACGTAACCAAGTTTGCAGTACATCGGCTGCCAGCCTATTCCGATCATAAATATTACGCTACACTTCAGGAAGCGGAGCGTTATGCCGATATGGCTTGGCGTCATAGCCTGAACGGTAGCTGGAAGTTCAACTATGCTACGAATCCATCCAGCCGTCCGGTTGAGTTCCATGCCCCTGATTTTGAATACGGCGGCTGGAGCGACATTCAGGTACCGGGTCATATTCAGACGCAAGGCTTCGGCCAAATGCAGTACGTGAATACGATGTACCCGTGGGACGGACATTCGGACGTTCGCCCGCCCCATATTCCCGAAGATCACAACCCGGTCGGGAGCTATATCAAAAGCTTTGTTTTGCCGGAACATATGGCTTCTGACGGTCAGCCTGTGTTCATTTCTTTTCAGGGCGTCGAGTCGGCTTTCTATGTGTGGTTGAACGGGCAATTTGTCGGGTACAGTGAGGACAGCTTTACACCGTCTGATTTTGAATTGACACCGTTCCTGCAAGCAGGCGAAAACAAGCTGGCGGTTGAGGTATATCAGAGAAGTACAGGGGCATGGCTGGAGGATCAGGATTTCTGGCGTTTTTCCGGTATCTTCAGAGACGTATATCTGTACACCATCCCATCTGTTCACGTACGTGACCTGCATGCCAAGGCCGGTCTGGACGCCTCGTATACGAAGGGCCTTCTGGAGCTGGAGCTGACCTTGGAAAAAGCAGTAGCAGCCTATGCAGCCGTCGATATCAAAGATGCTGCGGGCCAGATTGTAGCTTCTTTGAAGGCAGATTTTACAGATGGCAAGGCTTCGCTGTCAGCAACACTGGATCAAGTCCAGCGCTGGAGTGCCGAAAAGCCCTACCTGTACACGTTGTTCATCCAAATTCACGAGCCGGACGGGACACTGGTGGAGGTCATTCCGCAGAAGATCGGCTTCCGCAAATTTGAGCTGATCAACAAGGTGATGCATCTGAACGGCAAGCGGATCGTCTTCAAAGGCGTGAACCGCCATGAATTCAACGCTCGTACTGGACGTGCGATTTCTCGTGAAGATATGCTATGGGATATTCGCACGCTCAAGCAAAACAATATGAACGCGGTTCGCACCTCTCACTATCCGAATCAGACCCTGTGGTATGAGCTGTGTGATGAGTACGGGGTGTATGTGATCGACGAAATGAACCTGGAAACACACGGCTCCTGGCAAAAGCTTGGCGCAGTCGAGCCTTCTTGGAATATTCCAGCCAATCTTCCAGAGTGGCAGGATATCGTGATGGATCGCGCCATTTCCATGCTGGAGCGGGACAAAAACCATGCGTCCATTCTGATCTGGTCCTGCGGTAATGAGTCCTATGCGGGTGAAGTGCTGCGCAATGTAGCCAACTATTTCCGAGCCACCGACCCGAGCCGACTGGTGCACTACGAAGGCGTATTCCACAACCGCACGTACGATGATACCAGCGATATGGAGAGCCGGATGTACGCCAAGCCCGCAGATATCGAGCAGTATTTGAACGACAATCCGCAAAAACCGTATATCAGTTGTGAATACATGCATGCGATGGGTAATTCCGTAGGCGGTATGCACAAATATACAGAGCTGGAGAACAAATACGAGCTGTATCAGGGCGGCTTTATTTGGGATTACATTGATCAGGCGGTTATGAAAAAAGATCGCTATGGACGCGAGTACCTCGCGATCGGCGGCGACTTTGACGACCGGGCCACAGACTATGGCTTCTGTACGGATGGGATCGTCTATGCGGACCGGAAGGTTTCACCGAAGATGCAGGAGGTCAAATTCCTGTACCAAAATCTGAAGCTGATCCCGGATCGGGGCGGTGTGACGATTCGCAATGAAAATCTGTTCGAGGGAACAGATGACTACGAGCTGGTATACAGCCTGCTTCATGAAGGCCACGAAATCGCACGGAACGTAATTCATGTGGATGTAGCGGCACAGACAGAAGCTCATATTCCGTTGACGCTGGCGGACACGGTTGGAGTAAACGCGCCTGGTGAATACGTCATTCACACGTCTCTGGTCTTGAAAGAAGCTACGCTCTGGGCGGAGGCTGGATATGAAGTAGCCTTTGGACAGCATATTTTCATCGTGGAGGATACACGTCCACAGACTGTTCCTGCTGGCAGCATTCGAGTTGTGCATGGCGATGTAAACATCGGCGTTCACGGTGCGGATTTTAGTATCATGTTCTCCAAAGGAGCAGGCAGCCTGACTTCGCTGCGCTACGCTGGACGCGAGATGATCGCCATTCCTCCTGCCCCATTGTTCTGGCGTGCAACCACGGACAATGACAGAGGTGTAGCGCTTGGGTTTGAAGCAGGCGGTTGGTTTGCTGCAAGTCTGACACGCAAATGCGTGGGAATTGAAGTCAGGGAAGAGCAAACTGATCACGTAACGGTTACATTTCGCTATACACTAAGCATTCATGCAGACGTACAGGTGGCAGTGGCGTATACCGTCTTTGCCGACGGCAGCCTGAAAGTGAAATCCACTTATGAAGGCGTCTCGGGGTTGCCTAACTTGCCGATCTTCGCGCTCTCGTTCAAGGTTCCGGCAGACTACCGCCATCTGGACTGGTACGCCATGGGACCGGATGAAAACTATATCGACCGGGCCTTCGGTGCAAGACTCGGCGTATTCCACAACGAAGCAGCGGACAACGTATCCGGTTATGCCGTGCCACAGGAATCCGGTAATCGTACAGGCGTACGTCGTGTCGATATTACCGACGATTCTCAGCGAGGTATTCGCATTACTGCACCTGCAACCGCGCCTGTGGAATGCAATATTTCACCATACACAGCGTTTGAGCTGGAAAGCGCATACCATCAGTATGAGCTGCCCAACGTCTACTACACCGTCGTCACGGTGGCTGGCAAGCAAATGGGTGTCGGCGGCGACGATAGCTGGGGCGCTCCCGTACACGAGGAATACCAAATACCAGCCGATCAGAAGCTGGAGTTTGAGTTTACCGTGCAACGGGTGTAAATAAGCACGTTCACCGTATAGACAAGTAGATATAACAAAAGCCCTTCCACTGCTTCCCTCATGAGAAGCTAAAGCTGGAAGGGCCATATCTATTTCAAAATAACTTCAATATCACGTCTAGGATCGCTGTACTTGTAGATGCCAGGATTTAGTTCCAATTTTCCGTCTAATTCAATATCTTTGTAACGGTCAACATTAACTCCTGTGGATACCATACCCTTCGCAATGATCTCAGGCACTACTTCTTTACCGTTAATTCGCATCGTTGTTTGGTTGACGCCTTTGAAGCCAGGGGAACCGGATTTCGATTCGACAATCAAATCTTTTCCCTCTGTATAGTATGTGAAATCAATTTGATAACCGTCCGTATTAAGCTCAGCGAACTGTTTTTCTTCTTTAGGTTTATGAAGAGTGATCCAATTCTTGGACGTATCACGTTTCTCGATGACAGCATCTTTCAATATAAGTTTCATTGGAACATCAGACCAGTCCTTATACCACTCTGGAGATTCAAATTGATATAAGTGTTGATAATTTTCAGGACCAGCTCCTTTAATATTCCATCCTCCGCTAATTTTTTTATCCCCTATAACCAGCTGAGCAGTTTTATAATGAACATTTCCTTTTTTAAGGGAATCACGCTCTGTTACTAGAATTTCAATATCCAAGGGGGTAACAATCAGTTGGTCTAAGGTAGTGCCTGTATTTTCTTGGAATTCGGCGCTGGTATGCAGCTTCTTGGAATAAATCGCTTCACTTGCTTTTTTTCCATCCGCTTCAAATTCGAACTTCCAAGTACCTTCAATTCGTTTTGCTTCCTCAATGTAACGAAAATGAAGGTTTGCCTTTTTCCAATCCTGTGCAGTCATGTTGAATACCTGCTCAATATGCAAGTCTGGGCTGTCGCTAGGTAGAATGGTTGGGATTGCGTCTATCTCTTTGTCGCCCACTTTCATTACCAAATGCGGGTTCCCACGTCCTAAATCGGATGGAGCCGCAGCAACTCTAAAGCGGACAACAGTCTTGTTGTTGGTTTGTCGAACGGATTCTATATAAATGTTAGGATACTGCTTGCTCCCGGTAACGAGGGTATCCCCGGCCTGATGATCCGTCTTTAAGGGAATATCCTGGTTACGATAAAAAATTAGATTCTGTGCCTCAAGTGTGTAATCTTTTTTACGATCCTTTAAAGTATCAACCGTTTCATAAATGCCGAGGAGTTTCTGGCTTTTAGGATCGTAATTTAAATATCCGTGTGCTCGTTCCTTGGTATCAGAATTGCTAGTTACCATAGTTTTCTCTATAGCAAACCCAATATAACTGGTTGGATCGGTTCCTGGATCCAAAGAGATCAGCATTTTCATTTTTTCGCCATCCGTTACAACACCATTCAAATTCATCGTAATGCCTGCACTGGATGCTTTTAGATCATACCGCTGGCCAATACCATTATTTAGCGCAATGGTTACATTACGTCCGCCTATTCTATCCCAATTGATAGCCACACCAGCGAATACAGGGATGGCAACGAGCAGAAAACATGAGAATACGATACTCGCAGGAACAATTTTTGCTCGATGCATAGGTGCTTCCTGTGACTGTTGCAAAGCTGCTTTTCGTTTGGTTGCTTCCTGTTCTATATTTACCCACATTGCATCATATTCAGGTTGAGGAATGTGCTGTTCTTTTTCATAATATCGACTCACTGCTACTCATCTCCTTTACTTGGGATACCATCATTTTTTTTAGCAGTTTAAGCCCCCGATTTAATCTGGATTTAGCTGTTCCTTCGGGTATATTTATAACTCTAGAGATCTCCGGCACAGTCAATTCGTTTACATAACGAAGGACTACGACCATTCGAATTTTATCTGGAAGCTTGTTATATAGCTTGTGTAGCTCTGTCTTCGTTTCTCGATGATATAAACTCTCTTCCACCGGATTAAATGAATGAGGACGTGACAATAAAAAAGTTCGTATTTCCTTCATCAGCCCAATTTTCCGCCTTCTAAGTACATTGTTGCACTCATTGGAAGCAATTCGTAAAATCCACGATTTGAGATCTTGTACTTTGGACCTATCGGCCAAGAGTGCTTTGACAAACACTTCCTGGCAAACATCTTCTGCATCTGCTTGATTTTGCATCAGATAATAACAAAAATAATATATCTGTTCCTTATATAGTTCAAACAGCTCTCTGTCAGTCATATACGTGCACCTCCCTTGTTGTGGTCTCATCTATTAAGACTAATAATAAAGCACAATCGTTCATTTACATCGAAAAAAGGCAGCCCTATATAGGACCACCTATTATGGATTGTTCGATTCCCGACGCTCGGGCAAAACAAACCTACTGTGCCACATGCTAAAAAGAGACCCTATGGTCTCTTTTTTCGTTTCATATGAGAGTAGGATGAAATGGTCAGCCCTCAATGAAGATCATTGCTCTTGACTGAAAGCACCTGACGGGCGATTAGCATGAAGGCATCAAAGGAATGGCAATGCTTTAACCGTTCTAGCGTTTCTTCCTGACGGATCAGTTCTACGAACAGATCGTAAATCCCCATCGCCTGCTCGTAATCCTCTTTACAGATCGAAAGCAGGAATACAACATGGACCTCATGGTTGGCATCCCATTGAATCGGCTTTTCCAGCAAACACACGCTTACGACCGTCCGGTTAGAGCTAAGCTCCAAAGGATGGGGAATCGCCATACCTCGATCCAGAGCCGTAGATCCCAGCTTCTCCCTCTCCATGACTGCTGGCAGGAACTTGTCAGTCACAACTCCTTTTTGCCTCAAAATACCGCTCATTTCTTCAATCAGAGCATCCTTTTTCGGCTGATCGGTTCGGGTCATAAACAAGTCCTCGTCAAAATACCGCAGCAGCGAAATTTCCTGCTCCTCATCGCTGGCACGCACCATCCGTGTGATCGTCTCCATATCCCGTTCCGAAGGAATCGGGCTGATCACCGCCGACGGTTTATCCTTACGCTGCTGCAAGTGGATGGTCGATACGATCAAATCCTCGTCGACAGTAGGCATTTCCTCGTATTCCCGAAGTGAAACCACTCGGGATACATCCAGCTCGGCGAACAGCGAACGCAATCTGGATTCCAAAATCCGGGCGGTTCCGTAGCCGGAGCCACACACCAGCAACACAGTTTTACGACGCCGATGGGGAATATTGTATTTGCGTTCCAATGCAGCTCCGATATGAAGCGCCAAATATCCGATTTCGTTATCGTTGATGTCATACGGGAACGATTTTTGCAGTTCTTTTACCGCACCAACCGTGATTTCATAAGCAAGCGGGTAATATTTGCGGATATGTCCAAGCAACGGATTACGCATGTTCATGCCATGCTCCAGCCGGGTCAGCATCGGTTTCAGATGCACAAACAAATCCCGGGACAGCCGTTCATCGTCACGCAAATCATAGGTGAAGCGCTCGTAGACAAATGTCAGCATCTCGCGCACAGCCAGGAAGAGTCGGTCAGACTGGAGACGCTCCCACTCGGTTTCGGCCATCTTTTTGCTGACGATATGCAGCAGGACATAATCCAGCTCTCCTAAAGGGCAGGTGATGCCAAAAGCCTCTTCCATCTCACTCAGAATGGTAGTAGCCAGTTCAATATCCCGCTGACCGCCTGCCACCTTTTCAAAGCGCTCCAATCCATGTCCTTCCTTCACTCGCAGTACCATAACCGCCAGATGGGTGATCAGGTCCTTCAACGCCAAATCCGCCATCTTGATGCCATTGGGTCGCAGATGCTTCAAAATAATTGCACGGATTCGTGGTAAATCCTGCCCCTGAAATAGCTGTTGCTGTTCCAAAGGCATACCGCTGCGTTGTCCTTCTTCATCGCGTACATCGGCATACTCAGCGAGACAGTAACGGATACTTTTCTCTTCCCCAACCACCTTCACCCCATATCCCGGCTTGGTGCGCAGGGTGAGAGCATAATCATCCAGAATCCGCCGAATGATTTTAAAATCGTTATTCATGGTCGCCCGGCTAATATACAGCTCGTCGGCGAGGTCTTCCATCTTCACGTATTCTCCCGCATTCAGCAGCTTGAACAGCTCATACCGTATGCGCTCTTCCGGTGCTCCCGGCAGCCGCCCGCTTCCCTCCGTTTCTTCCTGACCTTCCTCAGCGAAAAAACGGTATCTTTCGGGATCAACGACCATGATTGTATAGCCGCTACCCCTCTTGGATTCCAGACGCGCTCCATATTCATTCAGAATACCGCCCAGCTTTTTGAGATCATCGCGGATCGTCCGCTCTGTGACCTCCAGCCGCTCAGACAGTGCTTTAGTGGTCCAAGACCAGCCCTGATCGTTTCCACTGACGAGCTGGTACAGCTTTTTCAAGCGTTTGTAGGGAAAATTCATGTAGCTTCAAGACCTCCTTTCCGATAAACCATGTTTTGTTTCCGTGTTACTTCGATTCAGGCGTAACCAGTACCGTTAACAGCTTGCAATGCCCCAACTCTGGCAATGGTGCGCCTTCGGCATCGGACGAGGCCAACGCTTCTTCCTTGGAGCGCTCATCCAGCGAAGCCAGCTCATAGTGAGCCGATACACCGAATGCGATGCGTCCGACTGCATTCTTCTCCAAATAAGGATTAAATACACGCACAATATATCCATCATTATGCTCTGCTTTCTTGAAGGCACTCAGGATCACATTTGAATCCTCGCCAAAGGATAGCAGGCTGTAGCTTTGCTCGAATATTCTTTCTTCGTCACGGAAGGCGAAAATCAAACGACCATTCAGGAAGTCAGACAGCTGGTAGCTGGTCAATGGCGTTAAATATTCCTTGGCCGCTTTAGCTATATTGGCTTCATCAAAACCGGACTCGTGCACATGCAGGGCAAAAGTGAATGAAAGCTCGCCAATGAGCTGCGCATCCGGCGTTTCTACGATCTTTTCTCCCGAAGCGCGACCCGGGCGGTACAACAGATTTTCCTTGCCCATAAACCCGAAAGTACGGAATAACGTCAGCGCTATTGTATCATGTTCTTTGCCAATGACCTCATATTCTCGTACTCCTCCGGTCAGTACCGCTATTCCACGGGAACCATCGTTCAGCGCAGCATAGCTTTGCAGAGCCTCAATTGTGATCGGTTTTTCCGTCCACTGCTCACGTTCCCACACCTCTACTTCTTCCAGCGTTGTCGGACGCGCAATGACCCCGAACGGTTGATCCGCAATAGAAAGCCTGGAGGCAATTCCGGTGTCAAAAAGCACCCGCAGACGGTGACTCAGCACGCGATTGTCCACATCTACCGAGAAACGAATCAGGCGCTCACCTTTACGCAAGGAGACCAATGCCTGTAACGGCAATTCCGCAGAGGTTACGGCAGCGGTGCGTTCGTTTAAGTCATACGGAACCTTTAGCTTCAATCGAAGGGACAATTCCTCGGCTACCGGACCTTTGGATGTCACCGTCTCCACATCAGCACCGAGCGAAGAAATGGTAAGGTCACGTTCCGGCGGAGAATAGTTGTAGGAATCACCGTCATCCCCGTTTTCCTCAAACACCATCTGATCCGCGTACACACGTCCCGAGATTTTATCCGTAATGCTCAATGCCCCGTTCTCCTGAACAGCTACACTATAAAATTCGTTTTCAATACGGTTTCCGTTACTGCGTTCTGCCGTGGCATCCCCGGCCGAACTGAAATCAAATACAATCTGCGTATATCCCATAGCAGGTACTTCCTGAAGCTCTACCAGCAGCTTCGCACGGAATACACGTTCAGGCAGATACACCTTTTTGCTCGGATTCAGGTAAATATGCTGACCCAGCACATAGTCTGTCTGTTCCACTTTTTCGGTAATCGTATACGCAAGCTGCTGTCCGTTCGTATCCCGAATGACAAAGCTTCCTTCCGGTAAATAAGCATCAATCTCTGTAACGCCCTTACGCGGATAAGGCAATGTGTTAAAGATGGTGAAGGCAAAAGTTTCCTCCTGCTTAATCTTTGAAGCAATCATGCGTTTATGCAGCTCCAACAGATTTTCCGCGATATCGCGCGCCTGTTTGTAGCGAAAAGCCACATCCCGGTTCGTCGTGTCACTGTTGCAGCCACCGATGCTGTCATGGGCAGCATTTTCAAACATCAGCTTCCAGATATCCTTCACGATATGATGCGGATATTCATGTCCCAGCGCATGACTGATTGACAGGACTGGCTCCAGCGTATTTACAATTAAATTTTCAATATAGTTATTTTGCTGCTTGAGGTCAGCTCGCGTAGAAAAGATCGACTTATGGATACGCATATGCTTTGCTTCCATAAGCTCTCCCTCCAGCACAGGAAGATCGCTGCTGTCCTTTTCAATTTCTTCAAGGAAACGCTCCGGCTCATTCATCACATATTCTCGTTCCGGGTCAAGCTCATTGAACTTGCGGATCAGCTCCGGCAGATTCAGGCGTACAGGCGCTTGGTCGAAGCCGTTTGGAAAATAAACATGACGAGTGGACGCTTTTTCCTCCAGCGCACCGATTTGGCTGTCCAGATATGCTTCAAGTTCTCCGGGTTCCTCCGGAATATTACCGCCATAGTAGTACCCGAACGGTATTTGAACCGCAAATACCTGACTCCCATCCGAGCCCTTCCACAAAAATTCAGTTTTCGGGTTCGTATTGTCTGATACACCGCGCCAGAACAGAAAATGGCGAATGCCGAACTCCTGATAAATCTGCGGCATCTGCGCCGACTGACCGAAAGCATCCGGCACATAACCGACCTTCATCGCGTGACCATATTTCTGCGCTGTCTCCATGCCATAATACAGATTGCGAACCATGGATTCACCGGAAATGACTAGCTGATCCGTCTGCGTATACCACGGCCCGGTCATTAGTCGCTTGTCCGTTACAAGGCTGCGAATGCGTTCCTCGTCTTCGGGACACCATTTGATGTAATCATCCAACAGGGATCCTTGGGCATCCAGCAGGTAATATTTGAAGTCGGCCACATTTTCTAACGCATCCAGCACTTCTTTCACATGCTTTACCAAGTAAACTTTGGATCTGGAAGTGGTAAAATACCACTCCCGATCCCAGTGAGTATGTGGAATGACATGCACTTTCGTACGGTTCATATCTCTATCTCCCTCCATGTTGTCTATCTTCTATTTATATAAGCTGAACTTAAAAGTTTCATATTGTGTCACTGCTCAGTCGGATGATGCTTCCCATCGCCACCGCTTCGCTTGTACAGCACCATTCCGTCTACTTCGTTTTAATGTGCATTTTTTGAATTCAACTTATCTAGTGAAGTTTAGGAAAAATTTAGTCAAATACCAGTTCGATGTCTTCTCCATTTTTCTTGACGGACGCTTCCTTCGTATCAGTCTGTTGCTTTTCTTCCTCACGGAAGTTGACGAGCAGGGTTCCCGCTACAATGATTAAAGCCCCCACAATCCCTCCAGCCAGATAAGCAAACGGAGCACCTACAGATACCGCGCCATACAAGCCGCCGATTGGAGGCATGATGACGTGTGCGCCCAGCAAGGCTGTCAATGCAGCACCTGCCGCACAGGCAATCATGTTCAACGGAATCAGCTTGGCAGGGTTGCGCAATGTAAAGGGAATAGCCCCTTCGGTGATTCCGATAATGCCCATGATGACCGAGCCTTTTCCAGCTTCCCGATACGTTTTGGAAAAACGACGTTTCAGAATCAGAGTGGCAAGTCCATAGCCCAATGGTGGAATACAGATGGCAATGTTTACGAAAATATTAGGCAAATACACACCTGACAGGAATAATGCATTTCCCGCCATCCAGGCCGCTTTATTGACAGGACCGCCAAGGTCGAACCCGATCATGGCGCCCAAAATCAGGGCAAGCACCAGGGTACTGGTTCCGCTTTCACTCATATGCTTGATCCAGTTCACAAGTCCTTCGTTAATGGCACTGAGCGGTCCACCCAGAATGACAGACATAAGAATGCCTGTTAAGCCTACGGTAATGAGCGGTAAAATAATCAGTGGAACAGAACCTGCGGCCGGTCCAGTGATTTTCACTTTGTTTTTCACCCATAAGGTGAGGTATCCGGCAAAGAACCCGGCAACGAGAGCACCCAGAAAACCGGCGTTCGTTTCCTGTGCCAGTACGCCACCGATCAACCCCGCGGCAAGCGCAGGCTTGTCGGCAATCGAGTAGGCGATATATCCGGCCAGCACCATGTTCAGCAGCCCGATTCCGCGCCAGCCTACATTTTCGATCAAGTATAAAATATGAAGAAAGCCGCTTTTATCTGCATAGGGACCAAAGTCGGTGACACCCATCGTCAGCCCAATAATCTTACATACTGCAACAATCAGGGAACCTGCAATAATAACTGGCAAAAGGTAGGATATGCCTGTCATCAGATGCTTTTTAGCTTCACTCAGCCATTTTTTCATCATGTTCTCTCCTATCTTGAATACTACTGTTGTCCAAAGGCTACTCGGTTGTCATTCAAGGCAGCCACGCTGCTGCTTTTCTTTTTTACTACATGTTGCTGTTCCTCTGCCTTAGCCTTATTTTTGAGCCGAGATGGCTTCCACCGCTTTGGTGAGAACCGCTTCCGCATTATTGACCGCATGACCGATTTTGACACGAACGATTCGTTTATCCTCAAAACGCTCCGCATCCTTCACCGTCTGGTCCGAGGCAATCAGTACAAAGTCTGCTGCTGCAATCTCTTCCTCCGTAAGCTTGTTCACCTGGCCTAGCGCACCCTGCTGCTCCACTTTAATGTTGTGACCGAGCTGGGCTGCTGCTTTTTCCAGTGCTTTTGCCGCCATGGGGGTATGAGCCAAACCTGCTATACACGATGTAACGCCTACAATTTTCATTTTATGACACCAACCCTTCTGTATATTGTTCGAGCAAATGATACACATCGTCGCCACTCTTGGCGCTCGCTACCGCTTCCTTGAAGGAATCCTCCAATAGCAAGGTTGCGAGTGAGGAAATAATTTGCAAATGGGATACATCCACGGAGCCTTTGGGCACCAAAATACTGAAAATATATTGGACAGGCTTACCGTCATGAGATGCCCAATCAATACTATCTTGTAATCGGATAACCAAAACTGCTGGTCTTGTGACTGCTTCGCTCTGCGTATGAGGTATGGCAAACTGATCCTGAAGGCCCGTCGAATATACCTTCTCCCTTTCCCACAAATCCTGCACCAGCTGCTCTCTATGGACGGTGACACCCAGCTTCTCAGCCTCTTGGGCAATAAATTCAAATACAGCCGATTTTGTCTCCAGCTTCTCATCCAGATAAATCTGTTCTCTAGTAATCATGGTGGATGTCTCTCCTCCCTTCTATCTATAAGTGAAACGCTTACAAGTTCATTCTAGCCGACTCTCCTCTAATGTTTTACCTATAAAATTTCCCGATCCAAGCGGAAATGCATTAGAGTTAATTTTTGGGAATGGAAAAGAAAAAAAGCGCACTAGGCGCTTTGGCTTGCCGTCAGACTTTGTTCATAAATGTTTTGTGATAGGCATTCCGGTACTGGGAAGGGGTCATATTCACTATTTTTTTAAACATACGCATAAAGTACTTCTCATCCGTATATCCCGATTCTTCCGCAACCTGCCTAATGCTCATATCGGTACGGGAAATCAGCTCCTTGGCTTTATTGATGCGGATGCTGTGAATGAACTCCAAGGGGCGCATACCTGTATTTTGCTTGAACAAACGGGATATATAATCCTTGTTGTAGTTGAATTTTCGGGCTAAATCCGTCACGGTTATCGGTTCTTCCGCATGAATACGGGTCCACTCGATAATTTTGTTAAAGCTCACATTCCCCTGTGGGCTGGCGGGGCTGGAGATCAAGCGGCTGAGAGCCAGCTCGGATATCTCAATCAGCAGCGAGGTGAACAGATAATTTGCACTGTGATGCGTAAGATAATGCGAATTGGCTACATGCAAAATCTGATTAACGATAATATGAATGCGGTCTCCGTTGCCCGCACGCACGCATTGCGGTATATAGATATCCCGTACAAAGCCATGGCGCTGCAATTGAGCATCCATAGCACGGGTCTCCTGCTTCATTTCTTCATAGGATAATACATTTGGGGTCGTAGGAACATCGAAGTGAAACCAGTAAAAGGTAACCCCCGGCAATGATTCCTGATATCCTCCATGTGTACGACCGGGATAAAGCAACACAATATCTCCTTCCCCGATCTCAAAATGCTCCTGTTCCTCCCGTATATATACCGTCTCCCGCACACCAAGGATCAGCTCAAAGTTCTCTATAGAACGACTCATATGCTTCCAGGGCACCTCGGAAATAAACTCGCCTGCCGAGATCAGTTGAATGGGAGTATCTACATTAACTTTCAGATAAGTCATTTTATCGCCTCTTTAGCTTCATGTTCGGATTTGTCCACCCATTGTATGGTTAAGCTACTGACATACCGTGATGGCAATGCTAATGTAGTGGAGAAATATACACTTTCATCTTAGCTAAGGAGCGATGATTTTGAAAGCAAAAGCTTTTGACTTGCATAACGTAAGCATTGATTCCGGCCCACTTTACCATGCGATGGAGCTGAATGCGGCCTATCTGCTGAGCTTGGAACCCGATCGTCTATTATCGCGCTTTCGTGAATATGCAGGACTGGAGCCCAAAGCGGCTCACTATGAGGGCTGGGAATCCCGTGGCATCAGCGGGCATACCCTCGGTCACTATCTGTCCGGCTGCTCGCTGATGTTTGCCTCAACGGGTGACGAAAAACTGCTTGAACGAGTACATTATGTCATCGACGAGCTGGAAATATGCCAAAACAATCATGGAAACGGATACATTTCCGGTATTCCGCGTGGGAAAGAGCTTTTCGAGGAAGTGAAGGCTGGCGATATACGCTCGCAAGGCTTTGATCTGAACGGAGGCTGGGTGCCGCTATACACCATGCATAAACTCTTCGCAGGCTTGCGGGATGCCTATCTGCTCGCGCATCATCCCAAGGCTTTGCAAATGGAAATCAAACTTGGCAACTGGCTGGAGGATGTACTCCAGGAACTGAACGATGATCAGGTACAGCAGGTACTTCATTGCGAATTTGGCGGCATGAACGAGGTGCTGACGGATCTGGCGGAGCATTCCGGGGAAGAGCGCTTCTTGAAGCTGGCGGAACGCTTTTATCATGGGGAAGTGCTGAACGATCTTGCAGTAAACCACGATACGCTGGCAGGACGACATGCCAATACCCAAATCCCCAAAATCATTGGCGCTGCACGGCAATATGAAATGACCGGAAAACCGCAATATGCGGATCTCTCCCGCTTTTTCTGGGATCGGGTTGTTCACAAGCATTCCTACGTTATTGGCGGCAATAGCTATAACGAGCATTTTGGGGAACCAGGAAAGCTGAATGACCGTTTGGGCGAAGGTACCTGCGAAACCTGCAACACTTACAACATGCTGAAATTAACGAGGCATATGTTCGAATGGGACGCATATGCAGCGTATGCGGACTACTATGAACGGGCAATGTTCAATCATATTCTGGCTTCACAGCAGCCTGTCGATGGACGAGTATGCTATTTTGTATCGCTGGAAATGGGTGGGCACAAGTCCTTCAATTCTCAATATGACGATTTTACCTGCTGTGTCGGGTCCGGGATGGAAAGCCATTCCATGTACGGCACTGCGATTTATTTTCACACGCCAAAAACAATCTATGTCAATCAATATGTCCCTTCGACCGTGACGTGGGATGAGATGGGCGTACAGTTAAAACAAGAGACTCTCTTTCCGCAAAATGGTCGGGGAACGCTGCGTGTCATCAGCAAGGAATCCAAATGGTTCACGATCAAGCTGAGATGCCCGCATTGGGCGGAACAAGGCATGATCATTAAAATCAACGGGCAAGCGTTTGCCGCAGAGGCTTGCCCTACCAGCTACGTTGTAATCGAACGGGAATGGAACGATGGGGATACGGTCGAGTACGACATTCCCATGACAGTAAGAGTCGAGGAAATGCCGGATAACCCGCGCCGGATTGCTTTTATGTACGGTCCGCTTGTGCTGGCTGGTGACCTTGGTCCTGTCGCGCAGGATTCCAACGAGGAGCGCCTGCTGGCGTCTGTTCTGATCGGGGAGACCGATTCGCTGACCTCGAAGCTGGTTCCTGGCGGGAACAAGCCAAATGTATTCCGGATGAACGATGTAGGCTATGTCGGTGATTTAGAGCTTCGCCCGTTTTATCAAATGTATGATCGTTCCTATACCGTCTATTGGGATCTCTTTTCCAAGGAAGAATGGGCCTCAACAGAGGCGGAATACCGTACCGCGTTAGCGTACCAGTTGGAGCTGGAGCGACGTACGGTGGATGCTGTGCAGCCTGCTGAAATGCAGCCAGAACGGGATCATGCCTTTACGGGCGAACATGTGAGTCTGGGGTCCATCTATAACCGTAAATATCGTGATACCTGGCCTGGAGGCTGGTTCTCTTTTGTCATGAAGGTGCTCCCGGATGAGCCTGTCCAATTAGCGGTGACTTATCTGAAAGATTCGGATCGCTCTCATCATGACTTTGTTATCACCGCAGATGGTCAGAGGTTAGGAGAAGGCAAGCTGGAGTCGGAGGAAATGAATAAATTTGCAACGTTCGCCTATGAGCTTCCACTGTCTGTGACGAGCCAAAAGAATGAAGTTACGATTCAATTCACAGCCCATCCACAAGGCAAGGTTGCGAAGGTCGCAGGATTGCGAGTGATCAGACATTCTATTGCATGATAAAATGACTTATATACAAGAAAAGCAGACGCTCCTGTGAGCCGTCTGCTTTTTCTGCTTACTGCGCGCTGTATAGCTTAACATCATAGGTAAAGCCTAATGTTTAACTTCACGAAAGCTGTTTCTAATCTTGCGCAATTCTTGCTCGAATATAGCTCCCATTGACTACATGCTCACCCGGTACTACGATGGATGGATGTTTCATTAAATCCTCATTCAGTATAGCATCCCTTTTCATCCAGTGAAGCAAGCCTGACAGCGCACTGGAGCAAACGGAATCCCGCCGATGAACAAACCACACCTCCAATTTCCGATATTTTTCAGGCAGACGATGTGAAGCAATACTTCCCGTTTTCTCCGCCTTCGCAATCGAGGATTGTGGCAGCATGGACACTCCCAGACCAGAAGCTACACCACCCAGAATTACTTCCAATGTTCCAAATTCCATAATCTGATAGGCATTAATACCTGTTTCGCTCAAAAAACCTTCCGCTCTTGCCCGGTGTGTGCAGCCCACGTCGAAAAACAGCATAGGCTTGGCAAGTAGCTCGCCCATCTCCTTGTTCCCCGGTTCCGAAATAAGCACCAATTCCTCTTCAAAGGCCGCAACATGGTCTATATGCGGATCATCGACAGGCCCATAGACGAAGGCTCCATCTAATTCATAATTTAATACCTTTTGTACGAGATCATGCGTTCCGCCTGTCAAAAGGGATAGCTGGACATCCGGGTATTGTGAGTGGTATTCCGCCAATAATGAAGTCAAATGCGTGACCGCCGCTGTCTCAATCGAGCCCAATCGCAAAGGTCCCGTAGGATGGTCCGAATATTGAGTGGACTTTACAGCCTCGTCCAGCAAGGTCAGGATTGTATCCGCATATCCCAGCAGATTCTCTCCTGCCGGCGTTAGCGTCATTCCCCGATTAGATCGACGAAAAAGCGGTACGTTCAATTGTGCCTCAAGCTGCTGAATCCGGGAGGTCACATTGGACTGTACATAGTTCAAAACCTGCGCAGCCTTCGTGATACTGCCCTCGCGAGCGACAGCCTGAAATATTTTCAAATCACTGCTTTCCATATATACGTCACCTGCTTGGTATGATCATTTATGATACTCACGTTCGATTTTGTTCATTTTACCGGATGCTTATCGCTCTGTACAATTCAATATACATGCAAATGCATCTCAATTCGAACCACGGGAGGTTTTACAATGAAAGCCATGATACATGCCAGCAAAAACGGCCTTGAGGGCCTTATGTATAAAGAAGTTACGGACAGACAGCCGGGGCACGACGAAGTGAAGGTAAGGCTCCAAGCCGCAGGCTTGAACCACCGAGATCTGTTCCTCATGGCGGATCGAACCGCCAACGATGCCCCACTCATTCTCGGGTCGGATGGCGCAGGCGTGATCGAGGCTGTGGGCGATGGCGTCCCAATCTCGCTGGTAGGCACCGATGTAATCATTAATCCATGTATCGGATGGGAGCATACGCACCACATTCCCTTGGTTCCAACCATTCTGGGCGGACCCTCAGACGGGACATTCGCTGAATCGGTTATCATCCCCTTCCAAAATGCCGTCCGCAAGCCAGCTTACCTATCTTGGGACGAAGCAGGGGTGCTACCTTTGTCTGCTTTAACCGCTTACCGCGCTCTCTTTACCAGAGGCCAATTACAGCAGGGTGAGCATGTCCTCATTCCCGGCATTGGCGGCGGTGTAGCCACGTATGCCATGCTTATGGCTTTAGCGGCGGGCGCACGGGTCAGCGTCACATCACGTAGCGAAGCGAAAAGACAAGCTGCCCTCGCCCATGGCGCTAATCATGCATTTGACAGCCATGGCGATTGGAAAGAAAGTGTGAACGGAGACGCCGTGGATCTGATCCTTGACAGTATCGGCCCTGCTACGTTCGATAAATACCTGGAAATCCTCAAACCGAACGGTCGAATCGTTACATTTGGCGCAAGCTCAGGAGATCGAATAGAGATTCCGCTGCGGTCTATATTTTTCCCTCAAATCAGCATCATCGGCACCTCCATGGGCAGTGGCGAGGAATTCGCAGATATGCTTCAATTCATGGAGCGCCATGCACTCCATCCAATTATAGATAGCGTTTTCCCTTTACAAGACACGGCGCAAGCCTTCCACCGTATGCAGCAGGGAGCACAGTTAGGTAATATAGGGATCAGGATGAAGTAAGAGCCTGAACGAAGTACAGGAAGAAAAAAATCCACTACTATAAAATGCCTTCATCCAGAAGTCAATTTTATGGTAGTGGACCTATTCAGTCGATCAAACGATGCTGGACCCATTTATTGCCACGGAAGCGCCAAAGGAAAACGATCCCCCGCACGCCCCATTCAATATCCATAGCCAGCCAGACACCAACAATCCCCAGATTGAACACAATGCCCAAAATATACCCAAGCACCACCCTGCACAACCACATGGACAGCATCGAGGTGAGAGACGTAAATTTCGAATCACCTGCTGCTCTAAGCGCAGAGGGTATGATAAAGGCAATGGACCAGAGCGGGATCTGGGCTAACGTATTAATCAGTATGACAATGAAAATGTCATCTACGATTTCAGCAGGCGGATGAAATAGCCCCACCATTGGCTTGAACAAAGGCATAAGAATGAGGCCCATTACAATAAAAGAAAAAGACGATAGCCAAATAAAGGATTTGGTAAACCTGCGGGCATCCTCGACATTTCGACGCCCCATACATTGACCGACTACAGTCACAATCGTAAGAGCCAGGGCATTCGCAGGAATTTGGAACACATTAGCCAGTGATGAGCAAATGGCATTCGTCGCCAACGCATTTGTTCCCAGGCTCACAATGAAAATTTGGGTTAAAATTTTACCCCCATTGAAAAACATCTGCTCTGCTGCAAATGGAAGCCCGATGAACAAAATTTTTTTAAGCATGGCTAGATTAAAATAAAGCATATCTCTAAGCTGAACACGCAGGTCATCATCTACCCTGACCAAATAGATTAATGCACAAACTGCCCCTGCGTATCTGGACACATTGACTGCAATAGTCATGCCCAGCACACCCATGTCCAATACATTAATGAATACTACATTTAAAAGAACGTACGAAAGGTTCATGATCAGAGAAAGCGCCAGCGATGCCCTCGTCTTGCCTATTCCCCTCAGCGCTCCACACACCGCCTCAACGATTGCAATCCCAACGAAAGACATACAGCTTCCCAGCAGATACACCTTGCCGTTAGCTAATACATCCGGCGAGGCGGAGCCAAACAGAACACTTAAAATCGGATTGTACAACACGATCATAAACAAACTGATAGCCAGGGCCAGCAAGGAAACGGAGGAAATGGTGCCGGATGCAGCCTTAGAGACCATGAGGTCGTTACCGCTCCCCTTATACTGCGCAACCACAACCGTCCCCCCGGTGGACACGGCAACAAACACATTTATCAGAAAAATATTCAGGGAGTCAATCATATTCACCGCACTGACCGCCGCCATACCCGACGAGCTAATCATGGCCGTATTTACCAAATTAAGGCCCACTATAAAAGCCTGATCGATCAATAGAGGAATAAATAAAGCAATAATTTGTCGATAATCAATAGACTCGCCCGAAAAATACCTGTTCAGAAAGCCATGGGTTCTCGTTCTTACACTCAGTTGACTCATATCATCACATTCTTTTTATCAAATTGAAAAAAACCCTTCAACAGAAGAGCTTTCATAGAAGTATCACTCCAAAAGAAAATCCTGTCAATAGTTTTACTCACATTTAAAATAGAAAAAACACAAAAACCTGCTCAGCTCAGTGAACAGGTTTTTAAGTGAAATTAAATCCCTTTCATAAGGTTATTAAATCCTTGTTACATGTATTTAAATTATCTTCTTGCAATTAAATCCTGTTGAATGGAGACTTCGTTCTTTTCAAATTTTTTATAAAAGAACATAGGAATGATGCCGATCAGGAAGATGATAAACGGTAGCCAGATAAAGCTGAACTGAATTCCGGACAACGCAGTAGGGGTTTGAACTTTCCCGGCGATATAGCCCGTGCTGCCCATGATCCATGCTGGTAATAATCCGCCGATTCCACTACCCGCTTTAATACAGAATGCGCTTCCAATAGAAGTCAGGAAACCACTTGCCCGAATGCCATTCTTCCATTCCCCGTAATCGACTGTATCTGATAACATTGCAAACGGCATAGAACATGCAAAGCCTGATCCTAACGCACCAATAATCCAACCGATAATAATGAGGGTTAAGTCTGTACTGCCCATTAAAATCACAACCTGACCAAGTGCAGCCAAAATCAATCCAATAATCATGATGCTGTTTTTACTTAATTTTCTGGCGAAAAACGGAATCAGAACCATCGAGATCAATTGTAAAGAGGTCAGTCCGTTGATTAAAGGAACCAGGTCCTTGCTGTCCAGGTTGTATTGCAGATAAAAGATAAGCGTTGCTGAACGGATATTCAAGCCAATCCAATAGCACAGGTTAGCAGCTACGACGAGCATCCAGGGCCAGTTTCGTTTAATAGCCGCAAAGTTCTTGGCAATTGGAACCGACTTGGTTTTAACCGCTGCATTTTCACGCAAATCGGCAAACGCTATCAAAAACATGATAACGGCCATGATTCCAAATAAAACGAGCGTTAACGAAAAACCTTTTTGATCATTCCCCTGTCCAAAGAAGGCCACCAGAGGCAACGTAAACGTCGTAGCTATGAAGAAGCCCACATTCCCCCCGACCATACGGAAGGAGTTCAATACGACGCGTTCGTTAGAGTTCGTACTCAGGTTAGGCAGAATGGACGTAATGGGTGTACTGATCCCTGTATACAGGATACCGGCTATGATATAAGTGATCGCCGCGTACGCAATTTTTCCAGACTCACTCCAGTTGGGTGTTGTGAACGTAAGAACCATGAACACCGCAAACGGAATACATAACCATAGAAAATAAGGTCGGCTTTGCCCGTATTTTGACTTGGTCCGGTCAATCAGGATGCCCCAGATCGGGGCATCAATGGCATCAATAAAGCGGGTGATAAAAAGCAGCGTCCCGGCAATCCCAATAGAAAGACCGAATACATCCGTATAAAAATACAATAGATAGCTGGAAATAACACAGTATAAAAGATTGCCCGCTGTATCCGTTAATGAATAGCTGATTTTACGATGAAAAGGAACGGTGCTGGCTATTTTCTCGGGTGGTTCCGTACTCACAATTCTCGTGCTCATGATCTCTTCTCTCCCCATAAGAATGAATTATGATTCATAAACCCACACACGCATTTCTCCTTTATCCCGGTTGCACCAGGCGTAGTAAGGAATTGCAGTGATTTGTTGATAAACCAATTCTGGGGGCTCCGAGCTATATAATGCAGTCGAGCTTTTCACCCGATAACCCTCTGTCGTCAGCTTTACAATTCCACCAAGCAGGTTTTCGCTAAACTCTTCCGTAATGAGACTGTCCTTGGGCAATCTTAATCCCGCCAGGTTCTCCCCGTTATCCACTTCTTCCAGACAAAACACGATTGGACCACGTTGGAGAGCGACCTGCTGCTGATTCATGGAGACAAGAGGATTGCTCCGAATCCGTTCAACGGGCATAGCCAGATGCAGGGTTACCACATCACCATCATTCCAGGTACGCTGAATCTCTACATAGCCTTTTTCAAGCTGGTGTAATGAAATGGTTTCGCCATTCACCTTCACCTCTGCCTGCTTGCACCACCCCGGAATCCGAAGTGCCCATGTAAAGGAAGTCGGCTCTGCTACATGAAGCGAAAAGTTCAGGTCCGCATCCCATGGATAATGATGAGTCTGTGTAATTTCCACCTCTTGACCGGACAATGTAAGGTTCACTTTGCCTGCAATATACAGATGTGTATACAATGTATCCTTGGTTTGGGTGTATATATTGTCTTCGACCGATGCGATCATACGCGCCAAATTAGGGGGACAGCACGCGCAGAAGAACCATTTTTGCCGTTCTGTTTTCACGTGCTCCTGATCTTTTCTGGATTTTTGAAAAGGATTCACTTCCAGTGGATTGACGTAGAAAAATCGTTTACCATCCAGATCCATCCCACTAATTGTTCCATTGTACAGCGCACGCTCCAGCACATCGGCATATTTGCGGTCTGGTGCTAAGCGCAGCATACGATTGGCCCAAAAGGCCAGCCCTACAGAAGCACAGGTTTCACAGTACATGCTGTCATTCGGAAGATCATGGTTGCAAGTGAACGCTTCCGCGTTTACAGAAGATCCGATGCCAGCGGTAATGTACATTTTTCGGCTCGTCACATCATCCCACAGCGTTTCACAGGCTTTTAAAAGGGAGGCATCTCCTGTTTTCGCAGCCAAATCTGCCATCGCAATATATAAATACACAGCTCTTACCGCATGACCCACAGCCTCCGTTTGTTCCCGGACAGGTTGGTGTGCCTGCTGGTATTCGAAACCTAAGCCAAAATTAATGTTGTTATCGTCATTCCAGGTAGGCTCTGTTTGAATTTGTTTTCTGTTTTCTCGTTCCTCTTCAAAATAAATCGGGTGCTGCCCTCGCTGTTCGATAAAATATTGCGCTAATTTGAGATATTGATCCTTTTCAGTTACGTCGTATAATTTGATCAAAGCCAACTCGATTTCTTCATGCCCAGGGTAGCCTTTTCGTTTTCCCTCTTCCGTACCAAAAATCTGCTGAATCAGGTCCACGTATTTCTCCATAATGTGCAGAAACTTCGTTTTGCCTGTCGTTTCGTAATAGGCAACCGCCGCTTCTATAAAATGTCCCGCACAATATAGCTCATGGTTATCGCGCAAGTTGGTCCAACGATTGTTGGGCTCTTTCAGCAAATAATACGTATTCAAATAGCCATCTTCAGCTTGAGCTCTTCCCAACAGCGCAATCACTTCATCCGCCCGTTCTTCAAGTGCAGGGTTCGGATGATCCCTTAAACTAAACGCCACCGTTTCCAGCCATTTTGCAATATCACTATCTTGGAAAACGGTTCCATAATACTCTCCGCTGGATTCACCAGCCGCAATTTTAAAGTTTTCAATCGCATGACTGGGTTCTGTATCTGGCAACTCATCATTTAATGCTTTCCACTGATAAGGAATGACCTCTTCCGCCACAACCTGCTTATACTTTTTCCAAAATGAATCCTCAACGACGACATGTTTTACTGGCTTAGCTGTTTTCATTGGATAAACATCCCTTCCCAAAAATAGAACGCTTTCATTTTTAAAAAAATAAGGATAAAGTAATGATACATACCCGACCAAGCTAACCTGAGCTTCCCTTGCTACAGTCCTTATTTTATCAACCTGAATTTATAAAAAAAATCGCAATCTTTAACTAAAAGTTATACGATTTCACACACAAAGGAGCTGACTTCCATGAGCAAAACAAACTTTCTATCTTTCCTTGTCCCTCCATTGCCTTATTTCATTGAGGGGAATTTTACTACATACCAAAAAGGGGACTGGCACCCGAATCGTTATAACCTGGGCTATTTTGACGTTATTATCATCAAAGAAGGACTGCTGCACATTGGCGAAGAGGATGAAGCATGGAAGGTAGCTGAAAATTACGCACTGATTCTTGAACCGGATAAACACCATTTTCCCATTGAGGCATGTACAGAACAAACCTCCTTTTACTGGTTTCATTTTCAAGCCAGTAGTATGTGGTGCGCGCAAGCCTCACCCAATCTGATTACACCAAGCTCACCCATACCCGAGCTGCATTTTCATTCCGAGCACACAACTATCCATTTACCCAAATTTCAAAAACTAATCAATCCCCATGAGCTGTTTTCTAAATTAGACTACTTACTAGCCTCTACCTTAAAACCCAGAAAGCTGGCCCTATGGGAGGCCCAACAGACGTTTGTGAATATTTTTCAGAGTTTGGAATATGATGAGAATTATAAAAGCAGTTCCTCCAAGTTAGCAGAACAGATCGAAATATACTTAAAGCAAAATTACAAAAATACGATCACTAATAAAGACCTGGAGGCTCATTTTCACGTACATCAGAACTATCTCGCCAGATGCATGAAGGTCGCTTTTCACCGTACGCCGCTTGAATATTTAATGGATTACCGGCTGGATCAGGGGCGCAGTCTTTTGCTGCAAACCGACTGGTCCGTCCAGCAAATTACAGAGGAAACGGGGTTCTCCCAAGCCAGCTATTTTTCCAAATGCTTTAAACAAAAATTTGGGATGTCCCCGAAAAACTATAGACAACAATACTGGAAGCCGACGAATTAAATCGTAAAATGTATAGGCATTACATTACATTTCCTTTACATTTTCATCGTACTCTTCTTATGTTACTCCTTTACACTAAATCAGTTATAAGATTCTACTTCATGAAAAGGGGTATACATATGAAGACAAGTAAACTAGCTTTATTGACGATTTTGACAGGGGGTTTGGTATTACCTACCGGAATGACCAGTGCGGCAGAGGTTCAACCATCCGGGTATGCACCGCTACGAACACAGGCAGACAAAATGGGGGCAGCCATTACCTGGGACAGTGACGACAAATCTGCTTTGGTAAAGCTGAAAAATGGCATCGTCGGAACCTTTACAGTCGGTGAGAAGCAATATCGCCTAGCTGGCCAAACGGGGGAAGCAGATCGTGCAATTAAGATGGTCGGTGGAAATATTTATCTTCCTACAAAACTTCTTACCACGCTTGAGACAGAAAACAGCAAATATACGGATCCCAAAGACGCAGTTCCTACATATAAGGTTACCCCTACTGCCGAGACAGAAGCCGTGGAGGATGGAGATGACGCTGCCGACGATCCTGCGATTTGGCTGAATCCGACCGACCCGGAGAAAAGCAGACTTGTAGCGACCAATAAAGGCGGCGGAATTTTGGTCTATGATCTGCAAGGTAAGCAATTACAGAACTATAAGGTCGGCAAAATGAACAATGTGGATATCCGGTACGGTTTTACACTGGGCGGCAAAAAGATTGATATTGCAGGAGCAACCAATCGCACCAACAACACCGTTGATATCTTTGCTATTGACGGGGTATCAGGAACGTTAACCAACGTGGTTGGCCAGCCTATTAAATCATCTATGAAAGAAGTGTACGGATTCAGCTTGTACCATAGCCTCAAGACAGACAAGTTTTACGCTCTCGTGTTGGGCAAAGAGGGGGAATTTGAACAATATGAGCTGACAGACAACGGAAATGGAAAAATAGCTGGTAAGCTGGTCCGTCAGTTCAAGCTCGCTACCCAATCCGAGGGCATGGTGGCTGATGATGAATATGGCACAGTCTACATCGCTGAAGAGGATCACGCGATTTGGAAGTATAATGCCGAGCCAGACGGTTCTTCCGAGCCGCTGCGACGTGTGGATATTGCAGACGGACGTAGACTCCAGGACGATATAGAGGGACTTACGCTGTATTACGGCCAAGACGGCAAGGGGTACCTTTTGGCCTCCAGCCAAGGAAACAGCAGCTACGCGATCTATGAACGGCAAGGCGACAATGCTTATATAAGCAACTTTACGATCAGCGCCAGCCCTACAGTCGACGGTACTTCTGTTACAGACGGTATTGATGTTCTGGGCTATGGATTAGGCAAGAATTTCCCGCACGGTATCTTCGTTGTACAAGATGATGAAAATCTTCAAAACGGCAAAAAGCTGAATCAGAATTTTAAAATGGTACCTTGGGAGCAGATCGCCAAGGGTGCACGCATCCCGCTAACCATAGACGACGGCATCAACCCGCGTGAATTGGTGAACAGAGAAGGGTAAGAATTGCTCCATCTTTACGGAAAATTGTTCACTTTTCCATTGGCTTTCCATATCTCACTAAAACATGCCAGAGTAATTTTAATTCTTGCAGAACTTCTCTGTAGGCTCCTCTATCGCTCCAATTACTTGGATTTCGTTTCAAGTCCATAGCTGCAGAGCCAATCATATTTACATCAATAAAATCACTTTGCGCAATTCTTTTGGCTAGTGAAGGCATTGAAGGACCTCTAAAATTCATAGGAACCTCATCAACCAAAAGTGTAAAGCCCATGTGCCAGTAAAGATCAACTGAATACTTTAAACATATCTGTTCTAAGATTCGTCCTGTATGGGTGCCCTTAAATGATGGATCGGCAACAAGCATCGTTACGTCTTCTTTAAGAAAAATGTCACCATGAACCTGAGCTTCGATATAGTGGTTAAGATTTCGGTTTGGCTCTTTGTTTGATGGATTTTGGAATGGTTTCTCAAGATTGACGAGCATATGGTCGATTAACTTTCGAACCGTCAGATTTCTTTCACCAATGGCAAAATCACTATAGAACGCATCCCTCATGAGAGCAGCCAAAATGAGGTCAAATTCCTCATACGTCCCCTTTTCCTTGGGGTCTTGGTGAGAATCCAAATAAGTATAAGTGCAACGATGAGAGACCTCAGTGGATAAAAGGAAATAGCATGATCCAAAACGTGGAGCAGGTCCATCGGGATGTAACATGACATTGAGTGCCCCATACTTGGGCCGTTCGCTATTGGTCGAGCCATTTATTTGGTACGCTCCGCCAAACATTTTATTCTCCCAAACGTCACGTTCACCACCTGGAAATGCTGATACACTTCCATTCGATAGGAAAGTCTCAAACTGGCTTTTATAAATTCCCTGCTCAAGTAGTGCTTCAGCAACGCTTTTCATGGTCGGATCTAATCGATCTGGGTGAAAGTGCAGCGCAATTCTTGCATGAGATTTTAGTTTAGTGATAGCATCTTCAAATGTCTTCAGCTCGATGCTGGACATTTGAAGGATTTCCCTAATTGCTTGCTCCACCTCATTTTTGCGGCTTCTTGCGTAATTTGTTATATACTCTTGAGCTAATTGCTGAGACCTCGATAATTCCATGGCAGAAGAGTCCCTTCCCTTTTTATAGAATCATAATACATGATGGACAGTAAGGGAAATTGCAGATAGAGTTATTAATTTAACGGGGAACGTTAGTTCAATAAAACAGCGACAGTCCAGGACTTTATTTTCTTCTGACAACATTCTGACTGCATTATCTTCATAATACCTAAACCTCGTTAATGGTATAATGGAGGTAAAAGAATCGGAGGGATTAGTATCCATTACCAAGCTATTAACCTGAATGAGAAATTATCTAAGTTCAACGATCATTGGTCTCCGAAAGTTATTGGCGAAATGAATGACTATCAATTTAAGCTCGTCAAGATTGTTGGGGATTTTGTATGGCACGATCATCAAGATACCGACGAGGTGTTTATCGTGCTCGAAGGGGAGATGTTCATTGATTTCCGCGATGGTCAGGTGAAAATCTGCCAGGGCGAAATGTTTATTGTCCCAAGGGGAGTCGAGCACAAGCCTTTCGCCGAAAAGGAATGCCATATCATGCTGGTGGAGCCTAGAGGTTTAGTTAACACTGGCGGGACTGAGTCCGAATTAACGGCAGCCAATGATATTTGGATATAGCGTCTGCTAGAATAATGAACTCGTTTGATTACATCGTTAAAACCACGGGGGTCTAGGACTTTTTTAACACTAGTTTCACCCAAAGAAAACCCGCTCAGTGAGCGGGTTTTTCAAATTTTCTACACATGATTACGTGCCTCAGTTTGCCTATGCTTTAAGATCCAGCATCAGTACATTCACCGAATTAGCAGGTAATTGCAGAAGGATCGCGTTATTACTGAGCGAAACCTGCTGCTCAGTAGGCACAACCTTCTCATCATTCTTTTTATTCACATTAGGTACATGAACCAGAGAAGCATCGCCAGTTAATGTAATCAGCTTGGCGCTGGACTCCACACTCAATTCCTGAAGGTTCAACTGCATTGCCTTACCCACGTTATCGGCATTCACAAGCTTCACATATACATGCTCCGCATCTTTGGTCACCGAGTTGAACACATCTCTGTTGTAAGCCTCCAGCTTGTAGTCCAGCACTTTGCTGGTAGTCTCTCCGTCGGTGTAAGAGCAGATCAGGCTGTTGCCCGTTTCGCCACCGTAGTTCACCGTTATGGTGTAATCGGTATGATCAGCAAGCTCTTCATAGCTGGCCGCTCTCAGGTTGCCTGCCGCTGTACTGGAAGAGTAGTCACCTAAGGTATAGCCTTCCACCCCTTGCTTGTACACCTTCACGCCCGTTGCCTTGCCGCCATAGCCAACGGCATATTCGACCACGTCCTTTTTCTCTGCGGAAATATCCGTAAGACCCGCACCCACATAAAAACCGTCCGTGCCAGAAATGCGGGAAGCCACAACCTCCACCTTATAATCCGTCCATTGGTCGTCCAAAATGTACAGGCCGTTCAGACCGCTGGCTTGAGCTTGGAGGACAAGCCCCTTGCCTGCCTCCACCGTAGATCCCACGGAGCCCGGAATGACCTGCCAAGCTGGATTCAACTCCTGGGAAAAGTCCTGATCCAGCAGCACGCAACCATCCTTGTTGGACGTGACTGTCACACGCTTAACGATCACCTCGGCGTTGCCTGTCGCAATTTCGATTCCACCCTGCGGAATGAGGTCTATTGGCTTGCCGTTTTTGTAAGTGGAAAAAGAGGTCGCCAGTACTTTATTACCTAAATATTTAGCATACATTTGCTGTACATAGTAGTTTGGCGTAAACCACACCGTTTCGTCATCGAACCAGATGCAGTCCGGGGTCCATCTATAGGTTCCGTCCGTCAGCACCTTGTTGAACAAGGGCGCATAGGCAGCCAACAGAACGACATCGGCATTATTTTCGAAGCCCGTCATCACCGCTGCCTCTGCTACTGCACCTGCCAATGTATTTTTATCCGTGGACGCATACTCACCCACGAACACCTTGGACGTTTCCTTCCAGTCTATGCTGCCGTCTGCGTTATACGCTCTATAGTAATAATTATATCGGTCCGCGTTATGAAGCAGGTACTCGTTGGAACGGTAGTAGTGCTCATCTGCAATGGTGTCCATGTAATTTTTTTGCTTCTCATACCAGGTCACGGTTTCTTCGGTCACTTGGGCACCATCTGCAAAAGCGACCTTAGCCGAACCGGTGATATTACCGCTCAGGAACTTCCAGCCCTGCTGATATGCATCGTCGTCTGCTTGAGCGCCAACCGTGGAGATGATATGCAGCTCATAGCCTGGATAGTTTTCCTCCATGTACGCATCAATAGACGTTTTGAACACTTCAAAGTTGGCAAAGAACTCGACGCCCCAATTTTCGTTCCCTACACCCAGATAGTGCAGATCGAACGGAGCTGCATGGCCCATTTTTTTACGCATGGCGGCCCATTCATTGTTCTCGAAATCCACATTAATCGCAAAGTCGATCAGGTCTGTGAAGTTCTTGATATAGTACTCTCTTAATGCGCCTCCAGCCGGATGAGCATAATCGGAACGAGCTTGGCAGAGAACGCCGCAGGCCATAACCGGAAGCGGAGCTGCATTCAGATCTTCGGCCAACTGGAAATACTCCATATAACCAAGGCCCATGGTCATCATATAGCCCCATACATTAAAGTTTTCCTTGCGCAGCTCGATATCACCAATAGATTCCTTCCAGTCGTATACGTTTTCCCAAATAAACGAACCTTCAGAGATACAACCGCCCGGAAAACGCAGGAACTTTGGATGCATATCGACCAGCGCGTTCACCAGATCTTTTCTCAGTCTATAGTTGGGATTCCCTTGGAAGTTGGCGTGTGCCGATGAGGATCGCGTCTCCTCCCCTGCACCCCACACATCCTGTGGGAACAAGGAAACCATATCCATCGAAATGTCCCCGTCAAACGTCAGCGCCAGTTGCCCCAGCACCGTAGCCGTGCCTGTCAGCACAAGCCTGGAATCTATGCCGTACTTCTTCCACGTGTTGCCGCCTTCCACCTGTACATTTACCGAATCACTAATCCCCTTCTCATTCGCATCTTGCAGTTGTAACGTGATCGTGCCTGCCGACTCGGCCTTCGCCCAGATGGTGAAATCATACTTGTCACCCGCTTGGATAGACATGGCGCAATTCTGGTTAGAATCCGAAAAGCCCTTATTCCGAATAGTCGCACCATCCGCTACCGTCACATAATAAGAGTTCACATCTTTGTCTTTAGCACCTAAAAATTCATTTAATCCGCCGCTATTTTGCGGAGTCATCTTGTCCGTATCACCAGACCAGGCAAACAAAGGGTTACGGTTACGCCCCGTAGAGCAGCCGCATTCACCGGAAGCATGGGAATAGGTATCAAACACGAAGGACTCGAAGGAACGATTCTGAACAAGCTCCGCATAAATTCCGCCATCCGCTGCATTATTGATATCTTCGTAGAACAAGCCGTACATCACTTCACTGATATCCATGACTTCCCTATTTCCATGAATGGTCATAGTGTAAGGAGGTAGCTGTTCTGGAAGGACGGATACTTCAAAGCTTTTTTCAATACGGCTTAGGCCCTTCGTCAAAAAGGCTGTAATGGTCACCCCCTGTGCGGAGGTAATTGCCTGAACCTGACCGTTGTCAGAGAGTGTCTCAGGATGGCTGGATTTCCAGGTCACTTCTACTCTACCACCCATGAGGACCGTTGGCAGGGACAAGTCCTTGGTTACAATCGTCGTTGGGAAGGACAAATATTTATCTTTGGCGAGCTTCACAACCTCTTCGTCTGTCAATGACTCGCACATGACTTCAATGACTTCGTCTGCTGATAAACCCGCTTTGTACACGCGAAAGTCCGATAGGAAACCGGAAAAATCCACATCCGCTGCATGCTGGGAACGACCGATAAAATTGTTGCTGTAGTTGGACGAATCTGTAAACGTCTCAAACCATCTGCGCAGCTTGGCATAGTTGCCGCTGGAGGTTTGGCTGATGGAGCCATCCGCTACGACCTCGCCGTTCACATACACAACCGGACCCGCACTGCTTAATGTACCGCCTTTTGTACCGAACACGGACATGGCTATGTGCATCCACTCATCTCGCACAAAGCCTCTCCCCGGATCTACAGCCAGATCTGCCTCGGCGAAAAGAGTCCCGCGCAGATTCCGTGTCATGAACATATAGGGCCCTGTATGGGCTTTGCCAAAGTCAAAAACACGTTCCCACATATCAATGAATTTGCCGAAGCTTACCCAAGCAGTCACCGTGACACCCGTGTTATCGCTTACATCTTTAAGCAGATCAGAAGGAAGCTGTATATAGGATGTACCATTAGGACCTCCCTCTAGCGTTAAAGCCATTCTGCCGCTGGCATTGGAGATTGTTGGTGCTACTGTGCCGGAAGCAACCCCGTCATTACCTTGCCCTGAGCTATCTTTGCCGACGTTCCCCGCATCATCAAACTTGTACTGCGCAATGATTTGATCTTGGAATTTGGTCATCTTCGTTGCTCCTATACATATATTTTGTTAATGTAATAACTAATTATTAATATAAATATATACTATGTAACTATAGTACCTTATCCTGCCCACATGTTTCAATCCTTTATTGTGACAAAAAAACCGCTCAATGAGCGGTTTTTCAGATGGGCAATCCTTGCTAGAGTGAATTTTTCACTCCATTGATGAATTGCTTTCTTTAATTCCAAATGCAATCCAACGACCATCTATTTGTTGGCCGACCTCATGGGCTACACGTTCAAAGTTTCTGACCACAATTCGGACAGAAGTTAGCTCCTTCGTTTTTCACGCCACAGTTAGGGCAGAAATTGGGCTTTTTGTGGTCTCCATCAGGAGAGGGAGCAGCAGAGTCCGGTTGAGGCTCGGCCGAAGGCTTTGGGTTGGAGTTGGGGTTCAAATTTTTCATCATTTCATTCGCTATATTCATCCCCATCATCATACCCGCCATGTCCGAAGCAGCGCCGCCGCCTTTTACGTTGCCAGATGCAATACCGTCCGCCATTGTGACCTGTTGATACTTTTGCAAATTACCGATCATTTCATGAGAAGCCGTCTTCGTAATCATATCCTGAATTTCTTGAGGATAATTGAAGCTCATCACGTGAAAGCCTGTAATCGTCATCCCGTTGTCCATCACTTGCATATCCAGATCCTCTTGAATGCCTTTGGAAATATCGGAAGCATTCGCTTGCAGGTTAAACATGTCCTTCCCTTCTCTGCTGATCCACTTCATTAACAACTGATCCAGCACAGAAGTAATCCGGATTTTAACATCCTCCACCAGATAACTATCTTTCATCCCGGCAATCTTATCGATGAGCGTAACATAATCATCTACTTTAAAATTAAACGTGCCGTTGGCACGGATAGGCATCCCGCCCGGAAGCTGGGGAGTCGGGATCAACACCGGATTCTGCGTCCCCCATTTGACGGTAAACTCCTTCGTATTAACGAATAAAACCTCTACCCTCATGCCACTGTTAAAGCCAAATTTGAACCCTTTTAATGTGGACAGAAACGGGATAATCTCAGAATCTATATTGTAAGATCCTTCATTCTCGAAAATCCCTTCGATCTTGCCGTTATTTACGAAAATCGCGTCTTGGCCGGAGCGGATCATTAACTTGCTTCCTTTTTTAATCTCCCGGTTGCTCCATTTCCAAAAAATCATATCATCTCTAAATTCTTCCCACTCTACCACATTCGCAAATTGGTTTCTGAAGAATCCCATTTTGTTCCCATCCCCTCAGTTAAAATGAACCTCTGCTACCGCTATGCGAATGACCGCCACTGGTGGTTCCGCCCCCGCTTGAGCCGCTGCTACTGCTACTCTTTTCGATCTTACGTTTCGTTGTTGTGGTGTGGAGGTATTGATCCCGATGCTCCAAAATCCCCGAAGTGCTGGCATCCTCATAGGTCTGCCGATTGACTGTAACACGGCCGCCGGAATTGGAAACCATCTTCCCCACGATAATCCCCGCCAATACCAGTGAAGCCACCAATTGAAACGCAATACTATAAAATATACTGTCCGGGTTCACCCCTGGTCGGATTCCCAAATACCTGTGCGCACTTAAAATATATTTTTGGAATGCAAGCTCATAGTTACTGCTCGTCAAGTACGGGCTAATTTCGTCACGTATTTTATCCAGTCTGTCGTCATCCAGATACCGCTCTGCTTTGTAAAATCCGGCCAAATAAATCTCTCTATTTCGCATGTCCAGCGTTAAAATAACCGCATTTCCATGAGACCTGTCATATCCAGGTCCATGATCATCATAAAAGTCCTGCGTCATTTTCATAACATCCATATTGTCGGGGTTACTGGAGGTAAAAATAATAATATCCGTCTCTCTTTCAGCCCCGTATTGGTTAGCCATCGTGTTCAGCTCATCATACTCTGTCTGATTAAGCAGACCCGCTTCATCATAAATCAATGGTTTCCATTCCGTTGTAGCCGCTTCGGCCTTTATTTCCACAGGAATGGCTAGAAAAGCAGCGAAGAAAAACAAGATTGCCAGGATCAGTCCAACCCTTTTCATTAAAACATCCCCCCCATAATCACCCAAGTGATTAGCTTCAATGAAAGGAAAGAGACACCGGAAATGCCTGCAAACCAGGCAGTCACTTTGAGCTTGCTAATTGGAGGCTTGCCGACTACCTTGCCCGTCTGACCGTTCATGGCAAACGTATGCTCCAATCGATTGTAGTCATAGTGTATGACCCATACCGGGAGCAGGACGTAATCAGCTTGTTTTAATGTGGTATCAATTTGCTTATCCGTATAGTCCACAGCAGTATACTCTGACACCGATGACTGAATATAAGCATCAATATATTCCTTCACTTTTTCTTTCACTCGCGGGAAAAGCTCCTCGTCGTTATAACTGTATTTCTCCGCAATGTAGCCGGCGAGATACGGAGTTTTAAAGCTTTTTAGCTGATCGTATGGAAAAGGCTCCAATTTATCCATCAGCTCGTCGTTCATTTTCTCCGCGGCATCAATCGGAACCTTCACGTAATTGAGACGAATTTTCCGGTATACATCAAAATGCTGCGTTTCCGTATACTCGTAGTCCCCACTCGTATAGGTTCTCACTTTTTTGCCCTGACCCTGAACCTCAATTTTATTATGTAATTCATACAACCAAAAAGGCACATACATCCCGGTGATTCCCTTGATTCGGTCTGCTGTCATGAACCGATTCGGCGTCAGACGGCCATTCTTGCACCATTTTCGGAAAGCTTGCATAGCTTCTTCCTTACTGATCGAAAAAGGAATGACCTGCGCGGGAGCCAGCTCCCCTGTCAGTCGATCGCCGAGCACAACCGCTGAACCGCAAAAACTGCAAACCGTGGCGCTTGTCTCCATTTCAGTCATAATGACTGCTCCGCAGCTGGTGCAATGATACTCCTGGGCCTCGTCTTCTAGAAAAACTTGATTCGTCAGAGGATCAGGGAAATACTCGATATTGTCCTTTCTTCCGCAACTATGACAGGATAACATTCCTGTTTCACTGTCAAAGACCATGCCACTGCCGCAGTTTGGGCATTTGTATTCGATAACCGGCATCTGCTCACCTCTATCATAAAGAACTGTTATTTCCGATCTTTCAGTTTTTCTTTGATTGCAGCCAATTCGTCCTCTGCACTCGTGCTTTTCTCATATTGTGCGAATAAATCATCCAGATCGTCCTGCGTCCCTGCTCTAAGCTCGGCTATAGCCATTGCTTCATCATAAGCCCGATTAACCTTCTCTTCCATAGCTTCGAATACGGAATCCTGACCGCCCATGGCGTTCAATGATTGCTGTACTTTGGCAACCGCCATTTTCCCTTTTAGATTGATGCGCCGTGCTTCCAATTGGTTCATATCGGACACCAGTTTATCCTGCATTTGTTTCATACTTGCGGCGTTTGATGAAGCCAAGTCATAAGCGGTTTCGAATTGTCCCCGTTTCTCCACCTGCGTTACCTTTCTCTCCAGAAACTTTCGAGCGTTCTCGTCATTGCCAGCTTCCACTGCCTTCATAGCATAATGCTGGAGCTTTTTGATCTCCGCTCTGCATTCATCCAAAGCTCTTTTCGCTCTTCTCTCATCCGCCAACACCGAAGCGGTTTCCGCTTTCACTCTGCCCAGGTCAATGTTCAGGTTCTGCATGTAATCGTCAATTGTCTTCTCCGGATCTTCCACCTTGTCTAATAAGGCGTTAACATTCATTTTCATAATATCCCTAAATCTCGACAGAATCCCCATCATGGTCTCCCTTCGAAAAGACTGCATTCCTACCATATAATACATCAAATTCGGAAAAAAGGGTTCAATTCCCTGACATTTGAGTATTTGACCTACAGTCCATTTACAATCTAGCTCATGAAACAGAAAAAGCCCGCTCTCTGAGTGGGCTAATCAATTGGAGAGGAGTCTATCCTTCCGCATTATAATTCTTCATAAGCTTTGGGGTCCTGCCCCCATATCCGTCCTCACTGCTGAACTTCGAAATCACATTCATTTCCTCTTCCGACAACTCAAAATCAAAAATCTCCAAATTCTGAGTTTGGTGCTTTAAAGAAGAGGCCTTGGGACATCCTCTTTGTTTCTTTAATCCTGATTCAGTACGAGCGAATTCCTTCGAACGCATTCATTACTAATTGTCGCACATAGGAATCGTCTAATGGATCACCAGTTACCAGCAATCGATAAAAAATCGGTCCGTAAATGAGATCTATACTTAATTCAATATCGAGATTTTTCTTCAATTCCCCGCGCTCCATCCCCCGCTCCAAAAGGAGCCTGGCTTCGAGTCGCCGAGGATGGAAATATCGGGTTCGATATGCCTCCGATAATCCTGAATCAAGCTGCCCCTCACCTATTAACTCTGTAATGATTTTACCCTCTCGACTTATTAAGAACCTTACTAAATTCGTGGCATGAATGAGAATATCATCTAGTACAGAACCCGTGTCGGGCACGGGCAATCTCGCTATGGTAGCTGATAAAAAACCATCCATCACCACGGCAGCCTTGTTAGGCCACCATTTATAAATGGTCGCTTTGCTAACTTTGGCTCGCTCGGCAATTTTTTCTACCGTAACTGCCCCAAAGCCATGCTCCAACAGTAGATCATAGGAAGCGTTAAGGATAGACTTTTGCGTCTCGACATTACGCGGACGTCCTCTTTTACTCTGCACTGGAATCCCCCCTTCCTCCATAGATGTAAGTAAACAAAAAATAAACTGTACGTTCAGTATATCAAATATTGAGAAAAAATAAAACGAATTTACCTATTTACAAAACCAAACGTTCAGTATATTATTTGATTATCAAATTAATGAACTATACGTTCAGTATTTATTTTCTCTGGTAGCACTGAAATAATGAGTGTTGTTGCACAATTACTAAACAATTATGAGGAGGATTATCATGCAAAGAGAACAACAAGCCATAGAAAGTAACCGTATTTCAAATGGGATGATGTTTCTGTTGGCGGCCGCATGCGGCCTTATCGTTGCCAATCTTTATTATGCTCAAACCCTGGTAGGCCCTATCCATGTTGCTATGGGCCTTTCTTCCACAGCAGCGGGCTTTATTGTCACTTTAACTCAAATCGGTTATGTTGTGGGATTACTGTTTATCGTACCGCTCAGTGACATTATTGAAAATCGACGCCTCATGGTCGTATCGTTAGTGATTACAGTCGGTGCATTGCTCGCAGCCGCATTCGCCCCCAATGCACCGTTGTTCCTGACCGCATCTCTGTTCATTGGAATTGGATCGGTGGTAGCCCAAATACTGGTGCCATATGCCACGTACTTAGCATCTGAAGAGCAGCGCGGCCGCGTTGTCGGGAATGTAATGAGCGGACTGTTGCTAGGCATTATGTTCGCACGACCAGTGGCAAGCTTTATAACCAGCATCTGGGGATGGCAAGCCATATTTATTTTGTCAGCGATTGTTGTGACGCTGTTGACGATTTTGCTCTCGCGAGTTCTTCCTGAACGCAAGCCTGCGCCTACGGTATCTTACGGAAAATTAATTTTCTCTCTAGGCACTCTTTTAAAACAAACACCCGTATTACGCCGCCGCGCCCTATATCAAGCCTGTCTATTTGGAGCCTTCAGCCTATTCTGGACTGTCGTTCCTCTACGATTAGCGGATGATTTCGGAATGTCCCAGCAAGGTATTGCATTGTTTGCTTTAGTAGGCGTGGGCGGTGCAGTAGCAGCTCCGATAGCCGGAAGATGGGCTGATAAAGGCTGGAGCAAATTCTTAACCGGGCTAGCCATGATCATTGCCGCCTTGTCTTTTTTACTAATCTATCTTGTTCAAAACCATTCGACAATTGCTCTTATACTGCTCTTTCTTTCAGCGATTACACTAGATATGGCCGTATCGGGAAATCTTGTACTTGGGCAGCGTGTGATTTATTCCTTGGGAAGTGAAGCGAGGGGGCGTCTAAACGGACTCTTCATGTCTATTTTTTTCGTAGGCGGTGCCATTGGATCATCTATAGGCGGTTGGTCTTATGCGCAAGGAGGTTGGAATTTCAGTGCTCTGATTGGAGTCGCGCTGCCGCTGCTAGCTTTGCTTTACTTTTTAACTGAGAAAGAAACGAATGAAGACGCACGAAAAAAAACTTCGACACAATAACCATACAACAAAAAGTTAACCCCTGTTCGTCTGAGTAGTTAAAGATACACAGGACGAATAGGGGTTGTTGTGTTCTAAAGGTTCATAGTCTTTTATTTAAGTATTGCATCGATGGAATATGAGCCTGCCCCTGTCAATGCGATACCGACTACGACTGCAATCAGAACTAGCGGATATTCATAGCCATTAGCTGTTGCCCAAATCCCGTTTTGGCCGTGTACTTTGAAAATCGCCCCAAGCATAGTCAGGGTAATGAACAATGCAGCCAATGGAGTGAGTAATCCCAAAGCAAATAGGGCTCCTCCCAGCAATTCCATCAACCCAGCAGATACGGCCATGAATACTCCGGGTTTAATTCCGACCGATTCCATCCAACCGCCAGTACCTTTTGGACCATAGCCTCCAAACCAGCCAAAAAGCTTCTGAGCTCCGTGCCCGACCAACAACAATCCAACCACCAAACGTACCAGTAACAATCCACTTGCCAACATAAAAATCACTCACTCTCCATGTCATATTTATTTTAAGATTATTTAATTAAAGATATTGGATAAAATTAAGTTCATTGCTGTACTATTTGAGCCTGTTCTTTTTTTAGTTTTTCAGGAGTAATATCGTCTCCATGCGGATCATAAATAGTAGCATTCAGGAGAATGCTTTTTATAGAACCCCGGAATATTTGAAGGTATTCTTTGCGAAGATCAGTTTGTTCAGTTTTTTCAATTTCAGTTAACCCGACTTCTTTTGATTTTTGAGCAAGCTGATTAATTCTTTTTAAAATTGCAATCATATCTTTACCTCCATATTTAATATTTTCTTGATTGGTTATATCTTTAATTTATTTATCTTGATATAAAGATATAATACTTTTCTATCCGTGTCAATACTTATTCAAAAGAAGAGAAGATAAAGCATTGGTTTGCTTTCAGAGATAAAATCCACCGCCGCAATACTTAGCTTATTTAGGGAGGTGGTATGGACCCAATCCATTTATGAGGTATTATAGGCAACATCATATCAGCAGCTAAAACAAAAGGTTATCCTGCAACAGTCCTTTCCAACTGTTTCAGGATAACCTTTGACATATAGCTCCGCTGTTACATATGAATTATATCAGGTAAGACATTAGTCCAAGGAACCCACGAGATTCTTAACTTGTGGATGAAGGCTCAATGCATTCAGAATAATTGTTAGAGCCTCAGCGCGAGTGGCATTGCCCTGTGGATCAAATACGCCATCGCTCTTGCCAGTGATAATACCCGCTTCTGCGACATCCTTAATTGCGTTCGTTGCATAGGAGCTTGCACTCGATAAATCTGTAAAGTTACCTTTGGAATCATCTTTATTCACACTACTCAAATTCACAATACGGGATAGGATGATAACTATTTCTTCACGGCTAATCGTTTGGTTCGGTTTGAAGGTTCCGTCGCCATATCCACCAATTACTCCCGCGCTGGCGAGCTTCTCAATAGCTCCCTTAGCCCAGTGACTGCTGATATCGCTCATAGCTGCGGAATGGTCAGCATCGCCGCTAATATCGAATACGCGAGAGACAAGCATTGCGAACTCCGCACGTGTAATATTACCATTAGGCTTGAACTGTCCATTCTCATAACCTTTGATAAACTGCAATTTCACGAACGTATTGATCGCCTTTTCAGCCCAGTGCCCTTTAATATCAGCTAATTCAGTCTTAACATTTGCTTGCTTTGCTTCCGCTACCTTGGACTCAATAGCCTTAACTGAGCTTGCTACATTGACAATGCTGCTCTTGAATACATCAACAGTAGGCTGCGCAGGTTCAGGAGTTGGTGCCGGAGCAGGCGACGTGGTCTGTGTTGGCGATATAGTCGATGTAGAAGACTCAGATGATGTATCCGTTACTGATTTATCTCTGTTTCTGGATGGCGCTGTTGGCGTGACTTCCTTGGAGACAGTGGAAGCTGCACTGCTACCTGCACCATTTTCAGCTTTCACCGTAAACGTATACGTGGTGTCATTTGACAGCCCCGTTACCGTGATCGGACTTGCCGTCCCTATTGTGGTAATATTCCCTGGTGAGGCTGTGACCTCGTAGCGTGTTATTGGGCTTCCTCCATTTTCGACAGGGGTATTGAAGCTAACGGTCGCTTGTTTATCACCTGCTGTCACAGTTACATCCGTTGGCGATGACGGCACGGTTTTGGGCGTTTCGCTCACTTCATTGGAAGCAGTGCTTTCTCCTGCTGGATTCGTTGCTTGGACGACAAAATAGTATGTGGTGCCATTCGCCAATCCTGTTACATCATAGCTGTATACCGAGCCACTTACCGTGGTTTCTTCTGCCCCATAAGCCCCGGAAGTCGTACTTTTGAATATTTTGTACCCCGTGGAATCGATCATCGGATTCCAAGTTAAACTTACTCGCGAATCTCCCGCTGTGGCGGGCAGCAATACCGGCACTCCAGGTACTGAAACTTGAGGCGTTGCACTCGCTTCATTGGAGTTGTCGCTGTTGCCTCCTGCGTTGCTTGCCTTGATTACAAAATAATACGTCACACCGTTCGTTAAACCTGTTTCCGTGTAGCTATAAGTCGCCCCGCTCACGGTCGCAACCGGAGTTGACTCGTAGGACCCCAATGTTGTTCCCTTGTAAACATCGTAGGTGACAGCTCCGGCAACACTGTTCCAGCTTAACGCTACTTGTCTGTTACTGGCTGTCGCTGTGAGTCCTGTTGGTGCCGCAGGCGGGTTCATATGTGGCTTTGCGCTCACTTCATTCGAGAAAGAGCTTTCCCCGTGTTCGTTATTAGACTTAACCGCAAAGTAATAAGTTGTACCATTGGTCAGCCCTGTTACTGTTGCAGTTGTGCCGTTGACTGTCGCTACCGGAGCTGCATCGTATATACCTGGCGATGTTCCTTGATACACTTTATAGCTCGTTGCATTCAACCCGCTGCTCCAGTTTAACGTTACTTGCTCATCACTTGCTGTAGCTGCGACGTCGGTTGGCGCCCCCAGCGAGGTATTGTATAGTTGGAATTCTGTAATGTCAGGAAAAAAAGACCACGAATTAATCGTAACCTTCACATATCTTGCACTGACAACTTGAGGCAATGTTTTATTGATAGTTACACTAGTATTTCCAGATACTGTATCCAATACAGTCCAAGTTGAATCATCATTGCTTGTTTCTAATGTGATCGCACTGTTGTACCGATCTGACAATGTCTGTACCATATAACTATTAAATTGTGTTACCGAGCCTAAGTCAACCTTGAGCCAAGGAGAACCGCTTGCGGTTGATGGTCCCCACTCACTACGTGGATTCCCGTCGACTGCATAACTTGGAAGAGAACCGAACCATATACTGCTAGCTGTTGCAGTTTTATTTAACGCCAAGTTAGTAGCGGCTGCATGTACAGGGGTCACTCCTGCAATAAGAAATAATACCAATAACGAAGAAATACACCGTCTAATCATCTGCTACTTTCACTCGCCTCTCGTTATATTCGATGATGAAGTTCATACGAGTTTCAATCGTCTCTCAACGCTTCTGCTACAACTCCAATAATCTTCTATATCTTTCCTGCGCTATTTACCGTCGCTACTTACGTGTTGCTGCTCGTCCTGATTATAAATCGTGACTGAAACGCTCGATTTACCAGAACTCCGAACAGTATCGCTTGATTCACTCGCCCATATTGCCTCTCCCTCCCCATTGCAATAACATTCTATCAAACCGTTCTCACAAAATTCTCACAAAACCGCGAATGCTGTCGAAAAAACAAAAAAGAGACTATCCCCTAATAGATTGTTCAACTGGGAATAATCACTTTCTTATTAATCCAGTATTCAGTTTTCGGTAAAAACGGTTGGACAAGAAAAACTTTGTCCACTATTTTACCCCCATACATCGACTTGCCGACCTACTCCAAATATGATATCTTCTGGCTTCTCAGCTCCTGCGGCGGCTCCAGCCCCAGCTCCTTGCGATAAGAAGCCTCGAACTGCGCGTAATGCCTGACGATTTTCTCCTTTCCCGGTAAAATACATCCCGTTCCACCCTGTACGATTTGCCTTCCGGCATCCCGAAAAAAACCTTGGGAGAAGCTGCGGTGACCTCTGGCACTAATACCGACCCAAAGCGGGAGGCGAGGCGCTTTAAAAACGCCCATCCGTTTCCATGTATTGCAATACGCTCAAGTCCTTTCAGTTCTCCTTTCCGACAACATAAAATTGCGAGGGAGTATCCGAAATATGGCGTCATGAAACAAGTCAAAGAGCAGGTCTTTAATCCAGCTCCTGCCCGTCATTTTCAATTCGGATATGACCACAATACAGACACTGGTGGGTACAGTTCTGTGTCAAGGCAGGTTGGCCCTCAATCCTCATGTCGCTTTTTCCGTTCAGCCACGGCATGGTCAGGACAGGAACGCACGGGGCTTTCTTCACGCCATAGATGTCCACCATGTCACTGGCTTGCACAGCCGGATTTAATGGACTGGAGCAGTTCCCAAAAGACTGGATGTTCACTCCCGGTACATAATCTCCAATGTTCATTTGTGCCTTGTTTTTCACGTAGACCCCATGGCTAAAAGGCCGTTTCAAACGCGTAGGCTGCGTGCCATAACTACAGCTTAAAATTGCTCCTGCCACGACATAGCTCTTTTTCGCACCGGTTCCCGGTTTCACTTGGGCTTCTTCCACCTTGCTCCATCCTCCTTAGTGCTCCATCTCGATTCGTTGTACTCGAATGCCTGTAAAAGATCGGCGCAGCAGACTTTCCGCCACAGCCAGATGAATATAGATATGGGGTTCGATCAGTCCCGCAATCCGAAAAACAGGCGATGGGATATCCCCCTGTTTGAGCACCAAATGCTTCAACGTATCATTGGGATACCACTCCGTTTGTACGGAAAGGCAATCTACTATCGGCGGCCGAAGTATCCAGTACACGTCCTGTCTAGCTTGCTGAAAATCGGTAAGGATGGCCGCTTCCCATTCCAGTCCCGGCATATATTTCTCCAATAATGCTTTCAGCCGATCCGACACCAGCGGCATTGGAAATTCCAAAAAATCTGGGTATATCGTTCGTTGATCAGTATGTACATCTAAAAAAAGAGGTTCATCCTGCGGTTCCTTCATCGGGGCATCTGACAGGATGGCCTCTACCTGCAAGGGAGAGAGCGCAGCAGGTTCTATCCGATGTTTTACCCGCTCATCCATCATCAGTCGGAAATATCTCAATGCAACCACTCCCTTTTCCTGCCATCCCTCGCCTGTGCAGATGTAGAAGGCTCCCCCCATGAAGGAGACTCAAGGGCTACACATTCCAATCCAATGGCCTGCCTACGCTGTTCGTCGGTAAACATCACGCCTTGTACATTTGCGCCCGTAAAATCGGCCCGGTTCAAATAGGCTCCCTCAAAGGAAGCACCTGACACGTCCGCTCCCGCAAAATAAGCATCTGTTAGATCCGCTCCGTTCAAGGACGCTCTTTGCAGCAGGGCATCTTGGAATACAGCTCCTCGCAACTGTGCATCTTGAAAATGAGCTCCCTGCAAGCTCGTCCCTGTGAAATCTACGCCAGCAAACCCCAGTGGCTCCCAATCTAAAGAAGCATCCGAGCCATATCCGGCGTTGCCCATAACAACATCCAATATTGCCCCTCTCATGGAGCAACCGCTAAAATCGGCTCCATGAAGCAAGCTGTATGTTAAGTCGATCCCATCGAGTCGACTTTCCTCCCACATCGTTCCAACCAAGACACAGCCACGCAAGCGATTATGTTCCATCTTGATCTGGCGAAAGGCCGTATACCGAAAATCCAACTGGCTATAATCCCCGTCCGATAGCTGGATGCCCTCCAACGCCTGATAGCTGTAGGCTTGTTCTTCTTTTTCCTCCAGCCACGACTTGATTACGTTCGCATCCATCCGTCTGCGGTCTTCTTTATACACAGACACACTCTGATCCAGGTACTCTCCAACACGAATCTCGAATGTTTCTTCCCGCTCCAGTTCCTGAAACTCCGGTAAACACACCGCCTGTTTCATCGCCAAACGAATCATATTCACCACTAGCTCATGAATATGTACCGCTGCCTCCAGCATGATCTGCTCCCATTCCAGCTCTGTTAGAGAAATTTGTTGTTTCTCTACCTCCGTTCTCAAATGCTGCTGCAAATCACACCAATAGGAGAACGTCCACTCTGTATCATATTCGAATCGGATCGGTTCAGGATCAAGTACCCATAAGGCGTCTGCTGCCTCCACGAGATAAGTAGGCTGCTCCTCCAGCCATGTGGTACGTAGCACGGAGTACGTGATATAACCGATCTTTCCTTTTCTTCCTTGAAGCTGCTCTTGCCGAATCTTCTGACAGTATCCTTGGAAGACCTCGACACAGGCTTGAATCCGTTTCTCTTGCGTCACCTTGAACTTCAGCGCCCAATCTCTGCGGATCAGAAACCACGCCTGATCCAAAATGGCTTGCCGCTGCTGCGGGTCTAGCTCATCTATAGGCTTCTCCATTTGCTTTCATCCACCACCTAAAGCTCTTCATGTCATATCATCATGTTGCCGCCATTCAGCAGCCGCCCTGCAGCCTAATTCGACTTCACTTCGCTACCCTTCATATCCGCTGATCCGCTCAATTGAATATGACTACCGTTGCAATCCATACGCAGCTCACTGCCTGCGGACAGACTCATCGTTTTACCAGCAGATAAACTCAAGTTGCCACCCGCCGAGATACTTACCTGCTTACTGCTCACGATATGAATGCCTTCCTTGTCATCCAGCTTGATAAAAATAGCGCCGTCCTTCCCCGTCACGACCAGTTCATCCGGCCCCAAACGAATCTCTTTGCCATGAGGCGTTCGCCATATTTTCATCTGGGGATTGGAAAACTTGTTGTGTCCGCTCCCTCTGCCTGCACGCCTGATCGCACTCCCCGCAATCCCATCTTCTTCACGACTGCCCAGAAAATACAACGATACGGAGTCTCCTTTTTCTGGCATCACGTACCAGCCTGTATGTCCTCCCCCACTGTACACCGTCGAATAGTTGAACCAATGCGCCTTATCTTTATCCTGCTTCTCATCGCAATCCAGATGAATTCGCACCTGATCCTGACGCAAGTCCACAACCACACCGCTTAACGAGGCTCCCGCCAGCTTTTCCTGGTAGTAGCTTTTTTGCCGTAAGCCTTTGTACGAGGCAAGCACATATTGATGTCGCAGCAGTCCTTGCCTCATTTCGGTATACGCCTCAATGACGTACAAGCTGTGTCCCTGAAAGGTCAGCTGAGCTCCCAAATCCAGTACCTCGTCCGTTTCTACCTCATAGAAAATAAAGTCATTTTCCGTCACCTTCGCCTGCTCATTTTCCTGAAAATAACGGAAAGGCAGCATCTGCTTGCGCACGGTATAACGAGTATGATCCAGCACCACCTGTGCAGGGCTATCCTCAATGCCAAAATAAAATTTTGGACTGTCAAAACGAGCCACAGGCATCAGGCTCGTATGATACCGGGAGGCCATACGTCTCAAGAACGCCCAGTCCGTCTCCTGATACTGGATGGCCAGCCTTCCGATTGGCTCTCCACCTGTCGCTCCATCAATCACATCCAGCCCTTCGTAGTCCTTGCCGATCTGCTCCAACATCTGAGGAATGGTCATTTTTGTATATTGAAAAGAACGGGTACGCTGCTGGATATCCATCCGGTAGGTATGAGAAATCGCCTCCACCTCCAGATAGTACACGTCCCGCACGACCTTCACTTCGACCGACAGGGCAATCCCGCTGAACAGCGGCTTGCTTTCGCCCGTTTCATCCCGCTGGCTCACCTCGATGACGGTGTTCTTTTCAGTCGTTTCCACATAGCTGTCCTGCATCTCCTCGGGGATGATTCCTGTAAAATAGAGCCGGGTATGCTCGTTGATTTTTTTCGTGAGGGTAAGCTGCTCCAGATCCACCATAACATAGGGATATATTTGGATATTATCGTAGCCCAAACTCATAACGAATCCGCTCCTTTCTCATACGTGGGATGTGAGGGAATCGGTAGCCTATGGAGAGATTGCACTGTATTTTCTGCCACAGGTAACCACGCTTCCATATCCGATTCCATACAGTTAAATGTGCCCATTATCACCTGTCCTTTATGGATAAACAGCAGTATTTCATTGTACAAATTCATATCCACACCTGCTGCTACAAAACGAATAATTCCGATAGACAGCCCGGAACGATTCACGATCATTTCGGTACCGATCCAATTACGAACGGGTTGTACAGACCGCAGTACATCCGCCATTTGTTCTACAAATTCGGGAAGCTCGTCCACCTCCAAAGCCGATTCTGTCGGATTAAAGGTGGTATCCACCGTTCCGTCCCAAGAAGTGTAAATAATCTGAGGACGATGTTCCGAAGGATATTTAAATCGGGATTGCTCCAGTGGCATCAAGCTAAAAGATTTGGGGATGCTAAACGCCATTTGTCCATCCAAAATCGGTTTCCATTCCAACGGGATCAGTTCATCACCCATCCGCAGCACCCTGTTTTGTTCAGCAACAGAGTTATCCTGATCGGGTACAGCAGGTTGAGATAGGTTCATATTTTCGTTATTAGATGCTACATCGTGGTTAAGCTTATTTTTGAGACTTAGGATATGCTCGTCCATATAATTCATAGAGGTAGTCCCTTCTTCTTAAAAAGATGAGAGTTTACTTCAAAATACGAAAGTAAGAGGGTATATTTAACAATAGCCCATCTTATGTATGTATCGGCCAGAATAGAGATTATGTTTACAGAAAGAACCATCCCAAGCGTTATTTTCAATGTATATTTCTGAAATTAATATGGAAAAGAGGATGCATAGAAACTGACTACCGATCAAACTAAATCCGTCTTAGCCAAAAAAAGAAATTATCATGTAGAGCACACACCAGATATTCCTTTCCTTTTTAAGGGCAAATCATCACCCCCTTTCAACCTAAAAAGCGACGGTACCGACGAAAGCGTCATTCTACGCCAACGTCGGTACCGTCGCTATTTTTCTATAGAAATGGAGCAAATTCCATGTCATCCTGCTTGCCAAGCATTCTTTCTACCTGCTCTATTCCCCTTCAAAAATAACTTACGCAAATGAAAGGTCAATACCAAATGATTTGTATCCAGTGCATAAAATTTATAAGCCAAGTTTGTAGACATGATGTCTACAAGTCTAGTACAATTTGACTCTTAATAATTTCATGTCTACATTTTAACTCAATAAAAAGCAAAAACCCGCTCAGTGAGCGGGTTTTTTAGATGGAGGCGAACTTACACTAATAAAAACCCTGTACGTTACATATAAGTTGTAACTTCATCAAGAAGCCTTTAATTGTACTCTTCAATGGACTCCTACAAACAGAGCAAGGGGAATAATCCTCTTGCTTTTTTATGTGGATAAATATTCCTAGGTCTGATAGAATACATATGTTTCAACATACCAAACATCAACGGGGGCTAACTTAAGTAATGTCAGAATGTGTAGAACGTGTAGAACGTAAAAGGTTAGACTGGGTTGATACAGCCAGAGGGATAGCTATAATAGCTGTTTTCTGCGGTCATTTTTTAACTCCTGACCGTAGGCTAGAAGTTTTCTGTTATTTGTTCCATCTTCAACTTTTCTTTTTGATTTCCGGCTTCTTTTTTAGCAAGAATAAGGACTTACCCTTTTCGGTATTTTTAAAAGAACAAATAAAAAGGCTAATAGTTCCTTTAGTGTTTTTTGGGGTATTGAATATTCTGTTTTTTGATTTCTACAAAGACGAAACCTCCCCTGTCATGTGGTCTCAATTCGCATCAATATTCACAGGGTTTAAAGATCATCCCGCTCCAGAGTTGTGGTTCATGGCTAGTTTGTTTTGTGTCTCAATATTTTACTATCTCATAAATAAAATTATAAAAAACAGACATGCAATATTAGTGCTATCATTGATTATATTCCTATTCGCCAAGGTGCCTGTAATTACTGTTTTACTTAAGCATTTATCATTTTTAAACGTCTACGATACACCTAATTATCTACTATTCTTTGCACTAGGAGATTATATATTCAGTCATCTTCGAAATTTCGATTTTAAGGCACAACGGAAAAAAATAAAATATTTCATACATGTTATAGGTTCTTTTTTATTTTTTTGCGCTTATGGAATTTTCACTTTCACTCCAGACTGGTATAAATCTTATGGTATTAATATTGATGGACATGTTATTTATAATGCTTACAGATTGGCGTTAACCTTAATTATTATTTCAGCAGTATTATATGTAAGCCATTTAATTTCGGACTTTAAAATACTTTCAGAGATAGGTAAAAACACTTTAGTACTAATGGGGCTAGAAATGATTATTAAAAACATTTCACTGAATGTTATGGGGATGTTCAACATATCCATACATTTAGATAACGCTTTGCAAATAGTCATATATTGTTCGCTGCTTATTTTCTTAGTTAAAATTTTGGCCTTCAATTTTTTTAATAAATCAGTTTCATATCTAATAGGTAAATAGCATGGAAAAAGGCCCCGGCATAATCGCTCAGGGCCTTTTGTTTTACTTGCTTACTGTAGCCGTATTAGTCTTACTATCCCACTCCACTGTAGCGCCCCACGCCTCGCCAACAGCCCGCAATGGTACATACGTCGTACCGTTAATCATCTTAACATCAGCGATAGTCTTACCATTTACGATTACATTTGCCTTTTCCATCTTTTCATCGTCCTTCGCATCCGGTTTGTTATACAAGGACAGCTCTGCTTCTCTGCGCCGTGTCAGACCAGCCAGCACATTACCCCCCCCCGCCTTGTTGTATTTGGTGATGTTGGCGGCAATCTGCGTCACTGTGCGACCTTTACAGAGTGTCTTGAGACTACCTGCGCCGCAGTTGTAGCAAAACGACGTCAGCGCGTCAAATTGGTTTTGCGTGAGTTGGTCCGTTACCGGGACATATAACGGGTTGTTTACATACGCCTCGTATTTGGCAAGGTCAGCGACCAACATTGCGTCAGCTTGGGCCTGCGTTATGGTCATGCCTGCTTTAACGTCCTGTCCGTAATGGCCCCAGCCTATGGTCCGATACTGTTCGGTGGGGACGGGCTTGTACGCTGTCAGGCGCACGCCCTCGAAATTTTTAATTAACGCAATTCCCGCTTTCGATATTTTCCGCATTATTTATCAGCTCCTTTATCAATATTGCCTTTACCCTTGAGAACTTCCACGGCCTGACGGATAACCGGCGGGATCGGCGCTCCCAATCTCCCGCCATTTTCGATAATAGATAGCAGCTCGTTGGAGATGTAAAAATAAGCAACGGAATCCCGAAACAAATGAGAGTCGCCCAATACACCATCTACCAAGTGCGCCACAGCGACCATAGCAAAAATAAATACCTTACGTGCTACGCCAATAAGGCCGACCTTACTTTTAAGACCACCTTCTGCCGCCGCCGCTGCACACCCTGTAATGTAATCTACTGCGACAAATACCAGTAGGGCGCTTAGTACACCAGACCACCCGCCAAAAAAATAAGCTGCTGCACCACTCCCAGCAGCAGTAAACCATTTAAATACCAAATCCAATCTATCCATTATGTTCCTCCTGTTTCTGTTCAGGAAATTTTCCTGACCTGTCAAAATTATTTGAACAACAAAAAGAGCGCGTCATATAACGCGCCCAGGTATCACCTTATTAATAAGGGACTTTGCCTCGGGCCAACTCATTGCCGCCCTCAGCCAGTTGGTTGATCTTCTCTTGCAGCGCCCGTAATCTTGCGCGTTTTTCCTTATTGCTTATAGATTCGTCGTCCTGTACAGCCCTAACATCCTTACGAATCGCGCCCATTTCCTTGCTAATCTTAGTCATCTTCTTACGTAGCGAATCGTCATACCAAGCAGGAGGCTTCCGCAAATCAGAGTCATAATTGACCTGGTCAAGCTTCTCCTTGTACTTGTAGAACTCAGTACTGATATCATTACTGAAAACAGGATCAGTGGTAACCTGTTGTATCAGAGCATTGCCAAAGTCTCCCCCTGGTGACAAGAGCGGCTGTCCAAACTGCCCAATGAAGCCCGTATATTGCCGAGCCAGATAATCCAACTGCTTAGGGCTTGTGCCTGTTTTCTCTCCCAGCCAAGTAGCGATCTTGGTCGTTTTGGCATCGGTCTGTAACTCAGGCGATAGGTTTTGCAGATAGCCTGGAACAATAGGGGAGCCGGAAAAGGTTTTGTTTGCAGCTAGGTCTGGGACAGGGCCAAGAATTGTTTCACCGCCCATCCCCTGAAGTCGATCAATTATACCGCCCTCTTTCAGTGCCCCTTGTACTCCTGGTGGCGTGAACGTGGTACGGATACGGTCGGCAAAATCCCTAAAGGCCGCCGGATCATCGTCCTGAAACTTACGAAGCAGCCGTTCCGGTAGATCCGAAAAGAGAGTACCAAGCTCCTGAGGTTTAGCAATTTTGATGAAAGTGCCATCCCCCTTAGGAATCAAGATGAACGAATCCTTTATCCGGTTACTTAACTTTTGGTAATTCGGGTCATCATGATTCCACACATACGTCACAATGCTTGGAATAGTCAGGGCCAAAACAGCTTTCATAGTTGCCTTTGCAGGATTGTCCTTGTAAACCCGGACGAATTGATCTAAACCTTGTAGAGCTGCATTCATGTATGGGAAAGCCTTGTCCAGATCCCTCACCAGTTTGCCCCGCCGCTTAAAGTTAACCGTTACATCCTGGGCTGCAAAGAGAGCTTTTTGGATGTCCTCTGGCGCTCCGCCTTTAGCTACACGCTTAAATTCTGCCAATCGAGGCGCAGACTCCACAGCATTCATGATGTTTTCCAATCCGTAATACAAACGTGGTCCGAGATCCTTCACCATACTTTTGGGTAATACTTCACGTTTGCTCTGCTTTAGCAAATTTCGGTCTGCCGCGATAGGAGAACTATGACCTCCGCCTATCCGTTTGTACCGCTTGTATAGCTCACCATTACGAAGTATCTGCACAGAAGCGTCGGCCAGATCCACGATGAACCGAACCGGGTTATTGGTCGTTTTAGAAGCTACATAAGCCTGTGGAATATCCCGAAATAAGTTACGTGTCAGAGAGAACACCGGGTTGGCTCCAGTTGTTAATGTCTTCATCTTGTTGGTTAGCCACCCGATTGCATCCATAACAGCATTGGCACCTTGAGGCCCGAGAGACGTAACCGCATCAAGGGTCTGAGCGTCATGGACCTTTACACGTACCGGATCACCGTTCATCAGCACCCGTACAGTGTTGTCAGTATCGAGCCGATCACGGCGCAGCCGTGCATAATCTTCGTCAAGCGACTGCATAAATTTATCAAGTCCATTTTCCTCCAAAATCTCACGGGCAAGCTTCTCTTTTCCTATATCACGAGACACAACAACCGTGGCTATATCTTTAAATGCTTCAGCGTCTTGGTTCAAGTTCTTAACAAACTGCTGCATGACCTGGTTACGCTTGGCCGTCTTCACATAGGCATCGACGTTCTCGATCGTGGCTTCGATCGGCGATATAATCTTTTTCTGTGAACCGCCCTTACTGTAACCTTTAACCGGATTGGACTGATTTCCATATCCCTGCTTTGCCTTGCCTCCAGCTCCATTGCGTTTCTCAAGACTGGTAAAGTACCGTTTATTCGGTACGTAGTATGGGTTCTCATGGAACCAAGTCTCTGCCATTTCCTTGCTTATAACACCCGTATCCACTAACCAGTTGTTTACTAAGTTCTGATTGAATTTATACAAATTATCAGCAGTCTCTACAAACTCAGGAAACAACCGCTCATATTCATCAACGATTTTTTGCCCTTTCTCCGGCGTCCACTCCAGCTTATCAGCGAACACCTTTTCGCCACGATCCCACCGAGTGATGGCATGCTTATTGATAAGGTAGTCTTCAAAATCAACATAGATGGTTTTACTGGTGCGTGAGCGTAGTTCTCCACGTGTGCCACTTTCTACCTTAGGCGCGTTTTTCCCGCCGGGCAAAGTGGATAAGACATCTTTCAGAGAATCTCCTACTACCTCACCAGCACTATTGACCATCTTATCTGTGACAATCTGCTTTGCTACCATGTCCGAACCGCGAGAGGCTAAAGCGAGTTTATGAGTTGATTCCGACGCATCTAGTTTTCTCCCGAGGACCTTCTCCACCATCCTGTCAAAAAGATTGTATGGATGTGCATCATCAACCAAAGCGGTGTATAGCCGATCCGACGAACCTTTCAGGCTCCGCGGGTCGCGCATTTGACGGGTAACCAATTGCGAACGGGTTGACGTGGACAGCGAATCATAGGGTTTCGTTTGGGCGAATGCTGAAATACCTAATCCATTTTGCTCTTCATACTGTTTCGGAAGGACATAATTTTCGTCCGGTTTAATCGGTGAATTCTCAGGTGCGACCGACTCCTGTTTTCCCTTAGCCGCTTCTTGTCTGGCCTGTCTCGCACGCATGAACTCAGGAACCGCAGGATCATTAACGCTGAAAGTTTCCTGCTTATTAATAGAAGATTCATTCACACGGAGGCCTGAACTCTCCTGCTTTAACCGGCTCGATACAAGCGGCTGATCGGTAACGCGCAAAGCAGGGTCAAGCTCTTGCACACCGGTACGTAAATTATCCCGAGCCGCTGTATATGCCGCCAACTGTTCGTCGAACCCGCTTGTTTCCCTCCACGACGGCACACGGCCCGACTCATCCATAAAGCCGTTATCAACACGTTCCTGTGCCAGTTTATATAAATCATTGTTGCTAGGCGCTTTCCCATGAGTCTGGTAAAACTCCTGATACCACAGTGGATTCTGAGACGTGCGTCCAGTACGGCCAATAACATCACCGTCTAATCCACGTTGAAGTTGACCTTGCGATACGCCACCGCGACTGTCACGGGACTGCTTAAGGTATTTATACTCATCAATCACCCTCTGGCCATACTGACTTTCCAGCTCTTGCAGACGTGAATTAATCTGTTGGATTTCTCCACGACCTTCAGCAGCATTTGCAGTAGCGCGGCGAGTCTGTGGTGAGCCTTCCGGAAGAGTAAACGTAAACGGATTAGCAATTGCTTCGTCCCCTGCCTGTTGGACAGATCGGGCCGTTGCCGAATTAATACGAGCTTCCTTTCTACCCACCGGCAGGCTGAGTATTTCAGACACTTCCCTGTCAGGGATGCCGTTCTTTTTGAACAGCGAACGCCAGCCAGCGCCGACACCTCTGGCCACTACTTCCCCACCAGCACCGAACGCTGCGCCAAGGGCGGCATTATGAAGCACTTCCTCACCTGTAGACTGATCCATGTTAAGGCCATAGGCTGTATTACCAATGGCTCCTGTCGCTGCTCCGGTAGCAATCCCTCGAGTAACACGATCAGCAGCGGCAGACGACACGCCTGGTAATTTGGATGCCTGTCGACTAATCGCATTTACAGCAGCATTCCCCGTTCGTGTAGCAATCGCACCCTCTGCCGCAGCCATTGGCCCGGTCAGCAGGTTTTGACCTTTAACCCCAGGTGCAGCAGGATTAAATGCCATCCCAAAGACACCGCCAACCATACCCAATTTGTCTGCTACATTATCTGCTGTAGCGTTGCCTGTAGTTGGCATGGTAGAAGCTTTGCCTAGAGACATTTCAGCGCCTGTTGTTGTGGCGCGTCCAATGAATCGACCTACAGGGTTACCTTCTGTAAGCCAGTTTAATTCACGAGACAAGGGAGCTAAGTGTTCTCCATAAAACGGGTGCTCCGCGGCAGCTTTATTGATCTCTTCTAGATTCTGTTCATATTGCGTCAGCGGCTTAATCGTTCTACCTGTTGCTGCTCTATATGTGCCTATAGCATCCCGGTTGCCTTGAGTCGCTTGGGCAAAGGTAGAGTTTTCTATGAAGCCTGGACCGACAACGAGCGCAGGAGGCAGTTTAAGCCGGTTCTTTTCTCGATTAGCAGCCTTCTGCTGCATTTCCTTTCCCGCATAGTCCAACCCCTTAGCCACAAAGTCCTGAACAGCCGGACCCGTTAGGGTGTTTTTCACGTTATTCAACAAAGTAGGAGGGGCAATGTCAGCAGTACGATTTCTCACAGCCGCATATTTGCTCTCGCTCCCCACACCTACAGGATTCGGGTTGCTTGCTCGCGCCAAGACACGGGCTCGTGCCTCTTCTCCTTGTTGCCTACGGTTACGGACTGCGTCGTATTTAGATGCCATGTTATCCCCTCCAATTCTTCATTACTTTATTTACATACTTTTGCGTCTCTTTTGGCGCATGTGCTTGTATAGCCGACCAGCTATTACCGTATTTCTTAATTGCCTTGTTCACGTTGCCCGGGCCCCAATTGTAAGCAGCCAGCGCCAGTTGATAATCGCCACCATACCGAGCAATCTGGCCTTTAAGGTACTTCGCCCCGCCATCTATGTTCTGGGCAGGATCATAGGGGTTGCTGACGCCAAGACCGGCAGCGGTACCGGGCATGAGTTGCATCAAACCGGTAGCTCCTACGCCACTCCTTGCTCGTGGATTGTAGCTGCTCTCAGCGTTAATTACCGCATCGACCAACCCAGCAGGCACACCATGTTTATTAGCTGAGTTGGTAATTAACCCCCGATAGGCTTGCGGCGCACCTAACGAGGTATTCATTTTCCCTGATACAGTTTGTTGAAATCCGTAATTTCCTTTTTGGTTAATCCAAGAGCCGCAAAAATCTGATCGGTTTGAGCGTCAGACAGTCCAGCATCAATCACATTTTGGAACATCTGCTGTCGCTTAGCGGGATCTGACGTTATCCGTGTTCCTTCTTTAACGCTCTTGCCATCAGCGTTTTTCGTGAAGGTAGGCACCGAATATTGATCTTGCATACTGGACAAGACCTGATTAGTTGTAAGCCCGCCTGCTGCACCGCTTGGGTTAGCCTGCTTATAATCCAAGTCAGCCCATTGCCGCGCATTATCATCCTGTTGAAGCGCCAGAGAAGCCTGCCGGAAAGCTTGGTTATTCTGCTCCTGAAGTCTCTGCAAAGCGTAGGTCATGCCGAATTGACTAACGTCCCTATCAAATACCTGCCGCCACTGTTGATCGGTAATTGCATCGCGCGCTGTCTGATAAGCAAAGTTCTGATCATACTGACGGACGCCCTCATTGTACTGCGCCGTTTGGAGCCCTTGGTTGAACTGCTGACCTTGAGCTGCCAGATCCTGCGCCTGCCCTGGCAAAGTACGAATACCCTGATTAACAGCACGAGCTGCGGAAGAATTAACGTTCGCGCCGTAAGCACTAGGGTTAACCCCCAAGGACAACAACTGAGCCCGCGCCCCGTCAGCCTGTGCACTTAACTGCGCACGTTGTTGAGCGGTAACCCCCGGCGCCTCGGCCCGCTGCTTGAACGACAAGATATTATTAACAATCTCCTGCGCTCCCTCTGGCATCCAGTTGCCGGTTATTCCTGATTCAGTTACCTTATTCCCAAAGCCCCGTTGATCCTCGCCCTGGTACATCTGTGCCATCGTTGCATAGTTGGATATCTGCTGTTGCTGCTGCGCTTGCTCGTTTTGGAAACGCTGATAAGCTTGACTGACCAGCGACGGCACAACGTCAGTTTCTACACGTCCCATCTCATTCGCTGCGATCTCGTCAGCTCGGTCCGTTGTAATGGTACTGTTCAGGATGCCACGTCGATTCATTTCGGCCATAGTCTGATTGGTTCCCGTCTTAATATTAGACTGTGCGCGCTGTAAAGCAGCCTGATATTCCGGGTCACTTTTCACGTCATAGTCAAATAGCTTCGGCTGCTGGGAAGCGAGCTGCCTCATCTGACTCATCAATTCATTTCCGCTTTGCGTGTTGGCGCTGATGGTGTTAACCGGCTTAAATGGCTGCGCCGTTATCGATGGCTTGGTGACAGCGGGAAACTGATAACCCAAGTTGGACGTAAGGTACTTACGCTGAGCTGAGGTGTCTTGTCCTACGGCTTCCCGCTGCTGAAGCACTGAAAGCGCACGCTGCGTCTCGTTCTGTTTGAATCCAGCGTTACTGGCAATATTGGATTGAGTCTGAACAAGCTTTTTCTTGAGTGCGGCATTCGCAGTACCGTAATTGGCACCGCCGTTACCGATCTGATTTCGGACAGTTACCATATACCCACACTCCTTTCTGGACAAAATAAAAGGACCCTCGATTGAGAGTCCTTAGTTTATTTATTCATTTTAGCTGCAAGCTGAGCTTCTATCTCAGCAATCTTCGCTTTGTATTCAGCAATTTTTTTGTTGTTTTCTTCAATCGCCTCTTGTGCGCGGGCTAAAGATTTCTTCCTATTCTCCTGAGTAATTGGATCGTTACTAGCTGGAAGGTTCGTTAATTCATCTATTCTTTTGTTGTATTTTACTTGACTATCCTCAGCATCGCGCAATAGTCCTTCCCAAAAGCCCTTATAGCTTTTTATAGATTCTATAATTTCCTCTGTTTTCTCACCTTGACTTTCGACGACCGTTTTACTAGATGTGTCTTTCGTTTCAACAGAAGACACTGCACTTGTTTGGGTATCTATTTGAATTGTTTTTCCATCCACTTTTACACCAGCCCCCAAAGAATCGGACACGGCCCGCAAAGGCACTACCGGCTGTAGCAACAACCGCGCCGATCAGCATACCAATGAGTAAATAAGACCATTTTTTCACGTTCAGTTCCCCCGAATAGTAGATTTGCCCTAATTCTACCATTTCAGGTCAGCAAGTCAATGAGATTATTCAGGCGCACTCGCAGGGATAAATACTGTAGCAACAGTTCTTGTTTTACTAAACAGCTTTAAATGTCGTGTACTATTATCAAAACTGGCGTTGATCACCATGTTTTGAAGAATATCACCGTTAATTTCCGCGAGTTGTTGCGATAGATCTTTTATATGTTCTATTTTCAAGCCAATTACTTCTAACGCATTTTCAAAACTAATCGGTCCCTCAAGGTAAGTCGCATCATCAGTTGACTTAATATGAACACTCGCCATGTTCCCTATATGAAGACCTTCTGTGTCAGCGTAAATAGATCCTCGGGGGGAGCCTTCATCCATAAACAACAAGTGGCCACCATCGTCTGCCTGCCCCAAGGAAAGAGACTCCCCACCCTTCGGACCATAACCCTTGAATCCTTCCGGTGTAATAGTCACCATAGGATATTGATCCTCAGATGTGGCAATATACGCGCCGTAGATTTCCCCAGCCGTCATTTTACCCAGGTCGGCGGTAATGGCAGACAGTTTCTGCACATTCATTTTGATAGCTGTTACTGTGCCTTTTACGAGGATATCCCCATCAATTTCATTCACGTTGCGCGTGTCCAGGTTATTGAGGATGTACAATAATTCCTCAGTTTGCATAACAGACGCGTTGTGGAGCTGTTTAACCAGCGTTCGCAGCTGATCAACTCCACTTTGACTTATATCCCCTAAGCTAGGGTTAACGGATGGCAATTCCACATTAGCCATTGCGTTTGCTCACCTCCCGTATAATGCGATGCATCTTAACTTTACCTGTACCCGACAACTTAAGCCGGTACCATGTTTCAGGCGTGCGGACAATGACAGGGATACGGATACTTTGGATTGCACCCGTACCATTGCTAGTGGTATACACCTGATTCCACGTACCGCCTTCTGTGCCGCCTGCATAGGCAACATTTAGCGTTGATCCGGGTTCTATGTCTGCCACGATAAACAGGCGGTTAATGGTCTTTCTGATCGTCTCGTCGTCTTCGCTGAATGGTTTGGTTTCAATAGACCAGTTGATTGTCGACCCTGCAAAGTCATTGCCGCCTACTTTAATGATCTTACCGTCAGCCGTACCGAAGTACAGCGTTTGACCGTCCAAGTAATAGGCCGTAGCCACAAAGCTAACAGGCCACCAGCGACCACCCTGCATGTCGTATTTAAGTGTCACGTTGGGTAATGTTGCTGTGCCCGTGACCAACGACAAATATACAAAACGCCCATCTGTGCTAGCGCAGCAGTTTTGGGCGTATAGTGGATTAATCTGTGCAATGTAATTTTTGATTGGTTCGCTAATCTTGGTCGGTGCAGCTCCACCCATGTAGTCATAAAACCCGTCAGGCCCGAGCCAAAACAGTGAATCCCGTGTCGGTACAACGGAGCGATCAGACACACACCCTACACCATACGGTTGAGTCATATTGAAATTGGTAGAGTCCTCGCCAAACAACTTATGCATAGTGTAGCGTTTGAACAAAATAACGTGATTAGAAAAGGACGTCAATCCGTTTGGTTTTTCACCGTCAGAAGTCTCTACTGTGATCTTACCCGTGCCCACATACTTATCTGTACTTTTCCAGTCTGTAGCATCTCGTAGCCCTGAAAAGGACAACAGGTTATCGCCTTTACCAGCAAGAAAGAAGCGGTTAGAGTGTGATGTTATGAATGACTCGCCTAACGGGGCATCTGTTACTGTGGTAATGGAAGCACCATCCCACTGGTGAAGCCGAATATCTCCATCGGAAAAAAATAGCTTGCTACCATCAAAAAACATTGAATACGGCCAAGGACGATTGTTATCGTCTCCACCAGGCTCGAATACCGTATTCCAAGAGCCGCCAGAATACTTATACAGACCCTTTCCATTGGTACAGTATAGTTTATTGTCAAACTTAAATAGGCGGCTTATATAACCCGTGTGCTGGCTGTGCAACGCGTATCCATCCACCACTTGCAGGGTAGGATACAAAGACGAATCTAGATTGACCGCAGACACACATTGACTATCTTTAATTTCTATAGACTCTGTCGCCTGATTAATCCCGTCTGCCAATGTTAAAATAGCTTGTTTTGTTTTTGTTGGAGAGGATACCCAAGGTTCCATATTACGCCTCCTATTCGCAGCTTATAAACGTGATCTGCCCCGGATCGGTAGGCGTGCCACCTGAATTAAATACTTCAATTCGAAATCCCGCGTTCGTTTCAGCTGTTACCCGGCAGAATCCCAATATATCGATCCCCAGCGTTGTAATATTTTTGTCTGATGTGCTCGGGAAGATAAAATTTACCTGATAAACCCCCGTGCTTATCTTGGTTACCGAATCCACGTTGAATGCTCTCCATATTGATGGTGTAGTGTTGAGGTTTACAATCCTACCTGTGGCAAACACCCGATTCGATGAGGGGGCAGGTAACTCGACCTGAGACTGATAATAATTCCCGGATTGCTCGAACATAACTGGGGCGCCGCCTGTGTAAAATTTGATATACTGAGTAGTAGCTGATGGCGTATTCCCCATATCTCGAAATGCGCATCCAGTCACTACAACCTTTACAGGGTAGCCGTTTGGCCCAGGAAAATTACCTGCATCTACTCGTATGTTGTGGTCATTGTTCAATGGTGCTGCAAAGCGATTGAAAGTGCAGCCGATAAAGGTATATGTGCTTGGGTATGTCGACTCATTGATCCAAACATCTGCGATATTTGCATTGCCTTCGAAATAAGTTCCCACAAAAGTAGCGCCACCCGCACCATATCGGCCCATGTCCTGCAATCGCACTCCCCAACGCTGAGCTGGCATAGATGCATGACCATTAGTCTCTACTGTACCCCCGAAAAAGTTTATGTTACAGCCGCCTTTTACATATAGCCCAGCCTCAGCGTTTCCATAAAACACACAGCCGAAAAAATCAATGGCGTTCGCCGTGGACTCAGATATCCGATCGTTACAGTACATGCCGTTTTTGTTTTGGTTGAACGTACACGACATGAGTTTGCACCGAACAACATCCTCCATTTGTATACCTAAAAACAAATTAGTGAATACCAAGTTCTCCAGATACTGCTCTGAAAGAAACACCATGTGAAGGCCCTTATGGGTGTTAAGGTCCGTTCCGGTTATGGTCATATTCTCCATATGGAAGTAGGAAAAGTGTTTACCATGTACGTAAAATGCAAAGTCAGCGTTCGTTTGATTAATTATAAATGTGGTGTTTGCATTATCCCCTCGGATATTCACTGCTTTTCCTGAGGTGGTAAAGTTGGTCAGGTCGATATTAACCCTTGTTTTAAGCACATATCGACCAACTGGCACGTAGATGGTCCCGCCTACTTGAATTACAGCATCGACAGCACTCTGAAAAGCAGCCGAATCGTCGCTTACCCCGTCACCCTTAGCTCCGAATTCTTTGACATTTATAAAGATGCTGTCTGTCGGACCATATCCAACCTGATTTATTTTCCTTCCGTACCCTACAAATTTAGCATTGTCCCCGAAATAAGTAATGTTCTCATCATTGTCGATGTGGGTAACGGTGTAATCTCCGTGCGGGAAGAATATTGCAGAACGCCCTTCGGAATTAGCCAGATTTACAAGGGCTTGGAGTTTGTTTGTCATGTCTTTGCCATTCGGGAAAATGCCAAAAGCTGTAGCTATATAAAAGGCATCACCGAACCCGCGTTTGACGAGTTCTGCATTTCGGTACTGAGCGGCGATCATTAAGCTGGCTTGGTTCATAACAGGTATCTCCCCATCACGTTTTCAATTACTGGGTAATCCGGGGTTTCGTGTATGACCCGTTTGAAGTCCTCCAGCAAGCCATTAAATTTAGCCGTATAGTTGTTTACCATATCAACATCGTTGAAACCTTCGCATATCTGTGCCAGCGTGCCGTACACCAGTAGCATGTGATAATCTGAATCCAAGTCAGGAACGACTTTTAAATCCGCTTCCACCAGTAGGGTCGGCTCTTTGTAATAAGAAATAATCATGGTCCCGTCTTCATCCGGCGTTGGATAAATGCCCAACTCGTCTGATTCAGTAATATAATAAAAGGGACAGTCCGCTTGTCCTTTTACCGCATAGTAGACATATTCCCGCTCGCCAACCACAACGTCAATTATGTTGGACCTCTTAGCAGGCATTGGGTAGGCAAACACTCCTGTCACGACCTCGTACCTAATCATAGTGTTTACCCGGAAGTAAAGCCGAAACAACTCTTGCTGCAACGTATTCAGTTTCCGCAACACACTAGAACTGGGCAATCCGTGAGGGTATTTCTCTGCAATCTCATCCAATATCTCCTGTAGTATCAAGGTACCACCCCGCCTAATTAGTTAATCTTCAATTCCTTTTTAACAGAATCGCGAATACGCTTATTGACCTCTTGCGTCTTGGCATAACTTTCGCGCCAGATATCTCGTATCACTTCCGGCACCTCTACCTCAATTCCACGTGGGATGGTATAGATAACACCGTTCCAGCCCACTGGCACAACATCATCAGGGTTGTTTGGGTCCTCGGGAATAGTCATAAAGACTTTCTTCATTTTTACCAACTGTTTTTTAAAATCCTTTTCCTCGCGAGTGATCTGATTTTCCAGTTGTTTTTCCAGGTCGGCTGCTTTCTTCTGCTTTTCGGCTGTGGCCTTTTTGTCCTCTGCCTCCGTAGCTTCAATATTCACATTTGTTTCATCTGCCATATAAATTACCCTCCTATAAATTAAAAGAGGAGCCGTAGCCCCTCCAGAATGTTTTTATTAGACTGTTGCGCCAGATTCCAGACGAACTAAGCACAGCTCATTAATACGCATCGTGGCAAAAACAGATTTCCAAGCCACCGTATTGAATTGGTTCATCGGATCAGCAGTACCGGCGGAACCAGCACCGTGAACAATGATTTCTGGCTTGGAACTGCCCTCGACGTCAGGCACACCATACGCACCACGACCGATAAACAACGTAGCGAATACGTCTGCACCTGCTGCACCGGCACCTGCATACTTCATACCGTTGTCAACCTCAATGAAATAAACACCGTACATCTTACCGATAATGCCATCTACAAAATCGCTCTTTGCATTCTCGACATTCGCCTTTTCCCACTGCGGCATTTGCATGAGATCCATTGCCACGTCGGTATGCACAAAGGCGATGTATCCACGGCCACGACCAGGGATGTTAATAGGTTTAACCTTGTTACGTTTCAGCGTCCGACGAGCACGGAGAATATCAATCGCCTTGACCGTATCCGTAGCTGTTAACGTGGCACGAGTAGCCTTACCGTTGGCATATTGCACGTTGGTACCTGCAAAAATAACATCTCGAACAATAGTATCAGACGATTCCCCAGCGTGTTCACCCATCAACTCTGATGTTTCTGTCAGTATCGGATCAAGGCCGACCAGATCTAAGAAGTCAGAAATTTTCGTCCAAGCACCGTATGTCTGTACCGTGGCGGTAACAGCTGTGATATCCAAGTTTACTGCATCCGGCGTGACACCCTCTGTTACGGCGGTAGTGGAAACGGCCAAACTGTTCAGTCGTCGCCATTGAGCTGTAGCCCCTGACCGTTTAGGAATGTTCTTCTTATCGCCGTATTTCATGTATACAAGCTCCGGTACCAACCGATCCAGCATTGCAGTTTGGTAGAACGTTGCGTTCTCCGCAGATAGCTGGTTAGTGCCTGTAGTATTGTTATAGGACTGTACTTGTGTTGGCATTTAAAATCATCCTCTCAATATTAAAGTGAAGTCCGCCTTCCGGCTTTGACCTCTTCTATCATTTTTCGTTGATCCGCTTTAGACAGAGCTGCAAACCCCGTCTTGTGCTCAGCGCCTTCGCTTCCAAGCGCCCCCGGTGTGCTGTTGGCATTCTCCTGCAATTTGCGGATGGTATCCGCTTCGGTCTGCTTGCTGACATTGGCTAGCTTGTCCTCGAAAGTGACCAGCTTATAGGCATCCTCCAGACGGTAGCCTGTTTCTATGGCCTTCTGAATCACCTTGTCCTGATACTGCCCAAAATCGGGATACTGTTTGGTCAGATCCGCGATTTCCCGTTCCACACGAAGTAGCTCTTTTTCCTCGCGGACTGACTGCATTTCCTGTTCGTATTTGGTCAGCTTTTCCCGTAATGGGGCAAGGTGTTCAATCACCAATTGTTCATCGATACCCAGGCGCTGCGCTTCGGCAGCGATTTCCTGCTCACGCTCGTACTGATCAAGAGCAGTCATGTATTGATCAACATCCTGAAAGCCGTACAGCTTAGCTACACGCTCCAGATTCTTCTGGGTAGCGCCATATCGTTCCTGAAGCTTGGCCTCTCTACGGGCAATCTCTGCCGTAATGATCGGGCCATAATCTTTATCCTCTCCACTCTGAGCGGCGACCTCAGGTGATGCTGCGCCCGTTTCGGTGGCTGTAGTTTCCGTTTGCTGTCCTTCCTGTTGTTCCCCGGCGACGGGAACCTCTACGCCCGATTGGCCTTGCAATTGTTCTTCATCCATACCGATCCTCCTGCTGTGCGACGACCACAGCTATTACGTCCGAATTTTGAAAATAGAATAGGCCACCGCAGTCTCAGCGGAAGCCAGAATTATTTAGATTCAGGCTGCTTCATAGCTGCCTGCTGTAATTGGGTTTGTGCTTTGACTTGCTCCAGCTCCATGCGGTTGGCATGATCCTGTTGTTTAAGAGCTAACTGCTGCTGGAGTTGTGCCTCTTGTGCCGCTGCCGGATCTTCCTGTGGCTGCTGTGCCTGCATCTGCTGCATAGCTTGCTCCTGCGCCACCTGCTGTTCTTGACGCTCCTTGATGCGTTTCAGCAAACGGTCTTTGAACGGAATGACATTCTTCGGCGCGAACTCCAGGTAATCTTCCAATGTGATCTGTTGGCTGTCGAACAGCTTATCAAGGGAGGACATCATAAGTTCCTCGCTGTAGGTGGAAGCAGGCCCAACGTCTATTTTTAGGTTGAGCTCGATGTCGGCGTAATCCGTACCTGTAAACTCCTGACTGTATTCCTCGCCATCATCATTTTCCAGATTGACACGTCTTGTCGTGTTATAGCGCACCTTCCAGAACTGTTCCCACACCCTACCGATATCCTCAATCGCCCGGTAGAATCGTTTTTTGATGGTCTCAATTGGCACCCCTGCGGCTTTTTGCAACAACATAATGGCCGTGGCGTTGAGATTACCGGACGACATATCCCCCGTGCTGGCATCCTGAGCAGACGACAACATTTTGGTATAGTCCATGAAAGATTCAACAAGACCATTAGCCAAGCTGGACACAGGCCCCGGTGTCAGGTAATCAATTGACCTTTGTCCTGGTGGAGACTGGTCGGGGATTGCCTGGCTTGGGTCATTGTTCAGCGACTTGGCATCTATAAAATTCGGATTGTATACCATCTTAGGCCAGCCCGTGAGCTGTACAGACAGGAGCTGCATGGCCATAAGGAAATTGATAGCTTTCTGATTCGGTATAATGCCCTCAGTGTCACCCACTCCGTGAATGGACTTCTTCCGGCGTTCCCACTGCATGACAATGATCGGGTACAGCGTAAAGCCTGTATCCTGTTTCGGTTTAACCGTCTGCCCTGATGCCTCTTTGGAAAAGTAGATTTTACCGTCTTCCTTCCAATATTTCGTCAACAACGTAACCTTTTCAGATCCATCCAGTTCCCGCTTTGCCGGATCATACGCCTCGACCTGTGTTTCCTTATCAGCGGATATAAATAACAACTTGTCTGCACTCAGTCCGTTCGCCGTAGCCTCTTTCTTCACCACATCCAACGGCTCCCTGCTGCTGATAATGATGTAAGGCTGCTTCTGCACTTTGCGCTGTTGCGGATTGCCGAAAAATACATTGATTGGGTCCAGCACTTCACCCACCATTTCGCCCTGATACGGACGCGTCAAGCCGCCTTTACGACTGCTATCCCAGTAGTAATGCCAGATACCCGTACCAACGCTGGAACAACTCTCCAGTGCTTCCTCATTCAGCTCATCCTGTTTACTGTTCTCCCAAGTGGTAGCGGAAAAGCGAGTAAACAGGTCGCCAGCCTCTTGAGCTCGTTTGACTTCGGCCTCAGCTTCTTCCGGCATACCGTTAACATTCTCCTGTGCTGAGAACAGCATATTGACGTTCTCATTCATTACAGATGAAACTTTGTGATTCTGAATGTACCGGATGATATTGAACACAGGACGCGGCATCGTCTTGGTCTTGGCTGTAGGCTTCGGCCACTGGTCACCAGCTTTGAACCGCTCGTATTCAGGCCAAGCATCTGTAAACCCCATCTGCTGCATGTAGTTTAGCCCGGCCTTGTACTGTTTCTGTATTGTGGTTTCCTCAGCTGTCTGCATTGCCACGCGGCGTCACCCCATTCATCCATTCATCTAGCACGCTCTGACCAAACACATCGGCAACAGCCTTTTGAGCTACCGCGATAGGGTCAGTCGGCTGAAACTCTGTATCAGGTGGGCGGCTGTATGTGTACTGGCCTACCATGTCACGCAGCGTCTTGTTAACCACTTTTACTGTCTCTTCCTCCAGATTCGGTAAGGCAAGTAGATTACCGATTACCATCATCTCGTTTACCATGTTAGGAACCCTCCTTCATCGTCACCATCTGTATTGGACTGAAACGGGAATGGCAAAGGCTTAGCCTCCACCGGATCGTCCCGAACAATAAAGCTTTGTTGGCTGCGGATCTCATTGGCGATCATGTCCGATATAAGGACATCATCATGCTTGCCGTTCTCAGCGTCTGGACGGTTGTTGTCGTCATACACGAATGTCAGGCACTCTTCCAAAAAGGTGATATCCACGAACAAATCAATATTGTTCTCAATCAGATCCACCGTCTTATCTATGATCAAAGGTCGCGTATTGCCGTCTGTCTTCCAGCCGTATTTACGCTGAACCTGTTTAGCCATGCTGTCATACTGCTGGCGCATGTATTGTTTGGGATACTTGAGCCGTTCCAGCTCTTCAATTGGAGCTGTATTAAAGTTCATCTCAATGCCAATCAGTGCCGTATTGAAATGGCGACCAAGACAATATATCTGCCAGGTGTACGGCTTACTGGTGTTCAGCTCCCAATGAAGCGTGGCGCAACGCTTGCCCGTCACGTTATTAATGACAGTGGCTGCGTACTTATCTCGGCCTTCACCCTTAGTGTCACCGCCGACAACATACGGGTACCGATGCTGCACATCCTGATAGATGGTGATTGGCCCGTCAGCCTTGTCCACCCACTCTATGGAATCATCTATGATGCGGTCTTGTGTCTCAGCATCGTTCCAGCGAAAACGAAAATAGCCCCGTTTAGGGGGCTGCTGGGCGTATATACGCTTGAGGTATTCGATTCGCATGACGATGATTTCCTGATTAAACACGCAACGGCCAGAAGCCAAGAATGCTTCATGCGGTGAACAAGGATACTCCTGCTTGATCATGTCTTTGTTGATGTACCCGTCGTATTTGACGTAGTACCAATAGACCTGCGACCATTCCAGCTCAATCGTATCCAGCAGCCATCGGCATCGTTCCCATATCCAGCCCGCAGCTCCAGCAACTTGACTACGGAACCACTTGTCACGCTCAGGGCTTTCGAACGCCATTCGATATTCGCGGGTCAACCACCAAGCGAAGAAGCAATTCTCCCAGGCCTCACTGTCCCACAGGTCTTTATACTCGTTATATCCGTTGGCGGTAGACTCGTATATCTGTATGGCATCCTTGGTCAGAGCTTCACCTAGCCCGGCCTGTACACCGCTGATCCCGTCACGCCAGAAAGCAACCTCGCTACCATGAAAGAAGTTGATTGTACGGGAACGCCCCATGTTCCGGCTGGCCGTTTTGATTTCCCACGAGCTGTGCAGCTTATCGAACAGGAGCTGCTTGCGGTTGTTGAACTTCTCGGTGGGCTTGATTGCATCTGGCAGCGCGTTGTATGGATACTTGGCCTTGTTCTCAAAAATGGCGCTACTGTTACCATCTTCATCGGCTGCTGTGAACCCTTCAAAGTTCTTACGGGTGATGGTACAGGCCAATTGGTAAGCAGTGATGAAAGAGGTAAACCCCTGCTGCCTCCCCTTCAGGACGAGAAACTTAAGGTGTAGCCGCCTGCCTGCCTTGAACTCTTCTATGGCCGCATTGAGCTTGTCACAGAAGCTGCGCTGCGCGTCATTCAGGAAAAATGGTGAAGTCTGCTTATCCTTATCGACGATAACGAACAGCATTTCAATCAAGCATTCTGGGTGGTCTCGGACCTCAGCCCGTACCTCGGGATGATCAACCAAATAAACAGCAACGGATTCACGATAGGCTTTATCCTGCTCCACATCATGGTTCTGTTCCCACAACTCACGGCGACGGTCAATGATCTGCCGGCAGGTAATCATAGCAGATCCTCCAGCTTAGCAGCCCTTACATTCGCATCCACTTCTTTTTTATCCCGCCACACATCCGGCTTACGGTTCTTAAGCCAGAATATTTGTGCGGTCACATCCGGTTGTACCTCTTTGGTAACTCGCTTGGTTTCCTCACCATACTCGCATGTCACCTCATCATACCGATACCCCATCGCTCGCTTAAGCAGTGCATTTTCCACTTGCACATCAATGACTTCCTGCCCTCTTTTTAGGGCTTCCGATAATTCCGGGTATTTGTTCTTATACTCAGAAAAAGAGGACATCGCCACCCCAAGTTTCTTGGCAATATCCTCCTGAATCATCCCATCACGTGCCCATGCTTCGATAAGCAGGAGCTTGGGTTCAACGTGGGTTTGATATTTACTTTTCCGTCCTCCTGCCATCACAATTCAGCTCCTCTCACAAGATAGTTAAAATCACAAAAGAAAAAGGAGCCTTTCGGCTCCCTCCTGATATTTTATGGCAGAAATATCATATTACTTATTACACCTTAAGATCACGCATAAACCAGTTTGGAGGCTGCTTGTTCATCAGCGGATTCTTTAAAACCAACCGTGAGACCAAGTGCCATGCCAACTTTGATCACTGTTTCAATGGATGGTACAGAAGTCGATGTTTCCAATCGCGCAATTTGCGCCTGCGTAACGCCCGCTCTCTCAGCTACTTCGCGTTGAGTGAGACCAAGCTCTTTACGTCTTTTAACGATCGCATTCACCATACGTGCCATCTCAGAAATTACTTTCTTTTCATGATCTGTTTTGTAGGTCAATTTACTCTTAAGGTCGGACCAAGTTTTAAATTTATTATCTTCCATTTATGTTTTCACCTCCACTAAGCCGGAATTTTGGAGGCTGTATTCCAGCCTCCCTACCATTCTCGTTACTCCTTGTAAAGATTAAGCCAATCCTTCATTCTTGATTCGGCACGTTCAATCTCGTGAACTGGGGTTTGCTGGGTACTCTTCCTGAACATCGTCAGTAGTACCAGTTTACCCTGCCAACGAAAGTAAAGGATTCTGTACCTTCCGGGACGCAGTTCATAAAGACGCCCCCTTAATTGCCGTGAATGTGGCATTCCGTCTTCGTATCGTTCCAAGGTGTAAAGGATATCGTCCAACTCACGAGTAGCCTGTTTATTACCTTTTTCGGCTTTCTCGCTCAGTTGTAAAATAGCCTCTTCCACCTCAGACTTTCCTTTTGGTGTTGCGTAATTGATGATTTCTGCCATAAATCGATTATTCCTTCTCTCTGTTTGATATCGGACGCCTGATATCGTCCTCGATATAAATATATCATACTCGATATCAAACAGCAACCCATAAATTCATCTAACCCATTATTAAGACACACAGCGGAATCGAACCGCCTATTTACCTGTTGTGTCATAAACGCAAAAAAGCAACGGTTTCCCGTCGCCCTTTTACTGGTTCGATTTTATGAAAGGTGCTGTTCGTACACCGCTACAGCATAGACAGACACCCTCTTACAACTTTGGCACAATACCATTTTAGCACGGTCAAAACGGGGTTGTCGTCTCGATTTACTATCAATATTTTATCGCTTTTTTATCACAATTTTATCGGTAGTACGCCGTCAATAAGCCCGGCATATTCCCTGATCGCCAGTCTACGCCATTTGTACAGGGTTGGTAAAGAAATCCCCATCTCGTCCGCAATGTCTCCCGGCTCTTTGAATTCTACGTATTGCAGATACAAAATGCGTCCATACTTCTGATTGTATCCGGTCAAGGTGTCCAGCGTAAGTAGAAAATACTTCTTCTGGCTCTCCAGATCCTGCAACTGGCTAATGCGGTCTAAAATATCCTCAAATCCGTACCCGTCAACTTCCCCACCGCGCGCTTTAATGACTTTCTGAATCTTCTGCTCCAGCTCTCGCAGTAGCTTATCATCATCCGGGTCAGCCCCAACACACTGTCTGACCTCTGCCAGTTGCGCCCGTGTTCCTGTCGGGTATCTAGTCAGATAGGCGTGTGCGGTTTGCTCCAGCTCCAGTTCATGGCGGTTCAGGTACATGTAAGTCTTTATACCCCGTAATTTCTTATGCAGCTCCTGCAACCGATCATCACCGGCAAGGGTACTCAGCAAAAGTCCTCCTGTGATGGAATACGTCTCCAAAACCTTAATACGTGCAAGCAGACGTTTATATTCTTGAAGCTGGTTGACTGTCAATTGTTCACTCATTCTGCTCACCATCCTGAATCATGCGGTCCAGATACCACCGTGCTTTTTGCAAATCCTCTTTGCCGCCTTTGTGCTTGTAGCGGCTGCAATACTTGATGACGTTCCCCACACAATAGTCCCGGAAACCTTCCACACCTAGCTTGGCTTGTATAAAATCTATCGTTTCAATTCCGCCAGTTGTATAGTGGTCCGGGGAATTTACCATATCTTTTTTCATGAACCCTTCACCCTCTCAATTCTTGCTTTCACAGCATCCATTAACGCGTCCTGACCGGAAGCCTTACGCTCCAATGCTGCTACTGCATCCTCGTCTATTGTGCCTGCTGCTACCAGACGCATAACCACGATACGGCGGGTTTGCCCTTGACGGTGAACACGGGCATTGGCCTGCTGATCCTCTTCCAGACTCCAAATTTGGTCAAACCATACAACGGTTTGGCAGCTTGAGTCCTGCAAGTTCAGGCCGTGTCCGGCAGACTTTGGATGCAGCAGCAGAAGCGGTATCTCGTCATTGTTCCAAGCGCGAATATCCTCGGTACCGTCTTTGCCTTTCCGCAAAATTCGGCCTTGTGGGAACCGTTGCTGAATCCGGGCCAGTGAATGTTTAAAGTTATAAAACACCATGACAGGCTTACCATTCGCCGCCTCAATGATATCTTCCAAGGCATCCAGCTTGGCATCATGAATCAGCTTCACACCCTTGTCCTCGTCATAAACTGCGCCGGAAGCCATTTGCAGCAGCTTATTACTCAACACGGCTGCGGTACTGGCAACTACATCCGCATCGCGGAAAGGGATTAATAAGTCTTCTTCCAATTTTTCATACAGCTCTTGCGCTTTAGGGGACAGCCTGATATCAACGATTCTGTCAATTCGTTCAGGCAGCTCCAACCAGTCTTCGGCCTTCATACTCACGGCTATATCTGATATGGCTTCATAAATCCGCTCCTGCGCCTCTTTCTTCTCATGCCATTTATAAACAACGTGGCCGTCACGCTCACCAGGGACAAAGTAACGATCACGGAAGCTAGTCACGGTTTTACCAAGCCGGTCACCCTGATCCAGCAGGTAAACAGGTGCCCATAAATCCATCAAGCCATTTGGGGCTGGTGTTCCGGTCAGGCCGATCAGCCGTTTCACCATAGGTCGAATCCGACGAAGAGCTCGAAACCGTTTGGATTGATGGTTCTTGAAGCTGGATAGTTCGTCTATTACAACAGTGTCAAACGGCCACTTGGTCCCGTACTCACTCACCAACCATTCCACATTCTCCCGATTAATCACATACAGATCGGCATCTGCCTTCAATGCCTTTCGCCGGACAGCGGCACTGCCCAACACTTTAGAAATACGCAAATGCTTTAGATGATCCCACTTCTCAACCTCTCGTGCCCAAGTGTCTTCCGCTACTCGCAACGGCGCAATCACCAGGACACGGCCAGCTTCGAAGTATTCGTTCAACAGTAGATCAATTGCGGTCAACGTAGATACCGTTTTACCTAAACCCATTTCGAGTAGCAAGGCGATATAAGGCGTATCCAAAATACGCTCTGTGGCATAATCCTGATATTGATGTGCTTTATATCTCAACGCTGCTCACCTCTTTGATGAATTGATCTATGGCGGCGGCTGAATCAATTTTATAAACTCGGTGGCCTAGCTTGGTCAGCTTCTTGGCCCAATGGACTTGAAGTGGCTGCAATGGTTTACCTGAAGCTTTCATCTCAACGTACACCGTCAGGCCATTAGGAAGGATAACCAACCTATCAGGTACACCACGATTACCAGGGCTTGTCCATTTCGGTGCCATACCACCAATCCGCTTGACGGCATCCACCAACTTTCGTTCCAGTGTAGATTCTCTCATGCGTCCTCCTTTTTGAAGGTTGCCGGATTGCTTCTCACACACGCGTACAGCCTGTATGGGTGTTTAAGTAGTCCCTACGTATACTTAATTACTACTACTACTACTTATAGAGATTTTACGGCAACCTTGGCAACTTCATAGATAAAAGCCTTTGGGTTGTAGTAGTTTTCTTGTTGCCACAGGGTATGTTTTCCCGGCAACATCAGGGCAACTACGGAAACCGTAAAGGTTGCCATACATCTGTATGGCAACCCTCAGGCAACCTTTCAGTGCAACCTCTCAAATACACGTTGGACACCGTAGCCCGTCACCTTGGCTTTACCCTTTCTTTCTTCCCATCCTGGCATACTGCGCATGATACTCATAATCTCCTTAGCTTCCCATGAACGCAAAGACCCCTTTTTGTTACCTAGGCACTCCGTCCATATTTGAGACGCACACACCCGATCCCGAAAATCCTCGGTAGGCCGACCCATTTCATCTTCAATGGGCTGATCAAGCCATTCCTGAATAAGTCCGTCACGCGGATCAGATTCCATGTGTGATGCTTGCTGCTGCTCTGCCGCCACGCGTGCTTCCCGGTCCAGCTCCAAGGTTTCCCCCGCCTTGAACCAGCGGATAACCTCTGCCCATATCTGGCGTACCACATCATCGTCCATATCGTCCCAATGGCTCAGCGCGGCATTATCTGGGAAAATCTCCACAGGCCAAAAGCGCCGATTTCCTGTGGTGTCGCGAAGAAAATCCCGTGTATTGGTTGTCCCGAAGAACACGCATTTACGTGGAAATTCCGTAACTTGCCGATCGTAAGCCACACGGTACCTGTCTTCCGTTTTAGACAAGAAGGCTTTTACCTCATCCACTTCAGTCTTTTTAAGCGCCGACAGCTCCCCGATCTCGAAGATCCAACCTGACTGCAAATGCTCCCCGGCTTCCTTATTTTCAAACGTCCGCAAGCTGTCAGAAAACCACTCACGGCCAAGTTTCGCCAGCAAACTACTCTTACCTGCCCCCTGGGGCCCCACTAAAACAAGCATCTGATCAAACTTACAGCCAGGACGATAGAGCCGCATAACCGCAGCAAGTAGCATCTTCCGGGTAGCCTGCCGGGTATAATGCGTATCTGGGGCCCCCAAATAGTCCACGAAAATCCGTTCTGCACGCGGCACACCGTCCCACGGTATAGCTTCCAGATACGCTTTAATAGGATGGAACGTGTTCCGGTGAACAACCTCCGTAAAGGCGTTCTGGATGGTCTTGGCGGAATTAATACTGTGTGCTTTGGCAAACCAATGTTGCAGCCGTTTATCATCGGCCCCCAACCAGGGTTCATAGTCCCGGTTCTCCCGGTCCCTCTGCCGCCAAGGCAACGGCTTTTTAATAACCTCTGTATTGCCAAACGCATCAAAGGCGAGAATGCCACGCCAGATATCATGTGTTAGAATTAGCTCCACGTTCCCGGCCGTGGGTAGCAATGCGCCTGTCTTGTGATGAAGCTCCAGCTTCGTTTCCCACTCGTCGTCCTCCGGGTCTTCATCATCACTATCAGGTTCGAAGCCTTCGGCCATCTCTGCAAAATCAGCCATCCGCTCGGCGGTACTGAGCTTTTTTACCTCCGGCCGCGTCGCCGCCCACTGTTCCATAGCCAGATGGCTCGGTTTCTTAGCATCCGGCGTATGGTCTTTCACCCGCTCGTCAAGGTGCCCAAACTTATGCACCCGCAGCAGGTCAAACACATTATAAGTACGGCCATCAGCCACCGGATCGCTGTCTTGATGCGAATAGGCTAGATCCTGATCCGGGTAAACTTCCAGACCATTGGCGGATGTGCCGGGGATATAGGTATACCTGTTCTCCATCGTTCCAGGCGTATAGGTGTCAGACAGAAACGTGTCAATTCCCTCTTCAATGGAAAATGCCCGGCAGAACAGACCAATAACGCCGAACTTCTCCCGTGGGTCCTGCGCCCTCTTACCGAACAGTACAGGCCCACCCTTATCGTCCTTATGACGAGGCCAGGCCATAACGTCTTGCCAGTTGGTGTATTGAGCAAGTACCTGGTCTACGTCCAGCGGATCACCGTCAAACACTTCAATGACCGGATTCGCGTCCTTGGAGCAACTTGGCATATACATGAGACGATGCACATCGAAGGTCGTCCGATCAAAGTACGTCATGCCAATTTGCTCTGCCAGCTTCCGGCTGACTGCCGCGTACTCATCCGGGCTCATAGCCCGATCAACAGGGATGATCAAACGGTATTTAGGCTTGTGTGGACGGTGGCTGTGCGTGGAGTAGACGACATAAGCTGTCCCCCCAAGCACCAAGTCACAAGTGAAAATAAAATCATCGTCACCGTTATCAATATCCAAAGTAATTAAGCTGCGGGTGTCTACGTTCTCCTTTTTCCGGCGGCCGCCCCGTATCATACCGCCAACAAAAGCAGGACCATCTTTGGCTTTACCCTGAGAAGCGGCATTCATGCCGTCATACTGCGCCATCGTCTCCACCGTCCGTCGTACCTTTTGCAGCCGGGTAACGAACTCTTCCCAGGTTAAATACTCCGGCTTCCAATTCGTGTCTGCCCGATGCTTCCCGAAGCTTATATCCAGTTCTAGTTCAGTCAATTCAGCCAACACCTTTCAATCAAATCACACATTGACCCCTGTTACCTCAATGCCTAAAAACTCAAGGGCCGTTTTAATACCGGTTCGAAAGCCCTCCGAATGCATAGAAGTGATATACGAACGTGATATACCGGATTTCCCCGGCGACTGGTACACCTCCGCTAACCGTTCATGCGGCGTCTTCTCAACCTCAAAATCAAACACCAGCGCGCTAATAAGGTCCTCAGCGCTCATACCGTTAAGCGCTGCCCGGTCAAGTCGGGCCCAGCATGATCCGTTTGATAGCACATGAGCCCTGATAGCTTCGAATTGTTCCATGTTGAGGATGATTCCGTTAAGCGCTTCGGCTTGGGGTCTCGTAACGATCACTTTTTTACTCATGCCCCGGCACCTTCCTTTTTGATATCTTTGTTGAACAACGTTGTCGGTACAGACAACTGAACTACTGCCGGCAGATTGGATTGAACCTGCTTAGCCTCAGGAATATCTAGAGTGATACCTAGTTCGTCCAATGTCTCAGTCGCAGCCTTCGCGCTCTTGGCAGCCGTCACCACGGACAACAATTCCAGTTCAAGCTTGTCCAAAGCTACCCGCTGATCGTAATATTTAGTTGTAAGATCATCGGCAATAGCCTCGATCTCTTTGCTGATAGGATAATTCAGGAATTTACGTAGCTGATAGTCTGTTTTCCAGCTTGACCCGTTGGCTGCTGCGAAATCAAAGACACTGGACAAAGCATCTACAACCCTTGATTGGGTATTTCGTAAGGCAGATAATGCTCCGCCAAAACCGGAATATTCACTGTCGTTTACAGTGTAGAACTGCTTTGCAAGCTCATCACCAATATGATCGATAGAATCCACATGATCATCAATCACGGTGAATTTTATGTGCGGTGCATGTTGCTTGAAGAATCGTTGAGCCGTGAGCAGACCGGTAGGCCGTGATTCCTCCAGTGCCTCTTTTTGATTCGCAATACGGGATTTAATCACTTTTTTCAGATCATTTTTATTCATTTATAGTCAACCCTTTCGGCTCATTTGTTGTTTTCCAAAAATCTGTGCAGCCCAATCGCCTTCACGCTCACGCAATCGCTGAGCTCCCAGCCTGCCCATTTGCTCCCGCGTCCATAACGGCTCCGTTGCAGCCCGATCCATATCCCAACCACAGTTCTTAGCCCGGTTAAAGAATGTATGATAGGGAATGCCGTTTTGGTTAGCGAGTTGGATGTATTCCACGGGATACACCCGAAGATGATTAGTAGCGTGTTGCGACTGCTGCCGTCTTTCTTCCGCTGTCGGTAATGGCTTAGTGGCGGCTTTTTCCATTGACCAGCCCCGGTTCACACGAGACATGAAGGGATCGTAGCTGATACCATTTCTCTCAATCAAGAAAGAATACAAATATTATCCTTTTAATAGGAAAATTTTAATATCTCGATGATATAGAAAAAAAATAAAATTAAAGAGGCTTAATCTTTTCTATAATAAACAGTCTCATAGGCATCCGCTCGTAAGGGCAATCCAGGGGCCCAACTGATAGGCTGACCCATTATACCAACAATCTCAGCCATTGAATCCTGGTCTACTGGTTCGTCAATAACCACCTCATCATGCACATGCATAACTGTTTTGTATCCAGCATCGTCCAGTCGGATCATACTTTCAGCCAAACAGTCTCGACTTATCGCCTGGACGATGTTCTCCACTAACTTCGGCCCATATGTGTCGATCCGCTCCCAACGGCCCTTCGTCTGGTTAATACCTTCATAGGTCAATGCAGGCTTTCCAAATTTGCCTTCCTTGATCTTTGGGTTTACGTAAGCCAGACGGCGACCACTGGGAAGCCTGATGTAAAGAGAACCGCCATTACAGCTAAATTCCAAGCCGTGATGTAGAACCACTTTGCGCTGATCCGCAACAGCAGACATTGCAGCGTCGCCCACATTCCACCAGAATTTTGTAATCTTTCGATTAGCCGCACGCCAAGCATCAACGAGTGGTTTAAGTTCATCCGGCTCCAGCCCCATTTTGAGGGCACCCATTTGTTCCAAAGCACCGACACTACCGCCATACCCTAGCGCCAGCTCTGCGATTTTACCTTTCTGACGCAACGGATTCCCCTTACCAATCTCTTCAATCGGTACTTTGAACATCTGCGAAGCGGAAGCTTCATATATCTTGCCGTGACCACGGAACACGACCATTCGCCATAGCTCATCGGCAAGCCAAGCGATTACCCGAGCTTCGATGGCGCTAAAATCCGCAACAATGAATCGGTTACCTTCTGAGGCTATGAATGCCGTCCGGATCAACTGGGACAGGACATCTGGAACGCTAGGGTAAAGCATTTCAATAAATTCATAGTCTCCTGCCAGCAGCAGTCTCCGGGCAAGATCCAGATCAGGAAGCTCGTTCTTTGGAAGGTTTTGCACCTGCACCAGTCGTCCGGCCCATCGGCCTGTCCGGTTAGCCCCATAAAATTGGAGCAATCCGCGTACCCGTGAATCAGGACCGAAAGCCCGATCCATGGCCTCGTATTTCTTCACACTGGTTTTTGCCATTTCCCGGCGTAGGTTCAACATTTGAAGCGCCTCGGTTAACCCTTCCTCTTTGGCTTGCTTGAGTAGATCCGACATCGTTTCCTTAGTAAGAGTAGAAACAGTTAACCCTTGATCCCCAAGCCACCCTTTAATTTGGGTCAGGCTATTTGGATTCTCAAGACCTGTAAGCGCTGCGGCTTCCGTCAGCTTGCGTTCTTGGAACGCGGCATCACACGCAATCGCATGTTCCACCATTTGCGGGTCTACTTGAATACCTATGTCATTGATCCGCTGATCCAGCGCCCAAAGCTTCTGTTCAAATCTAGAAGGCGAATATTTAACCAGCTTGCGGCGAATTTCCCGTTCTACCACAACATCCTGAACACAGTAATCTTTAAATTCCTGCCACTTGTCAGGGTCATGCCAGGGCATATTACGGGTTCGCCCCCCATTAACCTTGGTTGGCTTACACGGCACACTGAAATATTTAATGAGCGCCTTGCCTTTACTATCCTTTTGCTCTCCCAGATCCAGTACCTTAGCAACCCCGTCCAACGTACCCGGTAGCCCTTGCGTGAGCGCCAAAACAGAGGTACACTGCCACTGATCCGCAGGCATGTCTTGGTTGAAATGCTTGCGCAAAGCCGTTCGTTCAAAGTTGGCATTATAGGCTGTTTTAAGTACGGTGGGGTCCCATAACGCTTCAAGTACAGATTCGGGAATGTCTTCATAATCCAGCAGATCAACAACGGTAACAGGCTCATCATTCAAGGCATAAGCAAAAAGCAACACTTCAAAGTCTGGAGCTTCAACGTAGGGGTACACCCCTGATTTCCGAATATCAACGCTGCTGTGCGTCTCAATGTCAATTTGCAGAACCTTTGTCATATGACCTTGCCGCCATGCTTATGTGGCCGGGATTCGTTGTAAGCCATCTTTTCAGCCAGAGCTGCTTCGAGGTCAATGCCTACATGACCACAGAAGTCGAAAATACGTAGCAGCGTGTCAGCTAGTTCAATTGGAATGCCGCAGGGTTTCGATCCTTCAAAGTAGATTTCTTTCAAGCCGTGTCCGTTCCGGTAGTCTTCCAGTGCTTCTGACAGCTCCGCATGGGACAAAGCAATTACATCACCAAAGCTGCGGGGTTCCTCGTACCAACCTTTATTCACTGCATTTTCATGTGTCTTTTTAACCAAATCCTGTATATTCATCGTGATTCCTCCCGATTTTTTGGTAAAGAAAAAGGGGGCACTAAAAATCCCCCTTACGCATCCTGTTACTTAGCTCAAAAAGTCGTCATCGTCGCTAATGTCCACAATGTCGTCAAAATCCTCGCCTGCGAAGTCGTCGTTAACACTGGAACGACCACCCAAGAAATCACCATCCTGGACCTTAACAATGTTATTCAACCCGGCTGCGACCCCCCGGTTTCCTTTCGCATCATACGGATAAAAGTTAAGGGACACCTTGGCAAAGCAGCCACTGTATACCTCAGTAGAGTCCGTAATTTCGGCAAATTTGGTTTTACCGTTCGCGTCCTTACCCGTTGGTTTAGCAATACCAGGTTTGTTATTAGAGGAAGCATTTAAGAAATAATGCCCTGCGTAAGCTTCATCATCCGGGCGTTCTTCGTCACCGTCCCGCAGCGGTTTTTTAAGGTTAGCCGGAATCTTACCGCCCCATTTGCTTTTACCAAGCTCAACAGCAGCGTCTACAGCCGCTTTAATCTTCCGCAGCGTGTCCTTGTCTGATTTAGGAATCAGAATAGCTGTGCCGTATTTATCAACGCCTTGATCATTGGCCTGTGGTACAAAAATGTTGCAGTACGAAAGGCGCACCTTTCCTGTAACTACTTTGGTTGTTTGGTTGTCGATTGCCATTTTTCCATTTCTCCTTTGAATTGAATTGTTATGATAGCCAGAAGACCAAGCACCGGAAGACATCCTATCAACGTGATAATCTGCTATATCTCCCATGTCAACCCTCCCCAAAATTTTCATTTGCGAAATCAGCGTCTACACTGTTAAGCCCTGGACGCTTATCCGTCTCCGGTACGAGCACAGGTTTACCAGCAGGCTTAATGATGAAGCCCCCGATCAAGGCCGTAAGCTCCTTCTTGCCAATCCGTTTTTCCAGATCGCCAATACCAAGCAGCTCCTGCGGCTTGAGGTACTTGTCCGCGTCTATTTCAGCCGCTATCATTGCGGCTTTGGCAGCTTCCTTGTCTGTGATAGCCCGATTACTACGCCCCTCAACCAACTTCCAAGCCGGAATAGCCTGACCGTTCTTCGCCTGATCAAAAGCATAGTCCTTCACATCTTTTGCCCAAGTGGAAAGCTGATCCGCAATGAACAGAATGGAACTGACTTCATCCAGGCTTAAAAGTGCCGGGTCCTTGAACTCGTGAGCCAAGGCGGCCATATTGGCATCGGCACGAGCACGACATTTCCCCTTGACTTTGCACCAGCGGCAATGATCCCCCGCTGTAAAATCACCCTCTCCGGCAAATGCCAGGGCAGCAGCAGGCCTGACCACAGTCTCGGCCCATTCAAGCAACTCATCCACCTGAATACTGTCTGTACTGACACTATCAAGGCGCGGCTGTACGATAGTCATATGAATCTCGTGAATGTCGTACAGGTAGCTGTAAGCGTCATAGGCACCAAGAGCATAAATCCGCATCTGTGGGTTACCAATAGCGCTCACCGGAACGCCCTTACCATATTTAAGGTCGATAATCTCCATCACACCGTCTGCAATCAGCACCACATCACCCGTACCGAAACCATCAGGCACCCAAGCGGTATAATCCAGCCGTTCTTCCAACAGCACCAGCGCATCAGCAGAACGGGCTTTTGCAGCCATAAAACGTTCTTCCACTACCTCTACATAATCGTCGGTGGCATTCTCCATTTCGGGATTGTAATACTCTGAGGCCTTAATTTTGGTAAGTTCTTTATCAAGCCGTTTACGTTCCTTGGAATCACAAGGTAAGATTCGGCGGCGCAGCTTAATTTCGGATAGCTCGTGGGCTGCTGTACCTTCATCGGCATATGCGCTGCGCTTGTCCGGCACACTCTCTTGAAGCCTTGCACTTGGAGGACAATTGATCCACTGACTAGCCTTGGACGCGCCCAGTAAAGCATGGGCACGTTCGGCATGCGGTTGGCTACTCATTAGCCAAAGCCTTCAAGGCTGCGAGAAATCCGACTTTTTGATCATCAGGAACAGCGGAAAGATTACGGGCTTCGTACTGATCCAGCAGCGCCTTGATCTTGGCTTTAGCTTCTGGTGTTGAGCCAACACCTGCAGCAGCTTCCCGCAGCTCAAGCACACTAGGAATATCAATTTTTTTACCGTCTTCCTGAACCTCATTACTGACTTTATCCGGGTTTGGATCTTCCTTCGGTTCAGGTTTTGGCGCTGTGGTGCGATTGCGCTTAGGCTTATCCTCTTGCGGGGTAGGCTGAACAGTTGGAGCCTGGACACCTGTAAAAGCGGCAGATAAAATGGCGAATTCTTCTATAGCTTGGTTGGCATCTTCGCCAGTGATATTAATTTGAACGGGCATGTATGAGTCCTCCTAAGGATTATTAATTTGAATAATTACTTTCAATATTAGGCCAATCATGGGCAACAGCTCTTAAAGTACGCTTTGCCTCTTCTTCTCTGACCTTGGCCTCTTGTAGCAGTTCCAAGTCACAATACTTGTTAACAGACTCGCGAATTAACGATTCAATGATATCGGGCCGTAAAGCGTCAAGTTCCCAGCATTCATGCCCAAAATTAGCGATGTATCCCGGTGCCCGGCTATCCGTTAATTTAGTAGGGTTAGGTGGCGGGTTAAACGCTTCAATCTGATCGAAGTTGAGGGCGATTCGTTCAAATTCAACCATCACACCGAAAAGCTCTAACCGATCGCAGATATCCCGGCTCATGTCCTTCCCGCTTGGGTCATGGTCACCTAAATGGATAATATGGATATCTTTTTGTCCCGCCACATCTTCAAGTCGCTGAGCTGCAGCCCACATTTCCGACTGACTCACATACCCCCGACAAGAGAAGTACGGAACATCCAGTTCCTCGCACACCTGACCGACGATACCTACTAAGGCATCTTTTTCTACCCACACCTCTACATAATTCTCCTGATCTTCCCACTTGTCATAGGCAAAAGAGTAAGCAGCAGAGTGGATAATAGAGCCTGGAGTGGACCAGTGGCTATTTTTCCGCAGATTCCGCGTGCGGTCCTCAATAGCAGACCAGTCAATAAGGCCAGCCATACGACCATCTGAAATAAGGTTTCCAAGATTCTTATACGAACGCTCATTATTTGGAATCACATCACGCGCGACGAGCTGATAATAAACTTGACGTAAGGTAAGGGAATAGCCCATTGATGAATATTCATCTATAATCCCGTTTACCTTCTCAATCAGCCGAAGGCTTTCTGAACGAAACCGAATTTCCCGGTAACAGATTTTCACTTGTTTCCTTCTTTCCGACCCCGTGTTATAATGGGGCCAATCGTATTAGTTTTTTTTGTGCCGAACCTAACAGGCTCCTAACCCTGTTGGGTTCTTTTCGTATACCGATCGATAAAGAAGACCACGGTACTTTTTGTATTGCTTGCGGTAATGCTTGATAAGACCGAACCGTCTTTTGCGACGTGCCCGCGCTTCACAGTCCAAGTAAAAGGCGCACACGCTGGCATAGTGCCGGGATGTTTGTAGTGGCAAGTTATTCACCTCCTTTCACATGAATGCATTATCCATTGTTTAGGTCGGCTTCTTGTTCGCGCCGAAGCAACTCTTTTAGAACAATCTGGGACCATAGATCAATAAGCCTTTGTGGGTCAGGATGCGGGATAGTTCGAACCGTTGCATTGATTTTGGCTTTCATGCGGGTTCACTCCCCCTTTCTATAAGCTTGGATAAGGGCTTGACGTCCAGACTCGAAATATCGGAATGAAGTAACCTGTTTAGAGCTGTATGGCGACTTGTCCATCACTTCAATTCCGTATTCCGGCGTTTTTAATCCCAGATTGTTCGCCAGTTTACCGATGACACTCTTATTTGTGCCAAGTTCCTCAGCAATTTCAGTGGCAGTATATGTTTTCTGTACGTTCGGCAATGGTGCGGAATAAGTGCCGGTCAGAGTGTTGGTCGCTACAGAAATGAGACTTTCCTTTGCCACAGGCGACAAATCAGAACTGAATTTCTCAAGCATCTGCAATACGACCGTTGCCTGTTTCGTAGTGGCGTTTTTGAGCATGGCATCGGCTCGCTTCATCTTGATATCAAGTTCAAGCTGATTAGTTGCCTTCTGGATGAGCTGAGGCTGTTCAACACGTGCCACTTCTTCAACATTAAGGAGCAGGTCGCGAACCGCACGAGCTACCTGACTGTCTCGCAGCAGCATACCGATCCTCAAGATAGCTCGACGGGGGATAATAGTTAAAGAAGAGGCTCTACTGCTTATTTGACACTCCGCCTTAAAGGCGGAGAGTCGTTCGCCCTTTATAACTTCCAACCCATCAGACATTAATTCTTCCTTGTTGTCGCGGATCACAGATTCAATCGCATCGATATGAACCTCGTAATAATTTGCAGACATTTCTACCGTTACGTTCAGATTATCCGGCAGCAACGTTAGCTTCTTCACCTTTTCCAAAACATTTAGATGCTTCATGTACGACTCACGGAGCGTCTTACTTTCGATTAATGCATCATTTTTAATCATTTCACTACCTCACTTTCTAATTTGAAATAATCGTATCCGAGCTTTACTACACCTGCGCTATGGATTTACTACGGATTTAATGCACAGTTGTTTATCTAACCAATTCATCCACAGTGCACCCAAGAGCATTAGCGATTTTTAGCAGCTTGTCCGCCGTTGGACCGGATTCCTTTTCACCAAGGCTGTAGATTACTGACATGGCAACTCCACTTTCTTTGCTAAGACGGTAACGAGTCCAACCCCTGCGCTCAAGGAGCCTGTCCACATTTTGCTTTATTGCTGTTCCCATGAATACTTTCACCTCCCGATGGCAATACTACCGTATACGGTATGTTTTTGCTAATTCTATAATTTACCGAATTAGGTAATAAAATGATATTTCTCTTCCAATATCTCTCTTATGCTTGACTTACTACCGAATTTCGTAATATCATTACCATATACGGTAATAATCTGAATAGTAATAGGAGGAATTAAAGTGGGATTACGTGAAACTGAAATTGCCGAAACACTAGACAGATTGATGAAAAAGAAAGGGCTGACTCGGTATAAGCTTGCAAAATTGACTGGGGTTCCGTACACAACGCTAATTAAAATTATGGATGGCACAACTAAGAATCCCCAAATTGATACTTTGAGTACACTGGCAGACTTCCTAGGCGTTACTGTCGATTACCTTTCAGGAGACTCAATAGGAGCCATCATTGAGTTTGAATTAATAATGGAGGGTATGACTGTAGATGAACTAGCTGAGAAGGCAGGAGTTAATAAAAGCTTTATACTCAATGTCGACAAGGTCACTCCAGATGCTGGTGATTACGTCACGATTGAGAAAATTGCCAGAGCTCTTAAACTCACACCATCTAAGTTGAGATCGGCTCTAGCCCGGCAGGAACCCCCGGCCTATGATGGACCATCGCTAACTCCAGAAGAAGCCTTTAAGGAATTACAGAAGGACTTTGAAGATGAAGACTTCGACACCGTAGCGGCCCATCACGAAGGAGAGGATTGGTCTGAGGAAGAACTAGCTGAAATAGAACGATTCAAAGAATTTGTTAGGTCAAAACGAAAGGGCAGATGATATGGCAACATACGAAAACCTTCTAGATGAAGCTCAAAAACACAACATAGAAGTCTACGAAATGCCAATGTTGCCCAGAAATAAGGGGTTGTACGCAGATGGAATTGTGTGGGTAAATAAATACACCTTAACTACAGTAGATAAAGCCTGTACTCTTGCTGAAGAGATAGGACACTACCACACCAGTACCGGAGATATCCTTGACCAGCAAGACATACGTAATCGCAAACAGGAGCTACGCGCCAGGCAGTGGGCCTACCATTGTATGATACCCTTGAACCGTATCGTGGAGGCCCACCATGCTCGTATATCTGGCAGGTATGACCTGGCCGAATACTTAGGAGTCACTGAAGAGTTTTTACAGGCAGCCATTGATCGGTATACTGAGAAGTACGGCATATCCGTAAAAGCTGATGATCACCATGTTATTCTTTTTGATCCTCTTGGCGTCATAAAGGTGTTCCCAACTTAGAAATACCTTTGCGCTTTCCAGCCGCAAGGTCGTTTACATATACCTTTATACAGAACATATGTTTGGAGTGAGCCTGAATAATGGATACATCTAGCAAGCTAATTCGTGCCGTCGCCTACCCGCGATACAGTTCGGACAACCAACGTGAAGAATCTATAACTGCCCAAATGCGAGCAATTGAAGAATACTGCCGACAGAAAGGTTATGTATTAGTAAACTCGTACCCCGACGAAGAAAAGTCAGCCACTACAGATAAACGCCCAAATTTCCAAAGAATGATTAAGGATTCAGCCAAGCATCTTTTTGATGTGGTTATCGTACATAAGCTGGACCGTTTTGCCCGCAACCGATATGACAGCGCCCACTATAAGAGGATATTAAAGCGGAATGGTGTACGGGTAGAATCTGTCCTTGAGCATCTAGACAACTCACCTGAATCCATTGTCCTAGAGTCTGTCCTTGAAGGAATGGCCGAATACTACTCATTGAATCTTGCCCGTGAAGTTCGTAAAGGAATGCGTGAAAATGCAGAGGAAGGAAAACACACTGGGGGGCTACCACCCTACGGCTTGAGAGTACATCCTGAAACACGTAAACTGGAGATTGATCCGGCTCGTTACAAGGCTGTACAGATTTATTTTGATTCCATTGAGAATGATGTACCCAACGAACAGATAGCTGTAATACTTAACGATAAGGGGTATAGAACACTTGCTGGTCGCAAGTTTACTAAAAGCAGCTTCGCTACCTGGGCCTCAAACATTAAGTATAAAGGCGACTATGCATTCGATGTATCAGCTCCCAAAGATGAAGATGGGAAGCGTAACACGAATAATAAGAAACCTTTGGAGCAACAGATCATCATCCCAGGAGCCCTACCTGCAATTATTCAACCCGATCAATGGGACCGTGTAAACCAGAAGAAAAATGCACGAAAACGTAAACCAGGAAGGATGAAAGCTAAGGTGAACTACTTACTGACAGGTAAAATTTATTGCGGAAACTGCGGTGCTTTATATGCGGGGAATTCATACACGAATTCTAAGAGCAGTGAAAAGACAGTTCTTAGCTATTACAAGTGCCAAGGGAAATGTGGAAATACAAATGTTCGCAAAGACGACATTGAGCATCTTGCTATCAAAAATCTATTAGGAGAATGTTTTTCCGTTGATGGGATGGCCGAAATTGTTCAAAGCGTTCAGAAACTGTACCAGAAAGAAAGACACCAAACTGAAAATGACATTGAGCCTATAAAGCAAGAATTAAAAGAATTGGATATGAAAATATCGAACTGGATGGAAGCTTTGGGGGCAGGTGTAAAAAGCGTTATCGACAGCATTAAACAGGCTGAACAACGGAAAGAGGCTCTTGAGTATGAATTGCAAAAAGCTGAGATTATGAAACAAACATCTGTGCTGGATGAATCTTTAATACTTAAAATTCTGGAAAGCAAAAAGGACTCACTCCTTTCCGACGATGAAGACGAAAAGAAGCAGGTCCTTCAAGAATACGTTGACCGTGTAGTAATCCAGCCATCAAAGGATATTAACCAATTTGACGCTGATATCACGTACAGGGTTTTTAGCAATGGAGGCGAGGGGAGTCGAACCCCTGTCCGAAGATAACGACACATAAGCTTCTACGGGTGTAGTGACAGTTTTGATGTCACCCTAGGAACTCCCCGTCACCGGATTCCCTTCGGGTCAGCCTGATTATCTTCTTCAGCTCACCGCAGGCGGAGATGAGACAGCGTATTCCACTATTTGTTAGCCCCTATCCCAGTCACATGGACGATGCTGAGTAGAAGCACGCACACAGTTTCTTAGGCTGCGAAAGCGTAGTTGTTTTGTTGTTTGCCGTTTAATAGGCTTTAGCGTTGATGAAGCGGACGCGTCCCCACTACCCGCTACCCATGCTCGAACTATCCCCGTCGAATCCATAAACGCCCCCTTATTATAAAAGGGCTCCACGGATAAATCCGGAAATACCGGAGCATAAGCATGCATGTAACTATATCGGAAGCTGAATCCTGAGATTCAACAGTCGAAGCTCAGAAGTACAAAAACATTAAAACTTACTACTTCATTAGTATACCATATTACACATCATAACGGAACGGAATGAAGCTATTTAAGCTCCACAAAATAGCACCATTGCAGGAACAAGTAGCTTATTCACGTAATTTGTACCATACCTAATAATTCAAGTAACAATGGCAAACTCCAGCTCCAGCCTAATCATTACGATGGCTTCACTTCGTCTACCGACTCCAAGCTACGCTAAATTATCTCGCAATTTTCTGCTTCTCACGCAAAGCGCGTTGGATATCACGCTGAGCATCACGTTTGGCCGCAGCATCACGTTTGTCGTACTGCTTTTTACCTCTACCGAGTCCAAGCAGCAGCTTGGCATAACCGTTGCGAACATAAATCTTTAACGGCACAATCGTGTAGCCTTCCTGTTTGGACAGACCAATAAGCTTGCGAATCTGCTCTTTGTGCAGCAGCAGCTTACGTGTGCGTGTCGGATCGGTCGGATTGTTACGATTGCCTTGTTCAAAAGGACTGATATGCATGTTGTGGATGTGAATTTCAGCATTACGAATAGTTGCAAATGCATCACTGATATTAGAGCGACCATTACGCAAAGACTTAATTTCCGTTCCCGTTAACACCATGCCCGCCTCGTAGGTGTCCTCGATAAAATAGTCATGGGAAGCTTTTTTGTTCTGGGCGAGCACTTTCCCGTCTGCCTTCTTACCCATGAATACCACTCCTTGTTCCTAATGTAATCTATTCCGTAAAAAGAAAACTCAGCGCGTTCACTACATAACTGTAAATGAGCGGCTTAGAAATATATTGTAACAAAATTCAGACAGTAAAAGCAAGAAAGGTCAAGTCTGTAAAACGAAGCGGCCTCCGTCCACAACATCAGACAGAAACCGCCGCAAACCCAAGCCTCAAATCAGCTTGCACTGACTCAAAAGGCCCTACCATCCAACAAGCAAGCTACCGCCACTTACTTCTTCTTTTTCCGCACAAATCCAGCGGTGCTATTACCGCCACCACCACTGCCCTTGCTCTTTCGCTTACGACGTACAGCGCCGTCACCGCTCGGGCTGGCATCACTTCCTGGGGTAGCTGCTCCACCGATAAAAATACCGCTGGCTGACGTCTTTTTCTTACGTTTACCCGCACCCGCTGCTGGCGAGTTGTAGCCCCCCTTGCCGCTGCCAAAACCGAAACTGCTGGCTGAGCCCGCTCCTGCGCCGTTTCCGCCGCTACGGCCCGTACGACCTGTGGTACTAATACCCCTGCCGCCTACAACTGTGCCGGCTTCTTTAGGCTTCCCGGCAGCATCACGACCGCCTTTACGCTCTCTGCCAGCCTTGTCCTTGCCACCCTTACGGTCGCGCCCTTCATGGGGCTTGCCTTTACCTCGGCCCTCACCGCCACGCGCAAAGCCAACACCTGGCTTTGAACCACCCGTGCGCTCACGACGTTGCTGCTGCTTCATATCGACGAGTTCAAAATCAATCGTGTAATCTTCCATATTCACGCGCGCGACGCGAACCTTAACTTCATCTCCGATGCGGAACACCTTGGAGGTACGTTCACCGATCAGCGCCATATGCTGCTCGTCAAAATGATAATAGTCGTCCGTAAGCGCACTCAGGCGCGTCAGACCTTCCACCGTATTGTCCAGCTCAATGAACATACCAAAGCTGGTTACGCTGCTGATGATCCCCTCGAATTCCTCGCCGACCTTGTCCAGCATGTATTCAGCCTTTTTCATCTGCTCCGTATCACGCTCTGCATCCACAGCCACACGTTCCCGCTCAGAGGATTGCTGTGCAATATCTGGCATTCGTGCAGTCAAATACTCCTGACGCTCGGCTGTTAAAGCCCCACCGTTTTCCAATACCTCACGAATGACACGGTGAATCACCAAGTCAGGGTAACGACGAATTGGTGATGTAAAATGAGAATAATACTCCGCAGCCAGTCCAAAATGGCCTGTCGACTCCGCATCATACTTCGCCTGCTTCATCGAACGCAGCATCATCGTGCTAAGCACGGTTTGCTCCTTCGTACCCTGAATATCTTCCAGCAACGTTTGCAGCGCACGCGGATGAATGGAGTTCCCCCGACCTTTAATCTGATGCCCAAAATTGGCCGCAAAAGCCATAAAGTTTTGTAGCTTTTCCGGGTCCGGGTCCTCATGAATCCGATATAGGAACGGCACTTTGAGCCAGTGAAAATGCTCAGCTACCGTTTCATTGGCAGCCAGCATGAACTCTTCAATGATCTGTTCGGCAATGGTGCGCTCTCTTTTAACGATATCCACGGCCTTGCCTTCATCATTCACAATCACTTTGGCTTCATCAAAATCAAAATCAACCGCACCCCGGCGCATCCGGTTAGCTCGCAGCTTCAAAGCCAGTTCCTTCATCGTGCGGAAGTCTTCAACCAGATCCTTGTACCGTTCCATCAGTTCAGCATCTTCCTCTTCGAGGATTTTGCGAACGTTAGTGTACGTCATTCGTTCCTTCGTTTTAATGACACTGGTGAAAACATCATGTTTTACGACCTTCATATGCTCATTAAATTCCATCTCACAGGACAAAGTCAGCCGATCCACCTGCGGATTCAAGGAACAAATCCCGTTTGAAAGCCGATGCGGAAGCATAGGAATAACACGGTCGACCAAATACACGCTACAACCGCGGTTATACGCCTCCTGATCCAGCTTGGAGCTCTCACGCACATAATACCCTACGTCGGCAATATGAACGCCCAGACGGTAGTTGCCGTTCGCCAGACGCTCTACATTAACCGCATCATCCAGATCCTTGGCATCCTCGCCATCAATCGTAACAATCGTTTTATCGCGCAGATCGCGCCGCCCCTGACGTACGATTTCTTCTTCCGTAATCGCATCGGGGGCCTTTTCCGCTTCCTCTGTCACTTCATCGGGAAAAGCTTCAGGAAGCTGATGCTTGCGAATGACCGACAAAATATCGACACCCGGATCATCCTTGTGCCCCAGCACCTCCAACACTTCGCCTTCCGCCGCAGCTCGTCCTTCCGGATAGCTCACAATACGCACAACAACCTTTTGACCGTTTACGGCTCCGTTGGAGCTGGCTTTTGGAATAAAAATATCCCGGTTAATGCGCTTATCATCCGGCAAAACAAAACCGTATGCTTCATGGCTCTGGAACACGCCTACCACCTGAAGCACTGCGCGCTTCACGATCCGCACGACTTCGCCTTCCAAACGGCCACCCGAAGGTCCCTTCGACGTTACTCTTACCAGTACCGTGTCTCCATTCATTGCACTCTTCAAGTCATTAGCATGAATGTACACATCCGGGTGCTCCCGGTCTTCTGGGATCAGAAAAGCAAATCCCTTGGCATGAGCCTGCAAACGTCCGCGCTGCAAATCCATCCGTTCCGGCACACCATAGCGGTTCGTACGGGTCAGCAGAATTTTTCCGTCTTCCTCCAGCGCGTTCAAAAGCTTAAGGAATTCGCGAAAATCCGCCGCATCCTTAATTTCAAAATGCTGCTCAAGCTCCTGGTAAGTCATAGGTTTGTATGCGGTCTCGCGCATAAAATCAAGTAATTGTTGCTCTGTTATCATAATATCGTCCACCTCGGGTGACCTTTAATTTTCAGTAATAATCCGCATGTTCCTTGTTCCTGATACAAGGCTCTTTATATACTCATACCCTAGTATACACGAATTCAATCGACGGCATCCCTGCCTATCTAAAATCCAAAAAAGCCCCCGTTTCCCGTGAAACGAAGGCTTAAGGTTATTATTTAGCTTATTTTGCAAAAAATGCAACCAAAACGGAAACGATCATAAAGCCCGCACCCAAAACAGCAGTCACGCGCTGTAAAATCAAATCCATACCGCGAGCTTTTGTCTTGCCGAACAGATGCTCAGCACCGCCAGAGATGGCACCGGACAAACCTGCACTTTTCCCCTTTTGCAGTAAAACAACCGCAATAACAGCAATCGAGAACACAACGAGCAGCACTTTCAAAAAGATTTCCATGAAAAATCCCACCTCCTGAGCTAATACATCCGTTTTGCAAAACAACACAGCCTCTTTTATGAAAACATGATCATATCATGTTATGAATAGCCGGAAATTAACGCAAAACACTATTTTTATTCTACCACAGCTTCCAGTAGATAACAACCAGCTATACCGAGTCACTTCATTAAGCCTTGCAAAAGAGTAAAACCGACATCGCATGGGCAAAAACAAAAAAACAGACCTGCTCGCGTTAGCAAACAGATCTGTTTTGTAATTACTTAAAAGGCTTCGAGCACTCAGACTGCGTGTTCTTGAATCACAGCCGCCTGACCACCGTCAGCATCTTTGCGTAATATTATTTTTTCAGGTTGTAGAAAGATTTCAGACCGTGGTATTGAGCCAGTTCACCCAGTTGATCCTCAATGCGGAGCAACTGGTTGTACTTCGCGATACGGTCAGTACGGGAAGGCGCACCTGTTTTAATTTGGCCTGCATTTGTTGCCACAGCGATATCAGCAATGGTGCTGTCTTCGGATTCACCGGAACGGTGAGAGATTACAGCTGTGTATCCTGCACGTTTAGCCAACTCGATAGCGTCGAATGTTTCAGTCAGCGTACCGATTTGGTTTACTTTGATCAGGATGGAGTTACCAATATTTTCTTCGATACCTTTACCCAGACGTTCTGTATTGGTTACGAACAGGTCGTCACCAACCAATTGGATTTTGTTGCCCAATTTTTCAGTGAGCAATTTCCAACCTTCCCAGTCATCTTCGGAGCAACCATCTTCGATGGTGATGATTGGATATTTATCAACCCAAGAAGCAAGCAGGTCAACGAATTCAGCAGAAGTGAAGGATTTGCCTTCGCCTTCCAGTGTGTATTTTCCATCTTTGTAGAACTCAGTGGAGGCAACGTCCATACCGAGGAATACGTCAACGCCTGGTTTGTAACCAGCTTTTTCGATCGCTTCGATAATAGTGGACAGAGCTTCTTCGTTGGATTTGAAGTTAGGAGCAAAACCGCCTTCATCGCCAACAGCTGTGTTCAAACCTTTAGAGTTCAGTACGGATTTCAGGTTGTGGAAGATTTCCGCACCAATACGCAAAGCTTCTTTGAAAGTAGGAGCCCCTACAGGCAGAACCATGAACTCTTGTACGTCAACGTTGTTGTCCGCATGTGCGCCACCGTTAACGATGTTCATCATTGGTACTGGCAGTTGTTTAGCGTTAAATCCGCCCAGGTAAGTGTACAGTGGCAGACCCAGAGCTTCAGCAGCAGCGCGAGCTACAGCCATGGATACAGCTAGAATCGCGTTTGCACCCAATTTACCTTTGTTATGTGTACCATCAAGCTTGATCATCAATGTGTCAATTTCCACTTGGTTTACCGCATCCAAGCCGATAACCTCAGGAGCGATGATTTCGTTCACGTTTTTAACAGCCTGCAGAACGCCTTTACCCAGGTAACGGGATTTGTCGTTATCACGAAGCTCTACAGCTTCGTGAGCGCCTGTAGAGGCACCGGAAGGAACGATGGCACTACCGATAGCACCGGATTCCAGATATACTTCCACTTCAACAGTTGGGTTACCACGGGAGTCGAGGACTTCGCGAGCGTACACGTCAGAAATAATAGTCATTTGTACTTAATCTCCTTTGTCGATCATGATTTATTGGTCAAGCCTATACTTATTAAATCAAGCTTACTTGCGGGATGCAATCATAGATTTTCCTGTCATTTCCGCAGGCTGCGGAAGTTGCATCAAATCCAGAAGCGTCGGAGCTACGTCAGCCAATATTCCATGCTCACGCAAAACGATATTTTCATCAGTCAAAATGAACGGAACCGGGTTAGTTGTGTGAGCTGTGAACGGACGTCCCTGCTCGTCAATTTCCATATCCGCATTACCATGGTCGGCAATGATGATAACAGTGCCACCTTTGGCTTTAACCGCATCTACAACACGTCCAACACATTCATCCGTCGTCTCTACCGCCTTGATCGTTGGCTCCAGCATGCCGGAGTGTCCAACCATATCAGGATTGGCAAAGTTCAGGATAATCGCATCATGCTTATCGGCTTCGATTTCCCTAACAGCAGCATCCGCAACCTCGTACGCACTCATTTCTGGCTGCAAATCATATGTAGCCACTTTAGGCGAATTGATCAAAATACGAGTTTCGCCAGGCAGCTCCACATCGCGTCCGCCACTGAAAAAGAAGGTAACGTGCGGATATTTTTCGGTCTCGGCAATACGCAATTGCTTTTTGTTGTTCTGCACAAGCACTTCGCCGAATGTGTTATCCAGGTTTTTCGGTTCGTAGGCAACGAAGCCTTCAACCGTTTCACTGAACAATGTCAGGCAAACAAAGTGCAGATCTTTAGGCAATTTCGGTCCACGATCAAAGCCACGGAAATCCGCATTCGTGAATACTTGAGACAATTGAATCGCACGGTCAGGACGGAAATTCAGGAAAATAACAGAATCATTGCTCTCGACCAGTCCCACAGGGCTTCCGTCGGCCTTCACAATAACCGTTGGCTCCACAAATTCATCGAATACTGATTTTTCATACGATTCTTTCAATGCTTCCATTGGATCTGTATATTGAGGACCTTCGCCGTACACGATTGCACGGTAAGATTTCTCTACACGTTCCCAGCGTTTGTCGCGGTCCATGGCATAATAGCGTCCTTGTACAGTCGCAATTTGGCCAATGCCGACTTCCTGAATTTTAGCGATCAGCTGCTGCATGAAGCCCACGCCGCTGTCAGGCATAACATCGCGTCCATCCATGAAAGCATGAATGTATACTTCTGTTAAGCCTTCTTTTTTCGCCAGGTCCAGCATAGCGAACAGATGGCTGATATGGCTATGCACACCGCCGTCGGACAGAAGTCCGTACAGGTGAAGTTTCGTGTTGTTGTTCTTGGCATGTTGCACTGCTTTAACCAGTGTTTCATTGTCGTAGAACTCACCTTCACGGATGGACTTCGAAATACGAGTCAAGTCTTGATATACAATGCGGCCTGCGCCGATGTTCAAGTGACCTACTTCGGAGTTACCCATTTGTCCTTCCGGCAGACCCACCGCTTCACCAGAAGCTGTCAGCGTTGTATGAGGATACTGTTTTAAATAACGGTCGTAATTCGGTTTGTTAGCCTGTGCAACCGCGTTGCCTTCCACGGTGTCACGCAGCCCGAATCCGTCCATAATAATTAAAGCTACCGGTTTTGGTACTGCCATCTTACTTCGCCCCCTCAACAAGCGCGATGTAAGACGCTGGTTGAAGACTAGCGCCACCTACGAGTGCGCCGTCGATGTCGCTTTGGCCCAGGTACTCGGCCACATTTTCAGGTTTCACGCTGCCACCGTATTGAATCCGTACAGCATTGGCTGTATTTTCATCGTACAGTTCTTTCAGAAGACTACGGATGTAGGAAATCACTTCATTCGCATCCTGCGAAGTGGAGGATTTACCTGTTCCGATTGCCCAGATTGGCTCATAAGCAACAACGACTTGTGCAGCCTGATCCTTAGCCAAACCAGCAAAAGCTGCTACAGTTTGCACTTTTACAACCTCTTTGGTTTGACCCGCTTCACGGTCTTCCAGCTTTTCGCCTACACATACGATCGGAGTCAGGCCGTGGCGGAATGCCGCATGAACCTTTTTGTTTACCGTTTCATCTGTTTCGTTGAAATACTCACGACGCTCGGAGTGCCCGATCACAACGTAGTCTACGCCCAGATCTTTCAGCATCCCGCCGCTGATTTCGCCTGTAAATGCGCCATCTTCTGCAAAGTGCAGGTTTTGTGCGCCGATTTTGATAGATGTACCTTTTACTGCTTCAACCAGAGCAGGAAGATTCGTAAATGGTGCGCAGATCACGCTTTCCACCCCTGCAACCTCTGCTTTGCCTTTGATCTCTTCGATGAAGGTTTTAGCTTCTGGTACGGTTTTAAACATCTTCCAGTTACCCGCAATAATCGGTGTTCTCAATGGTTTCAACTCCTAACTATTAGGTGCCCTAAAGCATTTATTATGCGCAGTACGTTTGATTACTTATCGTTAAGTGCAACAACACCCGGAAGTGCTTTGCCTTCCATAAATTCAAGGGATGCGCCGCCACCAGTAGAGATATGATCCATTTTGTCAGCCAGATGGAATTTCTCAGCCGCTGCTGCAGAATCGCCGCCACCAATGATGGTATATGCTTCTGTTGTTGCGCAGGCTTCCGCTACTTCACGAGTACCGCCAGCGAAAGGCTCGATTTCAAATACGCCCATAGGTCCATTCCAAACAACCAATTTGGAGTTTTTGATCACATCTGCATAGATTTTACGAGTTTTCGGACCGATATCCACGCCTTCCCAATCTGCAGGAATACCGTCGATGTCCACAATGTTCGTGTTCGCTGTAGCGCTGAAATCGTCAGAAACAACGATATCTACCGGAAGATAGAATTTTTTGCCAAGCTTCTTCGCTTTTTCGATAAATCCAAGAGCTACATCCAGTTTGGATTCATCCAGCAGGGATTGACCCACTTCATGCCCTTGAGCTTTAAAAAATGTATAAGCCAAACCGCCGCCAATAATTACGTTATCTGCAATATTCAGCAGGTTGTCGATCACGTCGATTTTGTCTTTTACTTTGGAACCGCCGATAATGGCTGTAAAAGGACGATCTGGGTTTGAAAGAGCTTTACCGATTACAGACAATTCTTTCTCCATCAGCAAGCCGGAAACAGCCGGAAGAAGATGCGCGATACCTTCTGTGGAAGCATGAGCACGATGCGCTGCACCAAATGCGTCATTCACGAAAATGTCAGCCAGTTCAGCAAATTGCTTTGCCAGTTCAGGATCGTTTTTCTCTTCTCCTGGATAGAAGCGTACATTTTCAAGCAACAGCACGTCGCCGTTTTGCAGTTCAGCTACTTTCGCTTTAACAGCCTCACCAACTGCTTCGTCCACTTTAACTACAGGCTTTTTGAGCAACTCAGACAAACGCACGCCAGCAGGAGTCAGACGCATGGATTCAACGACCTGACCTTTTGGACGTCCAAAGTGACTCGCCAAAATAACTTTTGCACCTTTTTCAATCAGGTAGTTAATCGTTGGCAAGGTTTCACGAATACGCTTGTCATCCGTAATTTTACCGTCCTCAACCGGAACGTTAAAATCTACACGAACAAACACCCGTTTTCCATTCAGTTCTATATCACGTACGCTCTTTTTGTTCATCTCCATATTCCTCCGCACCCTTTTAATTTTACGAAACAGGAATTTAAGGCACATTTTGATATATAAAGAGCGGAAACAATAACTGCTGTTTCCGCTCTATGATGTTGCGCGATGAGACTGTTCTTATTTAGCCAATTTAGCGAAGTATTCCAACGTACGGATCAATTGTGCTGTGTAGGACATTTCGTTGTCGTACCAAGCTACAGTTTTCACCAGTTGTTTGTCGCCAACAGTCAGGACTTTAGTTTGAGTTGCATCAAACAAAGAACCGAAAGTGATACCTTTGATGTCGGAAGAAACGATCTCGTCTTCAGTGTAGCCGTAAGTTTCAGGATCGGAAGCTTCTTTCATCGCAGCGTTGATTTCTTCAACAGTTACATTTTTCTCCAGAACAGTTACCAGCTCAGTCAGGGAGCCAGTTGCTACCGGTACACGTTGAGCCGCGCCATCCAGTTTACCTTTCAGTTCAGGAATTACCAGACCGATGGCTTTAGCAGCACCAGTTGTGTTAGGAATGATGTTTTCAGCTGCAGCGCGAGCACGACGGAAGTCGCCTTTAGCATGCGGAGCATCCAAAGTGTTTTGGTCGCCAGTGTAAGCGTGAATTGTAGTCATCAGGCCTTCAACGATACCAAATTTGTCTTGCAAAGTTTTAGCCATAGGAGCAAGGCAGTTTGTTGTGCAAGAAGCACCAGAGATTACAGTTTCAGTACCGTCCAGAATTTCATGGTTTACGTTGTAAACGACAGTTTTCATGTCGCCAGTAGCTGGAGCGGAGATAACAACTTTTTTAGCGCCGCCTTTCAAATGTTTCTCAGCAGCTTCTTTAGTTGTGAAGAAACCTGTGCATTCCAGAACGATATCTACACCCAGGTCTCCCCAAGGCAGTTCTTCAGGGTTGCGGTTAGCCAAAACTTTAACTTCTTTACCGTTAACTTTGAAGAAGCCATCGTGTACTTCTACTTCTCCTTGGAAAGTACCTTGTGTTGTATCATATTTCAACAGATGTGCCAGCATTTTGGAATCTGTCAAGTCATTAATTGCTACTACTTCAATACCTTCCACGTTTTGAATCCGGCGGAAAGCAAGGCGTCCAATACGTCCGAAACCGTTAATACCAACTTTAACTGTCATGAGTGAGTTCCTCCCAAAGTTCGTTTAGTTTATATATTCAAGACAGACCCGAAAGCCCGTCAAGACAACACATTTAATCAATCGCATTAACTTTTTAAATAACGGCTTACAATCTCGGCAGCAGCGCCTTCGTCGGTGACAAGAATATCTTCCTGCCCGAAACGCAGCACCGCATGAATAGCGGCCGCCTTGCTCTTACCTCCAGCTACGCCTAGAATCGTCTCGGTTCGCCTGATATCCTCCAAACGTAGTCCAAGCGTCAGCATTTTGTGAACCACAACGCCGTCTTCGTTAAAATAATAGCCAAACGATTCGGCAACCGCGCCCTCACTGCTGATCTGGGCAAAGGTTTCAGGGTCGAGCTTACGTCTACGTGCCATAGCTATGGCGTTGCCTATCCCGTGAATGATGATCCGACTCTCTCGAATCAGGCTTAAAATATCCTGAATATTCGTATCTTCAAGCAGGGAGTTGTAAGCATGATTGCTGAGCAAATCCGGTACATGGAGCAGACGGTATTGTGAGCCGACCTTACGAGCCATTGTGGAAGCAATTGTGTTCGCCTGCATTTCCATGCTTTCTCCCAAACCCCCACGTGCCGGTACGAACCATCCGCCCTTAAGTGGGCCATTAGCAGGTAGTGTCAGTTGGTCCGCCACGTCGGCAATCGTCGTGCCACCTGTTACAGCGACCACATCCTCGTCGTCCATAACACTCAGCAGTGCTTTTGCTCCAGCACGACCCAACTCCTGCTTCGTTAAAGGAGAAGCATCCGAATCCCCTGGAACGACAACCACCTTCCTCAAACCATAGGCTTGACGAATCTGATCCTCCAATTGGGACAGGCCGAACAAGTTGTTCGCAATCGGCTCCAGTTGTTCCAGCAGATCCAGTCCTGCTTTGCTCACCTTCATGCCCACACTCTCAATCTCAATCAGCCCTTGGGCTTTAAGAAGATCGGTCTCGGCGCGCAACACGCGCTCGGTCATGTCCAGTGAAGCCGCCAGCGTTCTGCGTCCAATAACATCGGACAGCATAATCTGATGCAGGATTGTGTACCTTTTTTTCAAAACATCCATGAGGTCGGGCAGAAGCTGCTTCTGTATTTCTAATATCTTTCGCATGCTTTCCACTCCCGCACACTTCTAAGTTCTTTCTCTAATGCTATATCACTAACTGGTCTCAAAACGTCCCGGGTTAACTTTTTAAGTCCCACGTATATCTTACCCAATATTTGCTCCACATGCAAGTCTATCTGAACCTATATTTCTCAACTTTTTATGTGAATATGCGCACGTAATAAAAGCTTGCAATTCAATGCCGTATATCATATAATCATCTTTGTTTCCAATTAGCTGTGCGCCCGTGGTCCAACGGATATGACGTAGGCCTCCGGAGCCTGAGATCGAGGTTCGATTCCTCGCGGGCGCGCCATTTTATATGATGTTTAAATTCTTCTATATACTGTTTTAACCAATAAGAGCGCAGAGGGCTCTTTTTTTTGACTATTAGTTTGACTTTCTTTGACTTTTTGTTTGAAATTGTTTATCATGTAGTTAATACGGTAACAGTTTATAAATAGGGACGTGTAATCGGCATGTCCACCAAATCCATTAACGATATTAAAGGGAGGTTTTTTGACGTGAGCTATGTTCCTATGGTAGTAGAACAAAGTAACCGCGGCGAACGCGCCTATGACATTTATTCCAGACTGTTGAAGGATCGCATTATTTTGTTGGGCTCGGACGTCAATGACGTTGTAGCCAACTCTATTATTGCGCAAATGCTGTTTTTGGCTGCCGAAGATCCTGAAAAAGACATTCACTTGTATGTTAATAGCCCTGGCGGTTCGATCACAGCCGGTATGGCCATTTTCGATACAATGCAATACATTAAACCTGACGTGTCTACAATTTGTGTTGGTATGGCGGCTTCTATGGGTGCGTTCTTGCTGAACGCAGGTGCCAAGGGCAAACGTTTTGCTTTGCCGAACAGTGAAATTATGATTCACCAACCATTGGGTGGTGCACAAGGCCAGGCAACGGATATCGAAATCCGCGCACGCCGCATTCTGAAAATGCGCGACAAATTGAACCGCATTCTTGCAGACCGCACAGGCCAACCACTGGAACGCATTGAAAAGGACACAGACCGTGACTATTTCATGTCCGCAGACGATGCCAAGGAATACGGTATTATTGATAAAGTGCTAACTAGCTCTTCTCCAGAAGGTGTATAAGAGAACGAGTTATTGCCTCTGACTAGCTGGTAAACGGAAAAAGCTGCCCCGGATGTTCGTATCTGGTAGGCAGCTTTTCTTGGTTATTGTTCATTTTGTATAGGTAATCCGACTATTATCCATTTGTACTATGGATTCTGTCCCGCGAAAGGCTTACCACCTTGAGGTAACAGTTGGCTAAACGAGTAGGTGAACTCAGGAATCCCATACGCATATGGTGTATATTCATATAGATCAAAAACAAGCGTCAAACCACTATTGGTTACATAAAAATTCGGATTAGCTGCAAGCTCCTTAAATCCACCGAAACCTCCTGCGTCAGCCTGAAGTGCATCAAATTTTTTCTTCAGGTCACTATTGAGGAACTTTTTGTAATTCGGGTTAGCTTTCAGCACGTCAGACAATTGAAGCATTTTGCCATCCGACAGCGAGAACGTATACCCTTTACGGACGGTCATGCCATGCGCACCACCTGTATACGAGTAATCCTGCATAATTACACTCAAAATACCGTCCTTATTATAAGCAATTGCAAAATCATTGCCAAACTCATACGGTCTTTGCGCCGTAGCGCCTCCCTCAGCCACTTGCTTTTTGCCTGCTGCCAGCACTTCTTCCGCATGCTTTTTAAGCACACCGTTAATCGCCTGCTGAGCTTCGGCATTCAACCGGCTACCACTGATTTGCGGATATTTGACTTTGTAGGTCACCTCGGAGTCACTTGTAGCTGCAAGGGATTGGGAGGTAATCGTGATCGGATTCAGCTGGCTTTTGCTCAACGCTACTGTTTTCTCTGCTGCATTCCACTGAGCGTCTATTCCTAGATAGTCTTTCAGCAGACTCATAGGAATGTACAGTTTCCCGGCGATCTGTTTGGCATCCATATTGCGTGTGCTTATTCCATTGACATTGACATAGGAACCATCGGAGGAAGGGGACATGATGTATAGAATATTGTACCCGCTGCCTACGGTATATGTCGCTGATTTGGTATCATAGCTCACCGGAATTCCCAGGCTGTCGCGCAGTGCTGCTACTGGAATGAGTGTGCTTCCGTTTACCTGGACTCCTTTGGCTGCCAACGTTTTACCGTTCCAATGGATAGAAATACCTGGCTGCTGTGCTGTAGCCTGTTGTTTGGATGAAGCCGCCTCACTATAGGAAACGGGAACAACTGTGACTCCTGCTAAAATTCCCGCTGCCAGCAGTGCGGAGCCCCATTTTTTCGTGTGCTTGTTCATATTAAGTATTCCTCCTGTTGTAGATGTGCGTACTCTATGTGTGTTGATTACTTTACTTATTATATCTATACCCCTATGTTCGTAGTTTACAATCTGTACACTCCCCGATTTCAATCTGTACATCTAGTAGGCGCCAGCTGTTACAGACTCATTACAAAATAGTTTCGGCTTATAAAAAAAGCCAGCAAGGCATCCTGCATAAAGCAGGCGCTTGTGGCTCCGTTATCATCTGTACGTTAGTTCAATTCGTATTGTGCCGACACTTGGACTTTCACAGTCACTTGACCAGATTGTATCTCTGTTCCACCATTTGTATCAAAGAGTGCCTTGTTCATAGCAGTCTCACGTTGTGTGAAGGTTTGGGCATCTCCCCCATCTACCGTTACGTTCAAGAGAGTTCCAAGCCCGCGTTTGGTTGCCTTGGCTACAGCACTGGCTTTGGATTGAGCATTTCCCAACGCCTTGGCAATCGCCTCTTCTTCATAAGCTGAAGAGTTTTCTACTGAAAAACGCACATTATCCACGTTGTTCGCTCCAGACTGTGTAGCCTCATCCAGTAACTGACCAATTTTATCCAAATTACGGTACTTGACGGAAAGTGTATGGTTGGCAATGTAGCCTTTGAGCTTCTGACCTTGTTTTTCGTCGTAGGTATAGTTAGGCTGTACGTAGAACTGGCTCGTCTGTATGTCATCAGCACTGATGCTCCACTTTTCTTTCAGCAGTTGTGTGACCTTACTTATTTTAGAGGCGTTGGCTTTCTGAGCAGCAGCGGCTGTATTTCCTTCAGATTGTACGCCGATGGATAAATAGGCAATATCGGGCTTAACCAATACTTCCCCGCTGCCGCTCACATTAATTACACTGCTAACCGTCGTAGCTGCTGACGCGGCATAGGCACGATCTGCTCCTGTCCATAATCCTCCCGCTACTACTCCTGCCAATAATGCTCCTGCCAGAACCGCTGTATTTGCAGCTTTTGTCCAATGTTTCATCATATTCGCCCTCTTTTCTTGATGATGTGTGTACCTTCCAGACGGAAACAAAGAGAAAAGGTTGCAGTTAGGCGTCACATTTTCCGAATAGAATACCATCACAGAATGTAAATTACTTGTAGCTTGGGCCAAACACAGTGTCGGTATTCAATGAGACCACATTGGATAAGCCCAACGGGGGGATTGCCCACTCTGTTTTTTCGGGTACAAAAAAAGCCCCAAAGGGGCTTTTCACTAAGAGCATATACCATATCACAAAACAGATGTTTGTTTATTGATTTTCCAGCTCTACCTTACTAACCAGACTTACTAAAGCGTTTACAGCCTGCTCGGCGTCCGCACCTTCAGCACTAATGTAAATTTCAGTACCTGTACTGATAGCAAGGCTCATAATACCCATAATACTCTTGGCATTAACTTTTTTGTCTTCTTTTTCCACAAAAATCTCGGATGAATATTTATTCGCTTCCTGTACGAACAACGCAGCAGGTCTGGCGTGCAGTCCTGTTTTCAAGCGTACGACTACCGGATGTTTTGACATGTCAGCTTACCCCCTCATCAAATAAATCTGGACACTACTTACTCCATTTTATTTATCACATTATAACATTAACCCGGGACAGACACTAGAAAAAAAACTAAAAAAACCGGGGCAGAAGCCCCACAGACACTCCTTTTATGGAATCAGGCCGTTTTCTCCCCTGATTTTGTCAGCCATCTCGTCAATTTTGCGAAGTCGATGATTGACACCCGACTTACTCACAACCCCTTTGAGCATTTCCCCGACTTCTTTTAAATTCAAATCAGGATGAGCGAGACGGATTTCCGCCACCTCGCGCAGCTTATCTGGCAGCGTATCCAGGCCAACTTCTCTCTCCAGCAGCTTGATATTCTCAATTTGCCGGACAGCAGCTCCAATCGTCTTGTTCAGATTAGCCGTTTCGCAATTAACAATCCGGTTCACGGAATTGCGCATATCACGCATGATGCGGACATCCTCAAATTTGAACAAAGCCTGATGCGCCCCAATAATGCTAAGTAGCTCAATGATCTTTTCGCCTTCCTTGATGTAGAGAATAAAGCCTTTTTTTCGCTCAATACAACGGGCATTCAGATGAAACTCATTCGCCAGATCGACCAGCGCCTGGCAATGCTCCTCATACATCGAGGAAATCTCCAGATGGTAAGACGAACCCTCCGGGTTGTTCACAGAACCACCTGCCATAAAAGCGCCTCGCAAATAAGCCCGCTTACAACAGTTTTTCCGAATGATATCCCGATTAATCCCGTCCGTGAACAAGAACCCTTCTGATACGATATAAAGATCCTTTAACAGCTCTTGTACACCGCTAGGAATGCGGACAATGTACACGTTATTTTTTTTCAGACGCATTTTTTTCCGTACAAGCAGCTCGATATGAACTTGAAAATGTTTTTTGATCAAGGAGTAAATCCGCCTTGCAATCGCGGCATTTTCTGTGGACACATCCAATATCACCCTTTTATTGGACAGTTGTACGGACCCGAGCATACGTATGAGCGCAGATAGTTCCGCTTTTTCACAGCAGGGCTGGCTTTCAATCATCGTAAGCTCTTTTTTGGTTTGTGCCGCAAAGGACAAGGGACTCACCTCCTTCTTAATATCCAGTTTTGTACCAATTGGTAAATGTGCTGGCTCAGTTTGTCGGCATCATGCCGTAAATAGGTGCGGAACAGAACAAGCGTATCTGCAACCACTTTATATCCCCGGTCGGTCAGCTCTCCCATGTCTACTTGAACTGGCTTGGCTCCCTGCTCGGCATACATTTCCTGTACTTGGGGCGGAATATCTCCATTATTGACAATTACATAATCAAACAAATGATGCCCTACATGCTCATAAATAGCCTGCAAGTGGTCTCCTACGGTATATCCATCCGTTTCACCCGGCTGAGTCATGACGTTGCAGACGAATATTTTGATGGCGTCAGATTTCACCACAGCCTCTGCAAGCTTCGGTACGAGGAGATTAGGCAAAATGCTGGTGTACAGACTGCCAGGACCAATCAGGATCGCATCAGCTTGATTAATGGCCTCTACAGCCTCAGGCAACGGCTCCACGTGAGTCGGTTCAAGAAAAACACGTTTGATTCTGCCGCCCGCTTCCGGGATTTTGGATTCACCGGTAACCACCGTGCCATCCTCCATTTCGGCACTCAGCACAACGCCTTCTTCAGCCGCTGGCAGCACACGCCCCCGTACAGCAAATACACGGCTAAGCTCACGCACCGCCGTCACAAAATCACCCGATATATCGGTCATCGCCGCTAAAATCAGGTTGCCCAGACTATGGCCTGCCAAGCCTGATCCTGCGCCGAAACGGTATTTCAGCATATCGGACATCACCGGCTCTACATCAGCCAGTGCAGTCAATACATTTCGAATATCCCCCGGAGGGGGCATTTGCAGCTCACTGCGCAATATCCCGGAGCTTCCGCCATCGTCAGCGACTGTAACAATGGCCGTTATATCCAGCGGCTTTTGTTTCAACCCCCGCAGCATGACGGACAAGCCGGTTCCGCCGCCCATAACAACAATACGAGGGCGCTCCCGTTGTGATCCGGTCTCTTTCATGTTTTCACCTCATTAATGCCGGTCCCGATCAGCATCCCGATGTGAAACAGAAACTGATTCTGTTTCACTGGCACCCAGCATTTTTCCTAAATATTCAGATATCGCGACAGAACGATGCTTACCGCCGGTACACCCGATACCGATAATGACCTGGCTTTTGCCTTCCTTGCGGTATTGCGGAATCAAAAAATGTAACATATCCAGCAGCTTGGTCAGGAATGCCTGAGTCTCTGGCCATTTCATAACATAATCATACACATCACTATCCTGTCCGGTGTGTGGCCGCAATTGGTCCACATAGTGAGGATTGGGCAGGAAACGCACGTCGAATATGAGATCGGCATCAATGGGAATACCATATTTGAAGCCGAAAGAGGTAATGTTTACGGAAAGCATGCTGCTCTCCAGATGAGAAAATCGGGAAATAATCCGCGTCTTTAAAGTTGCAGGCTTCATCACACTTGTATCAATGACCTGTGTTGCCGAGCTTTTCAGCTCCTCCAGCATTTTGCGCTCCAGTCGTATTCCGTCCAGAGGCATACCATCCGGAGCAAGCGGGTGACGGCGACGGCTTTCCTTGTATCGCTGTACGAGAACACCGTCGTTGGCATTCAGGAACAAAATCTCACAATGAATCGTAAAATGATCCTTAATATAGTTCAATGATTCCGACAAAGCTGTAAAAAATTCTCGTCCGCGCAAGTCAATCACCAGCGCCACTTTACCTATCTTACCGTTGGACTGCTCGATTAGTTCAGCAAACTTGGGAATCAGCACAGGCGGTAAATTATCAACGCAGAAGAAGCCCAAATCTTCCAGGCTTTGCACTGCAATGGTCTTCCCTGCACCTGACATTCCCGTAATAATAATGAGTGTTGCCCACGGCGCAGCGTTTTTTAGGTTGTCTGTCATATGGACTTCCCTCTCCTTTTGCTTCAACACACTCTATGTCAGTAACCTATGGATCAGGAGCGCAGCAGCAAACCCGCTGCTCCTACGATACCTGCGTCATTGCCAAGCGCCGCCGGAACAATAAATACCCCTTGCTGGAGTGGCTCAGGTGTCAGTTTGGCATATACCAGACGCATCTCTTCGAACAAGAAATCGCCTGCTTTGGAAACACCACCGCCTACAATAAACAGCTCCGGGTTTAGCACGGTGGCAACCGCTGCCATAGATTTACCCAAATAAAAGGCAGCCCGCTTCACGATACGCAACGCAACCTCATCCCCGGCCTTGGCTGCATCAAATACTTCTTTGGCTGCGATTTGATCTACCAGCGCCAGGGAAGTCCGATCTCCACGTTCCACAGCGTCATTTGCCATACGGATAATGCCCGTTGCGGAAGATACGGTTTCCAGACAGCCCATTTTGCCGCAGCCACACTGAATGGCCTCCAAATCCGGTACGACGCTAATGTGGCCAATTTCTCCGGCCATACCTGAGAAGCCCTGATAGATTTTCCCATTGATAATAATACCACCGCCTACACCCGTACCCAGGGTATAGCATACGCAGTTTTCTATGCCTTTGCCCGCCCCGGCCCAAGCTTCGCCAAGTGCAGCGACGTTAGCATCGTTGTCTATTTTTACAGGCTTGCCGATCCGTTCTTCCAACAGCGCACGAATCGGTACGTCACGAAAGCCAATGTTGGGAGCGAGAACTATAATACCTTCGCGAACATTCGTAAAACCGGCAACGCCCGCTCCGACACCCTTCAGTTGATCCCATTCATAAGGAGATTGCTCAACAATGTGCCGCACATATTTTTCGATATTGCTGATCACAACGTCTACGCCCTTAGCTGTTTCCGTTGGTCCTTCGTATGTGTGCAAAAGCTGTCCGTCTTCATTACAAATGCCCACCTTGATTGCTGTACCGCCCAAATCGACACCCACATAGATACTTTCAGACATGTTCCAAGCCACCTTTATGTTTACTTAAAAACTGTGTATGAAATATATGATTAAAATCTTGAACTTATAATAGTTACCTACGTTCCAACTATAATTGAAGCCCCCGTTACGGTCAAGGACACTTCCCTGTTGAAAAGTGCAGGATTAGCGGAATTCCAAGTCTCATATTCCATAAAAAGGAGAAAGCCTGTGCAGATGCAGCAGGCTTTCTCTTCCTGAATCTAAGACACGGCTTAACAGGGCCTACCCTAGCCCCTACCTTAGCCATACTGTATCCTGTAGCTTTCTTTATTGATCCAGTGTTTCGCTCCAGTCATGAACAGCGCTGCCTTCGAGATATTTCTCGCAGTCCATAGCCGCCATGCAACCCGTTCCCGCAGCCGTAATGGCTTGACGATAACGGTTATCCTGCACGTCCCCGCAGGCAAATACCCCGGGAATGTTCGTTTCTGTCGTTCCAGGCTTCACTTGAATATAGCCATGATCGTCTGTACTGATTTGACCGTTCAGGAAGCCCGTATTAGGCGTATGTCCGATTGCCACGAAAACACCATCTGCCTCGATCAGCTCATCCTGATTCGTCTCATTATTGTGTACCTTCAAGCCCTTTAATCCCGTCTCTCCCGTTACGACCTCCAAAGGAGTCCGGTTTAACGCCCAATGTACTTTTTCATTTTCCCGTGCGCGATCCTGCATAATTTTAGATGCCCGCAGCTCATCGCGACGGTGAACCAAGGTTACACTGGAAGCAAACCGGGTCAGGAAGCTCGCTTCCTCCATGGCTGAATCGCCACCACCCACTACAATGATCTTTTTCTCACGGAAAAAGAAGCCGTCGCAGGTGGCGCAAGTGCTGACTCCGCGTCCTACATTGTCCTGTTCACCCGGAATACCGAGATATCTGGCGGATGCTCCTGTAGCAATAATCACCGACTCCGCCTCAATGATGCCTTTTCCCTCTACCTTCACTTTAAAAGGACGCTTGCTGAAATCCACTTCTTCTACCCAGCCGGAAGTAAATTCAGCGCCAAAGCGTTCGGCCTGCTTGCGCATGTTATCCATCAACTCAGGTCCGAGGATGCCTTGCTCAAAACCCGGAAAATTTTCAATTTCAGTCGTTGTGGTAAGCTGCCCGCCGGGCTGCATTCCCTCAATGATCAGTGGATTCATGTTTGCACGCGCCAAATAAATAGCTGCTGTGTAGCCTGCAGGACCTGTACCAATAATTATGGATTTATACATACGTTTGTTGCCTCCTTTAGGTGGTGTTTGGAGCAGGTATCAGACCTGCTTTTTAAACGTGGAGAGCGGCTGTTTCATCTTCTGCTTGATACCGCACACGCTGTCAATCTGGCGTGCATAGCGGCTTACGGTCGATACGGAAATACCATAACGGTCAGCTACTTCCTGATAGGTCACCGAATGATGATTCATTTTGGCTGTCAAGTATTCCAGCGCCGCTGCCCATCCCTCAGTATGCTGAACAATCGGGACCTCCGGGGCAAGCCGATCCAGATATTCCAGCCAAAGTGACCTCAAATCGCGCTGCATGACCGGATCGGACGGCTTGCTCATCACGTCAAGTACCTTATCCAGCACTGCCTGCCATTCTGGATGGACAGTTGAATGGGCAGGCACCTCATCTTCGGATACGTGGTGAACCTTCTCTGACTCTGGTCGCAGAATTCGTTCCATTTCCTGATTTGTCTCCTGTATATCCTTAACTGGCGGCTCCGTCAGCTCTTGCAGCACCTGCAAGGCGCGCCGTTTCAACTCGCCTTCCTGATCCGGGTCTTCTACGAAGGATTCCAATGCCTGCCGCACCTCATCGTCACCGATCAGGCTTAGCGCCTGAATGACTTGAAGCTGTGTCGCTCGATCGCCGTGGCGCAACGCCCAGAAGAAGGAAGACCGGATTAGCGGGTCCCGCTTCATACTGTCAGGCACCTGGTCAGCTCCGAACTTCTCCCACATGCGGAATTGTTCCTCAAAGGGGAGGTGGTAATGGTAGCTAAGCACTTGTAGCGGTGTACCCTCCTGCTGGAGCTCCTCCAGCCGGGACAGGAAAAACCGCGGAACTTCCGAGGAAGCATCCTGCTTTTGCAAATGCCCCCACAACCGCCGGGCTTCTGCATATCTTCCCGTATTGCTGGCAGCCACTGCCGTATAATGATACAGGGAGGCGTCATCATTATTCTCTCCGCCGCCTTGAAGCAACCTGCGGAAATGTCTGTAAGCCTCCTCATGACGTCCGAGAATCCCCATCGTAGTAGCCAGCTTGAATACCTGCTCCTCCTGAAATGGTATGGTGACCGTCAACGTTTGAATCAGACGATCCAATTCAGGGCCGCCGCCCTCATGCTGATAAAAGATCGCCAGGTTGCATAGCGCATGCAAGTTACCCGGTTCATCCTCCAGCACCCGAAGAATGGTAGACTTCGCATTTTGAAACAGTCCCATGTAGTAATACGCCAGCGCCAGATTGTTCCGCGCAGCGAACATGTCCGGCTGTTCCTCTGAAATTTGCTTAAGCAATTGGGCCGCCTGAGCAAACTTCCCTTCCTCCAGCAGGACACGGGCCTGATCATGCTCGACCACTCCCTGCCGGGCCTTAATGCGGTTCAGCTTGGTTGGACGGTCCAACTCATAATAGAGCAGCTCCATCATTTCCTCGGCTTCATCGAGAAACTGTCCTTCTTCGTCCTCCTCCAAATACGTGACCAAGGCTTTCTCCGCTTCTTCAAACTGCTCCATATTGGCGTAATTATTCGCCATATAGAAGTAACACTCTGTCATCGACGGGTCTACGTCGCTCAGAACAGAGGACAGGATCTCATTCGAACCTGCATAATCCCCCATCTCTGATAATATACCCGCCATATTGCAATGATTCACCGGATTATCCGGTTCATATTCAACGGCTTTGCGAAAATATTTCAATGCCTTGTCATAATGATTGCGATCAAGCGAGCGCACAGCTTTCTCAAAAAAGAAAGATGCGTCGAAACGCAAAACAATAATCTTAGGGCTAGGTCCCGAAGCTCGCAGATGTTTCCCTTTCATAAATAACAAAGGCACCTCCTTTAACTGTAACTGGCATGTTCATACCCTTCAGTATACCACAACTTCAAAACGACTTGACAGTAGGGTATACCTCATCCCAAAAAACGGAACCTGGCTCTGGCTCAGCCGCTGAAAAATGAGTGAATAAGCCAAATAGCCGCACGCGCCTTCATGTGTAAAAAGGCAGCGTTCGGCTGGTCATCGGGCTATATAGGCTATATTTAGGCAGAACATAGACATCAAAGCGTCAACGGCACCGTCGAGCGCTCACGCTGTCGGAATACGGCAAGCTCACGATATCCGACCTCATGCAAAAGCGCACGCGCCTTCTCCAAATGCTCGGACAGCTTCGCCGGATCATGTGCATCCGAGCCTACCGTCAGCGGGATGCCCAGCGACAATGCCTCCTCCAGCATGCGTCGGCTCGGGAACATCTCCGCACAGGGCTTGGATAGCCCCGATGCGTTCAGCTCGATCGCCCGCCCGCTGCGGGCAACGGCCGATAGTGTGGAGCGCTCCAGCTCGCGCAGCTCCTCCGCTTCCTCCAGCTTCGGATAGTGGCCGAAGCGCTTAATGACATCCAGATGCCCCATGATGTCATACAATCCGGTAGCTGACGCTTTGGTAACTGCATCATAATAAGTGCGGTACACCTCCAGCACATTTTTACCTTCCCAATGGTGTACCTGGCGATAGTCCGTGACATCCCATTCACCTAGGAAATGGACCGAGCCAATCACATAATCCCACGGATACGCAGTGATGATGTCTTCGATTTCCCGTTCCCAGCCCTCAATGTAGTCGCCTTCCAAGCCGACACGAATGTCAATCTGTCCCTTATAACGTTCCTTTAGTTCCAGACATTCTTCCACATATCGGGGCAGCTCTTCCATAGGCATCGCCATCTCCGGGTAATAGTCGGCCGGATTTACATGCAGTAGCGGCATATGATCGGACAGGCCGAGCTGATCCAGTCCCAGCCGAATACCCTGCTGCACATACTCTTCCAGATTTCCCATCGCATGACCACAGCGGGCATGATGCGTATGATAGTCAATTTTCATGCGGCTCTCCCCTCTCTCAGCGCTACATCACCCATTTTAATCACGACGGGGACGCTCATGACGACGGTTCAGCTCAGCCAGCACATCATCCAGCGGCAGCTTGCGCTCCTGTAACAGTACCAGCAAGTGATAGATCAGATCACTGACCTCCAGACGAAGCTCCTCATTATCCTTATTTTTGGCAGCAATGATCGTCTCGGACGCTTCTTCGCCAACCTTTTTTAGAATCTTATCCACGCCTTTGTCAAAAAGGTAGGTCGTATAGGCCCCTTCAGGACGTGTCACTTCCCGCTCCTTAATGATTGCTTCCAATTGGGCAAGCACTTCAAAGCGGTCTGATGCCGCATGAGCCGTGCCCGTTTGAGTCGTCACCGACGCTTGGCCCCCGGCATTTTCCTTAGCAGGAGCTACAGCTGTTCCTGGCACGGAAATATCACGGAAAAAGCAGCTCGTTTCTCCGGTATGGCAGGCGGGACCATTGGGAATTACACGGACGAGCAGAGCGTCACCGTCACAATCCAGCTGGATGGAGGTGATTTTTTGCGTATTCCCCGACGTTGCCCCTTTGTGCCACAGCTCCTGTCTGGAACGGGACCAAAACCATGTCTCTCCCGATTCCAGAGAAAGCTTCAGCGATTCTCGATTCATATAGGCCAGCGTCAATACTTGAAGCGTGGCATCATCCTGCACAATCGCTGAGACAAGTCCCGCTTCATTCCAGCGGATATTATCCAATACCTGTTCCAGAGATAGCTGCTGGTTCAATTCGTTGCTCATCGTATCTCCACTCCTCTGCGCTTCAAATCCCGTTTTAGCTCGGGAATTCCTATTTCTTTATAGTGAAAAATTGTCGCCGCTAAGCCAGCGTCCGCTTTACCCGCCGTAAACACGTCATAAAAATGCTCCTGCTTACCCGCTCCACCGGAAGCAATGACCGGAATACCCACGGTATCCGACACCGCAGAGGTCAGCGGCAGGTCAAAACCATCCTTGGTTCCGTCCGCATTCATGCTGGTCAACAGAATTTCGCCTGCCCCCAGCCGTTCAGCCTCCTTGGCCCATGCCAAGGCACGGATACCGGATGGCGTGCGGCCTCCGTGCGTGTATACTTCCCACTCGCCCCACGCCTCATTGTACTTGGCATCAATCGCAACCACGATGCATTGTGAGCCAAAGCTGCGCGCACCCTCCGCAATCAGCTGAGGGTTACGAACAGCCGCCGTATTAATGCCGATTTTATCCGCCCCTGCACGCAGGATGCGCTTCATATCATCGACATGGGATATTCCGCCGCCCACGGTGAAGGGAATGGCAATTTCCCCGGCTGTCTGGCGAACTACCTCTTCCATAGTCGCACGACCTTCAACCGAAGCGGAAATATCCAGAAATACGATTTCGTCCGCCCCTTCCCGGTCATAAAGTGCCGCCAGCTCTACCGGATCGCCTGCATCACGTAAATTCACAAAATTGACGCCCTTAACTACCCTGCCATCCTTTACGTCCAAGCAGGGAATAATACGTTTAGCCAGCATGCCTACTCCCCCTATGCCTTTGCTACAGCTTGTACGGCGACCTGTAAATCAATGCTGCCTGTATACAATGCCTTACCCACAATAGCGCCGCCTACACCTTTTTGCGCATAGGCACTCAACGTAATCAGATCGTCCATCTTGCTGACACCGCCGGAAGCAATTACGGTGCGTCCACTGCTTTTCGCAAGTGCCACGATCGCCTCCACATTAGGCCCCTGCATCATTCCGTCGCGGGAAATATCTGTGAAAATAAACGTTTCCGCTCCCTTGGAAGCCAGCTCCGCAGCCAATTCATCTGCTCGAACCTCCGAGGTTTCGAGCCATCCGCGCGTCGCTACATAGCCATTTCGTGCATCCAGACCGATAGCGATCCGGTCGCCATAGGTGCCCAGCACCGCTTCCGTAAAAGCGCGGTCCTCAATCGCCGCCGTGCCCAAAATCACGCGGCTCACGCCCAGTGACAACAGCCGCTCCACATGCTCGCGTGTACGCAAGCCGCCACCTACCTGTACAGGGACCTGTACCGCAGACGCGATGCGTCCGATCAGCTCATCATTCACAGGTTGACCCGCTTTAGCACCGTCCAGATCGACCAAATGAATGTAGGAACCGCCCAAGCGCTCCCATTCCCGGGCCACCTCCACCGGATTTTCATTGTATATCGTCTCCTGGTTATAATCACCCTGCACCAGCCGTACACATTTGCCATCGCGAATATCAATCGCCGGATATATCGTGAACAAAGTATGACCCCCTTGTGAGCTTATTCAAAAATACCTGTGTGTAATTACGCTCGCTTTTCCGCCTCAGCCAGTTGCAAAAACTGGCGAAGCAGTCGCATTCCCATTTCCCCGCTCTTCTCCGGATGGAACTGCATACCGTATACATGGCCTCTGCCTACGATAGCTGTTACCGGCCCACCGTAATCGGTCACCGCCAGCAAATCACTTTCTACCTCCGGCTTGGCATGATAAGAATGCACAAAATACACATGCCCTTCCTCCAAGCCTTGCAACAATGGATGTTCCGGCTGCGTCATGTGCAGACGATTCCAGCCCATATGCGGTACCTTCACACCCAGATCAGGAGCAAAGCGCACGACCTCTCCCGGCAAAATATCCAGCCCCTCATGGCTGCCATATTCTTCGCCACGAGTGAACAGCAGCTGCATCCCCAGGCAAACGCCAAGCAGCGGCTGTCCGGCGCTCGCAACCTCCTGAATGACTCGATCCAGGCCGCTGGAACGCAAATGCTCCATAGCGTCTCCGAACGCTCCTACACCCGGCAAAATCACACCGCTGGCGGAACGAATCACCTTCGCATCTCCTGTCACTACAGCCTCATAGCCAAGGCGCTCAACCGCCTTGCTCACACTATGCAGATTGCCTCTGCCGTAATCCACAATAGCAATGGACATGGACTACAGCACTCCCTTCGTCGAAGGCACTCCCGTTACCCGCGGGTCAATGGATGTCGCTTCATCCAGCGCACGTCCCAGTGCCTTGAACACCGCCTCGATCATATGGTGGGTATTTTGCCCATAGTGAACAATGACGTGCAGCGTCATACGAGCCTCCAGCGCGAATTTCCACAGAAACTCATGCACCAGCTCCGTCGAAAAGCTTCCTACCTGCTGTGACGGATACTCCGCACGGTACTCAAAATGCGGTCGGTTACTTAGATCAATGACGACCTGCGCGAGCGCCTCATCCATCGGTACAAAGACGCTGGCATACCGCTTGATTCCTTTTTTATCGCCTAACGATTCCAGCAAGGTTTGCCCCAGACAGATACCAATGTCCTCTACGGTATGGTGGTCGTCGATATCAACATCCCCTCTGGCCTGTACGTTCAGGTCAAATTGTCCATGCTTGGTGAACAAATCCAGCATATGGTTCAGAAAAGGAACATCTGTCTCAATTTCCGCTTGTCCTGTACCGTCTACCGCAAAAGATAGCTGAATATCCGTTTCGTTCGTCTTTCGGCTGACGCTGCCTGCACGCCCTGCTCCGTTATTTTCGTTCCCCATCGCCATCCACCGCCTTCTTCTCATTGTCCAATCGAACCTGTATCGCCCGTGCGTGGCCTTCCAGCCCTTCATGCCGGGCAAGCTGCATAATCGTCTCTCCATTGCGCAGCAGCGCTTCCTTGCTGTAATAGATCATACTCGACTTCTTGATAAAATCATCAATATCGACCGGAGATGAGAACCGCGCAGTTCCATTGGTCGGAATAATGTGGTTAGGACCGGCAAAATAATCGCCTACCGGCTCCGAGCTGTACGCTCCCAGGAAAATCGCTCCCGCATTTTCGATCAGACCGACATGCCCCATTGGATTCTCCGTCATGATTTCCAAATGCTCCGGGGCAAGTTTGTTCACAATCTGGATCCCCTCATGCAACGTATCCACGACAATAATCGCTCCATAGGCATCAACGGATGCAGCAGCAATCTCTCTGCGCGGCAGCTCCGCCAATTGGCGCTGTACCTCGGCTGATACTTCTGCTGCCAAGCGTTGCGAGGGCGTAACCAGAATGGCCGAGGCCATTTCGTCGTGTTCTGCCTGCGAGAGCAGGTCAGCCGCTACATAAGAGGCATTCGCTGTATCGTCAGCCAGCACGACAATTTCACTCGGTCCTGCAATACTGTCGATATCCACCGCACCGTACACCTCACGCTTCGCCAGCGCTACATAAATGTTGCCGGGACCGCAAATTTTATCGACCGGTTCAATACTACCTGTCCCGTAAGCGAGAGACGCAATCGCCTGCGCTCCGCCAACCCGGTACATTTCTGTCACACCCGCCTCTGCCGCAGCTACCAGTGTATATGGATCAATTCCCGCCTTGCCGCCTGTTGCCGGGGGTGTCACCATGACAATCTCCGGTACACCAGCCACCTGAGCCGGGATCACATTCATCAGCACCGAGGATGGATAAGCCGCTTTACCGCCGGGAACATACACACCTACGCGCTTCAAAGGTCGGATAATCTGGCCCAGCAAGCTGCCGTCCGGCTGTAAATCCATCCACGAATTACGTTTTTGCTTCGTATGAAAAGCACGGATATTGTCCGCCGCCTCCCGAATCGCCTGCAAAAAAGAAGGCTCCACCTTGTCATATGCCGCCTTCAATTCTTCCTCCGTCACACGGAGCTGCTCCGCCGTCAGCGATACACCATCGAACGATTCCGTATACCGCAGTACAGCCGCATCTCCCTCCTGCCGTACCGAACGGATAATCGCACGAACGGCTTCATTTTGCTCAGGCGTACCGTAATCCACCTCGCGCTGGAGATTGAAATCACGGGCTGATACGATCTTCATTGTCCCTTCCCCCTTACTTGCAGCTTGCAGAATGTTCTATTCTCCTAACCATTGGCCTATTCCTTAGTCCTAGGTGCCACCGTAGTCGGAATCACTTGATGCAATCGGTCACACAATGCCTGAATCGGACCATTTTTCATCCGGTAGCTGACCCGATTGGCAATCAGCCGACTCGTAATATTCAAAATGCTGATCTGCTCGACCAATCCGTTCTCTCTCAAGGTCTGCCCTGTTTCCACCATATCGACAATCCGGTCTGCAAGACCGATTAACGGTGCCAGCTCGATGGAACCGTTCAGCTTGATAACCTCCACCTGCTGGCCTTGCTCCCGAAAATACTGGGAAGCCACATTCGGATACTTCGTAGCCACCCGCTGACGAATACCCGGCTGCCAATCCGGCAAAGCAATGACCGACATTCGGCAACGGGCAATCCCCAGATCAAGCAGCTCATACACATCCTTGTTCTCTTCCAGCAAAACATCCTTGCCTACAATGCCGATATCCGCAGCTCCGTACTCCACATACGTGGGAACGTCGACCGGCTTCGCCATAATAAACTCCATTCCCAGTTCAGGCAGCGGAATAACCAGCTTGCGCGTATCATCTACATCTACTGGAATAGGAACCCCCGCTCGACGAAACAGCTCGGAAGCCTGCTTATAGATCCGTCCCTTTGGCATGGCTACCTTCAACGTCTCCGTCATGGCAATTCCCTCCCTTGTACTGGTTGTCTTTCTTCGGCTGTGTAGCTGTAAACCTCTGCGTACAAATCCTGTTGCTCGCGGCGGCGATCCTCTGGGCCACCCGTCAGTCCTGTAACGACTGTCCGTCCTGCTCCTCGAAGTTGTGCAGCGGCGGATAATGCCTCTCTGCGTCCCTGCTCGTCATAACGAATAAGCACCGGGCGTTTCGCCTCGATCTGAATACCGTCTACGCCATCGACAATCCGGTTCGTCTTCAATGCAAATCCCGTCGCAGGCACGGAACGACCAAACTGCTGTAGCAGATTGTCATAGCGCCCTCCATTACATACGGGAAATCCGATTTCCGCCGCATAGCCCTCAAAAGTCATTCCTGTATAATATGAAAAATCCCCGATCATAGTAAGGTCAATTAGCACATGCTCAGACACACCGTAGCTCTCCAGCACTTCCCATACCTCACATAGATGTGCAATAGACTGGATCGTCTGTTGCTCTACACTAAGGCGAGTAGCCTGCTCGCAAATTTCTTTGCCCCCGCGAAGCCTAAGAATGGCCTCCAGCTTATCCCGATGTTCGGTAGGCAAACCCAAAGCCTCAATCGCTGTCCGGTAGCCCACCACATCACGGTTCAATAACAGTTCCTTTAACGCTTGCTGTTCAGCCTGGCGACCCGGAATGATTTCCTCGAACAGACCATTCAGGAATCCGACATGCCCCATGGCAATTTTAAAAGAGGACACCCCTGCCGCCTGCAACGATGCAATCGCCAATGCCACGACCTCTGCGTCAGCCTCAGGAGAGTCATCGCCCACTAGCTCCACACCTGTCTGGAAAAACTCTGCTTCTCTTCCCGCCTCTTCCTCAATCGCCCGAAATACATTCGCGTGATAGGAGAGCCTAAGCGGTACTTCTTCTTCCTTCAAGAGCGACGATACCACACGCGCAATCGGCGCGGTCATATCAGATCTCAGAACCAGCGTGGTCCCCCGGTTATTGAGCAGCTTGAACAGCTTCCGATCCGAAGTAGAACTAGCCACACCCACCGTATCGTAATACTCCATCGTAGGCGTCATAATCTGACGATAGCCCCAACGCTCCATACATTCGAGTACATTCAATTCAATCGTCCGCAGCTTCGACACCGCACGCGGAAGGTAATCCCGAACCCCTACGGGGATTTCAAATCCTTTTGGCTTGGACATCTCTATTCACCTCATGATTTCGCAATATCTTTATCATGGTAAAGTGCTAATAAACTAAAGTATATTCGATATATTATCATGCCTTGCCTGTGAACGTCAACCGAACGGATCAGCCCATTTTGGAGCAGCATTGCGAAACAATCTCCCCCTCTTTATTTTATCCATTGCAAAATTCATAAATCCTATAAGAAAAACATCTATCGACGTACTTTCACAGAAGCAAGGCCGTGCTTAGCGGAAGTTTTTCTTGCGATTAAATTATACAAAAAACAACACAAAAAGGCCCCTTAATCCTTAAGGGACCCTTATTGATATGCTATTAACTACTCATCCGCACCCGACCGTCTTAACTCACGCAACGGATTACCGCCCACGAATGCCCCTGCCGGCACATCCTTATGAACAACTGCCCCGGCGGCTACTACAGCTCCATCACCTATAGTAACACCGGGCAGAATGGTCGTATTGGCGCCAATTAATACATTATTCCCGATCATTACTTTACCAATACGATACTCCTGTATGAGATATTCATGCGCCAGAATGGTCGTGTTATATCCAATCACCGAATTGTTCCCTATCGTAATATGCTCCGGAAAAAAAACATCCACCATCACCATCAGACCGAAGGCCGTATGCTGCCCTACCTTCATCCCAAGCACTCTGCGGTAAATGGCATTTTTCCAGGAAAGCACGGGGCAATACCGGGCGATCTGTATAAAAATAAAGTTTTTAATTCCTTTCCAGCGGCTTACTGTCCGGTAAATTTGCCATAGCGCATTGGGACCTTCAACGGGATGACAGTCAACCTTCCTCACGATACATTCACACCTTGAAGCTCCAGCTTCAGTAAATCCCGCATATCATGCAAAATGTAATCCGGTCCATATCCCCGTAGAGTTTCTTCACCCTTCAGCGACCAGGCTACACCCGCCGATTTCACGCCTGCGGCTTGAGCCGATAGAATATCAAAAGAGCTGTCTCCAACCATCAACGTATGCTCCGCCTTGGCGTTCAAGCCAGCCAGCGCCTTAAGCACAGGCTCTGCGTGTGGTTTCGGATGCTCTACGTCGTCCACCGTCACAATATAGTCCATAGAGGAGGTCAGATTGAACAGATCCAACACACGAATCGTAGAGGGACGTATTTTAGTCGTCACAACCCCCAGCTTAATTCCACGCGCACGCAGCTCCTGAATAACCTCGATGACATGCGGAAAAGGCTTCACCATTTGGTCGTGATGGAGCAAGTTATAGGCACGATAGCCTTTAACCAGCTCAGACACATCCTTTAATCCCGAAAAGGTACGAAGCTGGTCATCCAGCGTTCCACCCATATGAGGGATAATATGCTCCCGCGTCAGCGGGTCAGCGTCCGGGTGATTCAAAATGTGTAGAAATGTGCTGATAATCAGCTCATTCGTATCCATAATCGTTCCGTCCAGGTCGAATAAAATCGTGTTTATCATAGATGCTCCTTCTTGTCCTCGTCCATGTCTTCCTTGTGTAGCTTATCCGGCGCAGCCGTTGTCGGCGTAATCGTATCTTGACCCGGGCGAGAAGCCTGTTCCGGCGTCACGTCAGGCACCTGATCGACTCCTACCTTACTGGAGACAATCGGATCGCTATATTTCGGAACAGATGCACCCTTACGACGACGAACCACAATGAAAATCACAGCAGCTACAACAATGAAAATAGGGAGCAGTTGCGAGATCCGTACATTACCGTAACTCGGGTCCAGATGCCCTGGTTCAAACCCCAGCCATACCATAGGAGACCACAAAGCATTCACAAAAGAAGCCAGCCAGTCTGGTCCCTGAAAAGCCAAACTATCCGTCCGTACACGCTCAATGAAAAAACGGCCAATCGAGTACCAAATGAAGTAAAACGCAAACATTTCACCTGCACGTACAAATTCCATACGTCGAATGACGAGCAGCAGAATCACACCTACAATACTCCACAGGGATTCATACAGGAATGTAGGATGGTGAAACACCCCGTTAACGTTCATCTGATTCACAATGAAATCCGGCAGATGCAGTTGATTCCGCAAAAAGCCTTCTTCCGTCGGTCCACCATAGGCTTCCTGGTTGACAAAGTTACCCCAGCGGCCAATCGCTTGACCGATCAGCAGACCCGGCGCACAGATATCCGCAATCCGCCAGAAATTATAACCCTTATAGCGGAAATAGATGACTGCGCATATAATCGCGCCGATCAATGCGCCGTATATCGCAATACCGCCATTCCAGATTTTGAAAACATCCCATAGATTATCTCGATAGTCTTCCCATTTGAAGGCTACATAATAAATACGCGCTCCAATAATAGCCGAAGGAACACCCAGCAGCAGCATATCCATAAAAAATTCCTGTGGTATGCCAAATCTTTTACCTTCACGAATGGCGAGATATAAACCTACAAGCGCCGCCAGCCCCAAAATAAGCCCGTACCAATGAACCTTAATGGCCCCGATTGAAAAAGCAATCGGATTCAGCAGTAATGTTGCCGTTGACATATGTTTCTCTCACTCCTTGTTCTTCCTTGCAAACGACTGAACCTTAATCCATATCTTCCATATCTTCAGAAATTGTAGCAGTCAGCTTGTTCGTAAATTGCAGAGCTGCATTCACGCCCATTTGCTTCAAACGGTAGTTCATTGCCGCCACCTCAATAATAACGGCCAAATTTCGGCCCGGACGAACTGGAATCGTAACGAGCGGAACATCCGTGTCAATAATACGTGTTGTTTCTTCATCCAAACCAAGACGGTCATACTGCTTGTCCTGCTGCCATGCCTCCAGACGGACAACCAGCGTAATCCGCTTATTGTTACGCACTGCACCCGCACCAAACAGCGTCATCACATTAATGATGCCTACGCCGCGAATTTCCAGCAAATGACGAATCAGTTCCGGCGCCGTACCATGCAACTGAAAATCGGACGTTTGCCGAATTTCCACTGCATCATCTGCTACCAGCCGATGACCCCGTTTAACCAGTTCCAGTGCTGTTTCACTTTTACCAATGCCGCTACTGCCTGTAATGAGCATACCTACACCATACACATCACACAACACACCATGAATCGTGGCAGTAGGAGCCAGCTTTCTTTCAAGAAAGCCCGTAATCCGGCTTGATAAAATCGTCGTGGCCATATTAGTTCGCAATACAGGAATATCTCGTTCAGCACTTGCTTCCACCAGTTCTACAGGTACTTCCAGACCACGTGTGATGATGATACATGGAGTCAGCTCCGTACATAGACGCTGCATCCGATCCTTTCTTTCCTCAGGAGGAAGCATACCGAGAAACGCCAGCTCAGACCTTCCCAAAAGCTGCACCCGCTCCTGTGTGTGGTATTCAAAATACCCAGCCATCTCCAACCCCGGACGATTCAAATCATCCACCGTGATCAGCCTGCGCAGACCTTTCTCACCAGAAATAACCTCCATTTGAAATTGCTGTACAAGCTCAGATACCTTTACCTTTTTAGCCATCGTATTCTCCCCTTCATCCTGCATGACCGGATTCTATACGTAATCTTATTTATGTAGCGTCACCCTATCAACCATATAGCTCACTGCCAGCTCATCCTGTGCCAGCCCAAGCTCACCTTTTCAACATGATTTCGGGCTACCTGTGTTCATGCTGAACCCAGACCCATACCAATGTACCCATCGTATCGGAATTTTCCAATGAATGCAATGCCGAAGCTGGAAGCTGTATGGGATATACAAAAAGAGCCGCCTTTCCCCGGCTGGGAAACTGCGACTCTCTTCTATCGATTGAACTTATTCGCCAACCAGAATGCTCAATTCCGATTCCTTATCAAAAATATGAACCTTGTTCATATCAACAGCCAACTTCGCTTTAACACCATCACGAGTATTGGAACGTCCGTCTACACGGGCAATAATCGTATCATTTCCAGCGCCACTCAGGTACAATAGCATTTCATGACCGAGATTTTCGGTTACATCCACAGTAGACGTAAAGATCGAATTTGGGGAAGCCTCCAAAAATACTGGTTCTTCATGAATATCCTCAGGACGGATACCCAAGATAACTTCTTTACCGATATAACCCTTGGCTTTCAAAATCTGTCCCTTACCTTCAGGCACGAACAGATCCAGACCTGGTGCATTGAAATACAGTGCGCCGTCCTTCTCCGCCAGCTTACCTGTGATGAAGTTCATCGTAGGAGAGCCAATAAAACCAGCTACGAACAGATTTACTGGACGGTTGTACAGCTCATCCGGGGATGCAGCTTGTTGAATAATGCCATCCTTCATAACAACAATCCGGTCACCCATCGTCATCGCTTCGACCTGGTCATGCGTTACGTAGATAACGGTCGTTTCCAGACGTTTAGCCAGCTTCGTGATTTCCGCACGCATCTGACCACGCAGCTTGGCATCCAGATTGGACAATGGCTCATCCATCAAGAACACTTGCGGGTCACGTACAATCGCACGTCCCAAGGCAACACGCTGACGTTGACCACCTGATAGCGCTTTCGGCTTGCGATCCAGGAGATGCTCAATATCAAGGATTTTAGCCGCCTCACGTACACGCTTATCAATTTCTTCTTTCTTCACCTTGCGAAGTTTCAGACCAAAAGCCATGTTTTGGTATACGTTCATATGCGGATACAAGGCATAGGATTGGAAAACCATCGCAATATCGCGATCCTTTGGAGCTACGTCGTTCACAACACGATCTCCAATGTACAATTTTCCGTCCGAGATTTCTTCCAGACCAGCGATCATACGGAGTGTAGTGGATTTACCACAACCGGAAGGACCGACCAATACGAGGAATTCTTTATCTTGAATGTCCAAATTGACATCAATAACCGTAGCTTTATCTGCACCCGGGTATTTTTTGAAAATATGCTCTAAGCGTACACCAGCCATAGCTTTTGCCTCCCCAAGATCAAGTTTTGAAATCGAATACATTTCTTACTTGTATCTTACCCTAGTACCCACTTCGTGGCTATTCGCAAACTGCACAAAAATGCTATTTCCTTTTTGTCACTTTGTACAATAGTAGAAAAAGCTTGACCAAAACCGCATCATTAAACGTCCGCACATCCAAACCTGTCTCCTGTTTAATTTTGTCCAAACGGTAAATCAACGTATTCCGGTGCACGTAAAGGCGCTTAGCCGTCTCACTCACATTACAATCCAGTTGAAAAAAGATATCCAATGTAGCCATCGTTTCAGCATCCTCCAATATGACGGACGACCGCATAACCTGCTCCAAAAATTGCACGCGTTGCTCCTTTGGAATACGGTTTAATAACCTCTCCAAATGCAACTCCCATGAAAAGTGAATATGCTCAGTTACATGAAAAATTTTGCCAAGATGGATCGTCTCCCACAACAAGTTCAGTTCTTGGGGAAGACTTTGCAATAGTATAGACGGCTTGGATACCGCCAAATGAAATACACCTACCCACTCATTTGCGATAAGCTCGTATAAACCCAGGCTGAAAGCCGTAAGAACCTCCTCCAGCGATTCCGTGTAATCCGTATCCCTGGTTTCGACATCTTTATCCCGGTCGTCTTCCGTTCCCAACAGTAGTTCCCTTTTAGCCATAATCAGCCAAGACTGTTCATCCAATGGAGTAAGCAGCACATTCCCGCCAAAATAACTAGCTAACAATCGATGTAACTGTGTGTAGGCAATAGCACTCCCCTGTGTTCCTTCACCAGTCAGTACAATGGGGACCATATACGGCGACAACGAATCCCGAAGCCCGAACTCATCAGGAAGCTCTTCTTCATTCTGTAGGTTTCCAGCTTGCTGTATGAGCCATTGTCCAAAACGCTTCATTCGCTCTTCCTCAGCATAAACCGGGCTATCGGGCCGTTGCGTCCTCGTCCCATCCTGCCAGAATTGCTCCATGTTCCAGAGTAACGCTTCAATCAACTTCCGTTCCCGATCCGTCAAATGCTTCGCCTCTACCGCAAAGGCAACCAATTCTCCTGCTATCACACGGAACGGGAAATATATTTTGCTATCACGTACAAATGACTTATCCGGTACAGCCGATTCTGCTGACTGACCTTCTGCAATCATTTCCGGACACCAAGGCAGTATAGTAAAAGGTGCTTGAATAATATTCTGAAGCTGTTGCTGTATCCATTCCGTATCCAAAGCCACACGATCACCACTTCACTTTTTTTAGACTAACCTCTAAGCGAACATAATGAACCTATTATAACCTGTCGATACCTTAAAATAAAAAAGTTAGTAAGAAACATAACCTAAATCCATGCAAAAATGCAAACAAAAAAGCCATCAACTTATAGTTGATGGCTTTCGATGAGCCATGAAGGACTCGAACCTTCGACACCCTGATTAAAAGTCAGGTGCTCTACCAACTGAGCTAATGGCTCATAAAACTGGTGGAGGATGATGGATTCGAACCACCGAACCCGTAAGGGAGCAGATTTACAGTCTGATGCGTTTGGCCGCTTCGCTAATCCTCCATATAAAGGTGGCTCGGGACGGAATCGAACCGCCGACACGAGGATTTTCAGTCCTCTGCTCTACCGACTGAGCTACCGAGCCATATCCATTAACAAAAAAATAAAGTGCGGAGGGATACCCCTTCCCACTTTAGTACGTGAAACTATCATATTGAAAAATGGCGGAACTGACGGGATTCGAACCCGCGATCTCCTGCGTGACAGGCAGGCATGTTAGGCCTCTACACCACAGTTCCCTGGACTTTTCAAAAATGGTGCCGGCGAGAGGACTTGAACCCCCAACCTACTGATTACAAGTCAGTTGCTCTACCAGTTGAGCTACACCGGCACAATGGTGGAGGCTGAGGGGATCGAACCCCCGACCCTCTGCTTGTAAGGCAGATGCTCTCCCAGCTGAGCTAAGCCTCCTGGGTATGTATGGTAGCGGCGGAGGGGATCGAACCCCCGACCTCACGGGTATGAACCGTACGCTCTAGCCAGCTGAGCTACACCGCCATAACATAATACTTCGCTAGCTTGTCCTAAATGGCGGAGAGAGAGGGATTCGAACCCTCGCACCACTTTCGCAGTCTAACCCCTTAGCAGAGGGTCCCCTTATAGCCACTTGGGTATCTCTCCATGTAAATGGACTCACTTAGCAAAAATTCAACGCGTTATTCTACATATCACCATAGTGAATTAGAATACCAAGCGTGATTTCAAGGTATTACACCCTGAAAACTGGATCCGAAACTCCATCGCGTTCTATACTTTAGGATAAGCCCTCGACCGATTAGTATTGGTCAGCTCCATGCATTACTGCACTTCCACCCCCAACCTATCTACCTCGTCGTCTTCAAGGGGTCTTACTAATTGGGAAATCTCATCTTGAGGGGGGCTTCACGCTTAGATGCTTTCAGCGCTTATCCCTTCCGTACATAGCTACCCAGCGGTGCTCCTGGCGGAACAACTGGTACACCAGCGGTACGTCCATCCCGGTCCTCTCGTACTAAGGACAGCTCCTCTCAAATTTCCTACGCCCACGACAGATAGGGACCGAACTGTCTCACGACGTTCTGAACCCAGCTCGCGTACCGCTTTAATGGGCGAACAGCCCAACCCTTGGGACCTACTTCAGCCCCAGGATGCGATGAGCCGACATCGAGGTGCCAAACCTCCCCGTCGATGTGGACTCTTGGGGGAGATAAGCCTGTTATCCCCAGGGTAGCTTTTATCCGTTGAGCGATGGCCCTTCCATGCGGTACCACCGGATCACTAAGCCCGACTTTCGTCCCTGCTCGACTTGTAGGTCTCGCAGTCAAGCTCCCTTCTGCCTTTGCACTCTTCGAATGATTTCCAACCATTCTGAGGGAACCTTGGGGCGCCTCCGTTACTCTTTAGGAGGCGACCGCCCCAGTCAAACTGCCCACCTGACACTGTCCTCGTACCGGATCACGGTACCAAGTTAGAACCTAGATACGATCAGGGTGGTATCCCAAGGATGCCTCCTCTCAAGCTGGCGCTCAAGTCTCTCAGGCTCCCACCTATCCTGTACAGATCGTACCCAAATTCAATATCAAGCTGCAGTAAAGCTCCATGGGGTCTTTCCGTCTTGTCGCGGGTAACCTGCATCTTCACAGGTATTAAAATTTCACCGGATCTCTCGTTGAGACAGCGCCCAAGTCGTTACGCCATTCGTGCGGGTCAGAATTTACCTGACAAGGAATTTCGCTACCTTAGGACCGTTATAGTTACGGCCGCCGTTTACTGGGGCTTCGGTTCATAGCTTCGCCCTAAAAGGACTTACCACTCCCCTTAACCTTCCAGCACCGGGCAGGCGTCAGCCCGTATACTTCGCCTTGCGGCTTCGCACAGACCTGTGTTTTTGCTAAACAGTCGCTTGGGCCTTTTCACTGCGGCCCCCTCGGGCTATTCACCCTACCGAGGCACCCCTTCTCCCGAAGTTACGGGGTCATTTTGCCGAGTTCCTTAACGAGAGTTCTTCCGCGCGCCTTAGAATTCTCTTCTCGCCTACCTGTGTCGGTTTGCGGTACGGGCACCTTCTCCTGGCTAGAGGCTTTTCTTGGCAGTCTGAGATCATGACCTTCGCTACTGTAATTTTCGCTCCCCATCACAGCCCAGCCTTACGATGTGCGGATTTGCCTACACACCAGCCTCACTGCTTAGACGGACATCCATCAGTCCGCGTCACTACCCTACTGCGTCACCCCATCGCTCATAACGGATTACGGTGGTACAGGAATTTCGACCTGTTGTCCTTCGACTACGCCTTTCGGCCTCGCCTTAGGTCCCGACTTACCCTGAGCGGACGAACCTTCCTCAGGAACCCTTAGGCTTTCGGCGGATCTGATTCTCACAGATCTTTTCGTTACTCATACCGGCATTCTCACTTGAATGCAGTCCAGCGCTCCTTACGGTACACCTTCAACCCGCATTCAACGCTCCCCTACCCCTGATACCTAAGTATCAAGCCATAGCTTCGGTGGCGTGTTTAGCCCCGTTACATTTTCGGCGCAGAGTCACTCGACCAGTGAGCTATTACGCACTCTTTCAATGGTGGCTGCTTCTAAGCCAACATCCTGGTTGTCTGTGCAACTCCACATCCTTTCCCACTTAACACACACTTGGGGACCTTAGCTGATGGTCTGGGCTGTTTCCCTTTCGACAATGGATCTTAGCACTCACTGTCTGACTCCCGGAACCAAGTCTATGGCATTCGGAGTTTGACTGAGCTTGGTAACCCTTGCGGGCCCCGCACCCAATCAGTGCTCTACCTCCACGACTCTTATTCCGAGGCTAGCCCTAAAGCTATTTCGGGGAGAACCAGCTATCTCCGGGTTCGATTGGAATTTCTCCGCTACCCCCACCTCATCCCCGCATTTTTCAACATGCGTGGGTTCGGGCCTCCAGTGCGTGTTACCGCACCTTCACCCTGGACAGGGGTAGATCACCCGGTTTCGGGTCTACGTCCACGTACTCAAGTCGCCCTATTCAGACTCGCTTTCGCTACGGCTACAGTTTTTCACCTTAACCTTGCACGGGAACGTAACTCGCCGGTTCATTCTACAAAAGGCACGCCATCACCCATAGATCGGGCTCTGACTTCTTGTAAGCACACGGTTTCAGGATCTATTTCACTCCCCTTCCGGGGTGCTTTTCACCTTTCCCTCACGGTACTGCTTCACTATCGGTCGCCAGGGAGTATTTAGCCTTGGCAGATGGTCCTGCCGGATTCATACGGGGTTTCACGTGCCCCGCACTACTCGGGATCCGTCTCGGAGGGAACAGGTTTTGAACTACAGGGCTTTTACCTTCTCTGGCGGGCCTTTCCAGACCTCTTCATCTAACCGGTTCCTTTGTAACTCCATGTGAGACGTCCCACAACCCCAAGGAGCAAGCTCCTTGGTTTGGGCTAATCCGCGTTCGCTCGCCGCTACTGACGGAATCACTATTGTTTTCTCTTCCTCAGGGTACTTAGATGTTTCAGTTCCCCTGGTATGCCTCTGTTCTGCCTATGTATTCAGCAGAAAGTGACTGTCGATGAAGACAGCCGGGTTTCCCCATTCGGACATCCCCGGATCAAAGCTTGCTTACAGCTCCCCGAGGCTTTATCGTTGTTCGCCACGTCCTTCGTCGGCTCCTGGCGCCTAGGCATCCTCCGTGTGCTCTTTGTAGCTTAACCTAGCATTTACTTCGTAAATGCGATTTGCTTTGAATTTCGGTTCCACACGAATGTGTGAATGAAATTCAAGGCAGCTACCTTTATTTCACTTGTTTACACAAGATCAGCGTAAAGGAATATTCTAAAACGCAATTTCGTTTCGGTATCCAGTTTTCAAGGTGCAATACAGTTTCATTGAAACTGTAACCTGTGTGATTATCAGCCAAACTCCGAAGAGTTCACGATCACCATGCAGTTTTTAATGAATTTGTAATTGGTGGAGCCAAGCGGGATCGAACCGCTGACCTCCTGCTTGCAAGGCAGGCGCTCTCCCAGCTGAGCTATGGCCCCAAAAGGTGATATAAAATTATATGGTGGGCCCTAGTGGACTCGAACCACCGACCTCACCCTTATCAGGGGTGCGCTCTAACCAGCTGAGCTAAGGGCCCATAATAAACCACCAAAGAAGTTCTTCTTTAGTGGTTGCGCTTGGCGACGTCCTACTCTCCCAGGACCCTGCGGTCCAAGTACCATCGGCGCTGGAGGGCTTAACGGTCGTGTTCGGGATGGGTACGTGTGGAACCCCTCCGCTATCGCCACCAAACGTTTGAGAGTTTGAGCTCTCAAAACTGAGCAACGAGTGAGTCGCTTTGGATATTCACTTCATTCACACAGATGTGATGAACCGAATTGAATATCCGTTCACAGGTACGTTGTACCTGCTGATTTGAATGTTTCCGTTGCAGGAAACGATTCTCCATAGAAAGGAGGTGATCCAGCCGCACCTTCCGATACGGCTACCTTGTTACGACTTCACCCCAATCATCTACCCCACCTTCGGCGGCTGGCTCCCTTGCGGGTTACCCCACCGACTTCGGGTGTTGTAAACTCTCGTGGTGTGACGGGCGGTGTGTACAAGACCCGGGAACGTATTCACCGCGGCATGCTGATCCGCGATTACTAGCAATTCCGACTTCATGCAGGCGAGTTGCAGCCTGCAATCCGAACTGAGACCGGCTTTTCTAGGATTCGCTCCAGATCGCTCTTTCGCTTCCCGTTGTACCGGCCATTGTAGTACGTGTGTAGCCCAGGTCATAAGGGGCATGATGATTTGACGTCATCCCCACCTTCCTCCGGTTTGTCACCGGCAGTCTGCTTAGAGTGCCCAGCTTGACCTGCTGGCAACTAAGCATAAGGGTTGCGCTCGTTGCGGGACTTAACCCAACATCTCACGACACGAGCTGACGACAACCATGCACCACCTGTCTCCCCTGTCCCGAAGGAAAGGCCTATCTCTAGACCGGTCAGGGGGATGTCAAGACCTGGTAAGGTTCTTCGCGTTGCTTCGAATTAAACCACATACTCCACTGCTTGTGCGGGTCCCCGTCAATTCCTTTGAGTTTCAGTCTTGCGACCGTACTCCCCAGGCGGAATGCTTAATGTGTTAACTTCGGCACCAAGGGTATCGAAACCCCTAACACCTAGCATTCATCGTTTACGGCGTGGACTACCAGGGTATCTAATCCTGTTTGCTCCCCACGCTTTCGCGCCTCAGCGTCAGTTACAGCCCAGAGAGTCGCCTTCGCCACTGGTGTTCCTCCACATATCTACGCATTTCACCGCTACACGTGGAATTCCACTCTCCTCTTCTGCACTCAAGCTCCCCAGTTTCCAGTGCGACCCGAAGTTGAGCCTCGGGATTAAACACCAGACTTAAAGAGCCGCCTGCGCGCGCTTTACGCCCAATAATTCCGGACAACGCTTGCCCCCTACGTATTACCGCGGCTGCTGGCACGTAGTTAGCCGGGGCTTTCTTCTCAGGTACCGTCACTCTTGTAGCAGTTACTCTACAAGACGTTCTTCCCTGGCAACAGAGCTTTACGATCCGAAAACCTTCATCACTCACGCGGCGTTGCTCCGTCAGGCTTTCGCCCATTGCGGAAGATTCCCTACTGCTGCCTCCCGTAGGAGTCTGGGCCGTGTCTCAGTCCCAGTGTGGCCGATCACCCTCTCAGGTCGGCTACGCATCGTCGCCTTGGTAGGCCTTTACCCCACCAACTAGCTAATGCGCCGCAGGCCCATCCATCAGTGACAGATTGCTCCGTCTTTCCTCCTCTCCCCATGCAGGGAAAGGATGTATCCGGTATTAGCTACCGTTTCCGGTAGTTATCCCAGTCTGAGGGGCAGGTTGCCTACGTGTTACTCACCCGTCCGCCGCTAGGTTATTTTAAAAGCAAGCTTCTAAAATAACCCCGCTCGACTTGCATGTATTAGGCACGCCGCCAGCGTTCGTCCTGAGCCAGGATCAAACTCTCCATTAAAGACCAACCGAAGCTGGTTTATAGAAAGAGCGATTCGCTCATTTTGAAACTGACGAGATAAAATATCTCATTGTTCGCTTCCATTTTATACAGCCTGACGGCATGTACCAAAATCTCAGCGTTGGATTTTGCAAGCAAAATCCGTACTCACTCGTTGTTCAGTTTTCAAAGATCAAACCTTCATATTCTCTTGCTTTTTTCACCACCGCATCTCAGCGGCGACTTGATTAATATAACATACATTCGGGATTTAAGTCAACACTTTTTTAAAATTATTTTTCGATTTCATTCAGCGTTGTTCTCACAAAAAAATTCCCGGGCTTTAAGGGCCGAGAATTAATGTATCATATAACTGAAATCCCCGTCAACTATATTTTTATAACAAAAGCATTTTTTACTTTATCCTTGCCTAAAAGACATTCCTTGTTCCTTGATTAAACTCTATAAATACTCACATAACCTGTCCGAACAATATCATTTTCAATCCCAGTAAAAGCGCAATTCCGGGCATTCCCAAAACCGTTACGGCTCCCATCGTCACTGGATTAATGGGGATATACACTTGCGTGATCCACCCCGAATAATTAATGGCATACAGGGCAATTGCCGCCAGAGCCATATGTGCCCCAAACACAGTAAGCCAGCCAATACCCAGACGTTTTTTGAGGATTAGATATGACAGCACCACAATACAAGCAATCAGAACAAGCCAGACAGCATCTCTCATTCAGCTCTCCGTTTATGAACACGGTTTGCGTCATTGTCATACCCCGGTTCATCTGCGGGCAGGTGGAAGCGATGCAGCCCTTGCTGTTTGGCACATTTTAAATGTATCTGATATTTACGCTCCGCAGCTTCCAGAACAAAAATGGCATAGTCGATCTCGTCCTCGCCTGTAGCTTCATGAAATAACCGATGCGCTCTTAACCAATCCGCGTGCGAAGCCCGAATCTGGGCAAACAACTCCTGACGATACTCTGCTTCCGATTTGCCGTGCTCTTGTCGACGAAAATTTTGCTTCACCCGTTCCCACATCCATTCATCCTCCTCACAAGCTGAATTATGTGCACAGTCTGTAAGACTACCTTATTCATACTTATTTAACAGAGGACAAACTTAGAACAAGAACTGCCCATACCGGCCCTATCATCACAAAATAAAAAGGAGCCATAACGGCTCCCCATTGTGTCGAGACAATCCATACGATTTATCGACACTAAAAATATCTATAACATATACATGTACTTATTAGTTCAGCTCTCTGCGGCCTTCCAGCGCTTTGGACAGTGTTACCTCATCGGCATACTCCAAATCCCCGCCTACTGGCAATCCGTGGGCAATACGAGTAACTTTGATTTCAAAAGGACGCACCAGCCTGGAAATGTACATGGCCGTCGCTTCTCCTTCAATGTTCGGATTCGTAGCCAAAATCAGCTCTTTGATGCGTTCATCACTAAGCCTGTTCAATAATTCCTTGAGCTTGATATCCTCAGGACCAATTCCCTCCATAGGAGAGATTGCTCCATGAAGCACATGATAAAAGCCGTTAAACTCCTTGGTGCGCTCCATAGCTACCAAATCCTTGGAATCCTGAACAACACAAATGACGGAAGCATCCCTCGTCTTATCCTGACAGATCCGACAAGGGTCCGTGTCCGTAATATTGCCGCAGACGGAACAGAAGTGAAGATTCCGTTTCACATTGACCAGTGCTTTGGCAAAATCAATCACATCGTCTTCCTTCATTTTCAGTACGTGAAAAGCCAACCGGGCAGCCGTCTTCGGCCCCACTCCCGGCAGGCGCGTAAATGCATCAATCAGCTTTGCAATCGGCTCCGGATAATACAATAGTGTGTTTCTCCTTTATGCACAGTCTAGAACAAGCCTGGAATTTTCATACCGCCTGTAAATTTACCCATATCATCATTAGCCAGTTCATCTGCTTTGGACAAAGCATCATTGACCGCAGTCAACACAAGATCTTGCAGCATTTCCACATCATCAGGATCTACAGCCTCCGGTTTGATGGTGATGGAAAGCACTTTTTTATGTCCGTTTACCTCTACAGTAACAACACCGCCGCCGGAAGTACCTTCAATTACTTTTCCGCCAAGCTCCTCTTGGGCTTTCAGCATTTGCTCCTGCATCTTTTTCACTTGCTTCATCATTTGGTTCATATTGTTCATTTCAATCATCTCCCTTAATGAAGTATACATCCAGACACTTTGATTTTAATCCTTTATAACTACCAGATCTTCCCCGAAAAGTTCAATAGCTTCATCAATCCAGGGTTCCTTGGACTTTCCCGGCGCGTCATGCTCCTGCTCCAGTTGGAATTCTTCGGCAGGCTGGTCGGGAACTCCTTCAATCGCAGCATTCCAATCCTTTTGCATCATTGTCACCAGACGATAGGGATGGCCTAACTGTTCATGCAGAACCTTCTCAATGACCTGCTTGTTGGCAGGCTTTTCAGTAGTTTCACGGTGAATGTTGTTCTTAAACGCCACGAGTACACTATCCTCTAATACAGACACCGGCTCGCCGTCCATAAACCATGCATGAACTGTGACTTTCGCTTCTTTGACTCCCTGCAAAATTTGGCTCCACTTACGCCCCGCAGCCGCAAATGCCTCTCCCGACTTCTCGGCGATATAGCGATCTAGCTGCGAAGGAAGCTTGACTGGAGCAGAAATCCGCGGAGCGGGAGCACGCCCCCCAGAGGCCTGGCGACTCCCAGACGATGCATCCTGCCCTGTCCCGGTAGCCAATCCGCCTTGTAAAGCGCGTTCCAGCTTCTTCTCCAGTTCGGCAAGCTGACGCTTCAAAACGGCTACATCTTCCTGATTCGCAGCAGCTCCGGAATGCTGCAAGGTTGGCTGAGCAGCGGCTCCAGGAATGCTGCACAGCTTCAATAGAGCTACCTCAAACAAGGTTTGCGGTTGAACGGCATACTTCATCTCACTCTGATAGCGATTAAGCGTATCGATCATGCTAAAGAGCTGCTCCTTGGTAAAAGCTTCTGCCACTTCCTTGAACTGCTCCGGCTCCAGCACGCGTTCTGTCATGTTAGTCGCCTGCGGCACCATCTTAATCATAAGCAAATCCCTGAAATAGTACAGCAGATTTTCCATGCATTTATCTGCGCTTTTACCTTCTTGCATAAAGTTCTCAATCATTTGCAGTACTGTGCCAACATCTTCTTTCAGCAATGCCAAGGCAAGCTTGCCGAATTGTTCAGACGCAATACCTCCTGTCATATCTAGCACCTGCTGATAAGTAACCCGACCGTCTGTAAACGAAGATATCTGATCCAGAACGCTAAGTGCATCCCGCATTCCGCCATCTGACAGACGCGCAATGTACTGCAATGCGTCCGAATCAGCCTCTATGTTCTCCTGTCGACATATGAGGTCAAGCCGCTCCGTCTGCTCTTCCAGCGATACCCGCCGAAAGTCAAAACGCTGACAACGCGAAATGATCGTCGCCGGAATCCGGTGCGGTTCTGTCGTAGCCAATATGAACATCACATGTGGCGGCGGTTCTTCCAGCGTCTTAAGCAACGCATTGAACGCTTCCGTCGTCAGCATGTGCACTTCATCGATGATATAAACCTTGTGCCGCACTTCAGTCGGCGCATATTTGACTTTATCGCGCAAATCACGAATCTCTTCAACGCCCCGATTGGAGGCTGCGTCAATCTCCTGTACATCCATGACAGCTCCGGCCGTGATCCGTTTACAGGCTTCGCATTCGTTGCAAGGCTCCGGCGCCGGTCCATGCTCACAGTTAATTGCCTTGGCCAAAATTTTGGCCGCACTCGTCTTACCCGTTCCTCGCGGACCGCTGAACAGGTAGGCATGGGACGTACGATTTTCGCGGATGGCATTCTGCAATGTCTGGATAATATGCTGTTGCCCTACCATATCCTTGAACGACTGTGGCCGCCAAGCACGGTACAACGCTATATGTTCCAATGCGCGTTACCCTCTTTCCCATTCACTTTCATGAACATTAATCTACACTTCATTATACTATACTCCCGTCCGAATCTAAACCGGACACCTTTCAAATAATAAACACAAGGCTATGTTTTTGTTTATTGTTGATATTCGAGCAAAAGAAAACCGCCTTATGAAAAGCGGTTAAATTCATTTTTTAAGTAGATAAAAAACGAATTAAAGTAATGTTTTAGTCAAAATTATTTCTAACGGCTCATTTTCGAGTAATAAACACCCTGCGTCCCGATATCCTAATTTTCTATAGAAGTGCTGAGCCTTTTCATTTGCCAGAGTAGATGTCATAACCAATTTGAAGCCCTTTTGTTTCATTTGATCTTCCCAAAAGAGGACAACCTGCTTCCCCACACCCTTGTCTCGATATTGTTCATCGACCCAAATCATGTTCAGGAAAGGTGTGTTGTCCCAAAAGTATCCATACCTCATCCATCCAATATTACTTTCATCTTGGTTTCGCAATATATATATTTCTTTTCCCTTTATTTTCACCTGTATTAAACTCTCTGAAATATGATGGTCACGGTCTCGTATGTATCCATAGTCGGAATCAGTTGCAAAAACAATTCTCATCTTTACCCCCCTTTATGTCACATTAACAACTAATCCATCATTTGTAAATCTCCCTGCCAGTTAGTTTAGGGGGAAAAACATGAATGCAATTAAACATAGCCAAAGCACAAAAAAACATCTTCGCAGTGACTGCCAAGATGTTCTAATTTCTAATATATACCGTGCACCTGTTATTGATCGTTGTGATCCGAGCGGCAATCCTGAACAACAACTCGGGCTAGGCCACCCTCCGGCACAAGAGTGTTCTCGCTTATGGCTGCTTCCTTCCGGACCTGACCAGGTTCACAAGTACTCATTGCGGAGGACCCAACCGTCAACATTGTGCGCAGGGACCAGCCTCACATCAACAACACCTCTAACAGGAATTCAACCTCGCTATAGCGGATTGCGAGTTACAGGGCACCGCTACCTCCCCATCTAGCACGGTGAAAATAAGTATATCTCAAGGCCGCACAAAAAGCAAACATCCACAACAAAAAGAGCCCTCTGCAATAGCAGAAGGCTCTAATAACTTTATAACCTGCGGTAATCAATTAGATACCGTACTTCTTCTTGAAACGATCCACACGGCCGCCAGCATCAAGGAATTTCTGCTTCCCTGTGAAGAATGGGTGGCAAGCGGAGCAAATCTCCACGCGCAGAGAACCTTTCACTGAACCGGTTTCGAACGTATTTCCGCAAGCACAAGTGACATTAGTTACGTTAAATTTCGGTTGAATAGCTTGTTGCATTGAACTTTCACCTCTTTCCGCCCTGAACGTCCTGTCAGCCCAGAGTTGTATGAACACATGTTCACATTATAGCACCTGGATATGAGCGTTTCAACAACTCTTTTTTGTATCCAAAAATGGCGTAAAACAGGTGCAGTTCAACCCGCTATTGACCGTTTTAGGCCTTGGCAAATTTGGGACGCGCCAGCCCTTGAGGCGGTACATGGGTGTAAGACCCGATAACGACATCGGGCAGTTCCTCCCGGTAAATCTCAAGCATTTGCTTCATGCCAAGAATCTCTCCTTGGGCAGGTGGAATCAGCTCCAGATAGCTTTCTGGATCAATATTCAGGTTGCGCATCTGAATAAGCTTGAGCTTTGTGCGTTTGGCAAACTCAATCATCGCTTCGATTTCTTCCTCGCGGTCTGTCACGCCCGGAAAAATCAAATAGTTAATCGACGTATATACTCCCTGCTCGGAAGCATAACGAAGTGATTTTTCCACATTGGCTAACGTGTAACCACGCGGTTTGTAATACGCATTGTAATGGTCGTCCAGCGCGCTAATCGTGCTGACCCGCATCAGATCAAGCCCGGCATCTACAATACCCCGGATATGATCGTTCAAGCCTGCATTCGTATTAATATTGATGTATCCCATATCTGTAACGGAACGGACCTCTTTGATCGAATCTATAATCAACTTGGCTTGAGTAGAAGGCTCCCCTTCACACCCTTGGCCAAAGCTAATAATGGACTCCGGTGTTTTCAAATGCTCCAGCATGACTTCCACAATCTCCTCGACACGAGGGCGGAAGTTCATTCTCGTCTGAGGGGATACAAAACCGCTGTTATCCGGCTGTTCCGAGATGCAGCCAAAGCATCCGGCATTACAAGAGTAAGATACCGGAACTCCACCCTCCCAGCGATTTAGGAACGTGTTCGAGGAGGTAAGACACTCATAGCCTAAGGCACAGTTGGACAAATGTTGGTACAGCCGATTTTCCGGGTACTGCTCCGTCATCCGCTGCACGCCCTGCTTTACCTCGTGGCGGTCACAGTTTTCCGGATTCCATTTGGACGGATTATCACTCCGCTCGGCCGTTACATAGAAAGCTCCATCTTTCCAGACCACGGCCGAATAACCGAACAAGGGGAGCTTATACTCCTTATCGGTCTTCACATACCCTGGCAGGCACAAGCGTGTAAAGCCTTGAGGTAACAAAGCCCCCACTGCCTGCATATCGCCTGGCAAGGAAACCATTTCCCCGGATTCAGGGTTCATACCGACCGGGCGTGTGTTGGGCAGACTTACCAGCGTAGCTCCTTCAGGTAGCGGAATGAGCTCATCTTCCATGATTTCAACAATCATGTCCGCACTGCGGGCAAGCCCATACAAAGAAGCATGATCATATACATTGCCTTTTTCGTCGGCATATACCAAATACATTGTGAAGCTCCTTTCGTTCCGCCAAGCGCACGCCTGAAACCCGTCGAACCGTGACGGGTGCGTGCTTGAGGAACAGATAAATACCTATTATGGAAATGACGATTATCCATAGGCTGATCATTGTTATTCAGGGTAGCTATGTGGCTGGTTTTAGTTGGTTGAAGCTGGAACCGATGCTGTGGTGGAACGCGTGGTCCTCCGTTGCGGAGTACTTGAACTGCTTTGCGAACCATTGGATGGTGCCGTTGGTTCAAACGAGGCCAAAAACTCTGCGTTATTGCTGCTGTTCCGCAATTTCTTCAGGAAGCCTTCCACAAAATCGTGGCTTTCTGTCATATTTTTACGAATGGCCCAAATAGTATCCAATTCTTCCTTACCTAACAACATTTCCTCACGCCGGGTACCGGAGCGACGAATATCAATAGCCGGGAATATGCGGCGTTCCGCAAGCTTGCGGTCCAAATGAAGCTCCATATTGCCTGTGCTTTTAAACTCTTCATAGATAATGTCATCCATCCGCGATCCTGTATCAATGAGCGCTGTGGCCAAAATGGTAAGACTTCCGCCCTCTTCCACATTCCGTGCCGCACCAAAAAAGCGTTTCGGACGGTGGAAAGCCCCTGGATCAATACCCCCACTAAGCGTACGACCGGATGCTGGAATAACCAAGTTGTAGGCACGTGCAAGACGAGTAATGCTATCCAGCAGGATAACCACGTCTTTTTTATGCTCTACAAGGCGAAGGGCACGCTCTAGAACCAATTCCACTACCTTGATATGGTTCTCAGGCAGTTCATCAAAAGTGGAAGCAACAACTTCACCTTTAACAGAACGCTGCATGTCGGTCACTTCTTCCGGACGTTCATCAATCAGCAAGACAAACAGCTCAATCTCGGGATTGTTGGTAGAAATGCTATTGGCAATTTCTTTGAGCAGAAGTGTTTTACCAGCTTTGGGAGGTGCCACAATGAGTCCACGCTGTCCAAGTCCGACAGGGGCCAATATATCCATTATTCTCGTAGACAAATTATTGGGGGTAGTTTCAAGGACTAATTTAGTTTGCGGATACAGTGGAGTCAGTGCAGGAAAGTGTAGCCGCTCAGCAGCTTGTTCAGGACTTCTTCCATTGACGGCGTTAACTTGAAGCAATCCAAAATATCGTTCATTCTCTTTCGGAGTCCGGCATTTACCGGATACTAGATCGCCTGTTCTCAAGTCAAACTTGCGGATTTGTGAAGCAGAGATGTAAATATCTTCGGTACTCGGGAGGTAATTGATCGGCCTCAGAAAGCCGTAACCTTCAGGAAGTATTTCCAGAACACCCTGCATAAACATCAATCCGCTCTTCTCGGCTTGTGCACGCAGGATGGCAAAAATTAATTCTTTTTTCTTGAGCGTTCCGTAGTACGGGATCTGGTATTGCTTGGCCAGTTTGTACAGATCGGTCAGCTTCATTTCTTCCAGATCGGAAATTTGCAGATCCATATAATAACCACCTATTCAATTATTAAGTCCATTCAAAACTAAATGATAGACAATGATATCATAAACGCCATCAACATAATTTTAACCAAAACAAATAAAGTTATGCAGCCATCTGCCTGGATTATACCGAATTATTACGGTTTTCCGATAAAAGATTGTTAGGTGAATCCATTTCATACATGATTAAGCCAACGAAATGTATGTACATATAGACAAACTAAACCATTTTGCTCTATATGTACTCTTGATTAAAGCTACTGAGGGGATTATGAAATTGATTCAGGTATAAACCTATATCTTGTATCATGCAGCGGCTGCATAGAGACTATCCATTCTATTGTTCATCCGTTTCGGGAGTCCCAAAATGTAAGAAGTTTGTTATTCTGTCTGCCGCCATACGTCCGCGCCCAAAAGACGCAGATTGGAGACAAGATGGTCATAACCACGGTCGATGTATTCTACACCTGACACCTCGGTTACGCCTTCACTTACGGTAAGTCCGGCAATGACAAGCGCTGCGCCAGCACGCAGATCGGCCGCTTTGACTTTAGCCGCATTTAGCTTGCCCCCCTCAATAATAGCCGAACGACCTTCTACGCGGATTTTAGCCCCCATTCGTACAAGTTCAGGGACATGTTTAAAACGATTGCTATAAACAAAATCGCTCAGTACACTGACCCCTTGCGCCTGAGTAAGCAAACTGGTCATAGGAGATTGCAAGTCTGTGGCGAATCCGGGGTAAATTAAGGCTTTAACATCAACATGCTCATATGAAGGTGAACCCAGAACACGAATACTTTCGTCATATTCCTCTATGCCAATACCCATTTCCTGCATTTTTGCAGTCAGAGCCTCCATATGCTTGGGAATTACGTTATCAATCAAAACATTACCACGAGTAGCCGCAGCAGCAATCATATATGTGCCCGCTTGTATGCGGTCAGGTATGATGGAGTGACGGCAGCCATGTAGCTCGGACACACCTTCAATCCGTATCGTTTCCGTTCCGGCGCCCTTAATAATGGCCCCCATGGAGTTTAACAAGGTTGCTACATCTATAATCTCAGGCTCTTTAGCCGCATTTTCGATAATTGTGGCGCCTTTGGCACGTGCGGCCGCCAGCATAATGTTAATCGTAGCTCCTACACTGCTGACATCCAAATAAATCTTGGTACCTCGCAGCTCTTTGGCATGCAAATGAATAGCACCGTGCTCATTCGTCACCGTAGCACCCAGTGCTTCAAAACCTTTGATATGCTGATCAATGGGCCGAGGTTCAAAATTACACCCTCCTGGCAAACCGATGATCGCTTCCTTGAATCTGCCTAGCATGGCTCCCATCATATAATAGGATGCCCGTAATTTTTTAACAGGTCCATTCGGCATGGGAATGGATTTAATGGAGGATGGATCTATTCTCATCTGGCTGCCTTCCCAGGCAACGGTTGCACCAAGTTCCTCCAGTATTTCGGAATATACCGCCACATCACTCAACAGCGGCAAATTGTCCAAAATGACTTCCGACTCTGCCAGAATGGCGGCGGGAATCAAGGCGATGGCACTGTTTTTGGCACCGCTGATGGAAACTGTACCTTGAAGCGGCCGTCCACCGGTGATCATCAATTTTTCCATAAGCTTGAGGGTCCCCCTACTTGTTTTGCAGTCGGTCAAATAATAAACTTTCAACTTTTTGGTGGTTAAAATGGAAAGACACCGGCTAAGCGGTGTGCTTTCCAAGTCAAACTATTCAACTGAACAGATTCAAATCCTCTGTGCAGAACTACAATTACAATCAAGAGATACATTGAACCATGCAGATGCACGGTACATCAACTTATTCTTACGCTTGGTTGTTGGAACCGAACTCACGGATTTTACCGATAACGGTTTGTTTAATCGCTTCACGACCTGGAGCGATAAATGTACGTGGGTCATAAGCATCCGGTTTCTCAGCAAGCACTTCACGAACCACTTTCGCGAACACGATTTGGTTCTCTGTGTTTACATTGATTTTGGAAGTTCCCAGCGAGATTGCTTTTTTGATGTCATGCGTTGGGATACCAGTACCACCATGCAGAACAAGTGGAAGTTTGATTGCAGTGCAGATCTCTTCCATTTCTTTGAATCCAAGGTTTGGCTCGCCTTTGTAAGGTCCGTGAACGGAACCCAGTGCAGGAGCCAGTGTGTCGATACCTGTTTCGTTAACGATACGCAGACAGTCGTCAAGCTTCGCGTACATTACGTCACCTACAACATCATCCTCTTGACCGCCAACCATTCCAACTTCAGCTTCAACAGAAACGCCTTTGGAATGTGCATATTCAACGACTTTTTTAGTCGTTTCGATATTTGTGTCGATTGGGCTGTGGGAATCGTCAATCATAACAGATGTGAAACCAGCATCAATGGCTTCTTTACATTTTTCAAAGCTGGAACCGTGGTCCAAATGGATCGCAACCGGAACCGTAATTTTCATGTCATGAATAAGACCTTCTACCATTTTAACAACAGTGTAGAAACCGCCCATGTGACGTGCTGCACCTTCAGATACACCCAGGATTACCGGGGATTTTTCTTCTTCAGCAGCGCCCAGAATAGCTTGAGTCCACTCCAGATTGTTAATGTTGTACTGACCTACCGCGTATTTTCCTTCAAGTGCTTTGTTCAACATGTCTGTCATAGATACCAATGGCATGGTTACAGTCCTCCTAAGGGTGTTTGGGTTTGTCTATATTTTAGCCGACATCACATACGGGCTTATTATACCACAACCCATGTTAAATACTAAACAAGCTTTTGCACATCAACACATACGAAAATCACGCTCAGGACGCCGTTTTTTCATAGAATTGTATAAGGAGAGGATTTACTTTCAGTATTTCCCATAAACACAAACAAAAAACCCTGTTGTGTTAACAGAGTTTTCAACCAAAGTGACTCTCTTCGTTACCCCTGAGTTGCTTGTTTACGGCGATTCGCATTTCATCAATATCAAAGGGCTTGGTAAAGTGCATGAGTGCTCCCAGCTCCGTCGCCTCTTTAATCATGTCCAGTTCTCCATAAGCTGTCATCATAATAACCTTGATATCGGGATTCATGGTCTTTAGATGCTTCAAGATTTCAAGTCCGTCCATACCCGGAATTTTCATATCGAGCAGAACCAAATCAGGAGGTTCCTTTTCAACAATTTCAAGTGCAATTTTTCCGTTTGCTGCCTGAAAGGTCTCGTAACCCTCACTTCCGAACACTTCCATCAGCAAAATTCGTATTCCATTCTGGTCATCGACGATTAACACTTTTTTCTTTTCCAATGTTTTAACCTCCTAAGATCTTAAAACGAGGATCATGCAGCTATTGCCATAACAGCGTCCGATGACGTACAATATCCGTCCCATACCCTAAACTATATTCGCTCCTGCAAAAAGAAAATCCTTCTCTTATACATAATTGTGGAATATTCTTTCATAATCAGGAAGCGTGGAATAAAAAAAAGACCTCCCTGAGGAGGTCTTACAGGCCGCAGCATTAGCCTTGAAGCTGCAATGCCGCCTTAACAAATTCACGGAACAACGGCTGTGGACGGTTCGGACGGGAAGTGAATTCCGGATGGAATTGTACCGCCAGAAACCATGGATGCCCAGGCAGTTCCACAATTTCCACCAAACGTCCGTCCGGTGAAGTACCGGAAATGCGAAGACCTGCCTTTTCAATAACTTCACGATACTCATTATTGAATTCATACCGATGACGGTGTCTTTCGTATACCAGCTCATCGTTGTAACAAGCCGAAGCCAACGAACCTTCCGTCAGTTTGCACGGATACAATCCGAGACGCATCGTTCCGCCCATATCTTCGATGTCCTTTTGGTCAGGCAGCAAGTCGATGACCGGGTAATCCGTAGCCGGATTGATTTCCGAGCTGTTGGCTCCATCCAGACCAGCCAGGGAACGGGCTACCTCAATGACAGATACTTGCATGCCAAGACAAATACCGAAGAACGGGATTTTCTGTTCACGAGCATAACGGATGGTACTGATTTTACCTTCAATTCCGCGATCGCCGAAGCCGCCCGGTACGAGAATACCGCCAATGCCGCCCAGCATGTCTGCTACGTTCTCGTCCGTTACTTCTTCTGCGTTCACCCAACGGATTTTCACATCCGCATTGGCGTCAAATCCGGCGTGCGAAAGGGATTCGACCACACTTAAATAAGCATCATGCAGTGCAACATATTTACCAACAATGGCGATTTCAACCGTTTTATCCAGCTTTCTGATCCGTTCAACAAGCCCTTCCCACTCCGTCATATCCGGTGCAGGTGTTGTCAGCTTGAGGTGATTGACTACGATCTCGTCCAAGCCTTCTTCACGCAAGTTCAATGGAACCTCGTACAAAGTCGAGGCATCGCGGCATTCTACTACTGCGTTAGCATCAATATCGCAGAACAGCGCGATTTTGGCCTTCATATCGGAGGAAAGTTCATGCTCTGTACGGCAAACAATGACATTCGGTTGAATGCCGATGCTGCGTAGTTCTTTTACACTGTGCTGAGTTGGTTTGGTTTTAACCTCACCAGCAGCTTTAATATAAGGAATGAGGGTTACGTGAATATACATTACATTCTCACGTCCTACCTCACTTTTGAGCTGACGGATCGCTTCCAAAAATGGCAAGCTCTCGATATCACCCACAGTACCGCCGATTTCTGTGATAATTACGTCCGAACCCGCTTCACGACCTGCACGATATACGCGCTCCTTGATTTCGTTCGTAATATGTGGAATAACCTGCACCGTACCGCCCAAATACTCCCCGCGACGCTCTTTGCTGATTACGCTGGAGTATACCTTACCTGTCGTGACATTGCTGTTCTTGGACAGATTGATATCAATAAAGCGCTCATAGTGTCCCAAGTCAAGATCCGTTTCCGCACCGTCATCCGTTACAAACACTTCACCATGCTGGTAAGGGCTCATCGTCCCCGGATCGACATTAAGGTACGGATCGAATTTTTGAATCGTTACCTTTAGTCCCCTGTTCTTCAGAAGCCTTCCCAGTGAAGCTGCCGTAATCCCTTTGCCCAAGGAAGACACAACCCCGCCTGTCACAAAAATATACTTTGTCACTGTTTAAAACCCTCCTAAATAAAGTCCAAAATTCAGGCGACATTATGATGTTATCGTAACCCGTTTACACGGATTATCATCCATGAAGAAGACAGCGAATCATTTTCCATACCCGCCGCCCTTAGCCCTCTTTCATGAGTGGAAACACCCTATAAAAAAACAAAAAAGCACTCCCGTAGTACGGGGCACTTTTATACAAAAAGCAAACATATAAGTGAATCAATCATAAGCCCAAGCAATAGTTTACCCCGTGTCCAATCCGCTGTCAAGGAAGTTATCTTTGTTAATTTGCCCATTGACAAAACTAAAGGGAATCCATCTGAAAGCTTCAAATCTGAAGGCAGTTTCAAGAAAATGGTCATGAAAAAGGGGAGAATACCTCTCCCCTTACAGCCTGATCCTAACGAAGCGAATCATCGTCGTCGTCTGTCGATTCGTCATCATTTTCATCTTCTGTATCTTCCTCATCACTGAGGTCTTCATCGTCTATAACCACGTCTTCATCGCTATCGTCATCTTCACCGTCGAACAGTTCTTCTTCGCTATCCTCGTCTTCACTGTCTGCATCGAAGTCATCATCGGTGCTGTAAGTTTCTTCTTCCTCATGATAGTCCTCTTCGTCGTCATCGTCTTCGTCATTAATGATACGAGGACGCTTGGCGCCTGTCAGAGCATCTTCGGATTTATCCACTGGATACCAACGCTTCAAGCCCCACAGATTCGTACCGACACAGGCAAAACGCCCGTCAATGTTGATTTCAGTATATAGCTGAGCGATAACGTCATTAATTTCTTCGTCGGACATGCCGCGCAATTTGGCGACTTCATTCATCAGGTCACGGTAATAATATGGAGTATTGGCCGCTTTCAATACCATAAATGCCAAATCCACCATTGGAGTCTCGTGGACTTTCTCCGGGTCAATCTTCAAGTTGAGTGGGGTACTCACCTAGGGACACTTCCTCTCACACGTAATTCACAAGAACATGTTTCAGAGCATACACGATACATGCAATACTAACATATCCATTATCAAAACTAAGTAAAACCTATTTGGAAGCAAATTGCAAGTTAAACATGGGTATCCGTACAATTTGCAGTAGTATGCCTTGAACAAGGCGGCGCACGTTAAAAAGACGGAGTCCCCCCCGTCTTTCGACTGTACCCGCTCCGGGAGAAGTTCCCAAAGTTGTTGCACAAGAGCTTATGCCCTCCATGTATCGTATGTGTCCGCGATCACTTTGACACGACAAGCAGGCCTATTTCCATAAAAAAGGGGCAGGTTTCCCATGCCGCCGCTGACGCTTGCTCATACAATACCTCAGCATGGCTCATCGGAGGGGGACTGTCTCAAATGGACTATCCGGGTTTTTTGCAGCGTTTGCACGAGGGGATTTCGGAGCCGTCCCGCAGTGGACGACACAAACAGATCATTACGTTCGATAAGCCTCACCAATACCGGGAATGCCTGTCCTATCTCAGGAAGCTGAAACCCGAGCTTGCGGGATTACGGCAAGTACAACCGGCCCGGCTGATTCGCGCCCTGATTGCCCCGCTTCCAGGGGGAAACAGGCTCGGCAAATATCACAACGGTGTTACCGTTGAAGAAGATACTCGCATGAGGGTACATGGAGGAGCGGCCCATATGCCGAAGACGGAGAAAAACCTGCCCATGCCGTGGGGGGTCAAACAGGTACGCGCACACAAGGCTTGGCCTTCCTCTACAGGAAACCGAATCAGGATTGGTGTGATTGACACAGGAGCGGATTTTCAACATCCTGATCTGCGTCATTCTCTCGCCAGAGGCATCAATTTGCTTAATCGGACCATGCTACCCTATGACGATAACGGTCACGGCACTCATATTGCCGGTACCATCGCGGCGTCCAACTATGATGAGGGTAGGATTGGCGTAGCACCTCAGGCGCTGATTCATCCTGTAAAAGCGTTTGACCATAACGGGGCCGCCTACGTTTCGGATATTATTCTTGGCATCGACTGGTGTGTATTGAATCGTATCGATATTATCAATATGAGCTTCGGTATGAAATCACGCAGCAAGGCGCTGCTTGATATGGTGAACAAAGCGTATCAAAACGGTATTGTGATCGTAGCTTCCTCGGGAAACGAGGGCAAGCGCCGGAGTATTGACTACCCCGCCCGCTATTCCCAGACCATTTCGGTCGGAGCTACCGATAAATACAGACGCATCGCACCTTTCAGCAACCGGGGACAATTCGTAGACGTGTACGCGCCGGGTGAAAAGATTATTTCCTCATGGATACACGGCAAGCATCACGAAATGAGCGGTACGTCTATGGCTACTTCTCACGTAACCGGAAGCATTGCCCTGCTCCTTTCACTGAGACCGGAGATGGGGCCTGGAGAAATCAAAGCACTGCTCAAGCGTACCGCTACACCGCTGCGCCTTCGTAAAAGCACAGGGCGCAACACTATATCCACGAAACTTGGGGAAGTCGATGCCTTCCGACTGATGCAGGAGGGTACGAAATAACGGATGGAGCAAAATGAATCATCTAAACGTTTAACGTTGCGCCTGGTTCCAAAGAGTGAATGGCTTTTACAGAGCTTTCGTGCTCGGTCCAGCCTTCTCTTATCAGCTCGCCCCGCACAAGATCGGTCTGCGGCTTGGGCGCATGAACGAGCACAACCTGTTTACCAGGCAACACCTTCAACATTTGTCTCACATCCGATATCCCCTGATGCACCTTGTAAATCAAATGCCGAACGATACAACAGTCATCCTGATCCCCACGTTCCAGCAGATGTTTACCAAAAGAACCGCTTGAAGCATGTCCCGTCAAAATAACACCGTTATGATTACTTTTTCCGCTACCTTTGCCCTCCCCCACACTCGACGGTTGATCCGACAAATATTGATAGTACCAGCGTGCCCGTGGCGAATCCATCATCCCATCCCCGGTTACGATGATAGCCGCAGCACTCTGTTCCAGCAGCCGTACTCGCTCCGCAGCATCACGAGGCACAAAGATCCTGTCACTGTGCAGCACATGTTCTATCCGTACAGGTGCTTCCGGGCGTAGCCATTCTTTCAAACAGCTCAGACGCTGTAATCCCTGCCATATGTCCGGCTCTATAATCATGACTTGTTCAGGGAATTGTTCGCTGGCCCACACGATCAAATCCTGTCCCCGACCAAAGGCAGGTACCGGAAGCAGCACATGACCACCAGCAGACAAAATCCGTTCCATCTCGACCCGCAGCCGCTCCAGCTTCACCGGCTGCGGGTCTATATCCATGTCATAGGCATTGTCCATAATGGAGATATCGGCTAGATTGGGTTCTGGTACATCGGCAACAAGCAGCTCGGACTCGCGGCTGTAGTCTCCCGAAAAGAATAACCGCTTCCCTTCCATTTCTGCTACGTACCACACAGCGCCAGCCAAATGCCCACTGCGTCCCCACATGATCCGTACACCCGGACTAGCCTCTTGCCACACCCCTGACGGCGCTTCATCCTCCAGATAACGGTAAGTGATGGATTCGATATCCTGTTCGTCGTAAGGCAATTTTCCGCCTCTCGATTCTACATAAGTATGCCAGGAGCGAAAATAGGAACCTAGCTGTTCCGCAGTGGCCTTTGTCGTCCACACCTCTCCCCGGTATCCATTTTTGTACAGTAAGGGGAGCGCCATCGAATGATCTTCATGTGCATGAGACAGCAATACAGCAGTCAGCCTCTCCGCCTCCTGCGGCGGAAAAACCGGATACTGCCCGGTTCCTTCCTTTTTCACACCACAATCCAGCATGATGCGATGCTGCTTTCCTTCCAAAACATAGCAGGAGCGGCCGTGTTCGCCCGCTCCGCCCCAAATTCGAAGCTTCGTCATCATCATTTCCACTTTCTTTGCGAGTTTAAGCTTTCCATTAAGATCAGCAGTAGCGTGGTCAAACCGACCGATATGACCGCCATTGCCATACCAAGCGACACCTGCCCCTGTTCGAACTGGGCAAAAATGTAGGTTGCAGACGTCTGGATGGATGGCGGCAAAATCAGCAACGAGCCGACCAGTTCGCGCGAAGCAATGGTAAAGGTCATCATCCAGCCTGCCAGCATGCCCGGTAAAATCAGCGGCAGCACAATCCGCCGGAATACATAAGTCGGTCGACCGCCAAACACCTGTCCTGCCTGAAAAAGAGCAGTATCTACCTGCGTAAAGGCGCTTTTGACATACTGGACTGTATAAGGAACAAACAAGACAACATACGTCAGAATGACCATACCGTACGTGTTATACAACGGAATCGGCATCCATGGCGAGTTCCACCATAAAATAAGGCCGACTACCATAACAATCCCCGGAACCGTGTTCGGAAGCAAGCTGAATGCATCCACCGTCCGCTGGAGCCTCGTACGCGAGCCGCCAATGACGAGCGCAAACCATGTGCCCAGCATAACGGCAATCGTCGATGCCCCCAAAGAGAGAAATATGCTGTTCAGCAACGCCTCCATGCTCTCTGAGCCCCAAGACAGCAGTTCCTTGTAATAATCGAGCGTAAAGTTATCCCAAGCCAAGCCGATCCCCCGCAGCTTCATGGTGGAAGCGGCGATAATTGAAAAATAAGGGATACCAATGGACGCCATTAGCAACAATAGAATGAATGCGATGCTCAGTCCCGTAGTCCAGCCGGATACACGAAGACGGGAAGGACGAGAACCTTTACCACCTACCAGCCTGTATGTGTACTTACGGTTGATCACCGATTGCACATACCACACGAGCAGACAGGCAGTTAAAAGCACTGAGGCCATGGATGTCGCCTTGCCGAAATCAATCGGCCAACTGGAAATGTATTTGTGAATTTCCGATGTCATGACCTCATACCCGATACGTCGCCCAAAAGTGGCGGGGGTTCCAAACTCGGCAATCGTTTTGACGAAAATGAGCAGCGCGCCCATTCCGTAAGCCGACAGCAGCAGCGGTAAAATGATCCGGCGGAACCTGTACAGAAAGCCGCCGCCCATAACGGCTCCGGCCTCTTCGAGACTGCCGCCAATCCTAACCAGCGCACCGCGCAGCAGCAGGTACAGGAACGGAAACAGATGCAGACTCATGATCATCACCATGCCGCCAAAGCTGAAAAAGAACGGGGTCAAGAAATGCAGGCTCGGAAACAACTGCTCCAGATACCCGTTTTTTTGCATAAACAAAATCCAGCCCATGGACCCGATATAGGGTGGGGTCATAAACGGAATCAATAGCACCACGTCCAGCCAGCGCCAGCTAGCGAGACGCGTGTTGGACATGACCCACGCGAGCGGAAGTGCAAGCACCGTCGTTCCGGCAATAACACAAATGCCCAGCCAGATCGAGCCGAACAGCACACCCATAAATCGGGATGCAGCCAACGTCTGGAAAGGCGCAGACCATTGTAATTGTCCATCTACATACACACTTTGGATGAAGATTTGTAGCAACGGCAGCACGATCAGTAAAGCAAGCGCGATCAGAGCGAGTGTCAGACTCCACGCTCTGATCTGTTTGACGGATAAGAACCCCATCCGCTTACTTGAACATTTGCGTGAACTTCTCTGTCACGTCAGGCCCGTGCTCGCCCATCCATTCCCAATTGGTCTTCAGCAACGGAATCTCATCCAGATTGGCGCGCTTATCTGCTTTGACATCCGTGCGTCCCGGAAGCAAGGAAGCGTCCGCTACCAGCTTCTGTGCCTCGTCCGACAGCAGATAGTCAATGAATGCCTTGGCGTTCTGCTCATGCTGTGTCGATTTGAGAATCGCTGCAGGGCGTGGGCTGATGACTGTTCCTTCCTTCGGATAAACAATGTCGATCGGCTCGCCTTTGGCTTTGGCCTTGTAGGTCATGTAATCAACCGCAGCAGCGACCATGCTTTTGGCTCCGGTAATGACCGGGTCCAGCGCTTCCTGATTGGCTCCAGCCATCGCTACGCCGTTAGCCTTGTACTGCTCGAACAACGTCCAGCCCCCATCGCCTTTGGCACTCAGGTAGCCAGTCATAAAATCCAGCGCCGAGCCGGACAGGGACGGATCAGGAATGTTAACTTGGTCCTTGTATTCCGGCTTCGCGAGATCGGCCCATGAAGTCGGCGGTGTCTTCACCAGCTTCGTGTTGTACGCGATACCTAACGCGGAAGCACTGGTGCTGAAATAGTTGCCTTCCTTGTCGGACCAATCGGGATTCAGCTTGTCCGCGTTTTGGGCATCCGGGTAGGGCAGCGTGAGGCCGTCTTTTTTCAAGCCTTGTACGGACGGAAGAGATGCCAGCACCACCACATCTGCTACCGGATTCGCCTTCTCGGCTTCCATGCGGGCCAAAATTTTACCTGTCGTTCCCTGGAACAGCTCGACCTTCACTCCGCTTTGCGCCTCATACCCAGCTACCAGCTTTTTTGCCAGTCCGTCAGGGCCTGCGCTGTAGACAACCAGCTTCTGATCGGTCGATGCCGCCCCGGCTTGTCCTGCTGATCCGGTGGATTGCGCACCATCCTTGGATGGTGTAGCCGTTCCACAGCCTGCGACAGCCAGTCCAAAGGTCAATGTTAATGCGAGCATCGCGCCCTTTTTCCAACCTGAACGAAAAACGTGCTTGTTTATCATCTTGTATATACCCCTTTTCCCTATGAATCGAGTTGGTGGATGTGTTGCGGTGATACCCAAATTTGCTTTTGTTCTCCGATAGGCAAGCGGGTGGAATGATACGCAGTCCACAGCTCGCCGTTCTCCGCCAATATGCGGATTTCATAACGATCTCCAACATAGCTGACATGCCGAATCTCTACTGTAAAAGAATGCTGATCCACTTGATTCTGTTCCCAGCGAACATGCTCGGGACGGAATAGCGTCCGCTCCGGCTCCAGCCAGTTCGACTTGCCGATGAACCTCGCCACCTCTGGATGAGATGGACGACTGTAGATGATTTCGGGTGTTCCGGTCTGCAAAATATGTCCGCTTCTCATGACGACCACTTCATCGGACATCGACATAGCCTCAATCTGATCATGGGTGACGTACAGAGCGGTCAGCCCCAGATCCCGCACCAGCGACAGCATTTCGATGCGCATCTCCTCGCGAAGCACCGCATCCAGTGCACTGAGCGGCTCATCGAATAAGACGAGCCTGGGTCGGATGGCGACCGCGCGGGCAAAAGCGACTCGCTGCTGCTGGCCACCAGATAGCTGATGAGGATATCGATCCTCCATCCCCGACAGTCTGACCTTGTCCAGCGCCTCCAGCACCGCCGCTCGCAGTTCCTTGCCACGCACGCTGCCAGAGCCGACGCCTTTGGCCTGCTTGACCGCACGCAGCCCGAAGGCCACATTTTCAAACACCGTCATATGCGGCCACAGCGCGAAATCCTGAAACACCATGCCGAAATGACGGAGATGAGCGGGAATATCCTTTTTGCGTTCTGCCGAAAAAAGAACTTCCTCCCCCAACGTGATCGTGCCGGTATCCGGCATTTCCAGCCCTGCAATCATGCGTAGAAGCGTTGTTTTCCCGCAGCCGGACGGACCGAGGAGTGTCGTGAATTGTCCCCGTCGTACGACCAGATTCGTCTCGTGCAATGCGGTCATATGACCGAAGGTTTTACTCAAACCGTGAATATATAGATCCTGATTCATCGCATTACCTGCCTGTTCTTATGACTGACCCCAGTGTAAAGCTTGAATTCGCAGCCTGTGTTATTGGAAAGTTAAAGCAAAATTAATTATTTCAATGAATTGTGTTAACACTCATAGATTTAATCTATATAGAGGGGATTGATACCGCCACGCATGGAGCGGAATGAGTTTCCGATCAAACAGAAAGCGGGGCATCCAAGTGAATTTAAGTCTTCTGAAGCTGCATATTGTAGAGTTGCTGAACAAGCATCATAAAATTACCACAGTAGCTGAGCTTCTCGGTCTGAAACAACCGACCATCACCTTTCATATGAGAAACCTGGAGCGGGATTTGGGGGTGAAGCTGTTCGACACGCGTATGGGCAAAATCATCCTGACGGATGCTGGGTACGCGCTGCTCCACTATGCCGGCAAGATTAATGCGCTCGCCGCCGAGGCGGAGCGGGTTGTCTGCGAGTTCGACACACTCCAGCGGGGGAGCATTCGAATCGGCGCAAGCTATGTACCAGCTACCTATGTGCTTCCTGCGGTGCTGCACCGTTTTGCCCGGGAACATCCGGGAATTCATATTGCCTTGTCCGTGAAAACTGCTCCGGTGATCAAGGACATGCTTGCCCGTCACGAAATCGACCTTGGCGTTATTTCAACAGAGCCGTTTCAAGTGCCCTCACTGGTATCGGAATCCTTGGGCGAGGATGAGCTGGTACTGATCTGCGCACCGGATCACCCGCTCGCAAGCGAAACCGATTTAACACCTGAGCGAATCGCTTCTTCCTCTTTCGTGCTGCACGGCAAGGATTCCAGCACACGCCAAATGACAGACAAATGGCTGGAGCATGGCGGACGCCGCCTCCCCTCCTATTTGGAGCTGGATTCGCTGGAGGCGATCAAGCAGGCGGTCATGCTGGGAGAACACGTCTCTTTCGTCTCCCGCATAGCTGTGCAGTCTGAGGTTGAACGCGGGATGCTCGTCATACGGCCTATTCCGGGCCAACGTGTAGAGCGGTACATTTATATGGTTAGCAATAAGGACCGCCACCGCTCCGCTCTAATCCGCCAATTTGCTGAATATTTGTCAGGGAACCAAGAATAAATCTTACCTGTCATATAGAAATTATGTTATTTTTTAACCAGAGTACCAGCTTGCCTTGACATACGACTGACATTACACCCGTAAAGTGTAGCGTGTACCCCCATTCGGACGAACAGGAGATGATTGGATGAAAACCGGTCTTCGTATCACAAAGGCTTTGTCAGTATTAACCCTGAGTGCAGTGCTGCTTGTAACGGGATGGAAAGGGGCCGAGCCTGCGCAGGCTGCCGCTAATGCCACACCAAGCTATGAGGTAAAACTGATGCTGGATACAGCTAAGGTCCTCAATGCGGACGGCTCTTTGAAAAGCAGCGTAGCCAACGAGTTTCAAATTAGCGAAGCTGCGCAACGATTGAGCGTCGAATATTTTGACACGGATCAATTGCAATTGAACAACGAGGGCTGGAATGTCAGATTTCGCAAAAAAGAAGATAAAAAGAATTATGAATTAACCTACAAGAAACGGTACACAGTCACGAACGGAGATATCAACGCGGCTCTCACCCAAGCCAATAAAGAAGGCTTCAGCGCATCCGACGATAACTACGATGCTGAGGTGGATTGGGGCTATAGCAAACAGACACTGAGCTTTTCCAATGACAAAAAAACGAACGCTTCCAAAGGATTAACTCTTCCTTCCCCGGATCAGGCGTTAAAGCAACTATTGGACAATCTTCCAGGCAAGCTGCAAAACTGGAAAACCAGCAACTGGGGCAAACAAGCCTTGGCAGACTCCAGAGTACGCGGTCCTGTACAGGTCAGCAAATATGGAGGCAGCTTCCAGGGATTGGATACCGATGTTGAAGTCTGGCCTATCCGCAGTGCGAACGGATCAGGTACAGATACCATCATTGAAATCTCCTTCAAAACCTCGGACTACAGCGTTGCCTCCAGCAATCGCACCAAGCTGATCAATCTGCTGCAATCCAAAGGGTGGCTGGTTCCCGCCGATTCCCTGAAAACGAATTTGGTACTGGAACGCTACTAAGCTGCTCGTACAAAAAAGGAACCGCACGTGCCACCCTGCTGGGGATGGTACAGACGGTTCCTTTTATCATTAAAGTGGCTTGCTTACATGCGTTCCGGTGCAGACACGCCTACCAGCTTCAGCACATTGGCAATGGTGGTGCGCACCGCGCCAAACAGTGCCAAGCGGGCCTGCGTTTGAGCGGCATCCTCAGTGATCACACGTTCTGCTTTATAGTAGCTGTGGAACAGCGATGCCAGCTCGTAGACGTAACGAATCATACGGTGTGGCGCAAAGCTCGCAGCCGCTACCGATATTTCCTCCGGAAGCTCGCCGATTTTGCGCAACAGGTCGTATTCATGCTCAGCCGTCAGCTTGGACAGATCAACCTCTGCCAACGGCAGTACCGCAATGCCCTGCTCCTCAGCTTGACGGTATACGCTGCACGCCCGCGCGTGGGCATACTGCACGTAGAATACCGGATTTTCATTAGAAGTGGAAATCGCCAAATCCATGTCAAAATCCAGATGCGAATCCATGCTGCGCATCGTGAAGAAGTAACGGATCGCGTCCACGCCCACTTCTTCCATCAGGTCTTCCATCGTCACGGCCTTACCGGTACGCTTGGACATTTTTACCTTTTCCCCATTTTGGAACAGGCTGACCATTTGGGCAATCAGCACTTTGAGCTTATCCGGGTCGTTGCCCAGTGCTTCCATAGCTGCTTTCATCCGTGGAATGTAGCCGTGGTGATCCGCTCCCCAAATGTTGATGATTGTGTCATACCCACGGGCATATTTGTCGCGATGGTAAGCGATATCCGGGGTCAGGTACGTGTATGTACCGTCATTTTTGATCAAGACACGGTCTTTATCGTCGCCGTACTTGGTTGTGTTCAGCCATGTGGCTCCGTCCTTCTCATAAATCTCCTCACGGTCACGCAGCTCATTCAGCGCTTTAAGTACTTCACCGTTCTCATACAGCGATGTTTCGCTGAACCAGGAGTCAAAAGGTACACGGAACAGCTCCAGATCGCGCTTGATCTTGTTCAGTTCCTTTTCCAGACCGTAGTCACGGAAATAAGCTGCGCGGTCGCCTGGTGTCAAAGACAACAGGGAATCGCCCTTCTCGGCCACCAGTTCCTTGGCAAATCCGATGATGTCCTCACCGTGATACCCGTCCTCCGGCATCTCCGCAGGCTGTCCCAGCTCTTGCAAATAACGGGCCTCAATCGAGCGGCTCATGTTGTAAATCTGGTTGCCCGCATCATTAATGTAGTATTCACGAGTTACCTTGTATCCGGCAAAATCAAGCACGTTGCAGAGGGCATCCCCCACTGCCGCACCACGTGCATGGCCCAAGTGCAGGCTACCTGTCGGATTCGCACTGACGAACTCGATTTGTACCTTTTTGCCTGCACCTTCCTGTATACGTCCGTAATCCGCTCCCTGCTCCTGCACTTGTTTAATGACAGCATAAAGGTAGCCCTTGTTCAGACGGAAGTTAATAAAGCCCGGTCCGGCAATTTCCGCGCTTTCAATTGAAGCGGCAGCCAAGTCCATATTTGCGATCAAATCTTCTGCAATTTGACGCGGGTTTTTCTTCGCAATGCGGGTGAGCTGCATCGCCGCGTTCGTAGCCAAATCACCGTGCGACTTGTCCTTCGGCACCTCCAGCGTGATCGTCGGCAGCTCTTCGCGGCTCACGATTCCAGCAGCCAGTACCGCCGCCTCGATAGCTGAGGTCACCTTTTGATTAATGAGTTCCAGTGGATTGCTTGTCATGATTGTTGCTCCTCCTGTATATGCAAACTGATGGCAAAATGCCCCGAGAAATCCTCAAATACGTACAGATCATAAGTCCAGCTCACCTGTCCGGTAAATCCGTCCATTCGAATATCGAGCTTCTGCGTATGCGCAGACATGTTCAGGCTTAAATAAGGCGATCGGTAAAATCCCGGCAATCTTCGTCCCAGCGCAAATGACTGCTCCGATTGCACCTCGCCATGACGAATCAGCTTCAACTCATCCGGTCCGATTTTGACCGTGTTCCGTGTCGTTCCGCCCTCAGGTCCCTCTTGGGGTTCATCGTACCTTATATATAGATGCTTCCCACGCACGATGGCTTCTCCGGGAAGCTCCTGCACCACATCTTCTCCGTCGTGATGACTATGAAGACGGATTTGGACCTTTGCATTATGTGGCATGTGTTCAAACTCCATTCTATCGCTATCCTACTGTACTACTATATCCAGTTCCCGTTTGCAATTCAAATGAGATTTTACAAAAAGATGCTTTCATCCACAAAAAAAACAGCTATTGTGGAGTGACTCCATCGGGTGCCTGGCTAAAGCTTTCGATAAATCGGGAGGCCAGAGAAGACATGTAACGATCCTTGAGCCAGACAGCCGCCACACGAGTATGCAGTTCTTCACACATAATTTCCTTCACCATTAACTGGTTATTGCTGCCCAGAGTCAGTGCGGACCGTGAAATCATACCGATACCCAGTCCTTCATTAGCCCAATGAAGCGTAGTGCGGGCATCATCGTTTTTGCAAAAGAAATTCGGCTCAAAGCCGTGCTTCATGCAGGCGTCGTGGATCAATTGCTCAAAGCGGCGGTACACGATGAGCGGTCTGTTCTTCAAGTCAGACAACGGAATCGTCTTCTGGTCAGGGTTCCAGTCATGCTCTTCTGTCATCACCGCGACCATCGGCTCGGAGGCTGCATATCTACACCCCAGATCGGTAGTGTTGAACGGCGTTCTAACGATACCGACCTCTACGATCCCCTTTTTCAACAGATCTAGGATCATGAACGTGTTTCCCTCATGGATTTCAAATTTTACGCCCGCATAGGTTTTGTGAAATTCGGAAAGCCTGTCTTTCATCAGGGCTGCGCCGGAAGAAGAGACAGTTCCAATCGTGAGCGTTCCCTTCATACCTTTGGCAAAATCATTTATTTCCCTCGTCGTGGCATCGGTCAGCTCCAAAATCTGCCTGGCCCTGTTCTGCAAAATGATTCCGGCCTCCGTCAGATGAATGCTTCGCGGGCCTCGATGCACGAGCTTTACACCCAGCTCTTCCTCAAGCTGCATGAGTTGCTGACTTAGGGGAGGCTGTGCGATTTGCAACTTTTTGGCTGCCGCAGTGATTTGTCCCGCCTCTGCAATTGCCAGAAAATACTTGAGATGTCTCAATTCCATCATGGACCTCCGGTACTGATATATGTAATACATATACCTCTAATATATATTAAATATTATTCATATGGTTTGGGATATGCCATAATCATATTCAGTTATCAGGTTGAATCAACGGGCATTATACATTATTCAGGTTAGGTGATGGTTTTTTTGCTGAAATTTGCTGTTTTTTTGAAGCCTTATAAAAAGGAAAGTATTCTTGGGCCTCTGTTTAAACTGATTGAGGCGATTCTGGAATTGTTGCTGCCTACGATGGTAGCGCTAATGATCAATCATGGCGTTGGCAAAGGTGATACCCATTATGTTTGGCAGATGGGTCTTTTGATGTTGCTTATGACCGTGCTGGGCTTTGGCAGCTCAATGGTGTGCCAGTTCTACGCAGCCCGGGCCTCTCAAGGATTTGGAACGACGCTGCGCAATACGATGTTTAAGCACATTTCATCGTTCTCTTATGCCGATCTGGATAAGTTTGGTACACCCTCACTCATCAATCGGATCACGAACGATGTGAATCAACTCCAGACGGCTGTGGCGATGCTGATTCGTCTGGTCATTCGGGCTCCTTTTATTTGCATTGGGGCTATTATCATGTCGATGATCCTGGACTTTCGCCTCGCTTTGGTACTTTTGGCCGCTACGCCAATTCTGGCTTTGATCCTGTATCTGGTTATTACGAAGGCTTCGCCGTTGTACCGCCAGTATCAGAAAAAGCTAGACAACATCGCTCTTGTACTCAGCGAAAATCTAACAGGGGTAAGGGTCATACGGGCCTTTGCCAAAAGAGGAGCCGAACGAGTCAAGTTCAATTCAGCCTCGGATGACCTGACCCAAACCGCCATCCGTGTAGGGCGCATTTCCGCTTTGCTCAGCCCAGCCACCTTGCTGGTGGTCAACGGAGCCATTATTGCGATTCTGTGGGTCGGCGGCATTCATATTCAATATGGATCTCTTACGCAAGGGGAGATTATTGCTTTTATTAATTATATCACGCAGATTTTGCTGGCTCTCATCGTGGTGACCAATTTAATTATTCTGTTTACCAAAGCCGCAACCTCGGCAGCACGGATTCAGGAGGTTCTGGATACCCAAGCTTCGATCTCCGATGTTGCTATATCTGAAGGTCAGCCGGTTAAAGATCATACGTCCTCACAAAAAAACGTACCAGTTATCGCTTTTGATCACGTCTCCTTCGGATACAACCAAACGGGACAATTGGCGCTTAGCGATGTTACCATTGACATCTACCCCGGTGAAACGGTCGGTATCATCGGAGGAACGGGTTCGGGGAAATCTACGTTTGTGAATCTCATTCCCCGGTTCTATGACGCGGTGGAGGGGCGGGTTCAAATCGAAGGCATCGACGTTCGCCAGTATAAGCTTGAACCATTGCGGCAGAAAATCGGGATTGTTCCACAAAAGGCGCTGCTGTTCACCGGCACCATAGCGGATAATATTCGCTGGGGTCATGAACACGCCACCGATGAGGAGATCGCCCGAGCAGCAGCGATTGCGCAAGCGGATGAGTTCATTGCCAATCTGCCCGAAAAATACGATGCTCCGATTGCCCGAGGGGGCCTTAATCTGTCGGGAGGTCAAAAGCAACGTCTAACCATTGCCAGAGCTATTGTAGGGAATCCGCAAATCCTCATTTTGGATGATTCATCAAGTGCACTTGATTTTGCAACCGATGCCGCCTTGCGTAAATCGTTACGGGAAAATAGCAGCAGCATGACCGTCCTGCTTGTCTCGCAACGGGTCAGCAGCGTACAGCATGCTGATAAAATTATTGTGTTTGACGAAGGGCGGGTTGTCGCTGTCGGCACACACGAACAGTTGATGAGCAGTTCAGATGTATATCAGGAAATTAATCGTTCCCAGCTCTCAACGCAGGAGGTAGACCAATGAGCGCCAAGGAAACCTGGAGAAGATTGTTAACCTATGTGGGTCAATATAAAAAAACAGCGTTTTGGGTCATTGTCAGCGCAATTCTCAGCGTGCTTGCCAGTCTGATAGGTCCCTATATGATCGGTCAGGCCATCGACCATATGGTGGATAAGGGAGTAGTGGATTTTAGAGGAATTGCGCATATTCTTGCCGGATTAGGCATGGTGTATGCCGTAGGCAGCTTGTTTAGCTGGCTGCTCACCTATTTGACGAACCGTATTGCTTATCAGACGGTCAATGATATGCGGCGAGAGTTATTTGATCATTTTAATATCCTGCCATTAAGCTTTCATGACAATCACCCGCAAGGTGACAGTATCAGCCGTTTTGTGAACGATATGGATGCCGTGTCGGATGGGCTACTTCAAGGTTTTTCCACCTTGATAACTGGGATTATTACGATTATAGGCTCGATTGTGCTCATGCTGTATATCAGTCCGATCATGACGCTGGTCGTGCTGGTGTCAGCCCCGGTTACGTATGGCGTGGCACGGTTCATTACCACACGATCCCAGCGCATGTTCCGCGAACAGGCCCAAATTTTAGGAAGTCTGAATGGTTATGTGGAGGAAATGATTGGCGGACAACGGGTGGTTACAGCCTTTCATTATGAAAACCGTTCTTTTGACGAATTCGCCGCCAAAAATGACCAACTGTATCAAGCCGGGGTAAAATCACAGTTTTATGGATCATTGTCCAATCCCTCCACCCGTCTAGTGAACAACATGACCTTCTCGGTCACGGCGATGATCGGCTGTATATCCATCATTTTGGGTGTAATTTCGGTAGGCGGATTGTCAAGCTTTCTGATCTATACGAACCTGTTCGCCAAGCCCTTTAATGAAATCACAGGGGTGCTAACTCAGTTCCAAGCGGCTACGGCTTCTGCCCAGCGCATATTCGCTATTTTGGACTCACCGTCTGAGCAGCCGGAAAAATCGAACGCCGTACATTTGGAACGCAGCAAAGGCACGATTCTTTTTGATCATGTCAAATTCTCCTATACCCCGGAGCGTACGCTCATTACGGACTTTAGTCTGGAGGTTAAGCCGGGTACCCGTGTTGCGATTGTCGGTCAAACCGGGGCAGGCAAAACAACGCTCGTCAACCTGCTCATGCGGTTCTATGATGTAGATAGCGGCTCGATATCCATCGACGGGGTCAATATCAATGACATGAGCCGGGACAGCTTGCGGACTAATTTTGGCATGGTACTCCAGGATACATGGCTGTTCAGCGGTACGATTCGGGACAATATCGCTTACGGAAAGCCGGAAGCAACGGAAGAAAAAGTGATCGCGGCTGCAAAGGCTGCCAATGCACATAGCTTCATCAAGCGTCTGCCTCATGGCTACGATACGGTCATCAGCGGTTCAGGCGACAGCCTGTCGCAAGGTCAAAAGCAGTTGCTCACCATCGCGCGGGTAATCCTCGTCGATCCACCTATGCTCATTCTAGATGAAGCGACCAGCAGTATAGACACCCTGACAGAAGCGCGTATTCAAAAGGCGTTTATGAAAATGATTGCCGGACGCACCAGCTTTGTGATCGCCCACAGACTATCGACCATCCGCGAAGCGGATCTGATTTTATACATGAAAAACGGCGATGTGGTCGAAAGCGGAACCCATGAGGGTCTGCTTGCAAGCGGGGGACATTATGCCTCGCTCTATAACAGCCAGTTCACTACGGCCTAGCAAGCTGACCTGATACGGTCGCAGTGGACTTAAACGCAAGGTTGGCTGAACGCCGTGGGTCGCTCCAAAAATATTTTTTTCTTTGAAAAATACCCTTTCATCTTATATAATAAAAAAACACGAACAAATGTTTCGGTTTTATGTAAACCTTGAGGTTTTGTGTATAGCCGACGCCTATTCATTGGTTTATATTTGGAGGCTGGATATGGATATTAATGATTTTCAACAATGGGTAAAGCAGTATTACCAGGAGAGAAGCTGGTCGGATTTAGATATATTCGTCCGAATTGGTTTCTTGGCAGAAGAAACTGGAGAGGTTGCGAGAGCCATTCGCGCCCTGGAAATCGGCAGAGACCGTCCCGATGAAATGGATGGTTCATTCGAGGATAACAAGAAACATTTAACTGAAGAACTTGGAGACGTACTGGGTAATCTTATCGTAATCGCCAACAAGTATGATATCACCTTGGAAGACATATTTCGGACACACCAGCAAAAACTTGCAAAGAGATATTCATAAGGGGGATCTAATATGAAAAGCATTGCTGTTTTCTGCGGTTCCAGTGATGGAGCGTCTGCGATTTATCGAGAGCATGCTATTGCTCTGGGCAAGGCACTTGCCGCACAAGAGATAAGCCTGGTTTATGGAGGAGCAAGCGTTGGTTTAATGGGTGCAGTAGCTGATGCGGTACTTCATGCAGGAGGTAACGTCATCGGTGTGCTCCCTCACTTTTTGCAAAGCCGTGAAATTGCGCATAATAGCCTGAGCGAACTAATCATTGTTGATTCAATGCATGAACGAAAATCTAAAATGGCAGAGATTGCGGACGGGTTTATTGCTTTACCAGGTGGCCCAGGAACGATGGAAGAATATTTTGAAGTTTTTACATGGGCACAATTAGGCTTGCACGAAAAGCCATGTGGTCTTTTAAACATTAACCATTATTACGATCCTCTTATTTCCTTGTTTGATCGTATGGCTGAGGAACAATTTATGCAACAAAAATATCGTGCGATGGTACTTACGGATACTACTCCGCAAGGAATCCTACGGCAATTTACCAATTACATTCCTCCTGCCGTCAAAACATATATCACGAGCAAACAGACCTGACATTAGAAGGGTACATATGGCTCAACAGACATACTGTCCCAAATGATATGAAGGGAACACCACCGACAACATCATCCCAGTGGTGTTCCTGTGAAATTGAGAGAAATTACAGGTTATACACCTGCATTTAACTATGTAGTCATCCAATGAACGATGTCATGTCTAACGAGAACGCCAATTTTAAATGCCAGCGCTTGTAGCGGTTGGATGATCGATTTGCTCACTTTCCTGAAAATCACGGCGATAGAACCAGCCGATCAGAACGGCAAGGGTTGTCATAGCCGCAGCCAGTAAATACACCTGCACCATGCCGAAACGGTCTGCGTACCACCCCAGGAATAACAAGGACAGTCCGAAAGCGAGATTCGTAAGCACATCAATACCCGCCATCACTTTAGGGAGCTGAGCGGCCGGTGCACTCGTTTGCAGCAAGGTACGGCGAATAATTCCTGCCATTTGAACCGGTAAGCCAGATACAGCAAAAAGAACAAGCGCAGCGACCGGGATCGTATTGAGCGCAAACACCACCGTAATCAGCACATATACGAGCAACGCTCCCAGCATGTACAGAAAGCTGTTTCTTTGCAGCCGCTTGACCAAGCCAACGACAAGCAGTCCGCCCAGAATCGTACCCGAGAAAAAGGAGGCATTCATAAAGCCCCACCAGCTTGCATCCTGATGCAGCACCTGAGTAACATACGCCAGAATAAATACGCCAAGCCAGGAGGTTCCTCCAATGGTGTCCACACTATCCACGATCATCAAAGAACGAATGCGGCGGTTATGCCAAATGATCTGCCAGCCTTCTCCAAGCTCTTTCCAATGGGAGCCTTTTTCCTTTTGGTTTGCGGTTTCTACTGAATTTTCTGAGGATGCTGAAGATTCGGGGGTTAATTCCTTTTGATCCAGCGGATCACGGATGAAGGCTGTAACGGTTACAGCGACGAGGTAACAACATGATGCGATCACAAGCGTATTGAGGGAACCCAGCCAAGCCACAATGATTCCACTTAACGCCCAACCTGCGCATTTGACCACTTGATCACTGACTGCCACCATACCGTTCGCCCGCATCAGCCCTTCGCCAGTGGCCAAACGAGGTACTAGTGCATTACGTGAAGGATTGGTCCAGCCATCCAGAAAAGACATACCGAACACCATCACAAAAATAAACAGAAATGACCTTTGCTCAGGTACGATCCACAAATAAAGCAGCAACAGCGAAAAGATGACAAACTGTCCAAATTGGGAAAATAGCAAAATACGCGTTAGTCGAAATCGGCCGAGGACTATCGGTGCAACGAGCCCGCTTAGCACTTGGGCAGACAATCGGAAAAGCGGAATCAAAATAGTCGTCATTAAAGAATTACTTGAGCTGAACACCAATACCACTACACTCAACATGTAGATGATATCTGCTACGTTGGAGATCGTCTGAGACCCCCACAGGTAATAAAAAGAGCGCCTGATCAAAAAAATTTCCCCCTCTTTGGTATTTCACCGAATTATGTATTGCCATAACCAAACCTCCCCTTGTTGATATTACAATTCTGTAAAATGTCTGGTTTTTTGTATATTCTACACACACCCTTAAATTTCCTTCTTTTATCTTTATAGGAAATTCGGTGTCCAATAAGCTTTCCCGCCTATTTTCCAACCTGACCTCAAATAAAAAAGCGCCTATAGCACTCTTTTACACCAGAAAATAGGCGACAAAAAGCACTGCGACGCTTCTTAATATACCAGTTACATTTATTTTTTGTGTCATAACACGATTATACTTGGAAATATATCCAGCTCATTGTGCTCTCTACCTCGTTAAATCCTCCACAAATTTAGGCAATATAAACGTTAACTTCCTTGATATCTGCAACACGCAAACGCCAAGTTTGCTATATTTATTGTACCAAACACACTGTGCTTTCACACTTTTTGCAGGATAAACGATACCCGGATAGCCTGAAAAATCCTTTTTTAGACTTGACCTCGTATAAAATACACACGTACGTGCATCTGATGAATAGACGCTTTCGGATTGACAATACTGAGAACATCAACCAAGGAAGGAGGTGGCGTGATGGGCGGTACAACCGGGCAATCCCCCAAACGCAAGCCACTCTGGCTTCGATGGTTTCAGGGACTGCTGTCACTCACCATTCTGACGGTCATCGCCGCCTGCATTCTGCTCGCCTATTTATATGCGACCAGTCTTCCGCTCGCGGATACGGACCGGAATTCACGGCTGCTCGACAGCCAGGGGCAGGTCATTGCCACCTTCTCTGCCGGAGGCAAGGAATCCATCCCTGTCCAGTTGGGTCACATTTCCCCCGATCTGATTGCAGCTACGCTGGCTGTGGAGGACCGGAAGTTTTACGATCATTTCGGCTTTGATTTCAAAGGCCTGGGCCGGGCCGTGCTTGTCAATCTGACCCACTGGGATATGTCGCAAGGAGCCAGCACGCTGACTCAGCAGCTTGCACGCAATCTGTACCTATCTCATGAGAAAACATGGACACGCAAGGCCAAGGAAGCCATCTATACTGCGCAGCTTGAAATGAAGTATACCAAGAACGAGCTGCTACAAATGTATCTGAACGAAATTTATTATGGCCACGGTGCCTATGGAATTGAAGCGGCATCGCAGATGTATTTCGGTAAATCCGCAAAAGATCTGGATTTGGCTGAAAGCGCCCTGCTGGCAGGTATTCCGAAGGGACCAACCTATTATTCACCTTATAATCATATGAAAAACGCGAAGGATCGGCAAAAAATTGTATTGGATTCCATGGCGCTCACCGGCAAAATTACCCCGGCCCAAGCCACCAAGGCCTATGAGGAAATGCTCGCCCTGCGGCCCGAGAGCCAGCGCCGGACGCTAGAAGCCGCGCCATGGTTCCGTGATTACGTCCGCCAGCTTGCAACGAATGAGCTGGGAATTAGTGAAAGTGTGCTGGAGCATGGCGGCCTGAGCATTTATACCACGCTGGACATGCACATGCAGCAAGCAGCCGAAGCGGCTGTAAATGAGGGCATGAAGGACAGCAACGGACTGGAAACAGCGTTGATCTCCATTGACCCGCGCAACGGGCATGTGAAGGCCATGGTTGGCGGGACCAACTATGTCGGCAATCAGTATAATCATACGCTTGTCACAACCCGGCAGCCCGGCTCATCCTTTAAGCCGATTATGTATCTGAGCGCACTGGATTCCGGAGAATTAACGAGTACATCCAAGTTTGAAAGCCGACCCACGTTATTTCACTACGACAACAACCGCAAAACCTACAAGCCCAAAAATTTTGGAGACAAATATTTGGGCGAAATCGATCTGCGACGTGCGATTGCGGCGTCCGATAACATTTATGCTGTAAGCACCATTTTGAAGGTGGGGACGGATAAGGTCATGGACCTCGCCCGCAAAATGGGCATTACGAGCGAGCTGAAGCCCGTGCCTTCCCTCGCACTGGGCGTATCGCCCGTCAGCCCGTTCGAGATGGCCTCGGCCTTCTCGGTCATCGGCAGCGGCGGGCAAAAGGTCGCCCCAGTGGCGGTTTTGCGCATCACCGATGCGGCCGGGCGGTCGCTCTACGAAGCACCGCAGGCCGCGCCTGTGCAGGTGGTGAAGCCCGCCTCTGCCTACGTCCTCACACGCCTTATGGAAGGCGTGTTTGAGGAAGGTGGCACCGGCAACCGGGTCGCGAAGCTGATCAAGCGCCCGGTTGCCGGGAAGAGCGGCACGACCAACACCGATGCGTGGATGGTTGGCTTCACACCCGAGCTGTCCACCGCCGTCTGGGTCGGCTATGACAAGGGCAAGGCCATCAGCACGCAGGATGCCCGGCGGGCAGCACCGATTTTTGCGCAATATACGGAGAAAGCGCTGGAGAATGTGCCGCCCAAAATCTTTCCCATCCCTGACGGCGTAGTCAGCGCCTATATTGATCCAGCCAGTGGCAAGCTGGCTGCGCCGGACAGTCCGGATAAGCGGCTGGAGGTATTCGTCAGCGGCACGGAGCCTAAGGAAACGCTGTCAGGACAGAATAACCCGCTGACAGCGACACAGACTGACCAATCGGAGCGGCAGGCAGAAAAGAAATCATGGTGGAGCAATTTCAAGCGATGGTGGATGGAGTAACAACAAAAAAGACTGAAGGAACGCTATGAGCGCTTCTCTCAGTCCTTTTTTACTTCATTTTATTTGCTCATATGTCCCATGTCTCTCTCTTGCTACAATGTTCCGCAGCTTTCCCTTCCGGTACGCTTTTCCCCAAAGGTGTGCTTACCAAAAGCAACTAAACGACTCGATACGGTTGGTATCTACACCATAATAAGTCCAAAAACGACCATTCCATCGGAATCCCGCTACGGATGTTCTGCCTACAAAGACGGGATACAGCCAGAAGCGCTCACCATTCGTCAGCCATACAAACGTGTTGCGGAACAAGCAACCGGAAATGGCTAAAGGATCAATAGCATAAGCCGTGACCAGCGGCTTCGGTGGCGTAAATTGCGGCGGTGGGGCAGTTGGCGCTTGAGCTTGCGGTCCGTATGGACCTTGGGGTCCCGGGCCTACTGGACCAAGCGGCCCTCCCCCTGGTGGCGGGCCAATTGGTGACGGGAACGAATCCTGCGGGCCAGGAAATTGTGGAAGCGAAGGCCCTGACGGTGTGAATGAACCCGGAATACCCGGTTGTGTTCCGAAAGGGACCTGTGGCATTAAAGACATGTGTTTCACTCCTTGTGTTCTAGGCTGATGTATCCTATGCGAGACATCAGCCCGTGGACTGGGCGAATCCCCATACCGTCGCCGCATTCCGCTATTTCGTCCCTTTATATCCATAATTATTATATCCTGTCTCCATTACTCCCAGATCAGCGCCACCAAATCAGCTCTGGACTTCCCTCTCTCACTGATGATTTATGGAAGGCGAAACTGGTGGTGTACATGTACAGGTGAACCCGCTGATGTGAGCGGTCGCCTTAATGCGGAGCCCATCTGATTCAGGCGTGATCGGTGAATTCAAGCAGCTCGCTGACGGTAACGAACCGATACCCTTCTGCAGCAAGCTCTTCCACCAGTACCCGGACAGCCTCGACCGTCTGTGATCGTTCGCCATACCCGTCATGGAACAAAAATATGCTGCCAGGCGCAACAGTCAACCTCGTATGCTCCAAAATAAAATCGACGCCAGGCTGCTCCCAATCCTTTGCCTCCCCGTTCACGGCACCGATTGCTGAATATCCGAGCTCCGCTGCAAGCGAAAGAATGTCGGCATTAACGCCAAAAAATGGAGGTCTGAAGCACAACGCGGCCTTCCCCGTCACCCGCTGTATCCTCTCTTCCGCCCGCTGCAATTCAGCCCGCGCATCATCCAGCGTTAGCTTGGTCAAATCAGGATGAGAATAGGTATGATTGGCAATCTCGTGACCGGCACCATGAACTTCGGCTGCGATGTCCTCGAACGCCTCCATCTCCTGACCGATCATGAAAAACGTAGCTCTGCCACCCGCTTGGCGGAAGATATCCAGCAGTTGTTGCGTATATAACGGATGCGGACCATCGTCAAACGTAAAGGCGACGGCCTTCTCCCGGGTTGGAACCTTATGCACCATTGATAATTTGACCATCAGCAATTCTCCTCCCCTTAATGACTAAAGCAACCTCTTACGTTCCTTATCCTAATGCTACTCTTAATTGCCACTTATCCTTCATCGCAGCGACAGCCAGCCGTTCTGACAGCCTTTATCCTTTGACAGCGCCCGCAATCATACTCTTCTGCACCTGCTTATTAAGCAGCAAATAGATCACAATCGTCGGGATGGTCGTGATCATGAGCCCTGCTCCGATAATTCCCCACTGTGTAATGTAAGTCCCGACCATAGACATCATCCCCACCGTTAGTGTCTGATAGGATGCCTTATTAATAAATGTCACCGCAAACATCAGCTCGTTCCAGCAGGAAAGGAATGTAAATATCGCCACCGTGGACAAGGCAGGACGAACAAGCGGCAATACAATGAAGAAGAACGTTTTGTAGATCCCGCATCCGTCGATGACCGCGGCTTCCTCCAGCTCACGTGGAATTCCGTTGAAGAAGCTTCCAAGGATGAACACCGCCATGGGAATGCCAAACGCAACATAAGGAATAATCAATGCCCAATAGGTGTTCAGCAAGCCCAGATTCTTAAGTACCATAAAGAGGGGCAGCAAAGCTGCGTGAATCGGCACCATCATCCCCAGAAGAATTGTCGTCATCGTTAAACCGCTGAGCTTCCATTTCATTCTCGTGATGGCATATCCCGTCATGGAGGAGAGGATCAACACCAGGATAATGGACACAGCAGTTACCAGCACGCTATTAAAAAAATAAGTTAATACATGACCATCAGATAATGCCTTGGTATAGTTGCTCCAGAGAAATTTTTGGGGAAGTCCTGCCACATCGCCGCTGAATATCTCACTATTATCCTTCAGTGAGAAGAATGTCAGCCAGATGAGAGGATAAATCTGCGTGATCGCCACTATGATTAAAAACCCTTGTAACAATATTTTTCCAATATATTTCGTAAAGTTCCGTTTTTTTTGCAACACTACTTGCATCGTACTCACCTCGATCACCCCCTATTCAGTCTTGAAGTATTTATTGATGATAACTGTGAATACTAGACACTCCAGAATAATGAAGACGGATATCGCACTTCCGTAGCCATACCTGTAGGTATCGAAAATGGTCGTGTACATCAGGGTGCTCGGTACCTCGGTGGTGAAGAATGGACCGCCGTTCGTCAATACATAGATCAGATCGAATACCTTGAAGGCACCGATGACGGAGAAGATGAGACATACCTTGAGAATGGGCCTCATTAGCGGGAGGGTGATGGAGAAGACTGTCCGAATGCGGGAAGCTCCATCAATTTTGGCTGCTTCGATAATATCATTTGAAATCGACTTCGCACCGGCATACATCAGCAGCATATGATAACCGACATACTGCCACAGGGTCGGAATAAACGAAGCCACCAGCGCCGTATGCTTCTGTCCAAGCCAGTCCTGGGCCAAATGGGACAGACCTATGCTCTCAAGCAAAGAGTTCAAGAGGCCATAATCCGCGTTATAGATCTTAGACCACAGCTGCGCGATCACCACGGTTGAAATCAGAACCGGAATGAAATATACCGTACGGTAAAACCCTTCTCCCTTGACATTAGACGCCAATATCAGGGCAAGCAGAAGCGACAAGGGCAATTGGATGAAAATCGAAGCTGCTGCAAACAGCAGCGAATTTTTGATAGAGTTCAATACACGTGGGTCATTGAACATTTCGACATAATTGTTCAATCCGACAAACGTTCCTTTGCCTACACCATTCCAGTCCAGCAAGCTGTAATAGCTGGAGACGAAGATCGGAACTAATACAATGCCACAAAATATAAGGAGAGTAGGCAGGACAAATATAGTAATGGCTGTTTTATTCGAAAATACAGAATTCATCATCGGTCTCCTTTCAAAAATGTGGCCAGGGATTACTCCTGACCACATCCTGTTTGGGTGTATGTTTTGATCAGAGACTCAATTCCGTCGGCTTCAGTTGAGCCATCTGCTTGCAGAATTCCTCTGGAGTAATATCGCCTGCCAAAAGCTGCGCAATCAGGTTTTTGTGTGCTTCTGCCGAATCGGCCGGAAGAATATTATCCCACCACGCGATAAACGAGGTCGCCGTTTTCATGATGTTTGCGCTGGATTGATCCAGTGTGGAAAGCCCTGAGGTGTCAAGCCCATCTGTATTCCAGCTAGGAAGCCCTGCCCCCGCCAGAAATCCCTTCGTGCCAAGCTGCTCGCTTAAATACATGAGAAATTCAACAGCTTCCTTCGGATGCTCTGTGTTGCTGCTGACATAGAAGCCGTCGACCGCGCCACCGAATATTTCGGTATTCTTGCCCTTGCCGTCCTCAAATATTGGGAAGGGAATGACTTTCACCTTTCCTTTGACTGTCGAGGAGGGGTCTTCGATCCCGGCGTTCACCCAGTTGGCCTGGAACATCATGGCCCCCTTCCCTGCATTGAACGCACCAAGCATTTCATCATAGCTCATGCTGAACATACTGCTGTTGAAAGCGCCTGCCTTAGCCAGTTGCTGCATTTTAGTGGCTGCCGCGACGAAGTCGGGCGAATCCCATTTGGCAGAGTCCTTGAACGCCCCTAGTACTGCGGCATTTCCTGCTTGGCGCATCGCAATAATGTCATACCAATACATGCCTGGCCAGCGATCCTTTTCGCCGATAAGAGCCGGAGTAATCCCCGCTGTCTTTAGTTTCTCCACCGCATCAAGCAGCTCTGTGTAGGTCGTCGGGATTTTTGCGCCCGCTTTATCGAACAGCTCGGTATTGACATAAAGATTGGCGATATGTGTGTAAACAGGCAGTGTATAAATTTTACCGTCCGTCTCGATGGCTTCCGACATGCCTGGGGCCATTTTTGCCTTGATGTCATTTTTTAAATAGCTGGTAATTTCAAGAACATTCCCAGATTTAATATAGGGCTGCATAAAGCTTCCGCCCCCCATGCCGTAAAAAACATCGGGTGCTTCACCTGCGGCAATGGAAGTCTTAATCTTGGTTTTATATTGCTCACCGGTCGTACCTGTCCGTTCAACCTGGATATCGGGATGCTCGCTGTTCCACTTCTCAATGATTTGCGGCAATAATTTAGCTGACGGGTCCGTATTGCCTACTGACTGATCCCACAGCGTCAATTTTATAGAACCGCTTCCTTCCTGCTGCGTCGCTTCCGATGACCCGGATGAACATGCGGTTATGCTGCCTGTGAGGCCCAGTGCCAGCATAATGACCATCGTATTTTTTAATAGCGCTTTCATTTTTTACCCTCCCTAATCGTTTTGGCTGCTTCTAGGGCTTATTGTATGGGAAGGCTACCCCTTATCTCCATTCAAAAAACGTGCATCCGCTTTCAAAATTCAAACATCTTTCCGACCATCATTTACTTTGTCTGTACTCATTCATGGACCTGCCCATGGTTTTTTTGAACAAGACACTGAAATAGTGCGGGTCCGTGATCCCAACCTGCTCACCGATCTCGTATCCCTTTAAATCGGTCTGCTTCAGTAAGGCTTCCGCCCTCTTCATGCGTATATTCGTAAGATGCTCCACAAAGGTCTGACCCGTCTCCTTCTTCATCAGCCGTCCCAAATGGCCTGGACTGACGAAGAAGACCGCAGCAGTGCTCGCCAATCCCACACCCGGATCGCTCAAGTTGTGCTCAAGATACTCCTTCACCTGGCTGATCAGGTTGCCTTCCTTGGTCTGGTTTTTCGAATGAATGGCCCCCGACACATATCGGACATAGCTCTCCAATGTTCTCATTAATTCTGGCAGATGATCTGCGGTGAGAATGGAGACCAGCATTTCTTTATCAAATACGTGTTCATTTTCCATCTGCTGTTCCATCGCCGCACGCTGGCATTCGGTAATCACATCCATCGCCGCCATCCGAAACTGCGACACACTGGAGAACGACACGTCAAAGATTCGACTCAGCATCTGAGTCGCGCGTTCAGAGGAACCGACACTGATGTAAAATTGCAGATGCTGAAGAAGCTCTGCATTGGACCGATACGTCTGCTCCCTGTGATCCACAATATCCTCGAAGCAGACCACTTGATTTTTTCCAACGAAGGCCTGGTAATGAAGCGCACGACATGCTTCCTGATAGCCTAGATGTGCTTCTTGTATATCCTTATGCTTGCGCCCGACACCGATGCTTACCAAGCATTTGTGGGAATGAATCAGATCGGTCTTGAGCCATTCACAATCGCTTACCAGATCGACAGCCTGGCTCCATGAAATGATCACAACCTGGTCTCGAGTGTCCGTCAGAATAATGACTTGAGAATCCTCCTGATAGAACGCTTCTATTTTATTACTGCATTCCATTCGCAGTAGGATAAGTTGTTCCTCCGTCTGCTTCGCCGTTGTCGAGAAAATCTCGATCACGGCTATTTGACACGCCTCTACGCCAAGGTGCAGGGGTATTTTGAAATATTCGACTTTTTCATGAATTTCTTCCTGTGATAGAGCACCATTTAACCATTGGTTCAGGAATTTTTCCCTAATATATGGAAAGTTTCGTTCCAGCACCACCTTCAGCTTCTCCATTTCCTTATCACGCGTACGCTCCTCATCAATCTTACCTTTCAGCTTATCGGTTACTACTAGCAGCTCTGAAGGGCGAATCGGCTTTAATATAAAATCGGCAATGCCAATTTTGATACTCTGACGCGCATATTCGAACTCATCATGACCGGTAACGACCACAATTTTAATGTCTGGGTACTTTTCCAATACCATACCGCTAAACTCAATTCCGTCGATTGTCGGCATGCAAATATCCGTAAAAATAACATCCGGTCTCTGCTGCTCCACCAGATCAAGTGCCTCGTGTGCATTGGAGGCTTCGCCTACGATCACCATGCCCTGCCTTTCCCAGTCAATGCGCATTCGCAGCAGATTCCGGATCAGATATTCATCATCCACGATCAAAACCTTTAATTTTCCCATAAAGCATCTACTCCATTCGGTATCATCAAAGTTATCGTCGTTCCCTTCCCCGGCTGACTTTCGATGCTTACTCCAGCGTCATCTCCATAAAAAATACGCCAACGCTCCATGGTGCCCCATAGGCCGAAGCTCTTGATTTGGCCTTTTCGCTCCGTATACAGAATTTGCGAAATCTCTTTCTCCGACATGCCCACACCATCATCAGCGATGGATATCCTCAGCACATCATCCTCCGTCTTTCGCACGCTGATCCATATCGTTCCCTTGGTTCCTTTGGGTCGAATGCCATGATACAGCGAATTTTCCACCAAGGGCTGCAGTACAAGCTTTGGAATCGGAGACTGGCAGCAATCCTCGTCCACATCGAACTGAACCTCAAAGACATCCTGGTAGCGTGTCATCTGAATTATCAGATAATTTCGAACAATTTCAATTTCTTCGCCAACCGTGATAACTTCGCGTCCCTTGCTGACACTCATGCGATAATAGTTCCCCAAGGCCTCAAGCAGATCACAAACCTGAGCATTTAATCCAGAAAGGGCTAACGAGGTAATGGAGTCCAGCGTGTTATATAAAAAGTGTGGTTTGATTTGAGCTTGCAGCGTATTCAGCTCCGCCCTACGAATCGTATTCTGCTCCTCGATAGTTCGCTTCAGCATCTGGTCAATTTGTTCGATCATGTCGTTGTAGCCAATAAACAGCTTTTCAAATTCATAGCTATTCAGTTCCACATTCACTTTCCTGAGGTTGCCGCTTGGGGCCTTGTTCATGGATCGCAAAAGCTTATGGATCGGCTTGATAATACTGCGTGAGATAATGAATGAACTCACAAAGAAAACGATTCCATTGATCACAAGTAGAAGCAACGCTAACAGCACAAGCGACTTGTTTTTGGAATCCATACTGTTGTTTTGATCTATACTTATGAATTTCCAAGGATAGTCTCCGACTGCGAGATAGGACACCGTATATTTCTGTGAACCGGAGTTCAAGGCAAAAAATCCTGAGCTGCTTTTCTGAAATTGCTGCTCCAGTGCATCCTGGTGGGTTGTCAGCAGGTGCTGAAAGGCTGTGTCGCCTTGAGCTTCTGTGGAATGGTCCACAATGATCTGATTATTCTCATCCAGAATGGCAATTTGAAACGAGTTTTGATTCAGGAGATTGGAATACGCTTGTTCAAAGGAGCCTACCTTAATGTTCATGACCAAGACCCCGAGCTGGGAGGTGTTGTCGATATCTCGAATCAATCGAATGAAAGAAACGAAATTCTCATGGGTACTTCCCTCCGAAAAGGCTCCACTGCCATTCAGCTTCAGAATATACTTTCCTTTATTGAGCACAGCCTGCTCATACCATGGAGCGTCCTCTACATTGGCTTCCTTAAAAGTCGGCAATTCCTGCGTTCCGACGGAAAAACGATGGCCCGAATTGTCGAAAATGTACACGGAATCAATGATTGGAACCGCTTGCATCAAATTGTACAAATAAGCGCTGACCTTGGACTGGGTCTGCAGGTTGGCATATACATCCCCTTGCCTTAGCAGATTTTGCAGATTATGATCTGAGAAGATCATTTTGGAATAGTTGTTTACATTCTCAATCATTAGATCGACGTTGGTCTGGATGGAGCTGATCGTCTGCAAGGAGGCCTCATTGATCTTCTTCTGCGCGGAGCTCGCAGCGATTTGATTCAGGACCAAGTAGCTGAATGCCACCGTAAGTAGGATAATTAAGAAGTAGGCGAATGGTATGGTAAAGGATAATTTCTTCGGCTTGCTGTGAATAAAGGCTATCAAGCTTTTTATTTGCTGTAGCATCACCGTATGACCCTCCGCTTATCATGTTGAATTCCATATTCTATATTCTATCATTATAGCCGTTGTCCGAATTCAATCTCAACGAGCCTTTTGGGAAGGTGAATTAAATTAGTTGTATACGCAATAAAGACCACCCCATAGGATGGTCTCAGCGAACAGGTATGCAGGCAAAAGAGTCGAGGGAATCCAAGTTAGTCGGTCATGCTTGGATAGGGCGCATTGGAAATGAGCTCCTGATTATCTACGCCGGTTACTTCATGTCTCGCCAGCTTCGAATGTGGTTCTCCCAGATATATTTGTACTTTCCGACAATATCTCTCGCTGTTTTGGGCTTTTGCCCAGTTAATACTTCAATGGCGTCGGATTTAACGTTCAAAAGTCCTTCCTTAATGCTGGCATCGGTCGTCATGAGATCTTCCCCGCAAAAAGGAACCGGAGAGCGGGAGAAATCCCCCGTAATTTCTCTGGGAATATGCAGCTTTTCGAGATATTTATAGTATTGCTCCGCATCAACGGGAATGTACTCCATATCCTCGCCGGAAACTTCCTGTATGAGATTGCACAGATCTCTTACAGAAACAGACTCTGATCCAACAATATCATAGGCCCTGTTGTCCTCGGCCTTTCCCAGCAGGGCCGCAGCCGCTGCTCTTGCACAATCATCCTTGTGCACCAAAGTGGCTCTGCCCTCTCCGGCGGTGCTTAACCATTTATGGTCCGACATGAGCGCCAGCATGGTATACATCGTTAAATAGTTTTCCAAATACAAGTTATTTCTCATAGCATTATAGGCAATGCCTGTTGACTTTAAATACTGCTCAGTAGCGGTATGATCCGGGGTGACATAGACATGTGCGTAATCCGGGTCCGTTGCACCGATAAATGAACTGTAAGTAATGTGCGAGATTCCTGCTCTGATCGCCGTATCAATCGCATTGCGGTGCTGCTGCACCCTTTTGCCGACCTCAAGGCCAGAGACGATATAGATTCGGTCCCCATCCTTGAAAGCCCGTACCATAGATGGAATATCATCATAATTGATTTCAAAGATACTTACACCTGCCTGTTCCCATCGCTGCAACGCATCTTTGGGAATTCTTTCTTTGTTCATGCATGTGAAGGTTAGCTCGCGACCCCCTACTTCGGCCAGAACGGTTTCCGCTATCCGACTTGCCAATTGACCATCCACACCAGTGACGATATAACGCATGCGTATTCCTTCTTCCTTAGTGATTATATTCACAAGAAAACATATCACAGGTTGACGCCAGCGTGAAATCACCTTATTTTATGAGTAATAAATAAATTTCATATAAAGGATACTTCGAATGAACATTCAACAACTGAAATGCTTTGTTTCTCTTGCGGAGACGCTTAATTTTTCGACAACGGCCGATAAGTTGCATTTGACGCAACCTGCAGTGAGCCACAACATCAAGAGCCTGGAGCATGAGTTGGGCATTGTGTTGCTTGTTCGAAACAAAAGGTCGGTTAAACTGACTGTAGCGGGCGAGAGCTTTTACGACGATATTGAAGGGCTGCTGTTCCGTTTGGACCAATCCATTTTGAAATCCAAACGCCTTTCGGAACAATACGAAAGTACTCTGGTCATCGGCTATACGGAGACGATCTTTGAGAAGAAGGTTTTGCCTGACGTTATCAAGCGCTTTAAGGAGAGATACCCGAAGATTCAAATTCAGCTTAGAAAATCCAACCTGACCAGAGAGAAAGAGGATTTATTGAACCAAAAATTCGATATTATATTTACAACGGAAGATAATTTGGGCAAGGACAGCCATTTTTGCTTCTATCCCGTATATAAAGGCTCATATGTCTGCGTGTTGCCCCATAATCACCCTCTTGCGAACGAAAGGGAATTAACAATCGAACAATTAGATCATCAATTTCTCATTTTTTTCGACGAGCACCAATCTCCCCCAACGCTTAAAAGAATACAAAGGATCATTGCCGAGCAATGTCCAGCTTCCATGTATACCTACGGAGATAGCGTAAATACGATACATACCATGATCAAAAGCGATTTGGGTATCTCGGTACTTCCTAACTTCGTGATTGTGCAGGATCAAGAGATTACGTTCGTTCCTTTAAGCCCCTCGGAAGAAGTGGTATACGGCATTGCCTGTCTGCGTAGCGAAGAGCGGTTGGAGGTCAAACAATGGATTTCGATATTAAAACAATTATTCTCTTAAACATTACCCATTCAGCCCTATGCGCCTAACGCATCACCTTGATTAGCGCACATACTTCTTCTTCACCGTATCCTGCATCTAAAGCCTTTTTGAAGAGGCCTTGGGCAAATACGGGGAATTCATTATTCATCCCTGCTTCACGAGCCTGTTCCATGAGAAGATCTACGGTAACCATACTCATATTTACAGAACTTTGTGGCTTATCGTAAGCTCCACTCTGAATTAACTCGCTCTCATACTTCATTACCCCGCCAATAACGGGAGATATCTGGGCAATCATGGCCCCAAAGGTATCCACACGAAGATCATCTGATTCAAGAATACGTGCAGCGTGGAAAAAACCGAGATACGAGCCAAACAGATACGAAAGAAATGCCAAGTCCGTCGTCGAAGCTGCGCTAACCTGCTCTCCCAAATAAAGCACATTTCCAGCTACGCTTTTAAGTAACGGCTCACACTTGTGAAATGCAGAAGGAGAACCAGATGAAAATATGGTAGCTTCCGGTTGTCCCATCTGGGTAGGAGAAGCTACGATCGCTCCTTCTATATATTCAGCCTGGTATGTTTGAGTCCATACTTCATGATCTCGGGCCTGTTGCGGGCTTCCTGTGCTTAACTGGATGAGAATCCGTCCTGCCAGAGCCGCTTTCACTTCATCCGTGTCCAAAATACTATACGACGCTGCATAATCAGATACACAGATAATGGACACTGCGCTCGCGCTTATTGCTGCCGCAGCATTAGGTGCCAAAATCGCTCCTGTCTTCACAATCAGTTCAGCCTTCTCACTTGTCCGATTCCATACCGTAACTCTATAACCACTTTGAAGTAACGATTGAGCGATTGCAACGCCCATAGAGCCCAAGCCTATTACAGATACGCTGTTCATATTATTCACATTCTCCATTCCCTTTCTTTACGCTTCCAGATTCACTGGAACCAGATGTAGTAAATGAATGTCCTTGGAATCAATCATAGAGGCAAACGTTTGGAAAGCAGGCACAGATTTGAGCTTTTCCATCGCCGCCACTGCCATTTGCATATCAGACCAATATACAATGTCTGTCCATTGTGCTTCGTCAGAGGTATGTAGCAATTGACGCTCTTTAAATCCCGGTAATTGGGCTTGTAGCACATCACTCAATTCAGCGGCAGCTTTACGAAAAGAGTCCTTATCCGTCCCCTCTTTTAACTTGAATAGTACTAGCTCCATTACGTATTGCTCGTTCTTCATCTTAAAACTCCCCTCATCCTCTTCATTTAAAAAGCGTCCTCACACCTTCTGTCACAGTCATTCCATGCGAGCCTGACTCACTGTTATTTCAGATGTGTGAACCTTGACTTCGAGGTTAAGCATACGTGATAATAGTGCCAACTACTGTCACCAATATTTATTTGCTTAAAAAAGGAGCAAAACATGCACAAAGCACAACGACTTGTTCAGCTCATCATGTTAGTAAATGAACGCAAAAAATTCACCATACAGGAGTTAGCGGACGAATGCGGCGTTTCACGTCGAACCATGATTCGTGATCTGATGGAGCTAAGTGAACTCGGAGTTCCCCTATATTCTCAAACAGGGCCTGGAGGTGGCTACCGCGTACTGCGCGAGAAGGTACTACCGCCAATCAGCTTCACAGAACACGAAACCATGGCATTATTTTTTGCCTGCCAATCATTACGAAATTACAAATCTCTCCCCTTTAAAAACGAAGTAGATTCCGCATTGCACAAGTTCTTTCATTATCTATCTAGTGAACTTAAGCAAAAGATCGAACAAATGCAGCAGCGGCTTGTCTTCTGGATACCTCCGCATGACATAGAAGTGCCTTTTCTCAGAGAGCTACTGGAGAGTGCGCTGGAACAACGCGTCATTACAATTGTTTATGAAGCAGCCACGCGTCGAGAAAGGATGATCCAGCCACTCGGTATTTATACAATGAACGGATTATGGTATTGCCAGGCTTATTGTTTTCTTGCAGAGGATTATCGAGTGTTCCGTGTGGATCGAGTGAAGGATTTCTCTGATGGAGGGGACCAAAGCAAGCAAATCGATATGAACGGGGATCATATTGAGCAGTGGGTTATGCGCATGGATGAAAGTGATATGGCAGAATTGGAAGTAGATTTAACATCCGAGGGTGTGCGGCGATGTCAGTCAGACTTGTGGTTGGCACCGTCTATCGAATTGAATGAGGATGGCTCGGGCACGATTCGTACAACAATGAGTTCATCATTTGCAACATGGGCGGTACATTTTTTTCTTGGACTTGGCATGGAAGCAAACGTAAAGCAACCTCAGGCAGTGCGTGAACAAATAAAAAATAAACTCCATGATCTGCTGAACCAATATGGTTAGCCATATTTTAAAATTGTTCTGAGCCTGCTCTGAATTAGAGTGACAGGCTCAGAGGTGTGCCATGGACGATAATCATTAATATCACCCCTGCACTCAGCTTGCGCCGCCCCTGTCGATTCCAATCATACTTAAACCTCTATGATAAACGCACTTCACTAATTTCAATCCGTAGTCCACACTCTGCGAATCTGGGCTTCTGCTTCTTTGATTTCAAGCAAATATACGTCCGGATTCGAAAGTGTTTTCCACTCCTCAAACCCAAACTGCGAATCGTAATGTCGAATGAGAAGTGACAGCAGAGCCCCATGAGTTACAATGATGATCGTTTTTTCTGTCCGTTCTATAAGCTCCTGAACAAGCTGTATTCCTCGATCTGCCGCTTCACGAGATGATTCCCCTCCCTCCAGCTTGAAATCCTCGTCCAGATAGGTCTGTTTCAGCACGTCCATCCAATGATCCAAATGCTCATGGCTAAGCACCCGTTCCTGAAGACGTAGATCAGTATATACCTGCAACTGTTTCCGTTCAGCCAAAGGCTGAATGGTTCGCACGGCCCGTTCCCACGGGCTGGATACGATATATTCCACACCTACATTCTCCATAAAATCAGCCAACTGCTCAGCTTGTTGGATACCTTCATCGGTGAGTCGGGCATCTGGCTCCTGTCCTGTCGCTTTGGCATGTCTCACAAAGTAAATCTTCTTCACGTAATCACTCCTAACCAGTAAAGTTAGTTACACTTCTCTACTTTCGTGAACCTCTGATTAACCTGAATGAAAGTAAAAAAGCACTCTTTGCAAGAGTCATTGTCACACAAATTTAGAATCCTACATATTGACAAATAATTATTTTTATGTTATAATTGGGGTTTACAAATTTTAATTTCGTGATACGATTCCTTTGTATTACATCAACTCTTTCAGGAGGGATTCGATGCAATTGGACAAGGGAATACAGCTACTTCAGGTTTCTTCTACCATTATGGGACGAACAGAGAGCATTCACCCCACCTTAATGTGGGACGAAGATAATATGATTTTAGTGGACACGACTTACCCCGGGCAATTACCGCTTTTACAAGAGGCTATTCTAAGTACCGGATTCACCATCCATAATCTTACCTCCATATTCATTACACACCAGGATCTTGATCATATCGGCAGTTTGGCAGATGTAATCCAGACTTGTCCATCCCCAGTTCAGGTGTTTTCCAGTTCTATCGAAAAACCCTATATACAGGGAGAAAAGCAGCTTATAAAGCTGACACCAGAAGCGATAACTCAAGCTGTAAACTCCATGCCCGAATCTGTCCCGGTAGAGTGGAGACATGCATTCCGGCGCACACTTGAAAATCCCCCGAAGACTGCCGTAAACTCCACGATCGTTCCCGGGGAGGAATTGCCCTTCTGTGGAGGGATCGTAGTTGTAGATACTGCTGGTCATACACCGGGGCACCTAAGCTTCTATCATAAGACCAGTCAAACTTTGATTGCAGGAGATGCTCTGAACGTAGTGAGTGGCGAGCTACAGGGGCCAGATCCACAATACTGTCATGATTATAACATGGCGAAGGAATCTCTTAAAAATCTGCTCACATATGATATAAAAAAAGTGATTTGCTTTCATGGAGGGCTTTACGAAGGCAATTGTAATCGGCGGATAGCTGAAATATGCGGTTTGTGACTTACTTATCTAAAGATAAGACTAACCAGAAATTCCAGTTAGTCTTATCCTACATATTTTACTGTTAAACCCTAAGAACTTACCTAATGATCTTACGAAGTAGGAAGCTGAATACTGACTAGACTTTCAAATAGACTCTCAATACAGGTGCATCAGGAGAAGCAGACGAGCCTTCCAATATTTCCACATGACTGATCATCTCTTGCCCATCTGGAACGATTACCGGAGTAATTACAGGCAATCCCTCCTCTTGAATAGCGTCCAGATCAAACTCCATCAATAATTGCCCCGCTTTAACGTTATCTCCTGTTTGGACATGAGGGTTAAAGCCCTTCCCTTTGAGTGAGACGGTATTAATCCCGACATGTATCAAAACTTGTACACCGGATTCATGTTCAATGATCAGCGCGTGCTTGCTTTTCTCCATCACATGAGCGACTTTCCCCGTAAAAGGAGCCGTGACCCTGCCTTCAGACGGATGAATAGCGATGCCTTCCCCCATAGCCTTCGTAGAAAACGCAGGATCTGGAACTTCCTCAAGGGAAACCACTTGTCCTCTAATTGGTGCTACCATGTCGAATTCTTCAATACGAGGAGCCACCTTCTTTTTCAACCATTTAAACATAACGATGCCACCTTATTTACAGATTACATTCATAAACAGTGAATAGGACTTAACTACACCCTTTTAGGAACCGGTTCCAGAAATAAATAAAAACCGGCTTGGAACCAATTTCTATTTGAATTATAGTGAATGCCTTTCCATGATGTCAAGGCGCTATCATCGCAAAATAACCCGGCTCTCAGTGTAGCTCATTTTATAACGTAAATACAGTTTTTTTCTTCAAATATTTTACTGATTCCTTATCTCCGTTAAAAAAGCAGTTCCTCCAAATACGGAGAAACTGCTTCTGTGGTTGATCTTTCTCTTACCCTTCCAGCGCCTGCTTCAATTCCTCAGGCGAGGCATCCCACCATTCCTCGTTATGCGAGATCAGCAGGCTTTTGAGCGCTGCTTTATCCTCGCTTCCGAGATCGTCCAGCATGAAACGGCGCTTGAGCGCGTAATCCATACGGTTGACGTGATCAGCAAGGATTTTCCAGCCGCGTTTGGCTTCTTCGTCAATCAGCATCTCACAAGCCGTCGCTCCACCATATACACGCCCTTCGGGTGTGCGATCCACGGCTACCCATACCAGCCATACCTGGCGCCCGTTTGGTACATCCTCTTTATTGGTAGAAAACTTAATCCCGCGTTCTACTTTACTTTTGGCATGCATGGCACCGACATCAATTTTCGCCTCGCCGCGGTCAATAATGACCGGGGACATGCTGTTCAGGTCGATTGAACCTGCGCCGAAACCCTTATGTTTACTCTTGCCACTGACAATGTTCAGTGCAATCTGTTTTTTGCCGTCTGGCTGATTTTCGCTCATGCGTCACTAGGCCTCCATTTTCCGTCTTGACACTCATTCTACACTATAAATATTTTAACTAATAATCTCCCGAAAGCAAACATATACATGCTGTAGATGCTTGTCAACGGGAGGTATCCATTGTATGACCCCAGCACACACCAAAATCGTTTTATTGTCTACACTAGCCCTCGGTCTCCTCGCAGGGACGTTATGGTTTGCCTGGCAGCCTCAACCTGAGTCGGATCTGCAATCCTTGGGCAAACCGCCGTACGATTCCCAGTCAGAGTCTGCGCTTGCGCCAAACATGGGCAAGCCCCTGGGAGCAAACATCCTGCCTGACGTGCCCCAAAGTCCTCCACAGCCCGCTTCGGAAATTCTCAGCAAGCGTGTGGTGGAATACCACATTGACGTGTCCCTGGAAGAAGGGCAGGTTTTAAGGGGCACCGAGACGCTCACCTGGAAGCATCCGGGCACAAAAACCGTGAATGATCTGTATCTGCACCTGTACCCCAATGCCTTCTCTTCCATGGAAACCACCTTTATGAAGGAATCCGGGGGCAAGCTGCGCAGTGACACCATGCCCAAGAACGGCTTTGGCTCCATGACACTAACTGAACTTAAAACGGAAGACGGTTTATCCCTCATGCACCGGACACAGTATGTGCAGCCGGATGACGGTAACGTGAACGACCACTCGCTCATGAAGGTGCGTCTCCCCAAGCCGGTCCGAGGCGGTGAAAGCATTACATTATATATGAAGTTTGAGGTAAAGCTACCCGCCATCTTCGCACGTATGGGCGCAACAGATGATTTTGTCATGGCGGGTCAATGGTTTCCCAAACTTAGCGTCTATGAAACCGCAGGACAGCGTGGACGCGCCGAGGAAGGCTGGAATCTGCATCAGTATCATGGAAACTCCGAGTTTTACGCCGATTTCGGAATTTACAGTGTGCGTATTCGAGTGCCCGAAACATACATCGTGGCCGCAACTGGATTCCCTACCCGTGGAGCAATCCGGCAAAATGGGCAGAAAATATATCAATTCTATGCCGATGACGTGCACGACTTTGCATGGTCCGCTTCACCAAATTTTGTAGCTGTAGAAGAACCATTTTCCTCTGCTGAGGTACCGGGAGTCAAAGTCAAGCTATATCTCGACCCATCGCACAAGGAACTCCGGGGACGTTATATGAGCGCAGCCAAGGCCGCTCTTTCCTATTACAGCAAGTGGTACGGGCCTTATCCATATTCGACCCTGTCCATCGTTGTACCACCCAAAGCAGGCAGCGGCGCGGGCGGCATGGAGTATCCCACACTGATTACAGCCGCAGCCGCGGATAATCTGAATCCCGGCTACAATCTGGAGCGGACAGTTGTTCATGAGATTGGGCATCAATATTTCTATGGAATGGTTGCAAACAACGAATTTGAGGAACCATGGCTGGATGAAGGCTTTACCTCTTATGCAGAGGAACGACTCATGGAGCAAGAGTACGGACTGATCCCCAACTTGCCGTTACAGTCTGGACAGGTGTCTTCCCCACAGCCGTTAAACCGCGAGTCCTGGAAGTACGGCTCGGCTACTGAATATGCACAAAATGCCTATTCTCGGGGTAAACTGGTGCTGCGTGGCATTGAACGCCAGGTCGGCGCGAAAAAAATGGACCGAATTATGCGTACCTACGTCCAGACCTATCGATTCAAGCATCCAACCTCACAGGATTTTCAGCGTATCGTCGAAAGAGCCACCGGACGTTCGTGGAGCCATTATTTTGAACAATATGTATACGACGGCCAGATGGCGGACTTTTCGGTAGATCGCATTACGAACCGCCCGCTGACCAACGGATACGAAGCAATCATTACACTCAGCAAAAAAGGGGCCGATTATCCGAAGGTCCCTGTTCAAATTACCTTCAAGGACGGCACAACGCTATTCAAGGCATGGGACGGTATGGGCAAAAGCACCACCTATCGACTTAAAAGTGCATCCCCGGTCTCTCATGTGATTGTTGATCCACTGTACACGATTGCACTGGAGAACAAGCATATCAACAACAACCTGAAGGCCGAACTGGACGAGAAAACACAGACCCGTTGGAGCATAAGTGTAACCAAGCTGCTGGAGACAATGCTTGGAAGTCTGTCATGGTGAGGTGTCTATAGATGCGTATTGTTATAAAAGAAGGCTGGGCGCTTGTGCGCATACAATTTTATATTGTCATCATTCTGTTTCTGTATCGACTGCTATGGGGCGTTTTTCTCTATCGAGTGGTACAATCCGCCGTTACTCCCCTGCTGCTGCGCTACCCTGACCAGGGTCAAAACGAACTGGGAAAGACCTTGTTTTGGATGGAGAGCCATATTGCCCTGACGGACAACCGGGAGGTTCATATGTATCTGTGGATACTACTGGGGGCAACGGCGCTGCGTATACTGATTACCCCCTTCATCCGGGCGGGAATATACCAAAGTCTGCACACCCATGCAACCGAGCCGCAAAGTCTGTCTTTCTTCCGTGGAATGAAACGTCATGGTTTATCATCTATTATCTATTACATCATCGAGCTTGGGCTCCTGCTGCTCCCTGCTTTCTGGGTGGTGCCGAGGCTCTACCCTATCGTAGCCGGGGCGCTGCAATCTCCCGCCTATCTGCTGCATGTGCTGCCCTATGCCATCGGTTGGATCGCCTATGGCTGGTTCATCCGCCAGTGCATCCTGTACATGCAGTTAGGCACCGTAGGTGGTCACGCCATACTGCCGTCGCTGCTCGCCTTCTTTCGCCAAATCCTCCCGGCTATCGGTATTTCGCTTCTGCTCGGCGCAGGTGTGCTGCTTGTCCTTGGCCTATTCGGCACGGTGGCGATGATTTGGACTGGCATGCTGGCACTCATTCTCCAGCAAACGTATCATTTTGTTACCAGTCTGGTCAGGCTATGGCACATCAGTTCACAGTACCGCCTATGGCATACCGATATCTCCGGCAGAGGTTGAACCCCCACTCCGTTCCTCCTGAGCAATTTCTGGCTGTCGAAAGGCGACTATCTATATCCATTCCTATCCATGTAAACGGCACATAACTGAATACTCTTAACAAAATCTGTTCCCGCGATAAAGGGAGCAGATTTTTTTGTAACTTTTTGCGATGAAACATTTGCCAAAGCCAGCCGACTTTGTTACAATAATCGCAGTGAACTGATAGTAACAACTTTGTAATCTTTATTGTAACCTTTACCTTAAAGCATCGTTATCGTGAATACTGCTCTCCAAGGTGCACATCTTAAGTTAAGCCTAATTCCTGGCACCTAGGAAGCGGGGGAACCAGTTTGGGTGAATTGATCTCGCAACAGAGTGGTCATAGGGGAACCTTCTACCGAATCCTTAAGCTAACCTCGCAGGCATTGGAAGGGGTATATTTTTTTTGAAGAAGAAACTAACAATCGCAGTCATGGGTCTTGCCATTGCCTTTACATCTTTTACATTCGGTGGCGGCAGTGCATTTGCAGACTCCAAGATGGACCAGGTCATCCAAGATACCAAAGGAACGAGCTACAGAAGCGGAGGCACTACACTCGACGGATTCGATTGCTCCGGCTTCACAATGTATGTATATCAAAAACTGGGAATTAAACTGCCGCATCAATCCGGATCACAATTCAAAATGGGATCTTCCGTATCCCGCGATGAAATGAGACCTGGAGACCTGGTGTTCTTCAACACCACAGGTAGAGGCATTTCCCATGTAGGTATCTTCATGGGTGAAGGGAAATTTGCCCACTCCTCATCTTCACGTGGTGTAGTTGTTAGCTCACTGAACGAAAATTATTACGCTAACCGATATGTCGGTGCCAAAAGAATTATGAGCACAGATGCTTACCACGCTGTAGCTTCTGAAACTCCTGATGACGACAACGTAGAATAACTAACGAACAGCAAGCTAACCTGAGCCGCAATTTGATTCTGGCCGGAATCGAATTGCGGTTTTTTATGTCCGCGACATCAGAAACGTTATCTTTACTGACGAACTGACACCTCAAAAGGTTTCAGTTGTTGCGAACATCGTCGGTTTTACCGTCACGGCGGGGGGAGCATATGAGCAGTAAAGCCTTCTTATTGAATGTATACCCGACTTGGGTATGAAATAAACACGCTTGCCAATCCCCTGCAACTTGTCTACAATCTGTTGTTAATGGTTTAAGTACTTGTAAAAGGAGGACGGGAAGACATGCCTGCCTCAATATCTAACTACCGAATCGTGCCGATGGACGAGCAGCAGGCGGCTGCGATATGTGAGTGGCGCTATGATCCACCCTACAATATATACGGCTGGCTGCCTTGGGAACAAATGAAGGCGCTTGAGGTCGAATTTGGAAGCCCCTCGCTTCGCCAAGATCAATACGTAGCCGTATTGGACGACGAGAACATACTAACCGGATTTGCTCAATATTTCCCGATGATTGGCGTGACCCGGCTAGGTCTGGGAATGCATCCCGGATTGTGTGGACATGGCAGAGGCGCCGAATTTGTCCGTGCCATTGCCGAGGAAGCCAGACGACGCAATCCTGAGAATGAAATTGATCTGGAGGTGCTGACCTGGAATGGGCGCGCCATCCGTGCTTACAAGGCAGCCGGATTTGAGCTTACCGATACCTATGAACGTCAGACTCCCGATGGCAAGAAGGCGTTTCATTGTATGGTATATCATCCCGACCACCAGCCTCGTGTTCTATGATAAAAGCGCCTTCGGCATACAACAGCATTGTTGTATATCGAAGGCGCTTTTATCATACGGCAGGCTACGATTAGCTCAATGACTGCTACGCATTTTCTCAAAAGCTTCATTATATTGTTGGGCTTCCTTAATATCCACGGCCATAATGCCACCGTCATCCCAGGAGGTTAAACGCAGGGTCACGGTCTTATAATCAATCGTAATAAATGGATGATGATTAAATGCTTCCGATATAGCAGCAACTTCATCCACGAATGCAATCCCTTTCATAAAACTGGAAAAATTATATTTCCGGACAATCCATCGTCCTTCCTCCAGTTCCCAGCCCTCCAGCTTCTCCAGATGTGCTTCAATCTCTCCTTGTGTAAAAGGCATGATACGACTCCTCCCTGTTTGTACGGAAGCCTTTCAGCCGCTTTGAATGCGACCAAAACTACGATATATTGGTGTCCATATTACCACGGCCCCGTTGATAAATCCATAAAACGGCCTGTTCAAATCAAAGGTACCGACGTCAACTCCTCATCTCCAATGAGCACATAGATACGGTGCCGCCCCGGTTCATAGATAACAACGCCGCTGCCCACAGCGATAACAGGCTCTGTACCCAGCGCATAAAACAGATCTTCAGCCAGTGCTTCATTGACTTCCTGACGCCCTGCCGGGTCCAGCCTGTCCCAATCTTCTGCTTCCATTTCGAAAAATTCATAGCTATCTGGAATGCGTCCCACAGCCTCTGTCAAATCGTTCAAAATTTGTTCATACTCCCGTCCGTGCTTCACTCCCATGCCATTTCCTCCAATTCTTCCGCCATTCATTACATAATCACCTTATTATACCGGAAATTCGTACTTAACAAAAAAGAGAGTTTTGTCGATAAATACTATAATCCGTCTTGTAATGACGTGCCTGGGGCAAGGACGACCCCGGCGGCATGAAAGGATTCAAAATCTATTCTCATGGATGAGGTGTATCATGCAAATTTCAACCATTATTGGACTTGTACTCGGGATTGTGTCATTGGTCGTCGGGATGATTCTCAAAGGTGCGCCAGTGATCAACTTGGTCAACAACCCCGCTGCTTACATGATTATTTTTGTCGGAACGGCAGCAAGTATTTTTATGGCCTTCCCGATGGAAGAAATCAAACGGATTCCAAAACTGTTCAAGGTTATTTTTACGGAACAAAAGCTTTTGGACCGTAAAGAGCTCATCGGCACATTTACCGAATGGGCATCCATTACCCGTCGCGAAGGTCTGCTTGCGCTGGAATCCAAGGTAGAGGAGATCGACGATCCCTTTATGCGTGGTGGTATGCGTATGATTATTGATGGTAATGATCAGGAATTCGTGCGGGATGTTCTAATGGAGGACATTAACGCCACCGAGGATCGACACCGCTCCGGTGCACTGATCTTCTCTCAGGCTGGTATGTACGCTCCAACGCTCGGGGTACTCGGTGCCGTCGTAGGTCTGATTGCCGCTCTGGCCGATCTTAGTGACATGGCCAAGCTGTCTCATGCCATCGCGGCAGCCTTTATTGCGACGTTGCTTGGTATTTTTACAGGTTATGTCCTGTGGCATCCAATGTCCAATAAGCTGAAACGACTATCCAAAAAAGAAGTAGAGCTTAAATTGATGATGGTCGAAGGCCTGCTGTCGATTCAATCAGGTATATCCACCATTGCGATCAGCCAAAAACTGACGATATTCCTGACTCCAACCGAACGGGCTACCCTGACCGAGAAGGATGGGGATTCCGGTGAGTAAAAAAAGACATGAACCGCACGAGGAGCATGCCGACGAAAGCTGGCTGTTGCCATATTCCGACTTGATGACCCTTCTGCTAGCTCTTTTCATCGTCTTATTCGGGATGAGCGCGCTCGACGCCAAAAAATTTGAAACTATGGCTCAATCCATGAGTGCGGCCTTTAGTGGCGGCACAGGCATACTGGATCACTCTGCTGCCAATCCATCGCCACAATCCGCAGATATGGGCAAAAATAAAGAACAGGTAACACAACCTATAAAATCGAAGGCAACTTCTACGGCTGAACTGCAAAAGCAACTCGCCCAGCGGGAAGAAGAGGACTTGAAAAAGCTCAAAAAGCAAATGGATCAGTATATTGAAAATAATGGGCTGACTCCGCTGCTCAATACAAAACTGAACCAATCCCAGCTCATGATAACTATTAGTGATAACGCCTTGTTTTCATCGGGTGAGGCCGAAGTAAAGCCGGAAGCGAGAAAGCTGGCCAAGTCCATCTCCAGCATGCTCCAGCAGTTTCCTGGCTATGATGTTATCGTATCGGGTCATACGGATAATGTCCCTATTTCCAATAGCCAGTTTCCATCCAACTTTGATTTGAGTGCCAAACGATCTCTGAATTTCTTGCGCATTTTGCTACTCAACCCGCAGCTTGATCCAACCAAATTTGTATCCATCGGTTATGGTGAGTATCGTCCCCTAGCAAGCAATCAGGATGGTCAAGGACGCTCCAAAAACCGCCGTGTCGAAATTTCCGTACTACGTAAATATCAGAACGGCACACAAGTTATCAGTCCTACCTCAAGCTCGAATGAAGGTTGATTATGCATATGTTATATAGACAAAGGCACCGCCGCATTTTTTATGCAGCTGGTGCCTTTTCATTGTGCTATTCCACTCTGCCTCTTATCCTATCCATTGCCCTGCCATCTATCAGCCATGAGAAGCCCTCAGGCTTAGCTGAGTGTGTAATTCAGCATCTCACCTAGTTCCTGCTTCTCTGTCTCTGTCAGGTCGCGCCAGGCGCCTCTCTGAAGCGACCCCAATCGAATATTCATAATCCGCAGACGTTGCAGCTTCTTCACTTCATAGCCGAAGGCAGCACACATGCGCCGAATCTGACGGTTTTTTCCTTCCGTCAAGATGATGCGGAATACGTACTCAGAAACACGCGTCACTTCGCAGGGAAGCGTCCGCTGACCGAGTATTTTTACACCTGTGGACATCCCCTGCACGAAAGAAGGTGTGACGGGTCGATCCACCGTTACGATATATTCCTTCTCATGCTTGCCTTCCGCCCGTAAAATCTTATTCACAACATCTCCGTCATTGGTAAGTAAAATAAGACCTTCCGAATCTTTATCCAGACGTCCGATGGGAAAAATCCGCTGCGGGTGTCCCACAAAGTCGACAACATTCCCTTGAATATGGCTCTCTGTCGTGCTTGTAATCCCCACCGGCTTGTTCAATGCAATATATACGTGATTGGACTTCTCACGGAGTGGCTTGCCGTTCACACGGACATCGTCGCCCTCCTCCGCCTGACTGCCCAGCACCGCCACCTCGCCGTTAATCGTCACGCGGCCGCTCTCTACCAGCTTGTCCGCCTCCCGGCGCGAGCAAAAACCGGTTTCGCTGATAAACTTGTTAATGCGCAACCTGTGTACCCTCCATTTCTACTGTCACGCTTCCTTCTCCTGCCCCTCCAGTTGCTCAGGCTTGGCAGTTGGAAGCTGCACAAGGGCTGTTGTTCCCTCACCCTCTATGCTTTCAATATCCAGTGTTCCTTTATGACTCTGTATAATACGCTGGCTGACCATGAGTCCGAGTCCTGTACCTGTTTCTTTGTTTGTGAAAAAAGGTTCCCCCAGCTTGGACAGCATCTCTGCGGGAATACCCGTCCCTTGGTCCCGTATGAAGATTTTAACGCTTTCTCCCTCCAAGAACAAATGAATCGTTATCGTACCACCCTTACTCATGGCCTCCATACTATTTTTAAGCAAATTAATGAATACCTGCTTTAACTGATTTACTTCGGCATGTACGAGGGCAGGCTCCTCCGTTACTTCAAGATTGAACACAATGCCCAGCAGATGCGCCTGACTATCAAGCAAGGAAATAACGTCACTCACAATATTGCGCACATCTCTTTTCTGAAAATGTACAGCTTGCGGCTTCGCCAATATTAAAAATTCGCTAACGATCAGATTAATACGATCCAGCTCGGACAGCATAATATCGTTATGCTTCAGATTCAGCGCTTTATTTTGCTGCTGTAACTGGAGAAACCCACGCAGCGTGGTCAGCGGATTACGAATTTCGTGCGCCACCCCTGCCGCCAGTTGTCCTACCGTCGTCAGCTTCTCCGATCTGCGCAGCAATTCCTCCATCCGGTTGCGGCCTGTAATATCCCGCGAGACGCTGATAAATCCCAGAATCTGGCCTTCTTCATCCAGGATGGGCGATGTACTCATACTAATCTCCACCGTACTTCCATCCTTACGCATTCGAATGGACTCAATAGACACCATACTCTCTCCCTGAAGCAATCTTTCCTTCTGAAATTCGTACTCTTCCTCTTGCTGTGGCGGTACAAACTGGAGCTTACGTCCGACCAATTCCTTTTTGGTCCAGCCGTACAGGGCTTCAAAGGCATGATTGACCCGGATGATACGCTCATCCTGATCTGTCACATGAATCGCATCAGCAGTCTGGTTAATGACAGACTCCAAATGCTCTTTTACAGAACGGTTTTCCTCATACATCTGTTCGAGTCTCCGTGTATACATCCCAAGATTGTAGGCCATCGCATTGATGCGCTCACCTAGCTGTGCAAGCTCATGGCCGCCCTTAATCTGTAGTCGTGTGTCAAAATGGCCGTCAGCCATCTCGTTCACTTTTCCCAATATCGACTGAATTGGGCGGACAAATATACTTGCCAGCACATAACTGCCAATGATTACAACCTCCAGTAAGACAATAGAGATGGCGATCAGACTGATTAATTGCTTATAAATAACGGAAGAGATCGTATCATAATTCATAACAATTCGAATGACATAGGCATCACGGTTAGCCGGATAAAATGGTATGTAACTGACGAGGACCCGTTCACCTTTAATATAGCATTCCTGTACAATGCTCTCCCCGGAGAAAACGGCCTTGGACACAGCCAAACGATCCTCCTGCACCCTCGCTAGTTGATACGTGCCGAATCGGATAGGTTTGTTGTACATGTAATAATATTTTCGGTCGTTTCCATGGCTGTCCATCGTAGGGCCACCGAAGGTTGTGGGGTTAATTCCTGTTATCTCCATGATGCGGTAATCCACTTGTTGGGTTTGCTTTACGATTTCATCGGGATTGAGAATCGGTATAAAATTTTGAACTTCACTGTCTTGGAAGGAGATTCGGATCATATAGTTTCGCTTCTGGTCATAATAAAATCCCCACTTGTTAATATGGGTGGCATCTGAGCCTGTATAGTCAAATGCTCCAGTCCAAAAATGTTCCAGTTGTTGACCATGCACCAATCCAGCCTGTCCATGCTCATATAATTGATCAACTGCATTTTTCCAATAGCCGGTCAACGGATCGCCAGACATGATCTCTTTTGGATTCGACGATTTGGCGATCTTATACCCCTCTCCATCACGCACCATCAAGGAAATATCAATATCCCCGCTGCGCTTGGTCATCTGTTCGAGTTGTTCCTGCGTAATATGATCGATATCAGGATCTAGCTTGCTGGCAGCCAGTGTGGCAGAGAGCCACAAATTATATCCAAGCTGCTTGTCTACAGCCACCCAGCTTTGTTGAGCTTGTTCAATGGCACCTCCAATAGTCTTGGCCGTCAGAACCATTTTCGTTTCGCTGTCACTTCTTAAATTTTCGTGGGTCGTGTAATAGTTGAGTGCAATATTTAACAAAAGGATAAACAGAAGGGACCCCGACAAAATGATCGTAATTTTGATTTTTATCGACACACTGATTTCTCACCTCTTGCCGTATGCTGGCGATTACTGGCAATTGCTAACTCAATGATACCGTAATACCGCCTGTGATACCAGCATTTACATTTCCCGGATAAACATAAATACACACAGCTTGTATACAGTTGTCAATATGCGAACGTTTGCCTACAATATAATAAGATAATCATCCACAAGTCGTCCACAAATACACAGCCTTTATTATAAACTGTGGATAAACCTGTGGACAAGTGTCGTGTTATCCACAAAATTATTCACATCATGTTAACAGCGGAATATTTGTTCGTTGGATAATTCGCATTTGAAAGGAGCTTTTTTACCAGTGACCACGATAGATCACGCTTATTGGATGAAAGAAGCTATTCAAGAAGCGTATAAGGCAGAAGCGTTGGGTGAAGTGCCCATCGGAGCTGTCATCGTAAAAGATAATGAAATCATAGGACGCGGTTACAACTTGCGTGAGACGAACGCTGACCCGACAGCACATGCCGAAATGGTCGCCATTCGTCAGGCCAGCGAGCATCTGGGGGCCTGGCGCCTGCTGGATTGCAGGCTGTATGTCACTCTGGAACCGTGTCCCATGTGCGCCGGAGCCATTGTACAATCACGGGTTCCCTATTTGATCTACGGCACCACTGATCCGAAAGCAGGCTGTGCGGGCACGCTGATGAATCTCCTACAGGAGCCTCGATTCAATCATTGCACTGAGGTGATCAGCGGCATTCTTCAAGAGGAATGCGCCTCGCTGCTGACGGATTTTTTTCGTCAGCTACGGCAAAAAAGAGCCGCTGCCAAGCTACCTTCTCCACCGTCTTCATCCTGAGGATGGGAGCTAGATCGCTTACTTATACACAACAGTGGTGCAGCCGTTATTTACGTCTCACTGCTAATTTCCTATGGAAGGAGATCAGCCCATGCCTATGAGCCTGTATAACATGCCTCAAGGTATCTTGTTGCGACCATTTAGCCTGGCGGATAGTGAAGCTCTACTGGCCCTCAGGCTTACAAATAGGGAGTCTCATGCACCGTACGAGCCACTTCACGGCGACTCATTTTTCACGCTGGAAGAACAGCAGGAATATATCCGTCAAAAATTGCGTCAAGCCGAGGAGGATCGGGGATATTCGTTCGGTATCTTTCTCTTGGAGGACGAGCGTCTCATCGGGTATATCTCTATTTCTAATCTTGTGCGAGGCGTGGGACAATTCGCCGATATCGGCTACATGATGGATCAGCACGAACAAGGCAAAGGACACATGACCGCAGCTTTGAAGCTGACCATACAATTTGCATTCCGCGCCCTATCACTTCACCGACTGCAAGCCGGCACCCTGCTGCATAACGAACGCTCACAGCGTGTACTGCAAAAATGCGGCTTTCAGCCTGAAGGCATTGCCCGCAAGCTGGTACAAATTCAAGGGACATGGCAGGATCATCGAATGTTCGGGCTTTTAGCCGAGGATAACGTGTGGCAAACCTGGACCGCTACACCATCTGCTCAGAGCCATATATAACAACAAAACCGCCTGGCTCTAAGCCAAGCGGTTTTGTTGTATTACATCAGATGATATGGATAATGCCTTTACAATCACGTCGTTCCTTTATTTAAGGAGCAACAGTTTGCATTTTTTGTTGAAATTGTTCGATCGTCAGGACTTGGTCCCCTGTTGGAATACCCACTTTAAATGTTGCTTTTTCATTGATTTTGCTGTATTGCGTGTAGCCAGTCACAGACAATTTTACGTTATCTTTTGTGGTCGGATCATTCATTTCTACATTCGCATTCAGGTCTTGATACACAGGAATATCATCCTTGTTCAAGGCTATGTTAATGTCAAACTGCTTCACTGTCAAATAGCTTTTCAACTCATCCAGCTTTTTCTTGAAATCACTGGTGTTTGTTTCTACTGCAAGTTTTGCTGCGGTAAGATCTTCTTTCTTCAATTGGAACAAGCTGATGTACTCGTCTTTTGACATCACATCAATCGCTTTAGGAATGGCCTTAGTAACAAAAGTATCGACAGCTTGCTTCACGTTGTCGTTTGTCACTTTAAATTGTACGACTTGCTTAGCTTTAATGCCTTGTGGCAATTTAGCATCCTTAGGATCAATATCAAAGAAGTACGTTGCCTGATCATACTCGCCCAGAATAGCAGCAATGACTTCATTCGCAAATTTCTGCGATTTTTCCTGATCCATTGATGCAGGATTAAATTCTTGTCCAGACTGTTTAGCCAGCTCCTGAGGATCAATGATCAGGAATTTGCCTACTACGTCCTGTGGAAGCGGGTAAAATGGAATGTTCGGAATTTTAACGTACAATTTATCCTTGGTCATAACCATTGGAATGGTGAAGCTAGTGGAAAGATCACCTTTCAAATGAATGCCCAGCGTCATTTCAGATTGTAAAGGTTCTTTTTGATATACGCCATCCAGCGTAATATCTGCATTTTTCAGCATGCTCGTTACCATTGCACTTTGCTCGCTTGGAACAGAAGCAGATGTGATCGTCAGATCTTTAACCGAAAATTGACTTTTGGATTCATAAGAAGTCAATTTCATTGCATTAGCCGTACCGTTCGTAACAGCTTCCTTCGGTTCCAGTTTCTTGCTACAACCTACCAGGGCTACCGTCAAAAGCAACACCATAGTGAGTACCAAGACAGATAACTTTTTACTCATTGTGTAGATTCTCTCCTCTCGTAATTAACCCCTTTTATAATACTAACAAAAAAATACACACCCCTCCATTTTACCGCATACTCACATGCAATGAAACACTTATTGGAAAATTTTCTTACAATAAGCACAAAGACACCCTGGTTCTCTAACCAGAGTGTCCTGTATTTCACCAAATTTTTAGGCAAAAAGTCTAACTGCTTATGATCCTTCTCTGTTGTGATGGTCTACATGATTCCGCTGCTTCACCTTTTTGGAACCAGATAGTGGCTCCTGTTGATGATTGCGCTCACGCTTTTCGTTTCCTTCACCGGCGTCCTGTGCCTCGGGAACAGGAATGGCTTTAGGCTTGCTCATTTATGCATCCTCCGTTCTCAGACTATATTTAAATACCTTAGTAAATCCGTTTATTACCATTTAAAGTAGGACTATTGATGGTGCAGGTCTTCTGTTTTATCATGGTTAAGTGCATCCTGATGACGGCGGTCATTACGATCCTGCTGCACTTGCTGTGCCTGATGACTGTTAACCGGACGCTGCTCCAAATCATCCACAATGTTAGACAGGTTTTTATCCAGTCCATTTTTGGCTTTTGTCATGTAGCTTCCCCCTCATTCCTTCATGACTACGAATGTGTCAATGACTGTAACGTCTGAGCACACTGGTGAATATGTCGAGTGTAATCGGACACCAGTTGCTGAATGATATCTGTTCGTTCATCCACAGACTGTCCGTCCCGTTCTACATCGACCAAGCTAACCTGTACTTCTCTAGAATCTACATAAGTACATGCAAAATCAAAGGAGTACATTTGTCGGCCCTCTACCTCAATATGGATTCGTATAGTTCGGTTGTCTGCTTCATCTGCTTGTACCTGTGATTTATCTCCTGAATTTAAAAGTCTCGGCAGTTGTTCCTGCCAGGCCTCTACCAGCTTTTGCTGATCTACTGTCATTTCTCGATTCATGCCAGCACCTCCACATCTGATAACGTGTGAAAAAAACAGGATTTTTATACAACAAAAAAGCCATCCTTTACGATCTCTAAACATCAGCACATAAAGGCTAATGAATCAGCTATCGTATTCGAATGGCTTGGCTCATTTATTATAATGGCGGAGAGGATGGGATTCGAACCCATGTGAGCTTGCACTCTAACGGTTTTCAAGACCGCCCCGTTATGACCGCTTCGGTACCTCTCCAGGTGGTAATTGGATAAAGTTGCTTCCCATTTAAAATAATCTCAGGCGCAACAAAATTATTTTACCACAGACTTTAAACGAATGCAATGGTTACTATTGGGGAGCGATAACTTCAGCGCCTCGCATGTATGAACGCAGCACTTCTGGGATTACAACGCTTCCGTCCTCCTGCTGATAATTCTCCAAGATAGCAGCCACTGTGCGTCCTACAGCCAATCCTGAACCGTTCAGTGTATGTACAAATTCAGGCTTTGCTTTTGGCTCCGGCCGAAACCTGATGTTAGCACGACGCGCCTGGAAGTCCTCTGTATTGGAACAAGAAGAAATCTCACGGTACATGCCACTTTCAGGTAGCCACACTTCCAGATCATACGTTTTGGCAGACGTGAAGCCCATATCCCCGGTGCAAAGTGCCAGCACACGATATGGAAGTCCAAGCAGTTGCAAAACACGCTCTGCATTATTCGTCATTTTCTCCAGTTCCTCATAGGAGGTATCTGGGTGAACCAGCTTGAGCATCTCTACCTTATTGAATTGATGCTGACGGATCAAACCACGTGTATCCCGTCCTGCCGATCCTGCCTCAGAGCGGAAGCAAGAGCTGTATGCCACATAATTTTTTGGAAGCTGATCCGCGTTCATAATCTCTTCGCGGTGATAGTTCGTTACCGGAACTTCAGCCGTAGGAATAAGATAATACTCGGTATCGCGCAGCTTGAACAAATCCTCTTCAAACTTCGGAAGCTGTCCCGTGCCATACAGGCTATCCCGATTCACAATGTATGGAGGCAGCATTTCCTCATAACCATGCTCACTGCTATGCAGATCCATCATAAAGTTAATCAGCGCACGCTCCAGGCGTGCCCCCAGTCCTTTGTAGAACGTAAAACGGGAACCCGTCACCTTTGCTGCCGCCTCAAAATCGAGAATGTCCAGCTCCTGTGCCAGCTCCCAATGTGCTTTTGGCGTAAAAGAAAACTCGCGTGGCTCGGACCAGCGACGAATCTCTACATTATCCTCCTCCGAAGCACCTACAGGCACTGACTCATTGGGGATATTCGGAATGGACATTACCAGCTCGTCGATCTGGACCTCCAGCTCGCGCACTTGCTCATCCAATTCTTTAATACGGTCGGAAACCTGACGCATTTCAGCAATAAGGTCATCCGCATTTTCTTTATTCTTCTTCAACTTGGCTACTTCACCGGATACAACATTTCGGCGATTTTTGAGCGCTTCACTTTCCTGGAGCAGCTCACGACGACTCACATCCAAATCCGTAAAGCCATTTATCAGATCCAGAGATTTTCCTCTATTTTGCAAAGCTGTTTCAACCCGACCAAGCTCATTACGTAAAATCTTTATATCTAACACAGGTAATCCCTCCTACACTACAAACCTGACTTTCCGCTATTCGCGGACCATATCCACAAAATACTGATGTAATCGGTAATCGTCCGTTAATTCCGGATGGAAGGATGAAGCCAGCAAATGACCCTGACGGGCCGCCACGATCTCGCCGTTATACTCAGACAGCACGTCTACTCCCATTCCAACAGACTGTATTAATGGCGCGCGTATAAACACAGCACGAACCGGTTCCTCAATCCCTTTAATGTCCAAGTCTGTTTCAAAGCTTTCCCGCTGGCGACCAAAAGCATTACGTGACACCGTAATATCCATCAGTCCCAGATGCGCCTCTTCCTGTCCTTGAACCGTTTTGGCCAGCACGATCAATCCCGCACAAGTGCCGAAGATAGGCTTGCCTTGATCGGAAAACTGGCGTATGGCATCAATAAAGTCATACTTGCGCATCAGCTTGCCAATCGTCGTGCTTTCACCGCCGGGAATGATAAGACCGGACAGCTCATCGAGCTGCTCGATCTTCTTCACCGCCACACCTTCTGCACCCGCACGTTCAACGCTTCGTATATGCTCAGCCACAGCGCCTTGCAGCGACAGAACCCCTATTTTCATGCCTGTCCCTTCCTTCTTACCAACCACGATCCTGCATGCGTTCATGCGGTGCCAGCTTGGAAATTTCGATACCCTTCATTGGAGCACCCAGATTCTTGGACACTTCTGCAATCAGCTTGTAGTCCGTATAATGAGTAGTCGCTTCCACGATGGCACGTGCAAATTTCTCAGGGCTATCGGATTTGAAAATACCGGAACCAACGAATACACCATCAGCGCCCAAATGCATCATCAATGCCGCATCGGCAGGTGTTGCTACGCCGCCCGCTGCAAAGTTAACCACTGGCAGCTTGCCGTGCTCATGCACTTCCAGCAGCAATTCGTAAGCAACGCCAAGGTTTTTCGCTTCTGCATACAGCTCGTCCTTCGACAGGTTTTGCACCTTGCGAATTTGGCCGTTAATAAAACGCATATGACGAACAGCTTCGACAATATTCCCGGTTCCAGGCTCACCCTTTGTACGAATCATAGAGGCCCCTTCGCCGATACGGCGCAGTGCTTCTCCCAGATCCTTGGCTCCGCAAACGAATGGAACGGTAAACTCCCGCTTGTCGATATGGAAAACTTCATCCGCAGGCGTCAGCACTTCGCTCTCGTCAAGATAGTCAACACCCAGAGATTCCAGCACCTTCGCCTCCACAAAATGGCCGATACGAGCCTTAGCCATAACGGGAATAGAGACCACCTTCATGACCTCTTCCACAATCGTTGGGTCAGCCATACGGGCAACCCCGCCAGCCGCACGGATATCTGAAGGCACCCGTTCAAGAGCCATTACTGCTGTAGCTCCTGCCGCCTCTGCAATTTTAGCCTGTTCAGCGTTCATGACATCCATGATTACGCCGCCTTTTTGCATCTCTGCCATACCTCTTTTTACACGTGAAGTTCCCGTTTCCATCTCGTTTCCTCCTGTAAGGGTTACGTTTAGATTCTAACTTAATATTTTACCGTACAGACGCCAAATACACAATCATTTCAATCAGCAAAATACGTAAGGCAGAGCAATGAATCCTCGGCTCTGTCGGTCTAGTAATCAGACGATTAGAACAGGTTTTTAATGCCCTGGAACAAATCACCGAAGAAGTTACCAATTGCCCGGAAAAGCATACGGAACCAGCCAGCCTCTTCTACAGCCGTCGTAGTTACCAGATCAACGGTTTTCACCTGACCTTTTTCCACACCATCCGTTTTATACGTATAGCTAATCGTTCCGACTTTTGCCCCTTGCTTCAAAGGCGCTACAAGTGAGCTTTCCGGTGTAATGTTCGTTGAAAACGTCACTTTAGGGTTGGCTGCGCCTTTAGGTACGACAAAGCTTACCGCATCCTTAGTCACAACAGGTACTCCTGTTTCAGTTCCCTTGGTGACAGGCACATTCTCTACACCTTTAACCACTGTCTTTGGAGCCACTACCTGCTTCACTTCAAAATTATCAAAGCCATAGTTTAATACTTTAGCAGTCTCTGTAAAACGGTGCGCATCCGAGTCAGCCCCCATAACTACACTAATGAGACGCATTCCGTTGCGTTCGGCTGTTCCTGTAAAACAATTTCCTGCATTATTGGTATGGCCTGTCTTCATTCCGTCTAAGCCAGGATAAGCAAACTTTCTAAAGTTAGTAATATTTTTATTTTCTTCTAGCATCCAATTATAGTTAATAATTGGCGCTTTGTCGGTCGGACGGAATTTGTAAGATTGAATTGTGGTAAACCGTGTATAATCCGGATGGTCCTTAATGATGTAACCAGCCAGAGTAGCCGCGTCTCTCGCTGTCATCACAGTTTCCCGGTCTGTGTCTGGTTGAAACCCTGTAGGCATATCCTTACGATCCAAACCAGTTGAGTTGATAAAATACGTATTTTTCATGCCCATTTTCTGAGCTGTTTCATTCATCAATTTTACAAAGTCCTGCTCGGTTCCAGATACACGCTCGGCTAGAGCTACTGTTGCATCATTAGCAGAGCCTACCGCCATGGCAATATACAGTTCTTCTACCGTATGTTGATCACCTTGAGCCAGAAAAATACGTGATCCGATGCTCTTGGCAGCATTCTCTTGAACCGTAACCTTATCCGTCCACTTGAGTTTACCTTGCTTAACCTGTTCAGCCACGATGTATTCTGTCATCATTTTAGTCATACTGGCTGGTGGAAGCGGCTCATCTGGATTCATAGACAGCAATACCTGCCCAGTGGAAGGCTCGATCAAAATGGCGGAACGTAGTGCCAGACTAGGGGGATTAATAGAACCTGTCCCCGTAATATTGGTTGCCTGTGTTGTCGCTCCAGCGGCAAAGGTAGCCACGCTCGAATCGAAATTGCCCACAACCGGCAATGCCGACATGTACATCATATTTAACAGTATTATAGCAGTTACACTTTTTTTAAATACCTGACTTTTTTTATATTTGTTTTGGCTTCTGTTAATTTTCAATGAATATGGACCCCTCTCTAAATTGCACTGACTTAAATAAATTTTGCAAAATCTATTATTTTAATATCGGTCCACTTATAGATATAAGCCCCTCAACTACTAAAACAATTCTTATCTATTCTATCACAGGGTTATACGCAAAAAAAGGACAGATAGGGTAAAGCCCTATCTGTCCTTCCATATTAACATTCAGCCCTAAAAGGTCACATGCTTTATTCAATCCATTTACCCCAACTACCAGTCCAATTAAACCCAATAGAACCACTAACAGGTGAAGAATCAATATTTTCAATACGTATATTGTATTCACCAGTTCTCAAATTTGTAAATGTTCGAGATTGATTGTTTTGAGTAAATGTAGCACTAAGCTCATTTCCAGAAATTATATTGTAAACTACTACTCTAATTGTCGAGCCATTTGACAAACCATTAACGGAAACAGTTACACTGCCACTACTATTTACCTGTAATGCTTGCTTCAAGCTTTGCTTTCCACCGGCTACTAAGTTAAAACTTGTAGAACCTGTAGCGGCAAAAACAGGTACAGCAACTAACATAGCAATAAGAAAAGTAATAAGGCTAGTAAAAGCAAACTTCTTTTTCATTAATATTTCCATCCTCTCAAAAAAATAGTAATTTACCACTTCCACATATCCAATATAACACAATACATGTAATAAATAAACATTTTACTCTCGAATATTTTTTTTACTTATAAATTCCATGATGTTAATCTGTAAAAAGACAGGCAGAGCGAAATACGCCCTGCCTGTCTTCAAGTCTGCTACAGTCGAACTTTATAATGAATAGTTTGGCGCTTCTTTCGTAATTTGCACATCATGCGGATGGCTTTCACGTAGGCCTGCACCCGTAATACGGATAAAGCTCGTATCATTACGAAGCTCTTCGATATTAGCAGTACCGCAATATCCCATACCGGAACGAAGACCGCCCAACAGCTGATGTACTGTATCGGAAAGTGGCCCTTTATAAGCGACACGTCCTTCAATGCCTTCCGGTACCAATTTCTTATCATCATCTTGGAAATAACGATCCTTACTTCCTTGCTTCATCGCAGCCATGGAACCCATACCACGATATACTTTAAAGCGACGGCCTTGATAGATCTCGGATTCGCCTGGACTTTCTTCCGTACCAGCAAAAAGACTACCCAGCATTACCGCAGAAGCTCCCGCCGCAATGGCCTTCGTAATTTCACCGGAATATTTAATGCCACCGTCTGCAATAATCGGAATATTATATTCCCGTGCTACTGTCGCACAATCATAAATAGCTGTTACTTGCGGAACACCGATCCCGGCGATCACGCGCGTTGTACAGATAGAGCCTGGACCAATGCCGACTTTTACAACCGAAGCTCCGGCTTCAATCAGTTCACGCGTTCCGTCACCAGTAGCTACATTACCTGCTACAATCGTCAAATCAGGATAAGCATCACGCAATTTGCGAACCGCCTCAATGATGTTAATATGATGACCATGAGCAGAATCGACAACAATCAGATCCACACCTGCATTTACGAGTGCTTCAGTCCGATCAAACGTATCTTTAGAAATACCTACAGCCGCACCGACCAGAAGACGCCCTTGTGCATCTTTCGCTGCGTTTGGAAATTGAATAGCCTTTTCAATATCTTTAATAGTGATAAGGCCTTTGAGGTAATTTCCATCATCGACCAAAGGAAGCTTTTCAATTTTATGCTTTTGCAAAATGCCTTCCGCTTCCTGCAAAGTCGTACCTACAGGTGCAGTTACCAGCTTTTCCTTCGTCATAACTTCACTAATTTTAAGATTAAAATCATGAATAAAACGAAGATCGCGGTTCGTGATAATACCCACCAGCTTATTTTCCTCGTTTACAACAGGTACGCCAGAAATACGATATTTACCCATAACAGCTTCAGCATCGGATACCAAGTGATCTGGAGTCAATGAAAATGGATTGGTGATAACACCGCTCTCTGAACGTTTTACTCTATCTACCTCTACTGCTTGCTGTTCAATTGACATATTTTTATGAATAATACCGATACCGCCTTCACGAGCCATCGCGATTGCCAAAACTGCCTCAGTAACAGTATCCATACCAGCACTCATCAAAGGAATATTCAGCTTTACGTTATCACTCAAACGGGTCGCTACACTTACTTCTTTCGGCAGAACCACCGACTTGCGAGGTACCAGCAAAACATCGTCAAAGGTAAGGCCTTCCTTACCAAATTTATCTTCCCACACCAAGATGATCCTCCTTCAAATTGTTTAGTCTGTATTGGTCTTGTTGTCTGTCCAACATGGACAAATCAAGGCTCTCTGAAAATATATTATTGCAATCTTAGCAAAGCGGTATAGGGGTGTCAAGCCTTCCTCACAGCCATAACTATTAGTATTCCCCTGTACAAACAAGTGTACTCGCAGGGAGGACATCCTTTATAATTAAGCGTTTCCTGAGAAATAGTCGACCCTTTTATAAAAAAATAACCCGCTTGGAAAAAGACAGATTAGGGGTTACATATAAGGTTCTGGAACGCAATATACAAAAAAGGACCATAATCTCCAAGAGATTATAGTCCTTCTTCCTTTTGCTTGGCGACGTCCTACTCTCCCAGGACCCTGCGGTCCAAGTACCATCGGCGCTGGAGGGCTTAACGGTCGTGTTCGGGATGGGTACGTGTGGAACCCCTCCGCTATCGCCACCAAACATGAATTTACATCGTAAATTCTTCCGTGCAGATTTCTGGTACCACGCTACTGCGTGTATAGAAATCCAACGTATTTGTATGTATCCTCTACATACCTTCAAGGTGTTACACCCTGAAAACTGGATCCGAAACTCCATTGCGTTCTATACTTTAGGATAAGCCCTCGACCGATTAGTATTGGTCAGCTCCATGCATTACTGCACTTCCACCCCCAACCTATCTACCTCGTCGTCTTCAAGGGGTCTTACTAATTGGGAAATCTCATCTTGAGGGGGGCTTCACGCTTAGATGCTTTCAGCGCTTATCCCTTCCGTACATAGCTACCCAGCGGTGCTCCTGGCGGAACAACTGGTACACCAGCGGTACGTCCATCCCGGTCCTCTCGTACTAAGGACAGCTCCTCTCAAATTTCCTACGCCCACGACAGATAGGGACCGAACTGTCTCACGACGTTCTGAACCCAGCTCGCGTACCGCTTTAATGGGCGAACAGCCCAACCCTTGGGACCTACTTCAGCCCCAGGATGCGATGAGCCGACATCGAGGTGCCAAACCTCCCCGTCGATGTGGACTCTTGGGGGAGATAAGCCTGTTATCCCCAGGGTAGCTTTTATCCGTTGAGCGATGGCCCTTCCATGCGGTACCACCGGATCACTAAGCCCGACTTTCGTCCCTGCTCGACTTGTAGGTCTCGCAGTCAAGCTCCCTTCTGCCTTTGCACTCTTCGAATGATTTCCAACCATTCTGAGGGAACCTTGGGGCGCCTCCGTTACTCTTTAGGAGGCGACCGCCCCAGTCAAACTGCCCACCTGACACTGTCCTCGTACCGGATCACGGTACCAAGTTAGAACCTAGATACGATCAGGGTGGTATCCCAAGGATGCCTCCTCTCAAGCTGGCGCTCAAGTCTCTCAGGCTCCCACCTATCCTGTACAGATCGTACCCAAATTCAATATCAAGCTGCAGTAAAGCTCCATGGGGTCTTTCCGTCTTGTCGCGGGTAACCTGCATCTTCACAGGTATTAAAATTTCACCGGATCTCTCGTTGAGACAGCGCCCAAGTCGTTACGCCATTCGTGCGGGTCAGAATTTACCTGACAAGGAATTTCGCTACCTTAGGACCGTTATAGTTACGGCCGCCGTTTACTGGGGCTTCGGTTCATAGCTTCGCCCTAAAAGGACTTACCACTCCCCTTAACCTTCCAGCACCGGGCAGGCGTCAGCCCGTATACTTCGCCTTGCGGCTTCGCACAGACCTGTGTTTTTGCTAAACAGTCGCTTGGGCCTTTTCACTGCGGCCCCCTCGGGCTATTCACCCTACCGAGGCACCCCTTCTCCCGAAGTTACGGGGTCATTTTGCCGAGTTCCTTAACGAGAGTTCTTCCGCGCGCCTTAGAATTCTCTTCTCGCCTACCTGTGTCGGTTTGCGGTACGGGCACCTTCTCCTGGCTAGAGGCTTTTCTTGGCAGTCTGAGATCATGACCTTCGCTACTGTAATTTTCGCTCCCCATCACAGCCCAGCCTTACGATGTGCGGATTTGCCTACACACCAGCCTCACTGCTTAGACGGACATCCATCAGTCCGCGTCACTACCCTACTGCGTCACCCCATCGCTCATAACGGATTACGGTGGTACAGGAATTTCGACCTGTTGTCCTTCGACTACGCCTTTCGGCCTCGCCTTAGGTCCCGACTTACCCTGAGCGGACGAACCTTCCTCAGGAACCCTTAGGCTTTCGGCGGATCTGATTCTCACAGATCTTTTCGTTACTCATACCGGCATTCTCACTTGAATGCAGTCCAGCGCTCCTTACGGTACACCTTCAACCCGCATTCAACGCTCCCCTACCCCTGATACCTAAGTATCAAGCCATAGCTTCGGTGGCGTGTTTAGCCCCGTTACATTTTCGGCGCAGAGTCACTCGACCAGTGAGCTATTACGCACTCTTTCAATGGTGGCTGCTTCTAAGCCAACATCCTGGTTGTCTGTGCAACTCCACATCCTTTCCCACTTAACACACACTTGGGGACCTTAGCTGATGGTCTGGGCTGTTTCCCTTTCGACAATGGATCTTAGCACTCACTGTCTGACTCCCGGAACCAAGTCTATGGCATTCGGAGTTTGACTGAGCTTGGTAACCCTTGCGGGCCCCGCACCCAATCAGTGCTCTACCTCCACGACTCTTATTCCGAGGCTAGCCCTAAAGCTATTTCGGGGAGAACCAGCTATCTCCGGGTTCGATTGGAATTTCTCCGCTACCCCCACCTCATCCCCGCATTTTTCAACATGCGTGGGTTCGGGCCTCCAGTGCGTGTTACCGCACCTTCACCCTGGACAGGGGTAGATCACCCGGTTTCGGGTCTACGTCCACGTACTCAAGTCGCCCTATTCAGACTCGCTTTCGCTACGGCTACAGTTTTTCACCTTAACCTTGCACGGGAACGTAACTCGCCGGTTCATTCTACAAAAGGCACGCCATCACCCATAGATCGGGCTCTGACTTCTTGTAAGCACACGGTTTCAGGATCTATTTCACTCCCCTTCCGGGGTGCTTTTCACCTTTCCCTCACGGTACTGCTTCACTATCGGTCGCCAGGGAGTATTTAGCCTTGGCAGATGGTCCTGCCGGATTCATACGGGGTTTCACGTGCCCCGCACTACTCGGGATCCGTCTCGGAGGGAACAGGTTTTGAACTACAGGGCTTTTACCTTCTCTGGCGGGCCTTTCCAGACCTCTTCATCTAACCGGTTCCTTTGTAACTCCATGTGAGACGTCCCACAACCCCAAGGAGCAAGCTCCTTGGTTTGGGCTAATCCGCGTTCGCTCGCCGCTACTGACGGAATCACTATTGTTTTCTCTTCCTCAGGGTACTTAGATGTTTCAGTTCCCCTGGTATGCCTCTGTTCTGCCTATGTATTCAGCAGAAAGTGACTGTCGATGAAGACAGCCGGGTTTCCCCATTCGGACATCCCCGGATCAAAGCTTGCTTACAGCTCCCCGAGGCTTTATCGTTGTTCGCCACGTCCTTCGTCGGCTCCTGGCGCCTAGGCATCCTCCGTGTGCTCTTTGTAGCTTAACCTAGCATTTACTTCGTAAATGCGATTTGCTTTGAATTTCGGTTCCACACGAATGTGTGAATGAAATTCAAGGCAGCTACCTTTATTTCACTTGTTTACACAAGATCAGCGTAAAGGAATATTCTAAAACGCAATTTCGTTTCGGTATCCAGTTTTCAAGGTGCAATTCGCTTCAAAGAAGCGAAACCCGATGAATATTTCGGTTCCACACGGATGTGTGAATGAAACATTCGTCGAAGCTAGAGAGTTTGAGCTCTCAAAACTGAGCAACGAGTGAGTAAGTGTTTGAAGCTTACGCTTCATATTTGAATGTTTCCGTTGCAGGA